>CAVXZH010000001.1:0-319080 GCA_963766435.1 uncultured cyanobacterium
CCAGGTAATTCACTTATCGCATCGGAAGGAATTTCACTACTTTGGGTAACGGGAGAAGTTTCGTTTTCTGATTTGGTCTGAATCCCAGGTAGTTCACTTACCCCAGTGGAACCATTTTTACTGTTTTGAGCAACGGGAGAAGTTTCGTTTTCTGATTCGAGTTGAATCCCAGGTAATTCACTTATCGCATCGGAAGGAATTTCACTACTTTGGGTAACGGGAGAAGTTTCGTTTTCTGACTTGAGTTGAATCCCAGGTAATTCACTTATCGCATCGGAAGGAATTTCACTGCTTTGGGTAAAGGAAGAAGTTTCGTTTTCCGATTTGAGTTGAATCCCAGGTAATTCACTTACCCCAGTGGAACCATTTTCACTGTTTTGGGTAAAGGGAGAAGTTTCGTTTTCCGATTTGAGTTGAATCCCAGGTAATTCACTTATCGCATCGGAAGGAATTTCACTGCTTTGGGTAAAGGAAGAAGTTTCGTTTTCTGATTTGAGTTGAATCCCAGGTAATTCACTTACCGCATCGGAAGGAATTTCACTACTTTGGGTAACGGGAGAAGTTTCGTTTTCTGACTTGAGTTGAATCCCAGGTAATTCACTTACCGCATCGGAAGGAATTTCACTGCTTTGAGTAAAGGAAGAAGTTTCGTTTTCTGATTTGAGTTGAATCCCAGGTAATTCACTTACCGCATCGGAAGGAATTTCACTACTTTGGGTAACGGGAGAAGTTTCGTTTTCTGATTTGGTCTGAATCCCAGGTAATTCACTTACCGCATCGGAAGGAATTTCACTGCTTTGAGCATGAGCAAAGGGAGAAGTTTCGTTTTCTGATTTGAGTTGAATCCCAGGTAATTCACTTACCGCATCGGAAGGAATTTCACTACTTTGGGTAACGGGAGAAGTTTCGTTTTCTGATTTGGTCTGAATCCCAGGTAGTTCACTTACCCCAGTGGAACCATTTTCACTACTTTGGGTAACGGGAGAAGTTTCGTTTTCTGACTTGAGTTGAATCCCAGGTAATTCACTTACCGCATCGGAAGGAATTTCACTGCTTTGAGCAAAGGAAGAAGTTTCGTTTTCCGATTTGAGTTGAATCCCAGGTAATTCACTTACCGCATCGGAAGGAATTTCACTACTTTGGGTAACGGGAGAAGTTTCGTTTTCTGACTTGAGTTGAATCCCAGGTAATTCACTTACCGCATCGGAAGGAATTTCACTGCTTTGAGCAAAGGAAGAAGTTTCGTTTTCCGATTTGAGTTGAATCCCAGGTAATTCACTTACCCCAGTGGAACCATTTTCACTACTTTGGGTAACGGGAGAAGTTTCGTTTTCTGACTTGAGTTGAATCCCAGGTAATTCACTTACCGCATCGGAAGGAATTTCACTGCTTTGAGCAAAGGAAGAAGTTTCGTTTTCCGATTTGAGTTGAATCCCAGGTAATTCACTTACCCCAGTGGAACCATTTTCACTACTTTGGGTAACGGGAGAAGTTTCGTTTTCTGACTTGAGTTGAATCCCAGGTAATTCACTTACCCCAGTGGAACCATTTTCACTACTTTGGGTAACGGGAGAAGTTTCGTTTTCTGATTTGAGTTGAATCCCAGGTAATCCACTTACCGCATCGGAAGGAATTTCACTACTTTGGGTAACGGGAGAAGTTTCGTTTTCTGATTTGGTCTGAATCCCAGGTAGTTCACTTACCCCAGTGGAACCATTTTCACTGCTTTGAGCAAAGGAAGAAGTTTTGTTTTCTGATTTGAGTTGAATCCCAGGTAATCCACTTACCGCATCGGAAGGAATTTCACTACTTTGAGCAAAGGAAGAAGTTTCGTTTTCTGACTTGAGTTGAATCCCAGGTAATCCACTTACCGCATCGGAAGGAATTTCACTGCTTTGAGCAAAGGAAGAAGTTTCGTTTTCTGATTTGAGTTGAATCCCAGGTAATTCACTTATCGCATCGGAAGGAATTTCACTACTTTGAGCAAAGGAAGAAGTTTCGTTTTCTGACTTGAGTTGAATCCCAGGTAATTCACTTACCGCATCGGAAGGAATTTCACTACTTTGAGCAAAGGAAGAAGTTTCGTTTTCTGACTTGAGTTGAATCCCAGGTAATTCACTTACCGCATCGGAAGGAATTTCACTGCTTTGAGCAAAGGAAGAAGTTTCGTTCTCTGATTTGAGTTGAATCCCAGGTAATTCACTTATCGCATCGGAAGGAATTTCACTACTTTGAGCAAAGGAAGAAGTTTCGTTTTCTGACTTGAGTTGAATCCCAAGTAGTTCACTTACCCCAGTGGAACCATTTTCACTACTTTGGGTAACGGGAGAAGTTTCGTTTTCTGACTTGAGTTGAATCCCAGGTAATTCACTTACCGCATCGGAAGGAATTTCACTGCTTTGAGCAAAGGAAGAAGTTTCGTTTTCTGACTTGAGTTGAATCCCAGGTAATCCACTTACCGCATCGGAAGGAATTTCACTACTTTGGGTAACGGGAGAAGTTTCGTTTTCTGATTTGGTCTGAATCCCAGGTAGTTCACTTACCCCAGTGGGAGGAATCTCACTGCTTTGAGTAACGGAAGAAATTTCGTTTTCTAATTTTGTTTGAATAGATGTTTGTGCATTAGGAGAAAAATCTGCTTTATATTCAGGAAAAAACGGTGAATTTTTATATGGATTGTTAAATGATGGGGGATTTAATGAATCCGAATTACTAAAACCCGAAGGACTAAAATTTGATAAAGGTTGAGAACCTAAAGGTGACAGAAATTTTGGACTAAGGAAGTCTTGTCCCAAAGCTTTATGAGTCACAAAAGGACTTTGCACATCTAACTCTGGATGATTACGACTATCATTTTGGTTTTGACTATTATTTGGCATACATTTTTAATTAATTAAAAACTAGGAAAGTACCCCAAAACGCAATCTAATCCAACTGTTGCACCACCAGAGCTATCGGAAGTAACTTTCAAGCCTTCATATGTTAAAACTAATTCCTCGATTGCAACATTAGTAGAATCAGCACTTAAACTTGGTGCTTTCCATTTGGTAGGAATAGCTCCAATCAGCGTCCAACTCTGAATCGTGTCTCCTGCGGCATTAAAAACTAAAATATTTACGTTTCGACGCTCTGGTTTACCACTCAGAACCTTATTGATCCAATCCCAAAATATGAAGTCATTAGTCAGACCACGTTTAAGTGTAACGTCATCAAATTTGGCTGGTTTGATCAGAACTTTTTGTTGATCGTTAACACCCCCTTCATCAAATTTCTCGGTTTCAATACTAACACCTAAACCTTGACATTCGGTAAAAGAGGCGCTAATACTACCACCTATCTCTACATAGAAACGATTGGCTGTTACATAATTTAGTTCCCGATCGCCTGCCATAAATTACCCTCTCCCTTAATTTTAGTTACGTTCTCTTTGGTGTCGTAAATCATTTAGCATTAGTTTATACACTTCTTCACTGAGGATAGATAGCAATTTGCGATCGCCCATCACCTTAGTGGCTAACTTGGCCATTGCTTGAGAGCTATCATGCTTGCTACTGGCTTCTGGCATAATCCATCACCATAAATAAATAACATTGTATTAAGAGATACCCAATTAGACCATTAGACTTTAGTCTAGTTTTCAAATACCTCCCACCATGAAATAGGGAGCAAGGGAAAGTATAGAGAGTTTTCCGAAAACTTAAATATGAAATGGGATGGGGAAATGAAAATTAACCAGGAAAGTTTTTCCATTCCCTATATGCTATTACCTATTCGTCTTTTGCAGTGGTACTAAACCAGCTTTCTCTAAAAGCCTTTGTACCTGATCTGTTTTCAACATTTCGGCAAATTTTTGACCAATGGGGGGACGACTATTATCTCCTGGATAAACTACAATGATGGGATATCCCAATGGATAGCTACCATCTTTAAATACTCGGATATTAGCTCTATAGTTGCCTTTATCATCACATAAATCCGTATTGGGGTCTATGGTATTACCGTTGTCTAATACTAGACTTTGAATTGCGGGTTTGCGTTCGTCGCTAATTGCTAACGGATAAGCAGAACACTGTCCAAAAACTTGACTCAGCGTAGCAAATCCAATACTACCAATTCCCCTATCTTCAAAGTCACGCAATACTTCGCGTAACATATTTATGGTAGACAGAGTAGTAATACTTGTTGGTCGATTTGGATTGTAACTAAGTGTAGAACCATTATTTTCTTGTAAATCTCTGAAAGTAGTAATAGCATTATCATCTTTCAACACTCGTTTTTCAAAGATTCTCAATGCTTCTTTCTGATTAGGAACATAAAGTTTGACCGGAATATTAGGTAAATTAGCTCCCGGTAACTGACTCCAATTTTTAATTTTCCCCGTATACAAATCCCGGATTTGCTCAAAGCTGATTTGACCATTTAATGCTTTGGGTAAACTTTTATCACGTTGGGAATAACTAAAAGCCACAAATACAACTAAACCATCATAAGCAACCTCTTTATATCGCAATTGAGGTGCGGCTATTTCATTAACCAAATTAGTCATAGCAAAATCTATTTTTCCTGATTCCATTTTATTCAGGATTTGTTCTATAGTATCATCCGGTTGATAATATAGATTCAACTTTGGCTGACTTTCCTTAAGCTTATTTTCCAGAGTTTTATTTTGCAGAATCAAATTGGTTTGTTGTAATATATGGTTCCAAGTACTATTTTTTTCAGCACCATAAAAGTAATTTCCTGGAGGTACAGCAGAGACATTTTTTAAACAACAAACGGTGACATCTTCTGAAGTAGCTCCAGCATTTTGAAACCTACTGAATAAAAACCATGATAATGAACCCAATAAAAGAAAACCGAGTATTCCTAAAACTAGTAAAGGTGGACGATGTAATTTACTTTTATCTACTTCTGCTTCCCCAGTAATTTCTAATGAATAATCTTGGGGAGGAGGTAGGGGAATTTTTGATAGGGCAATTTTTGCTTCTTCAGCAGTAGTAAATGTATTTAAAAGTTGGTAAATAAATGTTCTTAAGTTTGGGTCTACTGGTGGATTTATTAATTGCCAATGTTGTTCTAATTTGGGATTTAGTAATTGCTTATTCTCTGATTCTATGGTAGTTCCAGCTAAAAGATAAAAAGCCACATATCCTAAAGCTGTCAAATCATGAGAGACTTGGTAATCTTCCTGCTTAATTGTGGGTAAATCAAATAAACGTTCCCAAAGTGCTAAATCACTCAAATGAATAAAAAACTCTTGAGAATTTTTGCTAATTAATAGACTATCAAGACTTATATTACCGTGGATAATTTCCTGTTTAATCTGACCGGAGGGAAAGGTAAATTTCTGTCCGTGGAGAAATTGTAAAGTTTGCAATACTTGACCAAGTACCCGACGCACTTCCATACTGGTCATTTTCCCCTGGGTAGCTAAGTAATTACTCAAGGTAGGATATGCATCTTGATTACCATAAGTGACTAGATAACAACGCTCTCTTACCGGATCAGCGATCGCATCCCAAGGAGAATTTAAGCGAATATCTTGAATTCTACCATCAGCTAAACTCAATCCCGCCAAACGTTCAAAAGCTAATTTTCTCTGTTTAGTTTCCTCTGGGTTAAAAGCAACTGTAGGAAGTAAATATTCTTTAACGATAATTGGCTGTTGGTCTGTAACTTGGATTCCCCGATATAAACGACCCATCCCCCGATATCCTAACCAACTTTCAATGCGATATCGACCTCGATAGCCCCGAAATTCAGTTTTTGGGGGTAAAACCACCGGGAAACCACATTTGAAACAATTCTTAGCTTCAACATCCTCATTGACAGTAGTTTGCGGCCATGTACAACCGAGAGTATTACCATCTACACATCTGTACTTCCGGTAAATTGAGTCAACGGGAGGAATAACCTCTCGTTGGAGCGCAATCACAGATGTAGTTTCCCCTGGTATCACTGCATCCAAATCTTGCTCTTTCTTGAACAAGCTGGGGAATCGCTCTTTCACCTTATTGGTTAGAGGAGCAGTTTTTTCTTGAAATATCGGTATTAGCCAAGTGAATCTCTCTAGCCATTGGAAGGGTGCTGGTAATCTGATTAGGGAACGAACTTGGCTTTGTGCCCTTTCAGCAACACCCTCTCTCAACAGTACTTCATCAACTATCCTTTTTCCAGTGTCCTTAACCACGACTACAACCTTTAGCGATCGCCTTCATTGGCGCATAATACACTAATTTCATCACTTCTGGCATTAGACTTTCTGCTAAAAGGTAGAGATAGTTAAACTTATTTTATGATATTAGTGGATTAGGTCGAGGGCAAGTAACAGCGTATCAGAATTAATTATAACTTGACTATTATTGGCTCTATCCCTACCTGTAATGGATAACGAGAAAAATTCAACCAGATATCTATGGCTTAGAGGGTGTTTGAAAAGTTACAAGCAGGTATAATTTGTCATCTTTCCCGACCGTCAGGATGACAATATTACTTCCTTCCTTAACTGAACTGTATTGTAATATAGTAAAGTTTTTAACCTTTTGACTTTTCAAACATCCTCTTAGTGATGGAAATAAATGCTAATATTATTGTATATAGCGGTTCTCAGTTAAATGAAATACAAAATTTCCCGCAAAGGGCTATACAGCAAGCGGCTTTTATTCCTGACCCCTGGCTATATGTCTATTTTAATAGACCATTATTTCCAGTCTGATCCAAGTCAAAGAAAAGGACGTACTGAAACTATTGCTAAACACATAACATCTACTAATTTAATATTGAAAATATTAAAGAGGGGGACTTCCAGAAAAATTCCTGAAGCTTTTGATGCTACAGTCATGCTTTTAGCTGAATGTGGAAATATAATTATTTCTACTCTTGAAAGTATGCCAAAAATAAATAATGGCATCAAGGATATATTTCTTTTAGAAGAAAGATGGGAAATCCTGATCAAAAGTATTGCTTGTGCTACTCATATTCCTGCTCAACAAAGATTTGATGCTATCATAAAATTGATACCTGATAGCAACAGACGTTTAATTAAAACAGCAATTATAGATGCTTTGCTAATTATGGAAGATGAGATAGATTCTGAATTTATCAAGAGTCAGTTAAAACATTTTTTATCAGATGAGGAACATGATAATTATCTAAAGGAATATGCAAAAGAAGCTTGGGAAGATATATAGGAGTTAATAACTTTAAAAAATGCTTCCAAATAATATTCAAGAACTTCCAGATATGAATGACTTTGGCATAAAAACTCCTGGATATATTAGAAAAATTGATAGTTGTACACATTATAAACTGACTAAAAATATATTACCGCAAAATAAATATAATGATAGACGTAGTTTGGGATATGGAAACGTCTGATCCTGATGACTTCCTAACTTTATTATTATTACTGGGACATCCGGAAGTTAATCTTAAAGCTGTAACAGTTACTCCGGGAACTCCAGCACAAATTGGATTAGTAAATCATGCTATTTCCAATCTATTTGGTTTAGATATCCCCATCGGAGCATACAATAAGGTAAGAAGTTTCACGACCCGTTAGCTGCTTGCTGTGCTATTAATGAATCAATTGGCACTTGGGCAGAAGTAGAGTTATATCGAGAGCAAGGAGAATGGGGAGCGAAGATGACTCCTAATTCTGGTACTTGGATTATTACAGATTATGACCACTCAAAGTTTCTGCAAACTCTCACTGCTGGAATGATAATGTAGTGGGTGAGGGATTTATTTCTGCTAGACACCACGTTATTGATTTTTGAGTCAAATTATGACATTACCAGATTTTCAGATCAGCGATCGCGATTTGAGTGATGCAACGGTAGAAGAATATCTACAGTCTGAATCTATCGCTATTGATACGGAAACTATGGGGTTATTACCACAGCGAGATCGTTTGTGTTTAGTGCAATTGTGTAACTTGGATGCTAAAGTGGCTGTAGTGAGGATTGCTCAAGGACAAACTACAGCCCCAAACTTAAAAAAACTCTTGGAAGCAACCCATATTCTCAAAGTATTTCACTTTGCTCGATTTGATATTGCTACTTTGCGGTATAATTTGGGAATTCACGTACAACCCCTATTTTGCACTAAAATTGCTAGTAAACTAGCTCGGACTTATACTAATCGTCATGGACTGAAGGAAGTAGTCCAAGAATTAGAATTAGTAGAATTAGATAAAAGCTCTCAAAGTTCCGATTGGGGGAATGCCGCTAATTTATCTGATGCTCAACTAAATTACGCTGCTAATGATGTCCGTTACTTGCTTAGTGTGCAGTCTAAACTCAGACAAATGCTGGAAAGGGAGGGACGCTGGGAACTTGCTCAAGAATGTTTTCAAGTTTTACCAACTATTGTTAGTTTAGATTTATTGCAATTCAAAGACTTATTTGAACATTGATAATATCTAAGAGTTTTCCCCATCTCCCCATCCCCCTACTTAAATTAGTTATAACCCTCAGTTGGACCACCAATGGCTTTCCATGCACCTAATCCACCTTTGAGTTCTGATGTATTTCCAAACTCTGCTTTTCTGAGTGCTTGAGCAGCTTGAGCAGTTTGGGTATCATTAGCACCGTAGATATAAATATCACGTCTTCTATCTAAGGATTCTGCTGCACGTTCTACTACTTCAGCTAAAGGCATAGACATGGCTCCCATGATATGACCTTCATTGAAACTCTGGCAATTGCGTACATCCAAAATTGTAAAAGCCGGCTCTCCCCATTCCAAACGTGATTTAACTAGATGAACATCTGATTGTGCTTTTACAGGTGGAGGAGGAGACATAATACCGCTGACGAGATTGTTAGGCATTGTTTTTATTTCTAATTGCATTAGTCATTAATTTATTGATCATCTCCATAAAATTGCTCTTTCTCAGGGCTGAATTCTTCAGACCGAATAAATCTTTGGACATACTTCTCTCAATTAATTAATAATATGTGCATTTACGAAAGTAGTTGATAATCTAAATTTAATTTGATGATAATCTCTTATTAATAAACTATTCTTACGATTTTAACAAAGAAACTAATTGTTTTTTGACGGTATTATTTACTGTTCTCTCTTCTGTAGAAATATGAAAAAATCTCAAAATAATCTTCAATTCAAGTTTTTGAGTCTAATTCAGAATCAAGATACTCTATCTAAAATAATTTTTGTCAGCTTAGGAATGGCTAGTTTTGGGTTAATTTGTACAATTATTTTGCAGATAATTCATCGACTACAAGTACCTCAACTTACTATTGCTGCTGGAGATAAAACCGGGGAAAGTTATATTATCAGCACAGCTATAAAAGAAGTAGTTGAACGTAGAAGTAACATCAAAATTAAAATCAAAGAAACTGAGGGTAGTCCCAAAAATATTGAGCTGTTACAACAAGGTCAAGTTGAGTTAGCAACTGCTCAAGTAGATGTAGCTGTTCAGGAAGTAGGTAAGGTTAATCAAGCAAAAGTTCCAGTTAAAACTGTAGCTATTTTATATAAAGATTTATTTCAATTGGTGGTTAAAGATCCGAAAATCAATCAATTTACACAACTGAGAGGTAAGACAATAGCACTACCTACTAATGGTGGACAATACCAATCTTTTCTGACTGTAGCAGAACATTATGGTATGAATAGAAATGACTTTAAAATTACAGGTTTAGATTCTAGAGGTAATCCTATTCCGGGTTATGATGATCAGAAAGCAGATCAAGATTTTATTAAGCGCTCTGATACTGTGGCTCTATTTCGTGTCCGCGCTCTCGGGAACAAATCTATTGCTTATTTGGTTAATCATCATCAAGGAGTATTAGTCCCAATTTTTCAAGCAGAAGCCATGAAAATTAAGTATCCTAGCTTTGAAAATGCAATTATTCCTCAAGGTGCTTACAAAGGTGAACCTTCTGTACCTAGAACTAACTTACCCACAATAGCATTATCTAGATTGTTGTTAAGTAGTGAGAAAGTAGATGAACAACTACTCCAAAAATTAACCCGGATTATCTATGAATATCGTCAAGAAATAGCCAATGCGATTGCCCAAGAACAGAGAGAAATTAAACCTTTAATTGCAGATATTAATCGTCCAATTGATACAAGTAGTGGAAATATTCCGTTGCATCCTGGTGCGTTAACCTTTTATGAGCGAAATCAACCATCTTTTATTAAAGCAAATGTTGATTTACTAGGTTTTTTCCTAACAGTTTTAGCGCTGACATTTCAATGGGTTAGACAAATAAAAATCTGGATAGAAAAAAGTAAAAAAGATGAAGCTGATGAGTATCTTAAATCAGCTATTAATTTAATGAAATCAGGGCAAGAAAACATTGAAGATAGACAAAATCTATTAGATGATACATTTAATCAAGCTGCAAAAGCCTTAATTTCCGAAGGTATTTCTCAAGAATCATTCCGAACTTTTAACGAAGCTTATAAAACAACTAGAGAAGCGATAGAACGAGATAAAAAAATTATTCAATCAGTGATTGAACATCAGCAAAGAGAAAATTCTGCTCGCTATATTAAAGTTGTAGTCAAATTACTACAGTATCGTCAACGAGATCAGGATTTACTTCTACAAAAACTAGATCAGATTCTTGAACAGGTAGTAGGGGATTTAGTAGCAGAAAAAATATCGGAAGAATCATTCCGAACTTTTATTGAAGCTTATAAAGCAACTAGGGATGCAATTGCACGTAATTAAGAGTCTCCTACTTCCTACTTCCATAAATTTTTGTAAATTTATCGGTTTAATTTCCCAAAAAAGTTGAAAATTATACATTACTCGTATAATACTTAAGCCTTATGATAGCTGCACATTTTTTAAACTTGGGAGAAAATTTAGGAAATACGCATAGTACAATTGCTGATTAGCCTTAGTAAATATGAGTATTAACACAATGGCAAAATAGAGAAATTCCATTTAGTTTGAGTAATCCGTAGTCAAAATAACTGCAAAAATCAAATCGGATTTCTATAAACAACAAAACTAGGTTATAGCCAGAGTAAATCACCAAATCAACGATATATCATATTTATGGACACTCTACCTGCCAACATTCCTAAAATTCTCATTGTCGATGATGATGCTAGCGTCCGTAATCTTATTTATCGCTTTTTAAGCCGAAAGTATCAAATTGAAGCAGCAGCAGATGGGAAAACAGCAATGATGCTGTTTGAACAATTAGATCCCACCTTAGTAATTCTAGATTGGAATTTGCCAGATATTAATGGTTATCAACTTTGCCAGGATATGCAAAGTCGGACTAATGTTTTGGTGATGATACTAACTGGACGCAATGATGAAGCAGATAAAATTAGAGCCTTAACTGTTGGTGCTGATGACTTTATGACTAAACCATTTAGTCTTGCAGAAGTAGAAGTCAGAGTAGAAGCCCTATTAAGACGGATACGCTATATTAACCCTAGCCCATCACAACGTCTGATCTTCAAACAGCTAGAAATTAATCCAGAAGGTCGGGAAGTCACACTTAATGATAAACTTTTAGCTTTGACGGCACTGGAATTTAATATCTTACATTTTTTGGCTAGTCACCCTGGACAAGCTTGGAGTCGTCCCGAATTAATTCAAAAAATTTGGGGTTGTGATTATGTGGGAGATGGAAGAGTAGTTGATGTACATATTGGTCAACTACGCAAAAAAATGGAAGTTGATGCTAGTATACCGGAGTTTATTAAAACTGTGCGTGGTTACGGCTATAAATTTGAACCGCCAGAAAACTCTAGTGCTTAAATAGTTGAGTAGGGGCGTGTGGCTATACGCCCCTACTCAAATTCCCATCTGAAAAAAGATCCAAACCTATGCCAGGATTACTTGTGTGTACACTGTAGGGGGGATAAGAGATGTGCTTTCAGGATTAGTGGAATTCGCGAGATTTATCAATGACTTATGAACACACCGTAGATTGCCCCGTTAATCTTCATGATCTTCAAAGGGGTCATCAAGTTGTTCGGATGGGGTGAAAGGAAGTATAAATTGCGAAACCTGTGATTGCCACTAAAGCCACACCAACCGAAATAGTGATAAATATTGAGGGTTCCATGATTTTAAAGCATAGATTTATGAGAATTATTCTTCTAGAATATTACAAAATTTGAAGAAAAACCGGATCACTGTTAACTTCCCTGTGTTTAGTTAACCCTTTCCTTGGTATTATGGCCAAGATTGAGATACCCACGGTAGGATAATGGACTGCAATGCCTGCGATTAAAGATACCTTAAGCAAGTACGCAAGTTCAGCCCAACATCTCATACCTTCTAGGGTGGGAAATGTCACAGAAAATTTAAAAAAGCTTTGGTAACTAACTCTTAGGTGAACTATGGCACAACGGACTAGATTGGGAGATATCCTCAAACCCTTAAACTCTGAATATGGTAAGGTAGCCCCAGGTTGGAGTACTACCCCCTTAATGGCTGTTTTTATGGCGTTATTTTTCGTGTTTCTCTTGATTATTCTGCAACTTTACAATAAGTCATTCTTGATTCAGGATGTGCTTGTAGATTGGCGGAGCTTAGGCAACTAACTAATATACAGCTATTAAGCTTGGATAATCAGTTAACTCACACCCGGCTTGTCCGGGTTTTTTATTAATTGTCAGAGGAGAGGGAACAGGGAACAGGGAAAATTAAAAATCAAAGTGGACTGTTGGAGTTGTAATTACCAGATAGACTATATGTAGACTTTTTCGTTGGTTTTGGGTTTAGTGGAGAGAAGATTATGAATATATTTGGGATGGGATTGCCAGAAATGGGATTAATTATGATTGTAGCGTTGTTAATCTTCGGTTCATAAGAAGTTACCAGAAATTGGTCGCAGTTTGGGTAAAACTATTCGCAGTTTTCAGCAAGCTTCTAATGAGTTTCAAAATGAGTTTAAGCGAGAAGCCGAAAATTTGGAGCAATCGGTGAAAACTACGGCTGAATTAGAACCGAAGCAAATTGAATCGGCTACACTACCACCAAATACCACTGGTTCTTCCTCTACCAACTAAGACATTATTCCAGAAATGACAGAAGCTGCTGTGCTGATAATTCCCCAATTAATCGTTGGTTTGGGGAATCCTGAACCAAAATATGATCAAACTCGCCATAATATCGGCTTTGCAGCTATAGATACACTTTCTCGGACTTGGAAAATCCCCTTGGTGGAAAATCGAAAGTTTCAAGGGGAATACGGTGAAGGCATTATCTGCGGTGCTAAAGTCCGCTTATTAAAACCGCTAACTTATATGAATCGCTCAGGACAGTCCATCCAATCTGTCACCAGTTGGTATAAACTACCGCCTGAGTCGGTCTTAGTCATTTACGATGATATGGACTTACCTTTGGGCAAAACTCGGCTGCGTTTATCTGGTTCGGCTGGGGGACATAATGGTATGAAAAGTATTATTTCTCATCTTGGTACTCAAGATTTTCCCCGCTTACGGATTGGGATTGGTAAACCAAAAGGTGCTGTTAATAGTGATGATTCAGAAACTATCTCTCATGTACTAGGACGATTTTCCGCTGCTGAAAATAAGTTAATGTCCCTAGTACTTCAGTTTGTAACTGATTCGGTCGAACTCAGTCTCAAACAAGGAGTAGTCAAAGCTATGAATTTTTGTAATAGTCGAACATTAGATATTTCTGACTTGGCCAATTAACCACTGCTATATGACGCACCCCATGCATGGATAAAAAATCACCCTCAATGCCATTAGGGGTGCAGTACATTCTTGATTGAAGTTTATTTAAAACGGCGGCTACGTCTAACTGCGACTGCCTTCCGTTTACGTTTTTCTAATGGGGTTTCAAAGTGCCGATGATACTTCACGTCAGCTAATATTCCAGCTTTGGAAACCTGGCGTTTAAACCGACGTAGTGCTGAGTCTATTCCTTCGTTTTCTCCTAGAACCACTTGGGTCATTCTGTACTAGTCCTTCATTTATCAATAATTTGCATTGTAGTATCAGCCTCTCATCAGAGTAAAACTCTCATACCTGATTAGATAAAAGAGTTTTGCTATGGAACTGAGGCGATTTAGTTGTGTTTTATTGGCTGTAAAACTGCCACTCAACCAAATATTAATCTTAGTACATTAGCATATTTTGATTATTTTAATACAGACTCAAAACCTACAGAATTTTTGATTTATCTACCACTAGTTTTTAGATTGTGTACTCCAATACTCACTCCCTCTCACTGTTCGCGTCATCAGAATCCATCACGATAGAAAGTGCTAATTGATATAATACACGACGGTTGAGGGCAGTCAATTTTGCTAATTGTCGGCTGGCTTGCGATCGCGAAATTCCTTGTTGCATTAAATCTAGCAATTCGGCTTTTAGTTGTGTGTCGGTGAGCTGGGGTTTTTGAGGGGAGATGCCGGCCACAACTAGAGTATATTCTCCTTGGGGTTCTCGTTGCGTGTACAGGGCGATCGCCTCGGTGATAGTCCCCCGCCAAAATTCTTCATATAATTTAGTTAACTCTCGTGCTAAGACAATCTGGCGATCGCCCCCCCAAATTAATTCTAAGTCTTGCAAAGTTTCTCGCAAACGATGGGGTGACTCATAAAAAATCAATGTCCGAGATTCTGTTTGTAAAGCGCCTAAATGTTCTCGTCGTTGTTGAGATTTGGTGGGTAAAAAGCCCTCAAAACTAAATCTATTGCTGGGTAATCCAGATGCACTTAATGCTGTAATAGCAGCATTAGCACCAGGAATAGGTACCACTGGGATGTTAGCATCAACACACGCTTGAATCAATTCAAATCCTGGATCAGAAATTCCCGGCATCCCGGCATCACTAACTAAAGCGATCGCTTTACCCTGATGTAAATTTTCTAATAATTCGGGAATCCGACTAGCCTGATTATGCTCATGATAGCTGACCTGGGGAGTTTTTACTTGTAAATGTTGTAGTAGTTTCCCAGTGTGGCGTGTATCTTCTGCGGCAATTATATCTACTGTTTGTAAAATCCGCACGGCTCGAAAGGTGATATCTTCCAAATTACCAATGGGAGTAGCGACAACGTAAAGAGTTCCTGGTTTGGGATCGCTGGGCATGATGATAGGAATAAAGAGAATGACTAATTTTGGCTTATTTGTCGGTCTAGTAACTGTAGATTTAATTTATCTAGCGGCATCGGTTCCGGAACAGAATCAGAAGTTGGTGGCTAGTGACTATACTGTAGCAGCAGGCGGTTCGAGCCACAAATGCCGCCGTAGCTTTTAGCTATCTCGGTAATCAATCTCAAATCTTGGGTGTAGTTGGTTCGCATCCCATGACCCAGTTAATTAAAAGTGATTTAGCCAATTACCAGACGGCGATCGCTGATCTTGACCCCCATCGAAAGACACCACCACCGATTTCTTCGATTATGGTCACAGAAACAACAGGTGAACGCGCAGTGATTTCTATTAATGCTGTAAAAACTCAAGTTAATCACACATCTGTCCCCATAGATATTTTTCCTAATTTTAATATTGTGCTAATTGACGGACATCAACCATTAATTGGGAGTTTAATCGCCCAAAAAGCTAAAAATCAGAATATTCCGGTTGTCATTGATGGTGGGAGTTGGAAACCAGGATTTACCGAAATTTTGCCTTTTGTAGACTATGCCATCTGTTCAGCTAATTTTCAGCCCCCCAATTGTGAAACCGAAGCGGAAGTTTTGACTTATCTTCATAATTTTGGCATTCCCCACATCGCGATTACCCACGGAGAAAAACCGATTCGCTATTTCACCAAAAATGATACTGGTTATATAGATGTGCCCAAAATTCAGGCAAAAGACACCTTAGGGGCGGGGGATATTTTCCACGGTGCTTTCTGTCATTACATCTTACAACAAGACTTTAGGGAAGCATTATCACTAGCAGCTAAGATTGCGACTAATTCCTGTCAATTTTTCGGCACACGCCGCTGGATGCATTTAGACTAAATGCATCCAGAATTATCGACAAAAATCAATGGAAAACCTCAGCGAAATTTTAAACCTAGCCTGTGACGTAGGCAGAGGCGCAGCTAATATACTGCAATCATATTATCACGGCACTGCCAAAGACCCCAATCTAGATATACAATATAAAGAAAATGAGCCTGTAACTCTAGCAGATTTAGCTGTCAATCAATATATTTTGACCAGTCTCCAAGCAGCATTAGGACAGGAAAAATTTGGCTATATCAGTGAAGAAACGTATAAATCTCAACAGAGTAAAGATCCGGCTGAATTAGTATGGATTATTGATCCTTTAGACGGAACCAGAGACTTCATTAAAAAAACTGGGGATTATGCAGTTCATATTGCATTAGTCCAAAATCACCGTCCAGTTTTAGCAGTGGTAGCAGTACCCGAAGCTCAAAAATTGTATTATGCAACTATTGGTGGTGGTGCTTTTGTGGAAACTCCGAATGGGACGATGCCCTTACAAGTCTCTCAGGGTAAACCAATTGAGGACTTAACCGTAGTGGTGAGTAGTTCTCATCGTCATGGAAAATTAGAGTATTTATTGCAAAATCTACCCTGTCAACATCAAAAATCAATTGGGAGTGTGGGTTGTAAAATTGCGACGATAGTGGAACAGCAAGCAGATATTTATATTTCCCTTTCTGGTCAGTCTGCTCCTAAAGA
The DNA here is from genome assembly GCA_963766435.1 of uncultured cyanobacterium. Classification (GTDB taxonomy): domain Bacteria; phylum Cyanobacteriota; class Cyanobacteriia; order Cyanobacteriales; family Nostocaceae; genus CAVXZH01. Next base: position 16,644 of record CAVXZH010000001.1, read on the forward strand.
TTGGGATATGGCTGCACCAGAACTAATTTTAACTGAGTCTGGCGGTAAGTTTACACATTTTGACGGTAGCCCATTGCAGTATAATACTGATGATATTAATCAATGGGGTGGTTTATTAGCTAGTAATGGTCAGTATCAAGAGATACTGTGTCAGTCCGCAGAAAAAATATTAAATCAATTCCCTGGTAATTAGTTTAGGAATTGAAAAGGCTACGTTCAAGCAGAAGGAAAGATCGACTTTTTGGAAAATGAAATGAAAGTGATTTAATGTTGCTAATAAAATTGTAGTGCTAACGACAAATATCTGGAATGGGAGCATCTCTATGTAAAAAAGTTATATTTTTCTTACGAAGTTTATCTAACTAGGTAAGATTCATCAAATGTGCTATAATGACCGAATACAAAGATTATTTTCGGTGTGAGTAAGTCGTTTTAATTTTCCAGAAAATGCATCTCTCCGAATCTAACTCTCTACAGTCTCTGGTTTGGGAGATTCGTTTTTATGTCGATTTATGTTGGGAATTTGTCTTATCAGGTTACTGAAGAAGACCTCAAGGTAGCTTTTACTGAGTACGGAAAGGTTAATCGTGTGCAGTTACCAACTGACCGCGAGACTGGACGCCCACGGGGGTTTGCCTTTGTGGAAATGGAAAACGATGAGCAAGAAACTGCCGCCATTGAAGCACTGGATGGTGCTGAGTGGATGGGACGGGATTTAAAGGTCAACAAGGCTAAACCTCGCGAAGAAAAAGGTGGTTCTTCTCGTGGTAGCTGGGGTGAAAACCGGAATAATCGCCGCTTCTAAATTAAAAAATGCGTCAGTAAATTAGGCATTGGTAAAAATTTATTTCCAATGCCCAATTTAGTCGAAAATTAAATCTCAGCTACAGCTCGTTCAATTAAACGACGAGCTAAGGTTTGTGTGCCTGTATGTTCGTAGTAATTGGTAGCTACATCTATGAAAGCTGCGAGATAGTCTAATTTATCTTCGCTGAATTCCATGAAGTTCCGCAAATTACCCACCACTGTTTGTGGGGTTAAATTGTGCTGTACAACTAGGTCACTCATCCAACCCTTAACTGAGTCAAAACTATTACCGATAAAGTCCAATTTACCAGCATCACTATTGCCAGGAATTGTGTCTTTAATACTTTGATAAGTTGTGTTTTGTCCTAGTTCTTGAGGATTGGTCTGACTGATACCAGATAAAGCTTTGTTGATGAAATTTGGTCCCAAGGGAACTAAACCATCAACACAGACTAATGCTACCAGGCGAATCAGCGATTCACCACCATATTCACCCAAAGCACCGACAAAATCCCCAATACTATCTCCAGGAATTCCGTTGATTTGACAGAAAGCTACGACTTCAGCCACTAATTTCAAGGTCAAATCAATGGTTTGAGCTTTTTCTGGTTTCGGAGTAACAGAGTTTAAAAACCCTAACAGGGGAATACTCTCACCAACTTTATTAGCTAAAGCTGCTGCACCCAGAGCTTTATCTGTACCATCAACGGTTTGATAAAGCCATAAGGCGGTTTGATAGCCTTGAGATTTGTCATTGAACAGATAAATAGCTCTTTCACCAATTTGTTGAATTAAAGCTTCATCATCTTCACCAGTGACGGTTTTAATGGTGTTCACAAATCCCACTGTATTTTGCCACTCCCCAGGAGCGACAAAATCAAGTGCTTTTAACATGGATACAGTTAGTCCGCCGGTTGGTAATTCATCAACCAATTCAAAAATTGATTTACTCACAGATTTCTCCTTATTGGGAATTTTTTATGGGGATGTAAGATGAGCAGATTTATTTTAATTTAGACAAACCATCAAGATTAAACTTCTGAATCCAACTAGCGCGATCGCTAGCGGTAAAAGTGGGAGCTTTAGAAAGTACCTTGACTTGATACTTACCGACTAAAACTGAAGTTTGAGTTTTACCAACTTCTACGGAAGGATAACCACCAATTTTTTTAGTACTTTTAGAGAATTTTGCAGCTGCATCTGGTGTACTAGTGGTATCAGAAATAGTTAGTTCTGCTAGGACTTTACCACCTTTTTTCAAATTAGCAGCGGCAAAGCCTTTTTTCTCTTGAGTATAGACGCGATCATAACCATCTCCACCCGCTGGGAAGAATTTGTTAAATTCGCTACCCTGAGTCGCATTTTTAGCCACAGATAGACCTTTGGATTGCCGACTACTATCTTGCTGAACTTTATCAAATTGACTAGGGGGTTTTTTCGCACCACCGCAAGCAGTGGTTAGTAGTAATAGTGACAGTAATAAACTAGCAAAAACTCTTTTTCCACGGTATAAATTCATGTTCAGACTCTCCTAAATGCTTGGTCTTTGAGGCAATTATCAAGGTTTATGTGATGATTATCAAAAAAAATTTACTTTTTGATAATTATGATCGGCTATTCAGGATTCAGAGTCTTTTCCCCACCTCCCCACCTCCCCATCTCCTTTATCCCTCACTCCGATAAGCTATCACAACATAGAACGGATCTCCCCCTGGTAAACCCAACCACTGTAAAAAATTTGGTGTAGTTGACTCAGAAATAATCACTTCTGGGTTAGTAAATCCAGGTATTGAATGGAAATAGCTCTTAACTAGCTCAACCCTAGTACTTTCTGTTACCTCGCGCCAAACTTGAATCGCCTTCTGAGCAAACATCCGGTTGGAAAAACTAATGATAGCGATACCACCAGGTTTGAGCAGACGATGAATTTCTGAAAATACCGCCTCTGGATATTGTAGATATTGTACAGAAACACAGTTAAGAACAGCATCAAAATTTTGATCTGGGAAAGGAATCTGGGGATTTTCGTTGAGATTTTGGACAATATAATGATTTAACCGAGGATTCCGCAAAAGTTCCTCTTCATTGAGTCCATGTCCCTCAATATGGTCAAATTGTATTTCTTCTGGTAGATGAGACACCCAGCTGCTCATCATATCAAAAACACGGGAATTAGGTTTTAGTCGCTGACGATATAAATTTGTTAACTGTTGGATAAAACCTTCATCAACATGGGTGACAAAGCGAGGATAGGCATAAAACAGCTTATCATCCGTATCATCTATCTTCAGGCGTTGATTTGGTTTGAGCATAGGTAAAAATTAGTCATTAATTGCATTCAGCAATACTTCCGTCAAGCTGATATCTTCCATATCTTCCATGGTGATGGTGTCACAGATATCAAATTTTGCTCCAGCCCCTTGCAGTTCATCATCCAAAATCTTCAAGAATTTAGTAGCTTGGGCATCTTTACCAACTTGGATGAAAGAAATAGCTAATTCTTCATCTCGTTCCATCCGACGAGAAGCTTCAATAATTACCTTCATCACGGCTTTGCGATCATCTGGTTCACCATCAGTAATCACTAAAATTAATTCCCCATTGGGTTGTGACTGACCAGATGCTTTGCGTTGAAAGTAGTCATCAGTAGCATTTTTGAGGACAGCAGCTAAATCGGTACTACCCGATGGGTCGTTTTCTTGGTAAATTTGCGATACTTTAGCGGCGGTAACATTGTCATATCGCTTAAATTTTCCAGCGAAGAGATAAACAGTAATGCCATCAGGGTCAAACTGCTCGCACTTGGTAGCTAAAGCTAAAGTCGATTCCTGGGCAACTTGCCATCTACTTCTACCACCCTTTTGATTCGGGGTGGCCATACTGCCACTTTTGTCAATAATCAAGGTATAATCACGATTTTCCAGCATTTTCTCAATTTCTGTGTGTATTGATTGTGCTAGCATTTTAACAATTTTCTGGTGTAAGGAGAGAGGCTCGTACTCGATTAAGCAAACTTAGATTAAAAATTCGCCATCTGCATCGACCCCTGTGAATTAGTGTCAGTGGGACACGGGTTCAAATCTCGTCCGGAGCTTTTAATTTTTGCTCCGGTGCTTACCCAAAAAAGTACTATTAACTTGACTAACTATTTTCCCTTGACTCAATTATTGCACTGATAAAAATTGATGTATTTTTATCATTCAGGATTAAATTGAAATCCTTGATTTGACAATCAAAGCTAATTAAAATCAGGTAGTCTGATTGTCTTTTTTAGATTATTTGGGTTGGTACAGTGAGGTGCAAGTGTAAATTAAGTTGATACTTTTATTACAAAAATAATTCAATTTAACTTCTTTTATATACATTTATTTTCTCCGCTAACTTACTGAAATATTCGTATGCTGCTTGACAGAATGTTTTAATTCTGTAAAGATGATAGGCACGGTGAAATGGCAAAAATGGTTGTATCAAATTCATTAGAATATGTTTGAAAAATTACAATGAATCAATTAGTTGGTTTTGATTGCAAACCGTTGCCTTTTTGGTTAAAATTTCCCAATACTCTGGCGAAAGAACTAGGAATTAATGCTCCTAATTTAACTCCTGAAAATCTTGTCAAAGCAGCATCTCAAAATGCATCTTTACCAGCTTGTTTTCCGACCAAGATTGAAGATGCATTGGCAGTTTTGTGTCGCTCTTTGGCAGATGAGGCTCAGTTACATTGGTTTGGTAAAATGAACTTTTGGAATATGATAGTCACTGGACTGTCGGGATTTTTACAAGTTGAACAGGCTTTTATTGATGATCCATCACTTGCGAATACAAAATTAATTAACCCATTAATTGTTGTGGGTTTACCCCGCAGTGGAACAACTTTTTTACATCGTCTTTTAAGTGTTCCCGAAAATGCGAATGGTATTGAGCTATACAGATTTATTTATCCTGTACAAAAACAGCCTGATTTTCGCCGAATGCAGGCTTTTGGTATATTTGAACCTTGGAGAATTGCTAGTGAGATATATGGTATGGATGCCATTCATTATATGCGTCCTAATCTACCAGATGAATGCCATTTTGGTTTGCGCTTGAGTATGCAGTCTATGCTTTTTTGGTCTATGGCTCCTACTTATAGCTATCTTCGTTGGTTGCTAGGTCAAGATTTGCGAGCAGTCTATCAATTTTATCGTAAAGTATTAATTCTTTATCAAAAACAATTACCAGGCAAAAATTTAACTCTCAAGTGTCCTTATCATGCTGCTTGGCTACCATCTTTGCTGGAAGCATTACCAGAAGCTAATATTGTCCAAATTCATCGAGATCCTCTGGAAACTGTGCCAAGTGACTGTAAATTAACTTTATCATTACATAGTTTGTCTACGGAGTCACTTGACTGGCGTAATATAGTTAATCATGTTCTGTTAAAAACAGATAATTTAGCACAAAGGTCTGTAGATTTTTCAAATTCATCTATAGGAAAAAGAATTTTCCATGTCAACTATCATCATCTACTGAAAGACCCAGAAACTCTTGTTCGTAACATATATGGAAACACAGAGATTCCTTTTTCTGATCAGGATGCACAAATAGTAAGAGAATACGTTACCAAGAATAAAAAAAATAAATATGGACGTAATTTTTATAGTCTAGAACAGTTTGATATTTCCCCTCAATATATAATAGATACCTTTAAGGATTATCGAGATAAATTTATAAACAATCACTGAATTTTAAACCGGGAAAAAGACTGGAGTAATGATATGTATATAGACAATGATGATCAAAATCTTCAATTCAATTCCTCAATCATTGATATTTTATTAAAAAGGGCTGAAAATCAACCTAATCAAAAAGCATATATCTTCTTGCAAGATGGAGAAACTGAAACAGGAAGTCTAAGTTATGGAGAATTAGATCAAAAAGCCAGAGCGATCGCTGCACATATTCAAACGTATCAAGGAGAAAGGGCTTTATTATTATATCCGTCGGGATTGGAGTTTATTACAGCTTTTTTTGGTTGTTTATATGCTGGAGTTATTGCAGTTCCAGTTTATCCACCTAAACGTAATCAGAAATTATCTAGGTTGCTGTCGATTGTCAATAATTCTCAAGCAAAGATAGCACTAACTACCACATCAATACGGGATGATATTGAAAAGATATGGCAACAAGAACCAGAGTTAGCCCAGTTAAAGTTGATAGCTACAAATACGATAGAAACTGATGTGCAAGAGTTTGTACCAAAATCATTGACACAAGAGAGTTTGGCTTTTTTGCAGTATACTTCTGGGTCTACGGGAACACCAAAAGGAGTAATGGTAAATCATGGAAATATTATTCATAATCAGCATTTGATTCATCAAACATTTGGTCATACTGAGAAGACTATTTTTGTTGGTTGGTTACCTTTGTTCCATGATATGGGACTAATTGGCAATGTCCTACAGCCAATGTATCTGGGAATTACCTGTATTTTCATGCCACCAGTAGTCTTTCTGCAAAAGCCGATTTGTTGGTTAAAAGCGATGCATAAATATAGAGCAACTACCAGTGGTGGACCGAATTTTGCCTATGATTTATGTATCAAAAAAATTGAACTAGAAGAATTAGGTAATCTTGATTTGAGTAGTTGGGAAATAGCTTTTAATGGAGTGAACCAGTGCGAGCAGAAACATTGAATCTTTTTGTTGAAAAATTTAAGGATTATGGATTTAAAAGTAATTCCTTCTATCCTTGTTACGGAATGGCAGAAGCTACTCTATTAGTTAGTGGTGGTGATAAAAAATCAGATCCAGTGGTGAAATGGGTACAAACAAAAGCTCTAGCAGAAAATAAAATTGTAGATGTAACTCCAAATTCACCAGGAAGTAAAGCCATAATTGGATGTGGTAAAAGTTGTTTAAACACCAAAATAATAATTGTTGATCCAGAGTCTTTTCAAATCTGTATTGATGGAAAAGTAGGAGAAATTTGGGTATCTAGTCCTAGTGTTGCTCAAGGATATTGGCATAGTCCACAACAAACTCAAGATACTTTTGATGCATATTTAAAAGATAATGCTGAAACTTTTTTACGGACAGGAGACTTGGGATTTTTGAGTGATGGAGAACTATTTGTTACCGGAAGATTGAAAGATATGATGATTATTCGAGGTAATAATTATTATCCTCAAGATATTGAATTAACTGTAGAAAATAGTCATCCTTTTCTAAAAACTAATTGTAGTGCTGCATTTTCTATGGAAAGTGAAGGACAAGAACATTTGGTGATTGTTTGTGAGATAGAAAGAACTCGGTTAAGAAATTTGAATATAGATGAAATAGTTGGAGCAATTCAAATCGCCTTGTCCACAGAAAATAATTTAGAAGCTGATAAAATTGTCTTATTAAAAACAGGAACTATCCCCAAGACTTCTAGTGGTAAAATTCAACGTCATGCTTGTAAACAAGGATGGTTAGAAAATAGTCTAAATATAGTTGGACAATGGCAAAAATCTCTTGAATATAATATTGAAATTGATGCTATAACAGCGCCTTTTACCACAGATAAAATTCAAGATTGGTTAACTCAATTACTCAGCAAAGAGTTGGGTATTAATATTGATACTATCGAATCTAAAATTGACTTTGAGCATTATGGGATGAATTCAATGATAGCAGTGAGTATTGCTCAACAAATAGAGAATGTTTTGGAAGTTAGTATTTCTTCCTTGGATTTAATGCAAAATGCCAATTTAGAGAAACTTGCAAAATTCATTGTTTGCCAAATAAACAATCAAACACGAGAAATAATAGAAATTTAGCCTTCTTAATTTAAACCAAAATTCCAGAGTCTAGATATTTTTAGAAAAGAAAAAATCATGAATGTTTCTGAAATAATTGCCAAATTATCAAAACTAGATATTCAATTAGAAGTCAGTGGTAAAAAGCTGAAAATCAATGCTCCTAAAGGAACTTTAACAACAGAGTTACAAGCAGAACTTGTGGAGAGAAAAGCAGAGATTATGGCATTTTTGCAAGAAAAATCTAATTGTGAAATTCCGAGAATTAAACATGATAAAAATAATCAATACTTAACTCCAGAGACAATAGGTTATTTAATTGGTGGAAGTTTTGCTCTTAGAAATCAATCACCTATAATTAATCCTCTGATGATGGCAAAAAATTTGCGTGTAACTTTTAAAGAATTACCAAAAAATTTTAGCAATGAAAACATTTTAAGGTTTAGAGAAGAACTAAAAATACAATTATCTGAAGCTGGTGTTCAAATTGAACCTTGGCTTGATGCAACAAAAGATACTTATTTTGTCATAGATATTCCTTTTATTAACCAACCAATAAAATTAAAAACAAGAGCAGTAAAATCAAATATCAATGCAGTTATTGCTGTGGAAAATAAATCCTCAATAATCAAAAATAGCAAGCTTTTTTTAGGTGAAGCTTTTTATCGCTTTTACTCTCGTTTTATTTCCAGCAAACGTAAAATTTCAGCCTCCCGGATTACCCAGTTACTAGGGTGGTTTTCAGAACATACCATAGTTGAAGAACCTACTAATACCCAAACTATAACACTGACAAACTTTAATGAAATATTTAATGACCCTGATCTTAACTATCAACAAAAAATTCCCATTGGGGTCAAAATTTTATTGGAAAATAAAGCTCAAATTGTAATTGGTATAAATAGTCAAAACCTCTCAGTTTTAAATATGAATCTTGCTGATTCTATTTATCCTAGAGAACAAATAGAAAGATTTGTCATTTATTCACTTATCCCCAAAATTTACGTTCCTATTCTGCCATTATCCATTAAAAATTTCCAAGTTGATGTTTTTAATGTTGAAGAATCTATTTATGCTCAACAATTAATTGAGATGGGAAAGCGCATTAAACCAACAGGTTTACTACCTCAAGGATTTAAACTCGCTCAAGCTATCAAAAGTGAAGCACTTAAAGATTTTTTAAACTGGATTGTAGATGGTAGAACTGGTGTTTCTTATGGTTTTGTTGCTTATGGCGAAAAACCCATCTATTATGGAAAAAAAGCAGTCTCCGAGGAGGAATGGCTATCTTTTATACCAGTAAAAGATTTTAATTTTGATGAAGTACGTCAGAATCAACAGGGAAGATGGTATATAAAGAAAACATTGGCAGCAGAAACAAAATTTGCACAAATTCCGGATATTTGGTTGGTTAGCGCTCGTTCTGGCTCAGAAAAAACAAATCTTAATCTTGAAAGAGATATGGTCAGAATTGGGTTAATCAAAGGCAAATTTACACTGCAATTGCCAAGAAAAAATGACCTACAAATGCTAGAAAGTCAACCTTCTTATGATATTTTTGTGATGGCAGCGATAGTTCTTAGTGCTTCTTTATATATGCCACAACTGATTGAAGATAATGGCTCACCCATCTTTCACTTTCATGGATATCCATCTTGGGAGTGGTTTGATATGGGAGAATATATCGCAGGTATAGACAATCCATCATTACCTTGTGGAACTTACGAATCAGGAGTATTAAATTTCTTGGCAATGTCTGACCTCGCTATGCAGTATGGGAATGATATTAAATTAGCCAGTATTGCTGAACCTGATCATGGAATAAATATAATCACGGGTAATATGGAATATCTATTAACTAGATTAGAAGCGGGAATTAATCAAGGACAAATTGAATTGGGTGGAAAGCATTTCCATTCCCTTAAAGAAAATTTAGCTTGAGTAGATAGAGAATAATTATGACCCAGAAATAGTTATGAAAAGCAGATTTATAAATGGAAAAGAACATGAAAATAGTAAATTCTAATTTAGGAAACACAAAATAGGAAATTAATATGGAATCTTCTGGATTAACCTTGTGGTTCACAGGTTTAAGCGGTGCGGGTAAAACCACAATTTCTCAAGGAGTAGAATTGAACTTAAAAAGACGAGGCTTTCGTGTAGAAGTCTTAGATGGGGATATAGTCAGAAATCATCTTTCCCAAGGTTTAGGCTTTAGCAAAGAAGACCGAAATATTAGTATTCGTCGGATTGGATTTTTAGCCAGTATGTTAAATCGTCATCAAGTCATTGCTATCGTTGCAGCTATTAGTCCCTATAGAGAAACTAGGGAAGAAGTAAGACAGATGACAGAAAATTTTGTAGAAATTTATGTCAAGGCATCTTTAGAAACTTGTGAAAATAGGGATGTGAAAGGTTTATATGCTCAAGCTAGATCTGGAAAAATTAGGCAATTCACAGGCATTGATGACCCCTATGAACAACCTGTAAATCCAGAAATTATTTGTAATACAGAACAGGAAAGTATTAATGAAAGTACTCTCAAAGTAATACGTTACTTGGAAACCATGAAATATATTCCCATATGTAATATCCTAGTGCGTTAATTCTGTACAAAATCCCCATAAAATAGTTCATCCTATTTTTAGATGTAGAGCAGGCAAGATGCCTGCTATTGAAGCCAGAGCAGGCATCTTGCCTGCTCTACAAATTTAACATGAACATAGTAGGGGGCGTATGGCCATACGCCCCCTACTGGGGTGGACAAGACGTAAATTTTTAAACAATGAAAAGCACCGTACTTCTTTTTTGCCATACTTACTATTTATTGAAATAATTATGATATATACTTTCTAGTATTCTAGGATTTTTTACCATTTTTTGACATAGTTCAAGAGTAAATACCGGAAAAAAGATAGAATAACTCACAAATCCTTTTTATGTAAGTGATGGTAATTGAATCATACCAAGACGGTTGATTCTAAATAATAATACTTAGTTACTTCAATACATTAATCTTTCTATACTAAAAAACAAGTGTAGAAAATGGGATCAAAAACACAAACAAGAAGAAAATCAAGATGAGCATCTTTAATACCCAAACCACCTTTAGCATTGGGGGTAATCCCTTCTCCGTAGCAGTGGGAGACTTCAATCGAGATGGCAAGCTCGACTTAGCTGTGGCTAACTATAATGACAGTAATGTATCAGTGCTGTTGAATAATGGCAATGGAGACTTTAACACCACCACCTTCAGCGTTAGCCCTGGTCGTACTTCAGTAGCAGTGGGAGACTTCAATCGAGATGGCAAGCTGGACTTGGCTGTGGTGGCGAGCTCGTCTAATGACAGTGTATCAGTACTGCTGAATAATGGCGCTGGAGGCTTTAACAGCCAATCCACCTTCAGCGTTGGCAAGGGTTCATACTCAGTAGCAGTAGGAGACTTCAACAGCGATGGCAAGCTCGACTTAGTTACGGCGAGCTATTATGACAATACTTTATCAGTGCTGTTTAATAATGGCACTGGAGGCTTTAACTCAGAAACCACCTTCAGCGTTGGGAGCGCTCCATACTCAGTAGCAGTAGGAGACTTCAACGGCGATGGCAAGCTCGACTTAGTTACGGCAAATCGTGTTAGCTACACGGCATCAGTGCTGTTTAATAATGGCACTGGAGGCTTTAACACCGAAAACACCTTCAACGTTGGCACTGATCCTGTTTCAGTAGCAGTAGGAGACTTTAACGGCGATGGCAAACCGGACTTAGCTGTGGCGAACAGTGCTAGCGATAATGTATCAGTGCTACTGAATAATGGCACTGGAGGCCTTAACACCCAAACCACCTTCAGCATTGGCAGTAGAGCGAAATCAGTAGCCGTGGGGGACTTCAACGGCGATGGCAAACTGGACTTAGTTACGGCGAACAGTGCTAGCAATAATGTATCAGTGCTACTGAATAATGGCACTGGAGGCTTTAACACTCAAACCACCTTCAACGTTGAGAGCAGTCCCTACTCAGTAGCAGTAGGAGACTTTAACGGCGATGGCAAACCGGACTTAGCTGTGGCGAATTTTGGTAGCGACACTCTATCAGTGCTGTTGAATAATCTCCCTAAAATCAGCATTGCTGCTGGTAGTAACCCCACAAAAGGTGGAACCAATGGCAGCTTTATCATTACCCTAGATAGTCCCGCACCTGTGGGGGGATTAGTAGTCAACTTCAACACCAACGGTAGTAATGCGATCCAAGGTACAGATTTTTCCTTGGGTGCGGGGACAAATATCAGCAATATCACTGCCAACTCCTTCACCATTGCCGCAGGACAAACCAGTGCCACATTAACAGTATCGGCAGTAAAGAATTCCAAAGCTAATGAAACTGTTAACATCAACCTCACTGCCAGTTCGGATTATATTATTGCTGCTAACTCTTTGAGTACTAGTACCTCAGTCACTGTTGGCACTAGTCCCAATTCAGTAGCAGTGGGAGACTTCAACAGCGATGGCAAACTGGACTTAGTTACGGCGAATTTTGGTAGCAACCATGTATCATTGCTGCTGAGTAATGGCACTGGAGGTTTTAACACCCAAACCACCTTCAGCGTTGGCACTGGTTCCAATTCAGTAGCAGTAGGAGACTTCAATGGCGATGGTAAGCTGGACTTAGTGACGGCGAATTTTGTTAGTAATAGTGTATCTGTGCTTCAGAGTAATGGCACTGGAGGCTTTAACACCACCACCTTCAGCGTTGATACTAATCCTAGTTCAGTAGCAGTGGGGGACTTCAACGGCGATGGCAAGCTCGACTTAGTTACGGCGAATGCTAACAAAAATAATGTATCAGTGCTGCTGAATAATGGCACTGGAGGCTTTAACACTCAAACCACCTTCAGCGTTGGCACTAGTCCCTTCTCCGTAGTGGTGGGGGACTTCAACGGCGATGGCAAGCTGGACTTAGTTACAGCGAATCTTAGTAGCAATAATGTATCAGTACGGCTGAATAATGGCACTGGAGGCTTTAACACCACCACCTTCAGCGTTGGTAGTAATCCTAGTTCAGTAGCAGTGGGGGATTTTAACAGCGATGGCAAGCTGGACTTAGTTACGGCGAGTGCTAGCAGTAATAGTGTATCAGTATTGCTGAATAATGGCACTGGAGGCTTTAACGCCCAAACCACCTTCAGCGTTGGCACTAGACCTAGTTCAATCGCAGTGGGGGACTTCAACGGCGATGGCAAGCTCGACTTAGTTACGGCGAATTATGATAGCAATAGTGTATCAATGCTACTGAATAATGGCACTGGAGGTTTTAACACCCAAACCACCTTCAGCGTTGGCTCTTTGCCTAGTTCAGTCGCAGTGGGGGACTTCAACGGTGATGGCACACTGGACTGGGTTGTAACAAACTCTGGTAGCTCTAACGCATCAGTACTAATAAGTACATTTGCTCCGACATTACAAGTTGCCGAGGCTACCGTCAATGTGATTACAGGTGATCCTAACACTCCCCGCGCTAATATCACTGGTACTGGCGGTAATGACCAGATTACTGGTGGTCATGGAGTGAAAACTCTCACTGGTGGCGGTGGTAATGACATCTTTGTTTTCAACAGCCTGGCAGATGTGGGTCAAACTATTGCAGATTTTACCGTCGGTACTGATAAAATCGACCTCAGCAAATTACTCACCAGTATTAGCTACAGTGGCTCTAATCCTATCACTGATAAATATATACAGTTCGTCCAAGGAACTGGTGCTAATGCTAGCAACACCTTTTTACAAATTGACCGGGATGGTTCTGGTACTAGTGCTACTTTCCGTAACTTCCTGATCGTGGCTAATATTACTCCATCTCAGTTGGAGATCACTAGTAATTTCCTATTCTAAATACTCTCAAAAATTATCACGCACTCATGTTTATGAAGCTCAAAAACTCGGCTTTGACTGCAAGTACCATCAGTTTATTCACTCTTGGTGCTTTGGCTGTTGCTACTCCATCTTCTGCACTCAGCCCTAATTTAAGTACTTGGAGTACTATCGGTGATGTTACCACTACTTCCAGTCAAGCAATTCTCAAATCTGGTACATCTAGTACAGTCACTGCTGGTGGTCTAACTGGTTCGGCTCTCGAAACCTTCTTGGGTATTCTTAATAATAGTTTTGATGTAGTGCCTTCTCCTGGTGGTTTTGGTGCTCAAGCTGGTTCTGCAATCACGACAACGCTGACAGTTAACAGTGGTGATGTGTTGAGTTTCAATTGGAGCCTCGTTTCCTCTGATAGTGATACTGGTTTTGTCACTATTAATAATGCCGTTACATATTTAACGGGAACTTCCTCTTTCAGTCAAAGCTTTGCTACGGCTGGTAGTTACAATATTGGTATTGGTGTTCTTGATGTGGATGATACTATTGGTTCCTCTACATTCACAGTCAACAATGTGAATATTACAGCTGTTCCTTGGGATATTCCTGGTGGTGCAACCATTCCTGCTCTGGGAGGTGTATTCGCTTTGGGTGTGATGAGAAAATTAACGAAACGGGTTTAATATCACGCACGAAGGGACGTATAGCCATACGCCCCTTCAGACTGTGTACACACCGTAAATTTTTAAACAATGAAAACTATCATACTTCTTTTTTAATCTCTGATTTTGATCGGAGAGGGAGATTTCCCATCTGCATAAATCTCCCACATCGAGCGATAAGCTTGTTCTAAATTGCGGGTCAAACTTGGTGTATCAAACAGTGGATAAGTATGACGATTCTTGGCTAATTTCTGTTTGAGTTGCTGCATTTTTCCATCAGATGTAGCCAAATCTATTGCTAATTCCTCATACTCTTCTAAATTTCTAGTAATCAATTCTGGTAAACCAATAGCAGTCAGTAAACTAGCCGTCACACGAGCAGCAAAAGTTGCTCCTGGACAGGTAATAATTGGTACTCCTGCCCATAAAGCATCCGTAGCAGTGCTATGAGCATTGTAATATAAAGTATCTAAAAATAAATCTGCTAACTGAAATCGCTGTAAATGCTCAGACTTCTGGAGCTGATGTTGAGTAAAAATCAGCCGTTCTCCGGGAATTCCTCGTGCTTCGGCTTCTCTTCGCAGGTTGTGTTCAGAAACAGGGAATCTAGGTAATAGCCAAAGAACACTTTCCGGAACAGCAGCGAGAATTCTCATCCAGACATTAAATATCTCAGGTTCAATCTTATAGTTGTTGTTCAAGCAGCAAAACACAAAACCAGAATCTGGTAAACCATGCTGAGAATAAGTAATCAGACCAGAAGAGATTTCTTGTTGATTTTCGGTAAGATAGCAAGTATGAGGTAAAAGTACTAATTTTTCCTGGAAATCATCAGCAAATTCTGGGGGTGTGACTATGGCATCACTAATCATGTAATCCATGAAATTTGCACCCATTGTGCCTGGAAAACCCAGATAATTAACTTGAATAGGTGCTGGTCTGAGGGTGAAAACAGGGGTACGAGAACCATCGGTGTAACCATTAAGATTGACTAAGATATGAATTCCATCATCAAAAATTGTCCGAGCTAGATGTTCTGTAGATAAAGCCGCAACGTCTTGAAAATGTTCACAGGTTTTGACAATATCGTTGCGGTATTCACTATTGTCATTTATGCCGGTGGAGTAAGCAAATATTTCAAAATGATTCGGATCATGATTTCTGAATAAGCCTCTGATTAAATGGCTGACAGCATGATTGCGGAAATCACTGGATAAATAGCCAATTTTTAATCTACCATTCAGGATACGGTTATGAGTAAAATTAAGAGTCTGTTTTAAATACAACCATTGTTTTTCTATTGTTTGAGAATGACTTTTTGCTACTGCTAGTAATAAACTCCTTTCCCAAGGCTTATATAATGTATTGAATGGGTCAAGGGTAGTGGATTGTTCTGTTAATAATTCTTGCAGAGTTTGAGTTTTTAAGCGATTTAAATTAGCCTCGCGTCCACTCCATTCACAACTCATCTCTTTGAGGTAAAATAGATTGGTAAATGCTACGGCTGAATCTGGTTTTTTTTCTAAAACTTGCTCAAATATTTTTCTGGGTTCATCTAATTTTGCGTCAGTAAAGAAAGCTAATTTAACTAAGGCTAATCCTAACAAGTTGTCAGCTTTAATATAATCAGATTTGTAGTGCACTGCGGAACGATAACAGGCGATCGCACTCTCTAATTTATTCTGTGCTTCCAGGACAATGCCTAAATTCAGATGAGCTTCTGCATATTCTGGATTTATCTGCAAAGCTTCCTGAAATTTCACTGCGGCTTCGGCAAACTTGTTCTGCATTTGCCAAACTAAACCGAGATTGTGATGGGCAAAAGCATAATTATGATTACTTTTAATTGCTGCTTGAAAACAATTAATTGCGGCTGGTAAATCTTGTTCAGCTACTCGCAAAATACCTAAATTATTATGTGCTTCCGCATAGTTAGATTTGATTTTTAATGCTTGTTGATAAGCTAGAATTGCCTCGTCTTTTTGTCCTTGATTATCCACAATTACTCCCAACTGATACCAAGCCGGGGCATAATCGCGGTATTGGGTAATTAGCTGTTGATATTGGCTGATTGCTTCCGCAAAATTTCCTTGTTTTTGTAAGGACAAAGCTTTTTGATAAAGCTGATCTACGAGGGGAGAGTTCTGTGCTTGGAGACTGAATAAATTCTGATTTTCAATGGGTTTTACCAGAGGGATTTGCCGACCATTTTGATTTTGATGTATTTGCTTTCCTCCCAGTAGAGGAGAGCGAGAATCGAGGGTAATTATCTGCTGAATCTCCTCTGTCTGGAATCCCAAAAACATGGGACACTTGACTCCTGGTAAGACTTGTACATCATAGAGTTCTGTGACTATCCCTTCAATCCGATACCAATGAGCGATCGCACCTGTCTTCAAATCAATAATCATTAATCCACAACGGGCTTCGGCATCTCGTTTTTGCAATTCTGCTTCTAGTGGTAATCCGCTAAAAGTTTTATCTCCTCTAGCTTTAGAAAGTCCTACAATGGCATAATTTCCCCAAAATGCTAACCCCCGCATAAATCCGGGGCAAAATGCCACAGGTTCAAATTTACCATTTTGTAAATCTACATAGCCAAAATCCCCTTTACCAGAGTTAAGTACCCATAATTTATTCTGATACCAACGAGGTGAATGGGGCATGGATAAGCCTGTACAGATAATTTCATTAGAGGGGATGTCAATTACACAACCTCCATCATGACGGCGATCGCGCCAACCATCCACTACGTCAGAACGGCTACATACAGTTACATAGCGGGGTTGTCCTTCTACCATCCCCAAACCATTTAAATGACAACGATCTTCATTCACAATTTTGGAAATAAATGCAGGTTTCCATAAAGGTGTGCAACTATGGCGATCGCTTACCGTGGCTAAACAATTTAATGAGCTACTGATAAAGATTAATTTTCCGGTACCATCAATAACAATATCATGAATATCTAAATCACCAGTTGTATAACCGATGCGGGGAATATAGAGTTTATCATAGCCGTTGTAGGTTTGTCCTGGTTCCAGCACATTATCAATTTGCCATATCTGATATTTGCAACTGAGATACATCCGCTCATTAGTGGTGTAAAGTCCCATTGCTCGGTCAAATAATCTTTCAAAACCCGATATTCTCCCATTTTCAGGATTGACTCCCAGCAACATTAACCTACTAGTTTGGTAGGTAGTATAAGCCAGACTAATTTGCGCTTGGGTTAACCACTCTGTAAAAGTGCGATCGCTAAATATTTCCATTGAATTTGTGTTATTCATCATACGTTTTTTCTACACAATTAACTATCCAAGTTATGGAACCACCTCACGCTAGCCCTCTCCTTAGTAATGAAGGGGAACCAGATGTTATTTTACCTCTTTATAAGAGTCTAAGTATTCTAATATTCTCCCTCTCCGGAATAAGGATACAGTGTACATACAAAGAATAGTAGAGGCGTATTGCAATACGCCTCTACAGGTCTGTACTTAATACTTGTTCAAATAATTGTGATATGTATTCTGTAATATTCTTCCATTTTTTACCATTTTTTGACATACTTACAAGAGTAAATATGGGAAAAGAGACTGAATAGATCACAAATTCTTTTTATGTAAGTGATGATAATTGAATCATATCAAAATGGTTCAATCCAAGTAATAATACTCAATTACTGCCATAAACTAATCTTTCTATACTAAAAAATAAGTGTAGAAAATGAGATCAAAAACACAAACAAGAAGAAAATTAAAATGAGTATCTTTAACACCCAAACGACCTTTAGCATTACTAATCTCTACTCAGTCGCAGTAGGAGACTTCAACGGCGATGGCATACTGGACTTAGTTACGGCGAATAATAGTAGCAATACTGCATCAGTGCTATTGAATAATGGCACTGGAGGCTTTAACACCGAAACCACCTTCAGCGTTGGTACTGCTCCCCAGTCCATAGCAGTGGGGGATTTCAACGGCGATGGCATCCTGGACTTAGTTACGGCGAATAATAGTAGCAATACTGCATCAGTGCTATTGAATAATGGCACTGGAGGCTTTAACACCGAAACCACCTTCAGCGTTGGTACTGCTCCCCAGTCCATAGCAGTGGGGGATTTCAACGGCGATGGCAAACTGGACTTAGTTACGGCAAATTATTTTAGCCACACAGTATCAGTGCTGCTGAGTAATGGCACTGGAGGCTTTAACACCGAAACCATCTTCAGCGTTGGTAGTAATCCTAGTTCAGTAGCAGTGGGGGACTTCAACGGCGATGGCATGCTGGACTTAGTTACGGCGAATTCTGGTAGCAGTACTGTATCAGTGCTGCTGAGTAATGGCATGGGAGGCTTTAACACCCAAACCACCTTCAGCGTTGGCAACACTCCGAAATCAGTAGCAGTAGGGGACTTCAACGGCGATGGCAAACTGGACTTAGTTACAGCGAGTCTTTCTAACAGTACTGTATCAGTGCTGCTGAGTAATGGCATGGGAGGCTTTAACACCCAAACCACCTTCAGCGTTGGCAATAGTCCCTTCTCCGTAACAGTAGGGGACTTCAACGGCGATGGTAAACTGGACTTAGTTACGGCGAATTCTCGTAGCAATAATGCATCAGTGCTGCTGAGTAATGGCATGGGAGGCTTTAACACCCAAACCACCTTCAGCATTGGCAGTAGAGCGAAATCAGTAGCCGTGGGGGACTTCAACGGCGATGGCAAACTAGACTTAGTTACGGCAAATAATGGTAGCAACAATGCATCAGTGTTATTGAATAATCTGTCTAAAATTAGCATTACTGCTGGTAGTAACCCCACAAAAGGTGGAAGCAATGGCAGCTTTATCATTACCCTAGATAGTCCCGCACCTGTGGGGGGATTAGTAGTCAACTTCAACACCAACGGTAGTAATGCTATCCAAGGTACAGACTTCTCCTTGGGTGCGGGGACAAATATCAGCAATATTACTGCCAATTCCTTCACCATTGCCGCCGGACAAACCACTGCCACATTAACGGTATCGGCAGTAAACAATTCCAAAGCCAATGAAACCGTTAGCATCAACCTCACTCCCAGCGCGGATTATATTATTGCTGCTAACCCTTTGAGTGCTAGTACCTCAGTCACTGTTGGCACTAGTCCGAGATCAGTAGCAGTGGGGGACTTCAACGGCGATGGCAATCTGGACTTAGTTACGGTGAATTATGATAGCGACAATGTATCATTACTGCTGAATAATGGCACTGGAGGCTTTAACACCCAAACCACCTTCAGCATTGGTACTAGACCTATTTCAGTAGCAGTGGGAGACTTCAACGGTGATGGCAAGCTGGACTTAGTTACAGCGAACAGTGGCAGCACCAATGTATCATTGCTGCTGAGTAATAGCAGTGGAGGGTTTAACACTCAAACCACCTTCAGCGTTCAGAATAATCCCAGTTCAGTAGCAGTGGGGGACTTCAACGGCGATGGCAAACTGGACTTAGTTACAACCAACCGTACTAGCGACAATGTATCATTACTGCTGAATAATGGCACTGGAGGCTTTAACACCCAAACCACCTTCAGCGTTGGCTCTAGTCCTATTTCAGTAGCAGTGGGGGACTTCAACGGCGATGGCAAGCTGGACTTAGTTACAACCAACTTTTTTAGCAATAACGTATCATTACTGCTGAATAATGGCACTGGAGGCTTTAACACCCAAACCACCTTCAGCGTTGGCACTGCTCCTGATTCAGTAGCAGTGGGGGACTTCAACGGCGATGGCAAGCTGGATTTAGTTGTGGCAAATTATGATACCAATAACGTATCAATACTGCTGAATAATGGTACTGGAGGCTTTAACACCCAAACCACCTTCAGCGTTGGCACTACTCCCTTATCAGTAGCAGTGAGGGACTTCAACGGCGATGGCAAGCTCGACTTAGTTACGGCGAATTATCGTAGCAATAATATATCATTACTACTGAGTAATGGTACTGGAGGCTTTAACACCCAAACCACCTTCAGCGCTGGCTCTATTCCTGATTCAGTAGCAGTGGGAGACTTCAACGGCGATGGTACGCCAGACTCGGCTGTAGCAAATGCTGGTAGCTCTGATGTATCGGTACTACTAAGTACTAACCCCGTTGCTCCGACATTACAAGTTGCCGAAGCTCCGATTGTGATTACAGGTGATTCTAACAATCCCCGCGCTAACATCACTGGTACTGGCGGTAATGACCAGATTACTGGTCAGTCAGGAGTGAAAACTCTCACTGGTGGCGGTGGTAATGACGTCTTTGTTTTCAACAGCCTGGCAGATGTGGGTCAAACTATTGCAGATTTTACCGTCGGTGCTGATCAAATCGACTTGAGCAAATTACTCACCAGTATTGGCTACAGTGGCTCTAATCCCATCACCGATCAATATATAAAGTTCGTCCAAGGAACTGGTGCTAATGCTAACAACAGCTTTTTACAAATTGACCGGGATGGTTCTGGTACTAGTGCTACTTTCCGTAACTTCCTGATTGTGGCTAATATTACTCCGGCTGAGTTGAATAGCACTAGTAATTTCCTATTCTAAATACTGTCAAAAATTATTACGCAACCATGTTTATGAAGCTCAAAAACTCGGCTTTCACTGCAAGTACCATCAGTTTATTCACTCTTGGCGCTTTGGCTGTTGCTACCCCATCCTCTGCACTCAGCCCTAATTTAAGTACTTGGAGTACTATCGGTGATGTTACCACTACTTCCAGTCAAGCAATTCTCAAATCTGGTACATCTAGTACAGTCACTGCTGGTGGTCTAACTGGTTCGGCTCTCGAAACCTTCTTGGGTATTCTTAATAATAGCTTCGATTCCTTACCTTCTACTTTTGGTGTTCAAGCTGGTTCTGCGATCAAGACAACGCTGATAGTTAACAGTGGTGATGTGTTGAGCTTCGACTGGAGCCTTGTTTCCTCTGATAGTGATACTGGTTTTGTCACTATTAATAATGCCGTTACATATTTAACGGGAACCTCTTTCAGTCAAAGCTTTGCTACTGCTGGTAGTTACAATATTGGTATTGGTGTTCTTGATGTGGATGATACTGTTGGTTCCTCTACATTCACAGTCAACAATGTGAATATTACAGCCTGTGCCTTGGGATATTCCTGGTGGTGCAACTATTCCTGCTCTGGGAGGAGTATTCGCTTTGGGTGTGATGAGAAAATTAACAAAACGGGTTTGATATCACGCACTTAGGGGCGTATTGCAATACGCCCCTACTATACGTCACCCTGGTTTTACGCGGTAAAACCAGGGAGAGGTGTTTCAGTTAATGGGGAAGCAAAGCCGGAATTCTAGCCAAAAGACCCTTTTTCAAAGCTTCTGGTCTTTTTGCCCAAGGTAACACACCATCCCGCTGATTGTAGTATAGAGTAGCACATTCCAATACCGCCTCTGCACTATCATCAACAGTTAAATCACCGAATAAATAAGTTAATTTACCAACACCTGCAAAAGCCACAACACAGGAACGGTTACAAGCACTCATACATTCAACTTCCTGAATCGGAAACTCATCACCTAAACTCCAATTCTGGGAAAGTTCTTGCAGTTGTTGTAGGAGTTTTTCGCCACCACTTTCACCAATGCGTTTTCCTTCTTCCCAAAGACTAGCACAAGTTTTACAAACAAATAACGTGTGAGAAGCGACACCAGGACTATTTTTTAAAGAAAGGTTTACAGCTACAGTCATAAAACTTTTTAATTACTTTAATTCATTGTAGCATATATCTAAAAAATACTTATTAACCAGCTTCTAACCACTAACATTAATTATTTTCAAAATTGACCTGATTAACTTCCTGACATTTATCCTCAGCTGCTTGAAAAGCTACTAAATAATCCTGATCACCCAACATCACATCACCATAATATGCATAAGGTGGTTCACCGTAAATTGGTAAAGGGTCATCTTCAGGATAATCTTCTTGGGATTCCTCGATGATAGCTTTGAGTTTTTTCACCGTCAGACTTTGAGCCGGAAAATACCAAAGTTCTTGGGGGTTGTGATTGAGATGTGGTAAAGAGGGGTCAATAATCACATCATCTAACTCAATCCAACCATGTTCAATGGGTTGAAATGGATGACCACGAAATACTAAAAATCCCTGGACATATTTTGCACCAACCGTTACTAATGCAGCACGGTAAGCATTATCAAAAGGCAGCTTGGCTTTACTTTTGATTTTTTTAGCAATTTCGTTGGACAGTGTTGGGTCTAATAGTTTGTTCATATGACAATTTGGTTTAGTGATATGGTATAGACTCTGGTTGACGCTGAATATTCATAGCACCATGATAAATTATACCTATAGCAGTTGAAAATAATTTTTTGGTAAAAAATAAAATTAAATGACTACGACAAAATCTCCACCACAAATCTTATGGTTGTCAGTTTGGGCATTAGCAGGTCTACAAGCAGCGATTACACTATGTTGGTTGGTTTATAAACTATATCTACCCCAACTTTTGACTCAATTTGGCTTTCCTGCTGCTTTCGCTGCTAGTGTACTAGTACTAGAAAGTGCTTTAGGTGTGGTGATGGAACCACTGATGGGAGGACTTTCAGACCGAGCTAAGTACTGGTTAGGCAGTCGTTTTCCTTTTATTTCTCTAGGTGTAATTCTCTCCGCGACTTTGTTTATTTTTATTCCGGGGATTGTGATTTTTATTCCTTCTGGTGAGTTAATCCGGTGGATTTTACCAGTGGTTTTGATTATTTGGTCTTTAACTATGACCATCTTTCGCTCTCCAGCGATGGCTTTATTAGGAAAATATGCTGTCCCTTCTCAGTTACCCATAGCAGTCAGTTTACTGACTTTATTGGGGGGAATTGTTGGTGCTTTTAAAGGAATAGCTAATAACTTTTTATTGAGTTTAGGACCAATCTTTTGTTTTGCGATCGCCTCTTTTCTATTATTAGGTACAGCTTTTATTTTAAGATTTGCAAATCCTCCCGAAACCCCCACTGAATCTCTTCCCGAACAAACCGATTTACCTATAAAAGCATTGGCTATAATCTTACCAACAGGTTTTAGTATATCTTGGGGTATTGCTTTACTGATGGATACTTTAACTAAATCTCTAAAATTGCAATTTCCTGGTAATGATATTAATATAATAATGTTATGGATTAGTTTAGGTTTTGCTTTTGCGGCTCTACCTGCGGGATTTGTGGGGGTAAAAATAGGAAGTCGTCAAAGTATGCTCTGTGGTCTGGGAATAACTATTTTATCAATTTTGAGTATGTTATATTTGGGCGCACTTTTCCCCATTATAATTTTGACAATAATTGGATTTAGTTTAATTGTCAATGGAGCAGTGCCATTTGTTTTAGGAGTAGTAGCCCAAGAGTGGTCTGGATTAGGAATTGGGATATATTTTGGGGGACTTTCTTTAGCAGGGACTGTATTTGGGTTAGTATTTCCACCACCAATCATGCCTGTAGTGAGTGGAATTGGGGGTGCTTTAGCGTTTTTGGTAGCGGGTGTATTTGTGGTAATGAGTGGAAAAATAGCGAGTAGAGAGTAGGTGACTTTACATTTTTATTTTAGCTTGAAGTAACATTTCTACAGTATGAATTTGCTCAGGACTAAATGCAGCTTGTTGCAGATTACGTAAAAAAGACACATTGCTATATCGAGAATCTAAGTTAATGGCTCTAGCATAAATTTGTTTAGCAGTAATTTTATCTCCACTATCCCAAGATGCATCGCACTAGCAACCAAAGGATGGGGATTATTTGGTTCTAGGGTAGCAGCACGGTTAGCATAAACAATTGCTAAGTGATAAATTTGCAGACGATGTAATGCTAAACTCAAATTATAGTAAGCAACTTCATTATCTGGTTTGAGAATTGCCGCCCAAGCGTGAACCATGACTGCTGCGGTTAAATTTCCTTCCACTAAATAAACTATTCCTAAAGCATTATAAGCAGGAACAAAAAATGATTGTTGAAATATTGCTTCCCATAAAGCTGTTGCAGCTTCTGTTTCTTTTCCCGCTAAATGTAAAGTCCAACCTAAATTAACTCGACCCATAATATTTTGGGGTTCCAGTTGGACTGATTTTTGCATTGCCTCAATGGCTTGAGGAAAGTTACCTTTTTGACGATATGTAAGTCCTAATTGACGGTATTCACTAGCTGTAGTTGCCGCAGATACTAATTCAGCATGAAAGGTAAAGTTTAAAAATACACAAGCTAAAATAATTCGAGTTCGTTTAAACATGAGGAATAATGAATCGTCTATCTTAATTATCTGTCATTATTTCATTATAGCCATCGGTAGCCGCCTTCCCTCGTAGTTCATCAATGGTCAAATGTCAATGGTCTTGTATAGAAAAAGACAATTAGACAGGATTAGACAGCAAAAAATTGGCGTTTTGTGAATTACAGAATGATTTCGTCCCAGAGAGAACGATATTTCCGCAGATTCAACGCCAATTTATTTTGTCAATGTCAAATGCAAAAAAGATTAATTACCGTTCACGCAAAGATTGGACTATGGTAAATCAAGATGCTGACACTGATTTTGGGAGGTAAATATGTTATAAGTGTAATCTCTCGTCATCTCTCGTCATCTGCAATTTCCTCCCCAACTGACTAAAATAGACAAATGGAAAAACATCAACTCAATATCCAAAATTGGTCACAAGACGATTATATTAAAACTTATAGATTTGCTGCACAAGCTCATCAAGGGCAAAAATTCCCAGGTACAGACATATCTTATATAATGCATTTGAGTTTTGTTAGCATGGAAATCATTGCGGCTTTAAATTCAGAAGCACATAATGGTAATTTAGCTCTTAACTGTGCACTATTACATGACACTATTGAAGATACTGAGACAACTTTTGAGCAAATCAATATTGAATTTGGTCAAGCAGTAGCTGAGGGTGTACTTGCATTAACTAAAAATATTTCTCTAGCAAAACATCTGCAAATGCAAGATAGTTTAATTCGGATTAAGCAGCAACCACCAGAGATAGGGATGGTAAAATTAGCAGATAGAATTACTAATCTACAAGCACCACCACATCATTGGACTCAAGATAAAATTAATGGGTACTATCACGAAAGTCTAGAAATTTATGAAGCTCTCAAAACCTCAAGTCAATTTCTCTCCACTCGACTTGCTACTAAAATTCAAGCATATACAACTTATATTTGATTCTTAGAGGGTGTTTGAAAAGTTACGAGGAGGTGTAATTTGTCATCCTGACGGTCGGGAAGAGATTGGAATCCTTCCCGACCGTCAGGATGACAATATTAGTTCCTTCCTTAACACCAAGCGTATTGCACAATACAGTAGCGTTTTTAACTTTTATTTTGACTTTTCAAACAGCCTCTTAAAAACAACTTAAATACACCTCCCCACCTCCCAACCTCCCCCTCTCATGAGTACCCTAGAAATTGTTGCTGCTGTTTTTGGTCTATTGAGTGTCTGGTTTACCGTTAAAGAAAATATCTGGTGCTGGCCGACAGGATTGATAATGGTATTTCTATATACTTTTGTATTCTACGAAGCTCGTCTTTATTCAGATGTGATTCTTCAGGTAATTTACATTTTCCTACAAATCTACGGTTGGTATGTTTGGCTACAACCACATCGAAACCGTCAAAAACTCGCTGTTACCTCGATTAGTAACTTAGCAAAAATAGTTTGGATGGGAGTGGCGATCGCCTCGACATTTAGTTTAGGGTGGGTAATGAAGCACTACACCAATGCCTCTTTACCTTACTGGGATGCGGGAATCACAGTCTTGAGTTTAATTGCTCAATGGTTAATGGCTAAAAAGGTATTGGAGTCTTGGTTATTCTGGATTACAGTAGATGTAATCGCGGTGGGTGTTTATGGATATAAACATCTTTACCCAACGACCGGACTTTATGCAGTGTTTCTGGTTTTAGCCGTTCTGGGATATGCAGCATGGAAGCAAGCTTACCAAAAGGTGCAACGGGAATGATTTTGGGCAAATTTATGCCCCCTCATTTAGGACACCAGTATCTTGTCGATTTTGCCCGTAATTATGTTGACCATCTCACGGTTTTAGTTTGTTCCCTGTCATCAGAACCCATTCCTGGAGATTTGCGTTATCGGTGGATGCGGGAGATGTTTTTTGATGTGAATGTGGTGCATGTCACTGATGAAAATCCCCAAGAACCTCAAGACCATCCCGATTTTTGGCAAATTTGGTATGATACCGTGCGTCAGTCTTACCCACCGGACGGATTATGTTTTTGCTTCCGAAGATTATGGTGACAAATTAGCAGAAATCTTAGGTGCTCAATATATTCCCGTGGATAAAGCTAGAAGTCTTGTCCCGATTTCCGGTACACAAGTCCGACAAAATGCGATCGCAAATTGGGATTATCTTCCCAGTTGTGTACGTCCTTATTTTCTGCGTCGGGTCTGTATTTTTGGACCGGAATCTACAGGTAAATCAACTTTAACCTCACAATTAGCTGCTCACTATCAAACAGTTTACGTGAGTGAATACGCTCGTGGGTGGTTAGATTCTAAAAATGGAATTGGTGATTTTGAGGATATCTCTTGGATTGCTCAAGGACAAATTGCTTCTGAAGATGCTTTAGCAAGACAGGCAAACCGAGTCCTATTTTGCGATACTGATTTAATTACCACTACGATTTGGAGTGATGTATTATTTGGTAAATGTCCTGAGTGGATTCATACTCAAGCTAATCAAAGACATTATGATTTATACCTCTTACTAGATGTAGATGTACCTTGGGTGGATGACTCACAACGTTATTTACCACATTATAGAGAAGAATTTCTGGCTCTCTGTGTTCAAGCTTTAGAATCACGTCAAAGACCTTATGTTCTCATTAATGGTAATTGGCAAGAACGCTTTGAGAAAGCTTGTTTTGCTGTAGATAAACTATTTTAACTTAAAATCTAACTACTACTTTACCGCAATTTTGACCAGTGAGGAGGTAGGTAACAGCATCAGGAATAGATACCAAACCGCGAAATTCTTTGGGGTCAACAGCAACTTTCAATTTATTAGTATAGAATAAATTTAATAGATGATCGCGTGCCTCCATCATATATTCTTGATAATGTGGCATCAGAAAACCTCTCACACTAGCAGCTTTCCAAAATAATTGCTGATAAATTCGGGGATGGGAAATTAGTTCGGGATGTTGAGCATATTCAGAAATAAAACCAACTACCACCAAACGTCCCCGAATGGCTAAGTTTTCTACACAAGTGTCAAAAACTTGTTTACCCACACATTCAAAAATCAGATTAATTCCCTGGGGATATTCCTGCGGGAGGATTTGGGAAAGGTTTTCTGTGCGATAATTAATAATGCGATCGCATCCCAATTCCTGCAATAACTGTGCTTTGCGCTCAGAACTACAAGTAGCAATCACATGATTACCAGCTAATTTGGCCAGTTGGACTGCGATGTGACCAGTTCCTCCTGCTGCTGCGGTTACTAAAACCACTTCATGGCTTTTCATTTCCCCCACTTGTTCTAGTGCAACTAAAGCTGATATACCTGTAGGCATCAAAGTCAATACCTCTGGGGTAGCTTCCCGAACTTTAACCGCTAAGTTAGCATCTATAAGTCGATATTCAGAATAACCACCACGCTTAGTTGTAACCACAGCATCACCAATTTGGAAATTTTGGATATTGTCTCCCACCGCAACAACTTCTCCCACAGCTTCCACACCTAAATCAAAAGGAGGGGTTAAGTTAACATAAGGAACTTCACCTCGACAAAGTAAAGTATCGAATCCACCATTGATTCCTGCAAATTTGTTGCGAATTAAAATTTCATTAGCATTAGGTTCAGATAAAGGAAGTTCGACAATTTCAATCGCGGATGAAAAATCTGGACTAAATTTTTTAGCAATGAGTTTTTTAAAGTTTTTTGGACGCATAAAAAGAATTAGGATATTTAAAGTGAGAACTACAGAAAAATTAAACCATCTTACCATCTAAAAAATCTAATACTATATTTGAGATGACTTCAGATAGTAAATTCATCATACATATACCACCTTCAATCTCAATTATTTCTGCTTGAGGAATTAATTGAGCAAGATATTGTCTATTAGCTGGTGTAGCTAAACCCAATTGTTCTAGTGATTTAATATCCTCTATTCCTGATAAAATCATAGTAGGAGATTTAATTAAACTTATTCTTGCTTCCAGAGAACTTAAATAATCTGTCACCGCTAAAGGTCTCATAAGGAGGATAACCATGACATTTCAACTCTTCTAAAAAACAACGATGATTTAACTCTGGAGAATCTACATATTGACTATAAGCTAACCATTTTGATATCAAATGTCCACCATCTGCTTGAATCTGATAACTTTGAGAAAATCTGTTTAATATATTCTGTTTTTGCTGTTCATTAAATTGATCTATATTAGATAATATCAATTTATCCACTCGCTCAGGATATGCTGCTGCTACTTCTGCTGCTACATAAGCACCAGTATGATTTCCCAAAATACTGGTTTGAGCAATACCTAATTCTTCCAGAAGCATGATTACAGTTTTCGCATAATCTGCTATGGAGTAGGTTCTAGGAGGTTTATCAGAATTACCAAATCCCATCATATCCATTGCTATGACATATCTAGTCTCAGCAAAAATAGACATCAATTCTCTAAATTCATCACTACTTTGTGGACTGCGATGAAGTAAAAGTAGAGGTTTACCATCACCTGCTACTCTATAAAATATTTGACCATCTGGTGTATCGAGAAAGAATTTTTTCATGGGATTTTTCATGGCAAATTTTTCTCCTCTAATTCAATATAACACAATAAGATTCAGTTAAGAGGAAGTAATAATGTCATCCTGACGGTCGGGAAGGATTCGCGAGATCCTTCCCGACTGGATACTGTTGGCGAATTGGCAAGAATCGCCTATAACCCTTATTCTGCCGTGATTTAGATTAACCTATCAATAGGGGTTTGATGAATTCGCCAACAGTATCAGACCGTTAGAATGACAAATTACACCTCCTCATAACTTTTCAAGTGCCAGTCCAGTAGAATGATTCTCAACGCAAAACCAACGTTTGATCGCTCACTAACCCAAGCTTTAGAAGCTGAAATGAACAAAATTGGTTCTACTGGACTAATGCTCTAGACACTAAAACACAGATATTTAATCTTGGGACATAAGATTTGCTATTTCCTCAGATAAATACTTAATATCCATAACAAAATTGTCAATTTTTATCAATGCGCTTGGTTCTGTAATAACTTTTACTACTTCTATTTGTCTTAGATAATCACGTAAACATTTATACCATTCATTAATAAATTGTTCTAATGCGGATGTGTATTGCTGATTGAGTTCACTCACAAAACTATCTAGAGAATTATACAAATACTCATTCATGATTTTGATAGCTTGTTCAGATAGATTATCCTTAAATTCAAAAGTCATTTCGCTCTTTTTTTTAATACCTATAGGCATCATAAGTGTGATGCTAACAGGTTCAGATGTAATAGATACGGGACTCGACCAGAATTTTATATCTCTTACTAGAATTTGTGGTAGAAATTTCTCAGCCCAAAGTCGAAATTTGGGTGGTTTTAATTTTTCTATTTCCGATGGATTAAAATTATTTATTCTAAATAAATTGTCAATTTTTATGATTTTATGATTTGCAGAAAAAATTGAAAATTTATGCTCAAATTCTTTAACTTTAGCCTGTAATTCTTCATTAAGCTTTACTAGGCTATAGCAATCCTTGACTATTCGTGAGAAAATACTTATAATGGCGATAGGCAATAATTACAACAAAAAAGTATAAAAATAACTATGTGGATGCAATCACTAACAGAATTTATCGACAATACTAAAAACAAGCTTGAAATCCAGCGAGCAACAGCAGTGAAAATGTTATTGTCAGGATATACACATAAGGAAATAATGCCAATATTGGGAGTTTCTAGTGGATTTCTGAGTAAGTATAAGAAAGCATTTTTTCAGGATGGAATTGAAGGTTTAAAAGTCAAATATAAAGGAAGTCAAGGACTACTAAGTTCAGAACAGCATTTAGAAGTGATTCAATGGCTACAAAGCAAGAATAGTTGGACTTTAGACGAGTTAGAGTACTACATTGCTGATAAATATGAAGTGACATTTGAATCTAAACAGAGCTATTATAATTTGTTTAATGAAGCGGGTATTAGTTGGAAAAAAGCACAAACAAATAATCCAAAATATGATCCAGAATTAGTAGAATCAAAAAAAAAAGAAATTTGTGTCCTCCTGGAAACGCAACGTCAAGAAATTGAATCTGGAGAACTAGTTGTATTCATGATTGACGAATGTCATTTAGTTTGGGGAGATGTATGTGGGTATATTTGGGGTAAAACTCAAGAACGAGTATCTATTCCAGTGGAAAATATCCGTTCTAGGCAAACTTATTTTGGTGCATTGGACTACAAAACCAAGGAATTTTTAACTTATTCTGCTAGTAAAGGGGACTCAGAAAACACAATTAATTTCTTAGAATATCTCCGCTCACAACGTCCGGAAGCAAAACTGTTAATTATCTGGGATGGTGCAGGTTATCATCGTTCAGGGCAAATTAAAGATTATTTAAATTCTTTGAATAATGGATTAGAAAAACAAGATTGGTTGATAACTTGTGAGCGATTTGCTCCAAATGCACCACAACAAAATCCGGTAGAAGATATTTGGTTACAAGCTAAAAGATTCATTCGAGAATTTCATTTTTTCTGTCGTTCTTTCTCTGTTGTCAAGGCTTTGTTTGATATTTCCATTAATGGTCAAATATTTGACTTCCCTAAACTCCATGAATATGGTGTTTTCTCATGAATGATTTAGGATTGCTATATGTTCAAAGCTGGAATTATATTCACGATAAATTTTAGCTTGATATGTCTGAACGTATTCATCAAGAATTTGATTAGCCTGTGAACCTAAAGTTTCAACAACTTGTTTAGCATATTCTTGCAACAGAAATGCCTAGAGGGCTTGGTAAATTAAACGAAGTTATATCAATTTCCGGTATTTCGCTTAAATATACTTTATCTTTAAAAAGATTATTATACAATTGAGATGAACTATGTCGAAATTCATTATTTAATGTTTTAATATTTCGATATAGTTCATCTAATTCCTGAGCAGAAAGACGACAAAGTTCCTTTAGTAATATAAAGTTTGCATTTAGCCTTTCAAGTAAAGACTTAACTAGAACAATAGTTTTACGTGATGAAAGAAATGCTAAATAATCTATCATCTCACGTTGTTGATACTCATTACCATTTCTAGCTAATGAATTTTTAGATGAAACTCTAAAAATATGTAATTTCTCACCTTTCAAATATTTCTGTAATTGTCTTTCCACAAAAGTAATATCAATATCACTGCTTTCATCACATTTATTAATAATGAATGCAATTGATTCTAATCTATTTCTAAAGGTATCCGCTAATGCTTCTAATCCACCGCGAGAATTTATTTCAACACTTCCGGAATTATTAATTAAAACTAAGCAAACGTCACAATAATATCTTGTATAACGTTCTGCAAAAGCTTGGTGTAATGGATTACCTTTAGTGAATCCTGGCACATCTACTATTTCTTTCCCATCTAGAATACCAGTGGGTGCGCCTATTATTATTTTTGTGATTTTTTTATGGTTATTCTGGTTTTCAGATTCCTTACATATTGAGCGCAAAATTGTTTTCATTTCACTTGATTGTATATTTCTTTCCTTGTAATTAAATGTCTGTAATTCAGACTCTACCTCTAGAGAATAGTAATGACTAAATTTTATTGTTGTTGGGATACTAGTACAAAAAACAATTGCTGAATCAGGTAAAATAGCATCTCCTATCAAAGCATTAGCTAACGTTGATTTACCGCTTCCAGTTCCACCCAAAATTCCAATTCTAATAGTTTCTTGAATAGACCTTTCCTTGGCATCATTAATATCATCACGGATTCCCTCAAAAAAATCACTTATTTTCTTATAAGGAGTATTATCAGCATTAAAATCTTGTAAGATTTGATTGACTAAATTGTTTGTTTTATTTAAAATATCAAATGCTTGATGTGTTCTACTTTTAGAATTGTTCTTAGGAAATTCTTGCATTTTCAAACCCTCCAATAAATTCAAGTATTTATTTCCATGATTGCATAATACTACTTAAGAGTCAAGTGCTAGAATATAAACGTATAAATCACCATGATTAAACTTACAATGCATCTATCTCAGCAATAGGTCTTTTTTTGTCTCATACCAATTCACGAAATGTTTGATATATTTTCAGGGCTGGAACTCTTTCCCTGACTCAAATTACGTACATCACCAGTGAATTGGTATTACCCGACTAACTGAACCAGATGGCAATATAATAGGGAATAGGGATTTCCCTATTCCCTATTTTCAAGATTTAAACAAGTCTTTTGTGAACTTCTGCTGCTAAATTTCCCAAAGCTACTTCCACTTGTTCACCCGTGATTTAAATCCTTAAGTGATGATTTTTGTGCTGCTGCTTCCTCAGCACCAATAATTACACAAAATCGGATTCCCTGTTTATCTGCTAGCTTGAAATTGTTTACCCAAAGGACGTTTATCAAAATTAGTTATCACATTAATTCCCCCTTGTCGTAATTGTTGCGATACTATTTAAATAAATTGGCATTAAATCTTCTTGCATATTTACTACCATTACTTGAGCAGGTGTCGCAGATAAAGTATTCAGAATACCTGCTTTTAACAATCGACTAATTAAGCGAGTTAAACCAATGGAAATACCCACTCCCGGCATTTTTTCACCTAAGAAACACTCCCACCAATTCCTCATATCTGCCTCCAGAACAAATACTACCTAAAGCTTCATGTCCTAATAAAGTAGTTTCATAAACTGTGCCAGTATAGTAATTTAAACCACGAGCAATTGATAAATCAATACAGAAACGTTTATCAGGAACTCCTAAATTTCTGAACTCCATTAATTACTGTTTCTAATTCACTAACTCCTAAATTAAATTGCTCTGCTTCTGGTAGATTTTGAGATAGATGTTTAAGTTTATCTAAAATATCATCAACTACTACCATCAATTTTAACAAAATCAATAATTTTCTCGGTTTGTTCTGGAGGAAATACCTGCTTTTTCTAATTCTTGTTTAACCTTAGCTTCACCAATTTTTTCCAAATTATCAATAATGCTAATACAAGGATTTAATTTGGTTTTCAGTAACTCCTACAGATTGAAAAAAACCTGTGAGAATTTTTCGATTATTAATGCGAATCACAAAATCACCAATATTAATCGCTTCAAATATTTCGGTGATAATTGCTGGCATTTGGGCATCATAAAGCAAACTGAGTTTC
Source organism: uncultured cyanobacterium (assembly GCA_963766435.1). Lineage (GTDB taxonomy): Bacteria > Cyanobacteriota > Cyanobacteriia > Cyanobacteriales > Nostocaceae > CAVXZH01. Next base: position 50,174 of record CAVXZH010000001.1, read on the forward strand.
CACGCCAACTACATCAATATCACATTGACGAAATTGCCGAAAACGTCCATCTTTTGCCCGTTCTCCTCGAAAAACCATATCCATTTGATAACGAGCAAAGGGAAAAGTTAATTCATTTAAGTGACGAGCAATATAAGCTGCAAAAGGAACAGTTTGGTCAAACTTTAAAGCTCTAGCTTCTGAACCAGTTTCTCCAGATTTATCTTTTTCAGCTTGACGATTTGGTGGTAAAATTGGCTCAATACCATATATAATATTATCCCCTTGATTTCCTTTAGCTTGCAGCACTTCTAACCTTTCTACTGCTGGGGTTTCAATAGGTGTAAATCCATAACTTTCAAAAACCCGACGAATTATATCTATACAAATACTTCTAAACGTTTTTCGCTAGGTAGAAATTCGGGAAAACCGCTAGGGGTAGAAAAGTTTATTTTGTCGCTTTTTGCCATGTTTTTACCTATTTAATGATCAATTTAACATAACTATTTTACTCTTTCTTCTTGAATTAGAGTACGTTGATAAACTTGATGACTTTTAAACCAATGCCAAGTCGCAGGAAACGATAGTTATTACAAGGGCTAAGAAAAATTGATTCGTATAAATATGCATCTGGTATATTTTTATAAGCAAAACGGAACATAACCGTTGCTTCGTCTACTTCCCATGCATAACCATCTAGACGTTCAGTATCAAACCACACTCTTTTGTTTTTATAAATTCCTGGAAAATGATGTTCTTCTTGCTTTGCCATTATCCCAGTTATAACGATTGATCTGATAGTAAGAATAGGGCTGATTATCTACAAATTGACAGCTTAAATGAGAATATATTGATCAAGTATTTTTCCTTGATTATCCACCAATGTATTTGAACCTGTCCACTCACCTTGATGACGGAGCATTAACGGCATTTCTTCGCGGATACTAGACATAATAAAACTCCTTTTTATTCAAAAATTACCATCAACCCTGATTATTATATCATGAGCATTTAATTTTCCTCCTCATTAAACCACCAAGGGTCTTGACTGAGAATTAGTTTTCATCAAAAATGCTTTTTTTCGCATAAATCGTTTTAATGCTGCTTACCAATCCGCGACCCTCCCAAACCAGAGAATTTAAAAGCATTTTTCTCTCCTTCGTGCATGATAGCAGTCAAACCAGCATCATTAATACTGATAGCACCTGCATCTATGTGGGATACCAATTTCTATGGCTAAATCTTCTGATTCTGCAAATATAGCTGCACTCAATCCATAAATAGAATCATTAGCTAAATTTATTGCTTCTTCGACTATTAGCAAAAGCCATCACTGGCATAATCGGTACAAAAGTTTCTTCAGTCATTATTTTCATCGAATGATCAACTTCAGTGATGACGGTGGGACGACACCACCAACCTCCACCTAATCCTTCGACTTGACCACCACAGTGAATTACTGCTCCTTTGGAACCAGCATCTTGCAGATGATCATTAATAATAGCGGCTTGTTTTTCCGAGATAATCGGTACAATTTCACCACTTTCAATAGTTGGATATGCTAGTTTCAAATGATGAGCCTTTTGTTACTAATTGATGATAAAATTCTTCAAATATAGATTCAGCTACATAAATTCTTTCAATTGATGAGCATGATTGTCCAGTATTGGCCACAGAACCCCATAAAATTGCTGAAGTTGCTAAATCTAAATTGCTGATTCCAATACAATAGCTGGGTCTTTTCCTCCTAATTCCAAAAAAGCAGGGATAAAATTTCTCGCTGCAGTTTCAGCACTAATCGTCCAGTTTCCACACTACCTGTAAAGCAGATTAAATCTACATCTTCAATTAAAGCTGCTCCTGTTTGTCCTGCTCCTTCCACAAAGTTTAAAACATCACGTAATTGGGGAATAGTATTCAGATGATGTCATTAAAGGAGTAACAAAACGGGGAGTAATTTCACTGGGTTTAACTATTACCGCACAACCTGCTAATAAAGCCGGAATTGTATCAATTGTAGACAGACAATAAAGGAAAATTCCAGGGACTAATTACCCCAACTAAGGGATAAGGAACAGATGTTTGTTTAAAGAAATAAAGGGAATAGATGTATTTTTAGCTGTGTTCTTGTAATAACTGGGGAGCTAAATCACACCAACGATCAATACTAGCCACAAAAGAATCTATTTCTAGGATTGATGTTGATAATCTCCCTGTATCACTAACCAAAGCCGCTAGCAGTTGTTCTCGTCCCAATAATATCGCTTGTTTCCACTGCTGTAGAATTTCTATCCTAGCCTCCAAACCAATTTGCTGCCAGGAAACTTGTGCCCTCCGGAAGCGGTGTACATTGTTGGGAAAGCATCTTGAGTGGGAGTGGGAAGATTTCATAGTCAAATTTCCCAGTTCTAGGGTCGCGGACTTTGATTCGTTTAATCATATAGTTTTAAATTATCCCTAATTTCTTTAAACGCTCAATAGTTGCTTGCTGGGTTTGGATAAAATGTTTTCGCTCTAGTTCCCCTTTCAGCATAGTATTAGCTGGGTAGAAATGGAATTGCTGATAACTTTGGGCATATAATTCTAAACGTTGGCGAGAAAGTAAATTATTTAACCCTGGTCGCAGTCGTTCCCGTCTTAATGCTGTTAAATCAATTTCCGCAAAAGCTGCCATACTTTCACCTGCACCTGTTTGAGCTAAAATCATGCCACGATAGTCGATGATTTTAGAACCACCATCTACAGATGCACTGGGAATGGAAGTATTGATAATCCCGGCAGTATTAGAAGATACTACATAAGCCATATTTTCTACGGCACGAGAGATTTTGGTGGCATCTTTCGGGGTCTGGTCTTTACTATATACTTCTGAGCTAGAGTGCAGGAAAATTTCGGCTCCGCGCATGGCTAAACATCGCGCTACTTCAGGATATAAAATTTCTTCGGATGCTATGGCTGCTAAATTCCCAATTTCGGTTTTTGCGACGGGAAAAACCCCTTCTAAACCATAGCAGTCCAAATATTTATCCCAGACATCATGGGGTGTGGGTGCAAACATAGAATTAAGTCGTCGATACCGTAATATGACTTGACCGGATGGGTCAATCACAAAACTGGTTTGGAAATATAATCCCGGAAAGTTAGGGTCAAGTTCATAGGCGTTACCTGCTAAAAAAATCCGATGTTTTTGGGCAATCTTACCAAGAGCATCATACTCAGCCCCTGCCATTTCTATACAAGCTTTTTCTGACCAAGTGGACAGAGATTCTCCGAAAGGAAATCCGGTCAGGAAATATTCTGGGAGGACAATTAACCGACAGTCAAAGCCGATAAAGGCAATACTAGCCGCAATTTGTCCCTCGATGCGATTGATGGTATTTTGAATGATGAGATTAGCTTCTGTGCGATCGCTCGCCTGATTGACTGCATGACAAGTTACTTGCAGTGCTAAAGCGCGGAAGGATGGAGAATCATTAGTGTTCGTTACCATGTCGCAGCTTAGGGTGTAGGGAGTAAAAAAAATATAGGTCGTTTTTTTGCAAAAATCAAATGTGATTCCTACATAAGTTTGTTTTATGTCTTCTGCTCAAAAACTGCGACAGTTATTAGCTCGTCCCGAAATTATCATTATTCCTGGTGTTTATGACTGTTTGGGAGCAAAATTAGTAGAACAGCAAGGTTTTGATGTTGCTGCTACCAGTGGTTTTGGCATAGCTGCTTCGACACTGGGTTTACCAGATTACGGTTTTCTCACCGCTACGGAAAATCTCTATAGTGTAAGACGGATTATTCAGTCAATTAATATACCATTAATAGCGGATTTAGATACTGGCTATGGAAACGCTTTAAATGTCATTCGTACCATTGAAGATGCTGTGCAAATGGGTTTAGCTGGGGTAATTTTACGAAGATAGAAAATGGCCAAAAAATGCGGTCATTTTGCCGGAAAACGAGTCATCCCGATGACAGAACATACTGGGAAAATTCGCGCTGCAATTTCAGCCCGTGGTGATAGTGAGTTAGTAATTATTGCTCGGACTGATGCTCGTGCAAGGTTGGGGTTAGATGAAGCGATTATCCGGGGAAAAGCCTATATTGCTGCTGGTGCTGATGTTTTATTTGTCGAAGCTCCCCAATCTGTAGCTGAATTGCAAATTATTGCGGAAACCTTCCCCGATATCCCATTAGTGGCAAATATTGTCGAAGGGGGAAAAACACCGGAAATATCCACCGATGAATTACAAAAATTAGGTTTTAAAATTGTCTTTTTTCCCCTCACATCCCTACTAGCAGTGACTCAACTCATGAAAACTTGTTTTCGTCATTTGTATGAACACAGAACTACATCTGATTTGACTGGATTAATGAATTTCCAAGATTTTCAAGAACTGATTGGTGTTCCTAAATATTTGCAAATTGAACAGCAGTTTCAAGAATTTAAGTGAGGACGTGGAGCAGGCATCTTGCCTGCCTAACTTTAATGGCGGGCAAGATGCCCGCTCCACAATCTCTCCCTCTAAATTAGTCTACTTTCCTAGCTGGAGAACCAATCCAATCCGTACCCGCAGGTAGAGATTCACCCTTCATCAGCATGGATAAGTTACCTAAACTGGAATCGGGTTCCATCACCGTATCGTAAAGTACGATCGCATTACTACCCACTGCACAGCGATAGCCTATAGTCACAGTAGAAATTTTCATTACCCGGTCTTCAAACAGGTGGGTTTGTAAACCACAATCACTATTTAGAGATACGTCATTGCCAACCTTAATGGTATCAAACTCGGTCATGTCTGTAGTATCTGTGTAAACTCGCCGACCAATATTGCAACCCATCAAGCGGAAATACCAGTTGATAAAGGGTGTACCTTGGAGCATTTTTACTAAGAAAGGGACTGCCAAGGTGTCATGAATACAAGTAACCAGTTCGGAACGAAAGACAAAAAGTGACCACAAAGGGCGTTCTGTTGGTTGATATCGACCCACGATTAACCATTTGCAAATAATAGTAATCACGGTAGTAGTTAGTCCAAAACCAAAGTATAAAAATGGCAAGCATAACATTAATTGCCATTCCTCAAGATCGACATCTAACCACAACAACTTATTAATCAATACTGAACTCAAAGCCACAACACAACTCAGAGGAAAGATAATTCGCACCAGTTCAATGCTCATCCTTTGTAACACCAGACTTAAGGATGGCTGGTAAGTTGATTCTAGCGAAAAACCTTGCACAATCTGGCGTTGCGGGAGCAGAATTCCTGGAGAACCAAACCAAGCTGTATCAGGTTGAGCTGCTTTGGTAATATCCACAGGTGGAATTGACATACAACCGATGAGAGTATCATCCCCAATGGTTACACCAGCAGGTAGTAAGGCACTATTACCAATAAATGAGCGACTACCAATCTTGGTTGGATATAAAAACATCCGTCCACGCTCAACTCTGGGTACACCCATAACCACACCATCGGCAATAAAGCTTTCATTCCCAATGGTGACTAAATCAGGTATTAACGAAGAAGGTGTCGAAATCTCGGCTCGCCATCCTAGTTTTGCGCCTAAAAGACGATACCAGGGTAGTAGATAAAGTGTCGCATAAAGGGGACGAATAATATCAAGACTTAACTCCATCAATTTATCTACATACCACAAACGTAGATAACGATAACTATCTAATTGGCATTGTCCAGGCTTCACCCGTCCCACAATTAACCACTTGAGGATAGCAATTTGTAATGTCATCAAAATGACAAAGGATAAAGCAATCAAAGGTGAAAATATCAACCAGTCGGCTTCATCGCTATTATTGTACATTTGCTCAACACCAGGCAGAATCGGCATTAGTTCCAAAATTGGCAATGTCATCAATAGCAACCCTTGGAGCATAGCAAAATAGGTTCGTCGTAACCACCCACAGATGTAGTTTGATGATCATTAGTTGCTACTTTAGCAGCAGGTGAACCAGCCCAAATTTCTCCGGTGGGAATTCGCTGCTGTTGGGGTAACATTGATAAGTCTTCTAAATAAGTATCCGATTCCATTGCAGTGTTTTCACTGAGAACAGAACTAGCACCCACAAAACAGCGATCGCCAATATCAATACGTCCGATAGTTAACCAACCTTTCTCTATGGAACTATTTACTAACTTAGCTGAATATCCAATACTAGAGTGTGAACCAATGCTGACCAAATCAGGAACATCAATCCCAATGGCACTCAAGTGAACACTCGTGCCAATTTTAGCTCCTAAAAGTCGATAGTATACATTTAGCCAAGGTGTACCACTTAAAAAATGAGATGGTGTAATAGAGAGTAAATTTTTGATAAACCACCAACGTAAGTAAAAATTACCCCAAAGAGGATACTTTCCAGCGACTTGTCCGAGCAGCAACCATTTGGCAATAATCGAAAAACCCAGCATCAAGGGAATAATTGCCGACAAAGCGATGACCGCAAAAACGACAGCTTGGAAATTATTACCCTCTGCTTCTTTTGTCCATGTATAAGTGAGGTAAGGTAACAACCACTGTAAAGCGAAACAGAACATAAGTACTATCAACCCTACAGCCTGAACTATAGCGCTAATGAAGTAACGTTTACGACTAGGACGATAGCAAGACTGTGCTGTTGCTGGTGCTTTAGTTGAGACTGTTTTCTGCTGGAGTCGTGCTGCTAGTGTGGCAATGCTAGGACATTGGTAAACATCGAGCATGGAAACATGAGCAAACTCTGTCCGGGTTCTCAATTGTGATACCAAACTGGCTGCGGAGAGTGAATGTCCACCTAAATCCAGAAAAAAGTTATCGTTAACCGAAATTTGGGGTTGGGAAAACAGCTTTTGCCAAATCTGAGCGAGAATTGATTCTTCTGGGGAAAGTTTAACAGGTGCTGTTAGTTGCTTAGGATTTTGTTGACGTTGTAATCTTGCTTTTGGTAGAGGTAGTTTGGCTCGATCTGCTTTACCATTTGGTAATATGGGTATGGTTTCCAGAATCTCGATGGAGAGTGGCACCATATAACTAGGTAAGCGATGGCGCAATTCTACATATAGATTATGGTTGAGAGTTTCTGGATCAGAAACGGGAACTCGCAGGGTAATGTAGGCGATGAGTTCTTGAAGTGTGGGGTTAATAGATACCAGAGCCACAATGGCATTTTCCACATCTGGATTTTCGAGAATCACCGCTTCAATTTCGCTTAACTCGATGCGGTAACCTCTAATTTTTACTTGGCTGTCAATCCGTCCTAAATATTCAATTTCACCATTGGTAGTGATTCTGCCTAAATCACCAGTGCGGTACAATCTTCTTTGAGGAATATTGGCATCAAATGGATTTAAGACAAATTTAGCTGCGGTTTGTTCTGGTAAGTTGATATAGCCCTGAGCTACACCAATACCACCAATACAAATTTCCCCGCTTTCTCCCTCTGAAACTGGTTGCAAGTCCTGATCAAGAATGTAAGCACTATAGGTGGGTAGAGGTTTACCAATTGTGACTGGTTGATCAGGGAATAATTCTGTCCAAATCGCTGTGACTGTTGTTTCTGTTGGTTCATAAGTGTTAAGTATCCGTCGCTGGGGACTACTCCAACGTTTGACTAAATCTTGAGGACAAGCTTCACCACCAACCATTAATCTCCTTAATGAAGGTATATCCCGGTCAATTGTGGCTAATAGTGTAGGTACACAATACATCACGGTGATTCTCTGCTGAATCAGGAAATCGGTGAGTTCAGAACCTAAGCGACGATGATCAGTCGGACCTGCTATCAAAGTAGCCCCAACCACAAAAGTCGGCCAAATTTCTTCTATCGAAAAATCAAAGGCAATAATCATGCCTTGATAAACTCGATCTTGAGCCGTTACACCATAAATTGGTGTACAAACTGTGAGAAAGTTGCAAATACTAGTATGATTTACGGCTACACCCTTAGGACGACCTGTGGAACCTGAGGTATAGATGATGTAGCAAAGTTTATCTTGTCTGTCTGATATTTTAATTCGCCGAGTTGGTTGGTCAGCAATAATTGTCGCTTTTTCACTGTCGAGGCATAATACTTGACAATTAGTACTTGCGGTGAAACTCCTGAATTTAGTTGTCGTTACTAGTAAGTTAAGAGCAGCATTCTCGGCAATAAAGCTAACCCGATCTTCAGGAAAAGAGGGATCAAGAGGTACGAATGCTGCTCCACACTTGAGAATCCCTAGTAAGGTGACATAAGTATGGACTGAGCGCTCTAACAAAATCCCGACTCGACTACCTGTAGCAATCCCCTCCTGAACAAAGTAGTTAGCTAGTTGATTAGCCTGAGCTTCTAATTCACCGTAGGTAAATTTTTCTTGCTCACAAATTAGTGCGATCGCATGGGGATTAACATCACATTGTCTTTCCCAGAAATAATGTAATCTTGCAGGTGATTTATTAGTAAGAGTATCTGGAAGATCCCAAGCATCAAGATTTTTTTGATCAGCAGATATATTTGAGTCACGAGAGTGTGTTTGCATTCAATTTCTGACCTAAATCTTCCTAATTTAAATTAAAACTTTGAATTTCTGAGGTTATTAGAGAGAGTTAGTTCTAGTCCTAACCATTAATATTATTCACATTCAGTTACCTGTTTTTCCTGCACAACGAGAAATTATTCTACACTAATATAGCCAGGAGTCAGGAGTAAAAGTCTTGCTCTAGGGGTTTTCAGCATTGATTCACGCTAAATCCGAGTAATAACTGTACTATGCACAAATGAATAAATGTATTCTGGCCGACTATAAAGTACTAGTTTTTGCTCGGTAAAATAATGAACTTGAAACTAGAACTAAAATTTTTATGATTCCTGGTTTTATCCATAAAAGATTGCACATAAATTTAGCATTAATGTTACGATCTAATCGGAAAATTTGGTCACGTATAGCAATTTTCAGCAAAGGTATATAAATGAAAGTATATATAAGTGTAGATATTGAAGGAGTTGCAGGTATTAGTCACTGGGACGAAGCTACTATGGGTGAAGAAGGATATGATATCTTTCAAGAACAGATGACCCGTGAAGCTGTGGCTGCATCTCTGGGGGCGATCGCATCGGGAGCGACGGAGATTATCGTTAAAGATGCTCATGACACAGCTAGAAATATTGACCCCCATGAATTACCATCTCCAGTCCAAGTGATTAGAGGATGGAGTGGACATCCTTATGCAATGGTGCAAGAGTTAGACAGCAGCTTTGCAGCAGTAGTTTTGATTGGTTACCATTCACCATCGGGTTCGGGAAAGAATCCCCTCGCACATACTTATAGTGATGAACCAAACCGCATATTTTTAAATGGTCAACCGCTATCAGAGTTTCATTTAGTCGCGATGACTGCTGCTTATGAACAGGTTCCTGTGGTCTTTGTATCTGGGGATGCGGCTTTGTGTGAAGTTGTCAAAGCTTATGATAGTAAAATTAAAACCGTTGCTACCAAAAAAGGTATTGGTGAATCAGTCTGGGGAATACATCCTCAAGAGGTAGTCAAGCAAATTAAAACTGGTGTCGAGAAAGCATTAAAGCAGAGTCAGCAAGTTCAGGTACGACCTTTACCGGAAAAGTTCCGTCTGGAGGTGGAATACAAACATCCACCTGACGCTTACAGTTATTCTTTTTATCCTGGAGCCGAATTACAGGGTGAGCAGTCAGTGGTGTTAGAGACAAGTAATTGGTTTGATATTATCCGTGCGCTTCAGTTTATTACATAGACAGGGAACAGGGAACAGGGAACAGGGAACAGAAAATGTCCTGTTCCCTCTGAATGAAAATCCCCCATTAACACAGAGGATAACGGGGGAAATATCAAAAATCAAAGAATAAGTGTAAGTGATTACTTATCTTTTTTTTCAAAGCGGGGGGGTTCACGAAAGGCGATCGCAAAGAAAAGAACGCCTATTGCCAAAGTCAAAATTAAAATGTATGCAACGCTTTCCATATGACTTGCTTCCTAATTATGCAGCTAGTTGTGAAAAGATTAAATGCTGGTAATTGGTAATGGAAAAAACGATCAAATTTTTCCTCATTACCAACTACGCACAAATTAGAGAGCTTCGTTCCGACGAGTGGACTTATCACCCACTTTCTGGAATAAACCCCATTCTACTTGTTCTTCTAAATCCGCATCAACACCAGCAAATACATCTCGGTAGATTGTCCGAGCACCATGCCAAAGGTGACCAAAGAAGAACAATAGAGCAAATACAGTATGTCCAAAGGTAAACCAACCACGAGGAGAAGTCCGGAATACACCGTCAGATTTCAAGGTTTCCCGGTCAAATGCAAAGATTTCACCACCTTGAGCCTTACGGGCAAATGCCTTGACATCAGCTGGATCAGTAAAGGTTTTACCATTCAAGTTTCCACCATAGAAACTGACAGTGACACCAGATTGTTCAAAGCTGTATCTAGATTCAGCACGACGGAAAGGAATATCCGCACGCACAATCCCATCTTTATCAGTTAAAACCACAGGGAAGGTTTCAAAGAAGTTGGGTAGACGACGTACTGTTAACTCACGTCCTGCGGAATCCTTAAATACAGCGTGACCTTGCCAAGATTGAGCAATACCATCACCATTGACCATTGCTCCAGTCCGGAATAGACCACCTTTAGCAGGGCTATTACCGACGTAATCGTAGAAAGCCAGCTTTTCGGGAATTTTTGACCAAGCCTCATCCAAGGTAGCACCTTGGGCAACGCTAGATTGGACACGACGATCAATTTCTTGATGGAAGTAGCCTTGATCCCATTGATAGCGAGTTGGTCCAAATAGTTCAATGGGGGTAGTAGCATTACCGTACCACATGGTACCAGCTACCACAAAAGCAGCAAAGAACACTGCGGCGATACTGCTAGAAAGTACGGTTTCAATATTCCCCATCCGTAACGCTTTGTACAGACGTTCTGGAGGTCTAACGGTAAGGTGGAATAAACCAGCAATAATACCAACCACACCTGCGGCAATATGGTGAGCAACCACACCACCAGGATTAAAGGGATTAAATCCATCTGGCACCCCATTCTGGTGCTACTGGCTGAATACTACCAGTAATACCATAAGGATCAGAAACCCACATTCCCGGTCCAAATAGTCCGGTGAGGTGAAAAGCACCAAAGCCAAAACAGAGTAGACCAGATAAAAATAGGTGAATACCAAACATTTTTGGTAAATCTAGCGCAGGTTCACCAGTGCGGGCATCTCTAAAGAGTTCTAAATCCCAGTAAACCCAGTGCCAAACCGCAGCTAGGAACAACAATCCAGAAAGAATAATGTGTGCTGCTGCTACACCTTCAAATGACCAGAAACCAGGATCTACTGCTGGTGCACCAGTTACACTCCAACCACCCCAAGATTGGGTAACACCCAAACGTGACATAAATGGCAATACGAACATCCCTTGACGCCACATGGGGTTAAGTACTGGATCACTGGGATTGTAAATAGCTAGTTCGTATAGTGCCATCGAACCAGCCCAGCCAGCAACTAAAGCTGTATGCATCAAGTGTACAGAAATTAGCCGACCTGGATCGTTCAGAACGACTGTATGTACTCGATACCAAGGTAGTCCCATTGACTACGCTCCTCCGCGATGAATTATGTTTACAAAGCAATTTTCTCACCAAGTTTCTGAGTAACGAATTTCGTTATCTCAAAAATTCTCTAAGTTTTTGTTATTGCCAATTATTACCACAGTATAAGTTTTACCACAGATAATATCTGGATAAATTTAGACAATGTGGCTAGTTTGGTTATGTTTAGCTACCTAAGCAGATCCTATCCCAAAACACAGCTATAGCTCCTCTGTCTTGACCTGAAATCAGTTGTAATACCTGCTAGCAATACTTGAGGTCTATCCTTTCGGGAATCCCAACTGAATTTTCCCATTGCGATTACCTGCAAAAATACCAGCTTCAGATTTCTTAATCAAACGTTTATTAGACGTTTAGACAGGAGGAGTGGCTAAACTTCAGATAGTCGCTGTTTAAGCATCTATACAGTTACCAAGCAAAAATGAGAATGTTTTAAAAAGTGTAACTTTATGACGGCACAGTTTGCAAGCGTGTAAAGATATGCGACGAATTAATTCAAAATTCAAAATTCAAAATTTAAGAGGGTTTCAGATGGTATATTGATACCCCATCTGAAACCCTAATACTTACCGACTAGTACAGCTTGGCGGAAATAACTCACCGAGTTCAAATCCATGAAACGCTTACTCTGTTTTCATTTTGAATTTTGAATTTTGAATTTTGAATTTTGAATTCCGCCTTCGCTACTTACTGTACCACTAGCTGAATATTTTGTAACTCACACTTAGCGAAAGCTGTACTTAAACGCTCAATCACCTCTTCGGCGCTGATGAGGCGTTTCAGGACTACTTGACCAATCACCTGATTGGCAATATCCGATGTCATGGGTTTGACTTCCACAGTTAAAACCGCTGCTTCGACTCGATAAAGCCACAGCAATTCATTGTTTTCCACAATACAAATATTCAGGCGCTGAATATCTGGTTGGCGTCGCCATGCGGTTATTTGCCACTGTCCATCAGATGCCCACACTCTGCCAATTGCCCATCCCTCAGATAGAAAAAAATATTTCACGGTCTTAGTCTCACTTTTAGACTCACAATTTTGCTGTTATCAATCTCACCCAAGTAGTGACAGGCTCTAACATCTGTGTATACTACTTGAGTTATTTGGCAGTAGCTCCACCAACTTATGCCCTGATCATGAATTTACGACAAATGCTCGTCAATCTGGAAAATTTTAACTAAATCACAATTATTCTGATCTTTGACCTGGAACCTTACTTCAGATCAATACTCAAAAAATCTAGCTCCAGAGTTATATATGTCCTATATATAGTAAGATGACTGACCGACAATTCCCTAAACTTAACTTTATGACCTGGCTTTCCTTGTCTCTCAGACGATGGAGTGGGATGAAAAAATTCCTCACTTTATTCTGTATCTGTTTATTGTTGGTTGTTAGTTGCGCTCGTTCTACACAAACTTCTAACTCAGCTTCCAGTATTGGTAGTAGCTCTATTGGTGATGGTCGGATTACCATCGGTACGACAGCTAAACCCAGAACTCTTGACCCAGCGGATGCTTATGAGCTATCTTCCTTGGGTTTGGTTTTTAATATGAGCGATCGCCTCTATAACTATGAACCAGGAAGCACAGAAATTAAGCCCCAACTAGCTACAGCTTTACCTAAAGTCAGTTCAGATGGTTTAACTTATACTATCCCAATACGTAAGGGAGTGGTTTTTCATGATGGCACTCCTTTTAATGCTCAAGCAATGGAGTTTAGTATCCAACGCTTTATCGAGAACAAGGGTAAACCTTCCTTTTTGTTATCAGATACCATCAGCTCGGTGAAAGCTACGGGTGATGAGGAATTAACCATCAAAATCAAAAAGCCTTTTGCGGCGTTTCCTTCCCTATTGGCTTTTTCTGGGGTGTGTGCTATTTCACCTAAAGCTTATGAAATTGGTCCAGGAAAATTTAAACCAGATATTTTTGTTGGCACTGGCCCTTACAAATTAGCTAAATATGGGACTGATTCCCTCAGATTTGATGTATTTGACCAATATTGGGGGGAAAAACCAGCTAATAAAGGGATAAATCTGCAAATTCAAACCAGTCCTGTTAATTTGTATAATGCTTTCCAGACTGGTACCGTAGATGTAATTTATCAGTCTTTGCAACCAGATCAAATTCGGAAATTACAAGAAAATGCTCAAAAGGGAGAATTGCAAGCGATTAATGCCAAGAGCAGTGTCGTTAGTTATATGGTATTGAACCGGAATCAGAAACCTTTGGATAAACTAGAGGTGAGAAGTGCGATCGCTTTCTTAATTAACCGTCCCCTGATTATGGAACGGGCTTTATACGGTCAAGCTGACCCGCTTTATAGCATGATTCCCAACACCTTTAACGTTTCCCTGCCATTATTTAAAGATAAATATGGAGATGGTAAATTTGACCAAGCTAAACAATTGTTAACTGCTGCTGGTTTCTCCAAAGAAAATCCGGCTAAAGTGCAAATTTGGTTTCCCACTAGTTCACCCACTCGGACTCTAGCTGCACAGACAATCAAAGCTTTAGCTGATACAAAATTAGATGGAATCCTGCAATTTGAAGTTCAAAATGTAGAACCAGCAACATTTTTTGAAAAAGTTCCTAAAGGTTTATATCCTGCGGCTTTACTGGATTGGTATCCAGATTTTTTAGACCCCGATAACTATGTACAACCATTTTTAGGTTGCCAAAAAGGGTCAGTAGAAAAAGGATGTGAAGAAGGTGGTAGTCAAAGTCAAGGGTCATTCTACTATAGTGAAGCCATGAATAAACTGATTGATCAACAACGTCAGGAACAAAATCCTGCTGCACGTCAGAAAATCTTTGCGGAAATTCAATCACAAGTTGTCAATGATTTACCTTATATTCCTTTATGGCAAAATAAAGACTTTGTATTTGCCCAAAAAGGTGTGAATAATGTCAAACTTGACCCCACTCAAAATCTGATTTACAAAAATATCAAGAAGTAGTTAGTAGTTAGTAGTTAGTAGTTAATGATCAGTGATAATTGTTCATTAACTCCTAATTTTTGAATTTTGAATTTTGAATTTTGAATTTGAACTATGTCCCGATCTAAAGCCTTACAATATTACATAGCCTCCCGGTTACTGTTAGCACCACTTCAGTTATTAACAATTGTTACCATCGTTTTTCTTTTACTCAGAGCTACACCAGGAGGTCCAGTGGATGCAATTCTGGGTGGACGTGCGTCCAGAAAGTGCTAAAGAAGAAATGCGAAGAGAACTAGATTTACATTTGCCCATTTGGTTACAGTATTTGAAGTATTTGGTAAATATCCTGCATTTTGATTTAGGAACTTCCTACACTAGTCGTGGACAACATGTTACTAATATAATTGGTCAATATTTTCCAGCGACAGTAGAGTTAGCGGTTTGCAGTATGTTAGTAGCTCTCACTGTAGGTATTTTAGTGGGTACACTTTCTGCTTCTCGTCCGGGAACATATTTTGATATTGGTGGAAGATTATTTGGGATTACAACTTATGCATTCCCGATATTTTGGGCAGGGATGTTATTACAGTTGATTTTTTCGGTGCAACTGGGTTGGTTTCCTAATTCTAACCGATTTCCAGCCAATCTTCAGGCTCCGAATACTATTACTGGACTTTATACAATTGATAGTTTGTTAAGTGGTAATTTGAGCCAATTTTTTATCTCTTTACACCATTTAGCTTTACCGAGTTTAACATTAGGGATATTGCTCAGTGGCATTTTTGAACGGATTGTGCGAGTGAATTTAAAGCAAACCCTGCGAGCAGATTATGTAGAAGCAGCTAGAGCTAGAGGGATAGGGGAAAATAAGATTTTAGTTTCCCATGCATTGAAAAATGCCTTAATTCCAGTGATTACAGTTTTGGGATTAACTTTTGCTTCTTTATTAGGGGGAGCAATATTAACGGAAGTGACGTTTTCTTGGCCTGGGTTAGCAAAACGATTGTATGAAGCAATTAGCCAGCGCGATTATCCCACAGTGCAAGGGGTGTTAGTTTTCTTTGGAGCAATCGTTGTTAGTGCCAGCATTTTGATTGATATTTTGAATGCTTATGTAGACCCACGAATTCGATACTAGAGGAGAATATTTTTGAGGTGGAAAAAATCCTAAAAAACCTCTCTCTTTGTATAAGGTAGGCTTTGAACCCCTGATTTCTCTTATCTACAAGGGAATAGGGGGTTAAATTAATTTGACTAACAATACCTTTGCCAATTTAAAAAGCATGCGCTAAAGCGCAACTACGAGCCAATTTTCATAGTTCGTAGTTGCGCTTTAGCGCATGCTCTATCATCGACTCTAGAGAACTCATCAAACAATTCAAAAAATAGATTTAGTGCTTGATGATCATCTGGAGAGAAGAATAGAATGATCTTATCCCAAGACTGACTAGATGTAATTTTAAATTTTTCTTGAATCCAGGTTTCAAAGTTAGCAAAGTGCTTCTCTTCCTCCGGATCGAGTTGTCCCAGTTGATGACGAGCAAAGAAATACCCTGCTAAAAAACTTTGGAAGTGAGTGATTGATGGTTGTCCCAGATACATAGCAGGACGTTTCTGAATATTCTGGATCAGATTATATAAATCAATCATGAACTATGTCCTCAAAAATCGGTTTCTGTGATCTGAAAATCACTGCCTAGATCCTGAATAGGACTATATAAGTTACTCGTATTTTGCTGAAGGCCATCATGGTAAATATTACCAAAGGGTTTTTTTGTGCTACCTGTATAGATAGTGACAATTTTACTATGAATCTTTTGAGAAATGAGAAATTCCTTAATAGCTGTAGCACATTGAATACATTCAAATAATTGAAAGCGTTTAGCGATTGCAGTAATTTGTTGATGAAGTTCAGAATCTGACACAATCAGGGTTTATAACTGTATTTTTTTAGATTTAGTTATATTTTAGCTACTAAAATACCTTTGCAAAAAAAATAGCACGAGAAGGAGAACTGGAGAAATAGGACTCTTACTTGATTTCTGAACAAAACACCATACTCTTCCTCTGGTTCCTGTTCCTTGCCCTAGTGGCTACTTGTACCCCCACTTGCGTTGAACATAACTCTGGTGCTAAAATTTATTTTAATTATGTGGGTTAACATATGCCTTCCGAATGTCTTCGCATTTATGGTTCTTGTGGAAATATTCAAGAGTGCCTCAACAATGCAGGATTAGTCCCCCTTTTTCAGGTATATCAAGGAACATCTTATGATTATAACTGTTGTCTATGTGATTGATCTTTGGTTTATCCATGGTAACATTATTGCAATATTCTGGAGACTATAACTAAAATTGCACTAGGAGTACTGTGATATCTAAGAGATCGGGAATATATGGCTTGGACAGTTTGGAGTGCATTTGACGAGTTTCGTAAAAATACAGTTGATATTAACCCTGAAGTTACAACAATAGCAAGGTCAAGTAGAGACTACCTATTTAATCAGATTAAGTTTCAGGCAAAAACTAATTTAGATTTTCCTAAACTTTTGTCTGGCGAGCCATTTATGACTTTTGGATCATTTGCAAGAAGAACTAGAATTCAACCATTAGATGATATTGATTTTTTGGTTATTTTAGATGGTAGTAATACCACGGTAAAAGGTGACTTTTGTAACCCGTATACCTATAATTTAAAATTTATTAAACCCTCAATTTATTTTATGTCATCAATTCCGTCACTGACATTAGAGCAGTTTGCCGATAGAAACGGAGATATAAATTCAACTAGGGTCTTAAATAAGATAAAGCTTTATCTTTCAAATCTTAGTATTTATGCAAAGTCCGATATTAAAAAAACTATGCAGGCAGTTACTCTAGACTTAAAATCTCGCGATTGGGTTTATGATATAGTTCCAGCAGTAAAGGTTAATGACTATTATAATGCAAGAGATTATTTTTTAATCCCCGATGGTTTTGGTGATTGGATAGCAACAAATCCAAGAATAGATTCTTACAATATTACTCAAGTCAATTTAAGACATGACGGAAAATTTATTCCTACTATGAGATTACTAAAATATTGGAACTCTAGAACTCATAAACCAGTTTTAAATTCCTATTACCTTGAAACTCTTGCAATTAAAGTATTTAATAATTACCCTGGCAAAATTAATAACTTTCCATATGGAGTCAAGATATTTTTTGAGTATTGCCCTTACTATCTTAGTATTAAATGTCCAGACCCGAAAAACTTAGGTGCAGATTTGGATGTGAGTATAGATAATTCAACTAAACAGAAAGTAGTCAATGCAATGAATAATGCTTCACAACAGGCTGATAAGGCTTTGATATATGAATCTCAATCTAATCATAAACTAGCAATTGATTGTTGGCAAAAAATTTTTGGGTATAATTTTCCTAGTTATGGCTAATTATACATACTTGATTTTATATTACATAAATTTAACTGAGTCCATTTAAAATGAAAATATTGAGAACAATTGATAGTGGTTTTAGAGATTTCTTGCTACAACTTTCTTCTTCATTATCTCAATCTAAAGTAACTCAAAGCTATCTTACTTCCATAAAAAGTTGTCTTAGAGATAATTTTGGATTATCACGGTTTTTTCCTACAGGTTCCTTTTGTAATAAAACAAGTATTGTAAGATATAGTGATGTAGATTATTTTGCTTGTATTTATACTGGTGAACTAAGTCAAAACTCTGGAATAGCTTTAAATGAAATTTGTAATACTTTGACTACAGAATTTTCAAAAATTAGCTTTATTGTAGACTGTCCTGCCATTAAAATCATTTTTGATCAAGATGTTAGAGAATTTATGGAAATTGTTCCTGCACAATATATTCAAACAACAGACAATGGATACTTTATTTATACAATTCCTGATTGTTTAAATGGTTGGATAAAGGCAAGCCCAGAAATATATAATGCCTATATACGAGAAGTTGATCAGAGATTAGAAGGTAAAGTAAAGCCATTGATTCGTTTTATTAAAGCCTGGAAATACTACCGTCAAGTTCCAATTTCATCTTTTTATTTAGAGCTAGGAGTAACAAAATACGCTGAAAACAAGAAAATAATAATTTATGACCTAGACATCTATCAGTTTTTTTTATACTTAAAGAATCTTGAATTATCTCCTCTGTATGATAATATAGGAATTTCAGGCTACACTATACCCTGTTCTAATGAAGTACAGCAAATTAATGCATTATCTAAACTTTCCAAGGCTGTATTGCTTACTAAACAAGCAATAGAAGCAAAAGAAAAAGGAAATATAAGAGAAGCATTCGATTGGTGGAACATACTTTATGATGGACGATTTCCAAGTTACTACAGATGAACCAAATTCCACAACAACAATTACTACCAAATCAAATAGACCGTTTAGCTGCACAAAAATATTTTTACTTATTGGCTGAACGAATACAGATAATTCATCTATTGTTGAGTGTTCCATTTGTACTCATTGGTTCACTAATAGTTGTATTTTTCACAAAGTTTAATGTTTATGCAGCTTTTTGGGGAATATTTATTACCTTTTTAGATATACTTTTTTTTGATCCTTATCAAAAAGGACTTAAAAAGCAGGCAGCAAAAATACAAGAATTATTTGATTGTGAAGTATTGAAGCTTGAATGGTCAACATTAAAATGTGGTCGTCGTCCAGAAGAAGAAACCATTTTAGAGGCAGCTTTAAAATTCAATACTATTAAACCTAATTATCCTTATTTAAAAGACTGGTATCCACCTGAAGTTGGACATTTAACAATTTATAAAGCACGTATTATTTGTCAACGAACAAACTGTTGGTGGGATGCTAAACTTCGTCGCAATTATGCCAATATAATCATTTTTTTAGTGATTATTCTCGCAATTATTTTAGTAATATTAGGTCTAATAGCTGGCTCTAGCCTAGAGAACTTTCTTTTGGTAACATTAGTACCACTAACACCTGCATTGATTTTAGGAACGCGCCATTATAGTGAATATACTGCATCTGCAAGCTCATGGCAAAACTTGAAGGAATACTCAGAGCAATTATGGGAACAAGCTATAGCAGGTCAAAAAACACCACAAGAACTTACTGAGTCATCTCGTCGCTTACAAGATGAGATTTATGAACATCGTTGTAAAAGTCCACTAATATTTAATTGGATTTATCATCGACTTAGACCAGCTTATACACAGCAAACCGATAGAGCCGTAAAAATCATGATTGAAGAAGCGCTTATATCTCCTTAATATAAGATTCAGGTTGTTGTTTTACTAAGTTTAACTCAGTTGAGGAGGTGTAGAAGTGGGAGCAAGGTTAAGTAACTTTCTTAACGAAGAACAAGAGATAGCTATTTCAGCCTGTCATTGATGTGTTGAAGCGAGAAACAAGCAAGAAATTTCCATTAGTAAATGTATAAAATACTATAACTCACTTAATTT
Organism: uncultured cyanobacterium; assembly: GCA_963766435.1. Taxonomy (GTDB): domain Bacteria; phylum Cyanobacteriota; class Cyanobacteriia; order Cyanobacteriales; family Nostocaceae; genus CAVXZH01. The sequence continues at coordinate 70,185 of CAVXZH010000001.1, forward strand.
TTATTTACATAATTAAAAATTTTTATGTCTACCTACTTGTTTATATTTACTGGTATCATTTACAATTATAGTCATTGTATAATTTGAGTACTCTAATGATTGTGTTACGTACTGTAACTAAAGGATTTCAAGACTTTCTCCCTAAGCTTACTCCATCAGATAGTGAATCTGAAGCAGCTAAAAATCATCGTGCTTCAATATCTGAGGAATTGGTGGAGGACGCAATACATTCATTCAATTCTAACCCTTAAATAGGGGGTGCTGAATAAGTAAGAAAAACTAACCCTCACACTTATTTTAAACAGTCTAAATGTAGTCAAGTGCAAGAAAAAAGGCTAAGATTTTTAGCGAGGGTAAAGTCCTCATGTTCCTTGAGTGACTTGATACAGAAATTACCTTACGTATTCGTTCTCGTTATGGACTTAACCAGTCTATTAAAAGTGTGATATCCCTATAGGACAGGATAGAAACCATCTTGGACTAATGTTTCTTTATTTTAATCTATATCCAATTTAGATGCCGTTGTGTATGCTTGCTGTAAGTGAGTGGGTGTTTCAGGATACTTTCGTTCTAGTAAACCTTGCTCCACCATTGGCTCTATATAATGAGTACGAATAGTTGATGAACTACGGTATAATAGTTCTGCTAGTGTCTTGAGAGACAAATATCGTTCTGAGCAAAGTTGAAGAATTGTACTTTGCATCAGTTCTGGACTAACCCGTTTTTTAGCTCGCACAGGAGCAGCAATTTCCAATAATTTGTTATGCTCGGAGCTTAGTTCGTTATGCTCGGAGTTTAATTCGTTATGCTCGGAGCTTAGTTCGTTATGCTCGGAGCTTAGTTCGTTATGCTCGGAGCTTAGTTCGTTATGCTCGGAGCTTAGTTCGTTATGCTCGGAGCTTAGTTCGTTATGCTCGGAGCTTGAGGGTAATGAGATTATATCTAGTTGCTCTTCTCTATTACTTAAACTATAGTTGGTTCCACGACCGCGACCAGAACTTTCTAACCAGCCATGATTTACCAATTGCTTTAGACATTCTCCAATATCTCTAGGATGTTCTTGCCTGTAACATTGAATATCAGTATTAGAAATCTTTCCAAATTGATGTGCTAGTACCAAGATAATTCGATCTAGCTCTGTCAGTTCACTATAATTATCCCCAACAATCTCCCTTAATTCTTTCTCAACATTTTCGGGAATTAAGCTCATCATTGGTAATGCCACTGTTGTTATTTCTAACTCTAGTTTTTCTGATACCAAAGGTTTAAACCATTGCTGTTCTCCCCATGCGCGGAGAATTTTTTTAAATCCTGAGCCTGCTTTCTCACCCAACCCAAGCATTTGAAACATTTTTTGCAAATTCGGGTTGCGAGGTTCACTAATTCCACCATCATAAAGCTGTTCCAGAGATATTCTCAGGCGCCCAGGATTAGAAAATAGAAAACCATTTGTATATTTGATAACTTTAATAGAAAGATTAGATTGATGGTTGGCATGAATCAGGGTATTGACTAAGGCTTCGCGGAGAGCCTCATGCACATGGCTTTCACCGCGTCTTATGGCATCTCTATCAAGCTGAAATGGAACATTAATATCGTTAACTAAACGACTATAAACACGATAATAGAAATTAAAAAGATTTGGTTCCCATTTGCCATCAAGAGTTAATCTATAAGTCCAACGTGTTTCTGGATTAGTAGACAGCTGTTCTTGATAATCTAAATGATAGCGAGGAAGTGAATCTAAAATACTTCGCTCACGACCAAACATCAGTAAGCCGGCTAGTGTAAGTCCTTCATTACCTGTAATGCGATCGCGTCGCCAACCGCCTAACTGAATTAACAAATTTAGATCATCTAATGCTAACCAAGGGTGATCAGGTTCCCTAGAACTAAATCTTTGGCGAAATGATTTAAGTGTTTCTGGATCAAGATCATTGAGATTAAATCCTTGTAAAATCTGAGTGTCTTGAGGTTCATCACTAGCATCCCGTAGCATTTGCCGTATTTCTTCTTGAGTGCAATGGTAATCTCCCTCAAAATTACGTTTAAATGTATTAATCATTGGATGGTTATTGATATACACTGGCCGCTGTGTCTTGTAGCTCTAGGTACTTTTATAACGACCAAAGTTTGTACATCAAATGTCAAAGTTTGTACATCAGAATTAGAACAAATGGGAGTACTAAGTTTTTCAGGATTATTATGATTATTCCAAAATTTTTTCATCAATTCATTTGGATTCTTCACTCCTGAAATTACAAATTTACCTTTAACTTCGCTTACTCCAAGTACAATATTACCACCATCTGTATTGGCAAATGCAGATACTGTTTGCCATACATCATTAGGGAAACCTCCATCAGCCGATTTAAATTCAATGTCTTGGTCTTCTCTAAGATTTATATCTTGAAGTAAAGTTTCTAAGTTCATTTACAAACCTTTATCTCTTTATTTTAAGGAGTTCATAAATATTTTGTTGGATTAATTTACAGCTAATCACACTTAAAACCATCTGGCATAATTGTGTGCTGAAAATTCACTCCTTTCAAATTAGTACCCTTGAGATTAGCTCCTCAGATTTGCACCAGCTAAATTCGCACCAGCTAAATTAGCTCCACTCAAATTAGTCCAACTTAAATTAGCTTCACTCAAATTAGCCTCACGTAAGTTTGCTCGGAATAAATACGCACTACTCAGATGAGCTTTAGTCAAATTAGCTTTGTATAAAGTTGCTTGATAAAGATAAGCCCCAATTAATTCTGCATCACATAAGTTTGCTTCACTCAGGTCAGCACTAATCAAATTAGCTGCAAGTAAATTAGCAAAACAGAGATTTGCTCCGAATTAACTTTGCTGAACCTAAATCCGCATCTTTCAAATTAGCACGCTTAAGTCAGTCCCAATTAAGTTTGCTTCCACTATCACCGCATCCCTCAAATTAGCACCGCTTAAGTCAGCACCAATTAAATTGGCATAACTTAAATTTGCTTGTGTTAAAATAGCACCCTTAAATTAGCTACACTCAAATTAGCTCCACTGAGATTGGCTTCAATCAGCTTGACTTGTTCAAGGTTAGCACTGCTGAGATTCGCTCCACTCAGGTTAGCTCTGACTAATAAAGCATTACCTAAATCAACGCTGGTTAAATTCGATAGCTGAAGATTTGCACCTCTGCAGGTTATCCCCTTCCAAATTAGCTCCACTCAAATCTGGTTTTATTTGAGGATTGTGTTCTCTCCATTCACTCCATTTAACTGCACCTGCTTTTAGTAACCCCAGATGCTCATGATTAGCCATCTCCACTCCTTCACAACAATTTACTAAAAATAGACAACAAATTTAAACCCACCAAATCCAGATATCATCTGACTTCCTGCATTTTGAATTTTGAATTTTGAATTTTGAATTGGTATTACTCCTGACTTTTATTTTGAGGAACCCGACCAGCTACATTTTCTATTGCTGTTAATGCTCCAGCAGAACCTGCGAGAATATCTCTTTCTTCTCCACCTAAGTAAAGTCGTCCAAAGCTACCTACGGCTTGAACTTCCAAGATATTTATATTTGCGGCTTTTTCGGCTTCGTTTGCTGCTAATGCGGCATAAGCAGCAGGTTGAACTTCTAGCACGTACAGGGTTTGTCCTGCTAATAATAGTTGTCCCCGTCGGCTACGATTGATTAATTGTGTTTGGTAAGCATCTATGTTGCGGATGATTTGACTAGAAACAACCTGTGGCTTCAGTCCTTCTTCTTTTTTAACACCCAAATGCTGCCAAAATCGCTTCACCCGCTGACCGGGTTTCACCTTGGGAGCGAGAATGAATTTCTAATAAACCATATAGTCGTTCGACTATCTGAACTCCTGGACGGACAGAAGCTGATTTCAGAGCAATGTCTGTAATGCGATTAATTTCAATACCAGGAGATATTTCAATCCACAGGGATGTATCCCCTGGTAGTGGTAAAAATCCTTGGGCTACTGTTCCCATATATGCTGCATGTTGAGGTTGCAGGTTGTCAAGAAATACGAAACTGCGTAGTTCTATGCCCAAGTTTTACGCTCCAGTCATGAGGATATTGCAACATACAAGTTTACCCTTAAATGACCTGTTTTTCATAACTTTGAATTGTAAAAAGCGGGCGATGGGACTCGAACCCACGGCATTCTGCATGGGAAGCAGAAATTCTACCACTGAATTACACCCGCACACGTGTGTTAGCTACAAATTAATACTAACACACATTATATCACTATTTCTCCTTTCGGGTTAGAATCGGGATTTTTCTTTGGTAGGTGGTAGTTTGATCACTTCCATTTCCTCCGTCACCGGATGTGGTGCTTTTTTAGCAAATCCGTAACGGAATATACCACTAATCCCCTTTTCGAGACTATCAATGTAGCTAAATATTACAGGTACTACTACTAGTGTCAGTAGTGTGGAAGTTGTAAAACCTCCGATAATCGCAACTCCCATTGGTTGACGAACTTCTAAACCGGCACCCAGACCTAATGAGAGGGGGAGAATCCCGACAATTGTGGCTAAGGAAGTCATGATAATGGGACGTAACCGCGATACACCAGCTTCTATTAATGCTTCTCGCTGGGTTTTACCTTCTTGCAGATTCACGATGGTATAGTCTACTAGCAAAATTGAGTTTTTAGTGACAATTCCCATCAGCAAGACCATCCCAATTAAGGCATAAATTCCCAGGGGTTTTTGGGCAATCATTAACGCTACTAGCGCACCACCAATACAAAATGGCAATGCTGCCATAATTGATAAGGGATGAAGGAAGTTGTTGTACAACAATACCAGGATGGAGTAAATACACAGAATTGCTAGCAATAGTGCAGTCGCAAAACCATCGAAAATTTGCTTCATCACTTTTGCTCCGCCAAAGGATTCCTGTGTTACTCCTGGAGGTAATTTTTGCATTGCTGGCAGTTTATTAACTGCCTCTACAGCTTGTCCTAAGGAAAAATTATCTTCTAAGTTGGCTTCTAAGATAACTTGACGCGCACGGTTATACCGAGTAATGGTGGCTAGTCCACTATCAAAGCGAATGTCTGCTACTGCTGATAGCGGTACTAGGTTGCCATTTTGGCTGGGTACTTGCAGATTTTTAATGGTGTTAACATCTGTACGGGCTTTCGGGTCAATTTGCACGCGGATGGGAATTTGCCGAATCGCTTAAATTATATTTAGCTAAACTAGCTTCATTATCACCAATAGTAGCGAGAGAAGCTGTCCGAGCGATCGCTTGCACTGTCACCCCTAAATCTGCTGCTCTTTGGAAATTAGGCACCACTAAAATTTCTGGTCGCACTAAACTGGAACTAGAGGATATTTCCACTAATCCCTTAATCGTCCGCATTTGCTTGTCAACTTCTGTGGCTGTTTGTTCTAAAAGTGGACCGTTTTCACTGATGAGAACGATAGCTAAACTTTTGCGACTACCACCGGGAGACTGACTTTCAAAACTGATTTTAGCTCCGGGTATTTGTAGGAATGACAAAGGATTTGGATGTAATTCAGAAGTTCTTTGATCCTGAATTGATGAAGAACGCATTTCATTCTCAAAATCTCTTTGGGAAATGGATTTTTGCGGATTTGTTTGAGAACCGCGTTTTTCTTTAGGTTTAAGTTTTACAGATAGATTAGCAGTATCAAGCTTTTCTGTGGCCAATACTTGGTCAACAGATGGATGTTTGAGTAATAGATTAGTAGCTTGAGTCACTACTTTGTGCATATCCTCCAACGTAGAACCAGGTGGAATTTCTACACCAATAGTGGAAAGACCAACATCTCCGTCATCGACAAAACCCTTGGGAATTGCGGGCACTAACATCAAGCTACCGATGAAGAATGAGAGCGCAATCAATATGGTAAAAAACCGATGCCTTAATGACCATTGTAAAATCGATCTATAAGGATGAAAATGGGGATTTTGTGCCTGGAAATTAGCAAATGGAAATTGGAAAGATGGAACGGTAAATTTAAATTTAAAAAACCTAATAACTTTTGGTTGTATTGATGGTTTTGTACTTCCGTGGTTTGATTCTTTGTCCTTGAGTAAATAAGCCCCCATCATCGGTGTTACCATCCGAGCCACAAAGGTGGAAAAAATCGTAGAAATAGCCACGGTAAAACCAAAGGGTTGGAAAAATTGTCCCGGAATTCCACCCATAAAAGCTACAGGTAGAAATACAGCCACAATGGTAGAGGAAGAAGCGACAACTGCTAATCCCACTTCATCAGAAGAGTCAAAAGCCGCTTGCCAAGCTGATTTCCCCATTGACATATGCCGTTCCATATTTTCAATTTCCACTACGGCATCATCGACTAAGTTACCCACTGCTAATGCTAAAGCTAATAAGGTCATGTTGTTGAGGGTATAACCTAAAGCTTGCTGAACAGCAAATGTGGGAATCATCAATAAAGGTAAGGCAACAGCAGTAATTAATGTTGCTCGCCAATCACGCAAAAATATCAAAATGACAATGACTGCTAATACCGAAGCTTGAATTAATTCGTCAATTGTGACTTGGTAAGATTGACGAACTATATCCGCTCTGGTAAATATTAAATCTAGCTTCACATCTGGAGGCAGAGTTTTTTCCAGTTCTTTAATTTTTTCTTTGACTCCTTCCTCCACACTCACTACTACACTACCCGTACTCCGCAATACCTGGAAAGCTACCACAGGTTTATTATTCAAACGAGCAGTTTGACGAACATCCCCATATTGATCTTCTATAGTTCCTAAACTAGATAAGGGCGCAGAACCTCCTCCGGGAAGAATAATTTCATAGGCTTTGAGAGCATCCACCGTCTTAGCACTTCCCAGGGTGCGAATACTTTGCTCTTTCCCTCCTAACTCAGACCGTCCTCCTGGTAAGTTAATGTTCAAACTCCGGATTTGGTCGTTGACCTGAGTAGCTGTAATCCCTAGAGATTCCAATCTTTGTGGCTCAAGATTAATCCGAATTTCTCTGTCTACTCCACCGACACGCTGAATCTGTGATACTCCGGAAACAGACAATAAAGCCCGACTGATGGTTTGGTCTACGAGGTTACTTAATTCTTCGACAGAACGCTGTTCCGATTTAACTGCATAGGTAATTACTGGTTCACCAGCAAATTCCAACCGTTTGACGATGGGATCATTAATATCTTGGGGTAGATTTTGACGAATTTGTGAAACCGCATTTCGCACATCATTAGTAGCGCGATCGCTATTTGTCCCCAACACGAAAGTAACTGTGGTGGTAGAGTTACCATCAGTTATCTTCGATGTCATTTCATCAATATTACCCAATCCGGCAACAGCATCTTCAATCTTTTTAGTGACTTGAGATTCTAATTCCGCAGACTGCTCCTGGTTGGGTAATAATGACGGAAACTGCTGGTACATCTATATTTGGGTTAATGTCAATGCCTAAATGAGTGAAAGAAGACCAACCAATTATGGTCAAAATCAAAAATATAACTATTGTCGGAACAGGTTTTTTGATTGACCAAGCTGAAATATTGAAGGACATCGCAGATTTTTAGATTTACTATCAGAGATTATTTTTTCGGGAAAGATTCTGGAGTGACAACTCGGACTTTATCCCCATCTTTTACATACCCAGCTCCATCAACTATTACCAACGCATCCGCAGTCAATCCACTTTTGATTTCTACTTTGTCACCATTGATAAATTCTCCTACCTCTATTTTCTGGGCACGGACTGTCCTTATATCTACCTCTTTCTTGGGATCTAAGTCTTCACCCGACTGGGTGAATACAATTTTGCTGTCTCCTTGAGACTGTACTGCTTTCTGTGGAATTACCATTGCTGTGGCTGTGTTGGTAATAATCTCGGCTTTGGCAAACATCCCGGGTTTTAGTAAATTAGTTGATGGTAAATCAATTTTGACGATGGCTTCCCGTTTTTGATCACTGACTACGGGCTTGATTTCTCTGACTCTCCCCTCTAAAAATACTTGATTATCACCATCAGTGCTAATTTTTACCCTCGCTGAGATGTTCACCAATGACGAGCTGATTTTGTGGCACTTTCGCTTGCAGTTCTAATTGTCCAAATTCAATGATGGAGAATAACTTTTGTGAGCCACCAATCACTGTTCCCAATTGGGTTTGTGGGGCTACACCTGTGACATCTCCTACTCTAGCTAGTTTTTCGGCAATCATTCCCGACACTGGTGATCGCACTACTGTTTGTGCTAACTGAGTTTTTAGTTGTGCTACTTTAGCCGCACTATTGCGAACCGCAGCTTCAGCACTACGAACAGCTTCTTCGGCACTTAGGACATTTTCTTCAGTACTACGCATAATTTCTTGGGCGCTACTAACACCTGCTTTGGCACTATTTATAGTAGTTAGGGCAGTTTTCACATTAAAGGAGCGATTCTCTAATTCCTGTTGACTAATCACTCCACCATTAGCAAGTTGTTTATAACGCCGAAAATTCCTTTCTGCTTCTTCTAATGCCGCATTAGCTTGAGTGACGTCTGCTTGTCTTTGCTTGACTATTGCCTGATTTGCCGTTACGGATGCCCTTTTTGATTGCAAATCCGCTCGTCTAGATTTAAGATCAGCTTGCTTGGCATCTATATCTGCTTGTCCTTGGCTAATTTGGGTTTGTAGTACCGAATCATCCAGGATGGCTAAAACTTGACCTTTTTCTACAGTAGTCCCTTCTTTGATATTGTTGGGAATTTGCTTAATTTGCAAACCATTAGTTTGTGCCAAAACGGGAATTAAGTCACGAGCTGCTACTGTACCAGTAGTTGTCAGCTTTAGGGATATACTGGTTGTCTCTACTGGGTTGACAGTTACTGTCATTGATGATTTTGTCTCTTTAGCCGCCTTATCTGCTTGATTTCCTGTCCCAGATTTGAATGCACTACCACTAATGAAGGCAATCGCAATTCCCAAACTAGTCCCCAAAAACAATGGTATTAACCAAGGGGGGGTTAGTTTTTGATGTACCTGTATGGGTGAGATTTTGTCTGCATCCATTGCAGGTTCAACTATTTCCATCTCTGAAAAATTCTCATTTCCTGATGTCATAGACCTACTTGCCTAAATTTTGAAACTTTCTTTAAGAAAGCTTGAGATTTTTTAATATATATATCTACTATGATGCATTTTATAGATTTAGCAAGTCTGTATCCCTCAGTATATTGACTAAATCCAAATGATCAGCACACGGAAGAGGCTAGGAATGGTATCCATTAATTCGGTTAAGTATATTCACTTAGCTAAATATATTGCTGATTTATTTAATTTTAGAAACAAACAATCTAAATTTCTTGACCTCCCTACATACATAATTTTCATATTAAATTCATATTCATAATATATATAATATTGTGGGATTATGATTCCCAATCATATCCACAAAAAGTCTGATGAACATGATATAGATTTATGTCATAGGGGTGAAAAGCGTTTATGTTAATTGCTATACTAATTTTATCAATTATGCCTCTCCCCTTCATCCTCAGCGACAAACTAACGTTGGCAAACAACAAAATAATCTCAAATCCTTATCTCCTGAAAATCCAGTATGTTCAACGCCACTGAAATTTTAATTGATGCTTTTGTCAATCAAATTCGAGAAGGCTATAGTCGTACTTATGGCTGCTTAAAAACAGACTATCAAGACATCATTGCCTGGGCTGGTAGTATGGCTTTAGAAAATATAGCCAATAGCGATGCTCTATATCATAATGTCGAACATTCCGTCCTAGTTACTCTGGTGGGACAAGAAATCCTCCGTGGTAAACATATTCGCGAAGGTGGAGTTTCTAGTGAAGACTGGTTACACTTTATTATCTCATTAGTTTGCCATGATATTGGCTATGTCAAAGGAGTATGCCGACAAGATAAGGAATTAGAAGGTTTTTACTCCACTGGTCAAAATGGGAAAATGATTTCTCTAACTGCTGGAGCTTCTGATGCCAGTCTAACTCCATATCATGTTGATCGAGCTAAATTGTTTATTAATGAACGTTTTGGTGGTCACACCTTAATTGATGCGGAAGTAATCAAGCGAAATATTGAATTAACTAGGTTTCCTGTTCCTACCGCAGAAGATCATCAAGATACCCATAGCTTTGCTGGTTTAGTCAGAGCAGCAGACTTAATTGGTCAATTAAGTGACCCACGGTACTTAAAAAAAATCACTTCTTTATTCTATGAATTTGAGGAAACGGGGATTAATAAAGTTTTAGGTTATCAAAACCCGGCTGATTTACGTAAGAACTATGCTAAGTTTTACTGGAATGGAGTTTATCCCTATATTCGGGACGGACTCCGTTATTTGTCTTTAACACAGCAAGGCAAGCAAATCTTGGCTAACCTTTACTCAAATGTATTTGTCGTCGAACATGAATCCCAACATGAAGAACTTAGGTATTTAGTAGAGCAATTACATGCTTAGTTAGGACTGATGGGAGAAGAGGCAGAGGGGCAGAGGGGCAGAGGGGCAGAGGGGAAAATTTCTGATTAGGGAATTTTTCTCTAACTGACGTTATTGCAAAAAAACTTCTTATTCTCCCCCTGCTACCCTGCCCCCTGCCTGTCTAAACGAATACGTTCAAAACTCAAAACGGATTTCTATATTAACTGGAAAATTATGAATTGGTGGCATAGATTAAAGAAAAATCCCTTAGCACAATTTGGGGGAATTTTACTATTAATATTTTATTTGTCAGTAATTGCAGCTGATTTCATCGCTCCTTATGACCCTTATGTTTCCCAGCCGAATGGTTCTCTACTCCCACCCACTCAAATCCATTGGGTTTCTCCGTCAGGAAAATTTGTGAGGCCTCACGTTTATCACACCATTCAGGGCGATACAAATTTAGAAACGGGCGATCGCAAATTGATTGTAGATTTGAAAAAGCCTTCACCTGTACGTTTGTTTGTCAATGGTTCAACAATATCAATTATTGCGAATTAGTTTACCACTACCACCTCAATGGAAAGAAGTAACTATCTTTCCTGGTATTCCCTTAAAGTGGCATTTATTTGGTACTACTGGCGAGGGAAAAATTAATCTTATCGGTACTGATGAGCAAGGACGTGACCAATTTAGTCGTCTTTTGCATGGTGGTCGCATCAGTATGTTTATTGGGATTTTTGGTGTGGGAGTTTCTTTTCCCGTTGGATTGCTGATGGGTGGGATTTCTGGTTACTTTGGGGGATTCATAGACATCATCATTATGCGCTTGGCAGAAGTGTTGATGACTTTCCCTAGTATTTATCTTTTGGTGGCATTAACTACAGTCTTACCCAGTAGTTTAAGCAATACTCAACGTTTTGTGTTGATCATTGTGATAATTTCTGTAATTGGTTGGGCCGGTTTAGCGAGGGTAATCCGTGGACAAGTACTCTCAATTAAAGAGCGAGAATTCGTACAAGCCGCCCAAGCAATGGGGGGAAAACCATTGTATATTATCATCCGTCATGTTTTGCCGCAAACCGCCACATTTGTAATTATCTCTGCTACCTCAGCCGTGCCTAGCTTTATTGGTGCAGAAGCAGTATTGAGTTTAATCGGTTTGGGTATTCAACAACCTGATCCATCTTGGGGGAATATGCTTTCTTTAGCTAGTAATGCTTCTATTTTAGTATTACAACCCTGGTTAATATGGCCTCCAACTATATTAATTATTCTCACAGTTTTAGCCTTTAACCTCTTGGGTGATGGTTTGCGAGATGCCCTTGACCCTCGGAGTTTGAGAAGATAGGGTCGTGGAGCGGGCATCTTGCCCGCTTGACTTCAATGGCGGGCAAGATGCCCGCTCCACGCCTGAAAATAGCATGAACTATTTTGCCGGGATTTTATACACAATTAACACACTACCCTCTGCCCCTCCTCACTTAAGACCGTTGACCAGTAACTATATAAGCTACGCGTTGACCAATATTAGTAGAATGATCTGCCATTCGTTCTAGATAACGAATGGCTAAAGTTAAAAGCAAAATTGGCTCTACTACCCCAGGAACATCCCGTTGATGGGCTAAAGTTTGGTACAAACGCTCATAATCATTATCTACCGTATCATCCAAACGCTTTAAACCTCTGCCCCCAATGGCATCCAAATCAGCTAAAGCAACTAAGCTAGTAGCTAACATGGCCTGAGCATGATGGGACATCACCGCAATTTCTGGTAAAGTCGTATGTGGTGGATAAGGAAATATTTTTACAGCAATTTCCCCTAAATCCTGAGCGTAATCCCCAATTCGCTCTAAATCTCGCACTAGCTGCATAAATGCGCTTAGACAACGTAAATCCTGAGGCAAAAGTGATTGTATGGTCATAATTGACATACAATCAGATTCGATTTGCCGATAAAAGCGATCAATTTTTTTATCTAATCTAGGAATTTCCTCAGCAGCTGTTAAATTACGGGCAAATAACGCTTGGTGACTCAGCCGAAATGATTGTTCAACTAGAGCACCCATACGTAATACATCCCGTTCTAAACGCCGAATGGCACGTGCTAGCTGGGCTTGATCTGAATTGGGGTCATAAAAAACAGCTTTCACACTTATATTCTCAAAGGTGAAGATATCATTAAGTATAATCTTGCATTGGTTCCTTTGCCACGACTTCTGGAAGTTCTATTTGCATCCAAGCTCCACCAGTTTCAGGATGGTTCATCGCTTTAATTAAACCCCCGTGGGCAATTACGATTTGCCGAACTATTGCTAAACCCAAACCACTACCAATAATCGGTGTAGTAGAATTGTCTTCTCGCAATGAGTCACGAGTTCTAGCTTTGTCTCCCCGATAAAACCGCTCAAAAACATGAGGTAAGTCTATTTCTGCAAAACCTACTCCAGAATCAATAATATTGATTTCTAGGTGCTGGTAATCAAAATGAACTTGGTGAGAATTTGGTGGTGTTATTATTTTAGCTTCTATATCAATGGAAGTACAAGGGGGACTGTATTTAATACAATTATCTAGTAAGTTCAGAAAGACTTGATAAATCCGAAAGCGGTCAGCTTTAATCCAGACAGTTTCTTGACCTGAATAGTTTAAACTCAGATGCTGTCTTTTTGCCAATGGTTCTAACGTTTCCCAAACTGAAGCAATCAGCGATCGCATTTCCACAGCTTCAATCTTTAATTGCATACTGGGATTAGCTTCCATTTGAGTCAACTCTAACCAACTTTGCACCAAATGAATTAAGCGGTCAACCTCTTGCATCAAGCGATTAACCCAGCGATTGCGCGTTGGGTCTAAACGTCCTTGTAAAGTTTCCACCACCAAGCGGATGGAAGTGAGTGGTGTCCTGAGTTCATGTGCTAAATCAGAAAAAGAGCGATCGCGTTCTTGATTGATTTCGATTAAAGGCTGACGATTTTCCAGAAAAACTCCGACTTGCCCTTGGGGTAAAGGTAAACTAGAGCAACGTAAAGCCAAAGACTTCGGTTCTAATATAGTAGCAACACGATCATAAGAAGGATGAAACACCCACTCTCGAATTTGGGGTTTTTGCCAATCGCGAGTTTGTTCAATTAACTGATCAAGTTCATAAGACCTAACTAACTCTAGCAATAAACGGACTTGTCCTGGTTGCCACCTTTGCAGATGCAATATTTCCTGAGCCTGTTGATTACACCATAACAGTTGATTTTCTTCATCTACCTGTAAATATCCTAGAGGAGCAAAATCCAGCAGATCTACATAAGTCTGTAACGACTCCTGCATCAGCTGTTGTTGTCGTTGTATCCCGGTAATAGCTTGACGTAAACTAGGAACCAGAGGTAATGGTACTTCATGACCATGAAAATGAGAGGTTAACGGTTGGTGGACTTGCTGCAAACAACGACTAAGTTGAAATTGTTGCCAAACCCAAAAACTAAAAGCCACCGCTAAACCCAGAAAAAATCCCAATAAGAACATTTGCGTCGTTAGTTGGTTTGTGATTAATAAAAACTAACAACCATATCCACCCATTATCCGAATCGATAACCAAAACCTCTAACAGTCACGATATATTCTGGGTGACTAGGGTCTTGCTCTAACTTTTCGCGTAACCAGCGAATATGTACATCTACCGTTTTACTATCTCCGACAAAATCTGGCACCCAGACTTGATCTAATAACTGTTCCCGCGACCACACCCGACGGGCATAGCTCATAAACAGTTCTAGTAAGCGAAATTCCTTTGGCGAAAGATTTACTTCCTGACCACGTACTAAAACCCGACATTCTTGAGGATTTAAGGTTACGTCCTTGTACTTTAACACAGGTAACTGCGGTAAACCACTTAAACGCTGACGGCGAAGCAGTGCCCGACATCGAGCAATTAACTCTCGCATGCTAAAGGGTTTAGTTAAGTAATCATCTGCTCCTACTTCTAATCCCAAAACTCGGTCAGTTTCACTACCCTTAGCACTCACCATTAAAATTGGGACTGGGTTGCCTTGATGCCTTAATAGTCTGCAAATATCTAGCCCATTAATTTGGGGTAACATTAAATCTAGAACTACCAAGTCAAATGTTAATTCCCCTAAATTCGGCTCAGGATTTTTTAGATATTCTATCGCTGATCGCCCGTCCAGGGCAGTTATAACTTCATACCCTTCTTCCTCCAAAGCCACTACGAGCATTTCGCGGATCATTTCTTCATCTTCCACTACCAGAATCCGGCTAGTTTGCCCAATATCTCCTGTAGCAGAATACTTAGTCAATTCAGTAGTATACATTGTATCACGCTTTTTTGGGTTTTCCCAGTACTGATTCCAATTATCCAACTTCAGTGCACTTGATCTAATTTTGGGTGCAGATGTTGTAATTAAATTGTAGCATATATCACAATTCTTCCATATAAGAAATAACATAGACTGTAAAGAATCTTAGTGCTTTTGCTGTGAAAATGACTAGAAGAATGCTTTTGATTTAGTCTTGACATTAAAAGACTAGTTGAGTATGCTCTATTAGTACATGAGTACTATAATTGTTTAGATAGAGGAGGTTGAAAAATGACAACAGTTGCAGTAAAAGACAGCAAACAACAACTAGTGCAAGCATTTCAACAAATTTGTGCCGAAAGAAAACAACTGGACTCAAAAATAGCAACGAAACAGGAAGAAGCTGATAAGGTAAAAAATCAAGAGATTCTGGCAGCAGCATCTAACTATACTGTTGATAGTATAGTTAAAGGTTTAGCTGATTTACAGTTAGAATTTGGTAGTATTGTGGCTTCGTTATCAGAAAAGTTAGCTCAAGAAAACTCCAAATTAGATGAACTGACTCAAGCTATAGAAATTGAAACTCAACGACTTAAAGAACTTCAGAAAATTAGAGTTGTTGCGGATACTTTAGATATTTTAACTCAGGAACATCGAGAAAAGTTAAGAATTCTGGAGCAAGATACTACTAATAAAAAAGAAGCTTTAGAAAAAGAAATTACGCTCAGACGTAAGGAATGGCAAAAAGAGCAAGCAGAGTTTGCCGAAAAACTCCAAGCATATAATGAATTATCTGCTAAAGAACGTCAACAGGAAGAAGAAGAGTATGAATATAAATTAGAAACTACCCAAAAACTAAATACTGATGCTTACGAATCCAGAAAGCGTAAACAAGAAAGGGAAATTCAAGAAATCAGTACTCAAAAGGACAAAGATTGGGCTGAAAGAGAAAAAATTCTGAGTGAAGGACAATCCTTATTAGCTGAATATCAACAAAAAATTGCATCATTCCCAGCAGAATTGGAAGAAGCAATTAAGAAATCAAGGGAAGAAGCAATTAAAGAAACCAGCCAAAGAGCTAAGATTGAGGCTGATTTATTTGAGAAAGAATGGGAAGCGAGTAAACAAAATTATGAATTAAAGGTTCAATCTCTTCAAGAAACAATCCAGAAACAAACTCAGCAAATTGAAGGTATTTCGACTCAATTACAAACTGCATTGACACAAGCACAAGACTTGGCAATGAGAGCTTTTGGTAATGCTGGTGCTAGTAAATAATGATATTACAAAGTTGAACATTCTAAATTTGTTTGTGGAGCGGGCATCTTGCCCGCCTAACCTGACTTGAATGGCAGGCAAGATGCCTGCTCCACGATTAAAAATAGCATGAACTATTTGGCTGAGATTTTGCACATAATTAACATACTTCACTACTCCTTAATTAGAGGTTTATTATGGCAGTTAAAAAAATAACTGATAAAAATACGAAAGTAGAAATTCTGCAAGCTTATGAAGAATTAGCTAAGGAAAAAGCTGAAATCAAATCCCAACTTGATGAAGCTCTCAAAGAGAACAAATCTCTACCTCCGCAAACAGTAATTAAAGAATCACCAAAAGTAGAGCCAAAATTAGAAACAAAAGTAGAAGCGAAAACAGTTATGACTCAAACCACTACCAGCATCCAACAAAAAATGAATAGTACCATTGAAAACCTAGCAAAAATTCAATTAGGTTTTGGTAGTGCTGCGAATGAATTATCAGAACAATTAACTACTAAGGCTTCTAAATTAGGAGAAATTAGACAATCTGTAGAAAATGAAGTTCAGCAATTAACACAGCTACATAATTTGGAAGTTTCTGAAGGTATTTTAGATACTCTGATTCAATCGTATGAAGATAATGATAAAGCTTATCAAGAAGAATATAGCCAACGTTATGAAATTTTAACTCAAGAAGTTATTAGAATGATAAAAATACTTGGGAAAAAGAACAACAAGAATATCAAAGAACCATTAAAGAACGTAATGATAATCTCAGCAGAACTCGACAACGAGATATAGCAGAATATAAATATGATTTAGAACTTCAGCGTAAATTAGCAAGTGAGGAATATGAACAGCAGCAGAAAATTTTATATCAAGAATTAGAAGAACTGCAACAAGAAACAAATAAATTATGGACAGAACGGGAAAAAGCAATTGCCGAAAGGGAAAAATTATTTGCAGAATCTAAAGCTAAGGTAGAAATATTCCCCAAAGATAAAGAAGCAGCAATTAAAAAAGCCGCAGATGAGGGTAAAGGAATTGCTCATTACCAAGCTAAGACTAAATCAGATTTATATGCGAAGGAAGTTGAAGGACAGAAACGTTTTTATGAACAAAGACTCCAATCTTTGGAACAGACAATTAACAATCAAGAAACCAGAATTCAAAATCTTTCTAAGCAATTAGAATCGGCGCTGAAACAAGTTCAAGATTTAGCAGTGAAAGCAATTGAAGGAACTTCTAATGTTAATTCTTATCAAGCTATTAAAGAGATAGCTTTAGAACAGGCTAAAAGTCAAGTAAAAGCTAAATAGGGCTTGCGGAAAAAGTCTTTTCGTTAAGGTGTAGGAGTTAGGAATCCTGACTCCTAACTCCTGCTATATTGTTCAACCTATATCTTAATTAAGCAAAAGTAGAAAAATCTAAATTAGGAGAAATATCTTGAATTCTTCCCAAGCTATTGCCCGTAAGGCTTCTCTGAGGTCTACATCTCCAGTATATAAGGCTTTACCGACAATTACACCTGTTACTCCTTGGGGTTCTAATGCTAATAAACTCAGTAAATCAGTCACAGAACTGACTCCACCAGAAGCAATTACAGGTATCGATATTCCTTGTGCTAGTTCTCGCAATGCTTCTAAATTTGGTACCTGTGAGTGTACCATCTCGGTTAATATCGGTATAAATTATCTCTGCCGCCCCTAGCTCTTGCATTTGTATTGCTAATTGAGTAGCTAATACAGATGAAGTTTCTAACCATCCACGAGTTGCGACTAGTCCATTGCGAGCATCAATACCAATAATAATCTGTTGAGGAAATTCTTGACAAAGTTCTTGTACTAATTGGGGTTGCTCTACCGCAACAGTTCCCAATATTGCCCATTTCACACCAAGATTAAATAATTGTTGCACACTGGAGCGATCGCGCAATCCTCCCCCAACTTCTATGGGTACTGTCACCGCTTGAGTAATGGCTTCAATGGCTTCTAGGTTAACGATTTTACCTGCTTTTGCACCATCTAAATCAACCAAGTGCAATCTAGTTGCACCTTGCTCTACCCAAGATTTAGCTACATCTACCGGATTATCACTGAAAACTTGAGATTTTTCATAATCTCCTTGATGTAGTCGTACACAACGACCTGCTAATAAATCAATTGCTGGTATTACGTCCATTTATTTCCTGAATTTTAGAAAAATTTAATTTTTAGTTTTTAACTGCTGTACAGCTTGATGAAAACCCATAACTATTAGGATATTAGAAAGGGTTAAAAATACTTCCGCACCACCATGTAACCAATCTACATTGGCTAATGATGCTCCATAATGGATTTTGGCATAAATTCCCGCCGGAATGGTAATGGCAACAAATACTAAAGTACCGTAAAACCCATATAGAGCCAAGCGTGGCATTTGTTGACTACGGCTAATAAACCATAAAAAACCTAAGTAGGGAAATAACGAAAGAGCAAATAGGGTTTCTTTGGACATAATTTTGAGGGAGGTGGGGTGATGCGGAGGTGGGGTGATGGGGGGAGTAGAGTTACTGGATATTTGTAGCTTTAGTAGA
The DNA here is from genome assembly GCA_963766435.1 of uncultured cyanobacterium. GTDB lineage: Bacteria > Cyanobacteriota > Cyanobacteriia > Cyanobacteriales > Nostocaceae > CAVXZH01. The sequence goes on from CAVXZH010000001.1 coordinate 88,749, forward strand.
ACGCCAAATTGCTACTGCTGCTGCCCAAAGGGTAAAATTACCAATTAAAGTGGTGGTGGCTTGGAGTGTTACTATCCATTCTAGAGACTCAGCATTATCAAAGTAATGCCAAGTACAGGCACACATAGCACTGATTAAAGCTGGTAACATGGCAAAAGATAATCCCCACCAGCTACGGTTATTAGTCTGTTCACCATAAGTCCAGATTAACCAAATGGCTACTATCCACTCAATAACGCTAGAAATATGAATAATCCAAGTGGGAATTGACAAAACATGCATAATGGTTAGTGGTCAGTAGTTGATTGATAAGGGTCGGGTTTCCCTGGTCTTAAATCCAAAATCCAAAATCTAAAATCTAAAATGGCAAAGATGCGGGCATTATTATCTGGATATTACGGTAAAGGGAATGGTGGTGATGAAGCTTTATTAGCAACACTTTTGCAAATGTTACCACCTCATGTTACACCTGTGGTGCTTTCGGGTAATCCGGATGAAACTTATCAGCGATATGGTGTAGAAAGTATCAATCGCATGGCAGTTTTACCTGTTCTCAAAGCTTTGCGTGATGGTGATGCTTTGATTTGGGGGGGTGGGAGTTTGATTCAAGATGTCACTAGCAGCATCAGCCCTTTTTATTATGGAGGTCTGATGGCTTTAGCGCAGCAGATGGGTTTGCAAACTGTAGCTTGGGGACAGGGTATCGGTCCTTTATTGCGTCCTCAAACTCGTTGGTTAGCTAAACAGACTTTTGCTGGTTGTACTCAAGTTAGTGTCCGCGATCGCTCTAGTGCTGAGTTATTATCTAATTGGCAAATTCCTTATCTGCTTGCTCCTGACCCAGTTTGGGCTTTAGCATCAACAGCAGTCCCAGAATTATCAGATTTACCTACATCTAGAGTTGCAGTTACCTTGCAATCGCATCCTCAACTCACACCCACCCGATTAGCGAATTTAACTCAGGCTTTGGTGAATTTCCAAACAGCTACCCAGACCTTCATTTTACTACTACCATTTCAAAAAAGTGAAGATTTAAGCATTGCTCAAGCAATTCAACCTCATCTCCAAGATGTAAGTAAAATTCTGTGTCTAGAAGCACCACAACAACTCAAAGGTGTGTTTCGGGGAGTAGACATGGCCATTGGTATGCGGTTACATAGTTTAATTATGGCTGCTGCGGAAGGTTGTCGCTGTTTTGCGTTAAGTTATGACCCCAAGGTTAATCGCTTGATGGAAGATGTAGAAATGCCTGGTTGGGATTTGGTAAATTTACCAGATGATATTAATTTAATTAGTCAGACATGGATTCAGCATTATTATAATAGTCAACCTCTAGCATCTGAGCGAATAGAATCTTTAAAGAATAGAGCATTAATGCATCAGGAATTATTGAAAACAGCTTTAAGTACTTTAACTACACATAGGTAGGGGCGTATTGCATACGCCCCTATGCCACGGTATAATTTCAGAATTAGGGAGTTAAAACCCAATACGGTTCAGTTAAGCCTAAAAATGCCTAGAATCCCTATACTGTCATCCTGACGGTCGGGAAGGATCTCGCGAGATTCTTCCCGACCGTCAGAATGACAATATTACCTTCCTCCCTTAACTGAACCAAAGAGCGTTAACTCAATAATAGCAACATTACCGGTTGGAAATTGTCTTCCAATATATATCTCGCGAATCATAGCTGCATCTGAAATTAAATCTAGGGTTGACATCGATCGCAATTTTAATTATTAAACAGTTTGTCTAACCGGAATTTTAATATAAAAAGTTGTCCCTTTCCCTAAAGCTGATTCACATACAATTGAACCATGATGCTTTTCTACAATAATTTTATAGCTAATTGATAATCCTAATCCGGTTCCTTGACCAACGGGTTTTGTCGTGAAAAAGGGATTAAATATTTGCTCTTTAACTTCCTTTGTCATCCCCACTCCATTATCAGAAATTTCTAAAACCATAAATTGAGAACTTGACATTTTAGTTTTAATGCAAATCTGAGGAGCATTATTTTGCATTTTTTCAGTTTCCACTAGTACAAAACAGGATTTAATCGCATCTATAGCATTATTCAACACATTCATAAATACTTGATTAAGTTGTCCTGGATAGCATTCTATTGAAGGGAGATTTTCATAATCTCTAATAATTTCAATCCTGGGATAATTTGATTTTGGTTGTAAACGATGATGCAAAATAACTAAAGTGCTTTCAATCCCTTCATGAATATCAACATATTTCATTTCCGCTTCATCTAAGCGAGAAAAGTTTCGCAAAATTAAAACCAGGTTGCTAATGCGATCGCTTCCTATTTGCATAGAAGTTAATAACTTTGGTAAATCTTCAGCCAAAAAATCTAAGTCCATTTCTTCAATATATTCTTGAATTTTCGGATCTAGCTCTGGATAATATTGCTGAAATAAGTGAATTAATGTGATTAAATCTTGAGTGTATTTTTGAGCATAATTAAGATTTCCAGAAATAAAACTGACCGGATTATTTATTTCATGAGCAATACCAGCTACCAATTGTCCTAAACTGGACATTTTTTCATTTTCAATTAATTGAGTTTGAGTAATTTTTAGTTCTTGTAATGTTTGTTCTAATTCGGCTGTACGTGCTTCTACCTTTAATTCTAAATGAGTGTATAAATCATTTAATGAATCTGTCATTCGATTAAATATCTTAGCCATAATCCCAATTTCATCAGTGGCTGAATCATCAATTTTTACACTATAGTTAGGATTCAATGCGGCTTGATTCATTGCATGAGAAATTTGTTCTATTCTCCGACCAACTAATTTATCAAACGAGATATATATGAGAATAATTAGAGTAATGGTTAAGCAAATAAAGATTCCTAAAACACTCTCAATCATCAAAGTCTGATTTACCTGAAGATCCTTAGTCGGCACATAAATTATCAATGCACTGACAATATCTCCAATTTTCCAGTTATAACCATGAGTTGTGCCATATGTTTCCACAATTTTGCGAGGAGCAGATTCTGGTGTACCATGACATTCCCAACAACTTGGTTCTACTAGGATTGGTTCTGCTACATAAAAAAATTCTTGATGATGATCTTGCTTGTAACCAGTTAGATTTTTAATCCCTCGATTATTGTTAAAATTAGCAATAATTTGGGCTTCAAACTCATCGGCTGTATCAGCAAGATTTAGGGGATTTAGTGCGGTTTGTCTATAAATATATTCCGGGATTTTTTCATTAAACAATTCAAAAATTTTCCGGGTAGCAAAAGCATTTGATTTAGCTTCAAAAATCATTTCATCTGTGTATTTTTCTACGGCAGGTGCTAAGTGTTTGACTACGTAATTACGACTAGCTTGACCGAAATTAAGTACTAATTTAGTCCGGATAAGTTCCTGATTTTCAAAAATCTTTCCTTGTATTTTATCTAAGTTCCAGACGCCGATGGTCATCACAATTAGGAGACAGAGAATCACGACGAAAATAAACTTAAACTTGAGTGAAATCCCCTGATAAACACCGAAGATATGATTAATCTTATGTCCAAGTTGATGTTTTATTTGTGTGTATCGCATTTCACTGCTCTAACAAGATTATTCCCTAACCTTTACGCTAACGATTCCCGACCATTGGATTTTTTTCTCTTTTTCCCGACGGTAAGAAAAGAAATACTCTGGGTTTTGGAACGTACAATAGGGTGCGATCGCCACTTGTTCAGGACTAATACCTAAACCTTCTATTTGCAGGGCATTGACCCGACGTACATCTAACCGGACTTTTCCCGGTTCCGGATCTTTTAATAAAGGTGAATTGGGTAGGTCAAATAAGAAATCGATAATTTTTTCGGGTTCGTTATATGATATAATGGTACTCCCAACTGCCGCAGCTACATCTAGGTCAACTTGATAAACCTCACCAGCAATCGCCGGTTCCATAGCGATTCGCAAATCTTTCAGGTGACTACCTTGGGTGAGCATCCTGGTAATAGCGTGGGGAACGATTTTGGCGGCAGTTCCTCGCCAACCAGCATGTATTGCCGATACTTGTCCCGTCTTGACATCACCAATGAGTACAGGTGTACAGTCAGCAGAAGCTACCCACACAGCTTGCAATGACTGCTCGCTGATTAAACCGTCAGCTAAAGCCAAATTTTGCTCAGTAGCATCTAATTGATGATCAATTTCTGTGGGTGTAAGAACAGTATTGCCATGTACTTGTTGCAAACGATAAGTTAAAGCGTCTGGTTGCAGCACTGGAGTTAAGTCTTGAGGTAAACGAGGCGAAAACTGCTGAGTAAAAAAGCCATGATGCCAAAGTTCTAAAATATTACAAGTGAGGTAGGGTAGACCTTCCCAATCACGCCAAAGCCAAGTGTGCATCTTAAACCGAACCTCAATATAAATAACAAAGTCCAATTCATGTTAACTTGAACAACGGGATTTAGGTAAACTGGTGTGAGATTAGATCAGCAACTTTTGGTAAACGCGCTCAAAACAGATCGTAAGTATCCGTATCTACCATTTTCTCTACATATTTTTGATAACCTCTCTTCAACTAACAAAACACTCTGGGAATTGTTGCATCAGGGTGCTAAACCAGGATGCGTAGTTATTGCTACAGAACAAACATCAGGTAGAGGACAATGGGGGCGTCAATGGCTTTCTCCATCTGGGGGACTATATCTTTCTGTGGCAATAAATCCTAAACTAAATGCCATTGATGCTTATCAGTTAACATTAGCCAGTGCTTGGGGAATTGCGGCACATTTACAAAAATGTGGTGTTAATGTGGGGATAAAATGGCCTAATGATTTAGTTTTAGATGGTCGCAAATTAGGCGGCATTTTGACGGAAACCAAAATCAATCAAGGACAAATTACCCAAGCAGTTATAGGTGTTGGTATTAACTGGACTAACCCAGTTCCAGAAACGGGCATTAACTTAGAATCTTGGCAAAGTTATCGGGATGATCAGCCCATCCCATGTCTGGAAATACTCATTTCCACAGTTTTGTTGGGGATAGAGTCCGGTCTTAAGTGTCTTTTCCAAGAAGGAATAGACATTCTCTTGTCTCACTATCTTCATCTGCTCATTAATATGGGTGATCAAGTCTTAGTTAATCAACTTTCCGCTATTGTTGTAGGGGTAACTCCTCAGGGTAATCTTCGGCTACAATTAGAATCAAATGATACCGATGATAGAGATAAATTCATAAGACCAGAATTTTCTGTAGAACCGGGTACAATCAGTTTGGGTTATCGCAAGTCTTCTGTTTAATTGTTAGCGTAAATTGCTAATCAGTTGGTTAGCACTAGCAATGAATTATACAATATAGGCTAGACTCTATTTCTCATTTCTGCTCTAGCATCATCTTTTTAGACTTATTACACACAACTGAGAGAGAAAATGACGCAGCGCCATAAATCTGTCCATCAAAATTTGTACTATTCATGGCCATGGGGTTTAAAGACTAAACGCTTGGCCTCTTCCATCCCCGCACAGGGACTATGTTGGTTGAGTAGCATTAGTCTACTTAGCGGCGGATTTGTATTTGCTGATACTGGATCGTCCGTCGATAATATTGTGCCGACTAGCGAAAATTCCACATCAGCACAGCCTAAAAACTTAGTTATTAAAACTACTGCAAATCCTGAATCCAATCCACACCCAGCCGATTTTTCTCAACGGCGAATTAGATTGAGAAAGAAACTTAGTCAAGAAGATATTTCTCAATCAACAGAGTCAATCAAACAGCCCAAGGCTAAAGTTGAGGCTGATGACGAAGCTTCTGTAGTCATCTTCTCTAGACCAACCAGAGATACTCCACGGGTATCTCCTAAACATACTCAGGAATCAAAATCTCAATCTACTACTCACCGAGAATCTGAAGCAACCTCAGAAGTGGCTGAGACTACAAAGAAACCTCATAATACTGTTAATACTACAACAGGGAAAACTAAGGATTACAATAACACCTATATTGACCCCACTGATTATAGCAATAACACTACAGGTACTTATGAAGCACCTAATTCTGTAGTGATTACAGAGCGCTCCAGTGGATGTCGCACGGTGATAGGGTCTGGACAAGGTATACCAGGTAGTTGTGCCCAAGCCACCCAACACCCCCGTGTCGCTAATTCCGAAAGAAAAGCAGCACCTAGTTGGTTAGAAAAAAGTGAACACTCTACATTAGCTGATGTACCTGCATCAGTTCGGGGGACAAGAGATACTAGTGTTAGTAGTTCTACTAGTAGTCACTGGTCAAGTGCTGAAACTAGTATTGGTAGTAATACAAAAAGTGGATATCATCCCCATCGGTTCATTCCCAATCCTGGAGAATTTTCTAGTACAAGCACAGTCAGTTCTACCCCGATTGCTCCTAGTGCTGGTACTCTACCCCCACCAATGACCGAAGGTAATCTTCCACCTCGTCCCAGCAATGTAGCTTATGATTTTGCTTTAGCTTCAGTATTACCACAAATTCCTTATAGTGGGACATTTGCTTACCGTGGTGGTGCAGGAATTTTTTATCCTCTATCGGTTCCGGCTCCGATTACTTCGTTCTTTGGGTGGCGAGTTCATCCAATTACTGGCAATAGCCGTTTCCACTCTGGTACAGACTTAGGTGCAGCTTATGGGACACCAGTTTTAGCGGCTCAAAAAGGCCAAATCCAAAATGCTGATTGGATGGGTGGTTACGGTTTAGCTGTGGTGATTAATCATAATTCAGCTGAACAAACTCTCTATGGTCATTTATCGGAAATATTTGTTCAACCTGGTCAATGGGTAGAACCCGGCACTGTGGTGGGTAGAGTAGGTAGTACTGGTAACTCCACCAAGACTCACCTCCACTTTGAAGTTCGTCATCTGACTCAGGATGGTTGGGTGGCTGTTAATCCAGGAGTACAATTACAAACTGCTCTCTCACAATCTATTCCTAGTTTACCACCTCAAGTGGCTCAGAAATAGAGGAGCAGGGGAGCAGAGGAGCAGGGGAGCAGAGGAGCAGGGGAGCAGAGGAGCAGGGGAGCAGGGGAGCAGGGGGAGTAGGGGGGAGAGGAAGAGGCAGGGGGGCAGGGTGCAGGGTGCAGGGGGGAAAACCGGAGATGGGGAGATAGGGAGATGGGGAGAATATATTTTAAATTCTCTTCTCCCCCTGCCCCCTGCCCCCTGCCCCCTGCCCCTGCCCCCTGCCCCCTGCCCCCTGCCCCCTGCCCCTGCCCCTGCCCCCTGCCCCCTGCCCCCTGCCCCTGCCCCCTGCCCCCTGCCCCCTGCCCCCTGCCCCCTGCCCCCTGCCCCCTGCCCCCTGCCCCCTGCCCCCTGCCCCCTGCCCCCTGCCCCTCATAAATAGCCGTGTTCTATTAAAAACGTGGGTGTAATTTCATTAATATTGGCATCATCGGCATTTTGGTCATGACTATAGCCAGGATTCAGAAATTTTTCGACATATTTACCTAAAATATCTCCTTCTAAATTTACCCAACTACCAGGAACTAAATAGCAAAGATTGGTTTGGGCATAAGTGAGGGGAATCACAGCTACAGTAAATTGGGAGGGTTCTGGTTGATATGCAGCGATGGTAAGACTGATCCCATTGACGGCAATGCTACCTTTGGAGACAATATAGCGGGCGATCGCATTAGGAATTGCAAAAGTCATTTCCCAAGAAGTAGCTGTTTGTTGAGCCAAGAGCAATCGACCCATCCCATCTACATGACCCATCACAAAATGACCACCTACTTTGCCCCCTACACGTAGTGAAGTTTCTAAATTGACGTATTTTTGTGACATTTCTTCACTACCTAAAGTAGTGCGACGAAGAGTTTCTGGTGAAGCTGTGGCAATAAATCCATCTTTTAACACGGATTCTACGGTTAAACAGACGCCATCTACCGACACACTATCACCATCAGCTAAGTCCTGCACAATTTGGGCGGATGATTGGCTAACACAAGTAATTTGCCAAGAATCACCCCCTAATGGTTGTATTGTACCTAATGCTTGGATTAATCCTGTGAACACGGCTATTTTCGCTAAATTAACTCTATTTATTCTTCCATTCTCCATTAAATCATCTGGTAATTCTGACTCAAAAGTAAAATTTCTTCCTGATGATTTGCTAATTGTTGAGTCAAGGGATATTAATCAAACAAAGTCAGAGGGAACAGGGAACGGGGAACAGGGAACAGGTAAAACTCATGTTTGAAAACATGAGATTGAAATAAGGACGCAGTTTTTTTGTGCCACTCTCCTTAAAAAACATCTTTTTTCTTGACTGAGAGCTTTAAACTCAGAACTAAAGTTCTAGGGAACAGGACACTTTCTGTTTCCTATTCCCTGTTCCCTGTTCCCTGTTCCCTGTTCCCTGTTCCCTGTTCCCTTTCTTTCTAACAGAGAACCAACTCTTCTCAAAGGATAGGATAAAGTAGTTGTTGGTACAAAAAAGATGGAGAAAAGGATTGTCAAAAAAGTTATGCCTAATCTGGGAATGGATAGGCAAATTTTACACTTATGCCCAATACCCAACTCCGACTCCAGCAAACAATTTCAGCTTACCAGTTAACTTACTCTGGTTTTCACCACAAGTTCGGAGTTTAATAGAAGCAATTTATAGAGAATAAAGCTTATGTTTATTCCTGTTCCAGCCAGAATCGTTAGTGTGTATTATTTGTTACGTATTACTCCTGTAGCTCAAAGGATTTTAGAGGGTTAGCCAATGATTGAAATGAAAGTCGCTGGCATAGCATTAGATGCCATAACCCGCAGCCCGATTATCCTGTTGAAGGATGCTTCAGATCGTCGTGCTTTGCCCATTTATATCGGTCAGGAACAAGCTAGGGCAATTATGGGGGCACTGGAGAATCAAAAACCTCCTCGACCCTTAACCCATGATTTAATGGTGAATCTTCTAGAGATGTGGAATATGACTCTAGAGCGGGTAATTATTCATTCCTTACAAAAGGATACATTTTACGCGGCTTTAATTATCCAGCAAGGTGAGGTCAAAAAAGAACTTGATGCTCGTCCCAGCGATGCGATCGCCATTGCTTTGCGTACAAATACCCCCATTTGGGTAATGGAAGAAGTAGTTGCTGATGCTTCGATTCCGGTTGACCGTGATGCTGATGAAGCTGAACAGCAAGCTTTCCGGGAATTTATTTCTAATATCCGTCCAGAGGATTTGATTAAGCGTTTTGGCAATGGCGAAAGCTAGAAAAATGCTGAGTGATGGGTGCTGAAAAATTAAGAACAAATCATCAAGAATTCAAGAATAAATCATCAAGAAAAGTTCATGATTTCTTCATTTTTAGTCGTTTATTCTGCCAGCATCACTAATCTCAGCTAGATAACACTATGCTAGCAGCACTAAAATTATGGAATACCGACGCTTTGGGAAAACCAATCTTCACTTCTCCATTTTTTCTTTAGGGACAATGCGTTGCTTGGCAAATGTTGAAAATGTCCAGCAAGTAATCAACAAAGCTTTGTCTCTAGGGATTAATCATTTAGAAACAGCTAGAGGTTACGGCAAAAGTGAGGAGTATCTTGGTGTTGCACTAAAAGCTGGGTTGCCAGTCCCTCGAACTCAGCTTTATATTACTACCAAAATTCCCCCCACTGCTGATGGTGACACCATGCGTCGGTACATAAATCAATCTTTAGAAAGATTGCAGTTAGATTATCTGGATTGTTTAGGAATTCATGGTTTAAATACTCAACAACATTTGGAGTGGGTGCTAGCCAAAGATGGCTGTATGCAAGCAGTCCAGGAAGCTATCAATGATGGTCGAGTCCGACATGTTGGTTTTTCTACTCACGAACCACTAGAAATAATTCTCGCGGCTCTCAATACAGATTTTTTTGAATTTGTCAATCTGCATTATTACTATTTTTTCCAGAGGAATGCAACAGCCATTCAGCTAGCTGCTCAGAAGGATATGGGTGTTTTTATTATTTCTCCTGCGGATAAAGGAGGTAAACTTTATACACCACCCGATACGTTAAGAGAACTTTGTCAACCATTAACTCCATTAGACTTAAACTATCGCTTTTTGTTAAATGACCCTCGGATTACTACTCTGAGTATTGGTCCAGGAAATCCAGAGGAATTAATTTTATTTGATGGGGAGTCCAGTGCAGCCGAAGTTGATATTTTTGCCCGGTTAGAAAACCAACAAAAAAATATTTTAGGAACTGATAAATGTAGTCAATGTTATGCTTGTTTACCTTGCCCAGAAAATATCAATATTCCGGAAGATTTTGCGGTTACGTAATTTGGCAGTAGCCTACGATATGAAAGATTATGGAGAATATCGTTATGGAATGTTTGAAAATGCTGGTCATTGGTTTCCTGGGATGAAAGGTAATCGTTGTACAGAATGTGGTGACTGTTTACCCAAATGTCCAGAAGAGTTAAATATTCCCAATTTATTGCAAGATACTCATGAACGATTAAATGGTAAGTCAAGAAGAAGATTATGGGGATAGAAGAATTCAAAATTCAAAATTCAAAATTCAAAGAAAACGCTGAATAGTTGAGATAAAAACCTAAAAATCCTCGTCATCTATAAAAAATTCTGCATCTTCATCAACCTGAGATTTCCTTCTCTGATTCTCTCCCAATTCCCACAACGGTTGCAGCACTGCTACACCAATCCAACCCACCGCCGCAAAAAATGCTAATAGTAAACCAAAGGGAATTTCAATAGATTGAAAGCCTAAAAATTTTAATGCTACAGGTGTCGCATTTTGCACGGATATTAAGGCGATCGCGATTATCCAAATTCCAATAATTATAGATATCAATAAATTAGCAATATTGTTCATAAGAATGGAGATGGGAAGGTGGGGAGGTGGGGAGATATATGAATTTTCCCTCTCCGTTTTGGAGAGGGACAGGTTTTGAGTGATCAAAACCTGGGAGAGGTCAGACTACTTTAACTTATCCATCGCACTCTCCAATTCCGTAGCCATTTGCACCAGTTTTTCTGGAGAATTAGTTTCCAAATAAACACGTACCAAAGGTTCCGTTCCTGAAGGACGTAATAACACCCAACTACCATCTTCTAAATACAGTTTCACTCCATCTTTACGTCCAACTTCCTTCACCTTAATTCCCACTACTTCTGTAGGAGGATTTTTAGTAAAGAAGTCAATCACCGCATTTTTGTGAGCTTCAGTCAGATGTAAATCTAGACGGTTATTGTACAGTGGACCATCAGCTTCAGCAATAGCTTCCTGGACTAATTGACTGAGCGGTTTACCTTCATAGGCGATCGCTTCTGCCACTAGCATATCAGCTAAAACACCATCTTTTTCTGGGATATGTCCAATAACACTCAAACCACCAGATTCTTCTCCACCTATCAACACAGCAGTTTCCCGCATCTTCTCACCAATATATTTAAACCCAACTGGAGTTTCATAAATTGGTAAGTTGTATTTAGCCGCAAAATTGTCTAAAAGGTGAGTTGTAGCCACAGTGCGAACAATCGCTCCGGTTTTACCTTTATTTTTGATTAAGTGACGTGCTAAAACCAATAATACGGTATTGGGGGTGAGAACAGTTCCTTGCTCGTCTACAATGCCAAAGCGATCGCTATCACCATCTGTAGCTAAACCCAAATCAGCGTGATCAGCACGAACTGCATCAACTAAACCAGTTAATTCTTCGCCTTTAGGTTCTGGCATACCCCCACCAAAGAGTACATCCCGCCAAGTGTGGAAACTTTCCAACTGACAGCCACTATGTAACAAAACTTCATCTAAATAACCACGAGAAGTGGAATAGAGAGCATCGTACTTGACCTTTAAGTTAGCGCTCCGAATTCGCTCTATATCTAGCAAAGTATAGATAAATTGGAGATAGGCAGGTTTTGGGTCAAAAGTAGAAATAGTACCGGAGGGATTACTACCAGGTAATTCATCAGATGCACTCTCTATATTTGCCACAATAGTATCAGTAATTTCTGGAGTGGCAGGTCATGCATAATCTGGGATATATTTAATTCCACAATAGGGTGCAGGATTATGACTGGCGGTAAACATTAAAGCCCCCGCTGAGTTCAAGAGACGGGCGTTATAAGCAATTACTGGTGTGGGACAGTCCCGGTCAGTAATTTTGACGTTCCAACCCAAATCAGCTAGAACTTCAGCCGCTTTGAGAGCAAATTGATCTGCTAAAAATCGAGTGTCATAAGCAATCAATACTGGTCGGTCTTTAGTGTAGGCTGTTTCCAGATAAACAGCAATTGCTCTAGTTACTTTTCGCACATTAGGAAAAGTAAAATCATCAGCAATAATTCCGCGCCATCCATCAGTACCAAATTTTATTTTACTGGAATTGCTAGGGATGCCCATATTTGCTACTTTCTCCCGTTGATCATGATTACTATTAGGAAGCTTCCCGCAAAGCGTGCGTAGCCGCAAGTATCCCCAGAGTATTTTCTCTCACTGCCCTAGAGCGATGTCAACCCCCGAACGACCTTTTGTTAGTTATCACCTCTGGTCTTTAATTGCCCCAGCTATAGGGCAAGAACGCTGGCATTGCCAGATGAGGCGCGGTTTTATCAAAGCCCGACAACATGAACCACAGGTGAAATCTTTATTAGCAACAGCCACAGCACCACAGCGAATTGGTATCCTAGCTCAAAAAGGTGTATATGAATTTCACCATCATCACGATTTATTAAATCAGTCGGATGGGGTAGAAAAAGTAGCACACTTAATTAACTTAAGTTACTTTACTACTCAAGTTAAATACCGAGTATTACAGATATTGCAAAAGTATCAAGATGCGCCCCTACTGTTGGGTAAACATATTTTGCAACTAACTCCAGGAGACGAAGGTTTTCCTAAACCAATTTTTATTGAACAGGAAAATTATGGTTTTCGTTTATATGCTTCAATGGACTGTGTTTTTATTGAGTCTGATCACAGTTTACATATTATAGATTTTAAAACTGGTAAATCTGCTTTTGACCGTCGCCAAGCATTGGTTTATTTGCTGGCTGCTCGTTACCTGTATCCTGGTAAGACCGCTGTGGCTTCATTTTATAATCTAGAAATTTGCCAGGAATCTGAGCTAATTAAAATAAATAATCATGAATTAGTTTGTTTAGAAAGTGAATTAGCTAATATTGCTCACAAACACCAGCGAGATTTACAAAGATATCAAGCCCAAACTCAGAATTTTAGTCATATTTTTCCCCCTAATCCTGGAACACACTGCCGCTTTTGTCCATTTAATTCTATCTGTGAATTTTCCCAAATTAAACCATCATTGCCAATTAAAAATTAAAAATTAAAAAATTTAGGAGGAGTGGGAGATCATATTTCCCTAACTACATACAACTGTTTCTATTCCCTGGATAGAGTATTGTTCGGCATCAACAACTCCATGCGTTGTCATGATCATTGCCTGAATCAATGCTTTGGCTTTCAGCATTGTTTCTTGAAACTCCATCTGGGGGTCAGAAAGTGCTACAATACCACCACCAACACCAATGGAAGTTTGTTTGGTCGTCATCACAGCAGTACGAATGACAATATTCAAATCCGCTGAACCATTCAAACCTAAAAAGCCGATTGCTCCGGAGTACACTCCCCGCGCTTCTTGCTCTAATCTATCAATAATTTCCATAGTTCTGATTTTAGGTGCACCAGTCATAGAACCCCCAGGAAAGGCGTTACGAATACAGTCTAAGGCACTCATATTATCGCGTAATTGACCACGAATTGTCGTTACTAATTGATGCACTGTAGCGTAGGTTTCTACAGCCATTAATTTGGGAACATGCACGGTTCCCACGGCACAAACCCGTCCCAGATCATTGCGAAGTAAATCCACAATCATCAGATTTTCGGCTCGATCTTTTTCACTATTTTGCAGGCGATCGCGCAGAATAAAATCTTCTTCAGGTGTGTTTCCTCGTGGTAGTGTTCCCTTAATGGGTTTTGTTTCCACCCGACCTTGGCAATCAATTTGCAGAAATCGCTCTGGAGATGAACAGGCAATTCCCACATCACCAAAGCGCAAAAATGCCGCATAAGGAGCAGGATTAATGTGGCGTAGTGAACGATAGAAATTCAAGGGGTCTGGTGTTGTTTCAGTGTGAATCTGATTTGTTAAACAAACTTGATAAGTTTCTCCTTCATGAATTTCTTGCAAACATTTTTCAATATCATCAATATAAGTCTTTTCAGACCTGCTTAATCTAAAAATAACAGGTGTTTCTTTCTTTTTAGAAACAATAGGTGACAGAGGGGAAAGATGATCAATTTGGTGTTTTATCGCTGCAAACCATGCTTCTGCGGAGGCTGTTTGTCCTTGCTGAATTAGACAAAGTAGATAGATAGTTTGCTCTTGGTGATCGATGGCAATCATCCGATCTGCTAACAAAAACATGGCATCAGGTAAAGTAGAGCAGTGATTCAATTCACATCCAGATTCTGCCTTTAATTCATAACCAAAGTAACCCACAAACCCGCAATTGAAATCAAAAGGTAGATTGTCCGATGGGCAGTGTCGGCGTTCAATTTCTTGCTGGAGATAATCAAAAATTCCCTCTGTTCTAAAGCTGACGGTATCGGACTGTGTAATTGTCAATTCTTGTTCTTGAGTCCGATAACGAATCAAAAGACTATTATCACCACTGTTATCTCCCATGAAGGAAAAGCGAGAAAGACCAAATTCAACACGACTACTATCTAACCAAAATGCACTGGCTGATTTGCCAAACAAATGTACAAACATCTGTTCAGTATCGGGACACAAACTCAATTTCCGCGTACAAAGTTCAAATTCCTGTTGCTGTTTTTTGTCAGCAGAAGTTGTGGGTAAAATCCCATTCTCGTTATTTCCTGTCCAATAGTGTTTTCTCAGACCGTTGCCCTGGTCTTGTGCAAATTTTCGGGTAATTTCTTTAAAATTCTCAAACAAGGTATGTCCATACTCAGTACAGATTGACTCTGGATGAAACTGCACACCCCATAAAGGTAAAGAGCGATGACGCATTCCCATGATCAGATTGTCATCCGTCCACGCAACTTTTTCTAAACACTCCGGTAGGTCATTAGCAACCAACAAGGAATGATAACGCACAACGGAGAAAGGAGAAGGTATTCCCGCAAACAAATCAGTAGCAGTGTGATAAACTTCACTGAGCCGACCATGACGAACTTCAGGTGCGTGAATAACGTTGCCTCCATAACCAAACCCTAGTCCCTGATGTCCCAAGCAAACGCCTATTAGTGGTACTTGGGCATTTTCAATCATTTGACGACAAATACCAAAATCTTTTGATTTTTCTGGACGGCCTTTAACCTGGTGAAATTACGATGTTATCAAATTCCCACTGTTTGAGTTTATCCCATATAACTTGATCATTGTAAATTACAGTCGGATACTCTCCATTAACTTCTGCAATCAATTGGTAAAGGTTAAAAGTATAAGAGTCGTAGTTATCAATAATCAGGGTTTTCATCTTCTAACTAGCAACTTACGTTAGTAAATAACAAGTTTTGGCTGGTAATATTTTGTTTTTGAGCCTGAATCCCATTCCCAATGGGGAAAACTCAAGATGATAAAACTTCATCAACCGAAACCGTACCACCTTCGTAAAAATCAATCCTGAGATGATAATCTTGAAGTAATGCAGTTCCGACCAATGGACGACGACCCATAGCTAAAACTGCTACATCGCGCTCTTTGCCATTCCATAAAATAGTTGCTAGATAAACGTTAGTTGAAACATTTGAGTTATCAGCAAGGTTGGCGTTGATTCGAGTAATATAAGTTAATCCAAGTTTCTCTACTGCGGCAGGTGGTAGAGTCACAAAACCTTCAAA
The DNA here is from genome assembly GCA_963766435.1 of uncultured cyanobacterium. Classification (GTDB taxonomy): domain Bacteria; phylum Cyanobacteriota; class Cyanobacteriia; order Cyanobacteriales; family Nostocaceae; genus CAVXZH01. Next base: position 104,597 of record CAVXZH010000001.1, read on the forward strand.
TCCCGTATCTACAACACACTTAATTTCTAGGTTAGGATTGTCTGGAAGACAGACAATTATACCTATTTGAGCTTGAAGCCCAACTACAATTCCATTTATCACTCTGCTGTCCTAAATAATGTACCACCAACAGCATAAACAGCATTAAAACCTATTCTTTCAGTCCAGAGTGCTGCATCCGCTTGTTTTGCTCTTAACTTCAAACTCGTTAAAAGTAAATCATCACCTATTTCATATTCGCCTGTTTCAACATTAATAGAGACAATTTTACCGATATTTTCTGCTGTTTCAATTTGAGGACGGATATTATTTTTGTAGAGTTCTTTACCACGTTGGGTAATTTCTTCATCACTAATTTTGGGCTTGGACATACGCCAATATCCTCTTGTTAATTCCGTATACTCTTCTCTCTATTATAAAACATCTGAATACATTTCAAACATTCTCTTAACGAATTTGCTTTAAGAAAGATACATCAAGATTACCAAAGTGGATACTTAAGGCAATATTTAATTGTTCTAGAACTTTCACTAACCATTGAATGCATCCAGTTGTCGAAGATTCGTAATGGTTAAATAAAATTGCTAACCGTTTTTCTAAATATGGTTTAACTTTACGGCAAATTAAGACAATTTTCAGTAACATCCCAATTGTCAACATTGTCCCTTGATTGGTAATTAAATCTACGAAGGTAAAATGCTGGAGTGATGATTGACTATTGACGACTAAAAAGTTTAGTAGCTGACTACAAGTTCTAATTACTAAGAAATCATCCAATTTCTGAGCATTAGCTTGGGGTAATATCGCTTGAATTTGGCTATACAACCGTTGATTAAATTGGCGTCTTCCGTATTCCTCATTCACTGAGGATACTAGATATTTGTAAAGGTCTTCTTTAAACGTCTGAAAATTTGGGACTTGAGTACTATATTTTAAAAAATTCTGAGCTAAGTCTTTGTAGGTGTAATCACCTTCAACTTTACCTGTAAATTGTTTCAGGGTAGTGTATAGTTCCCGGTCATTTAATAATGTTGGGTTATTTACAGGTCGAATCAGCCTCTGGGCTTCAGCTACTGAAGTATTTTTCGCAATTTGATTAGAACGCACTTTAAAAAGTACATATTGCGACAAATCAATTTCAAATTTTTTCTGTACTTGCAACTGTATTTGCTTGACTGTCTGTTGTTGCTCTGAGGTAGAATCATCACTAATTAAGTAATGTTCATAGAGATAAGGATAGCGACGGATCAAAGTCATCAAAGGCTGATTTTCTTTGTTACTATCCGCTCCATTGGGTTGATTTACTACTTGAGTAAAACGTCGTAAAACTCTATACTGTTCACTCTCAGTAAATGTCTTCACCAGTTCTCGCAAGCGCCTAATTTCTCTGTAGCGTAAACTGGCTGACCTTGACTTGACAGGTGACGACTCAAATAAATTGATTAACTCAGAAATAGCATGATGCAATTGGGGTTGCATATGCCAACGATTGATTAAGATATGACAACAACGGTTCAGGAAAAAATTAAACTCTTCTCCCGTTTTTTTAGAATTGATAATTTTATCTAAAATTAACGGTACTTCCGGTTCAGGATAGCCTAAACCCTCGATAAATAAAGCTCGACAACGTTCAATCATCTGGCTAGGAGATTCTACTCGTACCAAATGTAATAAGTGTTGGTAGATTTGCTGTTCTTCTACAGGGCAATGGTGAGGATGATGAGCATGGTCTATATTCCCCCCATTACTGCGGTCAAATGGTGTCTGTTGTACCGTTTTGTCTGAGTCAAACTTAGTCCAGGTGCTCACTTCTTTTTACCACTGAAAGATTTGGTTGATTGTTGTTGAGGGCAAACTTGGTTTCGGCAACCGTATTATTCCTGATTTATACAATGGCTGATTTCTCCAGATCGGAAAATGATCAAAATCACACTTTTTCAGGTCAGTTGAGAATAAAATGACTTAATCAAGCAAAAATCAATCTGGAATCGTCAATTAAATAACTGGCTGATCGATAGATGCTAGCTAATAGGGGAAGTTATCAACCGCCCCATACTGCTCGCCAGATATTAATTAACTACTGATTGTCAATTCCCAATTTCTGAATTACAAGGGTGGTAATTCTTTAAGAATTGTAAACCGAATGTGATTGATTGCCAAATCCCCAATGGGAACATCGTCTTTGGTTAGTCTTAAACCATTACTTGTCAAAGTTTCAAAGGAAACTCCTTTGCCAATTTCGATGTGATACCAACATAAACCCATAAAAAAGCGGGTGGGATAAGTGTCGAGAATTGCCTACATCATCAGGATTTGATTCCATTGGTAACCAGCCGATGCCTGGGATATAAAACTCCAGCCAAACATGATTAAAATCAGGTTGTAAAGGGACTCCTTGTTGTTCTCCATTGGGAGGGCATTTATATCTACCTACAGTTCGGCAGGGAATCCCATTTAAACGGCATAGAGCTAATAAAACACCGACATATTCTCCACAAGAACCAACACCGCGCTCTAACACCACATCAGGCGAATCAATGTAAGGTTTAATACCATAAGATAACTCATCGTAGACGTAGTTGCGGATACTATACATTTTTCGTAACATATTGTTCTCCGAACCTACTGCTTCTCTAGCCGCACGACGAACAACACCCGTATCCATAGCTAAATCATCATCATCCACGAGATAACGACTTTGAAATTCTAAGGAAAGTTCTGGTAAGTTCTCTACATCTTTGGGAGTGATGCGATACTTGATGCCTCTGACTTCTAACAGTGCTTTCCAACCAAATATATGGCGTTCCCCTGGGGTGAGGGTTTCAAATTTAAATACAGCTACCCTTTGTCCTTCAATGATTTCTTCACTAAAAGGTAGTCCAATGGCTTCAACGTGTTTTACTTTTTGTCGTTCTGTTTCTGATGGTAAAGCAATCCGCCATTCCACATTAGGTAAATACACTTCATCTAAGGGTGAAATTTCCTCCACATATGACATTTCTACCAGATAGCCATTGGATAGTGCGTAGCGCTGATCTGGTTGATAATGGTAGTCGAGCGGATGAATAAAAGTGCGATCGCGGTAGGTTAGTTCATGATTCGGGTCAGCATTGGGATTATCCCGAATGTATGGTTCTTCGGAAGCATAGGCAATATAGAGAGTTTCTTGATTTGTCTCGCTATTTTTATATACAGCAATCCCAGTGGGTGATTCAAAGGGGGTCAGGACACTAAAGCGAATTTCCCCAGTGGCTCGATCTACAGAGTAGACAGTTTGCTCCAAGCGATCGCAAACCCAGAGAGTCTCTTGTGTAACTACCAAATTTTCTACACCGACACCAGGAGCGGGAAACCGGGTAATCTCTTTGCGGGTATCTCGGTCAAAAACGAGAATATAACCTAACCTTTCACAACTGACATAGACAGTTGACTCCCAAACAGCAACACCGTTAGCAGTATAAGGCAAGGTGACGAAATGTTCTAAAGCTAAAGAGCTAAATTTAGACACATAAACATTGTTACCACGAGTTACCCAAAGATCATCTGACCACACAGCTAAACCAGTAACGTCGGAAAATTCTTTAACTTGATGAGGATTAAGAATTTTGCTGTTATCGGAGATGGGGTCAATTTCCAGCAAATGTCCTTTTCTGGTATCGATAGCAATGAGTCTGTCGGCAATAAAAGTAATGCCGTACAGAGCAGTAGCAGTAAGCGGTCGAATAATCTTTTGCCCAAACATCTGGCTAATGGTTAAACTAGGGAGTACAAAACTCATTTCAAGCCTCTGAGAAACTCCCATCATAGCCGGACTCAGCTTGGTGATGGCAGAAATAGAGGTTTGCTGGTAGGTTGTTAACCTTAAGCATACTTGCTCACAAGTAAAGTTAAAACCCCCGTCTTTATCTCTACAGATTGTAGTCTTTCTAGAATCGTTTGTGTCGTCATCGAATAGACTTATTAGGTTTTTAGAAGGGGATCGCAGCTTTTTGGCGGGAAAGCGATCGCCTTTAGCATTTATATAGTACTAATTAGTACCAAGTAAATATGAGTTTGAGCACCTATACCTATGTTTCTGATCAGCAAAAATACTTATTGATCGAATGTGCCGATAATGGAAAAGGGGTTCCTGAAAGTAAAAAGGACTGGATTTTTAAACCTCTGAAAACTACTGCTTCAGAAGGAAAGGGTAGTGGTTTAGGGTTATTTATCATTCAAAAGACTCTCAGCAAGATGAACGGATATATTCGGGAAACTGGATGTAAAGGAGCCAGATTTGAAATTTACATTCTTTATCTAAAACAAAAGTCATAGTAAAAAACTGAGAAAATTGAGATACAAAATGTTCATTTACTATTAGTTGAGGATAATCCTAATTTTTAAAATGAATTGGTGAATTGGTTACAAGAATATGGATACCAGCAGATTGAAACTGCAACCAATTCTAAAGAAGTAAAAGCAAAATTGGATCATCATTTTGATGTGATTATTTCAGATATGCGGATGGAAGAGGATGATAGTGGCTTTGTGATTGCGAATGAGATTAAAGCACGAAATCTTTCCTCTTTAATTATCATTATGACCGCAAATGATGAAGTTGATGATTGTCGTAATGCATTTAAATCGGGAGCATGGGACTACATTCGCAAAAATATGCCAGGAAATGTTTTTGATGTACTTTCAAACATCCTCTCAGATGCCTTCTTGATCTATCTCCAGGTTAATATTACTTTAGTTAGTGTTTTTCTCGTAAATACTGGATTATAATTGAGTTTTGTAACCATGGCCAAATTAACAAAATGTCCGCTAATTCCTTACCTGAAGCAGCCCCTGTCTGGCATAGTTTAGCCGTTGAACCAGCCATAGAACTGCTGAACAGTAATGCAGACAGTGGTTTAACCTCCCCAGAAATTTCCCAAAGATTGCAAAAATACGGTTTGAATGAACTTAAGGGAAATGGTGGACGTAGTGCTTTAGAAATTTTCATAGATCAGTTCAAAAACATTATGTTATTGATGCTGATAACTGTAGCTTTGATTTCAGGTGTCTTAGACTTTATCTCCTTGCAATCAGGTGCTAAATCTAATGAAGTACCATTTAAAGACACCATTGCGATTCTCTCCATTGTCATTCTGAATGGTATCCTTGGTTACGTCCAAGAAAGTCGGGCGGAACAGGCTCTAGCGGCGCTGAAAAAGCTAGCTTCTCCCATCGTCAGGGTAATTCGAGATGGGACATTAGCCGAAGTTCCTGCTCAACAATTAGTCCCTGGGGATATCATCTTATTAGAAGCGGGGATGCACATAGCTGCTGATGGACGCTTAATTGAACAGTCGAATTTGCAAGTCCGAGAATCAGCATTAACTGGTGAAGCTGAAGCTGTTACTAAACAAGTGACAATTCAATTACCAGAAAACACAGATTTGGCGATCGCCTCAACTTAGTTTTTCAAGGCACAGAAGTTGTCCAAGGACGGGCTAAGGTACTGGTCACTAATACAGGGATGCAGACGGAACTGGGCAAAATTGCCAGTTTGTTACAATCTGTGGACAATGAACCCACTCCCTTACAACAAAGAATGACCCAACTAGGTAACATTCTAGTGATTAGTTCCTTGGTATTAGTAGTATTAGTTGTAACTGGTGGCATCATTCAAGCGGGAAACTTGAATAAATTACAAGAACTGCTGGAAGTTTCTTTAAGTATGGCGGTTGCGGTTGTCCCAGAAGGTTTACCTGCTGTCATCACTCTCACTTTAGCATTGGGAACCCAGCGCATGGCTCGCCGGCAATGCTTTAATTAGAAAATTACCCGCAGTGGAAACCTTAGGTTCTGTGAACACGATTTGTTCTGATAAAACTGGGACATTGACTCAGAACAAAATGGTGGTGCAATCAGTTTACACAAATCATGAGTTTTTCCGTGTCAGTGGTGAGGGTTATATTCCCAAAGGAGATTTTAAGTTAGAGAACAGAAACCATTTCTGTAGATGATTATCCAGAAATTAATAGTTTGCTTCTAGCTTGTGCCATTTGTAATGACTCAGTGTTGCAAAAACAACATGGGGAATGGGCAATTTTAGGAGATCCAACAGAAGGAGCTTTAGTGACTTTGGCGGCAAAAGCTGGTATTGAGAAAGACCAGTGGCAAAGTAAATTACCCAGAATGTGGCGAAGTTCCTTTTTCCTCAGAACGCAAGCGGATGAGTGTGATTTGTCAAGTGCAAGCCGGGGAAAACGCAACGGTAATTGACTGAGAGTTTATTGACAACGAAATTATCTTATGTTTACCAAGGGTTCACCAGAGTTAATCTTGGGGCTGTGTAGTCAAATTCATCTGGGTGCAGCACTCAACTCCTCTCGATGATCAGCAAATTAGCCAAATTTTGGCAGCTAATGATCAAATGGCTAGTAAAGGTTTGCGGGTGTTAGGTTTTGCTTACAGAACTCTCACCGAAACGCCATCGGCAGAATTAGATGAGAACCACGAACAAAATTTGGTTTGGTTAGGATTAGTGGGAATGCTAGATGCTCCCCGTCCAGAGGTAAAAGCCGCTGTGGAAGAATGTCGAGCCGCTGGAATTCGTCCGGTGATGATTACTGGTGACCATCAATTAACTGCAAAGGCGATCGCGGTAGAATTAGGTATAGCCCAACTTGAAGATACTGTACTCACGGGTCAACAATTGCAGCAAATGAGTGACCTAGAACTAGAGCAACACGTTGACCTAGTGAATATTTATGCCAGAGTAGCCCCAGAACATAAACTCGAATTGTCCAAGCATTACAACGACGAGGACGATTTGTAGCCATGACTGGGGATGGTGTGAATGATGCTCCCGCATTAAAACAAGCTGACATTGGCATTGCCATGGGTATCACAGGTACAGATGTCAGTAAAGAAGCCAGCGATATGGTCTTATTAGATGATAATTTTACGACAATTGTGGCTGCTACCAAAGAAGGTAGGGTAGTATACACTAATATCCGTCGCTTTATTAAATATATCTTAGGTAGTAATATTGGTGAAGTTTTGACCATTGCTGCAGCGCCTTTGTTATTACCCTTAGGAGGTGTTCCCCTAACTCCCTTGCAAATATTGTGGATGAATTTGGTGACAGACGGTTTACCAGCTTTAGCGTTAGCGGTGGAACCAGCAGAAACAGACGTGATGCAACATCCTCCCTTGGGTCCCCACGAAAGTATTTTTGCTAGGGGTTTGGGAACTTACATGATTCGAATTGGGGTGATTTTTGCCGTAATTACAATTATTCTGATGGAATGGGCATATCATCACACCACAACTGTATTTAGTGATGAACTAGATCCAGAACGCTGGAAAACAATGGTATTTACCACCCTGTGTATTGCTCAAATGGGTCATGCTATTAGCAGTTCGTTCTACTACCGTTTAATCATCGAGATGAATCCGTTATCTAATTTATTTGTCTTGGCGTCGGTGGTGGTGACGACAATTTTGCAGTTGATGCTGATTTATGTTGCTCCTTTGCGGAATTTCTTTGGTACTCATTGGTTAACTGCTGGAGAATTGGGTATTTGTGTTGGCTTTAGTGCGTTAATGTTGGTTTGGATTGAAATGGAAAAGTTATTTTTTCGCTTCATCAAAATCTCTAGATCCATTTAGTTAATCTAAATTTAAGGGCAATGTAACTGTGAATATGGTACCTATCCCAACTTGACTGTTAACTTGAATTTCTCCTTGGTGGGCATCGACACATCTTTTGACAATTACTAAACCTAGTCCATTACCTGGAATTGACTGTGCATTTGAAGCTCGATAGAATGACTGAAACAGTAAGTCTTGATCGGTTTCTGGAATCCCAATTCCGTGGTCTTTGATTTGGAAAATAGCTGTTTTATCTTCAAGATTGCAAGTTAAATCAAAGAGGATTTGTCCCCCATCAGGAGAATACTTAACCGCATTAGAAAGGATATTACTAAAAAGGTAATGTAAGAGTTTTTCATCCATGATGGCATTTGTATACTGGCTATGGCAAGTAAAAATGATCTCATGGAAAGTAGTTTTGATAGCAGAAAATTCCTCAACTAGTTCTTGACAGAATTCCTTGAGATTCAATGGAGCCGGATTACATAATAGTTGACCAGCTTCAGCTCGACCCATAAATAGTACATCTTCCATGAGATGTTTCATGGTTTGTACAGCCCCTTGAATTCTATTTAAGTAAATCTGTTGTTTAGCAGGGGTTAAATTTGCTCCTTGGATTTCGATCAGTTCTACGGCTGATTGAATCACAGTCAAAGGATTACGGAATTCATGGGATACAGTTGAAATGAATAGGGACTTAAGTTGATTCAGTTCCTGTTCTTTGAGCAAAGCTTTTTCTAGATATTCTGTTTGTTCTCGTTGACTCAAATCCCAGAAAACTACCACCACACCATTGATATCATTAGCTTGACTTCTCAATGGTGAAGCACTATCACCAATCGGTACTCTTTTGCCATCTTTGGTAATTAAAGATGTAAATTCGCCCAAATAAACTACTTGATTTTCTCTGAGTGCTTTGATGACAGGATTCTCTAAATCGGTTTCTGTAACTTGATCAATAATATGTAAAACTGCGGTTATTTCTTGGCCTAAAGCCTCTTTTTGCTGCCAACCAGTGATAGCTTCAGCCGCAGGATTAATAAATGTGATAATTCCTTGTTTATCAGTAGCGATGACCGCATCGCTCATGGAGTTTAATAGGGTGGCTAAGTGATCTCGATTTTCCCGTAGTTCACGTTCTAGCTGATGTTTTAATAAACCTATCTCAATCGCTATGCGTAAATCTTTGGTAGTAAAAGGTTTGACTACATAACCAAAAGGTTGGGTGATTTTAGCCCGTTGCAGAGTATTTTCATCACCATAAGCCGTAAGAAAAATTACGGGTATATCTAATTTGTCGCGAATATAACCAGCAGCAGTGATTCCATCCATCTCACCTTTGAGAATGATATCCATTAATACTAGTTGTGGTTGAGTTTCTGTTGCTTTCTTGATTGCCGCTTGGCCTGAAGAAGCCGTACCTGTAACCACGTAACCTAGTTGATTGAGTTGGTTAGTGATAGTTCTAGCTACAATCACTTCATCTTCGATCACTAAAATTTTAGTTTGCTCCATTGGATATCTACTGATGCCAAATTAACTGCGGAAATTGGATCTGAAATACTGTTCCCTGATGGCGTTCTACTTGAATACTACCTTCTAGTTGCTCTGTCACTAGGTCATAAACCAATGACAAACCCAATGAATCAGTATTTCTCCAATCTAAATTATTTGGTAAACCAATGCCATTATCTTGGACTATCATCTCAATCATACTATTTATAGTATGTAAACTAATGATAATATTACCTACTTTTTGATTCGGGAAAGCGTGCTTAAGCGCATTGGTAATCAATTCATTGACAATCAACCCACAGGCGATCGCTTGGTCAACATTTAAGTTAACTGTATCTATATAGGTTTCTAGACCAATCTGACCAGGAACTATCTGGTAAGAGCTTAATAAGCTGGTTGCTAAATTATTGATATAATCAGCTACATCAAGTTGTCCAATATTGGGAGCGGTATATAAATTTTTGTGAATTAGCGATATGGACTCAATCCGATTTTGGCTTTCTCGGAATATCTTGAGTACTTCTATATCTTTGATGGTATGGGATTGAAGTTGTAACAAACTAGAAACAATCTGTAAGTTATTTTTAACTCGATGATGAATCTCCTTTAATAAAACTTCTTTTTCTGCTAATATTGCTCTTAATTGTACCTCAATTTTTTGTCTTTGCAACAGTTCATTTTGAGCTTGCAAAAATATACTAGATTGCTGAATCGCAATAGCAATTTGGACTGTGAGTTGATCGAGTAAATCCAATTGACTGGTTTCCCAGTCTCGAAAACCAGAACACTGATGAGCTATCAGTAAACCCCAGAGTCGAGAACTATTATTTTCCTCATCTACTTCTAAGAGGATGGGAACCACTAAATTAGCCTTGACTTCAAATTGTGTCAATAACTGAATATGACAATTCGTTAAGCTGGCTTCATAAATATTAGCGATCGCTCGTTTATTACCTTGAGCATAATTTTCAGTTCCATTGGTTTGGAAACAGGTATCTTGAATATCTTGACCTAAAGTGATAGTCCATCCAGTTTGTACCGATTCAGCGACAACTTTACCACTCATATCTGGAGCAAACTGAAAAACGATAACTCGATCAACCTGTAATAAATTTCTAACTTCTTCAACCGTAGCATTTAAAATATCTTGTAAATTCAGAGATTGACGAATCCGCTCACCAATGGTTCGCATCAACTGCTCCCGTTCCGCTTGAGTTTTAATTTTTGCTTCTATATCTTTACGAGCAGTGATATCATAAAATAATTTTAAAACTGATATTTCTCCATGAAAACTCAAAAACTGAATGGAAGTAATTGCCCAAAAATCAGTACCATCTGCTTTTTTAAGGTGAACTTCATAATTATCTAAAAACCCATGTTCAGAAAAAGCTGCTAATAGTTCTTGTCGGGTAGTTGCATGATAATATAAGTCAGTAGTCTGACGATGAACCACATCATCTAAAGTCCAATTAAATGTTTCTAAAAACTTTTGGTTCCCATAGAGAATTAAGCCATCAGATAAACGAGAAATTATTAAAGGGACGGGAATAGCTTGAGTTATAGCGCGGAATTTAGCATCCATTTCCTGAAAATTCCGCTCTATTAATTGATTTTTTCGATGTAAACCTAAATGTTTATTTACGATGTTAACCAAGTTTTTTAATGCTGTGCGCTCCTGCATACTCAAATCGCGAGGAATAACATCAATTATGCAAAGACAACCTAATGGGAAACCGTTAGCACTAATTAAGGGTAATCCTGCATAAAAGCGGCAATATGGTTCAGAAATTACGATGGGAATACTAGCAAATCTGGGGTCTTGTAAGGTATCGGGAATAATGAAAATATCATTTTCTAAAATGGTGAACTGACCAAAGAAAAGATGCCGGGAAACAGAGGTGATGGTCATGCCAATTTTTGACTTAAACCATTCTCGCTCTGCATCCACAAAGGTAATTAGAGCAGTTGGGGCTTGACAACAATTAGCTGCCATTTCCACAAGATCATCAAAAATAGAGATTGTGGATGCATCTAAACTTTGGTATTGATAAAGTGCTTCTAAGCGTTGGTGTTCATTAATAATAGGAAGAATGGACATAACGTTTGTGTGCGAATATTATCCTACTTGATGATAAAGCGTGTCTCTCTGTTGGTAAGGTCTTCCTAACGATGCGATCGCCTGCTGTAATGTTTCCACTTCCATACAAGTACCACCCACAGCACCAGCCATAGTAGTAATATGCTCCTCCATCAATGTACCACCAATATCATTACCACCCCAAAGCAAAGCTTCGGTAGCTCCGGCTAATCCTAACTTAACCCAACTGGGTTGATGATTGGGTATCCAGTTTCCTAAATAAATCCGAGCTACAGCGGTCAATAATAATGCATCCGCTAAAATTGGTTGATCTCGTCCCACTCGACGACGTAAGGATTTAGGCGCTAATTGTCCCACAAAGGGTAAAATAATAAATTCCGTAATCCTCCCCGGATAACCTTGATTAATCGCAGTTTCCTGGAGCGATTCCAATTTGGACAAATGTGCAATTTGTTGGGCTGGAGTTTCGATATGTCCAGATAAAATCGTGCTTGTGGTATTTAAGCCTAATTGATGAGCTGTACCCACAATTTCCAACCAAGTCGCCGTATCAATTTTTTCTGGGCATAATATTCGTCGGACGTCATCATCTAATACCTCAGCTGCTGTACCTGGCATAGAACCCAAACCAGCATCACGCAAAGCAGCAATCACATCAGCATAAGATAATTCATCTAACCTAGCAATAAATTGCACCTCTTGAGGAGAAAAAGCATGCAAATGTAAATCAGGAAATTTCTGTTTGATAGTGGTGATTAACTTCAAATAGTAAGGTAAGGATTTACCATTAATTTGAGCCTGTGGATTTAATCCTCCTTGCATACAGATTTCTGTCGCTCCCCGATTGACTGCATCAGTAGCTTTTTCGAGAATTTGCTCCCCATCCAACCAATAAGCACCCGTATCACCATCATCGCGACGGAAAGCACAAAAACTACAGTGCTGCTCACAAATATTAGTAAAATTAATATTCCGATTAATGATATATGTGACAGTATCTCCAACTTGGATTTGACGAAGTTGGTTAGCCGTAGTCTGAATACGATGGATTTCCTCTGGATCAGTTTGTTTTAAAAATATCACTGCCTCTGAGGGAGTAATATCATACCCATGAATAGCATCTGTCAGCAAAATATCTAGATTTTTTATATACATAATTCAGTTTTTTCCGAAAAATTAGCTATTCCCGCTAACTTGATCTCTTCAACTCTGATTTAAATACCAAAGTGAATTACTGGTGTGGGGAACAGACTGGAAATTGTACTTATGGCTTAATTCTGAGTATAGCGAATCTGAAGGTTTAAATAAAAATATATCTGTGAACTGATCAGGAATACGAATTAGTTGAGTGGGAAAAGATGGAGAGGTATTTGATGAACACGAGGTAACACAAGCCGAATTCAGCTTCATGTGTATAGTTGGCAACAGAAGATGGCTAAGAGATAATATGTTAGCAACCTTTGTATCACTAATTATAAGTGGTTTGATCCCTTTGTTGACTAATGCAGCGACTGAGGGATTGTATTCATTCTTAGATTTATTCCACCATACTTGAGTATGGGAACTAACGACACCAGATAAAATTCCCAAACTAATCAAAATCAATAGCATTATTCGCCACAAATGCCGAGTTTTAGCTGAAATAGAAACTGAATTAATTTTAGTGGCAAAGAAGTAACTGACAGCTAAGTGAATTCCTAAATAAGAAGGTATTAAATATCTACTAATAATAGAGCGCATCCCACCAAAAACTAAATCTGGTATAATCATTGGTAATGAGGTAACAGTAATAAGAAGAACTACAAATAACCACTTTTTTTTGGAACTATAACGGCAGAGATAGTAAACTGTATAGATTACAAAAATAGAAATTACAGGTCGTAAAAGTTCAAACTTCGGGTTTTTATATTCTAAATCACAAAAAAGATAACTTAAATTACGTAACCATAATTGAAATAATTTGGAGAATTGTATGGTTTCTTTTAACCAATCCGTAGTATTGCTAAAGCCAGAAATATTGTGAAAAATCACCCATAACCAAGGTGAAAAAGCTAGCAAAGCCACAACTGATGCTAACGTATAATACTTAAGAGTTTTATCCCAGCTAAATTTCTCAATGATCAATATATAAATGCCATGACTAATTGCGACTAAAATAGATAATGGAAAAGTATAATAACTGCAAGCTATAGATATAGAATATATTAACCAGTTAAAATGATTTTTGCATCGGATTGCTCGTAGTAAAGATGCACTAGATAATACAATGGTTAGAGTCCATAAAGAATATTCTCTTGCTTCCTGAGCAAAAATAAAATGGAAGGGTGATATAGATATAAAAATCATAGCTAACCATCCCATTAGCGGCAACTCAAATAATTCAATACAAAGCCAGTAAATAGCAGGAAGAACCAATAAGCTAATTAGGGCAGATAAACCCCTTATGGCTGTAATAGAATTACCAAATAGCTGTGTTGCCCAACGAGCTAAAATGTAATAGAATGGAGGGTGTTGAACATCTTCCAAAACTAAGGAATTAATTGTATTAATCAAGTGTTTTTCTGGATTAATATGCTGGTATTTTTGTAAATTTTCAGCTTTAATTACATCACCTTTAAATACATCTTTAAGCATTTCGGCTTCGGTATATCCAGAAACTCGTAATAATGTGTAAGTTTCATCGAACCAGTAAATTTTATAGTCAAGATTTACAAAGCGAAAATAGATGCCTATTATTAATACAATAATAATTAAAAATCGGATAGTGAGCAGGAATTTTTCTGCCAACAAAGGAGACTTTATCTGGGAAATAATTTTCATTATTCAATAAAATAATATTTTTACGTATCTATTCATACCCGCGTTAACCGCCAGAGTTCTGTACCCACCAGTTTTATTTTAAAAATATCATATTGTTTTGCTTTTTTGAGTAATTCCGGAGAAGGAGCAAATAAAAATACATCAAAGCCTTCAGGAATGGGGAAAAGATTTTTTTTCAGCAGTGCGGGTGGAGTAAAACGACAAGTATGACAATAAGGCTTTAAACGTAGCTGTACTTGAGGATTGAGTTGATGACTTAGACCCAATATCATACCCATACTAGCATCACTAACTAATAGAGGTCGATTAGCTTGATTAATTAACTTAGCTGCGTAGAAATTCACATCACTATTGCTTTTTGTCCACCAGTAATTAGCTTGAGAACTAATCACACCTGACAAGACACCAAATGAAAAGACTATACAGGCAATAATTTGCCATAATTTTTGTTGACGAGAGATAGAAGTAATACCAGTAGTCAATAAATAAGCTACAGATATCTGGATACTTAGATAAGCAGGAGCCAGATAACGTAAAATAATTGATTGCGCTCCCCCAACCACTACATCTTTTAACATAATGGGTAAGGATGTTACGAAAATTAATAACAGAATTAATAACCAAGTTGCGATCGCTGTGCGACAATAAACTAAATAAATGGCATATCCAGATATAAATAATATGAATAGGATGATCAATATCTGAACTAAATGTGTAAAATAATTTTCTACACCGAAATTAATAACGACTTTATCATAATTGCTATCAACAAAAATGCGGCTGAGGTTAAACACCCATATTTTCACTAGAGATAAAGTAGATATATTTCCCTGTCCACCGACTGTTCTATGAATATGGCTTAAGGAAGAAATAATCACAAATAACCAAGGAATAAAAGTGATTAAAGCAATTACAGAAGCCAAGAGAAAAGCTATCGTTCTTTGAGTCCAACGAAAACCTTCAATTATGAGAACGTAAATTCCGTGTGTAGCAGTAACTATCACAGAAGATGGAAAAACATAAAGACTTAGAGCCACAGTAATGGCATATATTCCCCATAAGCGCTTTGTTTTTAAGCGCATGGCATGCAGCAGTATTGCACTAGATAATATAATTGTGACTATCCACAACATATACTCTCTAGCTTCCTGAGCATAGAGGATATGAAATGGGGATATTCCCATTAAAGCTACAGCTACCCATGCCGTTAAAGATGAAGCAAATAGTTCCCAACACAACCAATAGACAGAAGGTAAAACCAGTAAGCTAATTAAGGCAGATAGAGTTCTCAATGTTGCCACTGAATTACCAAATAATTGTACCCAAAATCGGGCTATTATATAATAAAGTGGTGGATGTTGCGGATCTTCTAATGCTAAGGATTTAATGGTGTCAAGCACATTTTTTTCAGCGTTAGTAGTTTGATATTTATGTAAATTTTTTACACTAATTTTATCTAATTCTGCAACTTCCTCCACTAAGGCAAATTCTGTATAACCAGAAATTCGTAATGATGTGAATGCTTCATCATCCCAGTAGGCTTTTTTATCAATATTGATAAATCTAAAAGTTAGACCTAGCAATAAAATAATAGCTAGTAAAATCAGGAAAATTTTTAAATATTTATAATTAGTTGTTAAAGAATATATACTCATCAGCACAATTAAAGAAAATTATTAGTAAGTTATACCTCTTCATCTAGAAACTATCCGGATATTTCACAAAACCTAATTTCACCCTAAAATTTGTTATAATAGGTAACCAATTCCAAAACTCCCTATAAAATCATGAGTTGATCGAAATAAATCAATAAAGTGATGCTATTCCTTTGTTGAGTACTATAATCGTATCTGCTGATATTTATCTCTTCCCAAAGAGAGAGAAAAAGAATGTATTTGCAAAATATCAAGACTTTCAATCCTCTGAACTACTATATATAATAGTATCTTTCTGCACTGATTTAGGTCAAAAAAGTTAGTATTTATTGAGGAAAACATCTCGCAGTGATTTATATTTATTTTTGATATAGACATCTTACTTGATTTTTGCACAAAACCACGTATATTTACCTTAATCCCTACTTCTAGAGTACATCTATACGTTCAAAAATCAAAGCGGACTTCTATACATATCCCCGTAGTTTGTCATTTACTTTATGAATTCTAACTCATCAGACTCCCTATTAACAGTACCTACTGGTTTGCTACAGATTCCTGAATTTGCTTCCCAAAGCGGGGAAGGAAAATCCATATATCTTTCTCTAGTAATTCCCACTTATAAAGAGTGTGATAATATTTACAAGGTAGTCAAGATCCTGAGTGAGTTATTGGATCAAGAAATTCCTGGAAACTATGAGCTAATTGTCGTAGACGATGATAGTCCTGATCGGACTTGGGAAGTAGCACAATCTTTAACGACAGAATACCCTCAGTTACGGGTCATGCGACGTCAACAGGAACGGGGGTTATCCTCAGCGGTAATTCGGGGATGGCAAGCAGCTACGGGAACAGTATTAGGTGTAATAGATGGAGACTTGCAGCATCCACCAGAAGTACTCATGCAATTGTACCGTAAGATAGAACAGGGAGCTGATTTGGCTGTCGCTAGTCGTCATGTTGAAGGAGGGGGTGTTAGTAGTTGGAGTATTGTCAGACGTTTTTTATCCCGTGGTGCTCAGGTATTAGGATTGATGATCTTACCAGGGGTTTTAGGAAGAGTCACAGATCCTATGAGCGGTTATTTTATGGTACGTCGGAATGCGATCACCTCAGCTATACTCAATCCTGTGGGATATAAAATTCTCCTCGAAATTATTGGTAGGGGAAATATCGACACCATCGCTGAAGTTGGTTATGTATTTTGTGAGCGGAAAGAAGGTGAAAGCAAAGTTACTTGGAAACAATATCTAGACTACATACATCATTTAGTTCGCTTACGTTTATCTACAGGCAGGTTGGGAAGATTGAGTCAAAAAATCAACTTCCCCATTGGCCGATTTCTCCGCTTTGGATTGGTCGGACTAAGTGGTGTATTTGTCGATATGCTGATGCTTTATTTATTGAGTGACCCGACTACTTTAGCCTTACCCCTCACTCGCAGTAAAATTATGGCTGGTGAAATTGCAATTTTAAATAATTTCTTTTGGAATGATGCTTGGACATTTGCTGATGTCTCTATGCAACAGCAAGAATGGCGTCAACGCCTCAAACGCTTTGCTAAATTTAATCTGATCTGTTTGGCTGGATTAGTATTGAATGTCATTGTCTTAAATTTAGTCTTTAATTTCCTCATCCCTAATCGGTACATTGCTAACTTAATGGCGATCGCCGTGGCTACTGTCTGGAATTTTTGGGTTAATTTAAAACTCAGTTGGCGAGTCACCCAAGTAAAATAATTACCATCTCCTGTCTATGTATTGATGAGCAAACATTTAGTCAAAAAGTATCGGATGCATCTAAATAAATTCCATCCTCAATTTTTTCCGCATCACCTCTGGTTATGCTTGATGTGGTTAATCATTGGACTGGGTTTGCGACTAACTAACTTGACTGGAAAGCCGCCTTGGACGGATGAATTTTCTACACTGGTATTTAGCTTAGGAAACAGTTTTCTATCAGTACCTTTAGATCAAGCTATCACCGCTGAACTTCTCCTCCAACCCTTACAACCGCAATCTACGACTAACTTCTCACAAGTATGGTTACATCTGAGTCATGAAACTAACCATCCCCCGCTTTACTTCCTCTTAGCACATTGGTGGATGCAGTTATTTCCAACTTCAGCGGGCTTAGTCTCCTTGTGGGGAGCGCGATCGCTACAGCTATTTCTGGGTGCAATTTCCATCCCCGCTATTTATGGTTTAAGCTGGCTCAGTTTCCGTTCAGTTTGGACTAGTCAATTAACTGCGGCGATGATGGCCGTTTCACCCTACGGGATATTTTTGGCACAGGAAGCCCGTCATTATACCTTAGCCATTTTATGGGTCATTGCTTCTCTCTCGTGCTTGGTAATTGTTAGCACTTGCATTCAAGGACGGAAACAACTACCTCTGTGGATAGCATTAATCTGGATCATAATTAATGCTTTAGGTATAGCTACTCATTACTTTTTTGCCCTCACACTAGGAGCTGAGGTACTAGTTTTAATTGCTCTAGCTCAAACGCAAAAACAACTACCTTTTTTCCCCCCTTGGTGGCGAATCTACGCTAGTGCTATTGGTACTGCTATTGCAGGTATAGTATGGTTGCCCATCTTTTTAGAGAACACTTATGGTAGTAAATTAACTGAGTGGATACAGCATTCACAGATGGGTTTTGCTTGGTTAAACCCATTTTTTCAGGCTTTTGCCGCCTGGGTAACAATGCTGTATTTATTACCAATAGAAACCCCGCATCTCGCCATCATTATTACTTCAGGTTTAGTGATGCTGATCTTCTTAATTTGGGCGGCACCAATTTTAGTGCGTGGGTTCAAGATCAACCTAGAGCAACCTCAAACCCGTTTTATCACCCAAATCTTTGTGGGGATAGTAGTGGGTGCGATCGCCTTATTTTTTATCTTTACTTACTTTTTAGGAATTGACCTAACTAGAGGTGCTCGCTATAATTTTGTGTATTTTCCCGCCGTCATCGTTTTACTGGGTGCAAGTCTAGGAATGTGCTGGCATCCGCCCTCAGAATTATTAGAGACAGGTCAACAAATAGGCCGATGGGGAATTAATGGTAAAAAAGCGGTGGCTTTGATTTGGTTGATGGGATTTGCTAGTGCCATCACAGTTGTCTGTAATTATGGTTATCAAAAGTACTACCGTCCAGACTTATTAGTGCAACTAATTGGACAAACCTCTTCAGCACCAGTATTAATAGCTACTAGTCAAACGACTCATGTCCAAATTGGTGAAACGATGGGAATAGCTAGAGAATTAAAAATTCAAAATCCGAAAATACCATCTTTTCGATTTTTACTTGCCCATCAAGATCAAGATTCTCATAGCTCTACCATAGCTCTAGAAAATACATTCAGGAATTTACCACGACCCTTTGATCTTTGGTTGGTGAATTTTCATGCTCCTCCACCAATATCTGTGCAAGAATGTGTGAGTGAGTCGAGAATATTACCATCAGTAAATGGCTATGATTATAAAATTTATCATTGCCCATAAGTACTAAGCAATTCAAACTTAAATCCAGTGTTTGCTATTCCCTATTATAGTAATGTTCCCTAGAAAAAAACTAAAATTCCTGCCCAAAGTTTTATTACCAACACTGTTGGTTTTAACTACTTTAATTACTTTACAGTTGTCTGCCCAAACCACCGAAATAGCTAAAATCAGCCATAATACTAATCCTATAACTGTTGAAAATCAAAAAATTGGTACGACTGATTGGCAATTAAGCAATCCAGCAACAAAACAGGAAATTGAAGGTTATGCTTCATTAACTAGCGTCAATCGCGGTGAAGAAATCAAATTATTTGTGAATACCAAAGATCCTAGTTACACAATTAATATCTTTCGGATGGGATGGTATCAAGGTACGGGAGCAAGACAAATGGCATCACCCATTAAACGATTCACCGTTAAGCAACCACCACCGATTATCAATAAAATTACTGGACTGATTGAATGTAATTGGCAAGACCCATACAGTTTAAAAATTCCGAATAACCCCCATGACCCAACACAGTGGGCTAGTGGATTTTATCTAGCCAAATTAACTGCCATCAAAAGTGGTAAACAAAGCTATATTATCTTTGTCGTCCGTGATGATGATCGTCCCTCAGATCTACTCTTTCAATCTAGCGTGACTACCTATCAAGCTTATAATAACTGGGGTGGGATGTCCCTCTATCGCTGGAATAGTCGAGGCAAACAAGCATATAAAGTGTCTTTTAACCGTCCATATGCCATGAGTCCTAATCAAAAAGCTGCTTATGGAATCGGAGCCGGGGAATTTTTGACTAATCTCCAACCCAACCGAAAAACCTCTAGTGCTGGGTGGGAATATAATATGGTACGCTGGCTAGAACGGGAGGGTTATGATGTCAGCTACTCAACTGATATTGATACACACATAAATCCACTCCAACTAAAAACTAATCAACCGATGCTTTGGTTACACAAAGCGTTTCTCTCTGTCGGTCATGATGAGTATTGGTCATGGCAAATGCGGCAAAATGTCGAAGCAGCGAGGGAACAAGGTGTAAGTCTGGGCTTTTTTGCTGCTAACACCTGCTATTGGCAAATTCGTCTGGAACCTAGTCGAATTAACAAAAATCCTAACCGGACGATTATCGCTTATAAAGAAAGTGCAGATTTAGACCCTTATGCTAGAGATAGAAATGGAGAAAATGATTACTTGGTTACTACTCTTTGGCGACATAAACCTGTAAATCTTCCAGAAGATGCTCTAGTGGGAGTCATGTATGAAACATATAAAGTCAATGCTGATATTTCCATTAATAATCAAGCCCCAAGTTGGTTAATTGCAGGTACACAATTGAGTCCCATGCCTGCAAGTCATCAAAAATCAGTAGAAGTGATGCATCTACCGGGATTATTAGGTTATGAAGTTGATTGGATGTTTAATCATGCTCCTGCTCATACTATTCGTGTCGCTCATTCTCCCTATAAACATCAGCATCATACCAAATATTCAGATATGACTGTTTACACCGCAAAATCTGGTGCCACCGTATTTGCCACCGGTTCGATGCAGTGGAATTGGGCTTTAGATGATTATAATGCACCACAATTACGTCCCTCGGTTTTGAGTGTTGATGCCCAAACTATCACCCGCAATGTTCTTGCTAAAATGATTAATAAATAAGTTGTGGAGCGGGCATCTTGCCCGCTTGACCTCGGTGGCAGGCAAGATGCCTGCTCCACAAATTTAGCATGAACTTACTTTAGTTCTTGAGTTTTCATATATCTGTAAATCCTGGCAATATTCCGAGCATCATCAATACCTCTATGGTGAGTACCTTGCAATTCAATATCTAGATGAGCGAGAGCTTTTGCCATCCCAAATCCTTTAGATACACCAATATATTCTGAAAATTCCTTTTTGATATTAATATGTTCTTCCGAAAAAGGATAGGGGATTTTATGATATGAACAATCTTGTTGAAATTGTTTTTTATCATAGTTACCCCAAGAACAAAATATGTAATCTGGGAATTCATGCATCCAAGTTTTTAATTTAGAAATTGCTTCGGGAAATTGAGGAGCATCTTTGATATCATTTTGACAAATACTTGTTAACTCTGTACAAAAAGCTGTTAGTTGTGGATGGATTACTGGTTGAATAAATTGCTGAAATTCAGAATCAATTTCCCAGGTTGTGCTATTGAGCATGACCGCACCAATTTCAATAATTTCCATTTGGTGACTTGGGATAGTTTTGACATTACAGCAAGTAGCTTCCAGGTCAATGATCAGAAAATAGTGAGTCATAACAATTCAAAATTCAAAATTCAAAATTCAAAATTCAAAATTCAAAATTCAAAAATAATTTAAATTGATGAAAAAGGTTTAATCCAAGCAAGTTGCACAGCAGTTTGGAGTGCCATTGCCCCTAAAGCAAACCAAAATATACTTTCCATTGCTAGCACCAATACAGGTAAAATGCTACTATTCAGATTCCACGTACACTCAATTTGGGTTAATCCTCTGACCAAACCAAAAGCTAATACTCCACCAGCTTGCAAGTGGGGATTATTATCTAAACGAATGATATAGCGATAAGTGACACCAAATAAAAACCCGGAAAATCCAGCAATTAACCCACTTAACCAAAAATGTAAGTTAACAAAATTAATTTCTTCAGTATTAAGTGTAGGAAAATACTTTACTAGTACTAGATAATTCAGAAAACTAGTCAAGAGAAAGGCGAAAACCACCGAAAAACTCCCAACCATAGCGGCTTTAAGGGATTCTAAACGTTCTATCGTCATAATTGTATCAAGTAATTACAAACAGAGTTGGAAAAAAGATTGACTTTTCCCAGTATGATAAAGATAAGAAACCTTTCGTAATTATTTGCAAAGCAGGACTATGGAAATTTTGACATTTGGTTGGGTATCATTGCTAGTTGTCTTCACTTGGTCAATTGCAATGGTGGTTTGGGGACGTAACGGACTCTAGAGGTATTGTGGAAAGTCCATTCCTGAGTATTTTGACTTTAGTCGCAGTGGGATTGCTTTTAGCCGTTACAGGTGGCGTTGTTTATTTAACCCTAGCAGATTGGCGCGATCGCCGTCGTCTAGAAAACGAAGCCCGCGAACTGCGACGCAGTCTCCCCTAAACGACGATAATTCTCACCCCTGGGGATAAAACACTGTTTTTTGCTAGCAAATACATTTAATTCTGGTTAAGGACACTAATTATTTTGGTGTCCTTAAAATCTTGAGCTGAAAATTGGTTTTGAATTTATCAAACACTTTCAAAGTCTATACTAGATCAGAAAATTATTCTAAAATAGAAATTGCATAATCTTAAGTTCCCCACCAAAAGTTTCGCTATATTATGACATTTACCCTGTGTGAGGGCAACCAACAAAAAGCCTTATCTAGAGTAATTTCTAACATTCGTGAGTCTCTAGATATAGACACTATTTTCAAAACTACAGTCACAGAAGTACGCCAACTGCTCAATACTGATCGGGTTGGGGTATTGAGATTTTATTCTGAATCAGCGGGAGAAGGCGAATTTCTCTATGAAGATGTGGGCGAGAAATGGGTTTCAGTTTTAGCAACTAAATTACAGGAAGACTATTTTGCTGAAGAGTTTACCAAGCTCTATCAGCAAGGACGGATGAAAGCGATTGCCCTGATATCTATGAAGATAGAGTCAATGAAAGCTACATCAAAATTCTCGAAAAATTCCAAGTTAGAGCGAACATCACGACTCCCTTGATGAAGGGTAAAAATTTATGGGGATTGTTGTGTATCCATGAATGTAATTGACTGCGACAATGGCAAGTGGGAGAAATTGAGTTTGTACAACTAATTGCTGAACATTTAGGAGTAGCTTTACAACAAGCAGATTATCTAGAACAAGTAAAACTCCAGTCAACACAATTAGCACAAGCCAAAGCCAGAGAAAAAGCCGTAGAATGGCAGAGAATTATTGCCAGAACTATCGAGAAAATTCGCCAATCCCTAGATTTAAATAGTATTTTCCACACCACTACCGAAGAACTAAGACGAATTTTGGAGACTGATCGGGTAGCTATATATCGCTTTAATCCAGATTGGAGTGGTGAATTTGTCTCGGAATCACTGTCAGAGGGTTGGATAACTTTGATGGTAGAACAATTACAGCGTCCTGAATTAGGCAAAAATATCAGTGCTTGTGGGTTACAAGATTTAATAGCTTCCCCAGTTCCAGATACTTACTTAAAAGAGACAGAGGGTGGTCGCTTTAGTCGGGGTGAAGTTTACCGTGTTTGTAATGATATTTATAAATCAGGTTTTAGTGATTGTTACATTAACGTATTAGAGAGCTATCAAGCTAAAGCTTATATAATCATTGCCCTGCTTTATCATCAAAGACTTTGGGGCTTACTAGCAGTTTATGAGAATTCTAGTCCTCGTGATTGGCAAGAAGATGAGATTTACTTGCTAACCCAAGTAGGTAGTCAATTAGGTGTAGCATTACAGCAAGCAGAATATTTACAACAAATGCGAACCCAAGCTGCGGAAATTACCAAAGCAGCGGAAAGACAAAAATCCTTAGTCAATACTGTAGACAAAATTCGCCGTTCTCTTGATATTCAAACCATTTTTAATACCACTACCCAAGAAGTGCGCCGGCTATTGGACGTAGAACGGGTGGCAATTTATCGTTTTTATCCAGATTGGAGTGGTGAATTTGTGGCTGATTCCATTTTGGATGGTTGGACACCAATTATGAAACCACAACCAATTACTGAAAAGGTACTTTTGCAAGAAACTCAAGCTGGTAAATATGCCCGAAATGAAGTTTTTGTCCCGATTTCCCAAGGTGATAAGTTATGGGGTCTATTAGTAGCTTATCAAAATTCCCAACCCCGTTATTGGCAAGATGAAGAAATCAACTTACTAGCTCAAGTTGGGGTGCAGTTAGGTGTAGCATTACAGCAAGCGGAATTACTGGAAAAAACTCAACAGCAAAAAGCAGAAATTACTCAAGCATTGCAAGAGTTACAACAAACTCAAAGTCAGTTGATTCAAAGTGAAAAAATGGCTGGTTTAGGGCAATTAGTAGCTGGAATAGCCCATGAAATTAATAATCCGATTAGTTTTATTTATGGCAATATTACTTACGTAACTGAACACACAGAGAATTTACTGAAATTACTTGATCTATATCAACAAGCTTATCCCCAGCCAACGCCAGAGATTCAACATCAATCGACATTAATAGATTTAGATTTTATTGCCGATGATTTACCAAAAATTCTCACTTCTATGAATATCGGTGCAGATAGAATTCGGCAATTAGTTCTGTCTTTACGGACTTTTTCTCGACTAGACGAAGCCGAAATGAAGCCTGTTGATTTACATGAAGGTATTGACAGCACTATACTAATTTTACAACATCGACTAGAATCAAAAAACAATGAATTAGCGATTGAAATATTCAAAGAATATGGTGATTTACCCCCTGTATTTTGCTATGCAGCTCAGATGAATCAGGTATTTATGAATATTCTTAATAATGCCATTGATGCTCTGGAAAATACTGTAAAGCCTAGTAATATTACCGAAAACCCCCAAATTCGGATTTGTACGGCAGTAAAAGATAGTACTCATGTTCACATTCGGATTACTGATAATGGTAGTGGGATTTCCGCGTCAATGCGATCGCGTATTTTTGAACCTTTTTTCACCACCAAGGAACCAGGTCAAGGTACTGGATTAGGACTATCAGTTAGCTACCAAATCATTGTAGAAAAACACGGTGGTCAGATTAAATGTATTTCCGCACCAGGTCAAGGCTGTGAATTCTCAATAGAAATTCCCATCCACCCTAGATTTCGTTATCAATAGATGCTAAATTGATCCCCAATCTGACAATTCCAGAGAGGATAGGCGTTAATTTGTGAAATTATTGTAATTAACGGTTTCCACAATTCCCATGAGGTTTTATGAAGCGCTATTGGTCGCGTCTACTTAGTTTAGTTTTAGTTGTCACCATTGGTTTAATGGGCTGTTCTGGTTCTCCCGACAGTTTAACTGGGAATTATCGTCAAGATACATTGGCTGTAGTCAATACGTTGAAACAAGCCATAGAGTTAACAGTAGATTCACCCGACAAAGCTACAGTGCAAGCAGAAGCACGTCGGAGAATCAACGATTATTCAGCTCGCTACCAAAGAGATAGCTCTGTCTCTACACTGAGTTCCTTTACCACAATGCGAACAGCACTGAATTCCCTAGCGGGACATTATAGTTCTTATCCCAATCGTCCCATTCCAGAAAAGCTTAAAAATCGTTTAGCACAAGAGTTAAAACGGGTAGAAGCGGCTCTGCAACGTGGTGGTTAGAACTTATACCAAAAAAGCTAAACACTAAAAACTATCAAAAAAGGGCAGAGGGAAAGAGGACAAGGGGCAGGGGGCAGGGGGCAGGGGGCAGGGGGCAGGGGGCAGGGGGCAGGGGGCAGGGGGCAGGGGGCAGGGGGCAGGGGGCAGGGGGCAGGGGGCAGGGGGCAGGGGGCAGGGGGAAAGAGAATTTAAAATATATTCTCCCCATCTCCCCATCTCCCCATCTCCGTTTTTCCCCCCTGCTCCCTGCTCCCTGCTCCCCTGCCTCTTCCCTCCCCCTGCTCCCTGCTCCCTGCTCCCCTACCTCTTCCCTCCCCCTGCTCCCTGCTCCCTGCTCCCCTGCCTCTTCCCTCCCCCTGCTCCCTGCTCCCTGCTCCCCTGCCTCTTCCCTCCCCCTGCTCCCCGCACCCTGCCCCCCTGCCTCTTACCTCCCCATCTCTCAGTTATGTTTAAGCAACACTGGAACTTTGCCAAACCAAAATTATTTTCTCGTTGCTTGTTTGGTATGGTTTTTAGCAGTAGTTTATTAATTCCTAATATTAGTATTCAAACCGCTTCAGCACAGGTAACTCAATATTGTCAGTTATCCACCAAAGCAGTACAAGAAAAAGAAAAATTACGTTTGTCAGCCTTTAATGGCAATACAAATGCTCAAAAGCGTTACCAACAAATAATTCAGAAACATGCCAAGGAGTTACAGAAATGCCGTAATAGTACTTGGCCTCAAAACCAAGCCATATGGTTACGTCTTTATCCTTGTGACATTTCACCCGGATCTGTGCCTCTGATTCTAGATCGGATGGTTAACCGTGGTTATAACCAAGTTTATTTAGAAGTATTTGCTGATGGACAAGTGCTGTTACCAAAAGCGAGTAATTCTACAGTTTGGCCATCCCGGATTAGAAATCCAGGTACAGAAAAAATTGATTTACTCGCATATGTAATCAAAGAAGGACGGCAAAGGGGTTTAAAAGTATATGCTTGGATGTATACAGTTAATTTTGGTTATACTTATGCTCAAATTCCTAACAGAGCACCTGCGATTGCTCGGAATGGCAAAGGACAAACCAGCTTATATCTAGTCAATCAAGGTAGTCAAGTATTCGTTGACCCCTATAATAACCAAGCCAGAGCAGACTATTCTCGTGTTGAGCAGGAAATATTACGTCGTCGTCCCGATGGCATATTATTTGACTATGTACGTTATCCGCGACAAAGTGGCAGTGATTCCGTAGCCAGCAAACTGACAGACTTATGGTTATTTAGTGCCGCCACCCAAGAAGTTTTATTACGTCGCGCCCTGAATTATAAAGGATTAGACTTAATTCGACGTTTTCTAACCAAGGGATACATTACTGCGGGGGATATTACCGAAGTTGATCAACGGTATCCTCAAGAAGGTGAACCCTTGTGGCAAGGACGAAATCCGCCAGCAATAAACAATCCGCTCCTGAGCGCGGCTGATCGACAAGCACAGTTACAATCAGAACTGTGGCAATTATCTGTAGCTCATGCGATGCAAGGTATTTTGGATTTTGTCAGCTTAGTGACTTATCAAGCCAAACAAGCCAGTGTTCCCGCTGGAGTAGTGTTTTTTCCAGAAGGGAATCAAATGATAGGACAAGGTTATGACTCACGTTTACAACCTTGGGATCGGTTCTCTGATAGCTTAGAATGGCATCCTATGTTATATGCAACTTGCGGTAATGTTAGTTGTATTATGGCTCAATTACAAAGAGTTTTAAGTCTAGCGAAACCGAATACAAAAATCATGCCAGCTTTAGCTGGGAATTGGGGACAATCTACCAGTGAACGTCCTTCTCTAGAAGCACAAATGCAAGCACTGCGTCAATTTGCGCCTCGAATTAAAGGAGTCAGCCATTTTGCCTATTCTTGGCAATATCCTCAAGATGATGTGGAGCGAAAAACCTGTCAGGTTAGGTGAATCAAGATAAAATTATGAATGCTAGGGTAACTAACGGTTGAGTGCGTTTTGCTCAGAAATCAATATAGATGGAAGAATTAATACTATGAATCAGTTGACACCAAAACAACCAGCACGACGCGGACGGATTTTTCCCGAACTTACCCTATCAGCAGAAGAACTATCTAGACAGGAAGCTGAAGACGAGGTATTTTATCAGCGTTGTTGGGCAATCTTTAAGTATATAGATCATGAAAATGATTTAGAAATTGTGCTACATACGTTATTCAATTCCGAAATTAATCTAGAAAAAATCATATATAACTCAATAGATAATAGTGATATTAAATTAACTAGCAAGGAAAGATGTAAACAAGTTTATCAATATATTAAAGATGCTAATGATATTGATGATTTAGCAGCTTTAAATTTACTTGATTTTATTGTTGCAGTTTCTCAATTGAATCCATCATTGATTGAAAATTATAATATTGCTAGTCAAAGTTATAGATTAATAAAAATTGAAAACTTCCTTGAGAAGGCTTTGGAAGCATCTCACCTGAATCAGACTAAAAAACAGTGCATAAGAGGAACATATCAGTGTATTAGAGCAGGAGAAAATATAGCTGATTTTGATATTTTAAATCAACTTGACTCTATCATACAAAATTCTGCACTTCCTGATGAAATTAAACAAATCTACTTTCGTCAAAGTATCACATCTAGGGCAATTACTGCTGATTTATTTATAATTAATCTTATTAATAATAGTATACATAGTGATAAATTATTCACTGCCTACTCTGAAATTAGAGATGGTAAGCAAGTTTCTGATGAAATGAGATTAAAATCATTAGATTCTTTTATTTTGAATTCTGATATCCCAGATGATTGCAAAGTAATTTACCAACTAATGCGTGAACCAGCAACCAACCAGAAAAAACACTCCAAGGGTGAAGATGATGTTATTACCACAGTAAAAAAGTTCAAGACTCAGTTAAGAAAGCATCCACGATTGTTCCCACTGCGACCAAAATTGCGACAACAATAGGAGCTAAAGCAGGAACTGGAGTCACCATAGGAGCTTTATCTGGTGGTGCAGCAACTAATGCAACATTAGCTTTATTAGGAGGTGGTTCTGTAGCTGCTGGTGGTTTGGGAATGTTGGGAGGATTAGCAGTAGCGACAGGTGGAGCAGCTTTAATCGGTGCTGCTGCTTTAGTATCCGTTGCTTCTGTTGCTAACATGGATGTTGAAGATAAAAAAAACTTGGGAATTGCAGCAGGAGTAGGAGTTGCAACCAGTGCAGCTGCTGTTGGTACTGCTTGGACTGCTATCAGTGCTTTTGGTGTAGCCGGTACTGGTACTGCTATTAGTAGTTTATCAGGGGCTGCCGCTTATAGTGCTGCTATGGCTGCTCTGGGTGGGGTTGGCGTGATGACTGGAGGGGCGGCTATTGTTGCATTTGGTGCTGGTTTGGCTGCTTGGAAACTTCTCAAAGGAGACAAAAATGATCCGAAACGAATATTAAAACAATTAGAGGCTAAACTTTACCCATAAGTTTTTACACTTATTATGTCTCAATAGACATCTCCGAAAATTAATTATGCGTTCGTTAAAACCCTTGGTAGGCGGGTATTGCAATCCGCCCCTAAATCATTTCTGGAGAGTTTCGTTTTTGACGAGCTAAATCCCCAGCTTGTAGAAGACCGGGGAATTACGCAAATTAGTTAAACTCTATCTGGATCTGATATTGAGTTCTCGCAGTTTAGCTGCTAATCGTTCCGCTCTATCCAGAGCTAATTCTTTTTGTTGACGTTCCAACTCAGCATTTGCTCGTTCCAACTCAGCATTTGCTCGTTCCAATTCAGCAGTTTCTTCTAGTGTGGGTACTAACTGTCCTTCTGGAGTAAAAAATCGCAATCCTCTTTCATGGATTCCCAAATATAATCCTAGCTGCTCACTCCATAAATGTCCCCGCTCATTTGCTTCTAGAGGTTGATACTTCTTTTCTAGCAAATTAAATCCAGCAAATTCTAAAGTATACGGGTCGAACCAAAAATAATTTTCTGTGCGAAATGTGTCTTGATAAATCTGCTTCTTGAGTTGTTTATCGGTCTTAATTGTCGATGGTGAAAGGATTTCCAGAATAAAGTTGGGATATTTGCCATCTTCTTCCCAAACTACCCAACTTTTGCGAGTTTTGCGTTCAGTCTCCAGTACCACGAAGAAATCTTGACCACGAAAGTCTTCTGATTTCTTTTGTTGCTGACTGTAGTATATCGTCAAGTTGCCAGCAGCATAAAAATCATTTCTCTCTTTCCACCATGATTCTAGGCATTCCCAGAGCATGGCAATTTGTCGAAAATGTAGTTCACTTTCCAAGGGAGGTTCATCACTATATAAATCACTATTCGGGAAGATGACATCTTCAATGATGTCGGCAGGGGATTCTACTGGTTGAGCAATCGATTATATTTTCCGATGCAGCATCAGCTATATGGATTTATTCTAGCTACTTTGTGACTGATGAGTATTGTTTGCCATCGATTGCACTAACTCCACTTCCAAATCTAATACCTCAGCTACTTGTTCTACAGTTGCACCTAGACTTAACATAAAAGGAATAGATTTTGATGGCACTAATTCTTTTTGTTGACGTTCCAACTCAGCATTTGCTCGTGCCAATTCAGCATTTACTCGTGCCAATTCAGCATTTAGTCGTGCCAATTCAGCAGTTTTTTCTAGTCTGGGTAATAATTGTCCTTCTGGAGTAAAAAATCGCAATTCTCTTTCATGGATTCCCAAATATAATCTTAGCATTTCACTCCATAAATATCCCCGCTCATTTGCTTCTAGAGGTTGATACTTCCCTCCTAGCAAATTAAATCCAGCAAATTCTAATGTATTCGGGTCGAACCAAAAATAATTTGGTGCGCGAAATGTGTTTTGATAAATCTGCTTCTTGAGTTGTTTATCAGTCTTAATTGTCGATTCTGAGAGGAGTTCCAGAATAAAATGGGGATATTTGCCATCTTCTCCCCAAACTACCCAACTTTTGCGGTATTTGCGCTCAGTCCCCAGCACCACGAAAAAATCTGAACCACGAAACTCGTCTGATTTCTTTTGTGGGTCAGTGTAGTATATCGTCAAGTTGCCAGCAGCATAGAAATCATTTCTCTCTTTCCACCATAATTCTAGGGATTCGCAGAGGATGTTGATTTGTCGAACATATAGTTCACTTTCCAAGGGAGGTTGATTGCTATCTAAATCACTATTCGGGAAGATGACCTCGTTTGAGATGTCGGGGGGGAATTCTACTGGTTGAGCCATGAGCGTATTTTCCGGTGCAGCATCAACTATATATACTTATTCTACTAGTTTTATTTAAATCCTACATCATCAACAGACACTTTACCTCAATCCTTGCTGCTGTAATTTCTCAATTACCCAAGCCATATCCGATTCTGATAAGCTAGGAATTGGGGGACGACTTATTAATTCTTAAATCATAACTACCTTGGTCATAAATCTCATTAAGCAATAAATTTAAATTGATTCATAGGTTCAGTTTCACCAGCCTGGAGCGGTACTAGAAATTTAGGAATCTCATCTGGTAAATTAAAGCGATAAAGTTTAGCCTTGGGACGAGTTTCGCTCTGACTAATTACAATTCGATAATGGCTAGGAAATTCTCCCAGCATTGGCATTGGATTTCCCTGACGTAATAAATCAATTTCAACGAAGTGGGTTGAACTTCCCAAAATTTTTAACCGTTTTGTTTCATATTGCAGTCGTCCGATTCCTACCTGTTTATTTTTTGGAGAAAGTACCTCAATAATAGTCACAACTTCCTCTGTTTCCACAGCGCGAATTTCTAAATATCCCTCTGTGATAATTTCTGGCAATGGTAAGATGATCTCAATTGGTTGTGTGGTTGCAGAAACAACCGCAAGATTAGATTCAGTTGCTCGTGCTAAAGATGCGTGAATTTTGGATTGATACATCTGGCACACCTACGAGTACTGTATCTCCATTCACCTCATATACTGGTTCTTCAATGGATACAATGTATTTCGGGCGGATTTGTGGTGCTAAATCATTAGCTATTGCAATTAATCGATGATGAATTCCTACCGAGAGTGAAGGGTATCCAGATAAGGATTCATACCGGGGAATGGAGAAGTCATAAAAAACTCCTGATCCAATCTTAGAAAGACTGTTGTGATTCCCTAACTATAACTAAATATTGTGGAACAGGCATCTTGCCTGTTATTCCCTAACGAAAATTCATTAAAAAATTTTATTCAGCAGCTACATTGACAGGAGCCTCCTGTCTACTAATCACAATCATACCACGAGAGCGATTAGAAGATGAATCCTTATCTACACAAGCTTGATAAAGGCATCCAATTGAACATTGCCAGAATCGAGTGTATCTTTTAGGATTAGTATCTGCAATTGTTACTTGTTGAGTATTTGCATCGTAGTCAGCAAGTAGAGAGAAATGTCCGCCTTCCAAATTTGGATTATCATGGGTAATCCGAGCGTTGAAATTGAGAATATGGATATCAGTTTCATTTTGAACAGCAGCTTCAACTTCTCGTGTAAATGCTTCGAGTGTTATGCTGGGTTTATCAAAATGCTCTACTCGAATCGATAGCGGTAATTGTTTGTTGTGAATATAAATTTTACAAGTATCGTAGGTTTCGGCTAGAGTCATACCATCATCTAGAACCGATGCAATTGGCAGTTGAGTAACATAGAAAATATCATCTACCGTCGTCTGATAACCTAATGCTGTTAAGGCATAAGCAATTGCGGTTATATTACAACAGTATATAGGTTGTTGAAACTGATGGAGTTGAATGATTTCCAAATCTTTTTTGGAAGATTGCGCTAAGTTGTTAATAGCCATCTTTTTGACTCCTGGTAAACACTCGTAAATAATGTATTAATGCAAGAATTAATGGTACTGATCACCGTTCATGGTGTCGAAACAAAACAAAACACCCCCCAATAAAAACTTGGGAGGGTTGCTTTTCGATGAGTTTTAGATTACCACATTTTATTGGGCGATTTTGACAATGCCAATCTACTTTTTTCTCAAATAAAGTTACAAAAAATAGAAAACAAGGAATTGTTATTTACCATTACACTAATGCCAGTGTTTTATCCTCTTCTTTTACAGCAAAACGATTGTTGGGACGACGCAAACCAAGGTTTTCACGTAAGGTACTATTGTGTTGCCGCTTTAGATAACTCCGGAGTTGACAATGTTTTCAGCTTGATCCAACTTGTCAAAAATGGTAATTGTCGCGCAAACCAGATTGATTCCAATAAGCAAAAAATACCACATCCAATCACTGTATTAGATGCACCAATGTACTGAGCTAGAGTGCCAACGAGTAAGTTACCTAAAGGTAGCGTACCAATAAGAGCTAGAGAATACAGGCTCATCACCCGACCTCGTTTGTCATCTTCTACCAAAGTTTGAATAATGGTGTTACCGCAAGACACTTGGAGCATTCCACCACCACCAATGAGGATTAAAATTAATGATGACAGCCAGATATGCGTGGATAATCCAAACATAATTAATCCTATCCCTATGGTCAGGGGAGACAATGCCATTAACCGCTCTAATCCCAGGACTTGACGACGTGAACTCAGGTATACACAAGCTAAAAGTGAACCAACGGAACTAGCCCCAGCCAATAAGCCCATTGTATCTCCACCACCTTTGAGAATGTCCGCGACAAAGATGGGTAGTAAGGACATATGGGAGATACCGACTAAACCATGTAAAGCTAAAAGTAGCAGGATAATCCGAATTGGGATGACGCTATATACATAGCTGAATCCAGCTTGTAATTTCTGCCAGGTATCATTAATTTGTCGTTGCTCTGGTTTGGGAGTTGATTTTAATCTCATCGCTGCCAGTGTTAATAAAGCTACGACATAACTAAGGCTGTCATATAAGAAACAATATTTGGCACCGACGGTTGCCAATAAAATACCACCAATTGCTGGACCAATTAACAGAGAGCTACTTAACATACCTGAATAAAGGGCGATCGCATTCCCCAAATCAGCACGATCATCCACTGTCTCAATCACAATCGCATATCGGACAGGCATATCCAATCCCTTTAACAATCCACCTAATATGCTGATAGTTAAAAGTAAGCGAAAATCAACAAATCCTAAAAAGGTGAGGGTGGTGAGGGTAAAAGAGACAATAATCCCTAACACCTGAACTAACATTAGTAACTTTCTACGACTCCAGCGATCGCTATCACACAAAACCCCTGAAAACGGGGTGAGGATTAAGGTCGGCAGAAACTGGAGAAACCCCGTTAAACCCAGCAACCAAGCAGATTTTGTTAAGTCATAGATTAACCAGGAAATTGTCATCTGGGTCATGAATGTACCTGACAGAGACAGGATTTGTCCACCAAAGAAGAGTCTAAAGTTACGCGATTTAAATGCCGGTAGATGCAGATAAATGTTCTTTTGCAACCAATAAATCACAAGCAGCTTGACTTTATTTAGGTAATCTAATAATTAGTTTTACATAGTTTCGGGAAATTCACAATTATTAACGCATACGTGTTCATTTTATTAATACTTGTATCTTAAATATCTCCAGAAATGGGGTATTTACCATGAATACACAAGAGACTTGAATTAATTCCTGTGTATCTTGCCAGATTGAGTTCAATGACGGGCAAGATGCCCGTTCCACTCACCCTAAAATTGACGTAAAAAACGCAAATCGCTAGCGTATAAACGGCGAATATCATCAATTTGATGTAATACCATTGCAAAGCGTTCTACCCCAAACCCGGCCGCAAACCCAGTATAAATTTCTGGGTCATAACCAACGGACTTCATCACATTTGGATCAACCATTCCGCAACCCATTACTTCTAACCAGCGTCCATTCCACTGTAAATCCACTTCCGCAGAAGGTTCTGTAAATGGGAAATAACTAGCACGAAAGCGAATAGGTAAATCTCCAAACATTGCTTGTAAAAATACTTTAATTGTGCCTTTGAGGTCGGTAAAAGTTAATCCTTCATCAATGGCTAAAAGTTCGATTTGATGGAAAACTGCTGAATGGGTAGCGTCTACATTATCTCGACGGTAAACTCTTCCTGGTGCGACAACTCGCACCGGGGGTTCTTCTTTTTCCATGTAACGAATTTGTACCGATGAGGTATGAGTACGCAATAAATTACCATCTGGTAAATAGAAGGTATCTTGCATATCGCGAGCTGGATGGTCTGGGGGGGTATTAAGCGCCTCAAAGTTATAGTAGTCCGTTTCCATTTCTGAACCTTGCGCTACTGTGTACCCCATACCGACAAAAATATCTAAGGCTTGGTCGATAATGCCGTTGAGGGGATGAATGCGACCTTGGGGGCGGTAAATTCCGGGCATGGTCACATCTAGCGTTTCTGCTTCTAGCTGTGCTTGAATTTGAGCAGATTCTAAAGCAGCTCTTTGTTGATCAAGACTAGCTTGCAAATTCTCTTTGACTGTATTGGCGATCGCCCCAATTTTCGGTCTTTCCTCTGCACTCATCTGCCCCATACTTCGCAACAGCGCCCCTAATTGCCCTTTTTTACCTAAATAATTAACTCTGAGTTCTTCCAGGCGTTCTAGGGTGTCAGCGATAGCGATCGCTTGTTGTCCTTCCTGCTGTAGTGCTAAAAGTTGAGCTTCTAAATTGCTAGTCATTAGTAATTAGTCGTGAGTCATCATTTTTTTATAGTTTATGCCCACTAGCTATGAAGAACATAACAATTTGCCAAAAAAGTCAATAGCCGGAATCTATTCCCTATTCCCCATTCCCTATTCCCCATTCCCTATTCCCTATTCCCTGTTCCCTGTTCCCTGTTCCCTGTTCCCTATTATTTATTTTGAAGTTGTGACCAGAGACACTGACAATCGACTCTAAACTAATAACTAAATAACTTAAGACTAGTGTGTTTTAAACCATGAAGTTACTAATTAGCAATGATGACGGCATTTCTGCCCTGGGGGTGAGAACCCTAGCCAATCACTTGGCAGAAGTCGGTCATGATGTGACTGTAGTTTGTCCAGACCGGGAGCGATCAGCAACTGGTCATGGACTGACACTACACCAACCAATTCGCGCTGAAGTGGTGGAGTCACTCTTTCATCCAGCGATTAAAGCTTGGGCTTGTGATGGCACTCCCTCCGACTGTGTAAAATTGGCTTTATGGGCTTTACTTAAGTCTCCCCCTGATTTGGTACTTTCGGGAATTAATCAAGGCGCTAATTTGGGAACCGAAATTCTTTATTCTGGGACTGTTTCCGCCGCAATGGAAGGTATGATTGAAGGCATACCTAGCATAGCGTTCAGTTTAGATAGTCATACTTGCAAAGACTTTCAACCAGCTGCTAAATTTGCTCAACTATTAGTGGAGCAATTAAAAGCACAACCCTCACCAGATTTAATGCTCCTAAATGTGAATATTCCTGCGGTGGGGTGGGAAGAAATTGCCGGAGTTATATTTACTCGTCAGGGAGTAAGACGCTATGTTGATGTTTTTGATAAGCGTGTAGATCCTCGTGGTAAAACTTACTATTGGCTTACAGGAGAAATTTTAGAGGATGTAGAACCTACTATTGATTTAAATTTGCCACAAAATATACCTATTGATGTGGACGTAGTTCGCAAAAATTACATTAGTGTTACACCACTGCAATACAATCTTACTTACGGTAATGTATTGCAAAAAATATCTCAGTGGAAATTCTCACTAACCTAAATTTGGGAATGTACAGATAAGTAACTGGACTTCAGTTAAATGCATCACTGCAAAATTTAGGATATATAATAGGAACTCTCTTGAAAACACTAGTAAACATTATTCCAGAAAAATTTAGTCCTGTACCTGACAACATCCTACTCAGATTGACTAAACCTTCATTGAATAGGATATGGTTTTTCACCATAAAAACTCTGGTAATAAAAGTCGTAAGACATCATAAACTTAACAAAATAAGTAACCATCCTTTGATTTATCGCCCGCTCAGTCCAGCAAGCAACACCCATGTCTAGGATAGAGAATCAATTTATTGTACAATTTTGGGGCGTTCGTGGCAGCATCCCCAGTCCAGGCCACACACCGTCCGTTACGGTGGGAATACTCCTTGCGTTGAGATGCAAGTGGGCGGTAAACGCTTAATTTTTGACGCTGGTACAGGGCTGCACGTTTTGGGTCAATCGTTGATGCGCCAAATGCCTCTGGAAGCGCATATATTTTTCACCCATTCCCACTGGGATCATATGCAAGGTTTTCCCTTTTTTAGTCCTGGATTCATTAAGGGCAATAATTTTCATATTTATGGGGCGATCGCACCGGATGGTTCGACGATAGAACAGCGTCTAAATGACCAAATGCTGCATCCCAATTTCCCTGTACCTTTGCAAATTATGCAGGCAAATTTAAAGTTCTATGACATTTGTCCTGGGGAAAAAATCCAAATCGATGACATTACCATAGAAACAGCACATTTAAACCATCCTGGGTGAAGCCGTAGGCTATCGAATTACCTGGTGTGGAGCTAGTGCTGTTTACGTTACAGATACAGAACATTTTCCTGATCGTCTAGATGAATCTATCTTATGGCTATCTCGGAATGCTGATGTATTGATTTATGACTCCACATATACAGATGAAGAATACTATTCTCCCACTATGCCGAAAATTGGCTGGGGACACTCTACGTGGCAAGAAGCTGTTAAGGTAGCAAAAGCGGCTAATGTCAAAACACTTGTCGTTTACCACCACGATCCTGGTCACAATGATGACTTTTTGGATAGTGTCGGGGAGCAAGTAGTAGAAAAATTTCCAGCAGCAATTATGGCACGGGAAGGATTAGTACTTCAACTTCCAGTTACAGTTCCTTTATCAGAACCTTTTGGGATTAGCAAGGTTTCTGGGTGAACTAATTACTTACTCATAGGAAGTAATGGTAGATCAAACTATTCATGGTTTTATGAGAGATTGATCGAATTTAGATTAGATTGGTGATTAGAAGCTGAAGTTCGCTAGCACCAAACCCACTCAGCCGAATTTAACCTCCTCTGGCTGAATAGATGCGAGAATTTTGGGTCTGTGGGTCTGGAGTTCGGGAAATTCAGCTGTAGAGTTACCCTGAATCGCTAAAAATGCTCTTTGCGGCTCTTAGCCACAAATTTCTAGGCGTAACATTAATATAGATAGCTGTATGTTGGATGGAATTACCAAAACTTTCCATCATTAAGGTAGCTAACTGCTAATCACAAAAATAAACCTAAAATCCCAGAATCTACGTGCTAAATTTGTCTCAAAATGAGTGTTATGTGTGGGTTGCTTCTTCCACTGAAAAGCTGCTAACACCTACTGCTGTTGCTCTTGGCAAATTTGACGGTGTCCACCTTGGACATCAAAGAGTAATTCAACCAGTTCTGCACTCAGCAAGGGGTGATGGGGTTAGAAAGCAAGAGCATGATGGGGAGAATTTACTGGAAAACTCACCGCCACAACAGCATATATACACCACAGTTGTCACTTTTCATCCCCATCCACAGGAGTTTTTTTCAGGACAACCTCGTGCTTTATTAACTCCACTGGATGAAAAAGTGGAACTGATGCGATCGCTAGGAGTAGAACAACTAGTATTACTACCCTTTGACAAAGAATTATCAGCTTTGTCTCCCACAGAATTTGTGCAAAAAATTCTTGTCCAGCAATTACAATGTCAAAGAATTAGTGTCGGACAAGATTTTTGTTTTGGGAAACAACGTCTTGGGACTGCACAAGATTTGCAAATAATTGCTTCCCAATATGATATTCCTGTAGAGATTGTTGCCTTAGAAACCTATACAGGACAATCTTCCACTTACACTAGTTGCGTGAACAATACTGATGAAGATGCTCGCATAAGTACTTCATTAATTCGCCAAACCCTGGAGAATGGTGATATTCGTCGAGCAAATATTTTATTGGGACGCCATTATATACTTACGGGTATAGTAATAGAAGGAAAAAAACTAGGTAGAACTATTGGCTTTCCCACTGCGAATCTGCAATTACCTCCAGACAAATTTTTACCGCGTCAAGGAGTTTATGCTGTCCGAGTTACCATTACTAGTGAAACATCTGATACTGGAATGAAAAAGAATTTAGGTGTAATGAATATTGGCACCCGTCCCACTATAGATGGTATAAATTCTTCTGTAGAAGTGCATTTGTTTGATTGGTCTGATAATTTATATGGTAAAAAACTGGTTGTGGATCTGGTAGAGTTTTTACGTCCTGAACAAAAATTTCCTTCTTTAGAAGCCCTAAAAGCTCAAATACAACTTGACTGTATCACCGCTCAAAAAGTTTTCAGTACTCAATCCTAAAT
Organism: uncultured cyanobacterium; assembly: GCA_963766435.1. GTDB lineage: Bacteria > Cyanobacteriota > Cyanobacteriia > Cyanobacteriales > Nostocaceae > CAVXZH01. Next base: position 143,541 of record CAVXZH010000001.1, read on the forward strand.
TAGGAATACTGTTTGGGAACATTGTATATATATACCAGGAGCCAGGAGCCAGGAGCCAGGAGCTAGGAAAGTGATAAAAAAAGCATTTTCTTCCTCCCCACCTCCCCACCTCCTATCTCCCCCTGCCCCCTGCCCCCTGCCCCCCTGCCTCTCCCCCCTCCCCCAGTGACCAATGCGAGAAAAAATTGACACGTTAACCCAAAATTTGGCTCGTACCATTGTTGGTAAACATGAAGCTATCCGCTTGGTATTAGTTGCCTTGTTAGGTGGTGGTCATGCGCTGTTAGAAGATGTCCCTGGTGTTGGTAAAACCCTTCTGGCTAAATCCCTAGCTCGTTCCTTAGATGGCAAATTTCAACGGCTACAATGTACACCAGATTTATTACCAACAGACATCACAGGTACTAATATTTGGAACCCAAAAAGCGGAGAATTTAGTTTTCTCCCCGGTCCATATTTGCCAATGTGCTGTTAGCGGACGAAATTAACCGTGCTACCCCTCGAACCCAATCAGCTTTGCTAGAAGTGATGGAAGAATATCAGGTAACAGTTGATGGAGTTTCTCGTCCTGTACCGCAACCCTTCTTTGTCATTGCTACCCAAAACCCGATTGAATATCAAGGTACTTTTCCTCTCCCAGAAGCACAAATGGATCGGTTTATGCTGTCCTTGAGTTTGGGTTATCCTTCAGAAGCAGACGAATTACAAATGCTGCAAAACCTGCCAAATAAAGTGCAAGTTGCTGACTTACTTCCTTGTTTGACTTTAGAGGAAGTAGCAGAATTACGCCGCATCTGCGCTCAGGTAAAAGTGGAAACTTCCCTACAACAGTATATTTTGGAACTGGTACGAGCTACTAGACAAGATGAAGACATCACTTTAGGTGTTAGTCCCCGTGGTACAGTGGCATTACAACGAGCTAGCCAAGCACTAGCTTTTTTGTCAGGACGTGATTATGCTATTCCTGATGATGTGAAACTTCTGGTTCCTCATGTCCTTAGTCATCGACTAATTCCCAGAGGTGGACGGAATGCGAAAACTGTAGTTGAGCGATTATTGCGTTCTGTTCCTATTCCCTAAGTCAATATAATAACGGCAATCTATAGGGTATGTGAGGAATGTTAAATTTTATTAAAAGTAAATCCCACTATAGCCAAATCAAACCCCAAAATTTGGGATTATTGTTGGTGATGTTAACTTTGAGTTTGTTGATGGGCTGGTTCCTGGCTGGGGGAATTACTGTCCAAGCTAACACTACTGACTCAATTGGGACAGTTGATGTAGTCCCTTCACAATACCAACTGGGACAAGACCTTTATCTAGAAAACTGCGCCACTTGCCATATTGGTATACCTCCAGCAGTTTTACCCACCCAAACCTGGAAAAATTTGCTCCAAGATACTCAACATTACGGTGTAGAACTAAAAACATTAGTAGATCCCCCACGTATTTTAGTCTGGAAATATCTATTAACTTTTTCCCGACTACATTTAAAAGACGACACAACACCCTATCGGATTAATGACTCTCGTTTTTTTAAAGCCTTACATCCTGGAGTAAAGTTACCAAATCCTGTAAAAATGGGTAGTTGTATCACCTGTCACGCTGGTGCTGAAAAGTACAATTTCCGCCAGTTTTCCTCAGACGGGAATTAAGGGGAGCAGGGGGAGATGGGGAGATGGGTAATCGCTACTTGAGCAAGTGCGGCGTTCTCTGCTGTATCTGCGGCTGAAATGATACTATGAATAAAGTCCAAATATAAGATATAAGTTAAAGCCATTCCTTTTAATAAAATGGTTAATTGGCTCTTGTTACATTTTTGAGTACTTCTCATTGTACATCCAGTCCTATACTAAACGGTTAGTTTGGATCAAATGTCCATAATCATATAGCCAAACTTCTAAATCCCCCATTCCCCTTAATTCAGTTCCATAACCTGCCATGCTAAAACTTCTGTTGGGCGACCCCAACGCTCGTAAGCTTAAAAAATACCAACATTCCGTTACTGACATAAATGTTTTAGAGGAAGACATTCAAGTTCTTTCCGATGAGCAGTTAAAAGGTAAAACCAGAGAGTTTCAACAACGGCTGGGTCAAGGTGAAACTCTAGACGATATCTTACCAGAGGCTTTTGCTGTAGTTAGAGAAGCAGGAAAGCGAGTTTTAGGGTTACGGCACTTTGATGTGCAAATGTTAGGTGGAGTGATTCTGCACTCAGGACAAATTGCCGAAATGAAAACTGGTGAAGGTAAAACTTTGGTAGCTACTTTACCAAGTTATTTAAATGCCTTAACTGGTAAAGGTGTACACGTTGTTACCGTAAACGATTACCTTGCCCGTCGGGACGCGGAATGGATGGGGCAGGTACACCGCTTCTTAGGATTAAGCGTGGGGTTAATCCAATCCACCATGAATCCGACTGAGCGCCAAAAAAACTATGGTTGTGATATTACTTATGTTACCAACAGTGAAGTGGGTTTTGACTACCTGCGGGATAACATGGCGACATCAATGGCTGATGTGGTGCAACGTCCATTTAATTACTGCGTCATTGACGAAGTAGACTCGATTTTAGTGGATGAAGCGCGAACACCACTTATTATTTCTGGTCAAGTAGAAAGACCTACAGAAAAGTATTTACAAGCATCGGAAATTGCTTTTACACTGCAAAAGGATGAACATTACGATGTGGACGAAAAAGCTCGTAATGTACTGTTGACGGATGAAGGTTTTGCAGAAGCAGAAAATCTGCTGGGTGTTACTGACTTATTTGACCCAGAAGACCCTTGGGCGCACTTTGTTTTTAATGCCATTAAAGCCAAAGAACTTTTCCTCAAAGACGTGAACTATATTGTCCGGAATGGGGAAGTGGTAATTGTGGATGAATTTACTGGTCGGGTGCTACCAGGACGGCGTTGGAGTGATGGACTACACCAAGCCATTGAAGCGAAAGAACACGTAGAAATTCAGCCAGAAACCCAAACACTGGCGACGATTACTTATCAAAATTTGTTCTTGCTGTATCCTAAACTGGGAGGAATGACCGGAACAGCCAAGACGGAAGAACCAGAGTTTGAAAAAATTTATAAACTGGAAGTCGCGGTAATTCCTACTAACCGTCCCCGAAATCGCCAAGATTGGTCTGATTTAGTATTTAAAACCGAATCAGGTAAATGGCGAGCGATCGCCTAAGAATGTGCAGAAATGCACCAACAGGGTAGACCTGTATTAGTGGGAACAACTAGTGTCGAAAAATCAGAACTTCTGAGCCGATTACTAAAAGAAATGAATATTCCCCACGAATTGCTCAATGCTAGACCAGAAAACGTGGAACGGGAAGCGGAAATCATCGCCCAAGCTGGACGCAGGGGTGCTGTAACAATTGCAACTAACATGGCTGGACGAGGTACGGACATTATTCTGGGTGGTAACTCAGAATATATGGCCCGGTTGAAATTGCGGGAATACTTTATGCCCCGGATTGTCAGTCCTAGTGATGAAGATACTTTCAGTCTACAAAGAGCATCGGGATTACCCGCAGGGGGGTCTAATGGTGGTCAAGGATTTGTACCTGGAAAGAAAGTAAAAACTTGGCGGGCTTCACCAGAAATTTTCCCCACTCAGTTGACGAAAGCAACTGAGCAGTTATTAAAAGATGCGGTGGAAGTATCTGTCAAGGAATATGGTGAACGCAGTCTACCAGAATTAGAAGCTGAGGAAAAAGTAGCCGTAGCGGCAGAAAAAGCTCCGATTGATGACCCCGTAATTCAGAAATTGCGGGAAGCTTACAAGCAAATTAAGCAGGAGTATGAAGTATTTACGGTTCGCGAACATGATGAAGTGGTCGGATTGGGTGGTTTACACGTAATTGGTACAGAACGCCATGAATCCCGTCGGATTGATAACCAATTGCGAGGGAGAGCGGGAAGACAGGGCGACCCTGGTTCCACTCGATTCTTTTTGAGTTTAGAGGATAACTTGCTGCGGATCTTTGGAGGCGATCGCGTTGCGGGATTAATGAATGCTTTCCAAGTAGAAGAAGACATGCCCATTGAATCAGGGATGCTAACTCGTAGCTTAGAAGGCGCACAAAAGAAAGTAGAAACCTACTACTACGACATCCGGAAACAGGTATTTGAGTATGACGAAGTGATGAATAATCAACGTCGTGCCATTTATGCTGAACGTCGTCGGGTGCTAGAAGGTGCGGACTTGAAAGAACAGGTAATCAAGTACGCAGAACAAACAATGGATGACATCGTTGATTATTACATCAATCCAGAATTACCCTCGGAAGAGTGGGAATTAGATCAATTGGTGGAGAAGGTGAAGGAATTTGTTTATTTATTAGCGGACTTGCAATCTAGTCAATTAGAGGATATGGGAATAGGGGAAATTAAAGCTTTCCTCCATGAACAAGTGCGAATTGCCTATGATATGAAGGAAGCGCAAATTGACCAAATTCAACCAGGATTAATGCGACAAGCGGAGCGGTTCTTTATTCTGCAACGAATTGATACTTTGTGGCGGGAACATTTGCAACAAATGGATGCTTTACGTGAGTCGGTTGGATTGCGTGGTTATGGTCAAAAAGACCCATTGATTGAGTATAAGAGTGAGGGTTATGAGTTGTTCTTGGATATGATGGTGAATATCCGTCGGGATGTGGTTTATTCGCTGTTTATGTTCCAACCTCAGCCTCAATCTGTGGTGCAAACTTCAGAGATGGTTTAAGAGAAGGTTTCGCGCAAAGACGCAAAGGCTCTAAGGGTGCTTTTGCGTTTTTGTTATGACTGATGATACTAAAGCAACTAAATATATCCAGAGATATATTCAAATGCCTCCAGGAAGTATTATTGAATTAAAAGAAGTTCTCCTTCCTAGAAGCACGATTAGCAGATCAATTAAGGCTCCATGAGCTTAGAAACATACAATATGTGTTAAAAAACAATAAATTTTTTATACCAATTGATTTAGCTACTGAAGCTGTTAGAAGAAGAGGAATAATATAGGGAGGTTATAAATTGCCAACACAAGAACAATCTATTACAACAATATTTATGTGTCAGTTGCTGTCCAATCTCTACCAACCAATCCAAGTATTTCGTTACGACCAAAGATTGAAAAGTATCTATATTCAAGCTGGCATGAATGATGAAGTATCAGTCATAATTAAAGAAGATGGGAACTGGGATTTTGTTTTATGATACCAAACCTTGAGCAAATGACTGACGTTGAATTAAAGCGTTATATTTCCGAAAATAGAAATAATCAAGAAGCATTCCATGCTGCTTTGGAAATTATCATTAGTCGTCGTGACCCTAACGCTCCTCTACAACCCTATCCTTTTGACTTAGAAAATCCAGAAGCTGAAGTTGAAGCTCTGTTAAGAGCTAAGTTAAATAAATCCGAGTAATTGAGGTTTAATACCAAATTAAATTCATGCTAAATCTATAGCGGTTAAGGACAAGAGACTTAAATTAATTTTGTTGTGGAGCGGGCATCTTGCCCGCCTGATTTCAATTGACTAAAAATAGTATAGTTTATTTAAATAAAAAAGAAATTTTGCTATTACTCTAACTAATTTCCTAGTGTCATCATTGTGATGATTCAGATATTATCTTAGCATTAATTAAAGTACAAATTGTATCAAGTTCTAGAATTCCTGTCAACTCAGCTTCTTCTTTTGAAGTGAGCATTCCTGCTTTATTCTTTTCAGAAAGTTCTTCCAATCGAGACTGTAATTCTGAACTAAATTTGAACAAATTCAAATTCCTAACTTTACTTATCTCGATTCCTGACTCTACCCAGAATGAAGGTTGAATCATCAGTTGAGTAATCATTGGTTTGTTTTCGTCATTTTGCAATAGTTCATACTATTATAGTATAATACATAATTACTGGTACAATAAGGAAACAAAGTTTAAGCAAGTAAACTTTAGAATTAGCTTTAAAAAAGTTTCGTTAAGTTTTGTATAGCAAAACTACCCACTTCAGGACAACATATAATGCCAAAAATTACTGTAGAAGTATCAGAACAACTATTTGAAGAATTAGTAGAAATAGGTAACGAGCGTCTATCTGAAATTTTAGCTCTAAGTCTTCAACAATCACCATTACCAACACAAGTTTACCGATATATCTTTGATTTTCTAGCTAGTAACCCCACACCGCAGCAAATTGCCGAATTTAAACCGACACCCGAAATGCAAGAACGCTTACGTAGCTTACTAGCACGTAACAAATCAGGTGAACTTACCCCTATACAAATAAAAGAACTGGATGAATATGAACACATTGAGCATTTGATTATAATGATTAAAGCAGGTAACTGGAAAAAATCTTATGACTAGTTCTATTGTTAACCAAGTAATTGAAGAATTAAAGTTAATGCCTCAAGATTTGCAATATCAAGTCCTAGAATTTGTACACAATTTGAAAAGCTCAAAAATCAAGGGTGTTCCTGGTAAAAATCTACTCCGTTTTGCAGGTTCAATACCCAAAGAAGACTTACAAATAATTAGCGATGCAATTGAACAAGATAGTTAAAGACAATATAATTAAAGTGAAGGAATATACGGCTGAAACACTCTCTGATTCTATTGAAATGGATGTTGAAACACGTTAAATAACTATATATAGCAACCGCCATTCCGGTTAGGACGCGGTACGAAGCACATCTTCCATCGCATTCCGAAGACAATCAAATTGAGTAAGCTTTTTACGAATTCGACTTTTCAACCATGACCAACATTGCTCAATTTTATTAAGATCAGGTGAATAAGATGGCAAATATTTTAATTGACAACCTGCCGCTTCAATTAATTCTTTAATACGTCCACCACGATGAAATGTAGCATTATCTGCAATTACTATTTGTCCAGGTTTAAGTGTTGGTATTAAGCAAGTTTCTAGCCAAGTTTCAAATACCATTCTGTTACAAGCTCCTTCAATAGTAAATGGAGCAAATAAATTACCATTACAATATGCAGCAATCATATTAACTCAACCTTGTCTTTTTCCACTCTTGAGGGCATAAAATCTCTCTCCTTCAAGATTCCAGCCGTAGGCATAATCTTCTCTATTATCCATTCCAGCTTCATCTATATAGACTATTTCCTCTGGTTTGTATAGCTCTATCTCTTTTCTAAATTCTTCTCGTTTAACTTCATCTCTTTCTTGATAACCATAAGTTTTTTTTTTACGAGTAAACCCAATTTTATTTAAAGCTCTTGATATTGTGCGATGGCTAATTTCTCCCGGCCATAATTCAGCCATTTCTACTTGAGTTTTATCTCCATTAGCCTCTACGAACTTCTGAAATTCTTCCCAATCAGTAATTTTATGACCAAATCCTGGTGGTTCATTGGGTAATGCTTGGTAGTCTCCAGTTTCAGATTTCCTTTGCAGCCATAGGTTAATTGTATTTCGACTAATTTGAAAAACTTGAGCGGCTTCAGTCTTGGTCATCCCATCTAATTCAATTGCGTTAATTACTTTCTGACGTAGGTCGTAGCTATAGGGTTTGGGCATGAATTCCTCCTCTTGTATCCGCTTAAATAGACCGTAGTATTGCTACACCCTTCTATTATACAGCTTGTCCTAACTGGAGTGGCGATTGCTATATATGAAAAATAATGCTAACTATGTAAATTCTTGTAAAATTGATAAAACTCGCTTGCGTTTAGGGTTGATTGCGCTAAAGCGCAACTACGAACAATAACTTATCAATTTCATCAGATAACTATGGAAGAACTACTAGAACTAAGACAATTTCTCGAACAAGGGAAAATTCAGGAAGCACTATTAATTGTTGATGAATTAGAAGAAATGAGTCTAACTGACAAAATTAATAAAATTGATAGCTATGGTGTTATTCTTCTGATTCATTTAATTAAGCAAAAAGCTGAAAAACGCTCCACCCGTTCTTGGGAAGTTTCCATAGAAAATGCGGTGCGGGAAATCAACAAAACCAATAAACGTCGCAAATCTGGTGGTTTTTACCTAAATCCCTCAGAATTAACTGAAATTTTCCAACAAGGATATGAAGTAGCTATCAAAAAAGCGGCTCTAGAAGTTTTTGAAGGACGTTTGGAAGCGGAAGAGTTAGCTGCTATGGTTAACCAAGAAGAAATTATCACCACAGCTATCCAACTCTTCCCATAATTAATTAACCCGGACTAATACAACCAATTTGTGTATCTTTCGGCAATTCCAAAGTATCACCAAAGTATTCACCATTGTGATAAGCCGCGAGAATTACTTCACAGGTTTTACCCCAACCTATATTACCCTTGGCATCTAAAGCGATCGCACCGAAATCTCTTTGATGATCATGCGCTTCCTTAAATGAACGTTGCATTGTTTCTTGGAGAGACAATCCATCCGTAACTCGCACGACAATCTTCGCTGCTAAACACTCATCCAGGATATCTTCACCAATACCTGTGCAGCTAACAGCAGCATATTTATTAGCATAATTACCTGCTGGGGTGGCTGAATCACTAACTCTACCAATGCGTTCAAAGCCTTTCCCCCCTGTGGAGGTACCCGATGCTAATTTACCATTACCATCTAAAGCGACTACACCAATGGTTCCACGTCCAGCATTTCCAGTTTCTACTAATTCTGGTTCGGCTATGACATTAGCCATTGTCCGTTTAAAGTTATCTTGACGGTCTTGCAACCACTCTTGTAATCTTAATTCAGTTAAAGCGTTGTAAGTCGGAACTTGTAATTCCCTTGCTAACTCCGCTGCACCGTAATCTGATAATACTCGGTCTGGGGAGGTTTGTAAAAATTTCGCTAACTCTATGGGATTTTTTATCCGTGATACGTTAATTACACCACTAAATCGGCTCAAAGTACCATCCATTAAAGAAGCACTCATGCGGATTTGTCCATCAGATTGCAATACTGAACCAGTACCAGCATTAAAACGAGGTTCATCTTCTAGCATTTGACAACCCCGGACTACTGCTTCTGAGGCATTAGCACCTGTGACTAATAATGAATAAACTTCTTCTACTATTTTGTAGAGCGCACGACGCACAGCCTCTACTCCTCCTTTACCTTGGAGAGAACTACCTGCTCCTCCATGAATAATTAGTTTAGGTTGCACCTGTAACTTCATAGAACCCTTTTGCTATTTGCGTATTTGGAGCGATGAACTACCCCATCTTACTTCGTTGAAGATGGGGTTTCTGCACCCCCATCATTAAAATGAGATTTTTGACGTTTCACACGACCTAGTTGCCTCATACTTCCAGTTTGCTTGTGCTTACTGGTATTTGAAGTAGAGCTAGAATCATCTACGTCTACGAGACTCGTTCCAAATCCCGGCAATTTATTCTGACTCCAAAGCAACATTACTTCTGCTGCGGCAATATCACGATGTTGTGTATACTCGCATTGGTGGCAAGAATGAATTCTTTCGGCTAAACTTTTCTGCTCTTGATATCCACATTTTGGACAAGTTTGAGATGGTTTCACCTGACGAGTAGGTACTTCTATAAATGCACCGCCAACATCATCTAATTTGGCTTTTAGTGCAATTCTAATCATACCCATACCCACATCAAGAATTGACTTGTTTAGTCCAGCCTTTTGTTTTTTGCGCTTGCCCTTTTTAGCTTTGGATGTCATTTTCTTGACTTCTAGTTTTTCAGTAACTACCGTGCTATTACCGCATACAATTCGTGTAGTTTCTTGATGTACCCAGTCTTGTCTTTGATTAGCAACTTTTCTATTTAGTTTACTAATCTTCTTTTGGACTGCTTTCCATCTTCTAGAAGCCTTCATCTTTTTTTTGAAATTAGGAGCACGTTTTCGGCGTTTAGCCTTACTTAACCGTTTAATTCTGGGTTCGGCTTGCCTGAAAAATCTTGGTGCAGGAACTAAACCGTTATCTTCACCATTAGTCCAAGCAATTGCATCGTTACATCCTAAATCAATCGCGATAGTTCCTGATTCAGTTTGCCGACTATTTTTCAGCAAAATTTCATCAACTTCCAAGGTGATACTAGCATACCATTTACCATTGCGGTACACAATGTCTAGGGTTTTAGGATTTCCCCAAAGCCTAGCTTTACCACGCATTTGAATTTGACCTATTTTGGCTAGTTCTAAATAACCGTTGTCACCTGTACTATGTACTTTCCATCCGGTAAAAGATGGATATGTCCAACCTGAGTAATGGCGAATTGATTTGAATTTAGGATATTTTGATAGTCCTTTAAAAAACCTCTGAAAAGCAAAATCAACTCTTTTTAAGGTAGCTTGTAACGCTTGAGAATTGACCTCTTTATATTCTGTCCAAATGTCTTTAAATTCAGGTAAACAGTTTTGTTGCTGTATGTAACAGACAGATTTACCCGATAGTTTGTAAGCAGTAATTCTATTATGAACTGCGGCGTTGTAGAGTTGTTTATGAAGCCAGCGATGATAGTGTAATTTATCATTCACTGCCCTAGTTGGGTATAGCCTAAAAGTTGCCCTACGTAACGCCATCTGGAATCACCGCCTTTTTGGTGGTTTTATTTATTATATCTTTATCTTCACAGAAAAATAATTTTATAGGGAATATATACAATCCCAAGAAACACCCAAAAACTAATATAATATTTTTGTCAAAAACTCAACTGTCCTCAAGACTGTTTTGGTGTAGCCAAAAAACATCTTGAGAACGTTTCGTTTTTTACACGCTTACATCCCCGGCTTATAGAAGACCGGGGAATTACGCGAATTAGTTAATTTAAGTTCGTTTCGTTTTTCGCTTCCGAACGACGACGACGACAACGTTCTGAGCAGTATTTTACTTCGTTCCAGCAATCTTGCCACTTTTTACGCCAGGTGAAGGGACGTTGACATACAAGGCAGATTTTTTGTGGTAAATCAGATTTCGACGGTTTACGTCCCATATTTCCCACTGTTGATTAGATTCAAGATTTCCTAGAGCGAGAATAGAAGATTATTATAACCATAATCCCCCCACCTCCCCACCTCCCCACCTCCCCACCTCCTACCCAATGCCCGTATTACTCGGTTGTGCCAATGGCAATACTAAGCGACTCACAACCCTTTTATCTGGTAGTTGATATATATGTAATTCACCTCCTAAATGTTTCATCATTTTTTGGCAAATCATTAGATGTAAAGCTTCGGGTTGGTAGATATTAGAGGAAATTAACAGGTCTTTGGATGCATGTTGATCTAACCCAGCTAATAATTTTGGTTCAATCGCTCCATTGTCGGTAATAGATAACTCTAAAAATCGCTCATCAATGGGACGACACCACAAGTCAATTCTGCTACCATCTTGAGAACGCTGACAGGCAATCATGAGTAATTCATGGATGACTAATTCAATTTTGACGATATCACCAGCGATCGCGATGGCGGATTGATTTCCAGAACTACTGGTGCCGCGAATAAATAAATTACCTTTAGATGCATCCCGCTCCTCCATTGATTGGTCTAAACCATGTACACCTACCCAAAGATGGCGTTGTGTGAGGATATTTTCTAAGCGTTCCAGCGCTCTTTTTAATATACTGGCAATAGGCATGATTTCCCAAGTTAGGTATAGATGCCATTGTTCTAGTTTGACCACTTGTGTCATCGAGGTGGTGGTCTGGTCTAATTGCCGCAGTAGTAAACGATAGCGTGTTTGTGTTAATTCATTGGTAGGAATACCTACATTTTGGATTTGCTTGAGTAGTAAAGTCGTCATTCTTTGGATTTCTTCTAAACGACGATTTTTGTACCAATTCAGTTGTTGCAATTCGTCGGTTCTAGATTCTAGAAGTTGAGTAATTTGATGTTGACGACGCCACCAAGCTAATTGAGTGACTAAAGTTACTGTAGTGTTGATGCTAAGTTCTGACCAAGGATTATTTTGGTAATCTACTAGTAATAAGATGGCTGTAGGTTGATAATCAGTACGGGTACGCAAAGCCATCACTAAAACTTTAGTGTTATCTGGTATACTTAGCCATTTCCGGGTTTCTAAAGGCAGATTATCTGTCTGCAAATTTAAATAATTCTGTTCAGTTAATGCCCATTGAATCAGAGTTTCCCCTTCAATAGAAATAGGGATATTTCCAACTACACCAAAATAACTATTAGTAATTACTCCGGGGATAATTTCTGCTAATTCATCACCAGGAGACCAAGATAGTAATACAGCTAAAGGACAATCGAGGATAGATGCTATTTGTTCTAGTGCCGCACATTCTAGCTTTTTCACCTCATCCTTGCTCGAACTACTATGAAGTTGTCCTAAAATCCGCAGTAATTGGATAAATATCTGGAATATCTTTTGCTGTTGCTTACTAGTATTACGTAGTTGTAAATGACGGACAATCACCCCTATTTGTTGACTAACTATCCACAGTAATTCTTTTTCTAAAGTAGTCCAAGAACGGGGCATTTCATGAGTAATTAATAAAAGTAATTCGGGGGTTCGACCTTGAACACAATTGCATAATAAGAGCGCTCGCACATTATTTTCTTGCAAAGAAGAACGCCAGCTAGAAAACCGGAGATCTTCCTCAAAATTCTGAATTTCTATAACTTGATTTGATTGTTGTAGATATCGCTTATCTACATCTGATAAAACATTTAAATTGGTTGTCCAAGCTCGGCGATTCTGGGATAAGCTTTGATGAATAGCTTGATAATTATTATGTTCTGACTCGAATTGCAACATGATAAATCGAGTAGCCGGAATCCGTTCTAAAACTTTCTTCGCACAAATTTGTAATGTTTCTTGTAGGTCTTGTTCACTATAAACAGCTTTAGTCACTTGGTTCATTAATTGACTATCTTGCTGAACTGTTTTAATCACATTTTCCATATTATCTGTGGGAGCAACCAAAGAGACTAGTCCAGCAGCTCCTTGGATAAAGCTTTTTTCCACTGTTGTCCAAATTCTCGAATCTTCCGATTCCACGGCTAGAAAACCTAGTAGGTCTTTTTGCCAAATAATCGGAGCCGCTAGGAGCGATCGCACTTTTAAGCGTTCCAGTAACTTGCCTGTAAAATTACTTTTCAGAGAAGAACGAGATTCACCAATACAGACAATTTCATTTACCAACAAAGCATAATAAAAATCCTTTAATTCCTGTACCGTCATCCCCGCAGCCACTCGTTGGGGATTAGGATTTCGATTCATATTGACTAATTGATTACTCATCCGACACCAAAAATAGTGTCCTTGTCGCTCAAACCAATAAATATTTGTCCGAGAGGGAGAAATAAATTCATGACTACTTTTGACCACAGCTTCTAATCTTTGATCAAGATTATTGAGGGTAAGTAAATTATCGACTAATTTTAATAATGGCTGATCAGGTCTTTTAGCTTGCTTTTGTTGTAAATCTATTTCTTTTTCTTTTTGATAAAGTGATGCTCCTAATTGACCCAAAACCATCTGCAATCGTGATTTAGTTTCGGCAGATAGCAAATAACCCCATCGCTGTGAACCTAACAATGCCACACCTAAACAATAGTCTCTGTAGCGGATGGGTAAAATAATTGTGCCCTGAATTTCATACTTAGTCGCGATTTCTTGCCATTGCGCTGCACGGGGTTCTTTTTGCAAATTTACTACACCTAAGGGACGCTGAACAATAATCAGCTGTTCTAGTAAGTCTCCGGAAGTGAGTATAATCTTTTTTTCTAAAGCACTAGTGTTACTATCAGGGGTGATGCCCCCCTTGCCAAGTAATACATGATTAAGACGATCATAAAGAGCCAGCCAAATTAATTGGTAGTTAAACTGCTCTTTTAAATAACCAATAGTAATTTCTATTAGAGTGTTAACATCATCCTCTTCTCTGAGGTTTTGGAGAACACGTTCTAATGACAATATTAGCTGCTCAGTGGCTATAGGTTTTTGTGGTTGCCCCATTTGCACTCTCGGTCAATATTGGTTATAGATTAATATATTAAGATGCCCAAAAAAGCACCCTAACTAATTTGCGATGTGGTGCTTGTTAGTAATTGGTAGATGTTAACTTAATTTGGATATTTATCAAGCAGCAATTAAACCAATTTTATTCACTCTGCTAAAAACAGATCCAGAGTGGCTACACCAGCGAACAATTGATAGTCTCAGAACCCTATCAATTAAAAACAATGTTTTTCCAGCTAGCTGGGTCAAACAATGCTTACAAAAAAACTTGTGTTTATATGATAGCCGTCTAGAACAAACTTTGTGGGAACTGAAGTTTCCCAATCCAGTGGGCTTGGCGGCTGGTTTTGACAAAGATGGACTAGCGACTAATATCTGGTCAAGCTTGGGATTCGGCTTTGCAGAATTAGGTACTGTCACTTATGAGCCACAACCAGGAAATCCCTCCCCCCGTCTGTTTCGGCTACCTTTAGATCACGCTGCTCTTAACCGGATGGGATTTAATAATAGTGGTGCAGCAGCAATGGCCAAGCGATTGGCAGAGGAGAAGTCTGAGTCTATCATACCTATAGGGATAAACTTGGGTAAATCTAAGATAGCACCCTTGGATGCAGCCGCGTCAGACTATGCTCAGAGTTTTCGCTTACTTCAGCAATGGGGAGATTATTTTGTGGTTAATGTTTCTTCTCCCAATACTCCTGGACTGCGATCGCTCCAGGATGCGACAATGCTGAGTCAGATATTAGACTTACTACAACAGGAAAACCAGAACCAAAAACCGATGTTCGTGAAAATCGCACCGGATTTAACCACGGAGGCAATTTCCGATATTATTGCTTTGGCCAAAACATATCAATTAGCTGGGATTATTGCCACTAATACCACCATTAGCCGAGAGGGACTGCAAACCCAAGTAATTGAAAAAACTGGTAAATCCCCCCAGGAGGAAGCTGGGGGAATTAGTGGTAGACCATTAAGCGATCGCTCCACAGAAATCATCCGGTTTATATACCAACAAACTCAAGGAGAAATCCCAATTATTGGGGTTGGGGGCGTTTTTTCTCCAGAAGATGCTTGGGAAAAAATTACCGCAGGTGCATCTCTAGTCCAAGTTTATACAGGATGGATTTATGAAGGTCCAACTAATGGTAAACCGAATTCTGGTGGGTTTGCTGCAAAAACTAGAAGAAAACGGTTTGACCTCAATTAGTGAAGCTGTGGGTTTACAGGCAAAAATGACGAAGTGAAAATTATTCAAGGCAAATTATCTAACTTTTATCAGTTTCTAGGGGGAAAAACTCCCTAGTTTTTTTTGAATATACCCAAGCAATACCATCAGGGTCACGAGTCTTTGTCCACGCAGAAAAATCTGGGTCATTACGTCGTTTATAAACAGTACTGGAATAAACATTTAACCGCTTGGCTAGTTCAGATTGAATTAAAGAGCCAAACACTAACTGTTCTGCAAGTGGACGTGTGACTTCCGATTTAACTGGTAATAAAGACTCTGTTTCTAGAGACTCTTGTGGTGGTAATGACTCTGGTGGAGCCAAAAGGGATAACGCCGTTTTAGTGACAGAGGGCGTAGGATGTTCTTTAAGTGGCTCACTACTATCAAGTATATTGCCCAGAATACTGGAATTTATAAAGTAATAAGACTGACCATCGGCTTCAGAGTTTACTATACTAGCACCAAATTCCGTAGCTTTACCATCTAAGTAGCGTTTTGCCGCTGTCCCAGAAAAATTACCTTTAAGTGCCAAATCCATGGGTGTAACTTTACCTAGATTTGCTTGCACTAATTGCTCAAAGATGGGGTCAACCTTTCCACACCACTGTTGCCATTGATACCACTGCCAAAGATTCACACCAGTTAGCACCAGAATTAGCAGCAACCAAATTTTCCAGGTATTAACTAGGAAAATAATTAAAAACGATATCGGCAAAAGTAGTATGAGAAAAGATTTCCCATTATTTTCGATTAAATTTTCACTCATCTCAACTCTCCAGGATACCCCTACCATAAACATTTGTCTGGCAGTAGGTTATTAACTGTTATTTTTACCAAAACCTATTTGGCAAAATGTTATCTTAATCTTGGCAAAAGTTGGGACATTTTGGGGTGACTTTTGACAAAGTTCTGGCAAAATGGCTTTCACGGTTAATATTTAGTTATTTTTATTGCTTTTAGTTTCGGCAAAAATAAGTGTTATTTCGTAAATTATGCAAAGAAGAGTTAATGGAAATTCCATCCAAGGCATTACAAACCAGCCGCTACAAAGTTATCACCCCGAAAAAAGCAGAGGGGGTAACTTATACCCCTAAGCATCTCGCGAGCTTCGTTGCTAAACAGATATGCTGTGCTGATGTCACCACCGGACGCAACACAATCAGAATACTTGATCCAGCTACAGGTGATGGTGCATTGTTGCTTAGTCTCCTGGAACAACTTGACCAATCAGATATGGGAACAATTGAGGTATATGGGTTTGACACTGATCTGCTCGCACTCAAAATTGCCACAACCCAGATCAAAAAACAATTCCCAAAAGTTTTCTTGCATCTAACACATAGAAACTTTTTGGAATTTGTAGTTGAGCAATTAGACCTCGACCAAATTATTCCTTTCTATGACCTAATCATTGCTAATCCACCCTATGTGCGTACCCAGATCATGGGAGCAAAGCGATCGCAGTTACTTGCTCATCAGTTTGGACTAACAGGACGATTTGACCTGTATTACGCTTTTATCATCAGTATGGCGTATGTACTTAAACCAGGTGGTATTGCTGGCATAATCGTATCAAATCGCTTCATGACAACTAAATCGGGGAAAACGATTCGTCAAGCTATCCGCAAACACTTCTATATCCATCATGTTTGGGATCTTGGTGACACAAAACTATTTGATGCAGCAGTGCTACCAGCAGTGCTACTAGTGGAAAAAGAGGAAGGAAAAGAACGAGCATCATCTAGTTTTACCTCAATTTATGCCAGCACTAATCAACCAACACAGCAAGCTACAGACGTAATTGCCGCACTAGACTGTAATGGGGTAGTGGAAATTAACGACGGTCGCCGCTTCAGTATAAAAAAGGGTATTCTTGATATTAATACCTCACCAGATGCAATCTGGCGGGTTGTGACTGCTGTAAATAATGACTGGTTATCAACCGTTGAAGCCCATACTTGGCGATGCTTTGGCGACATTGGTAAGATTCGTGTTGGTGTAAAAACTTGTGCCGATAAAGTTTTCATCCGTACTGATTGGCACGAAATGTTAGTTACTAAGCAGCCTGAACTACTACGACCACTGACTACACATCATATTGCACGACGCTTTCGAGCTGATAAAACTAAGAAAACAAGACATATTCTCTATCCACATGAAAGCGTCAATGGAAAACGCCATGCTGTTGACCTCAGATTATATCCTCGAACCGCGAAATATCTTGAGCAACACCGCAGTACCCTAGAAAGACGAACTTATGTAATGGATTCTGGTCGTCAGTGGTATGAAATCTGGGTACCGCAAGACCCATCCAGATGGGAAGCGCCAAAGTTGGTGTTCAGGGATATTTCCGAACAGCCTACCTTTTGGATGGATTTAGAAGGGAGCATTGTTAACGGTGATTGTTATTGGTTAATGAGTGATAAACCAGATAATTCAGACCTACTGTGGTTAGCTTTAGCAGTAGCAAACTCTTCATTTATCGAAGCATTCTACGACCAAAGTTTTAACAATAAACTTTATTCTGGTCGTCGTCGGTTTATGACGCAATATGTAGAACGTTTTCCATTACCTGATATTGAGTTATCACACAGTCGTAGTATTATCGCTCTGACCAAGCAAATCTATGAAACAGTTGACACAAATACTGCGGTTGAACTCGCAGACCAGCTAGATACAATGGTCTGGGAAGCTTTTGGTACATTCCCTGGCTCGTAGTTGCGCTTTAGCGCCGGCTTCTTAAATTTTTCATCTAGATAAACCACATTTTTTGTCTCACGCAAAGGCGCAAAGACGCAAAAATTAACTGTGATCTAAATACATCAAAACTGCTGTAAGCGGGCAACTCAATATTGTCATTCTGACCTAAGAGGCTGTTTGAAAAGTCAGAATAAAGGTTAAAAACGTTACTATATTGCAATACAGTTCGGTTAAGGAAGGAAGTAATATTGTCATCCTGACCGGAGGGAAGGATCTCGCGGGATTATTTACTGTCGCGCAGAATAACAAATTACACCTCATCGTAACTTTTCAAACACCCTCTAAGAGAAGAATCTCGCGGGATTTTTCCCTGTCGCGGAGAATGACAATATAGGAAATACTTGTTTTTCAGCTAATTTTATTTTGTCAAAAAAATGTTACTAGGAGGAGATTTGATTGATATAAGTTGCGGTATATCTTGCTGATTTAAATTTTCCATATCAATTTGCACACAACCTAAATCGAAAGCTGTTTTCAGGTCACGACCATAACCTAATGCTTGATAAAATGCTGTAGCAAAACTAATAGCTGATTGATCTTTAATTGCTTGAGACATTCCCACCACACCATCAATCTGCTGTGCGATAATTTTTGCTTGTACTTCCGAAAAGCAAGCATTCAGTACAACACAGCGAATCTCTCCGCCACAGCAAAGAATCCTGCGAGATCCTTCCCTTCTCCTTCGGAGACGCTAGCGCAAACGGTCAGAATGATAATATCAAGTTCTCCGCTTAACCAAACAGTATTGAATATCATTGTATATTGTATCTCCCTCTCCGAAGCGGAGCTACGGTGTACACACAAGTAATCCTGGCATAGGTTTCAGCTTTTTTTAGCGGGGAATTTTTGTAGGGGCGTATTGCATACGCCCTTACGCCACCGTATAATTTCAGAATTAGGGAGTTAAAACCAGGTGTGAGTTGAAAATTACGGCTCAACTTGTCGGTTAGTCTGGTGATAAAC
Organism: uncultured cyanobacterium; assembly: GCA_963766435.1. Classification (GTDB taxonomy): domain Bacteria; phylum Cyanobacteriota; class Cyanobacteriia; order Cyanobacteriales; family Nostocaceae; genus CAVXZH01. The sequence continues at coordinate 162,410 of CAVXZH010000001.1, forward strand.
CTCAAAACATTCGTGGAATTCATGCTTTGGTTTGGGGTCTGCGGTGACTCGAATAGGGGCGTATGCAATACGCCCCTACTTGTGTGTACACCGTAGCCTTAGTAAGGAGAGGGACAGGTTTTACGCAGTAAAACCTGGGTGAGGTTCTTTCAGTTGACTTTACTATACTTTGCCACCAGATTTCCCAAAAGAGCTAAATCAATAGGTTTAGAAATATAGTCATTCACACCAGCAGCAAGACAAATCTCGCGATCGCCTTTCATAGCCATTCCCGTTTGAGCGATAATTATCATAGTGTCATATTGCTGATTAGCTCGAATTTCTTTAACTAGCTCCAGACCATTACCATCTGATAAATAAACATCCATTAAAACTACAGCTGGTTTTAACTTTTTCAATACGTCCCAAAAAGAAGCCACGGTCTTTACCCAAGTGAGCCGATATCCCTGTTTCCTGAGATAAATTTGGACTAACTTAGCATGATTTGGGTCATCTTCCACTAACAAAATTTCTGGAGAGGATTTTTTAGGAGTAATCAAATTTCCGTTTAGAGAAGAATAATTATCAGATACTTCTTCTACATCTGGTAACTCTTCTATAGCTTTTATGGGCTTAACTGGTAAGACAATAGTGAACTGGGAACCGTGATTAACTTCCGATTTTAACTCTAAAGAACCACCATGAAGTTCTGCAAGTTTTCGAGTTACTACTAATCCTAAACCAGTGCCTTCTTCTCTACCCACTACATGGTTAGCGACCTGAGAATAAGGTTGAAAAAGCAGCGCTTGATTTTCTAGGGAAATACCAATACCAGTATCCCAAACTGAAAAATGCATAAATTCTGCTTTGACAAATACCTGTAAGCGAATACTACCTGTAACCGTAAACTTGACCGCATTGAAAAGTAAATTCAATAGCATTTGCTTGAGTCGCAAGGGGTCTGCTACTAGAGTAGTGATATCTGGTTCTAGTTCTAGTCGTAGTTGCAAACCTTTATTAGCAGCTTTTTCTTTCACAAGTGCTAATACATTCTGACACGCAGAGCGAACATCCACAATTTCCCAATTTACATCTAATTGGTTGGCTTCAATTTTGGAGAGATCCAAAATATCATTAATTAGACACAGCAGATGTTTCCCACTTGATTGGATGATGTTTAAATATTCTTGGTGGTTTTCTCTAGTAGAATCATAGCCTTGGGCTAAGAGTAAATGAGTGAAGCCAATAATGGAAGTAAGTGGTGAGCGAATTTCGTGACTAGTATTGGCTAAAAACTGATTTTTGAGTTGATTAGTGCTTTCTAGTTCTGCATTAGAACTATCTAAATTTTGAGAGCGTTCTTGTAACGATTTTATACCCTTGAGTTGCGTAAGTGCTGTACGACAATACTGTGTGGCTCTCTCCACCAATTGTGGTATGAGTTGTGTAATTAATGCGGGAAGTGAATCAGGTTTAGGTTTAAAACGGGCTGTAGCAATAATTAACCAAGCTGTACCTCCGTTTATATCTTCCCCCAAAAGGCCAAACACGCTGAGGCTGTTGTTTGACCATCGCTTGCAAATCTCGCAGCAACACCACTTCTTTTAATCTAAGGCACAATTTTTTGCCATTTTTGGGTATTACTTCTAAATGTCGATTTTGTGTACGTTTAGATAGGGAATAAGACACATAGCAAATTTCACCTGTAGTCTTTCCTGCCGAAAACAGAGCAATACCAACAGCACAGTGGGTTAACGGTACTTGATTGGTACTTAACGTTTTATTAAGTTCATTCACCACGAGTTGAAAAATTTCCGCTTCTGTGGTATGTACTTGTGAAACCGTGGTAAAAGCAGAAAGCAGACAATCACTAAGACAACTTTGTAACTGATTTAAGCAGGCTCTCCAACCACAACTCAGCATCAAGCTGCTGGATTGTTTTCATAAGTGTTGGCGTTGTATCTATCTGTGAGTTATGTTCTGGTAAACTTGAGGACTGCTGCATGGTCAACTAGACCGCTTAACAATTTGAGTTTTGTAGGAAAAAATGTAAACAGGATTTTTATGTATGTATATTAATGCACGAATTTTTATGTTTAGCAAACTATATTCTAATAGTGTCGATTGTAACTGCTTATCGAAATATTGTTGAGAAAAAAACAGACACTTAAAGATTTCTTAATGGCAACTTTAAATTATGGATGCACAATTCGGTCAATTAATCATTAATGGTATTGCTGTAGGTAGTATTATCGCTCTAGCCGCGGTGGGACTGACTTTAACTTACGGGATTTTACGGTTGTCTAACTTTGCTCATGGCGATTTTCTCACCTTGGGAGCATATCTGACTTTGTTTGTAAATACTTTGGGAGTCAATATTTGGTTATCTATAATCTTGGCAGCAGCTGGTACTGTAGGTGTCATGCTCTTAGCAGAAAAGTTGCTCTGGTCAAGAATGCAATCGCTGAAAGCCACTTCCACAACACTGATTATTATTTCTATCGGACTGGCTTTATTTCTCCGTAATGGCATCATTTTCTGCTGGGGTGGCAAAAACCAGAATTATAATTTACCTGTGACTCCCGCTTTAGATATTTTGGGCTTAAAAGTCCCCCAGAATCAGTTGTTGGTGTTGGGATTAGCGATACTCGCCATTTTGTCTTTACACTATCTGCTCCAAAATACCAAAATTGGTAAGGCTATGCGAGCAGTTGCTGATGATTTAGACTTAGCTAGAGTTTCTGGTATTAATGTAGATAGAGTGATTTTCTGGACTTGGGTAATTGCCGGTAGTTTCACTTCCTTGGGTGGCAGTATGTACGGATTAATTACCGCTGTACGTCCGAATATGGGCTGGTTTTTGATTTTACCCTTATTTGCCTCCGTCATCTTGGGCGGAATTGGTAATCCTTACGGGGCAATTGCGGCGGCGTTGATGATTGGTGTGGCTCAGGAAATTAGTACCCCTTTCTTGGGTTCTCAGTATAAACAAGGCATAGCACTTTTGATGATGATTTTGGTGCTGCTGATTCGACCTAAAGGTTTATTTAAAGGCACGATTTAAGCAGCACCAGTTTGCTTTTAACTAGTTAATAACATGGAAGTAATAAGCTGCTACCAAGAAATTAACAGCTAAAAGCAAAATTGCCCAACCGGTACGAAATGGATAGGGAGCTTTAGCTTCTGTAGAATTGCTAGTTTTAGTAGCCATCGTCTAGTTCTCCTAAAATTTAAATTGTCCTGACCTTTTAAGAAATAGCAAACAGTTGCCCCCATTTCTCAAATTCTTCAAAAATATTTTTTTTCTTGCATTCCTCCCCACCCCCCCATCTCCCCCTCTCCCCCTCTCCCCACCTCCCTACTCTCCCGCATGATAAGAACTACGAACTAGAGGTGCAGAACGAACATGGTTAAACCCCATCTCTAAAGCCATGCGACCAAGTTGTTCAAATTCTTCGGGTGTCCAATATTTCTGTACAGGTAAATGTTCTAAGGAAGGACGCATATACTGTCCCAGGGTCAGGCGATCGCATCCGACATTGCGAAGATCAGTCATAGTCGTGAGTACTTCCTCAGTAGTTTCTCCATGACCTAACATCAATCCTGATTTAGTAGGGATAGCAGGATCAATTTCTTTGACTATAGCTAATACTGCCAAAGAGCGATCATATTTTGCACCTCGACGGACTGGACCTGTTAATCGCCTCACAGTTTCAATATTATGATTGAAACAAGCAGGTTTTGCCTTGACAATCATGGCTATCCTTTGGGATTGACCTTCTACACCCACACCCACACCACCCCAAAAATCTGGTGTTAATACTTCAATTTGAGTTTCTGGGTTGAATTGAGAAATCATCTCCATCGTTTTCACAAAATGACTTGCTCCCCCATCACTTAAATCATCACGAGCTACAGAAGTAAGTACTACATAGCGCAATCCTAAAAGCTGTACAGATTCAGCCACCTTTTGCGGTTCGTCTAGGTCAAGCGGCATTGGTGCATGACCTTTATCTACTTGACAAAAAGCACAAGAACGTGTACAGGTTGGACCCATGAGTAAAAAAGTTGCCGTTTTCTGGGCGTAACACTCCCCACGATTAGGACAACGTCCTTCTTCACAAATAGTATAAATTTGGCGTTGTTTAATAATACGTTGTACAGTAGAGAGTTCGCTAGCTTTGCCAATAGAGCGGCGTAACCAGCTAGGCATAGCCATAATTTCCGATTTAAGTTCAGCTTGTGATGGCAAAGTCATAGATATCGCAGCCAGATATAGAAATAATCAGAATAACGCAGTTTCCCAATCCTAGAAATTATCTAGATCATGATCAAACCAGGTAATGGGGAACAATTTTCCTATTCCCTACTCCCTACTCTCTATTTCCTTATGATATATATGTAGAGTATAATCGCTATTGAGGTTTCCCAAAATACATTGGGTATTTTCTTTTATACCTGAATCTCATCTTCCCCAAACAACCTAAATTTTCGATATAGTGAGAGAATTCTTAAGGTCATTCGGCAAACCCGCCATCTACATTTAAAATTTCTGGTAGAGCAATCAGTCGTGGCAAGTAACAAAATTTTAGTTATCGATGACACTACAGTTGTCAGGGTAAAAGTACGGGAAATGTTGTCTCCATACAAATTCGAGGTATTGGAAGCAAAAGACGGTTTGGAAGGACTTCATCTGATCCAGCAAGAAAAACTTAGCTTGATCATGTTGGATTTCTTATTGCCTAAAATGAGTGGTTGGGAAGTCTTCCAGAAAATTCAAGCCGCACCAGAGTTAAGAAAAATTCCTTTGGTGGTTATGTCTGGCAGTAAGCAAGAGGTAACGGAGAAAATCCATGAACCTTTTGCACATTTTGAATTTCTCGGTAAGCCTTTTGACCAGAAGCAACTGATTGGTGCAATTAAGTCAGCAATGGCAAAAGTGCCATCAGAACCTCCCAAACCAGAAACTCCTCCTCAACAAAGTCCTGACACCGTAATCACTTCTACTGTTGGAACCGTTTCTACAGCAGAAATCAATGCACTTAATGAAAAAATTCTCAAGTTGCAGACAACTTCTACCGCAGAAGCCAATGCACTGAACGAGAAAATTGTCAAGTTGCAAGCAGAAGTCGAAGGCTTAAAGAAACAACTAACTCAAGTTGTTACTTTTATTAAACAGAAAATCAAATAGTATTTGCGCTCTCTATTATCCTTGCCGCTTAAAATACATAGTCTAGCAAAGTGCTTTTAAGCCTACTTGCTAAACCTGCCAGAATATACTCTATTTGGGTAACGGCAGGTTTTTTTATTATCATTATTTTTTTCAGAGGGAACAGGGAACGGGGAACAGGGAACAGGAAAAACTCATGTTTAAAAACATGAGATTGAAATAATGACGCCGTTTTTTTTCGTGCCACTCTCTTTAAAAAACATCTTTTTTCTTGACTGAGAGCTTCTAAACTCAGCAACTTTTGTTTTTAGGGAACTCCAGAACAGGACACTTTCTGTTCCCTGTTCCCTGTTCCCTGTTCCCTTTCTTTGTAATAAAAATCACTCTTGTCTTGAGTCAGAGCAGAAAAACTACCAAGAAGTCAAAAAATTCCACCCTTCTCCTTCCGATGTATCTGATGTATCTGATGTATCTGGTGTAGTATTCTCTGCCACTGATGCTGATGTATTGAGATTATTCTGTTCAATAACATGATTGTATTCTCCTGAATCAATCCATTTTAATAACTCACTAGCTCGCATCACTATCCAAGAAAGTTGAGTTTCGCTATAACTTAATATTTTAGTAATCTGATCAAGACTATCAAAGTCATTATCCGCAAACTCACGGGCTTGAGTCAGAAAATCTTCGATGACAACATCTGTTAAGTACTCTGATGGTAAACCAGCAACTTTGATCAGGGAGGTCGTAGCGATATTAATATCTTGACATGCGAATAAACCAGCCCGATCAGCAGTAAATCTAGCCATCATAACCCAATTATATAAGGTTAATTCCATGCCGCTTGCCACTAAACCACCTAAACCTAATGTTGTGCTACTTAACCAAGTTTTTAAAGTGGGCATGACAATTGCCATTTGATGATAAATCATATGCTGGCTTTTAATCCGACCAACTTCCGATCCTAATAGATAAAGCAATTCATCCGTACTCAACCACTCCATTGCTTCTAGATTGATACCGATAATTGGTTTTTCTACTCCTATCGTATAGCTCCTAATATGACCGTTACCTCGAAATAGATATAATTCAGGTATGGTGACAACATCAAGAATTTGACAAGTTTCTAAAAGTATTTGATGTAATTGTGGAAAATTTCGGGGTGTGACTCTAATTTCACTACCAAGACTTTGTAAGCGTAGTAAGCGGTCAATACCATACTCATTGATTTTTTTGAGTAAGGGGGAGATACCAGGCATCTTTGTTAAAGAGGCTAATGCTTTGCGGTCAAATGGATGTTCATAAGTTTGTGAATTTAATCCAGTTAATATTTTTCTGGTCATGATTTTACACTTGTTGCTCTCTGAACTATAACAGAGGGCAAGATGCTCAAAGAGCATTGACAGAAAAAAACCCGCTTTCGCAGGCTTGATCCACAACAAAACTGTGGACATGGTGAAAACTTGATTTTAGCTGTTAGTACGCCATCTGCTTCAAGTTGACGAATGAGCTTTTCATCTACCTCTCATCTTTGGCAACTTGTAGGCGATGTTCTAAACTTTTTTGAATATTCTGTCTGTGTGCTTCTTTGGCATTAACGGCACTTTGTTGTCTATTGTTAACCATAGTGATCACCTTTGTTACATTAGTTAAGTTACTATTATGTCTTGTTTTCTTGACAAGACAAGTATTTTGTATCTCCTGTTACAGAAAATTATAATTTATTGTATATGAATAGTCAAGACTTGAATCAAACCAAATTTCTGACTCTCTTGACTGATTTTGGCGATCGCGATGTCTATGTAGGTGTAATCAAGGGAGTCATCGCTCAAATCAACCCTCAAATACGAATAGTAGATTTGACGCATCAAATTACACCGCAAAATATTGGGGCTGCGAGATTTTGTTTGAGCAATGCTTACCCATATTTTCCGAATGGGACTGTACATCTAGCGGTGGTTGATCCAGGTGTGGGAAGTAAGCGAAGGGCGATCGCCATTGAATTAACTCAAGGTTTTTTAGTCGGACCGGATAATGGGATTTTTAGCGGTGTCCTCTCTCAAAATTCCGCCATCAGAGTTGTAGAGTTAACAAATATTAACTATTGGCGTACTCCGAAACCGAGTCAGACATTTCATGCTAGAGATATTTTTTCACCTGTAGCTGCACATCTAGCCAGTGGAGTTCCCTTACTACAATTAGGAATAGAAATAAATCCCGAAACTTTGGTAAAATTAGGAATCACTCCCTGTCAACAAATAGAAACTGGCATCAAGGGTTGTATTCAATATATAGATTATTTTGGCAACTTAATTACTAATATTCCTGGAGATAATATCCTGGGTCATAACTGGGATGTCAAAGTAGCAAAATTAACTGTACCAGGACGGGAAACTTATAGTGATGGTCAGATGGGTGAGGTAGTAGCTTTAATTGGGAGTCATGGTTGGGTCGAAATCGCCATCAATAGCGGTAATGCAGAAACACAATTAGATATCCACTTAGGAAGTACTGTTGAGGTGATTTTTCAGTAGAATAGTTGATATAACTATTTGATTAATTACTTATGACTACTCAAACCATATCCCACCCAGAAGTTTATCAAGGTCAGTTTGGGGAATTTACCATTAATCAAAGCGATCGCCCAGGGGGTAATAATCTACCCAGCTGGCTTAGTGGTAGCTGCACTGACTTTTGCTATTGGTAGTGCTTTAGCCCTATTTAATCCTGATCCTGATGCTATGGGGGTGATTACTCCTCTCTATACCTGTTTCAGCTTGGCTCTAGGTGTCAGCTTATTAACTATTCATATATATATGATACAGCTACACAGAGCCTTACAAGTTTTCTGGCTGATTGGGAGTATTGCTTCCTTAATCATTGGTCATTTTGACAGTAGACCTTTTGCGATTACAGTTTATGATCAACCACTGACATTATTCGGAGTTGGTTTTACCTTTGTCGCTTTGACAGGTATTTTCTTCAAAGAAGGTTTTTGTTTTAACCGTTTAGAAACAAAAATCTTAACACCCATAGTTCCCATCTTATTACTAGGACATTTGACAGGGATTTTACCAATTCAAGCAGAACAAGTATTACTAGGAATTTGGGCAATTTTCTTTTTGGTGTTTGCTTTCCGTAAAGTCATACAAGAAATTCCTCAAGATATTGGGGATAAATCTGTATTTGCTCATTTGCATAAACAAGCATAAACTCATCTGCTCAAAATTTCTAATAATGCGGCTCGATAAATTGTAATCCCCGCTTCATTAAGATGATCACCATCGGATGTTAAGTTAGATTTGAGAACATGATTTTCATATAGTGATGCAATTCCATTTTCTTCCACTGGTATCTGTTCTTTAGCTGCAATTTGATTAATCAGAGCATTAATATGTTCGACTTTAGGTAGAGGAGCAGATACAGTTGGGTCTAAACTAGCTGCTAATGTGGAGTAGAAAGCTGGAATCAGATAAATTTTCTGAGTTCCCATATTCCGAACTAGAGCGATCGCCTGTTGAAGTTTTTGAGTAAATAGCTCATCACTCAGATTATACCAAGCATCATTTCCCCCAATCGCAATAATAGCTTTTTGACATTTAACTTGATGAGGAATTAAACGTTGTATTTGGTCAACCAAGGAAATTGTACTCACACCACCCAAACCAAAATTATAATTACCTTTTCCTAGAGTGTTCCCAAGTTCCGCAGAAACAGAATCACCAAATAAACAACCTGAATATTGCTTATTTTGAGTAGCGAGTATTTGATATTGTATTTGTCCATCCCATACAGGTGAAGAAATTAAATTATCTTGCGGTGGATTACTATTACTTAAATTCGTCAAATCATCAATTAACTGAGAAGATTTTGACAAATCGAATACGATTCTTTCACTAGGATAAGCTTCCAGAAAAGTAATAATTCCTAAACCTTCTTTGGAGGAAGCTCCTAAAATACCCGCAGCTTGTAAAGCAGTAATACCAGCTTGGTCATTACGAACAGTGATTTGAGAAAACCAGCGTAATAACTTCTGTCCTGCTTCTGTATCTACCAATTTATCTAAAGCAGCAATATCCAGAGACATTTTAATTTGCAGCATATCTTGAAATTGCTGTCTTTGTTTGGGTTCTAGATAACTGAGAAAAAATTCTAAATCGTTAGAAGTCTCTTTTGTTTCTGCAAAATGACGGATATCTGAGACATTTAGAGTTCTTTCAAAAAAACCATATCTAGCAACAATCAACTTAGCTGCTAAACTGGGTGACGAACTTAAAAGGAAAAATCCCAAGCAGGTAAATAAGGTTAACAGAGAACGATAGAAGTATTTCATGACTAGAGGTATTTGTATATAAGTAAAGTAGCCATCATAAACTGTGTACACCAAAACGCATGAAAATGGAATGATTTATTTTCAGGTCAGGTGAACAAACATGAAACTATTTGTTCGTAGTTGCGCTTTAGCGCCCTCAACCTTAAACGTAAGCGAGTTTCATATATTTTACATAAGTTTGATACCTGATATATGATACATGATTTTTAATAAAACCCATTGAATTTAAGGCAGCCATAATTATGTTTCCTTTTAGACATAGAAACCAGATTATAAAAAAGTTTTCTCTTAATTTGAGATATGTAAGCTGTAAGCATTTCTGTAAAAGTATTTCCAACTAAGTACTAAGTAGGTTTTCATAAAAAAAACACAAGATTTTAGGTTTTGTAAAATGGCTGAAACTCAATCAGAATAATCAAAACAACGAATACTTGTTATAAATACTTGTCTCATTTACTTTAAATCCGTGTTAATTATTGTATAGTTATTATTATTTAGTGTAAATCATGCTAAATATATAAATCTGTATTAAATAGTTTAGTAATAAATTAAAATACGGGACTATATCCAAAATAAAATTGATTTAATCATCAAGAGAAGAAAACACGGTACAAATAGCTACTATAATAAATTATACTCTGTAATACAAGCAGATTCAAACTAGGTGATTGCTTTTATGTTCTACCTCTGTCGCTTGGAGATGCTTCCTGCACCCATCAAAACTCCATAATTTATTTCTATAAAACTAGTATTTTAAGCTGTATTTAAAAGAATAGTTTTCTTGTTTAACTAAATTATGGGGCATCAAAGATATCGTAAAACTATTTTGGCAAAAGCATCTATTCACTAATACAAAGGGAACCTTATGGAAAAACAACTTAATCTTAATTTCGATCATGATACTGAAAGAGTTAATCTTGTCAATCCAGTTTTTGCTAGGCATGAAACTTTTCATCCCCGATTTGGCTGGATTAAGAAGGGCTTTGATGCTGTGAGTATTGATCCGACAGTATTCTCACAGGATAATGCTCCTATGCGGCTAGGTGTAGGCAAAAACATGGTCATTTCTATTCGCTATTGGTGTCATGCTTTTAAAATACTAGAAAATGATACACTTACGAAGTTTGGTCAGTGTTTGTTAAGTGATGACGGATGGGGCCCGTTTATTGAAAATCCTGCTACTCTATGGCTTTTACACTGGAACCTACTCAAACCAACTTGTCATGCAGCTGCTTGGTATTTTACTTTCAACATATTTCGGAAACCTGAATTTCTACAAGATGAATTATTTAATGCCTTATATGATTACAAACCTATAATGACACAGCGTAATATTGCTGAATCATCCTTGAAAAAGGACATAACCTGCATCTTACGAATGTATGTAGAACAATCCACATCTAAAGCTGGTGTAAGCGAAGATAGCTTAGATTGTCCATTTACTCAATTAGGGCTTATTCATACAGCAGGTGACTCTAGGCATTTTACTTTCCGAATTGGTAATAAAAGTAATTTACCACCAGAAATAGTAGTGGTAGCCTGTCTCCAGTATGCTAGTAACCTACTAGGACACGAAGAAACTATTTCTATTTCTCGTCTAGTTTATGATTCTGGTAGTCCTGGTATGGTGTTTAAGCTTTCCGAAAGTGCTATGTGTGATGCTATTGAACAGGTAGCTACCAGATGGAATGCGATTGAACTCTCAGATACAGCTGGTTTGATTCAAATGTCATTTACGTCTGAACCTGCTAACTTGGCAGAGCAGATTCTGGAAAATTATTACAATAACTAGGTTAATTAAAGAGCTAAAGTGATGAACAAAACTTTATCTAATTATTTCAGCTTTAAACGTCGCTATTCTCGCTCTATCAACCTTGAGCGGGATTGGCAGAAAGTTGATACCTTGGCAGGTTACATACCCACAGAAAGAGCAATTTATGCTACAAAGCGTATACTAACAAGCTTAATAGGAGCATCTGACCAGCGTGCATGGACTTTAACTAGCGTATATGGGACTGGAAAATCAGCATTCGCACATTTTCTAGCTTCTCTGTGTACTGCTGAAACGAGCAATATGCATCAAAAAGCAATAGAAATAGCCTCTCAATCTTTTATTGACAAAGGTTTTGAATACTTAGCATTTAAAGAAAATCTACCTAAACAAGGTTTTTTTGTAGCTGTAGCCACTGCACAAAGAGAGCCTTTAAGTAATACTATTATACGAGCTTTAGCAAGAGGTGTTCAGATTTTTTGGACAATTCAAGAGCAAAATAAAATTCGTATAGCTCGAAAATTAGTAGACCTAGATATACAAATTGCAGGGGGACTGAAAGTAGATAGTCGTGAAATTCTTCCTTTAATTAAAGAAGTTAGTTTAGCGGCTTCTACAGGAATTTTACTAATTATTGATGAACTTGGCAAAAATTTAGAATTTGCCGTTCAAAATCAAGGCGGTGAAGACTTGTATATATTACAGCAACTAGCTGAATTGCCCAGAAAAAAGGGTGAGCAAGTTTATATAGTAGGTTTATTGCATCAAGCATTTGCTGATTATGCACAAAGATTAGCTGCTGTACAACTTAATGAATGGTCAAAAATTCAAGGTAGATTTGAGGATATTTCATTTAAAGATTCTTCGGCACAGATGATGCATTTAATTGGTGAAGTTATTGACAAATCTCAAGCAGAAATGTTTCACCATGCAATAGATCATGAAGCAAATGAATGGTTAAAATCTCTACCAAATTCTATTAAAGAGAATTATACAAAACAATTATTAGAAGATATATATCCTCTTCATCCTCTTACAGCTTTCGCATTACCAAACTTATGCACTAGGTATGCTCAAAATGATCGTTCATTATTTACTTTTTTGACTAGTGAAGAACCCTATTCTTGTAAGAATTTTCTCAGAGAAACTCAGATCGAGGAAAATACACTACCAACTCTGAGATTAGACAGAATTTATGATTACTTTATTGAAGCTATAGGTAATACTTTAGCTTCTCGTCCGAATCTTCAGCGTTGGGTAGAAATTCAGAATTTAATCGGAGATATTAAGGGTAAAGATATAGATGATGATCATTTAAAGGTTTTAAAAACTATTGGTATCTTAAACCTTATTACTACTAGAGGTGCAATGAGTGCTACTCGTACTCTAGTAAAGTTAGCAATGTGTCAAACTGCATCAAATCAAAATCATGACTATTGGGAACAAGTGATTGACAATCTTATCCAAAAAGGAATTATTACTCACTTTAGACAAGCCGACGAACTAAGAATTTGGCAAGGTTCTGATTTTAATGTAGACCTGGAATTAACTAACTATCTAGAACAAGAGCAATCGCCTCTAAGTCATCTTCTTTCTAATATTCGTCCACTAACCCCGATAGTAGCTCAACGTCACAGCTACAAAACAGGTACACTGCGTTATTTTGAGCGTTGCTATCTTGATAGTTTGCAAGATTTGGTGAAACTGCGTTGTTCTAAAGATGATTGTGATGGCTTAGTTGGGTATTGGGTAGATGAGGGAAAACCTGCTAATGTACCCAATACAACGGCAGATGGCAAACCATTAGTTATATTAGCTGCTGCTCAGTTAGATATATTACGTATTAGAGCTAGAGAATTAGCTGCACTCAAAAAAATTCAAACTAGTGCTGCTGAATTACAAACTGATGGAGTAGCAAGATTAGAAGTCCGGTATCGGTTGGTAATTGCTGAACAATTATTAGATGAAACACTTTCGCAAGCTTTTGATGTTGGCAAAAATCAAAATCTTTGCTGGATTCAAGGTCAAAAAGAAACCATAAGTCATGTTACAGATTTTAATGTCAAACTCTCCGACATTTGTGATCAGGTTTATAGTCAAGGGTTAATTCTTTGGAATGAATTAATTAATCGTCGAGAGTTAACTTCGCAAGGTGCTAAAGCCAGAAGAGAGTTAATTGAAGCAATGCTGGAATATCCAGAAAAAGAAAAGCTTGGTTTAGAGGGATTTGAACCGAAGTTAGTATGTACTATTCAATACTATCTGAAACAGGTATTCATAGTCTGGAAAATGAAACTTGGGGATTTTACCCACCATATGAAACGTCTGGTGTGCAAATAGTGTGGCAAGCAATAGAGGATTTTTGTTTGCAAGCTAAGGAAAAAATACAAACATTAGATCAACTTTACAAAATCCTGGGAGCTTCTCCTTATGGTGTCAAAAAAGGAGTAATTCCAGTTTTAATAGCGGCAGTTCTGCTGTACCACATTGATGATGTGGGTGTTTATAAAGATGGTACATTTATCCCAGTTTTAGGACCGAACATTTTGAGTTATTGGTAAAAGACCCTTCCCGCTATGCAGTCAAGTATTTTGAAATAGTGGGATTGCGATCGCAAGTCTTTAAAGAACTAGAAGCTATTCTACGTAGTAAAGTAACTAAAGTAACTTCTAAATTGAGAAATACTACTTTACTCGTCGTAGTCAAGCCTTTATTTCAATTCGTTAAAAAGTTACCAGCCTACACAACTAAAACTCAGCGTCTGAGCAGCGAAGCATTAGCTGTATTACGAACTTTACAGAAAGCTCAAGAACCTGATGAGTTATTGTTTACTTCTTTACCTATAGCTTGTGGATTATCTCCAATACTTCCACAAAAAGAGGATGATGGGGCTGTAGCAAAAACTTTGTGTAAAAAGCTGATTTTAGCACTGCAAGAAATTCAAACTGCTTATGACCGTCTACTTAGTGAATGTCAATCTCTTCTCCATAGTGCCTTTGCGGTCAGAAGTAGTGAAGATAAACTACGGGAAGATTTACGAGTGAGAGCTATTTATTTGACAGATCAAGCTTCAGAACGTAGTTTGAGGAGTTTTGTCAAAGCAGCAGTAGATGAAAAAGCAACTGATACTGAGTGGTTAGAAGCATTGGTAATGATAGTTGCTGATAAGCCTGCTGAATCTTGGAGTGATGAGGATGTCACAAATTTTGAAATTAACCTTTCAGATATTGCTCGACGGTTTAAAAACCTTGAATCCTTACAAAAAGATACCCAAAATCATGTTTCCGAAGGGTTTGAGGCTCGGAAAATTACTGTAACACGGCCAGATGGACAAGAAACTCACTCATTGGTTTGGATTGACCATGAAAACCAAGTTCAAATTGATGGCATTGTTGAAGAAGTGTTAAAGATATTAAATAAATATGAAAACCCGCAATTACACCAAGCTGTAGTCGCTAAATTAACCGAGTATGTGTTAAGCTCAAAAAGCATTGATAATGTTCCTAAAATCACCCTTAAGCGTCAAAAATGAGAACATGGACAAAACAACAAGACATATCTTGGGTCTATCAGGAGGTAAAGATAGTACGGCTTTAGCTGTGTTGCTACATAAGGAAATACCTAACATGGAGTATTTCTTTTGTGATACTCATAAAGAGCTTCCCGAAACCTATGATTATCTAGAACGTATCAAGGCGCGTTTAGGTATAAAAATTGAATATCTTAGTGCTGAAAGAGGCTTTGACCACTGGCTAGATGTATATGGTGGGTTTTTACCATCACCTAAAATACGCTGGTGTACTAAACAGATGAAAATCAACCCTTTAGAAAAATTTATCGGGGATGACGAGGCTATTAGTTACATAGGTATTCGTGCTGATGAGGATAGGGTTGGCTATATGACTGCAAAACCAAATATCAGAACTGTTTATCCATTTAAAGAACGAGGACTTGTCAAATCACAGATTATTCGTCTACTGGAAGATAGTGGAATTGGTTTACCAGATTATTATCGCTGGCGGAGCCGGTCTGGTTGTTTTTTTTGTTTTTATCAACGTAAATATGAGTGGGTAATGTTAGCACAAGAACACCCAGATTTATTTAATGAGGCTGTTAAATATGAGCAAGAACACAAAGATGGTAGACATTACACTTGGACTGAAGGAGAAACACTATTAGAACTAGTCAAGCGTAAAAATGAAATTATTGCCGAACATGAAAAAGCAATTGCCAAAGAGAAAAAAGTATTTCCTAATAAAACTTTATCGGAAGTTCTAGATTTAGTTTTAGATGAATTAAATGATGATTTACCATGCTTTGCCTGCCATTTATAAATAATTAAATTAGTTTGTTGGAGAAGGATAATAAAAAACACACAACAATTACAGAAACGAATAATTAATGAGTCTTTGATTGAGTTAGATATTTTGAATAAGGATAGAAAATTATTATGCCAGATTATGTTCCTGCATTGAAGGCTAAAATGGGAGATTGGCAGTATTATGTCACTGTAATGAAATTGGGTAAAATTGCACGCGAATGTAGATTAGCGGACGAAATTCATGCTAATAAAGATTTGGATGATTTAATTCAAAGAGAAATACAAAATAGAGTACAAACAGAGATGGTTCCATATCTCTTGAATGAACCTCAGCGATTTTATGGCGCATTAGTTGTTGCTGTCTATGGAGGAGAACCTGAATTTGATCCGGTCAAAGTCAATGAGCATCATCTGATAGACGACAAAGAGAATTCTAGTTATGGATTTGGGTTATTACGTTTTGATGGGAGCCAAATATATTATGCTCTAGATGGTCAGCACCGACTCAAATCAATTCAAGAAGCAATCAGACAGAATGCTGATCTTGCTAAAGAAGAAATTACCGTTATCATCCTCAATCACGAAAATACAAAACAAGGACTTGAGAGAACTCGTAGATTATTTTCTACTCTTAACCGACGAGCTAAACCAACTAGTTCTGGCATGAATATTGCTATGGATGAAGATGATCCAATTGCGATTGTTACACGCCGTCTGGTTAAAGAAAATGACATTTTGAAAATGTTAGTTATAAGCAATTTAGGTTCTAAACAAATATCTCCCAATAAATCTCATGATCCTTACATTACAACTTTACCAGCTTTTTATGAGACAAATGAAATCTTGCTGGGAGCATATAATGGAGGACTTGAGATAAATCCACAATTTAAGCAATTTAGACCATCTGATGATGAATTAGATATTTACTATTCTTACCTAGAAAGTATATGGATACGTTTATTAGAAAAATGTCCAGGGTTTGAATATATTTTAAATGGGAAGAAAAAGCCTGGAGATATTCGTAAACGTTTCGATTCCTATGGTGCATCTTCTTTTGATGACAGTGGTAAACCTATTGCAGGAGGAAATGTTTTTGCCCGTCCTATTGGTCAGTTTATCTTAGCTGAGGTAATCAGATTAGCTAGTATTCAGGGAAAATCTATAGAAGATGCAATTGATATAATTATGGATAAGATATCTATGGATATTGACCAAGATCCTTGGGTACGTGTTATTTGGAATCCAACAACACAAAGAATTCAAGGTAGTAAATCAGAGAAAGCTTTAATTGTATCCATAATTAGCCATGCTCTGGGATTGAAAATTAATATGAAAATCCGAGAACTTAAACAAAAATATCGTGATACAATTGATGATCAGAAAGCAGTTTTAATACCTGCAATTGATTGGTCTGGTAGACCTATTAATTCTTTATTAGAAGATGAAGATAACTAAATTTGACATAAAAAAGATACTTTAGTTATGTTGAATCATTTTTAACGCTATAATAGAAGTCACTCAATTACCTTGCCCAGCAGACTACCATATCATTTTATTTGGAAATAAATATTGAGCAAGATGAATAAAAAACCTCACGACAGCTTTGCTAAAAAATATTTGGAAGAACTTCTTTCCCCTTTAGGCAGAGTAGAAATTAGTCGTGAAATTGTTGACGAAGCACGTCAAGTTGATGTTTTCTTTTCTCCGAAGTCATTTGACTCAGACTATACTCAATCATTAGGTCTAATGGGTCAATTGTTTAGGCTTACTTCTCTGATTGAGGTTTTTCGTAATCCACCCAAAAAAGCCGAGATGCGTAAGTGTATGATAAAACTATTCATATACTGTGCAGAACAAGAACGTGAGGCAAGAAGAGACAATAGTCCAATATCTGAAGAAAATTTAGCTTGGTTATGGATTCTGACCCCCTCTGCTTCTAATGATTTTCTGAAAAGTTTTGGCGCTACACTAGATATAGAAAGAGGTGTAGCTGGAGTGTTTTCTTTTCCAGAGGGTTGGAGAGGCTCAATAGTAGCTATTAACCAATTACCAGTGATTAATGAAACGCTATGGCTAAGAATTTTAGGCAAAGGGGAAGTTCAACATCAAGCTGTTAATCAACTACTAGCACTTCCAGATACCAATGAATTAAAGGAAAGTACGTTAAAACTCATTGCTAATTGGCGCATTATTACCATTAACCAACCAAACTTAACCGAAGAAGACCAGGAGATTGTCATGAACTTATCTACAGCTTATCTCGAATGGGAACAAAAAACTCTTGAACAAGGTAAACAGCTACAAACACAACAGATAGTGAAGCGACAGCTCAACCGTCGAGTTGGAGAAATTGATGCCTCTTTACTTAAGCAAGTTGAAGCATTACCAATTGAGGTATTGGAAGCTTTAACCGAAGCGCTCTTAGATTTCTCCACTGTGGCTGATTTAGAACAATGGTTAAAAATTAAACATTAATCACAATACCTTTGCCAAAAAAAGAGTACGATAAAGATACAGCAGATAAAAATTAAGTGTATTGTTGAGATATAGGTTTAACAATGTCACAACATAAGAACCAGGAAAATTGGCAAAGGTATTGATATTAAAACATATATTTTTAATTAAGATATTCGTTCTGTAAAAATTCTGATAATGTAATAACGCTATAGCCTTTTTGGTAAAGTTACGTTAATTTGAATTCAAATTCAAGAATTTAAATTGAATTTGGATTAAATTAAGCCACATCTATTGTCACTCGTTTAAACTCCGGATCTAATTCAGCCAGTTGATCTCTAACAGATTGCCGCAGAGAAGCTGCTGGACGTAAGCAATACTCAACTAATTCATCATGACTTAACTGCAAATCGGGAAATAACAACTTGAGATAACCAGCAGCTAATCTCTCAATAGCATTGCGATCACGCACATCCTTTGTCCCTAAAATTTGCCCATAGGTGGTCACATATTCCGTATATCCAGCCTTTTGTCGCAAACTTTGGAGGACTTCCCCTAAGAAATCCGCTTTGAAGCCCATATTATTAGAAATTGCATTCTCCTGAATTCGTGGTAACTTCCAACCAGGTAAAATACCATGAATTCTATCAATAAAAGCAGTCTCTCTCAAAAAATCAGGCAAATTCAAGAAAAGATTACTAAATCGAGGTTCTCCATCTGCATCTAAAGGAATATTAGCCAACATAACAATCCCCGCAGTTGCTGATGATTGCTGTTTACCACCTCTGGAAAAGCGTCCTGATTCTAAATAATCTTTGAGTACACCAACTACCTCACCTGGATTATCAAAAGAAAGTGTTTGTGCTTCATCAAAAACCACTACATTAAATTGTGTCAATAACCCAGCTTGATTAGTAGCATTATTATGAAATAATACTGCTGCTGTGACTTTTCCACCAGATATTAAGCGGACATAACGGGATAAATTTAAATATATAAAAGATTTACCAGTTCCTTTGGGTGCTAATTCAATTAAATTCACACGTTCCTGAACAATAGGAATAAGACGGGTAATGAGTAGCATCTGTTGTTCTGGTGAGTAAAAGCTGGGATTATAACCCATACTACTTACTAGTAAATCTCGCCATTCAGAGAGTTTAAAATACTTACGTTGTTCACAAAAAAGCTCTATATCAATATTAGCTGCTTGCATAGGACGAAAATCCACCATCTGAATTCGTCCTGGTAAATGCAATATTTCATCTTGAGGTTGATATTCTAGTTTACCTACACCCCAAACACCACTACCTAATAACAACGGATAATTTTCAAGAATGTGAGATTCAATGCCAGCCTGTCTTTCATCTAAGCAAGGTATTTTTAATATCTTATCGTTCTTTTTTAAGTTAATTTCTACGTTATATTCATCTAAAACTAACAGCGATTCACCTTGTTGTAATCTGAACTTAAGACGTTCTTTTTGGTCTTTAGATGGTAAATGTTTATTAATAAAATCTTGCATTTTCTGACGAGCTATGTCATCCAAATTTCCTTCTGATGTATGACGAGAAACAATCCACTCACTTACATACATAGGAATACTGCGTAAGCCAAGTCCTGCTCGACGGACTAATCCTTTATTAACGCAAACTTCACTATAATACTGGCTTGCTTTTTCTTCAAATGTTAGTGTCATTTTTATCCTCTAAAATTTTGCGCTATAATTACATATTAAATAACTCATCTACTAAACTGACTTGGAATCGGCGAATCGGAATTTCTATTTGACCGCTAAATTGCCAGTTTTGTCCTCCAGCTTCACAGCTAAGTAGCCATTCAATTATTTGAGTTTTACCTTGATGATTAGCTGGTATAAAATTAACTTGCTCAACAGAGTCTTGAAAGGGCATTAGTAACGAATTACACATTATATCCTTGGGAGCGTCAGAAATTCTCAACCTAACTATTTTTAAGTTAACTGTGTTGGGATTTTCTACTACCACTGACAGTGAACTTGCTTGATTTGGCTTCAAGTAGCCGTCTATTTTGATAGAGGGCTGTATGATTTGAATAGGTTTAGGTTGCACCTCAATAAAAGCTACAACTGTTTCTTCTGGTGTTGCACCTCCATGTGTCCAACCACTAGGACGACGATTAACCGCTGCGTAACTTTTAGGAATGAGAAAGTCTTGAGGTAGATTGTATGAGTCTTTGGTAAGATAATACCAGTCTTGCTTTATTTCTGCTATATCATCAGATAATGATGTTTTATCGATAGCACAAGAACGTGTTCCTTGATAAGGACTTTTCCTCTCATTGACTCCTTCATATTCTCCCAAAGCATCATCGTTAAACTCTAAAGCAAAATTTGGTATTTTTTTTACAGGGCATTCTGTTGGTAAAAGCGTACTACCATGATCGCTAATAACTAAGAGTTTAGGATTTAACCCTTGTTTAATACATTGCTGAAAACTTTGATTAGCTAGACGTGCTATTAACTTTAGATGTCCCTCAACACTCTCATCATCGGTAAAACTATTACTATGGTGGTTTTGTTCATCGAGAGCATTGTAAAGTAGAGCATAAATACTAGATTTTGAGTTATTGGAAATTGCCTCAATTGCTATTTCTAGCTCTTGGGTGTGTGTATATACCTCTACATATTGTTTGCCATTATTGAGGCGATTTAAAAGAATTTGGGAAATTGACTTAGTTGTAGTTGTTCTGTCCACATATCCTTGAGCAATGCTCTTTTAGAAATTGATGTTACAGAAGGTAATGCTGATAACACAGGGCGTATTTCTGCAACTCCCATGCCATTTTCCACCAAAATAGCGGCTAATTTTTTACTTTGCCACCAAGTCAACCCATCAATAATAAACCATAATACTATATCTGCTTTTTTTGAAGAAATTAATTCTTGAACTCTGCTAATTTGACTAGTAACAACAAACTCATTATTAAAGATTAACTGTGGATAATGATTAATTAGCCAATTAGAAAAACTATCAGCTAGTTGAATCTGTTTATCGCGCTCTTGACGATTACGAATTACCCAAGCAAAGTAGGGCATATATTCAACTGTTGCCCAATTTAGCCATTGTTCAGTACACCAACTCTCATCTGGTATTTGGGGCAAATGTGGACAAATAAGATTCTCTAACCGTATTAATATATTCTTACATTTTGGTAGATATGAAAATTTTTGCTTAACAATATCAAGAATTGGTAATGTCAGATGTTGGGAATTTTTTTGCGCCCATTCCTGGACAATATTTAATTCATGAATAGTTAATCCTGACATGGATTTAACGGATTTTATAAATTCTTCTACTGTTGGTTTATTTGTTAACCATAAACCCCAGTAATGCTGAAATTCACTATTATATTTAGTTAATAAAATGCAGCATAAATCTATATATTTACTACAATTTTCAACTGGCGTACCATTTAATTCTTGTCGAATAGGAAAATCAATTGGATAATATTGCAAAGTCCAATTTAGAAGAATTGCTTCACCAATATTATGCCAGCTATCTAAACCAGTACATTGCAGGAAAATTTTATAGCGATTATCAATATTTATCCATTGAGCTAAACGTGCTTTAATTAAAGGTATGAGAGAAAGGGGAATTGGTGATGAATCTACAGCCCAAGCTGATAAATCGGCTAAATGACCTGAAGAAGGTTTAATGTATCTCCAAACTGGGTGAATTAACTGACTGAGAATCCAACCCGATGGGTCATTTATAGCTGCATAATCTGGAGCAGGTAAATTCAGTAAATTTAATTCTTGAATAGCAGCTTCATTTAACTCTGAAGGTAGTAAAAAATCAAACTGTTGATGAAAGCGATCACGCAAGTTAATTTCTTCCCAATGAATTACCTGTGATCCATAGTCACGTAAATCATCCAGCCATTTAGCTACAATCCGAGATTGCACATAAACGGTATAGTTATGATCTACATCATCTAAAGCGCGACGAATAAATTGTCTCACATAAATGTAGTCTGAAATTTCCTTTATCAGCCTGGTATATTCATCTATCTCAACCTGTTGTATACAAGAAAAATCATAGTAAATTTTAATCATTGAAGTTTATACTCCTCCTGTAAGCGATGCCACAAAGTAGACTGCTCTTGTGGAGAAAGATGATCAAAAACTACTTTTACTGTATTAAAGGCTTCCTGTAGAATAAGGTTTATCTCTTTCGTTTGAAGTGATTTTGAAGTATTAGTTATTTCAATTACTTGCGGAGACTTAGGTTGAGGATTCTCGTGTACTTTTGTAGGAGCAACAGTTTTATTAGTCTTTGTAGTAGCAGCAGGATGATTGCTTTTAGAACTAGTATAAGCATTAGTAGGATGGGAATTAAGATTAACCGGAACATTTGTAGAACTAACAGCGCTTTTATTCTGAGAACTGTCTAATTCGTTGTTAACAATTCCAATATCATCTATTGTATTGTTTGTGTCTGTTACTATGGCTTGTGGTAAAACCAAAGCTAACTCAGTAGCTTGAGCTTGTATATCCGTTAAGGGTTGATAACGCACTTCAAATTTATCTGGTGTTTCAACTAGTTCTATAATTTTTTGACCAGTAATATTGATAGGAATAAAACCTTCTGCCTTACTATAAATTTCTAAATTTTTTTGATTCAAACGATAAAAAGCCGCCATGAAAAGTTGTAAAACAGATGGATATAATCCATAAGGGCGAATTTTAAGAGTATTTACTATATCTATCCAAGAATTCCCTTGATGTAACTGCTTTTCTAGTATCTGCCAAATTGTATTACTATTTCTTTTTTTATTCGTTGGTGAACAAACTTCATAAAGATCATAACCTCCTTCTTGTTTAATGCAATGAATTAATTCTAATTCATTTGCCCCGTCTATAATAATTGCCTCTTCTGCTGTTTTATTCCTGCCTTTTTTAGTAGGAATGTTAAAGGGTGATTGTAAAATCCTATCAATTACATTTTGTACAGATTTTGACTTACCACTAGATTTGAGATGCTGACGCGTTCCATGACCAGGTGTAGTTGGAAAAACAGCATTCATGATGTTAGTTGCCAATAAATTCAGATGAGCAGGTGTATTTAATTCCCTCATTTGTTTTCCACTATGAAACCAATCAAAATTTAAAGGTTTCTCAAATTTATCTAATTCCTGTTCAAAAGCAGTTTTATAGTCTTTTCCTACTAAGCCTGTGTCACGCAACAAATCCTGATAGTCTTCTGATTTATAATTTTCGTTGTCTCGTAAAGATTCCCAAGCACGTTTACGTCGGTATTTTATAATTAATTCAGTTGGTTTACGAGGAATAGCAACAACCAATTGATCATATTGACGAGTTAGTTTTAAAGCCTCTGTGCGTGCTTGCTCTAAATCCTGCTCTAAAGCAGCAATAACATACCATAATAAACCATCATCTTCTTGTAATTTTTGTGGTGTTAAGGATACTGGATTTAACAGTTCTGCTAAACTAACAAATCGAGTAGTAAGAGTACGCAATGTATGACGTTCTGAGTTATATTTTGTCGCCTCAATATCCTTTGGTTTATGTTGAGAATTTAATAATATAATAGGAGAACCAGGCATATCTGGCGCTCTACGTTCAATTGAACGACGAAGTTCTAGGGGATTTGCACGTCCTGGTTTTACAAGTTGGTAGTGTCCAGCTTGAGAAGGATAAGCAATAGCAGCTTGTTCTAAATTTTCAAGTGCAGCAGTTATATCTGAGTCTGATGTTCGGGAACGAGGTAGTCCTAATGCATGACGCAGCATATCTCGGTCAGCGCGTAAATTAGAGTCACCGCTACTAGTACTAGCTATATCTAACATCACTAAAGCACGCAATAAACGTCCTTCTATCCCATTTTCTATCTGTTGAGATGAGAAAGTCTGACTTGCTGCTCGATATGCTTGTAATAAATCTGGACGCTTTTCTTTAAGAGTACTTTCAAAATACCCAAATAATTGGTCTAGCGATAGTAAAGATATCCAACCATCAACAACCTCTCCACTAGCTTCAGAAATAAATCTGTTTAGACCTTGTTCTTCATCCCAGATAAATCTAAACATAGTTCGTTCATTTTGTGCCAAGACAGCATTTAATCGTGGTAAACAATAAGTGGTGAGAGGATGTAAGGGGAAACAACCTTTGACTATGCTCTCCTGAACCCACTCACGATCTGTTTTACCTGTAGCACGATTCCCCCATAGGCGCATAGCTAGGTTAAGTAAATCGTCTTTTTGTCCTTCAGCATTTTCAAAGAGACGATCTAGAGAGATCAGTTTAGCAATGGACGCACTAATTAATTCTTCGGTGTTTTGCGATCGCAGTTCATGCTGAAGAAAACGCCCCCCAGTTCGCTCCAATGCCGCTTGTGCTGTCTGGGTACTACCTTGAGCGCTGGCAAAACTTTGTAAGCTAACTACATAAAAATGAATTTGATTTTGAGATGAACGAGTAGCTTCTGCTGCTAAAGTATCAATATTTTTGCTGTCAAGTGCTGTTTCTGAATCTGCGTATTTCTGGAGCAAATGAGTAAATTCATCAGCTATCACAAAAATACCACTGTAATTACCAGTCTTGACAATCTGATTTGCTACATCAGTAAAAGCTTCTGAAGCTCTTTGAATAACAGCAGTTGGCTGAAATGGTGTACCACTTGCCTTTTGTGCAGCTGGACGAAACATATCCAAAGCCAAATCACCGCGAATACCTTTGAGGTCATTCTTTAGTTGGTTCAATGTACGACCATAATCATTGACTAAAATTCCTGATAATCGGTGAATCGTATCCTGATAACCACGTTCCCATTCTTCTATCTGGTTTAATGCTGCTTGATAATAAGTGTTTCCTAAAAAATTTTCTAAGCCTTGAGTCCTCAGAGCATCAGCCAAACCACTTAACATAAAACTACTAAAGGTAATAGCTACATCAGCTTGGACGAGTACAAGCAAGAAAGGAGGTTTGCCTAAACGAGTATTGTATATAGCTTCTGCTTTGGCATGATTGAGGCGATCTAATCGCTCAAAAAACGGAGCTAAAAGTGGATCATCAGCTGAACGAGTCACATAATTCGCAATCATCAGCATCAGATCAGATTTACCTGTACCGTAAGTACCAACAAATGAACGGGCGCGTTTGTCTGAATTTGGTTGTAGACTATCCCGAACACTCATCAAAATTTCCAGAGTTTCTTGAGTGGGGACGTAATTTTCAACGAAGTGGCGGTTAAGTTCTTCATCAAAAAAATCTCTAGGCAATTCCACAGAGGGTTTAAATCCACCCTGAACTTGAACTAACTCCCCCATTCTTCGTGTCATTGTTATACTCCTTAAGGTATCTCAAATATGTGATTATCAGCCATTTCTTGCAGTATCTTTCCTAACTCGTGGCTAGTACGTTTACGGGTTACTATAACAACACCTGTCTGCAAATTGGTAGCACGCCCAATTTGCTTAAAAAATACTTCTTGCTGTTGCCAAGTCCACCAACTTAATAACGGTTCGATTTCATCAAGCACAATAATTTCAGGTGAGGTATCATTACATACTAACCTTAATGTTCCCAGAAAATCTTCAGAACTATAAATTTCTTCAAGTCCAACCAAATTGTCTAAAAAGCCAGGTTCTAAGGTGTAATTAATATATCTCCAACCATTGCATTTACAAACTGCGCGGCTAAGTAACGTTTTTCCAGAACGTGGCTTCCCAATTAACCAAAGAACTCGATATCGGGCTTGTTTTCTACAAACAAGACGAATGCGTTCTTCAAGCTTCTCAGCCAGAGTGTCAAAGTTCATCGCTGTCTGTAGTAATTTGCCAATAAAAAGTGCGCTGGTTCAAGATAAAGTCGATTAACTGGCTCATGTTGTGTTTCCGAAAAACTCAAGTAGCCAAGACCAGTCAGTTCACCGATAAATTGCCTCACTTGTGATTCCTCTACTGGGAAGAGATGCCCAAGACTACCCTCACCTTTACACAACAGTGTGAACCGTAGAGTGTTTGTTGAATCATAGTTATGATGCCACCAGTCAAACAATAGATACGCTGTTACCAAAATATGGGGATAGTTAGGGGAACCTACGCTAATGCTGGTTTTCTGTTTGAGTAAAATTCCTAATTTGCTCAATCCCTGAGTGCGAATATATGTACTAATAGCTGTGGTAGGATCTTTACTCAGAGCTAAACGATTCTTAACTCCATCTCCTATGACACTGACAAAATAAGCCACAAATTGCTCAGACGTAAAGGTTAAGCCTGGTGACAGGAACTCATTAATTAGAATACGCCAAGCATCAGAACACTCATTATGCTTAGTAGACAAGTAATAATGTAGTACCCATTGTGTCCCTAAATCAGTCAAAGTTGGATCATGCTGATAAGCTAATTCTCCAAATGGTGTGAGTTTGTAAATTCGTACCTTTTGTTTTTCTTCTCTAGAGTTAAAGCTTACTAAACCCGTATGACGTAACCACGCAGAAAAACCCACAGCAACGGGTCGATTAACACCCATACATTTGGCTAAATCATCATGGTTTAATTCAGGTGAAGCCTGTACACACTGTAAGGCGGTACTTAAACGTTTTAAATCCAGGTTAAAGTTTTGGTAGAAACCTATTGTTTGCGCCAATTGTTAGATCCTTTCTAGTTTTGTTTAGTCCTAAAAAAATTGGGTTACATTTAGTGAGAGCCAAACTAGCACCGATTATGTATTCAAGATCAGGTCTGTGCTTTGACTTTGTTTTCAGCAGTTAGAAATTTAAGTATCAATTAAGTATGATTTTAAAAATACTAAATAAGTATATGTAATATCTGAATCTGGCTTAATTTCAGCACATCGCAGCTTCTTTACAAGATTTAACATATTTAGCTTTTATCAAATCAGGATTTATACTTGTCCTTCCAGCAGGTTTAGCTCTACAATTTTTTAGTATAAATCAATTTAAGCACACTTACTATTTCAACTTAAGTCAAGAGTAGCAATATTTTGTTAAATTATACCAGTATAAAAAATAATCGCATTTATCTCGACTACCACTCAACAACCCCAGTTGATCACAGAGTTGCTAACCAAATGCTGTATTTTCTGACAACAGCATTTGGTAACGCTAGTAGTATTGACCATACTTACGGAGATGAAGCACAACAAGCGGTTTCTCAAGCAGCTATTTACATAGCTAAATTAATCGGAGCTTCTCCAAAAGAAGTTATTTTCACTTCAGGAGCAACTGAAAGTATTAATTTAGCTATTCAAGGAAGTATAAATTCTGACCACAATTCTAAAATCAATCATCGCATTGCTGTTTTACCCGTTGAACATAAAGCGGTTTTAGATACCTGTTACGCATTAGCAAAAAAAAAATTGGCTGAAGTGATTCAACTTAGAATTGATTCAAAAGGCAGATTAGACCTAGAACATCTTGAGGAAGTTTGTGCTTTGGGACTGTCTCTACTGTGTGTTATGGCTGCTAACAATGAAACTGGGAATATTTATCCCATTAGAGAAGTTGGAGAAATTGCTCAAAAATATGGAATTCCTTTCTTGTGTGATGCTTCTCAAGCAGTGGGAAGGATTCCATTCCAATTCCAAGAGTGGGGAATTACTTATTTAGCTATTTCTGCTCATAAGCTTTATGCAACTAAAGGTTCAGGAGCTTTAATTGTCAGAAAAGGACATCATTTAAATCCAATTTTGTTTGGTGGTGGACATCAGAAAGGTTTGAGGTCTGGAACCCTTAATGTACCAGGTATTGTTGGCTTGGGAGAATCATGTCGCTTACGTCAGCTAGAAATGGAAGCAGATGAGAAAGCGATCGCCGGACTGAGAGATAAATTAGAAGGTTTATTGCTAGATAATATTCCGGGTTTAGTGGTTAATGGTGATATGACATCCCGTTTATCCTGTAATCTTCATATTTCTATACCAAATATTCCCAATAGTGCCATAGTTACTAGAGTTCGCCACCAATTAGCTATCTCTACCGGATCTGCTTGTTCGTCAGGTGTAGAAGAACCATCCCATGTACTCAAAGCGATGGGTTTACCAAAAGCAGTTATGGAAGGGGCATTACGTATTAGTGTGGGAAAATTTACAACGAATTCAGAAATAGAATTTGCATCTGAAATTTTATCATCTGCGGTTAGCTTGATTCGTAAAGCTATGCAATCTCCATCTGAGTAGAAACGGAAGCGATTATTTTCATACTCTAATTCTGAAATGCCAATGTGGCAAGACTTGGGGAAAACTTTATGATTTACTAAATTTTGATTTACTCAAACTCAAAAACTCTGAAAATTGGGACAGTGGTAAAAGAACGTGCATACTGGCTCGCTTGGTCACAAATTTCTGGGATTGGTTCAATATTACTACAAAGGTTACGAGAGCATTTTGGCACACTAGAAAATGCTTGGAAAGCTAGTAAACCAGAATTAAGAGCAGTAGAGGGTTGTGGATTTTTGACCTTGGAAAAAATTCTCCAACAGCGATCGCATATACATCCAGAACAACTACTCACCCAACACCAACAAGAAAACCCCCATTTTTGGACACCAGCAGATACTGATTATCCCCACTTGCTGCGGGAAATTCCCACTCCCCCAGCACTGCTCTATTATCGTGGTCAGGTTGATTTATTAGAAAATCTGGGTCAAAAACCTTTAGTGGGAATTGTGGGAACTCGTCAACCCACAGAATATGGTTTACGGTGGACGCGTCAGATTAGTACAACTTTAGCTAAAAATGGTTTTACAATAGTTTCCGGAATGGCTGCGGGAATTGATACGGAAAGTCATCTCGCGACGATGAAAGCGGGAGGAAGGACTCTAGCTATTTTAGGTACGGGAGTCGATGTTGTCTATCCTCACCAAAATTGGCAGTTGTACAAAGAGATTTTAACTTCGGGCTTAGTGTTGAGTGAATATCCTGCGAAAACCCCACCTCATCGCACTAATTTTCCCCGACGCAATCGCATCATTGCGGGTTTAAGTCGTGCTATCTTGGTCATAGAAGCTCCGGCAAAATCTGGGGCTTTAATAACTGCTGACTATGCGAATGAATTTGGTAGAGATGTCTATGCATTACCGGGAAGAGTGGATGATTTACCATCTCAAGGTTGTTTAAAGTTAATTAGTCAAGGAGCTTCTTTGATTCTCCCACAACTAGGTGAATTATTAACTATGTTAGGGGCTATTCCCAAAATTGAAAGTGAACCAAAATTAGTTGTATCTAAACCTCAATATAATTTATCTTCAGAATTACAACAAGTAATCAAGGTAATGAGCTACGATGCTATTTCTTTAGATTTAATTATCCAAAAAACAAACTTAGATGCTGGTTTAGTTTCTAGTGCTTTATTGCAATTGGAACTTTTGGGTTTGGTTTCTCAATTACCAGGAATGCGATATAGTCGAACTCAGGAGTAGGTATTCGTGGCTTAAAAAATTACCTACGGAATCTCCATCTGCTCAAAACAGCTTAATATTTCTAAATATAAGTTTTTTAAATATGAATTTCCGAAAATTGTGACAATATCACCTTTTTCTCAATAAAGTAGTTTTATTCTCAAGATTATTAAGAATATTCTCAATAAATCTGACATAATTCTTCACAATTTAACGTAAATACTTCACTCCAGAGATTGATAAGAGGCCTTGACTTTTGTTGTATATTGTTATGGTATACTCCAAAGGATATTTATTGCTTTCAGCGAGTAGACAAATGCTCAGGTCGATTTCTCCGCTGAACCGAATCGTATTGTTGAAAATTTTCCCAACCCAGGAAATATAACTGGTCAATCAGATTACCAATAGTTACAAGGTGCTGCTAAATTAATGAAAAGTTAAAACTGCAAGTAGTGCATAGCAGATACCACAGAAACACTGAGGACGGAAATTATGAGTAGTGGGGTAGTGAGAACGAGGATGATTCAGGAACAGGAGGGGAATATCCCCACGATTCCTGATGTTTCCGTGGTGGCGCCAGTGCATAATGAGCTAGAAAGTTTACCATTGTTGCTAGAAGCGATCGCCTCTAGTGTGAGTGCCAGTAATTTAAGTTATGAAATCATCTGCGTGGATGATGGTTCTACAGATGGTTCTGCGGAATTACTCAAAGAATTAGCAGAAAGTCGTCATGATTTAAGAGCCATAATTCTCCGACGTAATTATGGACAAACTGCCGCTATGTCCGCAGGGTTTAATTATGCTTTAGGTAAAGTGATTGTCACTTTAGATGCTGACTTGCAAAATGACCCAGCAGATATTCCCATGTTATTAGCCAAATTGGAAGAAGGCTATGATTTAGTCAGTGGTTGGCGGCAAAAACGGCAAGATGCAGCGATATCCAGATTACTCCCTTCTAAAATTGCTAACTGGTTAATTGGCAAAATCACTGGCGTAAAATTGCATGATTATGGTTGTTCGCTCAAAGCCTATCGGTCAGAACTCACAGCAGATATGAACCTTTATGGAGAATTGCACCGATTTTTACCAGCTTTAGCTTACATTGAAGGAGCAAGAATTACAGAAGTGCCTGTGCGTCATCACGCTCGTCGCTTTGGTCAGAGTAAATATGGCATCTGGCGCACTTTTCGGGTGTTGATGGATTTATTAACGATTTCCTTCATGAAAAAGTTCCTCACCCGTCCCATGCATGTGTTTGGGTTGTTGGGTTTGAGTTCCATAGTTTTAGGTGCAGGACTAGGATTTTACTTAACTTTTCTGAAAGTAGCGTTTGGAGCTAACATCGGCAATCGTCCTTTGCTAATTTTAGCCGTATTGCTGTTGGTAACTGGAGTCCAGTTATTCAGTTTTGGTCTTTTGGCAGAATTACTTATGCGTACTTATCACGAATCTCAAGGACGTCCCATTTATCGGGTGCGAGAAGTATTTACTGGAAAAAGCGGGAAATAGATAAAATAAAAAGGCAAGAGGTAAAAAACCTTTTGCCTTTTTAATAACTTAACGGGCGAGGAGGGATTCGAACCCCCGACACCGTCTTCGTAGCCACGTGCTCTAGTCCACTGAGCTACACGCCCTCACTAGACTTATACAATAGCATAACCTCTTTAAATTATGCAAGACCTTTTTTCATCTAATTTTGGCAATTTAACTCATCTGGATTCCCAAGGGGAAGTACAAATGGTAGACGTATCTGAAAAAATGCTTACCCTTCGTGAAGCAGTTGCTACAGCCCAAGTAAAAATGTTACCAGAAACTTTTGCGGCGATTCAAAGCGGAAATGCCCCCAAAGGCGATGTTTTAGCCACTGCTAAGTTAGCTGGCATCATGGCAGCTAAACAGACTTCTACTTTAATTCCCCTGTGTCATCCATTACCATTGCAAAAAATTCAAGTTGAGATCATCCCCAATTCAGAACTACCGGGTTATGAAATTTATGCCACAGTCAGAACTAAAGCCGAAACTGGTGTGGAAATGGAAGCTTTAACCGCTGTTTCCATTGCATCGCTGACTTTATACGATATGGCCAAAGCCTTAGAAAAATCAATTCAAATCGAATCTATCCGTTTAGTCAGTAAGACTGGTGGGAAATCTGGGGATTACTCAGGAGAATAAAACTATGCCCTTGACAGGAAAGAACGCCTTAGAAGCCGGACGTATTTATAAAGGAACGGGTGGAATTAGACCAGATTTATTACGTTCCCCAATTTATCATGCTTGGGAAAGAGCGCATCTACAAGGAGCTAACCCTTATGCTTTACAAGCAGAGAAAATATCCCGCTTAGATACAGAACGGTTGATCGAAACTCACAGTCCTCTGATTAATGCGGCTCGTCCTTATTTCCGGACTCTATCACAAGCCGCAGGCAAGGAAAGTCATGCAGTTATGTTAAGCGATCGCCAAGCCATTTTACTAGACTTAGTAGGTGATGAACAAACTATACAACCTAGCACTGGATTTCCGACTCCTGGTTCCTTACTTTCCGAAGCAGTAGCAGGAGTTAATGGGATTGGGACTTGTTTAGCCGAAGAAAATTATGTAGAAATAATTGCTGCCGAGCATTTTATTGAAGGATTTCACCCATTTACTTGTCAAGGAATTCCCCTCCACAACGAGAAAAAAGAAATCATCGGCGTGCTGAGTATTTCTTTACGTAGTGCTGATGCTGGACAACGCTTAAAAGAGATATTATTGTGTGCTTCGCATGGAATTGAAGCCGAATTAATTATTGCTAACTTAGAAAAAGATATTCGCCGTGTGTTATCATCAGACCCAGATGATTATAAGTCATTGGAAGAACTACGTCAAGATATCATTCAAGGGCATCAAGCAGCACGCTTTCAAATCGAAATCAGTTCCCGAATGGTAGCTGTGAATCGGTTAGACTATGCAATGAAATTACTGCAACAAGCAGAAACATCAATTCAAAAATTCCGTTATCGTGCAGAAATTTGGCGGACTTTAGCATCTTTTGAAATCGGTCAGATTCAATCTGTATCACTCACAGATAGTTTGAGTAATTTAGTGGATCTTTTGTCTACCGAGTCCGCTGTTCGCAAAGTAGAAGTTATTACATACTGGCAAGAACCGATTACAGTATCAGCAGACCCCAGAAGTTTATTACGCAAACTATTACGCTATTTTCTACAATCTTTTGAGAGTGCAGGTAAAAACGGTATACTAAAAGTGGTAGTGAACAAAATTGCCAATGCGGAGATAGCACAAGTCAGTTTTACCTCAATCCCAGGATTGAACACGGGTTTATCAGCACCAACTACTTGTATGTTTTCTTTACCTGTTAAAAATTATGAATCATGAAAATCTTGGTAAAGGTACAGTTCTAATTGCAGATGACGATGATGATAGTCGAGAATTGCTCAGTTTTCTGCTGATGGAGGAAGGTTGGCAAGTCCGAGAAGCTAGGGATGGTAAAGAAGCTTTAGAAGCAGTAATGAAGTGTAAACCAGATGTATTGATTTTAGATAATCGGATGCCAGAACTAACGGGTATTGAAGTATATAAACAAATTAAACTCCAAGGCATCAATTTAGTGGTGGTGTTAGCTACAGCTTATGGTTATTTGGAAGAATTAGCTTTATCTGTGGGTATTTCTTACTATATTACCAAACCATATGATATTCCTCTGTTACTTAGCACTATAGAAGCAGCTTATGCTAATTCGGGGAAATCTGTTTAGAATCTCAAAATTATCAACCCATCACCCCATCACCCCACCTCCTTATATCCTCAACACCGAATAATTTGGATGCTCAGGATTGGGAATAAGACGCTGATTTAGACAATCTACCAGTAAATCTAGCGATTCCAGTGCCGTTTGTCCAATTAGTACCATATTACCCGTAACTAATGTTGCTTCACTAGTTTCACGTCCTGCGACTTCAATAATTATCGGTTCAGTGACACCAATAGATTCTTCACTACCATTCGCATATTCAACCATCTGTTGACCACGAATTCTTAAACCCAGTTGCTCTGCTATAGATATAGGTAAAACAGTACGTGTAGCTCCTGTATCTACCAATGCTTCTCCTTCGTAAACTCTTAACAGATTAGGATTCAGCATTCCTCGACTAACCAGTGCTTCATCCATTGCATTTGTCAGTTTTACTTTAACCTTAACAGCACCCATTGGTATGATATTAGTAGGTTGTGAGTTTTCCAAACTTACCATAATTATCCTTTGAGAAGAAGCCACCTGTGATTTAATCTTAATCAAGGAATCGGGAAAACTCTCAAGTCGCACCCAAAACCCTTAAAATAAATGGAGTATATTAAAAATCGTAACAAATATTTATGGCTCCTCGCTGGCCTCGCAAACCCAATCGCAAAGACCCAGATTATCGTAAGTTAGATGACTGGATGAATTTCGGTGTCCATGTCATGATTGCAGCTACTATCAATTCTAGCTTGTGGTTTTTCCATATCTTAAAAACCACCACTTGGGAATGGTTGCCTTGGGTAACTCTCGGTTGGTTAGGAATATTGGTGCTACATCTACTTTATATTGTGGCGATCGCCAATTATTCACCAACCTCATCATCCACTTGAATTAGTACTGCTACAGAGGGGTCTTATTCCTGTAGCAGTACAACCAGACAAATTATTTGAGTAATAATAGTAAATAGCCTGAGAGTTGTTGCTCTTTACCTACGGTTATTTGTATGGCTAAAATTAATACCACTGAATTACTGGAAGCTCTAGCAGCAGACATTGGTCAAAATATCTACTTAGATATCGCTAAATGGCATTTGTATTTAGCTGATGCCAAGTTGCATACGTTGGTGGCGGAAAGGTTATATCCTTTAATTACGTCTGATTCTATTCGCGAAGACCAAGTTATCAATGTATTAACATCTATCTCCATTAAAATTGGTGGTGGGAGACATGAACTGTCTTTAAGTGATTTTTTGCCTTTGCAATGTCAGGTTAGTCTAGTGGATATTCTCGAAAAATATCAACGGGAAATCTGAAATTAATCCCCTTGTTAAGGCTACCGTGTGTACACACAAATCTAGAAAGAACCCCTCCCTAACCCTTCCCTTGGTAAGGGGAGGGAACCTAGTGTGTTAATTGCATTAGTATTAATAATGATATCGGCAATAAATAATAGTTACATGGCGAAAAAAGATAATTAGTCCAGGCCTCACCAGTCCATGCTAAAATTCTAGTCATTGAGTAAATCTCGCTCCACCACTTTCCCCTGCTTAAATTGAGCAATAGAACGTTCTAAATGAGCTGCATTTGCAGGAGACTTCAATAAATATACAGTTTCCATGAGACTATTGAAAAACTCTAGAGACATCACCACTGCATCATCAGCATCTCGTCTGGTGATAATTGTATAGTCGGCATCTTCTGTTACCTGATCTAAAACCGTTTTGAGATTATTTCTGGCTTCACTAAAAGAGATAATTTTCATGACTCAGAAATTGTACTATTCCTTGTACAATTGTAGCATTTTTCCGAACACGCGACAATCCCTCTACAGTGTAGACACAAGTAATTCTGGCGATTTCAGCCTTTTTTTAGCCGGGAATTTGTGTACGGGCGTATTGCAATACGCCCCTAGTTAGTATGAGGTTCTTTCATGACGTCTACATAGTC
Organism: uncultured cyanobacterium; assembly: GCA_963766435.1. Lineage (GTDB taxonomy): Bacteria > Cyanobacteriota > Cyanobacteriia > Cyanobacteriales > Nostocaceae > CAVXZH01. The sequence goes on from CAVXZH010000001.1 coordinate 197,539, forward strand.
GCTCCTTGTGGGTGGAGCCGTTGATATATAATATTGTTATATAATTTTTTATGTTGAATATTGCTAAAACTGTTATGACTCCAAACTTCCATAAACAACTCTACAATACATTTAACCCATTGTATCCTCTAGAAGCAGGGGATGAAGCTTATGTGGACTGTAAGGAAGTCAGAGGGGATGGTGATATAATTACACAACTAGGTAGCTCAATTACTTTGTCAGAGGCAGATCAGTTTACCTGTCAGTTATATACGGGACATAGAGGAGCAGGTAAATCCACAGAATTAAAACGACTTAAGAAAGATTTAGAAGATAAAGGTCTGTTTGTGGTTTATTTTGCGGCTGGAGATGATTTAGAAGAAGAAGATATTGAACACAGTGATATTTTGTTAGCTTGCACCAGATATTTGCTAGAAGCATTAAAAGATGAAGCTGATGCTAATCCATTAATTGAGTGGTTAAAAGAACGCTGGAACTCTCTAGCAGAATTAGCTTCCACAGAAATTTCTTTTGAAAAAGCAGAATTTGGGATTGCTCAATTTGCCAAAGTTACTGCTGTAATGAAATCTTCTCCAAGTACCCGTCAAAAAATTCAACAAGAAGTTGAAAAACATACTCCTTCATTAATTGAAGAATTAAATAAATTTATTGATGAAGCCAGACACAAATTATCTCAGAGATATAATCAATACACAGGTATTGTCCTTATTGCAGATAATTTAGATCGAATTACCCCTGTATTTAATCAAACTACTAAAAGCACCAACCATGATCAAATTTTTATTGACAAGAGTGAACAACTCAAAAGGCTGAAATGCCACATGATTTATACTGTACCTATTTCAATGGTGTACTCAGAGAGAGCAACAATTTTAGAAGATCGATTTGGATTAATTCAATCCTTACCGATGATTATGACTCATACCCCAGAGGGACAAGAATATAAACCTGGTATTGATAAACTTAAAGAACTGATAGATAAACGAATCCAACGTGTTCATGAACATTTACAACGGAGTCAGGTATTTGAGAATGAACAAATCCTACAAAAATTATCTTTAATGAGTGGAGGTCATGTTAGAAACCTGATATTATTAATGAGAACTGCATTAGAAAGAACTTTGGAATTGCCCATTACGGAGAAAGCAGCACAACGAGCAATTACGGAGATGAGAAATACCTATCGTAAAGCGATTAATGAAAGTGAATGGCAAACACTAGCTAAGGTTCATTTATCTAAAAAGAAATCCAATAATTATGATTATAATAAATTACTCTTTAACCGTTGTATTTTAGAATATCATCTTGTTGAAAATGCTGATATAAAGCCTTGGTATGATATTCACCCTTTGATTTTCGATATTGAAGAATTTCAAGATGCATTAGAAAAAGAGAAAGTAACATAAATGAATAATCAACAAAACAATTTACTTTTTACTCTGACTTTTGATGACTCAGAAAGCTTTTTAATACCAACTAAAAAGCCTTACTTGATAACGAATAAGAATAATTTTTTAACTGGACAATCGGAAAAAGAATATCAAATTTTAAATGATAATTTTTTAAGTCAAGAACAGGAAGAAGAATATCAAATATTGTTACGTTCAATTGATTGGAATGATGGATTTAGTTTATTTTTTGTAGAATGTATTCCTAAGCAAGCGGAAAGATTAATACAAAGGCTAAAATCTGATTTACCGAAGAAAAATATTGAAGTTTTAAAATTTACCGAACCTATTGATAATATTTATAATATTGTTAATGATTTACCAAACCGAAATAATATTAACATATTATGCATTGAAGGTTTAGAATATTCCTTAAATGAATACATTAAACCTGGCTTTGGAGGTGAGGGGGATTATTACAATGAAGATTCTGTCCCTAAAATATTATCTCATTTAAATTTGCAAAGAGAAAGATTTAGAGATGCTTTTAATATATGCTTTGTATTTTTATTACCGAAGTTTGCTGTTAAATATTTTATCCGTCGCGCTCCAGATTTTTATGATTGGCGTTCCGGTACTTTTCAATTCTCTACAGATCAGGATATATTACAAGAATTATTACAGTTTATTCATAAAGATATTAAAGAAGATAATTTTGATAATTTGACACTTGAAAAATGTCAAGAAAAGATATTACAAATTGATTCTGTTATAGATGAAGACTATAGAAATCCGAATCAAAAAATAGATTTATTATTAAAAAAAGCATCACTATTATTTAGACTAAATTCTTTTAAAGATGCTATTAAATGTTATGATCAGGTATTGGCGATTCATGATAATTTAAGTGAAATTTGGTATTATCGTGGGATTGTTTTATTCCTTTCTGAACGAGTGGAAGAATCTATTGTTTGTTTTGATAAAGCTCTAGAGATTGAGCCTGAAAATTATAAAATATACGCTCTTAGAGGATTAGCTTTATTAAGCTTAGGTAGCTTAAAAGATGCTTTCGATAGCTTCGGTAAATATATTAGAATTAATCCTAATAATTATGAGATTTGGGTAATTTTAGCTAAAATGCTAGCTATATTAGAATGTTATGAAGATGCGTTAATTAATTTAAATAAAGCTTTAAATCTCAAATCTGATAATTATGAACTTTGGGAACTTCAAGCTAGATTATTTGTTGATTTGGAACGTTATGAAGATGCGCTAACTAGTTTAGATATAGCTTTAGACCTCAAATCTGATAATTATGAACTTTGGGAACTTCAAGCTAGATTATTTGCTGATTTAAAACGCTATGAAGATGCGCTAACTAGTTTAGATAGAGCTTTATATCTCAAATCTGATGATTATGAACTTTGGCAACTTCAAGCTGAATTTCTTAATGACTTAAAACGCTATGAAGATGCACTGACTAGTTTAGATAAAGCTTTAGACCTCAAATCTGATAATTGCGAACTTTGGAAATTTCAAGTTAGAATTTGGTTTGATTTGGAACGTTATGAAGATGCACTGACTAGTTTAGATAAAGCTTTAGACCTCAAATCTGATGATTATGAACTTTGGCAACTTCAAGCCGCAGCGCTTAATAACTTAGAACGTCATCAAGATGCGCTGACTAGTTTAGATAAAACTTTAAAACTCAAATCTGATGATTACAAAATTTGGAGAATTCAAGGTATAGTGCTTGCCAATTTAAAGCGTTATGAAGATGCATTAACTAGTTTGAATCAAGCTTTAAAATTCAAATATGATGATTATGAACTTTGGAAATTTCAATCTGAATTACTTAATGAATTAAAACGCTATGAAGATGCACTAACCAGTTCAAAGAAAGCTTTAAATCTTAAATCTGATGACTATAAAATTTGGGAGCTTCAAGCGAGATTATTTGGTAATCTAAGATGTTATAAAGATGCACTAAATAGTTTAAATAAGGCTTTAAATCTCAAATCTGATGATTATGAACTTTGGCAACTTCAAGCTAGATTACTTTCTGATTTAAAATATTATAAAGATGCACTAAATAGTTTAAATAAAGCTTTGAATCTCAAATCTGATGATTATGAACTTTGGCAACTTCAGGCTAGATTACTTGGTAGTTTAAAACGTTATGAAGATGCATTAAATAGTTTAAATAAGGCTTTGAATCTCAAATCTGATGATTATGGACTTTGGCAACTTCAAGCTAGATTGCTTGCTGGTTTAAAACGCTATGAAGATGCACTAAATAGTTTAGATAAAGCTTTAAATCTCAAATCTGATGATTATGAACTTTGGGTTGATAGATCCCTATATTTATATCTATTAAAGTGTTATGATGAAGCCATTAAAAGTTCTAAAAAATCCATATATATAAATAATATATATAGCTATGCTTGGAATGATTTAGGATATTTATTATTAAGACAATATACTAATGATGAGCCACAAATAAATACTCCTCTGGCAATTCATCTTAAACCGTTAAATTGTGAAGATATCCACTATGAAGAATCTCTAGCTTATTTTGATAAAGCCTTGGAATTGAAACAAGATGATGACAATTTTAGCTTATACTTGTATTGGGCAAATCGCAGCTATCCTTTATATTATTTATATCGTTATGCAGAAGCATTAATTAGCTGTGAACGAGCAATTGAATTAAATTCAAAACAAGATGTTATTTTGGCTAATAAAGGATTTATATTATTTAAATTACAACGTTATAAAGAAGCAATTACAATCTTTAAGCAAGTGTTAAAAATTAATCCCAAGTATCCAGATATTCATTACACTATTGCTTGTTATTATGCCTTAAAAAAGAATATAACAGAAGCAATTAAAAAACTTAAAGAAGCAATTGCAATTAATTCTGAATATCTAGATATGGCAAAAATAGATGCTAGTTTTTTCCAAATCCGTAATGATATCAGATTCCAGAAATTAATCAGGATAGATTAATGAAAGCAATGAGTTTTTAAGCATTACAACTCAATATGGTTCCAATACTGTTCGGTTAAGCGAGGAAACCGATACTGTCATTCTGACCGGAGGGAAGAATCCCGCGAGATTCTTCCCTCCGGTTAGAATGACAATTTAGGAAATATTCATTTTTTAGCTTAACCGATTAGTATTGAATATGGTTCAGTTAAGTCTAAGAGGATGTTTGAAAAGTCAAAATCGAAGTCAAAAATGTCATGCTGAACCCTTCACTCCGTTCGAGGGTAAACTCCGCGATAGCGTAGTGAAGTATCTTATTTCTCGGTATAAATCGAGATTCTTCGCTCCACTTCGTTACGCTCAGAATGACAAATTATACCTGATCATAACTTCTCAAACAACCTCTAAGCTTTATTCATAATGACTCATTTTGAGAAGATGACAGTCGGTGGTGCGCGATCGCAATTGCTTCTTTCAATTTAGCCTGTAACAACTCTTTAGGTGGTAATACGGTCAGATATTCAGCAACATGAATACCACTTTTATCTAATTCTAGCAATTCGATTTGCTCTTGCTTTTTACCTGCACATAAGATAATTCCTAATGGTGGTTGTTCGTCACTCTCTTGGTCATATTTAGCTAACCAACGCAGATAAAGTTCCATTTGACTTTTGTATTCGTGATGGAAGTTACCTAGTTTTAGATCGATAGCGACAAGACGTTTAAGTTTACGATTATAAAATAGTAGATCAATATAAAAATCGTCATTGTCAATTTGCAGACGTTTTTGACGAGCAACAAACGTGAAACCCGCACCAAGTTCTAGTAAAAATTTTTCAATTTCCCGTAGAATAGCATCTTCCAGGTCTTTTTCAAAATACCGATCATTTAAATCCAGGAAATCTAGGATATAGGGATCTTTGAGGAATAGAGCAGGTGATATTTGTTGATTTTGACGCAGTTGCTCTAAATCATGACGGATTGTTTCTTCAGGTTTCCGTGAAATCGCAGTGCGCTCAAATAGCATTGAGTTCATGCGTTCTTGTAATTGACGAACGCTCCATCGTTCAAGTTGGGTAATCTCGATATAAAACTCTCGTTTTAGGATATCTTCTATACCCATAATCAGTTTCAGATGTGACCAACTTAATTTTGCAGACAGTGTATGCAGAATTTCTTGGTCAGGAACAATTTCTGCTAAGAGGATGCAGTAGTGTAATTGTCGTTTACTCCAACCTTTACCATAAGTTTGAGTTAGTTGTTGGGATAGAGTCGCAATAATTTGTTTTCCATATTCAGCACGTTGACCTCGCAGGATTTCCGTTTGGATACATTTACCCACTTGCCAGTACAGTAGGGTAATTTCTGTATTGATAGCAACAGCAGCACGTTGTTTAGCAGTATCAATAAATTGTCTGATTTCCTGAAATAGGTCATAGCTACGTTGAGATAAGTCATTACTCATAAGAAATACTTCAAGTTTTCCTAGTGATTTAGGGTGTACACACAAGTGGGGGGCGTATGCAATACGCCCCTACTATTAGTTATGTATACACCGCTTAACCTTTGCCATAAGCACCCATTGGTTCTTTGATAAATCGGATATAAAGATGCCTAAAGGTAGACTTAATCACACGAGGTAGGGCAAAATCAATGGGCATTAACTGATTCTGGTAATTTCCAATCTTCTATTTTTAACAAATCCGGGCACAAGTTAGGAAACTGAATATCATCCAGTTCTGGACAAATTCCTAGTCTTTGAGAAGCTGCTACGGTGGGAACTTGTGCAGGTGAGACATTCAGAACTTCTACCATTGCTCTATCTAAAGCAAATACATTAGCAGATGCGGCTAAAACACCTAATTTCCGGGGTTCTCCACCACTTGGTCCATTACCTTCATGACCAATAATCCCATCTAAAATTGTTAAATTAGGATTAATTGCTCTCGCTGTTTCTACTAACATTTCTCCAAATCGGTTCGCATCTTTCCCTGCTTCCATATGCCACCAGGCTTTCATTTTACCAGGAACGCAACCAAAGAGGTTTTTTACCCCTAAAGTCAAAGTTAGCTGCATATGGGATTTTACTTTGGGCAGGTTAATAACCACATCGGCAGCCATTGCTTCCTTCGATAACCGCAAATGCTGGAAATTATGATTAACGGTTTCATAACGCTGTCCATGAAACTCGACAATGGGGATATTCAGTTCCTCTAAAATTGGTAATAAACCATTAGCTATGGCTACACCCTTTGCACTACCAAAAGCCGGACTATCCCCTAAAAATGGTTGACCACCAGCTTCAATTACCATTTGGGCAACTGTGTAAACCATTTCCGGACGGGTGGTACATTCTTTAGTAGGACGAGAACCTGTGAGTAAATTGGGTTTGAGTAAAACGCGATCGCCTTTTTCACAAAAGCGGTAATTCCCCCCAAAGGTTCCAGCAGAGTTTCTATCGATTCCCGTAAAGCTTCTCGTTCGTAAGAAGTAGCCCGAATTAGGCTCACAGATGATTTTTGAGTTGACATGGATGATAAATTTTAGTTTTGCAAATGGACGGTAAAATTCTCTATTCCCTCTTTTTACTCTAATACTTTTGATTCAGGGGTGGTGAGAGGTACAATGGTACTCATTTGTTCTAAATCTAACACTGTAGCCAATTGTTGTACACTCATTAGCTTGCGTTCCAGCACAATCTCCCGGAGGGATTTACCAGTTTCTAAAGATTCTTTGGCTACAGCAGCAGCATTGAGATAACCAATATGAGGATTTAAGGCTGTAACTAAGGCTAAACTACCTTCTGCATAAGCTAAACAACGTTCTTGTTTGCAGTAATTCCTTGAATACAGCTTTCGGTGAGTGCCTTAATAGTATTACCCAAGATTTCCATACTGTGAATCAAATTATAGGCAATCAAAGGCATCATCACATTTAATTCTAATTGTCCAGCTTGGGCAGCAAGGGCGATCGCATTATCATAACCCATCACCTGAAAACATACCATTGATGTCATCTCTGCCATAACTGGGTTATATTTCCCTGGCATAATCGAGGAACCAGGTTGAACTGGTGGTAATTGAATTTCTTTAAACCCAGTTTTTGGAACCTGAGTCCATCAATCGGAAGTCATGAGATATTTTCACTAAATCCTGTGCTAAATTCCGCAAAGCACCAGAAACATTCACAAATGGAGCCATACTTTGCATAGCAGCCATCAAGTGAGGTGCTGGTTGTAAAGGAATGTCCAGCAGTTCCGAGAGCATTTCTACCACTCGCACCCGATATAAAGGATGAGTATTCATCCCTGTTCCCGCAGCACTACCTCCCAAACCCAAGACCATCAAATCTCCAGAAGCAGTATAAATCCGATTTTGGTGTTCGCTCAAGATTTGCGACCAAGCACGGAAATTTTCCCCTAAACGTACGGGTACAGCATCTTGTAAGTGAGTTCTACCTGATTTAACGATATCTTGAAATTCTATGGCTTTGGTTTCTAGAGAAGATATAGCTAAATCTAAAGCTGGGTGTAAGGTCTTGGATAATGCTAATAAACCACCAATCCGAATAGCGGTGGGAATAACATCATTGGTGGACTGACCGTAGTTAACATGATCATTGGGATTGACCAGTTTATAGTTACCCTTTTCTTCCCCCAGAATTTCTAGAGCGCGATTAGCCAGAACTTCGTTAACATTCATGTGATGGGAAGTTCCCGCACCAGCTTGATAGACATCCACCACAAATTGATCACGGAATTTACCATTGAGGATTTCTTCAGCGGCTTTGACGATAGCTTGACTGACATCTTCCGGAATACATTCTAGTTCACCATTGACAATTGCAGTAGCTTTTTTGATAATTACACAGGCATCCACGTAAGTAGATAAAGGCTTAATCCCGCTAATGGGGAAGTTTTCTATCGCTCGTAGAGTTTGAATACCGTAATATGCGCTACCAGGGATTTGGCGATCGCCCATGGAATCTTTTTCAATGCGAAAATCAGAATTGGATAATTGAGTCATGTTTGGAGATTTGAGAATGTCGTCTTATGTTAACTTAGGGACTTACCAGAAACTTTTAAACTACTGCTAGAGGTAAAGATATTATGGTAACAACATCCACTAGTCATCTAACTTTAGAAAAATTCTTAGAACTACCAGAAACCAAACCAGCTAGCGAATACATCAACGGTGAAATCTTGCAAAAACCTATGCCACAAGGTAAACATAGTAGACTTCAATGTGAATGTATTACCAGTATTAATAAGATAGTCGAAGCTGAAAAAATTGCTTTAGCTTTACCAGAATTACGTTGCACGTTTGCTGGACGTTCCATAGTTCCAGATGTGGTAGTATTTAGATGGCAGAGAATTCCTATAGATAACAAAGGTAATATTGCCAATATTTTTAATACCTATCCAGACTGGACAATTGAAATCCTGTCTCCTGCACAAAGTACAACTAAAGTTACCCGAAATATTTTACATTGTTTAAATCATGGAACTAGTTTAGGTTGGTTGATTGACCCAGAAGAATATAACGTTTTAGTTTTTCCACCTCAGCAACAACCAATATTTTTGGAAAACCCAGAAGATATATTAGTAGTACCCGATTTTGTTAGTGATTTACACTTGACATTAGGACAACTGTTTGATTGTTTAAAATTATAACTCTCTAAAATTTTGAATTTTGAATTTTTATGACATTACCTAACTGGATTACTTTTTCAAGACTGCTGGGGATACCATTTCTACTTTATGGACTATATAATCCTACAACTCAAGCCAAGTGGATATGTTTAACAATATTTTTAATTGCCGCTTTGACTGATTGGTTAGATGGCTATTTAGCTAGAAAACTGAACCAAATTAGTGATTTGGGCAAATTTCTTGATCCCTTGGTAGATAAATTGCTGGTACTAGCACCATTATTAGTTTTAGTAGAGTTAGGGAAAGTGCCAGCTTGGGGAGTATTTTTAATCTTAGCACGGGAATTAGCGATCGCCGGTTGGCGAGTCAATCAAACCACAATCAGTGGAGCAAATATTTGGGGTAAATTAAAAACCGTAAGTCAAATCATCGCCATAGCCCTGTTGATTGCACCTCTATCATCAGAATGGCAAATTCCTACGCTCATTGTTTTTTGGATATCTGTGAGTTTGACATTAATCTCTGGTGGAATTTATCTGATTCCATCAAAGTCAACTAACTAAAACCCCAAAACTGTCATGCTTCGTTCCTCTGCATGACAATAACGCGAGCAAGATGCTCGCATTACATTAAAAGATGTTTTTATTTCAGTTTAAAATTTCTTCATCCACAGAAAAGTCTACCTCAACTTTATCTTTCCCCGACGGCAAATAGTCATTTACTAATGAGTCTTTTAACCCAGAAATTAAATCATATTTAGGTTGCCAGTTTAATTCTATTTGGGCTTTATGAACAGAAGCAAAGAAATGTTGCATCCGTAATGGAAAGGCTTTACGTTTGCCAAAATCAAACTTTTTCGGGTCATAATGAACTATTTTTATATCATCAGGTGATTTGCCCGCAGCTACAGCACAAGCACGAGCTAATCCATCAAAAGTGACAAAGCGATCACCTGAGATATTATAAATTTGTCCAATCGCGGACTGATTACCAATGACTTGGGTCATCGCTTGGGCTAAATCCTCTACGTGCCCCAATTGTGTAATATGTAAACCATTGCCAGGGATTGGTAAAGGGCGATCGCGCAGGATGCGGTCAAAGAACCAACCTTCTAACTCATTATAGTTCTTGGTCCGATAAATGTAGGTAGGACGAATGGAAGTAAAGGGAAGACCCTGTTGACCCATTTCTTGTAGTTTGACTTCGGTTTGATGTTTTCCCAAATGACGGCTTTTGGGGTCAACAGCATCTGCTTCCAGATGGGGTAATTGGTCAGACTTGAGATAGACACCAGCAGAACTCATATACACAAAATGTTGCACCCGTCCCAAAAAAATTTCCGCTAGGGGTTGAGTATCGGTAAGTTCCCGCCCATTATTGTCAAAAATGACATCGAATGTTTCTTGTGTTAACCTGTCTTTTAATTGAGTGGGATCAGTGCGATCTCCTATAATTTGACTTACTCCCTGTAAGGAAGGTACTGGGCGATTACCACGATTAAACAGTACCACCTCATGTCCAGCAGCCACTAGTAATTTAGTTAGGTAAACACCAATGAAACGAGTACCACCCATCATTAAAATTCTCATAAATCCCCAAAGTTCCTATTTATGTTTTTTGCCAGAGGCATAGAGGGAAGAGGCAGGGGGGCAGGGTGCAGGGTGCAGGGGGGAGAGGAAGAGGCAGGGGGGCAGGGAGCGGGGTGCAGGGGGAGAGGAAGATAGGAGATGGGGAGAATATATTTTAAATTCTCTTTCCCCCTGCCCCTTGTCCTCTTTTCCCCCTGCCCCCTGCCCCTTGTCCTCTTCTCTCCCTGCCCCCTGCCCCCTGCCCCCTGCCTCTTTTCCCTTTGCCCTAATTTGAGGTTATCAGGTTGTAGTATCCTTAGTGGAACCTCTTTAACTAGGAATACGTCTGTGAATAAATCTGGGGTGCTTCCCATTTCTTCATCACAATGGGAAACTGTTAAGTTAACCTCAACATCACCCTCACCTATCCAAGCATTTACCACCTATTAAAAGCTAGCTGTGCCCTTGAAATATGCTCTGATTCATGAGTGGCTAACACCGAAAGCCACAGGCGGTTCAGAAATGGTCGTCCGGGAGATTTTGCAGTATATTGATGCTGATTTATACGCCCTCATTGACTTTGAATCCAGAAATCCTGAAAGTTATCTGTACCAGCGTCAGGTGGGGACAACATTTCTCCAGCACTTTCCTTATGCTGAAAAAGGTGTACAAAAATACCTACCGTTTTTTCCCTTAGCGATTGAACAATTAGATTTACGTCAATACGATGTAATTTTGTCTTCATCTCATGCCGTTGCTAAAGGAGTTCTGACCTCTCCTGATCAGTTGCATATTTGCTACTGTCACAGCCCCATGCGTTATGCTTGGGACTTAACCTTTGATTATCTAGACCAAAGCAAGTTGGGAAATGGTTTACCTGGGTGGGCAACACGATATTTATTACATCATTTACGCCAGTGGGATGTACTGAGTGCCAATCGTGTTGATTACTTTATCGCTAACTCCCAGCACACAGCACGGCGGATTTGGCGTTGCTATCGAAGAGAGGCAAAAGTCATTTATCCACCCGTTAATATAGAAGGATTGCCATTTATAGCTGAAAAAGAGGATTTTTACTTAACAGTTTCCCGGTTAGTCAGTTATAAACAAGTATCCTTAATAGTCAAAGCTTTCAACCAATTAAAACGACCATTAGTGGTAATTGGTGCAGGGCCGAAATGGAAAAAATTCGTCAAATGGCAAATCCACATATCCAAATACTCGGATGGCAACCCGATGATGTGGTAAAAAAGTATATGGCTAATGCCAAGGCGTTTGTATATGCAGCTTGTGAAGATTTTGGTATTGCCCTAGTGGAAGCACAAGCTTGTGGGACTCCGGTTATTGCCTATGGTGCAGGAGGTGCTTTAGAAACCGTACAAGATATTCGTGTTTGTGCGGATAAAGGAACAGGTATATTTTTCAAAGTACAAACAGAGGAGGCTTTGGTAGAAGCGGTAGAAAAGTTTGAAGTATACGAAGATTTTTTTAATCCTGAGTATACACGGTCACACGCCGTCCAGTTTTCTAGGCAAATTTTTACGACCCGCTATTTAGATTTTGTGAATGAATGCCAAGAGAAAAGACAGTCAGAGAAAAGACAGTCTTGATTTTGGAGTTTAGATTCTGACGGCTTTGGGAAAATTTTCCCCAGAAGTACCGCCTTTTGGCTTTAAGATTGGGACTATGTGTGGTGTGGATTTTTAAGGAGTATGATGACTGCCCAGAGCTCACTCCTCTCCGGCAAGCGATACCTTCGGCAGGACGCTAAGGCGTCTATGCGTACCTTTTTAAACGTGGTCAACAAGCGAAGACACCAAGGGTCAAACCAAAAGGGCTGTCTTTTCAGGGTTTAAACGGAGAGTTTGCCAAACGACTGTTCGATATTTTGTTTTCGCTGTCGGTTTTGATTTTGTTTTTTCCCGTTTATTTAATTTTGGCTTCATTAATTGCCCTCAGTTCCGAAGGTCCAATTTTTTATGTCCAAGAGCGGGTCGGCAAAAACTATAAACGCTTTAATTGTATTAAATTCCGAACCATGGTCAGGAATGCGGATGAAGTTCTCATGCAAATGATGGAAACATCCGCAGAATTGCGACTAGAATTTGAAACCAGTTTTAAGCTGAAAAAAGACCCCCGAATTACCAAAATTGGTCGATTCTTGCGAATTACTAGTTTGGATGAATTTCCCCAATTCTGGAATGTTCTCAAGGGGGATATGAGTGTAGTTGGTCCACGACCCTTAGTAGTGGAAGAATTACCTAAGTACGGTTGTCACATAGATCAAGTTTTAACCATTCGTCCGGGCATAACTGGTTTGTGGCAAGTGTCTGGACGGAATGATATTCCCTACCCGCGTCGAGTCCAAATTGACCTACATTATGTCAAATCTAAGAATCTTTGGCTTGATTTATGCATCATCCTCAAAACAGTCAATGTAGTAATTCTCCCCAAAAATAACGGGGCATATTGAGTTATGGCTGGGAATTGATTCTGTGGGGCAACTTATGCCCCCAGATATCAATTCAAAATTCAAAATTCAAAATTCAAAAATTTTTCAATGTCTATATTCTCAATCTTTATGGATATAAGTACAAAAAATTACATATAAATATACTTAAGTATTGATAATTTTGAATTGAATTTTCCGGAACAGAGTTTACTTGTTAAAGTGAAAATTATCAAGTATAATTGTTTACGGCTTATTTTGAATAACTAATCGAGTTATACCAATTTACTAGTGTGTTAATTCTGTATAAAATTCCAGCAAAATAATTGATGCTATTTTTAGAAGTGGAGCGGGCATCTTGCCCGCCATTGAGTTCAAGCGGGTAAGATGCCCGCTCCACGGATTTAGCATCAAATTAGTTCAAACCCAGATATAATCTAACTTTCTGGTTTTTGAATTTTGAATTGGTATAAACCCTACTTTATATAAATAAGCCTGTAACTTTTACATCATTAAGGAATAGAGTATGTCACAAATTAAGCGAGCCTTAATTACTGGTATCACTGGTCAAGATGGTTCATATCTGGCTGAGTTTTTGCTAGAACATGGTTATGAAGTTCATGGCATTATTCGTCGGACTTCTACCTTCAACACCGACCGGATTGACCATATTTATGAAGACCCACATAAAGAGGGTGTCCGGTTGTTTCTGCACTATGGTGACTTAACCGATGGTACAACCCTGCGAAGGATTATCGAAGAAGTTAAGCCTGTAGAAATTTACAATTTGGGTGCTCAATCCCATGTCCGAGTCAGCTTTGATTCGCCAGAGTATACAGTAGATGCTGTGGGAATGGGAACTCTCCGACTTTTAGAAGCGATTCGTGATTACCAGCAACGGACAGGAATTCAAGTCCGCTTTTACCAAGCAGGTTCTTCAGAAATGTTTGGTTTAGTACAAGCTGTTCCCCAACGCGAAACTACACCATTTTATCCTCGCAGTCCTTATGCCTGTGCTAAAGTTTACGCTCATTGGCAAACAGTCAATTATCGCGAATCTTACCAGTTATTTGCTTGTAATGGCATACTTTTTAACCATGAATCACCCCGTCGTGGGGAAACATTTGTAACTAGAAAAATTACTAGAGCCGTTGCTAGTATTGTGGCTGGTAAGCAGAAAAATATATATATGGGTAATCTTGACGCCAAGCGAGATTGGGGTTATGCCAAGGATTATGTAAAGGCAATGTGGTTGATGTTACAACAAGAACAACCAGATGATTATGTGGTTGCTACTGGTGAAACTCACTCGGTCAAAGAATTTCTCGACTTGGCTTTTGGGTATGTCAATCTCAACTGGGAAGATTATGTAGAGTTTGACGAGCGTTATCTTCGTCCGGCTGAAGTTGAGTTATTAATTGGTGATCCTACTAAAGTCCAACAAAAATTAGGTTGGAAACCATCAGTTACCTTTCCAGAACTTGTCTCTCTCATGGTAGAAGCGGATTTACAAGCTTTGGGTCACACTTCTCCTAATGGTAACGGTGCTAAAATTCCTCCAGATATCGCTACTGTTCGTCAAGAATTGGGCGCTCTCCATTTCTAATTCGCTTACTTTGAATAAAAAATATGAATGCCTTAGCATTAGAAAATAAACGCATTCTTGTCACTGGTGGGTCTGGTTTTTTAGGTCGTCAAGTGATTGAGCAACTCTCTCAAGCTGGAGCTGACTTAGCCAAAATTACCGTTCCCCGATCTCGTGATTGTGATTTAAGAGTTTGGGAAAACAGTCAGCGAGCAGTTGAGCAGCAAGATATTATCATTCACCTAGCTGCTCATGTTGGTGGTATTGGTCTGAATCGGGAAAAACCAGGAGAGTTATTCTATGATAACTTGATTATGGGAACTCACTTAATTCATGCTGCTTATCAAGCTGGAGTGGAAAAATTTGTTTGTGTGGGTACTATTTGTGCTTATCCCAAATTTACCCCAGTTCCATTTAAGGAAGATGATTTGTGGAATGGTTATCCAGAAGAAACCAACGCTCCATATGGAGTTGCGAAAAAAGCATTGTTAGTACAACTGCAATCTTATCGTCAACAATATGGGTTTAATGGGATTTACCTGTTACCAGTAAATTTATATGGACCGGAAGATAATTTTGACCCCAGAAGTTCTCATGTCATTCCCGCGTTAATTCATAAAGTTCATCAAGCTCAAGTCCAGGGAGAAAAGCAGCTTCCGGTGTGGGGTGATGGTTCTCCTACCCGTGAGTTTCTGTATTCTCAAGATGCAGCACGGGGAATTGTCATGGGTACTCAAATATATAATGACAGCGAACCTGTCAATTTAGGCACTGGTGATGAAATCTCTATCCGTGATTTGATTCACCTCATTGCGGAATTAATGGGGTTTGAAGGGGAATTTGTTTGGGAAACTGATAAACCTAATGGTCAACCTCGACGACGTTTAGATACAGAAAGAGCAAAGCTTGCTTTTGGTTTTACTGCTCAAGTCGGTTTTGAGGAAGGTTTGAAAAAGACGATTGATTGGTATCGTCAACACGCCGAGTTATAACCTCATTCTAACCCTCCCTAAAATCAGGGGAGGGCAACTAACTGAAGAAGAATACTTTTCTAAAGTTACTCATATCTATCTAAATATTGAGCTATAGTATAGATATGAGTAAATTATCTATATCGGAAGCAGCAAAAATTAAAGGTGTAAGCGTTTCAACGCTAAGGCGATGGGAGTCAGAAGGTAAATTATTACCTGAACGAACTGCTAGTGGTCATAGGCGTTATGATTTAGCCCAGTTACTGGGAATTAAATCCGAACTATCTTACACAATTGGTTACTGTAGAGTATCAAGTCATGATCAAAAAAGTGACCTAGAAAGACAAAAACAAGTAGTAGAGCTATTCTGCGCTCAAAATGGTTGGCAGTTTGAAATCATAGAAGACTTAGGTTCAGGTCTAAATTACAGCAAAAAAGGCTTAAAGCGATTAATCCGGTTAATTGTCGATAGCAAGGTTGAGAGATTAGTCCTGACACACAAAGATAGATTACTGAGATTTGGCAGTGAACTGATTTTCAGTTTATGTGAGCATTTTGGGACGGAAGTAGTGATTATCAATAGGACAGAAGACAGCAGTTTCGAGGAGGATTTAGCAACAGATGTTCTAGAGATAATTACAGTTTTTTCTGCAAGGCTATATGGTAGCAGAAGTCATAAAAACAAAAAGATAGTTGAGGAGTTAAGAGAAGTTGCTAATCGGATTTAAAACAGAACTGAAACTTAATAATGTTCAAAGGGCAGATTTTATTAAACACTGTGGAGTCTCACGTCATGCTTGGAATTGGGGTTTAGCTTTAACTAAACAGCTCCTTGATTATAATAGAGATAACCCTGATACTAAGATTAAGTTCCCTACTGCTATTGAATTACATAAGTGGCTAGTAGCTTTAGTAAAGCCTGAAAACGAGTGGTATTATGAGTGTTCTAAATCAGCACCACAGGAAGCTTTAAGAGCCTTAAGGGTAGCTTGGGATAGATACTTTAAAAAGCTCTCAGGTATTCCTAACTTTAAAAAAAAGGGTAAACATGATAGCTTTACTCTAGAGGGGACAGTGAAAATTTTAGGTAATAACAAAATTCAAGTGCCTAAGATTGGAGTCCTAAAAACTTATGAAAGACTGCCTCAAGTCCCAATTAAATCAGTAACAATTAGTCGGGAAGCGGATAGATGGTTGATCAGTTTTAGACTGGAGATAGATCAACAAGAATCTACTCTAAATAACGTGGTGGGCGTAGATTTAGGAGTAAAAAACTTAGCGACACTATCCACTGGTGAAATCATAGAAGGTGCTAAGTCTTATAAAAAATATGAAGCAAAATTGAGTAGATTGCAATGGTTAAACAGACATAAAATCCTCGGCTCAAGTAACTGGAAAAAAGCACAGATAGACATAGCAAGATTACACAGAAAGATCGCGAATATTCGCAAAGATACGTTACATAAGTTGACTACACTGTTGTCCAAGAACCACGGCACAGTTGTCATTGAAGACTTAAATGTATCTGGAATGTTAGCTAACCATAAACTAGCAAAAGCCATCTCTGATATGGGTTTTTATGAATTCCGTCGTCAACTAACTTACAAGTGTGAATTATACGGTTCAAAGCTGGTGATAGTTGATAGATGGTATCCGAGTTCTAAGACCTGTTCTCGTTGTGGAATTAAAAAAGAAACTCTCCCATTAAGTGAAAGAGAGTTTTGTTGTCAGCATTGTGCATTGACAATAGACCGTGATTCTGAATGCGGCGATTAATTTGTCTAAAGCTGTCAGTTAGGCAGTGTTAGCCTGTGGACTGGTTGAAGCCGACTTCTCCAGAATGAAGCAGGAAGTAAACGAAGCTCAAAGTAGATTTGAGTAGGTTTTATATAACGGAATTCAGATATGAATAATCAAGATAAAGTCAAGCTGCGTCGCTTATTGCTGAAAACTCGTCAATCTATGACTTTGGATGTATGGAAAGAAAAGAGCGATCGCCTTAATATTAATTTACAAAACTCAATTTTATTTAATCAAGCAAATACAGTACTGGCTTTTTTTAGTTTTCGTCAAGAACCAGATTTAAGTTTACTGGTGAGGAACTCCCAAAAACGGTGGGGATTTCCGCGTTGTGTAGGTCAATCGTTAATTTGGCATTTCTGGGAACCTGGGGATGATGTTAATATAGGTGCTTATGGGATTCGGGAACCAGATTCCGAAGCACCGATGATAGATATTCAGGAAGTGGATTTAATTTTGGTTCCTTGTGTAGCTTGTGATGTCCAAGGATATCGCTTGGGTTATGGTGGGGGATATTATGACCGATTGTTGAGTGCTCCGGGTTGGTGTAAAAAAGCGACTATTGGGATTGTGTTTGATTTTGCGTATTTATCTCAATTACCTGTGGATAGTTGGGATAGACCTTTAGAAGCTGTGGTGACAGAGAATAAAGAAGTACAGGAACATCTATAAATTATGCTACTTGAAGGATTAGATTGACAACTATATTAGATTAAAGTAGGGGAATATTCCCCTACTCACTTCTGACTACTTCCTACCACCTTCCTCAACAAAGGTCGCAACTGCATTCACAAATTCAGCAGTGGATTCATAGGGTAAAACATTGCGTCCAGGTATTTTTACCCCTCGTCCTTGAGGTAAACAATCAAGATACTTAGCTAAGTTTTCATCTGGGATTGCTTGCTTACCTTCTTTGCTAATGCTAGAGGCATTTTCTCCAAAAACTACTAAGGTCGGTTGCTGAATTTGGGAAATTTTGCTAGTATAGTCTTGCTGCCAAAATCTAGCTAAAAACGAAAATACTGCATAACGACTCGCTAAATTTTTTGCTCCCACTACCAAAGTATTGAGCCATTCCTGATCAACATCATTATTATTAGCAAACAATTTCTCTTGGGAGAAAGAACTCAAAAATTTGGTTCTGCGTGCATAGCGATAAAAAGCATTACCCAACCAAGAATCTAAAAGATTCCAAATTAACTTTTGTTGGGATACAGGAGCATTTTTAGTAATGATAGGCCAAGCTGGCAGTCCAGAAAGAACTAGTCCAGCAATTAAATTTGGTTCCCGGTGGACTAATTCAATTACCACTGGAAATAAAGCACCTTGTACTACTATAATTACAGGTTTTTGCACCACTGTTTGTAAAAAGTGTTGCAACTGCTTTGCCCAATCACTAGGAGTATAAGCTATGCGCGGCATATCACTATCACCACACCCTAATAAATCAGGATTGTAGATCAGATTTTGATGTCCAGAACTATACCATGTAGAACAAAATCTTTGCCAAAATTGCCGCGATAATCCTACACCAATCGGATGAATTAGTAATAAAGGTATACCTGTGGGTGTAGAATTGATGGGTTGATGAACTTCATAAGCACAACGATAGTTCTCCCAAGTATAGGTCTGGGTGGGAGATGCTGTAGAAGTGGGTAAATATTCGGCGGTGGAAGATGACATAATTTCCAATTTTCAACTAATATATATATGCTAGAAAATAATCTGCGGATGGATCAATTGGTATCCGGCATCTTTTAGCTTTTGATTTGATACCCATGTATTATGAGGACGGATACTTTTATTATTAGCATCCCAAATCACATTGGGTAAGTTGTTTTTTGTCAAGACACCATCAATTAATTCTCGACTAGTGAGATGACTATCATCGACTAGATTATAAATTCCTTCTAACCGATGGTGACGAGCAAATTCTATCGCTCCGACAATATCATCTAAATGAATCCAATTAGTGATATCTTCACCACTACCAGGACGGGTTGTACCAGATGATCTCCCAAATATTTTGACTAGTTCTCTACCAGTTCCATAAATTCCTCCTAAACGTAAAATACAAACCCGCAAATTTTCATTTACTGCTGTTAACAAAATTTCTTCGGTTTTCCGAAGAATCTGAGCATTAACATTAGGAGGTGCTGGTGGTGTTTCTTCATCTACCCATACTCCATTTCTATCACCGTAAATAGAGTAGCTTCCTGTATAAATTATTTGGCGAATACTGGGAACGAGGGGTAAAATAGAAACTAAGGTTTTAGCGGTATGCAAATAGGTTTCTTCATAAACATCTGCCTTTTTTGCACCTACAGTCAATAGGACAACATCTTGATTTTGCAAAACTGATTTGAGCGTTTCGGGATTATTCCCATAGGTAACAATAACTTTTTGAGATACTGTTTGTAATTCGGGAACACGTTCGGGATTAGTTGTAGTTGTAGTTAGATGAAAATTCATTTTCTCTTGCCAATATTTGGCAACAGCAGAACCCACATAACCACAACCAATAATTGCCACATTCATGATATTTAAAAAAGAAATTACTTTTAAATTCAAAATGCTAAATTGGTTAATATTCTAGGAAATTAACCAATAGAGGTATACTATTTTATCAGGATTCAGAATCCAGGATGGAAAATTTTTAAAGAGCTAAACAACTATCTAGTACATAATATATTTATCGTAAATATTTATACTTTAGTCGTGGACTGTCCCATCAGGCATGATGGCCCCTGCTAAATTAGCTCCAATTAGTTTGACTAATAGACGCTCACCGGAACGGATTCTGGCTCCGGTTAAGTCAGCACCTCGTAAATCCGCACCACTTAAATCGGCACCAATCAAATTCGCGGAGCGCAAATTCACTTCTCTCATATCAGCTAAAAGTAGATTAGCCCTAAATAAATTTGCTTCTGATAAATTCGCACCTCTCAAATTAACTTTGTGCATAAAAACATCACTGAGATTTGCTCCACTTAAGTTAGCGTAACTCAAGTTTCTACCAGATAAGTCTCTGTTATTCCAATTTGCCCGACTAAAATCTTTCCCACTCAAATCTGTGCTGGGACTTGGTGGTTGATGGTGGTTGGTTGGTGGTTTTTGGGGTTGAGGTTGGGGTGGTGCGTAAGAAATGGTTGATTGCTGTGCTTGAAATGAACGTAATTTCTCTCTGGCTTGATTAATTGCCTTGAGTTTATTTTGGGCTTTTTGTTGTAAGCGATGATTGTCTTGCGGAATGCGGTCAGGATGCCAAATAAATACCAAATCTTTATAAGCCTGGTTAATTTCTTCAAGTGTTGCTCCAGGCTCTAATTCTAAAATTCTATAGTACTGCTCCAATTCACTCATATGATAGATATTTTAATTGACATGATTCCTACTATATAATCTCTTTTTGATTGAGCAATTTCCGTATAAATTAAACTTTTATTGACTTCTGACGTTTCTCATCTCATGATTTCATCCCGACGGCGAGTTATGGCTCGTAAATAGGCAGTAACTGGTATTTGATAAACTTCAATCAATAGCCAAATAATTATTGCTAAATGTAACAAAAATGTAAGCATTGTCCAAATATAAGGTATCCAACTTAACGGAATATTCGGGTCTGGGGGAAAATAGAAAGCGCCAATGCTAATTAAGAAGGTAGGAATAAGCACAAACATAATTGCCGCTATTCCATAACCCCAACCTAAATCGACACTTTCTAACTGAGCCTGTGTCCAATTGCTACCAGTCCAATGCCATAAGAGCGGAGGTTGTCGAGAAAGCATTTTGATTTGCTGTAATTCTAGATTGACGGTAAAAATCTCTTGACAAAAATCACAATACATAGCCTCCATCAACGGCATATTCGATATTTTCCCCACCCGACAAACTGGGCAAGGGTAAACTCCTCGATAATTTAAAGATGTAGCTAAAAACTTGGAACTAGTCATAATCAGAAGGATACAGACCCATTACTACAAAGTTTATCGTTTTTTGGCGGCAGTGGTGGGTATTGACAATCTTAGCTCCAGCATGCTAATGTGAACTCCATAAAGGTCTACATAAATTTCTCTAGCATAACCCCCCCACTATATGTTCAGCAGCAATACCTATTTTTATTTTTGGTTTAGATTGGTTCACCGGGAGTGAGTCGATTTTCTTTATGAAAATCTCCCGGTGAACCGCAGTACGAACGCTGCGGTTTTTGTTTTTTTTAGGAGCATTTGCAAGATGACGAGCTATTACACTAACTGGTTTTATGGTTTTTACTTTTGGCCCAACCTCAGTTCCGGGTGAATAGCGTCATGTCAATGAAACTGAACGCGCCCGGAACTCGAAGTTCCGGGCTTTTTTAATTTTAAGGAGAAATAACCGTGATTAATGCTAAACTCGCCGCTCAATCTCATCCTCACCACCAGTCTATTGTCCATATCTCCAAA
The DNA here is from genome assembly GCA_963766435.1 of uncultured cyanobacterium. Classification (GTDB taxonomy): domain Bacteria; phylum Cyanobacteriota; class Cyanobacteriia; order Cyanobacteriales; family Nostocaceae; genus CAVXZH01. Next base: position 219,381 of record CAVXZH010000001.1, read on the forward strand.
AAAGTGGCTTTCGGTGGTCATGAACTAGTTATTATTGGTGAACCGTGCACTGTAGAAAGCTTAGAACAAATGGAGACAGTTGCCGAAAAGTTAGCTGCTGCACCTGTACAGGCTTTACGTGGTGGTGTTTACAAACCTCGCACTTCTCCATACGCTTTCCAGGGAATGGGAGTCACTGGATTAGAAATTTTGCATCGAGTGCGATCGCTCTATGATATTCCTGTTGTCACCGAAGTGATGTCGATTTCGCAAATTGAAGTGGTAGCTGCTCATGCGGATATGTTGCAAATTGGTAGTCGCAATATGCAAAATTTCGATTTACTCAAAGCTTTAGGACAAGCGGGTAAACCAATTTTGCTCAAGCGTGGTTTAGCGGCAACGATTGAAGAGTTCGTCATGGCAGCAGAATACATTCTCAGTCATGGTAATCCTGATGTGGTGTTATGTGAACGAGGTATTCGTAGTTTCGATAATTATACTCGTAATGTCTTGGATTTAGGTGCGGTGGTAGCTTTGAAGCAAATCACTCATTTACCTGTGATTGTTGATCCTTCTCATGCTGTTGGTAAATGGGAATTAGTTGCACCTTTAGCAAAAGCAGACTGTTGCTTGTGGTGCTGATGGATTAATTATCGAGTGTCATCCTCAACCAGAGAAGTCGGTTTCTGATGCGCGTCAAGCACTTTCTTTAGCAGATATGGTGAGTTTAGTTAATAGTTTGAAACCCGTAGCAGCAGCAGTAGGACGGAGTATAGCCGGGGTGGGTTTAGAACCTACCCCGATTTTTTGTACGGCTTAGATACTGATAAAAGGATAAGTATATTCTTCCTTTTCAACTACCTGAATTTAAGGTATGATATACGCTCTAAGGGTAGTTGAAGCATACCATTCCTTGACATTTTACATACATTATGTTAAATCCTGCGACCGCATTATTTCCAGCTAATCTGGTAACTGCGATCATCCCTCACCCTTTGATGATTGCCCCCACTACCTCGATTATGAATGCGATCGCCCTAATAAGTCAACATACCAGCTGCAATTGTTCTCAACCACAACAGAGTTGTGTGCTGATCATAGATAATTGTCATTTGCTGGGGATGTTTACCAAGAGCGATGTCGTGCGTGTCTGTGCTGCGGGAGAAAATCTCGTTGAAACGGAAATATCTAATGTTATGTCTTCCCCAGTCGTGACTCTGAATATCTCAGACCTGACTGACATTTTGGTTCCCTGCTATTTATTTCAACAGTATTCTATCCATCATTTGCCTTTAATCGATCATCAGGGTGCCGTGGTGGGACTAATCACTCAGCACAGCATGATGGAGCAGTTGCTGGAAGCTTATCAAGAAGCACAAACAGAAATAGCCAAACATCAGCAAACGGAAATAGCTCTCCGAAAAAGTGAACAACGTTATCGTGCCATTATGGAGAATGCCAGTGATGCTATTATCATTGCCAATAGCCAAGGTAATCTCATTGAAGTCAATCAAAAGGCAGAAATACTTCTGGGTTATAGTCGAGATGAATTGAGTCATTTCCATATGTCTCAACTGCATCCACCATCCGCCTTAGCATCTGCAAAAAACCATTTTCGACAAGTCATTGAAGATAACTTAGCACCAACCTTGGAAAGTGTCGTCATCCATAAAGATGGTAGGGAGATACCAGTAGATATTACTGGTAGTTTCATTGATTTAGAAGGTGAGCAAATTGCTCAGGGAATCTTTAGAGATATTAGCGATCGCAAACAAGCGGAATTAGCGCTACAAAAAAATGAAATCCGCTTTCGTCGGATGTTTGATTCTAGTGTGGTGGGAATGCTCTTTGCCGATTTTTACGGGCATATTACTGATGCCAATGATCGCTTTTTAGAAATGATTGGTTATACCAGGGATGAACTAGACGCGGGAAAAATTCATTGGGGCATCATGACTCCCCCTGAACATATTCCGGCTGATTTTGCGGCAATGACACAACTGATTGACAATGGTGTGATTGACCCTTGGGAAAAGGAATATTACCGTAAGGATGGTAGCCGAATTCCCGTGCTAGTGGGAGCCGCAGTTCTTCATGGCTCAGAAGATCAAACTATTTGTGTTATCGTCGATATTAGCGATCGCAAAAAAGCGGAAATTGCTTTGCAAGAAAGCCAGCGTTTTATTCAACAAATTGCAGATTCATCCCCCAATATTCTTTATGTTTATGACCTGCAAGAACAGCGTAATATTTACGTCAATCGTGAGATTACATCCATATTAGGCTATACATCGGAAGTCTTTGAGGCCATGGGCAATAATTTACTCCAGAATCTGATGCATCCTGATGATTTCCAGTTTTTGTTACCAGTCCATTATCAGAATTTACAGAAATCACAGGAGGGTAAAATTATTGAAATTGAATATCGGATTAAAAATGTTAGTGGTGAATGGTGCTGGTTATATAGTCGGGATTCTGTCTTAACCAGGGATGAGGAGGGGAAAGTTCAGCAAATCATTGGTACAGCTCAAGATATTAGCGATCGCAAACGCTTAGAACAAACACAAAAACGCACAAATGCGGAATTAATTCGCGCTACCCGACTCAAGGACGAGTTTCTGGCCAATATGAGTCATGAACTCCGCACACCACTAAATGCAATTTTGGGTATGTCAGAAGGCTTATTGGAACACGTTCTTGGTGTTCTGAATGATGAACAGAAAAATGCGAATCGCCATGATTGAAAAGAGTGGTAAACATTTACTAGAGTTAATTAATGACATTTTAGAATTATCAAAAATTGAAGCCAATCAGCTAGAACTGAACATGACAATGATTTCAGTGGTTCAACTTTGCAAATCTAGTTTAGTGTTTGTCAAACAACAAGCATTCAAAAAGCAGATTCAATTGAGCCTATCGTTACCCCCAGACTTAGGCGAAATTGTTTTAGATGAGCGACGTATCCGACAGGTGTTAATCAATTTATTAAGCAATGCAGTTAAATTCACCCCTGCGAAAGGTCAGGTAATGCTGAATGTGAAGATTGAAAATAACCAGAATCTTCTAGATTCTGAAACCTGGATTACTTTTTCAGTAGCTGACACAGGCATTGGGATTGCTGAAAGTGATCAAAATAGACTTTTCCAACCTTTTGTACAGATTGATAGTAGTCTCAACCGTCGCTACGAAGGGACGGGGTTAGGATTAGCATTAGTGAAACAAATCGTGGAACTGCATGGAGGGGATGTTAGTCTGGACAGTGAATTAGGACAGGGTAGCTGCTTCACCGTGCGTTTACCCTACAAGTTGGAACTTGTAGATGACTCAACTGCAACTAGACCTAAATATCTCCATCCCATTGCAGATGCACCAGTAATGATTCCATTCGATGTAATTACTGAATTTAACAATATTAATTCACCCCTGATACTATTAGCTGAAGATAACGAAATCAATGTCACTACTGTGTCTAGTTACTTAGAAGCAAAAGGCTATCGCATCTTACTAGCAAAAAATGGACAGGAGGCCATAAAACTCACCCAAAGCCACCGTCCTGACTTAATTTTGATGAATGTTCAAATGCCAGAAGTAAGTGGATTTGAGGCTATTCAGAAAATTCGTGAAGACGAAGAACTATTATCAATACCTATTATTGCCCTGACTGCATTAGCAATGATCGATGATCAACAAAAATGTCTTGATTCAGGAGCGAGTGAATATATTGCTAAACCAGTTAAACTCAAGCAATTAACAGCCACAATTCAACGACTTTTAGGCGTAAATTTGCGGTAATGAAGAAATCCCCATAATTCAAAATTACCAATTAAAATTTTTATATTCAAGGTTTAGATTTTATAATCATGTCTAAGTTAATACCAGCAGCTTTAATTTCTACAGTTCTAATATTGACATCAACCCATAGTTCCCAAATGACATGGGCTGGTACTTGTGCTTCTCATTGTGGCGCACACCCAATTCAATTTAAACCAGGTCAGCAAATTCGTTTACAAGTAGTGAATCAGACTTATGGTTTAGTGAAACTGGAAAAAGCCCCAGGAAGTGGCCGATTTTGCTGAAACCAGGGGAAAAATTACAATTAGCTCAGGGAGAGAGTTTACAAGCCAATATTTCTCTTCTATTCTGGCAAGAACGTGGGTGGCCATTAGAAGCTGTGATTTCTAAGCCTGATTTTGCGACTTTGCGTTTAGAGCTTCGTCCTGGTCGCACCAATCCAGGCTATCGTTCCTTATATATTCTCAATGATGGTCGTGTCAGAGTGTTATAGATGTGTTATAGCCACCGATATTTTGGTAAGGACATATAAATTAAATTTCTGTGAGGGAGCGAAAAATATTTCCTATTCCCTCTCCATATACAGAAATTTTCATGTAGATAAGCTAATTTTTTGTGTTTCGCACCTAGACGCATTCGCCACTAGGCATTCCCGCAGGGTAGGCGCAAAGGATTATGTACTCGTTCATATCAGTATTTTCAGTAATTTTTATTAAGTATTTGGTAGTTTATCTAAAAAAGACTAATTTTTAGATACCTGTCAGGTTAAAGTTAGATTGGATATAGTTATGATTACTTAATAAAAGATCCTGAATATAAACGTAGAATAACTTATTGATTCAATATAAATGAACAATATTTTCTATAATACTTAATTTTGCATTTTCAGTAATGTTACTATTTATAGTTTAAAAAAGTTTAGTTAGGATATACAGATATACACTTGCAAATTCAGTTAAGCATTTTTCCTATCTCTATGCCTTACGTTTAGACGGTTTATTAAAAAACTTTGGCAAAAAAGTTTAACTAAACCGTATTGGCAAACATAGATAATTTATTCCCTTGCATACTTGGCTATGTTTGGTGTTGATTAATTTGGGATGTTCTAAAATTCGGACTGGGTTTAAATCCCTGTTTAAAAATATAATTTTCTGGTTTTTCAATTGTTGTTTTGGAGCGGTAAATTCATGTCGAATAATTTTTCCTTAAATCAAAGTCTGAGAACTCTTCTATTTACAGAAGTATTAGCGACATATCAGGAAATATTGAAGCAAACTTTAGCATCGGAGTGGGAAAACTCAAAATATGAAAACGCCGTAGCGACCACAGGTAAATACATTTCTTATCCTGTTAACTCTCTAGAATATACCATTTCCGATAGTTATAATATTTCTGATGCTATGAGCACTTCAGTCACAAGTAACTACACTTATGTGGCTAATCAGGATACAGGACTAAAAATAATTCCCAATAGCAAGACTACCACAATTTTCCAGAGCAATTATAATATTAGTAGCAATACTCAAAGTGTAGCAAGAGTAGATAAATCTAATTCTGTTGTTAATTCTGATGCAGGATTAAAAATAATCCCCAATCATCAACTTAATACCACAATTTTCCAGAGCAATTATGATATTAGCGGCAATACTCAGAGTGTAGAAAGAATAGATAAATCTAATTCTGTCGCTAATCCTGATGTAGGAATAGTTTCTCTACCCGATATAACTCCTTCCCTGGATTCAATAGTATTAACAGAAGGAATATCATTAGCAACCGATATAGTAGTAGCAAATGCATTAACAACTTTAGATTTAGCTAAAACTTTCTTTCTAAGTAGCTTATCGGGGGCTAACCAGACAATTTATTTAGATTTTGATGGAAATACTACTTCTGGAACAATCTGGAACACATCGTTCACACGTGGAGCTAATATCGTCACCTCTGCTTTTGACTTTGACGGTAATAAAACCTCTTTTAGCTCTGCGGAACTAGAAAGAATTCAGTATATCTGGCAGCGTGTTGCTGAGGATTTCAGCCCATTTAATGTTAACGTTACAACCCAAGCTCCCACCGATGTCAATGATTTAATTAAAAGCAGTAGTACAGATACTCGTTGGGGTGTGCGGGTTGTAATTGGTGGTAGCAGTTATGACTGGTTTCAGCAGGGAGCAGGTGGGGTTGCTTATATTAATTCTTTTAACTGGAATAGTGATACTCCGGCTTTTGTTTTTGATGACCAATTGGCTAATGGGAGCGAAAAACCCGTAGCTGATGCTATTACTCATGAAGTTGGTCATACTCTGGGACTTACTCATGATGGACAAATCAGCCCTGCAAATGACTATTATTCAGGACACGGTAGTGGAGATACTGGTTGGGCGCCCATTATGGGAGTAGGGTATGGCCAAAACCTGGTTCAGTGGAGTAAAGGTGAGTATACTTCTGCTAATAATACTCAAGATGATTTGCAAATTATTACTACTAAAAATGGGTTTAGCTATCGCACTGATGATGCTGGTAATACAATTGCAACAGCAAAGTTACTCACTATTTCCGGTAACTCCTTTAGCGGTAGCGGCATTATCGAGCGCAATACAGATGTAGATTTCTATCGTTTTACTACTGTTACTGGTGCGCTTAACTTGACAGTAAATCCTTTTAGTCGTGGACCAAATCTAGACATTTTGGCAGAGTTGTATAATTCTACAGGTAATTTAATTGCATCGTCTAATCCCACCGATTTACTCTCAGCCAATATCGCAACCAATGTGACTGAGGGAGCTTATTATCTGAAAATTGATGGTGTCGGGAAGGGAAATCCTCTTACTACTGGCTATACAGATTATGGTAGTTTGGGACAATACTTTATCAGTGGTAGCACTAACACAACTCCGACTAATCTGGTTATATCTAATAGCAATATTACGGAAAATCAAGTGGTTGGGACAGTAATTGGCAATTTCACCACCACCGACCCAGATGCAGGAAGCACCTTCACCTATGGTTTAGTTGCGGGAACAGGTGCCACTGACAATGCTTTATTTACCATCGCGGGAAATCAACTCAAAAGTAATGCTGTATTTAATTTTGAAACCAAAAGCAGTTACAGCGTTAGAGTGCGGAGTACAGACCAAGGTGGTTTATCGTTTGAGAAACAATTAACTATTGGAGTCACTAACGTTAATGAAACTCCCACTAATCTAGTGATATCTAATAGCAATATTGCGGAAAATCAAGTGGTTGGGACAGTAATTGGCAATTTCACCACCACAGACCCAGATGCAGGAAGCACCTTCACCTATGGTTTAGTTGCGGGAACAGGTGCCACTGACAATGCTTTATTTACCATCGCGGGAAATCAACTCAAAAGTAATGCTGGATTTGATTTTGAAACCAAAAGCAGTTACAGCGTTAGAGTGCGGAGTACAGACCAAGGTGGTTTATCGTTTGAGAAACAATTCACTATTGGAGTCACTAACGTTAATGAAACTCCCACTAATCTAGTGATATCTAATAGCAATATTGCGGAAAATCAAGTAGTTGGGACAGTAATTGGCAATTTCACCACCACCGACCCAGATGCAGGAAGCACCTTCACCTATGGTTTAGTTGCGGGAACAGGTTCTGCTGACAATGCTTTATTTACCATCGCGGGAAATCAACTCAAAAGTAATGCTGGATTTGATTTTGAAACCAAAAGCAGTTACAGCGTTAGAGTGCGGAGTACAGACCAAGGTGGTTTATCGTTTGAGAAACAATTCACTATTGGAGTCACTAACGTTAATGAAACTCCCACTAATCTAGTGATATCTAATAGCAATATTGCGGAAAATCAAGTAGTTGGGACAGTAATTGGCAATTTCACCACCACCGACCCAGATGCAGGAAGCACCTTCACCTATGGTTTAGTTGCGGGAACAGGTTCTGCTGACAATGCTTTATTTACCATCGCGGGAAATCAACTCAAAAGTAATGCTGGATTTGATTTTGAAACCAAAAGCAGTTACAGCGTTAGAGTGCGGGGTACAGACCAAGGTGGTTTATCGTTTGAGAAACAATTAACTATTGGAGTCACTAACGTTAATGAAACTCCCACTAATCTAGTGATATCTAATAGCAATATTGCGGAAAATCAAGTAGTTGGGACAGTAATTGGCAATTTCACCACCACCGACCCAGATGCAGGAAATACCTTCACCTATGGTTTAGTTGCGGGAACAGGTTCTGCTGACAATGCTTTATTTACCATCGCGGGAAATCAACTCAAAAGTAATGCTGGATTTGATTTTGAAACCAAAAGCAGTTACAGCGTTAGAGTGCGGAGTACAGACCAAGGTGGTTTATCGTTTGAGAAACAATTAACTATTGGGGTCACTAACGTTAATGAAACTCCCACTAATCTAGTGATATCTAATAGCAATATTGCGGAAAATCAAGTGGTTGGGACAGTAATTGGCAATTTCACCACCACAGACCCAGATGCAGGAAGCACCTTCACCTATGGTTTAGTTGCGGGAACAGGTTCTGCTGACAATGCTTTATTTACCATCGCGGGAAATCAACTCAAAAGTAATGCTGGATTTGATTTTGAAACCAAAAGCAGTTACAGCGTTAGAGTGCGGAGTACAGACCAAGGTGGTTTATCGTTTGAGAAACAATTCACTATTGGAGTCACTAACGTTAATGAAACTCCCACTAATCTAGTGATATCTAATAGCAATATTGCGGAAAATCAAGTAGTTGGGACAGTAATTGGCAATTTCACCACCACCGACCCAGATGCAGGAAGCACCTTCACCTATGGTTTAGTTGCGGGAACAGGTGCCACTGACAATGCTTTATTTACCATCGCGGGAAATCAACTCAAAAGTAATGCTGGATTTGATTTTGAAACCAAAAGCAGTTACAGCGTCAGAGTGCGGAGTACAGACCAAGGTGGTTTATCGTTTGAGAAACAATTAACTATTGGGATTAGCAACCTTGATAATAATATCGTCGGGACGGTAAATAATGAAAACTTTACCACCACATCTGAAAAAGATATCATTGACGCAGCAGGTGGAAATGATACTGTTAATAGCGTTTTTGCTAATTTGCAACAAAGTGATACTCTGAATGGCAACACAGGTACAGACACCTTAGTTATCACCGGAGGAACAACTGCTAATAGTTTGACAATTAATGCTAGTAATACCACAAATCAAATTGGCAATATCTCCGGAACAACAGTATTGGGATTTGAACGTTTTGATTTAAGTGGTTTTGCAGGTACTGTGAATTTTACTGGAACTATTGGTGATGATTGGATGAAAAGCGGTGCAGGTGCAGACACCCTCAGTGGTGGTGTAGGTAACGATAGTCTTTATTTAGGTTTAAATGATCGTGTTGTAGATAATGTTAAGTATGCTGCTGGTGATGGTACAGATACCATTTATGAATTTGTTCGTGGTGTTGGAGGTGATAAACTTAATTTCACAGGGATTGCTAAACTTGATGTCGTGAAATTAGGTACAGATACACAGCTACGAGTTGGTGATGGGATTGTGGGAAATACAGGTTTTGGGACAGGTCAATTATTAGTAACATTATCAGCTACATCTGGTTTTACTAGTGCTGATGTGAATGTGAATCTCTTTGGTGCTAGTTTCTTGTTCAACTAGAATAGTATTAGAATAGGGTACTGCCTTCGTTAGCTTCATGCACCGAAGGCAGTAACCTAAGTATCTGACTTTCCCGCATACCCAGTATTTGTATGAGTGTAACTATAAACCACCTTCATAGCGTAGTGCTTCATCATATTACTTGGCAACAATTTGAAAATATTCTACAGGATTTAGGAGAAAGTCGTGTAGCTAGATTAAGTTATGATGATGGTAGTTTGGAAATTATGACTCCTTTACCTGAACACGAATATTATAAAAAAGTTATTAGCACTGCCATAGAAGATATAGCAGAAGAGTTAGATTTAGAATATGCAAGTTTAGGTTCAACAACCTGGAAGCAAAAAGGAAAAATGGCAGGATTAGAACCAGATGATTGCTTTTATTTCCAAAATGAAATCCTGATTCGTGGTAGATTTGATTTAGATTTGCAGCGAGATCCACCACCAGATTTAGCTCTAGAAATTGATATCACTAGTAAATCTTTAAATCGGTTTCCTATTTATGCTCGTTTAGGTGTACCGGAAATTTGGTCTTATGATGCTGGTGAATTGAAAATTTATATTTTACATAATGGGGAATATATAGAATCAGAGAAAAGTTTAGTTTTTCCTGGTTTGGAAATTCGGGATTTGCCAAAATTGATTGAGCAAAATCGCATGGATGGTACTAGAGCAATTCGGAAAGCCGTTCGAGCATGGGTCAACGCTGGAAAAGAGGAGGGGTGAGGTAGACTGATATCTATTCCCTATGAAAATTTTACAAGGAAAACCGGGAAGTTTGAAAGCCCCTGAGAAACAGGAACGAAGTTCCGTCTTTCGTGCTTTAGACAGGGGATGAAAAACGACACGGGCGGTTTTAACCGCCTTCAGTATTTCATTCCTAATCATCTTGACAATCTTATGCTGCCAGAAGTAGTATAAGATAGGAGGTAAAGAAAATGCTTGTTTTTGAGTTTAAAGTTTATGGAAAGTCAAATCAGCTCACCGCCATAGATGATGCAATTCGGACGGCACAATTCATTCGTAATAGCTGTATTCGCTTGTGGATGGATGTTCCAAATACAGGTAAAAACGATTTGCAAAAATATTGTGCACAACTAGCTGCTAATTTTCCTTATGCGAATGAACTCAACTCAATGGCTAGACAAGCCAGTGCGGAACGAGCTTGGTCTTCTATCTCTCGGTTTTATGATAGCTGTAAAAAATGTATTCCTGGTAAAAAAGGTTTTCCGCAATTCCAAAAAGATTGTCGTTCTGTTGAATATAAAACTTCTGGATGGAAACTTGCAGATAATCGTAAAAGCATAACTTTCACAGATAAAAAAGGAATTGGGAGATTAAAACTTAAAGGGACACGCGATTTACATTTTTACCAAATTAACCAAATCAAACGGGTGAGATTGGTAAAACGTGCTGATGGTTATTATTGTCAATTATGTATTGATATCCATCGGCAAGAAAATATAGAACCATCTGGAAATACGATAGGATTAGATGTAGGTTTGAAAGAATACTATACTGATTCTGAAGGTATAACGATTGAGAATCCTCGATTTTTACGACAAGGTGAAAAGGTGATAAAACGTTCACAGCGTCGTGTTTCCAGAAAAGTAAAAGGTTCAAAAAATCGCGGCAAAGCTAGACAGATTTTAGGAAAACGCCATCTCAAAATAAGTAGGCAACGTAAAGACCATGCTGTGAAATTAGCACGGTGCGTAATTCAGTCCAACGACTTGATCGCTTATGAAGATTTGAGAATTAAAAATCTGGTGAAAAATCATTGTTTAGCTAAGTCAATTAACGATGCATCTTGGTATCAGTTTCGTGTCTGGCTTGAATATTTTGGCAAAGTATTCCAGAAAGTCACAGTTGCGGTTAACCCGCAATATACTACCCAAGAATGCTCTAGTTGCGGTGAAGTTGTGAAGAAGACCCTATCCACTAGAACCCACGTTTGTAAATGTGGTTGTGTGATGGATAGAGACGAAAATGCAGCTAGAAACATCCTGAGTCGAGGATTGAGTACGGTAGGGCATACCGGAACTTTTGCGCTAGACGTAAGCAACGCTTTAGGAGATGAGTCCTCTGCTCAGGCTGGAGAAATCTTGTCTAAGTAAGTCTTGTCTTTGATTAAAGAATCCCCGTCTCTTCAGAGCGGGGAGTGTCAATTTTGACATTTGTAACTTGGCGATGAAAATGCTATGAGTTATAATTATTGCTTATAACTTTGATGGTGCTAGACCAACCTCTAACTAAACTCGCAAAAATTAGTCAACGCTTACCTAATCAACGCTGGCAAATTTCTCCCCCCAAACCAGAATTAGCCCAAAATTTGGCTGATTTGTGCAATATATCTCCGATTATCGGACAATTGCTCATTAATCGGGGTATAGAAACACCCGCACAAGCTCAAATATTTTTGGAACCAGAATCTCTGGTTTTACCTTCACCATTAGAAGAATTCCCAGATTTAGCAATTAGTGTCGAATTACTCGAAAATGCGATCGCTACCCAAACTAAAATTGCGATTTGCGGTGACTATGATGCTGATGGTATGACTAGTACTGCATTACTATTACGCAGTCTCAACGCTCTTGGTGCTCAGGTGGATTATGCTATCCCAAGTCGAATGCATGAAGGTTATGGCATTAATACCAGGATTGTGGAAGAATTTCATCGTGAAGGAGTGGGACTCATCCTCACTGTAGATAACGGCATTTCTGCTTTTGAACCAGTAGCCAGAGCCAGAGAATTGGGTTTAGCTGTCATCATTACCGACCATCACGACCTCCCCCCCCAATTACCTCCCGCAAATGCGATTCTCAATCCCAAATTAATTGCGGAATCTTCTCCCTACAGAGGTGTTGCTGGTGTTGGTGTGGCTTATATTTTAGCTGTCTGTCTAGCTCAACAGTTAGGTAACACTCAAGGCTTAATCGCGCCGATGTTAGCATTATTTACACTGGGAACAATTGCCGATTTAGCTCCTTTAACTGGTGTCAACCGTCGTTGGGTGAAACGGGGTTTAAAAAGTTTACCCAAATCTAAGTTACCGGGAATCCAAGCTTTAATTCAGGTAGCTGGGGTACAAGTCAGTGAAACACCTCAAAATTCCAAATCTTTGAAACCAGAGGATATTGGGTTTCGCTTAGGTCCTCGGATTAATGCCATTGGTCGGATTGGGAATCCCCAAACGATGATTGAATTGCTGACTACCGATGATGAGGGGATAGCGCTGGCAAGAGCTATGCAGTGCGAACAAACCAACACCCAACGTCAGCAATTATGTGAGCAAATTGAACAAGAAGCCATCATCCTGGTGGAGGATTTATATGTTGATTCTCTCCCAGAAATGCGAGTTTTAGTGGTCGTGCAGCCCAATTGGCATCATGGTGTAATTGGGATTGTGGCTTCTCGATTGGTAGAACGCTATGGTGTACCTGTATTTATTGGTACTTATGAGGATGAAGCCCAAATTCGTGGTTCGGCCAGGGGAATTCCTGAATTTAATATATTTACCGCTTTAGAATCTTGTCGCGATATCCTGGGTAAATTTGGTGGACACAAAGCTGCGGGAGGATTTTCTTTACCTGCGGAAAATTTGCTTTCTTTGCGATCGCGTTTATCAGCATTTGCGAATCAGTGTTTAGAACCGGAACACTTGAAACCTCTGTTGAGAATTGATGCTCAAGCGCATCTTCAGGATATGAATCAACAGCTTTACCAACAGCTAAATGCCATTCATCCCTGTGGGATGGATAATCCAGACCCTGTATTCTGGACACCTAATGTCCACATCATCGAGCAAGGAATTGTGGGTAAAGGACATTTGAAACTGACTGTATGCCAAAATCTAGATGGACAGCAGTGGAAAATTAAAGCGATCGCCTGGCGTTGGCGTGAGTATTTTCCGCTACCATCGCGGTTGGATATTGCTTACAAACTCCGCGAAAATCACTTTAATGGTAATACCACCATTGAAATGGAGTTAATTGGGGCTAGACTCCCCCAAGCAGACTCATTTATTTGCTGTTTCTCCATCTACACCGCTAAGAACTAGTTTTAATTACCAACAGCGTCAATATACCTGTGGTATCTATAAAAATGATCATGATTCCGAGTTACGAATTAAAAATCCCGAAGGGAAAGTTTTAGTCATGCAACCAGGAGAAAATATCGGCTTATTAGGTATAAATCGTCAAGATGCTAAAAAAGTGGATTTATCTCAACCACAGTATGACGGCATTATTCAAGCTGCTTTTGAGGCTTTGTCCATGTTGAGTGCTGAGTTTGGTTGACCAGCAACTGGTAACGCTTGTTACTCAAAACTCAGCACTATAATTTTTAGAGGTTACCGTTGCGAAATGCCAAGACAAAAATTACCACAGCAACTGCAATCACAATCAGCCCAATAGAAACCAGTTGAAAAATTACTTCCCAGTTAATGCTACCTAAAGTGCTAGTTAAAGCGTCGAACATTTGCGTCTTTCCTCCCAAAAGTTTCCAAAAATCAATTTTTAAGTCTTCATATCCGCGATAGATCATACCTGGCAAGTGACCACCAAATTTAATTTGCTTAACAAAATTATAAAAAAATATAAAAAAAATATAAAATCGTAAAATGGTAGATGGTGGTTTTTGTGTAATAGAGGTTAAAAAATGGCAACGTGGAAATGTGTCAAGCAATGTGGGGCCTGCTGTAATCTTTCACCAGCAGACCGTCCGGATTTAGAAGCATATCTTTTACCAGATGAATTGGAAATATATCTGAGTATGGTAGGAGCGGGAGGATGGTGTGTAAATTTCGACCATGATACCAGAGAATGTCGTATTTATGAGCAACGTCCGCGATTTTGTCGAGTGGAAGTAGATATATTTCAGGATATGTATGGAATTGAGTCAGACGAGCTGAATGATTTTGCGATCGCTTGTTGTCGGGAACAGATTGAAGGGGTATATGGCGATCGCAGTTTAGAGATGATCCGTTTTGACAAAGCTGTAGGTTGGATTTAATCAAGTCAGAAGTAGCGGAAATTGGCTCTTTGGCATCAAATAATACTCAAAATAAACTATGTTGAAAACTTTTTGGGCTACTGTGCGTCAAGGGAAAATCGAGTTATTAGAACCCGAACATCTTCCAGAAGGTACAAAAGTTTTAGTTACAATTCTGCCTAATGATGAAGTTGACTTTTGGTTCCAGACCAGTCAAGCATCTTTGGATACTATCTGGGGTAATCAGGAGGATGACGTTTTTGGGCATTAACTACTTAGTCCGGAATAGAGACTAAGTGAATAAAGCGCTAATTATCAACGTGTACAACATTTGTCCATCAAATTTTGATATCTTTGGTTTATAGAGCATAATTAAAAAACCCACTCAATAACTCGGTTAGAATGTCGAACTGTGGCAGTCGCTCTCGTCTCCCCTAAGACTAATGGCGCCATTGGCAACAGGCCGATGATATTATCTTAGGAGTTCTATGTCTTTTTCTCATCTCGGCTTGTCCAATGAAATTATCCGTGCTGTTACCGAACTAGGATATACTGAACCCACACCCATCCAGAACCAGGCAATTCCGGTGGTCTTATCCGGTGGGGATATTTTAGCTGGTGCTCAAACAGGTACAGGAAAAACTGCCAGCTTCACCCTACCACTTTTACACCGTTTATCAAATAATAGTGTGAGAACGACATCTAATGGATGTCCAGTGATTCGAGCTTTAATTCTCACCCCCACACGGGAACTTGCTGCACAGGTAGAAACCAGTGTGCGTGAATATGGCAAATATCTAAAATTGAAGACAATGGTCATGTTTGGGGGGGTAAGCATTAATCCCCAAAAACGACAACTCAGAGATGGGATAGATATTCTGGTTTCTACCCCAGGAAGACTGCTAGACCACGTACAGCAAGGAACAGTTAATCTTTCCCACGTGGAAATTTTAGTGTTGGACGAAGCAGACCGGATGTTGGATATGGGTTTTATTCGTGATATCCGTCGTATTCTCTCGCTGCTACCAAAACAAAGACAAAACCTATTATTCTTTGCCACCTTTTCGGATAAAGTCAAGGAACTCACCAAGGGGTTGGTTAATAACCCGAAGATGATTGAAGTTGCTCGTCGTAACGTTACTGCGGACACAGTCATCCAAAAAGTTTATCAAGTAGACCGCAATCAGAAACGTCAATTACTAGCTCACCTGATTCGTCAACATAAGTTATATCAAGTATTGGTATTTATTCGTACTAAGCATAGTGCTGACCGTTTGGTGAAACAGTTGAATGATGAGCGGATTCAAGCATTAGCTATCCACGGTAATAAGAGTCAGTCAGCGCGTACCCATGCGCTAGCAAAATTTAAAAACGGCAGTTTACAGGTGTTAGTAGCTACAGATATTGCTGCGCGTGGTCTTGATATCAGCGAGCTTCCCCATGTCATTAATTTCGATTTACCCAATGTCCCAGAAGATTACGTTCATCGGATTGGTCGTACTGGTCGCGCTGGTGCGTCAGGTGAAGCTATATCTTTAGTTTGTGCTGATGAATATCATCTGTTAGCAGATATTGAAAAATTGATTGCCCAACATTTACCATTGCAAGTGACTAGTGGTTTTGAAGTTAATTCTCCTCTCCAACCTGAAGTAGTGTCATTAGAACCACAAAAACACAAAATCAAAGATAGCAAGCGTTCTCATGGTGCTAATGCTAAACCCTCGCTGCGAAAATCCCAGAAAAAATCAACCTCCCGCAGCACCACAGGTCGCAAAAAGTCAGACCCCAATTCATCTGGATCATCGCGTTTCTCTAAAGGCGATCGCTAATCTTCTCTTCACGTGAAAGTTTCGCTATAAATAGAAGTGGGTGAGAAGAATTAACGCCTCTCCTTAGTCAGGAGAGGAGAGGGTGAGGTTCTTCACTTATATGTACCGTAGTTAGTAAAAACCATCTTCGGGAATTTTGCTCATCTCAAATTTTGCACTTTTTAATTGCTTATGAAATTACGCTCATATATGCTTATAGGATTCTTCCTCAGCATTCTGCTCAACTTTTTGCCATTTTCTAGTCATATAACTGATGCAGCTACACCAAAAACTACTGCTCCATCTGGTCTATCACTCACCCAAGGGGTTAAAAAAACTGTTCTCGATAATGGTTTAACTGTTCTCACCAAAGAAATACATACTGCTCCTGTGGTTAGTGTACAGGTTTGGTATAAAGTTGGTTCTCGGAACGAAGGTGAGGGAAGTAATGGGCTTTCTCACCAGCTAGAACATTTGATGTTTAAAGGTACCACCGACCGTCCAGTGCAATTTGGACGGTTGTTTAGTGCTTTGGGTAGTGAATTTAATGCTTTTACTAGCTATGATGAAACAGCTTACTTTGGCACAGTGCAGCGAGATAAATTAGAAGCATTGTTGACTCTGGAAAGCGATCGCATGGAAAATGCTTTAGTTGCTAAAGAGCAACTCAATAGCGAAAAGCGAGTTGTCATCTCGGAATTACAAGGATATGAAAACTCATCCGGTTATCGTTTAGATCGAGCCATAAAAAGGGCTGCTTTTCCCAATCATCCTTATGGTTTAACTGTCGGAGGTACGAAAGCTGATGTTGAGAAGTTCACTTTAGAACAAGTCAAAAATTATTACCAAACATATTATAGTCCCAATAATGCCACTTTAGTAATTACAGGAGATTTTGCCACTGAGCCTGCACTGAAAGTGGTGAAAGAAACTTTCGGTAAATTACCTCAGCGAGGAAATGTCAAACCCAGCAATTACACTCCGCTACCTCCAGTTACTACACCGATTCAGAAAACACCAATTGTTCTGAAACAACCTGGGAGTACAGCCATTATGGAAGCTATATATCCCTTACCGAATATTCAACACCCTGACGTCCCCGCGATTGATGTCATGGATGCTATTCTTACAGGTGGACGCAGTTCTCGACTTTATCAAGCTCTAGTAGAATCGGGTTTAGCTACTTCAGTGGGTGGTGGTGCTGCGGAACTCCTAGAACCGGGTTGGTATGAACTACAAGCGACAGCAGCACCTGGTCAAAAGTTAGAGAACATTCACCAAGAACTGGAAAAATCTTTAACGAAACTGCAACAGGAGCAGGTAACTACAGAAGAATTAAACCGCGCTAAAACTTTACTACAATCTTCCTTTATTCTTAGTAACCAAGATATTACCAGCCAAGCAAATCAATTGGCTTATAATCAAACTATAGCTGGTGATTATCGTTATGCTGAACGTTACATAGCTGGAATTGCTAAAGTCACTCCCGCAGATGTTCAGCGTGTAGCTAAAACTTATCTCGATTCTGCAAAACGAACCATTGGCTTTTTTGAACCTACGCAAGTAAATGGTAAACCAGGAACTGCTAATTCCGGTTCTAGTCGGACAGTGGAAAACTTTAGTCCTGGTAAACCTGTAGACCCAGCCGAATTAGCTAAATATTTGCCAGCTAGTACCAATAGTACCAGTTCCAGTCAACAGTCTTTACCGGAACAGTTTACCCTCAAGAATGGTTTGCAGCTACTACTTTTACCTGATCATAGTGTCCCCAGTGTTAACCTCAGCGGATATCTTAATGCTGGGACTATATTTGATGGTCAACAAAAAGCTGGATTAGCAAATCTGACTGCGGCTAATTTAATGAATGGGACTAAAACTAAAGATGCTCTCTCTTTAGCCAAAACTTTAGAAGACCGGGGTGCACGTTTAAACTTTAGTGCTAACCGTGAGGGAGTTAGTTTTACCGGAGAGGGGTTATCAGCTAATTTACCCATCATCGTGGAAACTTTAGCCGATGTCTTACAAAATGCCAATTTTCCCACCCAGCAGTTAGAATTGAGTCGTCAAAGAGCATTAACATCTCTGAAAGTGCAGCTAGATGACCCCAGAGCCTTAGGAAGAAGAGTATTTCAGCAAGCAATTTATCCCGAAAATCATCCTTTTCACACTTTTCCCACCACTGAAAGTTTAAAAGCAATAACTCACGAGGATTTGCTAAAATTCTATCAGCAGTACTATCGACCAGATACAACGACCATTGCTTTGGTAGGTGATTTTGACCCCGTACAGGTGAAAACCTTACTTAATCAAACTTTAGGAAAATGGACTGCTACAGGTCAACCACCTGTGATTAATCTCCCCAATGTGCCATTACCACTAAAATCCACTCGGTTTAATTCTGTGATTCCTGGTAAGGCAGAAGCAGTTACTTATTTTGGTTATAATGGGATTTCCCGCAAAGACCCCCGTTTTTACGCTGCACTCGTACTCAATCATATTTTGGGTGGTGATACTTTATCTAGTCGATTGGGCACAGAAGTTCGCGATCGCCAAGGTTTAACGTATGGTATTTACAGTGGATTTGCAGCGGGAATTAACCCTCTGCCCTTCTTAATCCAAATGCAAACCGCTCCCGGAGATACCCAAAAAGCCATCTCTAGTACTGTGGCTTTACTCAAACAAATCCGTCAGCAAGGTGTAACTGAGGCAGAGTTGAACACAGCAAAACGCTCAATTACCAACAGTTATCCAGTAGATTTAGCTAATCGTAACGAAGTAGCGAGTATTATTTTAAACAATTCTGTTTTCGGACTTAATCGAGTCGAAATTCAGGAATTCCCTCAGCATATTCAATCTGTAACTCTGGCTCAAGTCCAAAAAGCTATTCAGGATTTAATTCAACCAGAAAATTTGATTATTGTCACCGCCGTCTGGAGACGATTTTAAGCAAGGAAGTAAGTAACAAAAATGATTGATAAAGAAATTAAAAAGAAGCCCTTCAAGTCTAAAGATGAAGATGAAGAACCAATTCCCAGAAGGTGTCAACATCTGAAAATACTTGACTGTAACCAACCGATACATCGACTATTTTACGAATGTTGGCATTGTCAACAAGGTTTATTGAGTGAAGTCGAAGTACAACCTCCAGAACAATTAGAAATTCCTTGTCCTACTTGTGGTAGACCAGCTATTAGGATAGTCGCGAAAAAGGTACTTTCTACCACAGCTATTCCCTCTCCTTGGGGATAATATAGCCAGGAGTCAGAACCACTGACTCCTGAGATAGTTTCCATGCCAATAATATTCGGTTATAATCTAAAACCCTTGTTAATTGGGAGTTTCACGACTCAACGGAAAAAGTCAGCTATAATAGGTCATGCTCTACTCCCTTCGTGACGCTAAGGTTAACGGTTCGTTGCTACTTAGGCTCCTGTTCCTGTTAGGGTATTGTAGAAAGTGAATGAAATGCTGCAATTGGCGACTTTCCAACTCTAAGACTCGACGGGCAAAATCATGATCTTGAGTGAGCAAGTCATCAAATATATCCACGGGAATTGCTAGAATTCGGGTAATGTCACTAAAGGCAACAATTTTGCTCTTAGATTCGCTGTGTCCTAAAACTTCCAGTTCATCTAGGGTTTGTCCAGGTTGCAGCATCTCCATCTGAACGTTCCCATCATCGAGATGAAATTGAATCTGAGCGGAACCTTCCATTAGTAATAACAATTCTCGACAAGTATCACCTTCTTCTGTAATTACAGCATTATATGAGTACGTTTTAACTTGGGAATGACCGGCAAGAGCAATCAATGTTTCGTAGGATATCTGAGAAAAGAAGTCACTGTTATACAGGTAAATTACCTTTTCTAAGGTAGGAAAAGCAGTTATCGATAGAATTGGGGTGGAATGGGTGAAAATTATTTTGGCAGTTTCTTGCAACAGAGGATGGTGATATTCGCTTTGAATGTCACGAGATTTCATTTTACCGCGTTCAGAATCAAGCTGGGCAATCATATACAAACATACTGATTCCATCAGAGGATTACAATTACTCATTAATCGCTCTAAGTGTTCAACAATTTCTTCAGAAGTAAACTTCAGCCTAGAAGCTAAGACTTGCTCTCTAGCTGAAGTTAAATGGGAAAAAATATTTTCATCTAGACGTGAATTCCAATCCTCTGTTTCCAACAAAATGGGTAATATTGATGAAGGGAGTTGTCCTAAAGATTGTGCCAAAGACATTGCAGATGGTTCATTTTTTGAAGTTTCTAGAAATGATAAGATCGTTCGGTATATTAATTCTTTTTTATGAGTGACACTTTCTCTGAGCACTATTAATAATGCTCTATATTCTTTCAATTCTGGTTGACTAAGCGCCTGATAACAACTAATTAATTCGGGTAATTGGGATAATAGCAATTCACAATTTCTCAAACTACATGTTTCTGGATCTAAACCATCGAGAATCCAATCTTCCTCCTTAGAGGTAATACCATACTGCCGACGTAAACGCTGAATTTCTGCCAAATTACTTTGTTCTTGTTTCTCGAAGTTGTTTGGAAGTTGAAGTTTTTGCAATAGCAAAAGCCGTTGTAATGACTTTTGGTAGCTATTGAGCCGCACTGAATTTTCTAGATTACGCTGACGATTAGGATTAAATAATTCTGGATCTTCAATGCCCAACTCATTGAGAATTTCCCGATGTTTGTCATCCGTAATTTCCAATTCTTGCCTGATTTGTCGTAATACTTGTAAACTACTCGAGTAATTGATAGAACCTTCTTCTATAGCTTCTCGTAATACTCCCTTGTAAGCCTGATGTCGTTTCTCTTTGGTGAACCCTGGTAATACTTTTGCTAATACATAAACTTCATGGATGTTTAAGTCTCTGAGAGAACGTCCCTCCAAAAATTGTGAGATATTGAGTTGCAGTTTTTCCAACTGATGTCGGAAACGATGGGCAAAATTTTCTCGTGAATAAAGATCCGACTGCGTAACCAAGTTTTATAAATCCAAAGTGTACTAAGTAATACTAGTACTATATTATAGATATATTGTATCCATAATGGTAGTAATCCAATCAAGGGACGACCACTAAAAATAAAAAAGAAATTGAAAATACCAAAGGTGCAAATGGTAAAAATTCGATGTTTGATTAGTTCTGAAGAAAGCTCGATATGATGGTGACGACTGTAAGCTTTGGCTTTTTTTTCTGCAAAGCGTCCTAAGAAATAGGCGATCGCTGTAAATCCTGAGAGCGTCATCGGCACTGCAATTATTTTTGGTATATTAATTGTCTGTCCAAAAAAGTAAAATCCAGGTTTTAACAGTAATGCAAGTTGGTCTGTTTGCCGTGCCCAAGCACCAGAGAAGTAATATTCCCAATTGCCTGCATAAAGATAGTAATAAACAAAGTAGCCGATAACTAAACCAACATAGCCGTAACGTAAAAATGATGCTTCTGGCTTGTTCAACTCAGACCAATAAGCCCGTTCGGAATCAATATCAAGACAAGGATTTTGGCAAGCTACACAGGCACTCTGTTCTTTGCCATCTGGTAATATAATGCGACACATTGATTGAGTAATCAGTTGCTCACTTGTATGAGCCTGACTGCTGAATAATCCACCAGGCTCACTATAAATTTTTTGTACCGGAGCCATTGGGCAAAAGTAGTTACACCAAGACTTTCCACTATATAAATAACCAACAGTAATAGCAGATGCAATAGTAAACAACAACCATAATGTCAACACTGTGCGATTAGCATTGAAAAATAAAATCCGACCACATAGCCCTGCAAAGAGCCATCCGAACTGTACATAAGGGTAATTTTTCCCCAACCACGAATCTGGCTTAACTTTTGCTAACTCATACCGTATTTTCCCCGTCTTTGGATTCTCTCGTTTAAATTGACGTTGCCAACCCATAGCACGTGGAATTTGTGACAGAAAAGATAGAGGGCAAATTCGTCGCCACAATTCATGTCCAAAAACAAGTAAAATGAAGACTGACACTGGAATAACTGCGCCCCAGAGTAAGGTAGTTCCCAGGGGATAGGGTTGTTCTGATAAGCATTTCCCTTGTAACTGAATACAGCTATTAGAAAGTCTTAGTGGACTCCAAGTATGCTCTGGTTCAGTCAGTGTCGAAGTCCAAGGGTCATATAACAAAGAGGCAATTAACCCTATCCATGCAATCGTCAACACCCAGCGGATCAAGTGCATTCGCCGTTCAGAGATATTAATGAACACAGGTGAAAACCAAAAACTAAGTCAAATCTAACATATCTTCTCTTTATTATACCATATATTAAAATATTAAGATTAAATAAGTAACCGTTCACCTACCGTGTACACACTAGTAGGGGCGTATTGCAATACGCCCCTACTATTCCTCACTTCCATGATTTGTGTAGGTTTACCTTCCCGTAGGATATTTTGAATTTTGAATTGGGATGACTCTTTATCTAATTTGACTAATTTTAGTAGCACGTTTCATCAAAGCTTTCCAAGTTTCAAGACCAATTATTCCATTCACTGCTAAATTTTCATCTGATTGAAAGCTTTGGACAGCAACTTCTGTGTTTAAGCCAAAGTTACCATTAACTTCGTCAAAATAATAAGTTTTTAAGTTTAATTCATATTCAGCTAATGATGGATGTACTTGCAGAACTTTTTGCACCTTATTCACCTCAACACCATAACTACCACGACATAATTTAGGTAAATCTAGACGTTCTCCTGCATAAAGTGCTTCCCAAGTATTTGTACCGACAATACCATCAGTCTTCAGAAAAACTCGGTATTGAAATAATTGCACAGTCCGTTTAGTACTTTCACTAAATATCCCATCTATCTTGATATCTGCATCATGCACTCTTTGCTTGAGAAGTTTTTGTAATTCCTTGACTGCTAAACCAGCAAAACCAATTTGTAATATTGGTTGTTGATGATGAATTAAAGTGTGCATGATAAAAATCTCCTTTATAAATTTAAAATGGTGAAAAATTATTTCTAGGACTTCAAGATATCTTTAACTATGTAAAGTTGTGATGAACTTTCTTTGAGATTCACTTCCCCTGATTAGTAGAGATACTCTCTAGAGAAGTGTGTTAATTATCAGCGATTATTTAGAAAGTTATGCAATGAAGAAAATAAATTTTTATTCCTTTCGTGACTTGATACAATTTTCCGTGTAATCATGGTATATTAGTAACTTTATTTACTTATGTGCCCTCGTTCGCACTTGGGGACGACTAGGCTTTGATGCTAACCGAGAAAAGAAGATTAGTATATTTAGTAACTTTCATTTGGTTATCATTTATTTGGGTATTAGGACTGTGAGGGGGGATAAGACTAATATTGCCTTATCTCTTGGGTGTTGATATTGATGAAAGTCTTGGTAGCGTATGTTTTTCCGCACTTAAAAACCTGACTCAAGTTAGGATTGAGTAGTGATACGCACTCTATTAAAGCTGTGATATATATCACAGAATAAAAATAGAGAGAAAAAACGCCTCATCCCCATTCAGAATTCAAAATCTAAAATTTTAAATTTAAGGAAAGATACCAAGGATGAATAATTATCGAATTTTTCTCTATCTAAAGGAGGAATAGAAAAAAACCTGATCAATATTAAATATTAAATAGCCCGATTACCCTACCGGACTTTAGCTCCAAATCCCTCTTTGTCATTATCCGACGAGAGGGATTTTATTAAAAGAATCAGGCTCTTCCGGACTTAGTATCCTAAACTAAAAGTTGAAATAGGGAACAGGGAACAGGGAACAGGGAACAGGAAGAATGTCAGATATTAATGATTTTAAAGATTTATTGATTTGGCAGAAAGGAATGGATATTGCTGAAAAATGCTATTTCCTCACTAAACTTTTTCCAAAAGATGAGTTATATGGTATGGTTCAACAAATTAGAAGAAGTGCTGTATCTATTCCAGCCAATATAGCTGAAGGATATGGACGACGATATACAGGAGAATATGTAAGATTTTTAAACATAGCCCAAGGGTCAGTTAATGAACTAGAAACTCACTTAATTTTATCTAAGAGAGTAGAATTATGTTCAGAAAAAAATATAGAAATAATTCTTAATTTATTAAAAGAGGAAAGCAGAATGATCATTGCCCTTATTAAAAAACTAGAAAATTAAAAATTTTTCCCTGTTCCCTGTTCCCTGTTCCCTGTTCCCTCCTCTCGACCCATCATTTTAGCATAACAAGTACCGAAGATCCAAAATCAAGGATTACAGTAATTACATTGACTGGGGTCAGCTAATTCTTTTCCAGAATGATTTGGTTTATTTTCATGAAAACCACATTTTTTACATTGATAAATAACAGAATTAATTAGAGAAGTAGGTAAATGACAAACTCGACAAAGCAATCCGGGAATTCTTTCCGTAATCACAAAACCAGGGACAGCACAATTTGGACAAATACTCTTGATTTTGTTGAGTAAATCTAAAGTCGCTTTCTCAATATTTTTCATCCTGGTGGGGTTATAAAGCGCTCGCATATCTGTTTCTATGAAAATTTCTCCATTTGTGGATTTACTCAAACCGATATTAACTGAATTCAAAAATTGTTCGGCTGTGTTAATACCTTTAATTATTTCCTGAGTACCGGCATGATTAAAACTAATTACTAAACCATGTTCGGGAAATCCAATTTTAACGGCAAAATCCTCTGCTGCTTGCAAATTATTGACTGTCTGATGATTAAAGTTAGTTTCTAGAGAAAATTCCTCACCAATAATTTCCAGATCATTTTCTTGATCTAATAAAATCACAATTTCTCGGTTGGAGTAAAGATAGGGTAAACTAGGATGAGGCGCAAAACTGCCTTCACTGGCGATCGCTAAATTTGACCCAGTTATATCTAGAGCAGCTTGGGCTTTCCATCTCACCACATCAATTTGAGTTCCGGGACGTTCTACATCTCTGGTGAAGGTTCCCCAAATATCGGTATTAAAATTATCTGGTAATATCACCTTAAGTCCCAATTCTCGCTCCAACAGAGGAGCGATCACTTTTTCCTTGTGATGCATTGTCCCTAATACAGCGACGCGATTATGAAATAATTGGTTTATCATCAGCGTTTTCCGGCATTTTCTATGGTTAATCCACTTCCACCCATTAACTTATTTGAATACGAGCAACTAGCATCAAAGCTTCTTGACCCCATAACTTGGGATTATTATCAAAGTGGTGCATGGGATGAAATTACTTTAAAAGATAATCGTGCAGCATTTAATAGAATTAAACTCAGACCACGAATGTTAGTGGATGTCAGCACACTTGACCTAACTACTCAAATTTTAGGACAACCTTTACAATTACCGCTCTTGATTGCACCAATGGCTTTTCAATGTCTTGCTCATCCAGATGGAGAAATAGCTACAGCCCAAGCCACAGCAGCCGCAGGTGTGGGTATGATATTAAGTACAATGGCTACCAAAACTATTGAGGAAGTAGCTACAGTCAGGGATAATTTTCCTGATGCTCTCCAATGGTTTCAGCTTTATATCCATAAAGACCGGGGTTTAACTCGTGCTTTAGTAGAAAGAGCTTATCTCGCAGGATACAAAGCCCTATGTTTAACCGTTGATGCTCCAGTTTTAGGTAAGCGGGAACGTGACCAACGAAATGAGTTTACCTTACCACCGGGATTGCATCCAGCGAATTTAACCACTTTGTCTGGATTAGATATCCCCCATTCTCAAGCTGAGTCTGGGTTATTTACCTATTTTGCTCAACAGTTAGACTCGTCATTAACTTGGCATGATTTAGAATGGTTACAGTCTTTGTCACCATTACCTTTAGTCGTGAAAGGTGTTTTGCGGGGAGATGATGCGATTCGAGCAGTGGAATATGGTGCAAAAGCAATTATTGTTTCTAATCATGGTGGTAGACAACTCGATGGGGCAATCGCCTCTCTAGATGCACTTGCGGAAATAGTTAGGGCTGTGGATGGTAGAGCAGAGGTATTATTAGATGGTGGTATTCGTCGCGGTACGGATATGCTCAAGGCGATCGCACTAGGAGCAAAAGCGGTACTAGTGGGACGACCGATTTTATGGGGACTAGCATTATCTGGACAGCTTGGTGTAGCGCATATCCTTTCCTTGCTACAAACTGAATTCAGTGTAGCAATGGCTCTGTCGGGTTGTGCTAGAATTGGGGATATAGACGTGCAACTAATTAAAAAATCTTTGCTCAAATAGACTAAATCTATATAAATTCTGCTAAACTCATAGTAGTTGAGTTAAGTAGGTGTTGATGCAACATGTCACTCTAGTTTGGTGACTACTAAAAATTAGGGATAAAAATTTTGAATTTCTAGTTGCTATATTCAAAAATATAGTCTAGACTAGAGAAACGATTAAATGAAAGGGCAAGTGGCGAAACTGGTATACGCACCACACTCAAAATGTGGCGACCTTGCGGTCATAGGAGTTCGATTCTCCTCTCGCCCATTTTTTTAAGCTCGATTTAGTGTAGATGTACAGTTGTACAGTGACACATTATTTGTCATCGGTGACATATTGTTGTCATTGGTGACGAATTGTTGTCTTTATGCAGTACTGTTCGGTTAAGCGGGGAACTCGATATTGTCATTCTGACGGTCGGGTTCGCGGAGCGTTCGGTAGGAAAGAATCTCGCGGGATTCTTTACTCTTATTTTTAAGCTTAACCGATTAGTATTGGTTTAACAGCTTGATATATAATTAAAGTTAGCATTTTTTAAACAAATATTTAAAAAAAACCTCTTTTAGAGTATGTTGCAAACAACTGTTTAAAAGTTAAACTAAAATTTAAACAGAATAGTGCTGTATGTTATATGGAGCATCAATTTTTTTATGGTTAGTGGATTTACAAGACAAGAAACCATCGCTTTGACTTGTATAAGCTCTGGTAGACTCAGCTACTTAGACCGAACTGGGTTAGTATTACCAGAGAAGTTCGGTAATCCTCAGCACCCTAAAGTTGTTTACAAGTGGGAGCAAATTCTAGAAATAAAAACTATTGAAAGATTAAGAGAAAAACTTTCATTACAGGAGATTAGAAAAGTTTTGACTTTTTTAAAGTCAAGAAATTATGAATACTCATTTTTTCAGCATCGCCTAGTTTTTATTAATTCTCAACTTTATTTAATTGAAAATATGGAAGATTTTGGTTTGATGGTTTTAGAAACATCTGGAAAAAATCAAGGACAAGTGGTAATTAATGAAATTGGAGCAATTGGAGATGTAATTACAGAATTAGCAAGAGAAGCTGAAAAACATCATGTTTTAGATTTTGATAAACGGATAGAAATAGTTGTAAAGAGGTAAGAGAGACACATACCAAAATGATAAGGAGAAACCAGTGATGAATTCTAATATAGCTGCAAATGAAATCTATCAGCGAGTAATGGAGCATACTGGCTTCTATCGTCATGGTGTACCAACTACAGGAGTTACAGAAGCAGAAGTTATTCGCAATAATTTAGAAAAGCGGATTAAATATAGTACAGTAATTAATCCTGAGCAAATTAACGCTACAGCAATATATGAATTATCTGGTTCACCTTGTATTTATTTTACTCAATTAAAGGAAGCAAATCCTAGAGAATTAGCTAAACTACATAAATTGTCTTGGAATCATGGTTTAGCTCCAATGTTGTGGGTAATCACCCCTGATGAAGTTTTACTTTATAACTCCTATTCTCAACCCACAGAACAAGATGAAATTGATCCAAATCAACATCTAATTGAGAGATTTGAAACAACGGAAGACGATTTGAAACGTATGAATAAATACGCTAGTCGTTTAGAAATTGAATCTGGGGAATTTTGGAAATGGGAAAAAGCCCAACAAATTGACCGTAAACAAAGAGTAGACAAAATTCTGGTAAAAGATTTGAATGATGCTGAAAAGAAATTAACGCAAGAAAAACAATTAGCTCGTCAATTTGCTCATGCTCTTTTAATACGTTCTGTTTTTGTCGCTTATCTACAAGACAGAGGCATTTTAAATCAAGAATTTTTTTCCCGTCGCTTTGGAGTTAAATCATTTAAAGTATTACTAAATGATAAATTAGCGACTTATGATTTATTTACATGGTTACAAACAATTTTTAATGGTGATTTATTTCCGATTACTCTACAAGAGAAAAATGCTGTAGAAAAACAACACCTTGAAGTTGTACAAAGTTTAATAGGTGGTGTCGAAGAAATAGCCACAGGACAACAGCGTTTATGGCAATTTTACGATTTCAAAGTTATACCCATAGAATTGATTAGTTCAATTTATGAAAGTTTTATATATGCTGATGATTCAATATCAGCAGAAGACAATAGTACCCATTACACACCAATTAATTTAGTAGATTTAGTAATTTCTGAAGTATTTAAAAACCTAGATGGTAATGCTAAAATTCTAGATTTAGCTTGTGGTTCAGGTGTATTTTTAGTTGAATCTTTACGGAGATTAGTTGTTAAACGTTGTGCTAATGGAGAAATACCAACTCGTTATCTAATTCGTGCAACTCTCTATAATCAAATTTTTGGTGTAGACATTGAACCGAAAGCAGTTCAAATTGCTGCATTTAGTCTTTATCTAACTGCTTTAGAATTAGATTATGAATTAGAAAAAACTCGTAAATTAACAGATGATTTAAAATTTGAGAAGCTAATAGGTAAAAATCTATTCGCTAGTGACGCATTTAATGAAACATCTGAATTTAATCAAATAGAAGTATTTGCACAAAAACAATTTAATGCAATTATTGGTAATCCTCCTTGGACAAAATCGAAATCAAAATCAATCAAGAAATATTGTGAACGTAAGCGTCCTGAATTTGGTTATCCTGATGGTTATCCTACAGCTAAAGGTACACCTCCAGATCAAGCATTTTTATGGCGTATTGGTGACTTTGCTAATGATAAAACTTGCATCGGCTTAATTTTCCATGCTCAACGTTTCTTTTCAAATGAGGTATTGAGTAAAAAAGCTAAAGCATCTCTTTTAATAAGGTTTAAACCGAAAGTAATTGTTAATTTATCTAAATATAGGAGAGATGATTTATTTCCTAAATCTGAAGCTCCTGCGATAGTTTTAATCGCAGAAGGTAAACGTTCAGAACCGGAAGATTATTTTTATTTTGTATGTCCAGAACGCTCCATAGATTTTCAACGACATGGTATTGTAGAAATAGGATCAGAACATATTAAAAAGCTCCCAGTATTTAGTGCAGCATTAGACTCAGATATGCTGAAAATTGCCACTTGGGGTAGTGCGAGGGATATGTACTTAGTCCAAAAATTGCAGTTGTTTCCCAAAATTGAACAAGTTGCAGGAAATCTTTTTAAGAATGGATTTAAAATTGGTAATAAAAAACATCTAATTCCTGAAGAAATGCATGATAAAAAATGGCTATCTTCTAGGGAAATGCCTAGATATAAAATTGATATAACAGCATTAGGTATCTTACCATATAAAAAATTAGAATCTTCTCGCAATCCTGAAATTTACAAGGCACCTTTGATTATTGTTTCACAAAAAGTAGAATCTGATGGTCTTTGTGCCGCATTTAGTGAAGATGATATTGTTTATATAGAAAGTTATTCAGCAATATCACTTCCCCAAAATTTAGTGCATTTAGCTCATTATTTAAATGGTGTTATTCACTCATCAGTCGCAAGCTACTTTATCTTTATGACTGCTTCATCATGGGGTATAGAACGTAAAATAGTTATGAAACAGGATTTAGTCAGACTTCCTATTCCTGAACCTAATGAAGATAACCAAGCCTTAATTACTCAAATTATTGAAATAGAAGGTAGACTGTGTGAATCTCCTAGTAAATCTGTGGAGAAAAAATTAAAAAAACAACTTGATAAAGCTGTATTTGATCTCTATGGTTTAAATGATGATGAACGTATTTTAATTGAAGATACGACACAAATCACGATTGATTTATACATGAATCGCGAGAAATCAGTAGCTTTCACAAAACCGAAAGCTACTGATTTAGAAGCTTACACTCTAAATTTTATCAGTGTTATTGAAGCATTTTTTGACACTCTTAAAGAAAGAAGTATAGCAGCAGATATATTTAGTATTACTAATACACCACTACAGGTGGTTAAATTCAGAATATTACCATATCCAGGTCGTGAGCAAGTTATACAAACTGTTCAGTCTGAAGATTTGATAACTGTGCTAAAAAGTATAGCAAATCAACTACCGTCAAAACTTGGTGATCGTATTTTTACACGACGCAATTTAAAAGTGTGTGTTGGTGATAATATATATATCATTAAACCTTGTCAACTTCGTTACTGGAGTCGTTCTGCTGGATTTAATGATGCTAATGATATTATTGCTGAACAATTTAAAACAGAACCTAATAAAATCTAATGATAGAATTTGATGACAATGATATCATTCAATATTCTGCTGTATCTCTACCAAAAGATATTATGGCCGCAGTTTTTGATATTACTATCACTGCTTGGTCAAAAGTGATAACTGATCAGGAAATAAATATCAACAGTACAGAACCCTTTATTGCTGGATATCTTGGTAGAGCAATGACAAAAGAAAAAAATAGTCGTCCTAAGTTAAAGAATAAAATCCGAATTGAGGAAGAAGTAGGTACTCGGTCATCTTCTCTCTCTTCTAAACCCGAAGGACGTATTGATATAAAAATTATTTATAATTTCAATGAAAATGAATACTTTGGAATAGAATGCAAAAGAGTTACCAGTAAGAATAAAAAATTAGCAGAAAAGTATATAAATGAAGGTATAATGCGTTTTGTTAATGGTAAATATAGTCCTGGTCATGACTATGCAGCAATGTTAGGTTTTGTTATTGATGGTAATATTGCTCGATGTATTAATTTGATTCGACAGTACATTAAGAATACAAAGGAAATTTGCTTAAAAGAAGATTGGAGTGAAGAAAAAAGCTTTGGTATACAAGATATTTATCGCACTCGTCACCTCCAAAATGAACAAAATATTATGTCTATCCTCCATTTATTTCTGGTCGTTAGTTAAATTTAACTTTGTTAATACACTGTAATTCCTTCCCAACTAGAGGTTAAACTAATTTGACTTCCAAATTTTCAGTAATACCTTGAAAAAGTTCCAATGCTGCTCCTAAATCCTCCGCAATTTCCAAAGCTAAAACATCCGGTGGGGGTAAATTATCAGAATCTTCTAAACTATCATCTTTCAACCAGAAAATATCTAAACTAACTTTATCCCGTTGCATTAATTCCTCATAACTAAAAACTCTAAATCGTTCATTTTCCTGACGTTCATGACGATTTTCAGCATGAAACGACTGAATAAAATCCTGTATATCTTCGTACCGCAGGGGATTAGTTTTCAGAGTAAAATGTTGATTAGTCCTAAAATCGTAAATCCAAAGTTTCTCAGTCCAGGGTGTCGGACTAGCGGGTTTACGGTCAAAAAACAAAACATTAGCTTTGACACCTTGAGCGTAAAATATTCCCGTCGGTAATCTGAGTAAAGTGTGAACATCGCATTCCTGTAATAACTTTTTGCGGATGGTTTCTCCCGCTCCACCTTCAAACAAAACATTATCAGGAACAACCACCGCAGCTTTACCGTTAATTTGTAGAGAAGTTTTGACGTGCTGGAGAAAATTTAGCTGTTTATTGGAAGTGGTCGCAGTAAAATCATTCCGACGATACACCACTTTTTCTTTATCTGCTTTACCATCATCCTTGAAAATAGTGATACTGCTCTTTTTACCAAAAGGGGGATTAGTCAATATTAACTCAAAGCGATCGCCTGAATCTGACATTAAACTATCTTTAGCTTCCACCGGACTTTCATCCCCAGCAATCCCATGTAAATAAAGATTCATAGCACATAGACGGACGACTCCATCAGCAACATCAGCACCTTTAAAGGTTTTGTTGTTGAGAAAGTGTCTTTGGTCTTTATCAAGTTGATAATTACTTCTGATAAAATTGTAAGCAACCAAGAAAAAACCACCAGTCCCACAAGCAGGGTCACAAATCCTTTGTCCTGGTTGGGGTTGCATAACTTCGACAATCGCTCGAATTAATCCTCTAGGGGTAAAATATTGTCCTGCACCACTTTTAACATCTTCGGCATTTTTTTGCAAAAGTCCTTCATAAATTTCCCCTTTCACATCAATATCTAAACCAATCCAAGTTTCTGAGTTGATAAGTTCTACTAGTCGTTTGAGTTTAGCAGGGTCTTGGATTTTATTTTGGGATTTACGGAAGATGACACCTAAAAGTCCTTTTTCTGTACTCAGGTTTTCTAAGGTGTGACGATATTGGATTTCTAGAGCATCTCCATCTTTTGAGCGTAATGCTTCCCAACTATATTGAGGGTCAATGGTGGAACGTTTTCCTAAAGGTGGAGGAAGTTGGTTTTGTTCTTCGACCATTTTCAGGAATAGTAAATAGGTAAGTTGTTCTACATAGTCGTTGTAGCTTACACCGTCATCACGGAGGACGTTGCAGTAATTCCAGAGTTTTTGGACAATAGTTGAGGATTCGGTAGTCATTTTTTTATATTTGTCATTGTCGGGAAGAATCTCCCCAGGTTGCTTAAGTGAACTGTCATTCTGACCGGAGGGAAGAATCTCTCCAGATTGCTTAAGTGAACTGTCATTCTGACCGGAGGGAAGAATCCCACAAGATTGCTTAAGTCAACCATATCTAAGATATAAAACATATTGAATCATATTTCAGTAACTGATTTTTTTAATTTATTGGATTGGGTAGATTTTCTTTTTTGTTGAGTTTCTTTATTAGTTTTCTGTTGAGTTTTTTCAGCTTTGATTCGTTCCATGAGTTTTTCCGCAGGTTCATCGTTGGGGTCTTGGGGGACAAGTTGACCTGTAAATGCTTGTTTTAAGATGCTTTGACGGAGTTTTTCAGCACGTTTGAGATTGGTTTCTATGGTTTTTTCAAGTTGGTCAATTATTGACAAACTGTGTTTAACTTCTTCTACAATTTTAAATTGTTCAGAAATAGGAGGAATAGGTACAGGCATTGTAGCCATTGACTGCGTATTAAAATGTATTAAAGCTACACCTACTTTTTGATCATTAACACGCGATTTTGCTAGCGAGTTCATATAAAAAGCACCAAAGTATGGATTAATTGCTTTTGGTTGCTTGACTATAACTAAATCTGAGCAATTAGCTTCTTTTAAGAATTCAGGTATTACACAGCATACTCCAACGCTTCCAGACCTAACAACAACTAAATCACCCGGTTGAAGACTAGATTTTATTAATTTTTCATGAAATTTTGAAGATATAAATTTTAATCCTTGTGGGTCATAACGATTTTCTCTTACATTTTGAGAACGTAAAAAACATATACCATTTTCTATATATTCATCTTTCATTGAACCTACATAACCAACGGTAACACGCTCACTTACTTGCTCAAAAGTTCCATAAATCCACCCATCAGGTAATTCAGGTAAATCAGAAATATCAGGTGCAGCAGGTTCTTTATATTTCAACTTCCAACTATCATCCTTGGGAGTTTTCCCCTGAGCTTGCATTTTCGCTAGTTGTTCATTTTCCCATTTCTCCCGACGCTGCTTGAGAATGCCTTCAAGTAAAACTGATGCGGGTTCTAATTCTCCTTGATGTGCTTCCCTCCATTCCTTCGTTAAATTTCCTTCCACTGCGGCTTTTAGTACTGATTGACGATAGCGTTTTAATTTGGCTTTTACATTTTTTAGTAACTCTACTCCTGCATCAAGTTGAGTGAATAGTTCCTCAATTTTAGCAACGATGCGATATTGTTCAGGAAGTGGAGGAAGAGGTACAGATAACAAGCTTATATTTTTAGTTCCAATAAATTTTTGTGTGCTACCGCTAATTGATGAATTATAAAAACTAGATAAAAAACCATATCTAATCGCAAAAGAAAAAAAGTTTGCATAAACGAAACCATATACTGGCTTAATCAATGCAGTGTTAACAAATAAACTAAACTCTTTATTAGTATTAATAACTGCTGTTAGTCCAACAGTTCCTACTTTAGACAAAAGAATGTCACCTGCTTCAGGATTACATCTTTTATAAAGTTCTTGATGTTCTTCAACAGTTATATATTTACATTGTTTAAAATTGATTGTTCCTCTTTCTGATAAATTATTCACAGAAATAAAAGGAATACCGTTACTAACATAATTAGGTGTTTGATGCACTCCATCAGTTACTTTAGTTGATATTTTTTCAATATTTACCCACACCCACCCTTTCGGCAACTCATACAAATCTTCACTCATTACGCAACCAAAACCTCATTCAATTCATCCAAAATACCCATCAAACCATTCCCAAATAACTGCAAACCCTGAAAAGCCTCTTGAGGCATTTCCTGTAAATCTTCTGCTTCAATTCTCACACTGGTAATCATAAACTCCTTAATCTTCTCCAACCACATCACCTGCTGAGAACTAAACCCTTTATCCCCTATCCATTGCTGAAACTTTTCCTCAACCGATACCGAGAAAGGCTCTAAAACCTCAGTTTCCCCCATAGCAAAGCGTACCAGAGAAATGATATCTGTCAACAACTTTTGTACTCCCGCACCCCGCACTTTATCCGCTTCCAGTTGAGCATAAGCATCCCATAACTTTTCCGGTGTCAAATTAAGAGGAGGACATGACAGTGCATTTGCTAACTGTTTAATTTGCTCATAAGTAAACTGTCTCTGTCCATAAGGTTGATTATAAAGGATAGACAACGCAGTAATTTCATTTTTATGATCCTGAATAAACTGCTGGAAATTTTCTACCGTTCCCCGTGCTTTATCTTTCGCATTAGTATCAAAACCTGCCTGTAATAATACATCCTGACTGACGTTATCAATAATTTGCTCATTCTTAGTTTTCAACTCTTTCAGCAAATCTCGAAATTGGTAATTATCAAAAGGTAGACAAGCTTGATTAATTAAAATTTCTGCTATTTGCTGTTGTTGTTCTGTGGTAGGAGATAAAGTATTAAACTGCTGCTGTGTTTGATAAATTTGTTTATCAGGGTCGAGAGCATCTAATATATCTCTAGTAATTTGTTGTATGGACTTCCCTCCAGCAGCAATCTTTAACTCCTGACGTTCATCATCATTCAGTTGTTTATCTAATTTTGCTAATCTTCCTGCTAAGGATAAAAGTGTATCTTCATCTCGCACATCTGTTGCTACATCTTGAAGTAATTTCTGAAAAGAGATACTCCGTTTTCTCTCCAATGGACGTGAATCAGTTTTATCTGACTCACACACACCCACCGCATCCACAATCACAAATTGTTCTTTAATATGATTTCCTGGGGTGACAACTTGCAAATCTGTGGGGTTAATTGTCCGGGTTCCTCTTCCTTTCATTTGCTCAAAATAAATCCGCGATTTTACATCTCGCATAAATATCAAGCATTCCAGAGGTTTAATATCTATTCCTGTGGAAATCATATCTACAGTTACAGCAATGCGAGGATAATATTCAGTTCTAAAACTCGCGATTAAATCTTCAGGTTTTTCCCCAGTGGTGCGATAGGTAATCTTTTTACAAAATTCATTACCTTTGCCAAATTCTTCCCGCAGAATTCTGACAATATCTTCAGCGTGAGAATCATCTTTCGCAAAAATTAAAGTTTTCGGAGTTTCGTTTCTATCTGGAAATATTTCTGTAAATAAACGTTGTTTAAAAGTACGTAAAACTGTTCTAATTTGGTCAGGAGCTACCACCGAACGGTCTAACTCTTTTCCTCCATAACTTAATTCTTCATCTAATTTTTGCCAACGAACTGCACGGGTTTGACGATGACGGGTATCAACATAAAATCCTGATTTAATAGTACTACCCTGTGCGGTAATTTGGGTGCAAATACGATAAACTTCATATCCAACATTTACTCCATCAGCTATTGCTCGTTCATGAGAATATTCCATCACCAAATTTTGATTAAAGAAACCAAAGGTTTGTAAAGATGGTGTCGCAGTCAAACCAATAATAAAAGCATCAAAATATTCTAAAACTTGTCTCCAAACATTATATATGGAACGATGACATTCATCAGTAATAATAAAATCAAAAGTCTCTAACGGAATCTTGGGGTTATAAACTACATCTTTAGTTCGTTGAGTTTCTTCGTCATCAAATAAAGATGCTTGCTCATTTTCCACTTTAAATTCTGCTTCTCCCCGCAACATGGAATAAAGTCGTTGAATTGTGGTAATACAAACTTTATTGACTGGATTGATATGATTAGAATTTAATAATTGTACATTATATAGTTGTGTGAATTTTCTTCCATCGTCAGGAGTGACATATTGCTTAAACTCTGTTTCTGTTTGTTCTCCTAAATTTTTTCTATCTACTAAAAATAAAACTCGTTTTGCTCCCGCTAATTTAATCAACCAATAGATGAAACTAACAGATGTGTAGGTTTTTCCAACCCCAGTAGCCATTTGAATCAATGCTCTGGGACGATTATGTTTAAGGGATGTAAATAATCCAGCGATCGCTTCTTTTTGACATTCCCGCAAATCATCTGTGTCAATTTCCGGTAAAAGTTGTAAACGTCCTCTCAGCGTCGGAGATTGTCCTAACCATTCTTGTAATGTTTCTGGTTTATGGAAACTGAACACCTTTCTAGAACAATAATTAGGGTCACGGTTATCTGTAAAAAAGGTATCTATTCCTGTACTTTCGTAGAGAAAAGGTAAAGGTTTCCGATGACAGTTTAATTTAAGAGGAAGTTGAAAAGAATATTGATCAGATTGAGTTTCTACACCAGTGAGAGTTGTACCTACTTTTTTTGCCTCAATTATACCCGCAGCTTTACGGTTAATGAATAACAAGTAGTCAGCATAACCAGACTTAAGAGGATATTCCCGCACCGCAATTCCCAGTGCAGCACCAAGATTAATTTGTTTATGGTCTTGAATAATCCAACCTGCATCAGTAAGTAGTTGGTCAATTTTGAGTCTAGCTTGTGCCTCTGATGTCATGACTAATTTATTACACGCTTATATAAATTGTCGTATATTTGACTGCAAAAGGCAAGAGCAATTTTTCCCTCATGGCTTGATTTGAGATAGAATAGAGAAATATAAACGGAAATAACTGGTTGTCGGTGAGGATTTGGCAATGGATACCTTAGAACGTTATCGTCAGATTGTCCATGAGATAATTGATGAATACGCTAAATATAAACCTTCTCACGGTGAAATTGAAACTGAAGCAATTATTGACCCGCGAAAAGACCATTATGAAGTAATGCACATTGGATGGGATGGGGAATGTCGGATACATGGTTGTGTTATTCATATTGATATCATCCAAGGAAAAATTTGGATTCAATATGATGGTACAAATCGTCCTGTAGCTGAGGAATTATTAGCAGCAGGAGTCCCCAAAGAAGATATTATCTTGGCTTTTTATCCGGCTCAAATTCGTCAATATACTGATTTTGGTGTAGCGTAAATATCTCTCTCATCTCTACTCCCAACTCCCAACTCTCTGCTATAGTGATATAGTAGAATCTATAGTTAACTATTTTTTGGTTAAAAGTCTATTTTATGGTTGTTCAAATTATATCTAAAAAAACCGAACCGACCATTTCTTGGGAACCACTACCAACAGACTTTGAATTACCTGATGACCCTGTGGAAAATATACAACAACCCAGTCTCGCTGCGGCTTTAACTGATGCATTGGGAACTGCAAACCTGATTAAACCAGAGATGTTGATTGTTTCCAATTTTGGATTAGTTGCCACAGTGAATGAAAAAATTGTGGTTAAAGCACCAGACTGGTTATATGTACCACAGGTAAATCCAGTGGCTCCGGGAGTGATTCGACGTAGTTATACTCCTTATATCGAAGGTTCACCCATTGCAGTGGTGATGGAGTTCCTCTCCCACAAAGATGGTGCTGAACTTTCATTACGTGCTAGACCACCTTATGGCAAGCTTTATTTCTATGAACAAATTTTGCAAGTACCAACTTATGTAATTTATGATCCTTATGCTCTCAGTCTAGAAGTCCGGTATTTACAGCATGGAAGTTATGTAGTGCAGTCACCTAATGAAGAAGGTAGATTCTGGATTCCAGAATTAGAGTTATTTTTAGGGATGTGGACAGGAAAACGTTATCAGCAAACTATGAATTGGTTGCGTTGGTGGGATCAGTTAGGCAATTTACTCTTGTGGAGTGAGGAAAATGCTGAACTCGCAAGTCAACAAGCTGAACTCGCAAATCAACGTGCGATCGCATTAGCTGCAAAGTTACGTGAGTTGGGAGTTGATCCAAATACCCTTTCCTAAAATGAAATGTAAATTTTCACTTGCTGAATTATGTACAAAATCTTAAATCTGCATCAATAGTGTAAATTGATGCAGATTTTTCTAAAATTTAGAGCTATAATAGCAAAATTGCGTTTAATTGTGGTTAAAGCTACAAAAAATTGTCTCAAAAACTAACTAATCCTGTGTTTCCAGCTTCCGTCTCTCAACTAGACAATGGTTTAACATTGATTCATCAAGAGATTTCTACTACTTCTGTTGTAGTCGCAGATGTTTGGGTACGTGCTGGAGCCATTGTGGAGCCAGAACCTTGGTTTGGTATGGCTCATTTTTTAGAGCATATGATTTTTAAGGGTACAGCCACTATACCTCCTGGAGTTTTTGACCATCGGATTGAAAATAGTGGTGGTGTGAGTAATGCGGCAACTAGCTATGATTATGCTAATTATTCACTGATTACATCCAGCCTAAATTTAGCAGATACTCTACCTCAATTAGGTGAGCTTTTGCTGAATGCAGCCATACCTGATGATGAATTTGTGCGGGAACGAGATGTAGTCTTAGAAGAAATCCGCGCTTGCTATGATGATCCTGATTGGATTGGATTTCAATCTCTGATTAATACTGTTTATCAAAACCACCCTTATGGTCGTTCCGTTTTGGGTAGTGAAGAAGAATTGATGCAGCAGACTCCAGAAGCTATGCGCTGCTTTCATCGTACTCACTATCAGCCGGAAAATATGACGGTGGTGATTGTGGGGGGAATTCCTCACCACTCAGCTCGGGAATTAGTAAATCGTAGTTTCACTAATTTTAGTCCTCGTGCTTCATTGTCCCCAATTCCCTCCAGTATCAGCACCTGTCATCTCTGGTATTTGTCGTCATCAACTGAATTTACCACGGTTAGAACAGGGACGATTGTTGATGGCCTGGACTGCACCAGGAATAGACCAACTCCG
Organism: uncultured cyanobacterium; assembly: GCA_963766435.1. Lineage (GTDB taxonomy): Bacteria > Cyanobacteriota > Cyanobacteriia > Cyanobacteriales > Nostocaceae > CAVXZH01. The sequence continues at coordinate 258,916 of CAVXZH010000001.1, forward strand.
CACTAGTCATGGTTTAGAGTTATTGTCCGCACTATTAGCTGAGGGTAGGACTTCTCGTTTAGTTCAAGATTTACGCGAAGATAAGCAATTGGTTCAGGGCATTTGCAGTAATTTTTCTCTACAGCGAGATGGAAGTCTATTTACCATTACTGCTTGGTTAGAACCTGAAGATATTGAGGAAGTGGAATCATTAATTTGTGCTCATTTACAGGAATTACAAAATACAGGTATTACCTCCTTGGAGTTAGCTCGCACTTGTAGGCTATTATGTAACGACTATGCTTTTTCTACCGAAACCCCCAGTCAGTTAACTGGACTTTATGGTTATTATCATACCATTGCCACTGCTGAATTATCTGTTCATTATCCCCAGCAAATTCAGTCCTTTACACCCCAAGAGTTACAAAACTTAGCTAAACAATATCTTTCCCTAGAAAATTACGCAGTCACTATCCTCAAGCCTGCTGAGTCCATAATTTGTCAAATTTAATTTTAGGTTAATAATGCAAACTATAGAGAATTCCCTTTCCCATATTCAACGCATTGTTCTACCCAATGGGATTGTCCTATTGGTGACGGAAAATCCAATTGCGGATATTATTGCTACTAGAATTTTTGTCCGTGCTGGCAGTTGTTATGAAAACCGAGATTTAGCAGGGTTAGTTCATTTACTCTCTGCGGTGATGACTAAAGGTTGTGATGGACTATCTAGCTGGGAAATTGCGGAAACTGTGGAATCTGTCGGAGCTAGTTTGAGTGCAGATGCCTCTACTGATTATTTCTTACTGGCATTTAAAACTGTTACCAGCGATTTTACTGAGATTTTAACTTTAGCCGCCAAATTATTGAGATCGCCCACTTTCCCCGAAGATGAAGTAGAACTAGAACGTCGGTTAGCACTACAAGATATTCGCTCCCAAAAAGAACAACCGTTTACCATCGCTTTTGACCAAATGCGACAAGCGATGTATCCAAATCATCCCTATTCCATGTCAGTGCTGGGTAATGAAACGACGATGAATCGCATTACTCGCGATGACTTAGTTAATTATCACCAAACCTATTTCCGTCCAGATAATTTAGTCATTAGCATTGCTGGACGGATTACGGTTTCGGATGCATTAACATGGGTAAAAACAGTGTTTGGGGATTGGGAAATTCCCTCAAATTCACCACCTGTATTAGATTTACCATCAATTCCCATTGCTCCACAAGTCTGTCTCAAACCCATTTCCACACAACAATCAATTGTGATGTTGGGTTATATGGTCGATCAGTCAATTCTCCTGATTATGCTCCCTTAAAATTACTGGCTACTTATTTAGGTAATGGACTTTCGAGCCGTTTGTTTGTGGAATTGCGGGAAAAGCGCGGATTGGCTTATGAAGTTTCCGCAATGTACTCAACTCGGTTGTTTCCAGCTTCCTTTATAGTTTATATGGGTACACGAACCTGAAAATACCAGCATTGCTCTCCAAGGACTGCGACAAGAGGTAGAACGATTATCAGCCATCAAAATTGAGGCAGATGCATTTCAAGCTGCTAAAAACAAAATTTTGGGACAGTATGCTTTAGGTAAGCAGACGAATGGACAACTCGCTCAGATATACGGGTGGTATGAAACCTTGGGTTTAGGAATTAGCTTTGACCAAAATTTCCCGGAACTAATTGCTAGTGTAAATGAAGAGGAAGCAATGTCAGCAGCTTGTCAATATTTAACGGAACCTTATGTATCTTTGGTTGGTCAAGAAGAAGCAATTAATTTAGCGATTAAGATAGGGGAGTGATTTGCCGCAAAACTTCAGTGTGGTATTTTACATCACCTCCAATGGTGGTTAGCGACTGGGATGATTAAATTTATGGAGTTAATAGTTGTTCAAAAATGGCATTATAACATTCACAAGCTTGTTTTCCGTTGCAGACAAAAATGATTTTATCCAGGGTAGTATTTTCCTCCAAAAACCTTCTAGCTTCGCTAATTGCGATTTTTGCTGCTTTTTCTATTGGGAAACAATATGCTCCGGTACTAATTGATGGAAATGCTATGCTTTCGATTTTATATGATTCTACAAATGCAAAACAGTTACGATAGCACTGAGCTAGTATTTTATGTTCTTCATAAATACCGCCTTCCCATACTCGAACTAACAGTGTGAATAACCCACTTGGCTGGCAGATAGTAACCCTTCGTAATTTTAGCTTTTCCTTCCTCGCAACCTCCTAGTTTTAGACACTCTTCTTCTAGCCCTAATCCAGCAATACGGTGAATAGCTCCACTAACACCACCACCAGCAATTAATGCCTCATTAGCAGCATTAACTATTGCATCTACTTTTTGATGTGTAATATCTCCGTCGATAATTTCGATTCGTTCACGCATCAAATTATTCTTCCTTCTGTATTCATTCAATCTGTATATTATGGATTTTTCTACTGCTTCATAAATAATTTTATTGCCTTGATTTTGCAAAGGTTCAATATGTTTTATTTGGCCTGAAACAATAAAGAATGGAATTGGATCTGGATCAAAAGCAGAACAAGTTCCATCTGGTCGAAAATGGAGGCAGTATTGACATCCTTTATATTCAATCATTTGATCACCTGAGTTTTGATAACTACTACTTGTTGGGGTGTAAAAACCACAACATATTCTAATGCTTGGATTTAAGGGAACTATATATAGGAATCCTACTTGATTTTTAAACAAGACTCCGTACTCTTTCCCTGTTCCCCGTTCCCTGTTCCCTCTCTACGCAAATACGTTCAAAACTCAAAGCGGATTCCTATATATCTTGAGTTGGTCAAGAAAAAGCAATTAATTTAGCGATCGCTTAACGCTATCTTATAGCTAAAGCCAGAATCGTTTCCTGTATACCAGGTATTTGTATGAAAGGTATCCAAAAAACTCATAACCTGAGTACCAACCTATTTTCTGGGTTGCTCATGTTATCAATAACACCAATGCTTATTAGCTATTTTCCTAAAGTAGCAATGGCAATACCGCAAAATCCCGCCCCAGTTAAAGTACAAACTATTACTCGTCCAACTCTAGCGATTGGTAGTCAAGGAGAGCGGGTATCGGAACTACAAGCAACTCTCAAGCTTTTGGGTTTTTATACAGGTGTAGTAGATGGCAATTATAATGAGACAACAGCTAGAGCGGTTTTGCAATTTAAAAAATCTGCTGGTTTAAATCCAGATGGAATAGTCGATGCCCCAACTTGGCAAAAACTGTTTCCGACTGAATCCATCGTTAAACCAACTAATGGTTCCAGTACTCGTGTTACTACCCAATCTAGTCAAACTTCCCGACAGACGAGAATTCCTAAAAATCCTAATTCTACCATCCGCACTCAGACCACTTATCGACCCAAACAAGACCCTAGTATTCAATACACATCACAAGGGTGGCCGATTTTGCGTTTAGGGATGCAAGGTGATGAAGTGGTGAAGTTGCAAACACAATTACAAAAACTGGGTTTTCTCAAAGGTGGGATAGATGGAGATTTTGGAGTCACAACTCATGCAGCTGTGAAAGCCGCTCAAACCCGCTATGGATTAGAACCTGATGGTGTGGTGGGTGGTTCCACCTGGGAAGTTTTGCTGCGGAAATCGTCCCCAAAGCGTTAATATAAGTTTAATTATGGGAATTCCCTATTCCCTATTTCTTATTCCTTATTCTCTTTTCAAATTATGAAGCACTTTTTATTGACTTGGTTAGCTACAGCAGCAGCAATATGGGTAACAGGTCACATTGTCAAGGGATTCATTGTCACTAGTTTTTTAGCCGCGATTATAGCCGCAGTGGCGATCGCCTTAGTAAATACTTTCGTTCGACCCATTTTGAGTTTGATTTCTCTTCCCATTACCTTTCTCACCCTGGGTTTATTTACATGGGTCATTAATGCTTTAACCCTTTGGCTCGCTAGTGCATTCACTGCTCAATATGGTTTTAGGATTGTGGGTTTTATACCTGCTTTATTAGGTGCAATTGTTCTCGCAATTGTTTCAAGTATCATTAATTACTTTGTTAGAGTTATTGATTAAAATTCCTGAGGTGAACCGCAACCGCTAGAGTAACAGCCTTAGTTTCCTGGGGGAATCGGCAAATTTGTTTACATACCAATAATTTCACCTGTAAATCTCTATCTACAGGAGTAAATTGGGCAGCAAGTAGAGCAGCAGCTTCAGCTACACTTGCTGTTCCCATTTTCTGCTCCACAATTTGACTAGAGTGGGGAACCTGAACAGTAGCTAGATGTTCTGCACTAAAGGTTTTTAAAGGTAAATTTCGGGAATGACAAAATTCCACTAAGCCAATTTCTCCAGCTTTTGAGTCAATGGTCGCAATACCAGCGATCGCATTTTCAGATAAATGATATTGCTGAAAAACCTGCTTAACAGCATTATCTATTAATATCGCTGAAGTTCCCCGTTGACAACCAATACCCACCCACAGACTCTGAATATTAGACATCCGATTAATTAGCTAGAAAAGATGTCGATCCCCATCACAACTATTATAAATACCCCCATAAAAACTCCTAAAAGAATAATAAAATTCCCGCGAGCCATTTGATGCACTTGACTAGTAGGAACATAAACAATCTTAGCTCCGATCACTGTATTAAAGTCCCAACCGAACCCTTGATTAGGCTGATATTTACCTTGTTGATAGAGAATCTGTAATGATTGAGGTGCTTTTTCTAGAGTTGAATGACAACTTAAACAACTTCTATCAGTAAGTTTAATAGGACGAGATGTATAAAAGTATTCATTTTTATTTATATTTACATAGTTTTGATCAATGTTTGAACCCGCTATTTGATCTTGATTGCCTAAATCTTGTTGTTTCAATTTCTCAATAATTTTAACTTCCTGAGGCGTCGCTTTATCCTTAAGGTTAGTAGGATTAATCATCGCATTTTTATAAAGGTAATCTCCATAATTATTTTTATAGGCAGTGGTCAACACATTAAATACTTGATCTACTGCGAAGGTGGGAATCGATTCCATCAAAAGTTTTTGTGCTGATGGTGTTTCTAATAAAGGTGTAATGTGATCATTATTATACTTACGAACTGAATCCATTGTCGAAATCAGTATATTTGCTTGGGAATTTAGTTGATATTCCGCATTATTAAAGCAAATCCTATAAGAAATTAAACTGGTAATAATAAGAATCATTACTCTAAGCAAAATGATTTTTATAGTTTTGTCGGTCTTCCCTATTGCCGATAATTTAGGATGAATTTGTGTTGCAAAATGTTCCAGCAGTATCCGATGGACGAAAATATAACCTCCTCCCACCTTTTGTAAAAAAATGCGCTCACTAGCATAATCAAGAAAGCGAGCTAAATTACTAGGAACAAAACCTTTACCCCAAAGAACAAGTCGTAAACTGAAGTGTTGGATGCAGCTGATTCCACCTCCAAAAAGCAACCCCAAAATCAGTCCCCAACTTATGATAGTAGTTCTGGATTGTAATGCTGGAGGAAAAAACGTAAAAACTACCAGAAACAAAATCAGCCAGCTAACTACTACAATAATAGTTGCATTATAAGCTGATATCCAAATACCTTGGTTGGGAATAGTTTTTGTCTTTATTTCCGATCCTTTCAACGCATGAATTAATCCTATCATTAGTGCCAAAAATAATCCAAAAATTAGTCCAAATCCGATGATTTGCTGATAAGCACTGGGCCATTTAGGATTTTCCCAGGTTAGATAACACCATACCATCCCTATCGGTGACAAAATTAAACTCCAACTTAGTCCATAGATTAAACCATCCAGCAGATTTTTTGGTGTTTTTTTCCAAGGCCATGTCAAACTTTCAAAAGTTTCTATTTCGGCTTTACCTCTGGCGAACTTCCACCATATAACCAAACCCCACATTAATGCATTTAATGTTAATACATTAACAAGCTTAATCTTGTGATTATGTAAATCTAAAAACCCACCTACAAATAAAATTAATCCAATAATCAGTACCCCAATCAGAATAGTTCCAATTCGATAAAGTCCTATTTGAACATGAGATTGTAACCAATTAGGCTGTATTTTTTCAATTAAAAAGACAGATTGAGATGTTTGAGACATCTTTTGTGCCAGCCAAGTTAACCAGTATACTACCTGTTCTTTCGGGTATTGATGATTAACTCCCTTGCGATTAAACATCCGCTCAATATAAGTATTAAACAGGTGTTGACGGCGTTCTTCCACGGAACCTATTTGCAATACTTCTTCCACCTTTTTGCCTTGATAAGCCAGTGTCATCACACTAAGCGTGAGAGGTGACTTGGCTAGTTGTTGGAGTACAGTATCTTCGGCTAGTAGAGTTTTGACTGCTTCTAATTGTGCACCAGTCTGTTCAAAATATTGGTTAATCTGCTCAGGAGTTAAAGATCGGATGTAGATAGCACCTCGTAATTGCAGACGATTAGACAGAACTTCATAATCTGCAATTCGACTACAGACTACCATTTCCGTCAATCCATGCTTTTGCATAAATTGGTTAATAGCTTCAACACAGGCTTCCTGTAAATCGGCCTTTACCTCGTCTAAACCATCCAGTAACAGCAGCAGTTTTTGATTTTTAATCCAGTTTTTACCAATTTCTTGAGGAACTTGGTATTTAGTCCAGAGTTCTTGTAAAAGCCAATCAGCAATGGTTTGACGCTTATTCCCCCAAGAAGATAAATTAAATACCACTGGAATCAGCCGATGCAAATCTGCTTCAGCACGAGCAATTAAATTCTGTGCTAGTTTCAGGAGAGTTATAGTTTTACCAGACCCGGGTTCTCCCAAAATTAACAGAGTTCGTCCCGCTCCGATCTGATTAAAGACTTGAGTCGCATCTGTCCCTGGGGGTAAAATTTGTCTAGATTCTGCTGCTAGTTCCTCAAAACCACTAAATGGACGCTCTACTGCATCTGATCGTTTTTCCAGACCAAGTTCAATCATCACTTGGTTAGACAATGACTTTTCTAAAACTCCTGCGATCCAATATTCCTTAACTTTACTGAGTAAAACTTTCCTTTGCCCATATTCAACCTGAGTTAAGGTCTGTTGCGTACCAGATATTTGCTCACCAATTAACTCAGATACTTGATAGATGAAGCTTTGATTGACAATTCCATAATTTTCTGAGATAAAACCTTGAGCATTACCCCCAAAGATATGGACAGAATTATCACCAGTCATGTTCTTACCTTCCTAGAGATTAACGGAAGTTTTGAGTGATTGTCCCCCTATTTTCCTGTGTCCAACCCTGAACCGTACCTCCAGAAATTTGCACACTAAACTTTCCTTCTGCTGCTGCTTCAGGATTTAATTGCGCCATTAATTTTTGAGCCTGTTTAATAATTTCCTGATCTTGATCAGCACCAATCTCAGTTAATTCATCCTCTAAAAGAGCTTTGGTCTTTTCGGGCTTCTGTTCAAACTTATCCAGAATAGTAGCTGAATTTGATTTTCCTTGGCTCTCAAACTTATGCTTAATCAAAGATTTCAATCCCTCGTAAGCATCATGAGCCATTAAATCAACCGTCGTTTTTGCGGCTCCAGTTAGCAATGCTCCCAGAATCAGAGAAATTGGCTCCATAAACTTATCTTCTCAATAGCTAGATCACAATTCTCTCGATTACTAGGCACAATTAAATGTATCTTAGGGATGATCTTAGTTATAAAAAGTATTATTAGTCACAAATCAAAAGGCCGACATATCATCTCACTGTTTTGTTTGTGAACTTTGAATTTTGAATGAGTCTGATTCCTTTTTTCTTAATATTTTCTTTATAATTCCTGAAAATCTAGAATAAAGCCATAAATTCATTCTCTAGGGTGATTTATTTCTGTAAGAGTTTTTTATAATACCACCAAAGTGATATTTACAATACTTTCACTTCCCTAGAAAAAATATATATTATTGACATCTAGCACAGTAGGAAACCTCAAGGGGTATACAAGATAAAGGGTAAAAATTCAATTAACCTTTTTATTTTTACATCCTGATCATCTTGATAGCACTAGCATTTCTTCTTGGTGTTTTCGATTTTTAATCTCTGTCGTAGCCAGTTGATCACAGTTACGACAGAGTTTTGTTTATAAAGCATTTTACATCAAAAATATCCATAGACTTTTTTTAGAGCTTAATTTTGGTGGATAAGAATTAGAACGCTACTACTTAAGTGTTGATTGTTACTACACGATGTATAATAGATAATGGTAACATCCACATAAGAGCGATCGCATTCCAGAGGAGTATCCCATGACTCTAATCCCAGAAGATATAGTTGGTGGACACTATAAAATTATTAGTTTGCTAGGAATTGGCAATTTTGGAAAAACATACTTAGCAGAAGATTTACACGCTATTAATCGGAAGTGTGCTGTTAAACAATTTACTTTTACTAGCAACAATCCATCAGCTTTTGATAAAGCACAGGAATTATTTGCCAGAGAAGCAGCCGTTTTATACAATTTAAGTAATCCCCTGAGAAATCAGCAAATTCCCCAATTTTTCGCTTATTTTACTGAAAATCAAGAATTTTATTTAGTACAAGAGTTGATAGAAGGCTTGACTCTGAGTGAAGAATTACAACAAAAAGATAAGCTAGATGAAGATAATGCGGTGGATTTATTAAAAGATGTCCTAGAAACCCTCAAATTTATTCATAATGAGGGCATTATCCACAGAGATATAAAACCAGACAATTTGATCAGGCGTAATCAGGATGGCAAAATCATTCTAATTGACTTCGGGGCAGTAAAAGAAGTAGTAGCACAATCAGCCAACACCAACCCAGAAATCAAAGCAACACTGATTTATACAGCAGGTTATGCTCCTCCAGAACAACAAAGGGGAGAACCACACTTTAATAGTGATATTTATGCTTTGGGCATAACGGTACTAGAAGCTTTGACTGGTTTAGAACCAGAAAAATTAAAAGACAACAAAACTGGTGAAGTGATTTGGCCAAGTCCGATGCTAGTCAGTGAAAACTTCAAAAAAATTCTGGAAAGAATGGTAGAGGAGGACTATCAGCAACGTTATCAATCAGCTGATGAGGTGCTAAATGCCATCAAAGATTGGAGAACAACTCAAATTGTTTCACCTGGACAAAAACCATCCACCGTAATACAGCAATCAAATGCATCATCATATTCTATTCCTGAATGGAGGAGAATCGCGGTATTAGCACCCTTAGTAATGGTAATAGTTGCAGGAACATCATTTTTGGCGGTGAGAGTACTCATGAATCCTCGGCCAAGTGTTTCTAATGCTCCAGTAATTATGAGAGAATCAAATCCTTTACCCGCTCAAGCGACAACTCAAACTAGTCCCACAAGACCTATTCATCAAAGTTCACCACCAGTATTGTCTAATCAGGTTTCAGAAAAACCCACGGTTCAGTCTAGTTCCAAAGCTTCAAATATAGATACTCCGATTCGGTTTATCAGGGCTAAACCTACTCAAGTTAACAAAGTCAGGAAACAAGTTTCATCTCCATCCAGTCCAACTCCACAGAATATAGATTCTGATCAACCAATTCGGTTCAGGAAAGCTAATTAAAGCAGTATTTTTCACAAAATTGACATATTTTAGCTAAGTGCTAAAATTGAACTCAATCTGCCATTGTTCCCAAATCCTGCGAGATTCATGTCATATTCAGGACAAAGCAATTTAAGTAACTTGGCTTGGCAACAAAGACAGTTGTTATGGGTCTGGGTTGTAGTCAGTTCAGTATTCTCTTCTTCTGTACTATACATTAGTATAGTATCTAACTTAAGTTCCATCGGAAATACTACGTTGGTACTCTGTAAAGAGTATGATATATATATTATGAGAGGTATATGCAGTCAAATCAAAGTTTGGATACCACCACGTCAACCTAACCCCGAACCACAAACGATACACAGTGTAACCTTATTACCGACATCAGAAAAATTACCAACGTTTCATCAAGGAAACGCTACAGCAGAAACATTACCAACGTTTCGGAAATAGCCGCCATAATAATTTGTACCACTTAAATTCTCTTAGGTGATATTGGCAATTGAGTGCCGCTATAGGCAATTTGCAAATTACCGAGAAAAAATCGTCAAAGTTGAGGATTTTTTTGTCAAAATTGGATTCCTTGAGATATACTGAACAACAGTAGTTCCCTCCTACCGAAAAGAGGTCAAAATGCGTAAATCACGCTTATCTTTCGTATCGTGGTCAATTATCGTATCTACTAACTTGGTTGTGGGTCTGACACCGTTTAATAACACCTATGTCAAAGCCGAAGCAGGTCAAAGGTTTTCCTGTGAAAATATTCAAGGAATTCCTACAACTTTAGTTAACACTGTTCAGGGACATAAAAAATTTATCAACTGGGATTCGACATATTTTGTTCCATCTGGTTATACTCCAGAGAAAAGATGCCTGCAAGTAACTAACAGGCTGAATATTTTCTTCAATCAGATGTCTGACCAATACATTGCTACTGGAACAATTAACAAATTACCTGTAGTTTGTATTACTCAAGGTTCTGGTAAGCCTTGCGAAAGCTTACTTTATACACTTAAACCAGGACAAGATGGTGAAGCTGCTGTTAACCTGTTAATCAGTCAGACCAAAAGTAACTTTAATGAACCGCCTTTAAGAGAGGGACCTTGTCATACATATCTTAGTTTAGGCTCTTTGATAAATGGCAAGCCCACAGCTAAAAAAGTTTGTAGCTAAGATCGGGTCGCTACTTATCAAACTGCAAATGAAAAGTACTAAACAACGATTTCTAACTTTAGCCTGCGGGGGTAGTTTGTTATTAATACTACTCCAGCAGATTTCTATTTTAGCGGCTCCTTCAACCAAACCAACATTAGCTTCGCGACTGCAACCCACCGAAATAGATGAATGGAAAATCAAAGATATTGCTAAACAGATTACAGTAAGAGTTTCTTCACAAGAAAACACTGCATCAGGAATTTTGATTAATAGAAAAGATTTCAAAGTTAGTGAACAGCCGAACTATGTATATATAGTTGTGACTAATTATCACGTTGTGCAAGATAAAAAGGCTGAATATCAAATTGAAACTCCTGATGGGAGAATTTATAAAGCGTTTTTACATCCAGATTCTGACAGAATATTTATTAATCAAAAAATTGACTTAGCTCTTTTGTATTTCCTAAGTCCCATTCCTTACAAAACAGCTAAATTAGGTAATTCAGATAACATAAAAAATGAAAATGGAGTTTTTGTCGGTGGCTTTGCTTGTCAGGGACGTTTGTGCGAAAAAGAAACTGAATTTATCTTTCAACCAGGTACAGCTTTACTTTTGAATAAACCTTTATCTGGAGGTTATCAACTGGGCTTTACGTCTGCAACTAAACCAGGAACAAGCGGATGTGTAGTTTTAAACAAAAAAGGTGAATTAGTAGCAATTAATGGTCGTGGTAAATTCGCACTGAAAAATAGTCAGTATGTCTATATAGATGAGGAAAGTCCATCGGAAGAAGTGCAAAAATTTATGCGACATTTTGCCTGGGGGATACCAATTAATAAATATAAAGAATTGGCATCTCAGGTATCGATTGAAAAAATTAATTTGCCACCTAATTCTACTGAATATTCATCGACAATTCATTTAACGTCGGAAACCTCAGATCAGACTATTCCATCATCTACAGATTACAATTGGACATTGATACTAACTATTATCTGTGGAACTATGCTAGTAGTAATAGTAGTTACTTTACTACCATTATATAGGAAAAAAAATCACCCAGATGATTTTGAAGATTTTCTGAAAGAATTCGATGAATTAGTCGTCCAAGTAAATCTTTTCAGAAAAGATAATACCAATAGTGTTGGTGATTTGCAGCAAAAGTTGAGTGGATTGAAAACTAAAATTAATAATTTACAAGACAAAAATGCGAAGAATGTTAACAATTTATCTGAACAATTATCTAAATTAGAAGACAAAGTAGATAAAATAAAAATCACTAGTACATCATAGCATAAATAAATCAGCCATTTAAAATCTCTAAAGACCTGACGCTGTATTCATTTTGAATTTTCAATTTTGAATTCCGCTTTGCTGTACTAGCCCAAAACCAAAAAATATCCACCAATTTACTATCGTTATGAAGTCTTTACCATTAAAATCAATTTTGCTGATATTCCTGATAGTCGGTTGTGAGAGCCCAAGTCCAACTGCCCAATACCTACCATTTCTAACTCTCCAGTGAAAATATCAAAAACTTTAAAGCCTTCTCCATTCATACCTATTCCGTCTACATCTAAGATAAAATCGCAAGCCAGAAAAGAGACAGTCTTGATTACTGGTAAGGGTCATGGAACAGGAATTATAATTGGGCAAGATGGTAATAATTATTATGTGCTTACATCCAAGCATGTAGTTGGTATTGAACCATCTGAAAATATACAGCTTCCCACTGATTTAGATCCTGACGAGCAACATCTTCCTACTAAAGAAGACCCATATAAAATTATAGCATATGATGGTCAAGAATACGAAATTAAATATAATAAAGAAGTGACAAAAGACTCTCAATTCGACCTGGCAATTATTAAATTTGATAGTAGAGGAAATAAATATCCATCTGCTACTTTAGCTACATCTTCTTTATTTAATAACCAAACTGTTTATATTTATGGTTTAAAAGACTGTATTGATAAAACCAGAGAGCAAAAAGAAGAATTTAATCAAGGAGCTATAGTATTAACTAAAAGTTCCATTCCTGATGAAGGTTACAGTGTTCAATATACTAATCCAACGATTACAGGAATGAGTGGTAGTCCAGTTTATGATGCAACTGGCCGGGTTGTTGCTATTCATGGAAAACCAGGAAAGCGGTATAAGGATAAGGAATACAAATTCCAAGACTGTCCGAGTTTAACTCCTTATTACGGTAATAACTATGGGATTTCAATGGAGACTTTTAAGAAGTCAGGTCTAATTAACCAAATACCAGTGCAATTGGCATTTCAAGATACAAGTTTACCAACAAATTTACCACCAGATAAACCCGATAACAATCCAGATCCAAAAAGTTCCTCTGATAATGAAATTCACTTCAGACGGTAGTAACAATCAAATCTTAAATAAACGCAATATTTTCAAATTGGCTTCTCTTGATAACCTAAATTATGGGTTTGATGGATCATCTCCAACAGATAAATACCCCCATCAGACCCATATCCATATTAATCTTGTGCACCAAATTGCTTGAGCATTTGCACAACATATTGAATATTGATTAAATTCAGCAATCATTAAAGCCGTATAACCACCTTTGTTTTTTAAATTGACATTTGCCCCAGCTACAAGTAAAATTTGTGCTAGTTCAGCATCACCCCCAGCCGTAGCCCACATCAAAGAAGTTGCTCCAGATGCATCTTGAAAATTAACATTTGCTCCCTTGCCTATTAATACTCTAATTACTTCTCGATGCTTATTTTCAGTGGCTTTCACCAAAGCAGTTTTACCATCATCAGCTTAGTATTAGTATCAGCTCCATAATCAAGTAGGACTTTTACTGTTTGGGTGTGTCCTTGGGAAGCTGCTAGTGTTAAAGGAGTTTCACCAAAGCTTTTTACTTGTATATCTGCTCCAAACTGTAGTAATTTTTCGACAATTTGGTGATGTCCTTGCAAAGCAGCAACTAACAGTGGCATATCTCCCAGAAAGTTTTTCTTCTGTACATCAGCATGACGCTGAAGTAACACTTGCACTACATCAATGTAACCTTCCACAACTGCAAGGTGTAAAGCCGTTTCACCATCTTTATCTTGGAGATTAATTTCTGAACCCGCATCTAGTAAAGCTCTAACAATTGCCGCATGTCTTCAGATGTTGATGCTATTAATAATGCAGTAGCAGCATCACAATTGAGAAGATTAACATCAGCCCCATGAGCTAGTAATGCTTGCACTACTTCTAAATATCCTAAGTCTGCTGCAATCATTAAGGGTGTTTCTCCTTCCTCATCCTGAATATTCGCATCAGTACCGCTTTGCAGGAGAATTTGCACAATGGCTGTATACCCGTGTCTAACTGCCAATTTTAAAGGTGTATCATCATCTTGATCTGTAATGTTTACCTTAGCATCAGCAGTTAATAGGAGCTTCACTACATCTAAATTCCCTTTTAGGGTTGCTCCCATCAAAGCTGTACTACCATCTTCATTAGTGGCATTTACATCTACACCTTTCGATACTAAAAGCTTGATAATATCAATTTGATTCGCGCTAGATGCCAGCATTAACGCCGTCAAACCATACATTTTTCTGGCTACGTTAATATTTGCTCCAGCATCGATGAGCGATCGCACAATTTCTGTATAACCCAAATGAGCAGCAAACATCAATGCCGTCGTGCCATTGCGATCGCATACGTCCACCTGAACACCAGCAGTTAGTAGAGCATTTAGGCGCTGGATATCACCACTTTTAGCAGCTGTTAGCAGCAAGGTATCATTGTTTTCAGTCATGGAATCAAACTCGCAATGGCCTGGTTAATTTGTCAGAGAGGGGATAGTCAATGCTGTTTAGTTTACCAGGATGTAGGCAGTCCTGAATATTGTAAAGTAATGTATACTAAATTTTATCAAGATTTAAGAAGAGGAAGTTAACATCATGAGTCTGGAACTGAGTCCATCAGTAAAATTTGCACTCCAATTTTTCCATCCAGCGATTATGTGGGTGTTATTAGCGCTGGCACTTTATGCAGGTTATCTAGGACTACAAATACAGCGTACCAGAAATGCTCAAGGGGATGAAAAGAAAGAACTGATTCAAGGTAAGTATAATATCAAGCACCACCAAATTGGTTCCATCCTCTTAGGTTTGATGGTAACAGGTGCAATTGGGGGGATGGCTGTAACTTATATCAATAATGGTAAATTATTTGTAGCTCCGCATCTGGTAGCGGGATTAGGAATGACCAGTATAATTGCTTTTTCAGCTTCTTTATCACCTTATATGCAAAAAGGAGCAAATTGGGCGCGTGTTACCCATATTGTTTTAAATTTTGGTCTTTTAGGGTTGTTTGTGTGGCAAGCTATTTCTGGTGTGGAAATTGTCCAGAAAATTCTGACTAGTGCTTAGTTGATTAGTGGAGCAGGCATCTTGCCTGCCATTGTATCAAATTTATCACTGTACAAAAAAGCCGCAAAACGCAATGTTTCACGGCTTAATTATGTGTGGTGTGAGGAGCTTAACTAATCAGATCATAGGTTAAGCATAAAAAAATAATCATCTTGTAACAGTTTTGGTAACGGAGTTTTTTGTGTATGACGTTACTTAAACTAAAACTTGAAGATTTATACTGAAGAGTTTAGGTTTGATAATGCAAATAACTTTCTTCATCCAGCAAATAGCTGGAGTATCTTAGTACTGCTTTGGTTTAGATGTATTTTTTGCATTTCCATTCAGTTTGGCATCTACAGGAATTTCTTCCCCACGCAAAGTAGCAGCAAAAGCAGATTCTTCATAAACTAATCTCTCTTCCATTTCTTGTAAATGATATTCTTCCGGATAAATTTTAGCTTGACTCCGTTCTGAAGCTTTATTTCCTATTTGCAAATCAAATTTAAATTTATCAATGGATTCACCAGTTTTTTCTACATAATCTCGCAAAGTTTTTAAATTCGGAAAACAACCATTTTCATCAGGTAGACCATTTAAACGACGTAACGCAACTTGATGATATTTGGAGTCGATTTCTGCACCTAAAAAGTTACGTTCGTAGTTTTTAGCTACAACAGCTACAGTACCAGTACCCATATAAGGATCTAAGACAATATCTTCTTTCTCGGTTGTAGATAAGATAATTCTCGCGATTAAATCTTCAGGAAACTGACAAGGATGTATAGTTTGTTCTTCGTGATTATGCTTGACATTCCGAAATAACCAAATATCACCAGGATTTTTGCCGTCAGGATTACATGATAGTTGACCTTTTCTATCCCCCCGAAAATACTTCTTATTTTGATATTTTTGAGGGACTCGAATCGGATCTAAATTAAATTTATAATTATCAGATTTAGTAAACCAGAGAATAGTTTCGTGTCTACAAGAAAACTTCTTCCGCGCATGAAGTCTATGTTGTCTACCCCAAATAATTCGATTCCGGGGAATTAAACCACAAGATTCTAAAATCGGAAAAAATCGGATATCTAAAGGAATTAACATCCCTTGTTCAGAAAAAGCTCCTATTTGCCAAAATAAAGAACCTGTTTTTTTGAGAATCCGACTACATTCACTTAATACAAGTGTTTGTGATTGTAAATAAATATCCAAAGCTTGTCTGGATTCATATTCTTTACCCAAATTATATGGGGGTGAAGAGACAACTAAATCAACAGATTCATCAGGCAGAGTATTAAGCAGTTTTAAACAGTCTCCCAAGCTAATTTGATTAAGCGGTATCTCCTCGTATTTCATATTTACCTAACCAAAAATTAAAGAATTTGCAACACAACTAAGGTCATATCATCAGTATTCGGTTTATCCGCACCAATAAAATTCTGCACTTGGTCAAATAGATAGTCTACAATTTCTTGCGGACCATTACAGTAACGACATGCAGCATTAAAGGAAATGATAAAATTGTCTTCCTCAAAGCGATCGCCCCCTGTAGTAGCGGCATCAGTCAAACCATCCGTATAATAAATCACTGTATCTCCAGGTTCTAACTGTGCCTCAGCATCTTCATATTGACTGTTAGCATCCAAACCAATTAACATCCCCAAAGTATCTAAACGAGTAACGTTTTTTGTAGCTGCATGCCACCATAAAGGAGGGTTATGTGCGGCATTACTATAAGCCAAAGTCCGAGTTTCGGGATTATATTCTGAATAAAAGAGGGTAATAAAACGATGAGAGTTTTCTAAATCAGAATACATAACTCGGTTTAAATTTTGTAAAATGCCACCGGGAGAATTACCATGTAAGACTTCTCCTCGGAGCATTCCCCGCATCATGGTCATAATCAAACCAGCGGGAACACCTTTACCCATCACATCCCCAATCACTAAACCCCAATTTTCAATACTGCTGTTAGTGTTCAGGTGAATTTGATGATTGGTAGGAATGAAATCGTAATAATCTCCACCAACACGATTAGCTGGTTTACATCGCGCCGCTAAAACAGCACCAGGAATATTTGGGCATTGTCGTGGTAAAAGTCTTCGCTGAATTTCTGCACCAAATTCCAGTTCTTGGTCTAAACGTTCTTTTTTTCTTAATTCTACTGCGAGTTCATCATTTTCAATGGCTACGGCAGTTTGATCTGCTACTAATCTAACTAATTTCTGTCTGGTTTCTGTCCAACTATATTCTGGGTCACGACTCAAAACATAAAGCCATCCTCGTTCTGTATGTTTTACCAGAATAGCGGTGCCAAAGATTTGCACATCTGGTCATAAACAGCGATGCATATGGTCATCTAAAATTCCTGGGGATGCGGCCAGAGGAATAGCATTGGGAGCGAGGATAATTTGACTACTGAGTGTTTCTAAGGCTTTGCGAATATTTTTCCGCTGACGACTATCTTGCCAATGTAGTTGTTCTAATCTGACTTGTCCATTCGGTTTGTAAAGAAATAAGGCACTACCATCTGCATCTGTAACTCTGGTAGCCATTAACGGAATCAGTTCCAAAAACTGATTCAAATTATTAAAACTCCTGAGTGCAAATCCTAAAGAACTCAATAAATCTTGGATTTTATTTTGTTCTCGGTGCAACCTAGCCACGAGTTCTTTTAGTGCCACGACTGGAGTGACATCTGTAGTGGCACTACTATTATTATCAGTGGGGTGAGGAGGCACTTGGGACACAGCTATTAATATTATTAAAATTTAGGAGAAACGGAAATTAGTTTCTAGAGAAACTATGGGATTTTGGTAATTCTAAACCATATTGGGACAAGATATGTCCTTTAGCAAGAGTAAAAAGACCCAGGTCTTATAATTTGATCATTATTGCTTTTTGCCTCAAAAATTATAGAACTAGCAGGAGTCAGGATTTACTGAGTCAGGATTTATCGCGTCAAACCATGATTGTGAAAGGAATTTCATTATCAATAGATGCCCTAACTAGATTGGCAGTAACTATATTTTTGATGAAATGCTGACAAGCCATTGATTTTGACATAATTTAATCAGATATTCATATCTCTGAAGAAAGAGAAATTTTTAGCTGATATACCTGTTTTGTTTAAAAACCTAACAGGTTAATAGATAGCAGGATATAAAAGATACAAAAGTAATTTTGCATCAGCAAGGAACTAAAAAAATGGGAAAAACTATTGTGCTTACGTTAGATGCCAAGGTTTTTAGGATAGTTATACCATTTACAGAAAAATTTGCTCCAAATTCCATCCCTCCGAACCCAGATATAATCTGACTTTTTTGTTTTTGAATTTTGTAGGTTTACCAAACCGTAAGGTATTTTGAATTGGTATTTAGATTTGCTCTTGGGTCATGCAAACTGCTGACTGCTATTTTTACCCACAAACGACAATATCTAAATATTTTGGGAAACATTTAACCTATATACCACAATTTATGCCAATTTTCGCCAAATTAGAACTTTAAATTATAAATTTTTCGTATGCCAGATTTGGAAATTTGTGAAGTTATCAACAAGAGAGGGGGAAGAGGCAGGGGGGCAGGGGGCAGGGGGCAGGGGGCAGGGGGAGAATAGGACAAGGGGCAGGGGGCAGGGGGCAGGGGGAAGAAATAGAATTAAAATATCGTTTCTCCGTTTCTCCGTTTCTCCGTTTCTCCCCCTTGCTCCCTGCTCCCTGCCCCCCTGCCTCTTACTCCCCTGCACCCTGCACCCTGCCCCCTGCCTCTTCTGCCCTCTGCTCCCAATTTAGTAATTTTTGTAATCAACCACTCAATAACGCTTCTACAAACTCATAACTAGAAAAAGGACGTAGGTCTTCAATGCCTTCACCCGCACCAATAAAACGAATGGGTAAGCCTAACTGTTTCACTACTGCTAAGGCTACCCCTCCTTTAGCTGTACCATCTAGTTTGGTTAAGACCACACCAGTGAGTTGAGCCGCTTGGGAAAATATCTCAGCTTGACGTAATCCATTTTGTCCTAAAGTCGCATCTAAAACTAATAGTGATTCTATGTGAGAATCCGGGGCTTTTTTGTCAATAATCTTACGAACTTTACTGAGTTCATCCATTAAGTTCTTCTTGTTTTGCAGTCTTCCGGCTGTATCTATTAGTAATAGCTCAGTTCCTCTGGCTTGTGCCGCAGCGATCGCATCGAAAACCACGGCGGCTGGGTCTGTATTTTGCCCAGGATTAGCAATGACTTCTACACCACTTCTAGTTCCCCAAACTTTGACTTGTTCAACTGCGGCAGCCCGGAAGGTGTCAGCTGCACCAATTAAGCATTTATAACCAGATTTTTGGGCGAGGTGTGAGATTTTACCAATAGTGGTAGTTTTTCCGGCACCATTCACTCCGGTGATTAGCCAAATACTCAGAGTTTCTTTTTGGGGTGCAAAACTAGGACTGGGGGATGCTTGATAGGGTGCGTCTAACATATCCCGCAGAATTTTTTTCAGATAGGCGATCGCCTGTTCTGGTGCGGTGACTTGATCACGCAGTTGGGTCTGTAATGAACTAATAATAAAATCTGTGGCCTCTACCCCCACATCTGCTTGTAGGAGTATAGACTCAATTTCGGTAACGGCGGCTTGATTTAAAGTGACCTTGACCAACAATAGCCTTGAGTTGATTCAGAATACTGCGACGAGTTTTTTCTAAACCTTGACGCAGTTTTTTCAGCCAAGTAATCTCTTCTACAGAAACATCCTCTGCACGTCTACCTTGGGCGGCTAAAATTTCTGTTGACCAAACAAATCCATCATCAAATGCCAGTTCAGGGACTTCAGTCTCTGATGCATCTGTAGCTATTGCTGGTGGTGCCAGTTCTGGTACTGATACATCTATGGAACTAGCTATCAATCGTTCCTGTTTAGCTTGCCTTTCGGCTGTGGCCCTTTCTAAAAAAGATAATGGTGTGGGTGTCGTTTCGGGCAGTTCTAAACTCGGAACATCTGAATTTTCAGTAATTACTATTTCTGTAACGCTTTGTGTAACTGGCTCTAATGTTTCAGTCACGGTTTCTCCAGTTTCCACCGCTAGACCATCTTCTACCGAAGTCGTTGCTTGTGCCGTATCTGGCTGGGTTTCAACCGCCTGAGCTTGCTTTTCCTGGATATTTTTATAAGCAGCTTTAGCATAAGCTAACAAATCCGTTGTGTCGGGAGTTGTTGCTGGTTCAGGAACAGAAGCAGTAGTGGTTTCTCCCTCTACTTGGGGTAATTGGGGAGATGGAGTTTCTGGAGATTCGTTTTGACGACGGAACCAATTAAAAGCCATTGTCGCAGTTAGTGATGATGTGAGTTATTAGTTTTGAGTTTAATTGAAATGATTAGCTAGGCAGTTTTTTTCTTCTCAATTACTCGCCTCAGCACTCCATTAATAAATCGATGTCCTTCTTCTCCACTATAGCGTTTAGCTAATTCCACTGCCTCATTGATGGCAATGCTATCCGGAACATTGCATGAATGTCATTTCGGCTACAGCAATTTGCAGAATATCCCGGTCAATTTGGGCTAAACGAGTGATTTGCCAATCTACTAAAGCATCAGTCATGATTTTATCAATAATTTGACGATGTTCACTCACCGCCATCACAATTTCTTTAGCATAGTTACGGACTTCTTTATCTTGGTTAGCGAGTTGAATTAATTCTGGGAAGTCAACTGCTGTCCCTAGTTGATTAATTGCTGTTTGAGTGTAGGTGATTGCTTCTTGCAACATAGTTCTAGCGGTATTCAGATCTGAAGCCCGTGTCTGGCTAGTTAAAAGGCGCTCATTACTACGTTGCAGTTCACCTGCAGCATTATTAAGGGTATCTTGCACTTCTGTCGTCAAAGTGCGGACTGCCCCTAGCACTAATTTAGATACTAGCTGATCATCAGGCAACTTATCTAATTTTTTGGCGCTAACTGGTAGTTGGCTCAGACTTAAAAGTGCCAACTCACGGGCTATTTGTTGAGGTTTACGAGGTTGCATAAGCTAGGATGATGGTGCGCTTAACTAAGTTAACTGGAATAAAACTTATAACTTTAGCAATTTTCAGCAGCACAGTCAAACCACAACCTCATCTGATGGATTTTCAGTTTTGTTCAAGTTGTGATCTGATTCTGGGAGCTTTTGAGGAGGTATTTCTGGGGAGAAAATTAACGGAGCTAGGACAGGATTAGCCGCGACGATACCACCAGATATAACTATTTTAAAGGCCTCTTCAATAGACATGGAGAGATTTATCACTTCGTTTTCCGGAACTACTACATACCAACCAGTGGCAGGATTGGGGGTAGTGGGGATAAATACGCTCAGTACAGGAGCCGATATTTTGGCTTGAATTTCCTGGCTCATTGACCCAGTGACAAAACCGAGAGACCAAATTCCCGGACGGGGATACTCAATCAAAATTACTCGACTAAACTTCCCATTGGGAATCTTTGAGTACTGTTTCTAACAGTTGCTTTAGGGTTTTGTATACCTGACCAGCTAAGGGAATTGCCTGTAATAACTGTTCACCAACGTCTAGTAACCATCGTCCCGCTATATTCCGAGCCATCAAACCAATGACCAGAATACTCAGAAGCGGTACAGCTAATCCTACTCCAAAATTGAGTAGATTGACTAAAATCGGATTGAGACCATCAAAGGGATTAAGTTGTTGAGGAACTTGAGAGAGAAAGTTGATCACCCAATTAGCAATAGTGAGTGTTAACCAGATGGTAGTTGCTAGTGGAATTACTACCAACAAACCAGCAATCAGGTCATTTTTCAAGTCCTGTTTTAAGCGATCAATGATCAAGTTCCGATTCTCCTTTTCTAGGCTATGGGAACTTTTGTTAATGGTACTCATATAAGCAAGTTCACAATGATTCCGTAATTAATCAAGGAAATAGCTAGCACTTAAGTGGCTAATGTGTAAATATAGCAACTGTCAAAGCAGTTATGACATCTATACTAATTATAAAACTCACTCCTGACTCCTGCTATATAAACCATCATGACAGATGGTGAGGATGAGAAAATGTTACTTTTCTTAGTTATTTCTGTAAATAATTGTTGCAGATAATTCAAGTAACTCCCTTGAGCAAATAGTTTTATTCCTGACTGCTACCATATTTGATTTCCCAAGCCTTGAGTAAAATCAGGTACTCATAAAATGCCTGTAATGTACACCAGGCCAATCCCGGCACTACCATCTAAACAGCCACCTAAGATAAAATACATATACAAAAAGCGGAGCAGTGGTCTAGCAGGTAAACGTAATGACAAATCCTTTAAAGCCCGACGCTTTTCTATTTCTGATTTACCAAAGAATAAATTTTGCCAATCTACTTTTCCATTCTCTAATTGTTTCCACATTTCTTTGGCTTCATCTGTAGAATAACGGTTGTGCTTTTCAATCCATCGGCTCAGTCCTTTGCTACACGTATAGTGAGGATAACTTTCCTTGATAAAGCTGGTAGCACCATCACAAACTTCTCTCTCAGTATGACCATAATCTGTAAACCAAACTTTACCGTGGCGAAACAGACGCATTTGATAACGAGGATATTGGGTACTATAACGAATCCAACGATTCATAAACATGACCCGTTCAGCTACATAGAAGCCTATATAATTTGGGTTTTGAATAGCTGTTAAGCACTCAGCAAATAATTCTGGTGTGATGCGCTCATCCGCTTCCAGAATATAAACCCATTCATGTCGAGGAGGAATAGACTCCAGCATCCATGTTCGTTGACGTCCGTGACTCTCGAAAGCATGTTGGACAACGCGAATCGGATATTTACTCGCAATCTCTACAGTGCGATCGCTACTGCATGAATCGACAACAATAATATCATCTGATAGCATTGCTGATTCGATACAAGCAGCAATATCTAGTTCTTCGTTATATGTCAGTATGTAAATGGAGAACATTCTCAGATTCTATAGTAGGTAATAGGGTGGGAAATCTAATATTGTATGGCTTTTTAGGTAGATTTTTTCCAAGCATACAAATACATATCTCTATATGAAAATTTTACTAATTTTAAATAAAATTTGCACAATACTCAGTCAACTCCCTACCCAAAAGTAAGATTATGGGTAGGGTTAGCAAAACGTTCTATCCAATCATAAGATTACCGTACTTTTGCTTTACGTTTACCACCTTGTAAAAAACCTAAGCTTTTTAAGCCTGTCGCACCAATGATAAAGTAACCGACAGACAAAAGTAAACTGCTAATTCCAATTTTGAGTCCAGAGTGCCAATTATTCTTTTCTAATTTCCGTTGAGTTTCTTCACTTTCTTGCAGAAGATTGTTACGTTGTCGGTTAAAATTCTCTTCTGGATTTATTTGCAGAGCGACAATTTTATCCAGTGCTTGGGGTTTATCAAGTTCCTGGGGGTTTGTTTTGGCTTTCTTGAGCAGTTCTTTTATTTCAGAGGGAGTTTGTGGATTAGCAATTAATTGCTGGTATTGTTGCTCATTTTTGAGGACTTGTGTGAGATCAGCTTTAACTCGGTTTTTTATCTGTTCATTAATTAACTGAGTTGTAATTTTATCCAGTTCTTGAGGACTGGTCTTCGCCTTCTGGAGCAGTTCTTTAATTGGTGGTGAAGTTTGGGGATTACCAATTAACTGCTGGTATTGTTGCTCATTTTTGAGGATTTGTGTTAGTTCATTTTTAGCTCGGCTTTTTACCTGTTCTAACTTATCTTTATTTTGAGACAACTCTTGACTTAGCTTGTTTTCTAGTCCTACCTTCTGTTGAGAGAGGAGAGCAACTTGTTGAGTCTTAACCTGACTTGCATTAATCAAATATCCAGGAAAAATCAGCAAGTAGATTAACCCCAGTACGCTGGATAGAATCAGTGTCGGGAATCTAAAATCAAGACGCAGAGGTTGTTCATCTACCTCATCCATCCAATAGGATGTTAATATCATCCCTATTCCAAATAGAGGTATAATACCTTGAGCAACTAAAGTTTGAGTAAGATTGACTGTCCATTCCTTACTATTATTGGGAGTGTAGCCTAGTAATAAAATCACAAAATCAATCAAAAAGAAGAAAATAAATACGATACCAATGACCTTGAGGATCTGGGAAGTATTTAAGGAAGCAGAACGGTTAACCATATCTTTGTAAATTACTGGTGAGTAAAAGTGATTGTCATATCTCAAGTTACTTGAATATTGTTCCGTTATATAAGATTTAGAGGAAATTGAACAATATAAAATTTTACCGACTAACTAGTATTTCTTGACACTTATGTGCAAATAGGGGTGAAAAGATAATTTTGGTTATAGATTGGGTTATTTGCATTCTAATTCATTTTCTGAATTTCCTCCCAAATGGGCAGATCCTCTGGACGGTCAATATCTGAGAGCGGGAGTAAGTAGATTGGAGATAAATTCAATTTATGGGCGATGTCTATAGTTTGGGAAAATACTTGTGTAGTTCCCCATTCGATATTAACGAATAATTCCGGGATCAGTTGGCGCAAACCAATCAAGTAGTAACCACCATCAACTGCTGATCCCAAGATTAAATCGCAGTGATGCAGTTGCTCAAAAGCGGTGGCTAAAATTTGGGCATTTATCCCCGGACAATCAGTACCAATGATGATGACTGGTTCTGCACCCCATGTAAAGGCATCAGTCAGCGATCGCATCATCCGTTCACCTAAATCCCCTATACCTTGACATTGGTAAATCCAGTCTACCCCTAACCAATTAGACATCAGTTGAGAATTACCTCCAGTGAATCGTACTTCGGCGGTGAGAGTTGTAATATTTCTTAATAATCTTACCTGAGATAGGGTATGTTCAGTCATTTGTTTTTGCAGATTAGCAGCACCAACAGCACCTAAAGCGGGGATGAGTCTGGTTTTCGTCTTCCCTGGCTCTGGATAACGTGTAAATATAATCAAGTGCTGTTTAGAGATATTTGGGGTCATTACTCAACTTAAGTAATCTTACTTAAATCCTATGATTTTACCATCTGGGGACAATATTAGTTAAATGTAACTTATAATACTCTCGTGTCAAATCAGTTGCCGTTTACAATCTGTATGTTTTAGTGAGAAACTGTGTCGCAGTTCCTTAAGTATAAATAAATCTGTTCATACTGTGGATATCCTGACTGAATTAATTCAAGATAACCTATCCACCTTAGCCATTGTTGGGGTGGTCATTGGGTTAGGTTCCCTGACTTTCGTTTGCTTATTGGTTTTAGAGTTAGTTTTAAGTAAAATGAGTGAATTACTGCTAAGTCGTTTCTTATCTTCTAGAGCAATAGCAATCTATCAGCAAACTATTTCTACTTATAAGAAGTGGTTGAGAATAGTTTCTATATTAATACCTATTGATATAGTTCTGCTGATAGTCCCTAAACCAGATATCCTCAAATATATAGAGTTTGTAATTGGGGTAGCCATAGCAATTATAATTGGCTGGTTAGGGTCTCGGTTGTTTGAAAAGTTTTTTGAAGGCTACTTACGAGAATCTGCCACAAAGAGAAAAATTAATGGTGAGATACTAGTTGTAATTAATTTTCTAGCAGATATAGTCATTTTTGTGATTATCATCCTAATTTTTGCTGAAGTGCACAAAATTAATCTGTTAGGTGTGATAGCAAGTTTAGGATTGGGAGGATTAGCGATAGCTTTTGCACTCAACAAACTTTACAACAATTATTTGGTGGAGCAGTTTTGTATATCGACCGACCTTTTGTAGTCGATGACTATATTGGCTTACCAGATGGTACATTTGGCAGAGTGGAATCAATTGGATTACGCTCCACTAAAATTCGTAATTCTGGCAAAGGTACTTTAACTATAGTTCCCAATGATTCGCTGATTTCTCTCAGCATCGAAAACTTTACAGGAGGCAAAAAAATTGTTTCCCTAATTTATTTAAACTTTAATCAAGAACTTGCTGAACAAGAGAAAGCCTTGATTAGACAAGTAATCATAGAAAGTACCAAAGACTTATTTGGAATTGATACTCGTAATACTCTGGTTGATTTCAAAGAAATTGTTAGAGATGGCAGAAAACAGTTCACTCAGGCACAAATTAACTTTTTCATTTTGGGATCTGGTGAAATAGGAATGGATATGCGCCGTCAAATGCTAGATTTAGCGAAACAAAACATAAGTTTTCAACTAAAGGAATATGGGATTTCTTTTAATATTGAAGAAAAACCAATTAATGTTGATGCACCAATTACCATCTAAACCAAGAATTACGATATTACCATCATGCACCTGCTACTGCAAATACCAAATTCATTGCCAAGTTCATTCCCAATTTCATCAATAATTGATGAAGCAACGTGGAAATTTTTAATTGGATTAGGAATCCAACTAGCTATTTTATTTTTCCTTCTACTGGCATCATTTCTAGTGGGAAGAAATACTTATGAGATATTGAGTTTCGTCTTTAAGCGGTTTACTCCTCAAATAATATCCAAGATTTATGAAAATTTAATTGCCCCTCTGGAAAATTTGTTGGAAACTGCCGGGATACTAGTCCTGAGTTCGGTATCTTTAAATACTATTCAGCAATATGCAGGGTTGTATCGCTTCTTAAAATTTTTCATGGATTTGGGAGTAATTGCAAGTTGCGCGTTTTTAGCATCACGTTTATTCCAGCAGCTGCTACGAGTATATGGAATTGATTTACTTCGCCGGATGGGTTTAGAAGTTGATGAATTGCTACTAGTATTTGAAACCATCGCTAATTGTGGTATTGGTTTCGTTGCAGCTCTAGCATATGCTTCTAGTCAAAACGTGAATTTAATTGGTTTACTCGCAGGTTTAGGTATTGGTGGTATTGCGGTTGCTTTTGCGGCTCAAAATGTTTTGCAACAGCTGTTAGGAACCATAGTTATCTATCTAGATCGTCCTTTTGCACCGGGAGAATATATTCGTTTAAATTTAAGTTCTCAAGGTACCTTATTAGCTCGTGTGGAAGCGATTGGGTTACGTTCAACTAAGTTACGAACTGTTGCTAAAAGCACCCTAGTCATTGTTCCTAACTCTAGAATGGCAGATACTGATATAGAAAACATTACCAGAGGGAAAAAGGTAATGGTTCTGCTCTATCTTGATTTTCAGCGTAGCTTAGATAAATCTGAAGAAGCATTGCTGAACAAGGTTGTGAAAGAGAGTACCGTTACTTTGTTTGGTATCGATCCCGATAGTACTAGGATTAACCTATTTCCTCTGGAAGATAAGTCAGGAATTCGTGCTAGGGTAAGTTTCTTTATTCTTGGTGCTAATGATAATTCGATTGACTTCCGTAAACGTCTCTTAGAATTAGCGAATGAAGGAATTGCTAAAAGATTAAGTGCTTATGGCATAGAATTCACAATGGAAGAACCTACATTATATGTAGATTCACCTATGATAATGTAAAGGAGAAGTCAGTAAGAGGGTCATGGGGGGAGCAGAGGAGCAGAGGAGCAGAGGAGCAGAGGAGAAAAGAGAGAATTAAAATATCATCTCCCCACCTCCCTATCTCCCCACCTCCCCATCATTTTAATCTCTCTGCTACTTGTTTTAGACGTATTAACTGTGCTTGCATATCTTCTTTTGTCCAAGTAGCAGCAAAGGTTTGAAAACCCCAATTAATCAGGGGATTGGGAACTTGAAACTCAAATCTGTTCAATAAGAGAGTACCATTTTCCATCGGTTGACATTCCCAGCTATTGCGTCCGCGAAAAAACCCCTGAAACTCCCAAACCACTAAACCCGGTTCTCTTTCTACCACCACACTTTTCAAAGAGGGTCTGAGTAAAGGAATTTTAATAATAAAGAGACTTTCACTACCTAGATTAGTACTCCAAACTTCTCCCATCGGTTCACAAAGAAGTATCGGATTAAGCCAGTGTTTCATTAGAGCTAAATCAGTGAAACACCGCTCTACTACTGTAGCTGTAGCTTTTATATGTATGGATTGCTCTAAAATTTGCGACATAATTCCTCAAAACATTTATAAAATAATTTAAGTATTATAAACTACTTTTTGCGCTACATAGATAATACATTTAGTGTAGAATTATGTTGATTAAACAATTTTATTTGTATGGAACTGATGTCCCAGTCAAAATCGGAAATCCCTTTAAATTAAAACTTCATCACTCAACTTTTTTGAGAGATTTTTCATGCCTAGTCAATTGATATCTAAATTCTTCAATCTCAATTAATAATTCTATTTCTTTTTTAGTCTCTATTTTATCTTTTGGTAGTTCTTCCAATCGACTACTAACATTCCCCAATATATCTGATAATTCTATATTTTGACTATTTTCTGAATCTATATTTTGCAAGAGTGTCTTTGTGCGGTGAGCTATTCCTGAATATCTCTGAATTAATTTGAGGTTTTTAATAACTATTTTCACTTCACGAAAGAAATTATATGCTTGAGTGAATGTTTCTAATCCCGATTCTCCTAATCTAGTAATAATTGCTTTTTTCGTTTTCTCAATTATCGCTTCAGCTTGCTTACGTTGATGATGCGGCATTATCTGTAATGCTTGATGAAATTGAGCAATTTCTTCTGGTGTTAATATTGTTAATAGATGTGCTGGTTTCTCAGTGATTATTTCTTCTGTCTGTAAATTAGTTTCAGAAGATAAATTTAAAACTAATTTTTCTTCTATATCAACAGAATATAATGAATTGGAAAATTCTTGATTTAGTTCAATTTGATTAATAACAGACTCAGGAGAAATATCACTACTAATTATAGACATCATTCCTGGTAAATATTCATCCATTATCTTTCCGTTCGTATAAACTAAACTTCTAATCAGAGCAAAGTTGAGTCTGTCTCTGTTTCCTTCTAAATTGGTACTGGTTTTATAGCGAATTTCTCCATCATTGAAATCTAATTCAAAATTACCGATAATCATGCCATAGTTAGCTCTAGCAATGAATTCTGATATAATCAGTCTTTTATTTTCTGGGACTTGGATGGGAAAGATAGAGTAAAAGACAAATTGTTGCTCTAATTCTTTAGCTTGAGCGTAACAATTCCATTTACCGTTCTTTCCCTGAAAAGCAAGTCGTAAAGTGGTATGTTCTGGTATTTCTACAAAATACCAACTATCTTCTGTAAAGAAGTTGACTATTTCTGAAAAAATTGTTGTTTTGCCAGGATTATTCCGATTCGTGTTCACATTCTAATAAAATTATTGATGAATTACTTATGGGAAACTTAATCACCATTAAAAATGATTATTTTCTTCTTTAAATTTGATAACTTCTTCTGGAGCAGAGTTAATCAATTTTAGCAATTCTAGCGCCACATCAGCCATTTCTTTAGCGCGAGGATCTGGCATAATTTTTAATTCAATAATCTCACTCAAAAATTTGGCAGCTTGAATACCAGACTTTAACAGGGATTCTTGATATTCTTGCTGTAATGTTTGAGAGAAAATTTGGTTTTGGTCGTTTTGGTTTTCCATAATTATTGGATGGTATTATCTGACTAGATTATTTATTGTGCTTCGAGTTTCCGTACCCAATCTGGCTTACTTGGGATAGGATTATACCCTGTATCAAGCCGGACTTCAAGACCATTGATGAATGTCCAACACTCCAAATCACGTAACCATAACTCATGCAAATGTTCACGAGCTTTTGCTTCCTCTATAAATATGTAGGCAATATTGTCTATTGGTTGTGTTGGTCCTAATGTTTGATAATAACGACTAGCACACATTTCTAGCATTTCTAGTTGAGAGATATCTCTACCCAGGACAATAATTTTCAGCTTACGCTGCTCAGGATCATACAGACCACTAAGTTTTTCAGTATACACAAAATCAGTTTGAATATAACCACCAACATCAGAGATACCCATGCGTTCATGGCCCACCATCGCTTGCTCAAGAGCTATAGTACTATTTGCTTCTAAGTCATGGAACTGTACAAATGAAGTATCGTTAGCGCCAGTAAGGAAATACCAGGGTCCAAAATTCTAGCCAGCGTCTGGAAACAAGTCTTTGGTGTCCCTCACCTTTAAAGGCGCAACCCCAGCCGTGGGAAAAGTGCAAATCGCCAAAACCTCTACTTCTATACATATTATCAGATTTACGCCAAGTATCATGTATGGTTTTGAATGTAGCAAGTGTCCAAGGTAATGGTGAAAGCAATGTTAATAAAGTGTGAGCGTCACCCTGAAATTGGCTGACTATGATTTTAACCATCCCATCTTGATCGAAGATAATAAAGTCTTCTTCGTTTTCATCCCAATAGAGAAAAATAGTTTGCTTGCAGGTAGCTACCCATTTGTCAAACCAATCTAAAGTTACTTTTTTCTCTCGGGCGTCTACCGTGATCCGATGCAATTTTTTTTCTGTGAATAATGGTAAGCCTAGAATAGAGCGCAGGAGTGCAATTTTGTCTGGAGTTTCTAGACTAACAGCTAAATTCATATTGACCATTCAAATCTTCGCTTGTGATATTGAAAAATAATTGCTAAGACTACTTGTAAACATTTCCCAAACTCTAAGCACTTAGCACAGCATCTAAAACCTCTTGTGGTATAAATTCACTATAAGATGCATTACCTGATGTCCAATTATCCCCCCAGTTTTCCTTGAGAGCCTTATTAAAAAGAAGCACTCCATCAATAATGGCATCAGGATATAGTAGAGTGTCGTTCAGATCAAGGGCATTAACTAGATCCTGTAGAGGAAAGCTTTTAGTTTTTGCTAAAGTATCACATATTTTATGAGCTAGTTCTGGTTCATCCAATTCCAAATTCATTTCCTCAAATACTGGTAACATAATTCCAGTAGGACAGTCTTTTTTATACTTTAATAGAGGTAATTCAATATAAAAGGCTACACCATCAGATCGTAACACAATATATTTGTTCCTTCTGGGGTCAAATAATACAGTTAGGTCAGTACTATTAAGGAGTTTTAAGTAACCCATGATGCTTGTCATATGAGAAATGCGTCGTTCACTCCAGAATGATCCCCAAGAGGATTTTGATAAGCAACTTGTATGGCACCAGCCAAAAGCACCTTGTTCATAGGCTATATCATCTTGTTCATTTAAAAAATATGTGTCTAACTTGTGGAACTGACCTTTTAATTCAAGAACTGGACGTTTACAAATAAAACATTTTTTTAATGTCATTCTACTACCTTGATTGTTATTTTTCCACTGACATCTAATTCTGCCTTAATATTAGCGTATCCGACAATATGGCCATTTGCATCTATAAATGCTGATTTAAAGCTATCTGGCATAGACTGTAGGAAACCATCTGGAGTACTCGGATTAATTACACCTTTTTTGTTGAAGTAAATAATTTGTCCACTCCAATCAACTACTGCTTCTGTATGTTCTCCTGCATTAGAAATATCAATCCCAAAGTGTTTTATGTTGGATCGAAATACAGGGTGAGTATGAACCACAAAAACTTCACCTTTTTTAATGTGTGCTTCCAAAATACCATCTTCAATGCCCAAAACTAAACGTAATTTATCTTTATACGGAGTTTGTAGTACTCCAATTTCTTTGTTAAACCATTTGGCGATTGCAGCTAAATCATCTGGGTGAATTGAATCCACGCGAACAGATCCTTCCTTTTCAAGTTTACGTACTAGTCCATAGCCAATTAGTTGCTGCTCCTGCTTTTTCGGTTGCCGAATTAGTAGCAGTATTAACTTTTTCTCCTACCCAGTTTTGTGCTGCTCCGACCTTATCCTGGAAGTTTGTTAATCCTGCTGACGCTTTATCAGTTAAAGTTGTCCATTTATCATTGAGATAATTTCCTGCACCTGTCACAGTTTCATTAGCAGAAGTTTTAAGTTGTTCTCCTTTTTGTTGTAGTTGTGAACCAATTTGTTGAGATTTTTGATTAATTCCTTGCCATCCTTGCTCAACTTGTTGTGTTACAGGAGCAACTTTGCTTTGAATACCATTCCAAAGTGATTCTGCTTCAGTTTTGAGAGTTTGCCATTCTGCTTGTAATGCTTGACCGTTACTATTACCTTGACCCTTGGCTTGACCTTGTTGTTGTTTTACCTCAGCTGATGCCCCATTAAGTTTAGCAATAAAGCCTTGAGCTTTTGCCATATAGGTTTGGGAAAACTGCTGGGCTTCTGTTTCCACCGCAGTTATTTGATTCGTAGCATTACTTTCTAACTCTGTACAATTACCTTCAATTCTGCATCTTTTTCCCCTTCACATTCTGAACAAAGCCTTTGTATCACTCCCTGGGAGGATAAATGAGAATTTTCATCATTTGGCTTTTCGGGTTCTCCCTCTCCTGAGAGTGCTTGAGCATCCTGTTCTAATTTGTGCTCTTGCTCCTCTGATTCCAATCTTGATGATTCTTCTACCTCTGGTATTGATTTTGTCTGGACATTATCAAGTATTCTACTCAACAGGTTGGTTGAACTTGTATCAACTCCTTCTCTGGAATTATTTTCTGGTTGTGCTTGTGGATGAAATTGACGGGGACTAAATTGATTCTCTTTTGGTGGTTGATGCGCTGGATACTTGGACGATTTGTTCCTTTTTACACTTTCGTAAACCATGCCCCACCTCACTTCTTTCTTTTAGGAAATATTTTATGATACTTGAAATTCACCTTCACTTAGTATACACGCTAAAAAGGATATAATCATGTATATTTAAATTTTTTCCTAAAATTTACTTGTATCTCAGTAAACTGTACTACATATCGTTTTGCTACTATGAATCAGTCCGGGTATTGATACTTAGACAGTATTTTAGAGATATTTTTTAATTTTTAATTGTTATTAGCCTTCTATGTTACAGCACAGTTAAATAAAAGCTGCGAAAGTACTTGATGCTAGGTCATTTTTAATCGTAAAGGCAATCAGGAATAGGAAATAGCTAACTCTTAATAATTTTTCCTATTTCATATTCCCAATCCGGAAGTAAGCGACCTTCATTTTTATAAGTAGACATCTCCAGAAATGATGTAGGGTCGTATTGTAATACTCCCTTAGCAAGGGTTTTAACGAATGCATAATTAATTTTCGGAGATGTCTAGTGTAAATTTGGTGGTGACACTTACATAGTCATCATCCAAGTTATTATGGACTTTTTTATGCTCAGTTTGCATCTAAAACTGGAAAATTAAATTTTCCTAAAATTACATTTTCAATCAACTAATTTTGAATCATTTAAAAGGTATGCGGTTGTGCAAAACTCTAAGCTACAACGTTCATTATCTTTTCAATCTATTTTACGTCTACCAATTACCGTAGGAATAATTACATCATTAACTGTGATTGGTATCAGTATTATTGCTGGCATCCGATTTCGAGATGCAGTTAATCAAAAAGTACCAGATCCTGTTCTCACTATCCCAGAGTTAAAAACTGTAACCTCTCTCGGCAGAATTGAACCACAAGGGAAAGTCATTAAAATTTCTGCGGCTATCACTGGAGAGGGTAGTCGTGTAGAACAATTACTAGTCAAGGAAGGAGATCGGGTAACTAAAGGACAAGTAATTGCTATTTTAGCAAATCGCGATCGCCTAGAAGCGGCTTTAAAATCAGCACAACAAGAAGTCAGAGTCACTCAATCTTACCTAGCTCGTATCCAAGCCGGTGCTAAAAGAGGGGAAATTAACACCCAAAAGGCCAATATTGCCCGTCTAGTGGCAGAATATCAAGGTGATATTGATATTCAAATAGCTACGGTTGACCGCTTACAGGCTCAATTACTCAATGCTCAAGCCGAAGACCAACGTTATCAAGCACTGTATACAGAAGGAGCAATTTCGGCTTCTCAACGAGACAGCAAACGTTTAACTTTAGAAACTGCTCAAAAAACTCTCCAAGAAGCACAAGCACAGTTAAAACGCGCTCAATTAAGCAGTCAGCAACAGCTAAAAGCGGCTAAAGCTACTTTAGATCGGATTACAGAAGTGCGGGTTGTAGATGTAGAAGCGGCTAAAGCTGAAGTTAGTCGTGCTCAGGCGATGATGAACCAAGCTCAAGCTAATCTTCAACAAGCTTATGTGCGATCGCCCCAAGACGGACAAATATTTGAAATTCATACCAGTCCAGGGGAATTAATCTCTAATGATGGTATTGCCACGATGGGACAAACTCACCAGATGTACGCGGTAGCGGAAGTTTACGAGAACGATATTACTAAAGTGCATTCCGGACAACGAGTTCGAGTAATGAGTGATGTCCTATCAATAGAATTACAGGGAACAGTCGATAGAATCGGCTTACAAGTACGTCGGCAGTCTGTCATTAATACTGACCCCATCAGCAATATTGATAACAGAGTGGTCGAAGTCCATGTTCGTTTAGATCCGGTTTCTAGCCAAAAAGCTGCCCCATTAACCAATATGCAAGTTAAGGTAGTCATTCAACTTTGATCAATTTGACCAAACTATTTTCCCAATGGCAACGACGTACCCCCCTGGGATGGTTACAACTGACTCATGAAAAAAGTCGGTTATTAGTGGCATTATCTGGGATTGCTTTTGCTGATGTGCTGATGTTTATGCAACTAGGCTTTCAAACAGCATTGTATGACAGTAACACCAGATTACATCGGAGTTTACAAGCGGATATTATTTTAATTAGTCCTCAAGCGCGTAACATCCAAAGTTTATCTGTCTTTTCTAGACGCCGCATCTACCAAGCGATGGATGTACCAGGGGTGAAGTCAGCCACCAGCGCCTATTTTAATGTGATTACCTGGAAAAATCCCCAAACTCATCGGGAAACAGGGGTGTTAGTCATTGGTTTTAATCCTAATCAGCCCATCTTTAATTTACCAGAAGTTAATCAGCAATTATCAAGTATCAAACTACCGGATACAGTTTTGTTTGACCGTGGGGCTAGAGGTGATTATCAAAATGCGATCGCCCAAATAGACCAAGGTAAAATTGTCACTACAGAAATCGATAAACGGACAATTACCATTGGTGGTTTATTTAAGATTGGGGCTTCCTTCGGCACTGATGGGAGTTTGATTACTAGTGATCAGAATTTGTTGCGGTTATTTCCCAAGCGACCTGCAAGTAGTATTAGTTTAGGTTTAATCCAAGTCAAACCAGGGTATGAACCGGGGAAGGTGGCACTTCAATTAAGGAATTATCTTAAAAATGATGTGTTAGTGTTGACCCATGCTGAATTTATTCAATTTGAGAATGACTTCTGGCGAAATAACTCCCCCATCGGTTTTATCTTTAATCTTGGTGTCTCCATGGGGTTTGCAGTGGGGGTGATTATCGTCTATCAAATCCTCTTTGCTGATATTAATGCTCATCTTCAAGAATATGCTACCTTTAAAGCGATGGGATATCGTCATTCCTACCTGCTGTTGGTGGTGTTTGAAGAAGCCTTAATTTTAGCTGTATTGGGCTTTTTCCCTGGTGTGGGAGTCTCTTTGGCACTTTACCACTTCACTCAAAAAGCTACGAACTTGCCTATGTATATGACTCTCATTCGGGGATTAGAGGTACTCATCCTCACCATCATTATGTGTTCCATTTCTGGAGCGATCGCCACTCGCAAACTTCAATCGGCTGATCCAGACTGATATGTTTTAGTTAAGAGGGAACGGGGAACAGGGGAGAGGGAAATTGTCTGTGAATTAATTGACGCGGAATATCAAATGATACCATTTAGAGGAACTGACCGGATTATATCCTCTACGTTCCCACAGCTAAACTTGACTGCGCTACAAATTTTTGACTCGGTTATTTAGATTTATTTTTCAAAGATAGCAAAAAATTATAATTTTTTATTAAGTTATAGAACAAGGTATATTTTAAATAGGCATTATCGGAAGTAAGCAGTGCCAAAGATCATCGTTATCCTCAATGGCAAAGGAGGAGTCGGTAAAACGACCACCGCAGTCAATCTGGCTGCTAACTTTGCCCGCAAAAAAAAGGTAATTCTCGTAGATGCAGATATTCAGGGTTCTGCGAGTTGGTGGTGTGGACGTCATCAGCAGGAAATTGGGTTTGACCTTTCCCAAGAAACCAATCCCCAGCTTTTAGGGGAAATGAAGAAAATTACTGGGTATGACTTGGTAGTGGTGGATACACCGCCAGCCCTACGTTCCGAGGCTTTGGCCACAGTAGTGGCGATCGCGGATTATTTGGTTTTACCTACACCCCCAGCACCAATGGATTTAGCCGTCCTGATTGAGACAGTTAAAGAAGCTGTTGCTCCTGTGGGTACTCCCCATCGAGTACTATTAACTAAAGTCGATACTCGAAGTTTAGGAGAAGCGCTAGAAGCGAAAAATACTCTTTTGCGTCTAGGTATTCCGACTTTTGATGCCTTAATCAGAATCTATAAAGCTCATGAACGAGCAGCTCTTGAGGGTGTAGCAATTACTCAATGGCGCGGAAAAAACGCAATAGAAGCAGATTTAGATTACCGTCGTGTGGCTAACGAATTACAGCGAGATTGGAGAAAATAATGGCTAGGAAACGTCTAACTGATTTACTAGAAGAAGAAGTGCAAAAACCGATAATTTCCTCAGAGGAACCAGCCATCACAGTGGCTGCCGAAACAATTATAAATCAGACAACTTCTTCATCTCCAGAGGATTTAACTTCTCAGAAAATTCAGGACTTAGAAACAATTATTCAAGATTTGCGTGCATCCCTGGAAGAATCCCATCGCAAAGAACTGTATCGGCAACAAGAAATTAAAGATTTGCATTCAGATTTAAATAAGCAAAAATCTTTAGCAGAAAAATTGTCAAATGAAGTCGAAGAAACTAAAAAAAATACTTTGAAATCATTCCAGAAAAAAGAACTCGAACTTCAACAAGAAATTAAAGATTTACGTTCAGATTTAAGTGAGCAAAAATCCTTAGTGGAGAAATTTTCAGATGAACTTGAAGAAACTAAAAAAACTGCTTTACAATTAGCAGAAGCTAATTCTCAACTAATTGAAGAAAATAATAGTTTCAAACAAGTACAAGTCAAGGAAATAGTTAAAGCCCCAATTAAGGAAAGTTATAATCCTCTAAGTTACCGAAAATCACACAGATCACCAGAAAGGTTGCAGGAACAACCAACACAAAGTAATGATGATTTTGCTGACAATACTTGGTTATACGATTAGGGAATAATACTAATTCAAAATTCAAAATTCAAAATTCAAAATTCAAAATTAATTAGACGTGGAGCGGGCATCTTGCCCGCCATTGAACTCAGATGGGCAAGATGACCGCTCTACTTTAATTGATAAAAGGATACTAATTACTCACAAACTTCAAAATGTATTCAGCAGTGATGTGTGGCTGTTCTAAATGAGGTATATGCCCACAATTTCTAATCCAGAAAAGTTGACTTTGAGGAATTACTTGCTGAAACTTTTCAGCATCGTCAGTCCCTAAAATATTATCCGTATCACCCCATAAAATTATGGTTGGTTGCTCAATTTGTGCAAGTTGCTGAAGTGGAATAGCTTGATAACCACCACTTTTAGTAAAAGCAATCAATGCTTGATGCCAATTTGGCATTTGTAGATGTAGGGCGCCACAACATAAAGAATCAGCAGAAATCAAGGTAGGATTATAATAAGCAGCACGGGATATGCGAGTACGAATTCCTGGATTACGTAAAATTGATGTAGCTAAATAATCTAGCGGTGGAAACATGAATTTACTTAATGGTGAACCACCTTTTAAACCAGCGCTATCTATTAAAACTAGCTTTTGGACTACTTCTGGATAAGTGAGTGTAAAATCAATTGCCGTTGCACCCCCCATAGAAGCACCCACTAAAATCACAGGTTGTTTAATCAGGGTTTGCCAAAATTGATAAAGATGGGTTCTGATGGCAGTGGGACTATAAGCCAGAGCCGAAAGTCTTTCTGTAAAACCAAAACCCAATAAATCTACTGCCCAAATTTCATGAGTACCAGTAAGTAGTGGTAAAAGCCGACGGAATTCCAAAACAGAACTATCAAAACCATGAATTAATAATATAGGTATTGTGCCACTTCCTTGATTGACATAAGTAGTGGCAATGGATTGATTAGTTAGGGAAGTAGTAATTGCTTGGCTTTTGATACTTTGAGCCAGAGCAATGGAGGTGGCTTCGGTCAGTTGTTGAACGGCGCTAGGGAGAAAAGTTGGAAACATATAGCAAGGGCAGGGGGCAGTGGGCAGGGGGGAAGGGGCAGGATGTGCAAGAAAATTTGTTCGCTCATCAAAATGGGAACCAAATCCTCGTACAATGAATATCACTTATCACTGCCTGGAGGAGAGTCAAGTTATGCCAATGGCAGTTGGCGTAATTGAAACTTTAGGTTTTCCTTGTGTGTTAGCAGCAGCAGATGCAATGGTCAAATCTGCTGGTGTCACGTTGGTATATTATGGTCTAGCAGAAAGCGCTCGCTTCTTAGTCGCCGTCAGGGGACATGTTGCTGAAGTTAAAACAGCAGTTGCAGCAGGAATCCTAGCCGGAGAGCAAGTTCATGGTGGTCAAGTTATTACCCACTACATCGTACCCAATCCCCCGGAAAATGTGGAAACCATTTTACCAATTCACTTCACTGAAAAATCTGAGCCTTTCCGCATGTTCTAAGTAAATTCTTTTAGAGGAATTTATTTTTGAAGTTGTGAAAGTTCGTTTCCAGCATACTACATGGGTTTATATAGGAGATTACTAAATGTCATTACAGGCAGTTGGATCATTAGAAACTAAAGGCTTTCCTGCTGTGTTAGCAGCAGCAGATGCAATGGTAAAAGCCGGTCGAGTTACTCTTGTCGGTTATATCAGAGTCGGTAGCGCCCGCTTTACAGTCAATATTCGTGGGGATGTTTCTGAAGTCAAAACCTCAATGGCTGCTGGTGTGGAAGCTGCACAAAATGTTCACGGTGGCACACTTGAATCTTGGGTAATTATTGCTCGTCCTCATGAAAATGTTGAAGCTGTACTGCCAATTGCCTACACAGAACAGGTTCAACAATATCGTGAATCTGTAGAAAATCCTATCGTCAGATCATCAAGCGGACGTTAGATATTAGGAGTCAGGAGTCAGGAATCAGGAGTCACCGAGTAAACCCCTCTTCATTTAGGGGGCATTTTTATCTCTCTATTCCATATTCCCTGTTCCCTGTTCCCTCTCCTCTGTTACCTGTTCTCTGTTCCCTTTTTATATAAATTGCCAACTTTTGCATAATTTTAGTGAATCAAGACGTAATAAAGAAAGGAATAGTAAAAATATCTTCGGTTAAGAAAGATTAAATAATCTGAGTGTTTACTAGTTGAGCAGTTAAATGGGACGGTAATGGAGGTTGTGATGCAAACTTTAAGACAGAGTTGCGAGGAGCGCAATCTCGATATGATAGAGGACGTAGCAAACCTGAAGGAATATTGGCAAAAGCGTTTAGTTGCTGAATGTCCAGCACAAACTACTCCCACGAGAGAGAGTATTGTGCTTTGGCTATTGGGACTTGATTTAAATCGGCTCGATTCCCTTAACCCTAAGGCATTTGAGATTACTAAGCAATCCATCCAATATCGTTGGCGGATTTTACACCAGCGATATTTGGGTGTGGGTCGAGAACGTGCATATCATAACTTGATCAGTCGATTGGGCGGTTTAATTACCTTACGTCATAAAATCCAAACTTGGATTGCGCTGAGTCGCGATCGCCAACGTACAGTCATTGACGTATTACAGGAAATACTCCAGGAATTGCTGCAAAGTGATACTTATATTCAACAACAAATCATCAGCATTGCAGAAATTACCACTGATAGACGATTACGAGATACCTTACTCTTAGCTACCGTGGAAGAGTATTGTTTACGACCAGTGCGTAATCAGCCCATCATCCTATATCGATTTGTCAATTATTTGCGTCGGACTCAGCGTGGAGGCTTAACCCAAGTACCCACTAGCGAGTTAATCAGGTTAGTTTCTGAAGAAGTTCCCACCGACGACGATGATCATCGAATTAACTTAATCGATAGTCAAGCGATCGCTGATTATCAAGAGATACAAGCACAAGAAGAACAACTGGTCTTGCGTCAAACAGTACATGAGCAACTAGAAAAATATTTACTCTCAAATCTGGGAACAGAAGCAGCAGAGTGGCTGCGATTATATTTACAAGGTAAATCTCAAGAGGAAATTGCCAAGAAGTTAAATAAACCGATCAAAGAAGTGTATCGACTGCGAGAAAAAATTAGCTACCATGCTGTACGGGTTTTTGCTCTCAAAAATCAACCCGATTTAGTAGATAACTGGCTAGCCATTTCCTTACAAGAACATAATTTTGGACTAACACCAAACCAATGGCAGCAATTATCAGCACAATTAGCTCCATTAGGGCAAGAAATTCTCAAATTACGGAGAGCAGGTAATTCGATAGAGAATACAGCCCAGTTATTAAAACTTAAAACGCATCAAGTTTTGGGTGAATGGACTAAAATCTATCTTTTAGCACAATCTTTAAGAACAGAGAATTGATTCAGAGCGAGATATAGCAGGAATCAGACTATTTTCGATTAACCATTGGT
Source organism: uncultured cyanobacterium (assembly GCA_963766435.1). Lineage (GTDB taxonomy): Bacteria > Cyanobacteriota > Cyanobacteriia > Cyanobacteriales > Nostocaceae > CAVXZH01. The sequence goes on from CAVXZH010000001.1 coordinate 299,562, forward strand.
GACACTGCTAGAACTGACAATGATGAAGATGTTGAGGTGAATTTAGGTTTTATTTGTTGTAGATAATTTAACTTTTATTAATATAACAAAGTAATTTTAGTTGCACTTCACTAACTTCAAGGCAAAATAGTGAGAGAAGGAAACACCAAACAATCAAAGCTATGTTGTCTTCAGAGGGCAAACACACTGATACCACAGGGACTTGGCATCAAATGCTAACAACTGCTCAAACTAAGTGGCAGCAAGGAGGGGTTAAAGAACAAATATTTCAGTTAATTGATAGTCTCTTATCCTTTGAAGCTTGTCTCTATCACCAAGTTTTACCCTTTGGGCTAGAAGACAATCATTTGATGCTGGGTATGGTTTATCCCCAAGATACGGCTGCTCTTGATTATGTTCAGGGGATTTTGTCTTACATGAATTTCACAATGGTGCCAGAGGTAATTACCGCCGATGTTCACCGCACTGTACTATCTGCCTACCTCAATTACAAAAATACATCCGCCCCTAATCAGAAAAAACCGCTTGCGGATGAAGTAAAAAATGAGGAAATATCCAGTCAAGAAACTATTAAGCATATTATTGACTATTCGGAATCTAATTACCAATCAATAGAACAGGTAGAAAAACAGCAACCTCCGGCACCAGAAGCAGATTTACCATCAGATATAGAGCTTAATCATGCGTCTACAACTAACAATTTATTAAACGCCTTAAATGTTAGTATCAAGCCGAATTTATCCCCCGAAGAAGTATCAACAGAAAAAGTACAGATTTTACCTGTACAAATTCCTGAGCAATTCAGTCCGGTGGAAGTATTAGCCACATTACCACCCAAAAAATTACTGGAAGAATTACTAGGACGAGTTTTGGTGGGAGGAATTGGTCGATTATATTGGGAAAGACAACCTGATGAAGGGAGAATACTTTGGAGTGATAATGGAGTTTTACAGTCTGTGGTAGACAAACTATCACTATCTGTTTTTGAAGGAGTGCTGAATGAATTAAAACAATTTACGGGGATGCCGCTTATATCTATCACAGAGCCACGGCAAATAGAGAAAGAATGTCTTTATCAAAAAAACCGTTTATTACTCCGTTTGCGAATTATGCCAGGTGTCTATGGTGAAGAGGCTACCCTACAAGTTCTACGAGGAGCAGCATTAAAGTTTTATCAACAACAACAATTAACTCATTTAAGTCGGGATACATTAGGCGTAACTAAGCAACTCAGCTTTATGTTACATGAGATGCAAGAACGGCTGACCCTGAATACGTACCATAATCCGCAGCAGTTAGAAGCTTTAACTACCCTAAATCAACTAGTAGATAATTTAGACCAACAGATCAAAATCCTGACTGACTATAATTACCTACCAGGCAATGGCAAGTAATAGTTCTGACAGTAAAAACGCTGATTTCGATTTCCCTGCATAATTGTTATGTTGTAATTCAAGCATATATCGACTAAATTTCTGGGTTTAAACTCAATGCGTACCCACCTATGCTACGTAATTCAGTGCAAAATCAACGTTTAAATAAACTTATAGTAGTAAACTTAGTTTTCCGCTATTGAATTCATTTGTTGCAAATATTTCATGCAGACCGAGGTTTTTAGTGATATTTTCCCCTTGATGAGTACGGCCAGTCCCCAAACTTTGGAATGGCTGCTCACTGTGGCCATTGAACATGAATATCCTTCAGAACGGGCTGTTTTGATGGAGGATGCTTGGGGTAACGCGGTTTACTTTCTAGTGTCTGGTTGGGTAAAAGTCCGGCGCACGGTTGGAGATTATTCTGTGGCGATCGCGATTTTGGGTCGGGGTGATTTCTTTGGAGAAATGGCAGTTTTAGACGAATCTCCACGGTCAACTGATGTGATTGCCCTTTCATCAGTTAAACTACTGAGTGTCTCCAGAGAGCGTTTTATCCAAATTCTGTTTAAAGACCCACAGTTACATCACCGGATGTTGCAATTGATGGTGCGGCGAGTCCGGCAAATAAACCTGCGCTTGCAAATGCGGTCTTCACCCCCCGCAGTGAAGCTGGCACATACTCTAGTTAGTTTAAGCGAGAGCTATGGTCAAGAATCAGACCAAGGCAGAGAGATTTTTAACATCCCCTTTAAAGATTTAGCAGAAGTCACAGAAATTAGCGTTGAGGAAACTACTAAAATTATGGAAAAACTTCATGAAAAAGAATGGATCAAAATCGATCACGCTAATCAAAAGATTCATTTGATCAACTTCCGACAGTTGACCCAATTAGCTGGCAAAGTCTAACCGGGATTAAATCACCGATGACTGATTCCCGATTGCCTTTTAAAATAACTCAGGATTCAAGATGACAGAAGCAACAGCACCTCGTCTCAACACCCAAATTCAGGAAATCGCACCGACGATTCATTATTTAGTCAGTATGCCTCAACCAGAAAATCATCTGTTTGAGGTAACTTTACACCTGGAGAACTATCTGTCACCAATTCTGGATTTAAAACTGCCAGTTTGGACTCCCGGTTCCTACTTAGTCAGAGAATATGCCAAGAATTTACAGGATTTTGCCGCCTTTGACAGAACAACCTTTACCTTGGCGGAAAATCAGTAAAAATCATTGGCAGATAGTAACAGCAGGTATTTCTGAATTAACTGTACATTACCGGGTTTTTGCCAATGAACTATCTGTACGCACCAATCACCTGGATGCTACTCACGGGTATTTTAATGGTGCCGCACTATTTTTAAGAATACTGGATTATGATCGGCAACCAATTCAGGTTACTATTCACCCACCATACCCAGAATGGCAGATCACCACAGGATTACCAACTGTTACGACCGGAACCAATATTTTTCTGGCTGATAGCTTTGACACTCTAGTTGATAGCCCTTTTGAGATTGGTTGTCATCAGTTACATCATTTTCAAGTCTTAGGTAAACTCCATGAATTAGCCATTTGGGGACAGGGAAATTTAGACCCACAGCGGATGATTACTGATATTCAGAAAATTATCCAAGTAGAAGCGCAAATATTTGGTGGTTTGCCTTATGAACGATATGTATTTTTGCTACATTTATTAAATCAAGCTTATGGCGGTTTAGAGCATAAAAACTCCTGTTCCTTGATTTATCAACGGTTTGGATTTCGGACTACCGATAAATATGATCGCTTTCTCCAGTTAGTAGCACATGAGTTTTTTCATCTTTGGAATGTGAAGCGGATTCGTCCTCAAGGATTAGATATTTTTGATTACGACCAGGAAAACTATACATCCTCACTTTGGTTTTGTGAGGGAACTACTAGTTACTATGACTTGTTAATTCCTTTACGGGCAGGAATTTATGATGCTAAATCTTATTTACATCATTTGAGTAAGGAAATTACTCGGTACGAAACGACACCAGGACGTAAAGTACAATCCCTGTCTGAATCTAGTTTTGATGCTTGGATTAAACTTTATCGTCCCGATGCTAATAGTCCTAATTCCCAAATTTCCTACTATTTAAAGGGGGAAATGATTTCACTATTACTCGATTTATTGATTCGGGGTATTCATCACAATCAGCGATCGCTTGATGATGTCCTGCTGAAAATGTGGCAGCAATTTGGCAAAGCCGAAATTGGCTATACTCCAGAACAGTTGCAGACAGTGATTGCCTCAGTGGCAGAAATCGACTTAACAGATTTTTGGCAACGCTACTTACATACTACTGAGGATTTACCTTTTAATCAGTATTTAGAGCCTTTTGGTTTACATTTAGTCAGTGAACAAGATGAAGAACCTTATTTAGGCGTTAAAATTAATACCGAAAATGGTAGAGAAATCATTAAATTTGTAGAAACTGATTCACCTGCACAAATTGCTGGTATTGATGCCGGGGATGAGTTGTTAGCAATTAATGGTATAAAAATAGCCCCCAGTCAATTAAGCGATCGCCTAAAAGATTATCAACCCGACGATACTATTCAAATCACAGTTTTTCACCAAGATGAATTGCGGAATTATAGTGTCACACTAACCACACCACGCATACTTAGGTATCACATTAAACGTGTCGAACACCCAGCGAACAACAGCAAAAGAATTTTGCTGGCTGGTTAGGGGAGTAGGGGGGAAGAGGCAGGGGGGCAGGGTGCGGGGTGCAGGGGGGAGATAGGAGGCAGGGGGGCAGGGTGCGGGGTGCAGGGGGGAGATAGGAGGCAGGGGGGCAGGGTGCGGGGTGCAGGGGGGAGATAGGAGGCAGGGGGGCAGGGTGCGGGGTGCAGGGGGGAGATAGGAGGCAGGGGGGCAGGGTGCGGGGTGCAGGGGGGAGATAGGAGGCAGGGGGGCAGGGTGCGGGGTGCAGGGGGGAGATAGGAGGCAGGGGGGCAGGGTGCGGGGTGCAGGGGGGAGATAGGAGGCAGGGGGGCAGGGTGCGGGGTGCAGGGGGGAGATAGGAGGCAGGGGGGCAGGGTGCGGGGTGCAGGGGGGAGAAACGGAGATGGGAAGATGGGGAGATGGGGAGATGGGGAGATAGGATATTTTAATTCTATTTCTTCCCCCTGCCCCCTGCCCCCTGCCCCTTGTCCTCTTCTCCCCATGCCCCCTGCCCCCTGCCCCCTGCCCCCTGCCCCTTGTCCTCTTCTCCCCCTGCCCCCTGCCCCCTGCCTCTTCCCACCTCCCCACCCTTCCTAAAATCTGGCTTTCAAAACGCCAGGTTCTTGCTGTATAGGTAAAACATCTAAAGTATCAAGTTGGGAACAGTATTTTAAGTCTTCTAAACATCCCAAACGTAATAATCGTTTACCATGACTAGCTTGATGAAGTAGTCCTAACAAATCATGTTGCCATTGAGAATAAAGAGCGATCGCACTGGTAACTTCATCATTACCAGTCAATTCCTCTAGAGATAAGTTACTCTGCTGCCAAATACTGTGGGCGATCGCACCTGCACAAACGGTATCTTCCAGAGAAAAACTTCCTTCCCAACCAGAACCAACAATCCACACTGTCTCTGGTTGTTTTTCGAGGAGAAATTTCACCACTGTAGCCCGGTTAATGAGAGCAGCAGCTAAGACAATGGGAGCATCTTGGATTCGTTGTAAAGCACGGGTACCATTGGTAGTGCTAATAAACAAACGTCGCCCATTGACTAGTTCTGGGGTGCAGTCAAGCGGAGAATTACCCAATTCAAAGCCAGCTACTTTCGCACCTCCTCGTTCTCCAGCTCGCAAACGTTGGTCTGGGTTCCATTTTTCGCTGACCTCAATCAAATGATTTAAATCACTAAAGACTTGTACAGCTTCACCTCCTGCGGCTAAAACAGTTGCCATTGTGCTAGTCGCTCGCAGGACATCAACAGCGATCGCGCATCCTGGCGTTTCATCTGTGGGAGTTAATTCCGGAGTGTGGTATACAAATAGCTTCACGCGCTGGATACACCTGCTCTAATATGATTTCTGTAATATTCTACCTAGTTACTGGTACTAACCGATGAAATTCTCTACTTTCACCCGATTATTTCTGCTGCTGAGTGTTATTCTCTCCGTTGACCAAGTTCAAGCACAATCTATCACCTCATCTGCTGGGAGTACCACTAATGTTGTAACAACTACCCGTAATCTCTATAACATTACAGGTGGAGATACTTCTAAAGATGGCATCAATCTTTTTCATAGTTTTCATCAATTTGGGCTAAAAACAGGCGAAACAGCTAATTTTATTGCTAGTCCCACCATTCAGAATATTTTAGGTAGGGTAGTTGGTGGTAATGCCTCAGTCATTAATGGCTCGATTCAAATTACGGGAAGCAATGCCAATTTATTTTTAATCAATCCAATGGGGATTATTTTCGGTAATAATGCCAGTCTAAACTTACCTGCTTCTTTTACTGCAACTACAGCTAATAAAATTGGATTTGGAAGTCAATGGTTGAATAGCTTAACTGTTAATAACTATTTAGACTTAACAGGAACTCCTAATACTTTTGCTTTTGTCACCCAACAACCAGGAAGTATTATTAACACTGGTAACTTATCTGTTAAATCAGGAGCAAATCTGAATTTATTAGCTGGAAGCGTCATTAATACTGGAGAATTGTCAGCACCAGAAGGGCAAATTGTTGTGACTGCACTCAAGGGTGAAAATTTAGTGCGGTTGAGTCAAGTAGGAAATTTGTTAAGTTTAGAACTTGAGGCAGTAGCCAATGAGCAAATTAATCTCTCACCTTTATCTTTACCACAGTTACTTACGGGTGCTGGAGTGGGAAATGCCAAGGGATTAACAGTTAATAGTGATGGCACAATTGTGCTAACTGGTTCTGGTATAAGTATTAGTCCAGAATTGGGAATCGTGAATACGGGTACAGATATTAGCACTCAAGGAGGTAGTTTTTCTAGTATAAGCAACAAATTCAATGGACTTAATTTCAGTATCAACACCAATGGTATTTCCTCGTCAGGAAGGATATCTATCATTAGCAGTAGTACTATTAACACAGGTAATTTGATTACTTCTGCATTTAATAATAATGCTGGTAATGTCATACTCACCGCTCCAGGTAAAATTCAAGTTAATTATATTAATGCTCAGGCATTGGGTACTGGAAATGGAGGATTAGTTAATATAAATACACTTGGTTTGTTCCAATCTTTAGACACGTTCACAGATAAAAATGGCATAATTTCTAGTATTTCTAGTGCTGATAATAATCAGGGAGGAGCGATTATTCTCCAACATGGTGGTGGGTTAGTTGGTACTCCATTAATTGTGGGTAATGCCACAGATAATGGTACTGCTGGAGCAATTACTAGTTCTCTAGCGAATACAATTGCACTTACACAATCTTTCCCTAGTAATTATACCCTAAAGAATATTCAAATTATTACTAGTTCTGGAATTTCTGGGACTACAAATATTCAAGCTATAACTGCGGCAACTAGAGTTTCAGGAACGGGAGTTTCAGGAATGGGTGTTCCAGGAATGGGTGTTCCAGGAATACGAAGTAAATTAACTGACGCTCCTCAGAAAAATCCTACAGAAAAACCAATTAAGAGAGATATAAATATTAGATTTAATGCAGGTAATCCTCTTCGTGGAAAGTTGAATACAGGTATTCCTGAATTAGAAAATCGTTTTTCTGACCAATTTAAAAAATATTTATCTTTACCCGATAATGTTAATAATTTGACCAGTAGTAATCCTCAAGAAACCCTGAATCGTGTAGAATCAATTACAGGAATAAAACCAGCCATTATCTATGTTTTTTTTAGTCCCAAGGATATTAATAGTAAACAAGAAAAACAGGATAATAATTTATTAGAAGTTATTTTAGTAACTGCTCATGGTAAACCAATTCGCAAACAGATTATGGGAGTCAACAAAGCAGAGGTTTTAAAAGTTTCTCAAGAATTTTCCCGACAAGTTACTTCTCCCATCAAAGTCTATACAAACAATTACTTGGATTCCAGTCAACAGTTATATAAATGGTTGATTACACCATTGGAATCTGAATTACAAATACAGGGCATTAGTAATCTTACCTTTATTGCGGACAAGGGTTTAAGATTTATTCCTTTAGCAGCATTACATGATGGGAAACAGTTTTTGATTGAAAAATATAGTGTGGGTTTAATGCCTAGTTTGAGTCTCACTGATACTAGTTATACAGACCTCAAGAAAACTCAAGTTTTAGCAATGGGAGCATCAAAGTTTACTAATTTACCACCTTTACCCGCAGTACCACAGGAACTAGCAGCAATTACCCAAGATAGTTGGGTAGGAAAATCTTTTCTGAATCAAGATTTTACTTTAGCAAATCTTAAATTTCAACGGCACCAACAATTATATGGAATTATTCACTTAGCAACTCATGGAGAATTTAAATCAGGTTCCTTAAGTAATTCTTATATTCAATTATGGGAGCGGAAGTTACAGCTAGACCAAATTCGTCAACTTGGTTGGAATCATCCCCCAGTCGAGTTATTAGTATTAAGTGCTTGTCGCACTGCATTGGGAAATGAAGATGCAGAATTAGGATTTGCTGGTTTAGCTGTGCAAGCTGGTGTCAAATCAGCAATTGCCAGTCTTTGGAATGTAAGTGATACAGGGACTCTCGTCTTGATGAGTGAATTTTACCGAGAATTAAAAACCGCTCCCATCAAAGCCGAAGCTCTGCGACGTGCTCAAATTGCTATGGTCAAAGGGCAAACAGGAATAGGAAAATTATCACCAATGGGGATGAGCAAATCAAAGTCCATCAACTTCAGTCATCCCTATTATTGGGCAGCATTTACGATGATTGGTAGTCCTTGGTAAAAGATGATATCAGATATCTCTGCTAGGTCACGTTCTGGTGGTACAGTTCCAAAAATTAAATTTAAGTATGATATAAAAGTAAACGGAACTTCAATAATTTTCATATAATGCTGATTCAATCCTCTGGCATACCCAAGGTCGAAGACTCAGTAAAGGAGAAAATGTTCTTTGGTAATAAACCTAGTGGTGAATTATTTGCCATACTTTGCGTTTATTTTGTTCAAGGTATAGTCGGTTTAGCACGTCTAGCTGTCAGCTTTTTCTTGAAAGATGAATTACAACTAAGTCCAGTGGAAGTATCCACGATGTTAGCACTGGGAACCTTACCTTGGATTCTCAAACCATTGTTTGGCTTTATTTCTGATGGTGTACCTATATTTGGCTATCGTCGGCGTCCCTACTTAGTATTATCTGGTATATTAGGAATCGTTGGTTGGCTCAGTTTAGCCACCATAGTTAATACTACCCAGGAAGCAACTATTGCAATTATACTCTGCTCTCTGGCGATCGCTATTAGTGATCTGATCGTAGATTCTCTGATTGTGGAACGGGTAAGAACAGAATCCCAAGCTCTAGTCGGTTCTCTACAATCTCTCTGTTGGGCTGTTACCGCAATTGGAGGTCTAATTGCCGCTTATTTTGGCGGTTTATTACTAGAGCATTTCTCAACCCGTACTGTATTTGGAATTACCGCTATATTTCCGTTAATTATTGCTAGTGTAGCTTGGTTAATAGCAGAAACTCCCCTCAAGAAAAATACTGAAGAAATTAATCAAACTAATTCTGCTAGCGTCAAAGAGCAACTACAATTATTACGTCAAAGCCTGACCAAAAAAGCAATTTGGCTACCAACATTTTTTGTTTTGATTTGGCACGCTACACCAAATACAGAATCAGCCTTTTTCTTTTTCGTTACCAACGAACTACATTTTGAGCCAGAATTTTTAGGAAAGGTGGGCTTAATCACAAATTTTGCTGCCTTAATGGGGGTATGGATTTTTCAACGCTTCCTGAAAAATGTGTCTTTTCGGTTAATTTTTGGTGGGAGTATTGTTTTATCAACAATTTTAAAAATGACAACGTTAGTACTAGTAACCCATACTAACCGAATATTAGGTATAGATGACCAATGGTTTAACTTAGGTGATAATTTAATTATCGCCGTCATGGGTAGAATTGCATTTATGCCAGTATTAGTTTTAGGAGCAAAGCTTTGTCCTCCTGGAATAGAAGCAACATTTTTTGCGATATTAATGTCAGCGAATAATTTAGGAGGAATGATTGGCTACCAATTAGGAGCATTAATGATGCATGGGTTTGGTGTGACGGCAATTAATTTTGATTCTTTGTGGTTGTTAGTATTAGTTGCTAATTTAAGCAGTCTATTACCACTAATATTTATCACCTGTTTGCCGCCTGCTGAAAAGCAAATTGAACAAAAAATTACTTTTTTTCAGGGGTTTTGAGCATTTTCTTGAGAATTGAATAAATATCCAGATTTAATGGGAGATGACAATGAAAATTTCGGCTACTAGGTTAGCACTAGCTTCATTTTGGCTAATATCTGGTTTAATCACTGTCGAGTTAAACAATATTATTCCGGTTGTAGCAGAAAATCCCTCCACATTTCCTCATCCTCAGTCAATCCCTGAAAGAGCAATTACTGTCACTCAAACCGAGTTTGGAATGAAGAGCATTAGCTCTAAAGGTAAAATTACGATTCTACCCACGAGTAAAGTAAGACTGCGTGAAGGTGATGCTTATGGGTGGAGAATTCACCTCCAAAATTACCAAGGTGAGATAGAATGGCGGGAAGTTTTACATTTACCAAAAGCTCCTCAAACTTGGGGGACAGAGTTCGGTGACAATTTCTCCATTTCTGCTGATGGTACTACAGCTACATCTAAGCGGAAAGAAACAGTTAGTAATGGAGTAATTGAGAATTTTTGGACGATTGCCTCTGGAGATCCGACCGGGAAGCATATAATAGAAGTATATGCTGGCAATCAATTACTAGCAACATTTGAGTTTGATGTTTTCGCTGTCAAGAAAGTCTAAACTATTTACACCTCTCCTCATGGAGTAGGTGTAAGTAAATAGCATAACCTCCCGCATATTGAGTATTTTTATGAATGCTGAAGAACTAAAACGACGATATGCGGGTGGGGAGAGATATTTTCCATCTGCTAATTTAGTTAGAGCAAACTTGATCGGTATTTACCTCCCAGGAATCAATTTATGGGGAGCTGATTTGAGTCAAGCTAATCTAGCTAAAGCAAAAATGTGGGGAGCTGATTTAAGTCAAACTAATTTAGCACAAGCAAATTTAACCAGAGCTAATTTGTGTGGTGTCAACTTAAAAGAGGCTAATTTACGAGGAGCAAAGCTAAATTATACTAAATTATACGGAGCAAATTTGACTGGTGCTTATTATGACAATAGCACCAAGTTTTCGAGAGGTTTTGACCCCATCACCCATAACATGCAAAAATTCTAATCTCCCCACCTCCCCACCTCCCCACCTCCCCCACCCCATCCCCTACAACCGTACATTCAGACGACTCAGAAAAATCTGTAAACGATCGCTTTGGGGATGAGTGAGAACTTGATCAGCTTGTCCCTGTTCAGCAATGACACCTTTATCCAAAAATATCACCCGATCAGCTACTTCCCGTGCAAATTGCATTTCATGAGTAACAATTACCATCGTCATCCCTTCCGAGGCTAATTGCTGCATCACTTGCAAAACCTCACCCACAAGCTCTGGATCTAAAGCACTGGTAGGTTCGTCAAATAACATAACTTGTGGGTTCATACATAAACTCCGAGCGATCGCCACTCGTTGCTTTTGTCCCCCGGAAAGTTGTTCGGGATAAGCAGAAGCTTTATCATATAAACCAACTTTATCTAAATATACTGCTGCTAACTCAGCGCTTTCCTTGGGGGTTTTTCCTAAAACCTTCTGGGGAGCTAGAGTCATATTTTCCAGTACATTCAAATGGGGAAATAAATTAAATTGCTGGAAAACCATCCCGACTTGAGTACGTAATTGTCGTAATACCTGATGATTTACAGTCCGGGAGGAAATATCAATCCCATTGATGAGTAAATTTCCACCATCAATATGTTCTAGACGGTTAAAACAACGTAATAGAGTGCTTTTTCCACAACCAGACGCTCCAATCACAGCGATAACTTCTCCCTGGTTGATTTTTCCTGTAATCCCTTTCAGGACTTTCAGCGAACCAAAGTTTTTTTGGATATTTTCAAAAATAATCGTTGCTAGAGAATTATTCATATTACAACTCAACTGCTTTAAAGTTATTTTTAGTATTTTGCTCTAACTATATTCACAAACCAGAACCGGAGAGAAAAAATTAGATGATGAAATTTAGTTTTCGATATTGGTTGCGTAGGTGTTTTATTTTGGTTCTAGCTTGCTGTTTATTAACAGCTTGCAATAGCCATTCGGGTGCAGGTAAAACCCTGAAAGTGGCTACAGAACCATCATTTCCACCTTTTGAATTTCAACTACAAGCGGGAGAATTGCAAGGATTTTCCATAGATTTGATGAAAGCGATCGCCGTTGCGGGTAATTTTCAAGTTAATTTTCAAAGTTTACCTTTTGATGGTATCATACCTGCACTCACAGCCAAAACTATCGATGCGGCAATTAGTTCCATTACCATTACCGCAGAACGAGCAAAGACAATTTCTTTTTCTCGTCCTTATTTCAAAGCTGGATTAGCGATCGCCATTCGCGAGGATAATCAAAATATAACTGGCTTTGACAGTCTCAAAAATCAAAAAATTGCCGTACAGATTGGGACAACAGGAGCAGACAAAGCCAAAACTGTAGCGGGAGCGCAAATTCGCAGCTTTGATTCAGCACCTTTAGCTCTACAAGAATTAGCCAATGGTAACGTGGATGCAGTCATTAATGATGCACCTGTGACTCTATATGCTATTAATACAGGTAATCTCAAAGGAATTAAAGTTATACAACAATTGTTAACAGAGGAATTTTATGGAATTGCAACGAAAAAGAATTCACCTAATTTGGGATTAATTAATCAAGGTTTAACTAAAGTGCTACAGAATGGCACTTATAACCAAATTTACCAAAAATGGTTTAAATCCACACCACCCATTTTACCAGAAAAAGCACTTATAACTGATGAAACTAAGACCCATGTATCAGCAATTAATGTAATTCTTATCGCTCTACCGACCTTATTACAAGGAGCATTAATCACACTACAATTAACAATGCTTTCTGTAGTCATGGGTTTGGTAGGAGGTTCGCTGATTGGTATTGTTCACCTTTCCTCAATTAAACCTGTACGTTGGTTAGCAAGAGGTTATGTAGATTTTTTCCGAGGAACACCATTGCTAGTCCAGATTTTTATGATTTACTTTGGTTTACCTGCTATTTTTCAGGAAATGGGATTTACTTTTAACCTTGATCGTTTAGTAGCGGGAGTAATAGCTTTAAGTTTAAATAGTGCTGCTTACATAGCGGAAATTGTGCGTGGGGGAATTCAATCAATTGAACGAGGACAAGCAGAAGCATCACAGTCACTAGGTTTAAGTCCGATACAAACCATGACTTATGTAATTTTCCCGCAAGCGTTTCGACGGATGATTCCTCCTTTAGGGAATGAGTTTATTAGTTTATTAAAAGATACTAGTTTAGTCGCAGTAATTGGTTTTGAAGAACTGTTTAGAAAAGGACAATTAATTGTTGCTGGTAATTATCGTGCGTTTGAAATATATGCTGCTGTCGCTATAGTTTACTTGTGCTTAACTTTGCTTTCTTCTCAAGGATTTAGTAGATTGGAAATTTGGATGAATCCAGTTAAGGATCAGGGTGAAAAAGTGTAGAAGAGTCTACATATAAATGATGCAATTACCCCTCCCTAACCCTACCCCAGAATCAGGGGAGGGAACTAAAAACTTTCCCCCATTAGAGGAGTTATTGGGAGGTGTAAATTAACTTTCTAAATTTTATGATTAAACTTACAAAGTAAAAAGTTTTACTTTTGTATTTGTATTGCTTGTAATACTAGCATTTAAGTAGATTCTAAACACTATAAAAAGATAGATAATTGATGCAAAGATAGGGAATTCAAACCAGTCGAAAGACAGATGAACTATAATCTAAATAATCTTAAGTTAGGCAATAAGAGCCAAAGAGCGTCAGGACTAAAGGGTGCAGCTAACCCCAAAGACAAACAAACAATAACACAGAGTAATTAAGCATAGTATTTACTCTGTGTTAGTTTCCTCATTTGCTAAAATTGTCAAATTCATGAACCAGATCAACTGATGTCAATTAAAAAAAATGAAGAAACCAGAAAGTAAACTCCCATTACATAGTAGCTAGTACAAATTCACCTTCATTAACAGAGTCATTTATAGATATGTCATAAACCCACCCCATTTTTTCCGCATAAACATTAACAACATTGGGTAATTCACCTTTTTTATTGAAACTCAGAATTTTGTACAGTAAGTCTCCTTCATTAACTGAAGTACCTAGTGTGACTTTCGATAGAATCATTCCTCCTACAGGTGACCAGTATTTTTTGATTTGACTAAGTTGCTGAAAAATCGTTTGATGAGATATAGTGTCTAAATCAGGGAAATTATCTATTGTTAAAATACCCTTATGAGCTAGATAATTTTTTATTCCTCTGACTCCTTTGATAACTGAATCTGGATTCATTTGCATTCCAGATCCTAGCTCTAAAGTCCATGCTTCTATATCAAATCTAATTTTCTGTCCATCTAATTTCAACAAAGCATTTTCTAAAGCTAACCATGGCTTCATGAATGCTTCGTCAAAAGCATCACCATCATACTTATCAAATAAAATACCCTGATTTAGGAGAAATAAATTAGCACTATCTTCTCGATTTTGGAAGCAATAAAGGTACTCTATTGCTTGTCCAGTGTGACTATGTAAATCAATTAGATAATCCGCATCTAAACAAAGAGATTGTAGCTTATAACGATATTTATCACTTAATTGTACACTACTAGGTGCATTAATTTTCTCTAATAAACTATCAAAACTAAGTTGAATTTTCTGGGAAAAATTAGACTTAATAATATCTATATCAAGACCAATTTGAGAACGAGCAAATTCTTCTATATCATGAAATTCCTTTTCATAATCCCAAAAAATCCGATTCCAATTTTGACCATCATAGATATTGAATCTACCCGTGGAAAAAAGATGGGAACGTTGATTAACAGCGAAGGGATTACAAACAGGTACAAGCCAAATTTCTCCCACTAGCTGAGAATCACTTAATGATATTAAGTAATCAATTAATTGGTAAATGACAGCATTACCAACAATTTCAGCACCATGTAAATTAGATTGTATATATACTTTTTTGCCCGATTTAGCACCAATAATTTTATATACCTGGAGCGAGAAGAAATCACCAGAAGCAAGCTGGAATAGAGGAATAGTGGAAACAATGGGAATCATATCAATACTGTTCGATTAAGCGGTGAAATTTACATTATCTTCCTTTGGAGGATGTTTGAAAACCGAGATTTTGCTTCTAGTAAATTAGATGCTGTTTGAAAAGTCAAAATAAAGGTTAAAAACGTTACTATATTGCAATACAGTTCAGTTAAAGAAAGAAGTAATATTGTCATCCTGACGGTCGGGAAGGATCTCGCGGGATTATTTACTGTCGCGCAGAATAACAAATTACACCTCCTCATAACTTTTCAAACACCCTCTAAAGGCTATTTTTTAATCACAAAAATAATGTTAAATAACAGTGAAGGAAAATTTCATTTTTACTAATGACCGATAACCCGCAAATAACAGCAGGTTGGCATGGAAAACTCAACTTGGTCTATGCTAATCGTCGCAATTCTACTCAGTTAATTTACAATCATCATCAAGCACCCCTGAAGATACAACGTCCATTTTATCCAGAAGGGGAACAGGTTTGCCATAGTGTAATTTTACATACTGCTGGAGGGGTGGTGGGAGGAGATATCCTTTCCACTAATATTCACCTCCAACCCCAAACCAATGCTTTAATTACTACTGCAACTGCTGGGAAGATATATCGCAGTAATGGTTTACCTGCTAGACAAACTGTACAAATCCAAGTTGATGCTAATGCTGGTTTAGAATGGTTTCCCCAAGAAACTATTTTATTTGATGGCGCCAACTATCGCCAAGATTTACGAGTAGAATTGGCTACTGGAGCTAATTTTTTAGGATGGGAAATTACGCGATTGGGTCGGAGCGCTAGAGGAGAAAAATTTTTACACGGTGAATGGCGATCGCATACGGAAATTTATCAAGCAGGTGTTCCCCTCTGGATTGATAGACAATATTTACCTGGGAGTGAAGAAATTTTTCACAGTCCCCACGGACTAAATAAAAAACCAATTTTGGGTAGTTTAGTTTGGATAGGAAGTCCCGTTTCTAAGGAAATTGTGGAATCAGCCCGAAATTTAGGAACTGAAATCGGGGAAATGGGTGTTAGTCGTCTACAAAATGGATTTGTGTGTAGATATCGTGGTGATTCCACCAATGAAGTAAGAAACTGGTTTATAGCTGTTTGGCAAATGCTCAGAGTTTCTTATTTGCATCGTGATAATTGTATACCAAGAGTTTGGCAAATTTGAATTATAGCAGGAGTCAGGACTCACCGAGAAAACCATTGTAGGGAAAATTATTTTTCTTGTCCCTGATTGAGTTCTTGAGTCAGAAAATAATTGAGAAAAGTGCGGATTAGTGCCACAATTCCTAGTTTTCCTAAGGAATCAAAAGTTGAGGATAACGTGGTAGATAAAATATCTGCTCCTAGCTGAAACTCTAAAGCTAGCACTAACCAAATTCCCAAATTCAACCGGATTTGTAAAAATTGATTTTGAATTTGATGACGATTCAGAAAAATCGCGATTTGACCAGTTTTTAATACACCCAATAGGATACAAAAGACAGCAATGGATTCTAATAAGAACTTGAGCAAAGTAACCACAAATGCTAACCCGCTCTCTATCTGTTCTAACAATGCCATAATTAAGCAATTGAATATGCCCGCTCCACATTTGAAAAGAGTATGAACTATTTTGCTGGAATTTCACACATAATTAACACACTAGACATAATCTAACTTTCTTGTTTTTTGAATTTTGAATTTTGAATTTTGAATTGATATTACCCAGGTTGTTTTTGTAATTTGCGCCGATTCCAGATTGAGTAAACACCACCCAAAACTGCTCCTACAATTACATAAGCGATGAGAGTAGGAATTACCTTTTGCTGTATGTTATTCAAAATAGCGATAAACAAAGCCAACCCAACATTACGAGCAATACAGGAAATCGCGATAACTGACCGTGTATCATCATTTTGAGTCCCTAAAGCGTGTCCTATCCCTAAAGAGGCTATGACCATGATAGTAATGACAACTATTGGTAATCCCCAAACTTTTAAAAATAAGGGAATTCCTAAAATACAAGTCAAAACCACTATCACCAAAAAAAGACTATTAGCAATAATATTTAGGGGTTGGGCGATATTTCCGGCAAATGTAGGCGCAAACTTGTGCAGCAAAAGACCGATGCTGATAGGCAATAATTGTACCATAATCACTTGCTGGGCAACTTCTAATAGTGTGACTTTTTCCGAAATATTTTCAAATAAAGTCACGAACATTCCCAAGGTGAGGGGAGTAACTAATACTGCAAGTATAGCCAGAGTTACTTGAAAACTGGCTGCGTAGGAAAATCTACCTCCCGCAGATTGCGATCGCTGGTGGTGAGAGGTGCACCGGGAGAAGCTGCCAACAAAGCTAATCCTGTCATTACTTCTGGCGGTAGGTTAAACAGTTTCAGCAGTAGGATAATTACTAGAGGAACTAGGACAACCACCGCTAAAAGTTCACGGAATAGCAAAACAGGTTTGCGCCACAGCGAAAGAATTTCGGCAAAAGAGAGATTGTTCCCGATGGCTAACATCAAGGAAAAAATTGTGATTTTAACCAGAATCAGCAGTAAAGGATGATCCAAATTAATTTGTGATATATACTTGTTAACCGCTTAATAAGGAAATATATCTCTCGACACAATTTCTTATCACTATCTCTGGAATAAGTTTTCCGATACCTGGTTAGATGGTTATGCTGGTAAGACCTCTCCCTGGTTTTACTGCGTAAAACCCAATACGCTTGGTGTTAAGTCGAAAAATAAGTATAATCCCTATATTGTCATTCTGAGCGAAGCGAAGAATGACAATATCATTCCTTCCTTAACTGAACTGTATTGGCGTAAAACCTGTCCCTCGCAGGGAAGGGGGTTGGGGTGTCTCGATTTCTGCTGTAATAATTAAACAATATTTTATAGTTTTGTTAACCTAGATTTAGTCTATTTTCTCTATATTAATGACGAATTGATTTATCACAAGTTAATTTAATACCCAAATACCAGAAGCATATATGACTATATCGAGACGTAAATTTTTTACCTTAGCAGGTACGGGGACTGCGGGAGCATTACTATTATCTCCGTTGCAGGCTTTTTATAGTAAACCAACTTTAGCTGTTGACCCTATGGTAACTTACAACCTGACCCATTAGGAGTTTTAGATTTACCTCCTGGATTTTCTTATGTGAGATTATCGGAAACAGGACAAACTATGAACGATGGTTATAAAGTTCCTGGTGGACATGATGGAATGGGAGCTTTTGCCGGAGCTAATGGGAATACAATTTTGGTTCGGAACCACGAACTGAGTGCCACATCCAGTAATGGTGTGGGAGCACCATCTGCTAAAAAATACGATACTAAAGGAAGAGGTGGTACAACCACTTTAATCGTTACTCCCAATCGGACTTTAGTTCAACATTATGGCTCTTTAGCAGGGACTTACCGCAACTGTGCTGGTCTGACTCCTTGGGGTTCATGGTTGAGTTGCGAAGAAAGTCTAGAAGTCGGTAACAAGAAGCATGGTTATGTATTTGAAGTACCTAGTACTGCCACTGGTTTCGTTACACCTACACCATTGGTAGCTATGGGTCGATTTAATCATGAAGCAGCAGCTGTAGACCCCGTTACAGGCTATGTATACATGACGGAAGACCAAGGTAATGGTTTGTTATATCGTTTTGTACCTAATGTAAGTGGTAACTTGAGTGCTGGTGGTAGATTGTATGCTTTGAGAATTATTTCTAAACCCAAAGCTAACACAGCCACAGGGTTTGTAGTGAATCAACCTTTTACGGTAGATTGGGTACAAATTACTACTCCTGACCCCGCTTCTGATACAGTGCGGACGGAGGGCTTTAATCTTGGATTTGCTCAGTTGCTCGCGGGGAAGGTATATTTTACAGAAATGGAGAGATATATTTTTGTTGTACTAGTGGTGGTAGTGCTGGATTAGGTCAAATATGGCGCTATACGCCTGGTACAGAGACACTGCGATTATATGCAGAACCTAATAATGCCAGTACTATCAATTACCCAGATAATATTGTTGTTGCTCCCAATAATGAAATTTTTATCTGCGAGGATAATAGTGGTACTGATAAGATTGTAGGTATTACTGCCACTGGGTCATTCTATACATTTGCTCGCAATGCTTTGAATACCTCAGAATTTGCTGGAGTTTGTTTCTCTCCTAATGGAACAATTATGTTTGTGAATATGCAATCACCAGGAATTACCTTTGCTATCACAGTCAAACTTCCTAACATCTAAAAGTTTAGATGTGAGCATATAGCAATTTGTACCTAAAGGGACTGGAGCTACTAGCTTACCGGGGTTTTCTGTAAAGTTTGAAGCATTTGCCAAAAGATTCCCACTAGGAGGGGAATTTTTTGGCAAAATTTCACCATCTTGGGGGCATTGCACTTGTTCTGAATGATGAGTTTGAATACAGGCTCTAAAGAATTTCAGGCTGGTTTTACTGCATAAAACCTGTTTCTATTCTAAGCAAACACTCGTCGCCCGGAATAAGGTGGATGGCGTTGGTACACCCGTACACCGTAGCCTGACGAAGGAGAGGTATTCGTCATTTTAAAAAAAAAGTTAAGAATTGTTTAGGAGTAGCAATATTTAGTCATGGAACTTGGTACTATGTTCTATAATTGCACAAACTAAATTATGTAAACACCACAAATCACCATCATAAGATCTCGATTCCGCCGCAATAATTTAACAAGTATGTTGAGTTTTAATCAA
>CAVXZH010000002.1:0-37226 GCA_963766435.1 uncultured cyanobacterium
CTCAGTCAATCCCTGAAAGAGCAATTACTGTCACTCAAACCGAGTTTGGAATGAAGAGCATTAGCTCTAAAGGTAAAATTACGATTCTACCCACGAGTAAAGTAAGACTGCGTGAAGGTGATGCTTATGGGTGGAGAATTCACCTCCAAAATTACCAAGGTGAGATAGAATGGCGGGAAGTTTTACATTTACCAAAAGCTCCTCAAACTTGGGGGACAGAGTTCGGTGACAATTTCTCCATTTCTGCTGATGGTACTACAGCTACATCTAAGCGGAAAGAAACAGTTAGTAATGGAGTAATTGAGAATTTTTGGACGATTGCCTCTGGAGATCCGACCGGGAAGCATATAATAGAAGTATATGCTGGCAATCAATTACTAGCAACATTTGAGTTTGATGTTTTCGCTGTCAAGAAAGTCTAAACTATTTACACCTCTCCTCATGGAGTAGGTGTAAGTAAATAGCATAACCTCCCGCATATTGAGTATTTTTATGAATGCTGAAGAACTAAAACGACGATATGCGGGTGGGGAGAGATATTTTCCATCTGCTAATTTAGTTAGAGCAAACTTGATCGGTATTTACCTCCCAGGAATCAATTTATGGGGAGCTGATTTGAGTCAAGCTAATCTAGCTAAAGCAAAAATGTGGGGAGCTGATTTAAGTCAAACTAATTTAGCACAAGCAAATTTAACCAGAGCTAATTTGTGTGGTGTCAACTTAAAAGAGGCTAATTTACGAGGAGCAAAGCTAAATTATACTAAATTATACGGAGCAAATTTGACTGGTGCTTATTATGACAATAGCACCAAGTTTTCGAGAGGTTTTGACCCCATCACCCATAACATGCAAAAATTCTAATCTCCCCACCTCCCCACCTCCCCACCTCCCCCACCCCATCCCCTACAACCGTACATTGAGACGACTGAGGAAAGTACGCAAGCGATCGCTTTGAGGATAGTGAAATTACTTCATAAGCTTGTCCTTGTTCGGCGACAATACCTTGATCCATAAATATAACGCGATTGGCTGCTTCTCGCGCAAACTGCATTTCATGGGTAACAACTACCATCGTCATTCCTTCTTCGGCTAATTGCTGCATTACATGCAATACTTCACCCACAAGTTCTGGATCTAAAGCGCTGGTGGGTTCATCAAACAGTATAATCTGAGGATTCATGCATAAACTACGGGCGATCGCTACTCGTTGCTTTTGTCCCCCAGAAAGTTGTTCGGGATATGCAGATGCTTTGTCAAAAAGCCCGAGCTTTTCGAGATACAACCCGGCTAATTGAGCGCTTTCTTTCGGTGTTTTCCCTAATACTTTACGCGGTGCAAGTGTCAAATTTTGCAGTACAAGAAGTGGGGAAACAAATTAAATTGCTGAAAAACCATACCAACTTGTGTTCGCAGGATACGCAATTGTGGTTATTACTGAATTTAATTACGGTGTGTAGTCTCAATACCATTAACTACCAAATTTCCGGCGTTGATGATTTCCAGACGATTGAAGCAGCGTAATAAAGTACTTTTACCACAACCAGATGAGCCAATAATCGCTACGACTTCACCCCGGTTGATTTCACCGCTGATTCCTTTGAGGACTTTTAGGGAACCAAAGTTTTTTTCGATGTTGTTAAATGTGATAGCGGGGCTGGGGAATTATTCATATACTATGTCAACTACATATAATTTGGTCTAAGTTTAGTTGATTGTTGATGAAAGTTGATTTTATTTAACTAACCGCAGAGACGCTGAGAACGCAGAGGAAGAGAATGAATAGAGGTAGTGGTTGGTTGGTTACGTTTGAGTTTGGTGGTGGGTTTGGGTTGTTTGCTGTTGGCGGTTGGTGGTGTAGTTCTGATAATATTAGTGCTGGGGGGAAGACTTTGCGGGTGAGTTAATGAACCTGCATTTCCGCCTTTTGAGTTTCAAGTAAAAGGTGGAGAATCGCAAGGTTTTTCGATTGATTTGATGAAGGCGATCGCCACTGCGGCTAATTTCCAGGTAGAATTTCAGAGTTTACCTTTTGATGGCATTATTCCCGCACTACAGAGCTAAAACCATAGATGGGGCGATTAGTTCCATTACGATAACTCAAGAACGGGCGAAGACGGTAGCTTTTTCTCGTCCTTATTTTAAAGCAGGTTTAGCGATAGCTATTCGCGCAGATAATCAAAATATTACAGGCTTTGACAGTCTCCAAAATAAAAAAATTGCTGTTCAAATTGGGACAACAGGCGCACAAAAAGCTAAAAGTGTGACTGGGGCGCAAGTTCGCAGTTTTGATTCTGCACCATTAGCCCTCCAAGAATTAGCAAATGGCAATGTTGATGCAGTTATTAATGATGCACCTGTGACTTTATACGCTATTAATACAGGTAATCTCAAAGGAATCAAAGTTATTCAGCAACTACTAACTGAGGAATTTTACGGAATTGCAACTGCTAAAAATTCTCCTTATTTATCTTTGATTAATCAAGGTTTAAGGAAGATATTAGAAAATGGTAATTATCAGCAAATTTACCAAAAATGGTTTAAATCTGCACCGCCAATATTACCAGAAACATTACCATTTATAAATAATAAACAACACCAAAATTAAATTCTTTAATTATTTTGGCAATCTTTACCAACTTTATTAAGTGGTGTATTGGTAACATTGCAATTAGCATTTATATCATGTATTATGGGTTTACTAGCGGTTCTCTAATTGGGATAATTCGTCTTTTAAAATTAAACCTTTGCGTTGGTTAGCCAGGGCTTATATAGATTTTTTCCGAGGAACACCGTTATTAGTGCAGATATTTATGATTTATTTTGGTTTACCTGCAATTTCTCAAGAATTGGGTTTTACTTTACATTAAATCGCCTTTAGCTGGAGTAATTGCTTTAAGTTTAAATAGTGCGGCTTACATTGCTGAAATTGTGCGCGGGGGAATTCAATCAATTGAAAATGGACAATCAGAAGCAGCCAAATCACTAGGTTTAAATCCTGTACAAACAATGCGCTATGTGATTTTTCCTCAAGCATTTCGGCGGATGATTCCCCCTTTAGGTAATGAGTTTATTAGTTTATTAAAAGATACTAGTTTAGTTGCAGTAATTGGGTTTGAGGAATTATTTAGAAAAGGACAATTAATTGTTTCCGAAAATTATCGCGCTTTTGAAGTTTACGCGGCTGTGGCTGTGATTTATTTATGTTTAACGTTGGTTTCTTCTCAAGCCTTTAGCCGGTTAGAAATATGGATGAATCCAGTTAGAGGATCAGGGTGAAAAAGTGTAGAAGAGTCTACATATAAATGATGCAATTACCCCTCCCTAACCCTACCCCAGAATCAGGGGAGGGAACTAAAAACTTTCCCCCATTAGAGGAGTTATTGGGAGGTGTAAATTAACTTTCTAAATTTTATGATTAAACTTACAAAGTAAAAAGTTTTACTTTTGTATTTGTATTGCTTGTAATACTAGCATTTAAGTAGATTCTAAACACTATAAAAAGATAGATAATTGATGCAAAGATAGGGAATTCAAACCAGTCGAAAGACAGATGAACTATAATCTAAATAATCTTAAGTTAGGCAATAAGAGCCAAAGAGCGTCAGGACTAAAGGGTGCAGCTAACCCCAAAGACAAACAAACAATAACACAGAGTAATTAAGCATAGTATTTACTCTGTGTTAGTTTCCTCATTTGCTAAAATTGTCAAATTCATGAACCAGATCAACTGATGTCAATTAAAAAAAATGAAGAAACCAGAAAGTAAACTCCCATTACATAGTAGCTAGTACAAATTCACCTTCATTAACAGAGTCATTTATAGATATGTCATAAACCCACCCCATTTTTTCCGCATAAACATTAACAACATTGGGTAATTCACCTTTTTTATTGAAACTCAGAATTTTGTACAGTAAGTCTCCTTCATTAACTGAAGTACCTAGTGTGACTTTCGATAGAATCATTCCTCCTACAGGTGACCAGTATTTTTTGATTTGACTAAGTTGCTGAAAAATCGTTTGATGAGATATAGTGTCTAAATCAGGGAAATTATCTATTGTTAAAATACCCTTATGAGCTAGATAATTTTTTATTCCTCTGACTCCTTTGATAACTGAATCTGGATTCATTTGCATTCCAGATCCTAGCTCTAAAGTCCATGCTTCTATATCAAATCTAATCTTCTGTTCATCTAATTTCAACAAAGCATCTCCTAAAGCTAACCATGGCTTCATGAATGCTTCGTCAAAAGCATCACCATCATACTTATCAAATAAAATACCCTGATTTAGGAGAAATAAATTAGCACTATCTTCTCGATTTTGGAAGCAATAAAGGTACTCTATTGCTTGTCCAGTGTGACTATGTAAATCAATTAGATAATCCGCATCTAAACAAAGAGATTGTAGCTTATAACGATATTTATCACTTAATTGTACACTACTAGGTGCATTAATTTTCTCTAATAAACTATCAAAACTAAGTTGAATTTTCTGGGAAAAATTAGACTTAATAATATCTATATCAAGACCAATTTGAGAACGAGCAAATTCTTCTATATCATGAAATTCCTTTTCATAATCCCAAAAAATCCGATTCCAATTTTGACCATCATAGATATTGAATCTACCCGTGGAAAAAAGATGGGAACGTTGATTAACAGCGAAGGGATTACAAACAGGTACAAGCCAAATTTCTCCCACTAGCTGAGAATCACTTAATGATATTAAGTAATCAATTAATTGGTAAATGACAGCATTACCAACAATTTCAGCACCATGTAAATTAGATTGTATATATACTTTTTTGCCCGATTTAGCACCAATAATTTTATATACCTGGAGCGAGAAGAAATCACCAGAAGCAAGCTGGAATAGAGGAATAGTGGAAACAATGGGAATCATATCAATACTGTTCGATTAAGCGGTGAAATTTACATTATCTTCCTTTGGAGGATGTTTGAAAACCGAGATTTTGCTTCTAGTAAATTAGATGCTGTTTGAAAAGTCAAAATAAAGGTTAAAAACGTTACTATATTGCAATACAGTTCAGTTAAAGAAAGAAGTAATATTGTCATCCTGACGGTCGGGAAGGATTCGCGGGATTATTTACTGTCGCGCAGAATAACAAATTACACCTCCTCATAACTTTTCAAACACCCTCTAAAGGCTATTTTTTAATCACAAAAATAATGTTAAATAACAGTGAAGGAAAATTTCATTTTTACTAATGACCGATAACCCGCAAATAACAGCAGGTTGGCATGGAAAACTCAACTTGGTCTATGCTAATCGTCGCAATTCTACTCAGTTAATTTAAATCATCATCAAGACCCCTGAAGATACAACGTCCATTTTATCCAGAAGGGGAACAGGTTTTCCATAGCGTAATTTTACATACTGCTGGAGGGGTGGTGGGAGGAGATATCCTTTCCACTAATATTCACCTCCAACCCCAAACCAATGCTTTAATTACTACTGCAACTGCTGGGAAGATATATCGCAGTAATGGTTTACCTGCTAGACAAACTGTACAAATCCAAGTTGATGCTAATGCTGGTTTAGAATGGTTTCCCCAAGAAACTATTTTATTTGATGGCGCCAACTATCGCCAAGATTTACGAGTAGAATTGGCTACTGGAGCTAATTTTTTAGGATGGGAAATTACGCGATTGGGTCGGAGCGCTAGAGGAGAAAAATTTTTACACGGTGAATGGCGATCCATACGGAAATTTATCAAGCAGGTGTTCCCCTCTGGATTGATAGACAATATTTACCTGGGAGTGAAGAAATTTTTCACAGTCCCCACGGACTAAATAAAAAACCAATTTTGGGTAGTTTAGTTTGGATAGGAAGTCCCGTTTCTAAGGAAATTGTGGAATCAGCCCGAAATTTAGGAACTGAAATCGGGGAAATGGGTGTTAGTCGTCTACAAAATGGATTTGTGTGTAGATATCGTGGTGATTCCACCAATGAAGTAAGAAACTGGTTTATAGCTGTTTGGCAAATGCTCAGAGTTTCTTATTTGCATCGTGATAATTGTATACCAAGAGTTTGGCAAATTTGAATTATAGCAGGAGTCAGGACTCACCGAGAAAACCATTGTAGGGAAAATTATTTTTCTTGTCCCTGATTGAGTTCTTGAGTCAGAAAATAATTGAGAAAAGTGCGGATTAGTGCCACAATTCCTAGTTTTCCTAAGGAATCAAAAGTTGAGGATAACGTGGTAGATAAAATATCTGCTCCTAGCTGAAACTCTAAAGCTAGCACTAACCAAATTCCCAAATTCAACCGGATTTGTAAAAATCAATTTTGAATTTGATGACGATTCAGAAAAATCGCGATTTGACCAGTTTTTAATACACCCAATAGGATACAAAAGACAGCAATGGATTCTAATAAGAACTTGAGCAAAGTAACCACAAATGCTAACCCGCTCTCTATCTGTTCTAACAATGCCATAATTAAGCAATTGAATATGCCCGCTCCACATTTGAAAAGAGTATGAACTATTTTGCTGGAATTTCACACATAATTAACACACTAGACATAATCTAACTTTCTTGTTTTTTGAATTTTGAATTTTGAATTTTGAATTGATATTACCCAGGTTGTTTTTGTAATTTGCGCCGATTCCAGATTGAGTAAACACCACCCAAAACTGCTCCTACAATTACATAAGCGATGAGAGTAGGAATTACCTTTTGCTGTATGTTATTCAAAATAGCGATAAACAAAGCCAACCCAACATTACGAGCAATACAGGAAATCGCGATAACTGACCGTGTATCATCATTTTGAGTCCCTAAAGCGTGTCCTATCCCTAAAGAGGCTATGACCATGATAGTAATGACAACTATTGGTAATCCCCAAACTTTTAAAAATAAGGGAATTCCTAAAATACAAGTCAAAACCACTATCACCAAAAAAAGACTATTAGCAATAATATTTAGGGGTTGGGCGATATTTCCGGCAAATGTAGGCGCAAACTTGTGCAGCAAAAGACCGATGCTGATAGGCAATAATTGTACCATAATCACTTGCTGGGCAACTTCTAATAGTGTGACTTTTTCCGAAATATTTTCAAATAAAGTCACGAACATTCCCAAGGTGAGGGGAGTAACTAATACTGCAAGTATAGCCAGAGTTACTTGAAAACTGGCTGCGTAGGAAAATCTACCTCCCGCAGATTGCGATCGCTTGGTGGTGAGAGGTCACCGGGAGAAGCTGCCAACAAAGCTAATCCTGTCATTACTTCTGGCGGTAGGTTAAACAGTTTCAGCAGTAGGATAATTACTAGAGGAACTAGGACAACCACCGCTAAAAGTTCACGGAATAGCAAAACAGGTTTGCGCCACAGCGAAAGAATTTCGGCAAAAGAGAGATTGTTCCCGATGGCTAACATCAAGGAAAAAATTGTGATTTTAACCAGAATCAGCAGTAAAGGATGATCCAAATTAATTTGTGATATATACTTGTTAACCGCTTAATAAGGAAATATATCTCTCGACACAATTTCTTATCACTATCTCTGGGAATAAGTTTTCCGATACCTGGTTAGATGGTTATGCTGGTAAGACCTCTCCCTGGTTTTACTGCGTAAAACCCAATACGCTTGGTGTTAAGTCGAAAAATAAGTATAATCCCTATATTGTCATTCTGAGCGAAGCGAAGAATGACAATATCACTTCCTTCCTTAACTGAACTGTATTGGCGTAAAACCTGTCCCTCGCAGGGAAGGGGGTTGGGGTGTCTCGATTTCTGCTGTAATAATTAAACAATATTTTATAGTTTTGTTAACCTAGATTTAGTCTATTTTCTCTATATTAATGACGAATTGATTTATCACAAGTTAATTTAATACCCAAATACCAGAAGCATATATGACTATATCGAGACGTAAATTTTTTACCTTAGCAGGTACGGGGACTGCGGGAGCATTACTATTATCTCCGTTGCAGGCTTTTTATAGTAAACCAACTTTAGCTGTTGGAACTATGGTAACTTACAACCTGACCCATTAGGAGTTTTAGATTTACCTCCTGGATTTTCTTATGTGAGATTATCGGAAACAGGACAAACTATGAACGATGGTTATAAAGTTCCTGGTGGACATGATGGAATGGGAGCTTTTGCCGGAGCTAATGGGAATACAATTTTGGTTCGGAACCACGAACTGAGTGCCACATCCAGTAATGGTGTGGGAGGCACCATCTGCTAAAAAATACGATACTAAAGGAAGAGGTGGTACAACCACTTTAATCGTTACTCCCAATCGGACTTTAGTTCAACATTATGGCTCTTTAGCAGGGACTTACCGCAACTGTGCTGGTGGTCCAACTCCTTGGGGTTCATGGTTGAGTTGCGAAGAAAGTCTAGAAGTCGGTAACAAGAAGCATGGTTATGTATTTGAAGTACCTAGTACTGCCACTGGTTTCGTTACACCTACACCATTGGTAGCTATGGGTCGATTTAATCATGAAGCAGCAGCTGTAGACCCCGTTACAGGCTATGTATACATGACGGAAGACCAAGGTAATGGTTTGTTATATCGTTTTGTACCTAATGTAAGTGGTAACTTGAGTGCTGGTGGTAGATTGTATGCTTTGAGAATTATTTCTAAACCCAAAGCTAACACAGCCACAGGGTTTGTAGTGAATCAACCTTTTACGGTAGATTGGGTACAAATTACTACTCCTGACCCCGCTTCTGATACAGTGCGGACGGAGGGCTTTAATCTTGGATCTGCTCAGTTTGCTCGCGGGGAAGGTATATTTTACAGAAATGGAGAGATATATTTTTGTTGTACTAGTGGTGGTAGTGCTGGATTAGGTCAAATATGGCGCTATACGCCTGGTACAGAGACACTGCGATTATATGCAGAACCTAATAATGCCAGTACTATCAATTACCCAGATAATATTGTTGTTGCTCCCAATAATGAAATTTTTATCTGCGAGGATAATAGTGGTACTGATAAGATTGTAGGTATTACTGCCACTGGGTCATTCTATACATTTGCTCGCAATGCTTTGAATACCTCAGAATTTGCTGGAGTTTGTTTCTCTCCTAATGGAACAATTATGTTTGTGAATATGCAATCACCAGGAATTACCTTTGCTATCACAGGCCTTGGTAACATCTAAAAGTTTAGATGTGAGCATATAGCAATTTGTACCTAAAGGGACTGGAGCTACTAGCTTACCGGGGTTTTCTGTAAAGTTTGAGCATTTGCCAAAAGATTCCCACTAGGAGGGGAATTTTTTGGCAAAATTTCACCATCTTGGGGCAATCGCTACTGTTCTGTATTACGGTTTTGAATGTGGGTTAAAAAGAATCTCACCCTGGTTTTACTGCATAAAACCTGTCCCTCTTCGAAGCAATACTTGTCGCCCGGAATAAGGTGGATCAGGATATCTGTACACCGTAGCCTGACGAAGGAGAGGTATTCGTCATTTTAAAAAAAAGTTAAGAATTGTTTAGGAGTAGCAATATTTAGTCATGGAACTTGGTACTATGCTCCATAATTACACAAACTAAATTATGTAAACACCACAAATCACCATCATAATATCTCGATTTCTGCTGCAATAATTTAACAAGTATGTTGAGTTTTAATCAAATTTAAGGACTATTAAAGTGCCGAAACAATTAATCCAATTAAGTCTGGAAAATGGTGAGACAATTTTAGTAGAAGTGGAAGCACCAAACCGTGCAGGTGCTCAACCAGTTGCAGTGACGGATGAAATAATCAAAATTAAGGGGACTTTAGAAGAGGAACTTAAAAAGATTATTAAACCGTTTGCAGTAGCTTCATCTAATATTATTTCTGAATTACAAAAAGCGGAAAAATCTGCTGATGAAATAGAATTAAAATTCGGATTAAAATTAAGTCTCGAAAGCGGTACATTTACAGGAATCTTAGGTAAAGTCGGTGGAGAAGCAAATTACGAAGTTACCATGAAATGGAATAAAAATGGCAGTTAATCTTAATCAATATGATCACAAATACTACAACTGATGATTTGAAACCTTTCCAAAATGCGATCGCTCGAATTTTTAAGTTTGATGGAGCAGTTGTCGGGGCTGGTTTTTTAGTCTCGAATCAACATCTATTAACCTGCGCTCATGTGGTAACCACAGCTTTAGGTTTACCAATGGCAGAAGATACAACACCATCAAACACCATTCAACTTGATTTTCCTTTTATTGATTTGGAAAAAAAATTAGAAGCTAAGGTTGAAGTTTGGCATCCTTATAAGTTTAATTCTGCTGAAAAAATTACAGATATTGCAGTATTAAAATTGCAAAAACCAATCTTTGATATTACTCTATCGAGACTTATTACTTTGGAAAATTCATCAAAAATTTTATCAGAAAATAAGGATCGATTTAAAGTATGTGGTTTTCCCAATGATTATCGTCAAGGAATTTGGGCTTATGTAGATATAAAGAATCCCCTTCCTAATGGTTGGGTACAGATAGAAGGGACTACAGTACAAGGACAGCCAGTAAAAGGTGGATTTAGTGGTGCACCTATTTGGGATAATATAGAAAAAGCTGTGGTGGGAATGGCAGTAGCTGCGGACTCAGATGAACAAAAAAAATTAGCTTTTTTGTTGCCTAGTCAGGTATTATTTTCTGCATGGAAAGAATTATCATCCTTACAGTCAAATGTCAACAAAAATAATCATCCTCCCATGAAATTAAATGATTCTGAACAACAATATTTAGCTGACGAAATAATGTACTACTACGGAAATAATCAACAAAAGTTAATAGCCATTTTTACTGTAAATCAAGAAACATTTGGCAGAAACTTTTATGGCAATATACTAGGAGAAGATTATAATACGAAGATTGTTAACTTAGTTATTGAGTTAATTAAAACCACTAAACTAGAAAGTTTTATTACCATTATTAAAAAGGATTATCCAAATTTTGCAATTAAACTTTAGAGGGTGTTTGAAAAGTTATGAAGAGGTGTAATTTGTCATCCTGACGGTGGGGAAGGATTCGCGAATCCTTCCCCACCGTCAGGATGACAGTATTACTTCCTCCATTACCTGAACTATATTGGAATACAGTCACGTTTTTTACCTTTATTTTGACTTTTCAAACATCCTCTTAAATTATAGCAAAAACCACTCGAAAGAATAATAGTTTAATATTTTATGGAATAATGCCCAATGAAATTAAATGATTCCAAAAAACAATATTTAGCTGACCAAATAATGTACTATTACGGAAATAATCAATCAAGGTTAATAACCATTTTTACTTCAAATCAGGAAACATTCGGCATAAGTTTTTATGGTAATCTCCAAGGAGAAGATTATAACACGAAGATTGTTAACTTAGTTATTGAGTTAATTAAAACTACTAAACTAGAAAGTTTTATTAACATTATTAAAAAGGATTATCCAAATTTTGCAATTAATTTTAATTATTCTAGAGAGCTACTAACTCAGATATTAAATGAGAATTTCCAAGATAATCAAGAAATACTTTTGGAAGCTTATCAATTAGCTATTCCCGAACGCAAAATTTCAGCAGGTAAACTACCTGCAAATGCAAACGAGTTAATCAGTGGATTGACGATACCTACAGAACAAACCTATAGTTATATAGAAAAATTTGTTGCTTATTTATTATTGAATATACAATTAGAGTTATCTTTAAAAACCAACTTAAAAGAATGGGGAGAAAAATATATTAAAAACTATGAGCAATTAGATAACCAAGTTAACAGAGAAATGCGTGAAAAAAAACAAAGAAAAACATATCTTTTAGTGGCAATTAGTAGTAAAAGCCGGAGCTATGTTGCAAAAGCTTGTAAAATTATAGACCCGTATAAAAATGGAAAACCTTACTCAACTTCTCAGCAATTAACAATTCAAAAAGGAGGTAAAGGTATTAATGAAATTACTATAAAAAAAGACTTAAGCAATTTTTCCAAAGAGCTTAACAAATTTATTCATCAATGTGAAAATCTCACCCAAATTCATATTTTTTTATCTTATAAATTAATGCACCATCCAGTTGATTGTTATAAATTTACTCCTGAAGGTACAAACAATCCCGACTTGTTAGAAACTACAATTGGTAAAGAATATGAAGTAATTATCCGTTGCTTAGAGCGATTAGAAATTTCAAATTCAGATAATAAAGGACTGTTCCAAGAGAAGTGGTATCGGAAAGGAAAAATTTTTCAAGAAAAATTGAGAACTACTGCTGCTGATGTTTTTATTTTAGGTGATGCTAATAATGCTGAAGATTTATTTAAAGATGTTAATTATGATCATGTAGAAGCCGTAAAAATTATAAATGTGTTTGAGGAAGAAAAATATCCAGGTGTTATTCTGTATCAAGCTGGTATTCCTTTAGCCTTATGGATTCGTAATCAGCAACAGATTTCTAATATACAGGAAGAATTAAATGCGCTTTTTAAACCAGGGGGCAATGATATTTTATTAAAGGATTTACCCGCACAAGTTAAGATAAAAAGACAAGCAGGTACAGGTATTGGTAAGCATCTATGCTTATTATGGGATGACCCTAATTTACTACCACCCCAACAAATGTTAAAACCTTTATAAACTTACTAATTTTATGAACGAGTGGCAAATTTTTACCGACAATAGTGAACCGGACAATTTGAAATTACCTGAACCTCCCAAATGGCGACGTTTTGGTAAACAAATAAACTCTAATCAAAGTCGCAGCGAAATCAGAGGTGAAACTTTCCAACCCCGCGAAGAAGAAATTAAAATGGTGTATGCTGCTTTATGCCTACGCCGACCTTTATTAATCACTGGTAAACCAGGAACAGGTAAATCATCCTTGGCTTATGCAGTAGCTAGAAAATTGAAGTTAGGAGAGGTTTTATATTGGCCAATTACATCTCGCACTGTTCTTAAAGATGGATTATATAACTATGATGCGATCGCACGTTTACAGGAAGTCAAACAGCAGCAGGATTCATCAAAAGTTAATGACATTGGCAATTATATCACTTTGGCGATTCTAGGAACGGCTTTATTGCCATTACCATCAGAAAAACCCCGAATTCTTCTCATAGATGAAATTGATAAAAGCGATATTGATTTACCAAATGATCTTTTAAACATTTTTGAAGAAGGAAGATTTGAAATTCCCGAATTAGTGAGACTTAAAAAAGAAATATCAAAAGTTGATGTTCGTACTGCTTATACAGAGAAGGAAGAAGATAAGATTCACACAATTGAGGATGGTGAAGTTATTACAGATAATTTTCCTTTAGTCTTCTTAACCAGTAATGGAGAACGTGATTTTCCACCCCCATTTTTGAGACGATGTTTACGGTTAACGATGAAAGAGCCAAATCAAGAACATTTAGTTAAAATAATTGCGGCTCATTTAGGTCTAAATACTAATGATTCAATAAAATTAACAGCAGATCCTAATAATTTAGAAAAATTAATAGTAGAACCTGATGATTCCAACAAATTAACAGATGAAGTTAATAAACTGGTTGATAATTTTATTAACCGAAGAGATGAGAATAAAGAAGCATTAGCTAATGATCAACTTCTCAATGCTCTATTTATGGTAACAAATGGACGTATTTCCACTCAAGATGCACTAATTCAACAACTACTGCAAGATTTAGAGCAGGTGGAAGAAGATGAGTAATCCTGCTGACTATGATGCCATACAATCTTTTCTTAATCTGCTGGAACGTAAAGGTTTAAGGAAACGTTTAGAATTAAACTATGAGGATATAGTAGATACTTTTTGGTTAGCTTTACAAATGGGAGTAGAAGGAACTCAACTCAGAGAAAAACCAGAATCAATCTCCACCAATAAAAACTATTCCTAACAATTATGTTACAGAAAATCATGATTCTGAAACAGATCAACGTGATAGTAGTGCTTATATACTACCCATAAATTCAGAGGACAAGTCTAAAAATAACAGAAATACCGAAGGTTTACCCTTTCAATCACCTGCTGCACCTGCTTTACAAAACAAATCACAAATTAAGAGGGCTTTAAGTCCTCTCATGCGAAAATTTCTTTCACCAACGAAAAGAATTTTGGATGTTGAAGCCACTGTTAATTGGATTGTAGATGCTTTGATTGTAGAACAAGAAATCTGGTTGCCTATCACTAAATATCAATCTGAACGCTGGTTAACTCTTGAGTTAGTGATAGAAGAAAACAGTTCTTCTTTTATTTGGCAAGAAACCATTAATGAATTAGAAGAAATATTCAAGAATTATGGTATTTTTTATAATGTTAGAAGTTGGACTTTATCAAGTGATCATCAAGGAAATTTACAATTAATTAACCGAAAAAAACGAAAGCAGAAAAATCAGCGTCAATATAGTTATCGAGAATTATATCATAGTAATGGACGGGGTTTGATTTTACTTGTTAGTGATTGTGTATCAGCTATTTGGCAACAAAAAACCATCTATGGCTGGTTACAAAAATGGTCAAATCAATCCCCCACCGCAATTATGCAGCTTTTACCAGAAAGACTGTGGTTAAGTACTGAACTAATTTTAGATTTTAAAGTGACATTGAGTGCTTTTAACCCAATTGTTCCTAATTCTCAATTAATTTGTCGAGAAGATTTAGAGATAAAGAAGAATGCCTTAAAATTACCTATTATTACCCTAGAACCTGAATATTTAAAAGCATGGGCTAAAGTAGTTACAGGTTATGGTAATAGTCAAACATCAGCGATTATTTTAAACCTCGATTTTGTTAAAGAACCAGTTAAACAAACAGTAACTACACCATCTTCAAAACCATCACCAGAAGAAATAGTAGATATTTTTTTAGCCACCGCTTCACCTACAGCACAAAAACTAGCGGGATTAATGGCTGCGGTTCCTGTTAGTTTGCCTGTAGTCCATTTAATTCAAGAAACCATGCTACCTAAATCTACACCAGTAAATGTGGCAGAAGTCTTTTTAAGTGGTATGATTGAAAGGAAGAAAGATGCCAAAAATCAAGAAGTTTATGAATATGATTTTGTCCCAGGAGTAAGAAAATTACTCAATCAAGCAATGCCTTTAAGCGAAACAGAAAAAGTCTTAGATGTGGTATCTGAATATATTGCTGAAAAAATGGGATTGTCAATTAAAAGTTTCACTGCACGTCTTTTAAAACTATCAGATTTAAGTCAAAAAAAACAAGAAAATTTATTACCATTCGCTCATGTTGCCAAAGAAGTATTGCACAATCTTGGTGAAGAATATGCTGAATTTGCCAATACAATTAATATCCCAGAAAATACACCAGAAACACCAGATAATGTGATTAAGTTCACTATAGCCACCCTAGAACGTCGAGATGAAGAATGGGTCATTAACCGTAAATCAGGCCAAGCAGAGCGCATGATTGAGGTACTACCAACAGGAATTGAACTCGAACTGATGAAAATTCCCCCAGGGACATTCTTAATGGGTGCTAGGGAGGATGAATTAAAGAGTAGTGATGATGAAAGACCACAACACCAGGTAACGGTTCCTAGCTTCTACATGGGCCGTTATCCTATCACCCAGGCACAATGGCAGGTTGTAGCTACTCTACCTCAAGTAAACCGAGAACTTGATCCAGATCCATCTCGTTTTAAAGAAGGAGCAAATCGCCCCGTGGAAAGAGTTTCTTGGGATGATGCTGTTGAGTTTTGCGATCGCCTTTCAACCCATACTAACAAAGAATATCGTTTACCCAGTGAAGCAGAATGGGAATATGCCTGTCGAGCCGGAACTACCACGCCATTTCACTTTGGAGAGACAATTACAACGGATTTGGCTAACTATGATGGGAATTTTGTATATGGCGATGGAGTTAAAGGAATTTACCGACAAAAAACCACGGAAGTAGGAAGTTTTGGAGTTGCCAATAATTTTGGATTATGTGATATGCATGGTAATGTATGGGAGTGGTGTCAAGACCATTGGCATTCTAATTATGACGGTGCGCCTATAGATGGAAGTGCATGGATAAATAGTAAAAAAGATAGTGACGCATCATTAGATAATGAAGAAGATAGTAATGTAGTATTAGATGATGAAGAGAATAGTGATGCATCATTAGACGATAAAGAGAATAGTGACGAAAGGCTGCTGCGCGGTGGTTCTTGGTACGACATTCCTGCTTATTGCCGTTCTGCTTTTCGCTACGACGACAGCATCGACGACCACCATATTGGTTTTCGGGTTGTATGTAGTGGCGCGGCGAGGACTGACTAGCTCTTTGCCCTATTGCGCTTTTGCGCTCTTAATCTTTCTTGTCTTATTTTGCGAGCGCCGCGAGCAAAATTTTTTTAGCAATATTCAAAAAAATATATTTTATTTCTATTTTTTTGATATAGTTTAAATAGTTTAATATTGCAAAATTGATTTAATAAAAATCGTCTTACTGGTGAACAAATTGGTGTGATTTCGATACCGTAAATTTTCAAGTTATCAATAATGTCTAGAGTTTTGACAAAATAAATCGAAGAATTGCAAATTATCCAAAAAACCTACGATTTAATTAAATGGTATGTTCCTATTCTTAACCGTCTTCCCAAAGATCATAAATTTATCTTAGGAGATAGGATGATCAGAGAATTATATGATATACTTGAAGGTTTAATCATGGCTCGTTATGCCAAACAAAAATTAATTCCATTAGAATCTCTGAATACTCAATTAGACATTATCCGTTATCAAACTAGACTATTATTAGACTTTCAGCTAATTCCTGTCCATAGGTATGAATATGCGGGAAAAGCAATCAATGAAATTGGCATGGAATTAGGTGGTTGGATTAAACAACAAAATCAACGCCCGGTAATTAAAAATTAGCATCACAAATTTTATGAAACGCTATGGTAATCTTTATCCTCAAATAGTTGAATTTGAAAATATATTAAAATCAGCCAAAAAAGCCCAAAAAGGTAAAAAGTTTCGAGATAATGTTTTAGAATTTAACTATAACTTAGAAAGTGAATTAAATAAATTACAACAAGAACTTATCAATAAAACTTATCAACCAGGTGAATATAGAACCTTTTATATTAAAGAACCAAAGACCAGAATGATTTCTGCTGCACCATATCGAGATAGAGTGGTACATCATGCCTTATGTAATATTATTGTTCCCTTAATTGAACCAACATTTATAGATGATTCCTATGCAAATAGGGTAGGATTTGGAAGTCATCGTGCTTTACGTCGCTTTACTAACTTTGCACGTTCCAGTCGCTATGTTCTTCAGTGCGACATTCAAAAGTACTTTCCTAGTATTGACCATGAAATTCTCAAAACCTTGCTACATAATAAATTAAAATGTCCAGATACAATTTGGTTAATAAATAGTTTAATTGATAACAGCAATGAACAATTTGGAGTATTTGAACATTTTCAAGGAGACAGTTATTCACACCAATAGAAAGACGAAGGGGTTTACCAATTGGGAATCTTACCAGTCAGTTTTTTGCGAATGTCTATCTTAACCCTTTAGATCATTTTATCAAAAAACAGCTAAAAGCGGGGAAATATCTGCGTTATGTTGATGATTTCGCCTTATTTTCTGATGATAGAGAATTTTTAGCAGATGCTAGATTGTCGATAGAAGAATACCTAGCAGAATTAAGATTAAAAATCCATCCCATCAAGAGTCAATTGTTTGAAACAAAGTATGGGGCTAACTTTTTAGGTTTTCGCATCTTACCAAATTGTATTCGAGTTCGTGCAGAAAACTTGCGGAGAGCAAAACGCCGAATCAAAAATATGCAAAATAACTATATTCAAGGTAAGATTAAATTAGAAAAAGTATCCCAATCAATTCAAAGTTGGTTCGCTCATTTAGAACATGGTGATACTTGGCGACTACGCGAACAGATATTTACTACTCTTGCATGGACAAGAGAGTAGAGAAGGGGTGGGCTACATTAGCTGCTGCGCGGTGGTTCTTGGAACAACAATCCTGATAATTGCCGTTCTGCTTATCGCAACAACAACAACATCGACAACAACAATATTGGTTTTCGGGTTGTATGTAGTGGCGCGGCGAGTATTCTTCTGTACCAGAACTGACGGATGTGAATTCGTCGGGCGTGTCAAAGAAGAGTCCAGACCTGTTCCTGTGATGTCGGTGACGGCATCCGAAAATCAAATTGGGTTGAGTATCTTGGTAGGTGTCAAAGCCGAAGATTTGCTCAATTCTCCCATAATCATTGACAATTTACAATATCTTTGCTGAAAAAAGAGGATAGTAAAAGACTAGCAGATAATGTGCTGACTTAAAAAATGACATGGCATGCGCTAAAGCGCAACTACGAGCTAATTTTCCTAGTTCGTAGTTGCGCTTTAGCGCCGGCTTTGTGAAGTTTCTTTTTCATATCCTGATAATTGTATACTAAGGATTTGTCGGGCTTAAACCGCCTAGACGCTGAGTACGCAGAGGAATAAAAGATGCAACTTACACCACAAGAAAAAGACAAGTTATTAATTTTTACAGCTGCTTTATTAGCAGAAAGACGTAAGGGAAGAGGTTTGAAGTTGAATTATCCGGAAGCGGTTGCTTATATTTCTGCGGCTATTTTAGAAGGTGCCAGAGATGGGCAAACTGTCGCTGAGTTAATGAGTTATGGTACAACTTTATTAACGCGGGATGATGTGATGGAAGGTGTGTCAGAAATGATTCATGATGTACAGGTGGAAGCTACTTTTCCCGATGGGACTAAGTTGGTGACAGTGCATAATCCTATCCGTTAGTGAAAAAGAACTTAATATAGGAGAGGGAGAAGATTAGACAATAGAGAAAGAGAAATGACACTCCAACGCTTAAAATCAGTCAAAATTCAAGGCTATCGACCTTTTAAGGATTTTTCAGCCCCTTTACAGCCACTAGAAATTCTGGTTGGTGCTAATGGTTCGGGTAAATCTAGTTTATTTGAATTTCTCAAATTTTTGCGGGATAGTGTCAATCAAGATATACCCCCAGAAATAGTTCCTGGTTCTGTGGGTCAACTGTATTTTTCATACATCAGGTTTAGAAAAATTTAAATGGGATATTGAAATAAACACAGATTATCCATCGGTTGGTATTCGATATTTAGGAGCCATTATTGGTCCTGTTGGTCGTCCTCAAGTTATCTATGAAGTTGTAGAATCATCTGAAGCACTTCCACTACATGAAAAGCCTTATACCTACATGGATATTCAAGGGAATAAGGGTTTTACTTTTGTTGAAGATCCTCAATTAAAAAATATAAAACAACAGCTAATTGTTTCTTCTAAACGATTGGCATTAAGTATTATTAGAGATCCATCTTTAAAAATACTTTATAATCTACGTGAATATATCAGTGACTGGAAATTCTATAGTTCTTTCAAAATAGCAAATGATAAGATTCGTAAATCTGTTCTTATAGAACAGGAACCTATATTACATGAGGATGCTGGTAATTTAAGTTCAGTTCTACATTACTTAATGACTGAACATAGACCCGCATTTGATGAATTACAACAACATTTACGTTCTGTAATTCCGGGTTTTAAGGGATTAACAGTAAAAGCTCGTGGTGAACCAGGAGAAGTTATTGCTTTTTGGCAAGAATCAGGAATTGATCAAGATTTAAGTCTTGCTGATTTATCGGATGGAATTTTGCGGTTAATTTGTTGGATTTGTCTCTGTGTACAACCAAATCCACCTTCTTTAATTTGTATAGATGAACCAGATCAGGGTGTTCATCCCAGAACACTTCCAGTGCTTGCTGGTTTATTTGAAAAAGCTGCTGAACGTACTCAAATTCTGTTGGCTACTCATGCTTCTTATTTCCTTACACAGTTTGATATTTCTCAAATTGCTGTACTCAGAAAAGAACAGGGAGAAGCAAAGTTTATTAAACCTGGAGATTCTCAAGTTTTAATAGATATGCTTGATGATTTTGGTTCAGATGAAATAGAAAAATTACACCGTAGTGATGAATTAGAGGGACTTCCATGAAAATTAATATTTATGTAGAAGGCATATCTGATAAATTGGCAATGGAAGTATTATTAAAATTTTTAATTGAGAAGAAATTACAGCAAGGTATAAGTATCAAATTCTATCCTGTTAAAGGAGATAAGAATGATAGAGGAGGAGATGCCAAGAGAGATTTACTAACAAAGACGCCAATTACAGCGGTAGATACTATAAAAAATAACCAAAATTCAATTGTGGTCGTCATACCAGACCTATATCCTAAAAATAAAGGGTTTTGCTCATGAAACATTTCCAGAATTAGAACATGGTATACTAAAAAAATTTGAAGAAGCCTTAAAGAAGAAACAAATTAATGATGATAGTTTAAAAGAACGTTTTAAAGTGTTTTGTTTTAAACATGATTTGGAATCATTAATTTTAGCTTCTGAATCACAATTAGCGAAGTAGACTTGGTGTTGATACTCCTCCCAGAAAATGGACAATACCAGTTGAAGACCAAAATCATGATATTCCACCGAAAAGGATTGTTGAAGAAAATTTTCAAATATGTGGTAAGAAATATGATGGTGTTGTAGATGCACCAATAATATTAGCAGGAGCTAGATATCAAGATATAGCAGAACTATGTCCGCAAGCTTTCAAACCGTTTGTTGATTTCTTAGAAAATCTTTAAATTAGGAAAACGCAATTATGATTCCTGGAGAAATTATCACACCATCTGGTGACATTGAATTAAATGCTGGTCGTCTAACTCTAACATTATTAGTAGCTAATACAGGCGATCGCCCTATTCAAGTCGGTTCCCATTTTCATTTTTATGAAGTTAACGCGGCTTTGAGTTTTGACCGAGAGCAATCGCGAGGAATGCGTCTGGATATCCCCGCCGGAACCGCGGTTCGTTTTGAACCAGGTGATGAAAAGCAAGTTACTTTAGTTCCCTTGCTGGGAAGTCGTGAAGTTTACGGTTTTAATGGCAAAATTAACGGAAATATCTAACTTCTACTTTAAAAAAGGATAAACTATGAGTTATAGAATGAACGTCGAGCCTATGCGGAAACCTTCGGACCGACAGTAGGCGATCGAATCCGTCTAGCTGACACAGAATTATTTATTGAAGTTGAACAAGATTTCACAACTTACGGTGATGAAGTAAAATTTGGTGGCGGTAAAGTCATCCGGGATGGGATGGGACAATCTCCCATTTCCAATGCTGATGGTGCGGTGGATTTAGTTATTACCAATGCTTTGATTCTCGATTGGTGGGGAATTGTCAAAGCGGATATTGGCATTAAAGATGGCAAAATTTTTAAAATTGGTAAAGCTGGAAATCCTTATATTCAAGACAATATAGATATTATTATTGGACCGGGAACTGAAGCTTTAGCTGGGGAAGGAATGATTCTTACGGCTGGGGGAATTGATACCCATATTCATTTTATCTGTCCCCAACAAATTGAAGTGGCGATCGCTTCTGGAATTACAACCATGATTGGTGGTGGAACAGGCCGCACAGGAACAAACGCCACAACTTGCACTCCCGGTCCTGGAATATTTACCGGATGCTGCAAGCGGCTGATGCTTTCCCATGTCAATTTAGGATTTTTAGGAAAAGGCAATACCAGTCAACCCCAAGGACTTAGTAGAACAATTCAAGCTGGAGCAATGGGGTTAAAACTCCATGAAGATTGGGGAACAACACCCGCCGCCATTGATACTTGTTTAACTGTGGCTGATGAATATGATGTACAAGTAGCAATTCACACTGACACTTTAAACGAAGCCGGATTTGTCGAAGATACAATTGCCGCTTTTAAAAATCGTGCTATTCACACCTATCATACTGAAGGTGCAGGGGGAGGACACGCACCAGATATTATCAAAGTTTGTGGTGAAACGAATGTTTTACCATCTTCTA
Source organism: uncultured cyanobacterium (assembly GCA_963766435.1). GTDB lineage: Bacteria > Cyanobacteriota > Cyanobacteriia > Cyanobacteriales > Nostocaceae > CAVXZH01. The sequence goes on from CAVXZH010000002.1 coordinate 21,895, forward strand.
CCAATCCCACCCGTCCTTATACCGTCAACACTTTAGATGAACATCTAGATATGTTGATGGTATGTCATCACTTAGATCCCAGCATTCCTGAAGATGTTGCTTTTGCTGAATCTCGAATTCGTCGGGAAACCATTGCTGCTGAAGATATTCTCCATGATTTAGGCGCGTTTAGTATGATTTCTTCCGATTCCCAAGCAATGGGAAGGGTGGGAGAAGTAATAATTCGTACTTGGCAAACAGCCCACAAAATGAAAGTGCAACGTGGAAGTCTTGCGGAAGCATGGGCTAAGCAGATAATTTCCGAGCGAAAAGATATGTTGCTAAATATACAATTAATCCAGCGATTACTCATGGTATTGCTGAATATGTGGGTTCAGTGGAAGCAGGGAAATTAGCGGATTTATGTTTATGGCAACCTGCGTTTTTTGGTGTGAAACCAGAAATTGTCATTAAAGGGGGAATGATTGCTTGGTCACAGATGGGTGATGCTAATGCTAGTATTCCCACGCCCCAACCTGTGCATATGCGTCCGATGTTTGGTAGTTTTGCTGGTGCGCGTCACGCGACTTCATTAAGTTTTGTTTCTCAAGCCGCTTTAGAAAGAGAAATTCCTCGCTCAGTTAGGTTTACAAAAATCCGCAGTTGCTGTTTCAGGAACTACGACAATTGAGTAAACTAGATATGAAGTTAAATGATGCTCTTCCTAAAATTGAAGTAGACCCAGAAACTTATGAAGTGAGAGCAGATGGAGAATTATTAATTTGTGAGCCAGCGACAGTTTTACCAATGGCACAAAGGTACTTTTTGTTTTAGCTGACCTCTGAAGAATCGAATGCTATTATAATTATAGATTAGATATTTTAGCTTTGATTCAATCTGAAACCCTAGAACTATTAGAATGGAATCGCCTCTGCCAGCATCTTTCTACCTTTGCGGCAACTAAATTAGGGGCGATTGCATCACTTTGTTTAAATATCCCCAACAGCCAAGCCCAAAGCGAACGGCTCTTAGCTCAAACTAAGGAAATCTATCAACTGGAAAGTCGTTTCACCACTGGACTCTCGTTTGAGGGGATTCAGGATATTGGTGATTCCCTCGCCAGAGCAGAACTGAGTGGTATTTTAGCTGGAGATGAATTATTGGCGATCGCGACTACTTTAGCTGGAGCGAGAAGTTTACGTCGTGTGATTGATAATCAGCCAGATTTACCGATTTTAAATGAGTTGGTCGCGGATTTACGCACTTACCCGGAATTAGAGCAGGAAATTCACCGATGTATTGATGAGCGGTTTCAAGTCACTGACCGTGCTAGCACCAAGCTGGGAGAAATTCGCACTGACTTGCGAAAATTACGTACTCAGATTATTCAAAAATTACAAAATATTATCCAGTCCAAATCGGGAGCGCTGCAAGAACAGTTGATTACCCAAAGAGGCGATCGCTATGTAATTCCGGTCAAAGCTCCCCAAAAAGATGCTGTTCCGGGGATTGTACATGATACCTCTACCAGTGGAGCGACTTTATATATAGAACCCAATAGTATTGTCCCTATCGGTAATCAACTCAGACAGGTAATTAGAAAAGAACAAACTGAAGAAGAAGTTATTCGTCGAACCTTAACGGAACAAGTAGCCGCAGTTAAACCTGATTTAGAAAAATTGTTGGCTATTGTCACCAGTTTAGATTTAGCCACCGCTAAAGCCCGTTATAGTTTTTGGATTGGTGCTAATCCCCCGCGTTTTATTCAACGTCAAGATCAGGAAATTATCACTTTGCGGAATTTGCGTCATCCTTTATTAGTATGGCAACAACAGCATGAACAAGGACAAGCCGGTAGTACCTGTAGATTTATTTATCAATCCGCAAATTCGGGTGGTGACTATTACTGGACCGAATACCGGGGGAAAAACAGTAACGTTAAAAACTTTGGGTTTAGCGGCATTAATGGCTAAAGTGGGTTTATTTATTCCGGCCCGTGAACCAGTGGAAATGCCCTGGTTTGATCAGATATTAGCCGATATTGGCGATGAACAATCATTACAGCAGAGTTTATCCACCTTTTCCGGTCATATTCGTCGGATTAGTCGGATTTTGAATGCAATTAGTGGAGATGAGTCAGACTCTAACTCGTTCTCCCGTCACCAATTCTCTAGTTTTGTTAGATGAAGTAGGTGCAGGAACCGATCCCGCTGAGGGAAGTGCTTTAGCCATCACTTTGTTGCAATATCTCTCAAATCATGCTCTGCTAACTATTGCCACAACTCACTTTGGTGAACTCAAAGCTCTCAAATATGAAGATGAGCGGTTTGAAAATGCCTCGGTGGAATTTGATGAAAGTACTCTCTCCCAACTTATCGTTTATTGTGGGGGATTCCGGGACGTTCCAATGCTTTAACCATTGCTTTACGCTTGGGTTTAAAACCAGAGGTGGTAGAACAAGCTAAAATCCAAGTGGGAGAAGCCAGTGATGAGGTGAATCAGGTCATTGCTGGGTTGGAAGCACAGCGCCGAAATCAAGAAACTAAAGCCGCTCAAGCACAAGATTTGCTAAGACAGGCGGAAATATTATATAAAGAAGTATCCGCTAAAGCCGCCGATTTGCAGGAACGGGAAAAAGCTTTGCGGGTTTCTCAAGAAGTAGCAGTGCAGCAAGCGATCGCGATCGCCAAAAGTGAAATCGCCCAAATCATTCGTCAGTTGCAACAAGGCACACCCACAGCCCAAGATGCTCAACAAGCAACTCATGCCCTGAATCAAATTTCCCAGAAATATCAGCCGACACCACCACCAAAAGCTAAAATCGGATTTATGCCTAAGTTGGGCGATCGCCTCCGCATCCCTAAAATAGGACAAACCGCAGAAGTAATCAGCCCCCCCAATGAAGATGGTGAGTTAACAGTCCGCTTTGGCATCATGAAAATGACCGTGCAGTTAACTGACGTGGAATCTTTAGATGGAGAAAAAGCTGAACCCATGGTCAAGCCTAAACCAATCGCAGCAGTAGTCACACCACCACCACCAACTGTAACTATCCGCACTTCTCAAAAATACTATCGATTTACGCGGAAAGCGGGTGGCTGATGCCGAATATATGTTAGATAAAGCCGTTTCTGAAGCTGTCGGTCCAATCTGGATTATTCATGGTCATGGCACTGGTAAACTACGACAAGGTGTTCACGCCTATTTGCAACAGCATCCCAGAGTCAATCACTATGAAGCAGCCGAACCAGCGGATGGTGGTAGCGGTGTTACCATCGCCTATGTGGAATAACGTTTATAGGCGATGAAATTTCGACTTGTGAAAGATAAATTTTCATCTAGAGTAAAACCAAGACAACTGCTGTTTACTTCCGAAATCCCCGTTTAATTGTGGGAGCCAAACTGTATGCAACTCTTGTCTGGTTTCAAAATGGGTAACAGCAATAGCCTCTAACAGTCTGATCACCTATGCTAAAAGTTATGCACTCGGCCGCCAATTCAGCTATGCCAAATTCCCAATGGGAGGAATTAACTAAGCTTTCATACCCCCATTCAATTCAGTGGGACAATATTAAAACCCAGTTAGACTTGGTGCTGTTGGCTCTAGAAACTTTAACTGGCATTGGTTCTGAGGCTATGCTCTCAGCTGCAAGTTATCTGAATGTAGAGTCAAAAATACCAGATCGTGTGGCTTTGTGGCGATTGCGTCAGTCCAATCCCATCCGTAAAGGTCAAGGAGGGCGGAAAAAGCTGGATGTAGAAGAGGCTCGCTCCCTAGTTCTGATTACTTGCTATCTGGCTAAACAGCATCAGGAATTAATTCGCCGAGCTGTGAATTTATTAGAGCAAATGGCGGAAAACAATCGGGAACCTCATCAAACCGCTTTACTGGGAGATTATATTGATGCTTTCTGTAATACCTACCAAGAGCGGATGGAAGAGGATGAAAAAGTCTCTACAGATTTACTTATGCATTTAGCACTGAAACTGTTAGTGGATTTACTTTTTTACAGCGCCCCTGGTGGATATCGTCGTTTGTGGTTAACACTAATAGACCGTTCCACAAAATTTGAGATTTAAGATTTGCGATTTCTGATCCAAAATCCAAAATCCAAAATTCCAAATTATCTTCCTATTTTTGTCATGCCACGATCAAATTCTGTTATCCGTCGCTACACTCCCCCCACTTGTACATTAGAAGTACTCGCGCAAAGTTCACCTTTGTCTCGTTGGCTAGGGAAAACCGTCCTCAAGCAGTTAAGCTTTGAGCTACGCTTTGATGATCCGCGACTACCAGAAGAACGCCGAATTCCCATTCGGGGCGATCGCGATCAACTTGAGGCTTTATCTGATGTTGTTACTAGTTATGTCAAAGAATTTTTGCAACAGTCTCCAGAAAGTTTTTGGGTAAGTTTTTCTGGACTGACTAACTCACGTTTGATATCTAATGGTACTGAGTCAGAAGCTGTGGCAACATCAGTAAAAAACGTGACACCCTTACCCTCCTCAAAGCCAGGTGAGTATATACATTTAGAACCCAGTAACTATTTAAATCATAATTTATTTCTCGGTTCCTTGGCTAATCAGACCTCTGGCTCAGTGATTGAGTTGAGTCTGTTACAACTTTTTGATTTAGCTACAGCTTTAGATGAATATTCAGCTGATGTGATGACATTACCAAATCTCAAAGGCGATAGCGCCACTTTGAGTTTTCCGATTTGGCCAGTATCGCCGCAGTTTTGCTCATCGGTGTTGGTTTATCACCATTAGCTATGCAATATGCTAATCAAATCAAGCAAAAATCACCACAAATAGCCCAAAAAACCACCCCCTCATCAGATGTGGCGCTATCACCTAAAACTGAGTTTACTTTTCCTACGCCTCAACCTTTTCTGACTCCTGCGGATAATTTGCGATCGCAACCATTTTTAGCGAATACCCCTCCACCTGCTAATAATAGTTTCCCCGCTACAGTGTTAACATCACCCAATTCGCCATTTTCGCCCAATGGACTAACTAGTAATAGCGCGGGGAAAGTAAATCCAGCTTTGACAACAGATGCGGGAGTAGCTAATCCCAAAGCCGGAACCAGAAACTTGCCTAACTTTAGCAAAGTTAGTCCACAAATTGCCATTGAATCGAATTCCGCTCAGAAGCCTATAGCACCAGCACTTCCAGGTAATCTTGCTTTAGCGCCCCAACCGGTTTTGCAAATCGTCCTCGAAAAACGATATCTTCCGATTTATCTCCACTTCCTGCACCACTGGCACCAATACCTCTAGTAAATCCTGGTCAGATTTTAACCCCAACCTCCCCTCAAAATTCAAAGGTGGATGGATCTAACTCTTTGGTAGATAGGAGCAACAATCCATTAATTACCAAATTGAGAGCCGGAAAGAAATCGACGGTACAAGCTGAAGCAGGTAATCCTATTCCATCATTTGATAAGCCGCAAATAGGAGAAGCCAAAAAATATTTAGAAAAGCGTTGGCGTCCACCCAGTGGTTTTACTGAGACACTAGAGTATAGTTTAACCGTGAATATGGATGGTGCTGTGGAACAAATTTTACCTTTAAATCAAGCAGCCACCCAAAATGTTGACCGTGCTGGTATACCTAAAATAGGAGAACCGTTTGTTTCTGGGAATAAATACGGTCAAAATCTCAAAATTCGGGCTGTACTTAGTCCTGATGGTAAAGTTCGGACTTTTTCTGAGTCTCCGTAATTAGGAGCAGCATAAATCGAGCCAAAAACAAAAGCGCTGATTTTACCAGCGCTTTAGCATCTAAATGGAAATTTTGTTTTTTTAAGAACGAGATTTTTGAGTTTTTAAGTTTTGTTTTTTACGCCGTCTTTCACTGGTAGCTACGGCGTGTTCAACTGGATAACCCACAACCGGAATTACCTGATACTTGCGCTCTGCTTCTAAGTTTTTTACTTCGGTGTAATCAACCCAGTGAATACAATCAACTGGACAGGTATCAATAGCTTCTTGAATTACTTCTAGACTATCCCCATCTTGACGAACAACACGCGATCGCCCATAATCTGGTTCAATATAAAACGTATTTCGAGCCACATGGGCGCAGTGTTTACAGCCAATACAAGTAATTTCATCAACGTAAACACCTTTTTGTCGAACCATACCCCCTAATTCAGGTTCCAAACCAGAACGTTCGGGTGAATTTCGCAGGAAACCACCTAATTCTGGTTCAAAACCGGAACGATTTGCTTGCGCTTCTGAAGATGGCAGAAAATCCGACATTAGGAACTCCAGCGCTGTACTACCAGACGAATAGAACCATCAGCATGATTTTGTTGTTCAGCAACTTGAAAACCGACCCGCGCCGTTTCCTTCACCACTGTTTGATAAGCATAACGCTGGGTTACTTGGCGTAAAAATCCATCTACAGATAGATTTTGCTGCCAATATTGTAAATCTGCGACTAATTCATATTCTTGACCATTCCATCGAAAACCGATATCGTAACCGTTTTCTTGCTCAATGGTAACTTCAGCAGTCTGAGTTTGACCGCGATAACCGCGAACTTCAGCAGCACCGGATTTCCAATCTATACCCAATTCAGTGAGAGCATCTTGGAGAGAGGACAGGTTACGGATTTGAGTTTTGATTTGGCTAAAGTGTGACATGGTGGTTATGAATAAATGAACTATTGGAAAACTTACCAATTGCTGTAATTGCTTTGTGTATTGGTCAAATCGGAAGACAGCACCTCGTTGGTGAAGAATTCTGAAGTAGGTTCATGAGTAAGCACTATTCCCAATTGGGCTTCAATAGCTGCTGTAACTTCAGCACAGGATGCACCGACGATACCAGTGACGTTTTTCTTGACCCGACCATCTGGATAGATGATGAATTCTAATGTCTCCATACTCTTGGGCAACCTCAATAGTATTTTTGAACTATACTGTTTTACAGGCTGGCTGAAAATTTAGCCAAGGGAAGGTTCTTACTGAGATACAAACTTGCCATTGTTAAATAGTCTTCCATATTACAATACATATATCTCAGAATCTTTACAAAAATTATTATATATGTCAGTGTACACATCTATTATTTGTAAGTTTCCCTTAACCTAATTAATTAGTCAAGGAGAAAACTGGTGGAGAGCGCTAGTTGTAAAAATTCTTAAAGATTGAGTTGGACTTGTGTAGGGGCGTATTGCATACGCCCCTATGCCACGGTATAATTTTAGAATTAGGGAGTTAAAACCAGGTGTGAGTTGACGATTACAGATCAACTTCTCGGTTAGTCTGGCGATAAACCTGAAAACATTCGTGGAATTCACGCTTTGGTTTGGGGTCTGCGGTGACTCGAATCCTGATCTCAGGACTGGGAACCCCATCTATGGATAAGGATGTGTGTACACTGTAGCGCCGGGAAGGGGGTTGGGGGTTAGGTTTTTGTGTTGGGCAAGGGGCGTATGCAATACGCCCCTACGCCGTAGGCTAGGGTGAGGTTCTTTCATCATTTGTGTACACCACCGTAGCCTTGTTAAGGTGGGTATATTTATAGGTTATACTGTGAGAGATTTTTTACTGAATCTCTAACTTTACAAACATCCGCTCAGTATGGCTTTATCAGGTAAACAAACTCAAGAACTACAGAATGCTTTGATTGATGCTTATCCCACAAAGACATCTTTAGAGCAAATGTTATTATTTGAATTAGAGAAAAAATTAAACACCATTGCTGATGGAGAGAATTTAACAGATATTAATTTTAATTTAATCAAAACAGCAATATCTAAGGGATGGGTTGAAAAATTAATTTGCGCTGCATATAATCAAAATACTGGAAACGAAAAATTGCAAAGATTTATTCAAAATATAAGTCTTAAAAAGAGTAATGACTTACGAGTGATAATCGAGGAAAAACTGGAATATGAATATGATAATTTAGAAGAACTGGGCATGGGTGCTTTTGGAATTACCTACCGCGCTAATTTAAAAAATGAACAAAATTATGTTGTGATTAAAACTATAAAGATTGACGAACTATATCAAATTATTAAAAATAATAATCAAGAAGCCGAACAAAAATTTAGTCAAGCTATAAAATCCTTTGAAAAAGAAGCTGAATTTCTATCCAGTTTTAAACATAATCATATTGTTAGATATCAGAATCATTTAACTGAAAAAATGAGTTTGATAATTAGTAAAAAGCAAGAAAAAAAGTATTCAGTATATGAATTGGAATTACCTTTTCTAGTGATGGAGTATATTGAAGGAGAGAATTTAGAAGAACTTGTCAGCAAGAGAGATGCTCCATTAGAAGAAACCGAAGCATTGCGCTATATTCAGCAAATTGGTGAAGCATTAACTATTGTTCATAATAAAGGTATATTGCATCGAGATATCAAACCAAAAAATATTATGGTGAGAGAAAATACAAATGATGCCATACTTATTGATTTTGGTATAGCTAGAGAGTTTAGTCCTAATGTCACCCAAACCCATACTGTTTCATTTACCCAAGGTTATGCTCCACCAGAACAACTTAATCCTAAAGCACAAAGAGGAAAATATACTGATGTATATGGTTTAGCAGCAACGTTATATTATTTGTTAACTAAAGAGCATCCAATGCATGTATTGACTAGACTAACTCAATCATTAGATGAGCCTAAAAAGTTCAATTCTCATATTAGTGATCGGGTGAATCAAGCAATTATTTGGGGAATGGAATTGGAACCGAATAAACGTCCTCAAACAGTCCAACAGTGGTTTATAAAATTAATTAATTCTGAGACTAATATATCAATTATCCAAAAACCTTTTAGAGAAAATTTGGGTCATGGGATAATTTTGGATATGGTTCCTATTCCTGGTGGTAAATTCATCATGGGTTCACCAGAAAGTGAGAACGGGAGAAGTTCACATGAAGAGTCACAGCACAATGTTACTATTCAACCATTTTTTATGGGTAAATATCTAGTAACTCAAGAGCAATGGAGAGAAGTAGCTGCATTACCGCAAATCAATATAGAGTTAAACCCTGACCCATCAGGATTCAAAGGGGATAAACGACCAGTGGAGTGTGTTTCTTGGTATGATGCAGTAGAGTTTTGCGATCGCCTGTCTAAACATACAAACAATCAATATCGGCTACCGAGTGAAGCGGAATGGGAATACGCTTGTAGAGCCGGAACAACAACACCATTTTATTTTGGAGAAACAATTACATCCGACCAGGCAAATTATAATCGCGAATATCAGCAAACAACAGAAGTAGGAAGCATTGGAGTTGCTAATGCTTTTGGGCTATATGATATGCATGGGAATGTTTGGGAATGGTGTCTTGATGATTGGCATAGTAATTATGAAGGAGCACCAATAGATGGTAGTGCTTGGTTAAATGAGAATAATAATCTTTCTCCACTACAGCAAAAATATGTCTGTCTGCGCGGTGGTTCCTGGGGCAGCGATTCCTGCAAAATGCCGTTCCGCTTCCCGTAACGACCATCTTAAAACTCATGAATACAGTTATATTGGTTTTCGTGTTGCCTGTGGGGATAGCAGAATAAATTAGTAACTCTTTATACTGTTACTGTTTGTCGCTTTGTGAGTGTTCTTTTTTACTTTTTTGTCGCCAAAGGCTACTCGAATTTTTTTAGATAAAAATATGAATATCTATAAAATTGTCAATGCTATATCTGTATCACAAAATTTAATAAAATTTCCACTTTTATTGGTAATCACACCATCGAGTTGAAGTACATCATTGTCCACAGAAATCAAAACTTCTGCATCAAAGTTAATAGCAGTTGCAACATGAAGTGCATCAGCAGCCCGAATACCTCTAATATATAAATCCATATTGTTTAACTGTGCTTCTACAATTGCAGCAGAAAGATCAAGTACACTAATTCCAAATAACCTCACCGCAGTTACAGTTTGTGGCACGATAGAACGAGCTGCAAGTACTCGCAGTGTGCTTGCATTAGTCATACCTTTTGCTATTGATGTCATTTGCTTGAATAAAGCTTCTTCAATCTCATAATACGTAAGACTTGATGTAGCTCCGATATGGGAAGCTGCTATCCTTTTCAGAACTTTTTCTGCATCCTCAAACAATTTTTGAGGAGTACGACCACGACGGTCTGTAGACCGTAAACTTCCACCAGCTATTGCTTGTGGACTAAGGTAATCAATAAAAATACCTGTATCAATATAAACTTTCACACCCTATTTCCCAGTTGAGATATTAGTTGTTCAGGTGTAACTACCTGAGTTTTGCTATTGGATAAAGACATTAAAGCTTGATCATAAGTAACTAAGTAGTCACATTCTGCTGCACTACTGAGGATTAAAACATCATTTGAATGAGCTAGACGATTGCGAAGATTCGTAGCATCTTTTAAATATTCCTCTGTTTTCTCCAAATTCACGGGTAGTATACTAACCTCTTCTTGAATTTCATTCAGCATTTGCGGGTATTGATGAGCTTCTGGTGAGAACAAAAGTTCTTGGAGTACGATGGGATTGATGGCAAGACGGACTTTCGCAAGTACTTCTTTAGAAAATAAATGGGAACTAGGTGACTCACCCCGCAAATAAGCTGCGATAACGTTAGTATCTAAAAAAACAAGAGGTAAACCATTAGATTGTTGCACTTGAAACTGCTCCAAAAACTTACCTGAATTTAGTTTACAGCAGTTTTCATGTATTTACACCACAATTAATTTTTGCGAACTTCTTTCCTTTGCGGTTAGGGTAAGGTTCTTCCATCACTTCTGTACACCACCATAGCCTTCTCAAGGTGGGTAGGTGGGTATATTTATAGGTTATACTGTGAGAAATCCTTTACTGAATCTCTAACTTTACAAAAATCCTCCCAGTATGGCTTTATCAGGTAAACAAATTCAAGAACTACAGAATGCTTTGATTGATGCTTATCCCACAAAGACATCTTTAGAGCAAATGTTATTATTTGAATTAGAGAAACAATTAAACACCATTGCTGATGGAGACAATTTAAAAGATATTAATTTTAAATTAATCCAAACAGCAATATCTGAGGGATGGGTTGAATATTTAATTTGTGCTGCATATAATCATAATTCTGGAAACGAAAAATTGCAAAGATTTATTCAAAATATAAGTCTTAAAAAGAGTAATGATTTACGAGTAATCATCGAGGAAAAACTGGAACATGAATATGATAATTTAGAAGAGTTGGGCATGGGTGCTTTTGGAATTACTTACCGTGCTAATTTGAAAAATGAACAAAATTATGTTGTGATTAAGACTATAAAAATTGATGAATTATATCAAATTATTAAAAATAATAATCAAGAAGCAGAACAAAAATTTAGTCAAGCCATAAAATCCTTTGAAAAAGAAGCTGATTTTCTATCCAGTTTTAAACATAATCATATTGTTAGATATCAGAATAATTTCACTGAAAAAATGAGCTTGATAATTAGTAAAAAGCAAGAAAAAAAGTATTCAGTATATGAATTAGAATTACCTTTTCTAGTGATGGATTATATTGAAGGAGAGAATTTAGAAGAACTTGTAAGCAAGAGAGATTCTCCATTAGAACAAACAGAAGCATTGCGCTATATTCATCAAATTGGTGAAGCATTAACTATTGTTCATAATAAAGATATATTGCATCGAGATGTTAAACCAAAAAATATTATGGTGAAAAAAAATAAAAATGATGCCATACTCATTGATTTTGGTATAGCCAGAGAGTTTAGTCCTAATGTCACCCAAACTCATACTGTGTCATTTACTCAGTTTTAGACTACCTAACGCTTTTGGGTTATATGATATGCATGGGAATGTCTGGGAATGGTGTCTTGATGATTGGCATAATAATTATGAAGGAGCGCCAATAGATGGTAGTGCTTGGTTAAATGAGAATGATAATCTTTCTAGTAGACAGCAAAAATATGCCTGTCTACGGGGTGGTTCCTGGAACAACTATCCTGGACTCTGCCGTTCCTCTTCCCGTAACAACGACTTCTTTATGGCTGACCGCGACAACTTCAGCGACCTTATTGGTTTTCGAGTTGCCTGTGGAGTTGGGAGAATTATTCAGTAGTACTTTATACTGTTATTCTTTTGCGTTTTGCGCTTATTCTTTTTTACTTTTTTGTCGTGAAAGACAACTCGAATTTTTTTAAATAAAAATAGGAATATCTATAATTGTTAGATTAGGGTCATGTGATTTTTGAAATGGAAGCACCATGATAGCAATTAAGCAGTCCGATTACCTGTCACCAGAAGACTATCTTGAAGCAGAAAAATCAAGCCCGATTAAGCATGAATATCACAATGGTGAGGTTTACGCGATGGCAGGTGCCAGTGATGAGCATGTCACCATTGGCATTAATCTTACATCGTTATTGAGAGATCATTTACGGGGTGGTAATTGTCGTGTTTATGGGTCTGATATGAAGGCAAAGATTGATACGGTTAATCATTTTTATTATCCGGATGTGATGGTGAGTCTTGATCAACGAGATCGGGAATTTCGTTTTTTTAAAAAATATCCATGCTTGATTATAGAGATTTTGTCAGAGGGGACAGAAGCAAAGAATGAGGCAAAAAGTTTGAGCATTACCGTTCATTAGAGACATTGAAGGAATATGTTTTAGTTGGTCAGGATCGGGCGCAGGTTGAGGTATTTCGGAAGAATGAGGTAGGGCTGTGGGTGCTGCATCCCTTTGGGGAGGGAGATGAGGTAGAACTAGTAAGCTTAAATATAAAGGTTCCCATCGTATCTCTATACGAAGATGTGGATTTGGGTTAAGTTAAAGATAGAAAGTGTCAATCAGCTAAATCAGAAATCACCTTGACTAAGCCATTGACAACTCGCGCTAACTTATCAAAATCAATTTTATCAAAAGTATCTTGTTCGGTGTGATAATATTGATAACGATATGGTGCTGTATCTGTCACCATAATTCCTTGATAACCTTGTTGCCAGAAAGACCATTGATTTGACCAACCTACACCAGGAATCCAACCTGGTAATGAAGACCCTTCTGAGGGAAATTGAACATGATTACGAAAAGAGGAAATGACTTTTTTCACCAAATCACCAGAATTAAGATTACCAATAAAACCGATAAAATTACCTTGATTAGGATAAAATAAATCCACAGGTTGAGGATATTTTTGACTACCTTCTCGGTCAGAAAAATATCCCATCGTTTCCAAACTGAGCATAGCTACTACATTTTCATGTCGTTGGTGCAAATGTTTAGCATAAACCAAACTTCCCATATCATTTGTCCAGAAATAAGGTGGTTCTTCATTGGTAAACTCAACAAAACGAATTGTGCGATTTGTGATTTTGTTAGCAAATATTCGTGCTAATTCTAAAGTTGCTGCTGCACCTGTACCATTATCATTTGCACCAGGACTGGTAAATGCTGAATCGTAATGTCCACCAACTATAATAATTTCGTTGGGTTTAGTTTTGCCTTTATGTTCTACCTCTAAGTTATAATAAGATTTATTTGATATTTTGTATTCTTGGCGTTTGACTTGATAACCTGCTTGGGTTAAGGAACTTTCTAGAAAATCTTTTGCGGCATTGAGTCGTTCATATTGACCATAGTTACGCGCACCAATTTCAGTAGCTAATTTTTTTACATCTGTTTGCAGTGATTGTTGGAGAGCAATTTCTTCTGGTTGTAGTGGTGGAAGTTTTCCTTGATAACTTTTTCCAGGCATCCAAAACATGGTAAAATATGCCCAGATGCTGAGAACAAGCAAAATAGCAAAAAGTATGGTTAAGCGAATCAAGGCTGATTTGCTAATGACTTGGATTTTTAATCTATTCCTATTAGTAGATTTTCCCATGACCTATATTTTGTTATAGTTAATAGAAATTATTATAGTGAGAATTAAATACTGTATTAAAAACAGATTATAGATTGTGGAGCGGGCATCTTGCCCGCCATTGACATCAGGCAGGCAGGATGCCTGCGACCCAAGATAATTTTGCGGCAGGATGTCTACTTGACAAAATAATTTTGCATATTTTATTGGAGTGATTCAACTAGCTGATTTACTCGTTCTTTAATCTCATCTCGCACTCTAGGAAAAATTTCTGGTTGTTCCGCTGGGTCATCTAATTGCCAATCTTGAAAAACTTCTCTTGTTAACCACTCTGGAGGTAGATTCACACCACATCCACACAGAGAAATCACCACATCAAAGTCTTTGGCTTGAAAGTCGCTGAGGGGTTTGGAGTATTGGGTACTAATATCAATACCAATTTCTTTCATTGTTGCTATAGCTTCTGGTCTAACTTGACTTCCTTCTAATCCAGAGCTAATGACTTTAATTTTTCCCTCACCCAAAATTCTAGCAAAACCTTCTGCCATTTGCGAGCGAGCAGAATTCTTTTTGCAGACAAACATGATACGTTTCATAATTTAATGCACCCCAATTATATGGAAAAATAACGTTTCTCAATCCAAAAAGCAACATTAACCAGACTAATCAACACAGGTACTTCTACCAAAGGACCCGCTACGGCAAAAGCCACACCGGAATTAATTCCAAATACAGCAATAGCCACCGCAATAGCTAATTCAAAATTATTTCCTGCTGATGTAAATGCGACACTAGCAGCTTTTGAATAATCGGCTTTAATGCTCCATGCCATATAAAAGCTGACCAGAAACATAACCACGAAATAGATAATCATGGGAATGGCAATTTTAACCACATCTAAAGGTATTTGAACTATCAAATTTCCTTTTAAGCTAAACATAACTACTATCGTAAATAGTAGCGCAATCAGAGTAATAGGGCTGATTTTCGGCACAAATTTCTCATGATACCATTGCTTACCCTTGACTTTGACTAAAAAGAAACGAGTCAAAAATCCCGCTAAAAAGGGAATACCAAGATAGATAAATACACTTTTAGCAATTTCGGCAATACTGACATTAACAATACTGCCTTGTAACCGAACCCCCAACGGTCAAGCTCGACGACATCTTCGATGTGGAGGCCCCCGATTTCGGTGCCCCCAGCATGAACATGTCGCCGCTGAAGGCGTACCAGGTGGCGCTGTCGTCCGAAAGAAGGCCTACGCGTTCTACGACCAGGCCCTCCGCTACGTGGACCAGCCGGACGTCAAGGCGCTGTTCGAGGAACTGCGGGACGAAGAGGCCGACCACGTGCGCATGCTCGAGGAGATCATCGCGAAGTTGCCGCCGTCGGCGGCGATCGACCTCGAGGACGAGGACGCTGACCCGGACACAACCGAGAGCTGGCGCCGGAAAGTCCGACAGGCGGACAAGTCCTAGCTCTCCCGCGTTCGATACGATCGCGACGCTGAAGCGACCCGGGGCATG
>CAVXZH010000003.1:0-170556 GCA_963766435.1 uncultured cyanobacterium
GATTGTCCTTTAGAGCAAAAATATTTAAAGCAATTGCGTAATTTTCAAGGAATAAATTTTAATTTTGGAGCAAGCGGTCGTAGATTTGATAGTAGAGCCGTTGACTTTTTAGATGCAGAATGGGATAAACATTCACTAAAGCAACAAAGATTAGGAAAAGGACGTAGACTTGTTGACGTATTTATGGAAAGAGGAGATGAATTTAGAAAAGCAGGAAATCAATTTAGAAATAATCAAGAATATGAGGCTGCAATTAATGTTTATGATTCTGCAATTAGTTCTTATAAATTGGCTTTGAAAATTACTTTGGATTATAGCAAAGCAATTAATATGATAAAAATTTGTGAATCAATTTTAAGGAAAATTCCACCAATAGAACCACTTATAGACCCTATAAAGGATCTTCAAGCTGGTTACAGAAAAACTTACTGAAGACAAATTCTTCGACTCTGAAAATTATGCTCAAGCCCACGAAAAAATAATAGTATCAATAGCTACAAGACAAGGACAATCAAAATTTCGTCAGACTTTATTGAAAGCCTATTCTTCTAAGTGTGCAATTACTAACTGTAATGCTGAAGCTGCATTGGAAGCTGCTCACATAATTCCTTACGTTAAAACCGAAAATAACGAGCCATCAAATGGTTTGTTATTACGAGCTGATTTACATACATTGTTTGATTTAAATTTGATTGCTATTCATCCAGAAACAATGAAATTACATATTTCTCCTGTACTCAAAACTACGGAATATCAAACAATTGAGGGGACAAAGCTACGAATTCCAGATGAGCAAAAATATCATCCTAATCAAAAGTTTTTGAAAGAGAGATTTCAGCAGTGTGAATGGTGTAAAAATATTTAATGTAGAAGGGAAGAATTTCGATTTATCACTTAGTCTGGTTAGATTAGGACTTTTACAGAACCACCTAATTTCATCTGTGGGGTTTATAAAAAATTTGGGAAATGCTTTCCAAGACTACTCAATTAAGCCTAAAAATTAGTAGAATTGCTAAATTGTAATTCTGATAGTCGGATTCCCCGCTTAACCGAAGAGTATTTGAAATGATTCCCTACATGAAGCAATTTTTAGTAGGATATTTTTGAATTTTCAAATATCCTCTTAGACTTTTTTCTGGTTTTTATTCTGTAAATATTCTGTAATTGCATCAGCTATATTATCTTCAGAAGTATAAACCCTTGGATTTGGATTTTCGGCGTGGAGCCTATCTAAAAAAATACGTAAAACTTCTTTATCGTCGCGATGCTCCAAAACATACGCACGTAGTTCAGTGGTGGTCATAGTAACAAAATCTGGTTTTACACTCATATAAACCTCCCATTCTCGATTATGCTATCATTATAGAGATAAAATCTTCAATCTGAGGGAGCTATGCGCCTAAAACTAACTAAAGTATTTAAGAAAGTTTCTGAGGGTTATATAGGATTTGTTGAAGAACTACCTGGTGCAAATACACAGGCAGACACACTGGAGGAAGCGAGAGAAAACTTAGAGGAAGCTATCGAGTTAATTTTAGAGTCTAATCGCTTACTTGCAGAAGAACAACTTGAGGGACAGGATGTTATTCGTGAAGCTATGTTTTTTCAATTGTATGAAGCGGATAGATTTAATTCGTCACTTAAAAGCATCCGGTTGTGAGTTCCTGCGTGAAGGAGGGAGACATAGCATTTATATTAATAGAATCGCTCAAAAATCCTCAGCTATTCCCCGTCATCGAGAAATTAATCATATTTTAGTTCTCAAGATTTGTCGAGATTTACAAATTTTAAAGCCAGATGCAACCTAGAGCGCCAGTCCAGTAGAAGTAGTTGACATATAATTCATATTATGTATATTGTCTAAATTAAACTTTTAGGCTGAAGTTTAAATGCGATTGCCTCCGGCAGGTGCTTGCGCCATCACTGAAAACTAGACCTAAACATTTAGCCATAAATCGGCGTTTTGTCCAGCAGCATATAGGCGTGAATTTGTCAATCTATATTAGTGGACTGGCACTTCAGCTACTTAGACAAATTAATGACAAGTTTGCATAAGTTGATTTAAAGAGAATATTTAATGTAATTTATGTTTATAAAGTATAAAATTTATGTCTTTATCAAAGTATTAATATTTACATAATAAAGTATTAATATTTACATAATTAATATATTCTATAGTATTGAGTAGTATAACGAGTAAGTTACCTCTAAAAGATGTGGTAAATCTAAAAGTCTCAGTGAAAGAATAAAATTGTATTACTTCGTTATCAGGCATCACTACTACCCCCGTATTAAAAAATGGAACTATACTTAATTCGTCATGGTATTGCCCAAGAACATCAAGCTGGTATAAAAGATGAAGAACGGAAACTCACCACAGAAGGACGACAAAAAACCGAGAAAGTAGTCCAGCGACTTAGCTAACCTAAATTTTAACTTTGATTTAATTCTCACCAGTCCCCTAATCCGCGCACAGCAAACAGCAGAAATATTAATTGCTGCTGGACTGAGTTCCCAGCTAGAAACATCTCACCATCTTGCACCTGAAGGTAAAATCCAAAATTGGTTGACAGAATGGTTTCAACCCAGAAAATTCTCCTCAAAAACCCAACTAGCATTAGTGGGACATGAGCCTAATTTAAGCCATTGGGCAGAAATTCTTCTGTGGGGAGAAGTAAAAGAGCGCCTCATCCTCAAAAAAGCAGGTATGATTGGAATAAAACTACCAGAGATGGTTTCAGCTGGGTCGTAGTCAAATGTTTTGGTTGACACCACCCAAGTACCTGCTGTAATAGTTGCAACTATCTTTCATAGAATGGTGGTGAATGGGGGCAATGTTTATAGCAAAATAGTCTCTGGTAAGTTAGCGTGATCAAATATTTCACAAAGCAAATGGTGTTGCCATGACGGTATGCGAATACAAGCCTGGTTTAGAAGGCATTCCCGCAGCCCAATCGAGTATTAGTTATGTAGATGGGCAAAAAGGAATTCTAGAATATCGTGGTATTAGGATTGAGGAATTAGCAGAAAAAAGTACATTCCTAGAAACTGCATATCTTTTAATCTGGGGTGAGTTACCAAACAAAGGAACTGGAAGCATTTGAAGCATGAAGTTCGTTTACAAGACGCATCAAATACCGCATTCGGGACATGATGAAATGCTTTCCTGAAAGTGGTCATCCTATGGATGCTCTTCAAGCTTCTGCTGCTGCTTTAGGTTTATTTTATTCTCGTCGGGACTTACATAATCCTGTCTATATTCGGGATGCTGTAGTTCGCTTATTAGCGACTATTCCCACAATGGTAGCAGCATTTCAGTTAATGCGAAAAGGTAATGACCCAGTTAAGCCTAGAGATGATTTGGACTATTCTGCTAACTTCCTGTATATGCTCAATGAGAAAGAACCTGATCCTTTAGCAGCGAAAATATTTGATATCTGCTTAATTCTTCACGTTGAGCATACAATGAATGCTTCTACTTTTAGTGCTAGGGTAACAGCTTCTACATTAACTGATCCCTATGCAGTAGTTGCTAGTGCAGTTGGTACTTTAGGCGGTCCTTTGCATGGTGGCGCGAATGAAGAAGTAATTCAGATGTTGGAAGAAATTGGTTCTGTAGAGAATGTTCGTCCTTATGTAGATGGTCTCTTGCAACGCAAAGCTAAAATTATGGGCTTTGGACATCGTGTTTACAAAGTCAAAGATCCCCGCGCCACAATCTTACAAAACTTGGCAGAGCAGTTGTTTGAGAAGTTTGGGCTATGACGAATACTATGAAATTGCCGTAGAAATGGAACGGGTAGTTTCGGAAAAACTGGGTAGCAAAGGGATTTATCCTAATGTTGACTTTTATTCCGGTTTAGTGTATAGGAAAATGGGAATTCCTACGGACTTGTTTACACCAGTATTTGCGATCGCTCGTGTAGCTGGTTGGTTAGCACACTGGAAAGAACAACTAGTAGAAAACCGGATTTTCCGTCCTACCCAAATTTATAACGGTCGTCATGAAGTCGCCTTACACTCCCATTGACAAACGTTAACTATGAGAGCAGTGGGACATAATTGTAAAAATCTCTAAGTAGCAAGGACAAGGTTTCTACTGTTGCCTATAGCCTCTTGCCTTCTGATACAACAAACCACTCAACTCTATGATTAATTGGATGTTCAATTCAAGTCCTCCGATGGACAGATTGATAACTGTCAAATCTACCATCGAGGCTGTAGTCCAAAATCACGACTGCCCTGCGATTGACAAATTAAACAGCAACCAAGGGCAAAAAATCAGAAATTTGGATACAATAGACAACCATCAGTAAGTAGTTTGTCTTGTCTGTACTTAATGGCGAAACTTTACCCATTCCCCACTACCAATCATCAATCCCTAACCATAGTGAAGTTGTCTTGAGGAGTCTCAAAACCATCCAAGGTATACTGAATCATGACTTGGCAAAGGATGTGAACTGAATCAGCATAAGCAGAGATTATTACTAAAGATGAAGGACAAAAATTGAGATGGAAGTAATTTATATTTGCAACTTCATCCTGAACTTTGACTTAAAGAGCAGCAAAAATGAATCCAGGAATTGACCTCCAAGGAACTTTTATTCAATCCCTAAAGGATTTAGGCATACCACCAGGGACAGCCAAAGCCATATGGATGCCATTACCAATGGTATTGATGTTCATTGGGGCAACGGTAGGGGTACTAGTTGCCACATGGCTAGAACGAAAAATTTCCGCCGCGGCACAGCAGCGGATTGGTCGCATGAATACATGGACCATTTGGGTTATTAGTGCCTGTGGCAGATGGTCTGAAATTGGTATTCAAAGAAGATATAATCCCAGTTAAAGCAGATGCATTGCTATTTACCCTCGGTGAAATTATTGTCGTTATTCCGGTATTTCTGTCCTATTTAATTGTGCCATTTGGACAGAATATCGTGATTAGCGAATATGGGTATGGGGGTATTCTTGTGGATTGCCTTATCCAGTATTCAGCCCATTGGCTTATTAATGGCAGGATATGCATCTAATAATAAATATGCTTTCTTAGGGGGTTTGCGGGCAGCAGCGCAGTCAATTAGTTATGAAATTCCTTTGGCATTGAGTGTATTGGCGATCGCCATGATGTCCAATAGTCTTAGCACCATTGACATCGTCAATCAACAATCTAGCTATGGCATTTTGGGCTGGAATATTTGGAGACAACCATTAGGATTCGTAATTTTCTGGATATCGGCCTTAGCAGAATGCGAACGTCTACCCTTTGACTTACCAGAAGCAGAAGAAGAACTAGTAGCAGGTTATCAAACCGAATATCAGGTATGAAATTTGCCCTCTTCTACTTAAGTTCTTACATTAACCTGGTACTGTCTGCCCTATTAGTAGCAATTTTATACCTTGGCGGTTGGCATTGTCCTATCCCCCTGGAAATGATCACTGATTGGTTAGGAGTCAGCGAAAGTGACCCGGTATTACAGGTAATAACAGCGGTTTAGGCATTACTATGACCGTAATTAAAGCCTACATTCTAGTATTTTTCGCCATCTTACATCCGTTGGACAGTACCACGAGTCAGGATTGACCAATTATTAGATTTAGGATGGAAATTCCTATTACCAATAGGTTTGGTGAATCTCCTATTAACCGCAGCCTTCAAATTAGCTTTTCCCTTCGCCTTCGGTGGGTAATGGGCAATTGTGGATTTTAGATATTAGTTTTCGCTAATCTGCAATCAACTAATCCACAATCAAAACCTCAATCGTTAAAAGAGTAGAGACACAAAATGCTAAAATTTCTCAAACAAGTTGGTGATTACGCCAAAGAAGCAGTCCAAGCCGGACGTTATATTGGTCAAGGATTATCTGTAACTTTTGACCACATGAGACGGCGACCTGTTACAGTCCAATATCCTTACGAAAAATTGATTCCTGGTGAAAGATTTCGCGGTCGCATTCACTATGAATTTGACAAGTGTATTGCTTGTGAAGTTTGTGTGCGTGTTTGTCCCATCAATCTACCTGTAGTTGACTGGGAAATGGACAAAGGCACTAAAAAGAAAAAACTCAAACACTACAGTATTGACTTTGGAGTTTGTATCTTCTGCGGTAACTGTGTGGAATACTGTCCCACCAACTGTTTATCCATGACAGAAGAATATGAACTAGCTACTTACGATCGCCATGAACTTAACTACGATAGCGTAGCCTTAGGACGTTTACCTTATAAAGTTACAAACGATCCAATGGTGACACCACTGCGCGAACTTGTTTACCTACCTAAAGGCGTAATGAACCCCACGGAGTCACCCGCCGATGCCCCCCGTGCTGGTTCTCGTCCCAGAAGACCTAGTAGAAAAGAAGATAATTAATGATTAGTCATAGTCATTAGTCATCAGGAAAGATAATTAACAATTGACAACTGACAATCTAACAACTGACAACTGACCACTAACTAACTGAACTAACAACTGACTAAGGACAAAAACAGTGAATCTAGCAGAAGGAGTACAGTCTGTATCATTTGGCATTCTTGGTGTAATGATGATTGGGACAGCACTCGGTGTAGTGCTATTCTCTAACATTGTTTATTCCGCCTTTTTGCTGGGAGGTGTATTCATCAGCATGGCGGGAATATACCTATTGCTAAATGGTGATTTTGTCGCATCAGCACAAATTCTAATTTATGTTGGTGCAATTAACGTTTTAATTTTATTTGCCATCATGTTGGTAAACAAAAGACAGGATTTTTCACCATTACCTAGTGCTGGGATTACGAAAAGTATTTACAGCTTTAGTTAGTTTAGGACTATTTGCGCTATTAAGTACAATGGTATTAGCGACACCTTGGGCTTATACCACCACTCCCGTAGTCTAGTCAAAATTCCATAGTTGTAATTGGTGAACATTTCTTCACCGACTTTTTGCTACCCTTTGAATTAGCTTCCGTTTTATTGCTAATAGCGATGGTAGGCGCAATTATTTTGGCACGTCGTGAATATTTCCCAGACGAATTACCGACATCTGAACTACAACAAACAATTTTAACCTTACCAGAACGCCCCAAAGAACTCATCTCACACTGGAAATAAGGTACGGGGAGATAGGGAGTAGGGAGACGGGGAGATGGGGAGATGAGGAGCAAGAATATTTTACCATCAATTCCATCCCATCCAATTACTAACCAGTAACTGACCAATAACAATCATGCAACTCCAATACTTTTTATTACTAGCAGCAGCTTTGTTTTGCATTGGTATCTATGGCTTAATTACTAGCCGTAATGCAGTGCGCGTACTAATGTCAATTGAGTTATTGCTAAATGCTGTTAATCTAAATTTAATGGCATTTTCCAACTTCCTTGACTCAACATTAATTAAAGGTCAGGTTTTCACTGTTTTTGTGATTACCGTGGCAGCGGCTGAAGCGGCGGTAGGTTTAGCGATCGTTCTGACCATTTATCGCAACCGTGATACCGTCGATATGGAGCAGTTTAATCTCCTGAAGTGGTAATAGTGCGTGCAACTCAAGCAGGTAATCATTGCTTATAAAGCGCGAGATTCCCAGAGTAAACGCTGGGCTGAACTCTGTGCTAAACAACTAGAAAATCGTCAGTGCCAAGTGTTGATGGGCTAGCGACCAAAAGATAACCCCTATCCGGTATTTTTGGCTTCCGCTAATCAACCAATTGATTTAGCTTTGGTACTCGGTGGTGATGGTACTGTTTTAACTGGTGCCAGACATTTAGCCCAGCCGGTATCCCCATTCTAGGAGTGAATGTGGGAGGTCATTTGGGGTTTTTAACTGAGTCAGTAGATGAGTTTCAAGATCCAGAAATAGTTTGGGACCGGCTGTTTGAAGATCGTTATGCTATCCAACGACGGATGATGTTACAAGCAGCGGTGTATGAAGGTCAACGGCTCAAATTTAGAACCTGTGACTGAACATTACCTGGCTTTAAATGAATTTTGTGTTAAACCTGCTTCTGCTGACCGAATGATTACCTCAATTCTGGAAATGGAAATTGATGGTGAAGTAGTTGATCAATATGTGGGAGATGGGTTAATTATTTCCACTCCTACAGGACTTCGGGAGAAATAATCAACCCATCACCTACATACTGGTCGATGACTTCACCATCAATTTCCATTTCCAGAATTGAGGTAATCATCCGGTCAGCGGAAGCAGGTTTAACACAAAATTCGTTTAAAGCCAGGTAGTGTTCATTCACAAGTTCTAAATTAGAACCTTGACCTTCAAACACACCTGCTTGTAACATCATCCGTCGTTGGATAGCATAGCAATCTTCCAACAACCAATCCCAAACTTTTTCTGTATCTTGAAACTCTTCTACTGACTCAGTTAGAAATCCCAGATGACCTCCCACATTCACTCCTAGAATGGGGATACCAGATGGAGCTAACTGTCTGGCACCAGTTAAAACAGTTCCATCACCACCCAATACCAAGGCTAAATCAATGGGTTGATTAGCGGAAGCTAAAAATACCGGATAAGGGTTATCTTTAGGTCGCTTGGCCATCAACACTTGACAGCCACGATTTTCTAGTTGTTGAGCACAAAGTTCAGCCCAGCGTTTACTCTGGGAATCTCGTGCTTTATAAGCGATGATTACCTGCTTGAGTTGCACAGCGTTACCACTTCAGGAGATTAAATTGCTCCATATCGACGGTATCACGGTTACGATAAATGGCTAGCACAATTGCTAAACCCACCGCCGCTTCAGCCGCAGCCACAGTAATCACAAAAACTGTGAAAACCTGACCCTTAATTAATGTTGAGTCGAGGTAGTTGGAAAATGCCATTAAATTCAAATTAACTGCATTTAGCAATAACTCAATGGACATGCGCACTCTTACAGCATTGCGGCTAGTGATTAAGCCATAGATACCAATGCAAAATAAAGCTGCTGCTAGTAATAAAAAGTACTGGAGTTGCATGAATTTTCTGTTAGTTGGTCAGTTACTGGTTATCAATTTGGATGGAATGGAATAGAAATGGAAAAATATTCTTCCTCCCCATCTCCCCATCTCCCCATCTCCCTATCCTCCCTATCTCCCCATACCTCTATTTGCTATTGCCTGCGCCGATTAGCTCTCTAGGACGTTCTGGTAAGCTTAAAACAGTTGAGTCTGATTCAGTTGAGGTGTCTCCATCTGGTAAGTATTCGCGACGTGCCAAGACAATTGCTCCTACCATTGCCATTAACAAAAACACTGATGCTAACTCGAACGGTAGCAAAAAGTCAGTGAAGAAGTGTTGGCGATCGTCACAATAGAACTTTACGGCTGGGGCGGTCGTGGCGACAATCGCCCAAGGAGTTGCCATTACCATCGTACTCAATAGGCCAAATAAACCTATACTAACTACTCCTGTGACTACTTTCCGCAACCAAGCATTAGGAAAAGGGGAAAAATCTTGGCGCTTGTTCACCAACATAATGGCAAACAAAATCAGCACGTTAATAGCACCAACATAAATCAGCACTTGTGCTGCTGCTACAAAATCACCATTTAGCAACAGGTACAATCCCGCCATGCTGATGAATACACCGCCCAGCAAAAAAGCGGAATAGACGATGTTGGAGAACAGCACTACACCTAATGCTGCTCCAATCATCATCACGGCCAGTATGCCAAATGAAACAACCTGAACTCCTTCAGCTAGATTCACTTTTTTCGATCCTTTTGATGTTTGATAAATAGTTAATAGGTCATTGGTAATTATAATTGGTAATTGTTAACTTAGAAAAAACTATTGATTATCATTTACTATTTACCTTTTTCGACAATGTCTTCTGGGCCGAGAACCACCTCGAGGCGCATGTGCGGGTAAACCGTGGGGTTCCATAACGCCTTTAGGTAGGTAAACCAGTTCGCGTAGCGGTGTCACCATCGGGTCGTCTGTAACTTTGTAAGGTAGTCGTCCTAAGGCTACGTTGTCATAGTTGAGTTCATGGCGATCGTAAGTAGAAAGTTCGTACTCTTCTGTCATGGATAAACAATTAGTCGGACAGTATTCTACGCAGTTACCGCAGAAGATACAAACTCCAAAGTCGATACTGTAGTGATTGAGTTTTTTCTTCTTACTGGCTTTGTCAAATTCCCAATCCACTACAGGTAGGTTGATGGGACAAACCCGAACACAGACTTCGCAGGCGATGCACTTGTCAAATTCGTAGTGAATTCTGCCGCGAAACCGTTCACCAGGAATTAATTTTTCGTAAGGATACTGGACAGTAACTGGACGGCGCTGCATATGGTCAAAGGTCACAGCTAGCCCTTGACCAATATAACGAAGCAGATTGTACTGCTTCTTTGGCGTAATCACCAACTTGTTTCAGGAACTTTAGCATTGTGTGTTTCTCTGTTTAAAATTTTGGCTCTTGGATTTTAGATTTCAGATTAGAAAATCTAAAATCTAAAATCTAAAATTGCCTTAGCCGCCAAAAGCGAAGGGAAAAGCTAATTTCAGTGCGGCGGTTAATAGGAGATTAACCAAAGCAACTGGCAGCAAGAACTTCCATCCCAAATCTAGCAATTGATCAATCCGTACCCGTGGTAGTGTCCAGCGGATCAGGATGGCGATAAACACCAGGAAGTAGGCTTTGAGTACGGTCATGGTGATACCCTAGAGAGGCAGTGACTACCTGTAATACAGGGTTTGTTTCACTGACTCCTAGGAAATTACCTATCAGAGCTGACGGGAATCGGGAAAATGCCAACCGCCTAGATACAAAATTGCTACTAGGAGGGAAGAAAGAATCAAGTTAATGTAAGAACCTAAATAGAACAGACCGAATTTCATGCCTGTATATTCAGTCTGATAACCTGCTACTAGTTCTTCTTCTGCTTCTGGTAAGTCAAAAGGTAGACGTTCACATTCTGCTAGAGCCGAAATCCAGAAAATCATGAAACCAGCTGGTTGTCTCCAAATATTCCAGCCCAAGATACCGTACCCAGATTGTTGATTGACAATATCAATGGTGCTGAGGCTATTAGACATCATGGCGATCGCCAATACACTCAACGCCAGAGGAATTTCATAACTAATTGACTGCGCTGCTGCTCGCAAACCACCTAAGAGAGCATATTTGTTATTAGATGCATATCCAGCCATTAATAAGCCAATGGGCTGAATGCTAGACAAAGCAATCCACAAAAATACCCCCATATGATATCGCTAATCACGATATTCTGTCCAAATGGCACAATCAGAAACGACAGAAATACCGGAATAACTACGATAATTGGACCGAGGGTAAACAGACAGCGTCGAGTTAACTGGGACTACATCTTCTTTAAATACCAATTTCAGACCATCGGCTACAGGCACGAGCAACCCAAAAGGCCCTATAAATTACTGGACCA
The DNA here is from genome assembly GCA_963766435.1 of uncultured cyanobacterium. GTDB lineage: Bacteria > Cyanobacteriota > Cyanobacteriia > Cyanobacteriales > Nostocaceae > CAVXZH01. The sequence continues at coordinate 11,387 of CAVXZH010000003.1, forward strand.
ATCCGCTGTTGGGCGGCGGCGGAGATTTTTCGTTCTAGCCATGTAGCCACCAGTACTCCTACCGTTGCCCCAATCAACATCAAAATCATCGGTAGTGGCATCCAAATGGCTTTGGCTGTCCCAGACGGTATTCCTAAATCGATGAGGGATTGAATAAACGTTCCTTGGAGGTCAATTCCTGATTTCATTTTTGCTACTCTTTAAGTCAAATTCAGGATGAAGTGCAAATAGAAGCTATCGGGATGAGAGTATTCGAACTTCATCCTTCCGAATTTATCATTCACCCTTGGAGACGATGCGGGAATTGTAGATTGGTTGTCGACACCCATGTTTAGTATATCGTTGGATGGTTTTTGCCTTCTGAATACAACAGAACAACTTCTACTTATGGTTGTCATTTGGTCTCAGTCATTGGTCATTGGGAAGAATCAGCATAGTTCTCCCTCCTCCATCTGCCTAGACAATACAAACCTACCGTCTCCAGGTTGGTAACGGGTTTCTAAATCTATGGAAATTGTCAGATGTTCCTGAACTGGTGAATGTGATGACGATGCCAATTAGGATTCTCGATTTCAGATATTTGACTATAAGCTTAATCAAGGTGATAGATGACAGTTATCAATCTGTCCATAGTTAGGCCATGAATCCCAAATCTAAAATCTAGAATAGGTTACTTGTCACTAATGAGGATAGAGTCATCTTCACTGTCACCTGTCCCATATTTTCAAATTATTAGCGTTGTTCTATCGGAGTATAATGAACTTCGTGAAGACCATTATAAATTTGGGTAGGACGGAAAATCCGGTTTTCTGCGAGTTGTTCTTTCCAATGTGCTAACCAACCAGCCACACGGGCGATCGCAAAAACAGGTGTAAATAAGTCGGTAGGAATTCCCATTTTCCTATACACCAAACCTGAATAAAAGTCAACATTAGGATAAATCCCTTTGCTGCCTAATTTTTCCTCAACTACTCTTTCCATCTCTACGGCAATTTCATAGTACTTATCATAGCCCAAACTTCTCAAACAACTGTTCCGCAAGTCTTGTAAAATAGTAGCCCGTGGATCTTTGACTTTGTAGACACGATGCCCAAAGCCCATAATCTTAGATTTACGTTGCAAGCAGATCATCTATATAAGGGCGGACATTTTCGACAGAACCAATTTGCTCTAACATCTGAATTACTTCTTCATTGGCACCACCATGCAAAGGACCGCCTAAAGTGCCTACCGCACTAGCGACTACTGCGTAAGGGTCAGTGAGAGTAGAAGCCGTGACCCTAGCACTGAAAGTAGAAGCATTCATGGTATGCTCAACGTGTAGAATCAAGCAGATATCAAATATCTTAGCGGCAAGAGGATCTGGCTCTTTCTCATTGAGCATATACAAGAAATTAGCAGAATAGTCCAAGTCATCGCGGGGTTTAACCGGGTCATTTCCTTTCCGCATTAACTGAAACGCTGCTACCATCGTGGGAATAGTCGCCAACAAGCGAACTACGGAATCCCGAATATACACAGGGTTATGTAAGTCGCGGAGAGAATAAAATAAACCTAAAGCCGCAGCAGAAGCTTGGAGAGCATCCATAGGGTGACCGCTTTCTGGAAAGCATTTCATCATGTCCCGGATGCGGTATTTTATTCGTCTATGTAAACGAACTTCAGATTCAAAATCATCCAATTCGGCTTTTGTGGGTAGTTCACCCCAGATTAAAAGATAAGCAGTTTCCAGAAAAGAACTTTTTGCTGCTAGTTCCTCAATCCTAATGCCACGATACTCTAGTATTCCCTTTTGCCCATCAACATGGCTGATACTCGATTGGGCTGCGGGAATGCCTTCTAAACCAGGCGGAATTCGCACACCATCATGGCAACCCCATTCGCTTTGTGAAATATTTGAACACGGTAACTTACCTGAAACTATCTTTGCTATAAACATTGCCCCCATTCAACCACCATTCTATGAGAAAGATAGTTGAACTGTTACAGCAAGTACTTGGGTGGTGTCAACCAAAACATTTGACTACGACCCAGCGGAGAACCGATTTCTGGTAGTTTTATCCCAATCATACCTGCTTTTTTGAGGACTAATCGCTCTTTTACTTCTCCCCAGAGAAGAATTTCTGCCCAATTACTCAAATTAGGCTCATGTCCCACCAACACCAGTCGGGTTTTTGAGGCGAATTTTCTCGGTTGGAACCATTCTGTCAACCAAGTTTGGATTTTACCTTCAGGTGCAAGGTGGTGAGATGACTCTAGCTGGGAACAGAGTCCAGATGCAATTAAAATTTCTGCTGTTTGCTGAGCTCTGATTAAGGGACTAGCCAAAATTAAATCAAAGTTAAAATTTAGGTTAGCAAGTCGCTGGACAACTTTCTCTGTTTTTTGCCGACCTTCTGTGGTGAGCTTTCGTTCTTCATCTTTGATACCAGCTTCTTGTTCTTGGGCTATACCATGACGGAATAAATACAGTTCCATTTTTGAATACGGGGGTAGTAGTGATGCCTGATAACGAAGTAATACAATTTTATTCTTTCACTGAGACTTTTAGATTTACCACATCTTTTAGAGGTAACTTACTCGTTATACTACTCAATACTATAGAATATATTAATTATGTAAATATTAATACTTTATTATGTAAATATTAATACTTTGATAAAGACATAAATTTTATACTTTATAAACATAAATTACATTAAATATTCTCTTTAAATCAACTTATGCAAACTTGTCATTAATTTGTCTAAGTAGCTGAAGTGCCAGTCCACTAATATAGATTGACAAATTCACGCCTATATGCTGCTGGACAAAACGCCGATTTATGGCTAAATGTTTAGGTCTAGTTTTCAGTGATGGCGCAAGCACCTGCCGGAGGCAATCGCATTTAAACTTCAGCCTAAAAGTTTAATTTAGACAATATACATAATATGAATTATATGTCAACTACTTCTACTGGACTGGCGCTCTAGGTTGCATCTGGCTCTAAAATTTGTAAATCTCGACAAATCTTGAGAACTAAAATATGATTAATTTCTCGATGACGGGGAATAGCTGAGGATTTTTGAGCGATTCTATTAATATAAATGCTATGTCTCCCTCCTTCACGCAGGAACTCACAACCGGATGCTTCTAAGTGACGAATTAAATCTATCCGCTTCATACAATTGACAAAAACACAGCTTCACGAATAACATCCTGTCCCTCAAGTTGTTCTTCTGCAAGTAAGCGATTAGACTCTAAAATTAACTCGATAGCTTCCTCTAAGTTTTCTCTCGCTTCCTCCAGTGTGTCTGCCTGTGTATTTGCACCAGGTAGTTCTTCAACAAATCCTATATAACCCTCAGAAACTTTCTTAAATACTTTAGTTAGTTTTAGGCGCATAGCTCCCTCAGATTGAAGATTTTATCTCTATAATGATAGCATAATCGAGAATGGGAGGTTTATATGAGTGTAAAACCAGATTTTGTTACTATGACCACCACTGAACTACGTGCGTATGTTTTGGAGCATCGCGACGATAAAGAAGTTTTACGTATTTTTTTAGATAGGCTCCACGCCGAAAATCCAAATCCAAGGGTTTATACTTCTGAAGATAATATAGCTGATGCAATTACAGAATATTTACAGAATAAAAACCAGAAAAAAGTCTAAGAGGATATTTGAAAATTCAAAAATATCCTACTAAAAATTGCTTCATGTAGGGAATCATTTCAAATACTCTTCGGTTAAGCGGGGAATCCGACTATCAGAATTACAATTTAGCAATTCTACTAATTTTTAGGCTTAATTGAGTAGTCTTGGAAAGCATTTCCCAAATTTTTTATAAACCCCACAGATGAAGTTAGGTGGTTCTGTAAAAGTCCTAATCTAACCAGACTAAGTGATAAATCGAAATTCTTCCCTTCTACATTAAATATTTTTACACCATTCACACTGCTGAAATCTCTCTTTCAAAAACTTTTGATTAGGATGATATTTTTGCTCATCTGGAATTCGTAACTTTGTACCCTCAATTGTTTGATATTCCGTAGTTTTGAGTACAGGAGAAATATGTAATTTCATTGTTTCTGGATGAATAGCAATCAAATTTAAATCAAACAATGTATGTAAATCAGCTCGTAATAACAAACCATTTGATGGCTCGTTATTTTCGGTTTTAACGTAAGGAATTATGTGAGCAGCTTCCAATGCAGCTTCAGCATTACAGTTAGTAATTGCACACTTAGAAGAATAGGCTTTCAATAAAGTCTGACGAAATTTTGATTGTCCTTGTCTTGTAGCTATTGATACTATTATTTTTTCGTGGGCTTGAGCATAATTTTCAGAGTCGAAGAATTTGTCTTCAGTAAGTTTTTCTGTAACCAGCTTGAGATCCTTTATAGGGTCTATAAGTGGTTCTATTGGTGGAATTTTCCTTAAAATTGATTCACAAATTTTTATCATATTAATTGCTTTGCTATAATCCAAAGTAATTTTCAAAGCCAATTTATAAGAACTAATTGCAGAATCATAAACATTAATTGCAGCCTCATATTCTTGATTATTTCTAAATTGATTTCCTGCTTTTCTAAATTCATCTCCTCTTTCCATAAATACGTCAACAAGTCTACGTCCTTTTCCTAATCTTTGTTGCTTTAGTGAATGTTTATCCCATTCTGCATCTAAAAAGTCAACGGCTCTACTATCAAATCTACGACCGCTTGCTCCAAAATTAAAATTTATTCCTTGAAAATTACGCAATTGCTTTAAATATTTTTGCTCTAAAGGACAATCTAAATCGACAACGGAATCTATTTGAATATAAACAAAAAAGCATCCAGTATTATCAACGAATGAATATGCTGAACTTAAATCGGAATATTTACTGTTATCTAATAGCCTAAGTTGCTTGTTTTGTGGTGCTGCGGTAATATGTCCAGCAGCAATAAAACCACTTGGTTCATTACCAACGTTTCCGCTACTTTGAAGGTATGCTCTATCTCCAAGCTGAATAAATCTAGAATTCCAACAACTCCACTGCATTACGTAGTAATTACCTGATGAAAGTGTTGACTTGATCTCATTTGGGAGTTCTCTATTTATAGAACTGTTAGAGAGAAAAATTATAGTTTCCATTAGATATAAAATCCAGTAAGGTGTATAACATCAGCTTCAGCTTATTATACAGCATCTCACCATGTATTCACTTAATTCGAGAAACAATCTGTAATAAAAATATTGTTTTATTTACTACACTGTTATAAATCTCTATATCGCAGTTATGTAAAATAGATGAAACTCTGTTATTATTTAGTGCTTGAAGTGCTGAAGCAGAACCACAAATAAATAGTATTATTTTTATACGTATATTTACTCAAATACGATTGTTAAAAACTCATCTGGACACATTACCGGAACTAAAGAAGCAACAAAATCGGCTGTGTTTCGGGTTACAATCAGTTCTAAATCTGCTGTTTGTGCAGCAGCACTCGTTACAGCATCCTCAAAATCTGTCATTGGACTATTTATAGCCATCTTAATAACTTGATTAGTGACGCTAGCAACTTTGATATGTTGTAATAATCTTGCTAATAGCTGACGTGCTACCTCATTACCAACTTGACGACGCAAAATATAGTAAATATTGGTTACTGCATGAGCAGAAACATAACCTTCTACTTGGTTCTGTATTACTTTATTTAATGCTTGTGCGGAAGTTACAACAAATGGTTGCCGCTGTGCCAAAATATCCAACAACACATCGCTATCAAATAAAACCCTTTTCAACTGTATTTCTCCTCTAAGTAATCAACATAAATGTCTGTTGAATTTTCTTCTTCTAGCTGGATGACACCTATTAAACTCTGAGTCCAGGGGTCGAGCTTGGTTAAAGGTTCTAAGGTTGGATTTTTAGAAATAGGTGATAGGGTTTCTTGTTCAATTGATACTAAAACACGCCGAACTAAATGCAAACGCTCTTTAATAGGTAATTGCAACACCTGATTTTCTAGTTCTTGCAATGTCATTATTCCACTCCTTTTCTAACTCTATCTATAGCTATTATAGTTGTAAATCCAGAGACTAATTGCTCACAGTTATTAGGGTACGTTACGCTAACCGTAGCTGAACTTAGTAGTACAAGTATTCATGAATTGTGTATATTCTTACTAGTATCTTCAAATTCAAGAAAATAGTAAGTATTATTTACTAAATTATCAACAGCTAAATGCTAAATCGGTTTGAAAATTTGTAAAAAAAAAATAATTTTATGTTTTTACCTTCTTCTCAAGAGCCATAAAGGAATTTAATTCGGTCATAATTGACTATCTCATTAATAATTATTTCTCCAGATTTAAATTCAAAAATAATTCTATATATACCAGCTTGTACGGTAAAATAATTAGGCATTGATTTCAGAAGATGAATCTGAATTGAGGAACAAGAAGGAAATTCTTCTAGAAAATGGATAGCATTAATAATGTTTTCTTTATCTGTAGTTCGTAAAGCATCAAGTGTTATTTGTGCTTTATCAAGTAAAAATACTAGATTTTTTCTTGGTTTTTGGTGCTTATATTCAATACCTGAATTCATAGTACAAATTAAATTTTACTAGATATTCTCTGTTAACTATTATAACTTAATATAGTTTACTCAGCATATATTGACTGTTTCTGTTCTATAAATGTTCTCTATGAGCAGGCAAGATGCCTGCTCCACAAGAGAATTTTGCATGATTTTTGTATATTAAAATTCCTATTTTTGTGTATTACGAGTCAATAATCCATCTTCCATTTCCACAATGCGATCGGCTATATCTAAAATCCGATTATCATGGGTAACTAACAAAATAGCTGTTCCCTGTTCTTTGGCTAGACTTTGCATGATTTCTACCACATCACGTCCTGATTGTTTGTCTAACGCTGCTGTGGGTTCATCTGCTAAAACTAGGGGAGGACGATTTACTAATGCACGAGCGATCGCAACTCTTTGTTTTTGTCCACCAGAAAGATTATCTGGATAGTAATTCATTCTTTCTTGTAAACCAACCGCACCCAGCATTGCTTCTGATTTACTAATAGTTTCAGTTTGTGAAATCTGAGTATTTAATTCCACAGCCATTTGTACATTTTGTCTAGCTGTTAAAAATCCCAACAAGTTGTGAGCTTGGAAAATATAACCGATATTTCGTCTAATTTGAACTAATTTACTTTGACTAGCATGACAAAGTTCTACATCTAAAAATTTTAGACTTCCTTCTTGTACAGACCTTAAACCACCAATTAAACTCAGCAATGTGGTTTTACCTGACCCTGAAGTGCAGTCATAATGACAATTTCTCCAGCATAAATATCTAGATTAATGTCAAATAAAATTTGTTTTTTTAGCGCTCCTCTACCATAATAATGGTTAAGGTTTTTAATAGTAATAACAGGTTCTTTTCTCATCATAAATTTACTGGCAATTAATTAGAATTTACTAGCTGAAAATTTTCAATTATTTTAAAAGATGTCTGCTGGGTCAGCAGCACTTAATTTTCGTACTGCGATTGCTCCAGAAATCAAGCACATTAAAATGGTCAATATTAATACTGTTAAACCACGACCAAAACTCATGTAAATTGGCAACAGTGTAGCATCTCTAGTAGCTTTATACAAAGCTAGGCTAAAAACAAATCCTGGCATATATCCTAAAACTGCTAATAAAAATGCTTCTTGGACAATAATCATTAACAGATAGTTTTGTGTATAACCTATAGCTTTAAGCGTAGCATATTCTGATAAATGATCTGCTACTTCAGTATACAAAATCTGATAAACAATTACGGTACCAACAATAAAACCCATAATTGTTCCTAACGTAAAAATAAATCCAATAGCTGTACTATTTGCCCAATAATTACGTTCATAATTAATAAACTCTTCTTTGGTAAAAACATTAATATCTTTGGGTAAATAATTCCGCAAATTTTGAGTAGCAACATTTGGGTCTATACCGGGATTTAATCTAATTAAACCAATATCAATTAATCCTCGTTGACGGTTAGTAAATATTCTTAAAAAATTAAGGTCACTGGTAATTAAATTACCATCGGCTCCGAAAGATGTGCCTAAGGTAAATAGTCCTCCCACTTTTACCCTTCTTCTTCTTACTTCTGCTGCAATCGGTTTTTTCTGTTCAAAATCACTAGTTATCGGTCCATATTCTACTCTGGAAGAACGGTCAAATAAGACAACATCCGCTAATTTAATTTTATCTAGACTTTCAGAAACTCCCGGCAAATTAAAAACATTTTCTTCAGCATTAAAACCAAAAATTAGAATATTGCGAGGACGACCTGTAACTGGATTTTTCCAACTGGTATAGTCCAAGTATATGGGATGAACTGATTTGACGATGGGTAAATCTAACGCTCTATATAAACGCCTTTGGGAAAAGGGTTTCATGGAAAGAACCGCATTAGATTCTTTATTAATTACCACAATATCACCCTGTAAACTATTATGCATTTGCACGTTACTAAAATATAAAGCATCTCGGAAACCGATTTGCATAAACATTAAAACATCAGCAAAGCCAATTCCTGCTAGTGCTACAGCTAAACGAGTCTTTTCTCTAGTTAACTGTAGCCAAGATAAAGGTATTTTCTGATTCATTTTCTCAGTTTTCCAGTAATTTTCTCATCTACTATTTATTTTTAGAAGAACCAGATTGAATTTCCACAACTACTTTGGCATCAGTTAAACCAGAAACCCGTTGACTATATTCTGAATCTAGCGCAATTTTTACTTCTACTACTCTGGCATCTACATCTGCCGCAGGATCTGTATTTAGCACATCTTTTTTACCAATTTTCCGACCTATTTCTGTGATTCTTCCTTTTAATTCTCCACTAAATGCGCCATTGTCACTGGTAACAGTTACTTTTTCACCAAGACTCACTTTACCAATACTATCTTCAGCAACTTCTGCGACTACAAACATTTGATCTGTTTGGCCAATTTCTGCTATCCCCTGAGTAGTCATCATCTCTCCCGATTTAGTGTGAATTTTCAGAATTTCACCAGAAATCGGGGCTTTGATATAACTTAAATTCAAGTCCGCTTGAGCTTTTCTAACTTGGGCAATTGCATTAGTAACTTGAGACTGAGCTACTTGTATGTTGGTGGGATTTATTTCTAGCAATCGGGTGAGTTTAGCTTGTTCTTCAGCGATTTGACGATTCAAAGTAGCGACAATTTTTTCTCGATTAACTCTAGCCTGAATTAACTGCTGTTCCAAAGTATTGAGAGTTTTGACCATATTCGCTCTAGCTTCACCTACTTGCTGTCTGACAGTTGCTAATACTTTTTTCAAATTAGATTGACTTTCAGACACTTGTTGTTTAGCTGTTTCTGCATTTAAACGCCGACGGTCACGCTCTTGTTGAGAAATAGCCCCTTGTTTATATAAAAAATCATAGCGTCCTTGGTCAACTTGAGCATTACGCTGTTCAGAACGAATCCGGGATAATGTTGCTCTTAAAGTATCTTTTTGACCAATAAGTTCCGCTTCTAAACGATTTACTGATGCTTGTTGAGCAATTTTCTCCCCACTTAATTGAGCCGCAATCCGACCAATTTCCGCTTGCTGGGCAGCAGTTTCACCGATTAATTGAGCCTTGAGGCGTTCAACTACGGCTTTTTGAGCTTGAATATCTCTAGGAGAACTGGCTTTAACTTGAGCTAAATTAGCACGCGATTCTTGTAGTTTCGCTTTGGCTTCTTCTACAGCAGCTATTTGCATATCCCGACTATCGAGAATTGCGATCACTTGTCCTTGTCTAACCTTTTCCCCTTCTTTCACTAAGAGTTGTTGAAGACGCTGCACGACTCCGGTTCCCGAAGTGGGTGCGGCAATTCTGATTACTTCTCCACGTGGTTCCAAACGTCCAACAGCTGTGACACTATTGCTCATTGGTGCTGAGATAGAGGAAGTAAGTTTTTTCAATTGCTCAACTTTAGCCGTAGCTAGTAATCCAGCTGCGATCGCCACAGGTAAAGCCACCGCAATACCCCACCAAACCTTAGGTTGCTCAAGTAGCTGTTCTGTTAACTTTGGCTTCTCAGTCACCCTTGACATGGTATTTTACCTATTTATCCTGAATTGTGGTGATTAAAAATTAACCAATATCTACTGGTAAAAGCCAGATTTTTTTGGGTAGGCAAAATTACATAAAATCATCCAGACTTTAAGTAATGAGATATCATCAACTTTGTCTACCAATAGAGATAATTCATAATTAGCAATTTTCAATTTGTAATTATTTATTTGAGAGCTAAGTTTCCCGATTCAAGCACCCAGATGGACTGTAGAGTAATTACAAATTGCGAATTATAAATTATAAATTATGAATTATACTGACTTGCAAGTATAATTTTGGAGATGTCTATTCCCTTGAAAACAAAATTTTTTTTGATGTAGTGCATGAATCCCAGAGCGAGAATAGAAAATTCCCTTCCGGAATGCAAATAACTGTTAATAAATGCAAATTTTCCTGATTCGTTAAATGAATTCTACATTCATCAGTTCCAGGAAAACGTAGCACAGCTTACAGATAAGGAAAATGTTTAACTAGGTAAATCAAATAAAACCTTAGTCATATAATTTTCAGCCCAAACTTCACCAAAAGCTTTTTCTAGCACCCGACGAGTTTTATCATTTTGCTGCTGTTTAGTGCAGTAGTTGCGCTGTCCGTCTAGAATTTGGGTGAGTTTTTCTGGTGTCACGGAATTAGCGGCGATCGCATTTTGGCAATGAATCTGTAAAAATTTATCTACACGCTCTAAAAATAGAGTTTCTTCTTCAGGGGAACTAGGACGCACAAAAATACAAAAATCAGAGAAAATAGCCCCCCACTCTGGTAATTCACGGGGTTGAGAAAAGTTTGGTACTGGTAGTTTAGTTAAAGATGTCGTATAGGATTCTGGTAGAGTCCGGTCTAGACTAACTGGAGAAAGGTCAGCAATTGCTGCACTAATTTGACCCCTACCCCCCACTAAGTCACAACCAAACATAGGTATATCATATTGGGGATAGGGAAACATAACACAGTGCAAAATATCCAGCATATTGCCCACTTTTGCTAGTTCCAAATGCATTTTCCGAAACTGTGGTGATTGATAACAGCGATTTTCTATAATCAGTTTTTCTCCTTCTAATCGACCTTCCACATATCCCAAATCTTCTGGCAAATGATAGGGTGATAAATCCAAGTATTTATGCCAAGCTGCTTCAATGCAATCAGCTAATTGATGAATGAGAGGATGTTGTTGGTGACGGAGGTAAGAATTAGAAGTAACTGACATATTTTTCAGAAAATACAATCTACCCTTAGTTTACAATTAACCGTACCTTCTCTCAAAATCATCAAAAATAATTATTCCCAATCTCCCCATCCCCCCATCCCCCCATCCCCCCACCCCTTCTACTTCCAGAAATCTGTAGCTTCATATCCTAATTCTGTCAACATCAGACGTAGTAAGGGCAAACTTAACCCAATCACATTAGTGTGACAACCCTCGATTTTTTCGACAAATAGACTACCAAAACCATCAATAGCAAAAGCACCAGCACAAACCAGTGGTTCACCTGTAGCTATATATGCAGCTATAGAGCGATCGCTCATTTGACCAAAATAAACTCTGGTGACTTGACACTTAACCACAGTTTTATTTTTACTAGTATCAATTAAGACGTGCCCAGTATACAAATCACCAAAATTACCTTGCATCATCTGCCAACGGGCGATTGCGTCTTGAGCATCTACAGGTTTACCATAAATTTCCCCATGCATAGCCAAAACCGAATCACAACCCATAATTAAAGCGGATGGAAATTGGGGAATTACAGTTTCCGCTTTGTATTGAGCTAGAGTTTGCACTAATTGACTAGGGTCACTAAGTTGGATTTGTGACTCATCAAAATCACTAGGACAAACTATTGGTTTAATCCCAACAGTTTCTAACAAGCGACGACGTGCAGGAGAAGCAGAAGCAAGTACAAATGAGGGAATATCCATCAATTTCTAAATTTTTGAATTATTGGTGTAGAGAGGGAGTAATACCACATCTGGCGCTACTAGGTAGTCAAAACCTACTTCTAGGTCACGCTCCCTACTCCCTAAGTTAATAGACTTGAAAAGAATTAACAGATTGATCAATCATTTGTTTAAGTTTAGGCCAACGTCCTTCTGGAACTGAAGCATTGAAGGAAAAAACTTTACCACGGCTAATAGCAACACTGGCTATATTATGTCGTAATTGCTGATTAGGAAGTTTAACAGCATATTCTAAAAGGTAATATATTTTACCGTTAACTTCTCTTTGAGCAGCATTGACTAATTCAGCAGTACGTCCAGAACCAGGAGGTGCTAAAGCCGCTTTAGCTAATCTATAGCCTATATCTGTAGGAGTTCCTAGTTCTGACAAAGTTTTGTTTTCAGGTACAGAACTAATCACCACAGAGACATTTTCGGATATTTCAATCAAATCATGAAATACCACATCAGGTCCGTTAGCAACTTTAACTTGTACCCAACCATTGGGGTATAAAAATTCATAGCCATCACCAGCATCGACAAAGCTTCTCAGTGCGGACGCATTGGCTACGCCATAATTACTTAGACTGAAGCTCAAAACTAATAGCAAAATTGACGCAATTCGTTTCCACATGAAGTTAATATCCATTTATTAGTCAGAGAAGAAGCAACATCACTTAAGCTTCCGATCTTATTCTGAATTTTCCCATACCAATGCACACAATATAGCAAGGAGTCAGAAGTATGAGTTTTTCCTGTTCCCTGTTCCCCGTTCCCTGTTCCCTCTGAAATTTAATTTTGAATTATTTAAGTTGCCATTCTTCAATCACAAATGATTTATTTAAGTCATTTTTGACAATATAAATTTCATCAAACCCCTCAGTCCAAATCGGAAACATCATTTTTTTATATGTGGATACAATTCCCGGAAAAGGAATCACTTGTTTAGCTATTCTTTGAACATTACGTTTCTGACAATCTTCTAATTTGACATCAAAGTAATAGCCGATGACTTGAAAACCTTTAGCTTTAGCTGGAATAATATAACGCTGTCTATCTTCCACAGTGGGATTAGTATTATCTACCACAAAACGTTGCTGAGATTCTAAACAGGCTTGCAGAAAAATTTTCTCTCTATGCCTACTTTTTAGCATATCCAAATTTATGCGGATATGAGTATTAAAAAAACAATGTTGATAGAATGTTGATTTTCCTGACCCTTGAATACCTATAAATATAATTGCTTCCATATATAGGACTCATGTTTATAGCTGGCACTGGCATGAGATACAAAATTGAATTTTGAATTTTTGACTCCTAATCTACTATTCATAATTAATTATTATGCAGAATAGTGGACAAGGAACTTTCTTTCCGAATATCCATTAATTCGGCTAATGATTCGGTTTCATTATCTAAAGGATGACTATCTTCTGGAGGTATAACCGTCACTAGATTTTCTGTATTTTCAGAAATTGGTTCCATCGGTGTGAGTGAAGGAAAAACCGATGATTTATTGGATAGAAGTAGTTGAGAATTGGGTTTAATGCTTGGTTCTAAGCTATTTTTAACCTGTTTATTAGGTTTGAGGAATTTTTTTGACCGGGAACGTTTCAGCAGTCGAAAAACGATTAAACAACCAGTAGCACAACTTAAAGCGATGGCGATGATCATCCATAACGGTGTAGGATGACTAGTCTCAGGGGTTGTAGTCACAGATTCTTCCACTACGGGAATATCTTCCGGAGCATCTGCTCCCATATCCTCAACCTGACTCAAGTGGTTAAAAGCAAACACAGCGACCATCACAGGTACTAAAAACAACACCATTAACAATAACCAAGGATAATGTGTTGTCAAAGAATTTTTAGGCTTTGATGTACTTTCCGACAAATTAGGAGCAGATTTTGGTGATTCGCTTGGCTCTGGCGGTAAACCTTGAGTATTTTCCATAATTACTTTCAATTTGGCACCCTCATACTCTAATTTTAACGGATGATTGCTGTATCTATGACCGTAATTTCTCTAGTTTGAGCATGGTTTTTTAATTTGAGTGCCGGAGGGAGGAGGCAGGGGGCAGGGGGCAGGGGGCAGGGGGCAGGGGGCAGGGGGCAGGGGGCAGGGGGCAGGGGGCAGGGGGCAGGGGGCAGGGGGCAGGGGGAAAGAGAATTTAAAATATATTCTCCCCATCTCCCCACCTCCCCACCTCCCCACCTCCTATCTTCCTCTCCCCCCTGCTCCCTGCCCCCTGCACCCCTGCCTCTTCTCCCCCCTGCTCCCCGCTCCCTGCCCCCCTGCCTCTTCTCCCCCTGCCCGGTTATCTAACTATGTCGCTTTTTATGCCACTGCCATGCATGAGCAACAATTTCTCGAATATCTAGATACTGAGGTTGCCAACCTAACATTTTTTGCGCTTTCTCGCTTGTACCAATTAATACAGGAGGATCTCCGGGACGGCGATCGCATACGTTTATGGGTATATTAATCCCAGTGACTTCCCTAGCGGCAGCAATTATTTCTTTAACGGAGAAACCATTCCCATTACCTAAATTAAAAACTTCACTTTCCCCACCTTTTAATAAATACTCTAATCCTAAAATATGAGCATTTGCCAAGTCATTGACATGAATATAGTCACGAATACAAGTACCATCAGGAGTAGGATAGTCTGTACCAAAAATTGAGATAGATTCTCGTTTACCTAAAGCTGTTAACAATACCAAAGGAATCAGATGAGTTTCTGGACGATGATCCTCACCCAACAGCCCATCAGGATTAGCACCCGCAGCATTGAAGTAGCGGAATTTGACTGACTTTAATCCATATGCTGTATCAAAATCAGCTAAAATCTGCTCTACCATTAGCTTAGTAGTCCCATAAGGATTAATCGGATGTTGGGGATGATCCTCAGATAGAGGTATCACTTGTGGTACACCATAAGTGGCACAGGTGGAAGAAAAGACAAAATGCTGAATAGATGCTGCTAACATTGCTTCTAAAAGAGTCAATGTACCTACTACATTATTTCGATAGTACTTAGCAGGATCAGAAACCGATTCTCCTACGTAGGCATAGGCAGAAAAGTGCATGACGGCTTGGATATTACGGGTTTTAAATAGTTCATCCAATAGAGGACGGTCAGAGGTATCACCTTCTACAAGTTCTACTTGTAAAACCTGTTCGACCAAATCGCGATGCCCATACACTAAATTATCCAGTATGATTACGTGATAACCCGCTTGCTTAAGAGCTAATACTGTATGAGAACCGATATATCCAGCTCCCCCTGTAACTAAAATGGTTTGTGATTCTGGTAGCATAGGTTTTCCTTTTAAATTCACAACTACTCAATTAATTTAATTTACTGGTGCCCTCTGATTCGTCTGGAAAATTCCAAATATATAGACGCAGGGGCAAAAAATTGCACTAAAATCACTACGACGGTAGTCTTTAGGTATGAGGTTTGAAATATTGTAAGTCTGATAACAGTGTAATTACAATTTGACGATAAAATAATTCCACTTCCTGACACCTCTAGGCTGACTGCAAGAGAACATTTGAGAACTAATTTATGTTTCCACTCCTAACTCGGATACTACTGTGGCTGCTTATTGGCGCTATTGCTTATACTTTGTTCCAGAAATTTCCTAAAGGAAGTTTTGCCGGGCGGGTTGTCTTAGGAATTATAGCTGTAGTCTTAGTACTCTTCTTTGTCAATCCTAATGAACCAGCTGTGGCATCCTTATGGAAAGTGGTATCATTTCCCCTCAAGCCCCTGGGAGCCGCCGCTTTATTGCTAGGTTTTGCCGCCCAGAAAATTACCAAAGACGGTGCTATAGAAAAACCAGGAGGAGCATTCGTGGGTTGGGCACTAGGAATTTTATTGCTAGCCAGTACACCCGCAGTTGCTTATTTTATTTATCAGACTGCGGCAAGGGCAGCAGCATCAACAGCTAATACACTAGTAGCATTTAGTCCAGAAAAGACTACAGCACAAATATCAGATGTGGGGGGAAATATTTTGTATGGAACTAGCATAGCTAGTAACCCCTTAGCAGTTCAGGTTCCATCCTATTTATTACAAGCTCCAGACATCAGAAGAGGGTTCAGAGTTGAAGATTTTGTCCCCAGCGCCAGAACACTACAAATAACCACTGAACTTTGGGAACGTTACCTGAACCAAATTTACGGTTTCTTGCGTGGTAATCGTTCTTAACATAGAACAAGCTATATCCAAGAAAAACGTAACATTACATCTCGGTAGCTGGCAGAAATGCAAAATCTCCGAGATTACTGTGACGCCACAACCGGGTAGTTAGCTTAGGATGATAAAGTTGCTCGCATTGCTGGCATGGCAAAATTTCGACGTCTTGCTAAACTTGGTGCTTACCTACGTCCCTATTGGCGGGAGACAGCATTAGGCATTCTTGCTTTATTATCTGTAAATGGGTTGGGTGTTTATATTCCCTTGGTGATTCGCTCTCGTGTGGATAAACTCTCAACCAAATTCACCTTGAATCAAGTACTACATTATGTACTGACTATTATTTTTCTAAGTTCAGCTATGTGGCTGATGCGGATGGCTTCTCGAATTTGGATGTTTGGTGTGGGACGTCAGGTAGAATTTGAACTAAAACAGCAAATTTTTGACCATTTACTGAAACTAGAGCCAGCTTATTTTGCCAGTAATACTCGCTGGTGATTTAATTAGTCGGGCTACTAGTGATGTGGAAAATATCAGAAGGTTATTGGGTTTTGCGGTTTTAAGTTTGGCAAATACGTTCTTTGCCTATACTCTGACTTTGCCAGTGATGCTGTCAATTAGCGTAGACTTACATTAGCTTCCCTAGCAGTATATCCGTTGATGTTTTTGTTGGTGCATCTTGTTTAGCAATCGCTTCGTCAGCAACAAACAGCAGTTCAAGAAACAACTCTCGGACATGAGTGAGCTAATCCAAGAGGATATCAGCGGTATCGGTCTGATTAAAATTTATGCTCAAGAAGAAAATGAGCGTCAAGCTTTTACCCGAAAAATCAACAGTTATTGACAGCTAATCTCGAATTGGCAAAAAGTCGTAATACGCTATTTCCGCTCATTGGTGGTTTAGCTAATTTCAGTTCCTTGGTGATTATCTGGTTAGGAACAAACCAGATATCTACTGGAACACTTGCTGTAGGTGATTTTCTGGCGTTACTGATATATGTGGAGCGTCTAGTTTTCCCGACGGCTTTGTTAGGATTCACTATTACTGCTTACCAGCGGGGTGAAGTTAGTATTGACCGACTGGAATCTATTCTCAGTGTTACACCAAAAATTCAAGATCGCATCTGATGCAATCCATTTATCGATGCGATCGAATCAAAGGGGAAATGACTGCCAAAAATCTTACTTATATTTACCCTGGTGCTGATACTCCAGCGTTAGATAATATTAACTTCACCATTGCTGCTGGGGAAGTGGTAGCTATTGTGGGTGCAATTGGTTCCGGAAAATCTACTTTGGCTAATGCTCTCCCGCGTTTATTGGATATTCAAGCAGGACAGTTATTTTTAGATGGTTTGGATATTGTCCAGATTGCTTTATCTGATTTACGAGGGGCGATCGCTTATGTTCCTCAAGATAGCTTTTTATTTAGCACTACCATCAAAGATAATATCCGCTATGGTGATCCGGAAAGCCATCTAGAAAAAGTGGAATCTGTAGCTAAACTTGCTCAAATTGACCCAGAAATTACGAATTTTCCCCAGCAATATGAAACTGTGGTCGGGGAACGTGGGATTACCCTTTCTGGTGGACAACGACAACGTACAGCTTTAGCTAGAGCCATGTTGATTGATGCCCCAGTGTTAATCTTAGATGATGCTCTCTCCAGTGTGGATAATCAAACTGCTACACAAATCCTTAAGAATCTTGCTAGTGGAACATAAACAAAGAACCGTAATTTTTATTACACATCAACTTATCTGCTGCGGCCACAGCTGACCGAATTTTAGTTATGGAAAAGGGAAAGATCGTCCAAATGGGTCATCACTCAGAACTTGTGGAACAGCCAGGACTTTACAAAACTTTGTGGAGTCAGCATCAAGTAGAGGAACTACTGCGTTGAAAATGGATGAATTTTCCGCAAAAAGACGAAATTTTGAGAAGAGAAACCACAGCGATTATTTGGTTGAAATAGCTGACAAGTTGGGATTTTCTCTCCAAGGCTACTGGCTTGATGATTTTGGCTATGCCTTAGAGAGATGGTCACGCTCTGATAGCTTTGCCCCCATCCGCACGTTAAGCATTTTTTCCGGTGCAGGTGGTCTTGATATCGGATTCCATGATGTAGGATTCGATGTTATAGAAATGGTTGAGGTAGATCACCGATTTACTAAAACTTTGCATCTCAACTGTGGTTCTAGGAAGAAATTTGGAACAGCCAAAGTAAACTGTATTGATATCAGAGATTATCAGCCAGAGAAATTAGATCATGTTGAATTCATCATTGGTTAACCCCCATGTTAGTCCTTCTCTGCTGCTGGTCGTCGTGCTGCTGGTGTCTCTGGACTCAAAGATTCTAGAGGAACACTATTTGAGGAATATATCCGCTTGTTAAAGAATTTGGAACCACAAGGTTTTATCTTTGAAAATGTTTACGGAATCAAAGGCGCGGAAGGTGGACAGGCTTGGAAAGAGATTACTGAAGCTTTCCAAGATGCAGGATACAATGTTTTTTATCGTCTTCTTGACGCTGCTGATTACGGAGTTCCTCAGCACCGAGAGCGGATGTTCATTGTTGGCACTAAACAAGAAAGTTTCCTATTCCCCCGTCCCACACATGGAGCAGACTCATACTCTAAGCGTGAACATATTGCAGCCAATACAGCAGTTGCAGGAGCAAAATCTGCCCATATTCCAGGGGCATTAAATGGTCGGTATGGACATCTTTTAGCAGAGATTCCACCTGGATTAAACTACAGTTTTTTTACGGAGAATATGGGACATCCAAATCCCATTTTTGCATGGCGTTCCAAATTCTCAGACTTTTTATACAAAGCGCATCCTGATGATCCCGTTCCGGACTATTAAAGCCCAGGGTGGTCAATATACTCCTTTCCATTGGGATTCCCGTCCCTTCACAATTGAAGAACTAAAGCGACTCCAAACTTTTCCAGATGATTACCAGCTGGTTGGAAACCAGAGTATTTGCATTCAGCAAATTGGCAACTCTGTAGCTCCGCAACAAGCCCGGATATTAGCATTAGCTATATTAGAGCAAATCTTTGGGATTAAGTTTCCATTTAAAATAGATTATTTATTGCCAAACGAGGAGCTTTCCTTCCGCAAAAGGAAACGGCTACTTACAGATAGATATGCGGAAATTGCTAGAACAGCTATAAATAGTATATCCACTAAAAATACCCAAATTAGTTTTGAATCACGCGACTATTACGTAAGACTGGAAACGAATTTTGATTTTCAGGAAACTTCAAGCAATAAAGCGACGCATTTTATTCAGGTAAAAATAGAAGGTACAACGGCTTATGTCGTTGTGAAGTGTGTGGAGTGTGAAACTGCGTTATCAACAGAAGGAAATATTGAGATACAGGTAAGCTATGCTAGCTGCAAACGCTGGTCTATTCAGCAAGATGTAATATCTATTATTTCACCAGCCTTAGAATATTCTATTCTAGTTGGTTGGAAGGTAATAGAACATGAACTGCAAAGACTTCATATTAAATCTGATTCTTGTCCAACTGAACAATTATTACCAGTACAATTCTCTTCTAAACATAAAAGTACTTCTTCCCGAAATAGTTAAGGAAGAGATTTTTTGGCAAATTTTCAAGCAGGTATCTGAATGTAACTGTACTGGTAAAATAATTAATAGTAAGGATTTAATGAAATGGTGGGAATTATCATCCCAGAGTGAAGTATTAGCAATTGCAGCTAGATTAAAAAATATGGGGTTTGAGATTAGAAATGAGAATACTAATATTCAAATTCCACCAGAACATTACCTGATTCCCTACTCATTTCCCACTTTTACACCTGATAGCGTACAGCGAAATAAAAGTTTATTTTACAAAAATTTAGATAAAAAATAGTTTATTTATTAACTGTTTTAGAAGTTGCTATACAATAGAATTAAACGGTTATATAGAGGTAAATATATGCAGCTAGAAGATTATTTTGAATTTTTAGATGCAGATGATATTCGTATTAAAGGGCATCGGATTGGTATTGATGATGTAATAAAATATTACTTAGAAGGATTTACACCAGAACAGATTCTAGAGGAATTACCATCCCTGAATTTAGAGAAGATTCACGCTACAATTACGTATTATCTTCATAATCGTAGGGAAATAGATGCTTATATGTTGCGGTTGACTAGATGGAGAGAGCAACGTTATCAAGAAGCTGCTGCGAATCCTTCACCGATGATACAACGTTTAAGAGCGTTTTATTAAATGTTGTAACTCATTTGTTTGTGAATTACTTTCTTGATTAAGGACTTCTTCATTGCTTAAAGATTCAACTGTGGAATAAGGAACAACAACGGTGTTAACGGATTCTTCAATATCATTAAAAAATTCTACGACATAACCTTCCTCACCACCTAATGGATGCGGAACAGTATCAATAAAAATACCCATATCCCCTTTTCTTAAGTTATATTCGGGAAAGTCACGATTTAATAAAACTCTTTCGTATAACTCAGGCATTGGATTGCTTCTCCTTTTTAGGTTTGAGAGTAATAAATTGGAATTGATTATCTATTTTTCGTTTTAGCCAAATCGTAATCACGGATAAGTTACGCTGATTGACTCCAATTAATTCTCCTTCAATTCTATAAAAAGTTCCGTATTCATTGGTATCATCTTCTATAGCATTAACCGTCTCCATTAGTTGATAAATCGCCAATTTCAGTTTTTCTGGGTTATCTTTAGTGAATCCTGCTTGTGCTAAAAATTTTGATTTATCATCTTTGTCTCTATATTTTAATAGATAATTGCTAATTTTAGCATCAGGAATAATGGCATCATAGAGCATTTTATATCACTATCTTTTTAGTAATTATCTCCATCTAGCGGATTATATCGCCATGTTGGGGCGATTGCATCTCTAGCCTTGATTAGCGGACTGAGTTCATCTGATGGTGCGCCTGTCTTCTTACATAGCTATAATGATTATATTAACACACTTTTGGAGTCTCGATTTCAGTATTGATTTATGATTTTTTAGTGATTCATGGCACGGTTCAACCAATTAAGATACATTAAGGGCAGGCAAGATGCCTGCTCCCAAAAGTTTTATTACAATTAATATTAAGTTACTAAATTCTAGTATCAAAAAGTTATATGAAGCTAGCCGTATCTGAAACTGTAACTATGTTAGATTTGCGGTGAATTGGAGTAGTATGAATTACCGAAATTCATAATAGGGGCTAGATGATGTTAAAAACGAAATTATCACCATCTTTTCAGGAATTATCTCCAGCTAGTGGATTATATCGCCATGTTGGGGCGATCGCATCTCTAGTTTTGATTAGCGTACTGAGTTCATCTGATGGTGCGCCTGTGCAACATACTATCACTAATGTTTGGGAGGGATTAATTTGGGGAATAGCTGATCCAGTGATTAGTTTAGACCGTTTGGCACTACTGGTAATTATTGGTTTAATTTCTGCGGGATTAGTACGTAATACTTTGATAGTTACGTCTTTTGTGTTGTTCTCCTTTTTGGGAACTTTAATGAATCTATCCCCGATCTATTTACCAGGGGTGCAAGTGGCGATCGCGATCGCGCTAACTGTCTTTGGGGCTATCCTAGTAATACCCAATCGTCTGCATTGGTTAGTATTTGTAGCCGTGACTGCTATCACCGCTTTCTTTCAGGGTTATGCTGAAGCTGAACCTATTATCGGGGCAGAAATAGTTACATTAGTTACTTATGTACTAGGAGTAGCTTTAACACAATCTTTAATCATCATGAGTGCCAGAGAAATAGGCAGAATCGTGAATATGGGAGAAGTTTATCAAAGTTCATCTCCGAAAATTCGCTGGGCTGGCTGGGGTTTTTGTGCAGTTGGCGTTATATTTCTAGGTTACTCGACTATTTTCTAGTGACCTCACCCCCTAGATCAGTTTAGGGGGTGGCAATTTAAAATAATACAAAATTCAACGTATTTTTATGATTTCTGTAGGAATTGAAGCTAAAGTAACTAGGTTAGAATCCATTGTGGAACAAATCGGTGAAGCAGTACTCTCAACTACTGAGACTATTGAACGTCTGGCGGAAAGGTTAGAAGTTTTAAGCGTACAAGTGGAAGCACAAGGAAAGCAGGTGCAGCAACAAGGGTATCAAATTTTTGCCTTGTGTGATGCAGTACAGAGCTTAGTGGAATCACAAGATGAGTCCATGCAAAAAATCAGTCAGCTCACAAATACATTAGATAAGCTGACTGCTTTAATTGAAAGTGTTGATGGTTAACTGATTTTAAATACTGAATTATTTTGTACAATAAATTATACGGTTAGTGTAAATCATCTGTAAGGTGAAAAAATTCTTGTACCTCAAGCCTTTGCAGATCAAGCTTCTCTATAATAAGGGAAGAAGTACACAAAATTAAACATCAAGTAGAAAACCGACCCGGCGATGATCTCCCCTACAAAATAGATCTGTAGGGTTGATGCTCACAGTGGATGGAGCCATCACTCGGTTCGGAATCTACCCACTGGATTTTGGTAGACTCAATTCATTGGGTCTGGTTGGCATCTTAGCGGTTCAATACAAAATCTTGCCTTCACCACGCTACGCGAATACAACGGGAGAACACAAAATTTATGGCCAGACTAGAAACGCGCACCGAACCAATGGTGCTAAACATGGGGCCTCACCATCCCTCCATGCACGGGGTTCTCCGATTAATTGTCACCTTGGATGGAGAAGATGTGGTTGACTGTGAACCAGTCATTGGCTACCTACACCGAGGAATGGAAAAAATTGCTGAGAACCGCTCTACTGTGATGTATGTTCCCTACGTTAGTCGTTGGGATTATGCCGCAGGAATGTTTAATGAAGCAGTCACCGTCAATGCTCCAGAAAAACTAGCTGGAATAGCTGTTCCTAAACGTGCTAGTTACATCCGAGTAATTATGCTGGAATTAAACCGGATTGCCAACCACTTATTATGGTTTGGTCCATTTTTAGCGGACGTGGGGGCACAAACTCCCTTCTTCTATCAATTCCGAGAACGGGAGATGATTTATGATTTGTGGGAAGCTGCCACAGGTTATCGGATGGTGAATAACAATTATTTCCGCGTTGGTGGTGTAGCCGCTGATTTACCTTATGGTTGGGTAGATAAGTGTTTAGAATTCTGTGATTACTTTCTACCCAAAGTAGATGAGTATGAACGCTTAGTTACCAATAACCCCATTTTCCGGCGACGGGTGGAAGGGATTGGTACCATTACCCGGAATGAAGCAATTAACTGGGGACTTTCTTGACCAATGCTCCGCGCTTCTGGTGTCAAGTGGGATTTACGGAAAGTTGACCACTATGAGTGTTACGATGATTTTGATTGGGATATACAATGGGAAACTGCTGGTGATTGCTTTGCTCGTTATACAGTCCGGATGCGGGAAATGCGCGAATCAGTCAAAATTATTCGCCAAGCAATTCAGGGACTGCCAGGAGTCACTTTTGAAAATCTAGAAGCCAAGCGTTTAGCTGCTGGCAAGAAATCCGAATGGGATGCTTTTGATTACCAATACATTGGTAAGAAAGTTGCCCCTACCTTTAAAATTCCTAAAGGTGAAATTTACTCCCGCGTTGAAAGTGGTAAGGGTGAATTAGGTATTTACCTGGTTGGGGATGATAACGTTTTCCCCTGGCGTTGGAAAATCCGCGCCGCAGATTTCAACAATCTCCAAATTCTTCCTCATTTACTCCGAGGCATGAAAGTTGCGGATATTGTCGTCATCCTGGGCAGTATTGACGTGATTATGGGATCTGTAGACAGATAATTCTGGTGGGGAAACAGGGAAAGAATCAAAAGGAAATAGGAACTAATTTCAACTGTTCCCTGTTCCCTGTTCCCTGTTCCCTATGCCAAATTGTTAATTTAGCTACAAAATACCGAATAAATGAAAATATTAAGATTTTATTCTTATTTGATCAGAGAAATATGCGCTAGTATCTTATCCGTAAACCTTATACTAATTTTGTTCTTTTATCTTGTTGTTATCATAAGTATTGTTTGATAGATATAAGACATATAGGACTCGTGATTTAATTTTTAGGGGGAGCTAGGTATAATTTATTTATTACCTATGCCCTGAGCTAAACGCCCTTTTTTATTAATTTTAGAATTATGCAAATCCATTCTCAATCAGAATTTGAACCTATCCCAAATCAGCGTAGTGAACCGGGTTTGCAAAAATTGCTGGCGCGTTTGATCGTCAAAATTCAGCGTGATGACTTAATTCGTCAAACCACGAATAGGCTGAGAGATACTCTTGATGTTAATCGAGTGGTGTTGTATTATTTTTATTGGCAATGGCAAGGACAAGTAACTTGTGAATCCTTGAGTGCTGAGAAATTTTCCATCTTGGGGTCTACGGGTGCAGATAATTGTTTTAATGCTGAGTATGCGAAGTTATATTTGGCAGGAAGAATTAGAGCGATCACCGATATCGAATCAGAACCAATTCAAGATTGTCACCGCGATTTTCTCCGCAGTCTGCAAGTTCGGGCTAACCTGGTTGCACCAATTTTGACTCCTAAAGGACTATGGGGTTTACTTGTAGCTCATGACTGTGAAAATCCTCGTGCTTGGTCTACATCAGATATGGAATTGATGCAAGTAGCAGCGAAAACTATTGCTCATGATCCCAATATTCTAGCTAGTTAAATGGTATCCTTGCCATTTAACTAGAGAACAAATTTAGTAATAGAATAACTTAAAATGGAGTAAAATAGACAAAATCAATTTTATTTTTATGTACATAAGTCCGATAGTAAGCACAAAAACGCTATGGATAGAGGAGCAGAGGAGCAGGGGAGGAAAGAGAATTAGAGCAATTTTCATGTAGATAAGCCACATTTTTATGTTTCGCGCATTCGTCGAAGACGTTCGGTGCAGGGTAGACGCATTCGCTGAAAGCGTTCCCGCAGGGTAGGCGCAAAGGAAGTAATATACTGTGGTGCAAGTACATGAAAACTGCTGTAAAATATCGTTTCTCCCTATCTCCCCCCCGCACCCTGCCCCTCTGCCCCTCTGCTATAATAAAGCTCAGGAGGTAAAAGACAATGGCTAAACGTAAACCGAAAAATCTAGTCCAAAAATTAGCAACTCAAGTTGTAGAAATCATCAATATTGATAGTACTGATGAAGCAGAATTACTAGAGATAATGGAGCGTTTGGGAATTGTTCGTGCCGAATCCTATAATAAGTTAGGAAGTGTCAATCACTGGGGTATGGATTGGCATAATGCATATCCTGAAGTCCGTGCTTTCAGAACACCAGAATCACTAGGACTACCTTCTAAATTAATGGAGTGGACTGTTAGTGATGTCGCCAAAGCAATACTGGCTCAACAAGCTGCCACCATTGCCAATCTGAGTTCAACTATTTGGAATAGATACCCTGGACAGGAAAATGAAGAAAACCGAAAAGCCGCGTATAAAAAATTAAAAAGTACGGAATTTTTGTGTGATTCTTTCCTACATAGAATTGTCAGGAAAGAATTTCAACGGGGTCATACTGATGTGGATAATCAAATTGTTTATCAATCAGATGGTTATAGTTGTAAACGATTATCTCGCTATACTTACCAATTAGAATTAGCTGGGTTAGTCCGAGGTAAGCGTATTAAACTTACTGTGAAGAGTAACCGCAAAATAAATGGACAAATCCGAGTTATTTATAATCAAAATTTAGAGCGTTTTGAGGTTCACTTTCTGGTGAACTTTGGGGAGTATTTACAGCAACCAGATGAGTTAAGAACATCTATAGGAATTGACAAAGGATATACTGAAGCTTTCTTTGATTCTCGTGGTCAACAGCATGGCATAGGATTGGGTAAATTACTTACCAAAAAATCAGACCGGATTACTAAAAAGAATAGAAATCGTGGTAAACTTTTTGGATTCTATCGCCAACTAAAAGAATTTGATTCAGCTAAAGCAGCCAGAATTCTGGAAAATAATTTAACTCGTAAAACTGAAAATAAACGTTATCGGCAAGACCAAGCAGAGATTATGTCATTGATTGGTAAAGCCGCTAAATCTTTATTTACTGAAGGATTATTAAAAGTTTTTGCGGAAGACTTGACTAAACCCATCAAAAATAAACGTCAGTCTAAAGCTATGTCTCGAAAGTTAAATAGCTGGGTGAAAGGCTATATCCGAGACAGTATCAAAAAATGGGCTAGTTGGAGCAATTCAACAGTTTCAGAGGTCGCGGCGGCGTATACATCGCAAGTTGACTCGGTGACGGGAACTCTATTGGGAACTCGTCATGGGGACAGAAGAGGCAGGGGGCAGGGGGCAGGGGGCAGGGGGAAAAGAGGACAAGGGGCGGGAGGGCAAGGGGGAGAATATTTGTACCTGCCTCTTCCCTCTCCCCTGCTCCCTGCTCCCTGCCCCCTGCCTCTTCTGCGTCGTACAGCGCGTTTCTTGTTAGGGATAGGTAAGAATTTAAGGGATGCGGTGGCAGCCGAATGGCTGGATATTAAGCATACTAAAAATCCTACTTTCGAGAAACTGGTTAGTGGGAGCTAACCAACGTCTAGACAGATGATTGGGAAGTAGACGCCTATTACCATCATACCAATCCTCACTCAGACCACCATAAATTACACCGTTTTACGTCGTTTTACTACGTTTTATGAGTCTCCCGGTGAGCAGAGTTTTAGCCGAAAAATATTGATGATTTAAGAGTAGGTTCACTATTTTTTATGCTCCCAAGTCCGAATTCAAAGGCTATGGATGCCCAAATTGCTTTATATACAGCAATAAACTCCCGAATTCAGAATAGTCAGTCCCAGCAGATTACCTTTGCTGACTACATGGATATGGTGTTATATCATCCAGAATACGGTTATTATTCCACCAACGCGGTAAACATTGGGTTTGAAGGTGGTGATTTTTTCACCTCCTCTCATCTGGGATCTGATTTTGGTGAATTATTAGGGAAACAGTTTTTCCAGATGTGGGAGATTTTAGGAAAACCCATCCCCTTTTCTTTAGTAGAAATGGGAGCCGGACAAGGAATTCTTGCCTCCCATATTCTCAAATATATACATTTACAGCATCCAGATTTTTCAGCGACCCTGGAATACATTATTGTCGAAAAATCTGTAACTTTAAGACAAGAACAGCAGCGATATTTACAAGAATACCGGGTACGCTGGTGTAATTTAGATGAGATACCACCTAACTCTATCAACGGCTGCTTTTTTTCTAATGAATTAGTGGATGCAATGCCTGTACATCAGTTTATGCTAGAGGCAGGGGAATTGCGCGAAATTTATGTCACGACACCAAATATGGTGACAGACAGGGGAATAGAGGGACAAGAAGTTTCTTCTCCATCACCTTTATCATTTATAGAAGTTACGGGTGAACTATCAACACCACAGTTGGCAAAATATTTTGACTTGGTAGGAATTGATTTGACTGCCAATATTTATCCAGAGGGGTATCGCAGCGAAATTAATTTAGCAGTTCTGGATTGGTTGAGTATAGTGGCTGACTGCTTGCAACGTGGCTATGTGTTAACAATTGATTATGGCTATCCTGCTCATCGCTACTACAACCCCAGGCGATCGCAGGGAACTCTACAGTGCTACTACCAGCATTGTCACCATAACAACCCATATATCAATATTGGGCAACAAGATATCACGGCTCATGTTGACTTTACCGCTTTGGGATGTTGGGGTAAACAGTGCGGCTTAGATCAAGTTGGTTTAACACAACAAGCTTTATTTTTGATGGCGTTGGGTTTATCGGAAAGGTTAGCAAGCATTTCCGATCAAAAACAACCCATTGGTGAGTTACTACAAAGACGTCAAGCCCTACACCAATTGATTGATCCTACAGGATTGGGTAGTTTTAGCGTCTTGGTTCAAAGTAAAGGACTCAACCAGATAGAAGCTGGCCAAATATTGACAGGATTGAGTGTACCAGAGTCAAAGTAAAGGTCAAAAATTAAAACTCTATGGAAGAATCCTGCATTTGTCTCGTTTAGACTAGCATAACAATGATTAATGTCCAGTCGAAAACAAGAGAAAAGTAATAACTATGACTACCCATGACCTATTTTTGCTAGTGACACTACTTACTCCTGGTATCTTACTTTCCGTTCTGATTATGGCTACTTTTGCCGCAGGTGGCTAATGAGTAGGGGGTAGAGGAGGCAGGGGGGCAGGGAGCGGGGTGCAGGGGGGAGAAACGGAGATGGGGAGATGGGGAGACAAGGATATTTTAATTCTCTTTCCCCTTACCCCCTGCCCCCTGCCCCCTGCCTCTTCCATCCCCCCACTCCCAATTACTAATAAAGCTAGAAGAATGGAAACACGACATCTACAACAGGATACGCTTTACCAAAGGAACGTGAAACAATGAAGGTGGCATTTCTGGGAACTGGTTTGATGGGACTACCAATGGCTCAAAGGTTATTAGCTGCAAATATAGAGCTAGTTGCCTATAACCGCACTCCAGGAAAATTAGCCCCACTAGCAGCAGCAGGTGCGGAAGTTACTACACAACCACGTCAGGCCATTCGCTCTGCTGATAGCATCATTCTTATGCTCTCTAATGCCGCAGCTATTTATCATGTCTTGCTCACGGATACGAGTTGGCATACTCTTTCAGGTAGGAGTATTATCCAAATGGGAACCATCTCTCCGGGAGAAAGTCAGGAAATTAGAGATACTGTAGAAGCTGCTGGTGGTGAATATATAGAAGCACCTGTAGTCGGGAGTATCCCAGAAGCGGAAACTGGCAAGTTAATTGTGATGGTAGGTGCTAAACAAGAACAATATCAACGTCACAAGAAACTACTACAACACTTCGGTCAGGAACCTTTACTCATCGGTTCAGTGGGATCTGCTTCAGCCCTGACTCTAGCCTTTAACCAATTAGTTGCTTCCTTGACTACTAGTTTTGCTTTAAGTCTAGCGTTTGTCCAACTTCAAAAGATTGATCTAGATTTATTTATGCAACTCTTGCGTGATAGTAAACTTTATGCACCTACCTTTGATCAAAATCTACACCGGATGCTAAATGGCAATTATGCAAATGCCAATTTACCAACAAAACAATTGATCAAAGAAACTGATTTATTTATCTCTGAAGCTAAGGCTTTAGGTTTAAATCTGCAGTAGTATTGAGGGTGTGCGGCAGATTTTGCAATCAGCGATGAAAATGTCACATCCTGAAGATGATTATTCATCAGTATTTCCAGCTATTCGGGAATGGGGGGAAGCTAGTGGAGAATAATTGGTAATATTTCCCACACTCACATAATTTGTGAGTGTGGGCTATTTTCTGATTATTCTTAAGTTTTTTAACTTATATTGTATATGTGACAACAATGAAATATAGTTCTTATGTGGATTTTACTATACCATAAAAAGGGTATACTATGACGACATATCAGCGTATTTTGGCTATTACTCTGTGGCTTTTGACAATAGCATTGGGATTATGGGTAACAAATTACCACGAAATATTACGCTATATTTTCTTTTTGCGTGTACCTATTTTTGCGGGAATATTGCTAGTAATACTACCTGTCGTTGCTATCTATACACCATTAAAAACATTTCTGAAAAATTTGTTTGTATTACGTTCCAATCGACAATTAATTTTAGTCATAGTAGGAACAAGTTTAGCAGGATTATCAATTGTCATAGTTGGTAATTTTATTCTGCAAAATGCACATTCTCGTTTTCATGTCTCTCAATTAGATTGGATTTCCAAATTAAATTCGATTTCCGAATTGCTAAGATATGTAATTGTATGTCTATTAGCTTCCCCAATTATAATTGCATTGATTTGGCAATCCAAAGAGGAAATAAAAGAGCGCCAACAAAAACCAATATGGCATGGCATAATATTTGGTGGAGGACTGACACTATCTCTATTATTGACACTGAATTTGTTCGAGCATTTATTAGAATCTAATGATTTCATTCAGCAAAGTATCATGGGGATTTTTGGGATTCTCCCAAAATTACCAAAGGGTTATTTCATCAAAGATGAACCAGATCCTGGCATAATTACATTAATTGCATTTTTCGGACTACAACTAATAATTTATGTTCTTGGTTATATTTTAGGTAAACCTAAAGCAAAACGCAACCGCTTTGAACCTCCAACATTAGTTTACATTGTTATCATTACTTCCATCATGGTGCTGTTATTATCGGGGATGTCATTCTTCTTAGATTATTCTCGCGTACCATTACTGTTATTATTCATAGTCATCTCTGCTACTGGATATTTAATCTTTAATGTCGATCATTTTTATGGTTTAAAAATAGATCCAAACCCTACACCTACAATACAGGAATGGCAAACAGCACTAAATAAACGTCTGCATGAATATCAAAAAGACAATCAAGTTTTAGTAGTAGTTTCTACCAGTGGTGGAGGCATACAAGCTTCCGGATGGACAACAACTGTATTAATTGGTTTACAAGAAATATTTGGGATTGAATTTACGCGATCTATTGGTTGGATCAGCGCAGTTTCTGGTGGCTCGGTAGGAACAATGTATTATCTAGATCGTTTTAGCGACGATGGTTATCCAGAGCATAACGACCTAGAACAAATCTTTAGAAGTTCGACAGAAGATAGTTTAGATGCTGTTGGTTGGGGACTCGCTTATCCAGATTTACTGCGTTTTATTGGTCTTCCTTTCCTAGTCCCGACAATCCAAGATCGTGGTAATGCGGTTGAAGCTGATTGGAGAGGAGAGTTAAAAGACCCAGGAACACCACCTTCTCTAAGTACATGGCGAGAAAAGGTTAAAAATGGAATTATACCTTTACCTATTTTCAATGCTTCTTTAGTAGAAGATGGCCGTCGCTTTATGATTAGCCCCATGACTTTTACTAAAACTAGTCAATTATATTCAGAAAATGCCCATACGGATTTTAACACTCTTTATGAGGGATTTGACATGGATATAACTACTGCGGCTAGGCTTTCTGCTACTTTCCCTTATATATCTCCTGTTTCTCGTCCTCCTGATTCAGTGGATGGAAAAAAAATTAACAATATTTTTCATGTAGCAGATGGAGGATATTTTGATAATTATGGTGTGGCTACTAGTACGCTATTACTTGACCAGTTGTTACAGGAAAATTTCTCCATCACAAAAATATTATTTTTGGAAATTCATGCTTCTCCTGATCCAAAAGTTAAGAATGAGAGCCGTGGTAGTCTAGGATGGGTAATGGAAGTAATAGGTGCAGTAAAAACATTATTAGGTGTTCGTAGACCTACTCAAATGATTAGCAACGCAGCAAATGTTCAATTACTCAAGGAAAAATATAAAAATGTGGAAATAGTAGATTTTATCATTGCTTTTCCTGAACCCGCTGAAAATTTTGATGCACAACCGCTTTCTTGGCAACTAACAGAAGTGCAAAAAACAACAATTCAACGCGGATGACGGTCTGGTAGAAGATCCAAAAAGTGTGATTGGGAAACTTAAGAAACAATGGTATCAATGGAAGAACGTCACTGTTAAATAACTGGTAATGAATGCCCACATTCATACAATTGGTGAATGTGGGTTTAACAATTCTTAACATTACAATTTAGATAAAACTTCTGGTAATAATTGACCAGGAATTTTAGATAAAGCCATATTTTGACCTTGGATACCTAATTCATTATGGAAAGTCCGAATTGTTTTCACAATATAAGAGAAAGTTGTTTGATAAGCTTCTGGTTGTTTAATTAATCCATTTAAAGCTTGTAAATGATTTAATAATGATGCTTCTAAATGTTGAGCCAGCATTTTCTTATCCCCATTAAAAGATGGGTCTGTTACTAGTTGATAATGGGCTAATCCCAAATTATTATAGGTGGCAAATACCTCAAAACTTAAGGAGATAATATTAAGGGAACGAGCTAAATTTAAAGATCCTTCATAAGCATTAATGCACAATTGTAAAAACTTTTGTCGCTCTTCTTTACTGGTTTGAGATAAATTTGCTAAATGCCAGTATGCTGTACCTAAATTATTTTGAGTAGCTGCACAGGCATTGGGCACATTATTAGGAGTACGATATTTTAGCGCTTCATTGTAAACAGAAATCGCTAATTGAAGATTTTCTTTAGGTTGTTCATACTGAGCCAAATTCCAGTAGGCAGTACCGATGTTATTTTGAATCATGCCATACTTGAGTGGGTCTGATTCCGGATAATAATATATTAATGCTGATTTGTATGCCGCGATCGCCTTTTGCAAATGCATCACGGGTTGAGTAAATTGTGCTAAATGCCAGTAAGCAGTACCCAAATTATTCTGACAAGCTGCATATTTTAAAGCATCCATCTCTGATGTGCGGTAATTCAACGCTTCCAGATAAGCTACCACCGCTTGCTGCCAGTTTTCTGCTGGTTGATAAAATCGAGCTAAATCACCATAAGCAGTACCCAAATTATTTTGTACGCGAGCATAGGTATCTGGATGCATTTCCGGTGAAATCAACTTCAGAGCTAATTGATAAAATTCTATTCCTTGCTCTAGATAATGTTGTCCGTCATCAGAATTAGTCGGTGCGTGATATAGCATCCAATAGAGTGTACCCAAATCATTGAGAATATCTGGTAGATGCGGTGAAGTGTCATCATAACTAATAGACTCCTGATAAGCAATAATTGCTACCATCAAATTGTCTAATGTTGACTGTCCTTGCTCAATCCGGAGTCGATAAACATTCCCTAAATGTTGATAAGCGGCTCCTAAAGTTTCACCAGAAGCCTGCTGTAAATGTAATTCTTCAATTTCTGAGATAATTTGCTGTGGTTGCCAATTTTCTGGAGCATCCTCAGTTGTACTTGTATTTAATGTAGATAAGATTAACTCCGTTAACTCCTGATTAATGTGAGAGAAAGCGGATGGTAATGGCTGCTTTGTACTGACGACCGATTTAGGTTTAGATTTTTGCGGTATAGATATAGTTGGTAACATATCTGCCTTCCACTGTGCTGATTCTGTGCTAGGTAGATTGTCCAACTTTACAGGTGTCTTTTGATCAATATTTTTCGGCAAATTATCGAATGTTGAGGTAGCTAATTGATCAACAACTGCGGATTCAGACTGTTCCAATTCCAAGCTTTTGGCTCCAGATAAACTTTCTGGATAGTCTTGATGGTTTGATGTGGGCGTGGGTTCACCAGCAAATATAAATACACCAGTACGACAATGCCAAAACTGTGGTGCTGATTGCTGGATAGCATATAACCAAGGACGGGACACCCACAACAAAATACTAGATTCTATCAGTGTATTTGAACCGGGATTAGAAAAATACTGCTCGCTCAAGCGTAAATACTGTAAAAATAAACGTTGTATTGCGACTGTTTGTTTGGTTAGTAGTTCCACACCCACAATCTGAAATGCAGGTATTGGTAAGGGACGTCCAGGATTTTCTGCTGAAGCTCCCACAATTGGTGGTGGGTAATTAGCCAGCCATTGATTAATTTGGACGATAGGATTAGGGTCGCTCAGATTTAGCCGCAAAGTCACTAATCTGGGATAAGCGGGAGTACTAATTTCTCCAGTATTTGATGGCTGATACAGAACCGGTCCGACGGGATAAGCTAATGTCGAATGTAACCGGGTGGCTACTTGATTTCTTAATTGTAAATCATCACATATAGCTAAAAATAATTGTCGTCGTAAACCCAAACTGAGAGCAAGTTTCAGCCTTTGATACCCTTGCCGATTCCAAGTAAAATTATCGGTGTGTGCAGTTTCATTCACGCTCATTGTGGCTAAAGAGCCAGAACCTTTGTACAATTCCCTGATTAATATATCCAAAATGATCTACAAAATCTGATGTTACTGATTTTCTAGCGGATAGTATTTGATTCAGGATGAATTAAGCCACGAAGGCTGGATACACAGAGCAGGTATTGAATTATACTTGCCTGCTCATATAATTTTAACAAAAGAATAAGAAAACAGACTCCTCCTAAAATAGGAGTCTGAATGATAAAAATAAATTTTATTAAACCTTTTATTTGGGTACAGCACTGGATACAGAGAAAGCTACAAAAAGTAAGCCTCCCACCAGTAACGCTGCGGCGATTCCTAAGATAATGTAGTTGCGCTTTTCCTTGGGATTGGGAGGTTCTGCTTTATAAACTTTTGGCTCGCTAGCAAAATTATTTAGACGACCACCATCTTCGCTTGTATAGGGCATGAATTAGTTCCTGCTAATTTTAAAGTGACTTAATGTTACAGAAATACTACTGATTTTCTCATAATACACCAGAAATTGTTACATAACTTAAAATTTGGCAGTTACTCAATTTAATTTAAATTACGGTTGACACTATACTAAACATATGTATTTAAATATCTTGATTTAATCTAGTCAGTAATTGCTGAATTACTCCTGCATCTTCAGCATGAGGAACTCTAACTAGATAACTTTGTAAATCATTAATAGCTTGGGGATAGCGATGTAGTTGATAGTAGAGCAGACCGCGATCGCGTAATTCTAAAGTTAACTCTGGAAACAAGAGTAAAATTCTCTCCACGGTTGCGAGTGCTTTTTGTAATTCCCGCTGTTTCAGATAAATATATTTGAGATTAGTCAACATCCTGACTAAAAACTGTCGGTTACTAACTACAGCTAAAAATTCTGGTTGTAATGTTACAGGTTGTTGATAAAGCTGAGTCAGTCGATCTTGACAATCTTGAGCGAACAGGATTTCACCTTGATTAAACGCATCAACAAAAATTTCTATGTCTGGAAGATTCGGACGGATCAGGAAATGTCCTGGCATACCTATACCTACCATCGGGAAATCAACCCGTCGGGCAATTTCCAGATAAATGAGTGCCAAACTAATGGGAATTCCTACTCGACGGTCAATGACATCATTAACAAAGCTATTCCGTGGGTCATAATAATCTGTCCGATTACCACTAAACCCCAAATCATTATATAAATACTGATTAATAGTTTGGATTACACGTAGAGGATACCGTGGTTCCGGCAATCTTTCCATTAATTCTACCGCCATTGTATCTAAAGCACTGAGATATTCCTCTGTGTCAAGCTGAGGATATTCTTCTTGAGCAATATACAAAGCGGCTTTTGCTAGGTTAATATCCTCATCTGCTTGCTGAATCTCTTGGTAAAAATATTGTCGTGCTGGTGTGAGGTTCATAGATAAATAGAAAACAGGGATAGGGAACAGGGAATAGAGTTTAGTGGTGGAGTTTAAATCCATACCACCAAATTACCACTTTTAGAAGTGGGGTATTTTAACTTTCGCAAGTAATCACCAATAGAAACCGCTTTTAAACCCAATATAAGACTCAGATTTGAGTTTGAACACAACCTGTTATCTTTCCCCTACTTCCTCCTCTCTCAATTATAATGAGAGTTAGGTAGCAGATTAGGTAGGTGATATAAACCAATGCACATTAAAAAAGTCATCATCAAAGATTTTCGCTGCTTTGAGCATCTAGAAGTTAATTTAGATCCTGAAATCAATATTTTTGTTGGTAATAATGGTTCTGGGAAGAGTGCCTTATTGGATGCGATTGCGGCGGCAATATTTCCCTATGTGGCTCAATTTCAGTACATGGCAGACAAAAAATATCGAGAACCTGTACCTGTTTTACAGCGAGATTTGCCAGTCAAGCAAAAAAACGTTAATTCTGAGACTAAGATAGAGTTTATCCTATCAGCTACAGGTTTTCCAGATTGGATAATTAATTATAGTAAACTAACTACTAACGAAGATCAGGACAGGCTAGGTTTCCCATATTCAAGTGCAGTTTCAAGTCTAACGGATGCCTATTTTAATCTCAGGAATGAAATATCTGAGCTTTCTGTTGTAGCTTATTATAGAGGGGATCGACATTTAACTAATATTAATGATATTAATGATATTAAAAATATTCCCAATAAATCGTTTGATAGATTTGACGCCTTAAAAAATGCGCTTAATGCAACAGCTAACTTCACAGATTTAGCTAACTGGTTTTTTGTGCGGGAATTCCAAGAATTGAGAAAGGGAAAAAATCAGGGAGATATTAATTTTGAACTTCGTGATTTAAAGCAAGTAAGAAATGCTATTTCTACAATTATCTCACCAGATACTCGTGTTTATTTTTCACATAATACATCTTTTAAACTAATGGTTGAGTGGAAAATGGAAACAGGAGAGAAGAAAGAAGTTTTATTGAGTCAATTAAGTTCAGGTTATCGCAATATGTTAGCTTTGGTGATGGACTTTGCTCGACGTTTAGCGCAAGCAAATCCACAGATGGAAAACCCATTAGCAGCAGAAGCTATTTTGATGATTGATGAGTTAGATTTGCATTTACATCCAACTTGGCAACAGCAAATTATTCCTGATTTGCGTAAGGTATTTCCCAACACTCAAATCATTGCTACTACTCATAGTCCTGAAGTTGTGACAACAGTGAATCGTCACCAGGTATGGATACTAGAAAAGTACCAAATTAAGGAATGTCCTTCACCTACCAAGGGGATGAAAAGTTCAGATATTGTTACAGAGGTTTTAGGTCTACTTAATTTACGACCAGATACAGAAGAATCAAGAACGCTTAAAAAGTTATTTGAAGCAATTGATAACGGTCAATTAGAAGAAGCACAACAGCTACGGAAAGCTTTACAAGATTGGGAGTCCTTTGATTCAGACATGACTAGGGCTGATATGCAAATCCGTCGATTGGAACGGAGAGGTAAGCTGTGAGAAAGGTGCTTAAATCTGTAGAACCACAAGAACTTTTAACATATAAACAGCGATTTTCTAAACAGTTCATACGTTGGGATAAGGTCAAAAAGAATAAAGAAACATTAAATGCAATTCGTAATGTTTTAGCATCTGATCAAAAAGGACTTTGTGCTTATTGTGAAATGTCTCTTCATGAAAAAAATCGTTCTGTTGAACACTTTATTCCCTGCAGGGCTATTTCATTCTAAAAAACATGGTAAAATGGTAGAGATAGCTAGGCATCTATGAGGAGTATAAAAATGTCAGAAATAGCAATTATAGAAGCATTTACAGACTTACCAGACCCTAGACGAACCGCAGGACAACGCCATGAAAAAGCACTGTGTCTAGCATTGTTTACTTTGGCAATTGTGGCAGGCAACAGAGGGTTCTTGGCAATAGGGGACTGGCTAAAAGCTTACCGGGATGAATTAATAACTATATTTAGACCAAAAAAGAATAGATTGCCATCATACAGCGCAATTCGACGTGTATTACTACAAACTGATTATCAAGCATACTCAGCCAGATTAGCGAGATTCTTTGATATTCAACCAATACCTGGAGAAATGATAGCGGTGGACGGTAAGGTATTACGTGGTTCTTACCAGCTAGAAACTGACAATCCTCATTCAGAAGCACATCCAGCAATTATGTTAGTAAACGCCTATATAGTAGAAAGAGGACTGATTTTAGAACCATATCAAGTAAACTGTAAAAGCAATGAAATCACAGCTTTACCACCAATGCTCACACAAATAGCCGCGAAAGGAGTGATTTTTGCCTTTGATGCTATTAATACTCAAAAAAAACTTGTCAGTTGATTGTGGAAAGTGGTAATGACTACATCGGGGCATTGAAAGGTAATCAATCTGGGCTACTTAAAGATGTGGAAGCAAATTTTCAGCCAGAACAGACAGACTTACAAATTAACAAAGGTCATGGTCGAATTGAAAAACGCACTGTTAGTATCTGCAAGTATGAAGGTCAACGTGATTGGCCAGGACTAGAAACGGTAATTCGAGTACAGTCTGAACGTCAAATTATCAAGGAAAATTTCATAGAAGTTGAAACTGAAACTCGTTATTATATTGCTTCATTCACAGCTACTGCTGATGCTTTTGCTCAAAAGATTCGCAGCTATTGGGATGTTGAAAACAAAGTGCATTATGTTCGAGATGTGACACAAGGAGAAGATCATTCTCGCATTCGTACTAATGGATTAGTTCAAATTTTTGCTATAGCTCGTAATTTAGCTCTCAATCTTTACCGTTCTCATGACTTTAAAAATATGGCTCAAGCACAAAGATTTGCCTCTTTTGGTCTTAGCACACTCAAGCAATTATTTAGAATGAAATAGCCCTGTTATTCCCTGTCACAGTTCAACCTCAAATGACAATCATGATCTGAATTGGCAAAATATGTTAGCTATTTGTAAAGGAGGGTTAGAAAACGTAGATATTCCTGGTGAAGATGATAGTTTAAGAAATTCACGACCACCAGATAGATTTCCTTGTTGTGGTGCAGCAAAAGCTGATTTTATCCCTGATGGTCGATTGCTAAACCCGCTTAAATTACCAACATTAAGTTTATTTAAATTTAGTAGTAGTGATGGTGAAATTAGACCTGATGAAATTACCTGTGAAAAGTTTGGTATCCCTATGGAAAATGTTCAATTCACAATTGATAAATTTGGGCTTAATGTTCAAAGATTGAAAAAATTACGACTAGCTATCATTGAGGAAATAATTAAAGAACTTGATGAAAGTAATGATGAAATAACAGATCCAATTGATTTAGAATATCAAATTGCAGCAGAATACTTTGGTGATGGGACAGGTAATTGGCCTCGTTTTTTTACAACTCTTCGCTGGATATTAGGTGAAGGTGCAGAAAGATACCTTAGGCATACTTCCTATTCAGGATGATTCCACACTTGATGGAATCCAGAACTTAGCTAAATTATAATTAGAGCATGACCTACAAGGTACTATATCGTAAATATATGTCAGTTATAAAAGCCAAATCTTACGTAGAATATCGTAACAATGGATATTGGGTGGAAGGAAGTCGGATTTCTCTAGTTATAGGCGAAAGCTGCCCAATACGACGCTCCACTGTAAATGTACATATATTAGTTCTCATGAGGTTTCTAAATAAATGTGGTAGATGCTGTTCTTCCGTTTCACCTGTGACAAACAATCCAAATTTAAAAAAATAGCATGGCTGCTCACTAGTTATGTATTTTTCATTCATTGACTTGATGCCTCAAATTCAGATTGACTCTGTGGTGCAATCATTTCAGACATATATAAAGAACCTGTGGCATAATCTTCTAGCAAATCTTGAATATCTACTATTTCACTAACTTTTTTTATCACAGTTTTTCCTTCTACATCAAGTTCCATAGCCCATATATTTTTAGGTTCAAATTGACTAATAAGTACAGGAGAATGGGTTGATATAAATACTTGTTTATTCCATTTTTCTGTAGCTAGTTTCACAGCTTTACCAAAAACTGCTAACGCCCAAGGATGAAGCGATATATCCGGTTCATCAAGTAAAATTAAGGAATATCCATTTGGATTTTCACAAAATAAAGCTGTGAGATTAATCAGCATCTGAAGTTGTCCATCCGATACTCCTGATGCTGGAATTGGTTTACGTCGCTTTTTATCTAAAAAATTTGCATAAACGGTATTTCGTCCTGTTTGCTCAAAATATAAACCATCGAAAGTAGGAAAGCTTTCGGACATAAATTTCATAATTGTGTGGTATCTATCATCAATAACTTTTCTATCATTTAAGTTTCGCAAAACAGACCATAAATTTTCACATCTAGCTTGTAATTTATCTCCTGGTTCTGATTCCGAACCAACTCTTCTCAGAGCAACAAGGGAAGCATCTCTTAAATGATAAAAAGATATAGTGCGTAGCAATTGATATAAATTTAATGCTGCTTTATCACCTGTTCCAAAGGCTAAATAGTGATTAAGTGCTAGTTCTTCTGGCTCTCTCAGCAAAATAGCAGTTCCATCTATACCAGAAAAGAAATTATGAAATGTAGCCTTGTCGCTGCCTATTATTCTATTAATTAATGTGTCATTATTGCTTATATTAATTAGATTTTCACCAACAAAAGATTCTATTCTCCCAGAAGATAGGCCTAAACAAATTTGATATTTAGTATATTCGTCTTCCAAAGAAATTAAAATATTGTCTGTTTCACTAGCTCCATCATAAAGAAGACCAATGCCATGATCTCTAGCAGAAGCTGCGAAAGCAACACCTCTAATCAGACAATCTCTAATAAACCAAATTGCATCTAACAATGTTGATTTTCCGGCTCCATTTGTTCCAAAGAAAATATTTAGAGCATTAGGTTTAATAACCACATCAACTAATGAACGATAATTCTTAATGTGTAGCTGATTTATTTTATTAGGAGGCATGATCATATAGTCCTGGCGGTAAATCCTTAAGTAAAGTTTACACTAATTTTTCAATTAGGAAACAAAATATTAGTTTAACGCGCTATACATTATACGCGATTTCTAAGTTCTTGAATATAATTGGGTAACTGAAGATAACAATACCAGAAATTCGGAGTTGCTCGATGTCTCATAAAAATACTTGGTATGCGGGAAACTCAGTTACATATCAGTACAACGACCTTCTCTTAAATCTTTGAGCGCTTTCTCAGCAAACTTATCTAACCGACCTGCTGCTACATCCTCCTCAATTTGTTGATCCCAAGCTGCTGCATCAAATTCTACAAACCAAGCACGAAAAGCAGCAAGTTCCTCTGTTGAAAGTTGAGTAATAGCACGTTCGATGTCATTTAGAGTACTCGTATCCATGAACACTAACTTTATAGTCTCTAAATCAAGTATATAAGAACCGCCAATATTATGTTGGGATTTGGCTGCCAGAACCTTTGATTACGGAAAGGATTAACCAAAGTCAAGACCACGCTGAATTGGCAGAATCTTTATCATTTGCATTTCTGACGCTGCTGGAATGTTTATCCCCAACCGAACCAGCCATTTTTTTGCTGCGTGAAGTGTTTGACTATGATTACTCAGAGATTGCCAGAATTGTGAACAAGAGTATTCCCAATTGCCGCCAAATTGTTCGTCGTGCGCGTCAACATCTTATTCTCCGTAGACCCAATATCAGTCCCCCCCCCTTAAACAAAAGGAGAAGATTGTCGAACAGTTTTTGAAGAGTTGGAATCAAGGGGATTTGCCTCAACTGATTGCCCTCATGGCAGAGGATATCACCTTCTGGTCAGATGGGGGTGGTCAAGTAACCGCAGCACATTATCCATTGCAGGGATGTCAAAAAGTAGCTCGCTTCTTAATGGCAATTCGGCGC
The DNA here is from genome assembly GCA_963766435.1 of uncultured cyanobacterium. Classification (GTDB taxonomy): domain Bacteria; phylum Cyanobacteriota; class Cyanobacteriia; order Cyanobacteriales; family Nostocaceae; genus CAVXZH01. Next base: position 52,828 of record CAVXZH010000003.1, read on the forward strand.
AGTCGGCTCATCCCGATACTCAATCCTCAAATTGTTCAAATTAATGCTCAACCTGGTATCTTAAATACTGTGGAGGGAAATCTACAAAGCACGTTTAGTTTTGAGTTTTCAGGTCAGATCATTAAATCAATCTTTGCAATTGTCAATCCAGAAAAGTTAAAAGGAGTTAAGCTAGTATAGAGATGAGAGGCAAGTTGTATCATGACCAATAATGATGAGCCAGAGAGAAAATCAGGAGAGGATTGGGACTGGCAAACAGAAACTAGAGATTGGTCAGCCGCAGCATCAGAGCTTGCTTGTTTTTCTCTTGCTAGGATGAAAGATCAGGATCTGATCGAAATCATCGACACTAAAAGGGGTTTACTTAGATACATTTGTATACTTAAGGACAAAAAGTAATGACAGAAGCACAATTAACAGCTACCCAAATACCCGTAAATGATATAGTAAATATGCTTACAGCTATTGGTAATAAAAGCTATAATCATTTCCAAGAACTAGAGCAAACTTTTGTTTCTCAATATGGAGAGGAAGTTTGGGAGCAAGTTTTTAACTTTCGCATCTTACCTGCATTAGACAAACCTGCTAGTCAGTGGTTATTAGCCCAGTGGATGAGTCACGGTATTAACAGCATAAAAACATTGGCTTAAGGGCTTTTTCAGTTAAAACACAAAATATTAGTTCATGACGCTATAGTTGTATTATTATAGCCGTTTGATATCTAACTCTAGCAATAGTTTTTCCCACTCAAACACCCAATGCTGAACATTCCCCAACTCCTAGCAACTGAGCTAGAACTCAAACCTCATCAGGTGCAAAACGCGCTGGAACTTTTAGCGGAGGGTGCAACCATTCCCTTTATTGCTCGTTATCGCAAAGAGCGCACTGACGAAATGAATGAGGTGCAGTTGCGTGATTTGGCTGATAGGTATAGTTACTTAACTGAATTGGCAGAAAGAAAGACGGTGGTTTTGAAGGCGATCGCTGAACAAGGTAAACTCAGTGATGAACTCAAAGCCAAAATCACTGCTTGTTTACAAAAAACCGAACTTGAAGATTTATACTTACCCTATAAACCCAAGCGTCGCACTCGCGCTACTATCGCTAGAGAGAGAGGTCTAGAACCATTAGCAGCATTTATTAAATCACTCAATACCAAAAGTGCTGCACCAGCATCCCTAGAAACAGAAGCAGCAAAATATATTTCTGAAGCGCAAGGAATAAAAACCGCAGCAGAAGCACTCAAGGGTGCTGCCGACATTTTAGCAGAAGAAGTAGCGGAAAAAGCAGAGTCACGCGCTTATTTACGGGATTATCTTTTAGACGAAGGAGTGTTTATTTCCCGAATTAAAGATGAACATCCTGAAGGTTCAACTAAATTTGAAATGTACCGTAATTATCAAATCAAAGTTAAAAATGTCGCTCCCCACAATCTGCTGGCTTTATGTCGGGGTGAAGCCGAAAAAATATTAAGTTTTGAAATTGCTTTTGATGAAAATTTGGTACTCTCCTATTTGGAACACCAAGAAATCAAAACCAAAAATCAGACAATTCGCAATTTTTATCAAACTATGTTAAAAGATGCTTTTAATCGTTTGATGAAAACTTCCATTATGGGAGAAGTAATTTCCCTGAAGAAAGATTATGCAGATGTGGAATCTATCAAAACCTTTGAAACTAATTTACGAGAATTATTATTATCTGCTCCCGCAGGAATGAAACCGACTTTGGCTATAGACCCTGGATTTAGAACTGGGTGTAAAGTTGCGGTACTTGACCAAACTGGAAAATTTTTAGAATATCAAGCGGTGTTTCCTCATCAAGCAGTAGAACAACGTCATAAAGCTGCACAAACTGTCAAAAATTTAATTACAAAATATCACATTGAGTTAATCGCTATTGGTAATGGTACAGCTTCTCGCGAAACCGAAGATTTTGTGGTGGAAGTCCTACAAATGCTGGACAAAAAACCGATTAAAGTGATGGTTAACGAATCTGGTGCATCTATATATTCTGCTAGTAAAGTTGCATTAGAAGAATTTCCCGATTTAGATGTTACTGTGCGGGGTGCAATTAGTATTGGTAGACGTTTACAAGATCCTTTAGCCGAACTGGTGAAAATTGACCCTAAATCTATTGGGGTGGGACAATATCAGCATGATGTTGACCAGAAGTTATTGAAAAAGAAGTTGGATGAAACTGTGGAAAGTTGTGTGAACTATGTGGGTGTAGATTTAAATACCGCTTCTAAAGAACTGCTCACTTTTGTTTCTGGAATTACACCAACTATAGCTAATAATATTATCGCCTATCGGAATGAAAATGGAGCTTTTAAAAATCGCCGTCAATTGTTAAAAGTAGCCAAGTTAGACCAAAGCATTTGAACAAGCTGCGGGATTTTTAAGAATTCGCGGTGGAGAAAATTCTTTAGATAATACCGCAGTCCATCCCGAAAGTTATCCCGTGGTGGAAGAGATCGCTTCTGATTTGCAGGTAAAATTAAATGAAGTTACCCAAATTGCGGAAAAGTTACGTAAAACCAACTTAAAGAAATACGTTACCGATGCGATTGGAGAACCAACACTGCGGGATATCATCAACGAATTGGAAAAACCGGGAAGAGATCCCCGCGCTGAATTTAAATATGCAACCTTCAAAGAAGGTATTAAAGAACTTAGGGATTTAGAAGTGGGAATGGAATTAGAGGGAATAGTCACCAACGTAGCAAATTTTGGTGCTTTTGTGGATATTGGTGTACATCAAGATGGTTTAGTACATATTTCTCAACTGACGGATAGATTTGTGGATGATCCTAAAAAAGTGGTGAAAGTGGGACAAGTGGTAAAAGTACAAGTACTGGAAATTAACGAGAAATTAAAACGAGTGAGTCTATCAATGAAAGCAGTTAAACAATAGAGAGCATATATCTACCTGATGTTAGCAGTTGAACGCTGATTTTCCCAAAAAACTTGTGTATTAGGAATTTCTATGGTAAATTTTGTTCCTTCTCCCATTTGAGAAACAAAACTCAACTTTCCTCCATGTTGATTTTCTACAATTTGACGTGAGACTGATAATCCTAATCCTATTCCCTTACCCACAGGTTTAGTTGTAAAAAATTGGTCAAAAATTCTTGGTTTTACCTCATCCCCAATTCCACATCCATTATCAGTAATACTGATGAATACCGCACTTTTTTCTGGAGAAATTTCCGTAGAAATTCTAATGGTGGGAATAAATGATAAGGTGTCAATATTCGTATTTGATCCAGCTTTCTCATCTAATGTATCAACTGCATTAGATAATAAATTCATAAATACCTGATTTAATTGTCCAGCATAACATTCTATTAAAGGCAACTGATTATATTCTTTAATCACCTTGATTCCTGAATTTTCCTGATTTGCTTGTAATCGATAACTGAGTAGCATGAGAGTACTGTCAATTCCCTCATGTATATCAACTAATTTCAGTTCAGCTTCGTCTAAGCGTAAAAATATTCTTAATGCATCAACAATCTCTGTAACTTTTGTTGCTCCTATTTTCATTGATGTAATTAATTTCGGTAAATCTTGTTTAATATGTTCTAAATCAATTTCTTGGATTAATTTTTGAATTTTTGGAGAAGACTGAGGAAATTCTTTTCCATATAAATCCACTAATTCTATTAAGTCTTGATAGTAATTTTGTGCATGGGGTAAATTACCAGAGATAAAATTAATGGGATTATTAATTTCATCAGAAATTCCTGCTACCAGTTCTCCTAATGCAGAGAATTTTTCTTCTTCAGCTAGTCTCAGTTGTGCTTTTCTGAGTTTTAAATGAACGTCAATTCGAGCTAAAACTTCCTCATGCTGAAACGGTTTGGTAATATAATCTACTGCGCCAATACTTAATCCTTTAACTTTATCGACCACATCAGAAAGAGCCGTCATAAAAATTACTGGAATATTTTCAGTATTTTTATCAGCTTTGAGACGCCGACAAGTTTCAAAGCCATCAATACCAGGCATCATTACATCTAATAAGATTAAATCTGGTAAAGTCTCTTTCACTTTCTTTAATGCGCTTTCACCACTTTTAGCTACGGAAACAATGAAACCTGATTGTTCCAGGAGTTCAAAGAGGACTTTTATATTGGTGGGAACGTCATCTATAATCAAAACGGAATTTTGTAAAACCAGACTCATGACTTTAAATTCAGGATAAGTAGGGTTGGATTAATTCAACGATGGCTTCGTCATCAAAAGCATCAGCAAAAGTTATCACCTGGTCAATAAATGTTGTGTATTTTGCGTCTATTTGCTTAATCCGACTGGCTTCAGTTTGAATTGTGGAAATATAACCCCCTCTAGCCGCTTTATATAAAGTCATTAACTCCTGGGATGGAGGAACACAAAATTCATCATTAGGGAGAGTAATGATGGGAGTGTCAGTCACCAATTCATAAATCCATTCTAGTCCTAAATAATGTTGTAGTTGTGCAAATAGTTCGGTACTTTGGATCGGTTTAGGTAAAAAATCATTGCAACCCGCTTCTCGACTCTGTTGACGGTCAACAGTAAATACGCTGGCACTAGAAGCAATAATTACCATATTTTGATACTTGGATAATTTTCGCAAAGATTGGGTCATCTCAAAACCATTCATTTCTGGCATGGTCAAATCAGTAATAATTAGGTCAGGTTGGTATTGTTGAGCCATTGCTAATCCATCTTTTCCATGACTAGCTTCCATGACTTGAAAACCAATTGGTTCCAGGATATTCATTAAGACAGAGCGATTTGCCCAACGGTCATCTACGATCAGAATAGTTCTGGGTTGACCTTGATAGCCAATAATATTTTGCTGGGTCGGAGATAATTTCAATATATCTTGATCACGAGCCTCTGGTGCATCTATCTCAAACCAAAATGTACTACCTTGACTATAAGTACTTTCCACATAAATATTACTCCCCATTAATTCTACTATTTTCTGACTGATTGGTAAACCCAATCCGGTTCCTTCTACTTTGTTTACCTGCTCTCCCACTTGCTCAAAAGGTAGGAATATCTTCTGCAATTGCTCTGCTTTCATGCCTAAACCAGTGTCTTCTATTTGAAAACGAATTTTGTAAATTTTAGGTTGTGGTTGGTCAGTGATAGTTTCATCTATTAAATCATCATCAATTATACCAACTTTAAAAGTGACCGTACCTTGGTTGGTGAATTTAATGGCATTACCCAGTAAATTAATTAACACTTGACGCAAGCGTTTTTCATCTACTTGAATTGCTTTGGGTATTTGATTAACTATTTCATATTTAAAGTCAATTTCCTTTTCTTCGGCTCTAATTTGGAAAATTTCTCTGATTCCGGTTAAAAAACTGCTTAACTCAAACGCTACTGGGTAAAGTTCTAATTTACTAGCCTCAATCTTAGAAATATCTAATATATCATTAATAAGTGTGAGTAAGTGAGAGCCGCACTGATAGATAACGCTCAAACCATCTTGCTGTTTACGATTAAGAGTTTTATCCCGTTGCAAAATTTGAGCATATCCGAGAATACCATTGAGTGGAGTCCGAAGTTCATGACTCATATTGGACAGAAACTCACTTTTGGCTTGATTGGCTATTTCTGCTTGTTCTTTCGCTTCCTTGAGTTCAGCAGTACGTTTCTCTACTCGTGCTTCTAATTCCTCAAAAGATTCTTGTAATTGTTGAGCCATTTGATTGAATGATGCCGCTAAAAGTCCTAATTCATTGGGTTTAGTGTCATCTACTTTAATATCTAAACTCCCCTTCGTTACTTGTTGCGTCGCAATTGTGAGATTCCTGAGAGGTTTAGACACATCTTGCCATAGTATACTAAATACTACAATTGACTCAATTAGTAATACAACTAATCCCAGTCCTAGCACAAAATTAGCGGCTTGGGAAGCTTGACTCGTCAAAATTGATTTCGGAAAAACTGTCACAAAATACCAGTCTAGTTCAATCAATGCGCGTAATAGCGAGATATTCTTTGTATCCCACATTATCGACAATGATAGTATTGGCAGTATGATTTTTAACTTGTTGAAAAATCGCTTGCAAATGGCGATCGCCTTGATGGAGAATATTAAAATCGCCCTTACTAGCTTCCAATTTTGCCATTAATTGGGGATGAGCAATCAGACGACCATCATCCCGCAATATCAAGTTATAAGTACCTGTGAGTTGCTCATTTACGGTTCGTTTAATCAATTCATTCAGCAAAACATCATGTCCAGTGATACTAATCAAGCGATCGCCAATGTAGACAGGAGAGATACAAGATACCATCCAGCGTTTCACCAAAGGGTCAAAGTAAACACCAGTCCAAACCGTTTCCCGTTTGGGATTATGTTGAGCATCAGCGACCCAGAAATATTCCTCACCAGGTTCATAAAAATTTGCAGGTTCTTTTTGAGCGATGGGAACAGTAGGCCAAAAGGAGACTGAGAAGTTTTCTGGAGCAACAAAGTAAAGACCAGCAAAACGGTTTTTCCAAGCTGGTACATAGGAATTCAACAATTTATAAAACGTGACAATGCGACGACGAACATCAGCATTAATTTGTAACTTAGGACTAGCAAATAGTCCCGCATATCGCGTATAGTCTAGTACGTGAGAGCGATTGCGTATTGCTTGATCTGGATATCTGACAAAGAGTTGTTCAAACTCCAGTTGCGGATCTTGATTTCCCAAGACTTGAAGTTGTTTGAGAGTTTCTTGTTTTAACTCAGTGAGATTATCTTCTGCTAGTGTAAATAATCCTTCTTCTCGCTTACCTCTTTCCACTACATACTTTTCCAGCTTTTCTCGGATTTGAAAATCTAAGACTGAGCGGATGTAATAATAACTAATTCCCGCCGAAACGACAATGACTGCTGTTACTCCCAGGGAAATCTTCATCAAAGCCTGACTGGCTAGTGAACCTTGAAAATGTCTACTAATAAACATAACTAGTTTTTATGATCTGAGAAGAACTGTATAATTGCCCAGGGAAGATATCATACTATAGTAGGACATCTATGCAGAGTGAAACTCCCTTCCCAAATCATGTTTTCACTGACAACTCCGGCGATAAAATCCAGTTAAAATACTGAATTTATTTTATTTATGGTTAAGATACAATCTTAATTAGCAAATTTTTTAAGAGTAAAAAATATATTCTCTAATGCTGTATTATAAGTTTATCAACCGCCTGATTTATATTGTTCGTTAAAATTGTGATCAAACTACCCCAGAATCACTTAAGTATTAGTTATGATTTTCATGATACTTTTACTCCATCAGAATTGCAGTCAGTAATTATCCCTGACCCTCTGATTGTGAAACGTAGTACAAAAGTCATGGATGTGATCGCCCAAATGAGTGGCGTGAGAGTTACTTGCAATACTAGTAAAACCGTCGATGGAGAATTAGATGAATTCTATTTAGAAGTCCGGTCTAGCTGTGTACTAGTAGTAGAAAATGATAAAATCATTGGTATTTTCACAGAAAGGGACGTGGTTAGCTTGAGTGCCAAGCAGTGTCCTTAGAAAATTTAGTCATTGAAGAGGTGATGACTACGAACGTTGTTACCCTATATGAGTCCGATTTCATCAATTTATTTGTAGCGGTTCATCTACTCCAACAGCATCGCATCCGCCACATACCTATTTTAAATGCACAGAATCAATTGCTGGGGTTAGTGACTCACGAAAGTTTGCGGCAAATTTCTCGTCCTATAGATCTTTTGCGGTTGCGACAAGTATCTGAGGTGATGACCACTCAGGTGATTTGTGCAAGATCAGATAGTTCCATGCTGATGATTACTCAACTCATGGCTAAACACTCCGTCAGTTCTGTGATGATTGTGGAAAATATTGGTAGTGAGAGTCAACCTCTACAAACTCCGGTGGGAATTTTAACAGAGCGAGATATTGTCCAGTTTCAAGCCTTGGGTTTGAATCTAGTCGCTTCCACCGCAGATGCGGTGATGAGTACACCAATTTTTTCAGTGAAACCGGATGATTCATTGTTAATGGTGCAGCAAATTATGGAACAACGCTTCATCCGCAGGTTAGCAGTGATGAGCGAGTCAGAGGAACTATTGGGAATTGTCACTCAAAGCAATCTTCTCCAAGCTTTGAACCCAGTGGAGTTGTACAAACTAGCCGCAGTTTTGGAAGAGAAGGTATTGCAGTTAGAAGCAGAAAAAATCACCCTCCTGGAAAATCGGACTGTGCAATTAGAACAAGAAGTTGCCGTCCGAAGTATAGCCCTCAAGACTAAAGCCGAGCAAGAAAAATTAGTCATGGCGATCGCCATCCAAATCCGCTCCTCCTTAAGTTTACAGACTATTCTGGATACGACGGTGACAGAGGTGCGAAAATTGCTGGGTTGCGATCGTGTCAATATTTGGCGGTTTGAAGCAGATTGGCAAAGCATCGTCGTCGCTGAGTCTACTGATTCACCAGTATCTCTAGTGGGCGAAAAAATTAATGACATTTGTTTCCAGGAAAAGTGCGTGGAAATTTATCGCCAAGGACGAATTCGGGTGACATCGGATATCTATACCATGCCCATCTCTGATTGTCACCGACAAATGCTGATCCATCTTCACACCCGTGCCAAAGTGTTAGTACCACTTTTATGTGGTGATGAACTATGGGGCTTACTCAATGTTACCGAAAGTCAGTACCCTCGCGATTGGCAACCGGAAGAGGTACAATGGTTAGAATCATTATCAGTACAACTGGCGATCGCGCTCCAACAAGCCACTACCCACCAAAAGCTATATGAGTTGAATCAAAACTTGGAGCGCAGAGTCGAGGAGAGGACGATGGAGTTGCAAGCGCTAGCCCTTCAACAATTGAGTCTATCTGAGCAATTACAAACGGAATTAACTGAACGTCAACGGGCGGAAACCCAACTCCAGGAAACGAACACTCAACTGGCTCTATCCAACGAAGCCATCATTCGTGCTACCCGCCTCAAAGATGAATTTTTGGCTAACATGAGTCATGAATTGCGGACTCCCCTCAATGCCATTTTGGGGATGACGGAAGGGTTACAGGAAGAAGTCTTTGGACTTGTGAATGAACGACAAATTAAAGCCTTAAAAATAGTTGAACGCAGCAGTAATCATCTACTGGAACTGATCAATGACATTCTCGATGTCGCCAAAATTGAATCTGGGCAAATCGAACTGCACTATAGCTCTATTTCCATAGGTTATCTTTGCCAATCCAGTTTGGCATTTATCAAACAGCAGGCACTGAAAAAAAATATCCAGCTAGATTTTAAACTGCCCCCACATCTACCAGATGTACTGGTGGATGAACGACGGATTCGCCAAGTATTAATTAACCTGCTCAATAATGCAGTCAAATTTACTTCTGAAGGGGGACGCATTACCCTAGAAGTAACTCAAGTTGTCTCCAACCCAGGTGAATATTACTTGCAAATAGCCGTAATTGATACAGGGATTGGTATCTCACCAGAAAATATCCAGAAACTATTTCAACCCTTTATCCAAATCGATAGCGCTTTAAATCGTCACTATACAGGTACAGGCTTAGGACTAATCTTAGTGAAGCGAATCGTGGAACTTCACAGTGGTATAGTCGGGCTAACCAGTGAATTTGGTGTGGGGAGTTGTTTTACCATCCAGTTACCCTATACTCCCAATGTGTCCTGCTTACCAACCATCATGGCAGATGATCAAAACACGATGATTTGCGAATGGAAATCTCTAGCTACTAGCAATCAAGCACCGAAAAAAGCCCCCCGCATCTTGCTAGCAGAAGATAACGATGTTAATATTAGTACGCTTTCTAGTTATCTTGAAGCCAAAGGTTATGAAATTCTCGTCGCTAAGAATGGTCAAGAAGCCGTTAACCTAGCTCAGACCAAACAGCCCAACTTGATTTTGATGGATATTCAAATGCCAGGAATGGATGGATTAGAGGCGATCAAACAAATTCGTCTTGACCCTAGCTTGGTGGATATCCCTATCATTGCACTCACCGCTTTAGCCATGAAGGGCGATCGCCACCGCTGCTTAGAAGCAGGAGCAAATGATTATCTGACTAAACCAATCAAACTAAAACAACTAACTACCATCATTCAAGAAAAATTGTGATTGAAAAATCTGGAAAAATTTTCCGCCTAGTTTTCATCAATAATTTATTTTATTCCTCTAGAAACTAGAGTAGCAATTGTAACCAAACACCAAAATAAAGCTTGTAAAAAATATACTTACTACTGAGAAAGGATAAATGTCAGTAATGGCTCATCAGTAGCCTATTTTTGCCTGGGCGGTGGCTCTTAAGTTATAATTTTTGTAAAGCAACAGTATTAAGCTAAACTTATACACTGAAGTATAATCAAAAAATAATTATGGTGTACCAGTCTTAATGTACCGTGGTTTCAGCAAATTGTTACATATCCTCAAGCCCCAAACACCCCATCTGTCCAACTCCCTATTTCCTCATTTTTCCATTTCTTCATCCTGGCATCTATGAATCTTCTGAAAAAGTAGATGGCGGTTTAGGACAGCTTTGCTAGCATTAAGAAGTGAGTAGCTACGAAACAACCATAATTATGCTATCTGCTGAATCTACACCCGATGAATCCAACCCTGTTAGTCTTCCAATAGAAACACCCCCTATTGAAGAAGAAATTAATCAAGACGCCCAAGACTCAACAGAGAATGAAGATTCAGGAGTCATATTTCAAGCTGTTGGTGTAATTACTGGAACAGTTGATATAGGCGAAGATGGAAAAAACTTTGTTACTGTGGGTCGTTCTAAATATCAATTGTTTTATATACCTTCCAAACGGAAAGTATTTGACGCGCTTAAAAAAGAAATAGAAACCACTGGGGACAACACTTTAAGACTAGTAGTTTATCCAAAAATCATCCACTTCCCGCGCAAAGAAAAGTTACACCAAATGGCTTTTCAACTCGTTGGTTTTGATCGAGGACGACAACAAGAAGCTGTTTCCAAGGAATTAGAGGATCTAGAGTTTAAATTTTCCGGATTATGGCAATTTATTCCTGTCTGTCAAACCCCGTGCATTTCCGTTTTTAGGAATTTCACCCGCGAAAGATTGGAATTTATTAAACAAGCAGAGCCAGTCCGGAAAGTAAAATTCATGAAAGCCAGTCATGTACCTTTGCTCTGGAAAGATGCTCCCATCCGTCCCTTCAGATTTAATCCCAAAATAGAAAAAGAGGAACAAGGACAACCATTATTTGTGACTCTCAAGGCTAAATTCCTACCAGGGCGGGATGTTTTTGGCTTCGTGGCTCTACTAGCACCACCGCAAGAAACCCCACCCAGATTCCTGAAAGCATCTAAAAAAGATAAAGCTACTGTACAGCAGATGGCCAAAAAGCTGCTGCTTCCCTACCCCGAAACCCAGAAACTACTTCTGCTACTGCTACTGCTACTGCCCCAATTATTCATCGGAATTCACAAAATCCAGAAACTACTTCTAGTTCTGCTCCGATTATTCATCGTCACCCACAAAACCCACAAAACCCACAAAACCCACAAAATGCAGAAACTACTTCTGCTCCCGCAGTCAAATTAAAACCCAAACTCAAACCAAAAACCGAGGATCAGGCTACTAAAACTGAGGTTATTGATATTGTTGATACCCCACTAGATGATCAAAATAACTCAAATTAGAGCTATTAAACAATTCAAAATTGAAAACTCAAAACAGTTTCCGAGGGGGATTTAGACCCCAAGTAGACTGTTGATTTTGAGTCTGATCAATCAAAGTCAATTCATGTTAAATCTATAAGGAGTTAGGGCTAGAGTAGTATTTTAATTATGTGCAAAATTCCAGCAAAATAGTTCATTCTATTTTTAGCCGTAGAGCAGGCTTTCCGGCCTGCTCTGTCCCTGTCCCTGTCCCTGGCTTCCATGGCAGGCTTTCCGGCCTGCTCCACGGATTTAGAAATTCAATTATCACCCTGTTGAACACTTAATGATGGATGATGATTAATCCAAACTTCTTGTTGTGATGAGGGAATAAAAATTCCAGCTTCATCTAAGGTCACTTTTAAACGACGACGATATTCTCTGGCTACATCCCATTGTTTCAGTGGTTGGGTCTTAATCCACACCCGAATCATTAAACCGCGATCGCCAAAATTATCGATTCCCAAGACTTTCGGTGTTTCGATAATTTGATGTTGCCATTGTGCATCATCATTCATCTGCAAAGCGACATTTTCAATCAATTTTATGGCTTCGTTTATATCAGCTTGATAAGAAACTGGAATTGTCAAATCCGCTCGTGACCAGCGACTAGATAGATTAGCCACAATTTTAATTTCACTGTTGGGTATCGTAATCAGACGACCTTCGGAATCTCGGATTTGAGTCATTCGCAAATTCAGATTTTCTACTAAACCACTGACACCACTAACATTAATCACATCTCCTAAAGCATATTGGTCTTCGAGAATAATTAAAAATCCATTGATAGCATCTTTAATTAAGTTTTGCGAAGCTAGAGATACCGCCACACCAATTAAACTAGCACCAGCTAACAAAGGAATCACATCTATTCCCAAAGCAACCAACCCTAGTAAAATACCAACTCCTATACAAAGGATAGTCGCAATACTTTTGGTGACTCCAGAAAATGTAGAAACTCGCAATTGTAAACGTTCTGATGTTTCTGGTGTTAATAAAGCACTACTACTAACAATAGTAGAAGTGGAACGCTCAATCAAGGCATAGATGAAACGAATAGCTACATAAGTTCCCAATATCACCATACCTAAGCGGAGCGGAATTTGCACCACAGTGACAATTCCTAATTGAAATGCTCTTGTATAGGGAAATAAACCCAAAATCACAAAAGTAGCACTACCCCAAAGTCCTGTTTGTGCTAATTGAAATAATCGTTTTCTAACTTCTTGGAGATGATGATAGTGTTGTTCATTCAGTTGAGAAGTAATTGGTTGATCATCTAATGAAGTTAAAGGAACAGATGCGGCTAAATTATGTTTAATCCGATTTTGCCAACGATATATTCCCCAACTCATCATCATCATTGCTAAAAAACTAATCCCAGCAATTCCACTTTGCTGAATTAAAAAATGAGTTTGTCTTTCGTGTTTACCTTTGGCTAAATTAGTCTGTAAACTGGTGGTGATTTGATTTGCTAATGTCCAAGGATATTGCTGTTCTGCATCCTGGGAAGTAACAGTCATTAAGTAACGGTCATTGATAAAAATCACTGGTAAGCCGTTGATTTTCCGGCTGTCTACTTTCAGTTGTGTTATCGACGAATGAAAGTAATTGTCACTAATTTCCTGCAAATTCACCTGGATATTTTGTAGTCGTTCCGAAAAACTGGTTTTTGGTGCTGCTATTTGGAATAAAGGACGACCATCCAAATAAATCCAGCCCTTAATAATCTTGCTATTTGCTTCATCATTGACACTGTTGGTAGCTCCCCAGGGAGATAACAAAGGAATTTGGGCTGTAGCTTTGGGGATGGGGACTATATTCACAGTCAGCGCTACCATCACCCCCCATATTCCCCCTGTCAACAGATGGGAAACTTTTAATAAAGCTAAAGGATGTTTTCTCAAAAATTGCCAATGCATTCAATTACCTCATTTTGGGGATGAGTTATTGAGTTATAGGTATAGAGTCATATTTTAAGGATGATCTCTCCCCCATTACTCATCACCATCTGTAGTTGTAGCTAATACTTTTACCAGAGATATAGTAAAAAGGGAAAAGCTAGACTTAGCATTGACAATGCTTATATCAAACGCCAAGCTAGTTTAGACTAGTTATTGATGACCTGTTGGGTAATTACCACCTAATATCGGCTGTCAAGGACTAATCTGGAAACTTGCGTATTTTTTGCGTAACATTTTTAACAATTCTTGAGGAAAATTTTCATGACCGCAACTTCTCCCCGATTAAAGCACGAGGTTAAAGACCTCGCCCTAGCTCCCTTGGGAAGACAGCGCATTGAATGGGCTGGACGGGAAATGCCAGTATTACAGCAAATCCGCGATCGCTTTGCGATCGAAAAACCCTTTGCTGGATTGCGCTTGGTAGCTTGTGCTCACGTCACTACTGAAACAGCACATTTGGCGATCGCCTTAAAAGCTGGTGGTGCTGATGCCGTTTTAATTGCTAGTAATCCTTTATCAACCCAAGACGACGTAGCTGCAAGTCTCGTTGTCGATCACGATATTCCGGTCTTTGCTCAAAAAGGTGAAGATGAAGCCACCTATAACCGACACGTTCAAATCGCTTTAGATCATCGTCCCAACATTATTATTGATGATGGTAGTGACGTAGTTGCTTCCTTGATTCAACACCGTCAACACCAAATTGCTGACTTGATTGGTACCACTGAAGAAACCACCACAGGTATTGTGCGGTTACGCGCCATGTTTAATGATGGCGTTTTGACATTCCCTGCTGTTAACGTTAACGACGCTGATACCAAACACTTCTTTGATAATCGTTATGGAACCGGACAATCAACCCTAGACGGAATTATCCGCGCTACAAATATTCTGCTAGCTGGGAAAAGCATTGTGGTTGTTGGTTACGGCTGGTGTGGTAAAGGTACAGCACTTCGCGCTCGTGGTTTGGGGGGTAATGTCATCGTTACTGAAATCGACCCCATTAAAGCGATTGAAGCAGTAATGGATGGGTTCCGAGTTCTCCCCATGTCAGAAGCAGCATCTCAAGGTGATTTGTTTATTACTGTGACTGGTAATAAGCACGTTATTCGCGGTGAGCATTTTGATGTGATGAAAGATGGGGCGATCGTTTGCAACTCTGGTCACTTTGATATTGAACTTGACCTCAAATACTTAGCTGCTCAAGCCAAGGAAATCAAGCAAGTACGTGTATTCGCTCAAGAGTATAAATTAGTAAGTGGTAAATCAGTGGTTGTTTTAGGCGAAGGTCGCTTAATTAACCTAGCTGCGGCGGAGGGACATCCTAGTGCAGTTATGGATATGAGCTTTGCTAACCAAGCTTTAGCTGTGGAATACCTGGTGAAGAACAAAGGTAAATTAGAGCCTGGTTTACATTCAGTTCCTAAAGAAGTGGATGCAGAAATCGCTCGTTTGAAGTTGCAAGCTTTGGGTATTGCAATTGATAGTTTGACAGCAGATCAAATTGAATATATCAATTCCTGGACTACTGGAACTTGATAACTTGATTAATTGATTTTTGGGGATAGGCTTTTGGGCTTATCCCCAAAAGCTACTAAATAAGAAAATTTAAGTAAGGTTTATGATTATTCTTCCTTTTCTTTTGTGATTTCATATCCAGAATGTAGATTCATAAAGTTGTATATTAGTTTAAGACCTAGTTCCTCATCTCTAAAATTTAATTTTTCAGCTAAAGATTTAAAAAGGTTTTTTTCTTCAACGCTACTAAAATTTATAAATAAAGTTTGAGGATAGCTATCAGAAGAAGTAACTCGCCATAAATCTGTTAATCTATATTGAAATTTTTCATGTTTATAAATTTCTAACTGTACAATAAATTCAGCTTTTTTATAATGAAAACTACGATGTTCCTGTTTAGGATCTATAAAGGAATGTTTTTCGTCTAAAAGACGATTATATACTTCTTCAACCGGGCATTTTTTAGCTTTTAATACTAATTCTTCTAATGTTTTCGACCATACCGTGTCAAATAAAATGATAAGTTGTTGCTCATCCATTTTTTCCCTTTCTTTATATTCCTTTATAAATAGTTTGTTTGCACCAAACTTTGCAATCTTATATTTAATTTTATTTTCAATTTTTATCATAGTATAGATAAGAACTAAGTTTATATCAATAACTACTATAACATTTTTTCTCGGTAAGCAAGCTAATTTTTATGTATTTTTTCTTTGCACGCTATATTACTCGCATTATTTTTGTGGCTTTATATACCATAAAATATTTGAGTAATATTTTTGACCTAATTTTTATAATTTTTATGTCAATTACTTATATTACAGTCTGGCTTATACGGAAAACCGTACTTATTAAATTAGCACTAGTTGTTAGATTAAGTGAGTGCTAATAAGTTATTATCTTTACTCAATGAACATAAGCTAATTAAAGGACGATTTAACATAATGGATACACTTTATAATTCAAGTGCGTTGTCTGGAAATGATATACAGTATAGAACTTATTTTGGTCAATTACAATCTGAATTTGGTGGTGATTATGAAATTTGGATTAGGAAAGAAGATTTCGATAGGTTCTTAGCAGCAGGTATAGTTAACAGAAATTCAAAAGTTGCCGTTACAATTTATCTTATGTGTGGAAATCGACCTGTTCCCAATCCACTTAATTCATCAATAATTAATTTAGCTAAAAATCATTTTCTTTCCGGAAATGATAAAGATTTAACTCTCAATTTGGAATAAGTATGTTACGAAAATTTTTGATTGGGTATAATTAACAAACACAAAATCTATGAATAAAAATAAAATGATAGAAAAAATCATAAAAAATTGGCGTGGATTTCCTAACATAAATACAGCTGGTCATTATGATTTTTTAAGTCAAACTGTATGCGCTAATTCTTTGGTGAAAACAGATATATCAAATTTAATAGGAAATCCTGATATACAGATAACTAGAAGATTTTATGGAATAATTATCCATGAAATAACACATTGGTTAGATCATACTAGCACTTTATGGGGACAAAAATTTTTAATTGATATCTTTAATGCTTTTAATGTTAGAAATAACGAAAATATTGATGAATTCTGGCGAATACAAAAATTATTTTCTGACTTAAGTAGAATTTATTTTGCAGATTATTATACTGTCAATGGTTCTGCTGCTAACACAACCTGGAATAAGAAACCTTGGCGGTATGAATTAGGTTCTGCCTTACAATTTGATAAAGATGGCAAACTTAGTGAACAATATCCATTTTTATTTACTAAGTTTTTTACAAGTGATGATGAGCTTATCAAAAGAGTTCCTCTAGTAAAGAAGATAATTTATTTTCTTTTTTTTATAAAAATTCAATCCTTTGTCTATATTCTTCTCTATAATCAACAGTTTTTCATTTTCTAAACTTCTATATAAGTCTTTTAATTCTTCTATATTAGTTTTATCATTGAAGTCTATTGGATTTAAATCAGGGTAAGCGCATCTCAAACCCTATTGACAAGGGAATTACACGGAAGGAGAAGAGTTTGGTAGAGATGCAGCTAATACAGAAACCATATACTGATCATTCATAGCAGCTCGTCTTGACTTTTGCCGAATACTGTGACGAAAAGTGGGTTCTCGGTCTAAGGCATTAATGCTCTAATTCAGGTTTAATTTGGATATTCATAACTTTACCTTTGTTAATAGTACTTCATCACTCTCATCATTAAAAGCTGCTGCTAAATCAGGACTAGTGATAGCGATCGCACTTTCATGCCATTCATAGATAATCGTTTCTAGTAAATCCCAACCATGATTAGAAATATCAGTTAAGCGAAAAGCCTCACTCACTTCTTTAATAAAATCTTGCAATTCATCAGCCTTAAATACCCTCAACCATCCATAAGGATGATCATATCCTATCTCTTGTTCCAGCAACAACCGAAACGCAACCGACAACACCTCAAAAACCGCCTTACTTTGTGTTATACCCTTAACCAGATAAGCTACATCCTCACGACGCAGCAGTGCAAAAGATTGATCATTTCTAGTAATTGTGATTGGATGCTCGTAAGCTTTATCTAAAATTTTCCCAGGTTGGCGATTTAACTCAGTGGCTGTAACTAACTCATCTGAATAAGCATTGCTGAAAATTGCATTTAACATGATGCTTACGTTTTCTGGAAACGCTAACTTAAATATTTGGAAATGATATTACGTATTATAATACGTATCGCCTGGTTTGTCAATAATAAGATAGTCACTTCTTTAGGTGATAAATTATGCCCAGGAAACATTTGTCTGCGTCATACTGATTGCTTTAGTGTTAAGTAGATAATAATTTCACTTGATTTTTGCTAAACAATTTATTAAAATCCATGTTAATGTAGAAATTAGATACATAATTTTGATATTTGGTGAGGCTGATAGTGTTCACACAAGTTACTCTTCAAAATTTTAGAACTCACAAACTAACAAGCATAGAATTATATCCAGTAACATTATTAATTGGAAATAATAATTCAGGTAAAACAAATCTTATGGTAGGCATACAAAAAATGTGTCATCTGGTAAGAAGAGGAAAACCTGGTAATCTTTATCGAACAGTAAAGGCTACTCAAGATTTATATCCACATAGATACCGATTAGCTGATGATAGTGAACCAATTAGCTTTTCTATTACTTGGAGAAATATCCACAGTGAAATCTCATATGATATTTCCATATATAAAAATGAAAACTTTCAAGGAAATGCTAGTTGCCAGGAAAAAATAACAGTTAAATTAGCTGATAATGAGCTAATTAAAGAAGTTAAAAGTGGTTATAATCAGTCTACTGATTTATTAAATTTACGAGAAAAAATAGAGTCAGAATCATCTTTAACAAAAATAGAAAAGGAATTATGTAGAGCATTTTTTGGCGACTTAGCTAGTATCTTTAGTTATCATTTTCAACCTACTTTTCTTAAAGGTGATATTAAAAATCATGAAAATAATAAAAATGTGGAGGAATCACAAGATAATGAAATAGATATCAATTCTGAGATAGAAGAAATTAAAATACCAGCCGCTTTAGGAGAAAATGGAGGTAATTTTCAGTCTATTCTCAGATATATTAAAGAAAATGAACAAAGAATATTCTCTCAATTTCTTGCTAAAATGAGAACTCTTGATAGGAGTTTTCAAGGAATTCGTTATGATCAAAAATGTTCTAGTTTAATTTGGGAATTTGATTTAGGACGTAAAGGCTACGTTGAAGAATTTATGCCAGATGTAATATCAGATGGCTTTATGAAAATTGCCGCAATAAGTTTGTTGTCATCATTGCGAAGACCACCTGCTCTCATCATGTTAGAAGAGATAGAAAATGGGATAAATCCAGGTAATATACAACAACTTATGAATTGGATTTGGCAGACAACATCACCTAGTCAAGAAGGTTTTTCATCACAATTTATTCTTACTTCTCATAGTCCTTCAGTTCTGCGGGAATTTAATCAACAACCAGATCATGTTTATACGGTGCGCTTAGATAAACGTAGTTGTCAAAGTGATGTTAGAAATTTAAATGCAGCACTTGAAACTTTAGTAGGAATAGGAACTATTAAAGATGATGAAGTGGAATACGAAGAAAGAACTGGTAAATTACCACTAATAAAAATTCCCAAATATCAGTTAGCAGAACTATGGTACTCAGGGACAATAGGTTAGATTATGATGGATAAAATTAATGTGGGAATCGTTGGTGATGGTGCAACTGATCATAAAGTTTTTGGAAAAATTGTTGAGTGTATTTTGTTGGAAGAAAATCCACAAAATATACACTGTGAAATCATCCCATTAGTTAGACATAAAATTTGTGATCATGTTCAAAAATATAAACGTGAATGCAAGAAAGAAAGTGATTATTATTTACCAAGTAAACCAGCAGTTGATCTCAGGGATAAAGTATTAGGGACAATAAATAATGCTTTCAAAGAATTTGAGAATACGGTAGAAATCTCTAATAGAGATATTTTATTGATAACTACGGATACCGAACATACTCTCAGTAATAAAAATCAATATTTTGAATCTTGGCCAATTAATTTATCTCATATTTTGATGGAATCAATTGATAAATTTTATAATCTCCAAGCTATAAGATATGATAGACAGTATTTGCCCATAGTTATGTCTTTAGCAACATTTCCTTCTATAGAAGTTATTGTAGCAGCTGCTAGAGGATTACTTAATAAGCATTATGGTAAAAAGCCGCAAGAGTGGAAAGACGAATTATATGGAACTCGATCTCCTAGAGATGAAGACATAGAAACTAAAGCTCTAAATTTTATTACTCCAAATAATGTAAACAATATTTTTAAGGATTTACCTGAATCAAGAGTTTTTATTAAAACATTATCTCTAGGATTAAAATATTGTGTATCAAACTGCAAATCAGATGATTAAAAATTAATTTACGTTATCAAATAAAACTTTGTATTTTTCATATAGCGGTTCCTACCCTAATGAAGTACATTCATATAGCTGAAATCCTTGTTGACGAATAAATTTCAGAATAGATGACTCTGGAATTAAACTACTAATTGATCAAAATCTCGAACAGCATAACCTTTCCACTTTAGAAGCGAATAAGCATAGGCTTTTTTTAACGTCAAATGATCAGCACTTACTCGAAGTGATTTCAATAATAATTTATCTGATTTACCTAATTGATTATTTTGATTTTTTTCCAAAAGTTCTAAATGGAGTCCTTGTTGTAATGGGGAGATTTGACTTTGAGCAATAATTAATAATTCCTCAATGGTTAATTGTTGCATACCAATTAATTCCCCTTGTAATTCTAGATGTGGATAATCAACACTAGGAGGAGTATTACTTTGAATAGACATAGGTTTTTATAATCATCAGTTTTTTGATTGTAACTTATGCATTTTGGCTAAATCCTGATTTACTTCTGGAGAGATAAAATATTTTTTTATCCTTGTATCTCTCTCGCTTGACGCAGCTTATCCCGCAATTTTCCAATCACAACTTCCCCATCAATACCTTCTCCTCTATCTAATTGTCCAATAGCAATATCAACCTTTTCTCGTGTTTCCTCCACCCATTGCTGATAACCTTTATCCCATTCTAAAAGCAATTTCAAAGCCTTACTAATTACATCTTCAGGATTTGCATATCTACCAGTAGCAATTTGTTCTTGGATAATTTGCTCTAACTCAGGTTTAATTTGGAGATTCATGATTTTACCTTTGTTAATACATCGAAATGCAACTTCAACTCTGACTAATATTTTAACTTCAATTCTGTTCTCTTCGTATACTTAACTAAAACTATACTTGTGCGAGATAGATAATTTACTTAAAAAGCCATACACCAATAGAATTTCAACCCTGTAGATTTGTCACGATAAACCTGAGAGTGTCAAAGAGGATTGTTTTTTTGATGGAAATATGAAATAATTTCGTTAAATACTACTAATCATAGATAGAGTAACTGTATTTAATCCCATAGTCAATTTTGATCATTAGTTTCTACAAAAATTATGCAACTTCTTTGGTTTATTCCTACACATGGCGATGGACACTATCTTGGTACTGCTATCGGTGGCCGAGCCGTTAACTTTGATTATTGGCGACAAATTGCTCAAGCTGTGGATCAATTAGGGTTTACTGGTGCTTTGTTACCCACCGGACGTTCCTGTGAAGATGCTTGGATTTTGGCGTCAAGTTTGGTAACTCATACTAAAAAAATGCGGTTTTTAGTCGCAATCCGTCCAGGGTTGATGTCACCAGGTGTAGCGGCTAGAATGGCGGCAACTTTTGACCGAATTTCTGGTGGACGACTATTAATTAATGTTGTTACTGGTGGTGATCCAGTGGAATTGGCTGGAGATGGGGTACATCTTAGTCATGACGATCGCTATCAACTAACCGACGAGTTTTTAACCATTTGGCGAGAAATAGCTGCGGGTAAAATTACTAACTTTGAAGGTGATTATTTCAACATTGAAAGCGGGAAAATATTATTTCCCAATGTGCAGAAGCCTTATCCACCCTTGTGGTTTGGGGGTTCTTCTCCCATCGCTCAAGAAATTGCTGCTAAACATGTTGATGTATATTTAACTTGGGGTGAACCTCCTGCTCAAGTTGCTGAAAAAATTGCGTCTGTAAAACGTTTAGCCGCAGCACAAAATCGGCAATTAACTTTTGGGATTCGTTTGCATGTCATTGTTCGACAAACTGAAAGTCAAGCCTGGGATGCTGCTAATGATTTGATTCGTTATGTTGATGAAGAGGCGATCGCCAAATCCCAACAATCTTATGCGCGGATGGATTCAGAAGGACAACGCCGGATGACGCAGTTACATAATGGTAATCGAACAGCTTTGGAAATTAGCCCCAATCTATGGGCTGGAATTGGTTTAGTCAGAGGTGGTGCTGGAACCGCATTAGTCGGTGATGCTGATACTGTGGCGAAAAGAATGGAAGAGTATACTAATTTAGGGATTGAGACATTTATTTTCTCTGGGTATCCCCATTTAGAAGAAGCATATCGAGTCGCAGAATTGCTGTTCCCCCATTTACCGTTGGAGAATTTACCAAGTTTAGAACCACAATTATGCAGTCCCTTTGGTGAGGTTATCGCTAACCTAGAGTTTCCCAAACAAGAAGCTCAAGAAAAAACTGTGACTACGGTAGATTAGCTAAGAGGGAACTTTTAGAGAATAAACCAGAATTAATGGAATTAGCTCAAATTCAAGAATCGGAGAATTATCTGGCTTTAGCTAAATCCTTAGCTGAGGAATTTGCTGAGACTGCTGTAGTCAGAGATGCTCAAGGTGGTACACCAAAACGAGAACGCGATCGCTTACGTGAAAGTAACCTGCTCAAATTAATCATCCCCAAAGAGTATGGTGGCTTAGGACAAAATTGGCTGGTTACTTTCAAAATTATCCGCGAGTTTGCGAAAGTTGATAGTTCCATTGCCCATATTTTTTCTTACCACCATTTAGGTGTGGTTGTCCCACATATTTTCGGTTCATTAGAACAAAAACAACGATACTATTCAGAAACTATCCGTAATAATTGGTTTTGGTGTAATGCCTTAAACCCTCTGGATCGGAGAACAACACTAACCCCAGAAAATAACGATTTTCGTCTGAACGGAATCAAAAGCTTTTGCTCAGGCTCTCAAGACTCAGATATGTTACCTGTCACAGCTACCCATCAAACCACTAATGAATTAAATATTTTGGCAATTCCTACCCAACGTCAAGGTGTTACTATTCACGATGATTGGCATAATATGGGGCAACGCCAAACAGATAGTGGTAGTGTTACATTTGAGAATGTATTAGTATATCGACATGAAATTCTAGGTATTAGAGACAAACCAAGCCAACCTTTTGGGACTATTCGCACCTGTTTAACTCAGTTAAATCTTGCCAATATCTACTTAGGAATTGCTGAGGGTGCTTTTGAAGCTGCTAAAATATATACACGGAATCATACAAAACCTTGGTTCACATCAGGTGTAGAAAGTGCAATGCAAGACCCGTATATTATCCAACACTATGGTAATATGTGGGTTGATATCCAAGCAGTTAAAGGTTTAATTAATCAAGCTGGAGAATTACTACAAAAAGCTTGGGAAAAAGAATGGTCACTCACCACCGAAGAACGGGGAGAATGTGCTTTGTTGATTGCTGCTGCTAAAGTAGCTGCAACAAAGGTTAGTTTAGATATTACCAATCGAATTTTTGAAGTTATGGGTGCGCGTGCTACTAGTTCAAAATATGGTTTTGACCGCTACTGGCGTAATCTTCGCACTTTTACTTTGCATGATTCTGTGGATTATAAAATCAGAGATATTGGTAATTGGGCATTAAATGATGAATTACCAAAGCCTAACTTTTATTCCTAGAACACTTGAATGGCAGGCAAGATGCCTGCTCCACGTAACTAATCTTGAATTTTAACTATTTAACGTTCTACTGGATGCAGTTGACCACGAATATCGCCAAAAAAGGTTTGACCTTTGGTATGTAAATTAAAGTAAAGCTCATTAAGTCTTGCAAATCGCTCCATCCCAGCCACTGTTCTGACTTTCCCCATTTGTCCTGACCCAATTGGACATCCCAACAGATAACCTCCTAAAAGGTCATGTCCAGAATTAGTGGTTTTTTCGATATTTTCATTGACTACTTCGGTGGAAAAATTACCATCAGCGAATTGTTGCTGAAGGTTGGTAGAAAGAGCAAAGTCAACTATGATTGGTCAAAGTACGTCTGGAGTTCCACAATGGATATGAAACATGACTATATCTTTGAGATTCACACCTTCCACTTGAACATCAACAAATGCTTTACTCAAATCTTTAGTGAAGTGTACAACTCCATGTCCCTTTGATTTACGCTGAGTTCTGGGTACAGAAGGTGCTGTAGATTTAAAGGCGGATGGAGCTATTCTTGGTGTATTTTCTTCGTCATCTGGTTCTTGATTCGGATTTAAAAATGCTTCATAAACAAAACCAATTTCTTGACCTTTACTGGGGTTGAGATTAAATTTACTTTGATAATTTGCCGCAATTTCTTGAATTTTATTTTCAGCCAGAGCATTTTTTTCCTGTAAAGGTAATACAGTTACCAACCCCAAGAATACCAAACAAATCAGGGCTTTGAATATATATTTAATACGCATTGTATTCTGCTTTCAAAGATTTAAACAACAACTTAAGAGGATGTTTGAAAAGTCAAAATCGAAGTCAAAACTGTCATACTGAACCCTTCACTCCGTTCGAGGGTAAACTCCGCTCTAGCGTAGTGAAGTATCTGAAAATTGAGGTTCTTCGCTCCACTTCGTTACGCTCAGAATGACAAATTACACCTGATCATAACTTTTCAAACACCCTCTAAGAGCAATTTATGCTTCTCGTTAGATATAGTACCACTGATAGAATTTCTAAAATACACCAAACTCTATATAGCAAGAGTCAGGAATCAGGAGTAAAAACCCATTCATGTATAGCTTTTTACCTTGGATTCCATTATGATCAGGGGTTAGTAGTGTTATTTTCAGTTTTACTTAGCAATACGTAATATTTGAAAAACTAATAGTTAGTTTCTCGAATAGTGTGATCATCACGACATCTTTTTTTTGATGTGTATGTGTAATCTATATTTACTGAGCAAAATTACTCCATAAATAAATTTGTAGCAATTAGCTCATCAAGCAGCAAAGCAATTTAAATGCTACTGCAAACATACTTGTGGAATTAATAAATTGGTGTTATAGCCAGAGGCAAGTGCCTCAAAGCTTTATGAGAAAAGGTTTTTACCTATATGTCATCCAAGTATTTAGAGCGGATGTCAGGGGTTGAAAGCTCAACTTTGTTGTCTTCTCATCAATCACCAAAGCAGCGAATAGGGATTGAGAAATAGTCTTTCCTATTTTCTCAGAGCGACATTCCCTACTTCCCACTCTTCTGTAATTTTTTGAAGGAAAAAAACATGACTAGCTATAGTAAATTAAAAGCTTCTCGCTCTGCCGCTATTAAAGCTAACCTCAATTATCCCATCATTGACACTGATGTTCATACTAATGATTTTACACCTGCCCTTGAGGATTACATCGCTAATTACGGTGGGACAAAACTCGTAGATGCATTACGTAAAGCTGAATCTTCTCGTCTTAACTCCAAGACTGAAGGCAAAGACTGGTATCAACAAACCCCAGAAGAACGTCAGTATAACCGCACAATTCGCTCTCCTTGGTGGGCTAGAGTTACTCGTAATACATTGGACTTAGCAACTTATACTCTTCCTGAACTCTTTTATGAGCGTCAGGCCGAGCAAGGCTCAGATTATTCAGTGCTATTCCCCAATAATGTTTTAGCACCAACAGGAGCCAATTCCGAAACCCGTCAGGCATTGCAACGGGCAGTTAATCACTATCATGCCGACTTATACCGCAAATATAGCGATCGCCTGACTCCTGTAGCTGGTATCCCTATGAATACTCCCCAAGAAGCAATTGAGGAGCTAGAGTTTGCGGTCAATACCTTGGGATTGAAGGTAATTAACATTCCTGGTAGTGTCAAACGACCCATTCGGGCAATCGCGGATAAGTATCCAGCAGATCAGTTCCCTGAAATCGCCAAATATGCTTATTATCAGGACTTTTATGGATTGGATAGTGAATATGACTATGATCCATTCTGGGCGAAAGTCGTTGAATTAGGAGTACCTATTACTACCCATTATGGTAGTCAAGGTTGGACTGGACGTTCTTCCATCAGCAACTACATGAATAACCATATTGGTCACTTTGCTGATGGCTCACAAGCATTTGCCAAAGCGTTATTTTTCGGTGGTGTGACTAAGCGTTTTCCTCAGTTGCGTTTAGGTTTGTTAGAAGGTGGTGCAGATTGGGGTGCTCATGTCTATATTCATTTAGCGGACCGCTTCTCCAAACGCAGTCTAGAGGGACTACAAAACTATAACCCAGACCTTACCAATGCTGATGAGTTATTGAGTTTGTTTGAGAAATACGGTCAGGAATTCATCCAAGCACATCCTCTCAGTAAAGAAGAATTGACCAAGAGTGTATTGGGTTCTTCCTTCAGTCGTCATAGTCGTCAACCAATTGCTAGTGAACTCGAAGATTTTGGTGCAGCTGATATTCAATCAATTGAGGATATTCGCGATCGCTGGGTCAACAATTTCTTCTTTGGTTCTGAATCTGATGACCGCACTATCGGAGCCGCATTCAATGACAAAGCCAATCCTTTAGGTGTGAAAATCAATGCGATCTACTCCTCTGACGTCGGTCACTGGGATGTACCTGATCTAACTTCTCCTCTAGCAGAAAGCTGGGATTTGGTGAGCGAAGGTGTGATTTCTGAAGCTGACTTTAAGGCTTATGTATTTGGTAATCCTTATAAGTTTTATACCGAAGCCAACGCCAACTTTTTCCAGGGAACCGCAATTGAATCCAAGGTAAATAACACTGTACCAACAGCTGTTGATCAAAACCTTGTCCTAGCCTAAAAGTCTGAACTTGAAAATTAAAACTGGTTAAAACAAAACTAGATCACTTAACGGCTGAATGTCCTCAACGATATTCAGCCGTCTATTTTTATTTTCTAGAGCCTCAAATATACAATTTGCTAATCTAAGAGCTTAGAATGCAAGATGCCACGATGCTTTAGAATGGAGGGGTAACTAATGTGTCAAGATGATGTTAGTAAATCAGAGTTAAATCAGAGACAGAGACATTACCAAACGTCTTCAAATTCTCTAATTTTAATGATCGGTATTTTCTGGTTCTCTTTTCTTTTACCTGTACAAGCACAATCCCCCAATCGACAAACAGAACGTTTTCCTCAACCTCTATCTATTCCCAAACCTCTGTCACCAGATATACAACCATCCTTACAACCAACTGCTATCCCCACCACATCACCCGCAGTAACTTCCGAAACTATTCAAGTTAGTAAAATACAAGTAACGGGCAGCACAGTATTTAACGCTGCAACACTGAATGCCATTACTAAACCACTGGAAGGACGTTCTGTAACTTTGGCAGAACTCACCAAAGTAGCAGATGCTATTACTCAACTTTATCTTAATCAGGGTTATATCACTTCTAGAGCGGTGGTAGTAGACCAAAAAATTAGGAATGGAATCGTAGATATTCGGGTCATTGAAGGGAGTATAGAAAAGATTGATATTGAAGGTACCCACCGCTTAAATCCTGATTATGTGCGATCGCGGATTGCTTTGGGTGCGACTAAACCTTTGGTGACAGCTAAATTAGAAGACCAATTAAGGTTATTACGACTTGACCCTCTATTATCTAATGTCGAAGCTAGTTTAAGGGCTGGGAGTAGTTTCGGTAAAAGTGTGTTAGTGGTACGTGTGACTGAAGCTAATCCCTTCCAAGGAAATGTCAGCGTAGATAACTATTCTCCTCCTAGTGTAGGTTCGGAAAGATTAGGTATCAGTGGTAGTACTCGGAATCTAACTGGTTTAGGTGATGAATTAGCAGCTTCTTATTATCATACCACTCAAAGTGGTGCAGATATTTATGACTTCAGTTATCGCGTACCCATCAATGCCATGAATGGTACTTTACAATTACGAACATCCCTAAATAATAATCAAGTTATTGACCCGGCTTTTAAGAAATTCAATATTAGTGGTGAGTCAGAACTATATGAATTTAGTTATAGACAACCTTTAATGCGATCGCCACAAGCAGAATTTGCGTTGTCTTTAGGTTTTGCGCTCCAGAACGGTCAAACTTTTACTTTTGCCGACCCACACCTTTTGGTTATGGACCTGACGCTCAAGGTAATAGTAACACTCGCGTGATTAAGTTTGGTCAAGATTATGTCAGTCGAGATGTAAATGGTGCGTGGGGATTGCGATCGCTATTTAGCTTTGGGGTCGGGTTATTTGATGCCACAATTAACTCTAACCCTGTTCCCGATGGTCGGTTTTTTGCTTGGTTAGCACAGGTGCAACGAGTACAACGCTTAAATAACGATCATCTATTGATTGCTCAAGCTGATTTACAACTGACACCGGATGCTTTGTTACCTTCTCAACAATTTGTTTTAGGAGGGGGTCAATCCTTGCGTGGTTATCGGCAAAATGTCCGTGCTGGTGATAATGGGGTAAAATTAACCTTGGAAGACCGGATCACATTATCTAAAGATGAAGCTGGTAACGGGACATTTCAAATTGCCCCATTTTTTGATATCGGATATGTCTGGAATGTAGATGGTAATCCCAATACATTACAAAGACAAAAACTTTTAGCAGGTGTAGGAATGGGAATACTATTTCAACCTATACCCAAACTTAATCTCAGGTTGGATTATGGATTACCTTTGGTAAACTTAGATGACCGAGGGAAAAATGCTCAGGATGATGGTTTTTACTTTAGTGCTAATTACAGTCTTTAATAAAATTAGAAAAACCTTACGTACATCTATCTGAAAAACTGAATGCAAATTACAGTCATGACTTTTAATCTGCGCTACGATAAACCAGACCCTGGTGAACGTCAGTGGCAAAATCGGGTAGCAGCGATTGCGTCTTTAATCCAGCATTATCATCCTGATGTATTAGGTACTCAGGAAGGAAAACAACATCAACTCCAAGAATTACAGCAACTATTACCAGAATATAAATTTGTGGGTGGCGATCGCACTGGGACGGGGACGGGTGAATACTGTAGTATTGTTTATCATCCCCAAAGTTTAAATCTGCAAGAAACTCGTGATTTTTTCCTCAGTGATACTCCAGAGATTCCAGGTAGCATAACTTGGGGAAATCGTTTACCACGGATGGCTACTTGGGCTAATTTTCAGGTGGTTAATTCAGAGTTTTCCTTGGTTTTAACCAATACTCATTTAGATCACGAAACCGCTCAAGCTAGAAAACTAGGTGCAAATTTAATCACTCAGCGTTTAAATGGATTTACACCAGAAAAATATTTACTGGTGACAGGAGATTTTAATGCTGCTCCTGATACTCCAGAACGCCGAAGCTTTCTTTCACCCTTAGCGAATGGACAACAATTACAAGACCCCCTCGCCAGACTCCCTTTAAAAGCGCAAAATACCTTTCATGATTTCACTGGTAAAGCATGGGATGCAATTGACACAATATATTGCGATCGCCGTTTTCAAATCGAGTCAGTCATAATTGACCGTCAACAGTGGAAAGGAGTTTGGCCTTCAGACCATTTTCCGGTAATTGTCACCTTAACATTCAGCTAGCTAATTTACACAAACTTTTAAACCCCTGATTCTAGGGAATGCTTAGGGTCGGGTGTAATTTTCCCATTTACTTTTGATTTTGTTTCTTTAAAAAGCTACCAAAACCAAAAACTAAACCTAGTGCCAAAATACTGTTAGGCTCAGGGATTTTCTTTTTTGTTGGTGTGAGTGCATCTGGTAAATTACCATTAAACAAGACATCATGAGATTCTCCATTTCCTGTTAATGAAGCCGCAATGACATTACCATTAATTTGACCATTATTAAAATTCAAATTAGCTAGCGGTGCAAGAATACTACCTTCGATACCAATACCACTAGCAGTTATACTTGTAGCCTCATAGAAATTGTATATAACCTTTTGTCTATCTGTACCTTGGATATTAAACCCAAAGTTTTGCAGTGATACATTAGTACCACTAATATTCACAACTACAGTCGAATTTGCATCAGCTGTAATTCCAAAAGAATTTGCCGTGGAAACATATGTGCCGGCAATGTCAAAGATATTCAATGCCGTACCACTACCATTGAGAGTAATACCACCATACTGAACTTGTGTTGTCCCAGTGGGAGTTAAACCTGCTAAATAACTTGACAGTGATAGTAGTTGTGTGTTTGCGGCATTAAAATCAATCGGACTACCTTTACTGACTGTGCCATTCGGAAATCCTACGTTACTGGAAATACTTGCTGTACCACCGTATACGGCACTACCGTTATATACTTGACCATTACTCAAAATCAAGTTATTTCCAGCGACGACAACATTTCCACTGTTACTAGAAAGTTTATTGCCAATAGCACCAGTGAAATTAATATTACCTCCAGCAGCTAGTTTGCCTTCAATATCTGTATATTGCTGGGTAACGTTTCCAGTAGTAAATACGTTGTAATCAGATGCTATTCCTAATTGAGCCGCTTCTACTTTTTGGGAAACACCCAATGCTAAGGTGATAACTAGAGGAAAGGCTGCTTTTGTCCAATCAGAATGGTTAGTAACTGTCATTTTCCTGAGTTTAAATCTAGATTCTATATATTTTACCTACATTCAGTAAAATATATAACTCATTAATCGACTAAATTCACTGAATTTTCATAAAATCCATAGTTTTTGTATATCTTAGTTTTGATGATAAATTAATGGTTGATAAATCAGGAATAAATGTGCTATACTTGATCAGGAGTTTGGAATAATCCTGGGCAGGTTGACTATATTAAAGACGTTAATAATCAGTCTTTGTATAAGTCAGTAATGACTACGATGTTATTGGTTTTCGTGTTGCCTGTGGGGTTGGGAGAATTCTTCGGTAGTCCTTTATACTTTATTTCTTTTGCGCTTTGCGCTTGTTCTTTTTTAGTTTTTTGTCGCCTTTGGCGACTCGATTTTTTGGCAGGAAAACATGAAGAATTATTAAAAAATGAAAGAATTATAGATTATACAAAAAAGCTATAATTGTATTAAAGTATAATATTTAGCGCGGATTTATTTTCATGTAAATAAGTACTAGCAATATCTTCTAGTAAATCATTAACAGTATTTAGGGAACCACGAGGCTCTGTAAACTGAATACTATTCATCCATCCCTGTGCTATTTTCAACAGACGCTCTTGGTTGGGTACTCCATTAGGTTCATCTCCTGGAAATAGAAGTCCGTCTTTAGCTCCATTTTCCATCCGATGAGCAAAATCCTTCAGGAAGCTAATTTCCTCTCCACCAAAATTACGGACTCGTTCCCACTTTTTTACAAATTTTGTTAGTACAGTATTGTTATCAAAAGCAACCACACCAATATTAATCCGCTCATTGGCGATAGGGTCAGGAACATATTGAATTACACTGTATCTACTTACCATAGTGCAAACATTCCGCTGAAATAGTTTAGCTAAAGGGATTCCAGCAATTGTTGCTGCCGGGTTATCAAGTATTCTAACATGACTATTCTCTCATTCATTGTAATCCCCCACTCATCAGGAGGACTAGCAACAGCTTGGAGAATCATCTGTTCTGTAACTTCTTCCAGAGCAGAAAGTGCTAGTCTAATATCATTTTGACTTAAATTACAACTTAAAACAAGTTTATTGTTTACCTTAGCCTTATATGCAGATTGTAGGGATTTTGCTGTCCACTTGTATCCATCAGGAAAGAAATGGCCATGTTCTACAGAGTAGACTAAGCTGGGATGGGTTTTTGCATAAATAAATTGCTCAATGGTATTTACTCATTTGGTGTCCATTTTCCTACAATTAATAATTTAACTATGGTCAATTTCGATTACTATCAGAAGCTAGATTCCAAAATTTTAGTTTATTAACCCTTCAGTTTTTCAGTAATGCTTTCTTTCCAAAATTCTAACTTATTAGTGCGAGTTGCAGGCTTACCCATTATTTTTTCCCACGATTTAGCTGCAAGACCACTAGGATGAGGATAAGTTATGTGTTTAATTCCTAAGTTTGCTTGATTAATGGCATTTTCTGATTCTTTACCCCAGGTAATTACAGCAGTCTGATTTATTATAGTTAACTCAGATTTTAACAATTGAATGAATCTTTCTTAATCTATTTTTGGAAGTTTTACACCTTTATAAGGTTTCTCTGGATTACAAACCCATATCTTATATATATCTGTTAAATATACTCTATATCCTAACTCCAGCAAAACTTGTATTAATTCAAAATATTTTCGTGTTGTCGGCAAATTCTCACGAGAACCTTGATGATGTAATCCATAAGGAGTACCAACTCTCACCTCTTGAGAATCTTTATTGTTCTTAGGGTCTTGACCTATAATTACAATTGTTGGTTTATTACTAATAGCATTATCTAATTCCATAAGACTAGGTAAGTCTATCCCAATCACGGGTGAATTTTGATAAATATTCTCAAATTTCTCATCCTTAGATTTAAAAACCTCTCGTTTTGTATAATGTGAAGGCCAACCTTCCTCCCAAAAAGTTTCATTAATGCTATTGTAAAGTTCTTTTAAGGCTGTGGAGGAAATGTCAAATACAGAACCAAGCTCTTGATATAGTAGGTGAGCTTCATCGGTTTTAAACTTGGAAAATAAAAGATTTGATGGTGTTAACATATATTTAATCTAACTAATTTTTTGTCATTTGCAATACTAGTCTGGTAATACTGTCATCCTGACGGTAGGGAAGGATCTCGCGTAATCCTTCCCGACTGTCAGGATGACAAATTACACCTCCTCATAACTTTTCAAACACCCTCTGAAATCTGGCGGGCAGGATGCCCGCTCCACAAACAAAAATTTATTAAATTTATTAAATTGATTGGATATTTTTTATTTATCCCAAATATGTACTTTCCACTGCTTGCGGTTTACGTTTAGGTATTAGTTGCAGAACAGATAGGACAATACTTACTAATCTTGGTAAAAATCTCGGTTGCAGCAGTCGAGTATCATATTTACTCATACGACGTTCATTTTCTCGCAAGCAAACTGCCAGAAATTTTTCCAGAGTTAAGTCATCGGCAAAAACTCCTGCACCAGTAGCTGTGAAACCTGTCCCACTAGAGTCACTATCTCCAAAGGCTGTTACTAAGTTACTAATGGCTCTACCGTAATACCATAGGGTTTTAATACCTCTAAGTACATAAAAACCCCAGCCTTGTTGGATTTGGGTATAAGTAAACCAGTTGACAAAAAAGACAATATGCCTACCTTCTTCATCCAGAATAGGATCGAAGATGGTAAATAGTTGCTCTGGAAATAAATTGGCCTCATCAGCGATCGCAAATAATCCAAAAGCAAAAAAGGAATCTAAACATTCTTCAAAACCAAAGGTGGTAAATGCTGGCTCGATATTTTGGGGAACTACCACCGACGGACGAGGGGAGATTTCTATGCCGTAGCGCTCAATTAATGTTTTAATCAAACGAGCATGACGTGATTCTTCTTCTCCTTGGAGTGTAATCACTTCATGTATGCGAGGGTCTTTCACCAACGTCGCATAACCACCCACCATTGCTCCTGCTTCCCGCTCAATATCTAGGGCTTTCTCCCAAAAGGGAATTCCCCGCAGACTAGCGAGGGCTGGTTCTTCTAAATCTGGCCAAGGTAGCAGCTCAGGTTCATATTCCCTGTAGCTTTCCATAAAACTGCGACAGAATAATTCCTTGTGTTCAACAGAGCCAATTTTCATGGGTGAAATTCCAATTCTCGAAAAACGTGGTTAGATATAGGACTATAAATAAAGAGAGTCTAAGAATTGCGAGGTTGTGAAAAAATTAGTGCCTAATAGCACAAAGCTTTCCAGATCCTAAGTGATTAATGTACCACGACTTAAGTAATTTTGTTATCTACAGCATGATATTTGATGATGGTCAAGCCTAGTAATTCTAAATCCGCACGCGAACGTTTCAATATTTCCCGATTAGCAATTCAATTTTCCTGGTTAACGGTGTGTTTTTGGCTAGCTGTAACCGTAGCGGGAATTTTAGCTTTTAGTTCGCTAAAATACGCTTTATTCCCAGATATTACCTTCCCTGTGGTGGTGGTAAATGCCCAAGCACCTCTAACCACGGCACTAGATACAGAAGCTAAACTGACTCTACCTCTGGAAGCACGTCTAAAATCTTTAGCCGGACTTGAGGATATTCGTTCCTCCTCTTATCCAGGTCAAACTGCTGTCAGTTTGTCTTTTTTTGTGGGGACCAAATTTAGAAACTTCTACTCGTAATGCCGAAAATGCCCTGAAAAACCTGACTTTACCTCAGGGCGCAAATTATAAAATTATTCCTTTAAATTTAAATGAGTCAGCTGCTATTAGCTATGCTCTTGGGAGTTCCTCTCGGAATCTTACGGATTTAAGCAAGTTAGCACAAGAACAAATTGTCCCGGCAATTACTAAATTACCAGGAGTCCTCAAGGTTTCACTACTAGGTAATGCTAATTCTTTACCTCCTCCCACCTCCGCTCCCTCTGTACCTCAAGCAGGAGGGACTTTGGTACGGTTTAATGGTGAAGATGCGATCGCCTTCCAAGTCATTAAAAAGGGTAATGCTAACACCTTGGAAGTGGTAAGTCGGGTAGAAGCAGAAGTGCAGAAGTTACGCTCTACCCTGAAAGATGTCACTTTGACCCTAGCAGCTACTCAGGCAGAATATATCCGCAATGCTACTCAGTCAACCATAGATGCTCTGATTGAAGCTGTGGTTTTATCAGTAGTAGTCATCTTTCCCTTTTTATGGAATTGGCAAGCTACGCTCATCTCTGCTTTAGCGATTCCGGCTTCTTTGTTGGGAACATTTATCGTGATGGCGATTTTTGGCTTTAATTTAGAAACCATCACCTTGTTGGCTTTAGCTTTAGTCATTGGTAGTATTATTGATGATGCGATCGTTGATGTAGAAAACATCATGCGACACATTGAAGAGGGGGAAAATCCTACTCAAGCTGCCCTTGCTGCTACCAATGAAATTGGATTGACCGTCACCGCTGCCACTTTAACCGCAGTAGCAGTTTTTCTACCCATCGGTTTGATGGGTGGAGTAATTGGACAGTTTTTCAAGCCTTTTGGCATTACTGTCTCCGCTGCAATGCTGACTTCCTTGCTAGTGGCGCGAACTTTATCACCAGTTTTATCAATTTACTGGTTGAAACCTGCATCTGGGGTGAATCACCAGAAAGAAAGTAATATTTGGTTAGGATTTAATCAAGCCTACCGTAATTTGTTAGCCTGGTCTTTAAATCATCGTCGCATAGTTGTAGGGTTAGCCATACTCAGTTTTGTCATTGGTATCGCCTTAATTCCACTCATTCCTAAAGGTTTTATTCCCAAATTAGACCGGGGGGAGTTTAATATTGTTTATACGGCGCCTTTACCGAATATCTCTGATTTAGAAAAAGCAGCACAGTCTGGGAATATTCCCCCATCTCAAATTCCTAATCCTCTGAATGATTCTCTGGAAGTTGCCAAAAAACTGGAAGCGGTAGTCAGGAAATCTCCCGCAGTAGCAACGGTGTTTACTACGGTGGGTTCTCGTGAAGGTGAACCGAATAAAGGCACACTTTATGTGAAATTAAAAAAAGACCATCAAATTGAAACCGCAGAACTACAAGACCAATTTCGGGCTACCTTACCGAATCTCCCTGGTGTGACTACCAGTGTGGAAGATATTCAATTTGTGGATACTGGTGGTCAAAAACCCCTTCAGTTAGCTCTCAAGGGTAATGATTTACAAGCACTGAGCAAAGCTGCTAAGTCTATCAAAGAAAGGATAGAGAAAATCAAAGGATTTGCCGATGTCACCATTACAGGTGATAGTAATCAACAGGGTACGGTTTTTCAAATTGAGCGTTTAAATAATCAACGGGTCGCTTATATCAGCGCTAACCTGGGACAGAATTTATCTTTGGGTGCAGCTACAGATAAAGTAGTAGCCGAAGCTAAAGCAATTATGCCTGCTGGTGTTTCTCTGAATTTAGGGGGAGATTCTGCACGTCAAGGTCAGGTATTTGGTAGTTTTGGGATAACTCTGGCTTTATCCGCATTATGTATTGTCGTCGTGCTGATTTGGCTGTTTAAAGGCTGGGTAGATCCCATCGTCATTGGGATTTCTTTACCTTTGGGATTAGTGGGAGCGATGTTAGCTCTACTGTTAACTAAGAGTGATTTTGGCATGATTTCCCTAATTGGTTTTGTGTTCTTGCTAGGAATCACCAACAAAAATGCTATTTTGATTGTGGATTACATTAACCAGTTGCGAAATTCTGGTTTAGACCGAACCGAAGCGATTCTCAAAGCCGGTCAAGTCCGATTGCGACCGATTATGATGACCACTGCTGCAACTATTTTAGGGATGGTACCCATTGCGCTGGGATTGGGAGCAGGTTCGGAATTGCGATCGCCTATGGCTGTATCAATTACGGGTGGTTTGGTAACATCGACTATTCTCAGTTTAATCGTTGTCCCAGTGGTTTACGCTATTTTAGATGATTGGTTTCCTCGTGCTTGGAAACAGGGAGACAATTAATGCAAGCTTTTGTGACTGGAGGGACTGGTTTTATCGGTTCTCATATTGTCAGGTTATTGCTAGAAGAGGGATATACAGTCAAAGCACTAGTCCGTCCTAGCAGTAACTTAGATAATCTGCAAGGTTTAGCAGTAGAAATTGTCACAGGTGATTTGCATCAACCCCAGCTTTGGGAACAAATGCAAGGTTGTCAATATCTGTTTCATGTCGCTGCACATTATTCTCTATGGCAAAAAGACAAGGAACTTACTCTACCAACATAATGTGGAAGGGACACGTCAATATTTTAGCATCAGCTAAAAAAGCGGGAATTGAACGTACCGTTTACACTAGTTCCGTAGCTGCGATTGGAGTAGGAGCAAGCTGGAAAAATTGTCGATGAGAATTATCAGAGTCCGGTGGAGAAATTGGTAGGTGACTATAAAAAATCCAAATTTCTAGCTGAACAAGAAGCGATTTTAGCAGCAAGACTGGGTCAAGACATTGTGATTGTTAATCCCAGCAGTCCCATTGGTACTTTAGATATTAAACCTACACCCACCGGGGATATTATTCTCCGGTTTTTGCGTCGAGAGATGCCATTTTATTTAGATACGGGGTTGAATTTTGTGGATG
The DNA here is from genome assembly GCA_963766435.1 of uncultured cyanobacterium. Classification (GTDB taxonomy): domain Bacteria; phylum Cyanobacteriota; class Cyanobacteriia; order Cyanobacteriales; family Nostocaceae; genus CAVXZH01. The sequence goes on from CAVXZH010000003.1 coordinate 89,909, forward strand.
TTCGGGATGTAGCTTGGGGACATTTACTAGCTTTAGCAAAAAGGGAAAACAGGCAATCGCTATATTTTAGGAAATCAGAATTTGAGTTTGAAGGAACTCCTAGAGCAACTTGCTCAAATTACAGGTTTAAAAGCACCTAAATATAGTGTACCTGCATGGTTGCCCTTAAGTGTAGCCTGGATAGAGGAAAAGATGCTAGCCCCATTAGGGAAAAAACCCACAGTACCTTTAGATGGTGTTCGGATGGCACAACAACCCATGTACTATGATGCGTCTAAAGCTGTACGTGATTTAGGTCTACCTCAGACTTCTTTAGATATAGCCTTGAAGGATGCCGTAAATTGGTTTATCTCCCAAGGATATATCAAAAATTGAGCTAATAATAATTTTTCTCCCCACCTCCCCACCTCCCCACCTCCCCATCTCCCCATCTGACAAGTGATACAATCCCTTTAACTCAATCCATCTTTTGAGGATTGATTTTTTTGTGGTAGTGTTACAGACACAATAGGAGTGATAGGTTTAATGGCAATTAATCTACAACAGGCGATAGATATCGGCAAGTATCTGGTGACTCAGCGTTTAAAAGGACGGAAACGCTTTCCTCTGGTCTTAATGTTAGAACCCCTATTTCGGTGTAATCTTGCTTGTACAGGTTGTGGAAAAATTCAGCATCCTGTGGAAATACTCAAACAAAACCTCACTCCAGAACAATGCTTTGCAGCTGTAGAAGAATGTGGAGCACCAGTTGTTTCCATTCCCGGAGGAGAACCATTACTACATCCCCAAATCAGCGAGATTGTGGAGGGATTAGTTGCACGTAAAAAGTATATTTACTTATGTACTAATGGCTTATTGCTAGAAAAAAGCCTAGATAAGTTTCAACCATCTCCTTATCTCACCTTCAGTGTGCATTTAGATGGAATGCGAGAATGGCATGATAAATGTGTTGACCGCAAAGGTGTTTTTGATATTGCAGTCAAAGCCATTCGTGCTGCTAAAGCTAAAGGGTTTCGTGTGGCAACTAACACCACAATTTTTGAAGGATGCGACATTAGAGAAATGCAGGAATTTTTTGACTTCCTGGCAACACTAAATACTGATGGAATGATGATTTCTCCTGGCTATAGTTATGAATGGGCGCCAGATCAAGAATCATTTTCTGCAAAAAGAGCAAACCAAAGCTTTATTCCGACAACTTTTAGCACCATATACAGCTGGTGAGAAAAACTGGAACTTTAATCATAATCCTCTATTTCTAGACTTTCTCACAGGTGATAAGGATTATGACTGTACACCTTGGGGTAGTCCTAGCTACAGTGTTCTCGGTTGGCAAAAACCTTGTTATCTATTAAATGAAGGTTACTATAAAACCTTTAAGGAATTGTTAGATGATACCGATTGGAGTAAATACGGTCAAGCTAGCGGTAATCCTAAATGTGCTGATTGTATGGTTCACTGTGGATATGAACCCACTGCTGCAATTGATGCCATGAATCCAAAAAATGTAGCTCGCTCTCTTACTGCTGTGTTTGGCAAAAATTAGCATTTGCAAGCACCTCAATTCTATTTTGCTTGAAAATTGAGGTGCTATAACAGGAGTCAAGAGTCACACCCATCAGGAGTCAGGAATGAACTCATCAAATCTAGCAATTGTTAAAGATGGGAAAATACAATTAATTAGCTCTTTATCTATTCCCGAAGGAACAAAAGTACTAATTACTCCTATTCTTTTAGATAATGACACGGAGAGTAGAAAGGACTGGGAGTATTTTTATTTGAATAATCTCAATCAATGTTATGGAGATGATGAACCAGAATATACTTTAGAATCAATCAAAGAACATAATAATATGTAAGAGGATGTTTGAAAAGTCAAAATAAAAGTAAAAAATGTTACTATATTGTCATTCTGACGGTCGGGAAGAATCTCGCGGGATTATTTACTGTCGCGCAAAATGACAATGTGTATGGACTAAATAGAGTGTAGTGTAAATAGATACATAAAGATAACCATAGCTATATTAAGTTATGTAAATTATATCGAACTCGCTGGCGTTTAAGGTTGAGGGCGCTAAAGCGCAACTACGAGCCAATAGTTTTATTTTGTTTACCTGCTTAAATACATGAGAACTGCTGTAAAGAAATTTAATACCATTATTGAATTATGGTGTATAATTTAGACATTAAATCCTGGAAATTCTATAAACTCTGAAATTATGCAACGGCGGATACTTAACGAAAAGTATAATTTATTGCCCGACCCAAGGCAAGGGGGTATGGCTACAGTTTATAAAGCAAGAGATATAGCAACCGCCATTCCGGTTAGGACGCGGTACGAAGCACATCTTCCATCGCATTCCGAAGACAATCAAATTGAGTAAGCTTTTTACGAATTCGACTTTTCAACCATGACCAACATTGCTCAATTTTATTAAGATCAGGTGAATAAGATGGCAAATATTTTAATTGACAACCTGCCGCTTCAATTAATTCTTTAATACGTCCACCACGATGAAATGTAGCATTATCTGCAATTACTATTTGTCCAGGTTTAAGTGTTGGTATTAAGCAAGTTTCTAGCCAAGTTTCAAATACCATTCTGTTACAAGCTCCTTCAATAGTAAATGGAGCAAATAAATTACCATTACAATATGCAGCAATCATATTAACTCAACCTTGTCTTTTTCCACTCTTGAGGGCATAAAATCTCTCTCCTTCAAGATTCCAGCCGTAGGCATAATCTTCTCTATTATCCATTCCAGCTTCATCTATATAGACTATTTCCTCTGGTTTGTATAGCTCTATCTCTTTTCTAAATTCTTCTCGTTTAACTTCATCTCTTTCTTGATAACCATAAGTTTTTTTTTACGAGTAAACCCAATTTTATTTAAAGCTCTTGATATTGTGCGATCGCTAATTTCTCCCGGCCATAATTCAGCCATTTCTACTTGAGTTTTATCTCCATTAGCCTCTACGAACTTCTGAAATTCTTCCCAATCAGTAATTTTATGACCAAATCCTGGTGGTTCATTGGGTAATGCTTGGTAGTCTCCAGTTTCAGATTTCCTTTGCAGCCATAGGTTAATTGTATTTCGACTAATTTGAAAAACTTGAGCGGCTTCAGTCTTGGTCATCCCATCTAATTCAATTGCGTTAATTACTTTCTGACGTAGGTCGTAGCTATAGGGTTTGGGCATGAATTCCTCCTCTTGTATCCGCTTAAATAGACCGTAGTATTGCTACACCCTTCTATTATACAGCTTGTCCTAACTGGAGTGGCGATTGCTATATAACAAATGATAGACTTGTAGCAGTCAAAATATTTGAACATAGACAGATAGAACAGGAAATTATAGCTGAATCTTTTAGACGGGAACTAGATGCTCTTAAAAGTTCAAAACATCCGAGAATTGTTGAATTGATTGATTCAGGAGTTGATCAAGAATCAAAACATAATTTTCTTGTACTCGAATGGATGGAAACAAATTTAGAAACAAAATTGAAAGAATCACCATTAAATGGATGGGATGATTTTTGGGAAACCGTTGCTTCACCAATATTAGAAGCCTTAGCCTTTTCTCATAATAGAGAATATATTCATCGTGATATTAAGCCTAGTAATATATTAATTAATGATGAAGGAATTATCAAACTAGCTGATTTTGGAATTTCCAAGCTGAAACGCTCTTTAGAACCGACAATTACTCTAAGAGAATTTGTTTCTCGTCCTTATACTCCTCCTGAAGATGATGATGGTTCTTGTACTTATACTCGTGATGTGTTTAGCTTCGGGGTATTAACCTTAAAATGTTTAACTAAGCTAGAAATGATTGGTTATGATAATATCAGTCAAGCATTAAAGCAGTTTGATGCGCCATCTGAAATTATTGAAATAATTGAGAATGCTGTTTCTTTTGAACCTGAAAAACGTCAACATAATGCTGAAGTTTTATTAGCAGAAATTCAAGCTATTCAAGAAAAAAGACAGAAACAACTACGATTAAAGCAAGGTATTTGCTATTTGAAATTGACTTCAAAATTAGATAAGATTTATAGTGAATTAATGGAGTATTCTAGCAATGAAATTGAAAAAATTATTCTTCAAGATTTGAATAGTGATTGTGCAATATCTCGTTTTGAAAAACGAAATGTAATAGATATAGAAGATAAATATGAAGATAATCAATACAAAATATTTGGAAGTGATTATAGTTATCATGTAAAAATTGATGACTATCAAGATAGGTTAGTTATTCTCAATTTAATGAACATTTCTAGTTCTACGCTTGAAGAACTTCGTAATCGTCATTGGCATCCTCCCTATGAATTTAAATTTGGAAATTTTTTAAATAAAGGTGAAGCTAAAGAAGTTATTAGCAATATTAAACTATCAATTGAAGAATATGAATCAGAAATTAGACAAAAACAGGCTGAAGAAGAAAAACAAAGATTATTCAGAAATTGGGAAAATCTCCTGAAAGCAAAAACAGATTGGGAAAAAGAACAAGAACCCTCACTTCATTATACTAAAGTCATTCGTGAACAAAACCGAGCTATTTTCACTTTATCTTCAATTCCTGATGACAACCTTGTTGAACAACCACGTCATGTTATTGTAAATAATCGTAGTGTATTAGGTGGAAATGTAGAAGAAGTAAAAGAAGATCAATTAACTCTTTATATTAATTATGGTGATCCAGCAAGATTACCTAAATCTGGTGATTTATGTTTTGATAATCGTGCTGCCGAATCCGCTTTAAAACAGCAAAAAAATGCTTTAGAGGCAATTAAATATGATCGTGCTGCTCGTTCTGATATTCGTTCTTTATTAATTACACCTCAAGAAGTTAAAGCACCTAAGATTGAAGGTAATATTAATTATATTATTAAAAATCTTAACCAGTCTCAAAAAATAACAGTTGAAACAGCACTTGGTACCGAAGATTTTTTAGTTATAGAAGGACTGCCTGGAACGGGAAAAACAACATTTATTACTGAAGTCATTTTACAAACTATCCAAGCTAATCCTCAAGCTAGAATTTTACTTACTTCACAAACTCATGTTGCTTTAGATAATGCTTTAGAAAGAATTAAAAAGCAAAGTCCAGTCTTAAAAATGGTGCGTATTGGTAATCATGAAAAAGTTGCTGATGATATTCATGATCTGCTGTTAGAAAAACAGATGGATAATTGGAAATATCAAGTTTTTCAAAAAAGTCAAAATTTCTTAGAAAATTGGTCTAAAAAACACAATTTATCACCAAGAGAAATAACAATGGCTAACTGGTTTCAAAAATTACGAGAAGCTGTGATTAATTTAGAAAAATTTAAAGAAGAAATGGAATCTTTAAAGCAGGAAAAATATGAAATAACTCAAAGAGATGAACTAAAAATTTATTTTGAAAATTATGATTTGAATGATTTTAAAAGTGAACCAAGCGGAAATTTACCAAGTGATAGCAAAAATGAATGGGAGATCCTTAATAATAACATAAAAGATTTGGAAAAACGAGCTAAAGAAATTCGTGATCAAAGAAAAGAAATAGTCAAGCAATTAAATCAAGTTAGTCAAATTGATGAAGAAGAATTAATTAAAATGTCTTTATCTGAACTAGAGGGATATGAGAATATTTTAATAGACCCAAATGAACCAAAAGCTAAACAACTAAGAACATTGATGAAAGTTCAGCAGGACTGGTTTGATATATTTGGACGTGCTGATAGCGATAGATTTAACACGGCTTTTTTAAAACAAGCACAACTGATTGCAGGGACTTGTATCGGTCTTGCAAGAAAGATTCCGGAAATAGAATTTGACTTATGCATTATTGATGAAGCATCTAAAGCAACAGCTACAGAAGTCCTAGTTCCTATTGCACGTTCACGTCGTTGGATTTTAGTTGGTGATACTAAACAACTTCCTCCGTTTCAAGATGAAGTAAGTCGTAATGTTGAATTTCTGAGTAAATATAATTTAAATTCAGAAGAAATTAAGGAGACATTGTTTGCTTATTTACTCAAGAATTTACCAGATAGTAATCGTAAAATTTTAACCATTCAACATCGGATGGTTGCACCAATTGGTAATTTAATTAGTAATTGCTTTTATGAAGGTCAAATTGAAAGTGCTAGACATGATATAGATGATAATTTAACTCACGTTATACCCAAACCTGTGACCTGGTTTACTACTACTAAACTCCCTAATTGTCGAGAACACTCTGTCAATGGAAGTTATAATAATGTTGCTGAAGTCGATGTAATTTTTAATCTTATAAAACAATTTAATGAAATGGCAAATAAAGTGAATAAAAAATATACTATAGCCGTTTTAACTGGATATTCAGCACAACTAAAGCTATTGAAAAGAAAGCTAGATTCCGAATTAAGTAGCTGGGAAAAATTAATATTAAAATTGAATACTGTTGATGCATTTCAAGGACAAGAAGCTGATATTGCTATTTACTCAATTACTCGTTCTAATAAAAAAACATCTTTCGGATTTTTAAAAGATTCTGAAAGAATGAATGTAGCATTATCAAGAGGAAAAGTTGGTTTAGTAATTGTAGGAGATCATAACTTTTGTCGTTCTCTCAATTATAGTCCACTAGGCAATGTTCTTGAATATATAGAATCCCATACAGAATCTTGTTATTTACACGAGGTAAAACCATGAATTTAGACGCATTTAATAAACAAGATACAAATGATATCGACGAAATTGCTAGACGTTATGATAATCGTTCTGGATTTGAATTAGTTAGTTTCATTGAAGTTGGTTTACCCGTTACGAAAATTAATTTAACAGCTTTAACTCTAGTTCGTAAACCTATTTCTCCGATTGATGAATTTATTCTAAGAGCTATTGACATTGGTTTATCTTCTCTGGAAGAAATTAGTCAATTTCTAGGTTTAGAAGAGTTAATTATTAAAGAAGCAATCATTAGTCTCCGACAAGCTGAGAACATTGATTTAATTGCTCCATCAGACTCTTTGATTCAAGAATGGAAATTAACAAAAAAAGGCAAAAATACTCTGCAAGAAACTAGAATAATTGTTCCTGAAGAAAGAGGTTATCAAATTAATTTTGACAAAATGTTGTGGAAACCTCGTCGTTACGGTATTTGGGAAGATAATAAAGGTTTATTACGTGCGAAAAATTTGAAGAATATGAATATTCTGGAAATTCCATATTATCCAGCAAGAACACCAGAATTAGCTGATCTCAATCTCAATGATGTAGAGAGGATTATTAAAGAAAAAGAAAAAGAAGACAAACGCAAAAAAGAGGAGGAACGAGATTTTATAGGATTCAAAAGAATTGAAGGTAGAGATCATTTTTTTCAGCCTGCTTTAGCCTTAGTTTATAAACAAAAGCAAGGAGATGATTGGCAAATTAGTTTTGTAATTGATGGGAGAATTTCGGAAGAGCATGAATCGGCTTTTACTCGTTCTAAATGAACAAAAAAAGATCGCATTTTAAAACAACTGAAAGAAAATTTATCAACTCAAATTAGAAATGCCAAAATTTTAGCAGAAGAAAAATTTGGTGAGGAATTTACTTCCCAAGCAATAGATTATGAAAAACAAATTGATGCTGTTGAAGAACGAGTAAAAAATAAAATCAGTAATATTGAAATCGAAATAAACTCCACTAAGAAAACTATTGAAATAGCTAATGACGAAGATAAAAAAGTTTTAGAAGAAAAGTTAAGTAATGCATTGAAAGAAATTGATCAACTTAAAGACCAGTTGGAAAAATTAATATCTTCAGCACCAATTCGTTTTCTTAAAACCCATCACCATAGACCTCTATTTGAGCAAGCACTTAAAGATAGTCAAGAACGACTTTTAATTATTTCACCTTGGATTAGAGCAAATGCTACTAATCCCTGGTTAATTAATCAATTAGAAAAATTAGCAAGAAAAGGAGTTAAAGTCTTTATTGGCTATGGTTTTGATGATAAAGATGAAGAAGATAGGAGAAATTATGATATTAAAGCAGAAGAAAATATAAAAAAATTATCTGAAAGATATTTAGAATATTTAGTCTTCAAACGTTTAGGAGATACTCACTGTAAAATTCTTGTTTCCGATAGAAAATTCGCTATTGTTGGTAGTTTCAACTGGTTATCCTTTAAAGGTGATCCTAATAGAACTTTTCGAGATGAACGTAGTGCATTAGTTTCTGATCCAAATAAAATAGATGAATTATTTAAGGATGAAATAGAGAGATTAATTAATGACGAATGAGCGATACATAAAAATTTAGTTCATCTACATAGAAATTGCTCTAAGCGACTTGGGGGGTTAAGTTAATCTGTATTAGAAAAGCAACTTAGCAAAAAGTAGTGGTTTCCAACTTACCCCCAAAAAAACATTTTTATTTACTTTCTTGCATACTTCTCACTAATTTTGTAACTAACTTTCGCGGAGTAAATCTGACAGTTTCACTCAATATTTTATTTTTGATTCCCGGAACCACTACTGTTTGATTAGCAAATAAAGCTTGATAACCAATTTTAGCCACAGTTGCAGCATCCATGATTTTTTGACCACTTACCAATTTGGAATCTTCCATCGCAGCTCTTTCTTGAAATCCTGATGCTGTTGGACCTGGACAAAGTGCTGTCACAGAGACACCAGTACCTTCTAATTCATTGGCGATCGCTTCGGAAAATGATAAAACATATGCTTTACTAGCATAATACACTGCCATCAGCGGACCTGGTTGAAAAGCGGCAGTGGAAGCGACATTTAAAATCTTACCACGACCTTGCTTAACCATATCCTTGAGAAATAACTTAGTTAAATGAGTCAGACACAGAATATTCACTTGTAATAATTGTAATTCTGTATTCAAGTCAATTTCATTAAAAAATCCATAAGTAGCAAATCCTGCATTATTAACTAGTACATCCACGGTAATTGCTGCTTGTTGTAATTCTGTGAAAATTTCTGCTGGTGCAGTAGGATTGGATAAATCTTTGACGATAATTTTGACTTCAATCCGAAATTTTTGGCGAAATTCCTCTGCAATTTGCTGCAATTTCTGCTCATTTCTAGCTATCAAAACTAGGTGATAATTATCTTGAGCAAATAACTTAGCAAATTCATAACCGATACCACCTGATGCACCAGTAATTAAAGCTGTTTGTTGACGATTACCCTGCATAATCTTTCCTGCTCCGTAAAAACTCAATCTTAGCTGTGGTTGTATCATAGAGCGATATTCAACCGACATAAATATATCCAAAGGGGTATTGAACCCCATTCCGGATCAAAGAATGGGGTTTTAAATTGAGGTCTTAATTCGGATTAGAAAGTTTTGACAAACTCAATCAGAGCTTTCTTATCTTCATCAGAGAGTTCAGTGCCAAAATAATGCCCTCTATCTTCAACAAAATCAGGAGACTTGTTAAATCTGAGGAGAATTCGAGCTACCTTGGCTTTAATACCACCACCAGGAAGCAAATCTTTAATCAGGTTGGGGATATTAAAATTTTCAATCGCATCTGTGGGGTTGAGATTCGCTAACAAGTTAACCGGAGTACCTTTCGGTACAGGAATTCTAAATCGGGGATTTTGAGATCCCATTGGTAAATCTAATTTTGTCCGATGGTCAGTTCTACTGATAATTCCCTCCCGCTTTTCAGGCCACAGTAGTTTTTCCATAGCATCTGTATAGGCTTCTACTCGTCCTTTGACTGTGGGATCTTCATTGTAGAGACCTAAAGTGTTGTTATGAAGTAATGGTGCTGTAGCCCAAATACTAATCAGAGAAGGGGTACGATAATATCCTAAACCACCATCAGGAATAGTAAACGGAATCGGTTTAGCGGCGTTAAAGGGATTTTCTAGAGTGACAGTACCTGGTGATTTCAGTTCTTTGTAAGTTTTCGATGAGAACTGCTCCCAAATATGACCTTTAGTAGCGTTGGTTCCCAAGGAACGAGAGATATTTGTCCCAATTAGTGTGACTGGATAACGTTGGTCATCAGATAAGAAGTTATGCTCTAGAAAATCACTACTGAGTACAGATTGCTCATACCATTTTTTGGCTTGCTCAGAGTCAATCGCTATTTCTGCGGGAGGCTTTTTGCTAGAATGGCAAGTGGCACAACTGTTAGCAAAGGCAATCTTACCACGTTTCAGAACCTCTTCGTCCTGGGTTAAGAAGCTGACACCATCGGGAGCATCTTTTAAGTGCATGGGTTGGATGGTTTTTAAGAATGCTTCCGCATCTGCCATCCGCGCTTCTGTCTGTCTCCAGTCTTCACAATTTTTCCTCGCTGTCGCGATATCAAAAGGTTTTTGGGGAGTTCTTCCTAACAAAGGTTCATGGAGGGATGTCCAGTAATCACCACACAAACCAATGTTGACGTAAACTCGCAGAGAGGCAATTGCTACTCCGGTGGAATCTGCACCATCTTTCAGGATATGATTCACTTCTTTAATGCTACCATCGTTCATAACTTCCGGATATTTAGGGCGATCGCCTAAATTAAAAATGGAGTTAATCGCATTAGGATTATTAATGTGATCGGTAGCAATCCGAGAAGTATCAGAAGTTCCAGGTCTTTGAGATGCGAGTACTTGACCAATGAAACTATCTGACTTAATGTTGCTAGCAAATAATTTACTTTCCTTAATGTACTGATTACCCAAAGCCGGGACAAGGTTTTCCCATTGAGGATGTTCTTTATCTTTGGGGGGATTGAGAGGGTCTAATCCGACATGACAGATAGCGCAAGATTGTCCAATTAAGTAAGGAGGTTCTATCTTGACATCTTTTGCATACTTAGCCGCATCCCATTTAGCTGGGTTAAATTGGGGGTTTTTGAATTTACGCAACCCAATCACACCAGTAGAAAATTGGTCTTTACATTTATCCAAATATAGCCCATATTGATCCGGTTCTGTGGACTTTTCACATCCAGGGTCATTAATGGCACCATATTTTTGCAGTCGATAATCATGCTCGCGGGAGTCAATCAGCGTCAGTAAATCCACACCACCTTGGGTTTGCTTGGCAATTTCCCGATAATACTTATCATTACCACCAGTCCATAAATACCAAGTACAACGACCTCGCTTTTCAGCCTCTGTTAGAGTTCCTTTGGTGTATTCAGGTAGATATCCAATACCATCGCAATTATCAACGTATTCTGTAGCGGGAGAGTCTTGATACTCTGCTTTGATCGCATTCTCATTAGCTACAGCTGCGGGTATTTGATGAAAACCAAAAAACAGAAGTGTAATTACGGCTAGGAACATCAAATATCCACGCACCATTAGACTGATTCTGTTCATAAAATGAAGACTCTTAGTTGTAATACATCAATTTTCTGACTTGCACACTAAGTTAAATAAGATACAGTAATAGTTGATTCAATTACCAAACTAGTACTTTAGAGATATTCAGGATATGTGGTGATTTAATATCCATATTCTCTGGTACAGTTATGAGCTTACTATATAAATTCAATTTTTGAAACTGGATATATTTAAAAATTGTAAAGTCCTACATGATTGTCACAACTAATTTGTTATGGTTGTATGCGGTTGTCTTAATCAGAATTTCTCGATCACATCTGGAAATATGGAAGTATTTACGTGAAAAATCTTCCCCGATGTACTTGTAATTATCAGAGATTTGTGTTCTCAAGAATGCTGTCAACATTATGAACCAGCCTAGAGGACGCAAATAATTTTCATGTTCAACGCTATTGCCAAAATCAAGATCAGACAGAGAGGAAGCAATGGAAAACGATATTATCTTCAAGCCACTGCAATTTCGTAATCTGAAAGTCAAAAATCGAATTTTTCGCTCTAGTATTTCTGGTAGATGGGATAACTATGATGGTTCAGGAACTCAAGCGCGGATTAATTGGGAAGAAAAATTTGCCCGTGGTGGTGTAGGTGCTATTATTACATCCTTTGTTCCTGTTGCTATTCGGGGTAGAATCATGCCCAATTATGCGACAATTGATGATGATGAAAGGATTCCCTTCTGGCGTGCTGTTGGTGAAAAAGTCCATGAATATGACTGTAAATTTATCTTACAATTGAGTCATTCGGGACGACAACAAGATATTGGTGGTGTAGAAAACTTAGGTAAAAAAGCTTTAAGTTCTACTAGTGCCACTGAACCATTTCACGGTTTTGCCTGTCAAGCAATGACCCTAGCAGAAATTCAAACAACCATCCAACAGTTTGCTGATGGAGCTAGACGTGCGCGTGAGGCTGGATTAGATGGAGTTGAATTACACAGCGCAAATGGTTATCTTTTTAACCAATTTCTCAGTTCAGGAATTAATGATCGTCAAGATGAATATGGTGGCTCTTTAGAAAATAGAGCGAGGTTTTTACTAGATGTAATTAAAGCTATTCGTCAAAAAGTAGGCCATGATTTTCATTTACAATTTAAACTGAGTGCCATCGACTACAATAACGCTGTTACCTTCTGGGAAAAACCTGGGAATACGCTAGAAGAATCTATCCAAGTCGCTCAATGGGCAGAAGTAGCCGGTGCTGATGCTGTCCATGTTTCTACAGGTAGTTTATTTCCTCACCCACTCAATCCCATTGGTGATTTTAATTTTGATGTGATTACGAGAACTTATGACACTATGTTGTCAAGTGGAAATGAAACTACACGTAATTACATTTTATTTCGCAAGCCATTTTTGCATCCTATTTTCAAGTTATTATGGAATCGGGTAAAAAAGCAATTACCCCCCCAGTCATTTAGTGGCGATCATGTCCAAAATTCAGAAATTAGACAACTATTAGCAGAAAACCAGGGTAGAAACTTACGAGATGCACAGGAAATCAAAAAAAATGTGACGATTCCGGTGTTATGTACTGGTGGTTTTCAACAAGCTTCTTATATCCGACAAGCAATTAATGACCAATATTGTGATGGTGTAACTATTGCTCGTCCTCTCATCGCTAACAACGACTTAGCTCATTTATTTCAAGCTGGACAAGACTTACCAGATAAACCCTGTACCTATTGTAATAAATGTCTACTAAATGTAATTGAAAATCCATTAGGTTGCTACGAAGAAAACCGCTTCAATAGTTATGAAGAAATGATGGCAGAAGTAATGTCAGTTTTTCATCCTAGTCATTTTGCCAATTCAGCTAAATCACCCAATTAACCCAAATTAAAAGTAATGTGGATTATTATCATCTTCTTCATCGAGGGAGTGTTTCATGATTGAATCAACTACTCCGACACTACTCTCTACCCTAAAAAGAGCTTTTTATTGTAGTCTGATCGCAATTTTAGGGATTATTGCTGTAGTCCTCTTTATCCTGTCACCAGCTATATCTAATGCTCCAGTTGATTATGCTGATATTGAAGATCATTTTAAATATGGTTCCATTGGTAGTGAACCTGTAAATGGAATTCCTTACTGGATTTGGAAAGTATTGCCAGAGCTATTTCCAGATAAATTACCTGGTAAAGGTTATCCTTCATTAGGATTTATTCAGGAAGAAGGAAAAGAACTACCAGTGGGTTTTTCGCAACGAAAAGTTCTGATTAATCGGATCGGTTTGAATTGCGCGGTATGTCATACTGGAACTTTGCGAGATGAACCTAATAGCAAACCTCAAGTTATCATGGCCATGCCGGTGAATGTCCTAAATTTGCAGGGATATATTAAGTTCTTATCAGCAGTGGCATTGGATGAGCGATTTACTGCTAACCGAATGCTTCCAGAAATTAGTAAAATTAGTGGGGGACTAAACCCCATCGAAAAATTAATTTATCGTTTCATCGCTATTCCTCAAACCAGAGATGCATTAATTAAACAGGGAAGTCGGCTTTCATTTGTAAATCAACAACCAGATTGGTGGGAAGAGTAGACACGTTTAATCCTTATAAAGCCACTCAATTTCATTTCCCAATGGATAAATTGCGTGAAGATGAGCTAATTGGTACTTCTGATTTCCCCTCAGTGTGGAATCAAAAACCTCGTGAGGGATTGCAACTGCATTGGGATGGTAATAACAAGTCTGTTGATGAACGCAATAAAAGTGCCGCTTTAGGTGCAGGAGTTACACCCACAACTATTGATTTACCCCGAATTCAACGAGTAGCTGATTGGCTTTGGAAATTACCAGCACCCAAATATCCATATCCAGTTAATGAAGCGATTCGCAGTCAAGGGAGAACGACTATTTGAAAATAATTGCGCTAGCTGTCATGCTTTTAATGGTGCTAAAATAGGTAAAGTTATCCCCATTCAAAATATTGGTACAGACCCCCATCGTCTGGATTCCTATACCTACGAAACACTCTCTAACCAAAATACTCTATATGCAGGTTATCCGTGGCGTTTTAGTCATTTTCGGAAAACAAATGGTTATGCTAGTATGCCACTAGATGGAGTTTGGTTACGCGCACCTTATTTACATAATGGTTCAGTTCCAACTCTGAGAGATTTACTAGAAAAACCGGAAAATCGACCGAAAGAATTCTATCGTGGTGATGACTTGTTCAATAGAGAGAAAGTCGGTTTTGTATCGAATGTAGCCGCAGAAAATGGTAAGAAATTCTTCAAATTTGATACAACTCAACCTGGAAATAGTAATAGTGGTCACTTGTATGGAGTTAATCTGGCTCCCGAAGAAAAAGATGCAATTGTTGAATACATGAAGAAACTTTAAAGGGAAAAATCATGAATCCTTACGCTATATGGTTTGGTCGTGTAACTTGGTTGGGCATTTTCGTGAATATGCTTTTTGTGATTCCTTCTTGCTTCTTTCCGGAACTAATGCTAACGTTTTTACAGATGCATATACCTATACCCATTATTTGGGTTCGTGCGGCAGGAATGCTATTATTTATCATTAGTGCCTTTTATATTCCTGGTGCGCTTGACCCTTATAAATACCAAGCAACTGCCTGGATATCAATATTCCCTTCCCGTGCTTTCGGTTCAACTTTTTTCCTTTGTGCGGTGTTTTTCTTTGGTCAAGATATAGGATTCTTATCTATTGCCTTTGTAGACCTATTTTTTGGATTAGTAGAAGCTTTCCTGCTGACAATGGCCATGCAGAGTCAGAACATTGTTAGTACCACTTCAGTGTAGAAATTTTCTTAACTCATGGCTGTAAAGGGCTGGATAATCTGATGACAATACTCAATGATAGATTAGGTAGAGCATTGCTGGCATTGTTTTATCTTTATTCTTATTAGCAGGTGTAGTTGGATATGTAGGATGGTATAACCTATTTCGAGAGGTTCCTACACACTATGAATCACCGGAAGAACACTTTAAATATGGTTCTATAGGTACAGAACCAGCACAAGGTATTCCCTATTGGATTTGGTTAGTACTACCACGAGTGTTTGCTGATAAATTACCCGGTCCGGGTGGTTATACTTCCTTAGGAATTACCTGGGAAGAAGGTAAAGAATTACCAATTGGTTTTACGAAAAAAACCATTGGTTTTCCCCGTGTAGGGATAACTTGCGCTGTTTGTCATACTGCAACTTACCGAACAACAGAGAAAGATAAACCCAAAATTGTACCTGCTGCTCCTAGTAATAAGTTTGATTCACAAGGCTATCTCCGATTTCTGAGTGCCACCGCAGCTGACCCCAGATTCAATCCAGACTATATTCTGGATGAAATCAAATATAACCATCAGTTTTCTTGGTTAGAGAATCTACTTTATCGCTATTTAATCATTCCCCAAACCAAAAAAGCACTGCTGAAACAAACAGAAGACTATAGTTGGACAAATTCCCGTCCGAATTGGGGAACTGGTCGAATAGATCCTTTTAATCCAGTTAAATTCAATACTTTAGGTTTACCGAAAAATCATACGATTGGCAACTCAGATATGATGCCTTTGTGGAACCAAAATAACCATGAAGGATTTGCACTGCATTGGGATGGTTTAGAAACCTCACTGCGAGAAACGGTGCAAACTGGAGCTATTGGGGATGGTGCCACCAAAGAATCACTTCCTGTCGCTGATTTACAACGAGTAGAAGATTTTATTCGCGTATTACCACCTCCCAAATATCCTTTTCCAGTTAATCAGCAGTTAGCTGCAAAAGGTAGTCAGATTTTTACCAATACCTGTGCATCTTGTCACGCTTTTGGTGGAGAAAGGACAGGTACTGTTATTCCTGTAGAAGAAGTAGGAACTGACCGTCATCGACTAGATATGTGGACACAGAAAGCAGCCGATAATTATAATAGTTTTGGTGATGGTTATCCTTGGGATTTTAAACATTTACGTAAAACCAATGGATATGTATCTGTATCTTTGGATGGATTGTGGTTAAGAGCGCCTTACCTACATAATGGTTCGGTACCATCTCTAGAAGATTTATTAGAAAAACCAGAGCATCGTCCTCAGGTATTTTATCGGGGATATGATGTCTATGACCAAAAGAAAGTTGGCTTTGTCGCTGATGGGGATGAAGCTAAACGTGTAGGTTTTAAATACGATACGACTGTTACTGCTAATTCAAATCAGGGTCATATTTATGGAACTGATTTAGATAGTCAAGACAAAACAGCATTAATTGAGTATCTGAAAACTTTCTAACCAGGGGGATGGGGGGAGGGGATATTTCCTATCCTAATGACCTGAATAAATAACCTATAATACATCCTCCTATCCCTTGCTTAATCGAGTTTTTTAGTAACAAGTAAAGTTAAATTTTCTGAGCAGAAAATACCATGAAACCATCTTTACCTCAAAACGATTCTGCTACTAACGAACGGGAAGATTTTCTGGCTAAAAATCGGGAAGAATATGTATTTAATTACGATTATTTAGCACCTCTACCAGTTATTGATAAAGTTCCTCACAAAGAACTTTTTTCGGCAGAGTATACAGCAAAACGATTGGCAAGTATGGCAGGTCTGGTTCCTAATATGTTAGCTGCCAAGGCTAGAAATTTTGTAGACCGATTGGATGAATTGGAAGAATATGAAGACTTATTGCCGATATTATCAAAACCAAATGTCATCAAAAATTATAAAACAGATTCCTGCTTTGCTGAACAAAGATTGTCTGGGGCTAACCCATTAGCCATTTCTAGAATTGATGCATTACCAGATAACTTAGCTGTTAATAATTATCATTTTCAGCAAATTGCCGGCACAGAATCTAATCTAGAAAAGGCACTTAAGGAGGGAAAAATCTATTTATTAGATTATCCCTTATTATTAGACGTCAAAGGTGGTACTGTCGATAACCGGAAAAAATACCTTCCCAAACCACAAGCGCTATTTTACTGGCAAAATAACGACAATCCTAATGGTGGTTCTCTAGTACCTATTGCGATTCAAATTAATCAGGATTCAGGTACTAATAGTCTACTTTATACCCCAGATGACTCTCATTTAGATTGGTTTTTAGCAAAAACTCTCGTGCAAATTGCGGATGGCAATCATCAAGAATTAGGCAGTCATTTTAGCTATACTCATGCAGCAATGGCTCCCTTTGCCATTGTAACCGCAAGGCAATTAGCACCTAACCATCCGTTAGCTTTGCTATTGAAACCTCATTTCCGCTTTATGCTATTTGATAATGATTTGGGACGGACTCAGTTTTTACAACCTGGGGGCTAAGTGGATGAATTTATGGCAGGTTCATTAGCTGAATCTCTAGGATTTGTCTTAAATACTTATGCAGAATGGAGTGTCGAGAAATTCACTTTTCCCACATTATTAGCAAGTCGTAAAACTGATGACCCAGCAATTTTACCACATTTTCCTTTCCGCGATGATGGGATATTATTGTGGAATGCCATCACCAAGTTTGTGACAGAATATCTACAACTCTATTATAGAACTTCTGAAGATTTAAGTGGTGACTATGAATTGCAAAATTGGGCTAGAGAATTAGTAGCTCAAGATGGGGGTAGAGTTAAGGGAATGCCTGGAAATATCAATACTCTAGAACAACTCATAGAAATTATTAGTGTTGTCGTTTTCACTTGCGCTCCTCTGCACTCGGCTTTGAATTTTTCACAGTATGAATATATGGCTTTTGTACCCAATATGCCTTATGCAGCTTATCACCCAGTTCCTGAAACTAAGGGTGTAGACTTGGAAACCATCATGAAGATACTTCCTCCCTTTAAACAAGCTGCTGATCAGGTAATGTGGACAGAGATATTAACTTCATACCATTATGACAAACTGGGTTTTTACGATGAAGAATTTGCTGACCCCTTAGCTCAAGAATTAGTTGTGCAATTCCAGCAAAATTTGCACGAAATAGAACGACAAATCGATATTAGAAACCAAATCCGTCCCATACCTTATAATTACCTTAAACCTTCTCAAGTTATTAATAGTATTAATACATAGGAAACAGGAACAGGAAATAGTTTTTTCTATTTCCTAAGTATCAAACAAAAAAGAGGAATAATCACTATGTCAAACAATCAAGTTACCGTTACAGCTTTGCTCAAGGTAAAACCAGGTTTAGAAGCACAATTTCTCGAAGAATTTCAACATATCATCCAGGCAACTCACTCGGAAGAAGGTTGCATTAATTATGACATACACCAGTCTTTTGAAAACTCATCCTGGTTTTTATTACATGAAAATTGGGTTCACCAAGAAGCTTTGGATTATCACCTAGAGCAACCATATATTAAAAATCTGCTGGGAAAAGCAGCAGATTTTTTGACTGAACCACCAGAAGTCAAATTATGGCAAAAAATTGATCACTGATATTAATTTATGGCTGGTAATAATTATGGCATCAAAGGTAGTATTATATGGAGCAACTGGTTATGCGGGAAATCTAATTGCTAATACAGCTAAAAATCAGGGTATAGAATTAATTTTAGCTGGACGCTCCCAGAGTTCCCTCACAGCACTAGCTAACCAATTAAATCTAGAGTTTCGGGTTTTTAGTTTAGATAATTCTCAGGTTATCGCAGATTGTCTCCACGATGCGATCGCTTTGGTCAATTGTTCTGGACCGTTCTCAAAAACTACTCAACCATTGGTTGATGCTTGTCTAAAAACAAAAACTCACTATTTAGACATAGCTGGAGAAGTACCTGAATTTGAAAACCTACAAGCACGGAATACTGAAGCTCAGACCGCAGGAATAATGCTACTTCCTGGGGTAGGATTTGGAGTGGTTCCCACAGACTGCGTAGCAGCTGATCTCAAACAACAGTTACCAACAGCAAACCGACTGACTTTAATCTATGAAACCATCGGTGGTGCATCTCAAGGAACAGCAAATACAGTTTTACCAAATTTGCATCAAACAGGTGTAGTGAGAGAAGCAGGAAAACTCATCCTAGCTCGACCAGCGCAGAAAAAGCTGAAAATTGATTTAGGTTCTGGATTAGTAACAGCAGTAACCAACCCTTGGCGTGCTGATATCATCACAGCTTACCAGACAACGAGTATTCCCAACATCGAAGTTTATACTGTTTTCCCTGCTCCTATCAGTTTCTTAATGGCATCGAGTCAGTATTTGCAATGGTTATTTAACTCATTTTTATTTCAAAAAGCTTTAGCAAATCTGATTAAAACCTTACCAATGAATCCAACAGCATCAGAACGTGCTCAAGGTCGAGTGAGTGTGATGGGTTTTGCTGAAGATGAAACTGGTAGAAAGGTAGCTGCAAAACTCTCTGGTTCTTGAAGCTTATAATTTTACGGCTTTAACTGCTGTAGCAATTATCAAAAAGGTAATTCAAGGCCAAATAATTACAGGATTTCAAACTCCTGCATCTGTATATGGAGCAGACTTTGTTTTAGATATACCAGGAGTGAGAGGTTTTAATTGAGTTTTTACATACTGTGTTAATTCTGTATAAAATTCCAGCAAAATAGTTCATGCTATTTTCAGCCGTGGAGCGGGCATCTTGCCCGCTATTGAACCTCTCTAAGAATTTCTAAAAGATTCTAAATATTCGATTAGACAAGGAGGTGTGTCAGCATATTGCGACAAAATTGAAGTTATGGTTTTTTGTCCTACATTTAAGCTAACACTAATTTTTCTAGTGAAATACTGAGGATTTCCAGTATTTGCTGCATCGACTAGTTTTTGAATAAAACTACACAAAAAATAAATCTCAAATTTACCCCTAAAGCTTTTCTGACGTAATTGTGAACATAATTCATTTTTCTTTAAATCTAATTCTTCTTGAGAAAGAATAATTGCTTTAGGAAATTGAATTTGTAGATCATTAATTGTATAATTATTTGTTATTTGATCTAAATTTATTGATACAAAATTTTTAATTTCAAAGCTAGATAGATTCAATACAGCTTGTTTTTCTCTTTGACAAGCTATCCAAATATTTAAAAATTCAACTACATCGTGAAATTCTTGTTGGAGTTTTGTATAAAGATTTTTACAGTTATTAAAATCAATTTCTGATTCAGCAAGTTTAAATTCACTTCTCAGAATCTTGCAAAAGCTCTGAATAGAAGTATATAAATTCTCTATTGAGTAACAAGGAGTTTCATATAATCCTGTTATTTCTGTATCTTGCATTGATAAATCAAAGTCTCTATCTATAAAATATGCTGCTTTAACCTGAGCATAATTTTTATTATTATTAATTAACCGGTAAATGTCTAAAACCCCTTGTTTACCATTGCAATTAAAATAAAAATCTTTTTCAGGTCTAGCGATAGTTTCAATCCTAATTCCATAATATTTATTATCATCTTCACCTTCAAAAAAGCAATACAAAGCAGATTGATATTCTTTATATTGTCGAGTGAATTCTGTAAATGCAACTACTGCTTTAGACCGAGATTCTCTAAGTTTATCTACTGACATTTATCTTTCTATAACAAAATTATCTAAATCTATTGCATTTGCATCTAACTCATTATCGAAAATAAACGGTGAGTGAGTGACTGCTAAAAGTAATTTACACTTACCTGATTTTAGAATATCAGGAAGCAAAAATCTTTGCCATTCTAGAGAGAGAGAAAGTTCGGGTTCATCAAATAAAATTATGTACTGATTATCTGACTCCAAATAAATTTTAGAAAATAAAGATATGATTTGCTTTTCACCGGAAGATAAGTTTCTAATATCTATTGGTTGGTTATTTCTTTCTTGTACTATGGAAATTTCTACACTCATTTCATCATAAACAATTTTTTTCTTATGCAAATATTTATTGCAAACTTGTGTAAACTGCCTGATGGAATTATCCTGGTCTTTTTGTTGCTCATATAGTCCTAGAAGTTTAGATAGAAAATAAACAAGTTGATCATATTTAGCAGAATTAATTTCTCCTGAATTAACAAGTTCTTCAATTTTGTTTTTATCATTTTCTGATATATTATCTCCAATTCTCGTTAATACTATATTTAAAGTTTCAGGTTGGATACTATTCCTCATTTCTTGAGTGGGTGTGATACCTTCTACAAACTGAGTTAACATTTCACCATTTACTTTTGGTAATAAATCAAAAGTTGCATCTTTGATTTTTTTTTCAATTTCTTTAAATTTAGCAATGACATCATCCATACCAAATTGAATTAATTGATCACCAGTATCTGCCAAAGTTAAATCTTGATGCCCTAATTTTTTTAAATCCTCTTCAATTCTTCTGTAAGTAGGAAAATACAAGATTGATTCATTAAGATTTTTTTTAATACGAATTATAGCTGTTTCAATTTTTTTCCTTTCATCTTCATGTTCATGCCGAAATAAACTACTAAAATCAACATTGCGTAGTACATTCATTGCTGAATTCATTGCTGAATTATCCATGAATGAATTAACAAGTACATTCATTACTGAATTATCCATTGCTGAATTAACATCAATAGTAATATCCCTAGTAGGTTTTAACTCTGATGATATATAGTTTTTAGTAGCCATCAAATCAGTTTTTTTAATTTCAACATTCACACCAGATATAAACTCAATCACTACTGATTCAAAATCAATAGTACTTAATCTACTAAATTTATAAGAAATTGAATAGTAGAGAGCATTTAAAATTGTAGTTTTACCACAACCATTTTCTGCAATAATAATCATAGCTTCTTTGTCAAATGGAATTTTTACATCTTTAAAACCGAATAATCCGTTGATAGAAAAGGACTTCAATTGACTAGAATTAAGATTCTCAGCTAATAACATATTTACCAAAATGGTTAAATTATAGCAGTAATATTTGGACTGGCTTTCCTCTAATATATTACAGCAATTTTTATATATTGAAATCATCGCTATCTCTGTGTAAATAGATACCCATGCTCAATACCTACCAGATAAAGTTATGTAAAATTTATGAAACTCGCTGACGTTTAAAGTTGAGGGCGCTAAAGCGCAACTACAAACCAAATAGTTTTCACAATTATTCACTACTGAATGCTACATTACAGTATTGCCAGAAAAATGCCCAAATTATGAACACCAAAGCTACATCAAAGATACCTGTTGCTTTAACCATAGCTGGTTCAGATAGTGGTGGTGGTGCAGGAATTCAAACCGATTTACGCACCTTTGCTTTTCATTGTGTTCACGGCACTTCTGCTATTACCTGTATTACCGCTCAAAATACGGTGGAGGTCAGACGGGTTGAGCCAATGACTCCAGAGATAGTAGTGGCACAAATTCAGGCGGTAGTGGAAGATATTGGGGTTAATGCTGCAAAAACAGGAATGTTACTTAACCAGAAAATTATCTCTGCTGTGGCTGAACAAGTAATGGCTTTACACATTCACAATCTGGTGGTTGACCCAGTTATGGTATCCCGTACAGGCGCACAACTCATCGATGATGATGCTATCGAGGCTTTGTGTCATACCCTCATTCCCCAAGCCGCTATCATTACGCCAAATCGCTATGAAGCTGAGATTTTGAGCGGTTTACAGATAGATTCTTTGGATAATATGCAATTGGCGGCTCAAATTATTTACCGTAAATTGGGCAATCAGGCTGTTTTAGTTAAAGGGGGAGGAATGCAGGGTATTTTACGTGGTGTTGATATTTGGTTTGATGGTGATAAATTAGAAACATTGACAACCGAACCAGTAGATACAAAAAATACTCATGGTACAGGTTGCACTTTATCAGCTGCAATCGCTGCTAATCTAGCTTTGGGCAAAGATTTGTGGACAGCAGTACAACAAGCAAAGAAATATGTTACAACTGCGCTCACTTACTCTCTGGATATTGGCAAAGGCAGGATGTGGGACACTTCTTTCCATTGTTACTAAACACCAACAACTAACTATTGACAACCTATATCACAGATGCGAACAACCACAGGTTCTGTTCACAGCCAATTTCCCCGTCAACCAGTTTCTCCTAACTATTCTCCCTCTGTACCCCTTTCTGTATACCGGGAGTTAGCCGCAGAGTTACAAGCCGCTCAAGCCAAATTAGATGCTCTCAACCTGAAAAATCAGCAAATTACCCAAGAGAATCAACACCTACGTCAAGAAATTGCCCAGGTGGTTAAGGCTTGTTTACATCTACAAAAGTTACTGGATGATCATCAACCTCAACCTAATTATCAACCAGATATCAGTACTGTTAACCGTCAGCCTGCTCAGGAATCAGATCCCCCTACTACTACTACTACTACTCCAACTCCATCAAATTATCCAGTAGATAGCCCTCCTGTTGCTGAGGTAAAACGGATGAAAAAGCCACCAGTAACTGTGGTTCCCCCACGTCAAAAGGCTTCTCGTCCCCGTCCACCAAAAGCATCTGCTCCCAAAAAAATCCGTCGTGAGGAATTTTATGTCCCGGTCGTGGATGTTGATTTCCCCATCCCTGAACCAGTTTTTATAGAAGAACAGGAAGTACGGTATTATACAACTATTGAATCGGAACCAAAGGAACTCAGTAATTTGTGGTTAATCATATTTATTGTGTTAATTATCATTACTGGGTTTGCTGCTGGTTATTTAATTGTCCGTCCTCTCTTTGTACATCCCAGTCGTTAGTGTCAGCGATTATTTAGCTGCTCTGACTACCCTTAAATCCCTATGCCCAAATTCTTGGGGGGATTTTGTTCAGATTCTCGGTTGTCTAAACAAGTATCACTATAGTTACAGTGCCAGACAACGAATCTGCTTAGATATATAAACGAAGCTATTAAAAGTCAGGAGTCAAAAATGAAGAAAGTAGAAGCAATTATCCGCCCCTTTAAGCTGGATGAAGTTAAAATCGCCTTAGTTAATGCCGGAATTGTGGGTATGACTGTTTCTGAAGTTCGTGGTTTCGGCAGGCAAAAAGGTCAAACTGAGCGATATCGTGGTTCAGAATACACCGTTGAGTTTCTACAAAAATTAAAAGTGGAAATCGTTGTGGAAGACAATCAGGTTGATATGGTGGTGGATAAAGTCATTTCTGCGGCTCGGACTGGTGAAATTGGTGATGGCAAAATTTTCATCTCCCCGGTTGAACAAGTGATTCGGATTCGGACTGGTGAGAAAAATACTGAAGCTGTTTGATTATATCAGAGTGGGTGTGCCTTTTCTCCCCCTGTCTGTTTCATCAACCCAGCGAAGATGACAAATAACTTAACAATGGCTCTAGCAATATCCTTAAGGTTGTAGAGTGAAATCGGTTAGCCTTAATTATTTGGCAATTGATACTTATTAAAGGAAAAAGACTCATGGTTCAACGTGGTTCTAAAGTACGAATTCTCCGCAAGGAATCCTACTGGTTCCAAGAAGTAGGAACTGTAGCTACTGTCGATCAAAGCGGCATCAAGTATCCTGTAATTGTCCGCTTCGATAAGGTCAATTACGCTGGTATCAACACCAATAACTTTGCTGAAGCTGAATTGATAGAAGTTGCTGCTCCAGCCAAAGCTAAAAAGTAAGCATTCCAGCGAGAAGGGGGTAACTTTGATGGGATAATTATCTATATTCCTCAAAGTCCCCAACTTAATGCCAGAATTGCCAGAAGTGGAAACAGTACGGCGGGGTCTTAATCAATTGACCCTTAGCCAAAAAATTACGGGTGGAGATGTGTTACTAGACCGCACTATCTCCTACCCGTTTTCTGTGGATGAGTTTTTACGGGGAATTCATGGCAGTGCGATCGCCTCTTGGCATCGTCGTGGTAAATATCTATTAGCGGAACTTTCTGGTGATGGAGAAACTCCAAATTCACCACTTGCGTCATCTTCCCCGATGCTAGGAGTTCACCTGCGAATGACCGGTCAACTCTTGTGGTTAAACCAAGATGAACCATTGCATAAGCACACCAGAGTCAGATTATTTTTTGGAAAACAGCAAGAATTACGCTTTGTGGATCAACGTACCTTTGGCAAAATTTGGTGGGTTCCTCCGGGTCTAGTGGTGGAAAATATTATTACTGGTTTAGCTAATTTAGCCATCGAGCCATTTTCACCAGAATTTACAGTGGAGTATCTAGCTAATAAACTGCAAAAAAGTCGTCGTCCCATCAAAACTGCACTATTAGATCAGTCAGTGGTAGCAGGATTAGGTAATATTTATGCTGATGAGGCATTATTTAAGAGTGGTATATTACCTGATACTTTGTGTGTAGATTTACAGTTTTCCCAGATTCAGTTGTTGCGAAGTGCAATTATTCAAGTTCTAGAAGCTAGTATTGCTGTAGGTGGAACCACCTTTAGTAATTTTCTTAATGTTAAAGGTGTAAATGGTAACTATGGTGGTGAGGCTTGGGTTTATAACCGAACCGGGGAAACATGTCGAGTTTGTGGTAATTTGATTCAGCGAATTAAATTAGGTGGGCGCTCCAGTCACTTTTGTATGCAGTGTCAAAAGTGAAGGGAAGTAGGAAGTAGGAAGTAGAGAATCTTCACAAGTTACAATTTTCATAGAAATACTCGGTATGCGGGAAACTCAGTCCCTTTACGCCAGAGGGAAGCGACTCGTGCGATTTTAATCGCATTGATTTTTTTTGGTGTTAAGATGAAATTGTGAGTAAGAATAACTATCTGCGCGTTGAAACATCCTAGTATAGGAGAAATCCCTGCAACTTAGTACGCCTATTGAGAGGTAACACAAAAAGAGCTAATAAAGGCAGGATGTTGAGCGTACCGTGACTTGGCTTAGTGATGGCATCTGAAAGCATGAGAAACCACAAAAGTAACTAGAAACCTAAGTTGGACTTAGCGTAACTAGCTAGACGGCGTTTGACGGTCGTAGCGAGAGTTAGAGTCGGTAGTTCCGCAGTCTAATTCTGTCAGTATAATCTCAGTGTCTTCAGACCTGAGAGTGTCAAAGTTAATAAATTTGCAGGGGAACTGATGGCGATTAAAAAAGGCGATATGGTTCGCGCTGTGCGTGAGAAGTTGGAGAATAGTCTGGAGTCCAAAGCTAGTGACTCTCGCTTTCCCAGTTATTTGTTTACATCCCAGGGTGAGATTTTAGATATTAAAGGTGATTATGCTCTGGTGAAGTTTGGGAAGGTAGCAACACCAAATATTTGGTTGCGTTTGGAACAACTCGAAAATTTTAACTAATTCGCGTAATTCCCCGGTTTTCTACCAGCTACGGTTGGGGAGATGGGGAGGTGGGGAGACTCTGTACTGTTCCCCGTTCCCTGTTCCCTGTTCCCTCTCTACGCAAATACGTTCAAAACTCAAAGCAGATTCCTATATCTTTATCAAAAAATACAGAAACTCAATCTAATTTTTGCCATACTATTTTCTCGTGGTTATTTGGATTTTTATTATTTTGTAACTGCATATACTAAATTATTTTATTTTCATCTAGCTAGAGATATAGGGGTGTGGGGTGTGAGGTATTAGGTATGAATCAAAGTCGGTTGCTATAATCAACTCAAAGTCAAACACAAAGTCAACAGCGATATTTTACTGGCAAAAATGTCGTCATGAATTATTAAAGGGTGATCTACTGATGGTGACAGCAAATTTTATTTCATCCTAGAGATGTTTTAATGAAAACACTTCCTATTAGTAGATACAGATTTTTTCAGAAAATACAACCTTTATCCTTATTCAAAAAGATTGCTAATAAATCTTTTACTGGTTGTTTACAAGTTTTTACTCCTGCGGGTTCTTGGTCAATATATACTGATGAAGGTAATCTCGTTTATGCTTGTCATTCGGAAGCTATATTTGAGCCAATTTACCGACATTTGCAGCATCTAAGTGAATATGTTACTACTCTTCCCCATGACATTAATCAGCAGTTACAAGCAATTTTTGAAGTGGAAATTCAAAATAAAGCTATACCCAATCCTGATTATTTAGCTATTTGTTGGTTAGTTAATCAGAAATATCTTACCTCTTTACAAGCAGAATTGTTGATTGAGCAATTAGCTTTGGAAGTTCTAGATTCATTTCTCGGTATAGATGAAGGTAGTTATGAATTTATTCCTGATAGTTTTCTAGATGATTTACCTAAGTTTTGTCAGTTAGATTTAGGCTCGTTAATTGAAAAAAGCCGCCGTGGTTCAAAGGTTTCTTATGAACAGTTTTATGCATCACATCCACCACAACCACCAACCTATCGTTATCCATCTGCTTCTACAAAACCAACTCACCAGAAACCATTTACTATTTTCTGTATTAATGATACTCCCCTCGGATTAGACACTATCAATAGTTATTTAGATGAACAAATATTTTCTGTGATTGGAGTTCGGGAAGCTCATCAAGCTTTAATGGAAGTTCTACATATTCAACCTGACCTGATTTTACTGGATGTAACCATACCCAATTTAGATGGGTATGAGTTATGTTCTTTATTGCGGAAAAATACGCGGTTCAAGAAAACACCTGTGATTATGGTAACGAGTAAAATCAATTTGATTGATCGAGCTAAAGCTAAGATTGTTAAAGCTTCAGGTTCTTTACCAAAACCATTCACTCAAGGTGATTTATTAAAAACGATCTTTCAACATATTGTTCCCTGACAAAATACTGTGCATATTTACAACTGAACCGATGATAGCGATCGCAGGTGCACTAAATCCAGTTGTTTCCACTTGCTCAATAATTGTCCCCAATTCACCAATTAATTCTTCTTGTTCGGGAAGAGTACCCCAACGAACTAAGGCTATGGGTGTCTCTACACTCAACCCAGCTAAACTTAATTGTTCCACTATCGCCGGTAAATTGTGAATTCCCATATATACGACAATAGTTTCTGAACCTTGGGCGATCGCTTGCCAATTTACTGTGGGTTTATACTTACCTATCGCTTCGTGTCCAGTTACAAACGTCACAGAAGAACTATATAATCAATGGGTTAAAGGAATGCCGGCATAAGCGGCGGCGGCAATACCCGACGTAATTCCTGGCACTACTTCCACAGGAATTCCCGCCTGGATTAATTCTGCCATTTCTTCACCACCACGACCAAATATAAATGGATCTCCGCCTTTAAGACGCACTACTATGGCATGCTCTTGAGCTTTTTCCATCAATAGTTGAGTAGTTTCTGACTGCAATAGTGAATGTCTCCCCATGCGCTTACCAGCATTAATTTGCTCTGCTTGGGGATTAATCATGGTCAAAATTGCTGGACTTACCAAAGCATCATAGATAACCACATCTGCACAACCTAATAAACCTTTTCCTTTCAAGGTCATTAGTCCTGGATCTCCAGCCCTGCACCAACTAAATACACTTTACCCAAAAACTTTTTTTGCTCCTGGTGGATGGAGTTCATGAATTTAATAAATCCCAAATTAAATCAGCTAGTTCTGGACTGGCTCCCAAAGGTGCTGTTAATTGAAAGTCTACCCCAGGGAATTTTAATTTTAACCTTTCTACAGACTCAGCGATCGCATCGGTTATCCCCCCAGCGAATAAAAAATATGACAAAATGGCAATTTTCTGATGTCCCGCATTCACCAATTCTTGCACTTTTGTCTCTAAACTGGGAGGGACAGCCCAAAAAGCTGCTACTGCGCCCAAATTTTCGGCAATTGTGTTTAATTGCTGTTGTGAAGCCTGACGACGACTACCATGAGCTAACAAAATTGATGCATCTACCTTTATTTTAGCTAATGGTTGAGCTATTAGCTGTCCGAAATCAGGGTGAGAACCTAAATATGGTTGAATTTTAATAACTATATCTTGATTAGTAACTTGTGCTTTCTGGACTTCTGCGGGAATATCTTGGGTGAGATGTATTCCTGGGAGTAAAAATAAGGGGACTATATTTAGTTCATCGCATCCACAAGCTAAAGCACTTTGAGCAAATTGCTGAATCTGCTCATGCAAAGGTTGAGGACTTAGTTCTAAGGTAGCGATACTTAACATATCGTGACCTGGTAATTTATGACTTACTAGCCGTGCTAGTTGCTGCATAGCAAGTTCGGGTCGAGGGTTCCGACTTCC
Organism: uncultured cyanobacterium; assembly: GCA_963766435.1. GTDB lineage: Bacteria > Cyanobacteriota > Cyanobacteriia > Cyanobacteriales > Nostocaceae > CAVXZH01. The sequence goes on from CAVXZH010000003.1 coordinate 119,229, forward strand.
ATGAGACACTAATAGATAAGCAGATGCCATAAAACAAAAATTCACAAAAACTCATTATAACAACTCGTCAATTTTGCAACTAATATACTGACTTGTCTCCCCAATACAGTCCCACCAGCCCAAATATGAGAAGGTAAATGACCTGTTGGTGCTGACATCTGAAAAGATAATTTTTGACTAGAAGAAGTTGATTGATGTAAGTTCCAACCAACCGCAGCACAAAACTGTCCATAGTCATGATTGCAATTTTCGTAAATTTGCTTTTGAATACTGAAACCAAAATGCCCTTGACTATATTTTGTCCACAACTGATCAATAATCAATAAATCCTCACAGGGAAATCTGTCAATCTCACCCGGAAAAATAAAACTATCTGTAGGTTTTGATAAAGCTTGACACATTAATACCCAGGTCAACTTATCTGCTGCTTGCCATTTTTTTGCGGTTAGTAATTCGCGTAACTCTTTGTAATTAATTCCTACTTGAGAACTTAGGGTCAAAGATGACTTTTTCTGACGTTGTGGTAGTAAAACAGTCGGTGGTGGTAAAGTCAGTGCTTGTAAAGCTTGAGCCGCAGTTTCATAACGTTCAGAAAGAGCATTTTGTAAGAGTTTATCGAGAATTTGTCCCAAGTAATTATCAATCAGATTACCATTAGGTAGATAATCTCGCCACGCCCAGCGATCGCTAGTGATGTCGAATAAATTAAAAGGAGAAATACTGGTTAATAAATTAATACAAGTAACACCTAAGCTATAAAGGTCACTAGCTGGCAAGGCTTTACCTTTAACCTGTTCAGGAGACATGTATTCTGGACTACCAATGCTAGTCCCTGTATGTAGTAATGCTCCAGCAGTTATTTGCTTGGCAATGCCAAAATCAATCAAAACCAGTTCCCCACTCGGCGTTCTTCGCATGATATTTGCTGGTTTTATATCCCGATGGATGACTTTTTGAGAGTGAATAAATACTAAGACTGGCAACAAATTTTTGAGAACTTGCCAAATTTGGGATTCGCTAAAAACACCTTTTTGTCGTAACTCCTGAGCGAGGTTTTGTCCTGTAATGAATTCTTCCACCAAATATAATTCCTGCTCTTGTTCAAAGTGTGCCAAGAGCTTGGGAATTTGAGGATGTTGTAAATTATCTAAGTGTACTGCTTCTTGATGAAATAATTCTATTGCCTTTCTAAAACCTGACCCGCCAGCAAAATAGAATTGTTTGATCACACAATTGGGTTGAGAGGGGATATGTTGATCCAAAGCCAAAAAGGCTCTACCAAAACCACCACTTCCAATAGGCCGAATAGCTCGATATCTGTCTTTGAGTAATAAGAGTTTACCACATCGCCGACAAAATCGAGAATCATCAGAGTTTTGGGGCTGCACACAGTTAGGATTCGTACAGAAGCTCATGGCTCAATTTAAATTGGAAGAATATGTATAAAAATTATTGAAAATTCCCACAGTTTCAACTTTGTAACTGGGTAACAAGGAATGAAGTTTCAAATCCGTATGGTAAATACTAAACAGGAGATAGTTTTGTCTTTCTGTACTATTAGTAATGATTTCACGGATTTTGGGATTAGCCGAATCAACGAACTGGGGACAATTAAACTTGACTAGATTTTCTAACAGTCCTGGTGCTTTTTTACAAACATCGGTTTTTAGAGTTGTAGCCAGTCGTTGCACGGCATATTCTTGATAGGCTGGTTGCTCAGGATTGGTTTTAGCCATTACACCTCCTAAGATAACCATACCAGCTATTCCCAAGGATGTAACAATTGTTAATTTTTTCATGGTACTTAGACGTAATTCACTGTAATTAATAGACTTGCTAATGAATAATTCTGTTTCTGGCAAAAAAATCTGGATCTTTTTTTGTAGTCGTGTTATAGTCTAAATATAGATGGCGAGTGTAGCCAAGTGGTTAAGGCAGTGGTTTGTGGTACCACCATTCGTGGGTTCGAGCCCCATCATTCGCCCTGAAATAAGATTAGGATTCCCAAAACCAGTAGCTAGACAGTTGTTAGCTACTGGTTTCTGCTAATCAACCTAAATCCATATTCTAAAAGTAATTGAGTTGAATATTGATTTTAGTATTAGCTCCGGCAACCAAAAATAAACATTCTCTAAATTTAGGTGGGGCCGAAACAACACGCGGATTACCAGAAAATCCAAATCCTTCCGTTGGTATCCCCACAAAATTGAAATTCATTTTATTGTCGCTGTTCTCATCATGAAGAACGCTAATAGCATAACCCTGTGATGACAGATTCTTAAATGTCACAAATTGTGAAGTATCTGTAATCTGAACACATTGATTTTTGATAGCTTTATTACTATTAGCCGGAAAGCCTCGACCACTTGCAAATAAACTTAAACACAATTTTCCCTTGTTGTTTCTTAATCCATCTACTTCTACTGTTAAATCACTAGCATTAGCATTAGCATTCAATGATATTGACCAAATTCCCAACATCATCAAGATTCCACTTGACATTCTCCAGAATTTATGCATAAATATACTTCCAAATCAAAATTGACTAAGTAAACTACAAGTATCTACGGTGTGGGATGTTTCCCCTCCCGATTTTACCCACCATAATCTTATGACAAGTGGTAACTTTTATTATACTACAAAAGTAAGCATCCCGAATGTTTATACATTGGGATGCTCATAGTTTATGAAATTTCTATGGTGTTAATGGGATTGTGATTGGGAATCTAGGGAGTAATTTCCACCACTTTCATCATACCTCCATCCTCATGAGATAAGATATGACAGTGTAATACAAATCTGCCATCATACCCTTGATAACGGCTACGAATCTCCCGAGGTTCTTTTACAGCCATCAAAGTATCTTTCCAAATTGTCTCGTTATTGCCATGAGGATCTTTACGCGTATACTGGAAAGGATTGACATGAATATGGAAAGGATGACTAAACTGATCACTACTAAGAATCCATTTATTAGCAGTGCCAAGTTTCAATTTAATAGGGCTGGATACCTTTGGATCAAAACTAAATTGTTGTCCATTAATATTAAAGAAAGTATAACCAAGTTTAGCAAACTTAATTTCCACTGGAGGTCTCTCTACAATCTCTTCCTCAGTGATATCTCTCAGCCAATCAGTGGCTTGTACTTCCGCGTCTTTTACTTCTTTCAATGTGATTTCATCTGGCAATTTTTTAACAACCTTTAAATCACCTATACCTACCTTGTTACTTACCAATACTCTGGCTAGGATATGTCGCTTCTCTTTTGTTGTATTTGGCTGAAAACCTTTACTAGATTTATCTAAAAGTAGATATTCTAAGTCTTGTCCGTTTAGTAGTTCAGGCGCTTTGACTAGAACATCACTACGATATCCAGGTTCAAGTTCCAGGGCAGGCTTGGAGAGATTATCTTTTTCAACGGGAGATTTGGAACCCCAGGCATCTATTTTACCCAAAGTAATACCATCTACAGCAATTTCTTGAAGCTCAATAATATCTTTTGGGTTTGTTTCGATGGCTGTTTCAGTTGCTGCTGCTCCTGTTACTCTCCTCTCTAACGCTAGCATGATGGTTTCATTGATACCACCATGAAGAAGACGCCAACGTTGCACCTCACCGGGTTGTAATATAATATAGGGAACAAGTTGACCATTAATAAGAGTTGCTTCATTCAAAGTTCTTCCTGGACTGGTAGATATTCCGCCCTGGTCATCATAGGTTATTTGTTGAAAGATAAAGATTTTCTCTGTCTTTTTGTAATCTTCCAGTAACTTATCAAGTTTTCCTTCTACAATCAGTGCCTCCAGCCATGCCTCCAGTAACCTGAAACGCGGTTGAGCCATGTTTGTGTGGATGATACCAATGAGTACCACCTGGATGATTATTGGGTATTTGAACATTTATCTGGTATCGAGGAGCAGGATCTCCGCCCGTAACCTTGGGCTTCATTATCCTCAATACATTATCAGAACAACCATTGGGAGAAACATGAAGACCGTGGGTGTGGAAATTGGTAGTATCCAAGTTGTGGGATTTGTTATGTACAGTTCCGCCTATTTGTTCTGTGTACTGACACCCATTATCTGTGCTATTTTTTATTACTGGTGGATTTTTATCTGTGGAATTAATTGGTTCACGGCTTTTGTCATAAAAGAGATTGTTGATCAAGGTAATTCCAAGCTTTTGGTATTCTGCTAAATCTTTTCCTTCGGAATCTTGTATTTTTTTAATACGTATGGTTCTTGTCCAATCTCCATTATAGGAAGGATGAGTAACCTTGTATTTTGAGTTTTCGATGGAATCGTTAACAACTTTAGCTGTTAACGTTATATTGCTTACATCCTTTACTTCTTTAGGATTATGAAATAATAATTCAGATTGTGACAACTCTATATTTGTCAAATCAAAATTAAGTCTGTTTATGATGTCAGCGGTAATAATTTCTTTAGCAGGAGGCTGTTGAGCATATGAATTAGCCATTGGTGCAAATACCAATGCAATTATCACTGTCAGCGCACACAAAAATTTCCAGATCCGTTTTCCGTTCATGGCACCCCGATTTTTATTCGTTATGTTGAGGATGGATTTATGTAATTAGCAAGAGAAAAATTTATCTCCTCACTCTATTTCCGAGATGTGACATGATAAATATCTATCTTGAGCCAGATGTCAAACTTGTTTGACGACTTGTAGAAGTTTATGACTATTGATTAAATATGCCAATATGTTCATTTCACATAATCTTCACAATATCTACGGAGGTAAGTAAACTACATCCCACTACTTCTTAATTACAAATGTGTTGCAAAAACCATAAGTTTTTCAAGGCTTTTAGCAATTAACGTTAGATATATTAGTAGTTACAAAATGCTAAATTTTGACTTTGATCCGGCAAGCGATTAATTATATACATTATCTTTCTACCTACGTGCTGACATCATTACTGAAATTTAGCTTCACATAAAAAATATATTTTTGATAAAATATATTTTTTTATACGCTATCCTAAGTAAGTAGGTGGTTAACTAAAACCGCGATGGCGTACCCGCCCCCTGGAAGCTATTGCCTACACTGCACCAGAAGAGATTGCCTCTGCAAAACCTGCAAATGAGCTATAATCTTTCGCGCAGATAGATACATTTAGCCCTAATTTTTGAGCATTGGCGGATGTATAAGTGAACTGAAACAAGCAATCAGAGTATGTTCATAGTCGCTTTGAGAGTTGACCATCCGCAGAAAACTTTCTATCTCTGCTGTACTACTAAAAGCAATGACATCAATAAATCCTTGACGAATCAAGTTTAATTCCACTGAATAGATATCTTTATCTACACACTGAGTAACATACGCAGGTACGGAAGTAAATTCTATTCCTAATTTTTTTAAATCATTGAGTAAATTAGGTATAATGTTAGGCTCCGGTATACCCACAACCTCTGGTATAGGTAATAAAACTGTTTGCTGTTGCATTTGGGGAATTTGAGAAAATTCAGCGATAATGCCGACAGGACTAGGTTCTGCGGGGACTAAATCAACTCTACCCACAAAAGATAATAAACTTTCTGCATCTTTTCCTAACGCACACAATTTACAATTTTGGAGTAGAGTTGTGGGCATATTTAAATCATTCATTCTCTGAAAAAATGCCGCAATTCCGGTTCTGCTAGTAAACACAATCCAGTCAAATTTATGAATTGTTTTTAAAGCTTGATCTAACGCAGTCGGATTTGCTAAAAAACTGGTTTCAATGGTGGGCATTAAAACTGGTAAACCACCTTTTTTCAGAATTTGTTCACACAAGCGAGCCGCATAATTTCTGGGAGATGTGATTAAAATTCTTTTGCCATATAGAGGTAATTTCATCGCAGGTGAGCTAAATAGCATTTAGTGATTAATTTGATGTAAGTTTCACAGGGATTTTAATGATAAATTCAGCACCTTTCCCAGGGGCAGATGCACAATATAATTGACCACCATGTTTTTCCACTACAATCTGATAACTAATAGATAATCCTAAACCTGTGCCTTTACCCACCGTTTTAGTAGTGAAGAAGGGGTCGAATAAACGCTTCTGAATATCTTCTGGGATTCCCATACCATTATCAGCAATACGAATAATTATCTGTTGATTATCTCTAACTTCAGTGATAATCCGAATGGTGAGATGACGAGAATTTGCGGTTTTAAAATTGCCAGGACAACCTGATACTTGATAAGTTTCAGTCAGCGCATCAATACTATTATTCAGAATATTCATAAATACCTGATTTAGTTGTCCAGCATAACACTCTACCCGAGGCAGTGTGCCATATTCTTTAATCACCTTGATTTCTGGACGACCAGGTTGAGATTTAAGACGGTTTTTGAGAATTATTAAGGTATTATCAATACCTTCATGAATATCAACTATTTTAATATCTGCTTCATCAAGTCGGGAAAAATTACGCAGGGATAAGACAATTTCTTGGATTCGACTAGCACCAGTCATCATCGAAGATATCAACTTGGGTAAATCTTCTTTAATAAAGTCAATATCTGCAACATCCATGTTTGCTTCTGGGGGGATTTTAGCATCAGGATATTGTTCCTGATAGCATTGCAACAAATGAAATAGGTCTTCTACGTATTGAGTCGCGTGACTAAGATTACCATAAATAAAATTAATGGGATTATTGATTTCGTGAGCAATCCCTGCTACTAATTGTCCCAAAGCTACCATTTTTTCATTCTGGACTGACCGCGTATAGCTATGCTGAAGGTCGAGAAAACCTGCTTTAGCTACTCTAGCATCCTCTTCTTCTTGTTGTAGTCGGGCTAGTGTAAAAACCTGAATTTGTGAGTAAGCTAAAAGTAAATGTTGAAAATCGATTAATCCATATTTAAAAGATTTAGTTTTGATTAAGATTGGTTCATACGTATTTTTGGGCCATTGCCTTAATGCAATCTGAGTTGCTTCGACAATAGTTTTATTATCAGCAAATACCGTTACCTCAGGTTTAAGGAAGTTATATAAATTTTGAGCAGGTCGTCCCGCAAATAGTCCTAAACCATAAGGGCGACTCATTTGTTCAAAAAATACCCGTCGAGAAATCATCCCTTGATATTGCTGATTTTTGGTAAGAATAATTCCTGGTAGTAAAGGTTCTTCGTCAAAAAGTGCGGCTAATTCTTCTCCTCGACGACTTATTTCCAGATGCACAGTCCAAACAGGTAGATCTTTTAAGGTAGACTCAAGTTGTAGGTTCAATTTGTCAGCATTTGAAATGCTATGCATAGCCAGCATCGGTCAATCCTTGATTATGATATTTATACGTCATCAAACCTGGTTAGAAATAGTTTACAGTAGTACATACCAGCAACCCATGAAATCATAGCAACTAATCTTTAAGCTCAAGTTAAGAAACAACCAATAAATGCAAATAAATCTCTCCGATTAAGCTACTGGTAGATTTTCCACCCTCAATAAATCTAATCCATCTGTAAATATAGTATCAATAGGCAACATTTCTCCCTCAGTAGTCATAAACTTATGGTCTTTGGTAGCCCGAATTACTGAACCATCTTCAGTGCAGTATTCAAACACCTCTTGTTGTCCGCGATTATGCCATTGGGCAATGGGTTGGGTATAAACAATCCCATTACTATCAACACTAAATACGGTACATTCTATTCTTTTCTCGACAATTTCCCCAATGGGAAGCAAACCATATTCAACCGTTAAAACTTCAGTATCATAGCTTAAACAGTATTCAGCAAACTTCAACATATCCTCAAATAGCTTTTCCGCTACTTGCTTTTTCACACCATTTTTAGTCGCACCATCAATAAATTTTTCCTGTTGCTTTTGCATCTCCGAAACTTTCTTTTTCCCCATCGCTCGACGCAGCAAGTCAGCTTGGCCTAAGGAATAACCAGCTAAATCCTGAGCAATTTTCATAATTTGCTCTTGATAAACCATAATTCCATAGGTTTCATTCAATATCGGTTGCAAAATAGCAGTTTCATAAGCAATTTCCTCCCGTCCATGTTTACGATTAATAAATTTAGGAATTAGTCCTGCATCTAATTGAACTGGTTCGATAAAGTGCCAAAATAGAAGAAATATCTTCTATATTAGAAGGCTTCAAATCTCGAACTATCTGCCGCATCCCGGAAGATTCTAACTGAAATATTCCTTCTAACTCACCTGCTTCTAATAAGTCATAAGCTTTTTGAACATCTTTAGGTAAAGAGCTATGCTCTCCTTTGCTTAAAATCCTCTGAGCTTTTCTTTCTTGACCCGTAATTTCATCTGGGTCAATTTTATAACCATTGGTTTCGGCAATTAAATCAATAGTTTTTTGAATCAGGGTTAAGTTACGCAACCCCAGAAAATCCATTTTTAATAATCCCAGCGATTCCAAATCTTCCATAAAATATTGGGTAATCACTGAACCATCATTATTTCGTTGTAAAGGGACAATTTCATCCAAAGGGTCAGCAGAAATTACTACACCTGCTGCATGCACCCCAAAAGTTTTATTTGTCCCTTCAATTCTGATAGCCATGTCAATCCAATGACGAACTCTAGGGTCATTTTCATAATTATTCTTAAACTCTTTTTCGGGAGTATCATCAGAAATCATCACCTTGAGTTTAGTGGGTTTACCCCGCACCACCGGAATCATTTTCGCCATTTTATCTGATTCCCCATACGGGAATATTTAACACTCTGGCAACATCTTTTAAAACTGCTTTAGAAGTCAGACGGTTAAAAGTAATAATTTGGGCAACTCTATCTTTACCATATTTTTCAGTCACATAGTCAATTACCTTATCCCGTTGTTCGATACAAAAATCTGTATCAATATCAGGCATAGATTTCCGTTCTGGATTCAGAAATCGCTCAAATAATAAACCATGATGTACTGGGTCAATGTTAGTAATTTTCATGGCATAAGCAACCAAGGAACCTGCCGCAGAACCTCGACCATGGACCCACAGGAATATTATTATCTCTGGCAAATTTAATGTAGTCCCAAACTACTAAAAAATATTTAGAGAAACCCATCTGTTGAATCATGGTCAGTTCATATTCCAATCTTTCTTTATAAACTGGATCAACTTCCTGACGGGATTTGCGATTTAATCTGGATAAAAGTCCTTGCCATGCTACTTCTTCGGCATAAGTATCAGCAGTATGACCAGGGGGAATGGGAGGTGTAGGAATTTGTGGTTCCCCCATAATGTCATACGGCTCGACTTTATCCGCTACCTCTTCGGTGGTAGCAATAGCTTCCAGAATCACATCATCAGCTAAATGGTCACGAAATAGTAACTTCATCTCATCCGCAGATTTGAGATATTCTGTACCGCTATAACGCATCCGCTTATCTTCACTGATGAGGGTATTGGTTTGAATACATAACAAAGCATCATGTGCTTCGACATCAAAACAAGAAATATAATGAGAATCGTTAGTAGCAATGAATTTAATTTCTAGTTCCCTGGCAATCTTGACAATTTCTACATTTACAATCCGGTCTTCTTGGGAGCCGTGGTCTTGAATTTCTAAATAAAAATCTTCACCAAACACATCTTTATACCATTTGGCCACTTTTCGAGCTGCATCTGGTCTACCACTCAGAATTGCTTGGGGAATTTCTCCACCTAAACAAGCACTAGTCACGATTAATCCTTCTCGATATTGTTTTAATAGTTCTTTATTAATACAAGGTCGAGAAAAAATACCTTTACCTTGAACTCCCTGTAGATTAGAAATTGTAGTTATTTTAACTAAGTTTTTATAACCTTTCGTATTTTTCGCTAAAACCACTTGATGGTAACGAGGACGACGTTCTTGTTTTTCAATATCGCCGTTAATAATATACATTTCATTGCCAATAATGGCTTTAATATTTTGGCTGCGACAAATTTTTATTAACTCTACTGCACCGTACATGACACCGTGATCCGTCAGGGCGATCGCTTTCATTCCCAAGGCTATCGCCCGGTTCACTAACTCTGGTAACTGACTTGCTCCATCTAATAGACTATAATCACTGTGAATATGTAAGGGAACAAAAGACATATAAATCTCCAAAACAAGTCAATAGCAAGGTGTTCAAGCATTTTTGGGTAAGATTGAAAAACATGATGATTTTGCTTTTACAACCGGATTTCCAGATTAACAGTTTTTTGTTCAATTCCACAGCATCTATTTCCAGAATTTTGGCTACGAGAAGTAATAATTTAAAAAATACATTATTGTCTCAGGGCTTTTACGAATACGAAAATTGATTGATGTAGGGGAAAAATAGAGGTGTAGAAATCAGCATTTAGAACCCTACACCAAAACGAAACCTAGAATTACTACCGTGTTAATACTGTTGATGCCCTTCAGTATTATATTCTTTCTGCCAACACTTTTCTAAAAGTTGTATTCGCCAGATAGAGGCAAAACGATAAGGATTCCATATTAATTTAGAATCAGGATTGAACAAGGGCTGATTCAAATACTGCCAAAGCGGAAATTTAATTTTTGTGTGTTTTTGAGTCATAAGAGCGACAAAATCTCATTAAAGCTGGTTGGCAATAGTTAGCATTTTATGTAATCGCTGCCAAATGCCGGCGATATATAGGAATTCCCTGGGATGGTTAAATACATTTGTGTACATAGGGAACAAAGAACAGAGAAAGTCGAGTTGTACCACCAGAGGAATTTCTCCCTCTGTGATCAAAACCAAATCGGAATCCTATACCTGAAGCATACATAACATTATAGGCAATTGTCCTGGTGAGAATTGCGGAATTTTGAGGAAGTTTACATAAATATTGTATGAAAAATTCTAGTTAAATACTATGAAGTTAAGTTGATTAATTTTAATAATATTGAGATTTGTAAATCCCCTCAAATCTATATAAATAAAGCTTTCTCGGATAATTAAATGTTTTTAGTTATCTGTATTTATTCATAATTTTATGTACTTTTTTGTAGTTTGTGAATGTTTATACCTTTATTTTAGGAATTCAAGTAATTTCAATTGCTATAATTAGAAATAGTATTTATTCAAATCCAGTTACCAATTCCTGCGTCAACCGCTTGAAGTAGCGACAAAAAAGCCTCTTTTAAGGGTTGACTAACAGCACCCTCTGCTTCATTAATAACAAGCTGTTGATATGCTTCTAGAGAATTCATCCGTAGATGGTGAAATAAATGTCGTTAAATTTACTTTAGTTGAGGAAAAGTCAAAGTCCAACTTTCCGGATCATCAAGATGAAAATACAAACCTTGGAAAATTGATTTGATTGCAATCCGAGTCCGAATGTAGTCTCTAATTAAATGAGTTCCTGGTTCAGCTACAACACCATCATAATATTGGCTATGTCCAAACGGTCGAGAACAATCATGACCAGCACCTTTAACTGTTAACACAAAAAATGGTGTTTGTTCATATTCATTAGGAACCATAAAAATCCCATATACATGATGTTCTCCTAACCAGGGTTGGACGACAACTTTAGTCGCTTGAACTTGAAATTTCGGGGTTTTTGATGCTAAAAAAGCTTCCGAGTTACATTCAGAATCATTGACAGGCCAAAAAATTATAGTTATCAGTAGTGAAAACAGCAAAATTAAACCATAGATGAGTAAGCGACGCATATCAGTTGAAAATTCAAAATTTAATTAAAGACGAGAATCTCAAGAATTTATGTGACTGATAATACCAAACTTATTCCAAATTGCTTGACTATTTCGTAAAGCATCCAACCATCATAGCATAATTTTTAGACCTCCGGAAAGTTTTCAATCATCTCTACTGTAATGAGCGATATATAACTCTCCCTTTCAACTCTTCTTGGTTAATCCGAGCATATACTCGCAGACAAGCCTGTACTTCTCCTGGAATACCCCCAATCTTCAACGATAAATCATAACCCGAAGATAAATTATGGATATTAGCATAGACTCCTGATAATTTTTGAATTCGTACATCATGACCTTCTTCTCTTGCTCTTTTAGCTTTCTTCAAAAGTAGGCGTCGTGATTTTTTCTGTAATTCACCGCACCAAGAATCAGAATCAGCAGGTGGTAAGAACACAAGAGAGTTTATTGCCTCATCTATATTGATCCAATCTCTCAAAATCGCTAGTGTTTCTCCATTTTTCTCAGATATTATTGTACGTTGAAAGCGTTCTTTGAGAGTATTAATATACCTGTTACACTCTTCTAAATTTGAACGCAAATTTATGGTATCAAACCTATAAACTGTTTCCAAAGCATGGTGTAAATCTGGTTCTACACTAATAGAATATATACAAATAGATACCAAACAAGCAAGTAACTTCAAATCATCAGATAAATCCTCATATTCATTTCCCTGTAAAACTTGCGAATCTAGAAATGCATTTTCAGATGTAGATAAGGATAAACCTTTAGCCTGGATAGATCCTTGAAGTCCAGGGTAAATATCTTTATCATCTTTAAAGCGGAGTTGCTCAATATTCGATGTATCAATTTCAGATCCTATATCTTGAGCTATTGTTAAAGCACGTTCTCTCCAAGACCTAGCTAATTCACTAGGAAGCCGTAATAGTTTATGTTGAATTTCCTTCCATAAGTCTAAATCTGTCTGACTATGAAGTTGGAAATCTCCCAAATATTGAATGAGGTTTTTGTCAGAATTAAAAGCATCCCGGAGAGGACTTAATTTCAATTCATTTTCTGCTTTTATAGTTGTGAATGTGTTCTGTCTTTGGTTAGCGGAGTTATCAGGAGAAGGTAATTGCAAAAGGCTTTGAATATCTTGCAGCACACCATCACATATATTCGCTCCAGGGTCTTCTGGAAATTGTTCTTTAGTTTTTTTTAAAGAAGCTTCCAGTCCGTGTAAACTAGACCGAAAAAACTGACCTATCCGAGAATCATATATTCCCAAAAGCTCGCGTAGGTGCTGCATAAATATCGCCTTCAGTTTTACTCTACCAATTTTAGATTTTGGATTATTGATTGATCTTCTTTAATGTATACCGCAAAACGGGTCACGTTCTTTGTCAAGTTCATTAGGTTGTAAATACAATTGAGTACGAAAAACATACCCCTCTTGTAAAAGACATTCTTGAGTGTTCGATTCCCAATAGGGAACTTCACCCGTATGCAATCGGAGCATACCTTTTTCATCAAGAGAGACACGATATTGGCAAGGGAATTCTGGAGTCACATCTGGTTTGCTCAAATCACCAATTCTCAGCCACTTTTCCTGATTATTTTCGGTATCTACATCACGGACATAAAACGTATGCTTGCCGCTTTCTGGAAAATCAGGCAAAGGTTCACTAATTAAGCCATTTACTGGCGGCTTCTGGTTATCACTACTATAGTGAAACTTTTTGAACTGAGGATTATACTTGATAGCTTCAAAGACTAAATGATAGGCATTTGGCTGATCTACGGCATTTGCTTCTAAGACATTCACCGCAATATCCTGATGATTTAATTTGTCAGAAGAAAATAGTAATGGTGTTTCTATATTTGTGTTAGTTGCTGTTGTTATTTGTGTCACATCAATGCCATTACCATCATGATCATCAATTAAATAATGAGGTTCTTTTTGACAAATTAGAATGCTGATATCCAGCGTAGAATCAATTTCAAACTGAATTTTAATGTTCTCCTGAAACATTTTCTCGTTCAGAGTAGGTTGCAACTCTTTAAGTTTCAGCCACAGATTATTACCATTAAAACTCCCCCAAAATTGTGGTTTCGCCCTCTCGTAGTCTTCACGGAAAATATTATTGCTCAACTGGATTCCTGACCACTCATTACGAACCTTTGCTACCTGATCGTTGGCTGAGATTTGATAAAGTTGTTGTCCGGCTTTAAATATTTCTAAGAAGTAATTAGTATTTTGGGTTTGACGTTTAAAGTTACAGGGCAGATAAAAAAATAAGTTTTGCACATCTATACGCAGCTGATTAGCTCCCTTTCTCAACAATGGTTTTGCTTCTTCCGGGCTGAATTTTAGTTGTCTCATCTTTTCTGCGTAACAAGCTCCAGCAGAAGTAGCTAATTTGGTAAATTTTGGAGTAAAAGTAATCCGCTCTGGATTCCATACGAAGTAATCAGAACTGCTAAAATTTTCGTATATTTCGCGTTGGACTATGTCGAAATTACAAGTTTTACCAGACAAAATCAACCAATCAACTTTTCCTTTTTCTACTTGAGAGTTTTGTTGGTTATCTTGATCACCCTTATCAGTCTTTAAACGACTTTCCATCAGTCCTTTGGCAATGCGAACTGCTTCTGTAATTACTGAAGATGCTGCCAATTCAAATTGCTTGCTGTTGAGAGTAACAGAAAACTTATTAAAGTTTTGTTCCCCTTGCTTATAGTTAATTCCAGTTTGGTTTAATAGCTCGGAAATTTGCTGCTCAGAGAGAGTAAAAGTTAAGTCAGAACCATTCTCTGGTGGCCTTTTTCCTAGTTTGAGTTTGGCATCTTCAGCATAATCCCAGAGAGTATAAAAAGTTTGCAAGCGTTGGGGAGCAACTTGCCAACGAGTGGGTAACACTTGCTCTGCTGTATCTAGAGCATCTTTATAAGCAGCCAATTCACGATCTGGATATTGTGTATCTATACATTGTAAAAGTGAGCCTTGCTTGTATTCATCTTTTTCCAGAAAGCGCTCTTTCAGATTAGGAATTAAGTCCTGAAGTGTTTCACTTTCTAAGTTACCTGTGGTAATGGCTGTAAGTAGACAGTCAACTATTGCCACCTTCAGTAATCGAAACATTCGCAGAGTAATTAATTCCCCGCCTAATTGTAAATGACCAGAAGATCCTAACAATTTAGGCGTAATTTGATAATATCTTCCTCCCAGCCCTCGGTCTTGATTATCCTTAAATGAAGGAGTGATATCTTCTAAGGTCAGTTTAATCAAGGCTAAATCAGTTGTTCCACCACCAATATCTAAGACTAGGACATTTTGTGACCATTTGTGACCTTCTTGGCGACAACGGGTTTTAAAGGACTCGATACCGATATTTAGATAACCACCAAATTCTCGCCAGAGAAAAAACATGACTACAGCCACGGCTTCGTCGTAGGCAGTTTGTACATTCTTAATATTAAGATTTTCTATCAGTGTCTTCATCTCCTTGCGAACAAGTGGTGGTGCTATTGTTGGGTAAGTTACTACCACCATTTGGAACTCTCCTTTAGAAAACTTACGATTTGTATTTTTGCGGTAGTTGTCGGTTAAATTAATTAGATGCCTCCAAGCTGCTTGGATCAAATGTTTGACTTCAATAGTTTGTTCTTTTCCATCTATAGAAACTTCGATTTTTCTTTCTTGGCCAAAGTAGCGTTTGGGTGAGTGATGAAACCTGCTGATAATTTCTGTGGAGGAATTGCTTGTGTTTTGAGATATTGCTCTGTTTTTGTTCATCTTTACATCTCTACCCATTCTCACTTCTAAAGAAGGAGTCAGATTTATAATTTCCAACTCACTAGAAATTTCTATACCAAGTGTGATAGAATCGAGGATAACCGGAATCAGATTTTGGGATTCTAGGGTTGGTATGCGAAACACTTCATGATATATTTGGTAAATTTTTTTGCTGACAGCTCTACGAAACGGCTCATTCTGGTTTAAACACAGTTCAATTTGGCAAATAACTTCTAAACATTGCAGTCGGTTCCTACCTTCAAAAACTTTATGCAGTCTGATTTGGATCTATTGCTAAAATTTCGCTAATGTTATCAATAAACTTTTTCCACTCCTGAGAGTCCACACCAGGTATTGCATCAGCAGCAGATGAACACAACCACGCAGCTAAAAGGTTGAGTAAGCACTCCTCTTGTTCTTTGGGTAGAAGTTCTGTAATTGCTACTTCAATTGGATCAAAGAGAGTCACTGTGGAATTAGATGTGCCAAAATCTATAGCTAACCAGCCAGGATATGATTCTTGCTGTCCATTGCTATTGCTTTGCTTTAATTCGGTAGAATTCATTGTATTTTCTTTTTGTGTTGATTGGTGTTTGAGTGTTAATATTTGATTCTCTAGGGCGGATATTCTCGCCTCTAGATTGATTGTAGTTACGCTTGATTGTGTTGATTGATGTTTGAGTGCTAGTATTTCATTCTCTATAGTGGATATCCTCGCTTCTAAGTCAAAATCTATTGCAGATGGGTTTAATTCAGGTTTAAGTACTAATATTTGCTGCTCCAACGCGAATAGTTTTCCTGTCAAGCCCAAACAAAAGTCTGAAAAAAGATGGCACTCTTTCTCAATATACTTTGATTTAGATAGCAACAGGCCATTAGCGTCGGAATCAAAATACTCGACTCTCACTTGCAAAGTACAATTGATTGGCTCTATCAAAGTTGGATTCAGCGGACAAGAAACTTGTGTGAATCGCTTTGGATCATTTAGAGGTTCTGGCGTTACTATTTCAAGATTGTGGTAAGCATTTTGAATATCGTTTGCTAATTCTTTTGGTGTACCCTTAACAGAGTAAGTGATGCGAGAAATGTAAGGTATGTTTTCATTATTGGGAGGAAATTGAGGGACTCGAGCAAGTTCAATTATTGGCAGCAAAAAAACAAGAGGGTTATTCTTTTGCAATTGTAGTTTAAATTTAGTTACAACCCGAATTTCAACAGGCATTTATATTTTCCTCACAGGCAGAGTTCAAATTTTAAGAGTTGAAATTTCAGAATTTGTAGTTGTTAAATACTAAACATTACCCATGCTCAATTAGAAATATCAGGGTGAGGTATTGAGGCAATTTGTGAGAGAATAGGTGAAACAGAATCAAGTTCCTGATTTTTCTGTTTTTCACCTGCAATGCATCTTAATAATGGTTCCTCGTTTTGCAGTGCATCTAGGTCAAAAATTAACTCTCCTAATTCATACATAATTTTTTCCTCAACTTTCTTATTGATTTGACCTACATACTCAATTAGATGTAAACTTATGCTAGCAGTTATTTCATCACGTAACCGCTGCACTAGAAGAATTTGATTTTGGGTTTGGATGTTAATTTCTTTGTATTCTGATGCCCAATCCAAAAATTGACCGTTCTCATGTTTTTCATTCTTACATGCTAATGGAAATACAACTTTTGTATCAATCGGTGTGTCTGCTTCAAATGCTGTATCAATGATATCTTTTTTCCAGTTGTTAGGATCATAATTTTTATAAAATGAATAAAATATGTAAGCTTGTTCCTCACCAAGTTGATTCTTGATATCTTCTTCCATTGTATCATTGAGATTATCTTTTAAGTATTGCATCTCTCGTTCTAATTCATTGGATAATTGTTGCAATAAATTGATAATTCCATCTTTAATGCACTGACGAGTAAACTCTTGTAATGTATTAATAGTTTTGTCAAAAATCTCATAAAAATCATCACTTTTTGTAGGAATAAACAATCTTCGACGATTATGATCACCTTGTCCTATTGGAGGTAATATAATTATGCCATCTTGGGATTTGTTGAATAGCGAATACCACTCTCTCCATGCAAATATTTGATAACTTACTTCCTCTTTGATCACATCGGTAATAGCAATTCCTCTTCGGTCTTTTAGTGGCTCTTTTCGTAATTTTTTTCTATATTTGTAGGTTTTTGTCATTGTTTCTAGATGTTTACGTAATTCACTCAATTTTTGACTTTCTTCTGAAGATATACCTAACTCAGATAATACCTGTTTCAGATGATCTTGTTGTTGACCCAATTTATTGGCATCCCTACGCGTGTCCTCATGTAATTGGTTCAAACTATGAGCCGCTACATGGTTTAAGATTAACTCCCTTAGTTTACCCATACCGCCTTCTTGTGCAAACCAACTAAGCTGTTTCCCAAGAGAACTATGTGGGTCTGTGGCTAAGAGGCCATCGCTTAAATTTTTCCACTTCTCGCCCATCCGCTTAGACTGTTGTAGAGAGATATCATTTGGATCTGCCAATTTAGCTAAAAACTCTGGAGAGCCTACATTGATGTTATTAAAAAGTTTTGCTAACTCTGCTAAACCGATCAGTTGGTCTAACAAAATGATGCGGTTTTTTTGGCTGGTTAATGCTGAGGCTTGGTCAATGATAGTTTTGAGTTCGCTAAATTCTTGGAAAACTATTGTTTCGGTTAAGGAATTATTAGCAGTAGACTTAATCATTTGGTCAAGTTTTTGTTCTTGTTCGATGGGAAGTTGATTAAATCGACCTACTCCCACCAATATAAAATCCTTGAGGGTTGGCTTAGGTCTTTTCTGCTGAATCATGTTGAAGATTCTATTGACGCGATCGCTTCCCGGCGTTCTTCCGTTAAGTATGATGAGAATTGTTTGTACTTCCTCTAACTCTCGCAGTGACACAAAGGTATCTCTCACTCCCGAATCCGCCGCACCCAATCCAGGAAAATCTAGAAGAATAAACTTGGCTGTATCTTTTGTTGTGCCTAGATTCCAAATTTGTTTAGATATTTTGACATTAATATTTACGCGCCGAATTAGTGAAAAACTTTTTTGCAATAACTCTGGTGAGGGTCGCTTTTTATCTACATTTGTCTTTGAATTTAAAGGTATATCTTCAAACTTAAGTTCTTGATTGACAGGGGATATACTAGTTAGCTTTAAACCCTCACGAGCATTAGTATGATTGATTTTCAGACTTTCACCACATAAATCTGTTCCAAATGCACTATAGGCACGAATAAACATAATTAATTCTCGCAACAGATAACGTAGTTCTAGGTTTTGAGTTTTATTCCATGTTTGCTCACACCAGTTCTCCCAACGGTTTAGGATATCTTGATCCAATGTTTCTGAATTGACTTCAGATAACGCAGTCAAATCTAATGTTTGTACCCGTTTCTTTGCTTCCTCTAACATAAATTCCAGACATTGTTTAACCTCTGGATGAGAAAGATACTCTACAATAAAGTTATCAAATTCAGTAGTTTTTAAGTCTTCTTGTGGAAATAAGTTAATAGCTGTGACGTTACCTGTGGTGGGTATTTCACTAATTGGTAAAGCATCAGCATATCCAATTAGATTACCAATTAGTAGGGTTTTACCACTACTAAATTCTCCCATGACGGCAATTTTCACAGGAGAGGATGCTAGTTTTACGGTATCGTTAGCAGCATTTTTGACGTTTTTAAGACAGTCTTGCAGTTGGCGATTTTCTAAAATTTCAGATGATTGATTTTGTTCTAACGATTTTATTTTTTGCAGTACAGACTCGCCATATTTTTTATATTTGTCCAGTTTTTCCAACATTATAATATTATTTTCTTGAGCTTGCGGTTTTGGTGGTGTAGAATTTTCTTCATTTTGTGCAAGTCCAGTATTACTAGTATTTGGATTATTATTAATTGACTGTTGTTGATTGTTAGTTGTTGACGGCTCAGGCTGAGGTAATACGGGTATTTCTTCTGACGGAATTTCTAAAATTTTATCTATTTGTTTAAAAAAAGATTTGTTAAGCCATTCCTTGAGAAAGTTTTCATCTAAAGATTGGCCTTCTTCCGGCTGCGGTAACGACAATATTATACCATTAGATATTTCTGAATCAGGATATAGTCTTGATATCAAGCTTTTCGTGATACTCAGTACCTGTTGAATGATCTGTGTCTTTTCCTCCTGGTTATATTGAATTGCACTAAGCCTCGTAATTACCTCAGCATCAATACTATTATTATCAATATGATCTAAAATATTTGGTAATATTTCGCCAATTTTAGTTATTATCTCCGAATCTTGAATTTCTAATGTTAGTGGAAATTCTGAAGATATCATTGTTTGAGATAATCTTTCTAACCCAAATGAGAGTAATTTTTCCAGTACATACTTTCCTATTAGTAGGACAATAGATGTAAGTGGTTCTGACATATTACAACTCCTATGACAATACATTCTGGCGGTTGCATTTTTTATAGTGGTACTTGAGATGCGACTGTCAACAGTTAGAGCGTTATCAAACTACCCTATTAAATTGGCCAAGGCATTTATAAAGTAACACTGATTTATGGTTTATGTTGGACAAATTGGCATAATTTTTTCAGGCTCTCAATTTAGAGAAGGTATTGATAAAACCATACCTTCTCTAAATTAAAATTCCAGCACAATTTATGCAAAACTGGGCAAAATAACCAGTGCATAAGCGTTGAGATTCAAAGGTTTGCGGGAATTTTAAACCTTATACAAAAAGTGGAGATAAGAGAAACTGCCTACTTTTATTGTATAAAAAAATATTTACAAAATATTAAGATTTGTTCACAAATCTGCTAATTTCCCATCCCTTATTTCAAATTCTCAATTTTTGAATTCGGTTTTTTGGGGATTGGGTAGTTCCGCTTGGGGTTGATGCCACAAAATTAAACCAGCAATTAAGATAATTAGCAATACTACTCCCGTCACGAAGAAATTATTCATATCCGCAAAGTTTTCAGCTTCACTAGTACTTTTGTCCAGATTTTCTGGGGGATTCATTGCTGATGGCTCTAATTCTGGTGTGCTAGCAGTTAAATCTATATCCCAGGGGGAAGGCAGAGCTTCTTGGCTGAGAATATGCTGAGGATAGGTGAAAGGTTGGATGGCCTTTGCTAGCGCGGCTAACCCAGACTGGATGAGTAAAATAGGTAAAGCGATCGCAGGGAATATCCGCGAGTATTCTGGGTTGGGGGGTTCTTTCTGGACTGATACTACTCAGACTACTAGATGGTGGGAAAAAAGCTAAATCTACCGTTTCCACCAATAAACTCTGTATTAATCGCTGAATCGGACTAGATTCCCATCCCGGTTGAATTGCTGTTACTGCGGGTATAAGTGATTTATTACCCAAAATAATCGTATAAGGAACATGAGGATCGGGATTAGTGACAAATTCCTCAGCAGTCTGTTCATCTAGCTGTGCTAATTCTAAAGAATATTCCTTAACTTCCAAAAACTCTAACAAGTGAGCAAATGTGTGGGTCGGCCAAATCATGGTCGAGAGTTGATTTAACCCTATCCCCAAATTTGTAATTACCCAATCTGATAAATTATATCCAGCAGCATCACTATTAACTGTACCTAACATGATTAAGTGTTGCACAACTTGATTTCCACCTTCTCGCTCAATCAACCATCGAGAGACTAAACCACCGAGAGTATGAGCGACAATATGTAACTCTTTACCGTGGTTAGCACCCAAACCAACTGCTTGCAACTTTTGTTGCAGAAATTTGGCATTCTCGACCAAATTAGTTTGAAGATAATCATAGTCAAAAGTTAAAACTAAATCATAAAGTTCGTTAATTGACTGCTTTTGTCCATTTAACTCGACCAAAATTTTATTTATACTAGAAACCATATGATTAGTATCATCAGCAAAACCATGAATCAAGAGGATAATTCGTCTAGCTTTAGTGATGTGGGTTTGAATTAGCTCTGGATTCGTTTCATAACTGACTGTCTGATTTGCTTTGATATCAGCTACAGATAAAATAGGATATATAGATGGCTGTTTAACTTGAGATTTGCTAATCTTAGCCAAGAAAATTCTAATTGAACCTAGTACAGTTCGATGATTAATTAACGGTGGAGATAATCTTTCCAGAATGATTTGACTTTTACCATTGTCAATATTTTTCCCTTTACCTAATGGGATAAAAAATTCACCATCAAAACCATAAGGTAAAAGATATTCATGGTTAGCTAATGATGTATTAATTAATAAATTGAGAGGAGCTTCCGGGGTAACAACCGTATAATCTTCTACATCAATTAATTCTAGGACACTCAATCCAGGATCACCAGCAATACGGGTGGTAAATTGAAAAGATTCAATTAACCCAAGTTGTGAAAGCAGAATCGGTGGTAAAGTCAAATTTCCTAAATCTGAACTTACTTGCGGTATAGTAGTCAGACTTGCTTTAGCTTGTAAACGTGGATGGGGTTCTATTTCTACTAAACCATTTTGTAGTTGAGTAGAGTCATAAGATTGAAGTGATTGAGTATTTTGAGGACGAACAATGGTAATACTGATTTGCTTAGTGAACCAATCATCATAATTTCCTCTAGCTCTAACCAACTCACGATTATTAATTGCTATCATTAAACGGTCAAGCGTACCTGTTTTTTCCTCAATTGAGCAAGATAAATTTGGCTGATTTAATCCATCTTGGATGAGTATCCTAGCATCAAATTCTGTAGTACTAACAATTAGTTTAAATATATCTTTGTATTCCGTTCTTCCCTGTTTCCAATAAATATCTGGAACAATAAAACCATTGGTAAAACTAATAACAGTATTACTATCTTCTGCACCTTTAGCTGCTAATCTAATACTTTTTTGATCCGGGAAAAACGGTAAATCAACTACATAACTTTCTGGTAGCTCTAGTATATTACAGTACAAAGTTTGATGACTGTGATTTGTTAATTTAACTTGAATGATAGGAAATTTCCATTGCTCATTTTCATAAGTATATTCTACCCGCACCTCGGAGGATTCTCTAGGAATAGACAATAGCTGATCAGATGAGATGATCATAATCTCCATCTCTACATCATCAGATTTAATGCTACTTGTTGCTGGACTAGATAGTTGTAAAATATTATGCCAGCGGCAAATATTTTCTAAACGTTTAATCAGCAGAGAGGCATTTTCTGATGTATATTCACCAGGAATTTCTGGGATAGGGTCAACTACTGGATGATGAGCTATTGCCTGTGTAATCCAATACTGACCTTGATGAGCTAATAAGTGATAGTCTGCATCTGAAACAATATCTACTTGGTTTAAATATAAAGAAGATTTGTCTAGTTCTACCTGTCTTACACCTGTTGCTTCACCTTGAATATAAATTTTTAAAGGTGGTGATGGTAAGTTAGTTAATACAGCCAAATAACTCTGATTTTCTAACAAGCTTTCACTACCACTGATAATTTCTACTAAACTTTTTTGTGGTAGGACTTCAATAATTCGAGCTTCACCTAAAGCTATTGACAGTTGTTGTAAATCTTCCTGAGTACTGTCCAGAGGAAACAGTGCTAATAAAATATCTCCTGCTGCTGTTATTGGAGGAATTCCATGTAGACTACCGCTATCAATCGACCAAGTTCCATTCTGTTGATTTTGGCTTAAGTTTAAGTAAAAAGGACGTTCACTAATTGCATCACCTAAAAAACTCTGTGTTAAATATCCAGAAAAATTTGCTTTTATTTGTGGTGACTGATATCGAAATTTACTATTAACTAAAACTAGAATTTCTCTAGCTAAATCCTGATAATTAATACTTCGATTATTCCGACTTAATATCTTTAACAAAAATTCCGAGAAAACACCTCTAATTTGACCATTTTCTGATTTGTGTTCTTGAGCAGTTTCATAATCTTTACAGGCAGAGAATAAAATATTTCTCCCAGTCGGTAAAATCAATCCAGTTATCTTTTTTCCTAAGTTAGAAGTATTCGTTAATAAATCATCTAACCAAATTTTATCCTGAGCAAAAACAAAACTATCTAATGGTCGTTCACGCCAATCTATTGGACAAGAACGCACCATGATTTCTGGGGATAAATATTTAGTTTTTGCAGTGGAGTAACAACAATCTAAAATAATTAATGTATGGGGATTATTCTGCGATATTTTCGAGATGAGATAATTTAATTCTTTATCCGCTAAATCTCGTCCGGTTTCTGTCCGACTATCATAACAAACCAAAGTTTCATTTAAACGGTCTGGTTCCAAATGCCAAAATTCCTCTGGTGTCCTCTCTTGGGAACCATGACCAGCATAATAGAATAATACTACATCATCGCTGTCAGCTTTACATAAATGCTCCAGAAAACCATTGATAATTGCTTGGCGTGTAGCAGCTTGATTTGTGAGTATCCAAGATTGTGTGGTAGGTTCAATTAATTGCCATTCACCATCTTGAGTTATTCGTTCCCGAAGATATGCCTCAATTGCCTGAATATCATTTACACAACCTTTTAATTTAGGTAGTATGGAAATTGATGCTGGTGCATATTCGTCAATACCAACTAATAGTGCATAGATGTTTTTAGCCATAGTCACCCCAAATTATCAAAGTTTTCCAATTTATTGTTAAATGGCTGTTCTAGTTGAACAATTTTATCGAAATATAACCTAAACAAGACTTAGTAACCTTTAAAACCTTAACCTCCTTGCGAATACAGAAGAAGTATAACATCGGAATACTTTATTTTTTAGCAAATTCTTTCTCATTTATTACTGTTTAAACTTTAGAAAAATTTTATACTAAATAATTAAATCTCCCCATCACCCCACCTCCCCATCACCCCACCTCCCCATCACCCCATCACCCCATCACCCCATAAAAAATAGAGTGGGAGTAGGCAATATCAAGCGCCATTCTCTCCCACTCTATTATTTGCTGCTGAAGCGTTTAGGAATACATTTGGGCATTGCTAGTTATTTAGGGGGGTAAGTTAACCACAATACCTATGAAAACTTCGTATTCCTTTTGCAGCAAATTTCTTTAATAGTTAATATTTGGTAAATGTGATTTTATCTAATTAATTTTAATTAGCTAAATCATGATAAAATTTATTTTTTATCTCACATTTTTTACAACCTTTTTTAATTTGCTTGTCTCTCTAATTTAACTTATTGAATGAGAGTATGGTTGCCATTTTGGCATTTTTATTAAGAAAAGAACAGGAAAGAAAATAAATAAAAATTCTTTCTCCCTACCTCCCCACCTCCCCACCTCCCCATCTCCCCATAAAAAAATAGAGTGGGAGTAGGCATACCAAGCGCCATTACTCTCCCACTCTAATTTGCTGCTGAAGCGTTAAGGAATATGTATAGACCTAAACCGTTCGTTATTTTAAAGGGGGTATAACGTCCAGGTCAATGGCAAAGCCTATACAGTACTACATTCCTATTGCAGCAAATTCTAAATTTATTAAATTCAAAATCTTTTCAATGTTGATCATAGAGCGGTTCTCAGTTAAATCTGACTCGTGACTCGTTACTCGTGACTCCTGGCTCTATTAGCCTAGTATTACTAATTAATACTTATTAGCTAATCAGATATCCGGCAAATTTCAAAATATGTGTTTTTCGTTCTCACTGAACATTATTGAATGTGTGAATTAGCGAATAACTTTTGAATTTGCTTTTCTAGTTCAATTTAGCCTGGTTACTCAAAACATGGTTGCCAGATTGGCATTTTTTCTATATGGCTAGCAATTAGCTTTCTCCTTGATTTGACTTCCATCAATAGTCCCATGAAGTTTGTTGTAATTTATCGTACTTGGTATCAAGCAACTAAAATAATAAAACAAATTTAAAACTACCAAAACCAGGCTTATAGCGGTTCTCAGTTAAATCAGATCCAAAATTTCCGGCAAAAAGCTTTACAGCAAGCGGCTTTTACTGCTGACTCCCGACGGGTGTGACTCCGTGACTATCATCTGAATTTTCTTATTTTTGAATTTTGAATTCATATCGCTCCTTTTTGGTAATGTGAGAGTAGAAATGGTGGAAATTTCAGTATTAGTCTACTATCAATTGAGCAAGGCAAGTTAAAACTTATGGCTTATTCTTGGTTTAAAGCATTTCACATTATTGGCTTCGTTGTTTGGTTTGCTGGATTATTTTACTTGGTACGGTTGTTTATCTACCATGTTGAAGCCAACCAAGAGCCAGAACCAGCCCAGACCATACTGAAAAATCAGTATCAAATTATGGAGAAGCGTCTGTATGGTATCATTACGACCCCAGGAATGTATGTGACTATAGCCATGGCAATAGGTATTATCTCCACAGAAACGGATGTGTTAAAAGAACCGTGGTTACATTTTAAACTTTTGTTTGTGGCGATTTTAATTGGCTATCATCATTATTGTGGTCGGCTGATGAAACAATTGGCAGCTAATGAATGTCGTTGGAGTAGTCAACATTTAAGGGTATTAAATGAAGCACCGACACTCCTGTTGGTAGTAATTGTGATGTTGGCTATTTTCAAAAATAGTCTACCTACAGACATCACTGCATGGGTAATTTTTGGCTTAGTTGTTTCTATGGCTATCAGTATCCAACTGTATGCCAAAATCCGCAGACGCAACCGGGAAAAGTTGTTAGAGCAATTAAATCAAGTTCCTCAAGTTCAAAGTTGAGAATCCACAATCAGGGAAAAATTCGGGTGAGGACGAAGGTCGGGAAAAATTCCCCCAACCTCCCATCCTCCCAACCCCCAAATTACATCCTTTGGGTATTATTATTGAAAATAGACAACAGCTTTAGTGTACAATATCAAGTTTGACCATCATTAATACGTATTAATACTCAAGAGCCAAGTGACCATATACTTAAGGCAAACTTTATTACAGGGTAATTATGAATTTTAATTTAGCTATAGCACTTGAAATTGCTAATCGAGCGGTTTTTTCTAGCTGCAATTGCCATTTAACTGATGTAGAAATAATTGTATTTAAGGGAGCCTGGGAACGAGATGACTATGAAGAAATTGCGGCTAAAAATCAGTATGCTACTAGTTATATCAGCCAAGATGTTGCGCCTAAACTTTGGAAAGTCCTCACAGATGCACTAGGAGAAAAAGTCAAAAAAAGTAATTTTAGACAAGCTTTGAAACGATTTTGGGAAAAGGAATATTCAGAGCAGGAATTGATGAATACATCCCACTCAAATATCCTAAAATCAATTGATTTCCATCAGCCAAAAGAACAAAGTCATCTGGAAGAATCGAGAACAACTCTATATTTATTTCCCACCAAATCGGAAATTCCGACTTCAGAATTGTACGTGGAACGCTACCCAATTGAGTCTCTTTGCTATGAAACCCTTTTGCAACCTGGTTGTTTGATTCGGGTGAAAGCACCTCAACTTATGGGTAAAACTGCGCTGATGGAAAGAGTACTAGCTAAAATAGCAGCACAGGAAAATAAAACTTCTACAGCAGGGTATCGCGCCATTAGTTTAAGCTTGGAGATGGCAGATCGAAAAACTCATTTAACTAATCTGAATAAATTTTTGCGTTGGTTTTGTCTCAATCTTAGTCGAGAACTTGGCTTACCGAATCAATTAGAAGACTATTGGGATGAAGAAGGTATTGGTGCTAAAGTCGAGCTGCACCAATTATTTAGAAGCATATATTTTAACCGCAGATGAGCGTCCTCTCATCCTATATTTAGATGATGTGGATGCGATTTTTCCTTATCCTGAGGTTTATGAAGACTTTTTTTCCTTATTGCGTTCATGGCATGAGAAAAGTAGAAACCGTCAAAACTGGAAAAAATTACGATTGGCTATTGCTCATTCCTCTGATGTTTATATTCATTTGAATATTAATCAATCTCCATTTAATGTCGGTTTACCCATTTACTTGCCAGAATTAACTAGAGAGCAGGTGCAGACCTTAGCTATACAATATGGATTAACCGGAAATTCCACTTTAGTAGACTCCTTAATGCAATTGGTAGGTGGTCATCCTTATCTGTTGCAACAATCATTTACTCATCTTAAAAATTATCCCCATATCAGTCTGGATAAATTGTTGCTAGACGCTCCTACAGATGGAGGAATTTATTACCATCATTTGCGAAAATATTGGTTGAGTTTACAACAAAAACCAAACCTAGTTGCCGCTTTAAAAACAGTTGTGACTGCGACTAAACCAATTCAATTAGAAACAACATTAGCTTACCAATTACAGAGTATGGGTTTAGTTAAACTGTTTGGGAATGAAGTCGAAGTTCGATGTCAGTTGTATCGCAGCTATTTTAGCAATATTCTGGTTAAAAAAAATGAGCCTGTTCAGAGTGGACTCTTGACCAAGGTTGCAGATGCCGTGTAAATTATTACCTTAATCACTACCAATTTCGCCAACCACCTTGAGGTATTACTTGACCATGATTGAGTCCATAACTTTGTAATAACGTCTGGTATTCTTGACTACTAGCCCAGAGGTCAATTTCTCGCGCCCTTAATACTGGTACAGGATGAGTGAGTTGAGCAGTACGTGCCACTTTTACCATTTCTCCCAATTCAGTTTTGCTAATATCATCATAAGCACGGGCTTGAGCGACAAAAGCATCCAGGTTAAGTTGTGGTGCTAAAGTCGGGGAACCTCCCGCTAACTTCATTAATACTGACATGACCACTTTGGGATTTTGGGTAGCTAACAAAGCAGCGCGATCGCAGGTAAATTCAGCACAGCGTACCCATTCTAACAATTGTGCTTGCATGGCTTGAGCTAGGAATCCGCCCACATTAGGTACAATTGATGCCGCTAAAATCAAGAGATTCACTGGTGTTAAATAAACACTGTGGTCACATTTAAGATGTCCTAATTCATGGGCTATAACTGCTTGTATTTCTTCTGGGGTGAGAATTTCAATTAAAGAAGTATGTACCACAATAAAAGGTTGTTTACCCCGCATTGCAAAAGTATAAGCATTAGGGGCAGGATGTTGTCTAATATATAACTGCGGTGGGTCAATATCTAAAATAGAACAAGCTTCTAACAACAACTTGTGTAAATAGGGGAGTTGATTTTCCCCCACTAGGATACTAGAAGCGATATTTTCCACATAAAAAACTTGTTCAGCCATTTGACTAGCCAATTCCGTACCATCATATCTAGTCCGGGAATTTGCTTGAGGGATTTAGTGGCTTCTAAATCTAGAGTATGACGAAATGAATCAGCTTTTAAACCAGTGAGCGGGGTTTTAGATAAAGACATATAGCAGGGAGTAGGGAGTAGGGAGTAGAACTAAAAGTTTGATAGTGTATAAGGTTTGACCAGAAATTTTCATCCCACGGAAAACCATTATCAGAGTTTATAAGTTATAATCAACACCAGTGTGTGGTATGACGGAATCAACAATCTCCTTGAGTATAACAATTGAAAAGAGAGTAGAATCAGAATATTGCTCGCAAACTGAAATTTAACCAGGGGGGGAAATCTAGGAATGGCTCTTACGGAAAAGATGATTGAGTTAGTTGTGGATAAACTTTTGATTGGTGGCATTGTTCTCGTATCAGGGTACTGGCTTAATAAAAGATTTGAGGTATTTAAGAATGAAACAAATGAAAAGTATAATCAAAGGCAAATGATAATTGAGTTGGAAAATAAACAAAAACAGCAAATTTTTGAACTAGAAAATCAGATAGTCTTCGCTCGGTATAATGCTGAAATGGAATTTATAGAAAGTCAAATTTCTGAGTTCTATTGGCCTATATATTTAAGATTAGAAAAAGATAATGTCATGTGGAAAAGAATCAAATCTTTTAATATGGGAGAGAATGTTTTACCTGACTCTGCAAGTAATATTCTTGAAAAAGAATTCATTCTTAAAAATCACCAAGAAATTGTTGAGATTATAGAATCTAAAATTCATTTAGCTGAAATTAGTTTCTATGAAAATGACTCTAAAAATCAAGAGTTAATCAATGAGTTAATTAAATATATAAAACACGTTGCAGTTTATGAATCAATTCGCTCTGTAGAAGAATTAAAAAAAATTAATCCAGTTGACTTGAATGAACCTTTTCCTGATAAAATTTTTCCATTGATTGCCACTAATTTTCAGAATTTACAAACGAGATATCAGCATCTTAAAAATACCAAATTTAGGGAACTCAAAAAATAACTGCACCATCTACTTAGGATTGAATTCATAGTGATCAAGTGACATAACCATTAAACTGCTATATTTTGAGAAGGGAGCCTATCTAAACATTAATTACAGGTCTGTTTTACATTTCCAATCACCGAATAAATCATAGTTGATTGTTGTCGTCCACGCAGCTGTAACTGCTGCATTTTGTGGGTACGGAAATGGTCTTTAATTAGATGAAATGTAGTTTCGCTGATTAAAATATGATCCGGATTGTCTTGTTTGGTTTCTTTGTTGAGTTGTTCCAAACGAGCAGCGATATTGACGGCATCTCCCACCACAGAATAATTTAATCTTTCAAATCCGCCAATACTACCAGCAACTAGTGAACCTGTATGAATGCCGATACCAATAGTAATGGTAGGTAATCCCTGTTTTGCTAATTCCTGATTCAATAGAACTAATCTGTTTTGCATAGAAATAGCCGCAGCGACAGCATGAATGGCATCTTGCTGAATTTCTGCTAATTGTGTGTGAGCTAAGGGAATACCAAAGATTGCCATAATTGCATCCCCAATATATTTATCCACTAGCCCATCATGTTCATGAATACACTGTGTCATCGCCCCCAGATAATTATTTAACCAAGTGAGCAATTCTCTGGATGGCATACCTTCAGAAATAGAGGTAAAGCTGCGAATATCAGTAAATAGAACTGTTGCTACCATTTCTTGAGCATCTAATTGACCATTTTGAAAAATTTCACTCCGATGTTGCCAAATTAATTTGGCTGTTTCTGGGGAAACGTGACGAGCAAATAGACTCATCAATTGTTGTTTTTCTCTTTGTTCTTGCCATTGAACTGTTAATCCTGCTAACAGCATTGTGCCAATGGGTGCAGCAGTTGGTATCCAGAAATTAGTAAGTGAGAGACTTAAGACGGCTATTCCAAACCATGTCACAGGTAGCAGTCCTAAAACTAAAGTCCGTTTTTGGAAATTTAAAGGTAGGAGGATGAAATTAAAACCTATCCCCACAACTAAGATTACTAATAAATCAAATTGCCAAGGTAAATGTTGCAATAGTCGATTATTAAGTAGATTATCAATGGCAGCAGCGTGAAAATATATACCAGATGTTGGTGGTATTTGCTCAAAGGGAGTTTTTAACGTATCGTTGGTTCCAGTGGCAGTCAGTCCGACCAGGAGAATTTTATTCTTGAGTTTATCTGTATCAATTTTTCCTTTAATCACATCAGCAAAGGAATAAGTGGGAATACCATCATTTCCTTGAGTTGGTGCAATCGAGTTAATCCATGCTGATTGTTCTACTACTCCGGACACAGGAGATGGTATATAAACTGATGATTTTTCTATCTTATTTTGATCTGGAGTAAAAGTCTGTTGCAAACTATTTTGGTATGCTTGTGTTAACACAACACTAAAAGACGGAACTTGATGGAGATAAAGTGACAATTGACGTGTGACTCCATCCAAATCAGCATTACTAACAATATGTCCTTTGGCTGTGACTCGATCTATAACTGGTACTAAATGCAGAATATGTTTTTGCCAACTGGGTGCAATGGCTACGACTACTTCACCATTGACACTCATTGCTTCGGCCAGTTTTGTATCCTCAGGGGTAGGCTCAAGAAAGAGGATATCAAACCCCACCGCTGCTGGACTAGAAGCTTCTAAGCTTTCTAATAATTGAGTATAGCGATCGCGTGACAGTGGAAATTGTCCATACTCAGCTAAGGTCGCATCATCAATCCCAATCACCGCAATCCGGGAATCCCAATGAGAATGAGGTAGTAAATGACGGGTGCAAAATAATAAATTAAATCCTCTATATTCTAAAGATTGCCAAGTACCTATCTGCCATAATCCCATGGAAAATAGCATAGTTAATACATAAGGATTTAGGAGATATTTTAAACACAGCAAACGATGTAAGTACTTACGCATCGGCCGCAGATATTTTTTCCAAATTTTTACTGCCATATCTTCAGTATTAATTGCCATTAAGGGTGTATTAATCCTTGCTCATTTAAAACCATCCAGATAAATTTTCACAAACTTTGTGTTACTCAAAGGTCTATGATAATTGTGTAGTAAATATGAAATCTTTAATAAAGATATAATAATTATACCAAATTCTACCGAGGTCATCATCAATGAGTCAATTCCAGAGAGAGTAAATTTTCCGGGAATTTATCCGCAATGTACCAAGAAATAATACAATAATTTGGTGGGTAGGTAAATAGGTGAATAGGTATCTAATTACAGGAATAGTCGCAACTCTTTTATGGGAAGCTGTATTCTCCAAAGCTTGGACACAGCCACCCAGTTGTATTCCCCAAAGCTATATAACTACTACATCGGTTAATAGTTGGCAGCAAAACAAAGTTATTCTCATTGGTAAAATGCCAAAGCATCCTTATGTGGTGGTTGTACCTGGCCACTCAGAAAAACTATTAAATGATGTCAGAAGCTATATTACTGACGCATTTCTCAGCCAAAATCGTCGTGGATCATATATATATGCTGGTGGATTTTCTCAGCGAGAGGAGGCAGAATGCTTGTCTATTTTCTTGAGATCCCATAAATTAGATGCGCGAGTTGTTTATTTCCACTGATTTTTTTTGTAAAAATAATTTACTGAATTACTTACACGTAAAATTATGAAACCTTGGTGGGCTGTTAACTTGATTTTAGTGCCAGTGGGAATCAGTATTACCTTAAATACCTCTACTGCGGAACAACTACAAGTAAATGTGGATCGCTGGTTAGAGGTGCGTCGTCCTGTGGGACAAGTACTGTATACTCATGCACAGAAGACTCAATCAGCCCGTAATGGCATCCGACTCCAATCTGTTGGCGATACAATTACGACTAAAAAAGGCTCCAGTGTCATCTTAGCTATTGATATAGGTACTGGTTTTATTAAAGTATCGGAAAATACAACTATTCAAATCCGAAAACTGTTTACAACTAGTGGAGGTGGTAGAATCACACAACTCCAGGTCAAAGCTGGACAAGTCCGGTTGCAAGTGCGGAAATTCACTAACTCTTCCTCAAGTTTAGAGATTGAAACTCCCGCTGGAGTTGCCGGAGTCCGAGGGACTGATTTTGGTGTGAGTGTACAACAGAATGGTAAAATGGGTGTAGCAACTCTGAATGGTGGTGTAGCGACCAATGCTCAAAAACAGACAGTTTTGGTAAATGCTGGGTTCCAAAATCTGACCATTCCTGGAGAACCACCATCTTCCCCAATTCCGCTCCGAGAAGATACTCGTTTGAATATCCGTCAATTAATTGCTAATGGGAACCAAGTCCGAATTGTTGGTAGTCTTGATCCAGTTAACCTGCTAACCATAGCTAAACAGTCTCAAAATACAGATAAAAGTGGCAATTTTAATATTACTGTTCCTCTCCCAGCTAATCGTCAAGTAGAAGCTGTAGTGCTGACACCATTAGGGAAAACACAAATATATCAACTAGCAATTCCTTAACTAGTAATTCCTTAACTAGTAAGACATGGAGCGGGCATCTTGTGCGCTTGAATTTAGCCGGGCAAGATGCCCGCTCCACAAACAATTGAATTTTTAATTTTTACTTAGCTTCACCAATTAAACTATATCCTGCCCAAAATTTGGGATTTGGATATTTCTTGATCATGATTAACATAGTATTTCGTAAAGCTTCAGCTTTATTCGGATTTTTCTGGAATTGACGATAAAATTCATTCATAAATACATCTGTGTTCGCATCTGGTGCTGTCCACTGGGAGACAACTAGACTAGGAATGCCCGCAGATATCAAAGCAAGTGATAATCCCACGATTCCATTCCCTGTATTTTTACTAGTGCCTATTTCCCCAGAACTGATGACGACTAATTCAGCCTTTAAATGTTTACCTTTGGGTTGGGCATATAAATCAATAATTTCACTGGCTGTAAATATGCCATCGTCACTACCCACCGCAGAAAGAGAGATGGCACCAGGAATTCCTTTTCTGGTTATATCATCTAATAAACCGAATGTGGCAAAATGAATTATTTTGGCATTGGGTAATAAAGGTGTAAGTATTGCTTTTGTGGCTCGATTACCGATAAAGGCTTTGGTCTTAAATAAATCGGCAATTTCTAAAGCTTCTTTTTCAGAAGTGACTAATGGAGTTAATGGTTGAGGTATAGCACCAATTGCTTGAGCAATTGTGGGCATGATTGGATTTCCAACTACCACTACTTTACTACCACCAGTCTGACTACGGCGTTGTTTAGTTAGTTTTAATACCTGAATAGCTGGTGCTATACTAATAGTGTGTTTTTCAATTAAATATTTA
This sequence comes from uncultured cyanobacterium, assembly GCA_963766435.1. Classification (GTDB taxonomy): domain Bacteria; phylum Cyanobacteriota; class Cyanobacteriia; order Cyanobacteriales; family Nostocaceae; genus CAVXZH01. Next base: position 153,179 of record CAVXZH010000003.1, read on the forward strand.
CCCGCAGGTTCAGCTAAAGCGGGAAAAGGAATTAATAATAATTCATTTTGGGGAATAAAAATTATCCTTTCTTGGGGATTTTTGGGTAATAAATCATTAATTGGTTTAATTAATAGTTGATGCAGTTGTAATAAAGATATAGGATTTTTTGATAGCTGAAAATTAGGAATATTTACTCCTAAAGCTGTGGGAATACTAGCAACTATATCTGTCAAGGAATCGGTGGGAGGAATTAATTTTTCAGTTTTGGGATTTAGTAACCGAAATGTGAATTTACCTGTGGGTTGAATCACATAAGTATAAATTCCCTCTTCGGGAATAATCGTATATTTAATTAAAGTGGCATTTTGGGATTTAGCAATTTCTTGAATTTGTCCTAGAGATGGGGGTTTAATTTCTTTAGGAATTAGATTTAATCCACTACCTGCGGATTCAGCAATCAACCTTTTTCTGAGGATATATACCAAATCTACTGTACTACCTTCCTCAGCCATTTCTAAAGCTGAATCAAACCGCTTTTGAGTAATAAATAGTTGTTGTAATAGTTTGTATGTATCAGCCTGTTCAACACCAAAGTCATCTTTTATACTCAAAGTTTCTCGGAAACTTTGCCAAATTTTGGTATTTTTTGCCAGGGCATTTTCCGCTTCGGCAAACTTTTTGATTTTCAGAAAAGCATAAGCTAAATTATTTAAGGCTAATCCTTGTCTAAAAATATTTTTCGTAGTTTTAGCATTACTTAATTGTTCTTGATAAACTGCTAATGCTTGCTCTGATTTTCCTGCGGTTAAATATGCACGACCCAATTGTTTGATTAGATAATCTCGACTAACTTGATCAGGAAATTTTTTACTCAAGTCTAATTGTTGTTGATAAAAAGTAATTGACCCTGACACATTTCCTTGAGCAATATAAGTAGCAGCTAACCTTTCTAAAATTAGACCTTCCCGCAATCTATCACTTAATTCCCGTGACAAGATTAACTCTTGATGATAATTTTCAATTGCTTCGGCATATTTTCCTAGTTGTCGATAAACACCCCCTAGATTTTTATAAGCATCAGCTTGGAGGAGAGGATCATGTTTTTGTTGGGCTATAGCTAACTGATCACGATAATAAATTAGGGCTTTTTTGTATTCTCCTCCCACTTCTTGGTTTAAACCCACATTTCCTAAAAAAGCTCCTTCTCTGATGGGATTACCAACTTCTTTTCTTAATGCTATTGCTTGTTGTCTATATTTTTTTCCTTGCTCAATTTTACCAGTAGTAAAATAGATATTACTCAAATTGTCTAAAACTTGGACTATACTTGATTTGTCATTTAAATCTTCTAAGATATCTAAACTTCGTTGATAATTGTCTACTGCTGCTTGGTATTTACCAATAGTGAAGTAGGTTTGTCCTAATTTATAATACACATTGGCTATACCAGGGCCATTGCCTAATTCTTGATAAATAGATAATGATTCTCTGAGATATGCTAAAGCACTGGATAATCGACCATTAATTAATTGTCTATTTCCCTCTTTTAACAATACACCAGCCTGATATTGCTGTTGTTGCATTTTACCTTGTTCATCTGGAGTTGCCGCTAGCAGAGTAGATGAATTAGAAACAAAAGTTAAAAAACCAAAAGTTAAAGTTAAAAGATAGGAATTTAATTTTCTGTTTTTTTGATGAAACATACCAATTTTGGATTTTAGATTTTATAACAGGATTCAGGATTCAGGATTCAGGATTCAGGATTGAGAAGTCACCGAGTAAAAAAGTTGTTTAATCAAAATCCAGGTGGTAGTTCTAAAGGTGAAAGTTTTCCTGGTTTGGAAGGTGCAGGTGAGTTAGGAGTGGGAGCAGGTGGGGAAGAGTCTTTCGAGCCAGGACTATTTGCACCAGATGCAGGATTAGCACTAGGATTACTACTGTTAGGAGTTGCTCCTGTCTGTCCTGGTGCTGGGGGAATGACAGGAGGTGTAGGAGGGGTATTAGAGTTAGCTGGATTAACTTTGGGTGATAAATCTGGAGCTAATTCAGATTTTTCCTCTGTAGGAGCAAAAACTTCAATAGTGACTGCACGAGTAACTTTTTCTCCACTAGCACTAGTGACTTGTAGAGTTAGGGTTTCGCTATTAGGTTGCTTACTCACTGGATAAACAATCTTACCCTCTTTATTCACATTTCCAGGTGCTGGTAGTAATTCTACCTTGAGTTTAGAACTACCTTCGACTTTCCAGGATATATTTACAGATGTAACAGGTTTCTTCTTATTCAGTAAAATAGGATATTTAGCAGCAGGTTCTTCACCATTAATTTTAAATTCTAAAATTTGGCTAGGTTTGGGGATAACTTTAATTACATCTGTTTTTTGAGGAGGGATGGGTTTATTACTAGCCACTTTAGGAACTAGTTGCATTTCAAATATATAGTCACCAGCACCACGATTGTTCGCAGGAACGTTGCGACACATTAATACCGTACTTTGGGGTGGACAATAACTTTTTAATTCTGGGGGAATACCTTGAGTAAAATTGTAACTTTGCAATGGACTAGTCACCACTCCATCTGGTGATCGCCCAATAATTCGCAATTCTTGAATTTGGTCTATATCATTAATTTTCCAATTTAAATGAATAGTATCTGGGCTATTTGGTTTTCCATCTCCTGACACTTCTTGATAAACTGGTTTAGTGGCAACAAACTCCAAAGCTTTTGGTGGTGGAACTGGTTCAATAGTAATCGTACTTGTCTTAACTACATCCTGTGGTGTTTCTGGACTGCGACGCGAGAATATTTTCATTTCAAAAACATATTCACCCGGTTTATAGGCATCAGTGGGAACATTAGAACAGGTGAGAACATCAGATATTTTACAAAATCGTTTTAGCTCATCAGGAATTTTGCCATTAAATTGATAAACTCTGGGTTGCACCAATTCACTCCCATTGGCTGATGTACCCATAATTGATAAACTTTGGAGTTGATTAGGGTTCCGAATTTGCCAATTTAAGCGGATAAAATCGCCATTCGATTGTTGATATGTAGCATCATTAGAGTTAAATAATCTAATTCTTGGTGATACTGGTGGTCGCAACATCAACCAAATTACAAAGATAATTAGAGCTAAACTTCCTAAACCAGTTAATAAAACTAGTAAAAATTGCCACCAAGGACGGGGTTCCCAAATTAAAGTCCCTGGAAATGTCGCATTGGGGATTGGTAATTTTTGTTGATTTTCTAATTCAACCCGGAAATTCAGTAACTTTCCCGCCCCAAAAATTGGCCGTTTCCACCATTTAACTGGTGTAACAGTAATCCGGGAATTAGCTTTCTCTCCCGGTAATAAGCGTAATACTGTGGGAGCAACCTGATAATTACAAGCTTTTTCTTCATCAACAGCTAAAGCATCAACAGCAATTTCTCTGGCTGAATTCCCTGCATTCGTAATTTTAACTTCATATATACCACTACGTTGTCTAACTTTACCAATCACTGTCAGCATTTCTACAGTGAGGAGATAGGATGGTAATATCTCCAGATAGACAACATCCAACAACATTAAATCAGGATTGTTAATTGAATGTAACCGGATGCTAGGATAATAAAGCCCCGCAAGCACACCGATGGGGGGATTAAACAGGAGAACAATGTCACCTTTTTCACCTGGGTTTAATTCTAAACCCATATTTGGTACCACTAATCCCACCATCTCTAAACCTTCGGGATAGCGAACACTAAACCAATTAGTGTCGAAATCTAAACAACTGAGCCGAAATCGATCTACTCGATCAGAACGGTTATGAACATTAATATTAATTTGAAAGATACCACCCGGCGGAATTTGAGCAGGCGATCGCGAACTAGTGGTAGGTGAGATCGTAAATGTGGGGTCACTAACCCGAACCACGGTTTCAATGGCGGGAACTACCTGAATTTTTGCTTGATGACGAATGGGTGTATCTTCTGGGTAATGATGTGGTGCATCAACAATAATTAAATAGTCATAAGTATTAGGAATAGTCCGGACAGGTACTTCAAACTCAAATAAAACTTCACTAATAGAATTGGGACCCAAAGCTATTCTTTGATGGGGTGCATCACACCATTGTCTTAACTCATGAGAAAACTCATCAATAAAGACATCAATTAAAGCACTCTCCACACCCTTATTAGTCACGGTCACATAAATTTCAAATTTACTCCCCGTCTTCACCGCCAAATCCCCAGAAGGATTGAAAATAATTGCTAGAGGGCTACCAGGAGATAAAGTTTGTTGGAGTGATTGCTGCTTAATACCTTGTTTAGCAGCCAGATTAATCCGGTAGTTAATCTCATTATCGGCCAGGATTTCCTGCACAAATCCTTGATCAACTAACTCATCTAATAAAGATAAGGTAATTTGTTCTTCTTCACGAATCTGATTAGCCACCTGTTCTAAAGTGACACCTTCAGGTCGCTTGATCATCCATTGGACAATTTTACGGGGTTGATCTGGTAGAGTCAGGACTTCTACCATACTCAAACCGGCTCTTGAATTTGTTGGTCTTGAATCTGTAGTCACACTTGTTTCCCTATCAAAGTAGTGCTCACACCAATTGAGAATTTTCTTTCATCGCCCGTCAAAATAGATACAAATCCTACTTTATCAGCTTTTCACCCTCGCTTCTATTGAATACACCGAGATTTTCTATCTCCGTCGAGAATATTTAGTCTCACTTGTTTACGATCATCTCCACTCAAAACTAAAATCTGCTTTTTGACCATTTTGATATCAACACTATTAAATTTATAGTTACCAGAAAGTACTTCCTCACCAGTCAACAATTCACGTTTACCTTCTTTGGTTAATGGCCATAATACTACCCGGTTATCATCACCTCCACTAACTAAGTAGCAGCCATCGCTACTGAGAGCAACTGAGCGTACTGGTTTACCACGGTGCCCATCTACCCATTGATCAATCACTTGACAACTACCATTTTTATCTAAGCATGATTGCATATTCCATAAACTAATTTTTCCCTGATTATCCGCAACTGCTAACAGAGAGGGTTTATATGCCGCACTAGCTAAACTGACAATATAATCATCTTGAGCACCATTAGGCTTGTATGGTATTTTCACAATTTTGTCTTGTTTCCAATTCCATATATCTAAATTGTTATGTCTTTGTCCTACCACTAAATTATCTTTATCTTTGCCTGCTAATGCCATACTATAAATGGCATGATCGAATTTCTTCATCACTAAAGGGTTATTTAATTTGATCGAATCTTTGCTAGAGGTATTGCTAGATAAAAGCGCATCTTCAATATCCCATTGCAAAACTAAACCACTACCATGTCCACTAAACAAATAACGTGAACTTTGGCTAAATCTCAAATCAAAAACCCGGTCATCTTTTTTGGAAGAAAAGATTATTTTTGGTTTTTTATCCCCAGAAATTGCATCCCAAATTTGAATTTCACCATTTTCTAAACCTGCGGCGATTACATCATTATTGACGGGTTTATACCGGACAACACGCACAGATTTATTAATATTTTCTGACATTTTTCCGGCATATGGATTAATCAAAGGATTAGCCAGTCCAGAAACATTCCATTTAATAATGCTTTGGTCTTTTGAACCACTAATAGCTTCCTGACCCGTGCCATTAAATTCCACAGAAGCAACAGAACGTTTATGTCCAAAAAATGGACTTTCAGGGTTGAGCCATGATATTGACCAGACCAAGAATAATAGCAAAACTATTAACACTAACTGTAGCCACGGATGGAGAATAGGATGAATAGTCAGTTTCAGAATGTGCTTTTCGTTTTTGACATTGACATTCCCAGGTAAATCAGGAATCCGCGATTGAACAATAAACCCAAGTTTTTGTGTCCAACCAAACCAACGACGACGCTGACTTACTACCAACTCTAACTGTTCTGTTTCACCAGGCTTTAGTTCTACTGTTTCTGGGTGAATTTCTAAAACACAAGGACGTTGTTTTTCATCAGCATTACTAACTTCAATCCCAGCCAAGGAAGAGATATTGCTAGCATTATGATATTCAAATTGGTAATTAGTGGAATTTTTCCGCCACTGGGGTAACCAAAGACGATTTACAGGTATTTGTCGTTGTAAAGGAAAGCATTGAAAATCAATTTCACCTGCGGGTTGAATGTTAATAACCCCTTCTGGACTAATTCCAGGGGTACCATCCACACGATTAGCTTCCACAGTAAAAGCATAAGACTGACTAGGAACTTCTTTCGCTGATGGTAGTTGACAGAAAAAAGATGTGGAAATTTCCTCACCAGGGGGAATTTTTAAATTTTGTTCGGGATTTAAGACCCATTTTGATACTAATCCCAAAATTCGGAGTGAGATATTAGCCGGGAGTTGACTAGGATTGTAGATATTGACTAATATTTCAATTCTGCCCTCTGGTTGAGCAGTAAATTCTCTTATGGGTAATTTTAATTGCATTGGTACTGTGCCAGTACCGGGCACAATTACCAATCGCAACAATTGTCGGTCTTCTTCCCGCAGTTCTAGGGAAAAAATACGGACAACCATATTCATTTTCCCCACAAAGCCAGCTACAGGTGTGTCAGTAATTGTGATCAAAAATCTGGTGCTATCTCCTGGTGGGATTTTGGCACTGACTGCGGGGGAAATGGTGTACCAATTAGCACCCAAATTTGAGTTACTACCTGCGGCAATGATTTCCAACTGAAAAGAAGAAAACTGATTGCTATCATTCACCACAGTTACTTCAAAAGTAGCTGGGGAACCACCTGGTTTAAATGTGAGTGTTTGGGCCGAAATTTTGGCGTTGATTAGTTTGACAGCCATATGGAGGTGGGGAGGTGGGGAGGTGGGGAGTTAAAAATCTAGTTTGTTTAGGGCGTTTTTTAAAGTATCTGGTTTAGTGGTGGGTTTAGTGACAGTCTGTTGACTTAACTGGGTCATTTGTCTTCGCCACCAAGCAAAATGTAAAATATTAATTCCTAGTTCTTGTGCAGTACGAATTGTTTCTCTGGGTAAAGAAATTTTTTCATCTAATCCCCAAGCATTGGACAACAAATCACCAATCACTAAAACAATCCCTCCCGCAATTAAAATTTGCATGGGCTTTTGGTTGAGGATGGGGAGTTGTCCAAACAAAAATGGTTGTGTTCTTAGGGGATGATTACGGTTGAGTTTTCGTAAATCTTCCAGAGGAATTTCTAATTGTTCCGTAATCTCCAGAATGCTTTCTAGTCGGTCTACCGCATCTGTAGGGGATTCTACTAATACAACTCCACCTGCATTTATATAATTAGAGAGGTTGGTTAATTCTTCTGGATTGAGAGATAGGGGCTGACGACCTGTGGTAAATAATAGGTCGTAATTATCAATGCTAGTTTGATCTGGGAGTGGGAAGACCAGTTGATCAATTTGTTCTTCTCCCTCAAATTTGTGGGTAAGGTTACTCACCGACTGCATCAAATCAGCAAGATTCGCAAAGCCTTGTGCCCCATCTGGTTCGTTAGTTTGTAAGTAAGCAGCCCGAATCATACTGGTAGGACGCGATCGCGCTACTTGTCGATAACGAAAGTCTAAAGTATTGGCTTCGGGATAAAAAACATTTTTACTGGGGGAGATGGGTTCTAATCCAGGGGACAATAAAATCCGACACAGTTCCACTTCTAGGGGATTAGGTGGAGTGGTGTTTTCATAAATCCGAAAAGTCTCTGGTTCAAATTCTTGGGTTTGTTTACGTTGTAAGCTTTCTGGTTCGACATAACTCACCACAATGTAAATCAAACGGGGTTTTTCTTCACTAATATCCGCTGATATATGAAAATCTATGGGTTGGGGAACCACAATGGGATTACCAATTAAATCAATTGCTATCCCTGGCTGAATTTGTAACCACCGTTGATCATTATATTGTGAGGGTACATCTTTGGGTGCAGAAATTAAAGTTACACCCAAACCGTAGACTACTCCTGGTTGATTCAGCGACTGATAATGAATATTTTGCCGCTGACGATGGTAATTGTGCGATCGCAGCCAGCGTTCAGCATTGATCAACAAACCATCCTGAACTTGTAATCTTTCTAAAGGTTTAATCTGTGGTGCTGGAAACATATAAAGCAAAATATCAGTGGCTAGTTGTCGGTAATCACCAGTCATTAGGGTTTAACTAATGAATGACTCTTCTAGATAAAGTTCATAAGTGCAGAAAGCTGGTTTCTCTTGGTCAATAATATAACGGACTAATTGTTCATCTATAGAATTGGCTGGTTCCGGAACGAAGACGAACAATAAAATGAAAGGGACGCCCACCACCAATCATGGCATCTTCTCCTAAGCGAGTATCACCTAATACCAAACCTTGCCCACTAATTTCTTGAATACTAATGTGCTTATCAGTTTCCGAGGTGATCTGGTCGTCTAGAGGTAAGTTAGTGTAAAGATGTATGTATAATCGTAAACCCCGCTTTGTCCCCCGCCAACGGTAAATCTCGACGGCGGAACGAATCAGATGGCGCTGTTGTTCCACAGACCAACGATGATTGATCGGCCAGGCTACCCAGTGTGCGAGAAAAGGTAGCAATGACTCAGGTGCGGTGAGGGGGTCTAGGTAAGCCCAGAGCAGATCCATCGTCTGCACCGCTGGTTCAAATGCCTGTTCAAATATCTTCAAGACCGGCCAATAAAGTCCACTTCTCGATACAGCTCAGGCACAAAATTTAAGTACAAACTCCGGGGACGAACATACAAGTTTAAGGTCGTGGTAGCAATTAATTGCCTACGTTCATTGTCGTCTATATAGTAAACCTGAACGCGACAGTAATAATCTAGTAGTAATGATTCTTTTCCTCCCAAAGACTGTTGCTCTTCAAAAATATCCGTAGGAGTTTGAAAGTAGAGAACCGCATCCATTTGCGATCGCGGTGGGAGGTCATAACCTTCCATCCCCAAGCGACACCATTCTCTAGGAAAATTACCCTCAATTTCCACCATTAATTGTAGGTTCCGAGTCCCCTGATTTTCTAGTTCCAAGACTATTTCACTAGGTTCTTGGGGGTAAATTACCACATCATTGGCGGCGAATCCTGATTGTTGATGACTCAGAACAGAAGCTAAAAACTCAGACCCACCGCCCACCCGCGATGGCTGTACTGCATCGGGGATTTGCATGGGAGTGAGTTTCAGGTGTACGGTTTGACTAGCCATAAAAACTGCGGCTCTGATTTGGGATTTATTGTATTAAATTTACTACATGACCAGAACGGAGACGATTATTCTGCCAAGAACAGATTAAACCTAAAGAGGATCGATCACCGGATTTTGTGGTAGCGATCGCACCCAAGTCTGTCCGTTGTAACGTAGTTCAAATAGCTGTACTACTCCTAAATAACGAACTGCGGGAAATTGTTGGAACAAATTCACAATATCGGAAGGATACACAGGACGACCAAAAGGCCAACCTTGACGGTCTAAACCACCAGTAATAGGATTGAGAAACCGATATAAAGCTACACGTAATTGACCGAGTATTTCTTGTTGAGCCGAAGGATGCTTATATTCCGACTCTAGAGCCACTTCTGTCTGTACCGCTACCCCTACATATTCAGGTGTTTGGAGACGGATTTGTATTCCTAATAATCGTCTTTCATCTAAATAGTTAGTGATTTGCTCGCGTAATTGTGGACTGAGGGTAAATAGTTCAGGTTCAATCCCTTCACCACGAGCGATGGTGTCTGTATTCGCCGCCGGGACTACTAATAACCGGACTGTTCCAGATTCTTGAGTAGTTTTGGCTGGTAAACAACGAACCCGGACAATAGCACCTTCAGCAGCTTGTAAGGTCAGGGATTCAAAATCTTCTGGGGTGACAGCGCGATCGCGAGTGCGGAGAATAGCCGGCACTCTCAATACTGCTTCTTCTAATGATTCCGCATCCGATCCATTCCGAGCAGCGCGATGATTAGTGATTCTAGCTACATAAGGTACAGCCGTTTTGGCAATGATAATTGACCCTGATTGCACATTCCCTTCGCGACCTCCTCCGGTGCGATATGTTACCATCCGAATCACTGAACCTCTGGGTGGTACCGCTCCATATTGACGTTCTAATTCATGATCATTAATGGAAGGAGGTAGTGTATTGGCTGTTGCTCCTCTCTGAATCAGCGATCGCATCCGAGTTTGCTGTTGAATTTGAGCCACTTCGCGAATCAGAGCCAAACTGAACTAACCCAGTCCGAGAATCAATCGTGTAATGCAAATCATGAGAATTAGAATCAGCAAAATCTTTGACTTCTTGCCATCTTTGTGGTAAAGCCCCCGGTGGGGTAACAGAGATATATTCATCCTCACGACGACTTAAAACGGGAATTCCCTGTAAAGTGAAAGTTTGACCTGCGGTACCATCACTTTCCCCTAAAATCTCATCATGGATGATTTCACTTTGACTAGCTCCCACAGTTCCACCAATAGATTGAACTGATAAACCAATAATTCGGGGTGAGTTGTTATATCCAGCTTGACTACCTTGAACAGGAGTATAAACACAGCGTAACCAACGCCCTTGGTAAGTAGTAAAATTACTGACTGGCCAAGTTTGGGGTAAATGCAAAATTACATCTGCACCTTGTAAAGGATTTCCACCTTGAGCGGCTAATTCACTAAAACTAAAACCTTTAGTATTGTCATCGGATTCTTGTAGGAGTACAGATTCCCAATAAACACCATTCCAAGCTTCCCAACGTCGGGGCGGACTTTCAGGATTAATACCTGTACTAGTAGCAGCTTCCCCCTTGAATTTGAAAGCTAAAACATTCCCTTCACATTGACACTCACCATCAATGACGATGTAAAAGCTATTTCCGGGTTGGGGTTGTTCCTCAAAAAAGGCCAAATCCCTACCGTACCATTCACCATCAGCACGTCTAGTCCATAAATTGGTCAGGCGATCGCGTAATATTTGCGGTGTATCTTCCACTGTTTGGGAAGTCAGAAAATGGCGAATCTGTGGTGTATCAATAATCAGAGGACTATCTGTAGTAAAAGAGATAGCTGGTTCTGTTTCGGTGCGGAGAGTTGCCACTTCCACCCCCACAGGAATAGTATAAGTATTAGGTAAAGCTCCACTTAAATAGAAAGTAATATCAGATACTGCTGGAGCCGGAGCTTGTAATCGCACCCCCAACATTTCCAAAAAAGTGACATAATTGCGTTCTGGGACTTGGTTAAAGCGAAGTAACATTTGGTCAGTTAACCAAGCAAATAACTCAATCATGGTCATCCCTGGATCACTGGGATTATAGTTAGTCCATTCGGGACAGTAGCGAGGAATCCTGAGAATACATTCCTCCACCAAATCCTCAAAAGTGCGATCGTCTAAATTAGATTTGGGTAATTTGGGAAAAAAGTTGAATTCTACCATGGTGATGAGGGAAGAGGGAGTAGGATTGAATATATCTAAATTTATGCTATAGAAATTTAGTTTGTAGTTGGTTTATTTGGAATCTTCCGATTCTGTATTATTCAGAAAAAAGGGATAGACTAAACTCCGAGTGTCATAACTATCTTGAAGACGATAGTTAATGATAATATCAACTCGACCCTTGACCGGATCAGGGTCAGCAGCTACCCCATTTAAGATAATTCGTGGCTCCCACATTTCCAGTGCTTCTTGAGCATAGAGTCGCAACAACATTAAAGTTTCCGTATTCATGGGAGCAAAAGTCAACTCAGATAAACGCGAACCAAAATTAGGTCGATATACCCGTTCACCTAAATTGGTCAGCAGAATCAATTTCATCGACTCTTCAATATTCCGCCCTGCATTACTGAGTTGTAAATTTCCTTGTATATTTACTCGCAAAGGAAAAGACCAGCCTGTACCCAGGTGGTCATACCGATTTTGATCAATGGATGACATATAGGTAAATTGGCAGTAGATTTTTAGCCATAGGAGAGCATAGTCTACGGCGACGCGTAGCCCATCCCTACTCTACTCTAAAGAAAAAACAATACCATTCGCCAAAAGTCGAGTTTAGAACAAAGTATTGTTAGATTAACCACCAATTAAAACGTTGGGTGCTCCCATTGCCACAGTAGTAGTGATCGGGACACCACTTACAGTATTAACCCCAGTTACCATAGATGTAACTCTTGCTGCTGGTCTACCACCAATTAAGACAGTAGAAGACCCCATCATAATATTTCCAGTTACGACTGACCAGACCACAAAATCACCAACACAAGCTGCGGGCATTCCCCCAATCAATACATTGGGAACACCTATGGCGGTAATTGGATCACCTGTAACCGTAATATCAGTCAGCCTAGCTGCTGGGAACATAATTAATTTTCCTGATCAATATGATTAATTCAGACGAACTAAACCACCTGTAATCCCTACCGTTGCCGTTCCTGAGAGACTAACACTAGTAGCAGACATACTTAAAGAACCTGTGGATTGTACGCTTGTACTACCACTAGCTTGGATACTTATTGTTCCCGATGTTTTCATAGTGATACCAGCAGGAGTTAATTCTATACTAGTACCACCGACAGTTAAAGTAATTTTTTGGGGAGCTGACAGAGTTATTTGCCCCGTTGATTCTAACGAGATTTTTTTACTAGCATCATCATTACGAAATTTATGACCTCCAGTGGTTTGGATTTCCACAAACTTCTCACTGTCATTCATGCGTAAATTATGACCATCAGTAGTGTTAAGATAAGCACCTTTTTTAGTACCTTGATCCTCTTCCACAAATTGCAGTTTATGACCTACACGGGTTTTAAAAGTCCGCTGACGCACCTTACCACCAACTACACTGTCACCGACCTTCTCTGGGGGTGCATCAGTACCATTCCAGACACCACCAATTACATAAGGACGATGGATATCACCATGTTCAAAAGCGACTAATACCTCATCATTGATTTCTGGTAAACAATCAAATCCTCTCCCCGAGACTGCACCCATACTGACGACTCTAGCCCAATTGCTTTCATGTTCTTCAGTTAAGGTAGGAAATTTAACCCGAACCCGACCCCAACCTTTGGAATCTTTATTATTACTAACAATTCCGACTAAGAGGGTTTGTCCTGGTTGTAAATGAGTTTTGGGGGATATAGTCGAGAACAGGTCTCCAGCACGCAAACCCCGGACACTGAATTCTGTAGTGTATTTTCGCTCATGATACAAGTGGCGAGTTTCAGTGACATAATAACTACCACTATAAGTGCCCATTTCTGTGAGCTTCACTACTCGTCCTGGTCTAATGGTCGGATTACCGACTCCTTTAGCATCAGCATTAACAAATTCACCACCCAATTCATCACACAAAGACTGAGCCATTTTCTTAGCTTCATTAACACTAAAAATCGGCTGATCAACGACAATCATCTTGGGAGTAGTACTAAATTTAGTACTACTGGCACTACCTTTACCATTTTGTGTAGTAGTAATTACCTTTTCCGACTCTGCCGTACTAACAATTGACTTCTTGGTAGTGTAATCCCAACCCCGCACTTCTACAGAACTGACTTGTTCAGAACTGGTAACTCGTACATGGAAACTAAATATCTCCTTTAACCACTTGAGAGTTAATTCCTGGTCTTTAGTAGGTTCACGGAAGTTTAATTTACCATCTTGAACATAGAGTTCATAACCAACACGGGCTGCTCTTTCCCGCAAAAACTCCATATTGGTCTGATTTTCTTGAAAGATATAATCATGAACAATGCTAGTAGAAGTTATAGTACCGGGGGAAATACTAGCATCACCAATTACTTGTTTAACAATATCACTATCAGTAATGTTTTGAAATGAGCGATTATAACGACCCCGATGTAAACGATGGGAAATATCATAACCACGAATAATGATGGGAGCTTGAGATTTTTCAGTGAACTCTGTTTCAATACCTGTAATTTCTCCTTCTATGACATAGCCTTCTTCTTTTTCCTCTTGGGTTCTGTAGTACCAGCCACAAAACCGATTTTAATTTTCTTCCCAATTGCAAAAGATTTCTGGTGTTTCCAGATTTCATTGTTATCTTGTCCAGGAGATTTATCATTTTTAATAACTAAAGTAAACATTCCTGGTAAATGAAGGCTTTCTTCTACAGAAATTTGTAAAATATCGTTGAGCAAATCTTTGTCAGCATTTGCACCATCAATTTGCAATTTTGGTTCAGATATATAATTGGTGTCTGTCATATTAATTTCCAATTAGCCTAATTAAAAAATCTTTATTGTGGACTATTACTTGAAAATAGAATTACTTACCACTTCGACTATCTGGTGTATCTGAACCACGTTGTCCTTCTGAGGAAGCACTCATACTAGGTGAAGAAGTGGGTTTATCGACTTCTTTTAAAGTTAAGTTGACTTTTGCTCGAACTGGTGTACCATTTGGCTTAAACATGGTCACAGAATAATCTAGACTTTCCACAAAGCAGCGTAAAGGTTCATTCTCTCCCCACATAAATATATAGACTGGGGGACGTTTTTGTGCGTAAGCTCCAGATTTAGCAAAGCGAACAGATTGCTTAAATATTTCTAGGTATACCATCACACTATCATTACCTTCATAGGTATTGATGATAATATTACTGATTGTTAAGGTACAAGGTGCTGGATTAGCAAAGCTAATCTTTGTTAATCCTTCTTTGCTTTGAGAACCTTCTGAAGGATTTAAGTTCATATGCTCAGAAAACTTTAGTTCATTGGGGTTGAACATAAAGATAATAGGAGGAGCTCCTCCTTCTACACAGAGAAGTTTGGCTTTTGTTAGTGTTGACATTGATATACCTACTCTTTTGTGTGGTTGATAAATTATATGATGTGAATTTTAGATTCCTACCAAAGCAGACGACCCGAATAACTTTTACCGCGTCGCTCTCCTTCTATAGCTAATCGCTGTTGCAGCTTTTTATAGATTTCCTGTGCTAAAAGTTCCATAGTTTTCCGCTCATCCTTTGTTAATTCTTTATCATCTTTCTTAACGGCCTCGTTAGTCATAGATACCGTGTTATTATCAGTTGCTGAGTTTGTAGTAGTCGAACCTGATGAATCAGTATATGCTTGAATAACCTGATTGTTGTTAGTAGATTTATGAAGCTTAACTGCTGGTGATGTAAATTCATCATTCCAACTTCTATCATCCATCATCGGTTGTACAACTGGATTTTGACTGACTAATTCGGAAATATTAGACCATGAATCGGGAACTTCTTGAACTGATGATTTTTGAATAGGTTTTGTACTAGAATCTGTATTTAACAATTCAGAAATATTAGACCATGAATTGGGAACCTCCTGAACTGGTGATTTTTGGATAGGTTTTGAATTCCTATTTATTATTTCAGGAATATTAGACCATGAATTGGGAGTGTTATGAACTGGTGATTTTTGGATAGCAGGGGTAGGAGATACAACAGGTGTATCCTCTGGAAATATTTTACCAGTAGAATTATCAGCAGAAAGAGATGTAGGAAGTGAAGATTGTTGAGATAAAGGGCTGAATATAGAAATATCTTTTAATACTGTAGGTAATTGAGGTATTTCTGAATTTTGAATCAGATTTTGTTTATCTGAACTCTCTTGAACAGCAGTAACTTCTGATTTCTCTAATTTAGTTTGAATCGCGGGTAATTCTTCCACTTTATTGGAAGCATGTTCACTACTTTGGGTAAAGGAAGAAGTTTCGTTTTCTGATTTGAGTTGAATCCCAGGTAATTCACTTACCGCATCGGAAGGAATTTCACTACTTTGGGTAAAGGAAGAAGTTTCGTTTTCTGATTTGAGTTGAATCCCAGGTAATTCACTTACCGCATCGGAAGGAATTTCACTGCTTTGGGTAACGGGAGAAATTTCGTTTTCCAATTTGAGTTGAATCCCAGGTAATTCACTTCTCACATTGGAAGGAATTTCACTGCTTTGAGTAAAGGAAGAAGTTTCGTTTTCTGACTTGAGTTGAATCCCAGGTAATTCACTTACCGCATCGGAAGGAATTTCACTGCTTTGGGTAACGGGAGAAATTTCGTTTTCCAATTTGAGTTGAATCCCAGGTAATTCACTTCTCACATTGGAAGGAATTTCACTGCTTTGAGTAAAGGAAGAAGTTTCGTTTTCTGACTTGAGTTGAATCCCAGGTAATTCACTTACCGCATCGGAAGGAATTTCACTACTTTGGGTAACGGGAGAAGTTTCGTTTTCTGATTTGGTCTGAATCCCAGGTAGTTCACTTGCTCTAGTGGAACCATTTTCACTACTTTGGGTAACGGGAGAAGTTTCGTTTTCTGATTTGGTCTGAATCCCAGGTAGTTCACTTACCCCAGTGGAACCATTTTCACTGTTTTGAGCAACGGGAGAAATTTCGTTTTCTGACTTGAGTTGAATCCCAGGTAATTCACTTCCCACATCGGAAGGAATTTCACTACTTTGGGTAACGGGAGAAGTTTCGTTTTCCGATTTGAGTTGAATCCCAGGTAATTCACTTATCGCATCGGAAGGAATTTCACTACTTTGGGTAACGGGAGAAGTTTCGTTTTCTGATTTGGTCTGAATCCCAGGTAGTTCACTTACCCCAGTGGAACCATTTTCACTGTTTTGAGCAACGGGAGAAGTTTCGTTTTCCGATTTGAGTTGAATCCCAGGTAATTCACTTATCGCATCGGAAGGGATTTCACTACTTTGGGTAACGGGAGAAGTTTCGTTTTCTGATTTGGTCTGAATCCCAGGTAGTTCACTTACCCCAGTGGAACCATTTTCACTGTTTTGAGCAACGGGAGAAATTTCGTTTTCTGATTTGAGTTGAATTCCAGGTAATTCACTTCCCACATCGGAAGGAATTTCACTGCTTTGAGCAAAGGAAGAAGTTTCGTTTTCCGATTTGAGTTGAATCCCAGGTAATTCACTTACCCCAGTGGAACCATTTTCACTGTTTTGAGCAACGGGAGAAATTTCGTTTTCCGATTTGAGTTGAATCCCAGGTAATTCACTTATCGCATCGGAAGGAATTTCACTACTTTGGGTAACGGGAGAAGTTTCGTTTTCTGATTTGGTCTGAATCCCAGGTAGTTCACTTACCCCAGTGGAACCATTTTTACTGTTTTGAGCAACGGGAGAAGTTTCGTTTTCTGATTTGAGTTGAATCCCAGGTAATTCACTTATCGCATCGGAAGGAATTTCACTACTTTGGGTAACGGGAGAAGTTTCGTTTTCTGACTTGAGTTGAATCCCAGGTAATTCACTTATCGCATCGGAAGGAATTTCACTGCTTTGGGTAAAGGAAGAAGTTTCGTTTTCCGATTTGAGTTGAATCCCAGGTAATTCACTTACCCCAGTGGAACCATTTTCACTGTTTTGGGTAA
>CAVXZH010000004.1:0-942500 GCA_963766435.1 uncultured cyanobacterium
GTGCTACCAACTTTATCTTGACGAGTAATCAATTCAAAGACATGCTCACCAATAATTTCCTTAACATCTGGCTCTAGTTCATGCACCACATCTCTATTCAGAATAAAGGTATGGTTTGCCTCATTGACAATCTGCTGAATTATTTCTTCATCCAGAAGTAAAGAATTCAAGACCTGACGGTATTTTTCCTTAAATTCTCGTCTAGCTTCAGGGGTAGGAAATTCTGCAAATTCATGCATTGCTGTTCCCTGATCTTCTGGTAAATTCATGGCTGAACGAGCAATCTTTTTCAAGGCTTGTCCACCTGATAAATCTCCCATGTAACGGACATAGGCATGAGCAATCAACAATTCTGGTTGTGTATTAGCAATTTCCTGAATCCGAGCCACATATATCTCACCTGCGGGAGAGGGAGCAATTTCTGCTCGCCAATTTTCACCATAATAGAAAGCTAAATCTTCCTCTAAATTCTTCTCACGAAATAGCTCAGGAAAGTAAATAACTCCGACAATAGGATGGTGTTGATAGCGCTTTAGTTCTGTTTCTAAGGTACTATAAACAAAGTAGAGGTCTGCTAACAATTTGCGGAAATAGCTCCTTTCTACTACACCCTTCAGAAAACATTTCATAAAGGCGGTATTTTCTGCCATTGTATGAGAATGTTTAGTACCTTCTCGCAAACAAATATCTAAATGACTGCCCATAATCATTACCTCATTTTTTTTACAATCTTGTTATTTATGAATAGAAGTCTTATTTACCCAATCTTGAGGCTGAAGAAAGATTTCGGTGAGCCATGCTTCAGGTGTATTTGGTTCTGTCTTGTAGTCATATTCCCAGCGTACTAGAGGCGGTAAAGACATGAGAATAGATTCGGCCCTACCGTTGGTTTGTAGCCCAAAAATCGTCCCTCTGTCATACACTAGGTTAAACTCGACATAACGACCTCGACGATAGAGTTGAAACTGACGTTGACGTTCTGTATACTCCATTTTTTGTCGTCGTTCCGCAATGGGTAAATAAGCCGTTAAAAATGCTTGACCGCAATCCTGGACAAAGGCAAAAATATCTTCCCAATTACGAAATACATTTCCCACTTGTTGACTGTGGAGCGCTGCGGGAGTGTTGGTTTGAGAACCAACATAAAGGTTGCCACTAGCATCCTGATAGTCAAAGAAAATACCACCAATACCCCGTTGTTCTTGACGATGCGTTAAATAGAAGTATTCATCACACCAGCTTTTAAAGACTGGATAATACTCTGGATGAGATACATCACAAGCAGATTTTAGAGTTGAGTGAAAATGAATCGCATCTTCGGAAAAAGGATAGTATGGTGTTAAATCAGCCCCACCTCCAAACCACCAAATTGGTCGGCTTCAAAATAGCGATAGTTGAGATGTACTGTGGGGACATAAGGATTACGAGGATGTAACACCATTGAGGTTCCAGTGGCAAAAAACTCATGTCCCGCAGCTTCTGGGCGTTGAGTCAAAATGGCCGGAGGTAATCTATCCCCCCAAACTTCTGAAAAGTTAACACCACCTTGTTCAAACACCCCTCCATCACGAATTACACGAGTGTATCCTTCTCCACCTTCTGGTCGTTGCCATTTATCTTCCTGAAAACTCGCTTTTCCATCCAGTTCTGCTAGGGAATCGCAAATTTTATTCTGTAGGTTCTGCATAAAATGTTTTACACGTTGACGGGAATACGTAGGAATTGTATTACCAGCAGGTGTAACTATTTTTGTCTGATTCTCTGAATGCAAAACCATATTGGATACCCTTAAATATCTGAAAAGGACTTACGCTTAATAACTCTATAGTTGTTAAAGCATAAAGAGCAAATAAGTTTTCAAAACTTAATAAACAGATTTTTTTGGGCTTTTTTGCGAGGGAATGCATCTTGTTTCCTGTTTCCCCAAGGCATAAAAAATTTATAAATCCTTAAGAATTAGGGCTAGCAAAATAAACACAAATAATATAGCTTAATAGCTATGAAAGAAAATAGTTGATTAATAAAGCAATCATGGTTAATACTCTACCTCAGCCTACCTCTACCCCAGTCTCAGCCACAATTAAAGCGTCAAATCAAGAAACTGTACTTACACCTCGTTTTTATACCACAGACTTTGAAATGCTGCTAACATGGATTTATCTGGTCAGGAAACTGAGTTAAAAGCGATGTGGCAGAAATGCGAGCAGATTACAACCGTCATCATTTTGTGCGGGATGAAGAATTTGAGCAGTCTTGGGATCATATTGATGAGAAACACGCGAGCATTTATTGAATATTTAGAACGTTCTTGTATTTCGGAGTTTTCCGGGTTTTTGCTGTTTAAAGAATTATCTCGGAAAGCTAAAAAATCGTAATCCTCTTTTAGCAGAAATATTTCAATTAATGGCGCGTGATGAAGCGCGTCATGCGGGATTTTTAAATAAAGCAATGGGTGATTTTAAACTTTCTTTAGATTTGGGTGAAGTGACAAAAACTCGCACTTATACATTTTTCCCCATCGAGTGGGTTCTTTACACGTGTTTATCTATCGGAAAAAATTGGTTACTGGCGTTATATTATTATCTATCACCATCTGCAAAAACATCCAGAACATCAATTTTACCCAATTTTCCGTATAATTTGAAAGTTGGTGTCAGGATGAAAACCGACATGGGGATATATTTAAGGCATTATTGCGATCGCAACCTCAACTTTGGAATAATTGGAAATCAAGGTTATGGAGTCGCGTTTTTCTTATTATCAGTATTTGCTACCCACACTTTAACAGTTCATGAACGAGCGGTTTTTACGATTCATTGGGAATTGAAGCCACAGAATTTGACCGTCAAGTGTGTTCGCGAACACGAATGAAACTGCTGGTAGCGCTTTTCCAGTCATGTTGAATACTGAACATCCCCAATTTTTCCCCCGTCTACAACATGCTCGGATTACAACTTGAAAATAGTGGAAATTGATCGTAGTTCTGCTCCCCTGGTAGTGAAATTTATCCGCAAACTACCTTTAATTGCGGCAATTGTTTGGAATTTGCTGCTGATTTATCTAATTAAACCAATTGATACTGAGGCATTGCGGGGAACAGTCCGTTAAATTACCAATTCAAAATTCAAAATTCAAAAACAATGCAGATTTTTGGGGCGTATTGCCATACGCCCCTACGTCATTTCTGGAGATGTCTATTCCCTATTCCCTCACAGTAATCACTGTACCCAAACTCTCATTTCCTAGCCTATCTACTGCACAAACAGCATAGGTTCCCGGTTCCACTGTCGCAAAGTTAGTACCAGCAGATAAGATGCGCTGAATTTGCCAATTATTACTACTTTGACGATAAAGTGTCCAAGAACGGACAGGTTTATTATCACCAGGTTGCCAATTTAATTTGCGGTTGGTAACTTGTAATTCTCTAGGTTGAGCAGGTGGTGTTCTATCTTGCCATGACATACTAGGTGCTAAGGCAGGTTGAGCATAAAGGGAATTATCTAAATGATCAGCAAGACCTTGACGGTTTTCCTTCAGGGAAATCATGCTGTAGAATATATTTCCCAGGGATAAGTTTTTTTCTAAATTCCGAGAAATCTGAATTTGCTTGTCAATTTCTTCCTTCTTCCAGTCTTTACCATCCAATTGGGCAATATTATTCCCTGCATAGATATGTCGTTGTCGAGAATTAACTTCTGTCCACCATTTTAATAATGCTTCATAACTCTGTTTTGGTTGGTCAGTACGCCAATAGAGTTGTGGTGCTAAATAATCCACCCAACCTTGTTGTAACCATTTTTTAGAATCAGCATAAAGTACACTGTAAGCATCTAAACCAACAATTCCCGCAGGTTGTCCAGGGCGATAGATGCCAAAAGGACTGATACCAAATTTGACATGAGATTTAAGAGCTTTTATGCCTTGGGATAGACGTTGCACCATTTGATTGACATTCTCTCGTCGCCAATCTTCTAAACCAAGTTTACCTCCTGCGGCAGTATAAGCTGCATAAGTGCGATGATCAGGAAAAGACTTACCTTCGATGGGATAAGGATAGAAATAATCATCTAAGTGAATAGCATCTATATCATAGCGTCGCACTACATCCATAATTACGTTATACGCTCGGTCTTGAACCAGTTTTGCTCCTGGTTCGATCCAGAGTTGATTACCCCATTCATATATAACTTCTGGATTGGTGATGGCTAGATGGGGATGGACATTAGGTGTACCTTTGATACTAGTTTTGGCACGATAGGGGTTAAACCAGGCATGCAATTCCAGATTGCGTTTATGACATTCGGCGATCGCAAATTCTAAAGGGTCATAAAATGGATTGGGTGCTTTACCTTGAGTCCCTGTTATCCAAGCACTCCAAGGTTCTATAGTCGAAGAGTATACAGCATCTCCCTCTGGTCGGATTTGCAAAATTAAAGCATTAAAATTTAGTGCTTGTAACTGCTTGGTAATTTCTACTAATTCGGCTTGTTGTTGACTTACCGAAAGTCCCGCTTTACTAGGCCAGTCGCTATTCCAGACTGATGCAACCCAAGCTCCTCGGAATTCCCGACGATGATTGACCTGGACAGAACTCACTGTAGATGGTTTAGGGGTGGGGGGAACAATCAGATAAGCAGAAGCAATTTTTGGGGCTGCGGATAAATACACCAAAGCTTGATATATAAATGCTGCGACATCAGCACGAGTAGCAGCAACTACAGGATTGAGTAATTTGATATTGGGGAAACTAGAGACTAAACCCGCACGAGTGGCAATCGCAATTTGATGACCGGCATAATTAGGAATTTGGGCGGCATCTTCATAAATTTTTGGCAATTCTGAGAAAAGGTCTGGTAAAATCCTAGTAGCAATTTGCAACCCTGTAACCAAAGAAATTAAAACTTCAGTCCTGGTAATACGATCATGGGGACGAAATAGATTCTCAGCAAATCCGTTGAGAAACCCTTGTTCATAAGCAGTTTGAATCGCCGTAACCGCCCAAAAATTAGTGGGGACATCCACAAAGGGAACATACTGGCGCTTTTGAGTAGTTTTCGGAAATGCTTTGGTCAGAATAGCCGCAAATTCAGCACGAGTGAGAAAATTATCAGGGCGGAAAGTCCCAGCCGAACCACTGACAATTCCTCGTTGGGCTAATGCGGTAATAAATAAGCTAGCCCAATGGTTTTGAATATCAGAAAATAGAATCGGAGTAGATGCCATTTGATCGAATTACCTTTTTTAACGAAAATTTAGCGATCGCATTTGGGTGCATCTCAGTAATGAGTAATACTAAAATATAACCAAGAATAAGGTATTACCAAAAAGGGGGGTCAGGAATCACGATTCATCGTGAATTCTATGTAACTAGTGGATAAAATGTAGTGTAAAGCTACAAATTTCCATCGTCAAGAACCATAAAAGTCTAGTAACATGATCGAAACACTGTTTCCTGACTCCTGATAAATATTTCCTTCTCCTCCAGTATCACCAGTGTTAAAACATCCCATAACTTACATTATATTGATACTTAGCCTATTTGGTATCCTGAGCCGTTCCTACATTTGGAAACAACTACCTGTATTGGATTGTGGTGAATGGGCATTTATCCGTACTCAACAGAAAAAATACTATATCCATCCTGAGAAAATCGTGATTGAACCTTGGCTGGGACAACACCATGTTTATGGTATATTTATGGTTCCTGATGCATATAAACGTGATGAATTAATTACTGTGAATATTCCAGGCAACCAGACTTATTGTGGAATTTTACTTTATCCTAGTAAAAGCTATGCGGGGATTGAAGCCAAACCAGGACACCACTTAATGAAAGGATATTTCCAAACTCGTAGTACTATAGCCGTGGTTTTGGAAGGTAAACTTAAGCAGCTTCAGCAACCCACTAACTGGAGATTAGGTTACATTAAAGAAATCAAAAAGAATCGAACCGAACAAGTCCTGAGTACCAAATCAATTTCTGAACTAAGGCCATAAGATTACCTTGAGAATGTCCAGTATAATCTATTGGGAAAGTATTCCCGAAGATTGTAAACTTACTCATAAAATTGCCATAATGACACTGAACCAGGGTAATCATCTATTTTTGAGGGGGCTGAAGTGATGGTGGAATTGACTGGTTATATAATAGGTAAAAAAATTTACTCTGGCAGCAGAACTGTAGTTTATCAGGGGATTAGGGAGAAAGACCAAACACCAGTAGTAATCAAATTATTGCGGTCTGAATATCCTGATTTTAATGAATTAGCACAATTTCGTAATCATTATCATATTACTAAAGACCTAAGTATTACTGGGGTCATTAAAAGTTACAGTCTAGAAAAATACCAAAATAGCTATGCTTTGGTCATGGAAGATTTTGATGGAATTTCCCTAAAACAAGAGATGAGGAAAAGAAAATATTGGGAATTAGAAGAATTTCTCTCTATTGCTATCCAAATAGTCTCTGCTTTAGCCGAACTACATCAACATCAGGTAATTCATAAAGATATTAACCCAACTAATATATTGATCAATACTAAAACTTTAGAAGTTAAACTAACAGATTTCAGTGTAGCTTCGTTTCTGACAAAAGAAAATCAACCGCTGAGTAATCCCCATATTTTAACAGGGACACTTGCTTATTTATCTCCAGAACAAACTGGAAGGATTAATCGTTTAATTGATTATCGAAGTGACTTTTATTCTCTGGGAGTAACATTTTTTGAATTACTGACAGGAGAAGTTCCTTTCATTAGTGAAGACCCAATAGAATTAATATATTGCCATATTGCTAAATATCCACCCTCAATAAAAACTTTAAATATAAATATTCCTGTAACGATATCAAATATAGTTAATAAACTGATGGCAAAAAATGCGGAAGACCGCTATCAGACAAGTTATGGACTCAAATATGACTTGGAAAAATGCTTAGATGATTGGCAAAAGCAGAGACAAATTGATAACTTTGAATTAGGAGAAAAAGATGTTAGTGATTCCTTAATTATTTCCGATAATCCCTATATTCAAGAGAAGGAAGTAATCACATTAATTCCTACTGCTAATAATATAGGAGAATCTCTACAATTAGCCACAATAATCAAAGCATCTCAAGCAATTGCTAGCGAAATCAAGATAGAAAAGTTAATTTCTAAATTAATGCAAGTAGTCATGGAAAATATATATGCAAAAAAAGCTGCCTTTATTTTAGTTAAAGATGATAATTTATTTATAGAAGCAACTACAATTATTGGACAGGAGACTATCATAGAGTCTATCCCAATTGCTGAAAGTCAAGAAATTCCTATTAGCTTAATTAATTATGTATCTCATACCCAAGAAACTCTAGTAATTGATGATATAATTAACCAATCTGAATTTGCTGCTGATCCTTATATCATTTCTAAACAACCTAAAAATTTATTGTGTACCTCAATAATTAATCAAGGAAAATTAGTAGCTATCCTTTATTTAGAAAATAGTCTCACTGCGGGGACATTTACAAAAGATAGACTTGATATAGTTAAATTATTATGTTCTCAAATTGCTATTTCTTTAGAAAATGCTCGTTTGTATCAGCAATCTCAGGACTATACCAAAAAACTGGAAAAGTCCTTAGAGAATTTTCAACAAATGCAATTACAGCTTGTCCAAAATGAAAAAATGTCTGCTTTAGGTAATCTTATTGCTGGAGTAGCTCATGAAATTAATAATCCCATCGGTTTTATTGGAGGTAATATTCAACCTGCGGTTGAGTATATTTGGGATTTATTGGATTTGATTAAACTCTATCAAGAAAAATTTCCTAATCCAGGTATAGAAATTGAGCAAGAAATTCAAAATATTGAACTAGAATATTTGCGAGAGGATTTACCGCAATTACTAGCTTCAATGAAAGAAGGTGTCCAACGTATTCGCAATATTAGTAATAGTTTGCTAACTTTTTCTCGTGCAGATACTAATACTAAAACTCCTTTCAATATTCATGATGGTATTAATAGTACAGTTTTGATTCTCAAGCATCGACTAAAAATTTTACAGCTTCATGGTGCGATTAAAATTGTTAGAGATTATGGAGATTTACCTTTAATAGAATGTTTTCCAGGACAACTTAATCAAGTCTTTATGAATTTAATTGCAAATGCAATTGATGCGTTAGAAGAGTCTAATAATATTCGCAGTGAAACCGAGATTAAGCAAAATCCTAATCAAATTAAAATTCAGACATCATTAAGCGAGGATAATAATCATGTGATTATTAAAATTATAGATAATGGCATAGGAATGTCTGAGCAAGTTAAGCAGAAAGTTTTTGAACATTTATTCACAACTAAATCTGTGGGTAAAGGTACAGGTTTAGGACTGTCTATTGCTAAACAAATTATTGTGGAAAAGCATGGGGGAACTTTGGAGGTGAATTCAGTTTTAGGGGCAGGTACAGAGTTTATTATTAAGATTCCTAAATAAACGAGGATTTATTCATAGAACTAAGTATTTGAACTATGTCAAACAAGTCCCTTCAGATCATACCATCACAATATACAACAAAAATCAATTAATTTAGGGTTATCAGGGTTTTGTCTATATGCTCCTCTAATTAGTTCTTCTAATTTCCCTGTAGATTCAGCCCATCCAATCAAGTTAAAAATAATTGTGGAGAGATTTTCACTTCCAGCGATGGCTACGCCGCGCCGAAGGCATCGCATCAAGATTTTCCCCCAACTGAAACCTAACCATTTGTCTTAGTACATCTTTACTAGGAAATGCACTGAGTAAGGCTTTATGCAACTCTTTTATATCCATTTATCCATACTCCCTCACCCACACCATTTTCCAAATTCAAAATAATTTGTGAAAACTAGACCCCAGTAAGTGACGAATTTTACCTTAAATTTCAACAACTCTCCAACAACAGAGCGTTTTCCGGTTACAGCTTTAGGCGAATGTTAAGTAAGAATAAAATTTAGTGCCTCTCAACTTAAAACAGTTGACAAGCATCTATATAAGGGTATATTTTTATCATTGACAATGAAATTAAATAATTACAGCAAATTGCATGTAAATAAGGTACAAACCGAAGCTCTAAACTCAAACAGGTTAAGGCTTTCACTCCTTGCTCCTGCCTCCTGCTGTATGTAGATAAACGTAATCTAACTCACCGCAGTAATCTCTGTTTAGCGGAAAAAGAATCTTTTCAACTGGAAAGGGGTAAGCAAAGTTTAGGCGTTCTGTGATCTCCTTACTTGTCCCAGAGAGCCATCGCCCCGCATCTTGAATCAAAGCCATTTTCACCGGAGAGCGATAAGCGAAGCTTAAGCCTCTGGCTATCGTCCGTCCTTTGGTGCAAGAATTCTACTTCTCTACTGATAATTGGATAGATGATGACAATGACTAATCAAGTGATGATCAACTCCACCTATCCCAAAATTACTTTCCTCTGTCAGTCATCGTTATTTGACGAGGTAACTTTTGCCTAAAAAATCTTTTACAAATACTCTCTAATCTGTATAAAGCTAAAAGCAACAGGAGAAAAAATGTCAAATTCTAAAGAAGTTGAAGTTGTTCGGATTTTATCAATAGATGGAGGAGGTATTCGAGGCATCATTCCTTTGTCTATCCTTAAATATATAGAAGAAAACACACATACTCCTATTCATAAGTTATTCAATATAATAGGAGGGACATCAACAGGTGGAATAATAGCATTAGGCTTAAATTGCAAAACTCCAGCAAATCAAATATATAGTGCACAAGATATATTAGATTTTTACGTCAACGATGCCCATAAAATTTTTAGAACCAACAACGATTCTTCTCTTGAAGCAGGTCTCAGTTGGTTTAGAGATAAAATCACATCCAAAATTCTGGGAATTAAAGAATTAGCTGGAAAGCGCGGGTCTGGCGTGTTCACTCCAGAATATTCAGGTAAACACATTGAAAATTTTCTGAAGGATAAGTTTGGCTCAGAGATCAAATTGTCGCAATTATCAACAGAGTGTGATGTAACAGTATATAGCTATGATATAGAAAATGATGAAGCTTATCATTTTAATAACAAAGAAGTAGCTACTAACCATTATTATGTGTGGCAAGCTGCTCGAGGAACTTCAGCTGCTCCATCTTTTTTCTCAGGGTTAGAAGTATATGATTCTAACTCTGGGGGACGTTCTCAAAGCTCTAAGAAGAGAACTCTAGTTGATGGTGGAATCTTTATCAATAATCCTGCTATGGCTCTTTTCATAAGAGCTAAAATTCTCTATCCTAATGCAAAAAAAATTGTGCTAGTTTCTTTGGGAACTGGCAATTTTAAAGAACGCCATCCAGAATTAAAAAAGGCAGGTATTTTGGGTTGGCTAAGACCTTTAATTTCTTATATGATGAAAGGTGTTTCAATCACGGTGGACGACCACTTAAAAAAATTACTTGTAACCTCACCCGATTCAATACCGAGTAGTTTAAATGATGAAAGTTCCTATTATCGCTTCGAGTGTGATTTTGACGAAAATATTGAACTAGATGCGATTGATAAATCAGATATTAGGATACTGCAAGATTTAGGGAATAAATTAGTAGAACACAAGAAAAGTGAACTCTCTAAACTTGCTGATCAGCTTAAATCGTATTTATAGAGGTATGTCCCATCACCTTCTAGCCAAGTTTCGCCAAGATAATCCAGACTCTGGAATTATTGATCTAAAGGCTCATTATCGAGGTTTTCAATATATTCACGAAATGTTAAAAATGCTTCCGGAAAAACCAGAGCCTATTTTATTAGCCCGGATTTTTGCCAAGCTGACTTCTTTAGGTCGTATTCATCCTGTTTCTACAGACCTTCAAACCTCGTAAATTGGCAAAGGTATTGAAAATTAAATAGTATAATTACTGCTACATCCGGATTTCCGCCAGTGCAAAAAAAGTACATTAAAAATGATGGCGAATTTTGTTAAAGACCAGCAGTATTTCTTTGGTCAAGGACTTGTTAATGCTGATGCTGCTGTGGACGCGGTAAAAAATGGAGTTCGTAATTAGAGAATTTTTTGAACGTTGACAATTTTAATGCAAGAAGATGTGATACACTAGTCTAGTAGTTAACACTGTTATCACTAATCTTCTTTTATAGGGGATAAGTTGCTGTGGGCTACGCCCCACGGTCAGGGATTGTTGTTGAAGAACAAATTTTTCCTACTGCGGCCGTATTATTTTTTGCATCTAGCTAACTTCTGGATTCGACTTAAATTTTTGTTGAGTTTAATGTTGCATAACCTTCAAAAGCTCATAAATATATGAAGTTGAGTTCGATAAATTCAAGAGCTTACACGAGTATAGGATCAAAGACATGAGAATTCGATTTTTTATAACCACCATTGCTCTGACATTAGCTGTATCTTCTTTTTATTCACAGAAAGCTTCAGCAATAACTGCTGCGGAAGCGGTGGGAATACTCAACCAAATATTAAATCCAGTAGAACCCCACTTGAATCCCAGCCCGAACCCCCACTTGAAACTCAACCCGAAACCCCACTTGAAACTCAACCAGAGCACAACCGATATCCTAAGCACAACCGATATCCTGAACACAACCGATATCCTGAACACAAACGATATCCTGAACACAACCGATATCCTGAACACAACCGATATCCTGAACACAACCGATATCCTGAACACAACCGATATCCTGAACACAACCGATATCCTGAGCGCGACCAAAATCACGACAAAAGAACTTGGTAAAGGGTTTCGTGTGTGATGCTAACTTATCTACGTATCTGTTAAAATCTGACTTGTGCTATAATCTGGAATACTTCCTGACGCGCTACGGTATACACATAAATCCAAGGCAAGTATAAACCGTAGCTCATATGAGACAGTTTTTCAAAGCTTTTCTACTATTTTCTGAATTAAAATTTCTTGAAATGAGTGTAGAAAAAAGTGATCGCCCTCAAACATATCTAACGAAAAACTCTTTGTAGTCTGTTCTTGCCATGCTTCTAAACTAGCATAATTAAGGCCTTGATCTTGCCAACCTCCAAAAATACTAATTGGACAATCTAATGGTGGTTCTGGAGTATAAGTGTAATTTTCGAGAACGGAAAAATCAGCCCTAAGAATAGGGAGAAACATCTGCATTAATTCCTGATTTTCTAACACTTGTTTGGGAGTACCATTAAACGAGCCTATCTCCTCCAAAAAATCTGCTTCTGGTAAATTGTGTATTTGTCTAGCTGTTGACGGAATTTGTGGTGCACGACGGGCTGATATAAACAAATGTAATGGCGTAAGATGATATTGAGAACATAGTAATCGGGTTAACTCAAAACTGAGTAACCCTCCCATACTATGACCAAAGAAAGCAAATGGTATATCTAAATATGGCAGGAGAGCAGTAGCGATCGCACCTACTAAAGGTTGTAGTTGAGAAAAAGGAGGGGATTTTATTTGTCTTCCCCGTCCGGGAAGTTCCACGGCATAAACTTCCAAATTCTCAGACGGATTTTGAACCCATTGACGATAGATTGTGGCACTACCACCTGCATAAGGGAAGCAAAACAAACGAAATTTTGCCTGGGGTTTTCTCAAACCAATCACCCAAGGATTTGAAGTTGATATTTGATTCATTTTTAAAATCTCAACCCCGCACCAGCTTGTAAGGATAAAGCTGTACCACCACCATTGCGGTAAGCATCAAAAGCAATGATGGCGTTACCAAATAAGACAGTGTTGCTATTTGGTACCATGTAATCAATTCCTGGTTGCAACGCAAAACTGATTTTATTCCCTACCGGAGTTGATGTATCACCACCAGCTAAAACCACTCCAGCACCTAAATAAGCATCAGTTTGCCAATTAAGAGGTAAATCATAGGAAACTGTGGGGACAACTGCTGTACTTTTACCTACCAAAGCCTGGGCACGGAAAGAAATTGGTGATTCTAATAATTTATAACGAAATGCCAGTACACCCCCCACCTGGAGTCCATCAGAAAGTCCTACCGTTGGACCGATACCGACATAGCTACCATATGCTACTTGGGCTAATGCTGATTCAGTGTTCATAGATAAGCTGAAAAGCAAACTAATCCCCAGACCAGAAATGAAATATGGAAGATGCTGCATACCTGACTCCTAACACCACATAAAAAATTCAAGATTCAAACCAGTTGGGTGATGGGGATTTATACCCTACCTGAAATATAACACTTATACAAGAGAGGTGGGGAGATAAGAGGCAGGGGGGCAGGGTGCAGGGTGCAGGGGGGAGGGAAGAGGCAGGGGGGCAGGGTGCAGGGTGCAGGGGGGAAAAACGGAGATGGGGAGATGGGGAGATGGGGAGAAAGGATATTTTAATTCTCTTTCCCCCTGCCCCCTGCCCCTGCCCCTTGTCTTCTTCTCCTCTGCCCCCTGCCCCCTGCCCCTTGTCTTCTTCTCCTCTGCTCCTCTGCTCCTCTACCTCATTTATGGACAACGGGAATGAAAACCACCTTTAGTACAGATAAAAGCCAGTTGTTTAGCGTCTAAATTTTTAGCGTGAGAAAAATCTACTCCTTGAACTATGGCAGATTGTGAACCCACATCTGAGGTTTGCACAAATTGATCAGATGGATCTTGTTTACCAGGAGAGAGGATTGCTCCCTGAAAATCAGCTCCGGCTAAATTTGCACCCCGTAAATCAGCACGACTCAAATCCGCATTTCGCAGATTGGCATTTTCCAATTGAGCAGCGTGTAAAACAGCACCAGCTAGACGAGTATTGCTTAAGTTAGCATAACTGAGATTAGTATGATCTAAATAAGACTCCGATAAATCTGCTCCTTGCCAATCGGTTTTGCTTAAATTGGCATATGATAGTTGGGTGCCGATGGCACTGACACGACCTAAGCGCACAGCAGATA
Source organism: uncultured cyanobacterium (assembly GCA_963766435.1). GTDB lineage: Bacteria > Cyanobacteriota > Cyanobacteriia > Cyanobacteriales > Nostocaceae > CAVXZH01. The sequence continues at coordinate 13,895 of CAVXZH010000004.1, forward strand.
AATTAGCATCATTCAATTTAGCATCACTAATATCAGCCCCAGTCAAGCTTGCATTTTCCAGAACTGCACCACGTAAATCTGCGCCTACTAACTGGGTACTGCTCAGGTTAGCACCAAATAAACGTGCATTGGATAAGTTCGCTCTGTTGAGAATAGCTCGGCTTAAATCGCTATGATTCATTAAGACTCGGCTCAGATTAGCATCTGTGAAATTGGCTTGCTTTAACTGTGCTTGAGTGAAATCGGTGATCGCATCATCATAAGTATCCCAACGTCCATCTTCACCTACTCCCCGAAAACGACTACCTTTAAAACTAGCTTGGTTGAGATTCGCAAATTTAAAGACAACCCCTGATAAATCAACGTTGTCTAGCACCAAATTAAAGGCAGTATTTCCCCCAGAACTGTTATTTACTAGCTGAATACGAGATAAATCAACACCATTAATTTTGCTACTATAGACAGAAAGAATCTTGTTAATTGCTTGTTGGTTGAGAATTAACCGTGCTTGACGGATTTCTCTTTCTTGGGTATTACCCAAAGATTCCAACTCCCCCGCCAGAAACTGATTCATCCGCTTCAATTCTGGAATAGCATTAAGTCCCACTGTAGCCAAAGCTTGTTGAATAGTAGTTAAGAGATTAGGGTCAGTTTCCTTTGCCAGTAAATCTACCAGGAATCGAGTTGTTTTAGCGTCATTTAAACTTCCCAAAGCCAGAATTGCTCTTTGGCGTTCTTCAATACTAGCGGTAGAGTTAGAATCAAGCTGTTTTACCAGTGCTACAAACTGTTCGCTATTAATTTGTTGTGATTTGCGTTGAGTTGCCTGGTTTTGGACATAAACTTGAGTACCGACTAAAGTAGACAAAACTGCGGTCATACTCACAACGGCTACTACAATTAAGGTGAAATTAGAATTACGCTGTATTAATATTGGAGCTTGGGATGTTGGCGTAATAACTTCTTCCTTTTGTAAAGGCTCATGACCAGTTTCCAAATTTGGATACCATCTTTGATCTCCAGACAAATTTGATGGTAAGGGACGAGTTGAATCAATAGTGTAAGTCCCCGCAACTACATCGTGGAGAACGACGGCGTGTTTTGGGTGGGCCAACCCATCCCTTCTCCTAGCACCATGAAAATGGCTAATAATACGAACAAACTTAAGTTAGGAAAAACCAAAGTATAACGCCACAGCAAATAAGCAGCACTAAGGGGTAAAGTTAAACGACCAATTCCTTCGCGTACCACCACTGCGGCTAAACCAGGGGATTTACCTTCAGAATTGACTACTCGCACTCCCCACCAACGTTTGGGGAGAGTACTACCAGTTTTTGCTAGTAAAAATAATTGCCACCAAGATAATGTGATAGGTAATACTAGTGCCACTGTCCAAAGAAAGTTAGTTGGTGATGTGACACTGGAAGTTCCATAACTTACTGGTAGAGCTAAGGGTTGGGCGATCGCTCTTTGGGTAACTACAAATATAGGATTAATGGGGACACGATCTAAGTTAGTTTTGCTATTGATATATGAACCGATGCCAAAGGGAACTAGTCCACTAACAACCACTAGACTAATTTCTACTGTCCAAGCAGCAAAACGCCTAATGCTTAAGGGTAGTGAACTAGCTTTTTCTGGTTCTTTGGAGCGATTAGATTGATTAGTATTTCTTTTGACAGTTGGGGTCGTCATTACATAGTTCCTTTTGAAGTTATTTTTTTGCCGTTTTTGGCGTATTTAAAATAGACTATTGCTTATTTTGAAAGCTACTAGACACAAAAAATTTGTATCCAACATACACTAAGAAGGCCAAAATTGCCATAGTGATGACAGCCGTAGTTCAGTAGGAAAAGTACCGATAATCATTAATTCCATCACAAAACCACCAAATCCGTTTTGTCTGGTTGATTAGGAAGGAACTCATTGATGCCGGAAAGTGAGTGCTTTCTATGGATGCTAACGCCCATCCTACACCAACCTCATCAAACATTGATCATGCTTGATTTAACTCTCGTGAGCGGTTATTCGTATTTATACTTATTTCATCACCATACTTAATTATTATGGGATGATGTATTAAGAACAATTCAAATACTAGTGTTTACATAATGTCTAATCAAAATACCAATGCCCAAAAAGCTCAAATTATCGAGGTACTAAAGCGGGATTATTTTCCTATGATCCCTCAACTTCAAAAAAATTGGAGTCTAAAGGAACATGAGACAAATCGTTTGAGTCGATCTTTGGCAGCATTTGCGATCGCGAATCTTGCCAATGTTAATCCCACCCAAGCGGCTTACTCAATTATCAATGGAGAGGGTGATAATGGAATTGATGCAGTTTATTTTGATCGGATTAAAAAAAAGTTGTGGTTGGTGCAATCTAAGGCTAGACAAGCGCCAAGCATGAAAGAAAATCTACCATTTTGTAAGGGAATTAAACAGTTAATAAATAGATATTTTGATAACTTTAATGATAGTTTTAGGCGATTACAGAACGATGTTGAAGATGCTTTAGATACAAATGGACTAAAAATAGTTGCTTGTCATGTGTATTTGGATGGTGAGCTTGCTTCTCATGCGGTTAATGATCTTAATCAGTTAGAGATTGAATTAAATAGGTTTTCTCCACGTTTTGAATGGAAAGAACTAAATATTGGGATAACACATGGTTGGTTGACTGCACAACAAGAGATAGCTCCTGTTAATGTCGTGTTGACATTAGAAAACTGGCATTGTCTAGATCAGCCCCCAAAAGCTTATTATGGGTTAATTAAGGCTTCTGAACTTGCATCATTATATCAGCAGTATGATAAGTCACTATTTGAACAAAATATCCGCTATTACCTTGGTACTAAGGATGTTAATTCAGCGATCGCTGAAACTGTAACCTATCAACCTGATAAATTGTTTTACCTTAATAACGGACTGACGATTACTTGTTCTATAGTTGAGTTACCAGCTGGATATAACCAGGAATCAACTCAATTTACTTTAAAGAGGTTTTCGGTAGTTAATGGAGCACAGACCGTTGGAGCGATCGCCTCTGTCTATAATACTAATGTTCCGATATCTCCTGATGCCAAGTTGCTGGTGACGATCATTGAAGTAGGGGAAGCAGCAGATATTGGGGTACAGATTACTAAAGCCCGAAATACACAAAATACCGTGCGAGATGTTGATTTTGTGGCATTAGATCCGAACCAAGAGCGTTTACGTCAAGAGATGATGATATCAAACATCAATTATCAATATCGACCATCAGCAGATCAGGATAGCGAGAACGTGATTAAAATTGAAGAAGCGGCGATCGCACTTGCTTGCTTTAGCGGTAAACCAGAAATAGTCGTCGCAGCAAAAAGAGGGATTCCTCAGCTTTACAACCCTCCTTATTATTCGACTCTTTTTAGCAATCAACTTTCAGGAATTATGCTTTGTCGCTATGTGCGAATATATAGATATCTTAATGAGATTTTTACAAATTCAGAAAAAGCGGCAACGAATAATGGACAAAAGATGTTCTATCGACATGGTAAGTTTTTTATTCTGGATATTCTATCAAGATATTCTAAATCTTTAATCAATAAGCCAGAAATTGATTTATCAAATGATCACATTGAGCTTTCGCGGATTGGGTTAGAGCTTGCTGTGTTAATTTATGATGTTACTGAATCTCAATTTAGAAATGACCAGAAGAGATATGTTGATATTTTTAAGAGTTTAACGTATGTTGTACCTTTAACTAGTGCGGTCATGCAGGAGTTAGCTGGAAGAAATGCTGAGGCTAGAAATCCGAATATACCTACAGTTTAACTTTTGAGATAGAAATTAATTATGGCTAACAAGCAGAGACTTGAATTGACATGGATTGGTAAGGAAATTCGCCCCAATTTGGAGCCGCGAATTTTGTTGGAATGTCCTGAGAAGTCTCATCATGCTGCTCATCGAATGACTGAGAATGATATTTTTGATAATCGCTTAATTTTTGGGGATAACTTATTAGCACTAAAGGCTTTAGAGCAAGAATTTACAGGAAAAGTCAAATGTATTTTTATTGATCCTCCCTACAATACTGGGTCAGCTTTTGAACATTATGATGATGGGGTTGAACATTCTATCTGGCTCGGCTTGATGAGAGACCGCCTGGAAATTTTGCGTAACTTATTATCTGAACACGGTTCTTTGTGGATTACGATTGATGATAATGAGGCGCATTATTTAAAAATAATATGTGATGAAATTTTTGGACGTGCAAATTTTGTTGCAAATGTCATTTGGCAGAAAAAGTACGCAGCATCAAACGATGCATTGTGGTTCAGTAATGATCATGATCATATTTTAGTTTATGCGAAAGTGAAAACGTCGTGGAAACCTAATAGACTTCCTCGAACCGAAAAATCAAACTCAGCATACAAAAATCCTGACAATGATCCTCGTGGTGCTTGGCAGTCTGATAATTATACTTGTAATAAATCTAGTGATGAGCGTCCTAATCTATACTATCCAATCATCAATCCAAATACTGGTGAAACTATTCTCCCTAAGAAAACGGCAGTCTGGAGATATTCGCAACAGAGACATGAAGATAATGAACGTCAGGGCTTAGTATATTGGGGAATAGAAGGAAAGAACTCTGTACCTCGTTTCAAAAGATTCTTAAGTGCGGTTTCTGATAAAGGAGGTGTAGCACAAACAATATGGACATGGCAAGAAGTGGGTCATAATCAAGATGCTAAACGAGAGCAGTTGCAACTCAATTCACAAGCACCTTTTGCAACTCCTAAACCTGAAAAGCTGCTAGAACGTGTTCTTCAACTTGCAACTAATCCCAACGATTTAGTTCTCGATTCCTTTGCTGGTTCAGGTACAACAGGAGCCGTTGCTCACAAAATGGGACGACGATGGATCATGATTGAATTAGGTGAACATTGTGATACCCATATCATTCCCCGACTCAAAAAAGTGATTGATGGGGAAGACACGGGTGGTATCACCCAAGCACTTAATTGGAAAGGTGGTGGTGGTTTTCGCTATTATCATCTTGCACCATCATTGCTAGAAAAAGATAAATGGGATAATTGGATTATTAATAAAACCTACAACTCCGCCATGTTAACTGAGGCACTATGTAAAATTGAGGGTTTTACATATTCACCATCAGATACCTTCTACTGGCAACATGGTTATTCCACTGAACGGGATTTTATTTATGTTACTACCCAAAATCTCAGTCATGAACAATTATCTAAACTTGCTGATGAAGTAGGACAAGAACGGACTCTACTTGTTTTATGTACTGCCTTTCGTGGCCAAGCTGATAAATTTCCAAATCTCACCATTAAAAAAATTTCTCAACAAATACTAACACGATGCGAATGGGGACATGATGATTACAGCCTCAAAATTGAAAACCTTCCTAAAGCTCCTCCAAAAATTGGACAACTATCATTATTTGATATGGAAAACCTATAATGAATCAATTTGTTAATAACATTGCTAATCGTCTTAGTCTGCGACAACCTCAAAGACAATCATTAGAAATTCTTGATCGAGTTTATGAATTATTGTCCAGTCAAGAAACACCAAATAAAATAGATAATTTAGCCACAATTAGAGAAGAATTTCCCAGTTTTACTAACTTTGATCGAAACTTTCCATCACTATGTTTTGCATTGGCAACAGGTGTTGGTAAAACTCGACTAATGGGGGCTTTTATCAGTTACCTAAACCAAGGACATGGCATCAAAAATTTCTTTGTTCTAGCACCTAATTTAACTATTTATAAAAAACTGATTACTGATTTTACTCCTAATACATCAAAATATGTATTTACAGGTATTTCTGAATTTGCGATCGCCCCACCAGTCATCATCACAGGTGATAACTATGAGATGAATGCACGCACGATATTAGACAAACAGATTTCCTGCAAAATTAATATTTTTAATATCTCAAAAATTAACTCGGAAGTGCGTGGTGGTAAAATCCCAAAAATCAAGCGACTATCAGAATATATTGGTGAAAGTTATTTTGATTATCTGATCCAATTAAAAGACCTAGTAATCTTAATGGATGAATCCCATCGCTATCGAGCCTCAGCAGGAATTCGTACCATTAATGAATTAAAACCATTACTGGGTCTGGAATTAACAGCTACACCATTTGTTGAAACTAGTAGAGGGACTCTACCTTTTAAAAATGTTATCTATGACTATTCTCTGGGACGTGCAATAAAAGATGGGTTTGTGAAAGATCCTGCTGTCGTCACCCGTAAAGACTTTAATCCTACGGCAATTTTACCACCAGCTATTGAGCGACTTAAACTAGAAGATGGAATCTATCTACACGAAAATATTAAAGCTGAATTAGAAACCTATGCTCTCCAAACTGGAAACCGGATTATTAAGCCATTTATGCTTATCATTGCTCGTGATACTATTCATGCTACACAACTCCTAGAATTAATTAAATCTGATAATTTTTCAGAAGGGCGCTACAAAGACAAAGTTATCCAAGTGGATTCTAGTAAAACCGGCGCTCAAGAAGATGAAATGGTAGAGCGACTTCTGAAAGTAGAACATCCAGAAGAACCAACTGAGATAGTTATTCATGTCAATATGCTCAAGGAAGGCTGGGATGTTACTAACCTTTATACTATCGTACCTTTAAGAGCTGCAAATTCTAAAATCTTGATTGAACAATCTATTGGAAGGGGATTACGTTTACCTTATGGAAAGCGCACAGGTATAGCCATTTTAGATCGTCTTAATATTGTTGCTCATGACAAATTTCAAGAAATTGTCGAAGAAGCAAGACGCCCAGAATCACAAATTCAATTACAACAAATTATCCTCACATCTCAAGATTTACAACAAAAATCAAAAAAGGTAGTTTCAAAATCTAAATTATCTCAAAATTTAGGAAATCTGACTGAGCAAACGATAAATTTAGTCGAAACAGAAATCAAATATAGTCAGCCATCTATATTTGCATCACCAATAGAACAAAAGATTGCACAGCTTAGTTACCAAGCAATTGTAAATCTTGAGAATTACCCGGAGGAAGTACCAACCACAACATCTCTATTATTACCAAATATTCAGGAAAAGGTATGTAAAGCAGTTACTCAAGAATATCAGCCTGAACAAATGGAAATTGCAGGTGTAAATCCACCAATAAATATTGAAGCAATTGTTGCTAAGACAACTAATTTAGTAATTCAGCAAACCATTGATATTCCCCAAATTCTTATTATCCCTAAAGGAGAAATACGCTCAGGATTTAGGTCTTTTGCTTTAGATATGACAGACTTAAATTATCCCGTTCCATCCCCAGAAGAATTACATATTCAATCTTTGGCAACTAATGAATCTGCATCTCTAGAAATTAAAAAAGTAAATTTTCAAGAATCTCGGATGGAAAACTATATTGTCAAAGGTTTATTCAAATTTGATGATATTTCTTATGAAGAACACGCGGACTTTCTCTACGACTTAGCTAGTCAAGTAGTCAGTTATTATCTTAATCAATATTCTGAAGATGATACACATAATATTGTCCAGTTTCGGCAAAATGAAATTGCTAATTCTATCCATAGCCAAATGCAACAACATTTTTGGGAAGAAACATCGGGTTATGAAGTGAAAATCAGTAAAGGTTTTACAACTCTAAAAGATAGCGTCTACACCACAAACGCTAATGACTTATATTTAGATTACCAGTATTCACCACCAGATAAAAGTAATATGTCTAAATACCTGTTTACAGGTTTCTCTAAATGCCTTTATCCAGAACAAAAATTTCAATCTGAAGGTGAAAGGGTATTATCTATAATTTTGGAACGTGATGCAATTAAATGGTTTAAACCTGCAAGAGGACAATTTCAGCTTTATTATAAATGGCAAGGAAATTACTTAGAATATCAACCCGATTTTGTGGCTGAGACAGAAGAGGTAATCTATATGCTGGAATCTAAAAATCGAGATGAGGTAGAAGATCCTCAAGTACTTACTAAAAAGGAAGTAGCCGTTGAATGGTGTCAAAATGCTTCTAATTATACGTTAAATCACGGTGGAAAACCTTGGATTTATGTTTTAATCCCCGATGATGCGATCGCCGAAAATATGACCCTCAACGGACTAGCTGATCGCTTTAAGACAAACAGTAACATCAGTCCACAGTAATATAGAACGTTTTGTTACGCTTAGTCTGGAACAATGATATTTTGTCATCGTCTAGAAACTTAAAGAATTGTCAATAGCAAGTTCCTAAAAGTCAGCAACCCAGCCCTAAAGGGACTGAGATTGTAAGAGAAATCAAACAAGCTGTGCTGACCAGACCACTCTAGGCTTAGGTTTAGGGTAGCCGTTATTGGAGTCACGACACCTCGGAATGCGTAGCTAGTTCCCCGCTCTGTCATTTGCAGTTAAACAGTTTTAAGGTAACTGAAACAGTGCTGCAAGTCTAAAAAGCTCTGATAACAGGTCGAACGCGCAAGCGTGTGCTTTGCACAAGCTAACATTACACAGTCGGAGACAACCATATCTCCACCGCAGAGGCAGCAATGTCTCTGCTCCCCCACTAGGGGAAGGCGGTTAAAACCGCTCGTGTCGCTTCCCTCTCAGCCTCTAAAGGGACTGAGTTTCCCGCATACCGAGTATTTCTATGAAGATACTTAAGCTATTTACATCAATTTCGGCTGCTTTTATAATTACCCAGCTAATAACCCCAGCTAGTTGGGCAGAATCACCAATAGTCACAATTGATAGTACAGTTCAACCAGACCCACTGACTTTAAATGGCACTTCAGGGGGGTCGCGAACCAGCAATTGTGGTCATATTTCTGCTACACCTAATCAGGTGATTCAGGTGACAAAGCCCATCCCTTACCTACGATTAACTGTTAAAAGTGATGGACAACCGACATTATTGATTGATGGACCGACTGGACGCTTTTGTGTGCAAGCAGATAGTTATTCTGGAGGAAAAGCCGAACTTTCTGGTTATTGGCAACCAGGTAAGTACTCCCTTTCTGTGGGAGAAGTATCCAACAAGCAGTATTCTTATAACCTCTCAATTTCACAGCAGCAAAAGTAGTCGTTAGCTAATTGTTAATCTTCGATTGATTTAGCTGGGACTTCCACTGCGGTAATATCAATTGTTCCTTCTGGTGCAAAACGTCTAAAATGTCCATCTTGAACTAACAGGGGTTCTCCACAGTTAGGACAGGGTAATTTACTATTGTTTAAACCTGGAAATTGATGTCCACACAGGGGACACTGATCAGTGACTAAATTCTGCTTTAACCACCACCGAAAGCCAAAAAAGGCAATAACTGGCACTAAAAACAGTAGTCCAATAATAATTAGGAGTGAGTTGACTAACCACCCTAAGCCTAATGAGCCTAGCAGCCAGAACACGGCTAATGTGGTCAGCCAAGGGCGGAGATTCTCAAGATTTAAATGAAAGTTCTTCAAGCTCATTGTTTAAAAGTGGCGATATTTTTAGGTTGAGGATAGTGATTTTACTGAGATATCAGCGGCAATAAGTATCTGTTTTAACTGCTTTCGGAAAGCTGCTTGACCAAAAATAGCGATCGCTTGTTGTCTTAGCCATTGTCCATCACACCGTTGGTCATTTCCTTGGAGAATTTCTATGCAAGCTCTTGCAACTGCGTCTGGATTTCGGTGAGGTACTTGCCATCCTAGTTTACCATCTTGCAAAGGATCAGAGGAACCGTCATCATCTCCAGATAATACTGGTACACCGCAAGCCATTGCTTCTAGATAGACAATCCCAAACCCTTCTTGTGAAGGCATTACATAAGCATCAGCTAGACGATAGTGAAGGATTAATTGCTCTGTGGGGACAAATCCCGCAAAAATCACGCGATCGCTCACTCCTAAATTTGCCGCTAGCTGGGCTAATCTGGGCTGGTCTTCACCCCTACCAATCACCAAATATTTCACTTCTGGAAAAGCTATAGCTATTTGGGGTATGGCCTGAATTGTTACGTCTACACCCTTGTAAATATCCCCAGGCCATAACCGAGCTACAGTCATTAAAACTTTGGCATCAGTTAAACCATATTTGATTAATAATTCCGGCTCTTTAAGTCCTGGAGTAAATTTATTTCCATCAATAGCACAGGGTAATATTTGGATGATTCTAGCATCAACATTATTCATAGTTACCATGCGATCACAGCTATAACGGCTAATTGTCCAAATTCCCGCAGCTGATTTTAATGCCTGACTTACTGGATGGGCTAAAGGTTCCCAAACTTCTTTACCGTAGGTTAGTATACTATAAGGTATCCCCAGGATCTGACAAAAACTTCTGACTATTACGGCTAGATGGATGTGACCACAAAAAACATGATCTGGTCGTTTTAGATATAGTTCCTTAAATAAACTGAGTGTGAAGTTAAATTTTGCTAATTGGGATGAATAAGTCTTAAAATAACGAAATTTCAAACTCTCTGACTCTAGAGGATTAATATTGCTAGGGCTATCTCGCAATAAAAATACTTCGGCTCGATAACCTAGTTCCAATTCCTGGTATACCCCCAGAATATCTTGGATGTAGGATTGAATCCCACCTTCAAAGGCATATACTTCTAAGAATACAAAAAAATGGTGAGTTTTATTGCTCTCTGTCTTCATTTTAAATTTTGAATTTTGAATTTTGAATTTCTAGTGTTGTTGTTCTAAACAATACTTGACAATTAAAAGACAATTTCTGCTATCAGCACCACGTTCGTATGTAACATGGTCAGCTAAACGACGCAGCAGAAACCATCCATATCCACCTACTTGTAATGTGCCAGGTTTCGGTTCGGCAATAGCATCAGGATTAAATGGTTTACCATAATCCCAAATTCTCATTTCTAATCGGTCAATCCACAGGCTAACTTGAATTTCTATAGTTGTTTCGGGTGGTAAGTCACGATGAGCATGACGAACTGCGTTGCTAAAGCCTTCTGCTAATGCTAGGTTGAGGCGATAAAGTTGGCTATCTGACCAGCCAAATTGAACTAAATTTTGCGAGCAAAATTGCTCAAACCATTGATGTACTTTGGTTAGGAGATTCAGGTCGCTCTTTACCGTTAGATGGTCTTGCTGCATTGTGATTAGCATTGACCGTGAATTTAATATAAGTTAGGTGGAACTAAATAAAGACTAAGTAAGGAGTCAGGAGCCATACCAATTCAAAATTCAAAATTCAAAATTCAAAATTCAAAATTCAAAATTCAAAATTCAAAATTCAAAATTCAAAATTAATCAAGTCAGATTATGTCTTGGTGACCGGGATTAAAACTAGATCAGACTTTCGGTGAAATGGTATCAGGAGTCAGAATAAATACAAACAGAAAGGATCTGAAAATTTAATACAAGAATATATCAGTAAGTAATTAAAATAAATTTGCACAATTCTGCCTCCTATCTTTCTTCTTGATTTGTTTTTCTTGATTCTTTATTTCTCCTGACTCCTGATTCGGTGACTCCTGCTATATACACCCCTGGTGGGGTTGGGTAAGTAGAGATGTATTACTTACCCATAATTGCATTTCTTTGCATACTGTGAGACTGAAGCTACACTAATTAAAAGTGCATCCACAGATGTGGGCAATGATTTAGAACAGTCCTAAAGTCAAAGATTTATCTAGTGGTAGGGTAGCACCAATACCCAGCCAGAGTGTTACCAAGGTTCCAAATAGGAAGACTACGGTAGCAACAGGACGACGGAAGGGGTTTTGGAATTTGTTCACGTTCTCAATGAAGGGAACGAGAATCAGTCCTAAAGGTACAGAAGCCATTGCTAACACTCCCAACAGTTTATTGGGGAGCGATTGCAAAATTTGGAATACAGGATACAAGTACCACTCTGGTAAAATTTCCAAAGGTGTAGCAAAGGGATTAGCTGGTTCACTTGCTAATGCAGGGTCTAGCACAGCTAGAGCAACAATACAAGCAAACGAACCCATGATAACAATGGGAAATACATACAGCAAGTCATTAGGCCAAGCTGGTTCACCGTAGTAGTTGTGACCCATACCTTGGGCAAGTTTGGCTCTTAATATAGGATCACTTAGATCGGGTTTTTTGTGGGTTGCCATTTTTCAGTGTACTCGTCTGCTGAAGTTAAGTTAAAGCATTGGTGAAAGCTATCACCTGTTGAGTTTTGCTTAGAGATTAAGTTGTAGCGTGTGTTTGTAGCATCTACAGCTTAACAGTTGCAGATGATAGTGTTTGCTTGTAACTAGGGTGGTGTTATATATTTCTTCTGTTTCCTAAGTTTAAAGCAAACAACGACTTCTGAGAACTGCTGATTATCTTTAAGCTAACAACTTTTCATTACAAATGACGGAAATACCTTGTTTCCGAATCATCAAGAAGTGGAACAGCATGAACACAGCAATTAACCAAGGCAGTACAAAAGTGTGAGCACTGTAGTAACGAGTTAAAGTAGCTTGACCCACACTAGAGCCACCTCGGAGCAGGTCAGAAATCAGAACTCCCACTACAGGGATTGCTTCTGGTACACCACTCACAATTTTTACCGCCCAGTAACCAACTTGATCCCAGGGGAGAGAATAGCCTGTAACGCCAAAAGAAACTGTGATTACAGCTAGAATCACGCCACTGACCCAAGTCAGTTCTCTAGGCTTTTTGAAACCACCAGTCAGATAAACGCGGAAAACGTGCAAAATCATCATTAGCACCATCATGCTGGCTGACCAACGGTGAATGGAGCGAATTAGCCAACCAAAGCTAACTTCGGTCATGATGTACTGTACAGATGAGAAAGCCTCAGCCACTGTAGGTCTGTAGTAGAAGGTCATTGCAAACCCAGTTGCAAATTGGATGAGAAAGCAAACTAAGGTAATACCACCCAAGCAATAGAAAATATTGACGTGGGGAGGTACATATTTGCTGGTTACATCTTCTGCAAGAGCCTCAATTTCTAGGCGTTCCTCAAACCAGTCATAAACATTAGCCATACAATCTCAAAGTCCTAAAATTTGGTTACGGTTGATAAATCTCCCAATCAACAATTTTGGGATTTTCACAAAGGGTGGTGGTTTTCTGTTTCTGACAAATATTTAACAGTTCTCAGAAACTTAACACTCTGTAAATATGGTATATATTGCGCCCCTTGGCAACCCAACACTTTAAATGCAGGTCACAAAGTAGATCTTATCGTTTCTGGAGCGAATGCAGTGACGCTAACAAAAATGAGAGCCATGCATCACTTCTATAAAAAAAGTAACATAGTCGAGAGGTAGATTTCATCAAAAAAGGGAATTGAGATTGAAAATGCGCTTCATCAACAAACGGATTTTTCGACTAGCATTTTCATTGCTAATCGCTTTTGGCTTAGTACTGAGTACAATCACTCCCTCAGCCATAGCCCTGACCAGCCAGCAAAAACTTATATCAGAAGTTTGGCAAATTGTCAATCGTACTTATCTAGATAAAACATTTAATCATCAAAATTGGGCGTTAGTACGACAAGAAACCTTGAGAAATAGACTCCTAGACCAACCAGCAGCTTATGATGCCATTCAAAAAATGCTGAAGAGTCTTAATGATCCTTTTACTCGATTTTTAGACCCCCAGCAGTATCGGAGCTTGCAAGTCAGTACTTCTGGAGAATTGACTGGGGTAGGGTTACAAATATCCTTAAATGCTCAGACCGGAAAGTTAGAAGTAATCGCACCGATAGCAGGTTCTCCCGCAGATAAAGCTGGAATTCAACCCCAAGACCGAATTTTGAAAATAGAGAGCTTATCTACTCAAAATCTTACTCTTGACGAAGCTGCGGCCAAGATGCGTGCCTCGTGGTACTCAAGTGACACTTTTGATTGAACGCAAAGGAGAACCAACCAGGGAAATTACTCTGGTGCGCGATCGCATTGAACTTAATCCTGTAGTAGCAGAGTTACACCATCTACCCACAGGTCTACCCTTAGGATATATTCGTCTGACTCAATTTAATGCCAATGCATCAATCAAGTTAGCGTCTGCTATTGCTGATTTAGAAAAAAAAGGTGCTGCTGCTTATATACTGGATTTGCGAAATAATCCAGGTGGGCTGTTACAAGCAGGAATTGAAATTGCTCGTGACTGGCTTGATTCTGGGACTATAGTTTACACTGTTAATCGCCAAGGGATTCAAGGTAGTTTTACAGCGAATGGTACAGCACTAACCAAAGATCCTCTTGTAATTTTAGTGAATCGAGGTAGTGCTAGCGCCAGTGAAATTCTCGCTGGTGCATTAAAAGATAATGGTCGGGCTACATTGGTAGGAGAAACCACTTTTGGCAAAGGTTTAATCCAGTCTTTATTTGAATTATCTGATGGTTCTGGATTAGCAGTCACAATTGCTAAATATGAAACTCCTAACCATCAAGATATTAACAAATTAGGTATCAAGCCAGATCAAATAATTCCTCAACAGGTAATTAGCAGCAACCAACTGGCCACAGATGCTGACCAGCAATATCAAGCAGCAGTGAAGTTTTTATCTCAAAACTTTGTACTAGCTCAGGAGTAGGTAGAAGAGGCAGGGGGGCAGGGAGCGGGGAGCAGGGGGAGAAGAGGACAAGGGGCAGGGGGCAGGGGGCAGGGGGAAAGAGAATTAAAATATCCTTTCTCCTCATCTCCCTATCTCCCTATCTCCGTTTCTCCGTTTCTCCCCCTTGCTCCCTGCACCCTGCCCCCTGCCTCTTCTTTCTCCCCATCTCCCCATCTCCGTTTCTCCACCCTGCCCCCTGCCCCCTGCCCCCTGCCCCCTGCCCCCTGCCCCTTGTCCTCTTTTTCCCCCTGCTCAAGGTTGTCGCAAATATAATTCCTGACCACTCGAATCATATAGCACTAATGCTAGACCAGAATTTTCACTAATAACTTTTAGTGCTTCTTGTAGAGTCTGGAAATGACCATTTATATCAGTACCAGAATTTTGAGAGGGAATACTAGTATCAGTTTGAGATTTCTTAAGTATTCTGTCATAATCAGGGGTTAAGCGCACAATGATACCTTGATTATCTACGGTAAAAGTGCAGAACCGAGAACTATTCACACAGGTTTTCTGGAGGTCAGCCTTGGCTTTATCTACACCACCAAAGAGCTTTTGTTTTTCTTGTGCTTGTTGAAGTCCTGTGGAGTAAGAGGGGACGAGAGTTTGAACTTGACTATAATCCGAGCTATCAGCAGGAATTTGCTTGACAAATTGTAAAGCCTGATTCCACGATGTAACTGCTGCTTGCCATTGTTTTTGTTTTTCCCAGGCTTTAGCTTGGTTAGCTGCACTTAAAGCTTTTTGGTAGTTTTGGCTGCCTAGTAGTTCTTTTTTGGCCTGATTTTGGGCATTTACAAGTTTCGGTTTATACTCCAGAACTAGTTTTTGAGCAGTTTCATATTCTGAGCTAGTTTGAGGAACAGTATTCAAGGCATTAACTACTACTTGCCAAATGGATGCTACTTTTTGCCATTCACTTCCTGATTTAGCAGTAGATTCTCTTTTAGTCGCTTCAGCAGCTACAGCTTTGGCTGAGGTTAATTTTTTTTGCCATATCTCTTGTTGATGTAGCTGTTGATTAACAACTTGTAAACTGAGACGATAATTCAGTAATTTTTCTGCCACTAAATCATAAAGTTCATTGTTAGGGCGAATTGCTTCTAGGGGGATGATAGCCTGTCGCCAAGCTCGTTGTCTATTTTGTAATTCCGCTAGGTTTTTGGCAGGGGTTTGATTTTTTGCTAGTGAAGAAGCTGTTTGCAAAGCCTTAGCTACTGAGTTAAGTTTATTGGCCTGTGTAGATAAATGATTGGAAAGTTCTTCTGCTTGTTGATGACGGGATGCCCAGACAGGAATCTTGGTTAGTTCTGCGCTAGCTGTCTCTAGTTGCTGTTGCACTTTTAGCAAATCTTTTGCTGATTTTGCACTGCGGATGAGTTGAGGAGAAGTTGATTTTAACCTTTCGGCAGTTTCTAGCTCTTGACATTCGGACAGTACACAGGGAGCCGTCAAGAAGTAAGCTCCAGCACCCATAATAACAATTCCCCCCAAACCTACAGCTAAAAGGATTTGCTTGATGGGAATTGTTCGTCTAGACACCAATAAATCTGGTGTCCCGGCTAAAGGATCAAAGGCTTCTTCCATCTCCTTTTCATCCGTAGATGAATAATTGGAAATTGGATCATTATATGAATATGGATTATCCCTAATGGAGTAATCATCTGAATATGGATTATCCATAAATGGATTATCCGTGATGGAATTGTCCGTAAATGGGGATTCTAAGTCAGGTATAAGAGGTGGAGGTGGAGGTGGAGAAAAAATCTGACCATCGTTTTCTGGTTCTGGGAAGCTAGCTCTATCTTTAACTTGCTGATCATCACCAAATCTATGTGGTGGTTCCACTATTAAGGAATGTTTAGCGTAAGGAAGCTTTTCCCCTGTGACTCTCAGGAAAAATTTTACCTCTTGGGATTGATAATTAGGTTGCCCCTGGAGTGCTTCTGTTAAAACATCAAAGATTGTTTGCGAGTCAAACTCTAGACCAGAAGGGTGTTGAGTTAAGATCATAATCTCATCATTTTTGACTGCACACTTAACCTGGAAGACTTCACCAGATGGAATTGTTGTCAACAATTGGTCTTGTAAAATCTTGGTTAAGAGTTGTAATTCTTCCTGTGAAAATGCTACTTTCATAGAGCGTTACCGCTGATTTTCTATATTGTTTTTGCTTTTTTGAACGAACTACCTACACTTTATAGGGCTGTACAGTTTTGTTACACTTTTTTCAGGTTACTGAGAAAGTATCGACAACTGCAACATAAATTTGGCTAACTAGGTTTTACATCTACACAGAACAACTTTTTAACACAAATTACACCTTTTCGGCAAAAATAACCAGCGTCGTTCTGGTTAGTTATGCAACTTTATAAATTACTTAGATACGGAAGTAATCAATTTACCGAGAAAAAAATTACATTGTTATAATACTGAAATTAGTTAGACAAATTAATTTACCACATCCGCTGAATTCGATAAGATTGAATCGGAGAAAAATAAACTTTTATAACCAGCTAAAGCTAGTTTGTGCTAACAGCCATAGCTCTAGTGCCAAGACGTAAGGTGTGTTTAAATGGACTTATTGGAGTATCAGGTTAAAGAATGGTTTGGTAAAGTTGGGATTCCTATATTACCATCCCAACGCATTGACCATCCCGCAGATTTGAAACGGTTAAAAATCCACTATCCGATTGTGCTGAAATCTCAAGTACATGCAGCAGAACGCGAAAAGGCTGGTGGAGTGAGAATTGTGGAAACCACAATTGATGCGATCGCCGCCGCGCAAACTATCTTCAACTTATCTATTTGGGGAGAGTTGCCAGAAGTTATACTGGCGGAATCCAAGTATGACCCCCACCAAGAATTTTATGTGGGCGTAGTTTTAGACACTAGTGTTTGCCGACCAGTTCTGATCGGCTGCGAAGAGGCTAATGTCGAGAACTGGAAAATACTAGGGGAGAAAATGCAATATATCATTGTCGAACAAGAATTTTCCCCATTTTATGCCCGACAACTAGCTTTGAAAATGGGTTTGCGGGGAATACTGATGCAATCAGTCAGTGATGTGATTGAAAAAATGTATCATTTATTTTTACAGCAAGATCTGGACTTAATAGAAATTAATCCTCTAGCCGTGAATGTCAATGGCCAAGTCATGGCTCTCAACGGTAAAATTAGAATCAATCAACGGGCAATTAACCGTCACCCAGAAATGTCTCAAATAGTAGCTAAAATAGCTGCTCGTGATCATAGTAGGGAAAGAAATGGCTTTGTTAGTCCAGCAAATGCTGTCCAAAAGCATGGTAAAATAGGCATAATAGGTAATGGAACTGGTTCAATTTTAACAACTTTAGACTTAGTAGTTAGTGCTGGTGGTAAACCTGGTCTGTGTCTCAATCTCCGCCATACTTTTGTTACCGATACTACACCGACTACTTTTGCAGATCGTCTAACCATCGGTCTGAAGATGCTAGCTGATGATAAAAGTATTCAAGTTATCCTGATTAACTTTGTGGGTACTATTCCTCAGTTAACGCAAATGCCAGAAATAATTACTAAATTTGCACAACAAGATATTAGCGTCGTTAAATCCCATACATCCCGCACCAATAGCATCAAAAGCCGTCAGGATGGATATTTACCTCGCTTAATAGTTCGTCTGGCTGGTTCTAATTTCGATCATGCTAGAAAATGTTTAATGGGACTCAAAACCCAACATGATAGTCTGATTGTAGTAGAGAATTTAGATACAGCTGTGGTAGAAGCAATCCGTCTGACCAAACCCACTAATCATAAAAAATTACCGAATTTGTGATTACTAAGTCTAATTTGGTGGTTTTATACTTAAATTGATTTAGTGACACTGGTTTAAACCTGAATACCAAAATTTGAATTTTGATTTTTTCTACGTTACTTTTTTATGAACTTAACACCAGATAGTAAAGTATTAATTCAGGGCTTTTGTGAATTTATTTCTGCAACTAATATTCATCAAATGAAAGCTTATGGCACAAATTTGGTAGCCGGTGTCAACCCTGGATTTGGTGGGCAGAAATTATACGATATGCCAGTATATGATTTGGTAGAAGAAGCTGTAAAAGAATTTGGGGCAATTGACACGACAATTATTTGTGTAGAGCCTTATCAAGTACTAGATGCAGCATTAGAAGCCATTGCTTCTCAAATCCACCAGATTATTATTATTACTGCGGGAGTCCCACCTTTAGATATGGTGCAATTACTTCGCAAGACAGAAACTGGTGAAACTTTGGTAATTGGTCCAAACAGTCCGGGAATTATTATTCCGGGAAAGATTCTTTTAGGAACTCATCCGAGTGAATTTTATCTACCTGGTTCAGTGGGTATCGTCAGTCGCAGCAGTACCCTGACTTATGAAGTTGCCTGGGAATTAACTAAAGTTGGTTTAGGACAATCAATTAGTGTTAGTATCGGTAGTGATGCCATTGTGGGTTCATCATTTCTACAATGGCTACAAATTTTGGATGAAGATGAAGCTACAGAAGCAATAGTTTTGATTGGTCAACCTGGTGGTGGCAGTGAAGAAGCTGCGGCTCAATATATTCAAGAAGCAATTGATAAACCAGTAATTGCTTATATCGCTGGTAGATATGCACCACCAACAGAACATTGGCAGCAAACTGGAAATTTAGGTATATTCGTCGGACGCGACCTTAATTTTGGGACAGTCGAAGGTAAATTAGCTGCTTTTCAAAAAGCCCAAGTCACAGTTGCTGAACGTCCTTCTCTGATTCCAGAATTATTAAGAAATATCTTAAAATAAGGAGTCAGAAGTCAGGAATCAGAATAAATTCAGAGTGCTAGAATATCTGTGAGGAGTATATCAATTAACTGCGGATTTTCTTTAAAATTCTGCTAATAACTGTGGGATGTGGTCATATCCATCCACACCAATTACAGCCACAATTTTGGGACGGTGTTGTTGTAATAAAATCTGAAATTTTTCTACCCCAATTTGTCCACGCAAAATTGTTAATAGACCTGCGGCTTGACGCCATTCATCCGAAGAAATTTGTTCTAACAGATACATTCCCAAGCAACCAGTATAAACTGCTTTTTCTGGATTTTGAAGATGATAATAAGCCTCAGCTAGATAAGCTAAATTCCTACCTTGGAGATATAAATCACCAGAAACTTGAGCAGTCTTAAATCCATCTTCTAAATGTTTAATTGCTGTTTGGTGTTTTCCAGTTACTAAATAGGCAATCCCTAAGCTACTAAAACATAAGGCTTTACTTTGAATATCTCCCAATTTTTCGGATAGCTTTAAACCTTGTTCTAAATAGTGGATTGCAAAATCATAAGTTTCAGTCTCGATTTGTTCTAGTTGTTGGGCTTGCATAACTTCACTGTAGCCTAAATTCACCAGTGCATTAGCTTCTCCAGTCCTATCCCCCACTTGTCTACTGAGAATTAAGGCACGTTGACTGTGATTAATCGCTTCAGCATAATTTTTGTCTTGAACATGAGTCCGACTCAAGTGATTTAGATTCGCAATTTCACAAGGGCGATCGCCTGCATTTCTAGCTATTTCTAAAGCTTCTTGATGAAATTGCAAAGAACGAGGATATTGTCCCATAGCCCGTTGCGAATAACCCAAAAGCGTCAAAATTCTCGCTTTTTCTTGGGTTCCTTCCACTTTAGTTAGTGGTTCATCCAGATAATCTAGGGCATTTCGTAATGAACTACCGGAAAAAGAAGCAAAAATCCCCCCATAAAGCGGAAAATAAGGACGTTGGGCAAAAGTTCGCAGAATCTGGAGCATTATTTGCCATGCTCCATGACTGTAAACTGGAGTAGAGGGTTGAAAACCACTAGCTAACTGACTCCAAATCACGGCAAAAGTTAAGAAAGTGGAAATAGATAACTTTGGACCAGCTTGGATATCATAAGCTTGTTGGTCAAACCAGTTGACTAAACCTCTTTGCAAATACTGCAAAACTACTGTTAATTCTACCCAATCACCCAGACTAATAGTTTGCTGCTGTTGGGTAAATTCAATAATGGATTCCTCCATCGCTAAGGTGCGAAATAATTTTTGAGGTAATACACTATTGATTAACTTAGCCCAACTGGCCCAAGGACCACTTTCTCCAGGTGTACCACCAAATCCTAAAGAACTCCGATTTTGCTGATACATCCAACTGAGCAAGTTTTCTTGCAAATTTTGCCAAGAAGATAAACCACGGCTAATTCCTGAAGATATTTGCTCTAAATCGGCATCAGCTTGAGCAAATTGCTGTAATGATTTAGCTAATTGCTGTAATTGGGATAAATTTAACGGATATTTCAAATTCGGGTCAGTCAGCCGGATAAATGCTGCTAGGCGCTCTCCTGGTGCAGGCTGTGGTGATTTCCAGCCCTGCCGAAGTGATAATTTCTATAGCTTTATTTTGCTCTTGCCAGCGTTGCCATTGACTTTGAACGGTTTTTACAGCCCTGAGACTACGGGTGGCTTTTGCTTTCTTCAATTCATCTTTTTCTTGGTCAACTAGCAAAATCATCGCTTGTAAGCGATCGCTCAAGGCTAACTCAAACACTTCTCCTGTCCCATTGGTAATACCTTCTAGGAGTATTTGATACACCTGTTCTACAGAGCTAATTTTGCCCTTCAGGGTAGTTTCCACAATTTCATCAATTAAAACCAGATAGCGATCGCGTAAGGGTAGAGAGTCAGACATATTCAATAGATAAATAATTATGGAACCATAGGAATAGTATTTGATTTTTTAAATTATCTGTGTAGGTAGGGACTGAGGTTTGTGTACCTAGCTTCCTCAAAATCAAATATCAAACCTATATTTCGTATTTATTATATTGTAATCCCCATCTCTAAAGAGGCGGGGATTTAAAACTTACTTGGTTGCTAGCTGTTGCAAGGTTTTCAGTGCTTCTTCCACATGTCCTTTAAAATTAAACATGGAATCGAATACATACTGCACAACTCCCGCTTGGTCAATCACATATGTAATCCGACCAGGGAATAAACCGAAAGCAGCAGTTGCACCGTATTGTTTGCGTACTTGGTCGCCTTTATCACTTAAAAGCGTGAATGGTAAATTGTATTTAGCTGCAAATCGCTGGTGAGATTCGCTAGAATCACCACTGACACCAATAACTTCAGCCCCAGCAGCTTTAAAAACTTCGTATTCATCTCGGAAAGCACAGGATTCTACTGTACATCCAGGGGTGTCGTCTTTGGGATAAAAATAGAGTACAACATATTTAGCACGAAAGTCTCTTAGACTTACTGGTGAGCCATTTTGGGCAGGTAGAGTAAAATCTGGTGCAGTATCTCCAACTTTGACTGACATAATTGCTAGAAATAGTTACTTAACAAATCTACATTAGCTAATTATGGGGTTGAATGCGATACCGATTGTCTTGTCTATAATGCACACCCAATACGGAATGAGCCAACCACATTCAGTATGAGCGTATCTGGATTCTTTGATGTTCATTGATTTTCCTCAACTCCTCAACATTATTAATTACGTTTCCGGCTAGATCAACTTAACTAATTAAGATTACACATATATTCCAACTCATCCCTAGTAGAGAAATAATACCCACTGCGTAAGCAATAGTTCTCCAGGGCTGTAAGCCAAGAATGTACATCAATGTATGAATAATTCTTGCAATTGTAAAAGTAGAAAACAGCCAAGATGCCGCATCAGGGGAAGCCCCAGTTAGTAAATAGGCTGTACCCAAACCAAAAAATATGGGAATGTTCTCTAAGTCATTAAGCCAAGCTTTGGCCGCACGTTGGACTTGTGGTAATTCCTCTGCCACAGAAGGCTTATTGAAGACTTTAGCATCCTCAGCATTCATAAAAGTACGTTTGCCAATGCGATGAAATCCTTGATAAACTGAAATTGCAAACATTTTCAAAAATAGAATCACAGCACACAACGAATACCAGTAAATAGCGGTTCCCATAGTTCTATTAGATGTATGGATCAAAATCCAAAGCGTTGGATATCAAACAAAAAATTACCACGTTCTTAAGTAACTGTTTACACCCTCCAGGAAAAAGGGATGAATAGGCAACAGGAATAGAGGGATGTTTTATACTAAAGATACTAAGAAGGCGATGCCTTCGGCGCGGGGTAGCCATCGCCTGGTGCGGAAAATTAAGCGGCAACAGGAATGGGGGATGTTTTATACTAAGATATCAAATAAATGTGGCCTCTTCATCTCCTGAATCATCTTTAGAAGATATGACTTTATTAAATCAAGCTGAAAATTTACTAGCGGAAAACTTATCATTTCTAAATTTACCTTTTCAGATACCCAGTCTATAAGCGATGGCGTACCCGCCTGCCGTAGGCAATCGCCATTTTTTATTGCTATTACCGTTGGTGGTACTACGTATGGTATTTACGGGGCAGGAAGTATTAATCTTGGTAATAGTAATGACCAAGTTATTGCTAGCAGTGCGCTTGATGGAGTTCAACAACAAGTCACTATCGGTGTTGGAAAGAACTCTTGTGGGGCAGACAGGATGCCTACCCTACAGCTTATTAACTTGATATCAATTTAAAATTCAATTCTGTGTTAAAAAATATTTCTATACCCAAAAGACTGTATAATCTGATGGATAATAGTGTTTGAATTAGACTATAGTATACTCCATTCATAACCTGATACCTAAAAGCTTATAAAAGTCGGTAAATTTAAATATCCTCAATAAATCTGCCAAAAATGGGTAAACTTAACCAAAAGATAATCTATTCTCAATATATTTGTAGTAGGTTCTCAATGATGATTCCTAGAGGTGGCAACCCTGACTAATCAAAATATGAATGCAGTTCTACAATTGGGTGATGTCTGTCAAGAAGCCGCTGGGCGTCTACGCACAGCCACAGGCCCAGAAGTTTTATCGTTGTTGGCTGAATATCAAATGCTGCCATTATTAATCAAAGAAATGGTTATTGATGCGGCGATCACCCCCATCCAATCGACAACAGCAGAAGAAACTCTGGCTTGTGAGCAGGTAGCTAAACAGTACAAGGAGCGACAACAAGAGGGGATGACCCCTGAGCAATTAAATGCGATCGCCATCCGACAATTAAAATTAGAAAAATTCAAAGAAGCGGCTTGGGGTGGGGATATAGATGCTTACTTTTTCCAGCGTAAACCCCAATTAGACCGAGCAATTTACTCTCTGATTAGTACCAATGATATTGGTATCGCTCAGGAAATTTATTTCCGAATTCAGGAGGGTGAACAATCTTTTGGTGAATTAGCAAAAGAATACGCTCAAGGTCTCAGAAGCTCAAACCAATGGTTTAGTGGGTCTGTAGAATTGCAATCCATCCACCCAATTTTGGCGAAAATATTATCTGTTAGTCAACCTCAGCAGCTTTTACCACCAACACAAATAGGAGAATGGATTGTCATTATCCGCCTAGAAAAGTTATTACCTGCTCAGTTAGACCGTCCACTACGTCAGAGGTTAATCAACGAACGTTTTAATAATTGGTTGCAAACGCAAATGGCAAATCAAGATTGGCAAATTAATGATAACAGGAGTCAGAAATAAAACCGTATTTGGAAGTGAGTTTCATTATCAATATAATCTCCTCAATATGTTGACATCTACTTTAACACTGACAAATAATTAATATAAGACTCAGATTTTTTGAGTTCTGAAAAAAAAATTGTATATTTCCCCTATTCCTTACTCCCTGTTTAATATGACTTATATTCAAAGTAATTTTACCGATTTTCTGACCACCCTGACCGGATTCGAGCAATTGCCCACGGATGCCATCAATAATTTATCACAACAAGTGCAAGCTTGGCGTTATCGCATCGGGCAAAAAATCGTCAGTAAGGAAAGTCTCCCCACCCAAATAACTATTATTTATGAAGGACAAGTTAGGTTATTGGGATATGACCCCCAAACCCAATTACCAATTACTTTAAAATTGTTACAACCAGGTGAAATTCTGGGGGAAATAAGTTTATTACGACAAATTCCTTGTGAAACGGCGATCGCATCCCAAGAAGTTATCTGTTTAACATTAAGTGCCACAGGATATTTTCGCTTTCTCTCTGCTTATCCTACCTTTGCACAAATTCGGCAAAATCGCAGTGATATATCCGAAATTTTTGATATTATCAGTCCACAACTCGCTAACCAAGCTCATGGTAATATTAATTTCAAAGAACTAGCCGAAACAGCCTTATTAGAAGCACAAATACATTACCTTTCTCCTGGACAAACTTCGGCACAGCGACTAGACAAAAACAGAATTTGGTTTGTGAGCGGTGGTACAGTTACAAACTATCTTCCTGGTTCTCGTTTAGAAGTGGGAAATATTAAAGAAGCCATTGAAGTTACTGGGAATACTCCCGCTCGATTGCTGAGTTTACCACCAGCAACTTTATTGTTATCAGATATTCAACCACAATTACAGCAGCTGAGTCTGAGTGCATCAAAGACTTCTGAAACCATAGATATTCCTTACGCTTCAGAACTAGAAGTTAACGTTTCCGCACCTGATTCCTCACCAAGTTCCAAAAAACGCCAAAAATATCCATTTTTTCGCGCTCAAGGAGAATTAGATTCAGCCTTATCTTGTTTCCAAATGCTCACCAAGCATTTATCTATTCCCTTTCGTCGGGAGGTAGTGCGTCGCATTTTAGGAGAGCAGTTAAAACGTCAAGGAAATATATCTTTTCCAGTTTGTGCTTATCTATCAGAATTAATTGGATTAAAAGCGCAGTTAGTAGAAATTCCCACTGGTGCTATCAATCGTATTCCTACCCCTGCATTGATTCGTTATGGTGAAAATCTAGCAGTTTTATATGAAGCCGATGCCAATAATATGATTTTGGCTGTACCATCCCAAGGTATGATCGAGTGCAAACCTGCTCAATTATTGTCTAAATTAGAAGTAACAGAAACTAACCAAATTCAAGTTTTATTACTTGCTGCTACTGCAAACACACCCCAAGAACGCTTTGGACTGCGGTGGTTTCTTCCTTATATCTCCCGTTACCGTCGAGTTTTAATTGAAGTATTTATTGCTTCATTTTTTGTGCAGTTGACAGCATTGGCTAATCCTCTAGTTATCCAGTTAATTATTGATAAAGTTATTACCCAAAATAGTATTAATACTTTGCATGTATTGGGTGTTTTACTATTAGTCATTGGTGTATTTGAAGCAGTACTAACCACATTGCGGACTTATTTATTTGTCGATACCACTAACCGGATTGATATGGGTATGGGGTCAGAAATTATTGACCACTTACTCAGATTACCACTCCGTTATTTTGAACGCCGACCAGTGGGTGAATTAGCTACTCGCATCAATGAGTTAGAAAATATTCGTCAGTTTCTGACTGGTACAGCTTTAACAGTGGGTTTAGATGCACTATTTTCAGTGGTTTATATTGTGGTCATGCTGTTTTATAGCTGGCAACTAACATTAGTAGGTTTAGGGACAATTCCCATATTTGTAGTCATTACTTTAATTGCTTCTCCTACTGTTAGCAGACAGTTACGGAGCAAAGCTGAACGTAATGCCGAAACTCAATCTTATTTGGTGGAGGTAATGTCGGGAATTCAAACCGTCAAAGCCCAAAATATTGAATTGCGATCGCGTTTTTCTTGGCAAGAACGTTATGCTCGTTTTGTTACGGCTGGGTTTAAAACGGTTGTCACTTCTACTTTAGCTAACTCTACCAGCAATTTTCTGAATAAACTCAGCAGTTTGTTGGTGTTATGGGTGGGTGCTTATCTAGTCTTACAAGGAGATTTAACTTTAGGTGAATTAATAGCTTTTCGAATTATTTCTGGTTATGTGACTAGTCCAATATTACGATTGGCTCAACTTTGGCAAAACTTCCAAGAAACAGCACTCTCACTAGAAAGATTAAGCGATATTGTTGATACTCCTCAAGAAGCAGAAAGTGATCGGTTCAATATTCCCTTACCAGCGATTACCGGATCTGTAAAATATGATAATGTTTGTTTCCGGTTTGCTACCAATCGGTCCGTTACAACTAACCAACGTGAATCTGGAATTTCCATCGGGGAAATTTGTGGGGATAGTTGGACAAAGTGGTTCCGGTAAAAGTACATTAATGAAATTGCTGCTCCGACTTTATGAAACTGAGTCAGGTAGAATTTTAATTGATGGTTATGATATTTCCAAAGTCGAACTTTATTCTCTCAGACGACAAGTTGGGATAGTTCCCCAAGATACACTGTTATTTGATGGTACAGTTCAGGATAATATCGCTCTCACCAATCCTGATGCTACTACAGAAGAAATTATTGCAGCAGCACAGGTCGCAGCAGCTCATGAGTTTATTATGAACTTACCTAATGGGTATAATACTAGGGTAGGGGAAAGAGGTGCTGCGCTTTCGGGAGGACAAAGACAAAGAATTGCGATCGCTCGTTCGGTGCTACAACGACCAAAATTATTGATTTTAGATGAAGCTACTAGTGCTTTAGATTACCCCACAGAACGACAAATCTGCTTAAATTTAGCCCAGTCATTTCAGGGAAGTACAGTATTTTTCATAACTCACCGCTTGAATACTGTCAGTAATGCAGATATTATTGTGGTCATGGACAATAGTCGGGTCATAGAACAAGGAAGTCATCCAGAATTAATGGCTGCAAAGGGTCATTATTTTTACTTATATCAACAGCAAGAAGTAAATTTGTAATTGTTCATTAGTTCTTAGTGAAGGAAAAAGATATGACACAAATTAATGGTAATCATCGGAACGGAAACAACGGAAACACAGAAACTGGAGTTAATCAAGATTCACGAGTATTAACATCGCGAAAAAATGCCGACAGAGCCAGATTAATCCGGTCAAATGATTATAGCTTTGAGCAAGCTGTAGTATTGCGTCAATCTCCATTTTGGTCGAGAACAATCATGTTCACCTTAATATTTTTGGCAATATTTGGGGTGATTTGGGCTTGTGTCGCTAAAATAGAGCAAGTAGTACCAGCAATGGGTCAATTAAAACCGGAAGGAACAGTTAAAGATGTACAAGCTCCGATTAATGGAGTTGTGAAAGCGGTTTATATCAAAGATGGACAATCTGTGAATCCAGGAGATTTGCTACTCACGTTTGAATCTGTAGCTACCCTAGCTGAATTACGTTCTTTAAACGATATTCGTGCGGCTTTAATTAGAGAAAATAGCATTTATCGTAGTTTAATGAATGCAACTTCTAATCTAGGTTCAGAAACTTTATATTTGCGAGGATTATCACCAGAAACAGCTTTTTTGTTGAAAAGTCGTCGAGCATTAATTGCAGATAATGAGTTATTGCGAACTCAATTAAGTAATTCCACCGGAGATGGTAGATTCGGTGCTGATGAACAACAACGATTAAAAAATGCTCAAAGAGAATTAACATCTCGTACTGCTGCGGCTAGTTTAGAAGTTGAAAAAATCAAAAAACAACTTTCTCAAACTGAATCTAAACGGAAAGATACTCAAGCAAGTTTAGCGATTCAACAACAAGTTTTAAATAGTCTGCAAACTTTAGCAAATGAAGGTGGGGTATCGAAACTACAGTATCTTAACCAAAAGCAACAAGTGCAAAATTTGGAAGCACAAATAAACCAATTACAAGATGAAGAAAAACGCCTCCAATTTGATATAGCTAAAAGTGGTCAAGAAGTAATCAATACAGTCGCTGTTTCTGATAAAACTAACTCAGAGAAGATATCTGACAACAAAAAGCGTATAGCAGAAATTGATAGTCAGTTTATGAGAATTATTCTGGAAAATGAACAGAAATTATCAGATATAAATAGCAAAATTTCTCAAACTCAGTTAAATGTCAGATATCAAGAACTTCGCGCTCCTGTGGGAGGAGCAATTT
The DNA here is from genome assembly GCA_963766435.1 of uncultured cyanobacterium. GTDB lineage: Bacteria > Cyanobacteriota > Cyanobacteriia > Cyanobacteriales > Nostocaceae > CAVXZH01. The sequence goes on from CAVXZH010000004.1 coordinate 42,391, forward strand.
TTGATTTGCAGTCCAAAAATCCAGGATTTGTGGCAAATGCTACCCAAAAACTTTTACAAATAGTTCCTAATGAAAACTACACTGCTGAAGTTTTCATCACGAACAAAGATATTGGTTTCGTTCGGAAAGGAATGAAAGTAGATGTCAGAATTGACTCCTTTCCTTATAGTGAATTTGGTGATATTAAGGGAGAAGTGATAGATGTTGCTTCCGATGCATTACCTCCAGACCAAACCCATCAGTATTATAGATTTCCTACCAGAGTGCGTTTATACAAACAATCTCTAGTGATCCAGGGAAAAAATGTCTCCTTACAATCAGGTATGTCAGTTACTGCTAATATTAAGATTCGTGAAGAACGTACGGTAATGAGTTTATTTACCGAGTTATTCACCAAGCAAGTCGATGGTTTAAAAGAAGTACGTTAATTGGTGACAATATATGATGTTCAGACCTAAACCCATTCCACCCGCACCTGGACAAGAATCAGTTTGGGATTATCCTCGTCCCCCACGTTTGGAAGATACGGATAAACATATCCAGATTATTTTTAACGAAATCACCATTGTGGATACTCACAAAGCCAAACGGGTTTTAGAAACCAGTCATCCACCGTCTTACTACATCCCCCCAGAAGATATTCAAATGCAATATCTCCTCCCCACAGGTCAATCTAGCTTTTGTGAGTGGAAAGGATCTGCTGGTTATTATATAATTAGGGTAGGGGAAAAGGAACTGCAAAATGCAGCTTGGTTTTACCCTAACCCCACACCAGCTTTTATAACCATGAAAGACTATGTAGCTTTTTATGTCCATCTTATGGATGCTTGCTACGTCAATGAGGAAAAAGTGACACCACAACCAGGGAACTTCTATGGTGGTTGGATTACGAGTGATATTGTTGAGACCTTTTAAAGGTGAACCTGGTACTTGGGGATGGTAAGTCAAAATTAATTTTGCTCAGGAAGGAGAACAAAATGAATCTGGGAAGTTTTTCTCTTGTATTTGCGGCTATTGCTTTCTTTGTTTACGGTATAGCATTTCTTTTCTTTCCCAGCTTGATGACTAGTTTCGTGGGGATTGATTTACCTGTATCAAGTGCAGTAATTGACATTCGAGCCAGTTATGGTGGTTCTATACTGGGTATAGCATTTTTCTTTGCTTTATCGGCACTACAAAATAAATATCTCCGGTCTGGACTAATTGCACAAGTAGCAATTCTGAGCGGATTTATTTTGGGGAGAGTTATTGGTATTTTTGCAGATAGAGAGCCAATATTTTCATTTACGTTTTGCTGATTGGAGAAATATTTGGTCTGGTAATTGCACTTGTTGCTCTACGTTTTGAGATCAAGAATGAGCAAAATTTAGAAACTTGAATTTGCTACACCTTTGGGTTGAAATTTCAGATAAGTTCCTCCTAGTCCTTCCACTATTGTCCGCGTATTAGCAATCATCATGCGCTGATACGTTTCTCCTTCAGTTCCTGTTTCACCCAATCCATCAGTATAAAGGTTCTGGGAGAAACTCTGACATTTACCTGTTTAGCTATAGACTCAATCAACTGAGGATTAATTGTCGTTTCCCCAAAAATTATGGGTACATTAGCTTTTTTAATATCTTTAATGAAATTCCTTTTGCGAACATCTGTGAGCTTGATATCGGTGTTGGAAGTTATCAAAGCTCCAGCATAAGAAATTCCATAAGCTTTAGTATAGTAACCCATTGCATTATGAGTAGTAATTAACTTGCGCTGTTTATTAGGAATACTAGCAATGCTTGATTTTATCCAGCCATCTAGTTGGGTAAGTCCATTATTAATTTGTTTGGTATTGCTATTATAAATTTTGGTATTATTAGGTGATATTTTATTTAAAGAACTGTTAATTATTTCTACGATTTTGATAGTATTTTTAATATTATGCCAAATGTGAGGGTCAACATTTTTATTCCCTTTATTTGGTAATGCACTTTGAGCAAGAGCTATTTTCAGTCCAGAAGTTTTAGTATTTTTGATGATTTTGATTAAACTTGGTTCCAAATTGTAACCATTATAAAAAATCAATTTAGCTTTCTGAATAGCTGGAAGGTCTTCAGATTGGGATTGATAAGTATGAGGGTCTTTGCTTGGAGGAATCAAGCAAGTTAGGTTAATTGTATCCCCTGCGACTTGTCTGGTTAAATCACATAGTACACTAGTAGTAACTACTACCTGGGGCAGATTGGGATTAAATTGCTTGGTGGGATTAGTTTTATTAAATGGATTAACTTTAGTCGCTGAGGTATTTACTTCTTGATTTCTGCATCCAGTCAACCCAATAATTAAGGTAAAAAAGATAATATAGAAATAATTATTTACTGGTACTCTCTTGGTCATAATTCGCTGTTAATGATGATTGGGTTAAAGTTAAAGTCACTATTCAGATTTTGTTTTAAAAATAACATTATCAAAATATACAGCAATCGCATCAGTAAGACTTGGTGATGATATAACTCCAATTGTTCCAGATGGATCAGCGTTATCTTCAAATATTCCAACTTTTTGATCATTAATCCATCCAATTATCCTTTTCCTATAGTACACAATTCTTAATCAATTTAGATTATTACCTGGCTTGATACTAGTAGAATATTGCCAACCCACTTTATGTTCCCACTTATTACTTGTTAAAAGCTTTCCCATCGCAAATTCTCCATTTCCTTTAATTAGCAAGTAATAAAACTTATCTTCAAGACTTGATTTATTTTTATTAAGAGTTTGGGCAACTATACCAAATTCTGAATCATTATTTCCATTGATTTTTGTAACATCAGATGAAAAATCAAGATTTTTGATGATCTGATTCTTATCGCTCCAGATAGATAACTGTAACTTTTCATTTTTAGTCGGAGGATGGAATAAACCTCCATTTTTAAAAATTGCGGATATGTCTTTATTCCAATTTTTCGATGGATATTGAAAATTATCTGTAAGTATAATTTTTGGAAAAAAGTCAGTATTGAGTTTAAATTTAAAGGTAATTAATCCGGTTAATAATAGTATTATAGAGATAATCATAGCCATTTTATGAACTTTCGACAAATAAGAATATTGTTTTAGATGTCTGAGCGATAGAATTAATCCCATAAATCCACCCATCAAAAAGCCCACTATTGACCAGCCAATAGAGGGTTGTTGAAGCCCAATTATCTTGAGTGGATATGTAATTAAGTCAACTATAATTATAAAACTTGAACCAAACCATGCAAAAATATTTATTAATAAATTAATTATAAATATTCCTAACCAGAGAAATAATATTAAAGATACTACTATTATTAATAGTAATCTTGTAATTCTCGGATAGTATCGCTGATTATAATTATAATACCATTCATTATCCCAGCTATAATTACTTTGATTATTTTCTCTGGATTTATTTATTAAATTTAAAAATGGTGTTATTAGCAAAATAATTTTTTCTTGGAGAAATTTTAAATAGCTGCGAAAAATCAATACAATGAGTAAAAATAATAAAATTCCGAATGTTGCACAAGTTAATTGGATGTCTGGTATTCCCAATATAGTAAGAGGAGAAAATGGAAAAAATCCTGTTAAATAAGAAGCTCTACTAACTTCTGGTGGATATGACAAAAGCCAAGCATCATCTAAACCTACCGCTAAGTGATTATTTAAAATAGTCCTGGCTAATAACATTACTATTCCTATAGCCGTACCAGCAACAGTACTTAAAGTAGCTAATTTATTTAAAATACTCGAATCTAGAGTTTTATTGAAATAAATTGGTATTGAAAATTCTCCAGCATTTGTATTTATAATTATTTTATTTTGATAAACACCAGCCTCTAGACTAGTGGTATCAATAGTCAAAGAAAATTCTAATGAATTACCTTGAAAACTATGCTGTGTTATTTGTATTTGCTCCATTTCAGTCATAGCGAATCCCTTAATTATTCCACCATTATCACAGGTAATTATTAGTGATTTAGAACTTTTGCCATGTGAAATAATACCAAAATCTAATTGTTCTGGCTTGCTTATATGGGGTCTTTTAACTTGATAACTTATAAGAATTGTACATGGATATTCCATTTCTTCTAGAACTATAAAAATATTGCCTTGGTAATGCCCAGGTTTAACCTCAAGAGTATCCAAATTAATATTGAATGTTATATTAGTAGAAGAATCAAATTTTTCAGGTACCTTCAGACCGGGAAGATCAGGATTAATCACAAATCCCCATGCAAACCCACGTCCTTTGTTACCAATTTTTAAGGATATTTTTTCTTTGTATCCAATGGGTATTTCACCAAGCTCTAGCTTATTGGGTTCAAAAAATATTTGTGGATACTGAGGTTGCTTTAAGTGTTCACAGAGTTTACGAATAAAAATTTCTAATCCTCTACGTCTTTCCTGCTTATCCTTATTCTTATAGGAATTAGAAATTTTTCGTGAGAAACGTGCTAAATCTGTCTCGCTACGGACAAATAGCCACTGTTCAAGATAGTCACTGTTGAACAAGTAATCTTCTGCTATGTCTGGATATTTATCACATAAATAAATTAAATCTAGGACGGAAAAAGCTGTTTCATCTTTAAATTGTATATTAGTTGGTTTTCCAAGTTTCTCTAATTCTTGTCTATAATGCTCTTGACTAGCATTTAAAAAATCGTTATCTTCTCTGCTCAAGTTTCTTCCATCTGCCCATGTTAGTGCAGTCTTTAATTCATCTATACGTAAAAGATATGACTCTTGCTTCCGATTAGAAGCTAACCAAGCTGTTATTGCTTCTCTATAAATTGGTGGTCTTAGATTATCTAATTCCTTGTCAATCCATTTTTGATTAAAAACTTTTTCATAAATGCGATTATAAACCTCTAATTTACCATTACGCTTGACCACTAAACCTGTTAGACGTAGTTCCATTTGTACAGGATTTTCATCAGCTTTTATAACTTCTTTTTGCCAAATTTGCTTATACAAACCTAACAACTGACCCGCTTTTTGTTCATCTTGTAATATGCGATCACTTATCGTCTTTAAATGCTCTGGATTATCTTGCGATTCCCAGTTGTTGATAATATGCGATCTCACAAACTCCTCTATCTCTAAAAATCTATTATCATCTGAATCTGAGATGAGATGACAAAGCTTTTGAGTGAGAAATGGTTGTCCACCCGTCCAATCCAAAATCTGTTGCAGTATTTCTTGGGGATTATTGACTTTCCCTTCTAAACCTTCAGCTAATGGTTTTGCTTCATCAAATTTGAAACCATTTAATTCAATTGCTCGACCAATATTAAATGGTGTACGTTTTTTATCATTAATCAAATCTGATGGAGTAGCAACACCCAAAAGACAAAATGTAAGGCGTTTATATGATTGCTTATCAACACGTTGATTATAAAATAACCGTAGCAAAGCAAAAAAATCATCTCTGGAAAAATCTTTTAAGCTAAGAAGAGTATCAATTTCATCAATAAAAATTACAATATTTCCAGAAATATTCTTAAGAAATATTTCTTCAACAAATTTGCTTAATTGCTGAACTGGTGACAGTAAATTATGATTAACCGACCAATGATTTAAATCAAATCCTGAATATAGATCGAGATGATTAGCTAGAATATTTATTAAACCTAAATACCATTTTTCCTGTGTAATACTAGTACCAATCTCGTTCAGATCTATTGCAACACAAGTAATTTTGTTTACCTGCAATCGTTCCATAATTCTGACTCGTAGGCTTGATTTACCCATCTGTCGGGAGTTCAGGACATAACAAAATTCTCCCACTATCAAGCCTCGATACAATTCATCATCTGCTTTTCGTGTTACATAGGTACGATTATCAAGTGGTAAAGCACCCCCAAATTTGTATTCATAGTTTGGGATAGAATCCGAAGTCATAATTATCATTACACCTCTAATCAATCACGAAAATACAAGCGATACAAATCACACAAAGGCTCAATAGAATTCTCCTTGTATTTTACCAAGCCCATATCCTTTAATTTATGTGCTTTTGCTGGATCTATTTTAACCGGAGCATTGGCAGCAACTACTTGTTTCATGGCTTCTTGAAGTTCTGGATTCTCATCTAATCTTCCCCAATGGTAATACAAATGCTCACCATATAAGCCTTCTTCCGTGGGAGCTATTTGTAATAGTTCTTTCAATGTAATTTCACCCTGAGCTATTTTATCCAGTGCTTCTTTTATCAAAAAAGGATGCCCATCTACCATTTCCTTGAGTTGCTCAATTTGCTCTCCATTCCAATCAAGATGGAGATATTGTACCAATTTTTGCACTTGTGTTGAATTTAATGTTGGTATTTCAATAGAATTTCCCACATTAAAGGGTGATTTATTTTTATCTATGGGAGTGTAATTCTCTTTGGAATAGGCAATTATCAACCGCAATTTTTGCCAAATAGGCTTAGTATTAGTGTTATCATGCCATGCTCGCAGTAATGGAAAAAAATCACAAGCGATTTCTTGATGTCGAAAAATAACATCAACATTATCTAATCCTAAAATCAAAGGACTATTAATTGCTAGTAACAAATATTTTTCAAAGTAATCTGTACAATTGCTATTGGCACCTAGTATATCCCGCCAATTTTTAGCTAACTTATCTGGTAAATTCAATTCCTTAGTAATTCTGCCACAAAACCATTTTAAGAAGCGTTCTAGAGTAGTGAACACTTCTTTTTCTGGTTCCGTAAAGTTTATTATCAATGCTTGATAGCCTTGACTATTTCCATGATAAATAATTTGGGTCATTAAGTAGGTTTTACCCCATTTTGAAGGAGCCTTGACCCGAATTAATGCACCTGGCTTTTCAACCTTTTTATAACACTCAGAATAAAATGTCGCATCAAAAAATGGAGAATCTAGTTCTGAGGGCGTTTCTGGATTTAGTAACATCACCAATTCAGAGCAATTTTCCTGTACAGTCTTTAGAGAATATCCCAATTTATTAAAAAATGCTTTTAATGCAGGGTTTGTAGGGTTTTCTGTATACGCTCCCCTAACTAGCTCGTCCAATTTCCCTTGAGCTTTTGCCCATTCAATCAAGTTAAAAACAACTACGGAATGATTTTCACCTCCAGCAATCGCCTCTAAACTTTTTTCTAATTGGAACTCAACCATTTGTTTTAGTGCATCCTTACTGGGAAATGCACTAAGCAATGCTTGCTGTAACTCTTTAATTTCTTCTCCGTTTAGCTTCATTAGCACTTTAGTTTGTTAATGTGCATTTAGTAGGCGCTTATCAATCAATCAATAAAATATTACAAACAAAATTATACTTCATCAGCAGCCGATTGAGTACCTCTATCTCAAAGGAAACAGGGAACTTCCACAAAAAAATACGTTCTTTTTATCACTTACTGTTTAGAAAATTACTAGCATCAATGATACAAATAAAATACAAAGTAGTAGGGGATGATAAAAGTAAAATATGTTAATTTTTGTAAATGCAATGTTAGTGAACAAACGTAGTAACAGCTTTATATCAATTTTATATCAATCGAACGAAATTCTTGGGTTATTAACACCATATACTTGAATGTTGCAGATCAATACGTTAGCATTAAAATAATGAAATTTTATAGAGAGGTAATAACAATGCTTGATGCAAGGGAAATTTAGCCACTTTCAGATTTTCAGCACAATGCTAAACAATTGATTGAACAATTACAGTCAAGTCATAAAACAATTATTCTGACCGTGAATGGTAAAGCATCCGTAATTATACAGGATGCAGCATCTTATCAAGAATTATTGGATGAGTTAGAGTTAGCGAGGTCAGCAGCAAAAATTCGTCAAGGAATATTAGAAGTTACTGCTGGAAAAGACCGAGATGCAATAGAAGCTTTAGAAGAATTACGCTTAAAACATGAAATACCTCGTTAGAGGGTGTTTGAAAAGTTATGAGAAAGTGTAATTTGTTCTTCTGCGCGACAGTAAATAATCCCGCGAAATCCTTCCCTCCGGTCAGGATGACAGTATTACTTCCTCGCTTAACCGAGTAGTATTGAATCAGATGGAGGTTCAACCACTAAAAGTGAATTTTCTTCAAATCTCAATTTTGAACTTTTAATATAATCTTCATTAATTTCAAAAGCCAACCAATTTCTTTGCAAGGTTTCTGCAACCCGACCTGTCATATTAGAACCAGCGAAAGGTTCTAATATAATATCACCTGGTTCCGTACAAAGATTGATAATGAATTCTGGTAAAGCTTGAGGAAATCTCGCTGGGTGTGGTTTAAAACCTTCTTCTTTGCATCGTCTTTGATAATAATCATTAGAAGCAGTATTTGAGGCAGAAATTAAATTTACAGATTGCACTAAGTCTTCTTTTAAAACCATCGGTTGCCCTATTTCTTCTTTTTCTGTACTACATCGTCCATCAATAATATTGGGTGGAATAGCTCCTCCTCTGTCATTCCCAAAATTATCAGAAATATCATGCCCTGATGGTCTGACTTTGGGTTTATATCCATTCTTAAGAAGATTTTTCATCGCATCACTATAAGGCTTTAAAACTCTTCTATTATTAGCTTTAGGATGCGGTTCTTTTGATAACCACCAAACTGTATTTACGGAATCTTTAACTCTTTCTCTCCGAACTGTCACCCATTCTGCTGGAGTAGGAAGTTTAGCTGGATTATACCAGTATAATTCTTGTGCCAGATAAAAACCTAGTCCGCCTTTTTCTTTGACTTTGCACAAATTAACCACTAATTCAAAGTGGTAAAGAGAACGAACTGGTATTCCCTTAATCCAACTACCACCAATATCAATCACCAATGAACCTGTGGGTTTCAGAATCCGATAAAATTGTGCAGCAAAGTCTTTAAACCATTCCACATATTCATCTGCATCAACGTTTCCATATTCTTTTTTCCGAATCAGTGCAAATGGTGGAGATGTACAAATCAGGTCAATACTTTCATCAGGAATATCTGTCATTAATTCTAGACTGTTTCCCAAATAAGCAGCGCCAAATCTTGTTTGGTAATAAGGGCTACATTTAAGTTTCATGTCAAAGTTAGTATATTTGTACTGTTAATAATGACAGCATCATCCATTTAAGCATAAATTTAAACCTGTGACCAAACTAATAATTCTCCTTGTTCTCCCCCTGCGGCTAATAAGTCTGCTTGACCTGGATACCAAGCTAGGGTAGAAAATCCAGCTGTAACACCTGTGAGAATTTGAGTGACTTCCTGAGATTCATTCCATAAACATAACCAACCATCAGCAGCAGCAGAAGCAAGAAGGAAACTTTCAGGTGCAAATGCGATCGCATTAATTACTCCGACATGATTAGTTAAAACTTTTGCTTCCCAACCTAAAGCATCATCTTCTAACTTTTCCCAAATCACAATACCTTCTACACTGGAAGCAGCTAAAAGAGGAGTCCCTAGCTGTGTATTAGCTTCTGACCATGCAAGTTGACGAATTTTACCAGGAAACCCCCGCATTACCCAAGGGTCAGGATTACCCCAATCTAGAACGGTAACACTCCGATCCATATTCCCAGAAGCTAAAAATTTACCATTGGGTGACCAAGCCATTGCTAAACTAACTGTGGACATAGTTACACTATATGGTTCATCATCCCAATTTTGGGTTGACCAAATTTTGACTCCTTGATATCCGCTAATAGCTAAGTATTTTCCATCACTACGCCAATCAATCCCTAAAACTGAAGAGTTTTCAAAATTCAGTGTCACCACAATCTCTAATGTATCGGCGTCCCAAACCTGAACATAACGTCCCAAACTAAAAGCTAATTGGTTGCTGGTATGACTCCAAGCTAATTTGTCAACCCAAGCTGGAGCATTTTCTATGGTAGTAATTAATTCATTTTCTCGCCAAATTTTCAAAAGTCCATTTTGTCCACCAATGGCTAAATATTTGCCATCGACAGAAAAAGCTACACAGTCTACTGATTTACCATCAGCAGTTTGTAAGTGGGTTAATTCACCATTATCCCATAATACCACTTCTCCCGCAGCAGATGTTGCGGCAAAAATTGGTGCTTGTGATGACCAGGAAATTGCAGTTATATATTCGGAAAGTGTTTCTGAATAATATTTTTCAAATTGCTTTGATTGATTATTTATAAAAGTCATAATTTTTTGATTAGATCGGGATATATAGGAATCCGCTTTGAGTTTTGAACGTATTTGCGTAGAGAGGGAACAGGGAACAGGGAACGGGGAACAGGGAAAGAGTACGGAGTCTTGTTTAAAAATCAAGTAGGATTCCTATATATGTTGTACATACAAGCAATACGGGGGTGTATGGCAATATGGGGGTGTATGGCAATATGGGGGTGTATGGCAATATGGGGGTGTATGGCAATATGGGGGCGTATGGCAATATGGGGGCGTATGGCAATACGCCCCTACGAACTATAATTTACACTAAACAAGCAATAAAATCTTGCTTGAGTTTAACTTCATTTAAATTCCGACCAATAAAAACTAATTCATTTTTCCTGGTTTCGCTATCTTTCCAAGGTCGGTCGGGTCTACCATCAAATATCATATGTACACCTTGAAAAACAAAGCGATTTTCCTCTCCAGCAATATTCAAAATTCCTTTCATCCGGAAAATATCAGTTCCTTGATTCCGTAATAATTCCGCTACCCAATTCTGTAATTTTTCCAAATCTAAAGCGCCTTTTTCCACTATAGCTACAGAATAAACGCTTTCATCATGTACATGAGTATCTTCACCTAAGAAGTTAGGGTCTATTTCTAAAGCGCGGTCTAAATCAAAAGCTTTGACACCTAACAAAGCATCCATATTTAGTTCCGAATTTTGAGTGCGATAGATTTTGGCGATCGCATTCATATCTCGAATCCGTTTTTCTAATTCGTCCAGAATCTCTGGGGAAACTAAATCAGTTTTATTCAGTAAAATCACATCAGCAAAAGCAATTTGTTCTTGGGCTTCATCGGCTTCCCAATGTTGCCAAATATGTTTAGCATCTACAACTGTAACGACTGCATCCAAAGACAATTGATTTTGTAAATCTTCATCCACAAAGAAAGTTTGAATTACAGGTGCAGGGTCAGCTAAACCAGTGGTTTCTATTACTAAATGGTCAAACTGATCACGACGCTTCATTAAATTGCCGATAATCCGAATTAAATCACCTCTTACCGTACAACAAATGCAGCCATTATTCATTTCAAATATTTCTTCATCTGCATCAATTACTAATTGATTATCAATACCAACTTCTCCAAACTCATTCACAATTACAGCAACTTTCTGGCCATGTTCATAGGTAAGAATATGGTTGAGGAGTGTAGTTTTACCTGCTCCCAGATAACCAGTTAAAACTGTTACGGGTACGGAATTAGATTTTGAATCAATCATACTTAAAACGTGGATGTGATGATTTGTTGATAATCAGTTTCAGCCCATGATAACCCTATTCTCTAGTTAGAAATATCTAACTTACATTCCAAAGCTTTTTTTTGCATGGTTTTAAAAATGTTATAAAACCCATTCGCACGAGAAGGGGTCAAACTCACATTTAAACCGGTACCTTCCATAAAATCTGGAGTTACTTGCAGAATTTCTGTAGGTGTTAGACCTTGTAACCCTTCCACTAACAGACCGACTAATCCTTTGGTTAACTGGGAATCCGAATCCCCCTGAAATACGACTTTGCTATCATCTAAAGTAGCTGTGATATAAACCTGGGAAACGCAACCAGGTACTTTATTTTCCGGTAATTTGTCAGATTCAGGAAACCCCGGCAATTTTTGCCCATACCAAATCAGCTGTTCATAACGACGCTTGGGGTCAGTTGCACGTTGAAAGCGTTGCACAATTTTGGCTAATGCTGGTGGTAAGGAATCAAGACTAGAAGACATAACAAAAGCTGGGAGTATTCACTACTATCCTAAATTATTGTCCGAGCGATCGCTATCACCCTCCACAACGATTTCGGAAATTTCTGATGGCAATCAAGTTAGTAAAATTAATACCAGCAGTATTCCAGCCTTACCTCCATACCAGAAAATTTCGGTTAATTAGCGACATTTTGGCATTTTTTTGATTAAAAATTGCTACAGAATATTAAAAATTGCTGCAAAATCAGGTTTTCGCTTGAATTCTCTTCTGTAAATTCCACATTATTAATGTTGAACGCTAAATAAATCAGGAGCTAGTCAGGTGTTAACCTCAACCATTATTGCTGCTGTTCCCGCAAACTTAGATTGGAGTCCTACTGTTGGCATCATCATGATTATTGCCAATATTTTTGCCATTGCTTTTGGCAAGTTTACCATTAAGTATAGTAGTGTTGAACCAGCTTTACCATCAGCCAAATTCTTTGGTGGCTTTGGTTTACCAGCCTTATTAGCAACTACATCTTTTGGTCATATTTTGGGTGCAGGTATCATTTTAGGCTTGCATAACATTGGTAGAATCTAAGTCTTTACAAAAACTAAATTAGACTTCCACAGAGGGAACGGGGAACAGACTATCTGCGCCCCGCTCCCTTTTGCTAATCAAAACCACTTTTTTCTATGCCAGTAATTAAACAGGAATTAGTGCTAGACCATTTAGCTGACGTGCCGCATTTAGGCAAGCAGGACAATCACAGCCGAATAGCTTGATGGCTTCATCACTGTCTTGATCACTGAATTTGAGTTCAGTAATTTGGTTGGGTGGAATTTGGGTAGCGATAATTTGTGATCGAGAAGCAGAAGCAGTTTTATTATTTACCTTTATACAAACTAGTGTATGAGTTGCTGTATGGGGAGAAGGAATGCAAGCAGTATTAATATCAGGATGGGTGATTTGACTAGCATCAGCCGGTCTGGTCATCATCACCGTAGACAGCACAGACATAAATAGGACTGGACTGGAAAGCAAAGCTAAAATAAATTTTCTGTTCATCTTGATTGAGAGTTTGTGTGCTTGGAAAAGTTATTGTCTTATTTTTTCAGATAACTCGCCTGTTGATCAGTATAGTTTATCGAAATTTTGCATTTGCTAATGATCACATTTACACGCCCAAAGTCTTCTACAATTCCCTTATTGATGCTAAAATATTTATTCAGACCATGACAAATCAAGCTTCTATCCCGGTGATTATTAATGGTGCGGCTGGCAAAATGGGTCGTGAGGTGGTTAAAGCAGTAGCCCAAGCACCGGATTTAATTTTAATGGGTGCAGTTGATACGACTCCGGAACATCAAGGTAAAGATGCTGGAGAATTAGCTGGTTTGAGCGAACCTTTAGAAGTACCGATTACCAATCAATTAGAAGCCATGCTGGGCTATGTGGCAGCAGAAAGACAAATGTCCCCAGGGGTAATGGTAGACTTTACTCATCCTGATGGGGTTTATGATAATATTCGCAGTGCGATCGCCTATGGTATTCGTCCGGTAGTGGGGACAACGGGATTAAGTCCTCAACAAATAGAAACCCTAGCCGATTTTGCGGATAAAGCTAGTACTGGGTGCTTAATTATTCCTAACTTTTCCATTGGCATGGTATTACTACAACAAGCGGCGGTAACTGCATCGCAATATTTTGACCATGTAGAAATCATTGAATTACATCATAATCAAAAAGCTGATGCTCCCAGTGGGACTGCCATCCAAACGGCACAGTTACTAGGAGAATTAGGTAAAAACTTTAACGTTCCTCTAGTCCAAGAAACAGAAAAATTACCAGGAGCGAGGGGATCTCAAGCCGATGAAGGGATTAGAATACATAGTGTGCGCTTACCTGGACTAATCGCGCACCAAGAAGTCATTTTTGGTGCAGCAGGTCAAATTTATACCTTACGCCATGATACCAGCGATCGAGCTTGCTATATGCCAGGAGTTTTACTGGCAATTCGCAAAGTCTTGTTGCTAAAGTCATTAGTATATGGATTAGAAAAAATTCTCTAAAATGAGAATTCACCGATTCAAGGAAGAAAGAAGTTTAAACAAGCTTTTTCCCCCTGCCCCCTGCCCCCTGCCCCCTGCCCCCTGCCCCTCCCCTATCATGCTGGTTCCATTAACTCGTCAAAAATTTGAACAAGTCGTCCCACTGGTTGCCACTAGTCAACAGTATAAATATTGTTGGGGAAGATCTGCTAATGTTTTGCAACGACTGTTGGTTTCTGTAGTTGTTGTAGTTCTGCTGCTAATCATTAAAGCTCTATTTGGATTAGAGTTGGGAGCAATAGTATTTGTGTTTGGGACATTTGGGGCTTTTTATTGGCTGTGGTTTCCAGTATTTGCAGCCAGTTTACGGAATGTAAAATGCCGCCGTTATAAATACAGCGGCTTTTTTAGGGGACGAATTATAGATTGGTGGATTACAGATGAATTAGTTGGCAAACAAGAAACAGTTAACAGTAAAGGCGAATTGGTAATTGTGGAAAATCGCGAAAAAAAGATTAACCTAGAAATAGGGGATGATACAGGATTTACAGTTGAGTTTACAGCACCGCTTCGTCCTGCACATAAAGTCATTAATCGCGGCCAAATAGCAGAAATGATAGTCATGTCCAATCGTCCAGATTTAAGCAAAATTGAAGAATTTAGTGACATATACATTCCCAGTCGTAATTTATGGGTGAGCGATTATCCTTACCTAAGACAAGATTTCTTTAGTGAAGTCAGTCGTCGTTTAGGTCAAGACCCCCAAGCCAAACCACGTCGTCGTCGAAATTAACTGCCTCCAGTTCCATCTTTTCCATAAGCTTGCCAAGCTAAGTCTACCAATCCATCCACAATGACAGCAGCAACCACAGCATTACCCTTACGACTATCAATAGTAATATGAGGGACTAGAGATTCTTGCAAGCGTTTTTTGGCTGCATCTACATTTACAAATCCGACGGGAGTAGCAATAATCAAAGCAGGTCGAATTTCCTCAGCTTCAATTAAATCGACCAAAGCCGTTAATGCCGTTTGTGCTTGACCGACCACAAAAATACCCTCTGGATAGCGTTTAGCTAGAGTTTCTATACCCCAAGCAGCCCGAGTTTTTTCTTTTTGTGGACGGGTCAAAGCCTCCATACTGCAATAAACAGGATTGGCAAACGTATTTTGAATATCGTAGGCAATACCTACTTGTACCATCGGAATATCAACAACAATTGTCGTCCGCGCTGCTAATGCTGCGGCTCCAGCTTGCAAAGCACGTTCAGAAAAGCGAATCAGAGACTTATATTCAAAGTCAGCCGTGGCATATATTACCCGTCTGACAATCTCATACTCCGCAGGTGAAAAGGCATGATCGCCAATTTCACCATCAATGATTGCCAAGCTTTGAGCATCAGTTACGTGCCATTCCATTGGTATTGAGCTTCTTCAAATATCAGTTTTTAGCTTATCAGCATTATTCGCTTTCGAGAATGCTTAGTCCAAAGTTCTCTGTGGATCAGAATTTAGGATTATTAGAATTAGAAGCAGACCGACTGAAAATAGGAGACAGGTAAGCTACTATTGCACCAAGGCTAAAAGCCGAGATATTGCGAACTAGAGGTAACCAATCACTAGTGCGAGTCACTACTGGAGCAATTCCAAAAGCCAGAAACAAAATTCCCCACAACGGAGAGAAAATCAAAGCCCATTGCCAAGCAATCCCTTCTCCTTCTCGCTGGGGTTGAGCTGCGAATCCACAAATTATGCCCCCAATGGCGGAAGTAATCAGGGTAAGTATCCATTGTTCGCGTGGTAGTCCCGGAACAACGTTACAACCTCCCTTAATTAAACACCCTTTTACCGATTCTAGAGCTTGTAGGATAGCTTGGTCTTCCCCTTGCTCACGGACAAAGTACAAATTGCCAAACCGGGTTTGTAGTTCAATCCAGAAGGTGCGGGGTAAGAGTTCATAAACTGCATCACCAACACTAAAACTGAGAATATTACCACCACGAGAATCTGCCACTAGCAGGATGCTTTTATCATCCAAACCCCAATATTTAATTACTGCTCGACCTGGTGTGCGGTCATATTGGGTCAATACTCGCAATTTCCAACCAGTATCGGTTTCAAATTGGGTTAAGTCTTTCACCAGCTTTTCTTCTTGCCCCAGAGGAAGAGATTTAGCTAAATCTACTACTGGGGTAAAAGTATGAGGGAGCAATTCCGGATTCTCATAAGCTAGAGGCTGTTGGCGAATAAATTGCCCACATTGACCCAGCCAAGCAAAAAACTGCAATAGATACTAAGATGCGTCGCCAAAAACAAAGCTGCATGGACGTTTTTATACAAATATCAGAGCTAAAAGTGAACAAGTTGTTTTAAAAGAATCTGAAAAAAAGAGATACTTCTTTACACTTCTTTACTTTACTCTAATCTTAGGATCTAAGCAAAGGGAATGGAGGTTATCTGAGATCAATCTGACCAATCTTCCGTAGTTGTAGACTTGGGTAGCAAATTTTCATCATTGAAATCTCTGTCCCCGTTGACAGACTCACTATAAATATCATGGTTACGATATGCTTCTAGTTGTGAGCGGCGATTTTCCTGCCTGAGCGCTTCTCGTTCTCGCAACGTGAGTGGCTGTTTGTCATTTGTTGGTAAGCGATGGCTCCGTCCCACTTCAGTATCGCTATTTCGTCTTCCTGGTTTTTGTCGAGTAAAGGTTTTCCAGGCAGCTTTAATCCCAACTACTACGCTCCTTGTGCCTGTTTGCAAATTTTCTGCTTGTTTTTTGGCACTGTCTAGATTTTTATCCACTTGTTTAACGACTTGACTAGCACTTTTGACGCCAACGCTTACGTCACTAGTTAAGTCTGTAATTTCTGAACCAGTCATCTGGATAGCTTTGAGCGTAGGTGGTAATTCTCTTGATAGGGTATCAAAGAATTTTTCTGCACTCCGGGCAGCGCGAGCTAATTCTTGTAATGCTGGAATGGCAGCTATTAAAACAGCCGTCAAACTAGCAGCGACGAGCAGAAGGGATAGTCCCAGCCAAAATAGAGGATCAATCACAGTTATGCTATTTATGAGCGTTCTAGAAACTGGGGAAAAGAATCTGTCGGTTCTGTGGGTTCAGAAGTGGTGCTGCCGACATCAACAGTGTTTTCTGAGTTTAAAGTTTGGTTGGCTCGGGCTGTGGCATCTAGACCAGCGGCGATCGCTTCCTTGAGTCGATCCAAAGTTTCATCCCAATTTTGCAGAGCGCTAGCAGAAAGACGGTCAGCCTGAATTTGGACACTGGTAGATAAATCCTCAGCTAACTCTGGTAAAGCGTCAGCCGATTTTTTTAAAAGTTTACGGGTTTCGCGTCCGGTGCGGGGAGCAATTAGTAAACCAGTCAAGGCCCCGATAGCTGCTCCCAGCATCAAACCGCCAAAAAAAGCTCCAGAACGGTTGTTAGACATTTTATTTATTTCTCTCGTTACACCCATTTTAGGTGTGTTTTCCCCTCTTGTAAGCACCCAAGGCTTTTCCTAAAATATAGGTTATAGATGTCCCCAATTTTCTAAAATTAAGATTATTTGTGCTTTTTTCTGGCTTTAGACCCTAGCAGAGGCAAAGACCGACGCCAAATTTGCCGACCGACTAACAATAGTCCCATAATTTGCTGTGCTTTTTCGATTTGCAATTTTAGGGAGCGATTTTTTTGACGCAACTGATAGATACTTTGTTGACCAGAATAGATTTTATCGGGTGTGGGATTTAGTCCGTTATAAGCACCACGTTCCCAATCTGTGAATTTATTAGCTATAGATGCAAATACTTCCTTGATTTTCCAAACTCGCCAAGCTACGTAAAGTAGTATGATGGAGAGAAGAGTGTTAATGATGACAACTAGCGTTACCATTGTTTACTTTCACTACAGTTAAGGTTTTGCGGCATATTTCAATTTTATTTGATTTTGGAAATTATTTAGAAATAACCGTAAACCAAAAAAAAGGGAAAAAAGCAAATAGCTCTTTCCCTCCTCTAAAAATCCATTTAATTATCGAGAAGCAACTTGTGGTTCTCCCCAAACTTTCACTTTTTCACCAAAAGTAATCGGTTGATCCCCATTTGTACTCACTGGTTCGGTTTTTCCATTAGTACTAACCTTAACCAAAGGCCAATTTTCTTCCCCTAACTCACCAGTCCGAAATAACACACTATCAGGTTGACTTTTACTCCAACCTAACAACACAGCCATTTTTTCCCGGTCATTTTCTTCTTGGGCTGGGGCTACTGTAGTGGTATTATTATGTTGACGCTCCCAAATTACAGCTTGGTCTGTAGCATCAGCCGTGTTAAATACTGCTTCAAACTTCCGCGCTAAAAACCGATCGCCTTTCTCTGACCAACTGACTGGAACTAGGACTCCAATACTCCCATCCTCCTCATTGGCTGATGGTGTCACTACTTGATTTTTTAACAGGGGATCACTAAAGAAAGATGTTCTCGCTACTACTCTCAATTGCTTAGTTCGGGTGTCTTGGAGAAACAAAACACTTGTCACTCGGCTATTGTGTATTTCCCGTTTGACTTCTAGTTGCACACGACTATAAACAGCATAACTCTTATCTGGAGACATCACAGGTAAACTGCGATAATAGCGGATACCAGAACCACCCTTAGCGGCGATCGCATCTTGAGTTGCGGTAATCCATTTCCAAGGAATGGGATGGGGACTACCGATGGGGTCTATTTGTTCGGTTTGACTATTGCTAGACGCTGACTCTGTTACATCTCGATACTGTCCTCCGGATGCTGGAGTAGATTTAGATGCAGTCACCGGAATAATCACATTTGTACTCGTATCATTCGCCCCTAAAGCTATGATTTTAGAGTTTTTTAATCTTTGGATTAAATCACTCTGTCTCCCTAGTGCTGGGACTGTTGATACCCCTTGTACCATTGCATTCAAATTAGAATTATCTGCTGGTGTTAAAGGCTGATTTGCTGAATTTTGGGCTATTTCTACTGGTAGAGGAACAGATTGCTGGTTAGTAGATTTACTTTCATTAGCATTTACATTAACTACTTTAGTAGTAGCTTTTTGTTTAGCATGAGATTCTCTCTTCCCTGAAGTGAATCTTGCTACATCTAATTGTTTCGCTAAAGTAGAACTAACTGATACTCCTACTAAAGGCGCTACCAGTATCAAAACTCCACAGTAATTAACAAATGGTCGCACGCGGAACCATCCTGACAGCAAAAGGGGTTTAAGCATGGTGGACTCTCTAAGTGGCGGTTGCTGTGTGGGGAGCAAATGGGTGTAGCAAGAAGGAAAGCGATGATTATATTATGTATAACAACAAACTCAGAACTTTAACAAGATTAATGTCCTAAAATTTATATGGCGTTATAAAACTTTAGTTTCATTAGTCAACGCTTAGTTAATTGTAAACAACTATGGCTTTCCTACAGTAGATTAACTCTGTTCTTTCTCAGTGTTTACACTTGAAAATTCTCTTATCAATGATGTTAAAAGGATTTTAAGTATACCAACAAGCTATTATGGCACTAATAGCCTGAAGCTAAAATCGAACGACCCTTAGCAAAGAACCGATGAGCTTATAATCACAATCCGAACCTTGATAACTATAAAGGTGAGGCGTAAATGGCAAGTCTTGTCCGGTGATGAGGCTATGCCACACCGTCAGCGATGGCACAACATAACTAATTAAGCCAAAAGCACTGTTTTTATCCAACTAAAGCGCAACTTTTAAGCTAATCAAAACGATTAAAGGTGATTAACTATAGCATCCGTCAATTCCGACGCATCGGAAAGCATAATATAATCATGCGTCACGGTGAAGGCAGTTGCTTGCAAAGCACGTAATAAAATATTACATGCGCCGTTGACATCGCGAGAAATTTGAGTTTCGCAATGTCTCAAGACATAATCAAGTTGTGTGTTTGACCGTAATAAATATAGCTAGTGTTAGCTAATTTGCTTACCAAGACTTTTAAGTTTTATTTTAAGAACCTTAGTTTAACTAATAATATACCATTTACCGCCAAACCGCCAAATATTTTGGTGAGAATCTGATGAAGGTGGGGAGGTGGGGAGGTGGGGAGGTGGGGAGGTGGGGAGGTGGGGAGATGGGGAGGTGGGGAGGTGGGGAGGGTGGGGAGATGGGGAGGGTGGGAAATCAAATTTTAATGTGTTCTCTGTTCTCTGTTTGCTAGTATCAAGCATAAAATGTAAATGAACTTTAGACCTTTACATCTGTTTTGCGTGAAAATAGTATTTTTTGGTACTCCCCAGTTTGCTGTTCCGACATTAGAAAAATTATTGCATCATCCAGATTTTGAAGTATTAGCCGTTGTTACCCAACCGGATAAACGCAGAGAGAGGGGGAATAAGCTGACACCTTCACCAGTGAAAACTTTTGCCCTGACTCATAATTTACCAGTATGGCAACCTGAGCGGATCAAAAAAAATGCCGAAACCTTAACTCAACTCCAACAAGCAGGTGCAGATGCATTTGTGGTTATTGCTTATGGACAGATTTTATCCCAAAAAATCTTAAATATGCCAAAATTGGGTTGTATTAATGTACATGGCTCAATTTTACCCCAATATCGTGGTGCTGCTCCTATTCAATGGTGTTTATATAACGGTGAACTAGAAACCGGGATTACGACTATGTTAATGGATGTGGGTATGGATACAGGAGCAATGTTGCTCAAAGCTGTTACCCCCATTGGATTATTAGATAATGCTCAAGTTTTAGCGGATAAACTAGCAATAACCGGAGCTGATTTATTAGTAGAAACTCTCTTAAAATTACAACGTCAAGAAATTGATCCCATTCCGCAAGATAATTCCCAAGCAACTTATGCATCTTTGATTCAAAAATCAGATTATAGTTTGGACTGGTCGAAAAGTGCCATCCAATTACATAATCAAATTCGAGGATTTTATCCTCACTGTATTTCTATTTTCCGCAACCAGCAGATTAAAATCACTGCTACTGCTCCCTGGAATTCTGCTGATATTTTAGAGTTACCAAAAAAAATACAAGACAGTTTTCATCAAATACCAGATTTATCGAGTATATCAGCTAAACCGGGAGAAGTAGTCAGTATTGCCAAGGGAATTGGTGCAATTGTCCAAACTGGATCTGGGTTATTATTACTACGAGAAGTTCAACCAGCTGGTAAGCGTCCCCAGTCAGGATGGGATTTTGTTAATGGTACTCGTTTAACTGTGGGGGAAGTCTTTGGTGCTGGGATTCTGGAGAGTTAACTCTCCACTGTGAAGAATTGACAAGATTCACAAGGTCCATCTGGATTAACTGCACAACGAATCATTTCTGAATGGGCATTATATTGACAAGTAGCATCTCCAATTACCCAACGTCCTTTCACAAAACTTTTTTCCGATGGTCGTTCCGCAAATTGGACATAAATAACTATATTGTGTAATTCATAACGTCCAAATTGGAGTTGGTATCGATGACGGCGTTCTAGAATTGCATAACTTTTACCTTCAAAATCGAGATAGTTTCCTGGTTGTGGTGTCCAATCCAGCTGGATTTTACCAAGGGACTGATGTGGGTGGGTTAAAATCACCTCAGTTGGTAAAGAATGTGGTTCCATAAGTATTATCTTAATTATTTAAGAAGAATACTATTTTACTTGTTTTTGGGTTTTAGCGAAGCTGAACACAGCTGCACCACCAGTCACTAATAAAACTCCGAGAATTTGGATGATATCTAATGATTCTTGAATCATTAACCCAGCAAAAATGACGGTTAAAACGGGAACAGCCGCACCAATAATTGCTGACCGTGCTGCGTCTAATTTGCGAATACCAAAATTACTTAATAAGTAACCACAAAGGGTGAGAACACCCAACATGAATGCACTTAAAATCAATTCCAGAATTTTATACGGGTCAACCGCTATACTCCAGTTAGCTGGTAAAGGTACGATTAAACCCATAAAGCACAATAGGAGCATTGTCCCAAAGTGAATCAGGGTGGAAGAAACTGGATGGACTTTATCTGCACATAATCTACTCAGAATTAAATAAGCTGCAAAAGCCATTCCCGAAGTAATTGCTGTACTATTTCCCAGAGCGGTATTACCAATAGTAGAATTAGGTGAAGTTCCTAACAGCAGTAATTCTCCACAAAAGAGTATTCCTAGCGCTCCCGTACCTAATATGTTAGGGCGATCGCGCCATAAAAACCAGGAAGATAAGCCACTAATCAGGGGATAGACAAAAAATAAGGCGATCGCAATGCCGGTGGGAATTTCACCAATAGCCATATAGATGAGGACTTGGGATAAAAATAAAAACCCACCACTCACAATAGATAACAGAAAAACTCGCTTTGTCCCCACCGGGTCAGCAGTAGCATTTCTACGTTTAGAATCAAACAGATTTTGCAAATCTTGCCATACTGAGGGATGTAGTATAGGTGCTAGAAGTAACAAGAGTGGTACAAATACTATTAATCGCAGTAGTAAAACTAAAAGAATATTACCTACAGTAGGATCTAACTGTCCTAAAAAGTTGGTAGAGAAAATTACCTTGACTGCTACATAGTAAAGTGCTGATGCTACAGTGGACAAAGCAATTAATCCCAAACCCAATTGCATTGATGACCAGTTTAGAGAACTGCGTGATGATCTTCTTCTGGATGATGTTGCGCTCGGTTTGGGGATAAATGCATCTGTTGATTTATTGCTCTTATCTAACCAATCTGGTCTGAGGACAGAAATGGGTTCAGAATTGTTTTCTTCGGGAGTCGTCGGATTTGCTGATAAATCTGGTCTGAGGACAGAAATGGGTTCAGAATTGTTTTCTTCGGGAGTCGTCTGATTTACTGATAAATCTGGACTAAGGACAGAAATTGACTCAGAATTGTTTTCTTCGGGAGTCGTCGGATTTAGGGGTAAATCTGGGATGAGGACAGAAATTGGCTCAGAATTATTTGTTTCGGGAGTCGTCGGATTTAGGGGTAAATCTGGGATGAGGACAGAAATTGGCTCAGAATTATTTGTTTCGGGAGTCGTCGGATTTAGGGGTAAATCTGGGATGAGGACAGAAATTGGCTCAGAATTATTTGTTTCGGGTTTACCTGCTGATCCGTTTGTCCCCAAAATAGGAATTGTTTCCGCATAGCTTTCTATGGGTGGTGGAGAAGTTACCGTCGATTCGGATTTAGTTCCTGTTCCTCCATTGACTGGCTGAGAAATTCCCGAAATAGATTCAGAAGTATTTTCTGCGGGTGGGTTTAAAAGAATACCAAAGCCATTGCTAGAGGTAATTTCTTTGTTCGCTACTTCCGGAGAAATCACCGAAATGGTTGCAGCACTACTTTCTGTTGGTGGTGGTAAAGCAACATCCAACCCCACCGGAGAAACAGTTTCCTTCCCATTCACTGGTTGGGGGATGACCGGAATTGGTTTAGTGGTACTTTCTGGGGAAATATTTTCTCGTGGGTCAATTAGTTGGATTACAGTGGGAGTACCACTCATTAAAGCTGATGGTGGAGTCGTTTCTCTATTTTTTTGTAGTTCCTTTTGCAGACGATTCAGAAACTCTGTCAGAATTACTTCTCCTTGCTGCTGTTGATTGTACATCCGAGACAGCTGCTGAGAAAGATCACTCTGATAGTTCTTCAGTTCTTGTTGTAGTGAATTAAAGGTAACGTTAACGGTGTCATCCAGAACATTTAACATTTGTCCGACATGTTCAATCTCAGTGTTATTGCTAACTTCAGCAGACTTCATTTCTGGCTTGCTGTGAGCATCACCCTCAAGTGCTTGAGCAGCTAATATTTTGAGTGAGGATTGGAGTTGAGAAGAGATATGTTTTGCTAAAGCTTCTGATAACTGACGGATTAATGCTTGCTGCTCAGTAATTTGTCTGGACTGCTGTATTTTTTCTTTCTCCTCCGTCAACCGATGCACATCATCATTTAAACGGACTTTTTCCGCTTCTAGGCGCTTTAAGTCTTCTTTTAACGACCTGAGTACATCTTGTTGGAGATTTTCTAAATCTTCAACTACATCCCAGAGAGCATTTTCTGCTGCTCTCGGTAGGTCGCCCCTGATACGTGAATTCTCTGGTCGCTTTTCAAATCGCCCCATTATTTTTTACCTCTATCGCCTTGACAATAAAGCTACTTCCCATATACTTCCTCAGCACTTAATCCTAAATTTTCTGTATTTTGTCAGATAAATTCTCAAAAATTACACCAAAGTCCTCGTGCTATGGGAGCTAACTGACTTTAGACCTTTTTATTACCCATTAATAGCCATTACCATTTTCCCGTAAAATTTTCGAGATTTACAAAAATAGTACATAAAATTAATACCTATTATTCTGACTCAGTGAGTAATTGTCAAATGTGTTCGTAACTGGATACCCTGCTATAGCAGGATTCAACAGTCACGTCCGTCAGGAGTCAGAAGTGAAAGTCGCTTGGTGTATACCTTTTTGGGCAAATTTTGGATCTTATCCGAGTTAAAACCGCTATCACGGTAATTTGCGAACATCGTGTGATTCGGCAAAAATCTTCTCTGATAGTAGTCTTTGTGGCAGAATTTCATGTTTTCTCATAGTAGATGTTCTTACAGGAAATTCATCTTACATCCAGAAAATCCGGGTAATGCTAAATATAACAGCACTAAGTCCGGCACTAAAAGGGACTGTAATTAACCAAGCACCCGCAATTCCTTGTAAAGTGGAAAATTTGATGGAGTTGATATTCTGTAATAATCCAATTCCTACTATCCCACCCACCAGCGCATGAGAGGTGGAAACTGGCAAGCCTAAACGAGAAGCTAATAAGATCGTAGTAGCTGTGGCCATTTCTGCACAAAATCCACTACTAGGTTGTAAAGCAATAATATTTTCTCCCACGGTCGTAATCACTTTTTTACCCCATACGGCTAAACCACTCACAATCCCCGCACCACCTAATACAAGTATCCAGATGGGTATGGTGAGATGCTCTATCGGTACACTGTCAGTATGATTAATATAAGTAATCACGGCTAACGGGGCGATCGCATTCCCCACATCATTAGAACCATGAGCAAAGGCTACGAAGCAAGCACTCACTAATTGATATCTAGCAAATAGCTGCTCTAATAAATGCGGATTTTCATTGTTATTCAATTGTCGCCAACTAATGATGGTGAATCCAATTGCTGTTACCCCAACGATGAAAATGGGAATGTCATAAACAGGTAGATTCCCACCAAATTGATTCCCTAAATAATTGGTGAGGGGTTGGGTGAGAGTGGGTAAGACAATCACACCAAATACAGTTAATAAAATTGTACTTAACCAGGGTATCCATTCTCGTAGCTGGACTAGAGGTGATGGTTGTTCTAAAATCCAACGTTTAATGAGACTATAGAATGCCGCTGCAATTACTCCACTAATGATTGGTGTTAAAATCCAGCCAATGGTAATCCGACCTAATGATGACCAATCTACAGCATTTGCACCTACTGCTACCCAACTAAATCCAGCAATTGCTCCCACAACTGCATGTGAGGAAGAAACGGGTAAACCCTGTGCAGTCGCAATTTGTAGCCATATTCCACTAGATAGCAAGACCGCGAACATCCCCATCATTAAAGTTTGGGGTGTGGTAATAAATAAATTGGGATTAGCGATTTTTGTACCTAAAGTTGCTGTTACCTCTTGTCCAAATAATATTGCACCAGCAAACTCTAAGACTCCAGCAATAATCAATGCTTGTTTGAGTGTTACTGCGTGAGAACCGACGGATGTACCCATTGAGTTAGCAACATCATTCGCACCCAGATTCCAAGCTAGGTAGAAAGCGAGTAGAGCGACTATTAATAGTGTCATTGGGAGGGTTGGGGAGGTGGGGAGGTGGGCAGAGGGGCAGAGGGGCAGAGGGGCAGAGGGGCAGAGGGGCAGAGGGGCAGAGGGGAGGGAAGAGGCAGGGGGGCAGGGAGCAGGGAGCAGGGGGGAGGGAAGAGGCAGGGGGGCAGGGAGCAGGGAGCAGGGGGGAGGGAAGAGGCAGGGGGGCAGGGAGCAGGGAGCAGGGGGGAGGGAAGAGGCAGGGGGGCAGGGAGCAGGGAGCAGGGGGGAGGGGAAGATAGGAGATGGGGAGATGGGGAGATGGGGAGATGGGGAGATGGGGAGATGGGAGAATATATATTTTAAATTCTCTTTTCCCCCTGCCCCCTGCCCCTTGTCCTCTTCTCCCCCTGCCCCCTGCCCCCTGCCCCTTGTCCTCTTCTCCCCCTGCCCCCTGCCCCCTGCCCCTTGTCCTCTTCTCCCCCTGCCCCCTGCCCCCTGCCCCTTGTCCTCTTCTCCCCCTGTTCCCTCTCTTATGGATAAATCAAGATTTTGTAAGTTTCGGGTGTGGGTGCGACTGCTACTTCTACCGCTGCTGATAAATTTTGGAGAGGATAGCGATCGCTAATTAAAGCTTGCACATCAATGCGACGATTAAAGACAATATCTGCCGATAGACTTTGCAAACGATATGATGAACTATAACTACCCATCAAATCAATTTCTCGACGATAGAGAAGATTCGGGTTGATCGGAATGGTCAATTCATCGGGAAATTCCGCAAAAAAGAGGATTTTTCCGCCTTTGCGAGTACAGTCAAGAGCTTGAAAGAAAGCCTTTTCGCTGGGAACAGCCAGTAAAGTCGTATCTACACCCATCCCATCGGTAAGGGATTGAATTTTGGTAACTAAATCCGGGTCACGAGCATCAAAAGCCGCTTCTGCTCCCACACTTAAAGCTTTTTCAATTCTAGAAGGGAGTAAATCAGTGGCGATCGCTCTGGCACCAAAATACTTGATTAACATAATGAACATCAACCCAATCGGACCTGCACCTGTCACCAAAACAGTTTGACCAGGAGCAATTTGGGCTTTTTTCACTGCTTTTAAGCAGCAATTAGTGGGTTCAACAAAACTAGCTTCTTCAAAACTAATCTGGTCAGGAATGGGAATCAGCCCCCCATTTTGAACAATGTGACCTGGAACTTTAACATAGTCAGCAAAACCGCCCCCACTAGCGTTAAAACCTGCTGTAGTGGAGATATTTTTGTAGACATTACACATAGAAAAATTATCATTTAAACAGTAGGCGCAACGCATACAAGGGATATGATGCATGACTGCTACCCTTTGTCCCACTTCCCAACCAGTGACATCAGCACCCACTGCGGAGATCACACCAGCAGTTTCATGACCAAAAATGCGGGGAGGTTCATATAGTGGATAACGGATTTTTTTAATATCTGACTGACATAAACCGACAACCCTCACCTGTACGAGTACTTCATCCGCTTCTAGAATAGGGATGGGGATTTCTTCGTAAGAAAGTTGATTGACCCCTCTAAATACTTGTGCTTTCACTTTAGTTTTTCACTGCTCAACGTTACTATATGTAACATTTATGGGTTAAATTACATGATAAGTTTTTTGGATCTAATCACTGTGTATCTTTTAAGAAATCATGTGGACGTGGAGCAGGCATCTTGCCTGCTATAAACTGAGTTTAGTGGGAATTTTCCGAGAGAACACGGTTGTATGGATAAAAAGCGGCTAAGAAAACTACTTGTCGGGGACTTTACCTGGAAGCGGATGATATCATCGCTAATTTTCATCTATGCATTTTTTGCTATTTATGTCTACTTTCGTGCTGATAGCATGATTTTTCTTCCTCAGCCTTCTAGTTATCAAAATAGTCAAAAAATTCTGCATCTCACTAGTGCCGATAAAACCAAAATTTCGGCAATTTATTTATCTAATCCTACTGCTAAATATACAATTCTTTATGCTCATGGTAATGCAGAAGATTTGGGAAATATCCAAGAAGTATTAGAGCAACTACACACTTTAGGTTTTAGCGTTTTAGCTTACGATTATCGTGGTTATGGGACAAGTGAAGGAACACCTACCGAAAATCATGCTTATCAAGATATTGATACTGCTTATAATCATTTAACTCAAGAATTAAAAACTCCACCACAACAAATAATTGTTTTTGGTCGTTCGGTTGGTGGTGGTTCCGCAGTAGATTTAGCTGCCAGAAAACCTGTTGGTGGTTTAGTGATGGAAAGTACGTTTATTTCTACCTTTCGAGTTATTTTACCTGTGCCTATTTTGCCTTTTGATAAATTTGCAAATATTCACAAAATTAAGCAAGTTAAATGTCCAGTTTTAGTCATACATGGTAATCTGGATGAAGTTGTCCCTTTTTCCCACGGACAGAAATTATTTGCTGCTGTTAAATCGCCTAAACTTTCTTTATGGGTGGAGGGAGCAAATCATAATGATTTGGTTTGGGTCGCTGGAAAAAAATATGGTCAAATTTTACAAGATTTTGTTAAATTAGTGGAAAAAAGTTAGTTTTTATGGAGTTCCCAGCCGGATTTTGTCGGAATTTATTGTCTTGGTAAGTGTGGAAAATCAAGCTAAAATTCGTCGGAAGGAGGAAAATTAAAAATTCATGAAACTTTGAGAAAAATTTGCATAATTTCCCAAAAAATCTCTGATAATTAAGGCTAAGGAGAAATTATTCAAGGATCGAAACATGAAAAAACTAAATAACAATGACTTTAAACCCTTTATCTACCCCCCTTCTTGCTACTATGGGGATGGAACTCCGGAAAATATAAATTTTAATGCCTCAATCCAAGAACTATCCCAACAAATTGCTTATATTGGTGGGTTAGAAGCGTCTGGAGAAATTTCCTCTAAAAAAGCTTATAAGAAAATCAGAACTTTATGGAAAGACTTTAAAAAGCTCAAACAGAAATTAAGAATTAGTAAGAATGTCGGGAATTTAGTCAATTACCCCACCAATCTGAAGGCATTGTAAGCTGAGAGAAGTTACCCATTTTGCCAAAATCTCTGTTAATGTAGTGGGTTTATACCTCAAATTCACTACATTTCTCAATCTGGGTCACACTCCCAAAATCAGAAGTTAGTCAGAAAAGTATGTATTTTAAATAACCAATATAAACCACTACTTAGTAGCAATATAAGTATACTAATATTTAGTATCAATTACTAAACCTGTTGCTAATTAAGCTTTTTAGGGTTGTGTGTGTTTTTTTATGGAGAAAATTTATATATTTAGCACGTTGACATCTCGTACTCGTGTATGATTTATTTGTTCTTCATGATTGATGATGAAGATTTTTAAAGACTGGGGATAATCAATTATTTTCCAGCTTTTTAAGCAGCATCTAAACACATACACGCAAAAATAGTTTATGGATTTTACACAAATTAGCAAAGTTGCTCTAGAGTTGTTAACTACCTTTGGTTTTAAGGTTATTGGTGCAATTCTCCTCTGGTTGATTGCTCAGAAGTTAATTGATTTTACAGTAAAGCTCTTAAAAAGAGGTTTCAAGAGCCAAAATATTGAACCGACTCTGATTCACTATTTATTAAATATCATCTCTGTTACCTTAAGAATTATTCTGATTGTCGCAATTCTTGGTTTCTTTGGTGTAGAAACAACCTCTTTTGCAGCATTGTTAGCTGCGGTGGGTATTGCTATTGGTGCAGCTTGGGGAGGACTGCTCGCTAATTTTGCAGCAGGAGCATTTTTAATTATTTTCCAACCATTCAAAGTTGGTGATTTCATTACTGCTGGTGGTGTGACCGGAACTGTGGTGGAAATTGGATTGTTTACGACTTCTTTAAATACACCCGACAATGTAATCACCATTGTGGCAAATAATAAAATATTTGCTGATAATATCCAGAATTATTCTACTAACCCTTATCGTCGGGTTGATTTATTGGCTCAATTAGCTCATGATGTTGATCATAATCAAGCGATCGCCATTTTGAAAGCTAGAATTAACCAGATTCCCCATGTCATCGCTGACCCAGCCCCAGACGTAGAAATTCTTACCTTTAACTTAGCTGAACCGGTGCTAGCAGTACGCCCCTATTGCCACAATGATCACTATTGGCAAGTGTATTTTGACACTAATAAAGTGATTCGAGAAAGCTTTGGTAAAGCGGGTTATCCAGTTCCTGAACAGCGTTATACAGTTTATAATTCATCTGAACCCCAGATAAATTCTGTACTTCCCTCTCAATCAATCACAGAATAATCTAAATTTCTAGTCCCTGATTTGATCACATAAATGGCGATCGCTCGGACTAACCTGAGGATTAGTTAAAAGATAATCATGTAGTAATGTACAACCTTGTCTCAACAGATTTCTCAATTTAATCTCTGACAAATTACGCCAAATCACTGTGCCATTACTACTACCTATAGCCAGAGTTTGACCATCGGGACTAAAACTAACACTGGTTAAATCATCTTGATTGCCTTTAAGTGCCATTATTAAAGTTCCTTGGCGACTCCACAACCTTACTTGGTCATCACTACTAACAGCTAAAGTTTGACCATTGGGACTAAAACTCACACTAGTGAAACCAGTACCATCTCCTGTAGATGTTGAGAGCAAACGACCATCGCGACTCCAGAGTTTGAGAGTCCCATCCAAACTAACCGAAGCCAGAGTAGTACTATCAGGTGACCAAGTAACACCATTCACCCGTCGGGTATGACCAGTTAATGTGTAAACCGCTTTGGGATGAACTATTTCCCAAATTTTTACGGTGGTGTCATCACTGGCAGATGCTAAAAATTGACCATCTGGACTAAAGCTAACCCAATTTACGACATTAGTATGTCCCTCTAAGGTATGAATTAATTTACCATTGCGATTCCAGATTTTGATAGTTTTATCTTTACTCGCGGAAGCAAGAAATTTACCATTAGGTGACCAAGCTACACCCAAAACGGTATCGTGGTGACCGACTAAAGTATTGATGAGACTACCATCAGGACGCCAAAGTTTGACAGTGTTATCTTTGCTAGCAGAAGCTATGGTACTACCATCCCTAGACCAAGCCACACCCCAAACCTGCTCTTGATGTCCTTTCAAGGTTTTCATCAACTTACCATCATGATGCCAAATTTTCACAGTTTTATCCCGACTCGCAGCTGCTAATATCCGACTATCGGGACTAAAACTAATGCTGGTAATCCAATCATTGTCGTGCTGGGGATTTCTTAACAGTACATCATCTAAATGCCAAACTTTAATCGTTTTATCCCGACCAGCAGATATTAAGGTGTGAGAGTCGAGACTAAAATTAACACTATTAACCCAATTATTATGTCCTTTCAGGGTTCCTAGTAATCTACCAGTAAGACTCCATAATTTTATGGTTTCATCAGTACTCGCAGAAGCAATAATATTACCATCTGGGCTAAAAGTTACACTAGTTAGACCGGAACTATGACCGGAGAAAGTTTTTAGTAGCTTACCTTCTCGATTCCATAATTTAATGGTTTTATCCAGACTAGCAGAAGCAATCAGATCACCTTGAGGCGACCAACTCACACTTTTAACTGCGTCATCATGTCCTGTGAAGGTGTTTAACAGCTTACCATCCCGACTCCACAGTGTGAGATGATTATCAGCAGCACCTACAGCGATGATATCACCTTGAGGTGACCAACTGACACTTAAAACCGCACTACCAAAACCTGTTAATGTTTTTAGTAATTTCCCGTCCTGACTCCACAGCTTTACAGTTTTATCACTACTAGCGGAAGCGATGATATTACCTTGAGGACTGAAACTGACACTATTAACTACAGATGTATGTCCTGATAAGGTCGCTAAGAGTAGACCTTGAGGATTCCACAATTTTACGGTTTTATCTTGACTAGCGGAAGCGATGATTTGACTATTAGGACTAAAGCTAACACTATTCACCACATCTTGATGACCGGACAAGGTTTTTATCAATCTACCATGAGGATACCAAAGTTTAATGGTGGAGTCAGCACTAGCAGAAGCAATTAAAGATGAATCAGGACTAAAAGTAGCGCTATTCACTCCAGAGGAATGTCCTTCCAAGCGATTCCGTTCTTTGACACCATAGACTACTTGATAAAGAGATGTTAAAACTTGAGAGCGTCGATTAGCATCTATCCAAATATTTTGTTGTAATTTTCGTCCCGCAGTTATACCTTCTTTTAAAGCATCTAGACCTTTTTGGGAAGCAAATAGTGCATCACTGGATGTGCTCAGGGTTTTGATTTCGCTATCTACTGCGGTGATAATGGAAATACTTAACCCAAATATAGCAAAAATGGAAGCCGCTAGAGCAATTTTGAGAGAACGGTTGAAACGGACTTCGCTTAATCGCTGTTTTTCTTGACTTTCTGCTAATTGATTAGTTAATTCTTTTTCTTTAAGTTCAGCGCGTAAATGTTCAATTTCCAATTGACTTATTTCTTCTCGTTTGCGTAAGTCTCGCAATTCGGTGAGCAAGTCTATTCCTGGTTGGGGATGAGGTTCTATCTGTTTTTGTTGCTGCTTATTTTGTTTTAATTCATTTTTTAGACGTTCTACTTCGGTTTGACTTTGTTCGACTTTTCCCCGTAATTGATGAAGTTGATTTTGTAAATTTGATTCTTGTTCTTGCAAAGAGCGAATTAAATCTACTAAATAATCATGGATTAGTTGATAGCGTTCTGGAACATCAGGAAAAATTACCACTAAACCAGAACGGACTAAAATATCTAAAATTAATTCTAATTTAGCTGTAGCTTCTAACTCTGCTAATTCAATTGCTAATTCAGCTCGACTTTTAAATGGTCGTTTATTATTTTCATCAGTTAATAAATACAATACGAATAAAGCTGCTCGCTCATTTTCAGTTCCACAATCTTTAATGAGTTCTTTAATATATTTTTCAATGAATTTATTGGGTCGATAAGGTTGATATTGCTCTAACTTGGTAATTCGCTCATCTTGGAGTTGCGCTCCGATTACTTGTAGTTCAATGGGACGAACTTCTCCAAGTTCTGCGGATAAATCTGTAACTAAAGCATCTATTAAAGCAGGTTCTAGATTAAATTGGGAACGTTCAGTTAATTTTTGAATGATAACTCTAGCATCAGCAGAGGAAAAATTATTTAATTGGTAACGAATATTTTTATCTAAGATATTATTATTAATTGCTTCTAAATTAGCTAGATGTTTAAATTCCAATAATCTATGTAAATAATCTTCTCGCAAAGACAAGATGATTTTTACAAAAGATATATTTAAACATTCACTAATAAATTTATCAAATTCTTGTTTTTGATTCCGGTCGGTATGACCAAAAAAATATTCTTCAAATTGGTCAAATATTAAAACTGTAATCAGATGATTATCTGCATTCTCTCGCAATTGCTGTAAAATTCCCGCGATAGTAATCTGTGTAGTTAGGGGAGTAATTTCGGTTTGAAGATGAGATAATGCTTCTATTAAAGATTTACCTATGGTTTGCACCCAATTAGTGTAAACCTGTAATACTACTGGAATCGCAATTTGGTCACCAATGGCTCGATTTTGTAATGCAGGAACTAAACCTGCTGTGACAGTGGAACTTTTTCCTACCCCTGATTGTCCATGAATTACTGTCAGTTTTTGGTCCGCACGACTGATTCTTCCAATTAAATTATTAATATCTACAAACCGACCAGAAGCAATAATTTCTAAAGCGATGCTACTATGACTGATAGATGATATTAAAGCCGGATTTGTGGGTTGTCTTTGCGGTTGTAAGCGACCAGCACCAATAAAAGCGCGAAAACCATACTGTTGCTCTACAGAACGTCGCTGTTGTCTGACTGTATAAGCTTCAATATAACATCCCGCTTCAAAATAAAGCGATCGCAATGTTCGCAATAAACGAATATAACGATGAGCATCATATTGATGTTGACTATTTTCTAAAGCTGTGGGTAATGATTGTGCTGCTTTTTCTAAAAATAACTTTGCAATGGCTTTCTCCCCAATTTCATCTTGAGCTTTCGCTAAAATTAACCAATAGATTTGTGCGAGCAATAACGGAAATAAATAATTATGTGATTCCGAATTATTTTCGGCTTCTCCTAATTTTAGTAATGCGTCATGAGCTAAAAAACTTGCTTGTACCCATCGCAATTCTTGTCCCGCTACTTGTGCTAAAAAACCGTAGTCACAAGCTAGTTGTAAATGAGTCCCATAAATTTGATGCAATTCTAGCGATTCTTGAGCAATAACTTTTAGTTCAGACCATTCTTGTAGATGTTGTAAAACTTCTGCAAGTTGAGGAATAAATTCAGCAACTAAATCCATCCGTTTCACTAAATGAAAAACATTTAAACATTTCTGAAAATAATCTTTAGCCGCATACCACCGACGACGATTTTCCGTTTGGTCTTGTTCTGCTAAACGACAATAACATAGTCCTATATAGAAGAGTAAAACTCCTTGACGGAGGAGAAAGGGAGGTGGGGAGGTGGGGAGGTGGGGAGAGGTTGGGGATTCGGTGATGATGCTTTGTGGTGTCCATTGAGAATATTTGTGTTCTTTTTTGGCTTCTTGTTGCCAAAATTGTAAACTTTTCTGAAAATGGGTTAAAGCTGAATCTATCTGATTACTAATATAATCATCTAAACCAAATACAAATTCCAAACTTGCATTTAATTCCGCTTCTAAATTAATCCCACGACTGGCTAATTCTTTAATGGCAAAATGCAGTTCATAACTTCTTTGCCAAATTTTTTGTACAGTGTAATTATAATCTTTAATTTGATGGTTTTGAGAAAAATTTGCATCTAAAATTATCGCAAATAAAGAATTAGTTTCTTGTTCAAGAAATTCTAATAAATCTGGAGAATTCATTTCAAATCTAATCGGTGTCGCTGCCCAACTGGCAAAATCTGGAGCAAAACGGACTAGTTTTTGTAATACTTCTTCATTCACCCATAAAACCATTGGGAAAGTATGTTTTTTTCTAAATTCATCCCGAATTTGATTAATAGAACTGAGTAAATCTTCCAGTCCATCCACTGATTCCCAACCGACAATTACTAATGCTGAGGGTTGAGCAATTGTTAATTGGACATGAATAGTTGTATATAAACTTCTAGTATTATGGGGTAAAACTACTGTCTGGATTTGCGATTTTTCCACCACTAGTTCTTGCAACATTCTCTGCTGCAAAACCCCATAATTACAACATACTATAACTACCGAAAATTGACCGTTAGAGAGGGAAATTGCCCTCTCTAAACTTCTGAGCGCACGCTGATTAGATTCGCTTATATCTGATTTTGAATTTCGTCCAACCATGATTTAAATTTTTGCGTTTCTGCTAATACCGGATTTACCGCAAACCATGCACCTTGGCGATCGCGATATTCAAATATAAACAGACTTCGCAATAGTGTATGGTATCCTATCTCACCACCCACCCTTTGTTGTTGCACTACCTCAAAAATCAAGTCCCATTCATCAGGGTCAATGGCTTTGGCTCGGTAGTCCCGTTGTCGTTGGATGACTGATTCTACACAGTCTCGGTCAAAGGGTGGGTCTTGATCTCGCAGACAGTCAAACAATAACCCTAGTAAATCGCGGACATGACCACCGCTGATCATGCACAAACGGTCTAAAGTTTGGATGCTATCAAAGACCTCGGTAATTAAGCTTAACCGATCATCTATGAAAATGTCAGGAAAGGCTCTAGCTAACACCATTTGACGCATCATCGTTAATCCTTCCTCATAAATTTCTCCAGAACGATGTCGCACAGGTATCATCGGTAATACCTTGGGTGCAACTCCACCCCCTAAACGATGCTGAAGTTCAGCACTATCATTGGAAAAAGTTAGAGCTAAAGGAATTGTGTAAACGACATGACAGTTGAGTTTGCGTAGTTGCTCACCCCGTTCAATAAATAAATATTCTGGGAGGGAACGTCCAGATGGTAAAGGACGAATTGCGACTCGATCCAAATTATCCACAATTACCACTAGTCCTTTTTTGCCTTTTTGCTGGAGAATGGCATTAGCGGGTTCTAGGAGTTCTTGGTTAATGGAAAGGAGAATATTTTCGGTGCGGGGTTCTAGATAATCTCTCAACCGACGACGTAATTGTGGACTTTCTTTGGTTTTGGCGGTAATCTTAGCAATACCCACGGATAGTTCCGCTTGTACTCCCAATTCAATCGGGGTTTGGAGAAAATCAATTACCTCCGTAAACAACTTGGTGAAATAATTGGGTTTGAGGCGGATTTGTAATGCTTCTAGATATTCACTGACTTGACCTGCGATCGCCAATAAAATATCAGTCACATCCACATCAGCCATTTCTAGGACGCGGGTAGACTCGAAATAAACAACGTGAAACTGCTGTTCCTCCAACTCAGCTTTTAAACGCAGTAACTCCGTAGACTTACCACAGCCAAGATGTCCTGTAAAAAGTTGACAGGTAGGGGAATTTGGGGAGATTTTGGTAATAGTGCGTTGTAGGGCTTCAATAATTTTACCCCCACGGACTGAAGCAAAATCAATATAGTACCTGCGGTCAGCCGCATTTCCCATCACTAGTGGTTGGCTTGGATTACAAGCCTGATAGAATCTTTCTAAGTCTAGGAGCATGGCAAAATAGATAAGATGGAGTACCGAATCAGGAATAGGGTTGGTTTAGGTCGTTTGGTTCAAAAATTCCATCGGAAATAGTCTTGTGTATAAAGACTTAGTTATAATCTGGAAAATGGGTAACCGGAAATAAATATATTTACTTTGGGGAATTGAAACTTGGTTGTAGTACATCTTAACTATGTTTACAAAATGAATTTCCTTCACCCGGATAGTTTTACATATCTGCTGCACTTTGATCAGCTTATCTCCATAACAATTCTGAGGAATAGCGGTATTAATACTTAGTTTTTTTTACTCGCCAAGAATTGATTTCCCCACTCATAGCTTAATACTACTTGGTATTAGTAAAGGTCGGAAACAAGGTAGTGCATTCGTGTGGTGTGTCTAAGACCGTATATTAATCGCTTATATTGTCAGGAAGTGAGCAAGATAGTACGAAAATTCTTTTTAATTACATAACTTAGGCTAGGTTGTGGTTGAGTAGCGAGAGTATACCACTCTACTTTGGATACCGTGTTTACTGACGGAACTTACAACATTACGATGTGTATCATAAACTTATATTATAGATATTATAAGATTATGTAATGCAAATCACGTTCTTTTTGCGAAAAAAAACATGATTTAAGTGTTAATATTATCTTCTCATAAAATATATTATGTATATAATCAGCGTGCATAGTAAGTTTTTTCAGGAAAATTACTTACTACGTTCTATATACAAAGGAATACGCTTAGGAATTTTAAGCAATAAAACCAACTAAAAAAAAATTAGCTCTACTGTTCCACTATGAAAATGGGTATTGTAGAGTTAACTATTTCGGCTTGTTGACTATTTTGAATATTTTGTCTAATATAATATGGCGACAACTTTGAGAGTCTGTCTTTACAGATATCTTAAAACCGAACTTAGGAGTTGGACTAACTATCCAACTCCTAAGTTTATAAAATTCCAAGAAATTATCTATTGATTTTTCGTAAAACTATGGCTCTGTCATCACTTAAGGTAGAATCTAGGATTTTATGTCTTTAGATCAACGAAAAATCAAAGTTTCAACCCAGTTTGATCGAACAGCATTATACACAGCAAATTTGAGGCTATGCAAAACAAGAAAGTAGTAGCTTTAGAGATAAATTTATAAACTTACACTATAACTTGCGGAAATGTCATCTAGCTTTAGCTTTATATATCTGGTTAATGGAAAAAAGCTGATATTGAAGCTACAGAACGAATAAGCGGCTATAATAGCTAAAATGGTATGGACGAAGCCAAGAAAATTGAAATCTGTGAAGACAGAACCTCAAAGTTGTCGCAGACCTAGAGCCTAGAATCCTGATTGTTATGCTCTTTTTCTTCATACCATCTAACAAGAAAAAGGAAACATGGAAAGATGGCTCAAAAACAAGTGACTAGAATAACGCTATTTGCTGTATCGTTAGTTGGAGTGTATGCGACCCTAATCGTTGCAGCTGTTAAAGGTAGAAACATAGTTATTACGTTTGGAGAAATCAGAATTGAAGTTAATCATTCTGACACTTGCGATTTAGTTTTTGACAATATCGCTATGATGTAATACCTAAAGATAAAACTACTACATATTTTTCTATGTAGTAGTTTTATGGCAAAGATTTCAATAAGTAATTAAGAGTTTTTAAGTATTTTCAATAAAAATTATTACTTTACGAATACGCGCAAGGTATTTTGCGTATAAAAAAACGACAACTATGTTACAGCCTGGGTAATAGGAAATAAATATATTTACTTTGGGGGAATTGAAACTTGGTTGTAGTAAATCTTAACTATGTCAACAAAATCAATTTCCATTAGCGGGATAGTTTTACACATCTACTAGATTTTGATTCGCTCATCCAAATATGAGATGTTAATCGATGGTCATTAGGCTAAAAATAAATATTTTGCACAAAGTTCTATACATTTCACGAAATATTACTTATAATAGACAGTATCAAAAAAATCTAGAATTAATCAAAATTTTAACCGTTGGAAGCTCATGAATGACAGTATAAATCCTGAAATTGAGAGCAAAATCAAGGATTGGAAGGATAAACTTACTGATAAAAGTAGAAATAATCCGCTACTTGATTCCCAAAAAACCAGAAAACCAAAACTTGACTTTTTAGAAGAGGCTGTTAAATTATTTAATCAGCTCATAGTCAGGGATAGTACATTTCGATTAAAAGAACTAAAAATTAAGGAACCTGAAAATGAAAGTAAGATTATTGATAAACTCTGTCGTGAAGCCAAAGCAACATTAGAAGAGAAAGGTTTTCATAGTTTATTTCTTGTACTTGGTACTTTGACTTGGTTTGATACTAAAGATCCGGAAAATCAAAAAGATAAAGATAAGTTTCTATCACCTTTGTTGCTAATTCCAGTAGAATTAAAAAAAGAAGTTAAAAAACCACCACAATACACGCTTAGTGTCGCTGGTGAAGATATTTATGTTAATTTTATCCTAGTAAATGAATTAAGTCAATTTAAGATCACTTTACCTGAGTCTGATAAAATTGAAGAATTGGGCTATGAGAAATTTATAGATGAAGTACGTAAAGCAATAGCAGACAAGCATGACTGGACAATAGAAGAAAATGCTGCTTACATAAGCTTGTTTGCTTCTAACAAATCAGCAATGATAAAAGATATAGAAGAAAATCAGGAATTAATTGCTAATCATCCCATTCTTAAAGGGTTAATTCTACGAGAGAAACTAGAAGATCAAAATATTCAGGATATAAAACCTGAAAAGTTAGATTTTATTAAGCCTGAATCAGTTTATCAAATATCTGATGCAGATTCAAGCCAGCAAAAAGTGATTGAAGCAGCAAAAGCAGGGTCGAGTTTTGTGGTAGAGAGTCTGCCAGGAACAGGAAAAAGTCAAACTATTACTAATATCATTGTTGAATTAATAGCTCAAAAGAAAAAAGTGCTGTTGGTGGCTGAGAAACAAACTGCTCTAAATGTTGTCTATGATAATCTACAAAAACCTCAACCTAGTCTTAAAGATTTATGCTTAAACCTCCACCATCAAGGTACAAATAAGCCCAAAGAGTTTTTAGAAGAATTAAACAAAACTAAAATTGAATTATCACAGAGAATTGATTCAGGATTTCAAGAAGAAGAGTTCAATATTGATTTGCAAAAATTAGAACATTATCGGCTATTTTTAAATAACTATACTACAAGTCTTCATCAGAAGCATCAACCAATCAATAAA
This sequence comes from uncultured cyanobacterium, assembly GCA_963766435.1. GTDB lineage: Bacteria > Cyanobacteriota > Cyanobacteriia > Cyanobacteriales > Nostocaceae > CAVXZH01. The sequence continues at coordinate 82,078 of CAVXZH010000004.1, forward strand.
TCAGCTTTTGATTTATATGGTGAATTACTAAAATTGGAGAGAGAGGAAGTTCCTAATTTTGAATTTACTATTGATCATCAAAATTGGTCAAATCAGGAATTATCAAAAGCTGAAATTCTATTAAATAAGCTGAAACAATTTGAGAGAATTTTTAAAGGTATCGAGACAACTATATGGTTAGATAGTCCAGTGACAGAATGGAGTTCAGAAGTTGAGAGAAGTTTAGAGGATAATATCGATAACTTAGATAAAGGATTACAATCTGCTATCAAAATTAATAATAATTTACCAAACCTCTTCAAGATAAATTATGGTAATCATTTATCTGGTTTAGATAAACTTCAGTTAGGAATGCAGCATATTATTAATTTACAACAAAATTGTTTTCTGAGCATTTGCTTGCAAGAAAGAGAAGTAGATAATTTACAAAATATTCTTTATAATATGGAAAAAGATATTGATTATATTATTAATATTCAAAATAATTTAAATAATAAATACATTGATGAGTTTTTAACATCCGATTTATCCAAATTCCAAGAAAATATGGAAAATATCCAAACATATCCTGTTATTTTTAGCTGGTTAAAATTTTTAAATTATGATTATTGGATAACTAGAAATGCAATTATTAATTTCAGGAAAGTAAAAAAAAGAGTTAGTGACCAAGAAATAATTGAAGATATTAATATAGCAATAAAGTATCAACAAATTTTTAAAAAACTGAATAATGATATAAATTCAGATTATTATCACTATTTTAACTCATTTACGAATATAGAAATGACAGATATTTTAGAAGTTCTTAAAAATGCGTTAACTTGGTTAAAAGATATGCAAACGTATCAACTAAATCATCTAGAGATAAAAAATATTATTTCTTCACCTGAATCTTTCAAAAAATTTAATATTTTATCCACAGATTTGAAAAAATATCGAAATCTTCTTAAAGAAGGCTTTCAATTCCTTAAACAACATTTTCCAGATTATATAACCAGCAATGATAAATTAGAAAAAACCTCTTTAGAAGAGTTAATAAAATTTGTGAGCCAAGCAAAAAATGAATTGAATTTATTTCAACAATCATTAGACTGTTGGAAATTAATGAATGTTTTAGAAGCTCTTGGAGCTAAAGATTTTTTGGAAAAATTACGGAACTCTAATATCTCATCAGATTTTTGGTTTTCAGTTTTAAAAAAAGGTGTTTATGAGAATTATTTAAAATCTATAAAGTCTGATAGTTATGAACTACGAACTTTTAAGACAGAAAATTATGAGCAAACAATTAAAGAATTTTATAATCTTGATATTAAACAGCATGAAATAGCTGTACATAGATTACAACAAATTCATACCAATAGATGGAATAACTGGTCTAAAGAACCAGAAGCAGATAAACAAATACAATTATTTAAAAAATCCCAGAACTCAAAAGGAAAAAATAAAAAAATCCGTCAATTGCTAAAATACTTTCCTGAACTAGTGACTGCACTTAAGCCATTTTGGCTGATGAGTCCATTAGCTGTCAGTCAGTTTATAGACATGGGAATAATTGAATTTGATGTTGTTATTTTTGATGAAGCTTCGCAAATTTGTACTGAAGATGCTGTACCTGCTATTATGCGAGCAAAACAGGTAATTATTGTTGGAGATAGCCAACAACTACCACCAACATTTTTTGGTAAAAGTAGTACTTTAAGTGATGAAGATGAAGAAACAGAAGAATATGAAAGTTTACTAGAAGAATCTTTAACTTGTTTACCAAGTTTTACATTAAAATGGCATTATCGTAGTAATGACGAAAGCTTAATAGCATTTTCAAATCAAAAATTTTATAATTCACAACTTTTAACTTTTCCAAATCCTTTCAAAAATCCTGATCTAGGCGTTCACTTCCATTATGTTAAAAATGGAATATACAATCCTGGTGATGGGAGAAGAAATAATATGCCTGAAGCCGAAACAGTAGCAAAGCTAGCACTAAATCATTTCCAGCAACATCCTAAGATGTCTTTGGGAATTGTTACTTTAAATGAAACTCAAGCAGAAACCATCCGGGAAGAAATTCAGAAATTAAATTCAGAAATTGAAGAATTATCTCAAGAAAATTCCCATAATTTTTTTATTAAACCACTAGAGCAGGTTCAGGGAGACCAGCAAGAAGTAATTATTTTTAGTTTCGGATTTGGGTTTCCAGAAAATGGTAACCCACTAACTTACAATTTTGTCTCTTACAAAGTTAGGAGGAAGACGACGGTTTAACGTAGCCATAACTCGCGCTAAAAATAAGTTTGTGTTAGTAGCTTCTATTAAAGCAATGGATTTTGATTCTAAAAATGAAGAGGTGATGCTGATAAAAGAGTATTTTTCGTATGTTGAAAAAGGGGGTGAAAAATTAGAGAATCAATCTGACCGTGATCCTTTAAACTCTAATTTTCGTTTTGAAGAAGATATATATGAAGTTTTAACCCAAAAAGGTTACAAAGTTAAGAAAAGGGTCGGTCGTTCAGCTTTTCCTATTGATTTAGCAGTAATAGATCATCGAAATTCAAATCAAGAAGAGTTTATTTTGGGTATTGTATGTGATGGTACTATTTATAACAGATTTGATACAGTTAGAGATTGCGATCGCCTACGTATTCAAATTCTGGAACGCTTGGGATGGAAAATCTATAGAGTTTGGTCTATTGAGTGGTTCCATGATCGTAATAATCAAATAGAATTGCTTGTACATCACATTGAAAGTTTGCTAAATCAACAATAACTATAAGTGCTAATTTAGGATAGAGGAAAATTAAGATGAAATTAACAAAACAAGAATATAAAGAACTTCAAAATGCATTGCTCAGTGCATTCCGTCATCAAGATATGCTAAAACAAATGGTTAAGTTCCAATTGGATCAGACTCTTGAAGACATCATTGGAGGTGAAGACAACTCCACACGTATTTTTAATTTGATTCAATGGGCTGAATCTTACGGAAAATTACGAGAACTCATTACAGGAGCATACGAAGAAAACCCTAATAATCCTGAATTAAAAAGTTTTTATGAAAAATATCTGAGAGCCATAACTACAACTTCTGTCAAACTAGAATCTTCCACAACTTTACCAGAGAATTTTAATTCTTGTATTTTGTCTATAAAACATACACAACTAGAAGAGTTTTTAATAAATATCCAAAAACTACAATCAATAATGATTGATGTAGCTACTGGACAAGCTAGCATTCAGGATTGTAATAGCGAATACATTGAACTTTATCAAGAAATAACATCACAAATAGAAGAATTTAAATACGAGGGATTATTAATTGATAATCCCAATAACTTTAACTCTCTCTGGGAATGGTACAATTATTATAAATCCAACCTAAGTACATCTGCTTATCGCGGGGATTGTATTCATAATCTTTATAAAAACATTTGTCAGCAAATTGAATTACTTTTATGTGAAAATCATATCACAATAAATTCAGATGAAGCCTTAAATAAAGAATTAGAACTAAATCAGATTAAAAAATTCAAAATCAATTTAGAAACTTTAAAAGAAATGATGATAGAAGTAGCAACTGAAGGAGATACAATATCTTTAATTAATCACTATGAAGAAAAATATACTATTCTTTATAGAAAAGTAGTATTAAAGTTATTCATTTTTAAATTTAAAAATATACAAGTTGTAAATCCTAACAATTTTAGGTCACTTTGGCAATGGTATAGCTATTATTCAGAATCCCTGGAAAATACAAAAGATGCACGAAGAAAATATATTAATGATCTCTATAATAAAATTATCAGAATAATAGATAAAGCCTTGAAACAATATTGTTCTAAATCAGCATATTCTTCTGAAGAATTTATTCAATATTTGCGACAACAATTTAACAAGATAAATTCTAATATATCTACTAATTCAACAAGTATAATCACAAATTTAAAAAAGGATGAACCAATAGTTGTTCATAATCCAAATGAATTATCAGTAAAACAAGTATCAGAACCGATTAAAAATAAATTATTGATTAAACCTAATCTTACTGATAATTCATTGCTAAGAAATACAGATTATGTTTCGACCTGGACAGATGAAAATTTTATGAATCCAGAAGAATTTTTATCCCAGCAATATACACAATCATTAATTTCAGTGCTAAATGGTTTAGCTCTAAGGTTTACAGAACCTACTGAACGTCGGAACTTTTTACAAAATTCTGATATTAGTATTGATTTTATAAGTAAAATAGAATTTGGTAAATCATCTATTGTATTTGCTCAATCATTAACATCTGAATTCAAAAATTATCAGATATCTAATAACCGATTAAATTATCATCCATTAGTAAGTTTACTTGAGTATTTTTGTGGACTATCTGATATTTATGGGTTTAGAGATCAAGATGTACAATTATTCAAGCAATTAATAGAAAAGGGACAAGAAAACTTCAACGTATTAGCTGCTCGTACCAATATCGCTAGAATAGAATCACCTCAAGGAAAACCTATAGGTACAGGAGTAATGATTGCAAATAATATATTACTAACTTGTAAACATATTTTTACCAAAATGCAAATTCAAAAAGCTTGGGTTCACTTTGATTACAAAATAGGAAGCTACAAATCAAACGAAGATTTGCTAGAGCTAGAGTTTATTTATGAGGATGATCAACTTGATTATGCTCTATTAAAAATAATTAATTTTCATTTACCACAAATAAATATTTCTATCAACAAAACTGAAGTTTTAGAAAAAGAGCAAGAAATTCGTACCATACATTACCCAGATGGTAAACCTTTAATAGTTTCTGGTTTAGGACATATCAAACAAATAGACGAGTATTCTATTGATCATAACTTGAAAATTGATCATGCTTCTTCTGGTGCACCTATCTTTAACCGCAAATGGGAAATGATTGCTATTCATCAAGGTAATGTCGGTATAGGTCGTAATTTTCAGTCAGGTATAACGGGAGGTATCCCTATTCGTGCTATATGGAATCAAATTGCACCTTATATATTTTGATACAAAAGTATGAACATGATATATACTCCCAGATAGAAGTCAAGAAACGGGATATAGAAATTTATTTGTGTTAACCATTTTACCCTTGTTTTTTTAGTATTTCTAGCGATAGTACATTGTTAGCTATGTTTTGTGAGCAAATCATGTAGACCTAACTCGCACTTATCTGCTAAAGTCATCACTAGCGTGGAAGCAAATAATAAAAGTTTTAGCGATGTTTTATGATATTAAAAAGCAGATTTTTATACTAAATGTTCATTGAAACACCTTGCGATTATTTATACCTAAACGGATAATGCAACCAAAATCCCTGACATCCCCTCATCTGCTCCAGCAAATCGGAGGTATTATTGTTTTGGCGATCGCCTATTATGGAATGGCGGAACTTTCCCGTCACTTAGCCTCCACACCACAGGATGTAACTCCAGTTTGGCCACCGGATGGAATTGCGGTAGGGGCTGTTTTGTTGTTTGGTAACTGGATGGGGTACGGTGTGTTGCTGGGTTCATTTTTCGCTAACTTTTGGGCGTTCCAAGATGCAACTAGTTTCTTATCCCTGCTGATTTCCACACTACCAGTGATAGGGATTGCGCTAGGAACAACTCTGGGTACTGTGTTGGGTACTTTCCTACTCAAGAAAACTAGCAATCTTCGCTATCCCTTAAAACGTGTCACGGACGTGTTCAAATTTTTGATTTTAACTGGGATGGTGGGTTCGAGTATTAATGCAACTGTGGGAGTAGCTTGTTTAGTCTTAAGCGGTAAAGTTTCTGGGACAGCATCTGGGACAGTTTGGTTTACCTGGTGGATTTCTAATGTTTGTGGAATTTTCATCGTCACTCCCATTCTGCTTAGTTGTGGAGGATGGATGCAAGAAAACGCACATCTAATTGGGACAGGGTTATCTTTGAAGATAGGGTTAGAAGATTCTGAACATCTCCCTCATCTTCAAAATTCCTCAGATTGCTCACGCAGTTTCAGATTCTGGTTTATTCTCGTAGAGACAGTTATCCTGACGGGGTTAGTGATTCTGATTAGCAAAATTGCTTTTGCTGAGGGATATCATCTAGAATATATGTTGATTCCCATGTTAATCTGGTCTGCTTTTCGATTGGGACAACTGGGTGCAACGGTATTAACTTTTTTGGTGAGTGCGATCGCTATAATAGCCACTGTCAATGGTAAAGGTAGTTTCATCAGTGAAAATCTCAACGAATCTTTGATGAAACTGCAATCGTTTATTGGCGTGATTACACTTACTATATTAGTATTAACAGCAACAATTGCCGAAAGAAGACAAGCGGAAACCAAACTGCGTTTAGCTTTTGTAGAATTAGCAAGAACCAATGAAACTCTGGAAATTAGAGTTCAGCAGAGAACCGAAGAATTGAATGAAAAAAATACGACTTTGAACCAAACTCTACAAACACTAAAACAAACTCAATTACAGATGCTTCATAGTGAAAAAATGTCTGCATTGGGACAGATGGTAGCAGGGGTAGCGCATGAAATCAATAATCCAATTAATTTCATTTATGGTAATTTAATTCATCTTTCTGAATATATCCAAGATTTACTCACAGGATTACAAGCTTACCAACACCGCTATCCAAATCCACCTCAATCTCTACAAGCAGAATTGAATGAACTTGACCTAGAATTTTTACAAGAAGATACAAACAAGCTGCTGGAGTCCATGAAAATTGGGACTGAGCGTATCAGTACTATTGTGTTATCCCTCCGGAACTTCTCGCGTCTGGATGAAGCAGAATTGAAAGCAGTAGATATTCATGAAGGACTTGATAGTACTTTGGTAATTTTGCAACATTGATTGCATGCGAAAGCCACTCGTCCTAAAATTCAGGTTATTAAAGATTATGGTCAGCTACCATTGATTGAATGTCATCCTGGTTCGCTTAATCAAGTGTTTATGAGTCTTTTTAGCAATGCTATTGATGCTTTAGAAGCATCTAATCAAGGACGTTCATACGAAGATATTTCCGTTAACTCCAATTGTATCTGGATTCAGACACGTCAAATTAATACTAATCAAATCATGATTACAATTTCTGACAATGGCATCGGCATTTCCGAGGATATTCGCTCTAAATTATTTGATCCTTTCTTCACCACCAAACCTGTTGGTAAAGGTACTGGATTGGGTTTATTTACTAGCTATCAAATTGTAACTCAGCAGCACGGTGGTAATATTTGGTGTGAGTCTACATTGGAAAAAGGGACAAAGTTTGTGATTGAGATTCCTGTCAAAACTAAGATGATGGTTTGAGTGAACCTATTTTGTCAACTTTCAGGAAAGTGCTTTTATTAAAGCTTCCAAACCAGAGGGATTGATAAAGTAGGTGAGATGGTCGCATTCTGCGTCAGGTGATATAATCCTGGGTTGAGGTTTACGGTTAGTGTTCACACTTTTAATACTTGCTAGCGTCACTGCTATATCATTAGGTTGTTGGAAAAATACGATAGCTACTAGGAAGGATCTCGCGAGATCTATGGTAGCTCCAGCAAATATGGCTTGATAAAAGACTGTAGAAAAAACAATAGCGGTTTTATCTCCAATAGTTTGATTAGTTCCGACAACATAATTAATATGTTAAGCAATAGCTGATGCAGGAATATTTGTATTACAAGCATTTAAGATAACACAATTCACATCATTAGCAAATTGCTCAAATAATTTAGCTAAAGCATCTGGTTGAATATGGTGAGATTCCCCATGTTCATTCTGAAAACATAATTCTCCATTATTTGTACAATGACCTGAGAAATGTACAATTTGTGGACGAGGAGAATTCAACAAATATTTAGTAATATCAATCGGGGTAATAGAGTATTGAGGTTTGAAGGAAAATCTATCTTTGAATTTAGTCTGTTCGAGTATTTTCTGAATTTCTCCCAACTCTTTTCCTAATTGTAAGCGTTGAGTATCAATGGGGTCAGCAGTTAAAAATAAAATTGTAGTAGTATCGGTAGGAATTGGGTGATTTTATAAAAAAATATCTACATAAAAATTGTTGTAAACTGGAAATAGAAGCTCATTATTCTGACTTCTTGTTAAAAAATGACTAAACTAAAAACAGCGTATGATTCCCCTTGGAAAGATATTCTGGAAATATATTTCCAGGATTTTATCAAATTCTTCTTTCCCTTTGTATATTCAGAAATTGATTGGACAAAACCAATTGAATTCTTAAATAAGGAGTTGAAGCAAGTAACTAGAGATGCAGAAGTAGGTCGAAGATATGCTGATACCCTGGTTAAAGTTTATAAACTTAATGGTGAAGAATCTTGGTTGTATATCCATATCGAAATTCAAAGTCAATCGGAATCAGATTTTGCCGAAAGAATATTTATTTACAACAATAGGATATCCGAGCAATATGGGTTTCCAGTTGAATCATTAGTGGTTTTGGGAGATGATAATATTAATTGGAGACCAAACCATTTTAGTAGTCGAGCAATTAGGACTACCAAGGAATTTCATTTTTCCACCGTAAAGTTACTAGATTATCGACAAAAGTGGTCAGATTTAGAAGCTGATCGGAATCCATTTGCTACAGTAGTAATGGTGCATCTCAAAGCTTTAGAAACCAGCAGCGATCGCCGGGAAAGGAAAGTGTTTAAGTTAGCCTTGATCAAGCGATTATATGAGCAAGGCTTTCAAAGACAGGATATCATCAACTTATATGCTCTGATTGATTGGATGATGACATTAAGCAAAGAGTTGGAACGAGAATTTCAACAAGAACTAAACCAGTATGAGGAGGGATTGAAAGTGCCTTACGTTACTAGCATTGAGAGAACAGGTCAAATTAAAGGTGAACTACTAGAAGCACAAAAAATAGTTAAGCGACAACTCAAGCGTCGAGTTGGTGAACTTGATGCTTCTCTGATTGACCAAATTGAAGCATTAACTATTGATTCTTTAGAAGACTTAACTGAAGCATTGTTAGATTTCTCTACTTTAGCTAATTTGGAAGAATGGTTACAAAATAGACCAAACTCCGTAGAGTCATAATCTAAATGAATACCTGATGCTAGCCTTGTTTTCTTAGTATTTCTTGCCATAATACTTGATAGCATTTGCTAGCATCCCTTACTTTTTGGATCAAAATCCTATCTTGTTCTCGCTCTGTAGCTTAAAAAAATGATATTAGAAGAAATATCCAGCACCTTAACTGAACTATTCGGTGCAGAAACACTACAAGTTATCGCACCTGGGTCTTGGCAAGTCGAAACCTCGTCTTTTCGGCTGTTAGTCCTACTCTCAGACGATTATGCTTGGATGCGTGTCTTGTTACCCATTGTCCCCATCGAACAAGCTCAACCCTTTTTAGCTCAATTCTTAGCCGCCAATTTTGATGAAACTCAGGAAGTGCGCTACGCTTTGTATCAAGAGGTAATTTGGGCTGTGTTCCACCATAATGCTACTACTTTAACTAGTTCTGATTTTAGTAGTGCGATCGCCCGCATTCTCTCTTTACATCAAGCAGGTTTAGATGATGTTTTCAACCAACTAGTTGAAAGTCGTATCCTGCAAATTATTCAAGTAGCAAAACAGCAGGGACAATCAATGGCATCGACGATGCAAAGTTTAGAACGTTTTTATGCGGAAGGGTTACTAGGTGAATTACAACAAACCTCTGAAGAAAGAGAACAAGTTCTAGCTGCTTGGAAACGTCGTTTAGAAAGTCTTTGGGAAGAAACATGAATATTATTAACATCCTCAAAGCGGACTATCAAAGATTTCCCGTGAATCAAACATACAGCATCTACGCGACAGACGTTTATTTTCAAGATCCTGTAAATAAATTTAGTGGTGTTCAACGCTACCAACAAATGATTAATTTAATCACCACTTGGTTTAGCAATCCCCAAATGGATTTACATAAAATCGAACTTTTGGATGACACCATCCACAGTGAATGGACACTAAGTTGGAATAGTCCTCTACCCTGGAAACCCAGAATCTCTATTTCCGGTAGGAGTGAATTACGCCTGAACTCAGATAATTTGATTATTTCCCACATCGATTATTGGCACTGTTCGCGTTTAGATGTGCTAAAGCAGCATTTATTTTTCCGAAAAATTCGATAATGTAAATAAATGTAAACACTCCTCAGGCAGGAAGCAAGCATTCATGCGCGTAATATTAATGACAGGTAAGGGCGGAGTCGGTAAAACTTCTGTAGCTGCGGCTACAGGACTGCGTTGTGCAGAACTAGGTTATAATACATTAGTGTTAAGTACAGATCCGGCTCACTCTCTAGCAGATAGTTTTGACGTAGAATTGGGACATGCACCACGAGAAATTCGTCCTAAATTGTGGGGTGCGGAATTAGATGCACTGCAAGAACTAGAAGGAAACTGGGGTGCAGTCAAGCGCTATATTACTCAAGTTTTACAAGCGCGGGGTTTAGACGGAATCCAAGCTGAAGAATTGGCAATTTTACCAGGAATGGATGAGATTTTTGGTTTGGTGAGAATGAAACGTCATTATGATGAAGGGGAATATGACGTATTAATTATTGACTCAGCCCCGACGGGAACGGCATTACGCTTACTCAGTTTACCAGAAGTAGGTGGCTGGTATATGCGTCGGTTTTACAAACCTTTTCAAAATATCTCAGTCGCGCTTAGACCTTTAGTGGAACCCCTGTTTCGACCAATTGCTGGTTTTTCTCTTCCCGATAAAGAAGTGATGGATGCACCTTATGAATTTTATGAACAAATAGAAGCCCTAGAAAAGGTATTAACTGACAATACACAAACCTCAGTCCGGTTGGTGACTAATCCAGAAAAAATGGTAATTAAAGAATCTCTTCGCGCTCATGCTTATTTGAGTTTATATAATGTTGCTACAGATTTAATCATTGCTAATCGGATTATTCCTCAAGAAGTACAAGACCCATTTTTCCGTCGCTGGAAAGAAAGTCAGGAACAATATCGTCAAGAAATTCATGATAATTTTCTGCCTTTACCTGTGAAGGAAGTTCCATTATTTTCGGAAGAAATGTGTGGATTGCCATCATTAGAACGGCTGAAAGAAACTTTGTATAAAGATGAAGACCCCACTCAGATTTATTACAAAGAAACGACGATTAGAGTTGTCCAAGACAACAATCAATATAGTTTGGAACTCTATTTACCTGGAATTCCTAAAAATCAAGTTCACCTCAGTAAAACCGGGGATGAGTTGAATATTACTATTGGTAATCATCGACGTAATTTAGTTCTACCACAAGCTTTAGCTGCACTCCAACCCTCCGGAGCAAAAATGGAAGATGATTACTTGAAAATCCGTTTTGCTAATATTGCAACAACTTAATTATTAACAATCTGTGACCTAATCCCCAACCTCCTTTCCTACTAGGGAAGGGAGGTACCGATGAAATCTAATCCTAGTGCGTGAATTCTGTACAAAATCCCAACAAAATAGTTCATGCTATCTTTAGACGTGGAGCCGGCATCTTGCCCGCTTGAACTCAATGGCAGGCAAGATGCCTGCTCCACAGATTTGCTAGTGACGGTCGGGAAGAATCTCGCGGGGTTCTTCGCTGTCGCTCAGAATGACAATGTAGTGACATATTTGACCTTTATTTTGATTTTTGCAAACAACCTCTGATATTTGTCCTACTCTTTACTGACGAATATCTGGTTCTGTCGTAATAATTGATTGTGGTTCTTCTTGAAAAGCAATTCCCATAGCTAATAACCCAGGCCAATATAAATAAACTAATATTTCTAAATTTTCACCAAATGTATACATAAAGAGAATCATGACAATACTCAAACCAACTTTAGCTGTTGGTCGTCTGACATCAGTGGATTTAAGTAATAAATCTACAAAACTAAACACTAATGGTATTGCTAGAGCTATTAAACCCACAATTCCCTTTACAAATAATAAACCTGCCCAAGTATGATGTGAACCAATGGGCATATATTCAACTAAATGTGGACCTTTTTCTACCACACCATGTCCCCAAATGGGAGCTTCGGTTTTCCAGCGATATATAGCAATTTCTTTTAAAGCCATGCGTACTCTTGTGGATGCGGCTCTTGCTCCTTTGAAACTTTCCCAAAAGTTATCAAAAGCAACTATGAGTTTGGGTGAGAAAATACCACTCAGAAAAGTTGTAAACCCTAATCCAATTAACATATTCGGTCGAGTTAAACCAGAAAAAACTGTGGTAAATAAGGGAATGATAACCACAGAAACTTGAGCTAGACGGGATTTACACACAAAGCACATCACCACAGAACCGGCTAATCCTACCCAACGCCATTTGGGATTTTTTTCTTGTAAGGTTAACATAAAATAAACATTTCCCACAAATCCTAATGCTCGACCCCAAGGGGTAAATAATCGCCAGCGCAGATCACCTGTGGTATCATCAATTTCAAATAAAGGTACGTCAAAAAATACGTCCCCAGGTCTCACCGACTGCTTTAAGTGGTGAAACATACAGAATTTGTGGTAAATGCAAAGCCGGAGCTAATAGTAAAAAAGGTATAATTAATAGGGTATGCAAAGCTACAACGCAAACCGCTCGATAAATGATCTGAGGACGAATGTTTAAGCATCCCGCTAGGGGATAAAGAGCTAATCCCGCCCAACCTTTAGCCCAACCAATGGTGGATTTAACCATCAGGTCTTTATCCAAATTATAGTCTAAATGTCCGGCAATTAAGGCTACTTCCATTAACAGCATTGCGGCTATCCAAATCCATAAAGAGAAGGAGACAGTGATTTTTTCTTCCGGGGGAGTTTCTTTAGTTTGAGCGAGAACTTTAATTAGTAAAAGTAGTAGTAGTATCCAACCGACAAAAGACCCTACCACATATAATCCACCAATCAGCCAGATTGGATAAGTATTGGCTATGAACCACCAGACAATTTTCTCGGCTACATTTATCGGCTTCAGGTCATTTTTCATGGTCAAGATATTAATTTATCTAACTTTTTCAACCAAGGTTTGCGAATCCATACTAAAAAAAGACCCAAGGTGGTAAAAACTGAACCTGCGGCGGCTCCAGCTAAAACAAATGTCTTCTTGGGAGCAGTGGCTTCAGTGGGTGTAGTAGGCTCCATTGCTATTTGGATTAAAGGATAAGTAGAAAATACATCTCCTTGTCCTAAATCTAATTTGGTTAAGGTAGAAGCAAATACGGCTTCAGCAATTTGTTGTTCTCGCTTTAATTTATCTAAGGTAGATTGCTTTGCAGATAGATTGCTTAAACGCTTTTCTAAGGTAGTAATTGATGAATCTAAGGCTTTGACTTGGGCTTTGAGTCCCTGTCGTTCCGATTGGTAAGATACTAAATTCTGAAATAATGTATCCCGTCCAGATACATTCACCGCTAAAGCTAAACGACTGAGTGTAGGAAGAGTCAACGACTGACCTGATAAATATTTTCCCCGTTCAACTAGAGCATTCCCAGTAACTTCCTGGCGTTTGCTTTCTTTGATTACTTGAGGATGGTTAGGGCCAAACTTAGTCATTAAAACTGCTAATGTAGTTGTAGACTCACTATAGTCCTTCAGATTTTCTTGAAAAATTTGGTCTACACGCAACTGAAAAGCCATTGCTGCTTCTGAGGGAGAAAGTCCTAAATCTTGGGATAGCTGTTGCACTCGTTTATCAGCTAGCTGTTCTTGAGCATTATTTTCTGCGTGTAACCGTCGTAATTGCTCAATATTGGTAGATAAATTAGCTATTTGCTCAGGAAAACTCAGTCCAGAACTGATTTTGTATTCGGAAAGCCGTTTTTGAGTTTGTTCTAGTTTTTGTTGGGCTGAAAATAAAATTTTTCGAGAAGGTTTTCCTCTTTGGCTAAGTTCCCCAGAGCGTAATAAATTCACTTCCTGTACTATTGCTTGATAGATAGCTAAGGATTTATCATGTGCTTCTTTTGGACTTCTACCAGTGACTTCAAACTGCATAATTGTGGTATTATTTAACAGCTTCATACGTGGTTTCTTGAATTCCTTGAGCGGAATTTTGGCAATAGTTGCTGCTGCTTTTAAAATAGGCTCACTTGTAAAAATATACTCATAATTTGCTCTAGGATCATAAGTGGCACTACCTAAGCCAGACCCACTAGAGCCAGATGCTTGACCAATTTCCGGTAGGTTAAGACTAACCCCAGAACTACCACTACTGAGGATTAAACCCCATTCACTAGTATAGATAGGTTTGGTAATTTTCAAGTATTCTAGTGATGAACCCCAAATAAAAGTATTACCTATCGCACCGAGAATCACATAACGAAGCCAACGACCTTTAAACAATCTTCCTAGTGGTGCTATGTTGAAAACTGAAAGTATTTGTTTCATCTGAACAAATCTCGGAAAATAGACAGGGGAGATAAAATAGTTTGGAGGACATCTCTAAACTGCACAACTTTTGAGTCATAGCAAGCCACGATATCATCAGCCTTTAAAAAGGGATTGTTAGTATCATTCGTGGAATGAGTAAGTAAATGGTTAATATCACGCTCTAAATAAGTCGTTTTCCCGGTTAATCGGTCAGTGGTTACTAGTATGGCTTTACGTTCAGCATTTGTTCCTCTGGTTCCTCCCGCACAATTAGCTGAAGTCACCGCATGCGAAAAACGAGAACCATAAGGAAATGATGTCGCATCACGACCCACCCCAGCAGCAGCATTACCTGTAGCTGGTACGGTGAGATTGGAGAGAAAGACTTTCACCCCAGCAGGTGTAATTTGTGAAGGACGCATCAGTTCATTATGCATTTGTCCTGAATCGGAAATAATGATTCTGTCACCTGCAATTAGGGGGACATCTTCAAAAGGTTCACCTGTAAATATTCCCGATAAATCTAAGAATCGGGTTTCCCCATTGCGGATTAATTGCACAGCGGTGATATCCGCATTCGGTTTCACACCACCAGCATCGCGGATGGCAATTGCTAAGTAACGATTGGGGGGATATTGTCCAGTCACTAGTGTCGGTTGCAGGGTTTTCTCTGGTGCTGAGAGTTCATTAATCATTACCCGTCCGGGGAAAAATGTTTCTCCGCTCACAAATACATTAATGGATGACCATTGCACGACATTCACACTCACCTGTAAAAAAGATGGTTGGAAAAAACCTCCATCAATTAAAGCTGTGGTCAGATTTTCTTGGACTTGCTCTGGTTCTAAACCTGCTACCGGAAAGTAGGATAAATGGGGGATTTCTAAGTTCCCTTCCTGATTGACTTCAAAAATGCCACTGAATTCTCCTCCTTCGGGAATACTCACCTTGACGCAATCGCCTGAAGATAGAGGTAATGCCAAACAGGGTTTAATTAAAATCAAGGTTGCAAATATGGTGTGCAACAGTAAATGTTTTCGCATTGGCAAAATATAGGAATCCGCTTTGAGTTTTGAACGTATTTGCGTAGAGAGGGAACAGGGAACAGGGAACGGGGAACAGGGAAAGAGTACGGAGTCTTGTTTAAAAATCAAGTAGGATTCCTATATATGATTTAAGTAATTCCGCTTTTCAAACTTTTAATAATTAGCCATGCTGATGGGGGGATTTCAGCACAGTGTCTAATTAATACATCATATGCGATTGTAACTATCATTTTAGATTTTGTCTATCTGATTATATTAACTTTCCTGAAGCCATACTTACGCGTAATATAGTGGTTCAAGTATGTATACTGAAGATAACGGAGCTATCCAAAAAAACTAATTTCAGTGATTTTTACCCCGGTTTTTGCTAAATTTCCTGGTATTGCTGATTTTATTAAATTGATGAGTGCCTAAATTACAGGAATATCACTCTAAAAATACTAGTGGAAATTATGTAAATCGTGGAGAGTTAATGACAGTAGTTGCCAAATAATTAGGCAATTTTTATTTGACAACCAAGACTAATTAATTGTATAAAAGTAACTATAAGTTCTTTCGAGCCAGCATTGTTCCTCAATGAAGCTATTTGCTACCCTCGTGAACTGATGTTGCATCTACACCAGTCAATGAAAGTAAAATTCAGAATTGACTAGGGACAATTTTTACAGTTAAGCACTAAAAATTAATATTTATCTAGGTTTCGTTGACATTAAGAAACTCTAACTTGTGACATCTTTGGTTAGATTCAAGAACAGTGCAACTTAATTGGTCATTTTACGCGCATCTACTAATTGATTAGAAAATAACGCTTTTAAAGCTGAAGTATTAGCATCATCTGAGCTGGGGCCATCTCACATATGTAAGTATTTCGCTAAACATTGTCGCATCATCTGTTGCATCATCTATTTATAGATATAGGAATCCTAGTTGATTTTGGAACAAGACGACTGATTCTTTCCCGGTTCCTTCTCTATGCAAATGCGTTCAAAACTCAAAGTGGATTCCTATAGATACAAGGGAATTTAAATCACAATATAATTGGTCATTTCATACCCATGATAAAACCTAAAATTTGCCATCTTGTGGATGGTTATGATATGGGCTGGACTGGTGGAATCAATGCCACTTTACACAGCTTAGAAACATCCTATCTATCAGAAAAATTTGCATTTATTGCTGCGCCTCTATCCTCAGCATCTTCTATTATCTCCCAAGAACACCCTCATGTAATTGTTGTGCATGCGGCTTCTTCCTGGCAAGGATTATTCCCACTTTGGAAAATCAGTCGTTCCGCCAAGCTGATAATTTATGACCATCATTATACTCAAGGCTTTGAAACTTGTAATGTTCCGTCTATTAGTCGATTTCATTTGATGTTAAAACTGGCTTATGGTCTGTGCGATTGCATCCTTAGTGTTTCCCACGGACAACAACATTGGATGCTAAAAAATCAATTAGCACCGCCTGAAAAAATAAATGTCATTAAATTTTCTCGTCCCCTGGATGCTTTCCTCAATGTTGCTCCTAAACCTAGACTTTCCCATCAACCATTTATACTAGGTACTTATGGACGACTGGTTTTCCAGAAAGGGTTTGATATCTTGATTGATACAGTCAAACAACTTCCTCATTTGCAACTTAAATTAAAAATTGGTGGTCTAGGAAAAGATGAAGCGAAATTAAAACAATTGGCTGTTTCTTGTCCTCAAATAGAATTTATGGGTCGGATTGATGATACTCCTAGTTTTTTAAGTCAGTGTGATGGTTTCGTGATTCCTTCTCGTTGGGAACCCTGGGGTACTGTTTGTTTAGAAGCTAAAGCAGCTGGTAAGCCAGTGATTGCTTCGGAAATAGATGGTTTAAGCGAGCAAATTCAAGGTTTTGGTTTTCTCATTCCCCCTGGAAATTCTGTTGCATTAGCTGAATCAATTCAGGAATTAGTGAATTTATCTGCAACTGAATTAGAAAATAAAGGACAACAGGGAAAAGCCTCAGCAATTGATTCTTGGCAAATTTATCTGTCTAAGTGGGAAAAATTGCTAGAGGAATTGACATGAAATCAATTGCTCAAACTCTATCTATTTTCAAGCAAGACCGTTTTATCCGTAATATTGGCTGGATGGGGGTTTCTGAATTAGTAATTAGAGTATTTCGTTTGATTACTACTGTAATTCTAGCTCGTTTTTTAAGTGCAGAAGATTATGGATTAGCTGCTATTGTCTTAATGACTTCTGAATTTATTCGTGTCTTCACTCGCAGTGGGATTGCTGACAAAATTGTACAAGCAGAAGCTCAGGAAGTAGAAGAATTATGTCGGACTGCTTATGGATTAAACTGGTTAATTGCTCTGGTTATATTCATAGTTCAATGTTTAGCATCATTAGCTATCGCCCAATTCTATCATAATTCTGATCTAATTTTACCTATTTGTCTCATTGCGATTACTTACCTAATTTATCCCTTAGCAATGGTACAAACAGCCTTAATTAGAAGAGAAAACCGTTTAAATATTCTAGCTTTAATTAGTACAGTTCAAACCTCTACCGACAATGTTCTTACTGCTATTTTCGCTCTTTCCGGTATGGGAATGTGGGCAATTATTCTCCCTAAATTTTTAGTAGCACCAATTTGGATTATTCTCACATTTAAATATCAATCTTGGCGGATGAAAAAATCGTTCACTTTTAAGAAATGGCAAGAAATTACATCATTTGCTAGTCGGATTCTTGGCGTAGAATTACTTACTATTTTTCGGGAAAATATTGACTATCTTTTGATTGGTAAATTTTTGGGTATCCAAGCATTAGGAGTTTACTATTTTGCCTTTAACGCTGGATTAGGAATTAGCTTGAGTGTCATCAATGCGATTAGAACCTCACTTTTTTCTGACCTATGTGACTTAAATTCTCAGACACAGCTATTTACGCAAAGATATCTACAAAGTTTACGCAAAATTGCTTTCATAATTGTCCCTTTAGTAGTGTTACAATCCAGTTTAGCTCCCTTTTATGTTCCTTTGGTATTTGGACATACATGGGTAGAACGTGGAGCCGTATCTATTTTGATTATAATTTGTGCTTCAGCTTTATCCCGTCCTTTTGCTGATGCGGCATCTTTAATGTTTCGGGCTTTTGGTCAACCAGAAATTGAATTGCGTTGGAATTTGCTATTTACGGTGTGTTTGACTGTTGCTATTTGCATTGGTACAAACTGGGGGATTTTAGGAGCAGCAGTTGCAGTGATGGTAACTCACTTAACTTTACAACCTTTATATACCTTATGGGCAACTCACCAAAAATTGCCCAAATTCTTGGAGGAAATAAACTAATGCCCATTATTAACCCGATGGTAACAGTAATTATTCCCGCTTACAATGCGGCTCAGTATTTACCCACAGCAATCAAATCTGTTCAACAACAAACTTTCTCTGATTGGGAATTATTAATTATTAATGATGGTTCTACTGATGATACAATTGAAGTTGTCAGAAAATATCAGGAAACAAATTATGGTATTTATCTGATTAATCAGGAAAATCAGGGAGTTTCTAGAGCGCGGAATTTAGGCATAGAAAAAAGTAGAGGTCAAATTATTGCTTTTCTTGATGCTGATGATCAATGGCTTCCTGATAAACTCTATCAACACCTGCAACATTTTCATTATCATCCTCGCATTGGGGTGAGCTTTGCTCAAGTGGAAATAATTAATCAATTGGGTGAAATAACTGGAGAGGCTTCTAATCCTAAATTAACGGATTTAAAACCGGAATATTTATTTTCCGAAAATCCCACTACAACTACTTCTAATTGGGCAGTTCGTAAAGAAGTATTTACTGAAGTGGGAGGGTTTGCTCCGGATATGAATTACTCGGAAGATTTGGAATGGTTATTGCGGGTAATTTGCACTAGTAATTGGGAGATTGTCGGGATTAACCAAGTATTGACTCAGTATCGGACAAACTCAAGCGGATTATCTGCCAATTTATATCGCATGGAAGCTGGGTGGAATCAATTGGTAGAAAAAGCGAAAATTTATGCTCCACAATTGGTGGAAAGTCATTTTAATTTAGCTCAAGCTTTGCATTTGCGTTATCTAGCTCGACGTGCTTTTCGGTTAAAGTTACCTGCGGAGATAGGAGCAGATTTTATGAGTCGGGCTTTCTGTTCTGATTGGCAATTATTATTTCATCAACCCCGACGAACTTTATTAACTTTAGGTGCTGTTTTTGGAGAGTTGATGATGGAAAAAGTTTGCTTCAGAAAAGAAGTCAAAACACCAACGGTAACAGTGGAAAATTCTTAATTATTAATGGTGAATGAAAATGATACCGAAAATATCTGTGATTATTCCTGTGTACAATTCTGAAGTTTCTATAAAAAAAACCTTAGAGTCTGTATTAGCTCAAACCTACCGTGATTTTGAAATTATTATTGTTGATGATGGTGGTACTGATAGAAGTATCCAAATTTGTCAGCAGTTTTCAGATCAACGTATTCAGATTATTCATCAACAGAATCGAGGTTTAGCAGGAGCAAGAAATACAGGGATTCGTTATGCCAGTGGGGAGTTTTTAGCTTTTATTGATAGTGATGATTTATGGTTGCCAGAAAAGCTAGAAAAACATCTTCAACATTTAGAGCGATCGCCCCAAGTTGGGGTCAGTTTTTCTCGTTCTTTATTTATTGATGACCAGGATAAACCATTGGGTATTTATCAAATGCCTCAGTTAACTAATATTACTCCAGAATATTTATTTTGTCGTAATCCCATTAGTAATGGTTCTGCGGCAGTATTTCGGAGAGATGTTTTTGCCGCGATTAGATTTGAAGATAATTTGTATGGGTATTTTGAAGATTTCTATTTTGATGATCACTTTCGTCAATCTGAAGATATTGAATGTTGGTTACGAATTGCTTTGCAAACCACTTGGAAAATAGAAGGTATTCCTGAAGCTCTGACTCTTTATCGCTTGAATGCAACTGGTTTGTCAGCTAATATTCTCCAGCAATATGAATCTTGGGAGCGAATTTTGCTCAAAACCCAACTCTACAATCCTGAGTTTATCAAACGTTGGGGTAATCAAGCTAGAGCCTATCAATTACGATATTTAGGACGACGTGCAACCAGACAGCGATCGCCACAAATAGCGGTGAATTTACTACATAAAGCCTTGAGTATATATTGGCAGATTATTTTGGAAGAACCTCGACGCACTTTAATTTCTTTAATTGCTGCGTATTTATTATGGATACTACCAAAATTTGTCTATCAGTGGTTAGAGAAATTAATCATGCAAATCACAGGTGCAAATCAACAAAAACGTATTCGACAAGAACAAGTTTTTCATTAATTAAAGGCGGCAAAATTTATGACAGTTTTATTAGTTTGTTCTTCTGGCGGACATTTCAAAGCTTTACAACAATTACGTCCTTTTTGGGAAAATCAAGAGCGAGTTTGGGTAACTTTTCAGAATAAAACCACAGAAGCCGAGTTAACTGGGGAAAAGTTTTATTGGGCATATAGTCCCACCAATCGTAATCTTCCTAATCTGCTCAAAAATATATTTTTAGCTTGGCAATTAATTAGGAAAACTCGACCAGATGTAATTATTTCCACTGGTGCTGGTGTGGCGGTTCCTTTTTTAATTCTCGGTAAATTATTAGGGAGTAAAACAGTATTTATTGAATCCGTCACGCGGATTAATACTTTAAGTTTATCAGCCAAGTTAGTGTTACCTTTTATCAGTGTTTTATATGTCCAATGGCCACAATTACAAACCCGTTATCCTCAAGCCGAACTAGTTACTTCCAACCCAGTGTGTTAATTGTGTATAAAATCCCGGCAAAATAGTTCATGCTATTTTCAGACGTGGCCCGCTTGACTTCAATGGCGGGCAAGATGCCCGCTCCACAACTACCCCACCTCCCCACTATGATTTTAGTTACCGTTGGTACAGAACAATATCCTTTTAATCGTCTGATGCAATGGATTGAGGTATTGTTACAGTCAGAGATAATTCAAGAAGAAATAGTTGTGCAATATGGTAAATCAACTGTTTTACCCGCAGGTGCAAAGGTTTATCAATTCTTGAAGGAAGAAAAATTTCAAGATTTAATTAACAAAGCCAGAATTGTGATTGCTCATTGTGGAGAAGGAACTTTACTGCTCCTAGATTCTTTGGATAAACCCTATATTTTGGTTTCTCGCAGTCAAGAGTTTCAAGAACATGTGGATGACCATCAAGTAGAACTTGGTTTAGCACTATCAGAAATTAATGTTCCTGTGGCTTGGAGTCCCGGAGATTTAGTCAGATTTATCAATGCACCCAGAAAAGTATCTATTGCTGATGTTTCAAATAGAAGTGCGATCGCCCTCTGTCAGAGTTTACAATCCCGTTTTGGTTAAAACTTAAACTAGGTTAAGGTAAGTATATGCAGATCATAAATTCTCAAATCAAAAAAATCACAACTTTAGTTATTACTCATGTAAATAACACTCTTTTAGTGCAATTACCACCAAAATTAACTGTGGTAGAAGCTATCTCTTTTCGGGATGCTTTTAAACAATTACTTGAAGATACTAGTGTTAAAAAAATCATCTTAGATTTTGGACAAACCGCAATTATTGATAGTAGCGGTATTGGTTCCCTGATTACCAATATAAAATTGGCAAATACTAAAAAGATACCATTAGTAATTTGGAGCGTTAATCCTCAAGTACAATTAGCTTTTTCGCTAGTTGGGTTAGACAAAATGTTGTCCATTGAAGCCAATACCGAAGCTATTATTCCCAATATCAGTCGTAAATCTCAACAGCGTCCACCTTTAACCCATGCTTCAGTTCAATCGCCATTAAAACGGACAATAGATATTGCGGGAGCAATTCTGGGATTAACTGCTACAGCAGCATTATTTATTCCCCTAGCCATTGCCATCAAACTAGATAGTCCCGGACCTGTTATGTTTAGCCAAATTCGCTGTGGGTGGATGGGAAGACGGTTTCGGATTTGGAAATTCCGCTCGATGGTGACTAATGCTGAAGCGCTAAAATCTACGATTACTAATCAGGCTTCTGGT
The DNA here is from genome assembly GCA_963766435.1 of uncultured cyanobacterium. Classification (GTDB taxonomy): domain Bacteria; phylum Cyanobacteriota; class Cyanobacteriia; order Cyanobacteriales; family Nostocaceae; genus CAVXZH01. The sequence continues at coordinate 104,562 of CAVXZH010000004.1, forward strand.
GCTTTTTTCAAAAATGATTGTGACCCTCGCATTACCCGTGTTGGTCGTTTTCTTCGCAAAACCAGTTTAGATGAATTCCCACAATTTTGGAATATTCTCACGGGAGATATGAGTTTAATTGGGACTCGTCCCCCCACTCCAGATGAGTTAGAAAAATATGATGTTCCTAATTGGCAACGTTTCGATGTTAAACCCGGACTTAGTGGGGAATGGCAAGTTAATGGTCGCTCGAAAATTCGTGATTTTGAAGACGTGATTAAACTGGATTTACGATATCAAGAAAATTGGAGTCTTCGTTACGATTTGCAACTAATTTTGAAAACATTCATAGTTGTTTTTAGTAAAGATTCAGGGGCAGTCTAGTACCGCAAAGCGGAATTCAAAATTCAAAATTCAAAATGAATACAGAGTAAGGGTGGAGCAGGCATCTTGCCTGCTATTGAATTCAGGCAGGCATCTTGCCTGCTCCACAAATTTAGAATAAATTTAGTTTATTGTGATACATTATTGGCAGGTTTCTAGCAATCTTCATGGAAATAAATTTAATAGTCCACCACTCTCATCTACAAGTTGCCAGTAATATTGATGAAATGACAACTGTTGTCGAATGGTTTGACCAATTTAATAGCACACAAATACCACCTCAAGTATGGTTAGAAGGACAAACTGCTTTACTTGAGGGTTTTACTAATGTGGTACGTCATGCTCATCTTCATCTGAGTCCAGAAACTCCGATTAATTTAACCATAGAAATATCTAGGGAATATTTTCAAATTCAGATTTGGGATGAAGGTAATCCTTTTGATTTAGAAGCAGCTTTAGAAAATTTCCATCAGCAAACTAGTCACAGTGAATTTAATCCCTTGGAGCATGAATATCAATGGGGTTGCATATTTTTACTGAGGTTGAAAAAAGATTATGGCTGGACAATTAGCTATACTCGTGATTTTGGCAATAGAAACTGCTTATTAATGAAAAAGAGATTGTCAAAAATTTGTTAATTTGTGTATATGGGGAGTAAAATTAAATGTACGGTCTTGTTGAATATAACGATTCTTAATTTTATGATGAGTGAAAGGGCTATTGAGTCACAACAATTCAGTCTGAATCCTGAACAATTTGCAGCTTTGTTTCCCTTCCACTTGGTTATAGATCGAGAAATGAAGATTATCCAAGCCGGTGTGGTACTTCAGCGTATTTTTGAACCTATTATCATTATTGGTACCGCTTTAGCAACACACTTTCAGATTAAGCGTCCCAACTGTGCGATTAACTTTGTCGCGATTACAGAACTATCGCAATAGCCACAAACTGGGCTTTGTCAATCACTGTTTTTGCTACAATCCCATCACCAGGAAATGCAACTGAAGGGACAGATGCTATATTTAGAGGCATATGACCATCTTTTATTTCTGGGTTCTCCCTGGATTACAGATATTGGTGACTTAAAAAAATTTGACCTGAATCTTAATGATTTTCCTATTTATGATTCAGTTGCAGATTATTTATTTCTTTTACAGGCTAAAAATTCTGCGCTGACAGATGCTAAAAAACTCACTACCAGACTGACAAATCAAAGATCAGAATTACGAGCAACTGCATCAAGATTAAGAACCCTAATTGAGAGTTTGCAAAGTGGTGTGCTACTGGAAGATGAAACACGACAGGTGATTCTGGCCAATCAGGAGTTTTGTCAACAATTTAGTATTGGTGTAACTCCCGAAGCGTTACAAGGTACAGATTGTCAAGCATTAATAATAGCAGCCAAAGATCTGTTGGTGGAACCAGAGAAATTTATACAGTGTATAGATGAGATTATCAGTCACGGTAAAATTGTAATTAATCAAGAATGGCAACTACAAGATGGAAGAACTTTAGAACAGGATTACATCCCTATTATAGTTGATCATAAATTTTATGGACACCTGTGGAAATACCGTGATATTACTGAACGGAAACAGTCAGAAAATGCTCTGAAGTTGAGTGAAGAAAGGTTAAAGCTAGCTCTCAATGCTGTGAATGAAGGTCTTTGGGATTGGAATTTACTCACGGGAGAAATTTATCGTAGCCCCCGTTGGTTTACCATGCTGGGATATACTCTCGAAGATATAAACACCGAAATTAGTGAAATTAAACATAAAAATTGGTTAATCCATCCCGATGATAGGGGTATAATGGAACACCAACTTATCATGCATCTCAATGGTGAGACACCTTTTTATGAAGTGGAAACCCGTTATCTGACTAAATATGGAGAATGGAAGTGGATTCTTGACCGAGGTAAGTTAATCAGTCGTGATTCCCAAGGTAGAGCTATCAGAATGCTGGGAACTCATATGGATATTACTGAGCGTAAACAGTTATTAGCTCAAGAAATGCATCAGGCTAATCTGTTAATGCTACAAAATGAAGAACTAAAACTAGCTAAACAAACCGCAGAAACTGCAAATATGGCCAAGAGCAATTTCCTGTCCACCATGAGCCATGAAATTCGCACCCCCATGAATGCAATCATCGGCATGACTGGTATATTATTAGATACTCCTCTAAATTCTGAACAACTAGATTGTGTGGAAACCATTCGGAATAGTGGTAGCGCACTCATGACTATTATTAATGATATCCTCGACTTTTCTAAAATTGAATCTGGTAACTTAGAGTTAGAAGCGCAACCTTTTGATTTACGTCTTTGTGTAGAAGAAGCTCTGGATTTATTAGCTCCTCAAGCTGCTACTAAAGGAATTGAATTGATGTATGAAATAGAGCCAGGAACACCAATGGTGATTAATGGTGATATTACCCGTCTACGTCAAATTCTCTGGAATTTAATCAGTAATGCCGTTAAATTTACAAATATTGGCGAAGTTATCATTTCCATTACTGCTCATAAGTTAGTTGATAGTCCAGCCAATACTTGCACTTCTGCTCGTTATCAGTTTGAATTTGCCATTAGGGATACAGGAATTGGAATTCCAGGCGATCGCTTACATTGATTGTTTAAACCCTTCAGTCAAGTTGATGTTTCCATGACTCGACGTTATGGTGGTACAGGTTTAGGATTAGCCATCAGCAAACGGTTGTGCGAGATTATGGGGGGGAAAATGTGGGTAGATAGTCAAGCAAATATTGGCTCTACTTTCCATTTTACCGTCATTGTTCCAGTTGAAACCCAAGCTATGGAGCATTCCATGAGGAGGGAAACGGAACTGATTGGTCATCAAGTATTATTAATAGTAAGTAACGTCAATTTAAGAAAATGCTTAACCACAGAACTTCAAACCTTAGGGTTAAATGTCAGAGCCATAGCATCTAATGCTACTATCCAGCAATATTTGTGGCAGCAACATCCTTTTAGCCTAGCTATCCTGGATATTGATAGTCCAGAACTAAACATCTCCAATCTGATTGCTAAAATTCGGGTTATCCCCAAACAAAAGTATTTACCTTTAGTGATGTTGAGTTCCAAAGGTAAACACACCTTAGAAGTAAAACAGTTATCAGCAGAGTTTACAGCATTTTTACATAAACCTGTTCATCAGTACCAGTTAAAGAATACCATCTTACAAACTATTCGTGGGAGTTATTTTAGTAATATCAATTCCCCGTCTATCATCCCATCTTACTCGCGCTTACCCACAGCAGATTGGCCGATAATTGATACTCAATTAGCCGAAATTTTGCCTTTGAAGATTTTGTTAGTGGAAGATATATTAATCAATCAAAAAATTGCCCTAAAAATGTTGCATCGGTTAGGTTATCGGGTAGATGTAGCTAACAATGGATGTGAAGCCCTAGAAGCATTACAACGGCAACTTTATGATCTAGTATTTATGGATATTCAAATGCCAGAAATGGATGGATGGGAAGCAACTCATCGAATTCGGGCAGAATTTTCGGAAAATGCTCAACCTTGGATTATTGCGATGACTGCTCATGTTTATATGGGTGCGCGTGAACAGTGTTTAGTCGCGGGGATGAATGATTATATTAGTAAACCAATTAGTTTGGAGGGATTGGAGACAGTATTAAAACAATATGCTACTCAACAAAATCAAACTTCTCCACTCCCTATTCATCATGATGAATTAATCCCCATCAATCCATCATCAGTTCTTGACCCTAGTGTTCTAAAAGACTTGTATAATATGGCAGGTAGTGATGGTGCTATCTTAATTGCTGAACTAGTCCAAGTTTACTTAGAAGATGCTCCAGTCAAAATTCAGGATATTAAGGATGCAGCTATTTCCGAAAATCAAGTGAAACTGAAAAAAGCTGCTCATGCCTTACGTTCTCCTAGTGTTAGTATTGGGGCTGTGGGCTTAGGAAATATCTGCGAAACCTTGGAATGCAAGTTAGAAAATCAATCATCAGTGCAAATCTCGAATTTAATTAATCAGCTAGATAGTGAATATCAGAATTTAATAACAGCCCTTGAGAATTTTCAAAAATCATGCTAGAAACATCTAATTCTCAAATTAAAATTTTAGTGATTGATGATGATAGAATCATTCAATTAGTTCTCCAAAAAGCACTGCAAGGACAAGGGTATCAAGTAATTCTTGCTTCTAGCGGAATTCAGGGTATAGAACAAGCCCAGAAACATCATCCATCGGTGATTATTTGTGATTGGCAAATGGAGGAAATGGATGGCTTAGAAGTATGCCGAATTATCAAATCTGAACCATCTTTATCAACACCATTTTTTATCCTATTAACCTCACGTAAAGCAGTTGAAGATAAAGTAGAAGGTTTAGATAATGGTGCAGATGATTTTTTAAGCAAACCCATTGAATTAACTGAATTAAAAGCACGGGTCAGAGCCGGACTGAGATTATATCAAAGTCATCAAGAACTTCAGAAATTAGCCAAAGATTTACAAATACAAAAACAGCTTTTAGAAACGGAATTACATGAAGCAGCTGATTATGTAGCATCTATTTTACCGGAACCAATGTCAGGATTAGTGAGGATAAACTATAGATTTTTACCATCTAGTCAATTAGGTGGTGATTGCTTTGATTACTACTGGTTAGATGCAGAAAACTTAGTTATTTATTTATTAGATGTTTCTGGACATGGATTAGCGGCCGCACTCCCTTCAATTTCCGTACATAATCTATTGCGCGACCGTCTACGAAAGACAGGGAGACCCTCCCAAACTCTTCCTCAAGCTAATTTTCATCAACCATCCGAAGTTCTCAAGGCTTTGAATGAGATTTTCCAAATGAATCAACACAATGATCGATATTTCACAATTTGGTATGGGGTTTTTAACCTTACTTCTCATCAATTAACCTATGCTAGTGCGGGACATCCACCCGCTATATTACTTTCTCAATCAACTGACTTGGGTATAGATACAAAACAGCTAATAACTCACAGTATGCCCATTGGTACTTTTCCAGAAACAGAATACTACAATGCTGTCTGTCAAGTTCCACCCGCTAGCAAAATCTATATTTTCAGTGATGGAGTCTATGAGATTGAACAACCAGATGGGAAGATGTGGAGTTTGAATAGCTTTATTGACTTGTTAACCAAATCTAATCAAGAATTTATGGATTTAGACCAAATTTTAACAGCTATTCAAACCACCACACATTCTCCAGCATTTACAGATGACTGTTCTCTACTGGAATTAATCCTGCCTTGATTTCAACTATTGCCTGTTTCTTAACCTACATCATCATGAGCAAAACGGTTAAACAAGAAATCTAAGGCATAATTACGCAGTTGGTAATATTGAGGGTCTTCCATAATTCGAGCGCGATCGCGGGGACGAGAAAAGGGAATTTCCAATACTTCTCCAATTTTGGCTGCTGGTCCAATTAGTCATCATCACTAACTTATCGGCTAAAAATAATGCTTCATCAATATCATGAGTAATCATTAATACAGTGCAGCGATTATCACCCCAAATTTTTAACAATTCTTCTTGTAATTCTTCTTTGGTAATTGCATCTAGTGCTCCAAATGGTTCATCTAAAATCAAACTTTAGGACGAATGGATAAAGCGCGAGCAATAGAAACCCGTTGTCTCATCCCACCGGACATTTGTGGAGGTTTCTTGTCCATCGCATCACCTAACCCCACCATGCTTAAATGGTTCCTAACAATTGCTCTTTTCTCGGCTTCTAGTTTTTCTGGGTAAACCGCATTGACAGCTAAATAAATATTTTCAAAAGCGGTTCTCCAAGGTAATAAAGCATAGTTTTGAAAAACAACCATTCGATCTGGTCCTGGTTGAGTAATGGGTTGTCCTTCTAACAAAACTTCTCCACTGGTAGGAAAATTAAAACCCGATACCATATTGAGTAAAGTTGATTTACCACAACCAGAATGCCCAATTACACAAATAAACTCACCTTGATTGACATTGAGGTTAACCCCATCCAGAACGGTGAAAGAACCTTTTTTAGTAGGATAGACTTTAGAAACATTTTTGATTTCTAAAAATGCCTGATTTTGACTGTTGATTAATGTTGAATTGCGATTTTTCATGGTAGATAAATAGGATTTACTCAAATTTGATTTATGAAATTATTTGTGGATTCGTAGGGGCGTATTGCCATACGCCCGTACTATTGCAATACGCCCCTACTTGTGTGTACTATCTAAGCTGCTGTTCTTCTGGGAGCATCTAAAACAACTTCAGCAATGGAAAAATCCCGTTTAATTTTCAAACTATTGAGATAAGCAATGGGGTCATCAGCATTAAAAGGAGTTCCATCAAAAAGATTGATAGGTTGACGAATATAATTAATATCCAAACCTAACTCTCTAGCCGCAGTGCTAAATACCCCCACGCGACAGACCCGTTCCACAATTTCTACCCAATTCCGAGGAAAAGGAGTATCACCCCAACGAGCTAATTGACTCATAATCCAAATTTGTTCGGTGCGACTAGGACGATTAATCCCTGAATCACCATAAAACTGATGATGAGCATATTGACGTAAAGGATGGTCTAAGTTGCAGCTATTATGATCTGGATCTTCCAATTGGATATACTCTAAATCCGTGCTGACATAATCCCGATGCGCTAAAATTCGGCGAACTTCTGAAGTATTAGCTGGATTTGCACAATATTGACAAGCTTCTAACAAAGCTTTGGTTAAAGCAATATGGGTATTAGGATAATTTTGCGCCCAATCTTCCCGCACACCCAACACTTTTCCCGGATGTCCTAACCAAACTTCTAAATCAGTGGCGATAGTAAAACCAACATTTTCTACTGCGGCTCGATAGTTCCAAGGTTCACCTACACAAAAACCATCAATACTACCTGCTTGCAAATCTGCTACCATCTGTGCCGGGGGAATGTTTTTCATATCCACATCTAAATCCGGGTCAATTCCACCAGCTGCTAACCAGTAACGCAGTAGCAAATTATGCATAGATGCCGGGTGTACTACTCCCATGATATGCCTTTGTTCATGAGTGCGAAGTAAGTAGTCTTTAAAATCGGATAAGGTTTGCACTCCTGATTCATAAAAGCGTTTCGCTAGGGTAATTGCATTACCATTCCTAGTCATGGTTAAGGAGGTAACTACTGGTAATGGTTGATCATTATTTCCTCCTAATGATAACCAAATTGGCATCCCGGACGGCATTTGGGCAGCATCTAAATAACCCCCTGTCATCCCATCTACGATTCCTCTCCAGTTACTTTCTCTAACTAAATTCACTTCATCTAAGCCATGTTTGCTGAAAAAGCCTTTTTCTTTGGCTATAGCTAGAGGAGCACAAGCAGTCAGAGGTAAAAATCCTAGTTCTAAATTGACTTTTTCTAAACCATGACGAGCGATGGCGGCTGTTTTCCGAGCGCGAAGTTTCTTGATGCGTTTTTGCTGGTTGAGAAAATAAATCATCTCACTGCGTAAACTGTAGTAACTAGGATGCTCGACCACTTCCATCCGTTTCCGAGGTCTGGGAATATCTACTTCGAGAATGTCACCAATTTTCGATTCTGGTCCATTGGTCAACATCACAATTCGGTCAGACAACAACACGGCTTCATCTACATCATGTGTCACCATCACCGCCGTCACTTGATTGGCTTCGCAGATTTGCATCAGTTGTTCTTGCAAATTACCACGAGTCAAAGCATCCAGCGCTCCAAAGGGTTCATCTAACAGTAGTAACTTGGGACGAATAGCCAAAGCCCGGGCGATCGCCACTCGTTGTTTTTGTCCACCTGATAACATTCCTGGTTGTTTATCAGCATGAGGACGTAACCCCACCATATCTATATGTTTTTCAACGATAGCTTTGCGTTCCGAAGCCGGCATCCCATTGAAGACTGAATCTACAGCTAAGGAAATATTTTCTCTGACAGTTCGCCAAGGTAAGAGAGAATAGTTTTGGAATACCACCATTCTATCTGGACCTGGCTTAGTGATTCTTTGTCCTTCCAGAGTGACTAATCCATCAGTGGGTAAATCCAAACCTGCAATCATATTTAACAGAGTAGATTTACCACAACCAGAGTGCCCAATTAAAGAAATAAATTCACCTTTTTTAATTTGCAAATCAATTCCTTTGAGAGCAATATATTGACCACCACCGCTTAAGGAAAAAATCTTATCAATTTGTTCAACACCAACAAATAAACTCATCGTTTTTTATCCTTCTATGATTTTAAATTTTAAATTTCAAATTTGTGGAACGGGCATCTTGCCCGTTATCGAAACTAGGGCGGGCAAGATACCCGCTCCACTCATAAATCAACTCATTTTTGCTCAGTTGGCAAAATCAAAGTTTGTACCCAAGCCATGAGTTTATCTAAAATCAAACCAACGACACCGATATAAACTAGAGCCAAAATCACTTCACTGACATTATTATTTTGATAAGCATTCCAGATAAAAAAGCCAATTCCCACAATTCCAGACATAACAATTTCCGCAGCGATAATTGCTAACCAAGCTAAACCAATTGCAATCCTTAAACCTGTGAAAATGTAAGGTAATGCTGCGGGAATGAGAATATTCAGGAAATATTCTTTACGACTCAGTTGCAGAACTTTAGCGACATTATTGTAATCTTGAGGAATTTGAGTAACACCCACAGCAGTATTAATTAAAATTGGCCAAATAGCAGTAATGAAAATTACAAACAATGCTGCGGGTTCATTTTGTCTTAACGCTGCTAAAGCAATTGGTACCCAAGCTAAAGGTGGTACAGTTCTTAATAATTGAAAAAGTGGGTCTAAAGCCTTAGACATGGTTTGATTAGTACCAATCAAAATCCCTAAACCAATCCCCACAATTGCTGCTAAAGTATAACTGATAGCTACCCGTTGTAAACTTGCTAAAATTTGCCAAAATAGACCTTTATCTGTACCACCATGATCATAAAAAGGCCAGAAAATCAATATCCAAGTATCTTGAATAACTTTAATCGGTCCTGGTAATGTGGCATTGGGAGTCCAAGAAAATAATTGCCATATTACTAAAAAAATCAGTAGCGCTATAGCTGGAGGTATTAAGTCAGGTAATAGTTTTTTGAGATTGGATATAAAGCTATTATCAAATAGAGGGCTAGTTGAACGTTTTTGAGCTAATGTCATGGAATATATTCTCCTTGAATTTAATTTTTTATGAATTGACTAAATGAACAAGACTTAAACACTGATTTTTTTAAGGTTCAGACTTTTGAGATATTCCTCTGGTTTCTCAGGGTCAAACTTAATCCCATCAAAAAACTCTTCCACACCACGGGATGTACTAGTAGGGATATCAGCAGCAGCAATTCCCATTTCCTTCGCAGCTGATTTCCAAATATCTTCGCGGTTGACTTTATTAATTAATTCCTTGGCTTTAGTTGCATTATTATCAAGGTAATTTTTAGGTAAGAATCCCCAACGCACATTTTCAGTAATGAACCATAAGTCATGACTCTTATAGGGATAAGAAACATTACCTTTACTATCTTTCCAATAGTAAGCAGCCATAGATTTATCATCAATTTTTCGACCATCACCCATATCATATTTACCTTGAAATGGGTCACTCAAAATATCAGGTGAAGCTAGACCAAAATATTGTCTATCAGCTAGAATTCTCGCTGCTTCTTGACGATTTTCAAAATTATCTAACCATTGTTGTGCTTCAATGATACCTTTCAGCAGTGCTTTTGTGGCTTTAGGATTTTTATCAACCCAATCACCTCTAATCGCTAGATATTCTTCCGGGTGATTTTTCCAGATTTCTGCGGTTAATGCCGCCATAAAGCCAATTTTATCTTTAACTAAGCGATATGGCCAAGGATCACCCGTACTAAACGCATCCATCGTTCCCGTTTTCATATTCGCTACAGTCTGCGCTGCGGGTACAGTTAGTAATTTTACATCCGCATCTGGATCTATACCGCTAGCTGCTAACCAGTAACGAATCCATAAATCCTGATTGACATGGGGAAAAGTAAATGCAGCTGTGAAAGGTGCAGAGGATTTCAGTTCAGTAAATAATGATTTAGCTCCAGTCAATTTTAAACTAATACCTTTACCTAGATGCTTATTGGCAATCGCAATTCCATTCCCATGCGTGACCAACTGAGCTAAAACATACATAGGAATAGGTTTATTCCCTTTAGTAATTAAACCTTCTGTAATTAAATGTGGCATAGGCATTTGCCATTGACCACCATCAATACCACCTCCAGCGGAACCAATTTCCACATTATCCCGTGCTGCACCCCAAGAAGCTTGTTTAGCAAGACCCACATCAGTCATACCATATTTAGCAAAAAAGCCTTTTTCTTGAGCAATAATTAAAGGAGCCGATTCAATAATGGGGATATAACCCAATTTAACTTTAGTCGTTTCCGGAGTTTGTTCTGGACTGAGACTAGCAATAGGTTGAGATGCCGATTTAGCTTGACTTTTACGACCAGTCAAGCTTTCGGGAGGATTTCCCAAACAGCCTTTTAATAAAGCTGCACTAGCTGTAATTCCAGCAGTTAAAATAAATTTGCGTCGGGAAGTTTGTTTAAAAAAATCTTTCATGAAATTCTCCTAAAAAACGAAGTTGTATTTTTATTTATGACAATTAATGCCAAGAAACTGATTAGTTTCCGGCAATTATATGCATAATTTATAGTTATATCTCTAACAAAAGATAGTCTTTTCCATAGAGAAAAAACTATCTTAACTATATAAAGAATAACTCTGGGGATTAAATTACTCTGGGATGATGATTAGCCATCGCTGAGTTGCATAAAATTAGTCTACAGGCTTTTGGAAAATAATGATCAGCCATAAAACACGAATTATGAACACAATATTAAATTCAATGCATAAGCAAAAATGTATATATTTTTTTCTTAACTTGGTGAATATATTTTAATATATAGATTCTTCTCTATACTAATAATAGTTGATTACTAAAATTATACGTGGAGCGGTCATCTTACCCAACTGGGGGCTTCAATGACCATAGTACTCCCTATTCCCTACCCCCGCTTCCTATATTTAGTAGCCAATGATACCACTCTTGGTGAGTCGTCATAAATTTCAAAGCTGCTTCCAAATCCACTTCTAAATCTCGATTCTGAATATCAATAATTAATTTATAAATTAATTCTAAATAAATTCGGTCATTTTTACGAAACAAAGTAAATTTAGCATTAGGCATATTATTGATTTTGCTGATTTCTTCCACAGCTACCTTAGCCTTAATCGGTGTAAGACGCTCATCTCTATACAAAGCAAAGGTATCATTTCTATAGAGAATCACCAACTCATTGAAATTTTTGATACGCGGAGTAAAAGAAGTAGGTGAAACTTGTAAAAAACCGATAATATAGTTTCGCTGGTCAGTTTCAATCACAATATGTTCTGGTAAAACCCGCTTTCCCAACCGATACTGAGTAAGTTTAATAGGTTTGATACAATTCAACGCTTCAGCAATAGTCTTTAATTTACCCATGTCATCATAATCGGAGATGATGGGAAGATAATTGTATTCCTGTTCTAGAAAAGTTTTTTGTTGAGTTAAATATTCAATAATATTTGGTGGTATTTGTGGTGAGGTTACTTGAGGTTCAGCTATTTGACCTAAATTGCTTAAATCAATGGAATTTGATTTTTGGATACTTTGGATTAAACTAAACAGAGTTTTTTGGATTATTTCTTGCTGCTGCTTTAAATTTAGTAATTCCTGTGCTAGTTTTTCATTATTGTCCAATTTATGTAGACTTTCCTTCACAGCAGGTAAAGGAATTTGACGAATTCTATAGTTATAATAATCAGCAGCACGATTTAAAACTGACCGAATCGACTTTTGTTCCAAAATATCATCTAAGTCTTCTGCTGAAAATAATTGTTCTGGGGGAATTCCTAAATTTTGAAGTTTAACTTGAAGAATAGCAGTAAGTTCTGATTTAGTTGGTTGTTTTAAATATATTTGGTGTTGAGATATTCTCCCGATAATAGAGTTATCAAAAAAACCTTTAAATTGCTCCCATCGGTCAGGAAATAAATTCAGAATAATTAAGCTATTAGGAACATGAGTAAAAATCTCCTTAATGGCTTCCCCAAAATTTGAGAGGATTTCTCGGTTATGGGATAATCCTAATCCTTCCAGTTGATCAAAAATAATAATCAAAGGTTCATCGAGAAGAGACAATTTACCTAAAACCGAAATAGCTTCTAGTGCAAAAGTCTCTTGACTGAAATCTTCTCTCCAATTTGGTAAACCAATTATTTCCACTTCTTCATCAGGTAGAATATTACCCGCTAACCAACGAGTTGTAATATCTTTTCGACGAGAATCAGTGTAACTACAATACTTAATAATTCCCTTGAGAATAGATGGAGCAAACCCTCCAGCAGAATAGTATTTAATCCACCATTCATTAATTCTTTTTTCAATATGCAGCCAATATTCTCGCTTGCGTTGAGTACCTTCCGCACCCAGAGCTTCTAGATTTTTATCTTGTAATGCTTTGAGAACTTCTTGGTCTTTTTTAGATATAATCTGAGTGCTTAAAATTTTGCAGAAACTATTAATAATTAAAGAGTCTAATTGAGTAAAAAAGCCCACCTTTTCGACTAGAGATTCTAAAATGCGACTATAAATATGGTGAAGAACTGCTTGAGCATGATTAGGTTGACGAATAAAAAGTAGTCGATTACTGGATAGTCGTTCCTGAGTTAATCGCATCATTAAGTGAGTTTTACCTGAACCTGGTTCACCAATGATTACAACTCCTTTACTTTGACGGTTTCGGTCTAGTTTGATATCATTCAAAATTAATTTAATATTCAGGAATTCTGTATGATAGGTCTGAGAATAATCAGGATGAGTTTGAAAAGGAGTATCAACGCGACTACTGCTAAAAGGATTCGGTTGTTTTTTTAATGGCTCTAACATTAATTGACGATAAAGATAATAGGTGAATTCAGCATCATAGCGAGCCGAATGAGCTAAATCATGAATAAAGTAATTATTATTAACCCGGAGATTTAAATGCTTACTCAAATATTCTAAGGAATAACTAGCTAATCCCTCCCAATAATTTGTTGCTAAAGTCCAAGTACACTCAAAATTTAAATTTGGCCATTTCAGACCAGCTTTTTGGAAACTATATCTCAGGACATCAATATCATGTTTAGCATAATGACAAATAATTTTTTTATCCTGCACAGTATGCAAAAATTCGGTTAATAGAACATTTAGACTTTTGAGATTGGTAGTATTTCTACCATTCTTGGGATGATTCTCCGAAAATCCTTCATAAATTAGCTTCCCTTGACTGTTCACTATTGCTAATTCACTTAATTCCGGTTTACCCTCAGTGTCAATAACGACGAAATCCATAGGGAGGTGGGGTGATGGGGAGGTGGGGAGGTGGGGGGACTGCAACATTATTTTCTCAAAGGTCTGATATAGATATAATTTGAATTTCTTGTTTTTGAATTTTGAATTTTCTATCTCAATCATCGGCATTTTTACGTTGCTGTATCAATATATCCAAATAATTTTCGTTATTTAGATTCATGTTCTGTTGTTCCCGACGAGCAGACATAACTTCGCGATCGCCACTCTGACGCAGGATTTGAATTAGAGCGCGATCGCACATTTTCCCCACCATTAAAGTACTAAAAAATACAGCTACAGTACAGATAATGACTGCAAATAACCCTAAAGGCGCAATAATCAATATCACCCAGGTAATAGCTGCGCTAGCAAATGCGACAACCCAGCTACGGTATTCCACTACTTTCTTGGCAAATTGAAGAGACATAATAATAACCCTGTTGTTTGGACTTAGATGAGATTTATTTTATATGCATCTGGAAGAGGCATCTTCCAACCATAAGAGATAATCAGCACTGAAAACCTTACCCCCCACACTACCGTGTATATACCTCAAGAGACATTCAAAACCAATATAATTGATACTATGAAATATAACACCTTTTTTATCCGATTGTGTATATATATCAATGATTAACCTTCTCAACCGTCAGGGAATAAATTCCCCGCATCATCCCTAAAGTCCCGGAAAACAGACTCAAATGCTGGTTCAGCTTATTCACCAATCAATGCGAACTCCCATAGTATGACTACACTGTATTTAACAGAGCCAGGAACCGTGATTCGTTATCGTAACGAAACATTGTTGACACTCCCCGCTCTTTAGTTATGTCGTTTATAAAACTCATAACCTTTATCAGTTAAGAGTTTTACGTTGTTGACATTTTCTACAGCGTTTCAAGTGGATACTGGATTAACATTTCTGAAAAAGCTATCCACTCTCCATTACCAGTATAAATTAAGATGCCATTTTCGGTAATTTGACTAGCCTGAATTATTTTTTTCTGTTTGGCTTTTGGATACCATTTGTTAAATACCTCTAACTCGGATTTAACGTGAATTTTCCCATTTGGTTTCCAACCTTGTTCAATAGCGGTTTTTAACCAACTTCCAGGTTTATCAACATCACCATCAGCAAGAATTCCCTTTAACACTGCAATCGCATCGAAAACAATTGCTTCAGAGACAGACTTAATTGTTTTAGTTAAAGTTGAATTAAGTGGAATGTCTAATGACTTAAGTTGTTGCTTAACTTGCTCACTAATACTTGAACGTCCGGCTTTACTCTTTTCTAACGAGATGACTTTGGGATGGTCTACTGGTAATGTTGTGGTCTGTTGAACTGGATGGAGAAATTGATTTAATTGTAATTTCATCTCCTCATTCTCAATTTTAAGTCTTTCGACTAACTCCGAAATACCTTGAACTTGATAAAGCTTACCAGTTAAACTTTCATTAATTCGGCGTAGACTATCTATTTCGGCTTTTAATCGCTTGTTTTCCTCCCTTAACGTCGAAATAATTACTAATTTAGAATTATCTGATGAGAGTGGAGGTTGTTTAGATTTAGGTCGTTGTTTCTGTTGGTCACGTAGGGTTTCAATCCGGTTTCTAAAAGTTTCCTGTTTGTACAGATAAGCAGTAGATACATTGGCGGCTTGAGCGATAGATTTAAAACTAATTATTCCACCATCTTTGATGATTCTGGCAATAGCTTTATCTACACGTTCTGCTGATTCCTTAGCTTTCTGTGCTGCGGCTTCTTGTAATGCTTCAATTTTTCTATTAGTCATTTTCTGACTCCAAATTTTTAATGACTTTTTCTAAATTTTCTTGAATCGGTGTATTCTTCTGAACTTGTAATTCCCAACCATAATTTTTGGCTTTCTTTAAAACGTTATTAGTACGGTCTAAAGTGGATTTTAAAATCGGCAGAAAATTTTTATTTGTTCTCCAATGTGAGCAATTGTAGCAACCATCAAATCCAGAAATATCACAATTACCTAATACTTTGGGTCTAGCACAGTAACCATGTTCTAATGCTCTAGCTTGTACACTCTTCTTAAACCATTCCAGGTCATCATTGCTTCCTAGTATTGTTTCAGCTAATGCAGCAGATTCTCCTTGAAAGTTAACTACTTTTATTTCGTGATATTTCTCAATTTCTTTCCGAAGAGTTTCATCATGAATATGAGCATAAACCATAGTCATCTGTGGTGATTCATGTCCTAAATATCGCTGAATTATGTGGAGCGGTACACCAAGATTTACCATTCTTGTACCAACAGTGTGACGAAACTGATGAGTCTGAAAATTCCAACGTTTACCGGAACTATCTTGAATATCAAATTCTTCAGCAAGTTGTTTTAAAAATTTTATAAAAGTCCTACTATCCATAACTTTAGGCTTGGGATGAAAAGAATTATTATCACGATACTTACCTGTTTGTCTAGCCGAAAACAAGTATTCAAAATTGGCTCCTAGATGTTGTCTAATGTACTGCTGCTGGTCTTGAATAACTTTCACTAGTTCGGGAGAAATTGGCTTAGTATCTTCCTTGCTCATTTTCCAATTCATATATTGAATGTATGAATCTCCTTTCATATCAAATTTTAAGCAATTAATTGACAAATGTAAAAGCTCACCAATTCTCAGTCCCGTTTCTTGAAGTACCAACACCATTCGCATTATTGTTTCTGGAAGTGTCTCTAAATATTGGTTTAACTGCTGCATTACGAATTCTGGTATATATCTAGGTAGAGATTTGCTTGGTTTCCCGTAATCTTCAGGTCTAATTAAATAAGGTGGCACATTAAACCATAAATTAATATTGCCAGTTTCAAAAAATGTATTTAGAGTACTTAGATAATAATTTTTTGTTCGGCTACTGAGTTTTTTCTGATTTAAAAAATCTATCAAGTCAATTATAACTTTCCTTGTAAATTTTTGAAAAGTAATTGAAGGATAATATATTTCCAGAAATTCAGAAAATTTAGTCAAGATAGAAATATATTTTTGTAATTGGCTAAAAGATATATTGGTGGCTTTATATCTAATGAATTTTTTAGCCAGGTCTTTGAGCCAATTCTGCTGAAAATACAAAAAACTAATTTAGTTTCCTGTTTATATTCCCTGGTTTTTATCCCCAAATCATTAGCATTCCAAACATCATCCCCTAATTCTAAATAACTAGGCTTATAGTTAGCATAGTCAACATTTTCAATAAAATGACGTTGACAAGTTAAACAAAAATAACGTTGTTTACCTGCTTTTGTCATTCCCCGCTTACGATAATTACTAATTCCACATTAATAACAGACTATCTCTGCATTATTTTGGATTATATCTAAACTAATCTGTTGATTGAATTCAGCTTTCATTGACATTTATTTTCCCTCTTCTCTACGTTGTAAATATTCCTGATATGCTGATTTTAAATCTTCATCTAAAAGATGAACATAAGTATTGACTGTTGTTTGAATATCTGCATGACCTAATCGCTTTTGTACATAGGTCATTTCCCAGCCTGCTCTGATTAATTCTGTTGCATGAGTATGTCTTAAAAGGTGTGGATTAACTTGAATACCTGTTTTTTTTGACAATCTTCTAAACAAACTATCAACCGTTTTATAAGTTAATGGTTTGCCAATTTCACCTTTACCTGGAGCTTTGATGACCACAAAAACGAAATCACAATCAATATCTTCTGGATATTCATCAATTAGGTAAGCTGAGTACCATTTTATTAATTCTTTACTAACATGAACTGTCCGTTCTGACCCAGATTTAATTCTCACGTAGTTAACGTTATTTAATCTTGGGACAATGCGAATTTCATTGGTTTTACCAGTCACTATATCTTCATGTCTTAGTCCTAATACTTCACCTATTCGTAGTCCTGTTTCATATAGTAATCTAGTTAAAAACTTGTCACGTAATGTGTTACAACTTTCCACTAAAGTATTAACTTGGTCAGGTGTTAAACATCCAGGAAATGTCTTTGGTTCTTTAATTTTTAGTAGTCGTGTTTTAACTTCTTTCCCCTTGCTAATATGGTGTAAAAAAGATTTGTATTTACGTCCTGGTTGCAGTTGATACCGATAAGCATCAACTCCACTAGTAGCTCCTATCCGCTCTTGAAATTCATAGAAACCACAAACAGTTGTTAAGCAATTATTAATGGTCTTCTCGCAACGTTTGGAAACCTGTGGCTGAATCGATAAGACACCAGAATTAGCGTTTCTTAGCCAGTGAATAAAGTTTGATAGCTCCTCTAAACTAATTTCTAGCCAATCTAACTTTGAATCCCTGACAAACTCCCAGAATAATTTGAGGTTATGGGCATAGGTCGCAATCGTGTTTGGAGAACGTCCTACGCTGTCCAGATAATACAAGTATTTTTGAATTGGCTCAATTGGCAAATAGTCATCATCCAGCACCATCCAAACTGGATGGTTTGTGTCTGAAATAATACCTTTTTGAACTTTCACCCTCACTTATCCTCAATATCGATGTTTACATTATAGACTTAGATTACTATTGTATGTAGATAAGACAACAGCGTAGTGATAAAAGTTAATATCAGCTACGCTGTTGTTGTTGTTGTGATTTATAATTAATCAGACATAACTGAAGAGACGGGGATTCTTTAATCAAAGACAAGACTTACTTAGACAGGATTTCTCCAGCCTGAGCAGAGGACTCATCTCCTAAAGCGTTGCTTGCGTCTAGCGCAAAAGTTCCGGTATGCCCTACCGTACTCAATCCTCGATTCAGGATGTTTCTAGCTGCATTTTCGTCTCTATCCATGACACAACCACATTTACAAACGTGGGTTCTAGTGGATAGGGTCTTCTTCACAACTGCACCGCAACTAGAGCATTCTTGGGTAGTATATTGCGGGTTAACTGCAACTGTGACTTTCTGGAATACTTTGCCAAAATATTCAAGCCAGACACGAAACTGATACCAAGATGCGTCGTTAATAGACTTAGCTAAACAATGATTTCTCACCAGATTTTTAATTCTCAAATCTTCATAAGCAATCAAGTCGTTTGACTGAATTACGCACCGTGCTAATTTCACAGCATGGTCTTTACGTTGCCTACTTATTTTGAGATGGCGTTTTCCTAAAATCTGTCTAGCTTTGCCGCGATTTTTTGAACCTTTTACTTTTCTGGAAACACGACGCTGTGAACGTTTTAGAACTTTTTCACCTTGTCGTAAAAATCTAGGATTCTCAACCGTTATACCTTCAGAATCAGTATAGTATTCTTTCAAACCTACATCTAATCCTATCGTATTTCCAGATGGTTCTATATTTTCTTGCCGATGGATATCAATACATAATTGACAATAATAACCATCAGCACGTTTTACCAATCTTACCCGTTTAATTTGGTTAATTTGATAAAAATATAAATCGCGTGTCCCTTTAAGTTTTAATCTCCCAATTCCTTTTTTATCTGTGAAAGTTATGCTTTTACGATCATCTGCAAGTTTCCATCCAGAAGTTTTATATTCAACAGAACGACAATCTTTTTGGAATTGCGGAAAACCTTTTTTACCAGGAATACATTTTTTACAGCTATCATAAAACCGAGAGATAGAAGACCAAGCTCGTTCAGCACTGGCTTGTCTAGCCATTGAGTTGAGTTCATTCGCATAAGGAAAATTAGCAGCTAGTTGTGCACAATATTTTTGCAAATCGTTTTTACCAGTATTTGGAACATCCATCCACAAGCGAATACAGCTATTACGAATGAATTGTGCCGTCCGAATTGCATCATCTATTGCGGTGAGCTGATCTGACTTTCCATAAACTTTAAACTCAAAAACAAGCATTTTCTTTACCTCCTATCTTATACTACTTCTAGCAGAATAAGATTGTCAAGATGATTAGGAATGAAATACTGAAGGCGGTTAAAACCGCCCGTGTCGTTTTTGATCCCCTGTCTAAAGCACGAAAGACGGAACTTCGTTCCTGTTTCTCAGGGGCTTTCAAACTTCCCGGTTTTCCTTGTAATCATGAAACAAGACAAATCCCAAATTTTCCGTTTAGGGGAAATTACCTTAGTTGTAGTGTTACCAGGAGTGCAGTTGACTGATGTAGTGATTGCTCAATTCTTTGATAAAGGCATTGAAACCATTTTTTTGCGTAAAGATGGACAATTTCGTGGCAGACTACAGGGGCAATTTTCCACTAATCCCACTGTGCGTATGGCTCAATACCGCCATTTGGAAACTACGGTGGGGAGGGCGTTAGCTCAGAAATTAGTGATAGGAAAAGTTCGTAATCAACGGGTATTGTTACAACGTCGCAATCGAGCCACCAAGGGACAAATTAGCGAATTAACAGAGGCCATTGATTTAATTAGCTCCTATTCAACCCGGTTAGCGAATATTTCCACACCTTTAGATAGAGATGAATTAATGGGAGTGGAAGGAATTTGCGCTCGCACGTATTACCAAGCTTTGCGTCATTGCTTTCCCACCCGATGGAATTTTAGTGGACGCAACCGACAACCACCTCTTGACCCCATTAATGCACTCTTGAGTTGGGGCTACGGTGTTTTGTTAGCACGAGTATTTTCTGCTTCTGTCCAAGCTGGACTTGATCCATATTTAGGTTTTCTTCATGCGACAGAAGCATACCGTCCGAATCTGGTTTTAGATTTGATGGAAGAATTTCGTCCTGTGGTAGTGGATCATGCGGTTATTTCTCTAATCCAATCAGATATTGTCGGTACTGAAGATTTTCAGTCTTCACCCGATGAGGTGGGAGTGTGGTTAGGGATGATGGCCCAAGAAGTTATTTTTGGGAGAATTAGAAAGGCGATTACGGACTCCGATTTTGTATCCACCCCAAAATCGACGCTTGACTTTGAGCGATATTTTATTAGAACAAGCACGTAGTTTTGGCCGAAGTTTGGTTAAATCCGAGTTGGAATATGAGGGGTTTGTCATTAAATGACTAAATTATGGTTGGTTTGTTATGACGTCAGGGACGATAAGCGTCGCACTAAGTTAGCGAAGTTGATGGAGCAGTCTTGTCAACGAGTTCAGTATTCTGTGTTTGAGTGTCCTTTGGATGATCATGATTTGAACCATCAGTTGGAAAAACGTTGGTTACCAGTTTTGAAATTAACTGAGGATAATTTGAGAGTTTATCCCTTGAATGCGATCGCTAAAGAGACAACGCGAGTGTATGGTGGGGAACCTCCTTATGAACCACCGGATTATTTAATTTTGTAAAGTTTGATTTGGGAATCAAGGAGGGTTAAAGTGGCAAAAAACACTTTCAGGGTAAGGATTTGGTATTTGTAAACAAATGTAAAGAAAGGGGTGAATGATGTCGCAGCGAGTATTCGAGAAGCTAAGGAAGCAAGAGCTTGTAAAATGGAGAAAAGTTGATGTTTTCACCTTGACTTCTTAGCATTTTTCTGTTAAATTAGGGATAACAGCGATTTAAGGGCATTCAACCTTGTCAAGCTTAATACTTAGATTGAGAATAACGCTTTTATCTAAGTAGCTGTGTGCAGCCGTACCTTGAAAACTAAATATGACAAGTGTTTCCAAGGTCTAGGGTTTTTCACTACCTCTTCCCCGCAAGGGGACGGAAACAAAATACTTGAGAAATTCAAGCAACAGATGGAATTTGAGTTTTTCACTACCTCTTCCCCGCAAGGGGACGGGTGCGACTATCAGTTGCACGAATTGAGTGAGTACCTCAGAAATACTCCTGGTTAATGTCTGAACCAGTACCCGCCCGAAGGGGCATCACGGGTAACTGTGGTGTTTCAAAGCTAGAGGGTGAAGTGCGCGACCTCAGCGAGTCGTAATGTGGAGAAAGCGCTAGGGTAAAACCAGAAGGGTTAATGAGAATGAACTCTTGACGAGGCACCGTGATGCGGAATTACCGAAAACGACTGACACGGTAAATGGGGCAAAAACACAGAAAACTGTGATGATATTCCGCCCTGTCCTCGGAATATTCAGACACCATAATACCCCCGGTGTATAGAGAGAACCCGACCCGGTTGCAACTCAAACGTGTGATATGAAGTAACCCCAATGAGGTCTACTCACTATTTCCAATGTGATTAGTAGAGATGGAGTAATCCTACTTTAATCCCCCAGTGGGTGTGAGATGCCATAAAAAGCTAAAGTTGCCACGTCGAAAGACAACAGGAATAAATAACTGAGCAAATAGGTCGAATGACCAACTTGAAAGAGTGCTGACGTATGGCGGGTGAGTCCCTTGTTTTCTCTGCAATTAGAAACCGAATCTTTGGGGAAAAGTTAGATGCAATGAAAATTTGTGAACGTAACCCAAGGAAAAACTACCTAAATGGATAAAGCGCTTCGCGCTCAGAAGTGTAGCTTAGGGGACGAACGCCAAAGAACATTAAGGCAATCAGAGGTGGTAGTTGCAATACTATCAATACTATACAGTCTTTCTGGAAATTATTCAGATCTTCTGATGAGCATTGGATTTGCCAAAGCCGGATGCTTGGTAACTTGCTTGTCCGGTTTTTTCGGGGGGAAGGGAGTAGCGATACTCCTACCCTACCCACTAAACCTCATATCTACTTCATTGGGGTAGATCTAGCGAAGCTGTCACCAGGGGCAAGATAGGCTGAAAGTATTACTGTGAATAGCTTCCAGCCCACGATTTTTTTGGGGAATTACCAAGTTGTTACTCCAAGAGTAGGCAAAGATGGGGTTACATTTGTGTGGGGTAGTTTTACTTTTACTAAGACCGGGAAACTGGGGAATCAGGTGGGATGGTTGGTTAGTAAAAATAGTTTGAGTTCTGATTCAGAGATTAATATCAAAATATAATTGAGTATAGCTCTAAGCATTGCGGTGAGGGTGTTTCACCTCGATGTCATCAAATTCCCTTTGCTTGGCTTACAGTCTGATTTGCTTGATTTTATCAATTAAGATTTCTGTATTCTCGTTAGCAAAAAACATAATTTACATACTTAGTGGTATATATCAGTAGAGTTATGTTACATCTTGACACGCTGAATAAAGCTTATCAAACTCCATACTTAAATAAAGGTACTTAGAAAATGTATATTAGAGAACATAGACTAGCCAAAAAAACTCCAAATCAAGCGCAAACACCTGTAAATAATCAGTTACTTCCAAATCAGTTACTTCCAAATCCGTTAATTCACCATCCCAAAGCTGAGGTAGTAACAACACAACACGATTCTACAGCAGATATACAGGCTAAAATTAACGATGATGCGTGGTTTAATTCTGGTCGTATAGATGGGATCGGCGATGAAGCAATTACCGTTGAAATACCTCCTGGATTAGGACAAATAATATTTCCAGATGGTAAGATAGTGGCTGCAACTCATGCAGTAGTTGTGCCTATACCAGGTAAAGGATATAGAACTGCTTACCCCGTTATACCTTAGGGAAAACATATGTTTCTTATGCGTTTAGAAATTAACAGATTAGGATGGCAGCCAGATCCTGTGATTGAAGATCAGTTGGAAGCTGACGATGAAGATGATTATGATGAGTTTGACAGTGAATATGAAGTAAAACTTGATGAAGTAGAGGATGTGAGAGAAATATTTTCCTTGCTTTGTGAAGAGTTACAAAATTCTAATCTAGTTAGATTTCGAGTCGAAGGTTTTGGAGGATTACCATGGCCTGTTGATGTTTCAATAGATTTTTTGACTGTGGTTGAGCAATTATCTGACGTATTGAAATTCCTTGACACCTCTGAAGCAAGCACTGGTTATTTAGACTTTTATGAACAGGGAACTCAAAGACGACTAATCTTTAATAAGATTGACAACCTAATTAAGATAAATTGTCAGGGAATTTTGATAAATAACCATGCCGATAACTCTCATATTTCTTGGGGTCAAGATATTGAAGAAGAGCCAATAGAACAAAAATATTTAAAAAACATGATTTGCGAACTGGTTAAAACCTTTGTTTCAATTTCCAATGAAGTATCTCCAAATTTAACAAGAAATATATTCTTTCAAGAATGGTGCAATGGTATATACATAGCCAAGTGTTTATTAGAATAAATTGGGGTAGATATAGCGAAGCTGTCACCAGGGAAAAGATAGTCTGAAAGTCTTACCAGTAAAGGATTTTAATTAAATCAATCAATAAACGGTTTTAGCGTTTTTGAAGTGGTGTTTTATAAGTCCAACCACAAATTGGACAAAAACGATGTCGTAATGACAACACTATTTCACCGCAATTAACGCAAGCAGCTATTAACTGAGTACCACAGAGATAGCAAAATTTTGCTCCTACTTGACCCCAAATAGGGTCAGCTGGCGCACCGGGATTCCAACATTGTGGACAAAACCTAACCCCTTGAACTTGGGATACTTCCGTACCATGAGTTACAGCATCAAGATACTCAGTTGAGATTCCTAAAGCGTGAGCCAGTCCTTGAAGAGTTCGACGATTAATTTTAAGTGTAAGTCCGCGCTCAATTTTCCCCAAACTACGAGAGTGAATTCCAGCAGCATCAGCTAAATCAAACTGAGTCATCCCTAAATGGCTGCGGATGCGCTTGATATAGTCAGCAAGGGATTCTTGAGGTCGGGGAGTTTTAAAAGTATCCATAATTTGCTGTCAACTAGCTTTTCAAAAGATATATAATTTAGCTATAAAAAACCAGCGCAAAAATCACACAAATTGGCAAAAAAATGGCTGTAACATTAGCCACTGTAGCTACCAAATTTTTAGAACGTCCTGGACTAGCACCAAGTACCAGAGAAACCTATGAAATCACCCTAGTAAACCTGCTGTCAGAGTATGGAAGTTGGTCAATAGAAATCATCAGTCGTCAAACATTAATTGAATATCTCTCAAGTTTAGGTCATTTAAAATACACAACTCATCAAAAACATCAAGCAATACTGCAAAGTTTATTGAATTTTGCAGTTGAGGAAGGATATATAACATCTAACCCAATTCGTGGACTGAAACAACGCTCACCAGAACGAGAAAAGGGTGAACATAAAACCGATGAACCAATCAGATTTCTCTCCTCATCACAATTAAGTATATTATATAAATCTGTAGCTAATGACTATCGTTTAAATGCTATTGTGTATCTGTTACATCGGACAGGATGTAGAATAGGAGAGCTTCTAGCATTAAATTTAGATGATATTGATTTAAGTAATCATAAATTTCAAGTGTTAGGAAAAGGAAACAAACAGCGTTGGTGTTTTTACAGTGAAGATGCAGCGTTAGCACTCTCCAAATATCTTCAATATTTTAGACATCAAAACATTGACGCACTATTTACAGCACAACATCCAGTAACAAAGCGTGTGAGTAGAATTAGCTACCGGACACTACATGATTATTGGCAGGAAATAACTAATACACACCCAGAAATTCAAGGCATTCGCATTCATGATTTAAGACATACTTTTGCAACTGAGCGCGTAGGGATACTGAGCATGGAATCAATCAGAGCTTTGATGGGACATGAAAGTATACAAACTACTCTGAGGTATGCTAAAGTAACATCGCGAGGATGTGAAGAAGCCGCACGTCAAGCATTTTCATCCTTAATAAAAACTGATGTTTAAGCTGGAAACTCACTGTACTATTCAGTAAAAAATCAATAGATGCTGAATTAAAGTAAAACAGCATTTTCATTTTAAATTGTTTGTGTAACACAAAGAATGTAGAATACTCTTTGGTTGAAGAGTGAGTTGTCATGAAAAAAACTTGGTTGCCAGAGGAATTAGTAGAGTATTGGACGATACTTCCAGATGAGTTGGTACTACTGAATCAGAAAAATGAAGAAAATCGCTTAGGTTTTGCTATATTACTGAAATTTTTTCAGATTTATGCTAGATTCCCTGAAAATGCCCAAGAAATATCTGTTGCAGTTGTTAATTATGTTGCCAAGTTTTTAGGTATTTTACCGAATAAATACTCAGATTATGACTGGGAAGGACGTTCCATTAAATATCATCGCGCTCAAATTAGGGATTTTTTTGGATTCCGAGAAACTAAAGTAAGTGATGCTGAAGAATTAAGCAGTTGGTTAGCGGAACAAGCATTAATTTATGAATTAAAATTTGAACAACTAAAACTCGCTGCTGAATCAAGACTGCGAGATTTAAAGCTTGAACCACCAACAAATTTAAGATTAGAACGTATTATTCGCTCGGCACTTCATAATTTTGAATCAACCTTTTTTAGAAATATAAGTGAACAGTTATCTAGCGATTCTAAAAAACAGATAGATGAATTTTTAAGCCAACAATTAGATACCGCTCAACAAGTACCATCCCCAGAAAATATAAATAATATTCCACAAATGAATGATACAGATAGTTTAGAAAGTCTGCCAGAAGTTTCGGAATTATCATGGGGTGAATTAAAAACAGATCCAGGAAGAATTGGTGTAGAAAGTTTTCAGAAAGAAGTAGCTAAATTAGAGATTTTTCGACAATTTGAATTACCAGAAGATTTATTTAAAAAAATCCCAACTAAAGTTCTTCAAACATATAAAAATCGAGTAGCTGTAGAATATCCTCGCGATTTACGTCGTCATCCAGAACCGATTCGATATACACTATTTGCTGCTTTCTGTTGGCTGAGAAGCCAAGAGGTTATAGATAATTTAGTAGATTTACTCATCCAAATTGTACATCGTATAGAAGCCAATGCAGAAAGCCGTATTGATAAAGAATTGTTGAAGGATTTTAAACGGGTTTATGGGAAGAATAATTTATTATATCAAATAGCAGAAGCTTCTCTAAATACACCTGATGGTACAGTCAAGGATGTAATTTATCCGGTGGTGAATGAAGTAACTCTCAAGAATTTAGTCAAAGAATATAAATCTACAGGAAATGCCTATCGAGAGAAAGTTTATACGGTAATGCGTTCTTCTTATGGTAGATATTATCGGAGAATTTTACCTTTAATTTTAAATCAATTAGAATTTCGTTCAAATAATGAAGTACATCGTCCAGTTATTCAAGCTTTAGAATTACTTAAAAAATATGCTGATAGTAAACAGCGTTATTATGATGCGGGAGAAGAGATACCTATTGAAGGAGTATTACGCAGTGCTTGGCAAGAAATTATCTTAGAAAAAAATGAAGATGACGAAATTAAAGTCAATCGGATTAATTATGAATTGAGTGTACTTCAGGCATTGAGAGAAAAACTCAGATGTAAAGAAATTTGGGTTGTAGGAGCTAATCGTTATCGAAATCCTGAAGAAGATTTACCAGGTGATTTCGAGGCACAAAGGTCTGAATATTTCCAAGCTTTGAAACAACCATCAGATGTAGAAGTT
Source organism: uncultured cyanobacterium (assembly GCA_963766435.1). GTDB lineage: Bacteria > Cyanobacteriota > Cyanobacteriia > Cyanobacteriales > Nostocaceae > CAVXZH01. The sequence continues at coordinate 131,712 of CAVXZH010000004.1, forward strand.
TTTATTGCTGATTTGCAACAGCAAATGCATGAGGCACTAAGTATGTTGGATAAAGGACTACCCAAAAATAATTTAGTTAATATAAAAACCAAGGGGAACAGTCGAATTTGTGTTTCTCCTCTCAAGCCTCAAAATGAACCTGTTAACTTGACACGATTAAAAGCTGAAATTACCCAACGTTGGCGGATGACTAGTCTTTTAGATATTCTTAAAGAAACTGACTTGCGAGTTAATTTTAGTGAGCATTTTAAGAGTGTATCAACACGAGAAAGCTTAGATACTTGTACACTACAAAAACGTTTGTTACTTTGTTTATATGGTTTAGGAACAAACACAGGATTAAAACGTTTAAGCGATGAAGTTAAAGGTGATAGTTATCAAGATTTACTTCATGTCAGACGACGTTTTATTCATAAAGACCAGTTACGCAATGCTATTGCTGGTGTTGCCAATGCAATTTTCAATACCAGAATTCCAGCTATTTGGGGAGAAGGTACAACAGCTTGTGCGTCTGACTCAAAAAAGTTCGGTGCTTGGGATCAAAATTTAATGACTGAATGGCACATTCGTTATGGTGGAAGGGGTGTGATGATTTATTGGCATGTTGAAAAGAATTCTGTTTGTATTTATTCACAGTTAAAAACCTGTTCTTCTTCTGAAGTAGCAGCAATGATTGAAGGATTATTACGTCATTGTACAGAAATGAAAGTTGAGAGTAATTATGTAGACAGTCATGGACAAAATGAAGTAGCTTTTGCCTTCTGTCATTTACTCGGTTTTCAGTTAATGCCACGTCTTAAACGTATAAATGTTCAGAAATTATATCGTCCTTCTACTGGAAATAACGATGCATATCCAAACTTACAACCGATTTTAACCAGGGCAATTAATTGGGATTTAATTCGCCAACAATATGACCAAATGATCAAGTATGCTACTGCTTTACGTTTAGGTATGGCGGAAACTGAAGCTATTTTAAGACGTTTTACCAGAAATAATTTGTTACATCCTACTTATCAAGCATTGGCAGAATTAGGCAAGGTGATAAAAACTATATTTTTGTGCAAATATCTACATTCAGTTGAGCTACGACAAGAGATTAATGCTGGATTGAACGTGGTCGAGAATTGGAATAGTGCTAATAGTTTTATTTTTTACGGCAAGAGTGGGGAGATTGCTAGCAATCGTTTGGAAGACCAGGAATTAGCTGTGTTATCGCTGCATTTATTACAGATATCCTTGGTATATATAAATACTCTAATGATTCAACAAGTTTTATCACAGCCACAATGGATGAAATTGATGAAGGAGGAGGAATTGCGGGCACTTTCACCTTTAATTTGGGGACACGTCAATCCTTATGGAATTTTTCGCTTGGATTTGAATGAAAGGTTGCCAATTGAAATGGCATAAATGTTCCTAAATATACTCACTTGGTAATTCCCAAAATAATTGTGGGCTGGAAGCTATTTACAGCAATACTTTCAGCCTATCTTGCCCCTGGTGACAGCTTCGCTAAATTTACCCCTCATTGATAGAAGTAGTTTCAGTGTGTTTTTCACTACCTCTTCCCCGCAAGGGGACGGAAACTTTGAACTATTTATTTGTCTATACTAAGTCCCTATTGCTGGTTTTTCACTACCTCTTCCCCGCAAGGGGACGAGTGCGACTATCAGTTGCACGAATTGAGTGAGTACCTCAGAAATACTCCTGGTTAATGTCTGAACCAGTACCCGCCCGAAGGGGCATCACGGGTAACTGTGGTGTTTCAAAGCTAGAGGGTGAAGTGCGCGACCTCAGCGAGTCGTAATGTGGAGAAAGCGCTAGGGTAAAACCAGAAGGGTTAATGAGAATGAACTCTTGACGAGGCACCGTGATGCGGAATTACCGAAAACGACTGACACGGTAAATGGGGCAAAAACACAGAAAACTGTGATGATATTCCGCCCTGTCCTCGGAATATTCAGACACCATAATACCCCCGGTGTATAGAGAGAACCCGACCCGGTTGCAACTCAAACGTGTGATATGAAGTAACCCCAATGAGGTCTACTCACTATTTCCAATGTGATTAGTAGAGATGGAGTAATCCTACTTTAATCCCCCAGTGGGTGTGAGATGCCATAAAAAGCTAAAGTTGCCACGTCGAAAGACAACAGGAATAAATAACTGAGCAAATAGGTCGAATGACCAACTTGAAAGAGTGCTGACGTATGGCGGGTGAGTCCCTTGGATTCTACGAGAAAGGAACCGAACTCTGACGGGAAAAGTTAGATGCAATTTAAAAAAATTGTGAACGTAACCGAGAGAACTACTTATTGGAACAGCGTGAAATGGAAAAACGCCACCAGGGTAGTCAGGAGACTGAGACAAAGAATCTTCAAGGCGACCAAAGGCGGTAGTCTGAAGTTGGTTGGCAACCTACAAAAGCTATTAATGCGTAGCTATTCCAATATACTACTTTCTGTGAGGAGAGTTACGCAACTAAATAATGGCAGTAGAACAGCAGGTGTGGATAAACTATTGGTAAAGACACCAAAAGCCAGGGGACTATTAGTTGATATTTTGACTAAGTTTATTCCGTGGCAGCCATTACCAGTAAAACGGGTATATATCCGTAAATCCAACAAAAAACTCAGACCGCTTGGAATACCTTGTATTATCGACAGATGCATCCAAGCAATAGTAAAAAATGCCTTGGAACCTTACTGGGAAGCCCAATTTGAGTGTACCTCTTATGGTTTCAGAATTGGCAGGTCATGCCACGACGCTATTGAAAGAATTCATACACTGTCAAGAGCAAATTCTACCAAAACATGGGTAGTAGATGCTGATATTCAAGGTTGTTTCGACAACATCTCCCACATACCGTTAATGAAGTCCATCGGTAATTTTCCAGCGAGAAAATTAATTCTTCAATGGCTGGAAGCGGGATATGTAGACAAAGGAGTTTTTTATGACACCAACTCTGGAGTACCTCAAGGTGGAATCATCTCACCACTACTTGCAAATATAGCTTTGCACGGTATGGAATCTGCTCTTGGCGTAGTTTACGATAAAAACGGTTACAATCACAGTAATCGTGGCATCGTGCGCTACGCAGATGATTTGGTAGTGTTCTGTAAAACCGAGGATGATGCTATCAAAGCGCGTGAAACCCTGGAGGAGTTTGTGTCGGTTAGAGGTTTGACCCTATCAGAGGCAAAAACCCACATAGCCCCGCTCTCAAAGGGTTTCAACTTCTTGGGTTTTCACATTCGTCACTACCCGGATTCTACTACTAAGACTGGGCTGAAAGTTCTCATTAAACCCAGCAAAGAGTCTTTGCAAAGAATACGGGACAAGATTAAACAAATATGGCTGGATTATCAAAGCCATAGTGTTGATATTGTCATAGATAAGCTGAACCCGATTATTCGTGGTGTAGCTAACTATTTCCGTACAGTAGTTTCCTCTCACATATTCAAGGAATTAGACCGTTGGATATTTGGTAGGGAAACAAGGTATGCCAAAAGAATGCACGCTCATAAAAGCCAAAGCTGGCGTAATCACCGCTATTGGGGTAGGTTAAACCTGGATAGACAAGACTACTGGGTGTTTGGCAACAAGCGCACGGGAAAACATCTACTCAAGTTTAGCTGGTTCAACATCCGCAGACACCCTATGGTTAAGGGTACTTCTTCACCGGATGACCCCTCTCTCACCGCTTATTGGGATGCCAGGAAAAAGCTCAAATCCAAAAGCTTAATCCCTAGTTATCAGAAGATAGCTCAAAAGCAAGGGTTTTCGTGTCCAGTGTGTGGTGAATCATTATTCAATGATGAACCCTTACAAAAACACCACAAAACTCCTATTCATCAAGGTGGTGATAGCAGATACGACAATTTGGAATTATTGCATTACTACTGTCACCAACAAATACATTCTCAACCAGATGATGTATTGAGTCTTTGGTAAGCTTTGGATTTGCCAAAGCCGGACGCTTGGATAACTTGCTTGTCCGGTTTTTTCGGGGGGAAAGGAGTAGTAATATTCCTGCCCTACCCACTAAACTCATTGAATTTCATTATGACCATTTCCCCGCAAGCGGTAGAAGCCGGCGCTAAAGCGCAACTACGAACAAATTTTTCCTGGCTCGTAGTTGCGCTTTAGCGCATGTTGTATTGTTATTGAACTAGTATTTAATGGGTCTATTAATGGTTATCTGCTGTCTTTTTATGATCGTCTTTTTTTTGGTAAAGGTATTGTGAAGATGATAATTTTGAAAAAAATCTATCTATGGGGGGTTAATTATCCCTAAAAAATGCGAGAAGATGAAATTAATATCATGGGAATCTGTGCAAGTAAAAAAATATCGCCATGCTCCATTATATTTGAGTTCATCATCCCACCTTTTCGCGCCCCACCTCTCTTTCTTATGGTAGATTTTTTCATCATGGCAGATTTCTAATTAATCAGACATAACTTTAGAGCGGAGAATGTCAAAAATCATCGTAATTTTCTGTACGGATAATTTCTTCAAAAGAACATCCATTTCAATACTATTCGGTTAAAGGGGGAACTCTATAATTTTCATCCTGACGGTCGGAAAGAATCCCGCAAGATTCTGAAGTTGGGAAGAATGACAATTTGGGAAATACTCATTTTTCAACTTAACCGAGTAGTATTGACATCTATTAAAAGAGCGATCGCAATTTACAATTATCCTGACAGCGATTTTTATGTTTCCCGCAAAGGCGCAAAGAAGGTAATACACTGTGGTGTAAATAGATGAAAATTGCTGTATTAGCAGTTCTCAGTTAAATGATATTCTTGGTTCATGTACATGAAAATTGTGGTAAAAGTTGTTGTTGAATATTTAGAATGTAAATAAATATTAACTTTGCCAAAAAACTGCATCTAGCATTTTTTCGCAATAAAATTGGCTCTATTCTCAATATTATTGACATTATTCTCAATAAGTTCACGAATTTACGTGATTTGAGCCATCTTGACTTTTGTGTGATATGATGGTGACTACCTGGTTCTGGTTTACCTCCAATGGGTTGAAATTCCTTCATAAATTGTTTTAATTTTTCATATTCTTCGAGTTCTTCTCCTTGCAAATTATTTCTATTACTTGTCAATTGATCATATCGCTCAATTTTATTTTGTATATCTGGAGAATGAGTTGAAACTAAGCCAAAAGCAGGACTTCTTAAAATATAATCAAAATCATAAGCCGCAATATTATCAACTGGGTCAATTTGGACTTGTCCATTTATCATCTTTAGTTTTAAAGTCAGTGCATCCTCTCCAGCACCAGCAGTAATAAAAGGACTATGAGTAGCTACAAAAAATTGTAGATTAGGGAAAACTTTTCTTAACTTTTGAGCAATCAATCTTTGCCAAACAGGATGTAAGTGAATATCTAATTCATCTATTAGTACAATACCTGATGCTGCTCGTGGATCTTTATCTTCAAGATGAGAAAAGGTTTGAAGTAAAAGCCAAATTAAATCTCCAGCTAATGCAATAGCACTACGAAAACCATCTGATAATTGAGTAATAGGAATTAACTGATTCTCCAATGAAAAAATAATAATTCCATCATTGGTAACTTGATTTATTTTAATATTTCCAGGTAAAAGTTCTATAATAGCTTCTTCTCCTAATCTCCTCATTTCCTTGGATTTAGAATCATCAGGGTTTTTAGCAATGCGATAATCTAAAAAAACCATCCATTCTTGAAAAGTGCTTAAAGCTTCATTTTCAATAAACTGTGTGGTAAAATTATCTTCACGATTTTTTCTTTTAAGTTCTCCTAATCTCACTGGATTTCCTTCAGTACGAGAAAGACGGCGAAATCGTCGATAACCAGCAGCAAACCAGCCCTGAGAATCTAAAGTAAACGCATTTGTTCTTAACCATTCAAGAGTTTCTGATTTTTTAGCATTTAGTGTATTTGCTGGATAATTATCTACACCAATTCTAGTACTTTTATCACCTATGAAAAAGTAAGAATAATCATAAGAAAATTTATTTCTACCTTTATTCTGCATCATGCCTTCATCATCATTATTTTTTTGTATAGTTGCTGTTAATTGACCATATTCTAAATCATTCCTTACCCAATTTTGTGGAGATGTTATCAGTTTCTTAGCTGCATCTGGACCAGCTAAAAGTAAAGCTATTGCTTGAAGGAATGTACTTTTTCCTACACCATATTCACCTAATAAAGTGATCCATTTATAAGGCTTATTCTTATTGTCGAAGGATATTGTTTGTTCTGTAAATCCTTTGATATTTTTAATGTCAATGCTTTTAAGCCACATGATAGTATACCTTTTTGATCTTCAGATTAGCTGTATTAATTACTGCTTTAGTACGTGTATTTCTATTTTCTTATCCTTTTTCCAACACAACCTATTTCACAGTACACAAGTATTTGTGAATGCGACAACAGTACTAAGTGTAGTTTACTAAAACTTAATGAAGATAATCGCCTCTAATGGGCGAGTATACTATCACCCAATACGCTTGGTGTTAAGGGAAGAAGGTAATATTGTCATCCTGACGGTCGGGAAGGATCTCGCGAGATCCTTCCCGACCGTCAGGATGACAGTATAAGGATTCTAGCCATTTTTCGGCTTAACACCAACCGTATTCTGCTAGCATTTATCAACTTTACCAGAATACTGGAAAAATCACCAAAAAAAATCCCCTAGCATTTCTACCAGGGGTAATCATCAATTTACAGCCAAAAAACTAATTAACCAACATTCGCTAATAACAACTCGCGTGTTTCTGGCTTAACAACTTTTACCTGACCATCATCATCAATATCGACAATGGCTGTATCTCCTTCGCGAATTTGACCAGCAAGTAATGCTTCCGCTAGAGAGTCTTCTAATAGACGGACAATTGCTCTCCGTAAAGGTCTAGCTCCATAACTAGGATTATAACCTTCTTGAACTACCCGCTCTTTAAAGGCTTCGGTAACTTCTAACGTCATCCCTTTATCTTTCAACCGGGTAGCAACTTCCCGCAGCATAATTTCAGCAATTTGCTTGACTTCATCTTTACCCAACTGAGTAAAGACAATAATTTCATCGACTCGGTTTAGGAATTCTGGACGGAAGTATGCTTTTAATTCCTCATTTACTAAGGTGCGAATCCGGTTATAACTAGCTTCGGCTTGATTCGCAAATTCAAATCCTAAACCGCTACCACCTTTTTCAATTACCTTAGAACCAATGTTAGAAGTTAAGATAATCAGCGTGTTCTTGAAATCGACTTTCCGACCTTTTGCATCAGTCAGATGTCCATCATCCAAGATTTGCAGCAACATATTAAATACATCGGGGTGCGCTTTTTCGATTTCGTCGAATAGCAGCACTGAATAAGGTTTCCGTCGTACAGCTTCCGTTAACTGTCCACCTTCGTCGTAGCCTACATAACCTGGTGGAGAACCAATCAGTTTCGACACTGTATGGCTTTCCATAAATTCGGACATATCAAAGCGAATCATCGCTTCTTCTGCACCGAAGAAATATGATGCTAAGGCTTTGGCTAATTCGGTTTTACCAACACCTGTTGGTCAGAGAAGATAAAGCTAGCAATGGGTCGATTCGGATTTTTTAACCCTACTCTCGCTCTACGAATAGCGCGAGACACTGCGGTGACTGCTTGTTCTTGACCAATCAACCGTTGATGCAGTGTGTCTTCTAGATGTAATAGCAATTCTGACTCGGATTCAGTCAGCTTGTTAACTGGTACACCTGTCCATGAAGCTACGATTTGAGCAATATCTTCCTCATCTACGATGGGGATATTTACAGGTTTATCAGTTTGCATTTCCTGATAAAGTCGAGTTTTTAGTTCCTCTTCCTGTTCCCGCAATCTTCTGGCTTTACCATAATCTTGCAGTCTGACGGCTTCTTGTTTAGATTTGGTGACTTCAATTAGTTCTCGTTTTAGTTCTTTGTTCGTGGAACCATGAGAATTTCGCAACCGCACTCGTGAACCAGCTTCATCAATCAAGTCAATGGCTTTATCTGGTAAAAAGCGATCGCTAATATAACGATCTGCTAGTTCTGCTGCTGCTAACAGTGCGGCATCAGCAATATGAACTTGATGATGTTGTTCATAAGCACCGCGCAAACCTTGGAGAATTTGCACTGTTTCTTCTACTGATGGTTCCCCGACCAATATAGGTTGGAAACGACGTTCTAAAGCTGCATCCCGTTCAATATATTGACGGTACTCATTCAGCGTGGTCGCACCAATACATTGCAGTTCCCCTCTGGCTAAAGCTGGTTTGAGGATATTAGCTGCATCTAAACCGCCTTCTGTACCCCCAGCCCCGACTAAAGTATGAACTTCGTCAATGACTAAGATGATATTCCCCACACTGCGAATTTCTTCCATCACCTTTTTCAGGCGTTCTTCAAAGTCACCCCGGAACCGAGTTCCAGCCACAAGTAATCCCATATCTAAGCTGATTACTTGCTTATGGAGCAACACTTCGGGAACATCTTGGTTGATGATGCGTTGTGCTAATCCTTCGGCGATCGCAGTTTTACCAACTCCTGGTTCACCAATTAAGACGGGATTATTCTTAGTACGACGACCGAGAATTTGAATAGTGCGCTCAATTTCCTTTTGACGACCAACTACTGGGTCTAACTTACCTTGTTGCGCTAATTTAGTCAGATTTCTGCCAAATTCTTCTATACTTAAAGGCTGATTGCGTCTTTGCCCACTACCACCAGTAACAACAGCCGTATTATCACCTAAGCGACGCATCACTGCCGCTCGGACACTTTTGAGGTCAACCCCCAAATTTTGCAGGACTTTAGCAGCGACACCTTCACCTGCTTCCGTCAAACCTAACAATAGGTGTTCTGTATTAATGTAGTTATGTCCTAGATTATTAGCCTCTCGAAAGGATTGCTCAAAGAGACTTTTTACCTTCGGAGTAAAAGGAATTTCTGGTGGGACGAAACCAGAACCGCGTCCAATAATTTTTTCGACTTCGCGACGTCCATCTTTCAGGGTAATACCCAGCTCGCTTAACACCTTAGCAGCAACTCCGGTTCCTTCTCCTATTAAACCTAGAAGAATTTGCTCAGTTCCCACAAAGTTGTGACCCAGACGACGTGCTTCTTCCTGGGCTAACATAATGACTCTAATGGCTTCAGAAGTGAAGTGTTCAAACATAGCGGGTTCTTGCTCCCTTGCTGCTTGGACTTTGGGTGAGATAAAGTTCACCCTCATCTAAAATTTCATGTATTTTCTTAAACAAAATGTATCTTTATTTAAAATAGAATGGCAGTGGTGAGAGCCGTATGTCTCAGGTGTAGTTGCCGTCAACAGCCAAAAATAGCGAGATTTACCAGCTATTCATCCTTTTCCGCCATCTACCTCCCATTCATCCTACCAGTTGTATAGATTATGACAGATTCCCTCGGAAATAAGGATCAACAGCATCCCCTCTACAATCGCGATCGCCCTTTTATAAATATTCTACTCTCAGAACAGCCAACTGATTACAATTTAGCAGAATTAGCCAGACTAAAAATCCGTTATCAAGGATTTCCCGGTGCTAGAGACATTCAGAAAGATTTAGATCAGGTTTTACAGCATTGGGGCTTGACAGAAAGCGAACTTTATGCTAAGACCCGTGAATTGCATGATGTGGGTGGAATTTACAAAAGTCGGGGTAAGAAAGAAGAACAAGATTGGAATTAGGGATGGAATCAGAACCCAGGGAATTTACTTTTTGAGCGTTTTTAACTCCTGCACTAGTTTCTGCTGGGATGATTCGGAATTGGCAGTTGGTGAAATTTGCGGTGCTGTTGTTTCCAGAGCTAGAGGTGTGGGAGAAATACTCAGTGCTTCGTGAATTGGGGACGGGATGGAAACAGGTGTAGAAGTCATGATATTAGATTTCTGCACATCTGATTGACTGACAAATGTTTTAGCACTAGGAAAGTTAACGATTAAATCGGATTTATTATCAGGTATGGAGGGAGTAGGTTGAGAAATTACCAGATTTGATTTAGGGACAGATTGATGGGGTGGAGAAGCAGGAATTATTGCATCGGATTTACTCACAGATGCTTTGAGTGCATCTAAAGTGACAGCCACCTGTGTATCCTCTTGCATTTGTTTGGTGGAAGATACCAATTTACTCAAACCATTGACCAGTTGCAGCAGATTTTTCCGGAATTTTGGATCTCCAGTCAATTCATCCAAATCAGAAGTAATTTTTTGGGTATTTTCAAAGGTAGCTCTAGCTGAATCTAAGGTTTGTTGCAGAAGGATAATATTTTTAGGGTCGTTTAAAGTTTTAGAAGCATCCCGTAAATTAGCTGAAGCTAGAGCGGCATTCGCTGAGAGCGTTTCTAGGTTTTTTAATATTTCACCTTGGGTCAACCGATTCACCGCTGGTGATAAACTAGTTACTGTCTGTCGCAATTGATTACTAGTTTGGGTGATATTATTCAAAGCGCTGACTAAAGAAGAACGATTTGTGGTTAATAGGTTATCCAAGTTATTCAGTAGTCTACTTGCTTGATTAGCGGTTAAACTCAATTGTTGGGCTGTAGACCCAAATTGTTTGGCTGTAGACCCAAATTGATTTGCTGTTGTGGTGCTAGTTGCCGTGAGTTGATTGGTAGCTCGTTGTATACTTACTGCGGTTCCTGAAAATATCCCCATTTGTCCTTGAAAACTTCGACTCAAACGCTGAAGGTCTTTGGTTAGTTCCGCTACACTAGAAGCAGCAGTTGCAGAACGCTCCAAAACTGTATTCAGATTTTGATAAAGTTTTTTATCATTAAATTGAGCCGAGAAAGCAGTTGATTCCCGAATTAGTGCATCAGTACTAATTCCAATCATCCCTTTTAAACGAGAACCATTACAAATAATCAGACTTTTATTACAATTTTGGTCTAAGGGTTTAGACTTAGTAGCTCCTGTTGGTAGTAAGCCTTTGGGTGTGATGTCAATAATACTTTCATTAATTAATCCACTTTGATTAGCTTCAATGGTGGAATTAGAGGGAATGATCAAGTCAGGGGGAGCAATTTGAATTTCCACTTCCACACCATTTACTCCTGGTTTTACCCTGGAAATGCTGCCAACTTTAACACCACGGTAGCGAACTGATGCTCCTTTTTGCATCCCGCCAGCGTTAGAAAATTCAATAATTGCTTTATAGGAACTGTTACCACCAGTGAATCTATTTAACCATAATAGAACTACGCCAAAAGCCCCCAGTCCCAGCAGAATTAATAATCCTACCGAACCTTCTCTAAATGTGCGTGCAGATGCAAACCGGTTTGTCATAAAAAACCTCGTGGGAGTGATACAAATTCAAAATTCAAAGTTCAAAATTCAAAAACAAGAAAGCCAGATCATATCTGGGTTTGGTGGTTTTAAATTTGTTGCACTCTTTTAGTGACTTGGTGTAAGTTACTAATCATATTTTTGCGTTGATTACCCATTAACCAACTACCTGAATTGGCCATGTACACTCCCACTCATAAATTGTCTAATCAAAGGGTCTTCAGTGTGATTTATTTGTTCAACTGTACCCTGCCATTGTACTTTACCCTGATACAAAAACACAATTTGGTCAGCAGTCCGGTGAATCGTACTTTCTTGGTGGGTGACTATAGCATAAGTGTTACAGATTCCTTGTAGACGTTGTAAATGGCGGATCAGGTCTTCTATGACTGTAGAAGCAATGGGGTCAAGTCCAGCTGTAGGTTCATCGTATAATAGAACTTCTGGAGTATCAACGGGGTTGTCAGGATTAGACATAATCGCACGGGCAAAACTGACTCGTTTTCGCATCCCACCGGAAAGTTCTGACGGGTAAAGATGACCGATACCTGGTAAACCTACCATGTCTAATTTCTCACTTACCATATCTCGAATCCGCGATCGCTTTAATTTTGAGTTTTGATAGAGTAAGAAGCCGACATTTTCCTCCACGGTGAGGGAATCAAACAATGCTGCTTGTTGAAATACCATCCCAATCCCCACCGCATCTCGACCATCTTCAATTAACCCATCTCGTCGTACCCCTTGGATATAAATTTCGCCTTCATCAGGTTGCAACAAACCCGCTATTATTCGTAGAATAGTAGACTTACCAGTTCCCGAATGGCAATAATCGCTAATGCTTCTCCTCGATAAATGCTCAAATTTACATGATCTAATACTTTATTATTACCAAAGGACTTAGAAACACCTTTCAGTTCAATCAACGGTTTATTCATGAGCATTAGGAATGGGGTAAAGTAGTAAATAAGAATTGACTATGCAAAATGTAATCATTATTGGTAGTGGTATTGGCGGGTTATGTGCTGCGGGATTACTTGCTCGTTATGGTCAACAGGTAATTGTCTGTGAAAGTCACACAACTGCTGGGGGTGCAGCCCATAGTTTTAGACGTAGAGGCTTTGAATTTGATTCAGGCACCTCTTTCTATTCTGGTTTAAATCAGCCACACAGCTTAAATCCACTGCAACAAGTTCTGGATGCTCTGGGTGAATCTATCCAAGTTATAAATTATAACCCTCTGGGACATTATCACTTTCCTGAAGCCACCGTAGCAGTTTATAGTGATGCTGAACAGTATGGTCGAGAATTATCTCAAATCACACCTCAAGGTGCGGAAGAATTTCGGCAATTTCAACAACGTTTATTAGGGCTATATGAGGCGATGAAAGGCATTCCCACTCCAGCCTTAAGAGCAGATTGGCAGATATTGCCTATATTACTACGTCGTTATTTACCATCGTTAGGGAAAATGCTCCTCCACCTACCAATTGTGCAAACTTCTGTGGGTAGAGTGATGGATACCACCGTAAAAGACCCTTGGGTGCGAAGGTTAATAGATTTAGAATGTTTTTTGCTTTCTGGATTAAAAGCAGAAGGAACCATAGCACCAGAAATGGCGTTTATGTTGGGGAAGCGTTCGCGTGTTGGTGTAGAATATCCAGTAGGTGGTTCCCAAGCAATTGTCAATGCTTTGGTCAGAGGTTTACAACGTTGGGGAGGAGAGTTGCGTTTAGGATGCCACGTGGAAAAAATTTTAGTAGAATCAGGAAAAGCTGTGGGTGTGCGTTTGCGAAATGGTGAAACCCTGAAAGCATCTGTAGTTATTTCTAACGCCACAATTTGGGACACCTACAACCATTTACTAAATCCTGAAGATGTACCTGCAACTAATCGCCAAGCAGCATTAGATACTCCGGCAGTTGATAGTTTTATACATTTGCATTTAGGCTTTCGAGCGGATGGTTTAGAGAATTTAACAGGTCATCATGTTGTCGTTCATGATTCCGAGCAGGATATTACCACACCTGGTAATACATGCATGATTTCTATTCCTACAGTGTGGGATAAAACTTTAGCCCCCAAAGGACATCATGTAGTGCATGCCTATACCTTAGAACCCTTTACAGGATGGGAACGTAATGACGGATATGAATTTAAAAAAAGAGAAAAAGCTGAATCTTTATATCAAGCTCTAGAGCGAATTATCCCTGATATTCGAGAGCGAGTGGTGTTAGAACTGATCGGTACACCATTAACCCATGCTAATTATTTACGACGTTATCAAGGAACATACGGTCCAGCAATTGCAGCCGGAAAAGGAATGTTTCCTAGTATATACACACCAATCAAGGATTTATATCGAGTTGGTGATAGTACTTTACCAGGAATTGGCGTACCTGCTGCCGCTGCTTCTGGGATTTTGTGTGCTAATACTTTAGTTAAGGTGGAGCAAATGGTGGAGTTATGGGGTTAAAGACAAGCAAACCAGAGAAATGAAATATACAATACTAATTCAGTGGTCTGAAGAAGACCAATGCTATGTAGTTTCAGTGCCGGAATTTACTAATATTATGCAGCCTTGTACTTATGGGGATACTTATGAAGAAGCTATTAAAAATGCTCAAGAAGTCTTGGAAATGCTGATTGAGTCATATTTGACGGATGGTACACCTTTGCCAGAACCACAAACTTTGGGAAAATCATTAAAGGTAGCATAAGTTATCTTTAATGTCCTATTGTGTTAATTAAGTGCAAAAATCTAGCAAAATAGTTCATCTAGATGAAAATTGCTGAAAATGCTTGCTTTGTTAAGTCCTGAATCATAATTAAATCAGGTGGTACAAATTCACTTTCCATCCCTAACCATAACAAAAACTCTACGTTACCAGCAGGTCCAGTGATTGGTGACCAAGTTAAACCTTTGTATTTCCAACCTAACGTTAAAGCAGTTTGTAAAACTTGGAAAATAGCATCCGCTTGGTCTAGAGAATCACGCACAACTCCCTTTTTTCCCACCTTGGATTTTCCGACTTCAAATTGAGGTTTAACTAATAGAATAGCTTCCTTGGGTGCTTGAGTTAAACACCAAACCGCAGGTAAAATTTTTGTTAGAGAAATAAACGATACATCAACTACGACTAAATCCGGAATCGGGTCATTTTCTGAATATAAATCTTCTGGTGTTAATTGACGTAAATTAGTGCGTTCTCGTAAAATTACCCGCGCATCAGTTCTAATTTTCCAGTCAACTTGACCATAACCGACATCTATACCGTAAACTTTGCTAGCACCAGCTTGTAACAAACAATCAGTAAAGCCACCTGTAGAAATTCCCCCATCTAAACACACACGATTATGCACAGGAATCGCAAATAACTGTAAAGCTTTAGCCAATTTTTCTCCACCACGAGAAACAAAAGGAGGACGTTCTTTAACTTGAATTTTTGCTGCAATATCTACCTCTGTTCCTGATTTATCTATTATCTGTTGATTTACAGTTACTTCCCCGGCTTGAATTAACCTTTGTGCTTGTTGACGAGATGGACATAAACCCAAATCTACTAATAAAATATCTAATCTTTGCTTAACCAATTAATTTAATTCTCCTATAATACTGCTATAGACTACTACGGTAAATTATGAGGGTCAATACCCTGAGATTGTAAGTAAGCCATTAATCTTTCTTTTTGCTGACGTTCTTGTTGAGCACGTTGATATTCTTGTTCAGCACGCTGATGTTCCTGTTCAGCACGCTGATATTCTTGTTCAGCACGTTGACGTTCTTGTTCAGCACGTTGACGTTCCTGTGCAATTTGTTCCACAGCCCAAGGTAACAAATTATGCTTCTGATCCCACCAACGTAACCAATAACTAGTGTGAGCTTCTTTTGTTCCTCTCCATGTTCCTAAATATAAACCCATTACTTCTATCCAATGACGACCATTCTCATCGGCTAACTTTAATTCATAACGTCCATTTTCCCATTCATGATATTCTAATAATCCCCCATTTGGGTCAAAAATTATATAGATAGGAACTTGTAAAATCTGTTGATAAAAGAACCATTTTCCTGGTGGATAGGTACGCTTAAGTGAATATTTTTCCCCATCATTGTCTGAGAGAAATTCCATCACCATCAGCGGAATTTCACCTTCTAAAATCGGTGTATAAGTTTTGCGATTACTAATCACTTCTTTGACGGAAGGTACAAAAACCCAATCTGGGGCTTTAATCACTAGTTGGTCGTTTACCGTTGCACAAAGTCCAAAGTTAGAAGCTATCAACATTTGTGGTTGGATGAAACCACTGATTTCCAAGCTTTCCCGCAACGCACCAGCTAAAAGTGGCTGTCCTGTATTTTCCACTGGTTCATCCTCTAATTGAAAATCTTTGGGTAGCGGTTCCCATTTAATTCTGAGTTCAGTTTGGGCTTTGGTTTCGCTGAGTTGTGTTACCATATGTGATTTTAAATACCCTATGGGATTTGACGACAAAATTTAGAACCCAACTTATTATAATCTGATTATCTGATTTTTTAAATTTTAATCTTTAATTGGTATGAAGTTTTTTAAACTCAAAGATTATTTTTATATAACTTTAGACATAAATAATCTATTTCTTGAGAATGAAGTTAAGTAATCAACACAAGTATATGCTGGAAACCATAAGCTGATTTTTAAGTTATTAACAAATAACAGAGGTAATCTAGAAATGGAATATGCTGAATTTATTACCCATGTTCAAAGTCTAGCTCAATCTGAGTCTCGCGAGGAAGTGGAACGAGCTGTCTTTGCCACCCTAGAAACTATTAACGAATGTATTCCGGCAGAAGAAGCACAAAATTTAGCTATACAACTACCGCAGGAATTAGGAGATTATTTACAAGGACAAGAAGGAGAAGTTAGTCAAAATTTCCATCTGGAAGAATTTATTTCCCGTACTAGTCAAAGAGAAAATCTAGCCCCCACAACCGCAGCAATGCATGTCAGGGCTGTTTTTGCCGTGTTGCAAAATGCTATTCCTCCTGATAAATTTGCTAAATTTCATGCTATTCTCTCTCATGATTACCAGCAATTATTTACGATATAGAGAGTAGGGATTAGGGAATAGGGAATATTTTTTTAAATCAAATATCAGTCTGATATCACGAACAAGTAACATCTAGTTTAATTTAGAAATAAATCAGGCAAATCAATGACAAATAATAATCATACTAGTAAGAAAAAAGTTGCTATCTTGATTGAACAAGATGTGGAAGATATGGAATTTATAGTCCCTTTTAATGGACTAAAACTAGCGGGTATAGAGGTAGTAGTCCTCGGTTCTCGGATGAATGAAAAATACAAGGGTAAACGTGGCAAATTAACCATGCAAGCTGATGGTACTACCACCGAAGCTATTGCCTCAGAATTCGATGCAGTCATCATTCCTGGGGGTATGGCTCCAGATAAAATGCGGCGTAGTTTTCCTACAGTTCGCTTTGTAGAAGAAGCAATGGAAGCAGGAAAATGGATTGCAGCTATTTGTCACGGACCAAGTTTTAATTGAAAGTGATTTGCTCAAAAATAAACAAGCTACAGGTTTTAGTGCTATTCGTCAAGATATGATCAATGCTGGAGCCAAATATTTAGATGAAGCATTAGTTGTGGAAGGAAATTTAATTACTTCTCGTGAACCTGGGGATTTAGCTATTTTTACCACAGCCATTTTAAATCGTTTAGGTTATGGTGGAAAAAATGTCGGTTTATCAGATGAAAAAGATCCAAATACTGAATGGTGGAAATTAGCTGATGCTTGGGGTGGTTCCACTAAAAATGATATCACTAAAAGATTAAGTTCCGTACTAGTTGGTGAACGTTACGCTTTAAAAGCATTGGAAAAATATCTTGAAAAAGCATCAGATACCCAAATAAAATCTCTTTTTCAAGAAATGATTACCAACAAACATCATCATATTCAGAAATTAGAAAATTATCTCCATCAATTAGGCGAAAAACCATCTTTATTTACTAATAACACTAATCAATATGCCAAAATCAAAACTACCTTTACAGGTAGCGATGATATGTATCAATTGCGTTGTGCGTTGGGAGATGTACAAATGGGTATTGGTGATATTGGTAATTTATGTGTCATCTTAACAGACCCAGTAGCCACGGCAATTTTTAAAGAGATTTACCAAGATTTAGTCAAATATGAACAGCGATTAGTAGATTTATACCGAATGTCGCACAAAACCCTACATTCCTGGTTGAAATTCCACCCCAAATACCTCAGCAAAAGACTGGACGACATGAAAACGTACTTCTTCACAGGTGATATCCGGAATCCATTCAGCTAAACTCCCTACAGATTTATTTGCAATCCCACAGGGAACAATTTCGGAAAAGCCTGACATATCCGGACAAACATTGATAGCAAAACCATGCATGGTAATCCAACGACTGACTTTAATCCCCATCGCTGCTACTTTACGTCCTTCTAGCCAAACTCCGGTTAAACCGGGAAGTCGTTCTCCCGGTAATCCATAATTTAATAAAACTCGAATTAATACTTCTTCTAGTTGCCGTAAATACCAGTGTAAGTCTTGACGATAATGTTGCAGATTTAAAATTGGATAACCCACCAGTTGACCAGGACAATGGTATGTCACTTCACCACCTCGTTCAACTCGGTACACTTCATGGGATTTTTTGTCAATGTCAAATTTGAGAAATTCCGGGTTAGCGCCTTTTCCTAAAGTATACACAGGTGGATGTTCTAGTAAAATTAACACATCATCTAACTCAGGGTGATGAATACGCTCAGTAACTAAGTGCAGCTGCCATTGATGAGCTTCTAAATAAGACATTAATGTTTTGTTATATAACAAACAACGGTATTTGTATGTTTCGCTACTATGCGCCATGTTCAAAATCAACTAAATTAATGAAACAAAATATTGCAAGTTACGGGGGGAGAGTTCACAAATGTCAAGCTATGCAAAGGATTTTAAAGGAACATCAAGGGAATTTGTTTTGTAGACTACAAAGTGCTAGTTTAAAGATATAACCTCAATGGTATTGGGAGGAGTTCTCTACAAGAGCCATCACGTCAAAACCATCAAACCCAATGCACTCTACTGTTAAGAAGTTACTGGCATCCTTTTGCGGTTAGATTTCCATTTCTGACTTGTATTGTCAATCAATAACGAGTAGACTTTCTAGATTTGTAAACTTTGCTCTACTTGAGAAATACAGGCGCTATGGTTAGGACTATCTCACTTAGTAGTTATATACAGGTTTTCATTCGTTTGGCAACCATTTGAAAACCGGGACTAAGCGGGAAACATAAATCCAATTTAGAGATGGGAAACCACAAAAAATGCAGCAGGCTAACAGTAGTGTAAAAGAAGGTTTATAATTGTACAGTGTGGTAGTCATAGACCTGACCACAATCTCGTTTCATAGACAAACAATTTTTCATCCAATATTGAGCTGGAGAGTTTACATGAAGCTTGTCATCCAAGGTAAAAATATTGAAATCACCGATGCGATTCGGGAGTATGTACATCAAAAAATTGAAAAAGCGGTTAGTCACTTCCAGAGTATTACAAATGAAGTGGATGTACATTTAAGCGTAGCTCGCAATCCCCGAATTAATACAAAGCAAGCGGCGGAAGTAACTATTTATGCCAATGGGAACATTATCCGTGCGGAAGAAAGCAGCGAGAATTTATACGCTAGTATTGATTTAGTAGCAGACAAAATTGCTCGGCAACTACGTAAATACAAGGAAAGGCGTCAAGACCAAAAAACTCAGCCCATCGCTACTACAGAAGTATTAATTGATGAGCCAGTAGCAACAGATTTAATTGGCTCACGGACTCCCGAATTACCTACTGAAGTTGTCCGGACTAAGTATTTTTCTATGCCCCCGATGACTCTTGCAGAAGCTCAAGAACAACTGCAATTGGTAGGACATGATTTTTATATGTTCCGTAATGCTGACACAGGAGAGATTAATGTTATTTATGAACGTAATCATGGGGGTTATGGTTTAATTCAACCCCGTAATGGTAACGGTCATACTAATGGAAGCAATGGTAAATCAGCCCATGCTAATGTTGGTTTACCAGAAAAGTCTCACTCTAAGTAAGACGTGATGTTTGTTGATGGTTAATGGTTAACAGCTAACTGTTAACCATCAAATAAGGATGACTGGAAAAATGACAACTGGTTTAAAATTTCCTAGCAATTATTACATTAACTTAGTTACAAGGAAAACCGGGAAGTTTGAAAGCCCCTGAGAAACAGGAACGAAGTTCCGTCTTTCGTGCTTTAGACAGGGGATGAAAAACGACACGGGCGGTTTTAACCGCCTTCAGTATTTCATTCCTAATCATCTTGACAATCTTATTCTGCTAGAAGTAGTATAAGATAGGAGGTAAAGAAAATGCTTGTTTTTGAGTTTAAAGTTTATGGAAAGTCAGATCAGCTCACCGCAATAGATGATGCAATTCGGACGGCACAATTCATTCGTAATAGCTGCATTCGCTTGTGGATGGATGTTCCAAATACAGGTAAAAACGATTTGCAAAAATATTGTGCACAACTAGCGGCTAATTTTCCTTATGCGAATGAACTCAACTCAATGGCTAGACAAGCCAGTGCTGAACGAGCTTGGTCTTCTATCTCTCGGTTTTATGATAGCTGTAAAAAATGCATCCCTGGTAAAAAAGGTTTCCCGCAATTCCAAAAAGATTGTCGTTCTGTTGAATATAAAACTTCTGGATGGAAACTTGCGGATGATCGTAAAAGCATAACTTTCACAGATAAAAAAGGAATTGGGAGATTAAAACTTAAAGGGACACGCGATTTACATTTTTATCAAATTAACCAAATCAAACGGGTGAGATTGGTAAAACGTGCTGATGGTTATTATTGTCAATTATGTATTGATATCCATCGGCAAGAAAATATAGAACCATCTGGAAATACGATAGGATTAGATGTAGGTTTGAAAGAATACTATACTGATTCTGAAGGTATAACGGTTGAGAATCCTAGATTTTTACGACAAGGTGAAAAGGTGATAAAACTTTCACAGCGTCGTGTTTCCAGAAAAGTAAAAGGTTCAAAAAATCGCGGCAAAGCTAGACAGATTTTAGGAAAACGCCATCTCAAAATAAGTAGGCAACGTAAAGACCATGCTGTGAAATTAGCACGGTGCGTAATTCAGTCCAACGACTTGATCGCTTATGAAGATTTGAGAATTAAAAATCTGGTGAAAAATCATTGTTTAGCTAAGTCAATTAACGATGCATCTTGGTATCAGTTTCGTGTCTGGCTTGAATATTTTGGCAAAGTATTCCAGAAAGTCACAGTTGCGGTTAACCCGCAATATACTACCCAAGAATGCTCTAGTTGTGGTGAAGTTGTTAAGAAGACCCTATCCACTAGAACCCACGTTTGTAAATGTGGTTGTGTCATGGATAGAGACGAAAATGCAGCTAGAAACATCCTGAGTCGAGGATTGAGTACGGTAGGGCATACCGGAACTTTTGCGCTAGACGTAAGCAACGCTTTAGGAGATGAGTCCTCTGCTCAGACTGGAGAAATCCTGTCTAAGTAAGTCTTGTCTTTGATTAAAGAATCCCCGTCTCTTCAGAGCGGGGAGTGTCAATAATGAAGCTGAATTAATTGCAGATTCTGATTTCTTTGCTTGATTCTGACAATATATTACGGATTGAAAATCACTTGGTTTTATTTTTGCTTTATTCTCTGTAATTCTTCCCATCTTTGTCGCAATTGCTTCCAGTCAGGCGCATGACCACCATAACGCCAACTCACATAAGCTTGACAGATATCATCAATCACTTCAGCTGTTTTTGGTGCATGATGCTGATAAGATACTCTAGCATATTCCAATGGTGTTTGAGCCGGATGTTTACCCAAACCTTTTTCTGCTGTCCATTGCAGCATTTGTTGATAAAGTTTTTCGATGGGGGGAAGTTTTTGCAACCAACGTCGATTTAACCATCCTCTCCATTGTACCCAACTTAACCAACCTAAGAAAGCAACTGTAGTTCCCACGATTAAACCAGTGACGATTCCTAACCAACCTTGTGCGAATAATCCTAAAAACCAACCAATGACTCGACCAATGAATCCAAACACTATCCCAAATACATTATTAATCCAACTTGTGACTGGGGTTGGTAACCATCCTGCTACCCAATTCCAAAACTGACGCAAAACACTAAATGTTTGAGTTTCTTCGATGGAAGGTGGAATCAGGGGATGATTGGGAATTGGGTCAAAGGTAAACCAACCGTAGTTGGGAAAATATACTTCGGTCATGGCATAGGCATCGGTATTACGGACAACATACATTCCCGTAAATGGATTAAACTCTCCGGGAGCAAAACCCGCAACTAATCGACTGGGAATCCCGATGGAACGCAGCATGATGGTGAGTGTGGTGGAAAAATGATCTGGATATCCACCTTTATATTTAAATAAGAACACATCTACTAAATCGTCTTTTTCCCCAAAATGCGGATATTCTGTGGGGTTTTTGGGAATAGCATAATTTTGTTTGATGTATTGTGCTAAATACAGAGCTTTTTCGTAAGCTGAATTCAGAGTTTTCTTTTCCGGAGAGCGCGAAATTATTTCCTGATTATAATTATTGATAATTTCTTCAGTGCGTTTTTTGACTTTATCCGCTATTTCTGGTGGGATTTGCAAATAATGTTTGAGAATATTACGCGGGTATTTATTATTCGCTTTACCTAATAAAGTCCGGTCGCGGTAGGGAACTGCGGAGATGACAGTATAAGTCATGCTTTCCGCTAATTCTACAGGCGATCGCAATCCATCTTCTTGATCTACAGCTATAATCGGTGTGGGAAAATATATTTCTTTCGCACTAGCCATTGCGGGTATCAAATTCGGTAAATCTGATACTACGGTATAAGTCTGAACTACTTCTTGAGTTTTACCACTATATAATTTAGGCGCAAGATAGATTTGGTAAGACCAAGATGAGCGTTTCAACGTAGTTACTTGCTCATTCCGCGAAATTTCCCACCCCTTACCATTATACTTATCAAAAGCCAGGACGCGCCAAAAACCTTCAGATTGCGATCGCACCCGCATCACCACCTTGGGTTTCATCACTCCCCGCAGATTTTGATTCATCTGACTATTAAAACCATAATAAAAATTACTATCTATGGTTCCGGCTTCACCATTTTGGTTTTGTCCGGTGTTAGCATCTTTACCGCTACCTTGATTATTGGCTTTCCCTTGACGAACATAACCAGGATTAATAATACTATTACCTGTAAAATGCCCTTTTACTTCAATCGGTGCACTCACAGGAAAAGTTCGTAACTGATAACCGGGGAATCTGGGTAAAACTGCAAAAATGCCTAATCCCAGTCCGACAATCAGCAAGAAATTTAAAATCAGGAATTGGAAATTTAAACTGGAGGATTTAGACTGAAGCGATTTTTCCCGTTTAAATTGGAATGGTTGTAAACCTATACGTGAGCGATAGTCTAAAATTAAAGTCGGGAGGGCGATCCCTAAAAATAATAATAACACAGGTGCAAAAGCTAAAGTTTGACTCAGTGTTGCCGCCACCCCAATCAAAATCAGACCAATCACAATTGAATAACCTAAATCTTTGCGACGAGGTGTATCAAAACTGTGTAGTACTTGCAGTTGGATTAATAATTCCGCTAAACCCAATCGAGTATCATTTAATTCCGCCAATAATTGCCCAAAGAAAGCACCTAGTGCGGCTAACATCCCAATAGCAATGCAAAATTTAATTGGGATATTCGGATAACGACGACGGTAGTAACCCCAAACAGCACCAACTATACTCAAAGGTACTGCCCAAAAACTAAACTTAGTATCAGCAGCTACATCCGTCGCCACAATGCCCAAAATTACCAACGCTAGCACTAGAACTCTCAAAGGAACTGCATCTTCCACTTCTGTAGTGGCAAGATTTTGGCTATTTTTTCGTAAATAACGTCCTAGAGATAGAGGCCAAAACCGATTTATCCTGGATATGTTAAACATCTTGAGACAAACAAACCGTTGATGTAGATGCCATAGACAATGCTAGATGGTTAAAATCCAGAATCTAAAAATTGTTTGACCCTGTTTTCAGCCTTAGCTTTCCCTATCGTAACTTTAGATATCCGTTAAGTATCCAAGGGAATATACTTATTTTTGTCGAAGTGTTATCTTCGTTGCTGTTCACAAGGTCAATCCTCAACAATGAGAGTGCTAGCGTTGGTAGTTGACTTAGATAGTGGGACTAATGACAAACAACAAAGGTTGTTCACCTGGTTCTAAAGATTCCACCGACAAAGTATAAGTTTGGTTAGGTTGTCCGCAGCATAATTCGACACTCAAACATCCTGGATTTGAAGATTGGGCCATGGCTTGAGAACCATTTCCCCGTAGTTTTAAAATTCCCGGAGTTGGTAACTCAGTTTTCACGGTTAACGTTGTCTCTTCACCCAGAGATTGCAGTTCTACTTTCAGATGCAAAGTACCTGCATTAGTAAGCCATTGTCTTTCTACCACTTTATCAGTGGGTGAAACTGATATAGTCAGATTTTCTAGAAGTTGTTTAGCTGCTAGTAAAGATAACGCCATTTGTTGACGCGATTGTAAATCTGAGTAATCACTCTGAAGATTGGGCATTGTTTCCAGAGTATCCGCAGACCGATAAGCGGTTCTCAGCACCATTCCAGCTAAATCATTGATGGTTTGAGACTCATCTGGGAAAAAACTTTCCACTACCTGAACTAGTTTGACCCCTAGCGGTAGCGAAGATGTGATTAATCCCTGACATTTCTCTAGCAATTGCCCAAAAACCTGATCAGGTAAAGCAACTGGTAAAGTTAACTTCGATGCTGGCCAACCACCCCCAGGCAGGAACTAAGGCGATCGAAGTATCTTCTAGAGATTCAGGATAATCTACTAGTTGAGATTCCCAAGGAAATAAAGGTGGGTGATTTTGATTTTGAAATTGTAACCGACGCTTCAGGACGGCTTGAAAACGTTCTTGCACAGTAGGAATTTCTCCTAGTTCAAAGGTTTGGGTGTTCTCCCCCAACTCTGGCTCACTACTTTTTGATGTAGTGGTTTCCTTGAGAGGGTTTTGTACCCCGTCAATTCCCTCACAATCTACCAAAGTATGTTCGTCAGCATCGCCAGAAACTGCCAATAACCAATCAATTAACTGGCGTTGTAAGGATTCTGAGTCTTTATTCATGAGTAGATGCACCTGATCCGGACACTAATGAGTTACGAATTTCCCAAGCTTGCTCCAAAATTTTAAACCAGCGTTTTTGTAGTTGTGCCATAGATAGCCCTAACATTTTGGCAATTTTTTCATCTGTTTCTCCTTGTTGTTTTAATTCTAGTAAAGACCGTTGTTTATCCTCCAATTGAGCGGTATAAGATTGCCATTGCTGGGGAGTCAATCCCAAATTTGTCGGTAGAGAAGCTTCTAACCACTCGTGAACTAATTCCCAGCGATGTAATAAAGCAAACCGGATTAAATGATACTTGAATCGCTGCTGTAAATAATCTCTTTGACGTGGGGTTAAACCTAAAATCCTTTCAATTTCTTGAGCTGACAGATCCTGAAGACGAAGGGAGAAGTAATCGGCACAGTCTGATTGTTGGCGTTCTTCTAAGTAATCCATTAATTCCTTAATCACCACTGTGCGTAAAGCATCTTGTTCCAGTTCTGGTTCTGACTGCATGGCCATTGCTGATCGCAATTGTTGCACTGCTGGCTCTTCCCAAAAACCGTCACTGTCACTATGACTCCCTTCCGCAGCTTGTTCTATATCTATACTGGTTTCTGGCGGTTGCTGTTGTGAGAAGGTTTGCGCTCGCAGGATAATTAATTGCTGTTGACGACCAGGTAAAGGAATACGTCGTTTACCATAACGCTCGGTAAATGCCATATACTCAGCTAGTTCCAACAGGGTTTGGGGACGATAGGTGATTTCTAGCTGGTTTTCCCGACGAAAAGCATTTAAAGCTTCCAAATAAAAACTTTGGAGAAAATCTTCAATGATAGTTAATCGTCCTTGGTAGCTTAGTTGCTTTTGAGGAGGATTAATGTAACGATAAATAATAGCACTCAAAGTACTATGTAATTCTACTCTGCCGCGATGAGAACCAAATTGATAATATCTGAGACACTGTTGCAGTCGATGTCGAGCTAGAGTTGTGGCAGCACTTTCAATCGCACCAGAAGCTTGAATTCGCTTGCTCTCATG
Source organism: uncultured cyanobacterium (assembly GCA_963766435.1). Taxonomy (GTDB): domain Bacteria; phylum Cyanobacteriota; class Cyanobacteriia; order Cyanobacteriales; family Nostocaceae; genus CAVXZH01. The sequence continues at coordinate 157,354 of CAVXZH010000004.1, forward strand.
GCAAATCCGTTGAACTTCCGCGGTAATTCTGGTGGCCACATCCCGACAATTCTCTGGGGCTGCTTTCGTTGATTGTTGAAGCTCCTGTAATAGGAGTTGAAATATCACCTCCACGCTAATCGAGTTTTCTCCCTGAATATTCACAGTTATGGCTGAATTCATCTCAAACCTCCAGGAGACACCCACCATAGCTGTACTCAGCATTTGACTCAGTACTTAGTCTGAAGTCAACGGTGATGGGATGATTAAGCAATTCAAAATACAATATTTTGTGGAGAGTTCCCTTTTTAATTCCATTACCCAGGAACCCTTTACAAAACATGATGGATTTAGCAGCACAAATTCAATTGCTGATTGATAATGCACCTCATGATGGTATAACACCACAACTGATTACGGCAATTGCCCCCGTTTTGAGTGCCATTGCCCAAAAGTTACGCTTTCCCCAGTACTATATCCTCCAAAACTTGGATTCAGATTGGGTTTTAACGACATTGGGCAATCGTTCTAACCCAAAATTGGTGAAGCGTGTAATTTACGCTTTCCCTACTTTACAAGATGTTGCTGGGAATAAATCTGCTGTAACTGACCCGCAAATAGTGGCTACAGCTATTCCTGTCACTCATATTTTGTTTCAAATGATGGCATTAGAACCAGTAGACAGTATAGTTTTTTTTGAATCTCCTGGTACAACGAATAACGTGATCGAAATTCAGCGGACTCAGTTACAAAAGCTAATGGAAAAACAACTTAGACAACATGGTTATCAAACAGAAATCCCACCGAATCTGGCTTGAGACTAGATGTTCAGGGCACTGGAGGAGAATTTATCGTCGCCGTAACTGAGTCAAACTATTTTGGATTTTAGATTGCCGATTTTGGATTGACCATCTGTTCCTCACACGAGGTACCGGGGCGTCAAACGAAATAATTTTGCATCCAAAATCCAAAATCCAAAATCCAAAATCCAAAATTGGTATGAACCCAATTTTTAATACAATCGACTCAGGACATAATCACTCATATCAATCAATGCTTGTTGAGATTCTGAGGGTGCTAGAGCGGTAATATGTTCAGTGGCTAGCTTGGCATGGTAAGCGGCTAATTCCCTGGACTGGGGTATGCCTTGACTATCTTGAATCAGTGCCAATGCCTGCTCTAAATCCCCGGCTTGGGCAAACTCTCTCTCAATTAACACTTCCAGATACGGTTGTTCCAATATAGCGAATAATACTGGTGCAGTGAGATTACCACTTTTGAGATCTGAACCGGCTGGTTTACCTAAGGTATTTGTAGAGCTGGTGAAATCTAAAATATCATCTACAATCTGAAATGCCAAGCCCAAATGACGACCGTAGTTATACAAATGGTCAGCGGTTTCTGGACTAACTTCACTCAGTAATCCCGCAGCTTTAGCACTGTTAGCAATTAATGAGGCGGTCTTATAGTAGCTTTTCTGGAGATAAGTTTCAGTTGAAACTCTGGCTTCAAAGCGATTTAGCCCCTGCTGAATCTCTCCAGCGGCTAAATCCATAATTACTTCAGAAAGTAATTTAACTACTTCTAAATTGTCTAGATTGGCCAAATACCATGAGGATTGAGCAAACAGAAAATCTCCTGCTAGCACCGCAATCCGGTTGCCAAATAAGCTATGAACCGTCGGTACACCACGTCGCATATCTGACTCATCTACTACGTCATCATGTACTAAGCTAGCTGTGTGGATCATTTCTGTAATCTCTGCTAGTCTTCGGTGACGTGGCGTGATTTCTTGTTCTAACATAGTCGCCCGCGATATTAACAGCACAATTGCTGGTCTAATACGCTTTCCCCCAGCTCCGAATAAATGTTCGGCGGCTGCATAGAGAATGGGGTGGCGATTTCCAACTAGCTGTTTCAGGTTATCTGCTAATATTCGCAGGTCTGCTTCCACAGGGGTAAACAGGGAGGTAGCTGGGGTCATGGATGGGCGGACTCTGACGATAGTTACGAAAGTTTACATATCCTTCACTCATTTTAAGATAACCCAGTGCTATCACCAAATTTTCATGAAGGAATAGAAAATTTGCCTTTTTGTCTTCATAAAAATTAACGAATTTTCTTAAACCTGGAAAAGATGCTGGTTTTTTCTGGCAAATTGGGTTAATTTTGGTGACTGTTTATACCAAAAATAGAATTTTATTTACTTTTAATTTTCCATGATTCAGTACCTATAGCTTATTTTACACCAAAATTATTTTTAGTAAAGTTAGCTACCCAGCAATTTTTGATCTCACCATCCAGAAATTTGCAAAATTAGTCGAGAAGTTAGCTTAAAACTGAGGATCTTTGTGTTACGCTAAAATCTAGGATTTTAAATTTTTCAGATATTCGACCGACCACAAGTTAAAGCATCAATAGGTGATTTTACTCAGTGGGAGAGCGAGTCTAAAATAATAGGTTGCTGATAGTGCCGAGGGGTTTGTCCCTTTGATTCGTTCTGCGACAAAGAAACCTCCTTAATTAGGATCATCTTCTACCCTTGTCGGTAGGCGCTATACGTACCAAGTACACGTTGAGCGTCAGTAAGATTTCTATGCAATTAACGTGAGGCTACATAGTGCAGACCAGGTAGACTGCTGAGGAGTGTAGTTGAGGGTTTTTAATTAGCCACTGAACTACTGTCGGATGTATGGTCTGCAATCTTATTGAACTAAATCATTGATTAGTTGACCAGAGAGCATTATCGCTCTATGGCAGACTTTAGTATGCCAGGATACAGCCAGTAGTGAACAACTTAATTGGCTGTGGTGGTACTTGGATTTTGTATGTAATTTTATATTCCATTTGACTTAAAGAGTTGGTAAAACGATGATTTACGGAAATGTGCCTATGATGATATTTATTTTAGCTACTGGATATTTATTTACAGTCTATTTATTATTAGCCTTAGCCAAGCGGTCAAGTAAAAATTCTCCCCGTAAAAGCGTAAATTTGGCTACTGACAATCAAGATATTCGGAATCGAAAAATATCCATCAGGCAAAAAGTAACTGAGGCTGTTAATAGTCAATAGAGAAAGGGAACACTGTTCCCTTTTCCCTGTTAAAATTGAGTAATAGGAACTTCCGCGAAGTGAACCTGTTCCACCAATGGGGTGTATCCTAACCATTGCACTCCTGATTGTGCAAATTGTTGTGGACAACCGCTGACACCAAAGCGAGTTGGTAGTGGTGGATAGGTATTCATTAATCCTAGTAGCTCTAGTTCTTGAGCACAGGCTGCTACGGTGTAGACAGCTGGATCAATTAACTTCACTGGATGGGGAAGGAGCGATCGCAGTATTGGTGCTAGATGAGGATAATGAGTACAGCCATAAACTAAAGTGTCAATTTCCTTCTTTAATAAAGGCTCTAAATAGGAACGGGCCACGGACATAGTGTAGGGGTCGTGAATGCGATTTTGCTCAATCAAAGGTACAAACTCTGGACAACTAACTTGCCAGACTTGAGCATTGGGGTCTATTTCTAGAATAGCATACTTATAGGCATTACTTTTAGCAGTTGCTGGGGTAGCAATGACTCCAATTCGCTTTCCTTGCTCTACAGCTGCCTTTGCTCCTGGCAAAATTACCCCTAAAATCGGGAAATTAAATTCTTGACGCACTAGTTCTAGGGCTAGAGCCGAACTGGTGTTACAAGCCATAATTACCATTTTCACCTGTTGCTGTTGCATCCAGGTGAGAATTTCTCGGACGAATTGTAGAATTTCGGCTTGTGAGCGAACTCCATATGGAAGTCTAGCTGTATCCCCAAAATAAATAATTGATTCATTCGGTAGTTGACGATACATTTGTCGCAGTACTGTTAAGCCACCTACACCACTGTCAAAAATCCCGATGGGATGACGTTGGGGTTCTTGAGCAGAAAAATTGTCTTCAAAGTTGGAAGATGAATACACAGGTAGATATTGATTTAAGTTATGGGATTTAAAATACAGAATTTAGCAGACAATCCGCTAATTGACTACTAAATCTTTGAGAAGGGAACAGGGAAGGTGGAAGAGGCAGGGGGCAGGGGGCAGGGGGCAGGGGGCAGGGGGCAGGGGGAGAAGAGGGCAGGGGCAGGGGGCAGGGGGCAGGGGGAAAGAGAATTTAAAATATATTCTCCCCATCACCCCATCACCCCATCACCCCATCACCCCATCACCCCATCACCCCATCACCCCATCACCCCATCACCCTCCTGCCTCTTACCTCCCCCCTGCTCCCCGCACCCTGCCCCCCTTCCTCTTCCCCCCTCTACCTCTGCTGTAAGTACCTGAGGATACCACGAGCGATCGCTTCTGCCATCAGATTTTGATAAGCTCTACTTGCTAAACGAGGATTATCTTCTCTTCCAGTCATATAACCGGTTTCTACTAAAATTGAGGGCATAGAACTTTTCCTGAGGACATAGAATCTAGCTTTGCGTGTGCCTCTGTCTTTAATAGTACTAATATTTTGGAGAATAGTCTTACGGACTACTTCCGCTAGACCATAGCCACTATCAAAGTAATAGACTTCTAAGCCATTGACATCAGAACGACCATCAACGGAATTAGCATGGATACTCACAAATAAAGTCGCATTGACCCGTTTGGCTATATCGACTCGTCCCTGAAGTTCTACAAAAAAATCTGCATCTCTGGTGAGTACAGCTTGAACACCATTTTGTTCTAAAATTGAGGCTACCCTCAAGCTAATGGGCAATACGACATCCTTTTCTAGCAAACCACCTATTCCTGGTGCTCCAGAATCTTTACCACCATGTCCAGGGTCAATCACTACTAACAATTTTCCTTTGGGAACAGAGGGATATTGGCCTATCTGTGGACGTTTGATTGGATTTTCGGTGTTAATTTCTGGTAACTGTGTACTATTTAAAGGAGGTAAGTTGGATATATTCCGAGAACGTTGTAATTGGAGAGCTAAAATTTGCTCACTGACCTGATTTAATTCGCCGATTTGCACTCCTGATGCAGGTTGAATCAAGACAACGACAGTATTAGGTGATTGAGATTGTAGACGCACCTTGAGAATAGGGCTATTAGCATTAAAGTCCTTGTAACTCTAGCAGCTAATTTAGCATTATTGATAGTAATCCGAAATAACCCAGTACTTCTATCCCAACTCCCTCTTCCTGTCAGGGTTTGGTTAGCTCTAATTAATAGTTGTGTACCATTACCACCTAATTCTACTGCTTGAATCGTGGCTGGGGAATTAGTGGCTGGGGAATTATTAGTAGGTACTGTAGAAGATGTACTATTATCTCCAGGTATTGTGACTACCTGATTGGGTAATATCACAAAACCACCAACATTGCTGGAATTAACTTGCCAGTTGGAACTATTATTGTCTAACCACAAAGTCATCCGCACTGCCAATGGTCTAGTTTGCAATTGGGAGAATTGGATGCGTCTAACACCATAACGATTAATTAATAAATCTCTGCTTCTGAGATTTGGGGATAAAGCGGCATTCGCAATATCAATATTGATGGTTCGACGATCATTGCTATGATAGAGTTGAACTTGCGGATTACCTCCGCTGGTACGAACAAAAAATCCGTCACCTGTTATACGTAAATTATCAATCTGAGTTAACCCTGCTGTCCTGTTAACCACAGTGGAACGATTGGGTGGGTTATTAATATCTGTAGTCGCCTGATTATAAATACCCGTTGGCGGTAATATTGAGGTAGATGTTGTGGGTAAATTGGTCTTTGGTGGTAGTTGTCGAGGTCTTTCGGCATTATCTGGATTCGTACCCACTGCCTGAGCTACTGGTTTAGGTAATTGTACTATCCATCTACTACCAGTAGTACTGATGAATTTGATTAACTTGGGGTCAAGAGTATAACCAGGATTTAATTCTACAACTATGCGTGTTGTTTGTTCATCGAACTGACCAATCCGCAGCACCCGAATTGCACCACCAACTGATTGTGTTAATTGAGATCTGTCAAATCTAGTGCTTGGTAAATCAATTACCAAACGAGTAGGATTAAAGATTAGTTGTGCTTGAGGCTGAACATTACCTGAAGTGTTAATTTCCAGTCGGTTGAGATTTTGATCAAATCGCCAAGATTCTAGTTTCGCTGCCATAGCAGGCGACGATAGAATCAAAATAGTTCCCATAGTGCTGGGTAGTAACCAGTGTAATTTCACAATTCTTTCTCCTGATTGGCATTCATGGGAGCCGTCAATATTTGAACATATTGCTAAAGCTGCACACAGACACTGCCTAAATTTTTACTTTGATGACACAAAAAGGTTTTGCGCTGGTATAAAGATCAAATATCTGATTTTGTCATACTGTGAGCGCCAAAAAATTTTCTTTTGCTTTGCATTACTATTACACCAAAAAATATTGATGAGAACAGGGGGCAGAGGGGCAGGGGCAGGGGGCAGGGGGCAGAGGGGCAGAGGGGCAGAGGGGCAGAGGGGCAGAGGGGTAGAGGGGCAGAGGGGCAGGGGGGCAGAGGGGCAGAGGGGCAGAGGGGCAGAGGGGCAGAGGGGCAGAGGGGCAGAGGGGCAGAGGGGCAGAGGGGCAGAGGGGCAGAGGGGCAGAGGGGCAGAGGGGCAGAGGGGCAGAGGGGCAGGGGGGCAGAGGGGCAGAGGGGCAGAGGGGCAGAGGGGCAGGGGGGAAAGAGAATTTAAAATATATTCTCCCCATCTCCCCATCTCCTATCTTTCTCTCCCCCCTGCTCCCCGCTCCCTGCCCCCCTGCCTCTTCTCTCCCCCTGCTCCCCGCTCCCTGCCCCCCTGCCTCTTCTCTCCCCCTGCTCCCCGCTCCCTGCCCCCCTGCCTCTTCTCTCCCCCTGCTCCCCGCTCCCTGCCCCCCTGCCTCTTCTCTCCCCCTGCTCCCCGCTCCCTGCCCCCCTGCCTCTTCCCTTGCTCTGTTCCCCACCACCTCTGTCTCTTCTTGCTAATTACCTATTCCTGATTACCATCTTTCTCTACCAGTAGCTCAGACGTAGTATTTAAAACTAAGTTTCCTAGTTCGTTGTCCAAGTTGTTTGGTTCTGGAAATACGAATCTGAGCAAGGGAGGAGCTAAAAAGGTTGTCAATATTACCATCATGATAATCGCTGCTCCTAGTGGTTTTGAAAGCACACCACTAGCTGCACCTACTCCAGCAAATACTAACCCTACCTCACCTCTAGGAATCATCCCGACACCAATTGCTAATCGGTTAATTTCGGGTTGACCAAATACACTTAAACCTGTGATTACTTTACCAAGAATGGCTACTGTAATCAGGAAAATTGCCATAGTTAGCCCTTCCTGGTTACTGGCAATGGTGGGATTTAAAACTCCCAAATCAGTTTTTGCACCAACAGTGACAAAGAAAATTGGTACTAGCATATCCGCAATGGGAATAACTTGCTTTTGCAGTTCTTTGCGTTTATCTGTTTCCTCTAGAACCAAACCTGCCGCAAAAGCTCCCAAAATAGCCTCTAAGTGAATAACGGCAGCAAAATATGCCATCATAAAAGCAAAAATAAATGCTGGTATCACTAGTTCACCTCTAGTTTTCAGCCGATCAGCAATCGTCACGAATGATTTATTAAAGACATTACCGAGAACAATTGCACCCACTAAAAATCCAGTGGCACTGATAATTAAATAGAGAACTTTACTAACATCTACCTCACCATCTTTCGCTAAACTAGCCACTACAGCCAGAACAATAATCCCCAAGACATCATCAATCACAGCCGCACCCAGAATAATCTGCCCTTCCTTAGAGTTGAGACGTCCTAATTCTGATAAAACCTTAGAAGTAATACCAATACTAGTGGCAGTTAAAGCCGCACCAGCAAAAATTGCTGGTATAGGACTGATACCAAATAAGGTCATTAATCCGATAGTACCGGCCGCAAAGGGTACTGTTACCCCCACCACAGCGACAATGAAGGCTTGTATCCCCACCGCCATCAAGTCTTTTAAATTTGACTCCAAGCCGATTTCAAACAGGAGAATGATCACACCTAATTCTGCTAAAACAGAAATTACCTCTGATTGTGCCGCAAAAACTGCCGGTGTGGCTCGGGGGCTTAAACCAGCAGTAGTTTGCAGAAAATTCATAATCAAAGAATTAGAACTATCTGTGCCACCTTCTGGAAATACTAATAGGTGGAGTACAGAAACGCCTATTAACACACCACCAAGAAGTTCTCCCAAAACAGGTGGTAAACCCACTCGGTTAGATAACTCCCCACCCACTTTGCTAGCCAGATAGATTATGACTAGACTCAATAATACTGCCTCTACCACCATTGAACTATCTGCGGTGGTGGTTGTGCTAGCTAGTACGGGGAAAGAGTAGTTGATTGTCTCAAAAAACTGCATTGGTTCTGTGTCCATCCTTCTCCTTTATTTTGACTGATATTTTTGAGCAGCTACTGTATATTAGGATTTGTCAATAAATTATCAGTTTCTCAAATGGGATTTAGGAATTGCTGGAAAACATTACCGATAGTTTTCCTAATTTGTCTAACTTCTTCTTTACCTGTCTGTGCTCAAGAAAAAGAAAGATTATTACGGACTCTGACTGTGACTGGTCATGGCATCCAACGGATTCCTACATCATTGTCACAGGTGTCTTTGGCTGTAGAAGTTCAAGGCAAAACTGCCGCCGAGGCACAGCAAGAATCTGCTCGCAGGTCATCATCTGTCATTGCTTTACTTAAAAGTCGAAATGTAGATAAATTACAAACTGCTGGAATTCGATTAGAACCCGTCTATAGTTACACTAACAATGTGCAGCGACTTACTGGTTATACAGCTAACAACACTGTTAGCTTTCGTTTGAATACAGAAAAAGTTGGTAATTTATTAGATGAAGCTGTCAAAGCTGGAGCGACGAAAATTGATAGTGTGAGTTTTATTGCTACTGATGAAGCGATCGCCATGGCGCAAAAAGAGGCTCTTAAACAAGCAACTCAACTAGCACAACAACAAGCTGACGTGGTTTTTAACAGCTTAAATTTAAAACCTAAAGAAGTTGTCAGCATTCAAATCAATGGTGCTAATCCATCGCTACCCAGGACAGTCTTCAATCAAGCTAAATTGGCGGCAGCTGATACATCTCTTGCTGTTACTCCTTTAATCGGTGGCGAACAGCAAGTAGATGCTTCTGTTACCTTGCAAATTAGTTATTAGTAACTAATTTAGAAATTTTCTGGTGACATATCCGAACCACCCTCTCCATCCCGCTTAGAACCCAATAAATCCAGTTGGTCTACGCGAATCACTGGCGTAGAACGATTAGTACCAGTTTGGCGATCGCTCCAGGTATCGAACTTCAAAGCACCCTTAATCCCGATTAAACTGCCTTTCCGGACATAATTACCAGCGACCGTGGCGGTTTTGTCCCACAGTTCTAAAGTGAACCAATCAGGCTTATCATTACGTGAACGACGATTGACGGCAAGTGTTAATTTACACTTAACACTTCCTGACTCAAAAAATTTCATTTCTGGGTCACTACCGACCCGACCGACGAGAGTGACAACATTTATGCTCATAAGCAAGAGTCTTTTAGTATAATTGTACTGTCATTCTGACTTAATTGCAGGTAAATTGTAAAAATAATTAAAAAAACTTAAATAATTAATAATATAATATGGCTGGGAAAGGGAATAAATTACTTGAAAACTAAAAATTCTGCAATTATACTATTGTAGCTTGAGAATATCAACTAATTTAAAATGCCTGAAATATCAAAAAATTAGTGAAAACTAGCAAAAAACTCTAGTTGACTAGACTCAGGCTAAAAAACGTAATAGAATCCAGCACAATTAACTCTTACCGTTGTAGTCAAAAAATAAGCAAATAAGGGGCGTAGAGACGAGTGGGTTTTTTCAGGAACTTTCGCTCATCGTGGGATATGGGTATCGACCTCGGTACAGCCAATACCCTAGTTTATGTATCTGGTAAAGGGATTGTCCTTCAAGAACCTTCAGTGGTGGCTATTGATCAAAACGAGAAAGTAGCGCTGGCAGTAGGAGAAGAGGCCAAGAAAATGCTTGGGCGGACACCTGGCAATGTAGTTGCCCTCCGCCCTTTACGCGACGGTGTCATTGCTGACTTTGATACAGCGGAATTAATGCTAAAAAGCTTTATTCAGCGCGTAAATGAGGGTAGGTCTTTAATTTTACCGCGCATCGTGATTGGGATTCCCAGTGGTGTCACTGGGGTAGAAAGAAGAGCCGTCATGGATGCCGCTACTCAAGCAGGGGCTAGAGAGGTATATCTAATTGATGAACCGATTGCGGCGGCAATTGGGGCTGGATTACCAGTAGCTGAACCCACTGGTAACATGATTATTGATATTGGAGGTGGGACAACAGAAGTAGCAGTACTGAGTCTTCAGGGTACAGTAATTAGTGAATCTGTCCGCATTGCTGGCGATGAGCTAACGGAGGCAATCATTTTGTATATGAAAAAAGTTCATAACTTAGTGATTGGGGAACGGACTGCCGAGGACATCAAAATTCGCATTGGTTCGGCCTATCCTACCAGCGACGATGGTGATTCAATGATGGAAGTGCGGGGTTTACACTTGCTGTCTGGTTTACCCAGAACAGTCACAATTAAAGGCCCGGAAATTCGTGAAAGTATGTTGGAACCATTATCAGTGATTATCGAAGCCGTAAAGCGGACATTAGAACGGACTCCACCGGAATTGGCAGCAGATATCATTGACAGGGGTATAATGTTAGCGGGAGGTGGTGCTTTACTGAAAGGGATTGACACCTTGATTAGTCATGAAACCGGAATCGTGACGCACATTGCGGCTGATCCTTTAAGCTGTGTTGTGTTAGGAACAGGTAGGGTGTTAGAAAACTTTAAGCAGCTAGAACGGGTGTTTAGCGGTCGTTCTCGCAATATGTAACAGACCAAACTAGATATTGGATTCTGTAGATATAGATTTATAAATTATTATGGAATCCAGTATCGACCGGAAATATAGAAATTCATAAAGGGATAAATGTTGAGTGTACGCCGTTGGTGGGATCGGAAGGGATTACAAATCGGGTTGTTAATTCTAGTCGTGGGTAGTGCTTGGACACTAAGACAGACTCAAGGTGCTTTGTTGCTGGAAATTTACCAACAAGTTACTCGTCCCTTACAGATGTTGCACCCAGGGACAAGTCCGGCAGAACATCTCCGGGATGCTCAGTTATTAGAATTACAAACTCGTCTAGTAGAATTACAAAGTCAAAATAAAAAGCTACAAGATTTATTAGGTTATATAGAAAAGGAACCCCAAGCCACACGCCCAATTCCGGCTAGGGTGGTGGGGCGTAGTGCTGATCATTGGTGGCAACAAGTAACCCTGAATCGGGGGTCAAATGCGGGGATTCAGGAAGGTTTTATTGTCAAAGCCGATGGTGGTTTAGTGGGTTTAGTGGATAGCGTCACTCCTAATACTAGTCGTGTGTTGTTGATAAGTGACCTGAAGAGTCAAGTTGGGGTTAGTATTAGCAGAACATCAACTAAGGGGGTTTTGCGAGGTGATTCCTCATCGGAAGCAGTATTAGAGTTTTATGAAAAAGTCCCCAACGTGAAAATAGGGGATGTGGTTTCTACATCTACCTATAGCCAGAAGTTTCCTTCTGGGTTAGCAGTAGGACAAGTTAAATCCTTAGATTTAAAGAAACTCCCCGCTCCCATTGCCAAAATTGAACTATTTCCACCGATTCGGTCATTAGATTGGGTAACTATATATTCCAAGCCAGAAAACCAGGAATCGAAAAACTCTAATTCCGTCAATCCAGAGCTACAAAAATCTCATTAGGAGAGGCTGGGGATAAGTACAGAGGAAATTTTATATACATCAAACCGAGTATTTCTATGAAGATTCCTGGATTTAGTCGTAATCGGCTGCTTAAGTCTCAATCATCAGAGCGAAAATTTAAACTTCCTATCCAGTTACCAAAGCTACGCCATCCCCGTATCCGTTTAGCAACTGATTTTGCCATAACATTTATTTCTGTACTGTTCTGTTGTATGTTGTTGCTCACTCGGATTCCAGGGATGGAATTATTAGGTATAGGCTCAAACTGGTTATTAATTTGGGTAGTCGCTTGGAGTGTGAAGCGCACGGTTTTTGCGGGAGCATTAGCAGGAATTATTCTGGGTTTAGTACAAGATGGCATGACATCACCTGATCCTACTCACGCACTGAGTTTGGGAATTGTGGGAATGCTCACTGGTCTAATTCAGAAGCAACGTTTTATTGAAGAAGATTTTATTTCCATAGCTTTGATTGTTTTTGGGATGTCATTGTTGTCAGAAACTATTTTTGCCCTGCAACTAACTGTTACCAGTGGTGCCTTCTTCGGTTGGGAAAACATCCGGAACACAGCATCGATTTGGACACATTATCAATTAGTTGCTCTAGCTTCGGCAATTCTGAGTAGTTTGTGGGCACCTGTGATTTATTATCCTCTAAATCGTTGGTGGCAATATTTGAAAGTGTTGGAGCAGGCTTAGAATTGTTAAATCCAGAACAGGTAGCCAGCGAGTTTGATTCCCGCATGATGCATCGGTGTTTAGAACTAGCTCGTCGTGCTTTAGGAAAAACTGCTCCCAATCCGCTGGTGGGTGCAGTAGTCGTCAAAGATAACCAGATTATTGGTGAAGGTTTTCATCCCCGTGTCGGTGAACCTCATGCCGAAGTTTTTGCTTTAAGAGCCGCCGGATTAGCTAGTCGTGGTGCTACTGTCTATGTCAGTCTAGAGCCTTGTAATCATTATGGTAGAACCCCTCCTTGTTCAGAAGGGTTAATTGCGGCGGGAGTGGCTAAGGTAGTGGTGGGTATGGTTGACCCTAATCCCCTCGTTGCTGGAGGTGGGATTGCTAAGTTAAGAGCCGCTGGTATCGAAGTCGTGGTGGGAGTGGAAGAAGCAGCCTGTCAACGGCTGAATGAAGCTTTCGTCTATCGCATTCTCTACCAACGACCAATGGGAATTTTGAAATATGCCATGACTTTAGATGGGAAAATAGCTACTAGTTCTGGACATAGTGCTTGGGTGACTAGTCTTGATGCTCGTAGTGAAGTACATCAAATCCGGGCAGCTTGTGATGCCATAATTGTGGGTGGTAATACAGTTCGCCAGGATAATCCTTTCTTAACTAGTCATTTAGTTGGTGCTCATAACCCTTTACGGGTGGTGATGAGTCGCCATCTGAATTTACCCGAAAATGCTCATCTATGGCAAACGGCTGAAGCGCCAACTTTGGTATTGACTCAAACAGGTGCTAATCCTCGTTTTCAAGACCACTTGCGGAAACAGGGGGTAGAAGTAGTAGAATTTACTACGCTTACGCCCGATCAGGCAATGGCATATTTATATAATCGAGGTTTTTGTAGCGTTTTGTGGGAATGTGGTGGCATCTTAGCTGCTAGTGCGATCGCTCAAGGAGCGGTGCAAAAGGTCTTAGCTTTTATTGCTCCGAAAATAATTGGTGGTAGTGATGCTCCTACACCTGTGGGGGATTTGGGTTTTACTAACATGACTCAAGCATTATCCTTGGAACGGGTGCGTTGGCAAGTGATTGGTAATGATTGCTTGGTAGAAGGTTATTTGCCTCAAAAAAGTTAGTCCCGATGACCGTCAACTAAGTCGCTCATGAATGTTGACGTTCATAAGCAATATCACGGATGAGATTGATTCTAGCTTGAATGTAGTCACACAGAAAATTGGTTTCATGATCATCTAAGAATGCTTGTGTTGTAGTTTGTTTGACCAACCACTGCACCAAGCTAGCATCATCCAGTTGCAATAGGGTCATAGCTTGGGAAGCCTCAACCACAGTCCAAAGCTGACGCATAATAGTAGGAGTCATCTGACCTCAATTTAATTATTAGCCTAGTTCTTTTCAGGTTACACAATCCCACAGTACCTGACCAGATAAATGTAGAAGTTGAGATAACTATTATTAAAAACTTAATAAACAGATTTATAAGTTAATAAAGATTCAAAATTTGATATTTATCTCCAGATTTAATAAAACTTAACCTGATAGATCAGGATAATTGTATGCAATTATTAAGGAAATGTAGCTAATTTGTCAATCATAAGAATTAAGATAAAGAGAGAGTAGAGAGTCCTGTTCCCTACTCCCTGTCCTCTACTAAATTAAATGCAATGGTTAAACCTGACAACAGCTTTAACACATTTGAGGAAACTTGCTTAAATTCTCCGACAGTTGAATTAAATGTAATTGCCTACTATTGTCAACACAGTCCAGTCGGTAAGCTTCTGCCTGACGCCTTCTACATCCATATTTTAGCATTACCAGCCCTTCACCCCTTACTCCAAGAATATGAGAGATACACTCGCAAGGTTGTACCCCAGGTAAAGGAAGCAACTATTGTTAAATTTAGTACTAGTAAACCGAAAATTTCCTATTTATTTTATCCCGATTTTGATACTGATGCACATCCAGCTTTACACACCAGTATCCAAGTTGATCTAGAAACACTAGAAGTGAATTACCGAGATTACAGCAGTACCGATAATCCCCCCATTCTCCACCGTAAAGAAACTTTTGTTACCCCTGATTATTACTTGTATAAAGAATTCTCAGAATTAACCAGTGCTCAAGACGCTTTAGGTTTGTTGGATAATTCTCGTGGGATTGGGACAAAGACTGGATGGGAAAAACGACTACAAGCTTACGGAGTAGAAATCAGTGGACATACACTGATTAAAAATTCAGTCGCTCATCCTCAAGTAATTTTGACACCTAAGATAGAACGACATAAAGCCGCAATTATTCGTCATGACTTCTCCCGTCCCATTCGTCTGGCTTTAGATAGCTGCTTATTTACGCCAGAAACAAGCTTTTTTGACTATGGTTGCGGTCATGGAGGTGATTTGACCCGTATAACTGAATTAGGTTATTCTAGTAGTGGATGGGACCTTATTATTCACCTGATACAGCAAAAATATCTGCGGATATTGTCAACATTGGTTTTGTGATTAATGTAATTGAAGACCAAAGTGAACGTCGAGAAGCATTAATCAATGCTTGGGAGTTAACTAAAAAAGTCCTATTAGTTGCGGCTCAAGTTTTAATTGCAGATGCTAAAAAGGGTGTCGTAGCTTATGGGGATGGTGTGATTACCAACCGGAACACTTTTCAGAAATATTATGAACAAGAAGAATTAAAAATTTATATTGATCAAGTATTAGGGGTTGATGCAATTCCCATTGCTTTAGGTGTGTACTTTATATTTAGAGATGAAGCACAAGCAGAATTATTTCGCGCTTCTCGTTACCGTTCCCGTACTACTACCCCTAGAGTTCGTGCTTGTGTGAGAAAATTTGAGGAATATCGGGAATTGTTAAATCCTTTAATGGCTTTTGTGACGGAAAGAGGTCGTCTACCGAATAAAAATGAATTACCCCAAGAAACTGAAATTTGTGCAAAACTTGGTAGTTTAAGACGTGCGTTTAGTTTAATTGAACAAGCAACGGATGCTCAAGAATGGAAAGATATTTCGGAAAAACGCCGTCAAGATTTAATGGTTTATTTAGCTCTTTGTCAATTTAGTCGTCGTCCTAAACTCAGTAAATTAGCACCAGAAGTTAAAGAAGATATCTTATCTTTATTTGGGAGTTTTAAACAAGCTTGGTTTAATGCTGACGAAATGTTGCATAGTTTGGGTAATCTAGAAGCGATTGCAGTGCGTTGCCAAAATAGTACTGTGGGTAAAAAATTACCGAATTCCCTCTGGATTCACATCTCTGCATTACAATCGCTTGACCCTTGGTTGCGTCTTTATGAAGGTTGTGCTAGTCGTACCATCGGACGTTTAGAGTCGGCTAATGTGATTAAAATTCATACCAAAACCCCCAAAATTTCCTATCTATTTTATCCCAATTTTGATACTGACCCCCATCCTTGCTTATACACAAGTATGTCAATTGATTTACGTGATTTGCATGTTTCTTATCAGGATTATGATCTTGATGATAATCCACCAATATTACATTATAAAGATGCTCTAGTTACGCCTGATTATCCTTTATATGAAAAATTTGCTAAATTAACTCTTCAAGAAGAAGATTGGGGATTATTAGATGATTGGCGTAGTACTAGTCATCGTTCTGGTTGGGAGAAATGTTTAGCCGATAATTGTGCTGTGCTGACAAATTACAGTTTACAGTGGCGGAAAGATGCTGACCCTTATAAACTTAAATTATTGCGAGCTGCGATGAGAAATCGTCGAGATAAAAGACGTGGTGCTGATAAAAAACTAGAGTTGAGTTTGGATAATGCTACTATTATTGATAATCAGAGTGAAATTCAGCAGTCTGAGTCGGAAATTTCGATGATTAATGAAATGGAAGAAGGTGGGGATAATTCTGAGATTGGAAATGAAAGTGGGCTAACATCGGTTTAGGTGAAAGATTGAATTATTATCCTGATGGATTTTCTGGTGGACAGAAACAACTAGTGGCGATTGCTCGCGCTTTAGTACATCATCCTCAATTGGTTTTAGCTGATGAACCCACAGCTGCTTTAGATAGTAAATCCGGACGAGATGTAGTCAATTTAATGCAGCAACTAGCAAAAGAGCAAGGTTGTACGATTTTGCTAGTTACTCATGATAACCGGATTTTAGATATTGCCGATCGCATAGTTAAAATGGAAGATGGGTATTTAGTGATGAGTTAAAATGACACAGACAAAAGCCATCACGGAGATGATTCATAGTCTGGTGGACGTCGAAAACCGCTTTGGTTTCGTCCGCATCGAAGAAGAAGGGTTTTTTCCAGAGTGGTACGAGGAATTCCCTGACTTGACTGATTTTGGGTGATTGTATTGGAATCTAAAAAAACAACCTTATCCTTCATAGAGAAATATAATACTTTTAAAAAAAAATATTAGAACGTACTCAAATTTATCGTCGTTCCACTGCTTATTTTGATAGTGGTGTGCTGTTCCTCCATGTAGATGTGAATTTCCGGGTTGTTTTCAAATAAAAGCTTTCGTGCGATCGCATCTTAAACCATCTCAGTTGAAAAATCAAGCACCTAGCATTATATTGTATTCTCATACTCACTAAAAGGATGATTTAAAATACTTAGCTGATTTTTTACCGAAAAAATAGAATCACGAATAACGATCATAGTAGTACAATAAAAGAATATCTATAGCTGCAATACTTTGGTAACTAGACATCTCCAGAAATGATGTAGGGGCGTATTGCAATACGCCCCTACCAAGTGTTTTAAGGAACGCATAATTAATTTTCGGAGATGTCTACTGTTTAGATATACAAATTTCATAAGATTAATAAAGGAGATAATTAATCATGATGAAAACATCAATCAATATCAATCCAGCTTATGAAGAAATAATCAATTTTCTTGCTGCTGGTGTAACATCTGAAAGTTTAATTGAATTTCAAGTCTCAGAAACAGTAAAATCAAGAGTATCTGATTTGATTTTTCGTGAAAAAAATGATGGCATTTCTTCAGAGGAGAAATCAGAATTAGACCATTATTTAATTCTGGAACATTTATTGAGATTAGCAAAGGCTAGAGCTTATAATTTTATTAACAAGGAGGCTTGAAATCTAGAATGGAACGCCCTTACTTAAATTCAGAAGTTCGTCGTTTAGTTATAAAGAGAGCCGATAATTTATGTGAATATTGCCTGATTTCTGAACATGATACCATTTTAGGATGTGCTATCGATCATATTATTAGTATTAAACACGGTGGCTCATCAGATATAGATAATTTAGCTTATTGTTGTGTTTATTGCAATCGTTTTAAAGGAAGTGATATAGGTTCTATTATTTTAGATAAAAAAGAATTTGTTCGCTTTTATCATCCTCGTTGGGATAATTGGGGAGAACATTTTAAGCTCACTAATTCTAGTATCGAATCTCTCACGAATATAGGACAAGTAACTGCTAGAATTTTGGGATTTAACGATCAACCTCGTTTATTAGAACGTCAATTACTTATTGATATGAAAAAGTATCCTTCTTCTTCAGCCATTAAAAGGATGAATTAGTAAGCGGTAATTAATTAGCTACAATCAGGTGAATTGATTGAGTATTCTGGAAGCGATGGCGCAAGCGCCTGCCGGAGGCAATCGCACTCAGATTAATAATATTGAGTTCCCCCTTAACTTACGGTAGTTTACACATAAGTCATGAAAGAACCTCACCCTAACCCTCTCCTTAGTAAGGAGGGACAGATTTTACGCAGTAAAACCAGGGTGAGGTTCTTCGAGCTTACTTGTGTACACCACCATAGCCCCTTAACTGCATAATACTGATGTATTGATGCCAAAGAATTATGTAAAGAAAGATGCTAGAGTCAGAAGTGTTATATACTAGTCGTGGTTAAATAGACTGAAAGCTTGTAGACCATCAACCGCACTTAGGGTATCTGAGGGAGAACATTTGCAGATGAAGACTAATTGGAACTGGAAACTGTGGGTAGTGATTTTCTTCAGTATAGGAGTAAATATCCCTGGTGCTCTAGCTCAAATTACCTCTGATAATACTCTGGGAGCGTCCAAGTCAGTAGTTCAACCTGTAAATTCTGTGATAGACCAAATTAATGGGGGAGCAATTCGTGGTGTGAACCTCTTCCACAGCTTTCAAGAGTTCAATATTCGTGAAGGTAGAAGTGCTTATTTTGCTAATCCCATCGGAATTACCAATATTTTCAGTCGAGTCACTGGTAGTAATCCCTCCCAGTTATTGGGAACCTTGGGTGTTTCCGGAAATGCGAATCTGTTTTTTATGAATCCCAATGGGATTATTTTTGGTTCTAATGCCAAGTTAGATATTAGTGGTTCATTTGTAGCGAGTACTGCGAATAGTGTAATTTTTCCCAATGGGATGCGGTTTAGTGCGAGTAATCCAGAAGTACCATCTTTGTTAACAATTAATGTATCTGCACCAGTGGGATTGCGATTTGAGAGTCAGCAATCAGGTGCATTGGTCAATGCGGGGAATTTGGGCGTAGGACAAAATCTCACTTTAGTGGGTGGTACGGTTGTCAGTACAGGTAAACTGTCCGCACCTAATGGAGCGTTAGCAGTAGTAACAGTACCAGGTGTGCAAGGAGATGGTAGGACACCTGTAGTAAACTTTGATGAGATGGGGCAATTTGTGAATTGGGAAATGCAGTCTGCATCAGGAAGTAATCAATCTATAATTTCTGGTGTGACTTTACCTCAATTGTTAGCTAATCAGGATTTAACAAATAGTTTAACTCTGAGTGGTAATGGTGAAGTCTTGCTAACGGGTTCTCAAGAACCAGTGAAAACTGGAGATATAGCAGTGCGAGAACTGCAAGCAAAAACAGCAGTTTTAGCATCAGAAGGGAATTTAACATTAGTAGAAAGTAAATTAGGTACAACTGGAAATTTAAATTTACTGGCTCAAGATACAGTGCGAGTGCGGGATAGTATAACGAATCCCTTTATTGCTGCATCTGGTGGTCAGTTGCTTGTTCAAGGTAATCAAGGTGTAGATATATTTGCATTGAATCATCCAAAAAGTGGTTTATTTTCTGGTAGGGATATGGTGTTGCGTTCTGCGGATCAGGTGGGGGGTGATGCTCATTATTATGCGGGGGGTAATTTTCGGATTGAGAAGCTGGATGGAACTTTGGGCAATTTGTATAGCCCTCACGACCCCATAATTCGCTCCCTTGGTGATGTTAGTTTTTATAATTATGACGGAGCATCTTTGCATATTTTTGCTGGCGGTAAGGTAGAGATTGCTGGTGAAGTTTACATTTTTAGTCCAGATAGTTTGGAAAATTCAATTAATCCAATCACAACACCTGAGCTTGCTAATGTTAATTTATCAAATGGCAAATCTTTAGAAATTGATGGTAGTAAATATCTCACTCTTGATATACGAGCCGGAATGAAACCAGAAGCCGTTGGTTTTCCGCAGGTTATAGATTCTTCCAGCAGATTTTATGATTCTTTTTACCCAGTATCACCTAATATTACTCTTTCTCCGACAAGTGCTGATATTTTTATTGCTAAACCTATATATATTGCTAAACTTATATACACTGATGAATTTTCAGAAAATGGCATTAGAGTATTTTTAACAAATAAGTATAAGCCTAATACATCATTACCTGGAAAAATTAGTGTTAGCTCTATTTATATACCAACTACTACTGGTAGTAGCTCTGTTGTTATTGATTCTCGTGACGGAATTACAATTAATGGCGAAGTCAATGTATCACCATATACTGCTTTTCTTGAAACTTACTTAGTAAATAGTGGTAATGCTACATTTCTAGCTGAAAAAGATATTAGTCTTGCTCCTAATTCTTCTATTAAAGCTAATGGCTTGTTAGGAGGCAATATTACTCTAATAAGCAAAGGAGACGTATCACTTGCTAAAAATGTTGAAATAAATGTTCGTGGTGGTGGAGATGGCAATATTGTGATCAACTCTGCCAACTTAAATATGTCAGGAGAAAGTGTACTTCGAGCAGGTATATTACGAAGGTTTGGCTCTAGCTCATCTCAGGCTGGAAATATTGATATCAATGTGAACGGGGTAATCACTTTAGATAATGAAAGCTCTATTGCCAATGTTGTGCAAACTCAAGGTATGGGCAAGGGTGGCGATGTTATTATTCAGGGTCAATCACTTTTTCTTAATAATAGTTCTAGTATAATTGGCAGTACCTTTGGACAATATGCTGATGCAGGTAATATACGAATTAATATTCGTGATAAAGCTTTCTTTGATGGAGATAAAAATAATTCTTTTTCCGATGGTGGTGGCATATATAATGATGTAGGAAATGAGCAAACTGTAGGCAATGCCGGAAATATTAATCTTATAGCAGGAGTACTAAAACTTACAAATGGTGCTGTTATTAGAGGTAATACCTATGGACTAGGTAATGCAGGAAATATAAACATTAAAGTTGTTGATACAATCTCTCTAGATGGAGTAGGTCTAGATACTAATAGCAGTATACAAAGCCGAGTATTCACACAAAAAGGAGGTAAAGGAGGCAATATTGATATTACAACGGGGTCACTTTTTGCTACCAATGGAGGTGTCATTAGTGCCAGCACTTTTGGTAGGGGAAATGCAGGTAGTGTAACTATTAATGCCCGTGATGTAGTTTCCTTTGATGGGATTAGCAAAAATGGACTAGTCAGTGGTGTAGGCACTCGTGAAGCAAAAGACTCTGTGGGTAATGCGGGTGATATCAAAATTAATACCGCAATACTATCTTTAACGAATGGGGGTGAAGTGCTTACCACAGCTGATGGCATAGGAAATGCGGGAAATATTGAAATTAATGCTACTAATGCTGTTATTCTTTCTGGTGTAGCTCCGCAAGGATTCTCCTCTGCATTATTGAGTGGTTCTGAAGAACAAAACAGCGGACAAGCTAATAATATTAAGGTTACTACTGATACTTTGCGTATAGCCGATGGAGCAGTCTTAACTGCCCGAACCAGGAGTGCTTTTAGTGGTGGTAATATTATTATTGATGCTAATACGATTGATATTATTAATGGTGGACAAATCCTTACTACTTCCTTCAGTGGTGGAAATGCAGGTGATATCAACATCAATGCTAAAAATCGTGTAACTATTTTTGGTTCAGACCCCAGTTTTGATACCAGACTTGCTAAATTTGGTAGACCAACTGTTGATCCTACAGGTTCTAACAGCGGAATATATGCTAATACTGAGAAGCTATCTGGAGGAAATGGTGGGAATATTTTTCTAAATACGGAAACCTTTGAGCTATCAGATAATGGTGTATTGGATGCAAAAACTGCTGGTTTTGGAAGAGGTGGAAGTATTACTGTTAATACAAAGACTTTTAACACTACTAACAATGGAAAAATTCTCACTACCGCATTGAGTAGTGGAAATGCAGGTGACATTAATCTGGGTCAACCTAATAATTTTATTAATAAGATCAATATTTCTGGCGCAAATACCGGACTATTTGCTAACACCGAAAATTTATCTCAGGGGGCAGGTGGTAAGATAAAACTTTACACAGAGATGCTCTCCCTCAATAATGGAGCTCAATTAGCTGCTAAAACTGCTGGAGAGGGAAATGCAGGAAGTGTAACGATTGAAGCGAACAAGACAGCCTCTTTTGATAATGGTAATGTGTTGAGTTCCGTAGAATCTGGTTCAAAAGGCAACGGAGGCAATCTTAGTATCACTACACCATCACTTTCCCTGAAGAATGGCTCTCAATTACAAGCTTTAACTCGTGGAGAAGGGGATGCTGGTAATGTGACAGTTCAAGCCATTGATTCTATCTCATTTGATCAAAGTTTTGCATTCACATCAGTAGAATCTGAAGCAACAGGAAAAGGTGGAAGTATCACTGTTACAGGACGGGAATTTTCTCTAACAAATGGCTCCCAATTATCTGCAAGTACTCTCGGAAAAGGAAATACAGGGAATATTAAAATTAATACTATGAATGGTGCAGTCAGTATTTCTGGTTCTCATAGTGGTTTATTTACGAAGACTGAATCTAATCATGGTCAAGGAGGTGCGATCGCCATTGACACTAATACTTTCCGCATTTCAGAAAATGCTGGTTTGAATGCTGCTACTACTGCTGATAGTCCAGGTGGAAGCATCACCGTAAATGCCAATACGTTTGACGCAATGACAGGAGGACAATTACTAACCACGACTTCTGGGAAAGGACGTGCTGGAGATATCACTCTCAACACTAACAATAGTTCATTCTCTGGCGCAAATAGCGGACTATTGGCTAACACCCAAAGAGGTTCTAGTGGGGAAGGAGGTAAAATACTTGTCAATACTACTAATTTTCAAATATCAGATAGTGCTACCTTAAATGCTAGAACTGAGGGTACTGGATCAGGTGGAAATATAACTGTTAATGCTGAAATCTTTAATGCTATTAATGATAGTCAAATAACTACCACAACTTCAAGCAGTGGACGTGCTGGAGATATTACCCTCAATACTCCTACCTTAAACATTGCCAATGGAGGTAAAATTCTTGCCCCTACTTCTGGTACTGGACAGGGGGGTACAATTACCATTAATTCTCCCAATATGGCTAATATTGGTATGGGTGTCCAAGATTTTGCTCCTATCCTCTCTGTGGAAACTTCTAATGCAGGAAAAGCCGGAGATATTATCATTAATACGCCTAACCTCACGGTATCCGATACTGCCCGCATTACTGCCACTGCTACAAACACAGCCACCAATAAAGATGGAGGTGGTAGCATTACCTTAAACGCCTCTAAAATGAATTTAGCAGGAACAGTGGGTATTTTTGCTGAAACGCAAGGAGAAGCGCCCGCAGGTACATTAAAGCTTAATCCATACAATAATCAATCAAACTTAGACCTTACTTTAGCTAAGGGAGCAAATATTTCTGCATCTACCTTTGCTAGTGGAAATGGTGGTGATTTAATCGTTATTGCACCACAGTTAATTAATATTTCAGGACAAGGAAAATTAGCAGTAGAAACTACAGGTACAGGAGATGCTGGAAATATTCAGATTACTAGCCCACAATTAACCATAAAAGATGGTGTAGAAATCTCAGCTTCTACCTTCAGTAGTGGAAAGGGAGGTAGTATAGTTGTCAATGCTCCTGAATTTGTATCTCTAAACAATAGTAATTTATTAACTCAATCTAATAATAATGGTGTAGCTGGTACTGTTACTATTAAAACTCCCATCTTAAGCTTAGAAGGAAGTAATTTATCAGCTTCTAATCAATTGAGTAGTAGTGGAGATATTAATTTACAGAATTTAAATACTTTAGAAGTAAATAATAGTAAAATCAGCGCTTCTACAGTTGATGGGAAAGCTGGGAGTTTACAAATTAATGCTGATCAAACCCCAGTTAATTCTATAAAACTCAATCAAGGTACTTTCACTGTTAAAGCTACAGGTACAGGTAATTCTGGAAACCTCAATGTTAATACCAGAATCTTAACTGCTGATAAAAATTCTGAAATCTCAGCCTCCACTAATTCTGGTATAGGTGGGGATATCACCTTACAGAGATTAAATACTCTAGAAGCAATTGATAGTAATATCTCTGCTTCTACAATTGATGGAAAAGCTGGAAGTGTAAATATAAATGCAACTAAATCAATACGACTGAATGGAACTAACACATTAGCTGTTGCTGCTACAGGGAAAGGTTCAGCCGGTAACTTAACTGTTAATACATCAGAATTTAATGTCAGTGATGGTGCATCTGTTTCCGCTTCTAATAAAGATGGACAGGGAGGTAGTATCAGCGTCACAGCTAACAATTTTAATGCGAACAACGGAGGACAGCTACAAACTACCACTACAGGTAGTGCCAAAGCTGGAAATATTATTCTAAAAGTGTTAGACAATATTACTTTAACTGGAAGTAATACTGGTCTTATTGGTAATACTGAAGTGGGTTCTACAGGGAAGGGTGGTACAATAATCATCGACCCAAATATCGTAAATATTTTTGATGGCGCACAAATAGCTGTTAATAGTCAGGGAAACGGGATTGGTGGTGATATTCAACTTATAGCGAATACCCTTAACCTAAATAAGGGTGAAATTTCTGCCAAAACTCGCAGTAATACAGGTGGAAATATTACTGTTACCCTACAAGATTTATTACTAATGCGAAATAATAGTCAAATCTCCACTACTGCTGGAGACAAACAATTTGGTGGTAATGGTGGCAATATTTTTATTACTGCTCCATTTATTATTGGTAAAACCACAGAAAATAGCGATATTACAGCTAATGCTTTTCAAGGTCGTGGGGGTAATATTCAAATCTCCACACAAGCTATTTTTGGTCTTAACTATCGACCTCGTTTGACTCCCTTGAGTGATATTACAGCTAGTTCAGATTTTGGTATTAATGGTCAAGTGGTTATTAATACCCCTGGAATTGACCCTAGTCGTGGTTTAACTCCATTACCTAGTACACCTGTAAACACTCAAATTGTTGTAGGTTGTCAAGCTGGAGGTGTGCAATCCTCTGTAGAAGTTTTTGATGTGGGACGGACAGGTTTACCTAGTAGACCAGAAGACCCTTTAAATGAGGAAACTATTATTGTTGATTGGATTCAACCAGATTTTACAGTGAAAGATACTTCTCAAATAACTACTCGTATCAAACCATTAAAGTCTCAAACCTTTATCAATCAAGCACCTATCATTACCCCTCCTTGCTATGCTAAATAAACATTTTTTTAAATGGTGGGATTTAAGTTTGGTGCTAGTATTCAGCTATATTTATGCTGATTCTGTCTATGCTCAGACTACTAATTTAGCCCAGAATCTGAAGCCGGATTCTTCAGTTCCATCAAATCTACGTCCACAAGATACTCTCCCCCCTCGTCCTTCTACTCCAGAAATACCTACTATCCTACCATCTTCTGACCCTTTACAACCTCTTGTTCCAACAAATCCGATGCCAGAAACATTACCTGGAAATCTCAGACAGTCGTTTATGGTTACAAAATTCGATTTCAAAAATAATACGGCCTTTTCTACAAAAGAATTAGAATCAAAATTTACCAATAATTTAATTAATCGAAATTTATCATTGTCTGAGTTATTGGAAGTAGCAGCTAAAATCAGTAATCTTTATAAAGAAAAGGGATATACAACTTCTGGAGCTATTATTTCCATTCCTGAAGAAACAGAAAACAAGGGTAAAGGAACAATTATTATTGATGTGATTGAAGACGAAATCCAAGAAATTAGAGTCATACCATACAAACCACCGCAAAATAATTTAGACCGAGGAAAGACAAATAGTAATATTCAACCAAAACCTTTACGAATAAATCCTGAATATATTCGCTCTCGTTTGAGTCTTGCGACTTCTAAACCTTTGAAGATATCTCGTTTAGAAGAAGCTTTGCAATTATTACGTCTTAATTCCCCTCTAGATAAAGTTTCTGCTACCCTTTCCGCTGGTTCTGCTCCTGGTAAAACTATACTAGAAGTTCAAGTTCAAGAAGCAAATAACTTTAATATTCCATTGAGTTTTAATAATAGTCGTTCTCCCAGTGCTGGCAGTTTCCAACGTCGTTTAGGCATAAATGATACTAATTTTTTAGGAGAAGGAGATACTTTGAATGGGAATTTTGCTAATACTGATGGTAGTAATAGTTGGGATTTAAGCTATACCATTCCCTTTAATGCTCGCAATGGTACAATTAACTTTAGTTATAGTAATTCCACAAGTACAGTAATTGAGCCTCCCTTTAATATACTAAATATTAATTCCAAGTCTCGCACTTATGAATTCACACTGCGTCAACCAATTATGCAAAGAATAAAAGAACAAACATATCAAGAATTATCTCTTGGTCTGACTTTCTCTCGACGAGAAAGTGAAACGTTCCTTTTAGGTGAAGCTTATCCTCTCGCACAAGGAGCTGATAAACAAGGACGCACGCGAATTTCTGCATTACGTTTTTTTCAAGAATGGACACAACAAAACTCTCAAGGTGTAATCGCACTTCGTTCTCAATTTAATTTGGGTGTTGATGCTTTTGGTGTTACCATTAATAAATCTATTTCTGAAGTTAACGAAGTTGTTCCTGATAATCGCTTTTTTTATTGGCAAGGTCAAGCGCAATTAGCTCGTCTTCTCGCACCAAAAACATTGTTGTTATTGCGTAGTAATGTACAAGTAGGCGATGCCTTCGGCGGGCGTAGCCATCGCTCCCTAGTCCCCTTGGAACAATTTGCCATAGGTGGTTTAGGTAGTGTCCGTGGTTATCGACAAGATGCCCTCTTAGCTGATAATGGAGTTTTTGCTTCCGCAGAAATTCAATTACCTATTTTGCGGGTTCCGCAATGGCAAACTTTATTACAGCTGACTCCATTTATTGATTATGGTACTGCTTGGAATAGTTCAGGCAAAAAAAATCCTCAACCAAGTAGTTTATCATCTATAGGTTTAGGTTTACAGCTGCGACAAGGTAACTCTTTAACAGCTCGTCTTGATTGGGGTATTCCTTTAATTAATATAGAATCTAGGGACAGAACATGGCAAGAGAATGGTTTGTATTTCAGTTTATTGTGGAATCCTTTTTAAATTACAATCACATTTATGAAAAACTTCATTTCTTCTATCTGTAAATTCTTTCAATCGGGAATTATATCTAAAATTAGATATCAATGGTATCATCGTTTGGGAATTTTATTTCTAGTAGTTGTGTTTTTAATTACAGGATTACAACCTGTATTGTCAAAATCATTGGCATCTCTAGAATTAGCTAATGTTGCCCAATTAATGCAAGAAGGAAAGCATTATTATGAAATTAGTAATTTTAGTAAAGCTGAGGAATTATTACAGAAAGCTGTCAAAGATTTAGTATCTCATCCAGAACAACAAATTAATTTAGCTATTATCTATAGTGATTTGGCTCTAACTTATCAACAATTAGGTAATCTCGAATTATCTCAAAAATATATCAAAGATAGTTTTAATATATTAAATTCGCAGAAAAATATCAGTAACTATAAAATTTCAGAAATTCTAGCTCAAACTTTGAATATTCAAGGACGTTTACAATTGGTTCAAGGTAATCCAGAAGCTGCATTAAAAAGCTTTAATACATCTGTGGATATTTATGAAAAACTTAGCAACGCTGATAGTCAGTATGGATTAATTGCTAGCAAAATCAACCAAATTCAAGCTTTACAAGCTTTAGGTCTTTTCCAACCAGCTAAAAATAAAATAGAGCAAATCAGCAAAAATTTAGATGCAATTCCTGATTCAAAATTACAGTCTAAAATACTACTAATTTTAGGTGATATTCTTCGTTCAGTAGGTGAATTAAAAGCCTCAGAGAATGACTTGAAAAGAAGTTGGGAATTAGCGAAAACTTCTCAAGATAAAAGTATTTCTCAACTTAGCTTAGGTAATACCTTTTTAGCTCAAGCAATTTTAGAAAGAGATAGAGCATCTACTACTAATTATGAATATATACCTTGGAATTGTGAAAATAAACCACTATCTGATGAAGCAATAAAAAATTATAAATTGGCAAAGACATCATATCAAAGTATATTAGACCAATCCAGTTTATCTACTACAGAGATTAAGGCTAAACTGAACTATTTACATTTATTGATAGAATTACAAGAATGGACAGTTGCAGAAAAATTAGCAACAGAGATTAATTTTGATGATTTTAAGAATACTCGTACTGGAGTTTATGGTCAAATTAATTTAGCGAAAAGTCTTGCTTGTATCCAACAAAAAACGTCTAATTCCCAAGATTATACGAAAATAATTCAAACATTGCAGGTAGTTATTCAAGATGCGGAAAAATTAAAAGATAATCGTGCGAAATCTTATGCGCTTGGTAATCTTGCTGGGTTATATGAATATTTAGCTATTATCAATCAAGAAACAGCAAATACGCAATCTCAAAAATGGTTAAAGATAGCCGAGCAATTAACTTACAATGCATTATTTTTCACCCAACCAATTGTTGCATCTGATATTGCTTATCAATGGGAATGGCAGTTAGCAAGAATTTATAAAAGACAAAACAAGAGAGAAGAAGCGATTAAAGTTTATCAAACAGCAATTACAACTTTACAATCTGTCAGGGGTGATTTACTAAGTATTAATTCTGATGTTCAGTTTTCTTTTCGGGACAATGTAGAGCCTGTGTATCGGGAGTTAATAGATTTATTACTATCAAAAAATGAATCTGATATTAATCAAAAGGATTTAAAAATAGCTATTCAGCAGATTAATAATTTGCAATTAGCAGAACTACAGAATTTTTTGCAATGTCAACTAAATTTAGAACCAGTAAATATTAATCAAGTAGTTGATAAAGAAGACCCCACAGCAGCAATTTTTTATCCTCTAATTTTATCGGATAGATTGGAAGTCATTTTAAAGTTACCTAATCAGGAAAAACTGATTCATTATCACAGTAATATTAAACAACTCGACCTGGAAAATATATTGGAACAACTGCGATCGCATTTAACAAATAGATATTCAGGACGGGATGAATATGAACCTTTATCATCGCAAATTTATAACTTGTTAATTAAACCAGCAGAGCAATATCTGGCAAAAAAGCCAATTAAAACTTTAGTTTTTGTATTAGATGGTTCTTTAAAAAATATCCCTATTTCTTCTTTATGGGATGCTGAAAATCAAAAATATTTAATCCAAAAATATAGAATTGCTAGTACTCCTGGGTTACAACTTTTGGAACCAAAGCGGCTAGAAAAA
Organism: uncultured cyanobacterium; assembly: GCA_963766435.1. GTDB lineage: Bacteria > Cyanobacteriota > Cyanobacteriia > Cyanobacteriales > Nostocaceae > CAVXZH01. Next base: position 186,668 of record CAVXZH010000004.1, read on the forward strand.
AGACAATTAAAAGCTTTAATTGCTGGCTTAACTGAAAAAGGTGAAGTGAAGATAGAAGGGCGGAATTTTGAATTTAAACCGTTAACTTTTGTAAGAAAAGAAGTAGATAATATTAAGGATATTTTACCAGAATCAAAACCATTAGTAGATAATGATTTTGACAATAAAAACTTACTGAAACAAATTCAATCATCATCTTATCCTATTCTACATTTAGCTACTCATGGAAATTTCAGTTCTAATCCCCAAGAAACATTCATCTTAACTGCGGCAAATAATTATCTGAATTTAAATGAATTAAAAAATTTAGTAAAAGTTGGCAAGAAAAAACAAACGGATGCGATTGAGTTAATGGTTTTTAGTGCTTGTGAAACAGCAACAGGTGATAAACGTGCAGCTTTAGGTATGGCAGGAGTAGCAGTACAAGCAGGAGCAGGTAGTACTATTGCTACTTTATGGTCAGTATTTGATGAATCGACTTCTGTACTAATGAAGCAATTCTATCAACATTTTAAACAGAATTTTCAACTAGGAGAAGCTAGTAAAGCAGAATCTTTAAGACAAGCTCAATTATATTTACTAGATAGTGATAATTACCAACATCCTTATTATTGGTTCTCCCTTTATTTTGATTGGCAATTGGCTATGATATCTTGCTATATAGGGATCTGCGATATGCTGTATAAGCCAGGAATTAGATGCGTTTGCCCTGCCCCCTAAACAAGATAAGATTAAATTAGCTATCTCACTTCTTCATTGAGTAATTTTTTCTGAAGATAATTCTGACAAATTAAGTAATTTTAATAGATTTTGCCAATCTTTCTCAGCTTTAGGGTCTTGAGAACGAATAGCTGCTAAAGTTGCTAAAGCATCTGTTAAGATTCCTTCTTGTTTATACAAATTAGCTAGTTCTCTTGGAGATACATTGCGTTGTAATTGATTAGCTAATTGAGGACTGGGAGATACTAATTTAATCCAACCATCTACACCAGGATTTTTAGAGTTATCCTTTTTATTTTTGTCTTGACAGAGTATAGCTAAAGACCAGTGATAAAACTGATTTTTAACTAAAGTTTTGGGAAGATTAACTTTCACAATGCCTGGTGTGTTAGATAAAGTTATGATCATTGGTGGTTTTATAACATTATATCCCTGTTCATCTCGCAAGGAGAATTGAGCTTTGAGAGGAGGATTAGAGTTATAGGGTACATAAAAAAGAAGCGTTGGAGAATCACTCAGAGTTAAAGCAGTATCTTGATCAGATACTAATGCTGTAAGAGTATTGTTGACTGAATTAATAGCAGGACATTGACCGCGATCATTTCCTGATTTACGATTAGCACCTCTATTATCTTTACGACGTTGAGAATTATTGTTTTGTGTAAGTTGAGAGTTATTTTTGTTTTGCGTATTTTGGGCTTGAGCTGGTAAACAACTGATTGCTAAACTAATTGATATAACCACAGGTGCAATAACTATTTTTTGCTGTTTCATAGTGAAAATTACCTTTTTTAGAAATTGTCGAGTTCATAAATTACAACAGAAGTTAAGAATCAGAAGCAGATTTATACTAAAAATCTACTTGGTTAGGTTCAGTTGTGTTTGGAAGTAAAAATGAAAAAATAAAGTTATTAACATCAAACTTAAAGCTGGTGGAATAATGGGAACCCATACACTATTGAGAAAATAAACAAAGCAGATGAAAAATAAAGCAGAATTACCAATGATTAAAAATAATAATAATTGTGGGATAGTCCTAAAAAACCGTATCAATAAACCTCCAGTAATTGCCCATAAAAAAATCCATAATTTTTCCATTATTTCTGTCCAATAAGATAATAAAGGTATATCCTTTTCAAGAGCATTTAATAATTGACTTATGACGTTAGCATGAATTCTCACCCCATGCATTTTTCCTACTGGTGTATCATTGATATCTTGAGAATTTTTAGCTGTGTAGCCTATCAATATAATTCTATCATGAATTAATGATTTTAAATCAGCATCAGAACTTTTCATAATCTCAGATAACGAAATTTCTTGAGCTACCTGATGGTGACGAGGATAATTAATTAACATCTGATAACCTAACATTTCATCTGCTGGTCTTCTGTAACCTCCAGAATCAGTTTTTAATACATTTATGGATACTGCTTTTCCGCTACTTTGAATAGTTAAATTTTTACCTGGATTAAGTTTATCTTGGAAATCATGTTTTGTAGCCAGATATTTCTTTACTAATCCAAAACTTAATGATTCACTAGTATTGCAGGATGATTCTGAACGGATATCCATAACTAATGAGTATCGACGAATAGCACTATCAGAATCTAGCATCAAACCATCACTAAAAGTAATGTGTTCCGCAGAAACTCCTGGAAGTGTTGGTACTGCTGGTATAGGCTGATAATTTTCATGTAGTTCTCCAACTACACAAATAACCATAATAGGAACAGGACTATTTTGTATATGATAACCTAAATTTTCCCAATCAGATTTTGTGTTAGTAGGTTTATATCGATCAATATCTAAGCCAATAACTGTTGGTTGGTATTTTTCTAGTTTTGCCAGAAGTTGTTCAAGCGTTTTATCTTGGAGAGGTTTGCCGAAATTTTGAGAATTTACATCATGATCATTTATTCCAACTAGCAAAATTCTTTCATCTAATGCTGGAATGGGTTTTAAAAACATAAAATTATCATAAATTTGAAGTTCTACAGATTCTAGTAATCCTGTTGTTCTTAGTGCTATGATTAATACAGCTATAATTGAACTGACGGTTAATACAGTTCTTAAACTAGGTTTTCTTAGTTGACGTGATTGCTTTTCTGAGATGTATTTATCTATATCAAATTTACTTTCTTTAGATGGAACGAAAAAATCTTGCCAAGTGGGTGGTATATCTATATAACTTTGAAAAATTACTGGTAGCCAAGTTGCACCAGGTAAATCTGTAAACTTTTCTAACCTACTTTGTGCGCGTCGTACTGCTGTATGTAAAGCTGCTCCATTTGCATATTCTTCTAAAAATTCTTTGAGAAAACATTGAGCTACTACGTCAGGAACTACATCTTGCATGACAATAATCACTGGAATTTGCAAAGCAGCTAATTTTGTGGCTAATCCTAAACCTTTGCAAGAATTGAATATGGATATTTGTAAACCCAGTTGTCTAGCTTCTCTCAAAGCATTTTTAAATTGGTCAATTCCTAAACTTTCTTTTTCGTTAATATAAATTAATTCTGTGTTATTTTGTGTATCACTATGTCCAGCAAAGAAAAATATATCCCAACCTTTTTTGTCCCCTAATACTTCAATTATTTTTTTTCCCGTTGGTTTAAATAATGGAAATACTTCTGCTCCTTTTTCAATCAATTTCGCAATTTCTTGCCAATCTGGGTCTAGATTAATATTATTATCCTCTCCAAAAACAGCTAGAATACGAACTTGTTTTTTTTGATTTACCGTATATTTTGCTATTGATTTTTCGGGTTGTGGAAGGAGAAAACTAATTCCAATATCTAGATTATTTTCTAATAAATCCCAAGCATACCAATTAAGTTGCCACATTAAAGGATTTTCAGTTGAGATAATTAACTGAATCACATCAGCAAGATTATTCAATTCAATTGCTAATATTTCTCTAATCAAACCAAAATTTTTATTTTGTTCTGGTGATGCATCCAGCCATTTTTGGATACTAGACTCTAGCAGATTAACAAATGTACTACAAGCTGCTATACCTTCACTAGTAGAACGATTAGTAACAACACTATCATCTATTTCCCAATCATTATCATTTCCTCTCTGAAAATTCCGTTGCCTGAGAATAAGTGTATCTTAATGTCCGAAAATTTGTTTGCCAAGATATATATAAACCCTCAAGGTCTGTTTTTTGTGGTAAAGTACCTCTAATTTTCTGAGAAAAACAAGAATTTGATTGTTTAATTTCCAGTAAGACATCAAATCCTTCCTGAAAATCCCGATTCCCTATCTCCAGTAGTGCCAACCTGCTCATAACTGCTTGCTCTAATTGTGGTGGTTAAACTAGAAAGTCTTGAATGACGCTTAAATCATTAAGAGCAATTTTGACATAGAACCGAGTTCCTGGGGGAGGATTAAACCGTTTAGCAATAAGTTTATCTCCATGATTAGATTGAGAATTTCTAGCTGTGACTTCTAAACCCGGAATTGGTTCACCTGATTCTGACAGTACACTTAATTTAAGATTAGCAGGTAAATAGCTTTCTTTTAGTGATTCTACTTTCAACCATACCCCTATTCTGTCATTATTTTTACGCATAATGGCAACTATGAGAATAAGTGGATATTTACTTAATTGAAATCCCAAATCAATGAGTTTTGCTCTTTGAATTCCTGCAAGAGGATTTTTGGGGTCTATCTTTCCTAAACTTAAGGCAGCTTGCCAACGGGTTTCTTCATCTTTAGCAGTATGGATTAGTTGAGTTAAAGCATTAATAGCATGAGAATTACCAACACCAATTTCACCTAAAACTGCGGCAGCATGTAACCGAACTTGTTCTGGTTGATGAGGTAGTAAAAGATTAATTACATTAGGTATATCATTAGCAGACATACTCTCTATTTCTGTTTGTCCACGCACAGGAACTAATTCTAGTGAAGTGTATATAGCTTCATAGGTTTGCCAAATATCTTCGACTAAATTTTGTAACCACTTTTTTAAATCCGCAACATGAACCGGAGCAGAAGAAGACACAACTTTGCCCATGCGTTGTTCATAAAGTTGTTGTCTCCATTCCTCATTAATTAGCAGTGACGCCCATTCTTCAAAAGTCATATCATTGACTTGTAATCGAGGAGAATAAATAGATGAATTGCCCAGAATTTCTAATAATTTTTTAGCTTCCAATGTGGATAATGTTGGTAATTGAGGAACTATTTCTTGCATTCGTAATCCTAATGTTTTTTGCATAACAGTGATGTCTTGATTTAAATGCTCTACTGGTAAAATATAAGTGCGATCGCTCTCATTATATTCTCCAAAATTTTTTAAGTAGCGGTGGGTAGTAAATCCACATATCTCTAGATAAGATTCATCTTCCTCCATCTCTAAATTAACTATCACTGCTAAATAATAATCAGCAGTCCAAATGGAAATATCTATCCATTCTTGGGGTACAGATAATTCTTCCAATTCGCTACTTTCACAAGGAATAAGTACTATTCTCGTTGTATCTATATTAATTGCTGCACCATTTACTACTTCCCAAAGACTGGGTAAACTATTTTCACTAGGAAAAATAGAAATGTTTTGTACATCATCTTCTAACAACCAGTTTATACAAGTATGTAAAGAGATATAATTTATATAGGCATTATAGCGAGCTATCGCATGAGAATGATTCTGTGCTTGTTCCCATGCTTTTGATTGAACAGATGGTAAAATAGCTAAACGTAGATAAGATGAATTATTTGTTCCTAAGTAATTAAAATCAAACATAATTTTTGCCTCATTATGGGAGTAATTTTAGTATTTCCAAACATTCTTCTAACACAGCATTAACTGTTTCCATATTATGGTATTTTCCTTCCGAAATGAAAATATTTAAATTTAAACAAGCTGTGTTAATTAATTTTTTAGAAACAATAGAAAGTATTAATGGTAATTCATCCTGAATATTTTGTTCAATGGTGCTGAGAAATCCTTTTTCTAGTTTTGCTTGAGTCTTATTTATTATTTTTGATAAATCTTGTTCAAGAATACCAAGTTGAATAGCGATTTTATAATCATCAATTTTTTGTCCATACTTAATTTGTAATAACTCTTTTTCTTGAATAGTAAATTTTTTGACAACTTCTATTAAAGCAAAATGAAAACAATCTGAATATATAGGATTTTGGTAATTACTATCTAACCAATTATTCACATAATTTTTTGCCCAATCTTCAGGATTATTCCCTCTATATAAAGTAGTCAATAAAGCATCAATCAACACTTTCTTCATTGAGCGTAGAGAGTGAGAAATGGCAGACTGAGTAATTAAAAATATATCTGCTATTTGGTCTTGTTTTATTTTAAAACCATAATGATAAATCAATATTTTTTGTTGCCTTTTACTTAAAATACTGATTTTTTTGTTAATTACTTTTAAATCCAATTTCGATAGATTTATTTTAGGTTGATCATCATCTTGTTCATCATTTACATTGTATACATTATTAGCATTATATTTTTCTAAAGTATTGTAATTATATAAAGCCTTAATACAAATTTCCATCCATTCTTTTAGTATTTCAATTGTAATTTCTGGACTACTAGAAACCTCATAAGGAGAAGAAGGTAACATTCTGACTGAGTTGAAAAAATCAACAGATTCTGCATAATCTGAAATTTCTGGCTCTGGCCATTTATCTCCTAATTTTCTATTTGGATTATTAGCGATTTTATTAATCATATAAACTTGATTAAAGTATTTACGTGCAAATTTAATTTGAGCAATTTGATAATCTTTTACACCATATTTCAAAAGAGCTTGTTCCAATTCACGATTACTAACTTTAACGACTCTCCTCCATTTAGAAAATTTAAATTTTAACTTATCTTTGATAATATTTTCCAAAATTTTCTGAAAATAATATTCTAGTGAGCTTTTTTCTTGATCATACTTAGAAATTACCTGTTGAAATTGAAGTTGATTGTAAAGGAAATCTTGAGCTATGGATAATCCTTGAAACATCAGTTCATTCGGAGAATGTTCACTAATAAAAATTTGTTTTGTCGCTTTATAACAACTTTCTTCACAGTAACAATTTAAGTGTTGCCATGCCATTTGCACTCTATTCTTGGGTTCCCATTCTTCTTTTAATGGTTGGTCATTGAGAGCCATATTAATCCAAAATTCTACCCAAGCTTTACTATGATTCTCTTGATGACATAATGAAATAAATATCGTGTGTGTATTTTCATACAAATCCAAGTTGGATTTTAAATGCCGTTCATATTTTAGCTGAGGAGTTAAAGAACCATTGGTATGTTTCAAGGGCAACCGTTGACAGAATTTATACAATTCTTTAGAGATATTACTAGACATTTCAACCTCTACTGAGAATGGGGAAATGGAGAAGAGTCCTATATAAGTATAAGTAATTACTCCTCATTTTTGATTATTTGTAATGTTGTTATCAACATATATATATAACTGATCAATTAAGTGTCCTATTCCTTATTGGGATAATCAGAGGGGATTTATGAAAGTTTTTCTGTCAAGTAACTTGCTGTTATTGTATATGTGCTGAATTTTGGGCTGATTTTGGGTAGCTATTGCACTTTAGGAAAATAGTTCTGAAATCGCTTTACCATAAAATAACCCAATACTTGTAAGGATTTAGTGAATTTTTACACCTTCTAACTTACTGGATACGCAATATTTATTTGTCAATACCGCGACAAATTTATAAAATAAAATACTGATTTTTTGCTTCTGTACACCAGGGTTTAAATTTTATCTGCTCCAGAAGACAGATGACTTCATATCTACCTAAACTTGCTCCCAATATAAAAGTGTGTATTTGAGTGAGATACAGATACAACTTTTTTATACATTGTAATACTACAGTCTGTACCTCATCAGACAGCACATCACTGTATTTCTAATATTTGGAGCTAATTTAACTATGTTTGAAACTTTTGAACCTCATATTAATTCCTCTTCTTCAGCTTTAGGCAACACATCAAATCCTTTAGATGATAATACGATAAATCCATTTACAAAGGATTTTACAGGACTGAGTTCACAACAGCTGTTGGCATTAGCAGGTGAGTCACTTATTGACGCATATCAGTACCAAGCCAGTCCAACTCAAGCATTAATTTACACTGCCGCAAGTATTTTCAATACTAATTTTGCAGCTAATGCCCAGATTGCTTTTGGGGAAACTTTTGATGTTAGCAAAGCAGAAACGTTAGGTGCTGGAATACTGAGTGGTAACTTTGGGGTTTCGCTAGATGTGCAATTTCTCTCCAACACTGAGATAAATGGTGCTTTTGGTGCTTTTGCTAAAAATACTGATACTATCTACCTTAATAGTGTTTTTTTAACACAGAATGCAGATAATCCTACTGCTATAGGTAAAGTTCTTGTTGAAGAGGTAGGACATTTCTTGGATGCCCATGCGAGTCTTATTGATTCTCCTGGTGATGAAGGTGAAATATTAGCAGATTTGGTTTCCGGGAAAATCTTGAATCAGGGTGAACTCATTCCATTGAAAGCTGAAGACGATTCATCTGTTCTCACTATTAACGGACAATCTGTATTTGTGGAATTTTCTACGGTCAACCTAGCTCTTAACCAAACTTTCAATGGACAACTGAGTACGAGCGATAGCAGTAATCCCACTCGCACTGCTACATACTCGGATGACTATCGGTTAACCGGATTAACTTCTGGTCAGCAAGTAAGATTAGACATGACTTCTTCCTTTGATACCTACTTGCAACTGATTAATGAAAGTACTGGACAAATAATTGATTACAATGATGACTACAATGGTACTATCAACTCTCAAATTAACTTTACTGTACAGTCAGGTATTTCTTATATTGCTCGTGCGACTAGCTTCAGTACTGGTGTAACTGGCAGTTACAATATTAGCGCCAATTCTCTATCTTCTGCTGTCAACTTAGCTCTTAACCAAACTTTGAATGGGGAACTAACTACGAGCGATAGCAGTAATCCCACTCGCACTGGTACATACTCGGATGACTATCGGTTAACAGGATTAACTTCTGGTCAACAAGTAAGATTAGACATGACTTCTTCCTTTGATACCTACTTGCAACTGATTAATGAAAGTACTGGGCAAATAATTGATTACAATGATGACTCTAATGGTACTGTCAATTCTCAAATTAACTTTACTGCACAGTCAGGTATTTCCTACATTGCTCGTGCAACTAGCTTCAATACTGGAGTAACTGGCAGTTATAATATCAGTACCAATTCTGTATCTTCTGTTGTTAACCTAGTTCTTAATCAAAGTTTGAATGGGGAACTAACTACGAGCGATAGAAGTAATCCCACTCGCACTAGTACATACTCGGATGACTATCGGTTAACAGGATTAACTTCTGGTCAACAAGTACGACTAGATATGACCTCTTCCTTTGATACCTACTTGCAACTGATTAATGAAAGTACTGGACAAATAATTGATTACAATGATGACTCTAATGGTACTGCCAACTCTCAAATTAACTTTACCGCACAGTCAGGTATTTCCTACATTGCTCGTGCTACTAGCTACAATACTGGTGTAACTGGTAGCTATAATATCAGTGCTAATTCTGCTATAGTGAATGTATCTAATGGGAACTGGAAAGCAGAGTTTTTCAACGGTCGTGATTTTACAGGAACACCTATACTTGTTCAGGATTGGGGTAGTAGTAGTCAAAATATCTCACGTAACTGGGGTGATAGCTCACCAGGTATAGGAATTAACTCTGACAATTTTTCAGCTAGGGTAACAACAGAACGATATCTAAACGCTGGAACTTATAAAGTAACCACAAATGTTGATGATGGCATTCGTGTGACTGTAGGTGGCAGAAAAGTTATTGAGCAGTGGATTGATCAAGGAGCAGGAAATACTCACTCTGGTTATTTCTATTGGGGAGGAGGTAATGTACCAATTCTTGCTGAATACTATGAGAATGCAGGAGCAGCAAGTATTCAGGTACAAATAAATTCTTACACAGCTCCTCAAGCTCCTTCTATTAATGAAGGAATAAACTGGAAGGCATCTGTTTATACTTGGGATTTAAATCAAGGTAATACACCCCCTGTCAACTTTGAAGATGATTCTAAGCTGATTGGTTTGGTTGATTTAGGTTCTAATACTCAGAATGGTGTGAAAGGAATTAATGTAGATTGGCAGAATGGAGCTATTAAGGGTGAAGGCAACTGGTTACCACATGATCAATATGCTATTCGGGCTTACACTCAGACTTCTTTTGATGATGGTGCATATAAGTTTCGCGTAAGAGCCGATGATGCTTATCAACTCCTTGCTAAACGCTGGGATGGTTCATGGTTCGACATTACACGAGATACATGGGGATTACCAACTGAGTGGAAACAGGATGCCTATGGAGCATATCGCGAATACACAGCAACCCTAGCAGCAGGAAATTATGATATGCACTTCCAATACTTTGAAGGAGGTGGTAGTGCTAATTTCAATTTGTCTTGGGAAAAGGTAGCACCAATTTCTAATCCTGATATCAATATTCAGATTGGCTATCCTGAAGGCGACCTAGTAGCGAATGGACAAAATAGAAATTGGATTTTACAAAGAGCAGAACAAATTTGGGAAAATATTATTACCTCTGCTCCTTTTAGCGGAGGAGTTTTAAAACTAGCTGTTACTCAGGATATTTATAACTTAGAATCAAATAAGGATAATTCACTATATAATCGTTCTTGGCGAGAAAGTAACGACCAACGAATCAGTTCTCTTCGTAATGGTAATGTATGGGCTGTTACTACTGCTGATCAAGTAGATTTTGAGGGACGAGGAATTAATTCAGTGCTGACCATTGATGGTTTAGGCGGAATAGATTATAACGCTTGGACTCAATTTGATAGCAGTAAACTGCTTAACATCTCAAATAGTGACTCAGATAATTACTTTTTATTGAGATTAGCTGTTCATGAAATTGGTCATGCACTTGGATTAAATGAGTCCGAGAATGATCCTACACTAAATGGCAGTATTATGAATTTGAATTTAACAGAACCTTACATTACTACTGGATTGCTTGATAGGTTGAGGTATCTTGGTTATGGTGTTAATAATTTAGCGCCAACAATAATCCAGTTATAAGACTTAGCTCAATGTGATGTAAAAATTCATCTTTCTGTTGTTGAAGATATCACTAAGAAGCGATCGCTCATCTAGTCTAATGGATGAAAAGGGCAAACGTACAAGATTCCTGAAACCTTTGCTGGATAAGAACATTGATGAAAAAAACGTCTAGTATAATACAATACGGTTCAGTTAACGTTAAAAATCACGCCACTGCGTTCGCGTAGTGTATCTTAGACAGCATCTTGCTCGCTAGTTGACCACACAACCAAGCTTAACCAAACCGTATTGCAGTATAATAATTTACTCTAGCAAATATAATCTAATGCGATCGCCTCTGAATTAAAGAGAGGTAGATCGCTTTTCTATATGAAATTTAACGATATCAGGATTCTACCCATATTTTGGCTTATAATAAGAATATATAACCATGTATAATTTCTACGAAGTTAGATTTATTACCTGAATATGATTTCGATTATAGCAAAGCTCGTTCTAACCGTTTTGTGTCCACACCAGCAAATAGAATTACCATCACCCTTGACCCTGATGTTGCCAAAGTTTTTCAAACCTCAGAAGCAGTGAATCGTGCTTTGCGTTGTTTATTATCCGCTATACCGGAAAGATAGAGATGCTATCGATAAAACTGTGTCTATAACAATGCTATTTATGGTTCTTGTGTTAATGGGGGATTATATAGAGAATGGTGTCACGTTCTTACCTTTTATCCAAGTCCTATATATTGTAGGCTTTCAAGTATTTAATTATTTCAAAACGCCAACTATCCAATTCTGGTAGCCTCCATTCTTTTACTTTTGATTTATGTTCATTACCATCATATTCTAAGAATTTTTTAAAATATGATAAAGTACTTTCTTTATCATCTATAATTTCTTGGATTTTTCCCAGTAAATAATAAGCTGGAGCATAATCATGTTTAAATTCCAGGGATTTTAGCAAGTTTTCTTTGGCTTGTTCATAAAGTTTTAGCTCATAATATGCCCAACCAAGGTTTTTGTACAATGAGACTTTCACTTCTGTATATTTAGTCTGTTCCAAAATAGGCTGAATCAATTCAATAGCAAGTTGAAAATCTTTTTGCCGAATTTTTAAACAAGCTAAGTTATTTTTAGCAGAATCAGCAGCCAGATTGCTTTGCTGCATCGCCATCTCATAGTGATAGCAAGCTTTAGTGAATTCACCTAGTCTTTCATAAGTTAATCCTAAGTTGTAATAAGCTTTTCCCATTTCTGGGTTAAATCTGATTGCCCATTCCAAGTAAAATAAGGCTGTTTTAAAATTCCCCTCCAAGTAGGAATTATACCCAAGTTTATTCAGGATTTTAGCTTTTTGAAGCTTTTCCTGTTCATTATAGATTTGAAATTCCTGGTTGAGCATCTCTGCTGCTGGTTCTCTTGCTAAAAATCCCTGGAATAATAGACTTTTAAGCTCATCTAGTCTTGATTCTAGTTGTGATACCGATTCCGAAATACCTGTATTTTCAGTTTTTGCTGTTTCTACTACTGTCGATGCTTTTTTATTGCCAAAATTGCAATCGCTCAATAACTCAGGTTTATATTGAGCAAATAAGGTCACTAACTCAGACCGTCTATAGCGTCGTCCATCTTGACTGTTATTACCCAGTCCAAATTCCTCACAAATTCGTTCAATATGCTTTCTCACCGTCGTCTGGGTAATCCCCATAGAATCAGCAATCATAGCATCGCTTTCACTTAGCAGTAACTGTTCCAACACTTCACGACGACGAGATGTAAGTTTGTTAAATATATCTTCAAACTGTTGTTGATTCATTCTTGGTTGATCACTTAGCCATTCCCACTTGGGACTATCTTACCGGAAATTGTTGCTGATTCTCCTCTGTAGACCCAGCAATAAAAATCACTTTCATTTATAAAATACGCAATCAAATATTTCCTTTTTTTCCAACTTGATAATTACAAACAATGAACAAGTAATTTAACATCATATTTACCTCATTAATAACCTCTAACACTAACAGCACTCTGTTACTTTTAGCTGGCCAGATGAACGAGTCGATGATATATTAGTAATGGTGGCACAAATAGAACAAATAAGTGTAGAAAAATGACCATTATTACAATAGATGATGAACTAATTAATGAAATCATCGCAGTCAGTCACTATGAAAATCCACAGGAAGCAGTCATTAAAATATTATCAAATTACTTGCAGGAACAAAAAAAAGAACAGCCTTTAAAGGATAACTATTTTGTGAATTATCCTTGTGTGATTGTGAGGTATTGTCACCAAGCACTGAGATGTGCGATCGCCGCGAAAAATTAGTTAATTATCAGACTATTGGTAGTTTACAGGAATATGTTTTAGTTTCACAAGAGCAGATAAAAGTAGAAGTTTATCGTCAAGATTTGCCAGGAAATTGGACAAAGGAGATTTTGGTAAGTGGAGATAAATTGGTTTTAAATTCGGTCAATTTATCACTAACGATGATAGATATCTATGAGGATATTTTTTGATTTTGACAATGATCTACTAAAAAAGAATAGTATAAAAACATACTATTTAATACAGAAGCTCCAACACTTCAAGACGACGAGATGTAAGTTTGTCAAATATATCTTCAAGCTGTTGTTGATTCATCCTTTATTGATAACTCAGCAATTCGGACTTGCGACTATCTTAACAGGAAATTACTGCTGATTCTCCTATGTAGTTTTGGTTAAGAAAATACTTACACATATCAAGTATATATCAAACATAGGCTTGTGAACTGCCCACTACCAAATCAAAGATAATGATGGGGGAAATTCTTGTAGTTATAGTTGACAGATATGAATTGTTATCGTTATACTTCACGCATGAGCAAGAGCTACGCTATTGTGACAATTGTTCTATCAAAGACTGTTTTTTAGCATACAACCTCTCAACAGCTTGATATTTTTACTAGCATGAAATCCATACACCGTTTTCAGGTTATACTATCTATAATCATACTATTATGCTACTCCTGGTGAACTACAACTGCGCGTTTTGCCCAACAACTTGACTAGCTTTAACAAAAGTATTTTAGTAGCGTCTAATGTATTAAGAAACTATGAAAACGAATTGACTAGCCAATTGATTGCTAAATCTTCTAGTAAAGTTAAACTAGAAATCACTTCACTTGTAGCAGACCCCAAAAATGAGAATATTCAGCCGCTCTCGATGTCTCCTCGATCAGATCCGAATGATAGGGCAACTTGCATTGCCAATGCTGTGAAGTGGAAGGCTGGTATCAGCGGATTATTCACGGGTCACGGGACTTACGGAATCTCCTATAGAAATCCTATTTGCTTGGCTAATTTAACCCAATGTTCGATTCCCTTTTTAGTCGGTTGACCTAAATTACCAAAAGTCCAAATATCTCTTTTATGTTGTAATCCATAACTGATATGTATTGGTCTTTGACTACCATAAAAATAAAGTGAATCAAATGGTAATTGTTTTTCTAAAATCCAATCTACAAGTTTTTCACTCGATAAATCCTCTATAAAAAAATCACAAGCTGCACCTAATCTTTCACAATAATATTTACCGTTACTCTTCATTTCATAAGATATATGCTGGTCAAGAGTAGGAGCTACACGACCATTTTTTAGACCTGTAATTGGATCTCTTTTTTCTAGATATTTCTTTAAATCTGGAGAGCAAAATCCATAAGTCAGGTGAAACTTTTCTAAACTAAAAAAATCAATAATTGGGTCGAGGATAAATTTATTTAAATCTTGTAAAGCTGGAATTACTTCTTGAATATTTTTGGGAAATGGGTTGATGTCACTTGCATATTTATGATAAGTCTGTGTGCAAGTACAAAATTCTGCTAACGTCAGATAATTACCCAATTTTATTTCTTGAATATTCATGGAAATGGATGGGGAAATGGGGTGGTGGGGAGATGGGGTGGTGGGGAGATAAGACTTGCAGCATCTTGCTTGTAGTCATTATCTAAGTTCTAATATAACAAACGTCTCTTGAGCTTGTTTCAACTATGGATGAAGTAGTTAAGAAAATAGCCGCTCTTGGTTTACCAGGTGTGATTTTGGTGACAATAATGGCGACGACTGGATTAACGGGTGCTGCTGCTATTACTGCGGCTTTGGCTTTTTTAGGTGGTTAGCAGGTATTTTGGGGGGAATCGCGGTTCTGGGATTGACAGGTTTGATTACTGATGCTTTGTCTAAGGTGGGTTTGGAGGATTTACTCACGGAAATTTATTGTCAACGTCGGCAAACTGAGCCGCATGGTAAGCTATTGGAGGAGATTGAGTATTTGTCTCTGTTTGATGGGGATATCAAAGAGCGGTTGAAGGTGACTGTGACTGATGGTTGTGGTTGCGGGACAGTGATAAATTCTCATACTACAGATATTACTCAAGAAGCGATCGCTATTCTAGAAAATGTTCCGGGAATAACTCGCGCACACCATCGGGATTTTAAAAGTTCTTATCCGGTAATGCGGTTGAGAGATGGTACGGTGGTCAGAACTTGGAAAAACCAATTCGGTGTTGATCACGTTTTTTTAGGCGATCGCGATGAAAGAATGATTTATGGTGGGTTTGTCGGTTGGATTGATAGTGAAGGTTTAACTCAAGCAATCAATCGCATTAGAATCAGTTTTACGTGACTTTATTTTTGCGAAGTATTTTAAAGAAAGAATGACTCAGTTTTGGATCAACAATCTCTAGATTGTACTGGGCTTCCTTCTGAAATTTATCTTGCATCTCTGGAGAGGGATTCAGTAAAAATAAATCACTCATTCCATCAGGAATTTTATATTTGCCAATTTTAGTAACTAATTGAGAATCTATATTACAACTATAACATTTTACTTCTAAATGTAGTTGGACTTGTGGTTTCAGGTATGTGCTAACTGAAAGTAAACGACCAATAGTTGAATCACTGATTACAAGTGGATGAGTAGCTTGGTTAATGATTTGAGCTATTTTAGTATTATCATCGGAAAGCTTGTTCCACCAAGTAGTTGCTGGAAAACTAAATATAGAAGAGATAATTCCTCCAGAAAGGAGCACAATCATTCCCAGTTTCCACCATTTTTGACTATATTTCTGAAGAGATTGGGTGGAGAAAATTTGAGTTGTGAATACATAAGCTATAGATAATTCAATACCTAGATAACCAGGCATTAAATAACGACTAGCTGCTGAACGCTGCCCTCCTAAAATTAAATCTGCTATCATTAATGGTAATGTGGTAGTGGTGATTAATATCAAAAGAAAATCCCGGATTCTCTGGGGAGTTTTAAACTGGAGAAAATAAATAATATATACTACTATAATTGCTGCTAACAAGGTTAGAAATAACGCTGGTATATTTTTAGAACTCAGAATTAAATCAATATCAAAAAAAACTCGACTGAGATTAAATGCCCAAAGTTTCATCAAATGAAATGAGTCTAATTTATCATTTGACCAATTTGTGGTTTCCTGAACTTGAAATGAGTTTTTGACTATCAATATTAGCCAAGGTGAAATAGCAATTAATCCTGTAAAAAATGCTAGAAAATAAGCAATATATATCTTAGTGAATTTCAACCCTTGACTTGCGGCAACATAAATTCCCTGTCCTAATAAAAGAAATGCAGAAAAAAGAAATGTATGTAAATTTAAAACTATAGTTGCTGTATACATGAACCAACTAAAATTAGTATTGAGCCGCATTGCTCGCACAAAAGCTGCGCTAGATACTAAAGTGGTCACTGTCCATAAACTATATTCTCTTGCTTCCTGTGCATACATAATATGAAAAGGTGAAATTGCTATTAATGCAATGGACAACCATCCAGTCAGAGGGGATGCAAAAAGTTCTAAACAAAGCCAATAAATAGAAGGAAAGGCTAGTAAACTAATCAATGCAGACAAATTTCTAGCTGCTGCGACTGAATTACCAAACCACTGACGCCAAAAATGCATCATTACATAATATAATGGTGTATGCTGTGGTTCTTCCTTGGCTATAGATTTCACAGTGTCGATAAAGTTTTTTTCTGGATTGAGTTTCTGATATTTTTGTAAGTTTACAGCATGGGTTTCACCACCGTTAACAACTTCCAATAATAACTCTTTTTCTGTATAGCCTGTGCTGCGTAAAAATGTATAAGTCTCATCTAGCCAAAATATTTTTCTGTCAATCTCCACAAATCGGAAAAATATCCCTAGTATTAGTATACTAATCACTAAAAATTGTCCCCAGTTTAATGAATTTATCCATTTCTTCATAGCTGCTTCTCAATCGGATTGAAGATAATATATGATTGAAAACATATATTATCTTCAATCTGAGTTTTATTAAAGCTATATGCAACTTAGAAATTTAAGAAATTTCCGATTTAGTTCTCGTCAATGCAATGCTAATTCTACCCCCAAAGTCTGGGATGGGAGCAGCAGGTTTGCTCAAAATGACTTGGACTTGTTTTAGGCGATCGTTTTGTTGGAGAATAGAGTCAGCGATATTAGCCGCTAAACGTTCCACTAAAGAAAATTTGGATGTCTTCAGGAGGCTTTGGGTTAAATTGATGATGCCACGATAATCTATCGTATCTTCAATAGCATCACTTTCACCTGCTGCGGACAAATCCAGCCATAATTTCAACTCCACCTCAAACCATTGTCCTAGTATCTGTTCTTCTGGTAAATATCCGGTATAGCCATAACCACGAATTCCTGTTAATTGAATGTAGTCCATAAGAATTTGACTAAATTTTACATTAGAATTTTAATAAATTTTGCTATCTAAATATCTATCAACTTTTGACCCCCTTTCCAGGTCAAGCTTTTTTTGGTTTTCTCGCTTACTGTGTCTATCTGAATACAGTAAAATATCTGTGTAATTATAAATCAGGTTTCATGAATTTCTCTTTTATTGTGTGGTGGATATCAGAGTATTTACGACTAAATGCCCTAGTTATTGGTTTAACTTTAGTGGGACTACTAATTCTTTTTATTTTCCGGCGATCAAAATCGTCCCAAAATCCTCGGTCAAAATCATCAACACTCCCAAAACACCATCTCACAAAACGTTTGCTCCTGTTGCTCCATGGGAACACAGACGCAGCCGAACGGCTTTTGACAGCAGCATATAAGAAGTATCCCCATCGCTCTAAGCAGTGGTATCTAGAGAAAGTCATCCGGGATTTAGAGAGGGATAGACGTTGAATAGCGATGTTGTTGCTTTAGCTATTTAAGCTTAAAATTAAGGATTGTCTGATTGCTTTATTGAATTCAATGCAGAATATTAATCAACTCTGGTGCTTA
This sequence comes from uncultured cyanobacterium, assembly GCA_963766435.1. Classification (GTDB taxonomy): domain Bacteria; phylum Cyanobacteriota; class Cyanobacteriia; order Cyanobacteriales; family Nostocaceae; genus CAVXZH01. The sequence continues at coordinate 204,822 of CAVXZH010000004.1, forward strand.
ATTTTTACTGAGACACTAAAGCGCTTGGGGTTAACTTGTGCTGTGATTTGTCCCGGTTCCCGTTCTACACCTTTAGCAATGGCTTTCGCACAGCAAGCACCTGATATAGAAGCAATTTCTATTTTAGATGAACGTGCAGCAGCTTTTTTTGCTTTAGGACAAGCTAAAGCTACAGGGCGTCCAGTGGTATTGGTTTGTACTTCTGGAACCGCAGGAGCTAATTTTTACCCAGCCATAATCGAAGCTAAGGAAAGTCGTATTCCTTTATTGGTGTGTACTACTGATCGACCCCCAGAATTAAGAGATTGTCATTCTGGACAAACCATTGACCAAATTAAGTTATATGGTAATTATCCCAATTGGCAAGTCGAGTTAGCTTTACCTGCTCCCGACATGGGTATGCTAGCTTATCTCAGACAAATCATAATTCATGGCTGGGAACGTTGCCAATCTCCCATTGGGGGGATTGTACATTTCAATATTCCCTTTCGTGACCCCCTTGCACCTATACCTGATGGTAATGACTTGAGTTTTCTACAATCCCTGTTTCATCCCGAAGAATTTTTTGCTGGGGTCGGAAATATCTCATCCTCCCTTACCAATGCTCAATTAGCAATTCCACCAGAGTGGCTAGAATGCGATCGCGGTGTGATTATCGCTGGAGTAGCGCAACCACAGATAGCAGAAACATATTCTCAGGCGATCGCCAATCTTGCCCAAACTCTACAATGGCCTGTATTAGCTGAGGGACTTTCCCCAGTTAGAAATTATGCTGAACTGAACCCCTATTTAATTTCTACCTATGACCTGATTTTACGAAATCAGCAACTAGGAAAACAATTAGCTCCAGAAATAGTGATTCTGGTGGGGGATATGCCAACTAGTAAAGAACTGCGTAATTGGATAAATACTATACAACCAAAATGTTGGATAATTGACCCCAGTTATCAAAATCTGGATTCTTTACATGGAAGAACCAGACATTTAAGAATATCTGTAGAACAAATTGAGAATTCAGACTTGGGAAACAAAGCAGTAGTAACTAATTTTGAATATTTAAAAAAATGGTGTGAAGTAGAAATTCAAGTCAGAAAAAATATTGATGATACCTTTGAAAATATAGAAGAATTAATTGAATGTAAAACCGCTTGGCTAATTTCGCAAAATCTTCCACCAGGAACACCATTGTTTATTTCCAACAGTATGCCGGTGCGGGATGTAGAATTTTTCTGGAAACCAAATAACTTAGGAATAAAACCTTATTTCAATCGAGGTGCAAATGGTATTGATGGAATTTTATCGACTGCTTTAGGAATAGCACATCGTCAGCAAAGTAGTGTAATGTTGACCGGAGATTTAGCTTTATTACATGATACCAATGGGTTTTTAATTAGAAATAAATTTGTCGGACATTTAACAATTATTTTAATTAATAATAATGGGGGAGGAATTTTTGAGATGTTACCCATTGCTAAATTTGAACCACCTTTTGAAGAATTTTTCGGGACTCCACAGGATATTGATTTTGCCCAGTTATGTGCTACTTATGGAGTGCAGTATGAGTTGATTGGTTCTTGGGGGGAATTGAAGGAAAAATTAAATCCGCTTCCTAATAGGGGGATAAGAGTTTTGGAGATAAGGACAAATCGGAAAGCAGATGCAACGTGGAGGAAGGAGAATTTAGGAAAGTTTGCGGAGGATATTGAAAATTATTAGATAATACAGTTAAGCTAAGAAAATAAATAGAATCCCTATATTGTCATTCTGACGGTCGGGAAGAATCCCGCGAGATTTTTCCCGACCATCAAATCGCTTATTTGGCTTTGTTTTTGCCAACCTTGTACTTTTAAATAACTAGCAACTTCTAATGGATTTATGGATTTAAGAATATCAATATCTCGAATAGTTGTTTTCATGGGCTGCCTCCATTTGAGATGATTCTCATCAAATTTTCTAGAGCTTCTACATTAAATATTTTGTCATTTGATAAACGCACTGTTTTACTCTCTTGACCAACAGGTAATTCCTGTTCTCCTCGCAGTGATGTCCAGTATGCACAATGTTTCATAACTAACTGTTCTTCAGACTGATACAACCAGTTATTTATATCATCAGCTAGAACAACAACAACTAAAATGCGGGGAACATAAACATTAGTATATCTTAAATCATCATAATTTTTTTTAGATTATGCGATCGCACTAGAACCTGTTTCACTATCTGAGATAAAATTCTCAAGCAATAGTCCTGATTCACTCAAATGCAAATTAACTGGGAAACCGTTAAACCCTACGAAGATATCCTATATCAAAAAAAAGATGGTATTGCCAAAATCACCATCAACCGTCCTCACAAACGCAATGCTTTCCGTCCTAAAACTGTGTTTGAACTGTATGATGCCTTTTGTGATGCTCGTGAAGATAGCAAAATTGGTGTCATTCTGCTCACGGGTGCAGCTCCTCACACCGATGGTAAATACGCGTTCTGTTCTGGTGGTGACCAAAGTGTGCGCGGAGAGGGAGGTTATATAGATGAGGAGGGTGTCCCTCGCTTAAATGTCCTGGATTTACAACGCTTGATCCGATCTTTACCCAAAGTAGTCATTGCTCTAGTGGCTGGATATGCTATTGGTGGTGGTCATGTCCTACATTTAATTTGTGACCTGACAATTGCGGCTGATAATGCCATCTTTGGACAAACATGAACCGAAAGTGGGTAGTTTTGACGGTGGATTTGGTGCTAGCTATCTAGCTCGCATTGTCGGACAAAAAAAAGCCCGAGAAATTTGGTTCCTCTGTCGTCAATATAATGCCGAACAAGCTTTAGAAATGGGTTTAGTTAATTGTGTGGTTCCCATCGAACAACTAGAAACCGAAGGGATACAATGGGCACAAGAAATTTTAGAAAAAAGTCCCATCGCTATTCGCTGTCTCAAATCAGCATTTAATGCTGACTGTGATGGACAAGCTGGTTTACAAGAACTTGCTGGTAATGCCACCTTACTCTATTACATGACTCAAGAAGGAGCAGAGGGTAAACAAGCATTTTTAGAAAAGCGTCCTCCCAATTTTCGCGATTTCCCTTGGTTACCTTAAAAATGACAAAATCGCACTCTTATACAAGGGTGCGATTTGATCAAAAATGCTATGGTTATCAGCATCTATTGTCTTAAATTGTGTATCTTATTTTACGAAAAACTAAAAAAATTGAGTAATAACAGTTGGTTAAATTTGACTAAATTAATACGCATTGACCTTTTCCATTTCTGAGGTACAGGTAACTGTTTGCTCAGTCGGAAGCAGTTCAACTGGGTCTAAATCGGAAACAACTCCATGAGAATTGCTTAAAACTGGGGTTGGAACTGGCAAACTCCAAGCATCTTCTAAGGTTTCCCAATCTTTTGCAAAAGCTGGAAGCGCTAAAGAACAAGCTTTCCAATTTGCTTGCACTAGTGCCCCTAGCGGTTGGCAAGTACCACCACGGCGACCTTCTGGTTGGTAATGACGGCAATAGCGACAGGCAGATGTCAAAGATTTATTAGGTGTCATCTTCAATACCGTTTAAGGCTGATTTACACCTTTACATTTTGCTCTGATCCCTAAATAGGCATTATTGCCAAAAAGTCATTATCTGATCTGGGTTCTAGCGATCCCCACCCAAAATAAACTTTATGATGTTTTTATATTCTTGTTATATTTAGAAATGATTATCGAAGTGTTCACCCACTTAATCTTAACTAGAACTGGTAGGGGATCAAGATTAAAAGTCTAACTATTGATTTAACCCTGTTTATAAAATCATCCTTAAGGCATAGAAAAACCTCTGTTTAGAGATTAAATATCTCAATTTTAAATCGGCAGCTAGATACACTAGCATATAATAACCTAAAATTTTCAGAAATTAAAATAAAAAATTTAGTCGGGTATTCATAAAGAAGTAAAATCCTACCCATCACTCCTTTTTATAAGCGTTTAGCAGCGCACGGAGAACAAACACCCCAACGCTGAAGTTCCCCTGGTGGGGTATGACATTGACATTGGGGACAAAGCGGTAAGTCTTGTGTGCGTTTTTGCATACTGCTAGCCCAATGCTCAAAAACAGCTTTGGCATTGGCAATAGTGGGGGCAATATGAGGGCTAGTATCATCACCAAGATAACTAGGATGCTCTTGGGGGACAATCGGTGGTGGTGACGGTGGTGACAAGAGTGAATTTTGCCAACTCGCGGTAGAAAACCGAATATCTACTAAAGGTGTAGGTAGCTGTTTATTTAATTTGATTAATAAATTCTGACGCCCAAACGTTAGGTTTTGCGACCAAGCTGCACTAGATGTTGCTACCCACAAGACGTCACGCTGAATGGATACTGGTCGTGCATGAGCAGCAACTACTACACCCACAATTTCAGCCCAACATTTTAGGACGCGTGGAAATGGTTGTTCTTGCCATTGAGCTTGCTGTTCTAAAACTCCTAAAATATCATTAAGTGATTTCAATGTCATTTGTTTAAAAAGAACAAAAAGTCGGATTAAGGGCATGGAAGCAAATGCTAAGTAGTAAATTTTGCTATGTATTACTTATCACCGTTTCCCGTCTACGATTTATAGCTAAATAACTTATAGCTTAACGTTATTATTAATTTTGGCTAAGATTTTCACCAATGTATCCAGCGTTGATGCAGTAGTTTAGGTTTGAGGGACAGTGGGTATGAGTCAAAATTTCCTAAATGATTCGGAAATCCAATCTTCTAAAATTGGGTTGAAGCCAGCGATTGCAGCTGCACTAGGCAGTTTAGAAGTGCAGTTAGACCAAGAATTAACCAGATACCGACGGATGCGCTCTCTCCAGAAAACATCAAATCCATCTCTGGGAGTAAATTATATTCCTAGTCCATCTCCACAGGTAAATACTCCGAAAGTGTTTCCCCGCCGCAATCAGTCTTCAGTCAGAGAAAATCAGATGACTGTCACTACTCAAGAGACTTTATCTCTCTATCCCACTTCCACAGAGAAACCAGAGCATTTACCAATATCTCCCCCAGAGGAATCCAGCAAAACTGACTCTAGTAGCAGTATCGTCCCCATGATGGCGAAAACAGCCGAGAAGGATCAACTTTTACCACCACCAGAACTCACCCCCCAACATCCAGATGACTATTTAGAGTCAAGTGAAGCACTGTTGCGTAGTTTAAACGAAGCACCGTCCGAGCAAGAATTGCCTAGAAATAATAGTGATAGTTTACTATCTCCTTTGGGTATTGGTTCTATGCTGTTGCTTCTAGCAGCAAGTTTGACATTAGGTTATGTAGTATTTAATCCGAAAACCTTACCCAAGTTGAATTTAGCTAAATTGTTGGTTCCGAGTCCCCCAACCATAGAGAAAAAGATTGAGGTGATGAAAACTGAACCACCATCGACAGACCAAGGGGTAGAAGCAGTGGAATCATCGGAACTTAAACCAATACCAAAGTATCCAAATTTAGCCGCTAATGAGTTTCCAGAGGTGAGAAATCCCAATGATGTCGTGGGATTAAAACCTAAACCCCAACCCATTCCTGTGGTAATAAATACACCATTAGCAATACCATCACCAGTCAATCCGGTAGTACCAGTGAATTCTGCGCCTATTCCCAGAGTACCACCCTTAAGTCTAGCAACTGCTACACCATCCCCATCAAATATTCAAATCAAACCGTCAGCAGATGGGTTTTATCATCTAGTGACTGATAATCAAGGGATTGGGACTTTAGCCATTGTGCAAAAAGTAGTTCCTGATGCTTACTTATCACGGAACCGAAAATTTATTTATTTAGGTACTTTAAAGAATCCGGAGGAAGTCAAGCTCAGATTACAAGAGCTACAAGAGCAGGGTATTAAAGCGCATATACAGAAGCGGTGAGCAGTAAAAATCTAAGATAGGATCAAAATACTATCTGTAAACAGTTGCTGCTGACTGGGTAAAAGGTGAATGGTGAGCTGATATGGAATTGATTAAGCGGATGCTACGACTACTTCGTGGTAATATCAACAGCTTGGTAAATGCCACAGAAGATCCAGAAAAGATTCTGGAACAAGCTTTTCTGGAAATGCAAGAAAATGTGGTGCAGTTGCGACAAGGAGTAGCTCAAGCCATCGCGACTCAAAAACGAACTGAGCGACAAGCATCTGCGGCGGTATCCCAAGCCGAAGAATGGTATGGTCGCGCTCAACTAGCACTCAAACAAGGGAATGAATCTCTGGCCAGAGAGGCTCTCACTAAACGTCAAGCTTATCAACAAACGGCTACCATCCTTTCGGAGCAGATAGAAGTCCAAAACCATACTGTCGCTAAACTTAAACAGGATATGCGACAAGTAGAGTTAAAGATTCTGGAGGTAAAAACTAAAAAAGATATATATATTGCTCGCGCTCGCTCGGCTGAAGCTTCTTATCGAGTTCAAGAAATGTTGAGCGAAGTTTCATCTCCATCCAGCTTCAGTGCTTTTGAGCGGATGGAAGATCACATTTTACAGTTAGAAGCTAAATCTGAAACCATTAATCTACTCAGTAGTGACGGTTTAGAACAAAAATTTACATCTTTAGAATCTGGTAATAATATTGATATAGAACTAGAAGCGTTGAAGATGCAGATAAAAAAATGAGGGTTCATTGCCCTGGAAAGATTACATTGGAAGGTGTAACTATAAAAAAATAGAACAGTTAACTCTTCTGCCCCAAACAGTAAACCAAACAAGGAAAAATAAAGTTATGGGATTATTTGATCGGATTAAACGATTAGTTAGTGCTAACCTCAACGATTTAGTTAACAAAGCCGAAGACCCAGAAAAAATCCTAGAACAAGCCGTCCTGGAAATGCAGGAAGATTTGGTACAGCTGCGTCAGGGGGTAGCTCAGGCCATAGCTGCTCAAAAGCGGACAGAAAACCAATATAATTCGGCTCAAAATGAGGTTAATAAGTGGCAACGTAATGCTCAATTAGCACTGCAAAAAGGGGACGAGAACTTAGCTCGTCAGGCTTTGGAGCGGAAGAAGAGTTTTAGCGAAACTAGCACGGCTTTGAAAGCTAGTCTGGATCAGCAAGTTACTCAGGTCGAAGGACTCAAGCGGAACTTAATCCAACTAGAAAGCAAGATATCGGAAGCTAAGACCAAGAAAGAAATGCTCAAAGCCCGCATTACTGCGGCTAAAGCTCAAGAGCAATTAGGATCAATGGTCAGTGGCTTGGGTACTAACAGTGCGCTCGCTGCTTTTGAGCGGATGGAAGAAAAGGTATTATTACAAGAATCCCGCGCCCAATCTACCGCAGAACTAGCCGGAGCCGACTTAGAAAGTCAATTTGCTCAGTTGGAAGGTAGCGATATTGATGATGAATTGGCGGCTTTAAAAGCATCATTAGCCCCAGCTACACCAGTAAATCAAGCAAAATTACCACCATCTCCCGGAACTGATAGTAAGTCTACCCACAGTACTGATGCTGAATTGGAAGCTCTCAAAAAAGAATTGGATAATATGTAAGTTTTGCGAACCAACAAATTTAGTCAGTCCCATAACCCAGGGTTGTGGGATTTTGCGTCTTCCGGAAGGGAAATTTTGCAACTGACAACTCAGCTTATATTAAGATACAGTACTGTGTATGCTAACTGATGGAGAAGGGAATGAGTAAAGGTGTAATCACCATCACTGATGCTGAGTTTGAAACCGAAGTGTTGACAGCCAATCTGCCAGTATTGGTCTATTTTTGGGCTTCTTGGTGTGGTCGTGTCAATTAATGTCACCACTGATTAACTTAGCGGCTAATACTTACAACGAACGTCTAAAAATCGTCAAAATGGAAATTGATCCTAATCCATTGACGGTGAAGCAGTATCAAGTGGAAGGTGTACCGGCATTAAGATTGATTAAAGAAAAACAATTATTGGAATCTGTGGAAGGTGTGATTAGTAAAGATAAATTACTCAAGTTTCTAGACCAATACTTAATTAGGAATTAGTCAGTAGTTAGTTGTAAAACAATGAACAACCAGAAACTGACAGCAAAAAATAAACAACCAATAACAATGCAGTTTGCAAAGCGTTTACAACCCCTGCAATCTAATGTCTTCGCGGATATGGATTCTGCTAAAGCTGTGGCTTTGGTTCATGGTAGACAGTTAATTGATTTATCATTGGGGTCTTCTGATTTACCAACCGCAGCACATATCCGGTCAGCGATCGCTCAATCTTTGGATGATTGCTCTACTCATGGTTACTTGCTGTTTCACGGCACCAAAAAATTTCGTCAAGCCGCAGCTAATTGGTATGAGCGCAAATTTGGCCTATCCGTTGACCCCGAAACAGAGGTATTACCCCTGATTGGTTCTCAAGAGGGTACTGCTCATTTACCTCTGGCTATACTCAACCCTGGAGATTTTGCGCTGTTGTTAGATCCAGGTTATCCTTCTCATGCTGGGGGAGTACATTTAGCTAGCGGTCAAATTTATCCGATGCCATTACGGGAAGAGAATGGTTTTTTACCCGTATTTAGTGAGATTCCCACTGATGTTTTGGCTCAGTCCCGGTTGATGGTATTAAGCTATCCTCATAATCCCACTGCGGCGATCGCGCCTTTATCTTTCTTCCAGGAAGCGGTGGCTTTTTGTCAAACACATGATCTGGTTCTTGTCCACGATTTCCCTTATGTGGATTTGGTATTTACACAACAGGGGGAAGTGCCTTCGATTTTGCAAGCTGACCGAGATAAAAGCGTAGCGATTGAATTTTTTACTTTGTCTAAGTCCTATAATATGGGCGGTTTCCGGATTGGTTACGCCATTGGGAATGCTCAATTGATTAATGCTTTACGTCAGGTCAAAGCCGCCGTGGATTTTAATCAGTATCAAGGAATTTTAAATGGGGCGATCGCGGCTTTAACCGGACCGAAGAGGGAGTAAAAACAGCGGTGAATACTTTCCGTCAACGTCGGGATGCTTTCATCAATGCTTTACACCAGATTGGTTGGCAAGTCCCGACACCATTAGCCACAATGTATATTTGGGCAAAATTACCTCCCATTTGGAAAGGAAACTCCATCGATTTTTGTACTGAATTAGTGAAACAAACTGGAGTTGCAGCTGCTCCGGGTTCAGGTTTTGGTAAATCTGGAGAAGGATATGTTCGTTTTGCTTTGGTACATGAATCAGATGTGTTAGAAACTGCGGTGAAGAGGATGGCTCAGTTTCTTCAGTAAGCTATATTCCACCATATATAAATATGGTGGGTCAAAATATTTGATTTGCCTACAATATAATGACCCAAGAACTCGTCTCAGAAAGAACGAAGATATTTTGATTGTACACCAATGTATTTTTAGCTTTGATATAAACTATACTGGGTTAAAAATCAGGTGCATTCTATGAGTAACTTAAAAAAATTAGTATTACCAACTAGTGTTTTACTACTTTTACTGGGAAGTAGCACATCTAGCTATGCATTGACAAATGTTCTTTATGATGGAACACAAGGCGCACCAGCTGATCAGTCGTGGTTGAGTTGTAATGATATCAGCCCAAAAGCTTCAGTCGCAGGTTGTAATAATCCCTCTTCTTTGGTGAGGATATTTTTAGGTGTTAGCACCAATAATGCTACAGAAACTAGATTCTCCAATAGCGGTGTTACCCTAAACAGCACTAGTGATGCTAGTATCTATGCGGGTTACAGTAACTACAATTTTACGGTCAGTCTTCCTAGTGGTGTTAATAAGACGTTAAAAAACTCAGCATTCCCTATAATAGATCGGAATACAGGTGCTTTACTTAACTTTACGAGCCAATTACTTTCTGAGACACATGGCACTACAAATCTCCGCTCAGGATTCAGCGTCATTATACTTACAAATGATCTAAAAGGTATTGAGATTGGGTTCCAAAACAATGGCACTATTTTTGCCCAGAACGCAACCTTTACGTCTACGCCTTTAGTCAGTACCAACTATGATACCTCTCAACTTATCAGCTACAGTTTAGCTATTTTGGGAAATAGCTTTACCTTGACAGGACAACCTAGTAGTGGAGGAACAGTGAGTAACTTGCTTTCCGGCTCTTTACAAACATATGACGCCTCACAGTTACAGCAATATGCAAAATTAGTATATACCACACCCAATTTAGTTTTTTTGGGAGATGATACATCAGAAGCTAGCGCAAATATTAATCTCACAAATGTGACTCTGACTACACCATATACGGTTCCTTGGGAAATGCCAGGAGGAACAAGTTTTGTATCTATAGGTAGTCTATTAATTTTAGGCTTCTTGAGGAAACTAACAAAACTCAAGAGCCAAAAATAGCCCAGGATAGGAGTATTTAGATGAAGCTAGTTGATGATAGATAATGGATATAAAATTCTTCTTTCTCAAAAATCAAATATAATTCTTATGTTTATTTACATATATTAAATCAATAACACTATAGCGGTTGTCGGTTTGATAATAATATAAATTTAGGCTCAGATTCCAGATGCCATAAGACTTTCATCTCTACTCTCTATCCCCTAATCCCTGCTATAATACCTTTGATTATTTAAATTATTCCCGATGAGCGGAAAGTATATTCTTACTCAGTGCTCGATATGGAATTAATAAGGTACTGAAGTTTAAAAAGGTATCTGCTTAATCAAATAAATTCAGTAATATAAATTCAAGGAGAGATATATTCCCTCCTTTTTTTTGTCTACAATAGATACATTCGGTCAGTTGCCTATATTTAGCTGTGACTACATTTGAACCAGCCATTTCCCTGATTAAAAATCCCCAACGTCTAGAAAGTCGTTTGTCGGAAATCCCCGTGGAGTCAGGGGTATATTTGATGCGTGACCAAAGCGATCGCATTATCTATATTGGCAAATCTCGCAAGTTGCGATCGCGGGTACGCTCCTATTTCCGAGACAGCAATCACAAGACTGAGCGGATTATGACAATGGTGAGATTGGTGACGGAAATTGAATTTATTGTCACTGATACCGAAGCAGAAGCTTTAGCATTAGAAGCTAATTTAATCAAGCAACACCAACCATATTTCAACGTTTTACTCAAGGATGACAAAAAATATCCTTATCTCTGCATTACTTGGTCAGAAGACTATCCCCGTATTTTTATTACCCGTAAACGTCAATTAGGAAAAGCCAAAGATAAGTTTTATGGTCCTTATACAGATGCTGGTTTATTGCGGGAAGTAGTTCATTTATGTAAACGTATTTTTCCTTTGCGACAAAGACCTCAACCTTTATTTAAAGACCGTCCTTGTTTAAATTATGATATTGGACGTTGTCCTGGTGTCTGTCAAAAATTAGTTTCACCGGAAGAATACTGCAAAATTGTGCAAAAGGTGGCAATGGTATTTCAAGGCAGAACTCAGGAACTGATTGATATTTTGACACCACAGATGGAAGTTGCTGCACAAGCACTTAATTTTGAAGTTGCTGCCAAAGTCCGTGACCAAATTTCTGGGTTAAAGTCTTTGACCGCACAGCAAAAAGTCTCTTTACCTGATGATACTGTTTCTAGAGATGCGATCGCTTTAGCCGCCGATGAAAATCACGCTTGTATTCAACTCTTCCAAATTCGCGCAGGTCAGTTAGTGGGAAGATTAGCATTTGTAGCTGATGCTCATGCAGAACCGGGAGCAATTTTACAACGAGTTTTAGAGGAACATTACCAAACTGCGGATGCGGTAGAAATTCCCATCGAGATTTTGGTACAGCATGATTTACCCGATGGGGAAATATTAGCCGAGATTTTAACCCAGAAAAAAGCTCGAAAAGTCACAATTTTAGCTCCTTTGCGGCAAACTAAGGCAGAATTAATTGAGATGGTCGAGCGAAATGCTGAATATGAATTGCAACGAATGCAAAAATTAGGCGATCGCAATTTGGAAGCAACTCAAGATTTAGCCGCGATTCTGGATTTACCAGACTTACCCCATCGCATTGAAGGGTATGATATTTCTCATATCCAAGGTGCAAATGCAGTTGCATCTCAAGTGGTATTTATTGATGGTTTACCAGCAAAACAAAATTATCGACGTTATAAAATTAGAAATCCCAACGTGACTGCGGGACATTCCGATGATTTTGCGAGTTTAGCAGAAGTTATCCAGAGAAGATTTCGGAAATATATGGAAGAACCAGAATTAAAACGAGTGGGAAATCCTGATTGGCCGGATTTAGTGATGATTGATGGAGGTAAAGGTCAATTATCTTCGGTGGTCGGGATTTTACAAGCAATGAATTTGTTAGAAGACTTGCGAGTGGTAAGTTTAGCTAAACAAAGAGAAGAGATTTTCTTACCAGGAGAATCCGAACCTTTAAACACAGATGCAGAACAACCGGGAGTACAATTATTGCGACGATTGCGAGATGAAGCACATCGATTTGCAGTGAGTTTCCATCGACAACAAAGAAGTGAACAATTCAAGCGATCGCGTTTAGATGAGATTCCGGGTTTAGGACATCATCGACAAAAGCAACTTTTAGGACATTTTCGTTCGGTGGATTATATTCGTCAAGCGACAACGGAACAATTAGCTGAGGTTCCCGGAATTGGGATGCGTTTAGCACAGGAGATTTATAATTATTTTCATCCTGCGTAAGTAACTAAGGTACACATAAATAGTCAAACTCTTTCCGTGGAGCAGACATCTTGCCTGCCTTTGTGATGGAAATTTGAAAAAAATTGATCTATGAGAGGTTCATGACCATGAAAAAAGATGGGACAATTAAATTATGGTTCGCGAGATTTGTGTGGATTTGCTATAAAAATGAGCATTATTTACCCAGCATCTCACCATCATATACAACAAAAGTCAAGATGTCAATAATAACGTAAATTCGTTAATTTATTGAGAATATTGTCAATAATATTGAGAATGAAGCCGATTTTATTGCGAAAGAAGTGTAGAGGTAATATTTTGGGACAGTTAATATTTATTTACATTTGAGAAAATTAGGAAATCTCAAGTACAAAAGTACTACTGCTGACCCGCTAGAGGATGATCGAAGAAATTTTGAGTGATCACATTGGCGCCAAGAAGAAAAATTACAGGTATTATTAGAATAGGAGGAGACAAATTCTATGAATGTAGTCACTGCTAAACGTTTTACTATTACGGAATATCATCGTTTAGTGAAACTTGGTTTTTTTGGAGAAGATGACCGAGTTGAGTTGATTAAGGGTGAAATATTGTTGATGGTGGCGAAGGGTAAATCTCATTCTGTCTGTAATACTCGTTTGTATCGGGAATTATTTAAGCTGGTTGGAGATAAGGTAACGCTGAGAGGACAAGAACCGATTACTATATTAGATGATAGTGAACCGGAACCAGATTTAGTGATTGTGCAAAATCGTGATGATGATTATTTGGGAAATCATCCTGCGTCATCTGATATTTTGCTTTTGGTTGAAATTTCTGATTCTTCTTTAAAATATGACCAAGAGATAAAATCACCTCTTTATGCGGAAGCGGGTATTGCTAATTATTGGATATTTAATTTGATTAATCATTATTTGGAGTGTTATGATCAGCCTTACCAGGGTTTAGAAGGTATTTTTGGTTATCGTCGGAAGTTAATTTTTATGAGTAATGAAGTTGTAAGTTTACCTTTTTTCTCGGATTTGTCTCTGAATTTATCTCAGGTGTTTCCAGGTTGATTTATTTAGATTAAGTAGATGTGATTAATTAACTTATTTTAGTAGATGGGAATGAATAATTTATTTTTGATAAGGGAAATTTGAAAAAAATCTATCTATGGGAGGTTCCTGTCCATGAAAAAAGATGGGAGAATCAAACTATAGATAATGGGAATTTGTGCAACTAAAAATAGATGCTCACACTCCCATTATATTTAATTTCATTATCCCATCCATTTCTGCATCCCCTATCTTCCCCAAGATAGACTTTTTTTCATCATCTAGCTGAATTTCAAAAATTCAATGTCGGGAAGGTTTCGTGTGGGGGAATTAATCAGATAAATCAATGTCTATAAAAATAGATTATCTGTCAAAGATAATTGGTTTGTAGTTGTGTTCCCCATCTTCAACTCCAGAAAGTTTTCTGAATTTTATCAAACTTTGTCTAGTTAGAATTCTGTTGGTGTATTTGCAATGAATTCATGTCAATCAGGAAATTTATTGATGATGGAAATTTGAAAAAAATCTATCTATGGGAGGTTCCTGTCCATGAAAAAAGATGGGAAAATCAAAGTATAGATAATGGGAATCTGTGCAACTAAAAATAGATGCTCACACTCCCATTATATTTAATTTCATTATCCCACCCATTTTGCCGCCCCCTCTCTTCCCCAAGATAGAGTTTTTTTCATCATCTAGCTCAATTTTAAAAATTCAATTTCTGGAAGGTTTGGTATGGAGAAATTAATTCTATCAAAATAGATAAGTCAAAAATAATTGGTTTTTAATTGCGCTTCAGCGCTCTCCATCTTGAACAATAGCAAATTATATTGATGTTCTCAAACCTTGAATAATCAGAATTACTTTTCTGTATCTCACTGAAAAATAAAGTAATTTTTTAATGAGGGAAATTTGAAAAAAATCTATCTATGGGAGGTTCCTGTCCATCAAAAAAGATGGGAAAATCAAAGTATAGATAATGGGAATCTGTGCAACTAAAAATAGATGCTCACACTCCCATTATATTTAATTTCATTATCCCATCCATTTTGCCGCCCCCTCTCTTCCCCAAGATAGACTTTTTTTCATCATCTAGCTGAATTTCAAAAATTCAATGTCGGGAAGGTTTGGTGTGGGGGAATTAATCAGATAAATCAATGTCTATAAAAATAGATTATCTGTCAAAGATAATTGGTTTGTAGTTGTGTTCCCCATCTTCAACTCCAGAAAGTTTTCTGAATTTTATCAAACTTTATCTAGTTAGAATTTTGTTGGTGTATTTGCAATGAATTCATGTCACTCAGGAAATTTATTGATGATGGAAATTTGAAAAAAATCTATCTATGGGAGGTTCCTGTCCATGAAAAAAGATGGGAGAATCAAAGTATAGATAATGGGAATCTGTGCAACTAAAAATAGATGCTCACACTCCCATTATATTTAATTTCATTATCCCACCCATTTTGCCGCCCCCTCTCTTCCCCAAGATAGAGTTTTTTTCATCATCTAGCTCAATTTCAAAAATTCATTTCGGGAAGGTTTGGTGTGGGGGAATCAATCAGATAAATCAATGTTTATAAAAATAGAATCATCTGTCAAAGATAATTGGTTTGTAGTTGTATTCCCCATCTTCAACTCCAGAAAGTTTTCTGAATTTTATCAAACTTTGTCTAGTTAGAATTTTGTTGGTGTATTTGCAATGAATTCATGTCAATCAGGAAGTTTATTGATGATGGAAATTTGAAAAAAAAATCTATCTATGGGAGGTTCCTGTC
This sequence comes from uncultured cyanobacterium, assembly GCA_963766435.1. Classification (GTDB taxonomy): domain Bacteria; phylum Cyanobacteriota; class Cyanobacteriia; order Cyanobacteriales; family Nostocaceae; genus CAVXZH01. The sequence continues at coordinate 220,254 of CAVXZH010000004.1, forward strand.
CATGAAAAAAGATGGGAAAATCAAACTATAGATAATGGAAATCTGTGCAAATAAAAATAGATTCTCACACTCCCATTATATTTGATTTCATTATCCCATCCATTTCCGCATCCCCTATCTTTCCCAAGATAGAGTTTTTTTCATCATCTAGCTGAATTTCAAAAATATTAATCAGATAAATCAATGTCTATAAAAATAGATTATCTGTCAAAGATAATTGGTTTGTAGTTGTGTTCCCCATCTTCAACTCCAGAAAATTTTCTGAATTTTATCAAACTTTGTCTAGTTAGAATTTTGTTGGTGTATTTGCAATGAATTCATGTCAATCAGGAAATTTATTGATGATGGGAATTTGAAAAAAATCTATCTATGGGAGGTTCCTGTCCATCAAAAAAGATGGGAAAATCAAAGTATAGATAATGGGAATCTGTGCAACTAAAAATAGATGCTCACACTCCCATTATATTTAATTTCATTATCCCATCCATTTCTGCATCCCCTATCTTTCCCAAGATAGAGTTTTTTTCATCATCTAGCTGAATTTCAAAAATTCAATGTCGGGAAGGTTTCGTGTGGGGGAATTAATCAGATAAATCAATGTCTATAAAAATAGATTATCTGTCAAAGATAATTGGTTTGTAGTTGTGTTCCCCATCTTCAACTCCAGAAAGTTTTCTGAATTTTATCAAACTTTGTCTAGTTAGAATTTTGTTGGTGTATTTGTATGCAAAATCAATTCATGTCAATCAGGAAATTTATTGATGATGGGAATTTGAAAAAAATCTATCTATGGGGGGTTCCTGTCCATGAAAAAAGATGGGAGAATCGAAATATAGATAATGGGAATCTGTGCAACTAAAAATAGATGCTGAAACTCCCATTATATTTAATTTCATTATCCCACCCATTTTGCCGCCGCCTCTCTTCCCCAAGATGGAGTTTTTTTCATCATCTAGCTGAATTTCAAAAATTCAATTTCGGGAAGGTTTGGTATAGGGAAATAAATTCTATTAAAATAGATAATTTCTATAAATATCTGAATCTATTATCAAACATTTATTTTGTTGTTGATTAAAATCTGAAAATATACGGTGGGAACTACGTTTGATGCCATGAGTTCACCGTATACTCTTATCTCTAAATATAATTAGAAGTGCCTTAAATGTCAATATCCATTTTTTCAATTTCTAAACGGAGTTTTTTTAAACCCAAATCTATGGCAATTATTCAAAAGCTAAAAAACTGCTATATAGCACTCTATTAATCTATTTATTTAAATTTTCTCTAAGCCTATGGGGAAATAAACGGTGGGCACTACGTTTGATGCCATGAGTTCACCGTTTATTCTTATCTCTAAGATAGAGATTTATCAATATGGTAAGTAAGTTTGGCTATAGAACTAGTGCGGTTGTCCGGTGTTTGAGTCTCCCATCTCTGGGTTTCCCTTGTTCTAGTTTCACTCTCTGCTCACAGAAAGTTAAACCTTAAATACCAATCCAATTATATGAGCCAGTCTAGCAAATGTCAATATTCATTTTTTGGTTTTTAACTGGAGTGTTCCACAACTCTGTATACATCGAAATCATGAGCCAACTAAGGTAATCACCTATATTAGTTTTTCCAACCCAGCTACCATGATTTCACTCAGGTTGTGAGCCAAAGTATTCAACCCCGGTTTAAGTTGCCAATCTGACACTTTTTTCGGCAGAAGAAACCCATGTGCAGAGGCATTTCTCAGAGCTTTAGCCAATTTTACTGCATCCTCCCAGGAAGATATAGAATTAGATTTAACAATCCAATCTTTAATGATTTTTTTATCTCCAGCAGTTACTCCCAGGAATGTAGTAATTGCATCTTCATCTTTGGTCAGCCATTTTTCAAGATTCTCTTTTCTACGGGGTTTTGGTGGGGTCAGATGTACATAAGTGCTGAGACTACACTTGTCTATAAAGCTATTCATAATATCCGGGGATATTGCTCTGCCAAAATGATTCATCAATGCTTTAGTAGTAATTTCAAATCCGCTGTATGCAATTACAAGTCTCCATTGAAATCCTCGCAACTTATCAAATTTATTATGTTTTACTCCAATAGAAGGTTCATGCCAATTAATAACCTCTTCTGTCAGACGTACTCCCCTAATTATACATTTAATAACTTTATTGATATGCTCTGCACTATTATTGGTATGAGTAGGGTTAAAATATGATAATTTCTGCTTCATATTGCTGTATTTAGGGTCTTCTTTCCAGGAATTATCAGGTTGTAAAACGTTGTTCCATAAGTTTTCCCAGGTAATGGTCAGATTATCCTGAACCTCTGTAGGAGAGTCTTTCATTATCTTTATTTATGCTTTTAAAGAAAGATTACCCTCATCAAGCTAAAGTTTAATCAATCCCATATACCCAATTTCTCAAAGCCTCTTTATAAAAATAATTTTTCTACACCACAGCTAAAATCAGGTAACAAATAATTTTCCGTCAATAATCTCATCGCGATCGCCATTATCTGGTAACAATTCTAGGTGATGTATTTGACTGATCTCGGTTTCTCTACAAACTTTCGGCGACTTAGCTCCGGGTGTTGGCATCTTGTCTAGCACTACAAAATTTTAGATCATTTTTGCCAAAATATAGGCTATTCAGATAAGATGATGACTCAGATATCCCAAAAAGATGGCTTATATCAAGCAAGTTTAATGGAAACAGCAGGTAAAAAGTCAGAAATGGATTTTTGAGTACAAACTAAAAACTAGAAACGGAGGGAAAATTTGAAAGTACAACCTCGCAAGCAGTTTGGTCAACATTGGCTGAAAAGTGAATCGGCTCTGTCAGCAATTATCAAGGCAGCAAACTGTCTCCCCAGCGATCGCATTTTGGAAATTGGAACCAGGGACGGGAATTCTCACCCGTCGTCTGTTACCCTTAGTAAAATCTTTGGTTGCAGTAGAAATTGATACTGACTTATGTAAACTCTTGGTCAAACAACTGGGAAAAGTGGAAAACTTCTTACTACTCCAAGGAGACTTTCTCAGCCTAGATTTAATGGCTCACTTATTGGCTTTTCCTGATTTTCAACGCCAAAATAAAGTTGTGGCGAATATTCCTTACAATATCACAGGTCCAATTATTGAAAAATTATTGGGTACTATCACTAACCCCAATCCACAACCTTATGAATCCATTGTCCTGCTAGTGCAAAAAGAAGTAGCAGAAAGATTATACGCTAAACCCAGTTCCAAAGCTTTTGGGGCATTGTCAGTCCGGGTGCAATATTTAGCGAAATGTGAGTTAATTTGTACAGTCCCTGCGAGTGCATTTCAACCACCACCAAAAGTAGATTCAGCCGTAGTCCGTTTAATTCCCCAGCAAATCGAAATTCCGGCGGATGATCCCAAATGGTTGGAAAATTTAGTTAAATTGGGATTCTCTGCCAAACGAAAAATGTTAAGAAATAATTTACAACCAGTAGTGGAACGCGATCGCTTGACCCAATTACTGGAACAATTAGAAATAAATCCCCAAGTCCGGGCTGAAGACTTGAGTGTGAATCAATGGGTAACACTAGCCAATCAATTAGCCAATTTTCTACCGCAGTCCTAATTCTCCATCTACAATTATTATGCGTTAATATACTTTAATTGCCCCGGCTAAAATTAATTTATATCTGGAAATCATTGGCAATCGCCCGGATGGATATCATGAGTTAGCGATGATTCTACAAAGTATTGATTTAGCTGACCAGATAGAAGTGCGTTCTCTTGATATTGACACCATTCGTGTCCATTGCCGTCATCCTCAAGTACCTACAGATAAAAGTAATCTAGCATACCGAGCCGCCGAACTGATGGTCAGGGAATTTCCCGATGCCTTTAGCAATTATGGAGGTGTAGAGATTACCATTAAAAAGCAGATTCCTGTCGCTGCTGGATTAGCAGGAGGTTCCACCAATGCCGCAGCGGTGTTAGTGGGAATAGATTTACTCTGGAATTTGGGATTAACTAAATCAGAATTAGAGGAATTGGGTGCAACCCTGGGTTCAGATGTACCATTTTGTATTTCTGGGGGAACAGCAATCGCCACGGGAAGAGGAGAAAAACTTTCACCTTTACCCAATTTAAATCCCATTTATCTAGTATTGGCAAAATATCGGAGCTTAGAAGTGTCCACTCCTTGGGCATATAAAACCTATCGTCAGCAGTTTGGGAGTAGTTATATTAGGGGAACCGAGAGTTTAGCCACTCGTGCTAGTGCAGTGCATTCGGGTTCCATAGTCAAAGCGATTTTAGATCAAGATGCGGCAGAAATTGCCCAAAAACTACATAATGATTTAGAACGGGTGGTCTTACCAGCATATCCTCAAGTTTTGCAGCTACGGGAATTGTTCGCAGCTCAACCAGGGGTATTGGGAACCATGATGTCTGGTTCTGGCACCTTCAGTTTTTGCCATAGTGGCAACCCGATTACAAGCTCAAGCTGTTCAAGCGCAAATCCGTCAAGCTATTCCCGATCAGGATTTAGAATTATTTGTCACCCGAACAATTACATCTGGAATCCAAAATTCACTAACTCCTATTTAAATATGAATCAACCCAACAACACACCATCCACAGATAGTACAGGACAAGTACCACCCACCCCCTTACGCTGTCTCACCGGAGCTGCGATTTCGGGAGGATTAGGATTTGCAATGTATTCATTGATGATTGCGATCGCCACTACTTTTGCGACTAAACCCATCCATTCCGATAACCCTTAGTCATGAACATTGGTTCTGCTGTCCGTACCTTAGTGGTAGGTGTAGTAGCTTTGGAACCGGAATATTTGGATTAGTCGCACTGGGTTTATTAGCGTTAGCAGTGCAATTATTAGTCCAGCAATTAACCCAGTCAAAAAGTAATTAATCTCAGCCTGCGATCTGAAACAGAATTACCTATTTGAGGAATTTGAGCATGGCTAGAAACTGGGTAATAGGAATGCTGATGCTGTTTTCGCCAAACTTTAGGCGATATGCCGTGATGTTGACGAAACTGACGGGAGAAATAACAGGTGTTTTGATAACCTAGTTTAGCAGCAATTTGCTCAATACTTTGGTTAGTATCTTTGAGCAAAGGACGAGCCGCAGCCATCCGTCGTTTCACAATCCAAGCGTTGACTGTATCTCCGGTTCGTTTAGCGACTTGATGAGTTAAATAAGCTGGTGAATAACCCACAGCTTGAGCCACATCAGCTAAAGTAATTCCTTGGTGATAATGAGCTTCAATAAAATCAAAAACTTCTTGAAGTTGAGGAACTCTCGGTAAAGTTAACTCTGGAGTACCAGGAAATTCCGGCAATTCTGCGGCAGAATCAGCATGAGTAGCATACCAATATCGGAGTAGAGATTGCTTTTCTAAACGAATGGCGATCGCACTCAGCAACTCATCAACAGAAATGGGTTTGGTGAGAAAGTCATCTGCACCTAACTCCATACCTTTGCGAATCGATGCTTTCGTATCACTACCAGTTAAGAAGATAAAAGGAATGATAGCGGTGAGAGGGTCTTGACGGAGGATACTCAAAACACTATAACCATCCAAATTGGGCATCATAATATCGCAAATTATTAAGTCAGGTAAATACCTTTGTGCTTGCTGAATACCGATTAGCCCATTTTCAGCCCCGATGGTTTGAAAACCCACAGACCCAAGTAGGTCGAGGAAGAGATTGCGAGTAACAGCATCATCTTCAATTACGAGAATTTTTTTTGATGATTGGTGCATCATGTTTCCATCACGAGAATTTTTGGCAGGGAGTGATACCAAACTCTGTGCTGACTGTTGACACTGATAGAGGGGAGGATGGCTAAATCTGACTATTTAGCAACTATGCTTGCGAATTAAGCCTTTGGGAAGATGAACTCTGGCTTAATTGTAAAATTGAAGCAGTAACGATAGACTTTTTGCCTTTTATTATCATGTTATTTGAGCGTTTTTTATTCAAGTTAGTCTTAGAGATGGACAGGGGATAACGTGTCTATTCTAGCCAATAATTATTTTACATCAGCAGATATTCCCAGTAAATTAGGGATCTCCCCAAATCATTCACAACCTGATTATCTGGTCAATTCTGATTTAGAAGGATTTATTGGCTTAGTCAGGGATTAAATCAGCAAATTGGATTCATAACTTTAAATATGTTTGATTTTACTCACTCAGGGATTAAACTACAGAAGAATCTCCTAAAACATCTGCCAAAAGAAATACAATTTTGATAAAATTATAAGCATATTTTTAGTCAATCCCCCTAAAGACACAAAAAAGAGATAGGAATATCGAAAATTAACCTCTCCATTTCTCACCCAAAATCGTAAGAGCGAAAAAATAGATATATTTACCAAAAAATCGTTCATGTATCCACTATCAAAGTTTGAGTAGGCTTAACGAAGAAGCTGCTTCTGCAATACGGTTAATCTGGATGAGTGGGTTTAAATAGAAATTTACTAGGCAAATAAAAAGGCTTTATTGACTAGTTAAACCTACTCATATTTACATATGAATTGAGATTTAGGTTGCTAGCAGCCGCAAACGATTTGGGATTTTGGATGACTGAGTTTGGATGTACTGAGGACATCAAGCAAACTAATTAATCTAAAATCTAAAATTGGGATCAAACAAACCTTTCTGGTTTTTAACTAACCACCAGAAAAGATAACTCTAATTTCCTAGAGAGGAGTGCATTCTATGGCTCACAATATGACTGGCTATAACACACAAATTGGTAAAAAAATAAATACTGAACAAACCGAACAAATTGTCAAAGCAATTATGGCTGGGAAATATTCCTGGGCTTGTGTTTTGGTACTCCGCTTTGCTGGCTACAATCCCATAGACTATATACCCTACCGCACCTACATCAGATTACTGAAAAATAACTGCTTAGGTGAAAATTCCCAAAATCAATCCGATCATAAGAATGCAGAAATCTTTAATCTCAAACCTAATTGGATTCAGTTGTAATTCATAACTCGTCCCTATCCCTAAAAATTTATGACTTACCCAATTATTGACCCAAATCACCATCTACAATCAATCCTGAAAGAGATTGTATGGCATAAAAAACAAGAAATTGCTCAAATCCAGCAAGAAATGTCTTTGGCTTCTGTACAAAGACAACTAACTGCTGCTCCCACTGTCCGAGATTTCTTGACAGCTTTACAACAAAGTCATTATCAACCTGCTTTAATTCCCGAAGTGAAAAAAGCATCTCCAAATCAAGGAATTATCAGAGCAGATTTTGACCCAGTGGCAATGGCCCAAGCATATGAACGAGGTGGTGCTACTTGTATATCAGTCTTCAGTGATCAAAAATTCTTTCAAGGTGGTTTTGACCAGTTAAGAGCGATTCGCCAACGAGTATCAGTCCCACTACTGTGTAAAGATTTCATTCTAGATCCCTGCCAGATATACTTAGCAAGAGCAGCGGGTGCAGATGCAGTATTACTAATTGCGGCTTTACTCTGTGATCGAGAAATAGTCAACTTCATGAGAGTGATTCACTATTTGGGAATGAACGCCTTAGTAGAAGTCCACAGTTTAGCGGAACTAGATCGAATCCTGAAACTAGAAGATATTAGGTTAATAGCGATTAATAATCAGAGTTTAGAAGATTTTAGCGTTGATACTAATATCTTGCCGGAATTGGTAGCAGCTAGGTATACACATATGCAAAATTTAGGTATACTCATCGTCGGTGAACCGGGACTGTACACACCTGCCGATTTATCGTTGATGACAGTTGCGGGGATTGATGCAGTAGTATTAGGAGAACCGTTACTACAACAAAATGATTTAACCGAGGCTGTGCGTAGTCTGCTGCATCTGGATACTTCTAATAGTCACAAGAAGGGAATCAAGGTAGCTGTTAGTTCCAGTCGAGAAAAAGTAGGATAACACTTTGATAGACTGTTAACAGTTAACGTCAACAGTCTATCTTTACCACTATTATTCATATAAATACTTGCTATACGGAAACTGATGGGCGTAACTCGGTGACTCCTGGCTATATAATAGATTCAATCCAAGGGTTAAGCAAATCATGACAACATTACTTGTACAAGCGACCTCAACCCCTCTGATGATTGATTTTCCTGGGATTCTGCCGATGACGGAGGAGAAATTTTATGAATTTTGTTTAGCGAATCGAGATTTACGCATTGAACGCACTGCGAGTGGAGAAGTCATTATTATGTCTCCCGCTTTTTCGGATACGGGTAATCGGAATTTTAATCTCGCTGTGCAGTTGGGGGGTTGGGCTGAACGAAATGGGACGGGGCTTGGATTTGACTCCAGTTCCGGTTTTACACTTCCCAATGGTGCAACTCGTTCTCCTGATGCAGCTTGGATTAAATTAGAACGGTGGAATGCTTTAACCGACAAACAAAAAGCGTCTTTTGCACCCATTTGTCCCGATTTCGTGATTGAATTACGTTCTGCTAGTGATACATTGTCCAGTCTACAGAAAAAAATGGCGGAATATATTGCTAATGGTCAACTTTGTGCGTGGGCTGGTGGTTGTTGTAAATGTGGTATGAAGGCAATGAAATTAAATGCTGTTAGAGTTGCAACAGCTAAAAAAAAGCGAGAATTATTGATTTTGATTAACATTTTCAAGTTTTGCATAATTATTAAGTTTATATCTGATTCCATTCTCTTCTCGAAGGTAATCAAGGACAACCATTACCATTATTCGGTGTCCAAGTTTGTTGATATTCCTGCCATGTCATACCATCAGCATCAAAAGGCTTTGTATCCCAAAATGTATGAGAATCATTACTATACAATCCCCTTCCATCCCCAGTAACTTCAGGAGAGTAAGCATCAGGTGTACCTGCCCCTTCTCCACTGGTAATTAAATTACCCGCTTGATTGTAAGTGCATTGCTGTCCAGGCATTAATGGTGGTGCTTCTCGATTTATTTGGGAAGCAAATGGTTTAACTCTATTTTTGCTAGAACGAAAATCGAAATTTGTATAATTTACTCATTTTCTGACTTCTCCTATCACAAATAAATTAAAAACTTAGAATGCTATCTGATTAAACTTCACTGACGAGTAGGGCATCTTCGCCAGGAGATTTTTTCTTTTTTATCGTCTCCAATAGCTATGTATAGTATACCTGATAATGTTTTTGAATTTAAACTTGAAATCTCAAGTAAATCTTCAAAAGTATTATTATCAGGAGTAGTATGGGTAATAGTCACCGAATTATTATTTTTACGAGAGTAATTACCATTAAAAAACAACTTCCATTTACCATTTTCTTTAAAAAATGACTGATATTTTTCATTTTTAGTAAATACATAACGACTGAAATTGCATTTTCCCTTTTCACTCCATTCTCCTACTATTAATGACAAATCAATATTGGGTGATTTTTGTGCATTAACAGTGGTTGAAAAGATTATTATGTTAACCCAGTAAATTACAAAAAATGCCGTTAATTGGCTAAAATTTCTTTGCATCTTGTTTAATTCCTTCGTTATTTAAAATCTGCCTTGAAGCATTCTACCAAGAAGCTGTGTACCTAAAAAGAAAAATGGTATTTCTGAGTTGTATTGCCTCTTTTATTCCTCCACCAACAGTGCTTCTATTTGAACCAGTAGTTTTTCCAAAGCTTTTTGCTTTTTAGGATTTTCCCAAATCTTCGCTTTTTGTAATTGACTCGATGCTTCCTTATAACGGTTTTTGAGTGAAGGTGGTTCTGGGTTTACTTGACGACTTGCTTTAATTCTTTCGTTAATCTGAGTTAGTGATAAACTGTCTGCTATCGTCGCCTCCAAAAGTGCAGTTCGTTGTGCTAAATCTTTCACACATAAATACATTGTTCCACTTCAATGCTAGAAACATTTTCCCCATTAGTAATGATAATATCTTTGATGCGGTCGCGGATTTCAATATAACTATCAGGATGCATCACCGCTAAATCTCCACTGTGAAACCATCCCCCTCGAAATGCCCTGGTTGTTCCCTCTAAATCATTATAATAACCTGTCATTACCATATTTCCCCGCATGACTACTTCCCCCATAGTTTCTCCATCAGCAGGGACATCATCCATATTTTTATCTACTACCCGCAAACCATCGGCACTAATATAAGTTACACCTTGTCTTGCCAAGAGTTTAGCTTTTTCCTGAATTGCTAAATCATCCCATTCTGACTGATATTCACAAACTGTATAAGGACCATAAACTTCTGTCAATCCATAAACATGAAGAATTTTAGCCCCAATATTAGTTATTTTTTCCAATAATGTTGGTGAAGGTGGTGCACCTGCGGTAGTGATAGTGAGTGATTTTTCTAAATATTTCGGACAATCTGGATGGTTGAGCAGAAAAATCAGTACCACTGGAGCCGCATTAAAATGAGTAACACCCATTTGTTGAATCAATTGCCAAACTTGACTAGGATGGAATTTTCGACAACAAATGTGAGTACCTCCGAATCGCAGTTACAGCCCAAGGGAAACACCAACCATTACAATGAAACATGGGTAAAGTCCAGAGAAATACTGTTTGTGGGGTTAAAGCTGTCTCAATTATTGCTCCTAAAGAGCTAAGATATGCGCCTCGATGAGAATACATGACTCCCTTAGCTTTACCCGAAGTACCACTAGTATAATTAATACTAATTGTTTCCATTTCATCTGTAATTACCCAAGGTAAGGTATGGGAATCACCAGTTTGGAGAAATGCTTCATAATCCTCACCTGGTAAAGCTTCATATCCTTCAATATCCCGGATATTAATGATATATTTAACTGTTTCTAAAAGGTTCTGAATCGGTCGAATTATCTCAGCTAATTCTGTATCTACAAAGAGAAACTTAGCACCACAATCATGCAAAATGTTCGCGACTTCCTGTGGAGCAAGGCGAGTATTAATAGATACCAAGACACCTCCTGCTAAAGGAATAGCAAAATGAGCTTCTAGCATGGGTGGAGTATTAAAACAAAAGAAGGCTACTCTATCGCCTTTTTCCAGTCCAGTTTTATGTAAGGCTGAGGCTAAATAATTGACACGAGAGGCAAATTCTCGATATGTTAAACGTTGCTGTCCATAGATAATCGCGACTTGGTTCCGGTAGACTTGAGCGTTGCGCTCTAAAAAAGTTAAAGGTGTGAGAATACTTTGATATACTGGTGTTGAATTCATATTTAATCTCCAAATACTTCTACTTATTATCCAATTTTCCCAGTAAATTTGCTGCTTTATACATCTGACAAAATCATGAATACAACAAACAAAAGGAACCTTTGGTGGAGATATGGTCTTTTAGTGATGATACTTGTGGTATCAAAACCAGTTACTCATTTTACCTTTCAAGCCTTGCGAGGACACCCTCTAGATATTAATTACTTTTGGAGTGAACTTTCGCCCTTTGGCATTTTTGGTGGTGGTTTGTACAATGGTAATGGTGGCGCAGACTGGAAAATAGGTGCGGCAAAAGCTACGATTTGGAATGCCTCCCAGTCACGTTCTCCGTCACAGATACAAGAATTTGCATTAGAATTAGTGAATAGAGACCGTACTCTTAATCAATTAAAACCTTTGGTAATAGATAATTTACTTTCTGAAGCAGCTCAAGGACATGCCAAAGATATGCTGGCTCGTCAGTATTTTGATCATGTCTCTCCTGAAGGTAAAAATCCCCGTCATCGTTATCTGGTTGTGGGTGGTAGTCCATATCTTGGGGTGGGAGAAAATATTGCTAAAGGTGGTGTTGAAGGTTTAGGATTAACTTATAGTGCAGTAGAAAAATTACAACGAGGTTGGATGTATAGTAATGGACATCGAGCTAATCTTCTCACCCGTGAATACCGAAAATTTGGTTATGGAATAGCTACTGGTACAAGTGGTCAAATTTATGCTGTACAAATGTTCAGTAATTAAAGGATTTTCGCAAAAACCAATATCAACGGAGATTGTAGGATATCCTTGAATAAGTAAGGGATTTGCCAAAATAAAGAAGAATGAAGCTGGCAGCAAGAGTAAGTCAGGTTACACCCTCCATCACCTTAGCGATCGCAGCTAAAGCTAAGGCGATGAAATCAGAGGGTATAGATGTGTGTAGTTTTAGTGCTGGAGAACCCGATTTCGACACTCCAGCCCATATCAAAGCCGCAGCCGCAAAAGCTTTGGATGAAGGTAAAACCAAATATGGTGCCGCCGCCGGAGAACCAAAGTTAAGGGAAGCGATCGCCCGCAAATTAAAAGCTGATAATGGTCTTGATTACAAAGCAGAAAATGTCATCGTCACCAATGGCGGTAAACATTCGCTGTATAATTTAATTGTCGCCCTGATCGATCCAGGTGATGAGGTAATTATTCCCTCTCCCTATTGGCTAAGTTATCCAGAAATGGTGACGTTAGTGGGTGGGGTATCAGTGATTGTCCACACAGATGAGTCAACGGGTTATAAAATTACCCCTGAACAACTGCGAAAAGCGATTACACCCAAGACTAAGTTATTTGTCCTCAACTCCCCATCTAATCCCACCGGGATGGTATACACACCAGAGGAAATCAAAGCCTTAGCTCAGGTAATCGTTGATGCAGGTATATTCGTAGTTTCTGACGAGATATACGAAAAAATTCTCTATGACGGTGCTGAACATATCAGTATTGGTTCTCTAGGGAAGGAAATCTTTGACCTCACCTTGATTAGTAACGGCTTTGCTAAAGCTTACTCGATGACAGGATGGCGAATTGGCTATTTAGCAGGACCCTAGAAATTATTAAAGCGACAAGTACGATTCAGGGACATAGTACATCTAATGTCTGTACTTTTGCTCAATATGGGGCGATCGCCGCTTTGGAAAGTAAGCAAGATTGCGTGGAAGAAATGCGTCAAGCTTTTGCTCAACGGCGTCAAGTCATGCTAGATAGACTGAATGCGATTCCGGGATTGAGTACCGCTAAACCAGATGGTGCTTTTTACCTGTTTCCTGATATCAGTAAAACCGGGTTAAAATCCCTAGAATTTTGTGACGCCTTGTTAGAAACACAACAAGTGGCAGTGATTCCTGGTGTTGCCTTTGGTGCTGATAATAACATTCGTCTTTCCTACGCGACAGATTTACCTACCATTGAAAAGGGGATGGATAGGTTAGAAAAATTTGTGCGTTCTCGGATTTAGTTGATCCAAAATAGGGAATAGAGAGTAGGGAATACTACTCCCTACTCTCTACATTAAATTCATTTCCTGTAAACCTTGACGTAAACGCTGTGCTTCTCCAGGATTATGCTGTGCGTGTAGAGCGATCGCTCTTTTAAAAGCTGTTAAACTAGCGGTGACATCACCCACTTTTAATAAAACCACCCCTAAATTTTGATAAGCTTCGGCATAATTAGGATTTAATTGGATAGCTTTTTGATAAGAATCTATGGCATTTGTAAACATACCCAAAGCTTTGAATATCATCCCTAAATTATAATGTCCAGCTACAAAATTAGGGTCAATTTTCAAAGCATTTTCATAAGCAGATTTTGCCCCATTTAAATTTCCAGCAGCTTTGAGTAAGTTACCTAAATTATTATATGCTCCTAATTTCAATAAGGGATATATCGGTAATTTAATAGCAGCTTGGTAGTTATCAATAGCTTGTTGGTGATTTGGTAAATGACTATAAGCAATACCTAAATGATAGTGCAGTTCATATAAAAGCTCATAATTCTCCTCATCACTATGACTGGTAGGAGATGGGTGTAATAGAGAAATCAATCCTCGTTTTAATAAATCTATTCCTAGAGTAATTTTACCCATTTGCACATATAATGACCCTAACTTGCTACAAACATAGGAGTCATGAGGATGAGTAGCGATAAACTCTTCCATCGCTGCTTGTGCTCTAGCTTGTTTATTTTGAGAAGCAATCGCATTTTTTTGATATCCTGTATGTAGAATGGCAATTCCTGGTAAATAACCAACTTGCCAATGTGGTTCTTGAGCTAAAATTGCAGCGACACTATCATCAACTAAAGCATGATAAGGACGGTCAAAGCGAATTTGGGGATGATGACGGAATAATCGAGATACGAGAGAATAAGGGGATTGTTCTGCACCCACCTCTTGACGCATCAGATTAATCAAAATATATTCATCCCTAGTAATAGCCGTTTGTAACAGTGGGACAATTTCTGGTGTTAGAGTTTCATCCGCATCCAATACCAAAACCCAATCACCTGTAACATATTGTAAAGCATAATTGCGAGCCACGCTAAAGTTATTCGTCCAGGTAAAGTGATAGACCTTAGCACCATAAGCTGCGGCTATTTGAGGAGTGCGATCGCTTGAACCTGTATCTAGGACTATAATTTCATCCACCACATCTTTAACACTACCAAGACATTGAGGCAATGTTAATTCTTCATTTTTAACAATCATACATAGACTGAGTTTCATTGAACCGCATTCACCACTAACGGAGATTTAGTTAAAATAAATAAACTACCATCACCACCACGTCCAATTCTCAAGGTTTCATCTACATAAGTAATATCCAGACTTGCAACTCTCCCCACCGGATTATTAGCATTCATCACCTTAAATGGATTCAGTTGAGGAGTTCCAATTCCAAAAATCTCATCAATTGATAAATAACGTTTATCAAAATAAACATTAATGCGTTTATTTGGGGTCGGGGATACATCTTCCATAGCTGGCTCAAACCTAGCTGTTACCCTGACACGTCCAGACATCACACCCCAAGGATGGTGTACTTTAGCTAAATTGAAAAATGATTTATTTGCGACATCAATCACTTGATGAACTTGACCCAACTTTAATCCTAATGGTAAAGTATCTAAAAAACGGATTTCTCTAGCAGTAGAGTAATGTAATAACCAAGCGCCATCCAGCAAAGAAACAGCATTTAGAAGAGGTTGAGGATGGGGATTCAGTTTTTCTAGTTCCGTTGTGATTTGCTCAATTTCACTCGCAGTGGTTTTGTCAATCTTTAAATCGGTAAGAGGAGAGTCATCACCCGGTTTGTGAATCTTTTCCAGAGTGGTTTGTAGTTTTTCCTTAACTTCTAACAACATTTTAGCTTTATATTTATTAGTGTTTCTAAAATAATGCTAATTCTGAATGCCGCGATAATCAATCAAAATTTTGACTAAACGGTAAGTAATAGTAGGGGCGTATTGCAATACGCCCCTACATCATTTCTGGAGATGTCTATTCCCAATCCCCAATTCCCATCTACTTTCCATTACTTTTCCGTCGAATGATTTCCATCTGAGCTTGCATTTCTTCTTCTGTTATTGGTGTGGGATAACCTTTTGAGTTAGGGTCATGTTTGCTCATCAGGAAACGTAGAGCTTCTATGTCATCACGGTTTTCCATAACGTAAGCTCTTAACTCTGTAAAACTCATCTGTTGATAATTAGGGTTCATTGATAAAATCCCAGATACCGTTACTTGAAACAATAATTTGGATATTGGCTCCAGATAGAATGTAAACCTTTCCCGTTTGGTCATCAAATCTAAATAAATGGATATCTTTATAAAGATTTGATAACATTTGACAAACTCGGACACAGGCTAAAGCTTGCTCTACTGTTGGTAAAATGATTCTACTTCACTCCTAAGTGTATCATATAAGATTCGTATGGCTGGCTGATTCAAAAATCAAATATGGTTTTGCCCATTATTATGTTAACTCATTACCTTGACAATTACATAGCAATCTCTGAAAACTTTGGCTATGATTTAAGAAAGTAGATATTTTAATAGCATTCTCAGAAATGCTTCTGCTTAAAGATATGGGTTGAGGGAAGTAAAATACTAAAACTTAAGCTTACAGAAGAATGTAATCTTATTAACTATGGCTAAAGATAGATTTCATCGTATTTTCAAAGTCGCTGTTTTGGAAATTTAGATGCTGAGTTAGAAGCTGATCAAAGACTGTTCAGAATCAAACTTTATGAATATTTCCGACACATACACCTGCATGAAGTCTTATGGATAAAGGATTCACATAATTAACACACTGTGCTGTTGCATAAAATTCCCACACCGCATTTATGTCAGTGTGGGCTTTTATTAGCGAAAATCTTACACCAGATTTAAACGGAAAATTATCACTTAGGACATTCCGGTAAAGATTTAAGCGCGTAGTTACAATCAAAATGATTTAGAGCTTCCTGAGTAGAAGCAAAGCTCTGAGTTGTGGTGTATCCATCAGTTTGTTTATTTGCTTCTCGTGACCAAATTTTCAAATAGTAATAACTGTTATCATCACTAGACCATAATTCATACTGGTAATTTCCCCCGGTACCCTCATTCGCTAATTGGTCAGCTAGTGCGGAATTGAATGTAGTCAAAACACTGAATAGAGTCAAAACAGGGATTAAAGCTATCTTTGGTATCTGGATTGATTTCATAAATACATAGAGAACTCACTTTGTAGATTGTAGTACAACGGAGAGTCTTATGACTATTTAGGCTCAGAAATTGCCGAAGTATATAAACCAGATGAGATAAGGCATTGTCATCACCAGTAATATTGGATAAACATACAGCTCAGATTCTCTGGAGAAAGAAACAGCGATAGACTAGACCACCCATCGCTTTTGCTGAAAATCCTGGGTTTCCTACTTATTCTTCAACGAGCGAATTTTTACCAGCACTGGAATAGACTGTTGAATTGTCCAGATTAAAGTTTGTAGGGTTGAGTTACCTGAGTCAATTTGGTTTTTAGCTTGTAAACCAATCAACAACAATTGCATTGTCAGTAACAAAGCAATGGTTTTACCGAGAATATCTTGATGCTTGTTTAGCATGGATTTTTATCCCAAAGAATTGATAGATATAGGTTCTCTTTGGGGTTGTGTCCCTAAGCAAATACCCCAATTTCGCGGAAAATACCTTAAAATTGGGATTGAATTGAGATTGGGGTGGTAGTTTTAATTTGGGACTACCCCAAACTTTCTGGTTAGTTTTTGAGATATAATGCCAAAAAAAACTTATAGACTAAACCTAAAGCGCGAGTCAAACGTCTATTAGAGGCGTTACTTTGTTTTGTAGGTGGGGAATTTGAGGATAATGACCTTAAAATTGAGCATTCATGGAAAGAAGAAAACACTACTAATCCCAAATTAATTATTAAGACAACTCTGGTAACTTTAGAGTTGTTGATGCAAAAAAACAAATGTGCTGAAAAATTAACTAAAACTGAAATTCGAGATTCTCTGAATTATCTAAAGGATTTCTTGAAAATTCTGGAAGATCATCGTATTCAAACTCAAGGTTCTGATAAATGGGAATTTACCTTAAAGTTATGGTCAAAAAATAAAGAAAATAACCTGAAACAGTTTGAGGAAGAATGGGAAAACAAAAGACCAAATAAATCTAAAACTTCGACTACTAATTTTCCAGAAAATGAACCGAAAGCCTTAAATTTAGTAGAACCAGTTAAATCAGATATTCCCATTAACTGGTGTGAAGTATGCAGCAAAATGCTGGAACCACAGCGACGGATAACCAGCAATTTCTTAATGCAGGAATCTGCTAAAAAAGACAAAGCACAAATTTACATCCCCCTAGCACTTGTACACCGCACAAAATCAGATAAACGCAAAAAAGATAATTTTTCCCCTGATGAGGGAACACATCTATATAAACCAGAGTACGAAATTCAACAGCGATTTGAGCATGAAGCCTTTTTAAATCAAATTTTAGAACGTGGGGAAGGGAAAACCAAAGGTCAGCAGATAGCTGTGATTGGAGAACCTGGTGCAGGAAAAACAACACTTTTGCAAACCATTGCATTTTGGATTTTAGAAAAAAACTTAGGTTTACCAATCTGGATTTCTTTAGCAGATTTGAAACAAAAAGATATTCAAACATATATAGATGAAAATTGGCTTAAAGAGGCATTTTTCCCTACAGAACTAACTCAAGAAGTGCGGGAGGATTTTACAAGACAAATTCACCAAGGAAAATTGTGGTTGCTTTTGGATGGAATAGATGAAATAACCGGAACTGAAAATTCTCATCAGACATTACATGAAATTGCTCGACAGTTAAATAGATGGATAAAATGTTCATCAAGGATAGTACTAACTTGTCGTTTAAATATTTGGCAAGCTGATATTAATGCACTAGAAATATTTGAAACTTATCGTCTACTAGACTTTGATTATCCCGAACAAGTGCATCAGTTTATCGATAATTGGTTTGGGAAACAAATTGAAAAAGGAGAAAGATTAAAAACAGAATTAGACTCATCTGAACGAGTGCGATTGCAAGATTTAGTGCAAACTCCTTTACGGTTAGCATTGTTGTGTGGTATTTGGGAGACTGAAGAGGGGAATTTACCAGAAACAAAAAAGGGACTGTATCATCAGTGTGTAGATCAATTCTACAGATGGAAAGAAAATCGTTTCTTGATTAAAAAAGAAGAACAAGGAAAATTAAACTTAGCTTTAGGAAGTTTAGCTTTTCGTGATATCAATGAGAGTGATTCACGATTCCGGTTGCGAGAAAGTTTTATTATTGAGAATGAGAAATTGGGATATCCAGATGATGAAACTTCGTTATTTTATAAAGCATTGCAACTTGGTTGGTTGAATCATGTAGGAATTGCAGATGAATCTCCGAGTCGAGAAAAAGTTTATGCTTTCTATCATGCTACTTTTGAGGAATATTTTGCGGCATTATATGTTGATAATTGGCATATTTTTCTAAACCACGTTCCTGAAAATCCAGAACAAGGAATATATCGTATATTTGAACCACAATGGAAAGAGGTAATTTTGTTGTGGTTGGGTCGAAAGGATATACAAAAGCAGCAAAAGGAAGAATTTATTAAAGCGTTGATAGAGTTTGATGATGGGTGTAAAAGTGAGAATCCAATTTCTAATGGAAAGGGATTTTATGAATATCGAGCTTATTTTCTAGCAGCAGAGGGGATTGCTGAGTTTAAAGATTGTAGTTTAGCTGATGCGGTTGTGAAGCAAATCGTAAAATGGGGATTTGGTTATTTAGATACTGAAATACAGGACGAGCAAAGATTGCACGAACGGATACAGGAAAAGGCTAGAGATGTATTGTTAAAAACAGAACGAGAAGAAGCAATTGCTGCATTAGTGGATTTAAGTTGTCATTCTCAAGATGAATATACCCGTGTGGTAGCAGCAAAAAGTTTAGGAGAAATAGCTAAAAGTAATTCCACTGCTATTAGTGTATTAGTAGCTTCAATTCGTGATTCTCAAGATGCATATACCCGTTTAGTAGCAGCAAAAAGTTTAGGAGAAACAGTCAAAGATAATCCCACTGCTATTACTATATTAGTGGATTTAAGTTATCATTCTCAAGATGAATATACCCGTAGACAAGCAGTAGAAACTTTAGGGAAAATAGCCAAAAGTAATCCCACTGCTATTACTGTATTAGTGGATTTAAGTTGTCATTCTCAAGATAAATATACCCGTAGACAAGCAGTAGAAACTTTAGGGAAAATAGCCAAAGATAATCCCACTGCTATTACTGTATTAGTGGATTTAAGTTATCATTCTCAAGATGAATATACCCGTAGACAAGCAGTAGAAACTTTAGGGAAAATAGCCAAAGATAATTCCACTGTTATTAATGCATTAGTAGCTTTAATTGGTGATTCTCAAGATGAATCTACCCGTAGACAAGCAGCAGAAAGTTTAGGGAAAATAGCCAAAGATAATTCCACTGTTATTAATGCATTAGTAGCTTTAATTGGTGATTCTCAAGATGAATCTACCCGTAGACAAGCAGCAGAAAGTTTAGGGAAAATAGCCAAAGATAATCCTACTGCTATTAATGCATTAGTAGCTTTAATTGGTGATTCTCAAGATGAATCTACCCGTAGACAAGCAGCAGAAAGTTTAGGGAAAATAGCCAAAGATAATCCTACTACTATTACTGCATTAGTAAATTTAATTCGTGATTCTCATGATGAATATACCTGTTGGGTATCAGTAAAAATTTTAGAGAAAATAAATAAAGATAATCCCATCGCTATTAATACATTAGTAAATTTAATTGGTGATTCTCATGATGAATATACCCGTTGGGTAGCAGTAGAAATTTTAGGGGAAATAGCCAAAGATAATCCTACTGCTATTACTGCATTAGTAAATTTAATTGGTGATTCTCATGATGAATATACCCGTTGGGTAGCAGCAGAAATTTTAGGGGAAATAGCCAAAGATAATCCTACTGCTATTACTGCATTAGTAAATTTAATTGGTGATTCTCAAAATGAATATACCCGTTGGGTAGCAACAGCAAGTTTAGGGAAAATAGCTAAAGATAATCCTACTGCTATTACTGCATTAGTAAATTTAATTGGTGATTCTCAAAATGAATATACCCGTTGGGTAGCAGCAGCAAGTTTAGGGAAAATAGCTAAAGATAATCCTACTGCTATTACTGCATTAGTAAATTTAATTGGTGATTCTCATGATGAAGATATCCGTTGGGTAGCAGCAGCAAGTTTAGGAAAAATAGCCAAAGATAATCCTACTGCTATTACTGCATTAGTAAATTTAATTGGTGATTCTCATGATGAATATACCCGTAGAGAAGCAGTAGAAAGTTTAGGAAAAATAGCTAAAGATAATTCTACTACTATTACTGCATTAGTAAATGCAATTCGTAATTCTCATGATGAAGATATCCATTGGGTAGTAGCAGAAAGTTTAGAGAAAATAGCTAAAGATAATCCCACTGCTATTACTGCATTAGTAAATTTAATTGGTGATTCTCAAAATGAATATACCCGTTGGGTAGCAGCAGAAAGTCTAGGGAAAATAGCTAAAGCCAAAGATAATCCCACTACTATTACTGCATTAGTAAATGCAATTCGTAATTCTCATGATGAATATACCCGTTGGGTAGCAGCAAAGAGTTTAGAGGAAATTTTAACAGAATCCGAGAATATAATGTTAATTGTCACCCCTTTGAAGAATTATGTATCAGACGAGGCTTACCAAATTATTTTCCACTGCTCCCAAATAATGAACTATCCAGCCTTTTATCAAGCTTGGCATTCTTAGAACATTAATTTAGAAACCCCAAAAATTATACTCAGTGCTAGACTCTGACACTAAATACACAAAAACACAGATGCGTAAAAACTTATTTCCCGTTATAAAACTTGATTTTTGCGTTCTTCTTTGCGTCTTTGCGCCTACCCTGCGGGAACGTCTTCGACGAATGCGCGAGACATAAAAATGTAGTTCCTCCACAAGAAAATCACTGTAAATTAGGATACAAGTAAGTAGACTAAAACAATGATAATTATATGAAACTCGCTTCGTTTCGGGTTGAGGGCGCTAAAGCGCAACTACGAGCCAATATCTTAGTCATCAGGAAAGCAAAACCATAGTGTTGTCATAAAAATTAACATATTGAGGATGATTCCAGCGATCGCATTACCAAAAACGAGATAAACTGATGTACACTTTCATCTATTTTTACATTTAATGAACAGACAGACCTTCCCAGCCATTAGGCTCTATTAGCTGGAAATGCTTATCTTTATCTATTGTTAAAAACAATTTTATATAAGTATTTGGATGTAACTCTTCTGCTTGACCGCCGCGATATTTGCCTCCCATATTTTGCCGCCTATAGTGTACTTCTATTTTATCACCTGGTTTAGGAGCATTTATTGGTGGGATATAAGTATCAGAAGGATTCGCCAGTATTACTTTTGGGAAATCTTTGATAATAATTTTCACGTCTATAACAGCAGTAAATTGTTGGTATTCACTAAACTCTACATCAGATACAGGACTAGAAACACTTTTAACTCTTCCCAGTAAAATACAACAAGATTCTGCTTCCAGTTCTTCAGGCGATAAATTTGGCATCCGAGCTTGTGCAGTTTGCGGTATTACTAAAACATCAACTAGGTTAATTAAAAATACACTCAAAATCAGCGTCCAAATGATTTCAGTTTTGCTCTGAGATTTTTGTTTGATACTTGGTATAAAATTACGTAGCATCGTGTATCAAAGTGATGGTTAGGGGTTTTGGCGTTTCTATACTCTCTACTGTACATTTACCCAATTGATTTTATGTCATAAAAATTAACATATTGAGGATGATCCCCGCGATTGCCCCTGACTATAAATATCTTTTTTCCGGGTTCCCAACCCCCAAAGTAGTTGATTTTGATCAACCACTCAACTTCCCTGTGGCAAAATTTATTAGAGTCCTAAAAAATTAGATTTTTCCCGCATGACCGCAACTATTCCCAATCTCCCCAGTCTCTACGAACCCTTCTCCACAGAAGCCAAATGGCAAAAATTCTGGGAAGACAACCAAGTCTACAAAGCTGACCCCAACCACGAAGGTGAACCTTACTGCATTGTCATTCCGCCCCCAAATGTGACGGGTAGTTTGCACATGGGTCACGCCTTTGAAAGTGCCTTGATTGATACCCTCATCCGCTACCACCGGATGAAGGGCGCAATACCCTGTGGCTTCCCGGAACTGACCACGCCAGCATTGCTGTACAAACGATTCTGGAAAAGCAACTCAAGGCAGAAGGTAAAACTCGCGATGATTTGGGACGGGAAAAATTTTTAGAACGTGCTTGGCAATGGAAGGCGGAATCTGGGCGGTACAATTGTTAATCAATTGCGACCGTTTGGGTGTATCAGTGGACTGGTCGCGGGAACGATTTACCTTGGATGAGGGTTTATCTAAAGCTGTTATTAGAAGCATTTATTCGACTCTATGAAGAAGGGTTAATTTATCGTGGTAATTATTTAGTTAATTGGTGTCCCGCTTCCCAGTCGGCGGTTTCTGATTTGGAAGTGGAAAATAAAGAGGTCAATGGTAATCTTTGGCATTTCCGTTATCCTCTGAGCGATGGTTCTGGTTATGTAGAAGTGGCGACAACTCGACCAGAAACGATGTTGGGTGATACGGGAGTTGCGGTTAATCCGAATGATGAGCGTTATCAGACATTTAATTGGTAAAACTATTGACTTTACCAATTTTGAACGAGAAATTCCGATTATTGGCTGATGAATTGGTTGATCCCGCCTTTGGAACGGGTTGCGTGAAGGTGACTCCCGCCCATGACCCCAATGATTTTGAGATGGGTAAACGTCATCAATTTGCCGTTTATCAATATTATGAATAAAGACGGCACATTAAATGAAAATGCCGGAGAGTTTCAAGGACAAGATCGTTTTGTATGCTAGAAAAAATGTGGTTAGAACGCCTAGAAGAGATGGATGTTTTAGTTAAAGATAGAAGATTATAAACATACAGTTCCTTATAGCGATCGCGGAAAAGTTCCTGTTGAACCCTTATTATCAACCCAGTGGTTTGTGAAAATTCGCCCTTAGCTGATAAAACTCTTGCAATTTTTAGATCAAGCAAAATTCTCCTCGATTTTGTTCCCCAACGCTGGACAAAAGTTTATCGAGATTGGTTGGTTAAGCTGAAAGATTGGTGTATTTCCCGTCAATTGTGGTGGGGACATCAAATCCCCGCTTGGTATGCTGTCAGTGAAACTGAGGGACAAATTACCGACTCATACACCCTTTATTGTGGCCAACAGTGAAGCGGAAGCCTTAGAAAAAGCCAAATCACAATTTGGAGAAGATGTCAATTAGAACAAGACCCTGATGTTTTAGATACTTGGTTTTCTTCTGGACTGTGGCCTTTTTCCACTATGGGTTGGCCAGAACGAAACGCAAGATTTGGCAACCTATTACCCCAATGCAACCTTGGTACTGGTTTTGATATTATCTTTTTCTGGGTTGCAAGAATGACGATGATGGCGGGACATTTTACGGGAAAAATGCCGTTTAAAGATGTTTATATTCATGGCTTGGTGCGGGATGAAAATGGCAAGAAAATGTCTAAATCGGCAAACAATGGCATTGATCCCCTTATTGTTAATTGATAAATATGGTACTGATGCTCTGCGTTATACCCTAATTAGAGAAGTAGCAGGTGCGGGTCAGGATATTCGTTTGGAATACAATCGCAAAACCGATGAATCGGCGTCGGTGGAAGCATCTCGTAATTTTGCCAATAAGTTATGGAATGCTGCTCGGTTTGTGATGATGAATTTGGATGGACAAACTCCAGCACAATTAGGTAAACCTGAACCAGTACAGAATTAAGTGATCGATGGATTTTTTCTCGTTATCATCAAGTAGTCAAACAAACTAATAATGATATTGAAAATTATGGTTTAGGGGAAGCAGCAAAAGGACTTTATGAATTTATTTGGGGTGATTTTTGTGATTGGTATATTGAGTTAGTCAAATCTCGCTTACAAAAAGATGCTGATCCTGCATCTCGTCAAGTAGCCCAACAAACTTTGGCTTAAATTTTGGAAGGGATTTTGAAATTACTCCATCCTTTTATGCCCCATATTACTGAAGAAATTTGGCAAACTCTGACTCAACAACCAGCAGAAAATCTCTACAAATTTTATCGTTACAAGTCTATCCCGAAGTAGATGATAAATTGATTGATTATGCAGTTAGAAGAACAGTTTGATTTATTAATTGGCACTATCCATACAATTCGAAATTTACGCGCTGAAGCAGATATTAAACCAGGTGCTAAAAGTAACTGCTTATTTGCAAACTGAAAGTCCCCAGGAAGAGTCTATTCTTACAGCTGGTAAATCTTATATTCAAGATTTAGCTAAAGTGGAGAATTTAACGATTACTATTGAGGAAAAGCCAGAACCAGTCCCCGAAAAAACTCCGCTCCGAGGTTTAAAGCTGATTGGTGGGGTGATTTTAGCGATCGCCTTGTGTAAATTGAGTTTAGTCGTATTGGATACCGTTAATCAATCGGTCATTATCGGCAAATCCTTTGAATTAGTGGGTCTTCTATATACAATTTGGTTTGTCACCCGCAATTTAATTAATGCTAAAGCTAGACAGAAGTTTTGGGCAAACTTGTTACAACCACCAAAGACTGGGGAAAAAGTTTCTCCGACAGAACCACAATTATCACCGGATTCAGAAAACACTATTGCGGGTGTGATTGGTACGGTACAAGTATTAATCCCCTTAAAGGGTGTAGTAGATATCGAAGGTTTACGTGCTAAGTTAGAAAAAAGTATTAGCAAAGCTGAAGCTGAAGCTCAATCATTGAGTGCGAGATTAAACAATGCTAGTTTTGTAGACAAAGCACCTACAAATGTAGTGCAAGGCGTCCGTGATGCTTTAGCAGAAGCAGAAAAACAAGCAGAAATTTTGCGCGATCGCCTACGTGCGTTAGTATAGCCATAAACGCCACGGGTAATTGAGAATTAATAATTTTCTCAATTACCCGTGAACAATATCCTAATATCAAATTATAAAAAATCTTTTTTTGGATTTTGAACTGGAGCAAAGTGACACTCATGCTATACCTGGCTCAGGTGTGTAAAAACGAATTTTTAGAACAATATCAGTTACGCTTGTTAGCACGTCAAGAAGCGGAAAATCTCTGGGTACCCCTGAACGAAGAGACTTTAATTCTCTTGGGGAAAGGAAATACCATCAGTGATAGAATGCTGGTGTTAGTAGAACTTTCATCCGCAGGTGAAATCAAAAAACTGGAAGATGCTACTAACTGGGTACTTTATCTAGTGCAAACTTACTTGATTAATGGTATTACCCCAGAATTTTTGCGCGAAGAAACTGAGCGAGCAGAAGAATGGCGTCAAAATTTAACGTTACAAAACCAAGATTTAGCGCGTCGTTCGGTGGAATTAGAATCTCGTCGGGAACAAATCCAAGTTTTAGAAGAAAGTATTAACCGGGAAAAAAATGATTTAGAACGTCGGACGGTGGAATTAGAAATCTGTCAGAAACAAATCCAAGTTTTGGAAGAAAATTTGCAACGAGAAAAAAATCAATTAGAAATCTGTCAAGAAAAAATTCAAGTTTTGGAAGAAATTATTAATCGGGAACAGAGAGAATAGAAAAATAGGATATCTGCATACAAGTTAACATTTTTTTATTTATCGTCAGAACTTTTATTTAATTAGTATCAACTTTAAAAATGCGTGAGTTCAAAACCATAATCAGTTAATGTTTGATGCACTTGTTCACTTAATAGAGCCGCAAGTTCTACTTCCCCAGCTTCTAATAGTCCATTGAATGGTTCCCCCATATTCATCATTGTGGGATGAGCATAGATTTCGATGAAGTCAGCTTGTATTTGGGGGATTAAACCCAGTAAATATGCTTCGCTGATTTTGCTAGTTTGTAGTAAACCGTAGACTTTATCAGCAAATTTAATCTGATGAGATGTCAATAAAACTTCACCATAACGACGCAGTTGACCAAAGACTATTGACCAAACTAACTTGGTCAAAAAGTTACTACGATCAAGTTTGAGAGTAAAACCCAATTCTTCTGCTGGTAGTCGAATGAATTTAATCTCAAACTTCGGAGCTAATTCCACTAAGATACGCAATATTACAGGATGGGTATGTAAATGTAAGTGACCATCTACATGGGAAAGATTGAGTCCCGAATCCCGAAATTTTGATAATTGAGCGTGGATTTCTCGTCGCAATTCCTCACGAGCCGCAGGTTGAAATTGGTAGCGTAAACCAGCTTGGAAGGGACTATCAGAGAAGTTTCCAGCTGCGTCAACTAAATGAGGAATTTGCTCAGGAGGTAAAACTGACCGACCACATACTAAAACTAAATGTAACCCTACTGCTAAATTGGGGTGATTCTGTGCTAGGGCGATCGCTTCTGTAGCTGCGTCACCACTTACCATTAAGCTGGTACTAGTTAGTATTCCGTGGGTATATGCCTGAATAATTGCTTGATTGACGCCATGAGAAAAGCCGAAATCATCAGCATTAATGATGACAAAACGTTGAGTTTGGGTCATGGGGTGGGGAGGGAAGATGCAGGGGGGCAGGGAGCGGGGTGCAGGGGGGAGAGGAAGAGGCAGGGGGGCAGGGAGCGGGGTGCAGGGGGGAGAGGAAGAGGCAGGGGGGCAGGGAGCGGGGTGCAGGGGGGAGAAACGGAGATAGGGAGATGGGGAGATGGGGAGAAAGGATATTTTAATTCTATTTCCTCCCCCTGCCCCCTGCCCCCTGCCCCCTGCCCCCTGCCCCCTGCCTCTTCTCTCCCTATTTACACAACTACAGTGGATTTAGCATTGTTAGCTAGAGACTGCTGACGACGTTCTTTCAAGTAGGAGAAAAACTCTCCACCTTCACGTAAACGACGTACCAACATTTGTCTATCAGTCAGCATTTCTTTAACAATGGGGATGATTGCTTTGGGTCGGAAGTAAAATTTCCGATACATTTGCTCAACTGCATCTTCAATTTCCGCACTAGAAAGGGTGGGATATTGTAAGGTCGAAGTCTGAATACCAGAGTTAGCGACTAAAGCTTGGTCTGTAAACCAGCCATTTTCTTTTGCTTGTTCATAAAGTTCTGTACCTGGATAAGGTGCAGCAATAGAAACTTGAATTGTATGAGGGCTTAGTTCACAAGCAAAGCGAATCGTTTCTTCTACAGTTTCCTTGGTTTCAATGGGTAGCCCAATGATAAAAGTACCGTGGACAGTGATACCGAGTTTATGACAGTTTTTCATAAATTCTCGCGCCACTTCTAGCTTGATTCCTTTTTTAATCCGGTTGAGAGTTTCTTGGTTTCCAGATTCAAAACCCACTAGCAGCAATCTTAAACCATTGTCCCGTAATTCTTTGAGAGTATCGTAGTCTAAATTGGCACGAGCATTGCAACTCCACGTCAAGTTGAGTCGCTTCATATGCTTGCTGATGGCGATTGCTCGATGTTTATCAATCGTAAACGTATCATCATCAAACATATACTCCCGGACTGTGTCACCAAAGATGGCTTTGGCTTCGTCCATTTCTCGTCCCACCGCTTCCGGACTTTTATGCCGATATAAATGACCACCAATAGTTTGAGGCCAAAGGCAAAAAGTACATTTGGCTGGACAACCACGACCAGTATAGAAAGAAATGTAGGGATGTAATAAGTAGCCGATGAAATACTTACTAATATCTAAGTCACGTCCATAGACGGGTAATACACTAGGCATATTATCCCAATCATGGATTAATTGCCGTTCTTCATTATGATGAATCTGAGAATTTTGGTCACGGTAACTTAGACCCGTGATTTGATGCCAAGGTTTACCTTCTGCTAATTCCTTACAGGTATAGTCGAATTCATTACGACAGACAAAATCAATTACCGGATGGTCTTGTAGGGTTTGTTCTGGTAATACGGCTACATGAGCACCGACCAAACCAATTTCTACATTGGGATTTTGGGATTTGATGACTTGGGCACACTTAACATCATTAGCGAGAGAGGGTGTACTGGTGTGCATAATTACTAATTCATAGTCTTTAGTAATTTTCAGAACATCTTCTACAGTTAAACCATGAGGTGGTGCATCTACTAATTTACTACCTGGGACAAGAGCAGCAGGTTGTGCTAACCAAGTAGGATACCAAAAAGAAGTAATTTCCCGCTTGGCTTGGTATCTTGAACCAGCACCACCATCAAAGCCATCAAAGGAGGGAGGACTGAGAAACAGGGTTTTCTTCATAAAAATTCGGAGATTTTGGGAGTTTGGGAGGTGGGGAGCGGGGAGCAGGGGAGAGGTAAGAGGCAGGGGTGCAGGGTGCAGGGTGCAGGGGGGAGGCAAGAGGCAGGGGGGCAGGGAGCGGGGAGCAGGGGAGAGATAAGAGGCAGGGGTGCAGGGTGCAGGGTGCAGGGGGGAGGCAAGAGGCAGGGGGGCAGGGAGCGGGGAGCAGGGGAGAGATAAGAGGCAGGGGTGCAGGGTGCAGGGTGCAGGGGGGAGGCAAGAGGCAGGGGGGCAGGGAGCGGGGAGCAGGGGAGAGATAAGAGGCAGGGGAGCAGGGTGCAGGGTGCAAGGGGGAGGCAAGAGGCAGGGGGGCAGGGAGCGGGGAGCAGGGGAGAGATAAGAGGCAGGGGAGCAGGGTGCAGGGTGCAAGGGGGAGAAATGGAGATGGGGAGATGGGGAGAATATATTTTAAATTCTCTTTCCCCCTGCCCCCTGCCCCCTGCCCCCTGCCCCCTGCCCCCTGCCCCCTGCCCCCTGCCCCCTGCCCCTTGTCCTCTTCTCCCTCTGCCCATCTCCCACTAATTAACTAGCCTTTTGGTTGACACCTATTAACTGTCCAATAAGAGCAAAAACATCGCTGCGGCTAAGTTTTTCCTTACCATTCGCTAGGGCATCTAGAGTACCATTAGCTAAAGTTAAGGGAATCTGGCAAAATTGCAAAGCTCGAACCTGGGGATAGAGAATGAGTATAAGCATCTCCTAAAATGAGATTGCGACGAGCATAGTCTTGCATATCTGTAGCAGTCCAACCTTCAGGGTAGAAATCCACCCCACGTTTTAGATCCTCACTATGATTACGCAGAATATTTACTGCTTGTAAACCCCGACCAAACCCAATCGCTTGAGTTCGATTAGTTTGTGTCCCATCATACCAATTCCATAAATCTGAGAGTAGTAATCCTACTGCACCAGCTACTCCAAATGTATAACGATCTAAATCTGACTCTGTATCAATTTGCCAATTTCTTTCTGCCCAATAAGCCATCCGGTCTGCCATAGCTGCGGTAGCATCCCAAATTCGGGGAGCAATGCTTTCAGGAGCGAGAATAGACCATTCTCTAATCCGTACACTGACTTCCTCTAAATAAGATTCATAACCGCTAAAGCCCAAAGAGAAAGCATCAGCCGCAAAACCATCAACACCCGCTTGTAAGGTCAAGCTGATATTGCGTAGCAGATAGGACTTAGTAGCATTATCGAGTTCGGGATGATCTTCAATTTCATCAATTGCTCGCATACACAAGTATGCTGATGATACTGCTTCCTTTAATCCTGACGGCAATGTACTAATGGGAATATAAAAAGTTCGACTAGTTGCTTCGAGGATTTTCAAGGCGTCTCTACGCAAATCCATGTTTTCACTCCTCTCTTGATTTTGACACCACATGAAGTTCGCAGTCTCCTGATGATACTGGATATAGTTTTGACTAAAACATTAAAAACTATAGTTACCCTAGTATTTCATCTAAAAATTAGTAATTTTTGGTATTGCAATTAACAAAAATTTCAATTTTGTCAAATTCTAGTCTAGTATATAGGCTTTTGGTGGCAACAACTTAGAGGTTTTATTCAGGTGGCACCCCTGTATTTAGACAAACTAGACAAACCATACCTGACAATCAATCAGTCAGTCACTTGAAAATATTTTTGCTGATGGCGACGAGAATAACTCATGCGGCTTGATATTAGATGTACATAATCTCCTTTCAGTAGGGAATAGTGTTCTATTTCTAATCACTGGAACTAATTGATCAAAATATGTGAAAATATACAGTTGACAAATACTAAATCTCTCTCAAGATAGGTTTTCTGATGTGAATTATTGTCTAATTTCTCTGACATCATCAGAAAATACCTATATGGATAGATGCCAACACAACTAATCACTACGTAGTATAAAATACCAAATATTATTATTAAGATTACCTTTCTAGTTAATTTTCAGATCGTAAATTCTTTGTGGGTTAAAGAGGCTCAATGTTACAGATTAAACGATTGTGGCTGCGTAAATTACAGCAAGTACCAGTGCATTTACTGGTAGTTAAAATTGCAAGTGCAATCGCGATTTTGGTTGGTGGCTCAGTCCTACTAGGTTGGTATTTACACTTGGAATATCTCAAAAGTGCTGGTATTACGATAGCAACCATGAAAGCGAATACAGCACTATGTATTTTTTTATCGGGAGTGTCGCTCTGGTTATTATCCGCAACAGTAAATCAGACGTCTAATTTCATTCCCAAGCAAGAAGAAAACCCCAAAAAAATTATCTTTTGGCTAGCTCAGTTTTCTGCACTAGCAGTAACTATGATTGGTTTATTTACACTAATTCAATATTTTTTCGGCTGGAATTTGGGTATTGATGAATTACTATTCCCTGACAAAGTAATAGTAATAACAACATCGCATCCAGGAAGAATGGGCGTGAATACAGCAATAAACTTTATATTAATTGGCGCGGCGCTAACAATACTAAATAAAAAAAATAGTCCAGGTATCTATTGGTATGCACAAACTTTTGCTTTGATTACGGCATTAATTTCCTTACAGGCCTTGATGGGTTATACCTATAAAGTCAAAGTTCTTTATGGTATTGCTCCTTATACAACATCAATGGCATTACACACAGTATGGTCATTTATAGCCCTGTCTATAGGAATTCTCTGGGTAGATCCAACACAGGGATTAATGCGTGTAGTGATGAGTGATAGCTATGCAGGTTCGATATCTCGACGTTTGTTAGTAGTAGCTATCATCATACCTTTTGTGATGGGATGGTTAATCACTAAAGGTGAAGATATAAATTTGTTTGATAGCAGGTTTGCTATATCATTATTTACTATTCTCATAATTATGATGTTTGTGGTTTTAGTTTGGCAAAATGCCACAGTCATAGAACATCTAAATCATCAACGAGACAAAGCCCAAGCAGCACTAAGAGCAAATCAAGATAAAGTCCAAAATTTTATTGATAATGAGCAAAAGCAACTCACCGAAAAAATTCTCCAACTCAATCAAGAATTACAGCATAAACAGGCAGAAATGGTATTACAAAATCATCGAAAATGGCTGGAAGATGTTGTAAATTTGATGCCAATTCCTCTCTTATTTATAGAACCAGGCACAGCCAAAGTTACATTTGCTAATTTAGCAGCTGATGAATTTTTTGGCGGTAAATTTCCTCTGGGTATACCAGCAGAAGAATACCATACTGCTTATCACTTAATTGATGAATTTGGTCATGCTATTAGCAATGAACAAATGCCTGGAGTCCGAGTAGCTCGCGGGGAAAGTTTGCATGAGTTAGAATTGAAATGGCAAACCTCTCATGGTCTTCGTTCTGTAGTTGTATTTGCTGATACTTTACCAGCTATGCATGGTTATTCAGCCACAGGTATGTTAGTATTCCAAGATATTACTAATCTTAAGCAAACCGAAAAAGCATTATCGTCAGGTTATCAAAAACTGCATTTGCTATTTAATACTGCTAATAGTTTACTTTCCAGTCAACAACCTGTAGAACTAATTGATAGTATTTTCCAGCAGCTTTCTACCCAGATGAATTTGGATGTTTATTTTAATTATTTAGTTGAAGATAATTCTCAGGTAATGCGGTTAAATTCCTATCGAGGTATTTCTCAAGAGTTAGCAAAAGAAATAGAGTTGCTCAATTTTAATCAAGCAATATGTGGTACTGTGGCTCAAGAACGTCAGGTAATTATTATTGAAAATGTACAACTTTGTTGTGATTCTAAAACTGAACTAATTCGTTTTTTAGGAATCAGATCCTATTATGGTTATCCCTTGATTAGTCAAGGAAGACTTTTAGGTACTCTTTCCTTTGCTAGTCGTTATTACAGTAATTTCACTGATAATCAAAAGGGTATGATGCAAGCAGTGTGCAACCAAATCGCGATCGCCATGGAACGAGCTAGTTTGATTACTTCTCTACAGCAGCAGAAAGAGCAGTTAAGTCAAGCGAATCGGATGAAAGATGAATTTTTAGCGATTTTGTCTCATGAATTGCGATCGCCTCTGAATGCTATTCTCGGTTGGACGCAATTGCTACGTGTTCGTAAGTTCAGTGAGATACAAGTGTCTAAAGCTTTAGAGACCATTGAACGCAATGCGAAAATGCAAACCAAGTTAGTGGAAGACTTATTGGATCTTTCCCGGATTACTAGGGGTCAACTACAGTTACAGACTCAAACTTGCAATCTGATTCGGATTATTGAATCCGCGATGGAGACAGTTAACCTAGCAGTCAAGCTAAAGAGATCAATCTCCAATTTTCTCTCGGTAAAAAAACTCAAAATCGACAGTTTCTCACCACTCAAATGCTGAAAAACTACCGTTATCGCTTTTTAGTGATTGGTGATGGCGATCGCTACAACAGATTATCTGGAATCTCCTGTCCAATGCAATTAAATTCACGCCCCAAGGTGGTGAAGTAGAAGTGAGACTCTCAAAATATATAGTCAGGGAGAATAAAGATTTACCAGTTCATAACTATGCTCAAATTCAAGTAATTGACACAGGTATTGGTATTAATCGTGACTTTTTGCCTTACGTCTTTGATCACTTTCGTCAAGCAGATAGTTCCAACACGCGAAATTATGGTGGATTAGGATTAGGATTAGCTATTGTTCGTCATTTAGTAGAATTACATGGTGGTGTAGTCCGAGTTGAAAGTTCAGTTGCCAATCAAGGTGCAATATTTACCGTCAATTTACCAATCCTGGAAAAAAAACGAGTCACGAGTCACGAGTCACGAGTCACAAGTGAAGCACTTACTAATCAAAACAAGAATGAACGAATTTAACCAGCTGGCACCTTTTATTCAAGAATATATTTATACTCATAACTGGACTGAATTACGACCAGTGCAAATTGCTACGTGCGAGGCGATATTCAATACTGACTCTCACTTACTAATTGCGGCTGGTACGGCGGCGGGAAAAACCGAAGCAGCATTTTTACCAGTTTTAACCGTATTACATCAAAAACCTAGTCAGACTATAGGTGCATTATATATTGGACCGATTAAAGCTTTAATTAATGATCAATTTGAACGGCTCAACCATTTATTAAAAGCCGCAGATATTCCAGTATATCACTGGCATGGTGATGTGGCTCAAAGTCGAAAAAGCAAGCTGGTGAAAAAACCTGAAGGTATTTTACAGATTACACCAGAATCTTTAGAAAGTTTATTGATTAATAAAAATAATGATTTAATCCGGTTATTTGGTGATTTAAGATTTGTAATTATAGATGAAATTCATGCTTTTATCGGTTCAGAACGTGGTCATCAAATAATTTGTCAATTACAAAGACTAGCAAAAATAACATCAAACTAACCTCGAAGAATTGGGTTATCAGCAACATTAGGTGATTATGTAATGGCTGAAGAATGGTTACGTTCGGGGACAGAAAAAATGGTAATTACTCCCCAAATCGAAGCGGGAAAACGTCAAATAAAATTAGCTCTAGAACACTTTTATATTGAAGATAAATCCGAATTAACAGACTACGACGAATATATTTTCAATCTGAGTAAATCTCGCAAATGCCTAATTTTTGCGAATAATCGAACTCAAACAGAATCTATAATTGCTTCCTTACGACAAATTGCTGCTCAACAAGGGTTTCCAGATATATATCATGTCCATCATGGAAGTATATCACCTAGTTTAAGGCAATCAGCCGAAAAAGCTATGCAAGAACCAAATTATCCAGCAGTGACTGCGGCGACATTAACTCTAGAATTAGGGATAGATATTGGCTATTTAGAGCGAGTAATTCAGTTAGAATCACCTCTTTCTGTAGCCAGCTTTTTACAGCGTTTGGGACGGAGTGGGAGAAGAGGTGAAGCTGCGGATATGCGGTTTATTTGTGCGGAGGAAAAACCTTTATTAGAAGCCTATTTACCAGAACAAATTCCTTGGCAATTATTGCAATGTATTGCGATTATTCAACTTTATTTAGAATCACGTTGGTTAGAACCTATTAAACCTGTTAAATATCCGTTAAGCTTGCTTTATCACCAGACCATGAGCATTTTAGTTGCTGGGGGTGAAATTGCACCTCATGCTCTAGCTAAACAGATTTTTAGTCTACCACCGTTTGCTAATTTTTCCCAAACAGATTTTTTGACATTATTACGCTATTTAATTGATATCAACCATATTCAAAAAACTGAGCAAGGTAAATTAATTTTAGGTTTAGCTGGGGAGAAAGTAGTTAATAAATTTCAATTTTATGCTGTATTTAATCAGAATCAGGAATATTTAGTAAAACAAGGAAAAGTCCAGATTGGTAGTATTATTCTACCACCTCCTGTCGGGAATCAATTTGCTTTAGCTGGAAGAAGTTGGGAAGTTTTAGAAGTTGATTTCTCTAAAAAGACTATAGTAGTTAAACAAGTGGAAGGAAAAGCTACTATTTATTGGCGTGGTAGTAGTGGTATTATTCATACCCGAATTTTGCAAAGAATGCGTCAGGTTTTACTAGAAGATATAGAATATAGTTATTTACAAAATAATGCTTTAGCACGTTTGCAACAAGTTCGTCAATTAGTAAAAAAAGTTGGATTAGAACAACAGAATATTATCCAATTAGAAAAAAATAAATGTTGTATATTTCCTTGGATGGGTACTGTTGCTTACCGCACTCTAGAAAGATTGCTAAATTCATTTTGTCGAGAATCTTTAGAAATTAAGAGTATAGGAGGGGTAAATCCCTATTATTTAATTTTGAAATTAAGTCCAGATAAATTGTCCTCAGTTTATCCAGAAATTATTTCTTTGTGTGAGCAGAGAATTACCCCAGAAGATTTAGTTAGTCATGCAGAAGCTCCAGAAATTCAAAAATATGACAAATTTATTCCTCATGAGCTTTTGCGAAAAGCTTATGCTATGGATTATTTAGATTTGTCGGAAATGAGGGATTTAGTTAAACTGTGGTGTTGATAATTAATCATCTCCAATCCCCTACCAACACAAATGATGCCCAAAAGTAAGGATGTTGATATTCTTCATATTCAGGTTTATTCAGAATCTTCAGTTGAGCTTGACAATGCCAATGCTACGTTTATCTGCGAATTATATTGTTGATTCGTTGATTGTTCTCTTTTAAATAATTTTGCTCAAGTACCCATTGCTGATAAGAGCAATTACTTGCTAAAGTTTTACAGTAATACTGATTTGTAGAAGGTTGTATAGGACGGCGTATAAAATTATTGTTGTTATTGAACAAACGATTGCATTGTCCAGAAGCATTCCAAGCACGTTTATCTGTGGGATTTCTGTTGACGTAATCCCAAACTTTTCTACAATAGGCATAAGTCTGTTGAACATTTATCTGAGCAGAGGCTGGAACTATGCTGCAACAAACACTCATTCCTAATCCCAAGCTAGTTATAAAACCAATTGTCCTAATATTTCTTAACATTAGCTTTGTCTCCAACTAAGATACTAGTATGGAAAACGATACTGTGAATTTCCATCGCCAGTCAACCCTCAAATCATAAGACTTACAACATTATCTGGGTAGAGAAAAAAGATCTATTTATATAACTTACTTAAATATTTATACTAGTCCACCACGATAGCAATTCTAGCATATATACGCAAACAGATTAAAAACCAGTTAATTAACCTATCAATATTCAGAACAAATACTAACTAAAAGCCTGTATAAAATCACATTTTAGGGAAATTAGCACCGTAATTATACTATTAGTACTGATAAATTCTATCACCATCAGCAAAAAGCATAATGGGATAATAATCACGCTCATTTGATTATTAATAATTGTAAAATCAAGACCTATGATTTTTTCAGTGTGGAAAGGTATTGTGCTTTCTCTTCGTTTCTATAAAAGCGATCGCTCTGGTTTATGGTAGGTGAAGCCATCGCCAAAATTGTTAGAGCGTTTTCACAGCAATTCTCATTTTAAGGTTTCATGACATTAAAACCCTTGTAGCAAGAGGAGTTTACAATTCGTAATAAATCTGGAGATTGGTGAAACGGCTCAAAATCCTTTCAAAATGAGAATTGCTACAGAGGCATAGGGGAAACATTGGTGTGTGTAGTTGGTAGATGTTTCCGGTGAGATTGGCGCTAACCAGAGACTTTTTGCAGTAAAAGCACAGTAAGCGATCGCCTATCGCCTATCGAAAAAGCCCTTTTATGCTTCAACCCAACCTTTAGATAACCTTAATATCTCTCAAAAGACATCCCACCAATCACCACAACGATTATTAATTGCAGCACCAGACCACCATCCTCCAACTTGTGAAGGATCATACTTGTCAGACCACTTTACATCACCAATAATTATGTCTCTATCTTGTTTTGGCAGATTTCCCCATCCTGCGTTGCCGTATGCCTTTATATTCGGTGGATCTAACTATTAATGGCAATGGATGAAAATCTTTGACTTGATCAAGAAACATCTGGAAAGGCTGTATTTTGGTCTAGCAGCAGTGGTGAGCCAACATCAACTGCTTTCCCAATCTGTTTGATAATGGCAGTTTTAGCCGCCTCTAAAGGATTACCACCATTAGGGAGTCCCGGAATAGAAATACCAGGTATTTTAAAATCAAATAAACCTGCAACTTTTTGTTTCGGTCTAGAAATGATATCTAAAGGATTTGATTGAGAAGTCGTATTTAAGTAGTTTGATGGTGTTTCAGCAGTCGCAATTTCGCTTTGATGTAAGAATCCATAACAAGTTGTTGAATTGAAATTTAGAACTCCACAAAGTAGAACTGCGATCGCCTTTCGGAGGAAAGCCGCATTAAGAACTAACAAAGAGGTAAAAATTGTAAGAATAGTCAAACGAAATTGCCGCATTGATAGAATATCCTGAGTAAGTAAGTAGACAGAGTTAATTTAAGTATTTTAGTGAGCATTTTAAAACATCTTGCTCAAGTTCGTACTAAACGCTTAGTATTCTGAAAAATAATATGTAATCTATCCTAAATTCATTACAGTTAGTAAATATAACAGATGCTTTTTAGATGTTGCAATGTAAAAATGTGGTTTGAGTGGGCAAGGGGGCAGCGGATTGTACTGGCGATGTCTGGGGAGGTAGTTTATACAACTGATGGGGAGGCTGTAGCACTGGTAGAAATGATGAGGAAGTATCTCATGAAAGAATCAGATTAGTTGTATACTTTGTTTGGTATAATCCAGACGTAACAGTAAACAACTGCTCATGACTGAAGAAGAACTACTTGAGGTAATTGAACAAGCAGCAAGGGATGGGGTGACAGAACTTGACCTTTCTGGTAAGAAATTGAGTGTACTGCCACCGGAAATTGGCAAGCTGACTCAACTTAAAAAACTGATTCTCGGTAAATATCTCTACGATGAAGAGGAAAGTATAAATGGTATTATCGGGAACAACCTTAGTACTTTACCCAAAGAAATTGGGTTGCTCAATGAACTTGAAGAACTTCACATAGTCAGTAATAAACTGAGCAGTATACCGGGAGAAATCGGACAACTCACCAACCTGCAATCCCTCATCCTCCGGGGTAATAAACTGAGCAGTATACCGGGAGAAATCGGACAACTCACCAATCTGCAATCCCTCATCCTCCGGGGTAATAAACTGAGCAGTATACCGGGAGAAATCGGACAACTCACCAACCTGCAATCCCTCGACCTCTCATCTAATCAATTGAGCAGTATACCGGGAGAAATCGGACAACTCACCAACCTGCAATCCCTCATCCTCTTAGATAATCAATTGAGCAGTATACCGGGAGAAATCGGACAACTCACCAACCTGCAATCCCTCATCCTCCGGGGTAATAAACTGAGCAGTATACCGGGAGAAATCGGACAACTCACCAACCTGCAATCCCTCATCCTCTTAGATAATCAATTGAGCAGTATACCGGGAGAAATCGGACAACTCACCAACCTGCAATCCCTCGACCTCTCATGTAATCAATTGAGCAGTATACCGGGAGAAATCGGACAACTCACCAACCTGCAATCCCTCTACCTCTTAGATAATCAATTGAGCAGTATACCGGGAGAAATCGGACAACTCACCAACCTGCAATCCCTCTACCTCTTAGATAATCAATTGAGCAGTATACCGGGAGAAATCGGACAACTCACCAACCTGCAATCCCTCTACCTCTCATCTAATAAACTGAGCAGTATACCGGGAGAAATCGGACAACTCACCAACCTGCAATCCCTCTACCTCTCATCTAATAAACTGAGCAGTATACCGGGAGAAATCGGACAACTCACCAACCTGCAATCCCTCGACCTCTACAATAATAAATTGAGCAGTATACCGGGAGAAATCGGACAACTCACCAACCTGCAATCCCTCTACCTCTCATCTAATAAACTGAGCAGTATACCGGGAGAAATCGGACAACTCACCAACCTGCAATCCCTCGACCTTTCATCTAATAAACTGAGCAGTATACCGGGAGAAATCGGACAACTCACAAAACTAAAAAAATTAGATTTGCGTAGAAATCGAATTCCTATTCCACCTGAAATTTTATGAACTAAAGAGTCGTATATGGAGCCAGGTAATGTTCAAGAAATTCTCGATTTCTATTTCCGGGTACAAGACCCAAAAGAAACCGAATAGCTAAATTCTTAATTGTTGGTGAAGGGGGAGCAGGTAAAACCTCACTAGCTGTAGCGACCTGGAATTATAATCAGCTCGACCTGCAATCATCGCTGTTTCCAACTAGAATTAGTTGCAACTATAAATTGACTTGAACCATAATTAGGGGTCTTCCGTACTTTTGATGATGACAAAAAAAATGGGTTATAATATCTAGGTATGAAAATGTCACTGTCAGAGATAACTTGTCTTTAGCAGGTGGTCAAAACAAGACAGCGATTGTGTCAGCATCTCCACCACAAGCAATGACTAAAGAGCAGTACAGAGCCAAAAACTCCATCTGGTCAACTATCAACAAGTCTGGTAATTATGTCATCAAAGTTAGTCAAGATTAGCGATTGCTATGTCTGTTTATTACGTTTCTTTAAGCATCATCAAAAGTGCGGAAGATCCCTAATTCTGGTTGGAAACAGCGATGATTACAGGTCGAGCCGATTATAATTGCAGGTCGCTACACTTAGTGACTGAATTTTTCAACCTAGTCAACATAATTTTAGATTAGATATATTTAATTGGCTGGAAATTTAATTCCCCAACCCCCAATATTTTGGTAATGGTTAGGGTGGTCATAAATACTCATCAATCTAGGGATTTATTTCTTCATTAGTAATCTTGACATCCACTAGAGGTGCTTTAATCACTGCTTTCATTGATGCTTCTGCGTTTTGTTTCTCACCTGGTTCTAGTGTTGGTGATTGCAATAAATACTCCCAAGGTGATTTTAACAAATCTTGCCAGTCACGTTCAACTTTCCAATCACGAGGTTGAGAACGGTGTAATGATGCTAATATTCTTAATGGATCTTCCCAAATTCCAACCGTTGTATATAGCAATACTTGTTCTTGTGGTGATTTGGCTGATTTTAGCAATGAACTGAGATTTTCATCAGGTTTTATTCTTTGAATTTTTCCTTGAATAGATCGATTTAGATCAGGATTTTCTGGATTGTAAATTGTGATCAAATTCCAATTATAAATTTTATTGATGTCTAGAGGTGATAACTTAGGATTTGAATTTTCTGGTAGACTGATACTAACAATACCCGATTGATTTTGAGGTGGATTAAAAGTAGCTTTGTATAATATTTTTTTATTGGGGTCGCTATCATCAGTTAATGAAAACTCTAGTGAGTTTGCACTGCTCTTAGGAATATAAAAAAAGAATTTTGGATATGCTGCTGTGGTTAGTTGTGGTTCCTCACTGGTGGGTTCTAAAATAATGGGAGTTTCTTGATTCCCCAGTCCTTCGCGGATTCCGGCTGAAACTGTTCTTCCTGGTTTTCCTACATAGAAACCAATCCGAGATTTACCTTGGAGATGACGATTGACATTATTAATTGCTGCTTTAGCGTATCTATCTCCAGGACGTGCATTTAAAGCCTGTTGGAAAAAGCCTAAAGCTTTGCGGTAGTTTCTCCGACTATTTGCGGCATAACCCTGCTGCATATATTGATTATAGTCAGAACTTGCTTCGGCTAAATAAATTTTATTAATTGCTGTAGCTCTAGCGGAGGTTATCTCTACTAAAGGTAGGAATATTGAGAACAAAGACAGATATATTATCCAGAATATTTTGGTCATGGTTTTTATCTCCTGTTGTTATAATTGTTTTTTAGATTTTGTCAGCAATGCGAGTAATAACTTCTAAATCTTGGATGACCTCATCTGCTGACTGATATCTTAGATTAGAGTTATTATGTACCATCTTATCTAAAATATCAGCTAAT
Source organism: uncultured cyanobacterium (assembly GCA_963766435.1). GTDB lineage: Bacteria > Cyanobacteriota > Cyanobacteriia > Cyanobacteriales > Nostocaceae > CAVXZH01. Next base: position 261,292 of record CAVXZH010000004.1, read on the forward strand.
TTGTCGGTAGTTTGAGCTAAATCTCTCCAAGTTTTATGGGGATGAGATTTTAAACTCAAACCACCACTATTTTGATCTGTTTGAAATCTCGCAGGTTCTACTCCAGTTAAGAATTGAATCGCCGTCATTCCCAAAGCGTAAATATCACTATTTAATTTTGGTTGTCCGATCATCTGTTCCGGAGGTGCATAACCACGAGTACCAATCACAATTGTGTTATTGTCTAACTCCTGGGGTTGAATTTGTTTAACTGCACCAAAATCAATTAAAACAATGCGTCCATCTTGCTCCTGTCGAATTAAGTTACTTGGTTTGATATCTCGATGAATATAATTATGACTATGCACAAAACTTAGGGCAGTTGCAACATCTTTGATAAGCTGAATTACTTGACTTTCTGAGAGCATTTCACCCGCTAATATTTCTTTTTCCATGGATTTACCTTTAATAAATTCTTGGATAATATAAAATTCTTTGTCTTCTTCAAAAAAAGCGACTAATTTAGGAATTTGTGGGTGATGACCTAAACTCTCTAAAATTTGTCCTTCCGCTTTAAATAAACGTCTAGCAATGTTCAAAAATTCTGTATCTTGTCGGCTGGGACGCAAATGTTTAACTACACAAATAGGATTTCCTATAGCTTGGGTATCTTCAGCTAAATAAGTTTTTGCAAATCCTCCCGCACCTAATGGGACTGTGATTTGAAACCGATTCTGCAAAAGTTGATTTACTAAAGTTTGTTGAGAAGTAAATGGTGCTAATGCTGTTGCTTCTGTTTCATCTTCACCAGATTCTTCCCAGGGTCTGGTTTGTGCGTTACTCTTCTCTAATAAAACCTGCAACTGGGCGATGGCTTCTTCTCTTTTCTTGAACCAGTTGGGCGATTTTTTCCTTTTCTTGTTGACTCTGGTATCCCATATAAGCAACAACACTACCAACCGAGAAGATTAAACCTAATACAGGTGAGACAATGGGAATCCATCCCCATTGAGTAAAAACAAAAAAGTTAGCTCCTAACAGCACCACTAAAGTTACTCCGCTCACCAATCCCAACCAAAGCGGATGTTGAATACGCCATGCTATTAATCCACCAGTAAGAGCGCATCCGCAAATCCAGAGAAATTCACCCCACTCATTCACAAACCAAAACAGAGGTTTTTGATTAAGTACAGCACTGAGAATGTGACTGATACTTTGTGCATGAATCATCACTCCTGACATTTTTCCAGAATTATCTGATTTGCCACTACTATAGGGAGTATAAAAAATATCTTTAAGACTAGTGGCGGTGACACCAATTAAAATAATGTGGTCTTTGACAAGTTTTGGATTGACTCGACCCCTGAGCACATCTGTAATTGTCACCCGTTCAGCAACTTGTTGAGCAGAACGATAATTAAGTAGAATTTGGTAACCACTAACATCTGCGTTTTGATAACCACCAGAGTTATGTTTCAGCCTTTTAATCACAGTATTGCGAAGTCGCAATTCCTGATTTGAGGTAGATTCTAATTTAATCCCTCCCACTTCCAAATATTTAAGTGCTAGTTGTAAACTAAAAGAATAAGGGGTTTTACATTGAGAATCGGAGGTAGGTGGGTCGAGTAATAAGAGATTGCGACGAATCACTCCATCTGGTCCTCTATCACCTCACTAAATCCGACTTGGTTAATATCTGTTCCTTGAGGAGGGGGAATTTCTGGACTTAGAGCATCAGAATGCTTACAGATAGGGATAATAATATCACTAGATTTTACGTAGTCTAAAAACTTTTGGTGTCCTGGGTCTTCCTGCTTATCCCGAAACAGGTCTAAACCAATTGCTCGTGGTTGATACTGTTCTAACTTAGTAAAAAGCTGCTCTAAAACCTCACCAGGTATAGGCCACTTATTTTTTTGCACATATTCTTCATCAATTTCCACAATCAATATCCGAGAGTCGATTCCCTCGTCATGACGCATTTGCGTCATGGAATCAAAAACTTTCAATTCTAGATACTGGAATGTTCCCAAGCGTTGCATACCAAACAGTAAAACTGTGACGCTGAAACTAGAAATAACAACTGGTAATACCTTAGTCAGTGAATTCTTTAAGTTAGTAAGCATAGTTTATATCTGTTAGATATACTGGGCATTGACAAGATCAGAATTATGTAATTAATCTTCATCATACTTGTACACTATCATTGATTACTTAAAATAAGTATGTAAAAATAATAACTTAACTATAGGCGGATGTAAACAATCAATGATGACTCCAAAATATAGAGATTCTATATAATGAGCAAAATCATTTCCCTTGGTGGGTAAGCAGGTAAAATTGTATCACACTTGCAAAGAAATCAAGTACTAAATAATATAATCTATTTTTTACCAGTGGTGCAGGTAGGATACCTGCACACTGAAAGACGGGTAAGATGCCCATCTCACCAGAATTTACTCCTTAGACAATCACCTTTTCTAGAATTAATTTAGAACGCTTTATTTGTTCAGGAATGGGGACAGGATAATCACCAGTAAAACAAGCAGAGCAGAAACTATTAGTATCTTGTTCCGTCATTTTCAACATTCCATCCCAACTCAGATAAGCCAGGGAATCTACTTCCAATTGTGTAGCAATTTCTGCAACTGATTTAGTCGCCGCAATCAATTGATCTTGAGTATCCGTATCAATCCCATAAAAACAAGGATGAGTGACTGGTGGGGAAGAAATTCGCATATGTACTTCCAGCGCACCAGCATCACGTAAGGCTTTCACTAATTTGCGGCTAGTAGTACCCCGCACAATGGAATCATCCACAATAATGACTCGTTTACCCTTGAGTACATCTTTAAGAGGATTGAGTTTCATCCGAATCCCTGACTCTCGCATGGCTTGGGTGGGTTGAATAAAGGTTCTTCCCACATAACGATTTTTAATTAGTCCTTCCCCATAGGGAACACCAGAAGCTTGGGAAAATCCAATCGCCGCAGGTATCCCAGAATCAGGCACTCCAAACACCATATCAGCATCCACTGCTGATTCCACTGCGAGTTGTCGTCCTAACCGCATTCGATAACTATATAGACTCTCATTGTGCATCTGGCTATCCGGACGAGCAAAGTAAATCATTTCAAAAATGCAAACTTTCTTTGGGATTCTTGATTCCAATGGAAAGACGCTAAACCTGTTTCCGTAATCCAAACTAATTCTCCTGGCTCGACATCCCGCAGATAATCAGCACCAATAATATCTAAACCACAAGTTTCCGAAGACAAAACGTAACGGATGGGATTACCTATTTAAAGTTCCAATCACTAACGGACGAATCCCATTGGGATCACGAACTCCCATCACGCCATCGAGATGTGGCAATCACTAAACTAAATGCGCCTTCACAACGATGAAAGGCACGGATAGCTCCTTCTAGCCAATCTAAACCAGTATTGACTTCTTGGGCGATCGCATAAGCAATCATTTCTGAGTCGGTGGTGGTAATTAAGTTAAAATTATCTGTTGAGTAATTCTTCCCGCAATTTTACTGTATTGACTAAATTACCATTATGTGCTAAGTGCTAAGAAACCTAAACGAGTTTCCACCACAGCAGGTTGGGCATTAACTTTCCGACTAGAACCAGTGGTGGAATAACGATTATGCCCAACAGCTACGTTACCGGGTAACTTTTCTAAAATGGATTCATTGAAAACTTGAGACACCAAGCCCATATCTTTGTGCTAAGTGTACTTGTGTACCCTCAAAAGTAGCAATCCCCGCTGATTCTTGACCCCGATGTTGGAGAGCATACAATCCAAAGTAGGTTAATTTAGCAACGTCTTCTTCTGGTGCGTAAATGCCAAATACACCACAAGACTTCTTCTGGTTTGTCAGGATGACCTTCCTGACTATTGATGGGCTGAGATTGGTCATCCGAAGTGACGGAATGGAAGGGAATCATGCTGTTTTGCTCCTGGTGGGGGTATCAAGTCACTGGGATTGGGAATTATGCCGATAGATAGTTGTAGAATTCTTAATAAAACTTTAACCATCTATGAAAACAGTATCGTATCTATGCTCAGTAAAGTTAAGAATTTTAAATGCTGAGTCAGGACTCTCCCATATTGAGTTAACATCTACCAAATTAGTAGCACTTAAAATCCATAATTGAGACTTCAGCATTAAACTTGATTTTCAAACTTAGGTATGGTCAGATAGCAGACGTTTAGATATGCCTGAGAATAGCGATCATTCATTTCTGATGAACTAACTTTGATTAAGGTTTGGTTATCGGCAGTTGAAATAAACATTCCTATGTCACAATTAGTAACAGTACCTAAATTTTGCCAATTTTGTTCGCAGATGTTCTTGTAAATAGGATTCCCAAATTTCTTGTTGTTCTGGAGCTGACAGAAATTAAAATTCGGCTTCCCCCTTCACCAAACAATAATTCATCAAAACGGGGTGACTCATGAGCGGATACAGCTAAATTAATTTCGGCCCCCAAATTTCCCCGCAAGACAACATTCAGCTAAAGCAATAGCGATACCCCCTTCCAGCCAATCATGGGCCGAACTTACCCAACCAGCCCGAATACCATCCCGACAAACCTTTTGTACCGACGTTCTAAATCAAAATCGACTCTAGGGGGTTTACCAGCGACAATACCATGAATAGTCGCTAAATATTCAGATGCTCCCAATTCAATTTTAGATTCTGTATTGGGGGGATGGGATGCAATGGGTAATCCCAGAAGATAAATTAAATCACCTGCAGATTGCCAACCTTGACCACAAATTTTGGTAAAATCAGGAATCAAACCCACCATCCCCACCACCGGAGTTGGATAAATGGGTTGGGGATTTCCTTCCGCATCAAAAGTTTCATTATATAAAGAGACATTACCCCCAGTTACAGGAGTTGCTAATTCACGACAACCTTCCGCTAAACCCCGACAAGCCTCTGCTAATTGCCAGTAACCAATGGGTTTTTCTGGGAGAACCAAAATTGAGGTTATCAGTCACAGCTAAAGGTTCAGCACCAACACAGCTAAGATTCCGAGCAGCTTCTGCTACCACTGCTTTAGCGCCTTCATAAGGGTCAAGATAGACATAACGAGAATTACAATCAACTGTAGCCGCAACAGCTCGATTTGAAATTATGCACTGTCAGATTTCCCCTCTAAAGGACGTAACCGGACAACAGCCGCATCAGCACCTCCTGGTAATAAAATCGTATTATTTTGTACTTGATGGTCATATTGACGATAAACCCAAAGCTTTAGAAGCAATAGAAGGAGTATCCAGTAAAGTTAATAAAATATGATTCCAACTTTGCTGACTTCCCCGAATTTCAATACCTGCAACATTAGCAAGAGGTAAAGAATCAGTTGTCCATTCCCAAGCTTTGCGAGCATATTCTGGGGGTTCTGCTCAATAATTCTCGATGATAAAGAGGGGTATTTTCTGCCAAAGCTTCAGCGGGAATTTACGCAGCAACTTTACCTTCAAATAGAATCCTGACAATCGGTTCAGCAATAACCGTTCCAGCAACTACGGCTTGCAATCCCCAACGATGGAAAATCTCAATTAATTCCTGTTCTCGTCCCTTATGGGCAACAAATAACATTCTTTCTTGAGATTCCGAAAGCAAATATTCATAGGGAACCATCCCAGATTCTCGTGCGGGAATTTTATCTAAATCTAATTCAATTCCCACACCACCTTTAGCAGCCATTTCTGAAGTAGAACAAGTGATACCAGCAGCACCCATATCTTGAGCAGCAACCACAGCCCCGGTTTTAAAAGCCTCTAAACAAGCTTCAATTAATGATTTTTCTAAAAATGGATCACCCACTTGCACAGCAGGACGATTATCCATAGAAGCATTGCTCAATTCCACACTAGCAAAACTAGCACCACCCATTCCATCTCTGCCAGTGGTAGAACCCACATATAGCACGGGATTACCTAAACCAGAAGCCCCAGATTTCACTATTTCTGGTGTTTCCATTAATCCCAAAGCCATGACATTCACTAAGGGATTACCAGAATAAGCAGGGTCAAAATAAACTTCACCACCCACAGTGGGAACACCAACGCAATTTCCATAATGGGATATGCCTGCTACCACACCAGTAAATAACCTGCGAGTTTTAGCATCTTCTAAACAACCAAAACGCAAAGAATTTAATAGAGCGATGGGACGCGCTCCCATTGTAAATATATCTCTAAGAATACCCCCAACTCCTGTAGCTGCTCCTTGGAAAGGCTCCACAGCTGAGGGATGATTATGGGATTCAATCTTAAATGCTAGTTGTAGTCCATCACCTAAATCTACCACACCAGCATTTTCACCCAGAGCCAACCAAAATGCGCTTGCCAGTAGTGGGAAACTGCTTGAGCAAAGGTCGAGAATTTTTATAACAGCAATGCTCTGACCACATGACCCCAAACATTCCCAGTTCAGCTATGTTGGGATGACGTCCTAAACGTCGGACAATTTCGGTATATTCTTCTGGTTTTAGCCCCAGCTTACGGCATGCTTCTTTAATAGCAGCACTCTCTGGAGAGAAAGAAGGATTTTTTAAAGTAGGGGTCATCGAATTAATGCACCAATTGCTATAGAGCATTATTCTATAGCAATACCTTTGCCAATTTAAGAAACCGACGAGACAGCCCAACTACAAGCCAACTTTCCCAGTTCGTAGTTGCGCTTTAGCGCATGCTCATTATATCATCACTACAGCAGTGTTTTAACAAAATTATTAATTGTTATCTACCATCTATACTTAATCATCCCCTTTTTTATCTTTTTCGTTTTCACCTTGTTGATTCCCAGTTTGTTGATTCCCAGTTTGCGGATTCCCAGTTTGGGGATTCCCAGTTTGCGGATTCCCAGTTTGGGGATTTCCAGTTTGGGGATTCCCAGTTTGGGGATTCCCAGTTTGGGGATTTCCCCGCAGGATTTGTCCTGTTTCTACAATAGAGTTAACGGGGAAATTATCTCGAATCGGTGCTAGGGAAGAGTTATCCTTCCTCAGCAAAATATCCTGAGGATAACTGAAAGCACTAGCTGTATTTTGTAAAAAAGATGGATTTTCCACCACTCCCTGACCAGTAATGGGTAATTGAGCAGCTATTGCTGTAGATGTTTCTGCTTGTACACTAGCGATCGCCTCATCTGTAGAGCTAGAATCTTTCTTAGTTAGATTTAACCCTCTAACTAAATCACTGGTTTCATAGAAATTTCGCAAATCAAAATCATATAAACCCTGAAATTGACCTTTAACGACAACCATCAATTGTCCTGCTTGCAACCCATAATTTTGTGTACCGTCTTGATTACTAATTTCAATCCCACTACTTGTCAAGGCTCCCAGAATAGTAGTATCTGTTTCTGGATTGTAGCGAATAAATAATGCTGAACCGCGAATTGCGGCAGCCTGCATTTGGTGTTTGGATGCGTGTTTGTCCTCTGCCTGGAGGAATAAGTAACAACATCGTTCCATTGGACAATGTAAAATTTCTTGTCTTTGGTACAAAGTAAAATACGGTTTGTTCCCCAAGTCTTGCCAAAGAGCCATCATTAAAACGTAACTCTGCTAAAGAAGCTCTACCCGTAGCTAAACCATCCCCCGGAGTTATAGTATCGGATTTTTTTGCCCGAATTCGCTGGGATTGATTTTTGGGGATTAACTGAACCAAATTACGAAGATTTTGGATTTGTGCCCGTGTCAAAGGGGTCTTAGCACTTACTTGGACAGGTAAGTATAATATTATGACTCCCCAGAAACTAATTACCCACAATGGTAAATGTTTATATACCATAATATAATACCTCTGCTCAACTCAACTTATAATGATCCAGTGACACTATCATTTATGATAATCGCAATACCTTGAATTTCAGTAAAGCTAGTTAACTAATTATTGCTAAACTTAAATATGCAAAGCAAGGACTGTAAGAATTGGTCATTTTTGATTTGGTTAGGCATCTGTAGTCCTAGCTGGTGGTATATTGGAATGCATAGAGTATGGGCAGTAGATTCAGAACCGATTCAGGAATATCAGTCTAGACAGTTCCGGGTAGAAACTCACCAAAGTACTGAGCTACCGAGATTATATTCACATATATCCCCAAATCCAATCCCTTTACTAGTAGGACAAAAACCGTCAGATGCAGAATCAGATTCTAATCAAGAATTGAATCTGAGGGTACGACCAAAAAAATTAGAAATACCTGTAACTGGGTTTAAACCAATTGGTTATCTGAATGCTGACGTTGGGTATTTCCAGTCAAGTAATATCTTTTCTGTATATGATCGTCCCATTAAAGATGGGGTAATTTTTTCTGGATTGACATTAGCCTCTGCTTATTTCCCTTTGGGTCGGAAGACATTTTTAAATAGCTCGATTAACGGTTATTTGATTCGTTATCTAGATCAATCCCAATATAATTACAATCAGTTAAAATTTAATCTTGGTATTTACCAGCAACTATCCTCACGGATGTATGGTGAATTTGCTTTCAGTAATCAACAATTTTTTCATGCTCATCAAGGCGATAGCCTTTTAAATGAAAGTTCTATTTTACTATCTTTGGGTCGTAGAGATTCCCTCACCCCAAAGTTAGGACTCAACAGCTTATATCAGTTAAGTGTCAATTTTTCTGACCCCCAAAACCGGAGTCGGGTCATTAATTCCGTAGGGATTTCCTTGGACTACGTTTTACAAAAACCTTTGCAAATTGGTCTTGACTATCAGTTGAGACTATCAGATTTTACCCAACGAGATAGAGAAGACCAATTGCATCGACTATTTGCACATTTAAATTATCAAATCAATAATTCGAGTAATCTAAATGTGCAAAGTGGGATTAGTTTAGGTAACTCTACTATTCCCAATATTGATTATTCAGGTTGGTTTTTCAGCGTAAATTACCATTTTGAATTAGGAAGATTTTAAGCTCCCGAATCACAGAATTTTTTACATTTAGAGCGATATGAAACCAATTATTACTTTCCAAATTCATGTTATTTACGCCTGATGATGGAATGGACACTTAGCAGCAGTAGATGCTGTTTCCCAAGGGTCACGTTGATAGAAATAATTAGGTTTGAGCAGACGATTTTCAAACTCTATGTTATAAACTGGAGTCGTAGAAGCGGATAATGGTGGATTTAGCCAAATGCGATCGCCATAAACATGACGACCACACTGTTGTTCTTCATCGATAAACTGCATAAAGGAAGCAGTTAAAGCATGATGGTCAAGTATTCTCACCCCATATTTTTTATATGAATATAGAACCGCTACATTTAGTTCAACTAAAGCTAAATCCTTCCATAGCGTCATAGTTTCGCTGCAATCCAAACCAATTTTTTCGGCAATAATTGGGAGCATATTGTAACGATAAGAATCACTGAAATTCCGTCCCCCAATTTCCGCACCCATGTAGAAGCCGTTAAATGGTGTGGGATATTGAATTCCACCCATATCCAGCATCATATTACTAACTGCTGGTAAAGCAAACCACTTCAACCCTAATTCCTCAAACCAATCATAACGGGGATGAGAAAGAGGAACTTCCATGATAATTTCTGGAGGAATTTCCCACCATTGTGGCTCACCTGCGCCGATTTGGATAATAAGGGGTAGTATATCAAAGCGGGTTCGAGATGTTTGATTCCAACCCAATTTCAATGCTTGTTCAGTCAACTCCACATTAGCCGGATCACCTAAAATGGAACCATCTGGTTGACGATAACCTGCATACCGTAACATCAAACCGTTCCAGACGCGAATTTTCAAGTCAGGATTAAGGATGGTAATAGTTGAGCGCAAATTACCGTTATTGGTAGCAAATTTAATATGTTCTACCAAAGTTTGAAAAATCTCTGCCTCAGTTTGCAGATGTCGCATATCGCGTAATTGCAAGCTTTGCCAAAAATTTCGTCCTAAACAACGGTTACTATTACGCCAAGCTAATTTTGTGCCATAAGCTAGTTCATCGTAAGTATGTTCATAAGTGCCGGTTTGCTTTGCTCAATAGTAGCTTTTACTTCTTGCCAACGAGGTATAAATACTTCCGATAAACCTTGTTCTAAGTAACATTGTTTCAGAAATACTTCAGCTTCCTGCATTACTGATGCGATCGCCTCAACATAGATACTATCTTGCTCAATGGGAGTAATACCTCCGGCGAGTTGAATTACCTGTCGAACCGGACTTTTAGCCTTACCCTCTTCGTCCAACTTGGAGGAAAATAACTCCTGACGAATAGCAGTATCAGGCCAACCAGCTAGTTGTAAATATTCACGTACCCCATCCATAAAGGGCTGTGGACGCACACATAAATGCAACAGCTGAGTCAGAATAGGGATAGAGATTTTGGACCGTATCTGCATTCAGTCTATGACCAGAGCGGGTTGCACGTAATGTAAAAGTTAAATTGGGGTGAGTAGCAGAGAGTGCTTCTAATTCCGACTTAAAAACAAAATCTTCTGAATATGGAGCCGAAAAATCCAGGTGAAATAAACGAGTATCACCATCACGCGCCAGAGTTCGCATCATCGCCATAGCTGGAGTAATACCAATACCACCAGCAAAGAAGATAACTGGTTGTTCATCAGCTAAGATAAACTCACCACGTGGTGGGGAAATCCTGATTAAAGCTTGTTCATCAGCGCAATCGCATAACCAGCGAGAAAATAATCCTAACTCCTCACGTTTCACCGTAATTTCATATTGCTCAGTTTGGTGCGCGGGTGAACTCAAAGTATAAGCACGAGTTACCCAATTACCATCAACCCGTCCTTGAATTAAGATATGTTGTCCCGGTTGAGAAGCAACAATTTCTTCATAGACCGGACGAAACTGGAAACACACCATATTTCGGACTAAATCTTGTTTAGAAATCAATTCAGCCACCGCGAGATTAGCCGAACCTAACAATTCTTCCACCAGAGGTTGACAACTACCACAAACCATCGTCACTTGGGTTTGCTCAACAATACTCTCTAGGGTATCCAAACCAGCATCAATCAATTCCCGCACCTTACCACAAGTCGTCTTGGCTATATCCTAAATCTAGAAGATAGGGAAAAAGTTCGTCAGCGTCAATCTGTCCACTTTGATCTAAATCAATCGTTTGAAATCGCAATTGTGCAAACTGCCGTGCATTCATAGTTTGCATTAATACAGTGGATAATCCTTGAGCAATATCATGTCCTGTAAGTTGCGTTGTCCCTGCCAGCAGTTCTACTGATTCCTGATTTAACTCACCTTGCACCCATTTATATAGTGCTTGAGCAATTACCTCTGGAGCTAACCAAGGTAAACTATTGTTACCTAATGGTAAAGAGAGAGTACGACGGAATTTTAATTCCTTCTTGTGGTCTAGTAAATCCGAGAGTAAGGGAGCATGGAACAATACTAAAGTTTCTAATTCAGAAGAACGTATAGTATTTGCAGCTGCTGTTAAACGTTGATGTAACTCTGTTCCCGGAGGACAAGCAGGAGCAACCCAAGCTAAACGACGAACTCCGGCTTTAGTTGCCATTTCTAGCATAGAGTGTGTTAACTGAGTTACATCCCACAAATCTGTGGGCATAATCAAGATAAATGCCGTTTCTGCACCCGAAAAATATTCTTGAATAATATCTTTAGAGATATTATTGATATTCAACCATTCAATAGCTGAATTGGTGGATGGGACAATACCAGAACGTTTGAGAGCGCGAACTTGGGAAAATTCCTCCGTTGTTAGTAAATTCATTAGCTGTACAGCAGGTGCATAATCAGCATCAGCAGCAAATACAGCAAAAGTTGATGTGGGGATAAAAGCAATGGGTCTATCTGTCAACATTAATTTACAAATGTTATTGCAATTTTTCTATTCACTCAGCCTGAGTTGACAGATTCTACCATGCAACTTTTGCATCAAAGATATTCTGAATTAGTTCTTCGCATTGGCAAGATAATACAATATTCAAATGATGTCCTTAATTTAAAAAGTCCAGCTAATGCTGAAGCTAAAAAATGGGCTAAAAATAATATGTATCGTTTTCCCGTAGATACACAAACTTTCAAATCTAGTCAAAAACCATCATCAACAATTGTTTGGAATGATTTATAAAATTAACAGAAAAATTTATCAGATATTTAGTTTCCCAATTTTTTGGCAAAAAGTTACTAATCCAGATTTATCAGCATCAACAGATGTAAATGAAACTTATATTACCTAAATATTTCTTAACCCAAATCAATTATTTACAAAACAGAGATTTTGGTAATGCTACCGAAGCAGCAAATAAAATTATCGATTCATTAAACCAATGGGAAAATTCAGATTTATTGCTATTTAAAACTAATGCAGAAGGAACAGTTTATTTTATAGATGAAGTAATAAATTATCTCAAAGTTGAGAGACAAGATGAAAATCTAGATAATACCAATCCATTAAACCGCTATTTATTAAGTCTTCTATATTTATCTGAAATTCTAGAAGCAAAAATAGTTTTTTTAGTTTCTTCTCCTGAATTTATCAACAAATGTCGCATTTTAAATTTTAATACTGTTACTTTAGAATAATTTCAATTGTATGGTGAGTCTTGGTTACAACCAGAAATGTTAGTTAATTTAGAAATAGGTAACTCCGATATTATTAGTAACGCCGACATTTTAGATACTTCAGAAACACAGATATCTATAGGAATTCAATGGCAAGATATTGCAATTTCACAAGGGATAAGTAATATTGAATGGATAAATTTAAGATAAAATTTAAGTGTAACGAAATTTAAGATATTCGTGTTTTAGGAATTCCATCATTAATTAGAGTGAAGTACCAAATTTCTATCAACCTTGTAAAACTTGAGCAGTAGTCAACCTTAGCTCAGGAAATACCAGAGAAACAATTGCACTATCCCCTTCATACACCTGTTCCTCATACAAACCCTCCACCCATTCCAACACCGTTACTTTTTGGGTAATAGCATCAACAATCCAATACTCAGCAATACCCCGCGCTGCATACTCAGATCGTTTATAACGATAATCACGACTACTCTGATTTGGACTCACCACCTCAACCACTAATAAAGGTGGTGGCATTTCTGGCATTATTGTAGAGCGTTTAGCACCCTTCATTGCCATAGCTAATTCCTCAGAAAACACTACCAAATCAGGAACACGCACCCTTGAACCAGTAGTGACAATTTCTGTTTTCATCGACAGTCGAACAGGAGGAATACCCAGTTGGACAAAACACACCAAGATAAACATAGCAATTCGTCGATTGATTTCACTCTCAGCTGTCATGAGGAGCAATTCCCCATCTTCAAACTCATACATTGCATCTGTATCATCTTCATAATTGAAAAACTCTTCAAGAGTCATTTTCTGAGCTTGATTTAATGTGAATACCATAAATTTCCATGATTGATCATTTTATTCTTTGAGGATTTTGCTTTGGGGAAAGATTAAGGATTTGTTGATTACCAAGTATAGCATAGCTACAGTGGTTAGTATCCAAAAGATAAATCATTCAAAAAGATTGGGGCTATAATTAAATTCTGCTTACACTATTGCATAATTTAAATAACTAGTGGAATTTGATATTTCTCTATGATACTCGCTTTTCTGAATATGAGGCTATAATAAACTATAAGAATCTTATTTAATTTCTCAACCAAACAAATTCTATTATCTACTTTCCACCTATGTCAACCAAAACAGTGGATATTCAACAACTACACATCAGTATTAGTCAATTACTCTACTTGATTCAAGATGATCAAGAAATAGTAATTACTAGTGGGAATACTCCTGTAGCTAAATTGACTTTAATTAGTCCTATTGATCAAAATCTCTTTGAGCCAGAAAAAACACCACAACCCGGATTAAATTTAGGTGCAATGGTAATGAGTAATGATTTTGATCAACCGATAAACAATTGATCCTTTGTTTTATTCAATTAAGCTACTGCATAATCAGTATATTCGCGCATTTCAGGAGGTTGAAACCCTAGCACAATATCTTCCTTCGGAACTCCTAGATCCACAAGTTCTTGAGCAATTCTTATTTCCGTCATATTTTGCTCAACCCAAATCTTTCCGTTCTTAATATCCAAATGTAAAACACAACCATAGACCCGTCTATAGCCATCCCATCCCACATTCACTACCTGGTAATGGTCTTGTTTGGTATCAAAAACTGTGTAGGAATCAATAGTCCCATTGGCGATGGGGATAGCAGCATAAGCTGTCAATATCGACTGAATTATATCGCGATAAGACTCTATTTTATCCATTGCACAATTACCTCTTGAATCGGGTCATAAATAATTAGTGAAATCTGATATCTCTCTAGCGAAATTTGTGCAAATTCCCGCTTAAAAAAAGTTTCATAAGTACGCACAGGAACCGCTAAAAATAGAATACGGATTGGATAGCTCATTTCTAAGGCCAGCCGATAATTCAAAAACTGTCCTAACGCAGCATGGTAATCTGTTAATGGCGAATCACTCAAGAAGGTTTTAATCTCCACAGCAATTTTTTCCTCACCCCGCTCTGCTGCTAACAGTTGCTCCGCACCCAAATCAATTTCAAACTTGGTTCCACCCGCTTCTAGCCGCAGTGGATCATCGGTTACATTCCACTGTTCCTTTTCTAGAGCGATTTTAACCACTGCATGAAATTTATCTTTAGCTGCCATCGTTATTTCTTTCTGGTTTACTTGTAATTATAGAACAATTGACAACCCAGTGGTGAGATTATTCTCAATTCAATAACTAATCCAATCGCTCCAACTACCAGCATAAAGTTTACCTGTGGAAATACCAGCTAATTCTAAAGATAGTAAATTGACACAAGCTGTTACCCCAGAACCACAATAAACTAAAATTTCCTGATTATTCTCTAATTTCTCCCAACGACGACTTTGCTCTGTTTGCTCAAGTGCGTAGCCATTCGCATCTGTAACTTCTTGCCAAGGATAGTTAACTGCTCCGGGAATATGACCCGCAATTTTATCAATTGGCTCTCTTTCTCCACGATAGCGATCGCCTTCTCTAGCATCTACCAAAACTACTTCTGGGTTATCTTTGCGACTTTTAACGTAGGCAATATCCACTAACAAATTTGTTTGTAACTGAGGAATAAATGTAGCCTGTTGAGGTTGAGGGATGACATCTGTAACAGCATATCCAGCTTTTTCCCAGCCAGCAAAACCGCCATCTAATACAGCAACTTGCTCATGTCCTAAATATCGCAATAGCCACCACAAGCGAGATGCAAAAGCAAAGCGGGAATTATCATAAGCGACAACGAGGGTTTTTTGGGAATTAACACCAATAGCAGCTAATTTATCCGCTAATTCCTGAGCATCGGGTAAAGGATGTCTTCCCCCATGCTCTTGCACCGGACTAGATAAATCTTGATTCAAGTCTAAATAGTAAGCTCCCTGAATATGACTGGTTTGGTATTGTTGTCTTCCTAATTCTGGTTCAGCCAAGGAAAAGCGACAATCAATAATGACAACTTCAGGGTCTTCCAGGTGTTCTGCCAGCCAAGTAGGGGTGACAATAAATTTATTATTAGTCATATGATAACCAAATGTCAGATTTAGATAACTTTGTCCCACAATTAACCGCAGATGGTTCTTTTACCTTTGTTTCCCCGGAATTTGGTGAAGCTTTTCACAGTCATTATGGAGCCAAGCAAGAGAGTTTTCTCAAATTTGCGGTTCCGACTCAATTAGCCACCATTGCTCAAAAGGGATTCCTGCGGTTGTTGGATGTTTGCTATGGTCTAGGATACAATACAGCCGCAGCTTTAGAAACAATTTGGACGGTGAATCCTCATTGTCAGGTGGAGGTGTTTGGTTTAGAGATAAATTCCGCAGTCCCACAAGCAGCGATCGCTCATCATTTATTTGATAATTGGAACTACCAGTACACCTCAATTTTAACCCAATTAGCTTTTGAGCATCAGCTACAAACAGAATACCTAAAAGCGACGCTATTAATTGGGGATGGTAGAAAATCAATTAAAGAACTGCAAAAATCGGGTTTTCAAGCTGATGCTCTCTTTCTAGATCCTTTTTCCCCACCCCAATGTCCACAATTATGGACTGTAGAATTTATCCAACAACTGTCAATGTGTTTATCTCCAGATGGTTTATTAGCAACCTATTCCTGTGCAGCTGCGGTTAGGACTGCACTTTTAACCGCCGGTTTAGTAATTGCTTCTACTTCACCAGTGGGAAGACGGACTCCGGGGACGGTAGCAGGGTGGGGAGGTAGAGAGGTGGGGAGAAATATTCTTGCACTTTCGCTCGCAGAACAGGAACATTTGCTCACTCGTGCGGCTATACCTTACCGTGATCCACAATTAAGTGATTCTGCACCAGTGATATTACAACGACGACAACAAGAACAACAAAACTCTTCTTTAGAACCAACTTCTCGTTGGCATAAAAGATGGGAATAATTTTTCTGCTCCTCTGTTCCCTTCGGCAATGATCTATAATGTGAACCTAAATTGCCAAGTAGCAAAAATTATTGTTAGCTAATATCTAAAATTATGGTTGTTGTAGCAATTCTGGCAGCAGGACGGGGTACAAGAATGAAATCACAGCTACCCAAGGTTTTACATTCTTTGGGTGGGCGATCGCTCGTAGAGAGAGTTATTGCTAGTGTAGAACCCCTTTCACCCTCACGAAAGATTGTCATTGTTGGGTATCAGTCCCAATTAGTGCAAGAGTCTCTCCAGTCCATTCCTAACTTGGAGTTTGTCGAACAGACTGTACAACTGGGTACAGGTCATGCTATCCAGCAATTACTGCCTCATCTTCAAGGCTACACAGGCGATTTACTAATCCTAAATGGTGACGCACCCTTATTGCGTAGTTCTACCCTGAAAGATTTGTGGCAAACTCACCAAGACAATCAAAATGCTGCTACTATTCTCACGGCTAATCTAAGTAATCCTTATGGTTATGGACGAGTTTTTTGTAACGAAGCAAATTTTGTCGAGCAAATTGTAGAGGAAAAAGATTGTACTCCCACCCAGAGACTTTGGCAAAAAGTGAATGCGGGGATTTACTGCTTCCGATGGCCGGATTTAGCAGAAATACTCCCCAATTTACAAACCAATAATGCTCAAAAAGAATATTATCTCACTGATGCTGTGACTCAAGTCGGACAAGTAATGGCTGTGGACGTGGAAGATAACCAAGAAATTTTGGGCATTAACGATCGCCTACAGTTAGCCAATGCTGATGAAATTTTGCAAAAGCGAGTCAAAACACAATGGATGTTAGCTGGTGTGACTCTCATTGACCCTAACAGCATCACCATTGATGAAACTGTGGAATTGCAACCAGATGTAATTATTGAACCCCAAACGCACTTGCGAGGTACAACTGTGATTCATTCCGGTTGTCGGATGGTCCTGGAAGTTTAATTGAAAATAGCCATTTAGCCGAAAACGTGACAGTTAAGTTTTCAGTGGTGACAGATAGTACCATTCAAGCCGGGACTAAAATTCGTCCTTATGCCCATTTACGTGGTCATGCTCAAGTTGGTGCTAATTGTCGAATTGGCAATTTTGTGGAATTGAAAAATACGGAATTAGGCGATCGCACCAACGCCGCCCATTTATCTTACTTAGGAGATACCACCACTGGTAGTAAAGTCAATATTGGTGCCGGAACTATTACTGCTAACTATGATGGAGTCAACAAACATCGCACTATTATAGGCGATCGCACTAAAACAGGTTCCAATAGTGTTTTAGTGGCACCAATCACCTTAGGTAATGATGTCTATGTAGCCGCAGGTTCTACTGTCACAGAAAACGTTCCCGATAATGCCTTAGTTATTGCCCGTACACGTCAAATAGTAAAAGCTGATTGGCGGAAAAAAGGGGATCTCAAACGAGATTCTTGACAAATTGCTAGCCAAGCTGTGGAATGTATTTGTTGAAAAAAAAGGTAAATCCCCATGTCAGACCAATTTACATTTAATGTAACCAATAACACTGAGTTAGCAATTGTTGAACTATGGGCATCTCCTGACGTTGATGCAGATCAAGAATTGTGGTCACAGTTTGATCTAGGTGAAGAAGGAATTCCCTCTGGTGAAACAATCACGATTGCTTGGGCAGAATACACCAATGATTCTCCCTGTGAGTGGTACATTTCTGCTGTTTTTGAAGATGAGTCAGAAAGCGAATCAGAGGTGTTTAACTTCTGTGAAGAGGACTTGGAGTTGGTAATAGGTTAATCTTGTTGCTTTTGCAAGAGTTTTTATTCAGTCTCTGTGATAGTGCTGAGATAGAAACGGTGGAATTAACAATCTTTGAAAATCAGACAACGGAATCATAGGTGTATAGGAATAAAGAAGCAGAGAGGAAGATTTATCTCCCGATCATTTTTATATTTCCCTACACCTTTTTTAATTCAATTTGGGAACCAGTTAAAAATCTTGAGTAGAATGGAATTAAATTCCTAGCATGGAGTTTACTTAAGTGATTCAGCTCAGAGTACCGAACCTTCAAGGTAAACAAATGGGTCAAGTAATTGTCACCCTGACCGTGACTAACCGGATTGATCAAGTTTTAGCGCAAAGAGGATTTATTGCACCCGAAGAGATTCGCTCTTGCGTTCTGGATAATGTTTTAGTTGATACGGGTGCGACCCTACTTTGTTTACCTACTCAAATTATCACTCAACTCGGTTTAGTTTTAGGAGGAGAAGCGCAGGTAGAAACTAGTGCTGGATTAAAACCAGGACGAATTTTCCGAGATGTTGAACTTAAAATTGGAGAACGTCAAGGAACTTTTGATTGTTTGGAACTGACAGAGGTATCTTATGCGCTTTTGGGTGTAACCCCATTGGAAATTTTAGGATTAGAACCAGATTTAAGAAATCATCGGTTGCGGTTTTTACCTATGAATTCTGAGCAAAGTTATCTCACTGTTTTGTAGAGGGATGGAGATACTTCATCAGCGTCTTAAATCTATACTACTTCTTTCTCATGTTAAATTTGTGGAGCAGGCATCTTGCCTGCCCTGGCTTTAATGGCAGCCAAGATACCTGCTCTACGTCTAAAAATATCATGAACTATTTTATTGGAATTTTGTACAGAACTAACGCACTACCTACTCGCTGTGATATATATATATTTATATCAACTTTTTCAAGTAAGATGTTATAGTTAATAAGTGTTATTACGGTAGGGCTTTTAATTGTTCATATTCGTTATGATATTGGAATTGTTTTTATCCGCTTTGTAGGAACGCACTCTGAATACAATAACGTAGATGCGACAACAATTTGAGGTGATATAAATGCTAGAAATCCATCCTATCCGTAATGAAGCTGATTATCGTGCAGCACTTGATGAAATTGAAAGATTATTTGATGCAAAAATTAATACCCCTGAATGCGATCGCCTAGAAATTTTAGCTACACTAGTTGAAGCCTATGAACAACAAAATTATCCTATCGCTCCTCCAGATCCAATAGAAGCAATTTTATATTATCTTGAATCTCGTGGACTGTCTTGGCAAGATTTAGAATCTATACTTGGAAGTCGTGACGATATTGTTCATATTTTAAATCGTCAGCAAGCGTTACCATTAGAAATGATTCAGCGTTTGCATCAACAATTGGGAATTTCCGCAGAAGTATTAATTCAAACATATGCTCTCTCAGAATAAGTGCCTTAAATATTTGCATCTTCATTAATCTCGGAAATACAAGTATTTTTCCAAAAATTTGAAACTTCATTAATTCTGAAATTATGCGGTGGTGAAGGGGCGTATTGCAATACGCTTAAATTCCCGGCTGAAAAAAGGTTGAAATCTCTGCCAGGATTACTTGTGACACAAAAATTAAATATGATCCAATACAGTTCAGTTAACCCGAAAAATGCCTAGAATCCTTATACTGTCATCCTGACGGTCGGGAAGGATCTCGCAATCCTTCCCGACCGTCAGGATGACAATACTACCTTCTTCTCTTAACTGAACTGTATTGAAATATGATCTAAATTCTATACGGTTTTCACTACAAAGCAAAGGAAATATTTAATCAAGGGGGTGTAAGGGTAGAGGGGTGTAGGGTGGTAGAAGAAGAAGAGGGATAAACAGAAAATAGAAACATCGAGAGTTGAACAATAAATTTCTTCTCTATCCTTCCCATGTTGCTTATACCCTGACTTATTCATAAGGGACTACAGAATATGAAGCAAAAAAATAGTAAAGTTCTCAAGCAATCAGGAGTAATTCCCTATCGCGTGAGTAATGGAAAAATCGAAGTTCTATTAATCACCAGCAGTAAACAAAAAAACTGGGTAGTTCCCAAAGGTGGAATTTGCAAGGGAATGAATGCACCTGATTCCGCAGCCAAGGAAGCTTGGGAAGAAGCGGGAGTGGTTGGTCAGGTAAATACTCGTAATCTCGGTTTTTATAAGTATCGTAAAAAAGGTAATATTTATCGGGTATCTCTATTTCTATTATCAGTAGAAATAGTATTAGAAGATTGGCCAGAAGCTAGT
Organism: uncultured cyanobacterium; assembly: GCA_963766435.1. Classification (GTDB taxonomy): domain Bacteria; phylum Cyanobacteriota; class Cyanobacteriia; order Cyanobacteriales; family Nostocaceae; genus CAVXZH01. Next base: position 281,831 of record CAVXZH010000004.1, read on the forward strand.
CATAGAAAAAGACAATGGTTAGAATTAGATCAAGCTATAAGTTTGATTAAGGCGGATTCCCTCAAAAGAATTCTTCGGACTTCAAAGCACAAAGTTAAATTTTAATAAATTGGGAATTTTCGGGTTGAATTTCCCTTGATTTATCGGGTTCCTCTTAATTCATTTGACGACGAAAATTTTTAATCCCAATAGTTAAGAAAATAAATACTGGAAATGAATGATGACTTAAATTAGCGCAGATATCGCTAATAAATAAGTTAGCTGATCCAAATTAAACCTTTTGATTAGCAATAAAATATCGGCATTGAGAGAGGAAATTTAGATTAAATCTCACTCCTCTCTTTGATTTCGGCGTTTCACCACTTAACAGATACTTCAAGCAAAAGTCAGCTACTAAACCCTACTTTTTGACAAAGTTAGCCGGGTCTTGATCTCGTCGATGCTTAGTAGGAATGGGGTCTGGCTGTCCATCACCTGCAAGGGCTGCGGTTTTCTCTAGGGAATCCCTCAATCGCTTGGCTGCATAGATAGACATATCTCGCGGGACATTAATGCGATCGCGCAAATATCGTAAACCGACTTCAGTTCCCGAAGGAGGTACACAATCAACATCAGTAATCATCTGTGTTAAAGCACAACGCAGAGCTTGATCAAACAACGTATCATCTAACGGGTTAACTCGGATAATATTGATGCGGTGTTTGATTACTCGCTGAAGTGCTTCCCTGCGGGAGTTTTCAGGTTCTGGATAAGTAACATCTGGTAACCCGAACCATCAGATCATAATCCACCCGCGCCTTATTGAGCAACATCTGGGGTTCACCGTTTTCCCAACAACCCCCCATCTGTGGTGGTAAATCATGTACGTGGGTGTGAAAGTCGCTTTGAGTACCGCAGTAGGTAGGTCGGCTTTCCATTGCCGCAAACCATGCGCCTAAACGAGGGTTATCCTCCCGCAGAGAGTAGCCCTTGTAATAGTAAAGACTAGCATTCATCCGTTCGACATAGGGAGTAAAGATGACATCAACAATACCGAAGCTATCTAAAAAATAAGGTCTGGGGTGCGCCCTAAAGCCTCCTCAACTTTAGCCACCACGCCGATAAATTGCTCTCGTTTGCGTTGTTCTTGGGAGGAGGAATTTACCGGATAGCATAGCCACGTACACCAAGCTCTAAATAAAAGTCGCTCTAATTGACGTAGAGGAAGAACCGTGTGGTCTTCCATTCCTTGACTCAATGAACCAAAAACTTTTTCCAAAGCGATTAAAATATCATCGCTTTCCTTAATAATCTTCCCATCTAGCTCGATAGCGGGGAGCATTCCTGATGGTACTTTATCTTTGTACCAACTTTCTTTCTCTCCATAGCAGAACATCGTCACTTTTTCGATGCGATAGGGAATTTGTTTTTCCTCTAGCCATAACCAAACTTTTTGACAGTAAGGACACCAGGCATGATTATCACGGTACAGCGTTACTCGTATATTAGATTCCGGCTGTCCAAACAAACGTAACCTTGCTCTAGCGTTGGTTCGGACTGTTAATAGTATCTATTTGGTAGTCCGTGAGAGCTTCTAGTTCTGCCAGCTTAGGGGTGTAGTAGTCATCTGGTTAGTCCTGGGTAAAATAGTCCTAAAATTACTTAATATAACTATCCCAATACTTTTAGTTATTTGTATCCTACATTTAGCAGGTTAAACATAAAAAATTAGTTCTATTGCCAAGTCCTATGACCCAAGCCCTACCATTACCAGTAACCTTTGAAGAATTTATCGAATGGTATCCCAACGATGGGGTGAGGTACGAGCTACATCATGGAGTAATTATTAAGATGGCACCACCAACTGGAGACCATGAGAAAGTTGTAGGATTTTTAGCAGAGAAAATCACTATAGAGTATGTCCGCTTAGGTTTGCCTTACCGCATCCCCAAAACTGGTTTTGTCAAAACACCTTCTGCTAAATCTACTTACTCACCCGATGTATTGTTACTAAATCTTGATCATTCTTGGCCACGAACCTCTTTTTCAAAAACAGTCAACAGTTACCCAAGCATCATCTGTACCCTTAGTAGTGGAAGTGGTTAGTACCAATTGGCGAGATGACTATCACCTGAAGTTTGCGGATTATGAGGAAATGGGTATCCCTGAATTCTGGATTGTAGATTATGCAGCGTTAGGGGGTAAGCGGTTCATTGACGACCCCAAGCAACCTACTTTCTCAGTATGTCAGCTAGTGGGGGATGAGTACCAAGTAAGCAAGTTCACGGGAAATAATGTCATCTTATCCCCCACCTTTCCCCAACTCAACCTCACTGCACAGCAGGTTTTTGATGCTGCTTTGTAAATTAGGTAGTCTGTGGTATAATTGCTTCTACTATTGATCTATTAGTTTTGGTCTACTTTGTAGCCATTGCTCTAAGTTAATTAGACTAGAGAAATTTAACAAAGCTTCACCCAATTCTTCCAACTGTTCTAGGGATAATTCTTCAATTTTGGTAAGTAGGGGTTGAGACAGTTTACCGACTTTGCGGTTTAATAGGCGGATGACAAGCGATCGCCCTTCTTCTATACGTCCTTCTACCTTAGCATCCTGATAAACCCGTGATTCTTCCAGTTTAATTCCTAACATTGCCTCAACCTCCTCTCGCTTCAGTATAGAAAACTTATTCACAATAATAGCGGTGATTAAATCAATTATCGCTTGCTCAGAAACCTGATCAGTAGATTCAGCTTTGGCTTTCTCCATGAGAAACTTAGCTGATTCTATCGCATTTTTCTCTGGGACGATGGTGAGAATCATTAAACCCAAACCCAAGGACTGTTTCCGTAAATCTCCTAGCTCATCTAAATAAATGATGTGAGTTTGTTCGCTCGCAAGCATGGCGCGATGAATTCTGGATTTAGAAGGTTCAAGACTTCTAGAGCCGTAAATTAAGACACATTCCCAATCATCGTAGGGAGTTTCACTTCTATTATTTTTATCCATGAACATCATCAGTTCTGTAAAGACACGAAAATAAAGCCGTTCATCTTTTTGGAACTGAAACTCAGCAAAATACGCTATTTTAGTAGTCGCATTGTCTGGAGGCAAAAATACCCCATCAATCCGAAATTCGGTTTCTTTGATAGTCACAGATTTAAATCTATAGCTATTAGCTTCAGGAGGTTTTTTATCTACAAATTCAAAGAGTAGGCTAGGATTTTGCTCAAAGATTTTGAAAAAGATGGTATCGCGTTTCATAGAAATATCCAATATGTGGGAAACTCAGTCCTTACGACTCTCAACAGATGAAAATGCTAACCACTTTTAGAGGATTGTTGAGAAATTAAAATTATTTTACCAGAGGCGATTGCATCCAGTAATTGTCCCGGTGATCCTTCTCCATCATATATAGCAATCCTAAATCATTCATGAGAAAACACCATATTCATGGAGTTTAGGGAAGTCAAATATTTGACCATTAATGGAAATATCAAACAAAGCCTTGACAACAGAGAAAGAACGACAGAAAAAATGAAATTCTCGAATGAATCTTTTAGCTTGTAACCAAATATCTTCTACCGGATTTTGTTGTGGTGCATTTGGAGCAAATCGCTCACAAGTTATCAACCAATCTTGTTTTTCTAATCCATTATTCAAAGAATTTAAATAATCTTTAATTTGCCCTGAACGATGATAACCTGCACCATCCCAGATAATTAACAGTTTTGCTTCCGGACGTTGTGAGCGGAGATATTCTAAGAAATTAATTGTGTTTTCTGAGTCCCCTTTACTAGCAGAATAAGTTAAAAATTCCTTGGTTTTGTAGTCCAATGCACCAAAATAAGTTTGCCTAGAACGGATATTTTCCACTGGAATAGATACTCGTTCTTGAGTTTTACCCCAAATATACCCACATACATCTCCCCAAACTAAATGACATTCGTCAATCATGAATACAACTAGTTCTCCAGATTCAATTTCTTGACGTTGCGTTTCCAGGAGGACACAAATTTCTTTTTTTTTGATTCTACTAATTCTGGATCATATTTTGGATTATTTGTTTGTGCTTTTTTCCAACTAATACCCGCTTCATTAAACAAATTATAATAGCTCTGTTTAGATTCAAATGTCACTTCATATTTATCAGCAATGTAGTACTCTAACTCGTCTAAAGTCCAACTATTCTTGCTTTGTAGCCATTGAATCACTTCTAAATGCTGTTCTGAACTTAGTAGTCCTTGACTTCCTTTATATTTGACTTTTAAACCTTCAATTCCATCCTGAAAAAATGCTTTCTTATACTTACTCAGAAATCCACTAGAAACTCCCAATATTGGCATTATTTCCTTATGTGTATATCCTGACAATAACATTTTCACTGCTGTTGCTCGCTGGATTTCAAGCTTGTTTTTAGTATTGTCGATAAATTCTGTTAGCGATCGCATCCACATAGTTATTTTTATACTTTTTTGTTGTAATTATTGCCTATCGCCATTATAAGTATTTTCTCACGAATAGTCAAGGATTGCTATAGATAACCTAGTTTTTCAGCTATCTCTTTGATTTTACTAGGTGTCTCAGTACCTACTCTTGCATGTAAACTAGTCCGATTTTGTTTTTTCCTACCAGCCATTTGATTAATATAAGTGGTTTTCACTTTTATCATAGCAGAAATTATCTTTCCAAGTGTCAAATTTTTTTCCTTGGTTCGACTGGTGTAGCAATCAATGAGAAGGAAGCAGAAATATGATACTGACTTTATCTGGTAAGTCTTAAAGTGATCGCTTCCTCATGGTTTTACCTTAACAATTATTTACAATCAAATTTTGCGATTGTTCTCTCACAAGCCCTTACCTCTTAGTAAGATAAAGCACTAAACACAATATGGTACTAATGCCAATTTTGTTCCATTTTTACTTGAAAAATGTGATGAAATACTAGCTAACTTCTCAAAAAATATTAGCTATATGGGACATTTTCATTTTCAACCCCGTAATGAGAATAAGTAATGCTAAATGTTCATACATCCAGAGACATTCACCAAAAATTGGCAGCGCATCTGCGATAATTTTGACTTACTTTACAGTGCGTGAGAAAAGCTTCACCACCCCTAAACCAGGCTCAAGATCAAAAACCATTCCTGAGATAGGGTTAATAGCAAAAAGAAAGCATATCCTAAGTATGATTAAGGCTATATCATGAGTATGATGTAATACCTACAAAACTTCATCAATGTAAAAGAGTGATTTTAATCGCAAGTTTTTCATCAATAGAGGTTCAAAATGATAACTGCAAATAAAAAACACAAAATTCGTTATGCGGTTGTAGGTTTGGGTTGGTTTGCTCAGGATGCTGCTTTACCTGCATTTACTCAAGCTGATAACTCTGAATTAGTTGCACTGGTTTCCGATGACCCTACAAAACGAGAAGAACTCAGCAAACAATATGGTATTGAGCATACTTATTCTTATCAGGAATATGAAGACTGTCTCACCAGTGGTCTAATTGATGCTGTTTATATTGCCTTACCCAATCACTTACATTGTGATTATACTGTCCGGGCAGCTAATCAGGCTATTCATGTACTTTGTGAAAAGCCAATGGCTGTTACGGAAAAAGAATGTGAGTTAATGATTAAGGCTGCTAATGACAATGGTGTAAAGCTAATGATTGCTTATCGCTTACATCTAGAAGCAGCTAATATGGAAGCTATAGATATTATCAAATCCCAGCAAATTGGTGAACCACGGCTTTTTAACTCTGTTTTCACTCAACAAGTGGAACATGGTAACATTCGTTTGGCAGAAATTAAAGGCGGTGGGACACTTTATGATATTGGGATTTACTGTATTAATGCCGCACGCTATCTGTTTCAAGATGAGCCAACCGAAGTGTTTGCTATAGCTGCTAGTAAAGGAGAACAACGCTTCAGCGAAGTAGAGGAAATGACTAGTGTTATCCTCCGCTTTCCTAATGAGCGATTAGCATCATTTAGCTGTAGTTTTGGTGCAGCTAAAGTTTCTACTTACCAGGTTGTCGGCACTAAAGGAGATATCCGAGTCGAATCTGCTTATACTTGGCAAGGAGAACGTAAGCACTTTCTGACTATTAACAATGAAACTCAAGAACGTACCTTTGAGAAACAGGATCAGATCGCATCGGAATTCACATATTTCTCAGATTGTATTCTCCAAGATAAAGAGCCAGAGCCATCGGGAATCGAAGGATTGAATGATGTTCGGATTATTCAGGCTCTCTACCAATCCATAGAAGCACGAAAACCTGTGCCAGTCAAAACTATTAAGCGTGAGCAATATCCTGTATCGAGTCAAATTATTGAGCAGCCTTCTACTAAAGAGAAACCAGTCCTAATTCATGCGGCTCCACCTGGTGGTAATTCATAGAATTATTAACATTTAAAATAGTGGAACAGGCATCTTATTTGCACGGAGAAGACAGGCAAGATGCCTGTTCCACAAGATAATTTACTTAACTGTTTCTCTAAATCAAATATTATTCCTATAGACGGATGAACTTTTTTAGTCCAATACGATAATATATGTTATCTTTAATAACTGAGTATTAAATTGAAAATAAACAGTTATAGCGATCGCCAAAGCAGTTAGGGCATCCATTAATAATAAAACTCTTTCCCCACAAGGATTTCACTCCTGATTCCTAACTCCTGCTATATGACTATATCTTGGCAAAAAGTATATAACAAAATATTAAAGAAGATTAATGAAATCCCTTTGATTCAGCATCAAGGTGAATTTACTTATCAAAAAAATGTGGAAGCCTACGCCCTAAATATTCCCCCACTTTCCACAACTGATTTAAATCTAGTTGAAAAACTAAAACATGAAGGAGTTGTGATTACTTCATTGGAAAATTTGGGAATTCCATCTCATCCTGACCTATATAAAGCAGCAAAAAACTTGATGCAAGAATTATCAGCAATAATTTCTGATCATCATCAAATTGTGATTCATGCTAGTAGTCAGCAAATAATGAAGTATCCAGAAATTTTCTTATGGGGACTTGAGCAGCGATTACTTAATATTAGTGAAAATTATTTTGGTGTACCAGTAGCTTATCATGGGGCATATGTACGTAGAGATATTGGCAATCAAATAGAGCGGGAATCAAGATTATGGCATATAGATAAAGAAGCTAGAAGAATTTTGAAAATTATAGTTTATTTAAATGATGTAAATGAGAATAATAGTCCATTTCAATATCTTCCCCAGTCTTTAACCGCAAAAGTGGCTGATGCTCTCAAATATAAATCTGGTTATATTCTAGACCAATCTATGCAAAAAGTCATCTCTCCAACTCAATATAAATCATGCATAGGAGCAGCAGGGACAGTTGTTTTTGCTGCTACTAGTAGCATTTTTCATCGAGGTAAGATACCGATAAATAACGATAGATTTACTATCTTTTTTGATTACAGTTGTAGACTGAAAAATCATTCTTTTTATGGTGAATCATCACTCCCACATTCGGATTTAATCTTACTATCAAAAAATCTGTCAGAAGCACAAAAACAGTGTATTTTTTGGCGGTTTTAGAGCAATACAGTTCAGTTAAGCCAGGAAGTAATACTGTCATCCTGACGGTCGGGAAGGATGACAAATTACACCTCCTCATAAATTTTCAAACAGCCTCTTAGAATATCATCTCAAACTCTAATTGATTATGATCAGCAAAATCATGAGTGAAATGATCTATTTCATTGGTATTTGACAATTCTAGATTGTAAAAATCTACAACTTCATCTTGAAAATATCTCTGCACTGCCAAGTTCCCTCTGTCAATTTAATAAAACAATTACCGGGAATTCTAAAAGCAGCAATTTCCTCTAAATTTGGTTCAATTACATCATTATCGGGTGGACAAACTGCTATCAACCAATCCTTTCCCCCTAAAGAACCTAGACATTGGGTGCATTTGATATGACGAGTAATTTTATGAAACTTCTGTCCTTTATTTTTCAACTGCATAATATAAAATCGAGGAATTCCATTTTCCAAGTTTAATTGGGCATCATTTGCATCATATAATTTCCCATCAACATCAGGAAAAATCACTTGTCCATAACGCTGGAAGTTCTCTGGTGTCACCCACTCGGCTTTTAATTGTTGTATTGTTGTTAATTTAGTCATTTGATTCTGAGGATTCTTGTAATTGAAGATTACTCACTAGTGGTTGAAGATTTCCGCCAATTTGATCCGTGATAGAGTAAATAGCATCTGTAGTGGTTTCAAAACAATTTGATAAACCAATTTTCTGCAAAAACCCTGTCCGTTCTAGTAGTTCTTTGACTTGGGGTTGTAACCCGGTCATAATTAAACGACAATTTTGCCGTTTCAAGTCCCGGTAAATATCTTCTAGGGCTACTAATCCAGTTGTATCCATATTTGGTACAAATCGTAACCGCAGAATTAAATATTTGACTTGTGGTTCATCCCGGAGAAAGGTGACAAATCTTTCCGCAGCACCAAAGAAAACTGAACCGTCTACCCGATAAACGGCAATTTCTTTCCCTAATTCTAAAGGAGTACCAGGAGGAAACAATTCAGTTTCAGGGATTTTGACCAGACTCAAATCGCTCATGCGTTTGATAAATAAGACTCCCGCCGCTATTAATCCCACTTCTACAGCTAGAACTAAGTCAAATAAAATGGTAACAAACCAAGTCAAAATCATCACCGCAAAATCCGAATAGGTCGCCCGTAGCAGCAAACCAATGGCTTCCCATTCAATCATTTTGATACTAACTACCATCAAGATTCCTGCTAGTGCGGCTAAGGGAATCTGTGCGGCTAAGGGTGCTAAAGTTAAGACAATAATCGCTAAAGCAACACCATGAATTACCCCAGATAATGGGGTTTTACCTCCAGAACGAACATTCACCGCAGTCCGAGCGATCGCACCTGTGGCGGGAATACCCCCAAAAAAGGGTACAATTATATTTGCCAATCCTTGACCAATTAATTCGCGATCGCTATTATGTTTTTCGCTCACAGTCATACCATCAGCGACCACAGCAGAGAGCAATGATTCAATACTTCCCAATGCAGCTAAAGCGAAAGCGGGATTAATTAATTCGCGAATTAAACTAAAATCATGCCAATGGGGAATACCTTGGGGCATGGGTAAAGATTGAGGAATTGCACCAATGGTGGGGACATCGAGATGAAAATAGACTGCTATCCCAGTGGCTAAAACCAACCCCACTAAAGAACCGGGAATGGTAGTATTAATTCTCGGCCATAATAGATTGGTGACAATCACCACCATTGCCAAAACCACAGACGCCCAATTAAAAGCTTGTATATGAGTAATACTTTGCCAAAGTTCTGGCAAAAAATGTTCAGTATGTGGTAATTGTAAACCAAAAAAATTATTTAACTGACCACAAAAAATAATTACCGCAATACCATTAGTAAAACCAGCTGTAACCGGATAGGGAATAAACTTTACTAACTGTCCCAGTTTAGCAACCCCTAAAGCTACTTGGATAATCCCAGCCATTACCCCAGCTAACCATACTTTCTCAATTCCATATTTAGCGACAATTCCCACTAAAACGACAGCCATTGCTCCTGTCGGTCCGCTAATTTGCACAGGGGAACCACCAAAGATAGCAGCGACAATACCAGCGACAATAGCCGTGTAAAGTCCGGCTTTTGGTTCTACACCACTTGCAACTGCAAAAGCTAAAGCTAAAGGTAAAGCCACCACGGCTGCGGTCAGTCCACCCGTCAAATCACCCCGCAATCTACTTAATAGAGGTTTTAGACGTAAAAACTGTGGTTCTTGGAGGAGATGAGAAATTACCATTTTGTGCGTTTCCACCCTCGTCGTCATTTATGATTATATAATTGACATTTAATAGTCAACCGTCAAGCATCAAAAGTTAGCGATTTACCATACTTATATCTGGATAGCGATCGCCTACAGCTATTCCTTTTGGTGCAACAGCCGCGATGCGATTAAGTTCTGCTGGACTCAAAGAAATCTCCGTTGCAGCGACATTCTCCTCTAAATAAGTACGACGTTTAGTGCCAGGAATAGGAACAATATCGTCACCTTAGCAGGATAAATTTAGTTGATTTTACGCTTATATAGTTAATAATAATATATTATTCTCTAGAGAATTACTGTTTACGGAGATATATTATGACTTATCAAAGAATTAGGATACCAAGCCCATCTCCAAAACCGCAGTCAAGAGAGAAAAAGTCCCTATTTACACCCCAACCCCAACCCCAACCCCCAGTAAATCAAGTTCCTCCAAAACAGGACGACCCAGCAAAGCCAGAAGCAATTCAAGAAGGGTCGTCACTTCTTAATTTTATCAACCCCTCTCCTTCAGTTTTTCCACCTAAAAAGCCACAAGTACAAATGAAACTGAGTCTGGAAGAAAAAAATCAACAGCCAAGCCAGGAAACGACAGCAAAAGAAGTAACACCAAAAGAGAATAAAAATGCACCTCAATCTACAACTGGTCTAGCTGTTAATTCACTGACTAGCGAATTTGGTCAAGCAGCCTATCGTTTTTGGCAAGAACCCGGTAATAAAAACTAACCACTGAACAATTTAGTTGATTTTCTAGTGACTCAGATTAATAAAAATTTGCCTTATAAGTTGATATTCCAAGAATTATCAACACAAGCATTGGGAGAATTTCAGCCTGGACGCTGGGTATTAGGTATTAACTACGAATTACTAAGCCCAACAACTAAATCATCAACAGTTGGTGGATTGAATCAAAATGAAGTAGCTGAAATTGTCAATACAATTTATCATGAAATACGGCACTCAGAACAATATTTCCGTGTGGCAAGAATGCTATCTGGAAAGGGTAAGCGGACTGAACAAATTGCTCAACAGATGAAAATACCCCAATCAATAGCAGAATTAGCCGTAAAACAGCCACTAATAGATAACTCAAAAACTAAGGCAGAATTACAAGAAGCCAAGGTTTGGGAGTCATTTTTAGTTGGTAAATATAAAGATTATTCTGATAGAATTACTGTTCTTAGTACTTTACTAGAAAGAATAAGAGCTAAATGGAATATTTCTCGCTCTTTACCAAACAAACAAATCGCAAATATTCCACATTTTGCAGAAGATCAAAAGAAAGAAAGTTCGTATTCTCCATCGGAAAAATTAATGGATATTTCCAGTGCTGCGGATTATTCTGAAACTTCGCTCAAGATTTTTTTTAATCCGTTCATGGAGGAACTGAAAAAAGATGTAGCCTCAGATGTATTTGTTACAAGCATTATTCAACGAATTAAACAAATTAATGAAACAGTTGCAGAAGTCAACAAAGCCATGAGTGATATATCAGGACAAACTATTAGTAATAATAACATTAAAATACCTGAAAAAGCTGCAATAAATTTGTTTGATATTATTTTTAGTGCCTACACTAATTTACCAGAAGAAAAGGATGCGGATAAACTGGGAAAGGCAGCAGCTAAAGCTTTTAATAATCAAGCAAGGAGAAATGAAAAATGATTGCTGAAATTCAACTCATGATTTGTTTATTATCATCAGATAAATATAATATATATCAAGTTTCACAAAAATTAGGAACAATTACCTATGATCATGGTATGACTGTAGAAATTAAACCACTAGACAGAGAGTTTAAGAAAATTGCTGTAAGTAGGGAAATCGACTTAGTTACTAATAATCCTAAGAATATACCTCTTGTCTTAAGTATTTATCCCGCAGACCCACCACCAGTAGATATATTCAAACAAGCATTTGGTAAATACGAAGAACTTACTCCCAGTTATCACCCTCGTCAAGAAATAGCCTTTTATCTACAAACACCTGATAAACCCTTTAGAGTCATTATGTTTGTTGAATCAAAAGATAATAGAGTCCTCGATATTACTCTACGCAGAGATTTAAAGCTATAAACTTGTAGAAAATTGGCTGTGATTGACCAGGTATGGACACTATCGCTGATATCATAGGTAATCTCAGCGATGAGTTGATTATTAGACATCTCCAGAAATGATGTAGGGGCATATTGCAATACGCCCCTACCAAGAGTTTTAACGAACACATAATTAATTGTCACCAGATGTCTATTGACTAATGGGTTTAGTATTTGTCACTAAAGGTGGTTCCGTAACTGGTATAGCTAATAATTCAGGGATGGTCACAAAGCGATAACCTTTAGACTTAAGCCCAGCAATCATTTCTGGTAAAGCCTTAACTGTCCGACTGCGATTACCACCACCATCATGCATCAGCACAATCCCTCCTGGTTTAGCATGATTGACCACATTTTTGACCATTGTTGGGACTTGAGGTGTAATTTTATCTGCATCTCCCGACTGTGATGACCACATCATGACTGCATATTTTTTACCTTTAGCATAATCTACTAATCCATTATTCAAATATCCACCAGGGGGACGAAAAAGATTAGTTTTCTCTCCAGTTGTTTTATAAATAATATCTGCTGTCCGGTCAATTTCACTAGATGCTGTGGCTTTATCCATTTTTTTATACCAATGATGCCAGGTATGATTAGCAATAACATGTCCATGATCAGCTACTCGCTTGGCAATTTGAGGAAACGTTTCTACCATTGCCCCAACCATAAAAAATGTAGCTTTGATATTATTTTTCTTTAAAATCTCTAATACTTGGTCTGTATTTTTTGGACTTCAACCATCATCAAAAGTCAGGGCAATAACCTTCTCAGTGGGTTTCAATTTTGCTTCATAAATAGTTGTTCCCTGAAATTGTTTTGGTATTTCTACTAATTTTTTGATAACTGGGGTAATATTTTGTGCTGATGCTGTTGCAGATAAATGTGCTTTAGTAATATTAATTTCAGGCTTATTGCTGGTTAGAAGATAGCTCAATCCACCTTTAGGTAAAATTAGAGTGATACAAAAACTACCAACAGCTATCCCTAATAAAATAATTCCTACTTTCAACGTTCGAGACAATTTCCGAAATGGCACTTTCAAATCTCCTTGGTTATTAATTTTTCCCATTATCGTTTATTGAAGATGGTTTAGGATTTTTGTTCCATTAGATCAAACTTATTCAAAATGGATCATAAGTTCAATACCTTTGCCAATTTAAGAAGCATGCGCTAAAGCGCAACTACGAACTATGAAAATTGGCTCGTAGTTGCGCTTTAGCGCATGCTCTGCTCAGTGAATTTTTCAAATATCCTCTAAAACATTATCATTAGATTAAGCCATATGGTTAAGTCATTCTGGGGGTGGAAATGAGTTGGGAATTTTGGATTGACCGTGGGGGGACATTTACGGATATTGTGGCACAACGTCCTGATGGCACGTTGGTCATTCATAAGCTATTATCAGAAAATCCCGATCGCTATTCCGATGCCGCAGTCCAAGGAATTAGGGAAATTTTGGGAATTTCCTCTGATGCACCAATTCCCACTCCGGAAATTGCCGTGGTAAAAATGGGAACCACTGTCGCTACCAATGCTCTCCTGGAAAGAAAAGGGGATAGAACCGTTTTACTCATTACCAAAGGATTTCGGGATGCACTACGAATTGGTTATCAAAACCGTCCTGATATTTTTGCTCGTCAGATTATTTTACCAGAAATGCTCTATGAACGGGTAATTGAGATTGAAGAACGTTACACCGCTGACGGTACAGAATTAATCCCTCTCCATCTAGATGATGTGATTCCTCAACTCCAAACCGCATTAGCAGATGGAATTCACTCCTGTGCGATCGCATTGCTGCATGGTTATCGCTACACCAATCATGAACAAGACCTAGCTCATGTAGTCCGCAACATCGGATTTACTCAAGTTTCTGTCTCTCACGAAATTAGTCCTTTAATGAAGTTAATCAGTCGGGGTGATACAACCGTTGTCGATGCTTATTTATCACCAATTTTACGCCGATATGTCAATCAAGTAGCAACTCAGTTAGGCGATGGAGATACAAATCACGTTTCCCTGCAATTTATGCAATCTAATGGCGGATTAACTGATGCCCACAAATTCCAAGGTAAGGATAGCATATTATCTCAAGCTGCGGGAGGAATTGTGGGAGCGGTTCAAACCAGTCTCATCGCTGGATTTAATCGGATTATCACTTTTGATATGGGTGGAACATCTACCGACGTAGCTCATTATCATGATGAATATGAACGCACTTTAGAAACCGAAGTAGCTGGAGTCAGGTTAAAAACTCCCATGATGGCAATTCACACTGTCGCTGCGGGTGGTGGTTCCATACTACAATTTGATGGTTATAGATATCGAGTCGGTCCAGAGTCAGCGGGAGCAAATCCCGGACCTGCGGCTTATTCTCAAGGCGGTCACTCACGGTAACTGATTGTAATGTCATGATGGGTAAATTACAATCGGCATTTTTTCCCCACATATTTGGGCACCAATGGTGATTTACCTTTGAATGTGGAAGTAGTAAAAGAGAAATTTAGTCAATTAGCTAGAGAAATTGGTGATCATCGTTCACCAGAAGCAGTCGCAGCAGGTTTTTTAGCGATCGCCGTTGATAAAATGGCTAATGCGATCAAAAAAATCTCTCTTCAGAGGGGTTATGACGTTTCTGAATACACGTTATGCTGTTTTGGTGGGGCTGGTGGACAGCATGCTTGTTTAATTGCTGATGTTTTAGGAATCAAGCAAGTTTTTATTCATCCTTATGCTGGGGTTTTATCTGCATATGGCATGGGTTTGGCTGATGTGCGCGTAATTCGGGAAAAAGCAATAGAATCAATTTTGAGCGAAAGTTTACGGTTAGATTTAGAAAGTGGGTTCGGAATTTTAATCGCAGCGGGGAAAACAGAATTAAACCGTCAAAATGATAAAATCGAAATTTATCAAAAAGTGCATTTAAAATATGCTGGCACAGACGCTGCATTAACTGTGGATTTTGCTCCAGTAGTAGAAATGCAAAGTCAATTTGAAAGCTTACATCGTCAACGTTACGGTTTTATTGCTCCAGAAAAACAATTAGTTGTGGAAGCAATAGCTGTGGAAGTAGTTGCAAAGCAAAATCCACCTTTACAAACGGAATTTTCCCGTCAGCACGATGAAAAACCTGTAGCCATCGCCAATGTGCAAATGTATACAGATGGAAACTGGCAAACTACACCAGTGTATCAAAGAGCCGATTTACAAGTAGGCGATCGCATCACCGGACTGCTATTATCGTCGAACCCACAGGTACAAATATTATTGAACCCCATTGGCAAGGAGAAATCACATTACATAAAAACCTGATTTTAAAGCGAGAAGCAAATTCTGAAGTTGTGATTGCCAATGCTAAATCCCTAAATTCTGATCATCCTGATCCAGTCAAGTTGGAAATTTTCAACAATTTGTTTAGAGCGATCGCCGAACAAATGGGTATCACCTTACAAAATACTAGTTCTTCAGTCAACATCAAAGAGAGATTAGATTTTTCCTGTGCAATTTTCGATAGTTGGGGACAACTCGTAGCTAATGCACCTCATATTCCTGTACATTTAGGTTCCATGAGTGAAAGTGTAGAAGCCTTAATTACAACTCATGGGGAAAAAATCAAACCTGGGGATGTTTTTGCATCCAACAATCCTTACAATGGTGGAACTCATCTTCCCGATATCACTGTTATCACCCCAGTTTTTCTTTCTCATCCCACCCCCATCTTCTACGTTGCTTCGCGGGGACATCATGCAGATATTGGTGGTATTACCCCTGGTTCAATGCCTCCAAATAGTCAAAGTGTAACTGAAGAAGGTATTTTGTTAGATAATTTTCAATTAGTAGATGGAGGGAAATTCTGTGAACTAGAATTAATCAAATTATTAACCAATAATCAATATCCAGCCAGAAATATTAACCAAAATCTAGCTGATTTAAAAGCACAAATTGCTGCGAATGAAAAAGGTGTACAAGAACTATTGAATGTAGTTAATTACTACGATTTAGAAACCGTAACTGCTTATATGAGATTTGTGCAAGATAATGCCGAAGAATCAGTAAGACGGGTAATAGAAATTTTAAAAGATGGCGAATTTAGTTGTGCTTTAGATAATGGCAGTATTATTAAAGTTAAAATTACCATTGACCAAGTTAAACGTCATGCAAAAATCGACTTTACAGGGACATCACCCCAGCAGTTAACCAATAATTATAATGCTCCACCCGCAGTATGTAAAGCCGCAGTTTTATATGTTTTTCGCACCTTAGTAAACGATGATATTCCCTTAAATGCCGGGTGTTTGAAACCTTTAGAAATTATCATTCCTGAAGGTTGTATGTTGAATCCTGGTTATCCAGCAGCAGTAGTAGCAGGAAATGTGGAAACATCTCAAACAATTACCGATACTTTATATGGTGCTTTAGGCGTTTTAGCCGCATCTCAAGGAACAATGAATAATTTTACTTTTGGTAATGAACAGTATCAATATTATGAAACAATTTGCGGAGGTTCTGGTGCAGGTGCAGATTTTGATGGTACCGATGCTGTTCAGACACACATGACAAATTCTCGTTTAACCGACCCAGAAGTATTAGAATGGCGATTTCCGGTAATTTTAGAGGATTTTGCAATTCGTGTTCATAGCGGTGGTACAGGAAAACATCGTGGTGGAAATGGTGTCATCCGTCGCTTACGTTTTCAGGAAAAAATGACCGCAGGGATTCTCGCAAATCATCGTGTCATTGCACCTTTTGGTTTATTTGATGGTAATGCGGGTGAAGTCGGAAAAAATTATGTAGAGAGGAGTGATGGAAAAATTGAGGAATTAGGAAGTAAAGCTGTGGTAGAAATGAATCCAGGAGATGTATTTGTGATTGAAACTCCCGGTGGTGGAGGTTTTGGTAACACACAAACTTAATCCCCCCATCTCCCCACAGTGAGATTATTTCAAGATACAACCAGTCCGGGGAGGAAGATGGATAGAAAGCTGTGGAGTCACTCCTACACTGTTCCACTGAACTTCAGCAGTACCATACAAAATTTGATGCGGTTGAGTTTGTAACTGAGTAACATCTATATGTGCTGATGCTGATGCTGTACCAGCATTAACAGCAATAATCAATTCTTCTGCTCCCAAGGTACGAGCAAAGATATATAATTCCCCTTGAGCATATAGGATTTTGTAATCACCTATCCGCAAAGCTGGATAAGTATGACGGAGGTTAATTAGTTGTTTATGGATATGGAGAATTTCTACAACCCAGTTATTCTCTGTGGGAAAACTCCGACGTGAATCTGGATCTAAACCTCCAGGTAAACCCACTTCATCACCATAATAAATGCTAGGTGCACCGGGAAAGGTAAATAAAAGTAAACTTGCTAATTCGACACTAGCTTGATCACCTCCAGCAATAGTAATTAATCTCGCAGTATCATGACTAGCTAAAAGATTAAGTTGAGTTAACTGAATTTCCCAAGGATAAAGTTGCAACAGTTCTTGGATTTTAGCCGCATATTCAACCGCAAATAACGGAGGAGATGCTTGATAATCACGCCCTTGGACATATTTTGGGATAACGCGATTTCCAGCGGTAAAAGCTATAGTCGCACTGTAAATAAATAATTCATTACCCCATCAAATTGCTTCCCATCTAACCATTCACGGGAATCTCCCCAAACTTCACCGACAATGTAAGCTTCTGGATTAATAGCTTTAACTCGCTGACGAAATTTTTGCCAAAAACCAGGAGTTTTAATTTCAAATGGTACATCTAAGCGCCAACCATCAATACCAAATCTTAGCCAATATTCAGCAATTTCTAAAATATATTCTTGAACTTCTGGAAGATCATGGTTAAATACTGGTAAAGACCTAATTCCTGCCCAACCAACATAGTTAGCTGGTAAATCTCCAGTATAAGGTGCTAAGAGGCCAACCCTGGATTTTAAACCAATTTATCCAAGGAGAATGAGTCCCATTTTCTAAGATATCATTGAAAAAGAAAAACCCCCGACTACAATGATTAAATACTCCATCTAATACAACTTTAATATTTCGCTGATGAGCTGCATCTAAAAATTCTTTAAAAGCCTGATTTCCTCCTAAAATTGGATCAACTTGATAATAATCATGAGTGTGATAGCGATGATTACTAGCAGATTGAAAAATGGGAGTAAAGTAAATTGCATTAATTCCCAAATCTTGGATATAGTCTAATTTCTCTAATATCCCCCCAAAATTTCCACCTTTATAACCTTGGTCTGTAGGTATTGCTTCCCAAGCTTCCCAAACAGCACTATTTAATAAACTTGTACTTGGTGGCTCGCTTTTAGCAAAGCGGTCTGGAAAAATCTGATAAAAAATAGCGTGTTTAACCCAATCTGGTGTTTGTATTGCTTTCACTACCATTAATAACCTCTAAGATATTTTTATTATAATCATTGTGATACTTTTTAAACTAATTTAGTACTAGTATCTACATATACAATAATATTTTATTTATTTACGTTATTATACTGTTGTCGTAATGGGTAGACTCTAGTGTGTTATTTCAGCAGCCCTACAAATCAAACTAAGTTCATGCTAAATCCGTGGAGCAGGCATCTTGCCTGCCATTGAGGACAGGCGGGCTTTCCGGCCGCTCCACAATACTGTCATAATCAAGAGAAGTAGTCTCCGTCACATAAGGTTGATCAGAATTTACAGGGTATTTGGACAGAAGAGTTAGTTTCTACAATCTCAACTTTTGCTTCTAACTGCTTTTTTTGTTGTATCAAAGGAATTTGAATCCAGAACTCTGCTCCTTGATTGACTTCAGAAATACACCAAATCATTCCAGAGTGTCTTTCCACAATAATTTGATAACTAATTGATAAACCCAACCCTGATCCTTCACCTATAGATTTAGTAGTAAAAAATGGGTCAAATAACTTTTTCTTAACTTCTGATGTCATCCCAATTCCATTATCACCAATTTGAATGAATGCTTGATTATTATCTCTGGTTGTAGTAATCTTGATTTGACTAGAACGACTCTGAATTTCTGGTTGATAACTTTGCTTATTATAAATATCAATAGCATCAATAGCATTATTTAAAATATTCAAAAATACCTGGTTTAACTGACCTGCATAACACTGTATTAAAGGTAATTGTCCATACTCCTTAATCACTTCAATTTTGGGATGTCCTGGTTTTACTTTCAGTCGATTTTGCAAAATCATTAGTGTACTTTCAATTCCTTCATGAATATCAACTTCCTTCATATCGGCTTCATCTAATCGAGAGAAATTACGCAAAGATAGAACAATATCTCTAATTCGGTTAGACCCTAACTTGATCGAATTCATGACTTTCGGTAAATCATCCTGTACAAATTCCCAATCTATATCATCTACTGTTTCCTGAATTTTATCTCCTGGTTCAGGAAATTCTGCTTGATAGCAACTGATTAGCTCTAGTAATTGTTGAGTATATTGACTAGCATGAGTGATATTACCATAAATAAAGTTAACTGGATTATTAATTTCGTGGGCAATTCCAGCTACCAGCTGACCAAGACTAGACATTTTCTCAGTTTGAATTAATTGAGCTTGGGTTTGCTGGAGTTCTTGTAAAGTTTTCTGAAGTTCTAGTTCGGCTTGTTTACGTTCAGCAATTTCTAATTCTAGTTGCTGATTCATTTGAGTTAATTCTGTATTTTTCAGCAGTGTTTCTCTAGATTCAGCTAGTTTCCAACCCATATGATTAAATCCCTGTGCTAAATCTTCTAGTTCATCTCCTGTCCAAATATCTAAACGATAATCGAAGTTACCAGCAGCAATTTCTGTGGTGCCATTTTGCAATTTTTGTAAAGACTTAATTACCGGACGCCAAAGAATTAAAAAATTACAAATAAGTAGAATTATTATTAATGCAATAACTATAAAAGAGATAATTTCTTGGAGATGCTGTAATTTTTTTAAATCTGATTCGATTATTTGATTTTCTTGATAAGCACGATCAATTAAATCTTTCAGGAAAAAATCAATGTCTCGATTATAAGAATTAATCACTAGAAAATATTTTTGAGAAGCAGCTATATCTAGTTGACTAGGTTTTCGGTTGATTAACTCAGTTGCTAATTTAGAAAGAAACTGATGACGACGACGAATCAGAACAATTTTTGTATCATTGTCCATTAATTTATCTAATTTATCTAGACTTTGAATAAACTCAGTTTCATTTGAATTTATTTCAACATCCTGACTATTAAATAAAACAATATCCTTGAGAAGAATAATTTCTGATTCCAGAGCATTTTCTGCTTCTAAAGCAATTTTAATTGTCTCAGTGGCTTGTTTACTTTTATTATGGATAGTCTGTCTAGTTTGCTGGACAACAAACGTATTACCAATAATAATAGCGGTAATTAAACCAATAAATGTAGCAGAACTAGTAAAAAACTTGGTAGAGATATTCATTTTCCTGGAGTGGAAATTAAGTTTAGTTTTTGGCGGAGCTTTTGAATGGGGATATAATCAGAGTGACTAACGAGAGTATATCCCGCTGACTCAGTTCCTGTAACATTTTCTATATTTTCAGGAGTATTAACATATACTCTTTTGAGTTCTTCAATCAATAGAGGTGGTAATTTTTTAGATACCACGATAGGAGACTCAGCGATGGGATCAGATTCCCATATAATTCTGGTATTCTTAGATGTTAGCTGATTATTTTTTTGTCGTTTGAAGTAGGTAGGAATATTCGTGGCTGAGGCATCAACAATACCATCTTCCAATGCGGCTATACTCTTGCTGTGATTACCCGCATAAATAATTTTAGTAAAATCTTGCTCAGGCTTAATTCCCAACTGCTGGAAAGCGACTAAAGGCATTAAGTAACCAGAAGTAGATGATTTATCCACAAAGGAAAAACGTTTACCTCGCAAGTCCTTTAAAGTTTTAATTGAACTTTCTGACTTGACAATAATACACGCTTTATACCAAGGTTGTCCCGTATTTTTGTTAATCGTAGCCACTATTGGTTCAATTTTAGCGCCTCGTTCCAGTGCTTCTATATAGGTAAGGGGTCTATATAAGCAATATCTAATTTTTCTTGTATCAACCATTCAACAGCTTGATTATAATCTTTCGCAATTTGGAAATTAACTCGACGTCCCAAAGATTTTTCCAAGTAGCTATGGAAGAGTTTAATCATATTCTGTTGGTCTTGGGGGTTTTGCGCTGGTAGCACCCCAATTCTTAATGCAGATAAATTGTCTTTTGGACTGACGGAAGTTTTATCTAGATCAGATCCCTTTTGACTACAACCTGTACCAAATATTGTTAAAACCACTGTGAATGCTAGACTTAGGTTTTTGCCTAAGTGGAGTTTAGTAAGCAAATTTAATGGCATATCAAGTACTTTCCCAGAGAAAAACTTGTCAGTAGAGAATATCAAAATCTAAGAAACATTTCTCAATGCTTCTTGGTAAAGATACTACATCATCTCAAAACTAAAAATAACAGTTTTAATTGAAAGTGTAAATACTTACACAAAATTTATAAACAGAAGAGTTCCTGATTCCGTCTTTAAAATTTGCAGGGAATCCGAATCCAGAATTCTGTACCTTGTCCTGGTTCTGAAAAACATTCTAAAATTCCCTCATGTTTTTCGACGATAATCTGGTAACTAACTGATAGTCCTAATCCTATTCCCTTTCCTACAGGTTTTGTGGTGAAGAATGGATTAAATAACTTGCTTCTAGCTTGATTATTAATACCAACTCCATTATCAGCAATTTTAATGGAGATAAAATTGCTATCTAATACTGCGGTAGTGATGCAAATTGTGGGGACGATATGTTCTTGGTCACTATTTCGATTTTTATCTCTTGGGTTTGCTAATTCTTCTAGTGCATCAATCGCATTATTTAAAATATTCATAAATACCTGATTTAAATGTCCTGGATAGCAATCAATCAGGGGTAGATTTCCATAGTCTTTAACGATGGATATACCTAATCCATTCCGAGAATTCTTCCAGCGATGATGTAAAAGTAGTAGTGTATTTTCAATTCCTTCATGAATATCAACGAATTTCTTCTCTGCTTCATCCAGTCGAGAAAAATTTCGCAAACTAAGCACAATTTCCCGGATACGATTAGTCCCTACATTCATTGAAGATAAAAGTTTATTTAGGTCACTAGTCAGAAATTCTAAGTCAATTTCTTGGATAAAATCTTCAATCTCTACATGGGGATGAGCATAGTGTTTTTGATATAAGTTTAATAGCTTGAGTAAATCGGAAAAATATTCCTGAGCATGGCTTAAGTTACCATGAATAAAATTTACTGGATTATTAATTTCATGAGCAACTCCCGCAACTAATTGTCCTAAACTAGACATTTTTTCATGTTGCACTAGTTGTGATTGAGTTTGTTGTAATTTATTTAAAGTTTCCGTGAGTTTTTTTGTTTGTGCTTCTGCTGTTGAAGTAGCGGTAAGACTCTGAGTATATAGTTGGGATTGATTTATGGCGATCGCTAATTGATCTGTCACTGCTTGTAATAATATAATTTCACTATGATTCCAAGTTCTTTCCCCATGACAATGACTGCATACAATTGCACCAAATTCCTCCGCGTTACTTTTAATTGGTAGTAGTAGTTGGGAAGTAATACTAAATTCTTTAAACAGTGTTTGCATATCTTGATCAAGGAGAAAATCTTGATGAATATCATCTATACAAATTAACTCTTGACGCAACAGCTTATTCACTAAAAAATCACTTTTTTCCAGAGAGATACTACCAAACATAGTCGGTAAGTTAGGGTTTCGCGCTTCGTGAGTAATCGTGAGACTAGGAGTAGATGCATAAGGTAAATACCAAATAAAGTAGCAGCGATCAATGTCTAATAAACTGCGGATTTCATTCACAGCAGTTTCTAGAATAGTATCGAGATCTAGAGAACTACGAATTTCACTAGCTAGACGTAACAACAAAGCTTCTCGACGACTCAGTAGTTCTTCTCGCGCCCAAATTCTGTCAATTGCTACAGCAATATTGTTCCCAATCCAATTTAATAAATTATGTGTTGGTTCAGTCAAAACCTCATGACTAAATAAAGCGACAATACCGATTAATTGTTGCTCAATAATTAAGGGATAAGCACACAATCTAAAAATTGAAAATGTCGAACTAACCCAATCATCTTGATTATTAATGATTACTTCTTGATTGAAAATAGCTTGATGATTATGATTGATGAGACTAATAGCATCTTTAGCTACAATTTGATGATGGGGAAAATCTAGAATATCTGTTAAAATATTGCATTTAACATCTGTACAATTCACACCTGCTTGTAATTGTAGTTGCTGAGTTTGTTTCTCAAAAGTCCAAATCCCAATAAAAGCTACATCCAAGCACTGGGAAATTGTATTGACGCAATTTTGTAAAATATCCGTCAGTGTACCGCTTTGAGATAGGGCTAAACTGACTTCTGCACTTAAATATGATAAACGCGATCGCTCTAACAGCACTGACTCATAAACTTTACGGTGTGTAATATTGCTCCGAATTGCTATATATTGATCAGGTTGACCACAGGAGTTTAATACCGGAACAATTATCGTATCTACCCAATAAAAAGTCCCATCCTTAGACTTATTTTTCATTTCTCCTTCCCAAATTTTCCCTTGAGCAATAGTTCTCCACATATCTCTAAAAAATTCTTTTGAATGATAACCAGAATTAATAATTCTATGGTCTTGACCAACAAGTTCTTCTCTAGCATATTGGGAAATTTCACAAAATTTATCGTTAACATAAGTAATAATCCCTTCTACATCAGTAATTGCTACAATCGAATGAGCATTTAAGGCAAATTTTAAAGATTCTAATTCTTTGATAGTTTTTTGTAATGCTATTTCATTCTCTTTCTGAACAGTAATATCATGAGCAACTGCATAGATTAATTTTTCTTGAAGATATACAGTTGCATTCCATGAAAGCCATTTATAGGAACCATCTCGACACAGATAACGATTTTCAAAATTAATTGTATCCTCACCTTGTGCTAAAGATTGAGTATGTAAAATAGTTGTAGCTTGGTCTTGAGGATGAACAAATTCAATAAAAGTTCGGGCTATTAATTCTTGTTTAGACCAACCGAGAATTTTTGTCCATGATGGATTTACATCTTGGAAATAACCATCAAAATTAGCAATACAAAGTAAATCTATAGAAAGTGAGAAAAATCTGGAGTATTTTTCTTCTTCTAAATGACAACATGATTGTTTTTTTTTCATCTTTCCTGATTTATATCCTAAAGAAATAGTTTAGATTTTTCAACTTTCCGAAAATATGTGTAATTCTTAAAATTGTGTATAAAAATCATAACCTAAGTCAGTCGAATATAATATCTTGATTGTGATGTAAATTTACCTAATATCAGCTTGATTAATTAAGATATATATATTGTTATGGCGATTAATCGGAATTAACTAGGTTTTTTTATGAACTTAAATTAAGAAAAGTAATATTAACTTCATAAAATCGAGTTTTAGGGGTATTTCAGTTCAATTGGTAAAAGTAATTACCCTAGAAAACGCAACAAATCTTGAGAAACTAAGCTATACTTCCCCGTTTCCTCGCTTCCTTATAAGAAGTTCCCACATTTTTAATTCCAGCTTTAATCATTTGTCGTTCCAATAGAGCAAAGAATGTGGCTCTATCACTCCCTCGTACTACTGCTTGATTATGGGCTTCAGCGATCGCCACTGGATAGCCATATCCTTTTTGGACTTGTGCTAACATTAGTCCCAGAGCTTGATTGAAGATACTCGTGTTTTCTGCTACCCAAGCAGGAACTTCAATTCTGGCAATTTCTGGACCGACATGAACATAACAAAAGTAAATAATTTGGTCATCATATAAATCCAGAATCCGAGCATTGCTGCGCCATAAAGGGCTACGTTGTCCTGGTTTCAACTGAGTTTCCCACAGGGCGGTATCTCGTAAAGGTTCAAATATTTTGCAAGGTATTTTCTCTAACTGATTTGGACAATAATTAACACAATCTGGTGCAGGATAGGGACAAGCCAACAACCGCAAAAAGTTGACGGTTTCTATACTGCGAGAAGCACTTAAATATCCCATCAAGGGAACTTCCGCCTCACGCATCTGTTTCCAAGCTTCTAAGATAGGTGGTAAAATGCGATCGCGAGCATCTATGGGTAGCTGTTCCAAAAACCAGTAAATTAAAGAACCATCAACCATAGCTAAAATTGGTGCTTTTCCTTTCATACTAATCGCCAGTTCAGCTAAAACTGTTGCTTCCGAAGCAGTACGATGATAACCCATCCATTCATCAGTTCTAATCCCCCATTGGCGAGATATATATAAGTCTTCTGGCAGATAAAATACTTCTGGTATACTATCTAGTAATGGATGGCGATTTTGTCCATAGTGGAGAACAACTCTACCAATATTTAACAGATAGCAATAGGCGATTTCATGGTGGCTAGGAGAAATTTGTGAACCATCCGTAGAAATAACAGTATGAACCTTCGATGGGGTGGGGATATCAATGCATTTCTCCAAAGATTCCACTGGAGTAGCATTGGCAAAAATAATGCGATCGCGCCATTTTTTTTGGCGATTAACTAACTCTTCTTCAGAGGTAATAGCTTTCTGGAAATGTTCTTTTAGCAATTCCAAACGTTGACGATTAGCAGCAACTTCTGCGGTCAGATGTTGACTGAAACCTTGCATTTGTCGCGTTAGTTTTGTCAGATCGAGCATATTGGAAGTGGGGAGGTGGGGGGGAAGAGGCAGGGGGGCAGGGTGCGGGGTGCAGGGGGGAGGGAAGAGGCAGGGGGGCAGGGTGCGGGGTGCAGGGGGGAGGGAAGAGGCAGGGGGGCAGGGTGGAGGGTGCAAGGGGGAGAAATGGAGATAGGGAGATGGGGAGAATATATTTTAAATTCTCTTTCCCCCTGCCCCCTGCCCCCTGCCCCCTGCCCCTTGTCCTCTTTCCCCCTGCCCCCTGCCCCCTGCCCCTTGTCCTCTTCTTCCCCCTGTTCCCTTTTTTATTTATTCCAAGTTGAGAAATCTTGAGCGAATTGAGAAAGAGAGATTAAATTAATTCGGGAGTCATTTTCAGCAGCATCCCTTTCTGCTTGGGTATTATAACCCCAATCGGCTAAAAACAGTTGTACCTGATTTAAGTCTGGTTGCTGTTGGACTAAATGTAGGGTTTTGATTCTATCTTCCACAAACCATAAACTCATCGGTTTAACATCTACTGTTTGAATTAATTGTCGCAGGATTTCATATTTAGGACGTTTCACTTCTTTACCAAAAATGACATCACTGGATAAATTAATTCCTACCTGTTGCAATAATTGCTTGACGAAGCGCCCTTCTTTGGTGGTGACAATGTATAAATGAACGGAACTACTGAGGGCAGCTTGAATTTTTGCCACCACCCCTGGATAAAATTTATGTAGACTTAGCCAACCATCTAAATCTGTTTGAATCCATTCATCCCGTAGATAGTCTAATTTTGAACCAATTTCCTTAGCATCTAGTTGGTCTTGTTGCAAGAGTTGCTGTCTAATGTTTTCCCATTCATGCAAAATTCTGTCTTCAGAAATTCCCGCCACTAAAGCTTTGATTAAAACAGGCATTTCCCAACCTGTTTCAATTACAGGTCGCAAACGATAAAATTGAGCAGCTAAATTATTTGCTGGTGTATCATTACCACAATTCCAAATTTTACAATAAGTGCGCCATGCTACCTCAAAATATTCAATGAGTCCATCGCAAATTACTCCATCAAAGTCTAAGGCTAAGATTATGGGACTACTCGCTATCATTTTTTTGAGGATTGAAAACTGCTGTTGTTATTTTAGAACAGGGAACAGGGAACAGGGAACAGAACATTTGCTAATTTTTCATGCCTGTAGTCGCAATACCCCGAATGAATTGTCGTTGACCGATAAAAAATAACATCATCACTGGTATTGTAGTAATAGTTACTGCTGCCATCAGTAAAGGCCAATTATTAGTAAATTGCTCTTGAAACTCTGCTAAGGCTAACTGTACAGTCCTTAATTCTGGCCGGGTGGTAAAAACTAAAGGTTTAAATAAATCGTTCCATTCCGCAATGAAGGTGAACAAAGATAAGGTAACTAAAGCCGGACGTGCTAAAGGTAACATTACCCACCATAAAATTTGCAGACGGTTGGCGCCATCAATGGTGGCAGCTTCCTCTAATTCTAGGGGAATTGTTTGGAAATATTGACGTAATAAAAAAATTCCAAAGCCATTTACGGCAGTTGGTAAAATTAGCGCTCCGTAAGTATTGATCATGTGTCCCCACTTCAAAACCAAAAAAACCGGAATCACCAATAACTGAAAGGGAATTACTAAAGTAGCTAATATTATCAGTAATAAAGCTTGACGCCCCCGGAATTTTAGTCTAGCCAGTGCGTAACCAGAAGACGCAGAAGTAATAATCTGAAAAGCCGTAACAGCGATCGCCACCAATGTAGAATTAGCAAATGCCAACAAAAATTTACCTTGGTGCCATGCATTGCCATAATTAGCTAGAGTCCAGTTATTTTTGGGTAAAATTCCTGGAGTTGACCCTACAGGTGCAAAAGAGGTAAGAAAAACTACAATTAAGGGGAGTAGAATTATAAATGCTCCTAGCAGTAGTAGTCCTAGACTCAAAAAGTCGCCGATTTTCACATTCCAATTTAGTTTGGACATAAGTTCTATCTATCCCTAGCATTTGTTATGCCACTACTACAGCATCACCCTCAACTAAAGCTAATCTATAACAATAGTGTCTTGTTAACTAAAATTAAACCACGGTGATCATTGCCCTAATTTGATGGGGTAAATTATTTTTTGGTATCAAATGATTCAACTTAATGGAGTAAGCATACTATGAAACAAATCATAGAACAAGTAGAAAAACCAGATTTTACCAGCGATAAATATAAAGATGCATACAGCCGTATTAATGCAATTGTGATTGAAGGAGAACAAGAAGCTCACGATAATTATGTTCAACTGGTGGAAATGCTACCAGAACATAAAGATGACCTCATTCGTCTTTCCAAGATGGAAAATCGTCATAAAAAAGGATTTGAATCTTGTGGACGGAATTTGGGTGTTACTCCAGATATGATCTTCGCTCAACAGTTTTTTGCCGGACTGCACCAAAATTTCCAAACCGCAGCCTCACAAGGAAAAGTAGCTACTTGCTTGCTAATTCAAGCCTTGATTATTGAATGTTTTGCGATCGCCGCCTATAACATCTATATTCCGGTAGCAGATGATTTTGCGAAGAAAATTACCGAAGGAGTAGTGAAAGAAGAATATAGCCATCTTAACTTTGGTGAAGAGTGGTTGAAGGCAAATTTTGAGGCTTCAAAAGCTGAGTTAGAGGTAGCAAATCGCCAAAACCTACCCCTGGTTTGGAAAATGCTCAATCAAGTTGCAGATGATGCTCAAAATTTAGCGATGGAAAAAGAAGCACTGGTGGAAGATTTCATGATTCAGTACGGTGAAGCTCTAGCAAATATAGGTTTCACTACTCGTGATATTATGCGCTTGTCTGCCTACGGACTTGCAGCCGCTTAAAACTTGACGATAGGGGCTACCAGATTGCCCCTAGTGTTATATTAAGTTTTATGTATGTTGTATTTATTCTCACTCCTGACTCCTGACTCCTGACTCCTGATGTTTTCAGAGTTACGCTAGGAATCTCTTACCAATTTCACGCTTTCGGCAGCACACGCCTAATATATCATTACATGTTTGGTCTAATTGGACATTTGACTAGTTTAGAACACGCTCAAGCGGTAGCTCAAGAATTGGGATACCCAGAATATGCAGATCAAGGGTTAGACTTTTGGTGCAGCGCTCCACCACAAATTGTTGATCATATTACCGTTACCAGTATTACTGGGCAAAAAATTGAAGGACGGTATGTAGAATCTTGCTTTTTACCAGAGATGCTGGCTAATCGTCGGATTAAGGCTGCTACCCGCAAAATTCTGAATGCGATGGCTCATGCTCAAAAAAATGGGATTGATATTACGGCTTTGGGTGGATTCTCCTCAATTATTTTTGAAAATTTTAATTTGGAGCAGTTTAGTCAAGTTCGGAATATTAAATTGGAGTTTGAGAAGTTTACTACCGGAAATACTCACACGGCATACATTATTTGTCAGCAGGTAGAAAAAGCCGCCCTGAAATTAGGAATAGATTTGTCATCTGCAACTGTGGCTGTTTGTGGAGCCACAGGAGATATTGGTAGTGCCGTCACACACTGGCTCAATCAAAAAACAGACGTGAAAGAACTCCTGCTCATCGCCCGGAACCAAGAACGTCTCACCGAACTCCAATCCCAATTGGGACGGGGTAAAATCATGGATTTAACCTCGGCATTACCCCTAGCTGATATTGTCGTTTGGGTTGCCAGTATGCCAAAAGGAGTGGAAATTGACGCTACTACTCTCAAACAACCTTGCTTATTGATTGATGGTGGCTATCCTAAAAATTTAGCCACGAAAATCCAGCATCCAGGTGTATATGTTTTAAATGGCGGAATTGTCGAACATTCCCTGGATATTGACTGGAAAATCATGAAAATAGTGAATATGCAAGTTCCAGCACGTCAGTTATTCGCTTGTTTTGCCGAATCCATGCTACTGGAATTTGAGAAGTTATACACAAACTTTTCTTGGGGGCGGAATCAGATTACCGTAGATAAAATGGAGCAGATTGGTCGAGTCTCTGTTAAACACGGATTTAGACCATTGCTAGATTGGTCGGTAGTTGAGGAGCCGGTAGTTATTACTCATTAATCTTTAGTCTTTAGCCATCGACTACTGGTTGAATGATGACCAATTACTTACCACTAACTATTGATCACTGATAAATAACTAAAACATATAACTCCTACGATGGCAACTACTGAGCGTAAACCACTACTGTTAGATTTTGAAAAGCCCTTAGCAGAACTGGCAACTCGGATTGACCAAATTCGGAATCTAGCCACAGAAAATGGTGTCGATGTTTCTAGTCAAATCCGTCAACTCGAAGCCAGAGCCTTGCAACTGCGCGAGGAAATTTTCAGTAGTTTATCGCCTTCTCAACGACTGCAAGTAGCCCGTCATCCCCGCCGCCCTAGTACTCTCGATTACATTCAGTCCATTAGTGATGAATGGATGGAATTGCATGGCGATCGCTGTGGGGGTGATGATCCAGCTTTAGTTGGTGGTGTGGGTCGTTTGGGTGGGCAACCTGTGGTGATGTTGGGGCATCAAAAAGGTCGTGATACTAAGGATAATGTGGCTCGTAACTTTGGCATGGCTTCCCCTGGTGGCTATCGCAAAGCTTTACGGTTAATGGAACATGCTAATAAATTTAGTATGCCAATCATCACTTTTATTGATACCCCCGGAGCTTGGGCGGGTATAGAAGCAGAACATCAAGGACAGGGTGAAGCGATCGCCTACAATTTACGAGAAATGTTCTGTTTAGACGTACCGATTGTCTGTACAGTGATTGGGGAAGGTGGTTCTGGTGGTGCATTAGGGATTGGTGTTGGCGATCGCCTGTTGATGTTTGAACATTCTGTATACACTGTGGCTACTCCAGAAGCCTGTGCGGCTATTTTGTGGAAAGATGCTAGCAAATCCCCTCAAGCAGCCGTAGCTTTGAAAATTATTTCCCATGATTTGAAAAATTTAGGGATTATTGACCAGATTTTATCAGAACCGATTGGTGGTGCCCATTCTGACCCATTAAAAGCTGCTACTACTCTCAAACAAGCCTTATTAGACAATTTGGATGAACTGAATCGTTTGACTGCTAGTGAAAGACGTCAGCTGCGCTATGAAAAATTTCGCAAAATTGGCGTTTTTACTGAAGTCGCTCACTAAGCACCCTGAAGATGATTAACAAATAAAACAGTAGTGCTATAATTGCCTGTGGTTCGTAAAGATTTTTAACAATCTTCCGAGCCATAGGCATTTGCATTTTTAGCCAATTGATCAGGGAACAAGCAATAGACAACAGTAGAAAGCATACTTTGAGGCGATTTAGTCCCATTACCAACCCTTACCACTGATTGGTGATGGATATCACAAAAAGAGAACAAAATTAATTTACCCAATCATAGCTAGGCAGTTTAGCAGTTGCTAAAAAGCAATCAACGGAGTTTTCGATTCATTGAATCTATTTCCGCTGATAGATTGGCATCATCGGATGGCTGGTAGCTCACAGTACTAGCAAAAAAATTGGGAGATAGTATGGGTATTGATATCAAACGACGTGCATTAATTACTGGGGCAAGTAGCGGCATTGGTAAAGCTACCGCTTTGGCATTTGCGAAAGCTGGGATAGATGTAGCTTTAGTCAGTCGTTCTGCTGATAAATTAGCAGCAGTAGCAGCAGCAGCCAGATTTACTGGAGTAGAAGCCAAAGCTTTTGTGGTGGATTTAGCTTCTACAGTCGAGGTAAAAGCGAAAATTCAAGCGATCGCCCTAGAATTTGGCGATATAGATATTCTGGTAAATAATGCTGGCATGGGATACACAGGTAACATTAGTGAAATACCGCTAGAAGACTGGCAACAGGTGATGAATTTAAATCTCACCAGTGTATTCCAGTGCATCCAGGCGATTTTGTCGCCAATGCGACAGCGAGGTGGGGGTACAATCATCAATGTAGCCTCAATCGCAGGTAAACAATTTTTTCCAAATTGGGGAGCTTATAGTGTCAGCAAAGCTGGACTAATTGCTCTATCTCAAACATTGGCACAAGAAGAACGATCTCACGGCATTCGCGTCACGGCGATTTGTCCTGGTTCTGTCAATACTGAATTATGGGATACAGATACAGTCGGGTCTAACTTTGACCGGACAAAAATGTTAACTCCAGAAATTGTGGCTCAGTCGATTCTACATACTGCTCTACTACCACAAGGAGCAGTCATAGAAGAATTAATTCTGATGTCAAATGCCGGTGTGCTTTAAATCAGTCTTTTGTTTGTTTTTGCAAATGACTAATCACAAATGACTAACAACTAAACTCTCACAAAAATTGACATCATGACTATCGCTAGTTCCAACGGTTCCAATCGGGCTCAATCACCACTAAATCCAGATATAACTGAAGCTATCACTACCAGACCTGACCGTAACACACACAATGGAAAGGAACCAAATTTGTTCTTGCCTACACAGGAAAATACAGAGCAAATGATGGATGGCGTGCGGAAATTACTTGTTGGTGTGGGTGAAGACCCTGAACGGGAAGGACTCCTGAAAACACCTAAGCGTGTAGCTGAAGCTATGCAATTTCTTACCAGTGGCTATAATCAATCCCTAGAAGAACTTGTTAATAATGCCATCTTTGATGAAGGTCATAATGAGATGGTGTTAGTTCGGGATATTAACTTCTTTAGCCTCTGTGAACATCATATGTTGCCATTTATGGGTAGAGCGCACGTAGCTTATATCCCGAACCAAAAAGTGGTAGGACTGAGTAAATTAGCCCGGATTGTGGAAATGTATGCTCGTCGCTTACAAGTTCAAGAAAGACTAACCCGCCAAATTGCCGAAGCAGTTCAAACTGTACTAGAGCCTAGAGGTGTAGCAGTAGTCATGGAAGCTACTCATATGTGCATGGTAATGCGAGGTGTACAAAAACCAGGCTCTTGGACTGTTACTAGCGCAATGGTTGGGATTTTCCAAGAAGAACAAAAAACCCGCGAAGAATTTTTTAACCTAGTTCGTCATCAAGGTTCATTCTTTTAGGGCAGAGGGGCAGAGGGGCAGAGGGGCAGAGGGGCAGAGGGGAGGAAAGAGAATTAAAATATCCTTTCTCCCCATCTCCCCATCTCCCCATCTCCCCACCTATTCCTGAAGTCTTGCAAACAAGAGAGCCACTTTATCTAAGTCTTTATCTCCTGGTGATTTTTCTACACCACTAGATAAATCAATACCATCAGGTTTAGTCTGACTTAAAGCCACTAAAATATTCTCTGGTGTCAATCCCCCGGCTAAAAACCAAGGACAACCAGGATTAAATTTTTGTAGTATTTGCCAATCTAAGGTTTTACCTGTACCTCCCAATTGTTGAGGATGATAGGCATCAAGTAAGAGTGTATCTACGTATTCTTTGTAAATTAATGCTGTATCTAGATGCTCAACAGAGCGAATTCGCAAAGCTTTAATAATTTCCACTTGGGGGAGACTTTGACGCAGTTGGTAGCAAAATTCTGGTGATTCATCACCATGTAACTGGACGCTAGTTAATCCAGAATCCGCTACTATTTGACTAATTTCAGGAATACCCAGGTTAGCAAAGACACCAATTCTATCAATATGTTTGGGTAATTGAGCCACTGCGGCTTGTATTTGTGCTGTCGTCACGTACCTTGGTGAAGAAGGTACACAAATAAATCCTAGTGCCGTCGCGCCCAAGGAGGCGATCGCTAGAGACTGCTGTGGTTGAGTAATACCGCAAATTTTAACCCGCATAGTAAGCTGATGTATTGAAAATATTTATATATAAAGATGGTGAATTATGGCAAAAACTGTTTGTTTGTCCTGAGTGATTTTATAATCTTCTGAGTGGAGAATAACTTTTCTATATTAGGAGAACGAGCTTGATCTCATCTATTTTACTAGCGGCAGCATCTGTACCTGCTACTCCCGTATGGAGTCCTACAGTGGCAATCATCATCAGTGTTAGCAGCCTAGTAGCTCTGTTATTAACGGCGATATCTAGTGCTCCCAAGGTTCGACCTAGCTTACCTTTAGTCCCCATCACTATCCCCGCATTCATTGGGGCTATGGCTTTTGGTCATGTGGTTGGTGTTGGTATCGTGCTCGGATTAGCTAACTCTGGTCGGTTGTAAAGTAGTCGCACAGCAAGACTAACGTAGTGCATTAGAAATTTTGTGTGTGGGACGGGCAAAAAGTCCGTCCTCACCGAGCAGGCAAGATGCCTGCTCCACCATAAGATTATTTTGCACTAAGTTAGTCTTGTTACTGTTATGACTCGGCTTTCAGTATTAATTTCAATTCCTCTGGAGTAAAAGGATTCTCACCAGCTTTAAGTGCTTCTATCCAACGCAAGCGCCGCTGTTTGACATCTTCTGAATCATCAATTTGAAGACAAGCTACAGATGTTTCAAAAGTTATTAATGCTCCAGCTAAGTCACCACTTAAAGCTTTAGCTAGTCCTAGACTATCTTGAAAATCTTTATAGTTAGGTTCTAGAGTAACCGCGTTTTCACAAGCGTATATAACATCAGCAGCATGACCATATAGACTACCATACCGACCAAGAATATTCCAACACCAATCAGAAATTTCCAAATTAGAGTCAATGCTTAAAGCTTGATTATAAGATTGAATAGCTTCTTCAACCTTACCTTCTTTTACCAAACTGATACCCTTACTCAGCGATACCGCAGCCGAGAATGCTGGTTCTTGAGCTAACTCTGGGGGAACATTAATTGTTTCATGCAAACATACAGCATTTGCCCACTTTGTATTACCGTCCCATAGTATTCTGAGATTCGCACCACTGAGATTTGCACCAACGAGATAAGCACCGTTTAGCTTTACACCATTGAGATTCGCACCACTAAGGTCAGCACAACTCAAATCAGCACAACTCAGATTCGCACCACTAAGATCAGCAACGTTGAGCTTTGTACCACTGAGGTCAGCACCATTAAGGTCAGCACCATTAAGGTCAGCACCATCAAATTCAGTATCCGTAAAATTAGCACCACTAAGGTAAGCACCCCTGAGGTTAGCATGGTTGAAGTTTACATCAATAAGTTCACCATCACACAGGTTAGCACCGCTAAGGTCAGCACTGTTAAAGTAAGTTCCGGAGAGGTAAGCTTCACAGAGGTAAGCACCACTAAGATTGGTATGGCTAAGGTCGGCACCACTAAGGTCAGTACCGCTAAGGTCGGCACCCCTAAGGTCGGCACCGCTAAGGTTAATGCCACTGAGATCAGCTTTTCTAAGGTTGACATTTGTGAGAAATAATCCCAGAATTTTGCTATAAGTGTAAGCACCCAGGCATTGGGTATAACCAATAATCTTAAGAAAAAGTTGTCTATCAATCTCGTTTTTATCTGACTGAAGACAAGGATGAAATGCAATTTTATCTTTCAGGTCATCTTTTAATTGAGCATAGCGATATAACTGAAAAAGCAAAATCAAAATATTCAGACCTGTATACGCATCTACTTGTCGTAGTCCCAAATGATTTTCTCGCTCTGATAATTGCTGTTTCAACCGTTCTTTTTTAAAGAGAGGCCAGTTAGCATCTACTGGAGCATCAATAAATTCCCCATCACACCAACGGAAGTAGAAATTCTCTAATCTTGTAAATAGTTTTAACCAGCAGTCAGAATTAAACTCTGAATTCCTAGCTAGTAACCCCATCAGATATTCGACAATCTCAGGTGTTAAATTTCCATAACCCAATAAGTCATAGACCTGCTTATCCATTGTCTGTGTTGAAACAGAATCTTCTTGACGCTGACGCTTAGTTATTTGACTTGTCCAATCAACAAAGCTTTCTACTAATCTTTCTGCACATAAAAACTCTCCAAAGCTCTTATGTACAAATTCCATGGAACCGCCATTTTTACCTGAAGCAGGTTTGATGTAAAATGCAGTCAACAAATTATTTAATACTTTCTCTTCTTTAACCTTTTCCAGAGAGGTTTTTTCTCTAGCTTGATGAATGAATTGAGCAACTGGGTCGTTATTGTCTTTGAGTCGTGATTCTAGCATTTTGACATTAGTAGATTCATTTCCTGACTGAACCACACATAAGGCTACCTCAGTCAAAAATCGCCGTAAGTCTTGGCTATCTAATCCAGCTAAACGTAGATTTTCATCCTCACGCTGTTTTTCAATTACCCATTTAATTGACTCATCATAGATGAGAATTTTGGCTGTGATACCTTCTGCTCCAGTAAACATTTGGAAGTTAAGATATTGCTCTCGATGCATTCGTGCTAGCAAATATAACAGTAATGGTTCCCGTGCTAAATTATCTTTAATGTCTTTTGGGCAAGAAGTTAAAAATTGCTGAAAGTTATTTGTTTCCTCAATACCAACCTTAATTGCCCATTTATTTAACCAAATTTGACGTATCGAATCATTCATTTGCTGAATTTCGACTCTTTCCAAACCTTTTCTTTGAGAGAGTAGACGCTCAATTCCTTGTAGTGCCAGGGGACGACCTGTTACTAAAAAGCGATGATGACTATTGTTTTGAAACATTTCTATTTGTTGTAAAAATTCTTCTAGTCCACCACTACTTCGTCCCTCTAGTAATAATTCATCAAAACCATCAAGTAAGAACAAAAACCGCGTTTTTTTATCTGTTAACCACCCATCATGTTGAACAAAATCAACTGTTTCTAGAGAATTTTCTAACGTTTCGGTGAAGTTATTCGCTAGTACCCGCAAATCTCGTAAGCGAATCAAAATCGGGGTAAAATATGGGTGTAATAGCTCTCTTACTTTATCAGCAAACATTCTGCTAAAAACACTCTTTCCTCTTCCTGCTTCTCCCTGAATGAATAAGATTTTCGGATTTTTTTCTTCACTAGTAAGTATTTTCGTGACCCATTCTTCTATGTCAAACTTCTCTTGTCCTACAACTTGACCATTCTCATTGATTGGACGAACTTGCAGTGGTACATACAAATCTCGGAAGGTGATGTTGGTTTCATCAAAAATGTTTTCATCTGGTTTGGACTTAATGTATTCTTCCAAATACTCTTCAATACTCAAATGCTTTTCTAACTCTTCCTTTCCACCAACGCTGTACCATTCAACTAATTGCTTGACCTTATCTCCTGTTTGTAACAGTGTAGGTAGCATATATTCATTAGTCTTTCGCGCTACCTGTTCAGTTAAAATTCGAGCTTCTGTTTTTCCTAAACCTGCTTCTTCTAGTCGTTGTTGTAAAATTTCGTTGAATGCTTGTGCTAATTTGGATTCATGGAAAAAGGCGATCGCTTTTTTAGCTTCCCGTTCCTCTAATTCCTCTTCTCCCAATTTCTTAATCAGTTTAACCACAGCATCAGAAGCTGGAGATGCACCAATCTGCTGAACTAATTCGGGTTTTTCTTGTAAAATTGTCTGTAAGCTTTCCAAATAAGCAGCTTGACTTACTAAAAATACACACTCCAATAGATTTAACTCTTTTTTCGTTTGTTCAGCAATTAGTTTAATAATGGAAATGGCAATTGGTGCAAAGGGAATAACACTACCCACAATGGGAGTCAATCGAACGATTGAGGACATCTAAAAGGGATGAAATCTGTTCTACATAAGGATTAAGAGTTTTTTGTTCATGAGCTGCTTTTGCTAAATCTAAAACAGCTTTAGCCGCATCGCTTCCCGTTTTGACTGCTTGTTCCCCTCTCCCCCAATTCAAATCGCGAATATCAGTTGTCAAAAACTTCCATATCCGAATCCCCATCTTCTCTGCTCCTCACCATCTTTAATACACTTGGTTGTAAGTTGTATTGTTACATTTTTTTGGTAAGTACAAAGGGATGATTAAACAAAAATATATGAAAATATATTACAAAAATTTTACATTCTTGTGTTAATTTAGATTTATCGAAAACAGCGATAGTATAACAGATTACTAAATATTTCTATGACTAACGTTCAAACAACTTTAATTCTAGGAATGAGTGCTGATGGAAAAATCATTGGTGAAGATACTAATGCACCTCCTAATAACTTTCCATTAGATTCTGCACATGTAGAATATCAAACTTCCTTAGCAGATTTAATTCTGATTGGAGCGGGAACGATTCGGTCTGAGAAAACAACTTTTACCATTAGAAATCCTGAATTATTAGCAGCAAGGCAATTTCGGGGTCAATCTCCCCAACCGATTACTGGTATTGTCTCACATTCATTAAATATGTCATCCACGCTACCTGCTTTTAGCCAAGAGCTTGAGCGATGGATATTTACCACTAAGACTAGTTTAGAAAACAGTTCTAATGCGGTAAGTTTGGCTGAAAAAGCGGAATTATTAGCCTTTGGGAATACCGATTTGGACTGGGAGCAAGTATACAATTTAATTGCAGAGCGAGGTATCCGCAAAGTTGTGGTTCTGGGAGGAGGTGATTTGGCAGCTTCTCTAATTAAAGCGGAACGAATTGATGATTGGTGGTTAACTATTTGGCCAGCCATTTATGGAGGAGCACAAGCCAAAACTCCGGTGGAGGGAGTTGGTTTTATGCCCCGTAGCGCTCCTCGTCTGGAACTAATCGAAACTCGTCAGGTCGGAAGTGAGTTGTTTTTGCACTATCGTATACTCACTATAAGTGGAGTGTAACGTAGAGAAGAGTTAGAAGTATGATCTGAGATTGAAGAATTGAGAGAAAAATTAGTTTTTTATGATCGAAAACGTTGTCAGGGTGCGGTTTTCGCACCCTATCACCACCACAGATATGATTTAATCAAAATTTTGTATACGTGCAAGAGCTTCCGACTTTAGTCAATTTATCTTTTCCTAATCCTTCTAGTTCATGGAGATGCAACCAACCCTCATTAACTAATCTAGAGAAAACAAAGATTAAAACTGAATAACGGTAATCATACTTACCATCTATTTCGTGTCTCCTGGTGCTTAAAAAATCATGTAATTTCCATACATCACTCAGTTCAGAAATTACACCTGCTTGTTCACGAACTTCTTTAATTAAAGCATCGATTTCTCGGATATAAGCTTTATCAAATGCTTCCTTCGCGATATTTTTCTCTATATTAGACCATTCCACATCATTCACTTGCAACATTCTCCAGCATTTACTCAAGACAATAAAGCGCTCTCTATGAAAGAGCGCTCTGATCATCATTTACTTTTCTGTCTAGTATCTTAGCGAATTAGATTTAAAAGTTCTTTGGGAGAAGCTAGTAAATCAATTCCCACAAAGAAAATTTTACCTTCAGGATTCAGCAAAAATCTCCAAGCCATATTCATTCCCACCGCAGCACCAAACCAAGGAGTTTGGACTTTACCAGTTACTTTTACTTGAGTATAACCATCTTCTGCGGGTTCAGCAATTCCTCGTTCAGGAAGCAAATTGAGGTTTTGACATTCTTCTTTGAAAAATCTCAAAATTGCATCTTTACCAATAATTGGTTTTTGGAAAGGAGGTTGCAATGCACCATCATTTGCAAATAACTGAATCAGAGTGCCAAAATCATTGGCATTCATATTATCCATGTAGTTCAATACGATGGGATTAGTAATACCTTCAATGGAAACTTTAGTTCGTTGTGATATTTCTTTGGGAGCCACAACAGGTTCACTAATTCTAGTGTAGTCGCCTAATTTGCTGATATCATAACCCATGTCAACTACAGAACTACGTAAAACAGTAATTTGTTGACCTTGATCTAATTCTTTCACTGCTTGTAATACTGCTTCAGCATTAGCAGAAAGTTGATAGCCTGTGGGAATAGGAGCAACAATTCCCTGATCCATCCATTTTCCGAGTTGATACCAAAATCCTAATTTGATATTTACAGACCAAGCAGCATAGGTGCGACCAATTGGTGTGTCAGACTGATTTGCTAAGTCACACATCACTTGTGTTTGTTCAGCAAAAGTCATTTGTTTAATTTCATTCAGAGTTGATTCTGCAAATTGCATACTAGCAGCTCCCTGGAGCAGCTACTGTAATTGTCTTACCCATTTCCAGATAAGCAAACCAAGTCCATGCTAGTTGATCCTCTGCACTGAGTTGTTTGAATCTAGCAATGGTAGCTGGTACAGCATCAGCAGATAAAGTTTTAGGGAAAATACCGCGAGCTGAATCGATGGTAATGGACATACGTAGAGACCTTCGTTGGTTAGATTTGCAACTGCTGAAAATATGTTAACGCTGAAAACTTGAATAATTAAGTTTTTGTCTACCTCGATACAATATCATAAATATTTACAATAATTAATGAAAATTTTTATCGTGAATTCTTATGAATACCATAAGTAATTCAAAGGGTATTAAGCATTGACTTGTGTAATTTATAGCAATATAATGCATTTTTCATAATATATCTATTAGTTCTAGGACTAATTTTTACTCAATTATTGGGCAAATTACTGAATGAGAACTTTCCTTTTTTACTTTCCAATCTGAAAGTAGCCCTTCTAAATCTTGTTTGAGAATGAGTAATTGCTGAATTTGCTCATCAATAGCTTTTACCCGATTCTCTAATTTAATTTTTATATGTCCGCAAGGTAATTCACCTTGATCATAAACATCCAGAAATTCTTTAATTTCTGCTAAAGCTAAACCTAAACTTTGAGCGCGTTTAATGAAATGTAACCGGGTCAAAACTTCAGCATCAAATAACCTAAATCCACCCTCAGTTCTTCCTGATGATTTCAATAAACCAAGTTCCTCATAATAACGAATAGTTTTAATCGGTACACCACTTTCTTTGGAGATTGAACCAATCAGTTTTTTCTCTTTTTGAGTTAATGCATTTACGTCTATCGTGAACATATTTATTTATTCAATATTACATAGAAATGGGGTAGGGTGGTGGGGAGATGGGGTGGTGGGGGTTTTTAGATAAATGTTTTAGGTTGAAAATTACGTAAACGTAAAGCATTGGTGACCACAGAAACCGAACTAAATGCCATCGCTGCACCTGCAATCATAGGATTAAGCAACCAACCAAATATGGGAAAAAGAATGCCCGCAGCAATAGGAATACCTGCGATATTATAAATAAAGGCAAAAAATAGGTTTTGCCGGATATTATGAATCATCGCACGACTGAGTTGGATGGCTGTAATAATACCTTGCAAATCACCGGAAATCAGAGTAATGTCACTAGCGGCGATCGCCACGTCTGTACCAGTACCAATTGCTATCCCCACATCGGCTTGAGCTAATGCTGGTGCATCATTGATGCCATCACCAACCATAGCGACAATTTTTCCTTCGGTTTGCATTGCTTTAATTTGAGCAACTTTTTGGTCAGGACGAACTTCGGCAAAAACACGATTAATTCCCACTTCACGGGCAATATTTGCTGCGGTATGTCGATTGTCTCCCGTGAGCATGACAACTTCTAAACCAAGTTTTTGTAACCCTTGCACAGCTTGAGCCGAAGTCGGTTTAATCGCATCAGAAATACCCATTAATCCTTGAATTTCCCCATCAACTGCTAACCAAACTACGGTTTTACTCATGTATTCTAAACGCTCTTTTTCTGGTTGGATAAATTGAGTATTAATCCCTAAATCTTCCATCCAAAGTTGTGTACCAATTTGGATAAGATGCTCAGAAACAATACCCTGAACCCCACTACCGGGAATTGCGATAAAATCTCTGACGTCTAGTAACGAAACTGCTTGAGATTGGGCATATCTAACCATTGCTTCTGCTAACGGATGTTCAGAATTTTGTTCCACAGAAGCTGCTAGCTGGATCAGCTTGAGTTCGTTACTATGAGCAGTACCCATCACGGTGACAAAATCTGTAATTGTGGGTTTACCTTGGGTAATAGTGCCAGTTTTGTCCAAAACAATAATTTTAATCTGATATGCTAATTCTAAACTTTCACCACCCTTAATTAAAATACCGTTTTCTGCACCCTTACCTGTACCAACCATGACAGAAGTGGGTGTCGCTAAACCCAATGCACAAGGACAAGCGATGATTAACACCCCAATCATGTTATTGATGGCGATGGTGAGGTTGCCCATCATGCCATACCAAATGATAAAAGTGAAGAGAGCGATCGCCATCACCATAGGTACAAACCACCCAGTAACTTGGTCAGCTAATCTCTGAATCGGAGCTTTAGCACCTTGAGCCTGCTGTACTAATTGGACAATCTGTGCCAGTACAGTATCTTTACCTACTCGCGTCGCCCGAAACTTGAAGCTACCAGTTTTGTTAATAGTAGCTCCAATCACTTCATCCCCAAATTGTTTTTTAACTGGGACACTTTCACCTGTGACCATCGCTTCATCAACAGTGGATTTCCCCTCAATCACTTCCCCATCCACCGGAATTTTTTCACCAGGACGAACAAGTACTACATCATCAATGTGTACTTGTTCAATGGGTACATCCACTTCTAATCCATTGCGAATCAATCGTGCTGTTTTTGCTTGTAAACCAATCAAATTGCGGATAGCGGCGGAAGTTTGTCCCTTAGCACGATGTTCTAACCACCGTCCTAAAAGAATTAAAGCAATAATTACCACTGCTGCTTCGTAATAGACATCTGGCTTTAATCCTGGAACCAGAAAAAGACCTGGGAAAACTGTGACCAACAAAGAATAGAGGTATGCTGACCCTGTACCTAGAGTAACCAAAGTATCCATTGTTGACGAGTGGCGTTTTAAAGCTTTCCAGGCATTTTTATAGAAATCACCACCACACCAAAACAACACTGGAGTTGTCAGTATCATCTGTACCCAGGAATTATGCAACCATTCGGGGATGAAAGGTAAATTCAATCCCATCATCATCGGGAATGACCCTATTACCAGCACAGCCGCAACCACCCCAGCGACAATAACTTTCCGCAGTAGATAATGGGATGCTAGCAAACGGGCTGTTTTCTCAGCATCATCTTCTCCTAACATGAGGTTTTGTTCTCGGAGGGGAGAAGCAAAATAACCTGCTACTTCTACTGCATTTTGGATAGCTTTTACATCAGTTATTTGAGGGTCATACTCAATTATTGCCTGTTCTACCCCAAAGTTGACATTACATTCATGAACACCAGAAATAGAACTGATGGCATTTTTGACCGCGTTAGCACAAGCAGCACAACTCATACCACGTAGTTTCAGTATGACTTTTTCCATATTTTTTGGTTAAGCAACTGAATAACCAGCGGCTGTAATAGCTTCCTTAACTTCGGTTTCAGACACTTGAGTTTCGATACTGACTAATTTTGTTTTCAGGTCAGTCTCAATCTTGGCCGCAACATCCACAGCTTGAATTGCTTTTGTGATTGTCTCGCTACAAGCAGAACAAGCCATATTAGAAACTGTGAGTTGAAGAGTCATGGTTTTTATCCTAGATTTGGTTAACTAATCACATTGTGAATTCTCCAGCTTACTGGAGAGTCAAGGGGGTAAAGGAAATTTTTTGTTTTTTGTCCTTACCCATCAGATTTCATCCTCATTTCATTTTTTCTGGCAAAATAATAAAATATCGCCCTGACTAAAAAAGTATTGCTCTTTTATCAACGAAGTTGTAAATCAATGAAACGAATTATTACTGCACTAGCTATTACTTCAACTCTACTTACTATTCAAGCTTGCACTTCCCAAGTTAAATCTTCAGATACAAGCGATACATCAAATTCTTATGCAACTGCCATTGCGGATACAAATCCTCATACAGGTCACAATAATGGTGATGCAAAAACACCAGGAACTGAGGCAAAATCTGATGATGGGCACAATATGGAAAATGAACATCATGAACATTCTGGTCATTCCCAATTAGAATCTGCCAATGCAATTGCTAATCTCTCACTTCCTAGTAAAATTATTCCGCAAACTCCTGTAATTTTAGCAATTGACATCAAAGATAACGCAGGTAAAGCAATTACTAATTTTGATAAATTCCAAGAACAAATAATGCATTTAATTGTTGTTAGCGATGACCTGCAATCCTTTCAACATATTCATCCTACATATAAAGGCAAGGGGTCTTTTCAAGTTAAAAATAGTTTTCCTATTTCTGGCGGATATACACTTTTTAGCGATTATAAAGTAGCAGGAAAATCAGAACAAGTTTCAGTGTCAAAAGCACAAGTTACAGGAAAATCACCAGCTATCCCTAAAACTGATTTGGATACTAATAAAATATTTATTAATACTAAAGTTAGTCTGAAATTATCTCAGCTCATAGTTAAAGCTGGGGAAGAAATTCACGTTATTTTAAAGCTGGAAGATACTATTAGCAAAAAACCACCAACAGATTTAAAATCTTATTTAGGAGAAAGAGGACATTTGGTAATTATCAAGCAATCATCACCCTTAACACGTGCAGACTATATTCATGCTCACGCAATTAAAAATACCCCATCTGATGAAATTCATTTTATCACTAGTTTTCCGAAATCAGGAAAATATAAAATGTGGGGTCAGTTTAATCGTGGTGGTAAAATCGTCACTAGTGATTTTTGGGTAGATGTACAATAGGCAACATCGGGACATATCACCTTTACATGTCATTACGGGAAAGCTGTGTTTAATTTTTTGCCGATAATATCTAGCCACTCGCTTGTAATTGAGTACATTTTTCAAGTACTGATCAAAGTATAGTCAAAAATAAATTTTTGTAAAGCGAGAAGCTCAAGATGTACATTGTACAGATTGCCTCAGAATGCGCTCCTGTGATCAAAGCAGGAGGTTTAGGTGATGTTGTTTACGGGC
Source organism: uncultured cyanobacterium (assembly GCA_963766435.1). Lineage (GTDB taxonomy): Bacteria > Cyanobacteriota > Cyanobacteriia > Cyanobacteriales > Nostocaceae > CAVXZH01. Next base: position 326,289 of record CAVXZH010000004.1, read on the forward strand.
TAAGTCGGGAATTAGAAAATCGGGGAAATACTGTCGAACTGATTTTACCCAAGTACGATTGTATGCGCTATGACCATATTTGGGGTTTACATGATGCCTATCTTAACTTATGGGTGCCTTGGTATGGTGCAGCAATTCACTGTTCTGTGTATTGTGGTTGGGTACATGGTCGGGTATGTTTCTTTATTGAACCCCACAGTGAAGACAATTTCTTTAATCGAGGTTGTTATTACGGTTGTGATGATGACAATATCCGGTTTGCATTTTTCAGCAAAGCGGCTTTGGAATTTTTGCTCCAAACTAATAAGCGACCCAATATCATTCATTGTCATGACTGGCAAACAGGCTTAGTTCCAGTTATGTTATATGAAATTTATCAATATCATGGCATGGAATACCAACGAGTTTGTTATACCATCCATAACTTTAAACACCAAGGTACAAGTGGTACTGATATTCTTGAAGGCACAGGATTAAATCAGCCAACTTATTATTATCAGTATGATAAGCTACGGGATAACTTTAATCCCTTTGCTTTGAATTTGATGAAAGGTGGTATTGTTTATGCCAATGCTGTTACTACCGTTTCACCTTATCACGCTTGGGAAGCACAAACTAGTGATGTGGGCTGTGGTTTAGGTCATACATTGCATTTGCAGCAAGGTAAATTTAGTGGTGTACTCAACGGGATTGATTATGATTTCTGGAACCCGGAAATTGACCGTTACATTCCTTATCACTATAACCATGAAAATTTTGATCAAAAATTATATAACAAAAAAGCTTTACAAGAGCGGTTAATGCTCAATCAGGCTGATAAGCCAATAGTAGCTTATATTGGCCGCTTAGACCATCAAAAAGGTGTACATTTGTTACATCATGCTATTTATCATGCTCTAAATCAAGGCGCACAATTTGTTTTACTAGGTTCAGCTACAGAACCAGGAATTAATGCTCATTTTCAACACGAAAAACAGTTTTTAAATCATCACCCTGATGTGCATTTAGAATTGGGCTTTAATGAAGAATTATCCCACCTCATCTATGCTGGAGCAGATATGATTGTTGTACCCAGTAATTATGAGCCTTGTGGATTAACTCAAATGATTGGTTTGAAGTACGGTACTGTACCTATTGTTCGCGGTGTTGGTGGATTGGTAAATACAGTATTTGACCGTGACTATGACCAGAATTTACCCATAGAAAAACGTAATGGTTATGTCTTTTATCAAACTGATAATCAGGCTCTAGAATCAGCGATGAATCGGGCTATAGATTTGTGGTATCAACATCCTGACGAGTTCCGTCAACTAGCTATTCAGGGTATGGAATATGACTACTCTTGGAATAATCCTGGGGAAAAATATTTACAGATTTATGAATGGATTAAATATAATTGACACTCCCCGGTCTAAAAGATACGGGGAAACTCTGAGAGTTTCGGCCATATCTCTTAGATTTCCGACTGTCCGATACAGCATGGTCAGTATAACCGCAGTTGGTGCAGAGAAATTTCTCACCACTGCGATTTTTTTGGTCAATATATCCACGTTGGGACAGATTTGACTTGTATGTTTTGGGTTGACTACAATCACAGTGCTATTCAGATCATCAATTACTTTTAACATGGGACGGTGATTTATCTAACAATCTTCCTTCTTGGTATGCTTGTCTGAGGGCTATTGCTTCGGCAATAATCTTTTGAGCGCTTAGTCCTTCCTCATCCATCATTTTTTGAAGCATTGTTCCTGTCTGCTCCGAATTCTCGTGAATCGGTGGAATTTGGCAATATCTACCCCCATTTTTGGTTCGACGCCATATCGTCGGTTTTTCGGGTGGGGATTTTTTCCCAGTCCGCTGCTTTTTAGTGAGCGATCGCACTGTTGCTTGAGTTATTTCGCTAGAATCCAAGAGTCTATCGATGACTGGCTGGTATTTTTTGCGATTTTCTGCTAGCTGATATATGGTTCGTGGTTCGACTTGAGCAAAATCCTCAGCCGAAAACTTACCAAAAGCGGCGGCTATTTTCAGATACTTTTTTTCTTCTCCTTCCCAACCTTGGTCGCATAATAACTTTTTGTACTCTTCTAAAGAAAGGTACTGTTTTTGCTCTGCTAACCAAAAAGCATAATCTAAAATAGTCTTAGTGACTTCCGTTAGCTTGGGGGAGGAATAATCTACCGTGGCTTTTTGATATTCTTCAAACTTGGCTTTGGAGTTAACTGGGACAGAAACTAAATTTTGAATTGGTGTCATCACAGCATTAACCTGATACTAGGATTGTAAAAAGGTGATTGCACCTCACTTGTGTTGGTGAAGTTAGAACAGTTACTGATTCTAACTGCTTTTCCCAGTAAGGGTAATCGCTCAGACTAAAACTTTCTCTACTAGAACAAGTGTACTAATTTAAATTGTCTATCGAAACCCAAAACATACTCAAATATTTGGAAAAGATTTATGCATTTTTATACACTTAATTGTTAGTTTACAGACTACCCAGGAAGTAGGCTATCACTAAATAACCTGAAGTTTCCAGAATAGGATGTAATTTGCTAGTTGTACTCATCCACTAGAGAGATAAATACAATTGATGGGGATTGTTAGAAAGCGGTAAAAATAAACTATGCTAGATGAATCAACAAAAGATTTTCATTTTTGAGTGGAGTTGTGACAATTATTTTAGAAATCATCAAAACTATCCCATTTTATTGTAAATTTTTGTAAATTTGAGGAGTTGAAGACTAGAAACCTGCTTTTTAGATAGCTAAACTAATCAAAGAAGTGCATCTGTACTGCTAATTATTAAAATTGTAGATGTGGCGCTATAGCCTGAATGATCCCAGTACAACTTATTCTCAAAAACTTTCTTAGTTACTGTGATGCAACTTTAGATTTTCGCGGTTTGCATACAGCCTGCATTTGCGGTGCTAATGGTGCTGGTAAATCCTCCCTTTTGGAAGCCATTACTTGGGCAGTTTGGGGTGAAAGCCGGGCTACGACTGAAGATGATGTCATTTATTCTGGTGCTAAAGAAGTCCGAGTTGATTTTACTTTCTATAGTAATCAACAACTTTATCGTGTAATTCGTACCCGCATCCGGGGTGGAAATGGTAGTTTGGAATTTCAAATAGAAACGCCAATCTGGTTTTCGGGCTTTGACAGGTAAAGGAGTTCGAGCCACTCAGGATGTGATTCTACAACATCTTAAGTTAGATTATGATACTTTTATTAATTCTGCTTACTTACGTCAAGGTCGAGCTGATGAGTTCATGCTCAAACGTCCTACTGAACGCAAGGAGATTTTAGCGGAGTTATTAAAGCTGAATCAATATGATGATTTGGAAGAACGTGCTAAAGACTCTGCTAAACAGTTCAAATTCCGGGCTGAGGATTTGGAGCGGTCTTTGGAGTCTATTAAAATTCAACTCCAGCAACGTCAGACTATTGAGACACAACAAACTGAGTTAGTCGCGGAGGTTAATCAACTACAACAACTCCAAGCGGTTGACAATATCCAACTCCAAAATTTACAAGTTGTCCAGCACCAACGCCAAAATTGGGAACAGCAACTCAGCTTTGTCCGACAACAATACCAAAATTTGACCCAGGATGGCGATCGCCTATTACAAGAACAGTTATCGGTGAAAACGCAATTGGTAGATTTAGAGAAAATTTTAGCTCAAGAAGCCGAAATTAAAACTGGATATGCTCAATATCAAAGTCTGCAATCTCAAGAAGAAGCCTTTGCGGTAAAATTTGAAGAACATACCCGTACTATTACTCTTCGTCAACAACAACAACAACAACTAACTAAGCAAATTCAGGAAATTGAAAGAAAATTACAACAAGCTCAAGCACAATTAGATGCTTTACAACAACAAGAACGAGAAATTCAGCAAACTCTGACTAAATCAGCAGAAGTGGAAGCGGCTTTGACACAATTAACCGCAGCTAGGAACCATCTGACTTATTTAGACCAATTACAAATGCAAGTGGCACCTTTGTTACAACAACGAGGGATACTACAAAGTCAATTAGACCGCTCTCAAGCTGCTTTAGTAGCGCGGTTGGAACAATTGCTATCCACAGAAACCCAATTAAAAACCCAACATCGTCGTCAACCTCAACTGCAACAAGCTGTGATGGATGTAGGTACGCAAATTGAGGAATTAGACAAAAAGCGAGTTTATTTACAACGGGTACAGGAAAAAGGTCAAGAACGACGACATTTTATCGAACGTTTACAAGCTCATCAACGGGATTATGAAAGACTGCTAGGGGAATTAGAGCAAAAATTACAAATGCTGCAAAATCCGGAAGCACTTTGTCCTTTATGTGAACGTCCTTTAGATGAACATCACTGGAGTCGAGTCATAGAAAAGACTCAACAAGAGTATCAGGATACTCAAGAACAATTTTGGGTAGTTAGGGAGCAAATGGCAGTTTCTGACCGAGAAATTCAAGTACTTAGACAAGAATACCGAGAAATATCCCAACAATTATCTAGTTATGACAGTTTACGGGAACAACGAGGACAATTAGCTGCTCAATTAGCTGCTACTACAGATATTCAGCAACAGTTACAGCAAATTGCTGCGGAGAAACAACATTTAGAGCGGTCACTACAATCTGGTGATTATGCTCCCAATCAGCAAACAGAATTAAGGCAATTAAACAAACATCTAGAACAACTTAATTATAGTGAACAAGACCATGCCTTAGCTCGGAGTGAAGTTGAACGCTGGCGTTGGGCAGAAATTAAACAAGGGCAAATTAAAGATGCTATTAAGCGTCAAACTACACTAATTGCTCGTAAACCAGAACTGCAAGCTCATATTACCCAATTACAAGCTAGCATTCAAAGTGAACAAATTGAGTCTGATTGTGCTCAACAAATTAAAGCCCTGGAACAGAAAATTATCGAATATTGGCTATAGTTCTGACCAGCATCATCGTCTGCGTCAAAGTGTCCGGGAGTTTCAATCTTGGCAATTGCGTCATCAGCAAATGTTATCTGCTCAACAGCAGTATCCTCAATGCCAACAGCGATGGCAAGATATCACCGCATCTCTCACGACTAGGTTAGCAGAACGAGAACAACTCTCCCAGCAAATTGATAGTATTATTCAGCAACTCACCCAAATAGCCAATCCTACTCCCCAAATTCAAGGTTTAGAACAGCAAATGGTGATGCGTAGACACCAACTTGATGATAAAATTTCTCAATTAGGGCGGTTAGAGCAGTTAGTGCACCAATTGACCAATCAGCAAATTCAGTATGAGCAGCAACAGCAAGAATTACAATCTTGTAAGCAGCAATGTCGAGTTTACCAGGAATTATCTCAAGCTTTTGGTAAAAATGGTATCCAAGCACTGATGATTGAAAATGTGTTACCTCAACTAGAAGCTGAGACTAATAAACTATTAGCCCGATTAAGTGCAAATCAACTGCACGTACAATTTGTTACGCAAAAAGCTGGGCGCAGTGGTAAATCTAGTAAGAAAAATACCAAGCTGATTGACACTTTAGATATTTTAATTGCTGATACGAGAGGAACTAGAGCCTATGAAACTTATTCGGGGGGAGAAGCATTTAGAATTAACTTTGCTATTCGTCTGGCTTTAGCACAGTTATTAGCACAACGAGCCGGAGCCGCATTACAATTATTAATTGTGGATGAAGGGTTTGGAACACAAGATGCAGAAGGATGCGATCGCCTGATTGCGGCTATTAATGCGATCGCCTCTGATTTTGCTTGTATCCTCACTGTTACGCATATGCCACACTTGAAGGAAGCATTTCAAACTCGGATTGAGGTTTATAAAACTGAGCAAGGTTCTCAATTACGGTTATTAATTTAACCTGAAAAAGTACACGTAATTATAAATTAATCCGGTTCATTAACCTAAAAACTGAGAGTATTCTGTCATTCTGAGCGAAGCGAGGAATCTTGGGGGATTCTTCCCTAGCTGGACGCTCCGCGAACGCTTCGCTCAGAATGACAATATTACTTCTTTCCTTAACACCAACCGTATTGAGTTATAAATACATCGGTTAGGAGTCAGAATTATGACTCCTGACTACTTCAATTATTTTGTGGTTTTTCTTGGTCTTGGTCTTGTTCTTGATTTTGGTCTTGGTCTTGATTTTGGTCTTGGTCTTGATTTTGGTCTTGGTTTTGGTTTTGGTTTTGGTCTTGGTCTTGCTGGTCTGGTTTTGGTTTTGGTTTTTTAGACTTTTGCTCTGGTGATTGCTCATCAATTCGTTTAGTATTAACGGCTTTCACCCAACCTTCTTGATTACTACCTTCCACACGAATTTTTTGCCAGGCTTTATCCTGACTTTCTTCTAAAATTATAATTTTTTGATTTCCCCCCACACTACCAACTCGTTCTGCATCAGTTTTTGGTTCTGTACGTAACCTTAATCCGGAAGGCCAAGTAATTTCTCCTCGGTAAGCTCCTGTGGGTAATGCTGTAGCTGATTTAGTGGGAGTAGATTTGGGAGTAGGACTAGGGTCAGGTGTAGAAGTTGATGTGGTTTTGACATTAGTAGCTTTAACATTAATGATTTTGGATTTTTTCTCTTTGATGACAGAAGCATCATTAGCAAAAACAGGTCTTGGGGGACTAATCCCCGTCCGGTTTAGGAAATACAGAGCAACTGTGGCACCAGTACCAATGAGAACTGCGATCGCCAAGATAAACCCTAGTATAAATTTCAGTAGATTAGAAAACATATTTACTACCTCAACACCACAAGTCAATAGTAATAGTCAATAGTAATGCATGATTCACCATTGACCATTGACTCAGAAAAAATGACTAATTTAATTATTGCAGCTGTTGTTTAATGGTTGAGCATAACCTCTGGTAATCACCACCAAAAACCAGGTACAACTCTTTCCCCCCCGCTCCCTGCCCCCTGCCCCCTGCCTCTTCATTCCCCCCCGCTCCCTGCCCCCTGCCCCCTGCCTCTTCATTCCCCCCCCGCTCCCTGCCCCCTGCCCCCTGCCTCTTCATTCCCCCCCGCTCCCTGCCCCCTGCCCCCTGCCTCTTCATTCCCCCCCCCGCTCCCTGCCCCCTGCCCCCTGCCTCTTCATTCCCCCCCGCTCCCTGCCCCCTGCCCCCTGCCTCTTCCGAAGGGATTTTGTTTGGAAGCTAGACGAGCTCTACCAGCTGCGGCCCATTCTTGTAGTTGTTGAATTTGCTCGACAGCAGTGCGGGCTAAGGGTATAATCTGACTGGCAGCTTCTAAAATGTCATCAGTAGTAAAGTCACGATTTTGGCTAAAACCAAGATGCATCGCTTCAATTAAAGTTTGTTCAATTTCCGCTCCAGAGAAATCGGGGGTTTCATAAGCTAATCGCTCAATATCATAATTTTTCAAATTATGGGGACGTAATCGGGATAAATGGACATTAAAAATTGCCTTGCGTTCTTCTTGAGTCGGTAATCCCACAAAGAAAATTTCATCAAATCGACCTTTTCGCAGCATTTCTGGTGGTAAAGCTTGGATATCATTGGCAGTAGCTACCACAAACACTGGCGAAGTTTTTTCTGCTAACCAGTTAATAAAAGTACCAAATACCCGACTAGTAGTTCCCGCATCACCTTTACTACCTAACCCGGAAAAGGCTTTATCAATTTCATCAATCCACAATATACAAGGAGCTAGAGCTTCTGCGACTTGAATCATTTGACGAGTTCGGGATTCTGATTCACCCACTAAACCACCAAATAATCGCCCCACATCTAAGCGTAACAAAGGTAAATGCCAGTGATGGGCGATCGCTTTTGCGGTTAAAGATTTTCCCGTGCCCTGAATTCCCACTAACATTAAACCACGGGGATGGGGTAAACCATATTGTCGCGCTCGTTCAGTAAATGAACCACCTCTGCGAATTAACCAGTCTTTGAGATGATCTAATCCGCCAATATCAGATATTTGCTCAGTGGCGGGGTAAAAGTCCAGGATTTGAGTTTGACGGATAGTTTGACGCTTTTCCGCCAAAACTAAATCTACATCCTCTGGTTGCAATTCTCCGTGGGAGGCGATCGCCCTAGCTAAGACTCGACGAATGCGTTCCATTGATAGTCCTTGACAAGAACGCACCAAATCATCTAAAAATTTTCCAGCTAAAGAATTATGAGTAGATGAGAGTAAACGTTCTATCTCCGTTTTAATTTCGGTAGCTACGGGTAAAGGGAATTCCACCACCGTCAAAACTTCCATTAAATCATCAGGAATAGTCAGACGAGGAGATAGTAAAACAATGTTTTTTGGCTGTGACTTCAGGAGTTGAGCTAAATTGCGAAGTTTGCGAGCAATAGCGACATCATCCAAAAAGCGATGATAATCTCGTAAAATCAAGACAGCTGGTGCTGAAGCTGGGAGCTTTTCCAGAAACTCCAAAGCTTGGAGAGGATTACGTTTAGCAAAACCCACATCATTGGGGTTTCCTTGATAACCATCCACAAAATCCCAAACATAGACAGGACGATTACCTTGGTTAGTCGCTTCCTCTCGAATCGCTGTTTCTACCCGTTCTTCCTCGTAAGTAGGAATATAGATTAATGGGTAACGAGCGCGTAGCAATAGTTTAAACTCTTCACGAAAATTCATAAATAGCCCTTGAAAAGTCAGAAAAACAAATCAGCTCAATGAAATCGAATATAATAAAGATATTAAACCTGTCATATCCTTATCTAGAACCATGCCATACCCATTTCCCGGCATGAATCCATATCTTGAAGGTTATCTGTGGCCTGATGTCCATAGCGCTCTAGCGAATAAAATCAGACAAATGCTAGTGCCAAAACTTCGACCGCACTACACTGCTCGCTTAGATGTTTATTTAATAGAGGATATCACGACGGAGGGAGAAATTGGTATTCTTTACCCAGATGTGGAAATACTGAAAATCAAACAAAACCTTGATTTATCAACACCTATAAATACAAATCTTACTTCTGTTCTCACGACTCCAGTTTCTCTAACACTACCTGTTTTACGACCTGTCAAAATCCGGATTCCTACAGTGGAAATTAGGGATACAGCTAATAATACACTAGTGACCAGCATTGAAATTCTTTCCCCAGTTAATAAACGAGAACCAGGATTAAGCCGTTATCAGCAAAAATGTCAACGATTATATAACGCTAACGTGCATTTAATCGAGTTGGATTTACTGCGACGAGGGACTAGACATTTCCATCATCCCCAAATTTCTAATGCTGATTATCTGGTAACTTTAACTCGCGCTCAATCTGAGGTAGTGAATGTTTGGACTGTCAGTTTACAGGATAGTTTACCCATAATTCCTATACCCCTGCGTCCAACAGATGCTGATATTCCGCTTCACCTCCAAAATGCTCTCAATGATATATATGATGAAGCTGCTTATGATTTATCAATTGATTACAGTCAACCACCACCACCACCAGCATTGAGTACAGCTTGATGCTGAATGGCTAAAAGCATATTTATCGAAATCAAATTGAGAAAATTCCGATGAGGAAAATGGTTATGTTTGACAAAATTTTAGTTGCAATTGATAACTCAGAAACCAGTCAGTACATTTTTGAGCAAGCTTTATCTTTAGCGCAAACAACTAATGCTCAAATGATGTTATTACATATTCTTTCTCCATTAGATGACCCCTACATGAATCCGGCATTTTTGCAACCAGATATTACTTTTCCCAGTTTGCATATTGAAACTATGGAAAATTATTTCCAAGCTTGGGAAACTCTCAAGACAGAAAGATTATCTTGGTTGCATCTCACCCAAAAAGCTGCTAATACAGGTGTAAAAGCTGAATTTACCCAAACTGTGGGTGATGCAGGTCGCTTGATTTGTGAAACAGCAGTGAATTGGTCAGCTGACTTAATTATTGTTGGTCGTCGTGGTCGTGCGGGATTGAGTGAGTTCTTTTTAGGCAGCGTTAGTAATTATGTACTGCATCATGCTCATTGTTCAGTTCTGACCTTACAAGGAATAAATCCTGCGACGGATATCATTACAGAAAATGCATCTATCGCTTCTTCTTAATAACAGGAGAGAGTTAAGGAAAATCCTGGTAATATGCTGTCACCAGATAAATTTGTAGGTAGATTTCGCAACTCCATATTGTGTCCAGGACGGTAAATTTCCACTTGTTGCTGCTGAGGATTAATCAACCATCCTAATAGCACACCTGCATCTATGTATTCTCTCATTTTGGAACGCAACATTTCTAAGTCATCTGTTGCTGACCTTAATTCCATCACAAAATCTGGTGCAATGGGGGGGAATTTTTGTCTTTGTTCAGGAGTGAGTGCTAACCATCGCTCTCTGCGAATCCAAGCAGCATCAGGGGAACGGTTAGCACCATTGGGTAATTTAAATACAGTGGAGGAGCTAAAAGTATAACCAAGTCCATTGTGACGATTCCAAATGCCTAAATCAATAATTAAATCAGCTTCTCGATTACCGCTTTCACCACCCACAGGAGACATAATAATTAATTCTCTTTTCGCATTTCGTTCAAATTTCAACTCGCGGTTATTTTGACATAATTGATAAAATTGTTCATCTGTCAAGTCCACGGTTTCTAAATTTAATGTCAAAGTACTCATGATACTACCCATTTGACAAGAATATAAAAGTGATATTATTAATTCCTCCAATTATCTAAAACTAAATTATAACCTAATAATTGAATTTGTTGATAATGTTTAGTATTCCCTGTAACTAAAATTAAATTATTTTGTATAGCAATAGAAGCAATCAATACATCTGCTAATCCAATAGGTTGTCCTGTTTTTTCTAAATCTGCCTGAATTAATCCAGACAACTCTGCACTTTCTTGTTCTAAAGATAAGATTTCTATTTGAGACAAATCTGTTAAAAAATCTTGAATTCTGTCGTTACGGCTTAATTTTCTCCATCCTTTAATAATTTCTGAAACTGTAATCACAGAGATAGTATAATGTTTAAATATAGCTTTATAGGCAATAGCTCTAGCTATTACTTTTGGATTTCTACCCTTACGAATTTCCGAAAGGATGTCTGTATCAATTAAAGATTTATTTCTCACCGTTGATTAGGATTAATTAAATTCTATGTTGCAAAGTATCTTCAATTAATTGATCAACTGATTCAGAATCATTAGACCATTTACCAATAAATGAATCGTTGAGAATCTCAGGTTGAGTTAATTGGTCAATCATAGCTTTAATTAATTCTGAGAGTTGACAATTATAGGTTTGAGTTAATTGTTCTATTTTGTTAAATGTTTGTTGATCTAGTTCGATTTCTATTTTTTTCATGGTTAGTAATTATCTGAGAATAAGGATATTAATATTTTAGCACAGTTATAGCGTGAGATTAAAAATTAGATCAATGCGTTCGTTAAAACCCTTGGTAGGGGTGTATTGCAATACGCCCCTACATTATTTCTGGAGATGTCTAATCTTGAATACTTAATCAGGTACTCAAATTACTGTAGACTTCTAGTAAATTACCATCAGGATCACGGAAATGAGTGGTACGGATACCCCAGTCGGAACGGTCTTGAGGTGGCGTTACAATTGTTACGTTGTTATCGATTAAACGCTGATAAACCTCATCCACGTTATCTACAGCAAAAATCAAGAATATTTTATCTTGGGTATTGACAGATGAAGATTCATCTGTGGTGGGGATAACCTCAGTCATCAATTCTTTATTTAATACCGCTAACTGGAGAGAGCCAGTATTAAACTCAGCATAAACTGAATTTTCATCCCCAAAATCCACTGCAAATTCCAGTAAATCTCGATAAAAAAGAAAAGATTCTTTGTAGTTCGTAACTAGTAATCTTAAGTGTGTTAACTGAAGCTTCATAATTTCCGTAGGTTAGTTGATTAACTATGAATTCTAGGTTCTGGGTGCAAAGTGGCTAACAACTCACTTTCAATTACTGCTAATTCCTCCAGTCTTTGTTTCACACTTTCCCGTGGAAAGTAAGTATCAGCTAGCACCCAGTATATACCAAAGTGTCGGGCTTCTGATGCCATTAAACTGCGATAAAATTTAGCTAGTTCTGGTTCTGGACAGTAATTAGCTAATAATCCTAACCGCTCGTGACTGCGAGCTTCGATTAAACCAGTCACTAGTAAGGAATCCAAAAATCGCATCGGTTCTTGGGGTCGAACCGCCGCCTTTAAACCCGCTCCATATGGAGGTGGTGGTAAGGGTGCTAACGCAATGTTTCGACGTTCTAGCCATTGATTTACTAGTTCAAAGTGTTCTAGTTCCTCGCGGGCGATCGCGGTTAACTCCCGTACCATTTTAGTATTAGACGGATAACGAAACATCAAATTTAAAGCCACACCTGCTGCTTTTCGTTCGCAATGGGAGTGGTCAAGTAGGATAATATCTAAATTAGCGATCGCTTGTTCAATCCAATCTTGACTAGTAGGTTGTTGGAGAATGTTAATAGTTGGTGACATAAAAATGAAATTAGGACTTTCCGTTTTGCTCACACCAGTGGTAATATCATTAACTTCCACTAGCGTACTAGCAGCTATTCAAACTAAAACTATTGAGTACAAACAAGGTAACACAGTTTTAGAAGGTTATCTAGCTTATGATGATACGATCAAAGTTAAACGTCCGGGTGTGTTAGTAGTTCATGAATGGAATGGCTTACAACCTTATGTTAAAAAACGGACTGAGCAATTAGCCAGACTAGGATATATAGCTTTTGCGGCTGATATTTATGGTAAAGGGATTCGACCAAAAAACCAAAAAGAGTCGGCGGCTCAGTCTACCATTTATCGCCAGAATAGACCATTATTACGCGATCGCGCTAATGCTGGATTAGAAGTTTTACGGAATTTCCCTTTAACGGATACTAAACATATAGCCGCCATTGGTTACTGTTTTGGTGGTGGGACAGTTTTAGAATTAGCCCGTAGCGGAGCGAATATTGCAGGTGTAGTCAGTTTTCATGGTAATCTGGATACTCCCAACCCTAATGATGCTAAAAATATTAAAGCCAAGGTACTAGTTCTACATGGTGCTGATGATCCTTTCGTCCCCGAAGCACAGGTGAAAGCATTTGAAACCGAAATGCGTGAAGCAAATACAGATTGGCAATTAATATCTTACGGTGGAACCTTGCATGCTTTCACTAACCCAGAATATAAAAATGACCCGAAAGGCGCACTTTATAACCCCGCCGCAGATAAACGTTCTTGGCAAGCGATGAGACAATTTTTCCAGGAAATTTTCCGTTAATTAAATACTAAAATACTGACAACTAATAATTTTAGATATGTCTAACTTACCCACACTCAACAGAGAAACTATCTGGGCTATTATCGAGGAAAAATTGGATGATAATACCGTAAATCAATTGTTATGGTATTACCTGGGTTATCGTTATAATCCAGCCAATGAAAAATGGGATAATAGTAATGTATTGCCAGAATGGCGGGATGAATTTCCACAACCACCCGATTTTATTGATTCACGTCCAGCTACAGTTAAATTAACTCGTTCTATTCCCGCAGAAAATAAACAATTACTCAAACAGAAGCTGGGATTTAAAGGTTATAAAATTGGTGAATTTGAACCTAGACAAACCCGCCGAGCTACAGCAGCAAATTGGTTATTAAGCTATTTACAACAAATTGGACAAGAAATAGATGAATAATCTAATTGTATTTTGAGTTAAAAATGTGTATATTTAATACTGGGTTCATACACAGATTATCAAAAACAAGAGATTTACTCCATGCTCAACAAATTAATTAACACTAACATCAAAAGTTCTCATGTTTTATTAACTCCTAATGATGTCAAGGCAAAACTACCCTTAACTAAATCGGCTGAACAGACGGTTTTAAAATCTAGACATGAAATAGAACAAATTCTAGATTTTCAGGATCAACGAAAATTCATTGTGGTTGAACCATGTTCAATTCATGATCCTAAAGCAGCAATTGAATATTCAGAAAAATTACAACTGCTATCAGAGAAAGTCAAAGATAAACTACTGTTGATTATGAGGGTGTATTTTGAAAAACCCAGAACAACTGTAGGCTGGAAAGGATTAATTAATGACCCAGAAATGGATGATTCTTTTCAAGTAGAAAATGGTATCCTCATCGCTAGAGATTTACTGCTAAAAATTACCGAATTAGGACTACCAGCAGCGACAGAAGCACTTGATCCCATTATTCCCCAATATATTAGTGAATTGATTTCTTGGTCAGCAATTGGGGCACGAACAACTGAATCACAAACACATAGAGAAATTGCCAGTGGATTATCTATGCCTGTGGGGTTTAAAAATGGTACAGATGGGAATATTCAAGTTGCTTTAAATGCTCTACAATCAGCTAAAAGTCCTCACCATTTTTTAGGGATTAATCAAAAAGGACAAGTCAGTGTATTTCAGACTAGAGGTAATTCTTATGGTCATGTAATTTTGCGTGGTGGTAGTCAAACTAATTTTGATGCAGCAAATGTGAAAATTGTAGAAGACAAATTGAAAGAGGTAGATTTGTTACCAAGAATAGTCATTGATTGTAGTCATGGAAATACAAATAAAGATTACAGATTGCAACCCAGCGTTTTAGAAAATGTCATTCAACAAATTGTCGATGGTAATACTTCCATCGTCGGGATGATGTTGGAATCAAATTTGTATCCTGGTAATCAGCAAATCACTGGAAAACGAGAAGATTTACAATATGGGGTTTCCGTGACGGATAAATGTATTGGTTGGGAAGAAACCGAAAAAATTATTTTGGCTGCTCATGCAAAACTTTGAATAATAGGATTTTGTCCCCTCTACGGTGTACACACAAGAAGAACCTCACCCTCACCCTCTCCTTAGTAACAAGAGGGACAGGTATTGGAGCAGTAAAACCAGGGTGAGGTTCGTAGGGGCGTATTGCAATACGCCCCTACTTGTATGTACACAGGCGGGGAAAATTATGCAACGGGAAAAAAGTAGAAAGCCAAGCCCAAAACTATATAAGTTGCTAATAGTAGAATACCTTCTAACCAATTGGATTTACCATCAGAGCTAATACTATTGGCAATTAACACAGATACAGCCACAGCGACTAATTCAAAAGGGCTAAAATCCAAATCCATTGGTTGACCAATTATCCATCCGGCTATGACTAAAACAGGGGCAACAAATAGAGCAATCTGCATACTTGAACCCACAGCTACAGACACTGAAAGATCCATTTTATCTTTCATTGCCACTGTTACTGCTGTTGCGTGTTCAGCCGCATTACCAACAATGGGAACTACAATTACCCCAATAAATAATGTTGTTAAACCTAGTTGAGATGTTGCTACTTCTAAAGAATGTACAAGTAATTCTGACTCATAAGCTACTAGCAAAGTGCATATCAACAATACGCTAGTCCATAGAGCAATATTGGGTTTAGTTTCAGAATGATGATCATCATCTTCTATTTCTGCTATACCTACATCATAGAGATAAGCATGAGTTTTCATAGAAAATAACAATGTTAACCCATAAACCAAAATTAAAACTAGAGCTACAGCTAGAGAAAGATTTTGTAATGTGCTTTCGCTAATTCCCTGCACGGAAAAATTCATTGCTGTGGGTAGCAAAATGGCAATTACTGCTAAATTCATAGAAGCCGCATTGACACGAGCTATCACAGGTTGAAATGTTTGTTCTTTGTAACGCAGTCCACCTAAAAGCATGGAAAAACCCATTACCAGTAGTAAGTTACTGATAATAGACCCGGTAATACTGGCTTTGACTACATCTATTAACCCAGCTTTTAGAGCCACCAGAGCAATAATTAATTCTGTAGCATTACCAAACGTAGCATTCAATAATCCCCCTAAACTAGGTTCGAACCACGACAGCAATTTCCTCCGTCGCTGTACCCATCCAAGCCGCTAAGGGCAGAATTCCTAATCCTGCGGTGATAAAAACTATCAAGTCACCCCATTCTAGATAGTGAGCAGCTACAGATACTGGGATAAATAGTAACAGAATACTCAAAATGTTTTTACTCGACATTTCTTTCCTTCAGTTGATTGATAGTTTTTACTGTAATGTAAATTAACATTGATTTCATCAAAGCAGCTAGAATTTCCCACCTTTTCAGCCAGGATATATTAAAATCAAGAATTTGTAAAAATTTACGTTTCAGTAAATATCAACTGGATACAACTATTATGATACAGTAATTATTGAAATTTAGCCTGGGATGACAGGAAATATTCGATGAAGATTACTTCCGGGAAAATACGTCTTCAGTCATTGCTGACTCTAGGTACTTTGATAGCCACAACTTTAGGATTATCTGCTTCGTATCAAAATCATGTTATTGCTGCTGATAATTTAGCAGCCTTTCAACAGGCGATACTGACTAGGCATAATTATTACCGTGCTAAACATGGTGCTCCAGCTTTAACATTGGATAACCAACTCAATAGCGGTGCTCAACAATGGGCAAATAGACTAGCATCAACACAAAAATTTGAACATTCGGGCACTAAAGGACAAGGAGAAAATCTTTACGTTTATGGAACAAGTGGCAAACTGCCTACAATTACAGAAGAGGCAAATAAGGCTGTTGATGATTGGTATAATGAAATTAAAAAATACAACTTTAACAACCCTGGTTTTTCTGGTGCTACAGGTCACTTTACTCAAGTGGTTTGGAAATCAACTACTCGTTTAGGTTGTGGTATCGCTTCTGGTAGATTTCAAGGTTTCAATGGTAGATATGTGGTTTGTCGATATACTCCTCCCGGCAATTATCTTGGTCAATTTCCTCAGAATGTTCTCCGACCAAGATAATTTATATAGTCGGGAGTAGGGGGAGAAGAGGACAAGGGGCAGGGGGCAGGGGGCAGGGGGAGAAGAGAATTTAAAATATATTCTCCCCATCTCCCTATCTCCCCATCTCCGGTTTTCCCCCCTGCACCCTGCTCCCTGCCCCCCTGCCTCTTCCTCTCCCCCCTGCCCCCCGCACCCTGCCCCCCTGCCCCTCTGCCTCATCTCAAATTAGACGTTTAATGGTTGTTTGTTCTGTATTGATGGATATTTTGGATGATTATTTTCCATCTGACCTGTAATTAGTCTCGCACTGCGATTGCCTGTTAAATAATTCCCCACCCATTGCACCAAAACCACTAATTTATTTTGGAAAGGAATTAAAAAGTAAACATGTACTAATAGCCAAAATAACCAAGCGAAAAAGCCTTGTAATTTAGTAAAACCTAAATCTACCACAGCTGTATTTTTGCCAATGATGGCTAAACTACCCCGTTCATGATATTTAAATGCAGGCAAGGTATCACCTTTAATTTGTTGTTGAATTAATTTGGCTACATATTCTCCTTCTTGTTTGGCTACAGGAGCAATTCCAGGTAATGGTTTACCATTTTGATGAGAAAAATTAGCTAAGTCACCCACCACAAAAATCTGAGGATATCCGGGAATGCTTAAATCAGGTGCCACCATTACCCGTCCAGCGCGATCGCATTCTGCACCAGTCTGTTCTGCTAAGACTTTTCCCAAAACCGAAGCTTTCACACCCGCAGCCCATAATATAGTTTTAGCGTGAATTTCTCTAGTTTCATCCCCAGCTTTGACAGTAACCAGATCATTTTCAATATTGGTGACCATTGTCTTGGTCTGCACTAATACACCCAAACGAGTTAAAGATGTAGCAGCTGACTGTGATAATTCTGGAGCAAAGGGGGGTAAAATCCGCTCCATACCTTCTAATAAAATGATTTTTGCGGATGAGGTATCAATGTTGCGAAAATCTTCCTTGAGGGTTTGGTGAGCTAATTCCGCGATCGCCCCTGCTAATTCTACACCAGTTGAACCACCACCAACAATGACGAAGGTTAACCAAGCTTGACGCTGTTCCGGATCAGTTTCTTTTTCTGCGGCTTCAAAAGCCATAAAAATCTGACGACGCATCACCAAAGCATCTTCCACCGTTTTCAAGCCCGGAGCAAATTGTTCCCAATTATCTTTACCAAAATAGGAATGCTTTGCACCCGTAGCGACAATCAAAGTATCATAGGGAATAGCAACATCACCCACCATCACATTCTGATGTTGGGCATCAATATCATTAACTTCACCCAACAACACTTTGGTATTTTTACTCTTGCTAAGTAAAGCCCGTAAGGGTGCAGAAATATCAGCAGTTGATAAAGCACCTGTCGCAACTTGGTAGAGAAGCGGTTGAAATAAATGAAAATTGCGTTTATCAATCAAAGTCACGTTTACATTGGTTTTGGCAAGGGTTTTTGCAGCATACAATCCACCAAAGCCACCTCCCACAATCACTACTTGATGTGACGATTGATGATTTTGTAAATTAACCATAAGAAACGTTTCCTTGTGTTACGGCTATTGCAACTATTCTTTACAAATTTGTAACAAAATTGTCACAATTATTTCTGTATTCCAGCATACGTATGAATAGATTATTAAAGTTACTAAAGTCACAAAAAAAATGTGATTAAAAAGCTGTTCTTGAAATTAGATACAGATGGGAGTAAAACACTTGATCAGGAGGAAATTTACGAACTGTTAGGTATGATCGAGGATATGACCGTAGGAACACGTAGCTCGGATGAGATGAGAGATATATCACTGATTATCTATTCACTATCCTGGATATGGATAAAAATGGTACAATTGATTTGCAAGAGTTGGAAGACATCCGCTCTGGAATTGAAGTAGTCTAACAACCGTCAAAGCAGTGAGGATACCCATTAATAATGGAACTTTATCCATATAAAGGTTTGGCTCCTGATTTCCTGCTATATCTAAAGATGCCGTAAATATGCCACAATTCTTCGGTGATTTTATTCAAGAATTTCCTCTAGAACATGATTCTCTGGAAATAACTTTTACTCCTAGCACTCGTCCAATTAAGCAACGTTGGAAAAATAATCGTCTTTCTGCTCATTTCGTAGCTGATTATTTCAGCAATTTTTTACCAGTTGATGAAGACAATCCCCACTCTAAAAACCGGATCAAAGAAAGTAAAGCTTCTGTTAGTTATATTGCCAATGAACTCCTAGAAAATGCGATTAAATTTAACGATGAAGAACTACAACAAAAAGTCAGATTTGGTATTCATTTTCTAGAAAATACTGATACAATAAAAGCAGTAATTTCTACTACTAATACCATCAAAACCACAACTGTGGATAAATTAGCAGCATTCATAGAAGAATTACTTTCTGCCGATCCGAATGATCTGTATATCCGTCAAGTAGAAAAAAGTATTGAAGAAGATACTAAAGCGTCAGGTTTGGGTCTGCTGACCATGATTAACGACTATTCAGCCAAACTAGGTTGGAAACTGGAGGAAAATATCGTCCAAAATTCCCCCATTATCATGGTGACAACAATGGCACAAATCGAAATATAATATTTAGATATTAGTACAAGTCCAATCATAAGATCATTTAAGAAAGGATACAAAACATGGCTACTCAGGAAATTCAGGAAATCAAGGGAGAGGATTACACTGTGCTATTTGATTCTAATTCCATCACAGTTAGTCTCAAAGGTGAGTTGAGTCTGGGTGGATCTAGTGAATACGAACCAATCACTACTTTGCTGAATCAAGTGGTGGAAACTAATCCAGAAGTAATGACGATAGATTTGAGAGAACTCGCATTTCTCAATAGTTCTGGTATTAGTATGTTGTCAAAATTTGTGATGACCTTACGGAAGAAAAAAGGAACTCAGTTAGTTGTCTTAGGCTCAAATGATATGCCTTGGCAAGGTAAATCCTTGCAAAATCTAGTAAAATTATTACCTGGATTAAAACTAGAAATTAATTAATATAAGTAGTGTTTTTTACAATAAAACCTGCTGACCGGACTACCCACTAAACTAAGTTCATGTTAAATTTGTGGAGCGGGCATCCTGCCCGCCAGTGAAGCCAGAGCAGGCAAGATGCCCGCGACCCGACTAAAAATAGTATGAACAATTTTGTCAGGATTTTATACAGAATTAACACATTACTGAACTACTGAGAAATTTATTTCAACCATTACACAATGTTAAAAGAACTATTGCCTTTTGAAGTTAATGCATGGGTATTTTTTGCCAGTAGTCTGTTGATTACTCTAGTGGGAGCATTGCTACTGTATTTCATCTTATTTTCCGTTCTTCGCTCTATCTTTCGCAAATTTGAACGAGACATTGCTCTAGTTACCCTGAACGTTTCTGCTTATCCAGTTCTAGCTATTTTCGTGTTATCTCTTCTCAAATTAACCTTTGAGAGCTTACCTTCAATTCAGATTATTGATATCTTTGAAAATCTTCTATCTGTCGGACTAGTTGTATCGATTAGTTATTGGATAGTACAACTTTTTGTCGAGGTTTTTATCTACTATTTGAAGGAGTATACCCAGCAAACAGAAGCAATGTGGGATGATGTATTATTGCCAATTTTAGAAGCAGTAGTTCCTGCCATAATTTACATCATGGCTGCTGTTTTAGTACTCCGTTCTTTTGGGATTGATCTCACCGGAATTTGGGTAGCATTAGGTGGTGCAACATTCATAATTGGTTTTGCAGCCAAAGATATTCTCGCTAACTTTTTTAGTGGTGTTGTGCTGTTAATTGATACGCCATTTCAATTTGGAGATGTTTTGCAGCTTGAGGATGGTACAATTGGCATACTGAAAAAAATTGGAGTGAGAGTTACTCAATTTTATGTACCTAGTCAGCATTGTGATGTTTATATTCCTAATAGTAACCTCCAAGGTCATAACATTGTTAACCTGAGTCGTCCTACATCCTATTACCATTCTTCAATGGAGGTAGAAGTATTAGTTGAACATGATTTATATGATGTTAAACGGGCAATGGAACATATTATTTTAGCTCATCCAGATACTTTAGGAAGCATTGAAGATAAATTAAGTATAATTGATGAATTTTACCAAATAGAAGAATTAATAAATCAACAAGAAATAGGTAAATTACGCTTAGAAATTGAACAAGAAGTTAACTTAAAATTAGAGGAAATTCAACAAGGACTTGAGGCATTAGTGGTGACACTCCAGTTTGCTGAAAAAGGAGGTTTGACTCAGGATGAAATTGAAAATGTGCAGCTAGAATATCGAGAAATTATGCTGGCAATAGGTTTGGAAGCTATTCAAGAAACTGAAAATAATCGCGCCGTTTATATTTTGCACGAAATTAGAGCAAAAGATACACTGATTGATTTAGTCCGTCAATGGTATCGCAGCTGGATTCGTGATCCAAATCTTTTGGAACTCGATAGTTATATGATTTCTGAGGACTGGGAACGCAAAATTAATTTGTTAAAACGCCGCTCCCAACGTTTATACCAAAAAATTTCTAATCCCCAAGGTGAAGAAACTCGAATTGATGATTATGTGATGGAACTAAATAAATGGTTTCAAGAACGATTCAAGGAACCACGTCAAAAATGGCAAGAGCCACAAATTAACATTAAAGGTACTAATCATAGTGATGATGGTATTACTTATGCTGAGTTTAAGCTCAATTTCTTTGTTGATGATATTAAATTAGAGAATGGTCGCAGGGGCAATTGCGTTAGTAGTCAGATATATCAAGAGGTTTTGCAATATCTCAAGTCAAAAAATCTGAATCTCTCTCAGACTATTTAGCGACGATGTACAGACAAGTAGGGGCGTATTGCAATACGCCTCTAATATACTATTCCTGACTCCTGCTATACATCTTTTTCTTGTTTTAGCACGAGCAGCGTGATATCATCAAAGACTTTTTGGATGCCAATATGTCGTCGCAAATCTGCAATTATGGCATCTTTAATATCTTCAGCAGATTTGTGCCAATGCTCACTAATCACTTCACAAAGTCTCTCAACTCCGTATTGTACTTTATCAATATCTTTGGCTTCGGGAATCCCATCTGTATACAGCACTACGCCATCACCCATCTGTAGTTCTAATGTTTTGTGACTAATGAAATCAGCAATTTCTCCGTCTAAACCAATGGGAAAACCTAAATCCATCGTATCAATTCTTTCAATTTCTCCCCCTTTGCGAACGATAATTGTTTCTTCGTGTTGTCCACTAATACTAATTCTTCCCTCTGCATAGTTAATAATTGCTAAGGTTAGGCTTTTTTCAGAATTCATTCGTTGTACATTTTTATATATTGTGCGATTTAAAGTATCTAAAAATACAACTGGGTCAACTTCCTGAATTTCTTGGAGAGTCCGAACAGCAGTTTGAGTCATCAGCATCAAGATACCGCTTTCTAAACCGTGTCCAGTGACATCACCAATAGCTAAAGTTACTACTCCATCACTATGCAGCACATCATAATAATCACCACCTACTTCATCGGCAGGTTCCATATATCCAGCAATATCTAGTCCTTCAATCTCTAGTTCTTCTGTCCTGGGCAAAATCATCTGTTGAATTTGACGAGCTACATCAAGTTCTGCTCCCATCCGAATATTTTCTTGTTTAAGTCTTTCATTGAGCATGGTAATTTCTTCATTCGCAGTTGCTAGTTCACTTGTGCGTTCCTTGACCTTATCTTCCAAAGTTTCAAAGGCTTCTTGTAGTTGCCCTGCCATGCTGTTAAAAGACTGTTCTAAAGTTTCTATTTCTTCAATTTCAACTATGTCTCTAGTCTCGACTCTTTGCTCCAGATTCCCATCTGCAAGTTCTTGAGAAGCTTTGGTCAGTCTCAGAATTGGATGTGCGATAGTTTGTGCGGTAAGAATTCCAAAGGCGATCGCCAATCCTAGAGGGATTAGACACAACCACATAGTCGTCCGAGTATTAGCATTAATTTGCTCCATAAAATCAGCTTCTGGGACAACAGTCACCACTAAAAAATCTAATCCTTTCCCGTCTGAATAAGGTTGTAGCAGTACATTTTGACGTTTACCATCAATATCAAAGGATAGATCATGGGGCTGTTTAATTTGATACAGGTCACTAAATTGTTGTTGTAAAAATCGAGATGTTCTATTAGTCAGAAGATTTTTACTGTCAATGGCTTTGATCATTTTCTTTTCACCATTTACCTCAATAGTGGAGTCCTCTCCTGTGGAAGTTGCAATCAACAAACCAGCTTGACTGATCATAAAAACTTGTCCTGTCGGACTGACTTTAATAGTCTTCAAAAAATCGGTGATTCCTGCGACAGGGAATTGAGCTACGAAAATGGCGATGAGCTTACCTTGCTCATCGTAGTAAGGTTCTGTACCTGTAATTCCAAATATCTGTAGCGTTGTCAGCAGATGAAAATCTGACCAAGTCTGCTTTTTTTTCTCCACTGTGCGTATATACCAGGGGCGAAGCCGGGGATCATAGTTAGTAGTAACTTTTACGAGCTTACCTCGCTTACCTTCGCGATCAAGTTCATAGAGTTCTCGTCTAGGAAATTTATTAGTTGTGTTCGAGATAAAAGTACCATCAGATTTGTGTCCTACATAAGTTATGGAGCCATCGGGTGTGGCCATATCTAGTTCACGACATAAAGTGAAAGTTTGCAATTGATAGAAAAAATGCCGTTCTACTGCCTCTCTATTCTCAACATTAATTTGATTAAGCCGGAGTGCATTAATATTGCTGTGTGTAATTTGGTGTGGTATTTTGAAATAATCTTCCATGACCCGCAATGTTCGAGATGCAACCTCAACACGCAGTTGACGAGATAGTTCAGTGACAGCATTCTGTCCGTTGCGGAAGGAGATATAACCGACTAGTCCCACAGCTGCCACAATTTGCAACACAAAAGGTACGACCAAGCTGGTGCGGAGGGGGAATTTAGGGGATGTGATTTTGACGCTAATCATATTTTCGGTATTGATAGATGCACTTTATCTATACCTAAACATTAAGCATAATCTAACTACGAAAATCAAGCTCTGTGCTATAAATTTATATTTCCGAAAGAATCAGGTGTAGGAGAAGTTTGGGCTGAAAAATTAGGCTCAAATGGATTGTATATGGATTTTCAGACTCCTATTGAGGAAGTTGCAGCTTTAAAACGGAGAGATTCTATTCAACATCCTTTTTTTGATGATATTTACACCTGGGCAAATTCATTAAGATATTATCAATTTGGTACTGATTTAGGTAAAAAAAGTTTCATTTTAAAAAAAAGTGAGCAAATCAGAAAAAATATAAATATAAACTTTAAAAATACAGAAAAAGTAATTGGTATATTTGAACTAGGAAAAGAAGAATTAGGAGAATCTTTTATTAATGCTATAAAATCAGATATGTTCTCTATTGGCTACGGAATTTCTGAAATTGGTACTAAAATACCATCACTTTTGCTTTCTGATGAAGGAGATGAAGTATCCTTACTAGATTTAGAACCATATTGTATTTATGTTCAGGAAAGTGATTTAAAAAATCAAACAGAACAAACATTAATATCTCAAGGAATGTTTAGAGCCTTATCTCTAATTATTCAAGTAAATTACTTACTTTTAGCTAAAAAGTCTAGTTTTATCTTGATAGATGATATAGGAGAAGGACTTGATTTTGAAAGATTATGTGCAATAATTAAGTTACTTATTGAGAAATCTGAAAGTGGCTTATTTCAGATAGTTATGACTACAAATGATAGATTTATTATGAATGGAGTGCCTTTAAAATATTGGTCAGTTATTGAAAGAAAGCCAGGATTAGCTAAACTGCATAATATACACAATTCAAAACAAATATTTGAGGATTTTCAATTTACAGGTTTAAACAACTTTGATTTTTTTGCAACTCAATTTTATATGGAGGGATTTGGTAGTGAGGAGAATATAGAACTTGCGAATCCTTCCCGACCGTCAGGATGACAGTATAGGGATTCTAGTCATTTTTCAGCTTAACATCAACCGTATTGATTTATATTGTACGTTAGTTTGTATTTAGTGTATTAAAGCACATTTATTCTATGTGAAGTACATACAGGCAGGCAAGATGCCTGCTCCACAAGAGTTTTACTATTTTTTATGTGTATCTCATTTATCTGCAATATACTCTAATTATGTGATTTTTTACCTATAAAACTTCATCCACACTAGTTTTTGTCCTAGTTATATGAGTGTAAGTGTAACAAAAATTTATATTATCACAACCCATAAAGATGAGAAAATGTCAAGACATTTAAAGCTCGTAAAACAAATATGTCCAGTAATATCACTGACCGCATTAAACAATTTAATAAGTGCCGTAACCCCAAATTACTCGAATTAAAATATAAACTAATGAGTAAGAGTGTCTTTTCTTTTTATCGCGGTACTTGTCATTTATTTTATGAAGATTTACCAAAAAAATCTCCCCTAAATATAGCTCCACCAGTCTGGGTTTGCGGTGATTTACATTTAGAAAATTTTGGTAGTTATAAGGGTGATAATCGCTTAGTTTATTTTGATATTAATGATTTTGATGAATCTTCTCTGGCTCCATGTACTTGGGATTTAGCAAGATTTGTTACTAGCATTTTAGTGGGTTATGAAACCTTACAAATAAATGAATCACAAGCACTAGATTTAAGTAATCTTTTTTTGGATGTTTACATCAAGACTTTGGCTAAAGGTCAGTCTAGAAGTGTAGAAAAGGAAACCGCTAAAGGTTTAGTAGAAGATTTATTAATCAAACTGGAAAAACGCGATCGCGCAGATTTTCTAGATAAATTTACTAAAGATAAAAAAGGTAAACGTCAGTTAACGATTGATGATGAGCGTATTATAGAAGCAACGGAAACGCAACAAAAAAAAGTTGAAAAACTCATTCATAATTGGCAAAAATCAACTGGAAAAGATGAAAAATTCTACGAAGTTTTAGATGTTCAACAACGTATCGCTGGTACAGGTAGTTTAGGATTAGAACGTTATCTAATTTTAGTTGAAGGTAAAGGTTCCCCTGACCAAAACTATCTATTAGATTTAAAAGAAGCGCGAACTAGCTCTCTACAATCTTATTTAACTGTTCCTCAACCTGAGTGGTCAAGTCCAGCAACACGAATCATCGCTATTCAAAAGCGGGTGCAATATACCTCTCCAGCATTGTTAGCAGTCATAACTGATGGGAATAAATCTTATGTTTTACGAGAGTTACAGCCATCAGAAGATAAGGTAAAATTAGAAGATGGAGAGGGAAAAATGGGGCGTTTAGAAAAATTAATCCAGAGTATGGGTGAAGTGACAGCGTGGGACCAATTACGTAGTGGTGGTAGACAAGGTTCAGCAATTGCTGATGATTTAATTAATTTTGCTTTTGTTACGGAATGGCGTGATCGGGTTTTGGAATATTCATATAGCTACTCTAAAACAGTGGTCGCAGATCATTACGAGTTTCATAAACACATAGGGTAATTGGTCATTTCTCAGTTTAGTCTATCACTCAATTTATGCCTAATCATCCCCGTAAATTCTCCAAAGTTGTAAATACTTGTATTTACTTGTTATTGATTTTCGGAGTTTTGAGCTTTGCTTTTCCTAAACTCTATGAAATTAAAACCAAATCTGGGATAGATATTTTACCCAAATATCATGCAGGGACTTTTTTACAAAAGCATACTCATGGGTTATTTAAATGTCAGTGGCTTTATCCCTATCATTGTCATCCTGATTAACGATCTGTGTACACACAAGTAGGGGGGTAGGGGCGTATTGCAATATGCCCCTACAAATCTGTCCCTCTCCTTACTCCAACTTATGCAAAATCACATTCACATCCACAGCTAATTTCTTCCCTAAGTTTAATAACTGACGACATTGAGCAATGTCTTCTTGATTATCTAAGGAAGTCAGACACAGGTTTAAGATGCGACCATGTAAATTATTAAAGTACAATTCCTGAGATTTATATAGAGATATCCCTAGATTAAGTTGATCCCCGACTTCAATCAACCGTTCTAATTTTTGGATATCTGCGCTCAGATTGCCATTATGATCATACAATAATTGCCGTAGCCCTTGCAAAATCAACTGTTCCAGTATTGGTTGACTTTCGGGAATATTGAGTTGACAACGGAGATGTTTTGCTTCTGTCGCAATGGCTTCTAACTCAGCTAGATAATTTCCATTTAAGGAAAATTCACTCATTTCTTGCTCTAGCGATCGCAAAGTTAGCATACAGCGATGACCTAAAGCAATTTCTGCGGCTACCTGCAATTCTTGGGGTACAGTCAGTCCATCCCGATGGAAAGCCATGATCACGCCATAATTTTCTCGATATGCTTGAGTGTATAATTGGTCTAAGCGTGTCAATGTTTCCTGACTTAATAACCTCATAATCCGGTGACGTTCTTCCGCAAACAGATTTTCTAAACTAAAGGCTTCTTCCCCAAATAACTGGGTCATCACCAAAATAGTATGAGCGATGCTAGCTTGTGACAAAGATACCAGCAGTTTTTCTTTTAATTTGGTGTAATCACGTCTACCAGTAAATTGCTGAATGGAACAGTGAAAATCCCAACCGCCGATATGAAGTACAGCAAATACTAAGTCCTCGTGTTCCCAGGTGATTTCTGATACTAATCGTAAATATCCCACTACCATAGTCAACGCCCCCATGCGTTGTAATTGGTAGTCTAGCTCATTCACCGTATAGCAGTAAACCTGTTTTTGGTGAGTATAAGTTAGTTGAGAACTCGAATTTTTTACTGGTAGAGAATTGCGTTTTTCTGCGGTTTTATGATTGGTAAATAAAGAAGTAATCGCGTAATGAGCAGCAACTTGCTTAAACCCAATTTGAGCAGTTAGTACCAATTGACGATAAATTTCCGCTCCATGTTGGAAATTTTCAACGTTGCTAGGGGCTAAACTCAAACGCTTGAGGAATTCTTTTTCTAGCTGTACACCTGCAACATCCCCAGCTAATTCTAAAGCACGGGAAGCATAACGGAGAATTTGAGTGCCTTCGGGACGGGAAATTTCTTCAAAAAACCAACCACAGCTAGTATACATCAACAAAGCATGACGTTGCATTTCTAACAACCGCAAGGCATCTACTTGTTCTGCTGCTTGTAGCTTGCGAGTTTGGTGATGAGCTAGAAAACGACTCACATTGGCCGGAGAGCGTGAGCGAATGACTTGAATATATTCATCTCTAGCTAACCAAGGATCACGAAATAAAATGCTTCCTTGTTCTTCATAGACATCAATTAACTTATCTCGTAACCAATTCAGAGCATTTCGCAAGGGACGACGCCACTTTTGATGCCAAACACCACCTTCACCACCACAACCACAATCATCTTGCCATCTATCCACACCATGAGCGCAACTCCAAGCCGTAATTGGTTTTAATTCCACTTCCCAAACCGGAGTATTTAAGCTCAAATAATGAGCATAGTTAGTGACTGTCCAACCCCGTTGCGGAAATTCCTGGGTAAAGGCATAAGCTAAGGTTTTCTCAGTTCCTTTTTTATGATGTCCAAAGGTTTCACCATCAGTAGCTACAGAAATTAATTGTGCAGGACGATGATCCCCACGAATTGCCGAACCAATCCGTCCCGCAAAGTGACTGGAACTATAGACCATATCACTGAAACCCATATCTCTAGAAATCGGGCTGTCATAAAAGAAAATATCAATATAAGGTGTTACTTCAGTATTTTCTGATTCAGAAGTATTTTTAGAAACACTTAAAGCTGAAGCAGCAGTACTCAAAGAAGTTCGTAGATAACAACGATAAGGACGAGTAGGATCAATCTGACTACCACCAACTTCATGCCATTGGGGATGGGGATCATTTTTAGTGGGAATAATTCGGCAACGCAGGGCTTGAGAA
Source organism: uncultured cyanobacterium (assembly GCA_963766435.1). Lineage (GTDB taxonomy): Bacteria > Cyanobacteriota > Cyanobacteriia > Cyanobacteriales > Nostocaceae > CAVXZH01. The sequence continues at coordinate 355,090 of CAVXZH010000004.1, forward strand.
GGAGCTAAGACGATAAAACGAATCCCTTCTGCCACTAAAACCTCTAAAGTTGCATAGTCTATAGCTGCTTCCGCTAACCACATCCCTTCGGGATCACGACCAAAGCGGGAACGGAAGTCTTCTTTACCCCAACGAATTTGTGTGTATTTATCTGCTTGATTAGCCAAAGGCAGAATAATATGATTATAGACTTGAGCAATAGCATTGCCATGTCCCTGTAACCTTTGACAGCTATTGGTATCAGCTTCTAATATGCGTTGATAAACTTCTGCATCATAACGCTCTAACCAGGACATGAGTGTGCTCCAATATTAAAGCTCATGTACTCATAATTATTCACGATGCCGATGACTTCACCCTGGTTATTTAAAACCCTAGCAAAAGCGTTGGGACGGTAGCATTCCCAGTGAATGCGCTCATTCCAGTCGTGAAAAGGTGAAGCACTTGGTTGACGCTCAATAGCATCTAAATAAGGGTTTTCTCGTGGTGGCTGGTAAAAATGACCATGAACAGTCACATATACACCCATCGCTTTTTCCAGAGAATTAGTACTAGAAATGTGTGTAGTAGTTAATGTTGAGCCAGTAGTAGCTGGCATTTCAGCAGCAGATGTCATGTATTTTTATCCAAAAAAAACTTACGGTTGTAGCAAAATGTTATAGAGCCAGGGTCATGCCAATTCAAAATTCAAAATACCCGACGGGAAGGTAAACCGACAAAATTCAAAAAGAAGAAAGTTAGATGACGTCTTGGTTACAGGGATTGAACTTGGATCAGAGTTTTGGGAAAATGTGATCAGGAGTAAAACCCTCTTGATCGTAATAGTGTTATACTCGATCCGAGTCCATAACTACCTTGGTGGATATTATACTTGTATATCTTTACAGTGGTTGTCACTCAAAATCCGATATAGTTAAGTATGCAAGAAAATTTAATTTTTGCGAAAATATTTTTATGGTGGAGAAATCTGCGTTATGGTAAAATCGCTTTACTGAATGCACAAGGTAATTAGTCATTATTCAAATCATTATAGTGACGGTTTTTTTAGTTTGTCATTAACATCTGTTTTTAGGGTAACATAATAATTTATCTAAAATTGTAAAATACTGATATTTCGACTTAGTTGGCTTGTATATTTTTTCATCAATAATTCACCCAGTTCACCTGGTTTATGAGTAATTACGCATTTTTAGGCAGTTTAACCAGTACATTAGTAAGAACAAAATGAATGCGATCGCCTCTCATCTTGCATCTATAATTGAAGAGAGTAGTGTTGCCCCTTGGGAAAATCTCTCTATCATTCAGCAACAATTGATTTTGTCGGCTTTAGCCACAGGAAAACCACCCAGTCGTGTAGTTTATCCTCAAACTCAAGACCAATTAGCCACCGTCATGGCTACAGCCAATGAAAATCAATGGTCGGTTCTCCCCTGTGGAGGTGGTAGTAAACTAAGTTGGGGTGGTTTAGCCAAAAAGATTGATATTGTTGTCAGTACAGAACACATCAATCAATTAATCGAACATGCTGTAGGTGATTTAACCGTCACAGTAGAAGCAGGGATGAAATTTTCCCATCTCCAGGAAATTTTGGCTACATCTCGGCAATTTCTAGCTCTTGACCCCAAACTACCAGAATCTACCATCGGCGGTATTGTGGCTACTGCTGATACAGGTTCCCTACGACAACGTTATGGTAGTGTCCGTGACCAACTTCTAGGGATTACCTTTGTTCGTGCTGATGGACAAATTGCTAAAGCTGGGGGACGGGTAGTAAAAAATGTGGCTGGATATGATTTAATGAAGTTATTCACTGGTTCATATGGCTCCTTAGGTATAATTAGCCAAGTCACATTTAGAGTTTATCCTCAACATCAAACAGCGACAACGGTAGTGTTAACGGGAGCAGCTGAATCTATATCTCAAGCTGCGTCTACTCTCAGAGGTTCAGCGCTAACACCAACCCAAGCTGATTTACTCTCAGCTAAACTCGTGTCTAGTTTAGATTTAGGTTCAGGATGGGGATTAATTACCAAATTCCAAAGTATTAGCGAAAGTGTCCAAGAACAGTCTAGCCGACTTTTAGAAGTAGGACAAAAGTTAGGTTTAGTGGGGAAAGTTTATGTTGATGAGGATGAGATTAATCTTTGGGATAGATTGACCAAGTTGATTTATGCATCAGCCACAGAATCTGTAATTACCTGCAAAATCGGAGTATTCCCTACCGATGCTGTAGAGATTTTGACTCAAGTTGACATAGGTTTAATTCATCTCAGTAGTGGCTTAGGATGGTTAAGATTAGATAGTGAAAATGAGCAGGTGTTGAAATTGCGATCGCTCTGTGAAAAACAGAGTGGATTTTTAACTATTGTGGAAGCACCCATCAGAATTAAAGAGAAAACGGATATTTGGGGTTATAATGGTAATGCTTTACCAGTAATGCGTCGAATTAAAACCCAATTTGATCGCCAAAATATTTTAAGTCCTGGTCGGTTTGTCGGGGGAATTTGAAGAATTCAAAATACCCGACGGGAAGGTAAACCTACAAAATTCAAAAATTAATATCTATATTTTGTTTGATAGTAATTAAATCAAATATAGAAAAAGAGGAATTAAAAAAGAGGTATTTATGCAAGTTTCAGAAAATGTGGTGAATAATGTAGCTAGTTTAAAAAATTTAAAGGGTTTTGATGAAAATCATCCACCTGAACCGAAATTGATTGATAGTTGTGTTCATTGTGGATTTTGTCTTTCTACTTGTCCTAGTTATCGAATACTAGGTAAAGAAATGGATTCTCCCAGAGGACGCATTTATTTAATGGATGCTATCAATGAGGGAGAAATAGCCCTGAATACAGCATCAGTACAACATTTTGATTCTTGTTTAGGTTGTCTAGCTTGTGTGAGTACTTGTCCTTCCGGTGTCCAGTATGATAAATTAATTTCTGCAACTCGTCACCAAGTAGAGAGAAATTATCCACGGACTTTTCCCGATAAATTAATCCGAAAATTAATATTTTCTATATTTCCCAATCCGGATCTTTTAAGAATATTACTTTTTCCTTTGTTAGTTTATCAAAAATTAGGAATTCCTAAATTTTTGCAAGCGACGGGTTTACTCAAAAAAATATCTCCCCGTTTAGCAGCAATGGATTCTATCTTACCAGAAATTACGCTGAAAACCTTTCAAGACTAATTTACCTGATGTAATTCCTGCTCAAGGAGAGAAACGCTATCGAGTCGGGGTAATTTTAGGATGTGTACAACGATTATTTTTCTCTCCCGTCAACGAAGCAACAGTCAGGGTATTAACTGCCAATGGTTGTGAAGTAGTAATTCCTCAATCGCAAGGTTGTTGTGCAGCACTTCCCGAACACCAAGGACAAACCGCACAAGCTCAAGGATTAGCAAGACAAATGATTGATAGTTTTGCGAATACAAATGTAGATTTTGTCATTATCAATGCTGCTGGTTGTGGACATACTTTAAAGGAATATGGTCATATTTTAGCAGATGACCCAGAATATCGGGAAAAAGCACAGGAATTTGCCGCTAAAGTTAAAGATGTCCAAGAGTTTTTAATTACAGTAGGTTTAACTGCGAAATTGTCACCCTTTGACGGATAAACCTTTAACTATAGTTTATCAAGATGCTTGTCATTTATTGCATGGACAAAAGATTAGTGTCCAACCCCGTCAGTTATTACGACAAATTCCTGGAGTGAGTTTAAGAGAACCTATAGATGCGGCTTTATGTTGTGGAAGTGCGGGGGTTTATAATATGTTGCAACCGGAAGTTGCTGAGGAATTAGGACAGCAAAAAGTAGAGAATTTATTAAATACTGGTGCTGATTTAATTGCTTCTGCGAATCCAGGTTGTACTTTACAAATTACTAAGCATTTGCAAGGGAATAAAATTTCTGTTTTGCATCCAATGGAATTGTTAGATTATTCAATTCGGGGAGTACAATTGGAATTGTAAGGACTTTTTATTTTTAGATGTGGAACGGGCATCTTGCCCGTCATTGAAGTCAGGCGGGCAAGATGCCCGCTCCACAAACAAATTTACCATGAATTTAGTTTGGTTGGTGAAAAACTTATGTTTGCCCTTGTTTCCCCTGAAAAAATCCAACTTCCACCTGGTTCAGTGGTGCGATTACCTGGGACTTGGGAAGAGTATCAAGCTCTGAGTCAACAAAGGGGTAAAAGTTCAATTCCGCGACTCAAGTATCTAGATGGACAAATAATTCTCATGTCTCCTTTACCTGAACACGGACGGGATGTAAGCCTAATTGCTGATGTTATTAAAATTCTGTTAGATTATACAGAGCGGGAATATGATTCCTTTACTCCCATCACGATGGAATTACCGCAGGAAAGTGGGATAGAACCAGATTATTGTTTTTATATTGATAACTGGGAAGCAATATCTGGTAAAAAACGAATCAACTGGACTGTTGACCCACCACCAGATTTAGTACTTGAGATTGATGTAACCAGCTATTCTGATGTCAATGACTATTTAGCATATCAAGTTCCAGAAGTGTGGTTGTTCAAAAACCGACAACTTCGCATTCACCAACTTCAAGGTAAAAGTTATATGCTCACATCTGAAAGTCGTTATTTTCCCAGAATTAACCTCTCAGAGATAATTGAGCGATGTTTCCAAATTGCTTATGACCGTAATACCAGTTCTGCAATTCGTGACTTCCGACAAAATTTAAAGATGATTGACAGTTAACCCTTAACCGTCAATTACTTACAGCTAGTTAGCGGTATCAAAATTATTGTATTCCCTAATATACTTGAACGGAAAAGGGATGACTGTACTTTGTCCTGTGCGGACAAAATCTACATCCATAGTTTGTAGGAGTTCTTTGAATATCAAATTAGAGTCATCCACCGCAACAATTTTTCGGATATGACAAGCATCCTTGAAAGAAAATTGTACATTTTCTTTTCGGGTTCCCACGAAATAATATGCCTCTGTTTTAGTTTCTCCAAAATATTTTATATTGAGAGAAGCGTCGAATAAATCTTGCAAATTATCTTTCTGCTTTGAAAAAATCAACCTAATGTTATATTTATTTAGAAAATAATTACGTAACTCAGAGGCAATATTTGTACCTTTTCCCAACTTGTCATTCAAAAGTTTTCGGAAGTGGTTTTTATCTATTTCATTATTATCTAACGTTCGCAATTCATCGGAAAAACACAAAAGTTTATCAAGATTTTCCTGCTCCTCTTGAAAATTTTCATCTATAAATTCTTGCACCAAATCTGCTAAAGCATTTCCAGTTTGATAGTTTTCAGGAAGCTCAGTTTCAACTTCCTTGATAATAGTTTCAATTTTAGAAAGCTCAGGAATTGTGATTTCATTAGTACGAAATATCTGATTAATGTCACCATTATCAGAAATAACCAGTCCTTCCAATCTCCTAATCTTTGTCTCAGAACTAATATCTGTCATGAATTCCTTATACCGTGCAAATTTTGGTGGATAATTAGATATATTTAGATCATCAATTTTAAAAAATTCAAACTTACCATTAGGTTGGATTTCCATAAAGATAACGTGCTTTGCATCTTCATCCCAAGCAGCAAAAGTCCAAGTTCCTTTTGATTGAAGTTTATTCCAATTAAATAAATTCAAGCATCGACAACTTATATCTCGCTTTATTAGTAGTTCTTTAATAGATGTTTTAATAATTGCATTCGATACGGCTTCATTTGATTCAATTGTAATATGCTGTCGCTGAATTTTATTTGTTGAAGGAAGGTATTTATCTTCCTGTTCCATTTTCTCATAAAAATTGGCATCATGAATAATTCTAACATTCAGCGCGTTTTGTTTATCTAGTTTACCACAAGTAATTAACTTTTCATCGGTAACATAAGGAAGAAATAATTCTTTTAGCGTAATTACTAAATTAGCAGATTCTTCATTATTTACTGTATCTACTATATGTATTAACTGATTATCAAGTAAGAAATGAAGATTTTGTGCCTTGTTAATTAAAGTATTTATAATTGGGATATCTTCAGTAATCTCACGAGAATAAAAATCAATATTCATATATTTTGATAAATCGGACTTAATCCTTGTCATAACATGATAAAAAATACCACTACGACTTTTATAGAAATTATCAATACTGTCAAATTCAAGAAATAGAGCAGAAGCTTTTTTACCTTTTAAACCACATTCAATATATGTTGATTTTGGGTCACTTTCAAGATCACGTGGTAAATGTCTCCTAAGAGTACTAGTTGATGCTTCAAGTATATAATGAGGTCTGGAAAGAGCATTTTGAAGTTCCTGTTTGCGTTTACCATCAACAGTTTTTTTCAGTTCTGAAAGAATTGAAATTTTTTGCCGATAACGAACCATTTTAACATCTAGAAGGTAGTCGGAGCTTAAAGTGATTTTTGCTACATCAAGATAACCTTTATTTTTCCCTTTAAAATCCTGAACAAGTAACAATGATCCGGTTAGATTGCAATAATGATATTTAGCAAAGCGCGATTTTGAGGAAGCAAGCGAGTTTAATAAAATTTGAGCTAACCACGCTTCACAAATGCAATCTTCAGCAAGATCCAGTATAGCTTTTGGAAAAACCTCGATAACAGCATTATTTTTGAATTCCTCATTTTCTGTAATGCGAGATTTAAGTTGGTAAAAACTGATTGGTTTATTAAACATAGCATAAGCATATTTACTGTATTGAAACATAACAGCAACAGCGTTAAAATCTTGACTAATAAGGCGATCTAATTCTTTAGCTCCATACCATTTATCATCTTGTTGTCGCTCCAATCGAATAAACAAAAAGTCTTGTTTAATGGCATCAATATTGAAATTGATTTCCAATCGGTTAGTAGAAATACTCATGATTAAAATTCCTCCAGAATAAATTTAATTGCTTCATGATCAACTTTATCATTTTTACAGAGATAAGGAACCTCAAATATTTTTTTATCAGATGATATAATCGGAGTAAAACCTGTATTTGAAGTACCAAGAATATTGATAATAAAAACCTTTTTTGCCTTAACACGCTCCATTTTCTCGCGAATTTTTTTAATTAATTTATCAGCTTCTACTACAACCTGATCATTCCAGAGCTTGAAATCTATATAGATATTATCAGTCGTTTTAAAGTCAAACAGTTCAAATTCATGTATATCCAATTCTAATAAAGGAGTGTGGCAGAGGGTTTCAAAAATATGTTTTCCACATACTTCTCCTAGCGCCCCTTTATAAATATTATTGAATATTGCAGGCGTTAGCATTAATTCAGACTGAGGGAATGTTGTTGCCCAGCCAGAATCAATGAAAAGCTGATGTAAGATATCAATTTTCATCAAATCTGAAAGACGGGAAGTTTTTTCACAGACTTTTTTAACTTGTTTTTTACCATATTTGTCAGAAAAGAAAACTTCAATTTCATTATAGTCTTGTTCCTCTGAAAAATAATATGAATCAGCCGCTTTCGGCAATTTAAGATAAATATTATGCCATTTAGGATCGGATTTTGATTTTTTTTCAATAACAGGTTGACGAAGAACTTGATCTCTCAGATCCTGCCATTCTTTAATACTATTATTTGTCCACGGTGTATTCAGTTGACGGCGAATATAAGCAGAACACCAATTACTTCTATTGGATGCACGATTTTGTATTTCTATCAAATCTTCTGATTGACGAGTCGATTCATTCACTAATTTAAGGAGAGCAGTATATTCATGAACAGGAATTACATCTTCCGGTATAGAGAATCTGGTTAAATGTTTTCGGATTGAAGCATCAGCAAGAATATGAATGGTCGGAGATTTCATATTAGTTCGACATATCCTACCTATGGCCTGAATAATTATTTTATTCAAAAACCGTGAGTAAGCACCAGTATCGTATAAGCTAATATCTTTTATCTTTGGGTTATATTTTTCCTTATCCCCCAGATACCAATGAAATACTTGATCCAATTTTCTTTTAAATATACTGAATGAAATATCTCCATTCTCACGCATAAATTCTAGTTGGAAAAGGTATTTTATGAAGTCATCACTTTTGATTTTATCAGTATATATATTAACAACTAAATTCGTGGGTTTATCTAGATAAATCCCATTAATATCCATAGATTTATGCTTAGAAAAGTCATTAATATGTATTGGCTCTATTCCTTCTGGAATAGGAAATTGAAGATTTTGTCCAACTCCAATTGTCTGATATGTAGAGATAATAAATCGACGTTTGTTATTTTTCAATTCATTTAGCAATTTTTCTTTACTCTGATCAAATTCCTGGCTAGAAAGTACAACTATTATTTCTGATATTGAATCATTTATGATATCTTTATTTCCATCTAAGAGTAATTCTGCATACTCAAATAATCTTTTCTTGTCAAATTCTGGATCATCATCCTTTGGTAATTTGTTGAATAAACAAAGAAATCCATGACAATCAGGATGTTCGAGAAAGTATTTCCATGCCGTCAATGCTCTCACATAAAGTCCCAATAAATCTTTGACATCTTCTTCTTTATCTCTTGTACTGCTATGTCGTAAATTGTTCCATAGAGCCTGAGCTGCTTCTCGATCATTCAAAATCTCTTCAAGTTGTTTTATTGCATCTTTCTCTGTATCTTTGCCAATAAATTCAGTTTTTATCACGACTTTATCATATCCTTTAGTAGCTTGAGAATATGCATTTTTAAGATGAACAAGTGTATCTTCTCTCAAGCGTATAAATGAATCACCTAACCGGAATTTAAGATATTCAATATCGTAATTTCCAATGTTTGTATAAAGTCCAGCAGTTGCAGAAATACCAACTACCATAGCCTTTGAAGAAACTCCAACTAATAAGGATTCCGGTGTACGACTAAAATTGAACATATATATCTTTGATAACGTATCATGTTCATCACTATCAACGATATCATGATAAAGAAAACCTGTATCATAGAATCCCTGGTCTTGGATGGTTCTTTTTTTAGTTTGTAATTCATATTGCAACTCGCGTTGGATAATATTATTGGCTAAAAATTCCACATCTTTAGTATCAAGACGAAAATGATTGAGAACTGTTTTAATAGAAGATTCTAGGGAAAAGGTTTCCTTAATACTCTTATCTTCTTCTTTTAAATGGCAATAGTTCTGTGCCAAATATCCAATTCCTGTCTGGAAATAATTTAAAAATCCGACAACATCTCTCAACAATGAGCTAATATCAACATTTGTTGTTTCTGCTTTAGGATCAAAAGCCTTAATCCAATTTGTGCGATTTTCTAAGTCTTCAATAATCTTGATACTCTGATGACGGTCTAGTACATAATGGAATTGATAATCATAGAATAAAAAACTCCTTTTATTTGTGGAAAAATCCTCCTGAGATTTACAAGTATGGTGTAGTTTATATTTATTGAATATGTCATTTGCTTGGGTTTTTAAATTTTCAACTAATTCTTGTAGGGATTGCAATTTTTTCCTTGAACGTCGTTTAGATTCGGTAAGAAGCTTTTCAGGAAATTCATTTTGCATAAGGTGATTATGAATATTCAAGAATAAATCTAGAAGATCTACTTGATGTTCCAAGCCTGATTGAATAATACTCTTGAGGATTACTTCTTTAGTAGTATCAAACTCATCAATAAAAATAAGTGCTTTATCAATAGAGTGTTCATAAAAGTAATAAGATGGCTCAACAAGTGTCGAATTTCTGACAATGAATTTATCTATACTTAGAAATAAAACAGTTTTTTCATCTGTAAATACTGCGGGATAAAGTTTTCCAATCCATTGATATTCTTGCTTATTCTTTATTGCTTCTAAACGAGCTTGTTTTGTCTTGAAAATTTCCTTCAATTTTTTCTGAATAAATTTTCTGAATCCAGGTTCAAGTATTTTCTCGATTTGTTCTTTAAGGATAGATTTAAATTCTTGTTGATTAAATTTTTGTTTTTTATACAAGTCTACATATTTTCTTAATTTTTTATAATTTTCTGTCTTGAATTCCTCAGTAATTTCATTATCAAGATTCAGTAAATTGTCAATAACACTGTCGGAATTAGAATTAATAAAAAGAACATACTTATCGAAATCTGCTTCATTACCTCCCTCAATAAAATGCTTTCTTAAATCTGCCAATGGCAAGTTTTTCTTAAGGTTTGTAATAAATAAAATTTTTCTTTTCTGAGCAGCAAATTCCTGATAATTAGAATAGATAAATTCTAGAACATGATAAGTTTTTCCAGAGCCAGTTGGCATACTTAACAGTAGAAGTCCAGGATTAGATTGTTTACAGTATGCGTTCAATATTTCTTTCATATGACATCATAAGTTAATTAGATATTGAAATCTGACATTATTATTCAATGGTTGATGATGGAATAACTCTCACTATCACATTGCTAAAGTTTCCCTTTCCTGGATTAATAATTACATTTGAAGCAATGCTGGTACGGCTAGTATTTTATATATTACCATTATTTCACGCTATGGTAACACAAAATAATTTTTACGCTAACTTCACAGTTCTCCAGTTGTTTTTTGATAACCTAATATAGATGTAATCTGTTTGGTTTATCCTCAAAAGCTTTATATTGTAGGCAATCCATAAGTTCTTTTTTATCAATGATTGTTAGAATACTCTCATCCAGTTTTATTATAGCTTTGTTTTATCACTAGGCAATACTGCTATGTTAAAAATATTTTTAGAATGCTAAAATCAATCTAGTCCACATCTCTATTCCCTGTGATAACCATACCAGTTTTGGGATTCGTGACTTGCGACAAAATTTAAGGATGGTTGACAGTTAACCGTTAACAGTTAACTGTCAATAGACCATTTCCTAAGCTGCGTTTTTCAACTCAGCAGTACGGATGGAAAGTTTTTGTAACCGTTTACCTCGTTGTACCTTCACAGACAATACCTGACCAAGCTTAGTATTTTCCACTACTCTCTGTAACTGGTCTGCACTGGTGATGGCTTCTTCATCAATTTCTAAAATCACATCTCCCCGACGTATACCTGCATTTGCAGCTGGAGAATCAGGAACAACTCGCATCACTAAAACACCATTAACTTCAGGAATAATAATCGCTGAATTAGGGTCACTATTGTTCTGTTGAGCTAGTTCTGGTGTTAATGTCACCATTTGCACACCCAAGTAAGGGTGAGCAACTTTACCATCGCGTTCTAGTTGAGCAGCAATTAGCTTGGCTTTGTCAATGGGAATCGCAAATCCAATTCCCATCGCATCTGCGCGAATAGCTGTATTAATGCCGACGACTTCACCTAGACTATTTAATAGTCGACCACCAGAGTTACCTGGGTTAATAGCTGCATCAGTTTGAATAAAATCTAGGCGTTTATCTGTAATTCCCACTTGAGCGCTAGAACGTTTCAAGGTGCTGATAATTCCCAAAGTTACCGTATTATCAAATCCTAACGGATTTCCCACCGCGATCGCCCAATCACCCACCTGTAAACGACTAGAATCACCCAAAGGTGCTACAGGTAAATTATTTCCGGCATTAATTTGCACTACTGCTAAATCTGTGACTTCATCAATGCCTTTTACCTTACCTTCAAAAGTCCGACCATCCTTAAGACGGACTGTAACTTTATCAGCTTGATCCACTACATGAGCATTGGTGAGAATTAATCCATTTTTATTAATAATAAAACCAGAACCTAAACCCCGTAATTGTTCTGTGGGAGATTGTGGTGGTAAACCCTCACCAAAAAATCTCCGGAAAAACGGGTCTTCCAAAAATGGGTCAACACGACGGGTAATAGTACGTTCTATATCAATTCGTACTACTGCATTACCCACCCGATTCACGGCTTCGGTGACAAAACTACTCGTACCAATGGCCGCACCTGCTAAAGATGGCTTTTGAGCAATCAACACTGGTTGAGCTTGTGTTGGTAGCACTTGCACGGTTAACAGCAGTATAGCTGACATAGCGATCGCCAAAATATAAGTCTTGAATTGACGAATCGACGGAGACAATGGGAAATTTTGCATAACTAAATCTAGAAATCTAATAGAGCGTAGGGACTAGAGAGTAATGGAAATCCTGTCAACCAGAGATTATCTTTATTCAAGGTAATGGTAGATTCAATGCCAAAGCTATGATGGAGATTCACCGTTCAGGTTCGGGTTTTACCCATTCTAGAGAATTTATGGATAATTTATGGACTAAAAATCACTCTAGGTTAGGATCTAAAGTAATATCAGCAATTTAATTACCTATGAATGGCCAAAAGCGATCAGGTAAAAAGTCCTTACCCACATCCCTAAACCCAGAAACGAACCACAATCACGATTTAGACGACAATTTAGACCACGACCACATAGACTATCATCCAGACGGAAAATCAGTTCATCCTCATGTTCATAGTGCCGAATCCCTAAAGAAAATCGTCAATCGGCTTTCTCGGATTGAAGGACACGTCCGTGGCATTAAAACAATGGTACAGCAAAGTACACCTTGTCCTGATGTATTATTACAAATTGCTGCGGTACGGGGTGCTTTAGACAAGGTAGCGCGAATTGTCTTAGATGAGCATTTAACGGAGTGTATTGGGAGAGCAGCGCAAGATGGGAATATAGAAGTAGAAATTGAACAACTTAAAGCGGCATTAGATCGGTTTTTACCTTAATCTATTTGGTGATAATTTTCAAAGGCTATTGCGTGTTCTTAAAGACCTAGCTTTAAGTAACATCATTAACTGATCTAGTTGTTCAAACACATCTAATTCATCGGCTTCTGTTTGAGTTATTGTACCTGTACGATTTTTTTCTAGTAAATTTTGCAGACGTGTTTGTGCTGCGGATGAAACTTTAAATTGGGCTATTTCTTGAGGTGTCGGTTGTTTAATTAAAAAGTCTAAAACTTTAGTATAAGTTGCAGTACTATTTGTTAAACCAGTCAATTCTAGTCTTTCCAGAGTATTTATTTCTACTAAGTGCAATAGTAATTCTGGGAGTCGATGCAATATAGGTTTTAAGCGGTTAGCCAGTTCATCTGACACTTGAATAGTTAATTGTGCCATTTTGGTTTGAGATGATATCCTTTCCCTATTTAAGGGTAGCTATGATTTTCCTTTTTTGCAACGAAGTTGAAACATGGAATTTGCGATCGCTATTAGACATCTGGTAAAATTAATTATGCGTTCCTTAAAACCCTTGGTAGGGGCATATTGCAATCCGCTCCTACATCATTTCTGGAGATGTCTATTTAAGTAAATAGAAAGTTTTGTAAGTAAACTACATCATTTGTATTGTATGTACAGGAAAATTAAGTAATATTACGTTATAGCATGAGTGATTTATTGCTATACTAATAGTAGCTATTATTTCTAGAAAAGATGACCGAATCTACATCCCAATTAAAATGTCCATTTACGCAGGAAACCTTTGTACTGTTGGAACAGTTTAAACAAAATTCAACCCAAGATTTTTATTACCAACACAAAAAACAGTTTGTAGAATATGTAGAAAAACCTCTTCGTAAAATTTACATTGATGTAATTTCTGCATTACCAAATAAAATTAAAAAGAGAATAGACACTACACAAGAATCTGTATTACCCCCATTTTATGTTAATAGTACTTGCTGTTATCAATTAAATTATATAGATAGCTTTAATGAAAAACATAAATATACTTATTTATTCATTAATATTATAAGCAAGAGATTTTATTTTGGTTTATTTATTTCTGCAAGAAGTCCTAATAACAGAGAATTTATTCAAAATATTAAAGACAAAAAAAATAAGCAATTAATTATTCAGCATTTTCTTCCAATAGATGGTTTGTATCTACATTGTGAACCCAAAATGAATACTAATCAAGTTACTTCTTTATCCAATTGGTTACAAGAACTTATTTGGTCAAATAGTAACATTCGCGTTTTTAAACAAATAGAAGCAAGGGAATTATTAAATTTTCCTTATAAAGATTTAGTAAATCATATTCAATATACATTGGAAAAAGTTTTTATTTTACTATTGGTTGCAGCTGAAAAACAACCAATTCAAGAGATTGAAAAATATATGCTTGAACTTGATGATTATATTGAACCTGATTTTTCTGAAATTTATAAGAAAATATGTTCTGAAAAATTAATAATTTCAGAAATCACCCTCCGTCGTTATCATTTATCGCTGAAAATCAGAAAATTTGTCATCCTTTCTGGAATTAGTGGTACTGGAAAAACATGGCTTACAAAAGTATATGCTGAAGTTATAGGAGCAAAGTACCTTTTAGTTCCTGTCGCTCCTAATTGGAATACTAATGAGGATTTGCTTGGATATTTAAATCCTATAAATGGAACATACCATCACACAGAATTTAGTCGTTTTCTTGAATCAGCTTCCGAAGAATATAAACAAGCTGAACTTGATCACCGCATACCTCAACCTTATCATGTAGTGTTAGATGAAATGAACTTAGCACGAGTGGAATATTATTTTGCTAAGTTTCTCTCATTAATGGAAGTACGAATGCGTGAGGGAATTACTAAAATTGAAATTGAACCAGGTAAAGAAGTATTATTACCTCCCAATTTTTATTTTATTGGTACAGTTAATGTAGATGAAACTACTCATGGTTTTGCTGACAAAATTTATGATCGAGCGCAAATGATTGAGTTGGAATTTAAGCGTGAAGATTTAAAGAATTTTTTAGATGATGTACCATATCAGGAGACTTTAATGGAGATTTGGGATGCAATACACGAAGTTGCTCCTTTTGCTTTTCGTGTGCTTGATGAAATTAAGAACTATATACAAGAAGCAGAAACATTAAATGTACAATGGAAAGAGGCTTTAGATGAACAATTGTTACAGAAAATTTTACCGAAGTTTAAAGGTGCAGATGGTAAGCTTGAAGAAGCACTAGACAAATTTATGAAAATTGCTGAAGATAATAATTTTAATTTAAGTCACACTAAATCTTTAAAAATGTTTGAAACATTAAAAAAATATGGATTTACATCATACTTCTAAATTTATTTTTCTCAATTCTCAAGGTAAAAAAATAGTTGCTCCTTTAGAATGGGAACCAGCGTTTTTACAAGTGTTTATATCTGAAGAAAATTGGCATCAATTACAAATTTTTGTGCAAGATAGAAAGCTGGAAGTTTATCTTGCACAAAAATTTAATGAAAAAAGAATCTTAGCTAATTGGGAACGTTCTAATCCTGGTCATTATCGACTAAGATTTGAACATGAGGGAAAGGTTGAGGAGCAAATTATCACAATTATTCCTCGAAAAATTAGCCCAGAATCTTTTACTCAAATGTTAGAAGACCTTGAGACTTATCTTCCAACTTCAGTCGCAATCAAATTACAAAAAACAGGTGCTTTAGCAGGTCTGAATTTACCACAATTACATGAACATACTTTTGCTCAAGAAATACTGCTTTTACGTCGTGCTATGAACGGGACTGAAAATCGAGCAGGATTAATTAAAATTCTATCCACTCTTGCTCACGAACATTACAAAATTCTCAAAAATAATGAAATCTGGGTTCGACAAGAGCAAGTTCGTAAACCATCCGCTAATGGACTGATTCAAAGTTTTTGTCGAGGTCATAATCTCGATGCTAATAAAAAACCAATTCAGGTTCTGGATGTACGTGTAGAACATACAGTTGATATTTATGAAAATCAGTTAGTTAAACTATTTTTTGAATTGGTTTATCAAAGACTTAGGAGAATTGAAAGTATTTGTGAAGCAGATGCAAAAAATTATCTATTAAAGGAGGTGAAATGTTGGGTTAAGCAACTGAAAAAAGCTCGGAAAGAGGCAATTTTTCTGAATGAAGTTACCCAACTTAAATCATGGACAAATCAAATTACAATGGTTCTCTTAAAACGTCCTGCTTATCATTCTGCTTTGGAAGGATATTTGGAATTCATTAAAAGTCCTACCGTGCATTTAGATAATCCATATCTCGATACACCTTTGGAAAATTTGCCTAAACTCTATCAGGTTTGGTGTACTTTATGGGTAATTAAAGCACTTTTGGAAATTGCTGAACAGAAAGGATATAAAGTAAAAAAACAGTGTTTAGTTGGTAGAGATAAAACTGGAATTTATGTGAGAGTTTTTCCTAATAATCAATCAGTTCTTGTATTGACACATCCACACCATAATATTAAGATTGAACTTTTTCCGGAGCGTAGTTATGGTGAGAATGGTGAATTATCTAGTGCTACCTTTACACAGCGTCCTGATATTGCTTTGGAAATACAGCTTGCAGATGGTTCATATCAGGTTTATCTATTTGACCCTAAATACAAACTTGAAAGCGAAAATACAGAAAATATAGATATAAAAAATAAGCCAAAAAAGGAAGATATTGACAAAATGCACACTTATAGTCATGCAATTCGCGACCCGAAGGGACAGCACGTAGTCAAGTATGCTGCAATTCTTTATCCTGGTTTTTATTACGATTACCCTCATGCTCAAATTCAAGCTTTACGAGCTTATCCAGGTCAGGAAACCGAATTGAAAAAATATCTGTATAAAGTTCTAAATATAGCTTTAGAAGGGAACACCAGATTGATGATTTAGCCTTAAGTAGATATACGAAAATAATTCTAACTATATTAAGTTATGTAAATTCTATGAAACTCGCTTGCGTTTAAGATTGAGAGCGCTAAAGCGCAACTACGAGCCAATAGTTTTATTTTTGTTTATCTACTTAGGATATTGCGACTAACTTACCACCTTTGATTAATTTCAACTTCTGTCCACGCCATTTAATTCTATTACCTAAAAATCCATAACACCACACTCCAAAATGGAGCAAATCATAAAACGGAATCATCCATACGAATTTTTTAGTTCCTGGGTCATGCAGCATTTTTGCTCCCACGACCCAACCCATTATTAATCTCATCAACCAAGTAATACCTAGTACAGTCCAACCAATGAAACTTGCTTGTGTCGATAATAAAAACAGTAAGCTATTAACTGTACCATAAGTAAATAGTAATCCTATGTATCCTCCCGGTCGAGAAACACGGATACATCTAGCCCAGCGACTTTGACGGTTAAGAGCATCAATTAAGCTGCTATTCGCTAGAATATGTTCTACCACATAGTCAGACAACACAACTTTATAACCAATTTGCGCTGGTAAATAGCCTAGTTGAAAGTCATCAGCAAGATAATCCGCGATCGCTTCTAAACCTCCAATCTTTTCCAGTGCTAATTTCCGAATCACAATGGTGGAACCAAACGCAAATTCTATTCCTCCTATCAGGTTCCCGACTAAAACTCCGGGATGAAAGTTGGTTGCGCTTCCAATCGCTTCTAAGCTTGCTACCCATCCTTGAGCTAAGGAACGATATAAGCAGGTGACAACTCCTACGCTCTCGTCTTTTAACGGCTGGATAACTCGCTGCAAATAGTCTTTTTCTACACGGATATCACTATCGGCAATTAACAAAATATCATGTTTAGCTAGGGTGAGGGCATTGGCTAAATTACTGACTTTTAAGTTCGCACCAATTATGCGATCGCTTACGACTAACTGAATATTTATCTCTGGAAACTCTTGCATCAGTTTGACCACTACCTCTATACTAGGGTCTTTGTCATCGCGGACTCCAAAAATAATCTGATATTCGGGATAATCCTGTTGACAAAATGATGCTAGATTTTGCTGTGCATGGCTATCAACCCCACACAAGGGCTTGAGAATGGTGATGGGGGGATGATATTCAGGGTCGATCACCGGAGTGTGATGCCAAAATGCGATCGCCGCATAAATCGCCCCAATATAGAATAGAACTGATGATAGACAGAGTGCAAACAGCAGAATATTAATGATAATCACGGTGAAAGATGCGGTGAAACCAACTGGAGTTAATTGAAAATTTGCCCAACTGAGGAATTGTAAAAACGTTATTCAATATAGCGCAAATAAGTTACACTTTTTGAGATTAACGATATATAGAAGTTACATCTTCCTCATTTACACCCCAAAAGCTAACGTCCACATCAAAATCATGAATTTAATTGCCTTTCTTTTACGTTCTTCTTGGGGAATGGTAGCGATCGCCATCATTACTGGTTTCCTGAGTGGAGGTAGTAGTGCTGGATTAATTGCCATCATTAGCGCCACTAGCAATTATAGCCACACTTCACCATTGACAATCATCGCTTGGGGTTTCTTAGGATTAGTTATCGTGGCTCTAGTCACCAGTATCACTTCCCAAGTGATGTTAATACGTCTATCTCAAAATGCGATTTTACAATTACGGCTAGATTTGAGCAACCAAATATTAGCTTCGGAGTTAAGTCATTTAGAACAGTTAGGGAATTCCCGACTATTAGCTACTTTGACCGAGGATGTACAAGCTGTAGCTAATGCTGTATATATAATTCCTTTTTTCTGCATTGATTTAGCAATGGTGGTGGGGTGTTTAATCTATATTACTTGGTTATCCTGGGCGGTTTTGTTGATAGTAGCTCTATTAATGGTTGTAGGTATATTAAGTTGTCAATGGTTGTTAAATAAAGGCGAAAAATTATTGGGTCTAGCTAGAGAAGACCAAGATATTTTATATCAACATTTAAGTACTATTACACAAGGTATTAAGGAACTTAAACTCAACTATCAACGTCGTCAGGTCTTTCTCACCAGACATCTAGCCACAACAGCTAGTAGATTTCGTAGTCATAATATTCAGGGTCTGACTTTATTCGCTACCACTACTAGTTGGGGTAAACTACTGTTTTTTTTCGCTATTGGATTTTTACTGTTTGCTTTACCTAAATTACTGACTATTAGTTCTCAAACACTTTCCAGCTACATCCTGACTTTTACTTATTTAATGTTACCACTAGATAACATTGTCAATAACTTACCGCAAATTATCAAAGCCAATGTCGCCTTAAAAAAGATAGAATCCTTAGGCTTATCTCTAGCTAACCGAGCCGAATTATCAGCGATTCCCTCTACCTGTAAATCTAATTGGTACAGTTTAGAATTCAAGAACATCACTCATACTTACTATCGAGAAAAAGAAGAAAGTGGTTTTATTCTCTGTCAATCTCACCCTTCATCCTCAGGAATTAATATTTATTGTTGGTGGTAATGGTAGTGGCAAATCTACTCTAGCAAAATTAATTACGGGACTCTATATTCCCGAAGGAGGAGAAATTATCTTAGATAAAGAATTAATTGATACACAAAATCGGGAATGGTATCGCCAACATTTTGCGGTGGTTTTTTCCGACTTCTATTTATTTGAGGAACTTTTGGGTTTAGATGACGATAATTTAGATCAGAAATGTAGTGAATACTTGCAGCAACTGCAACTAGACCATAAAGTAAAAGTTAAAAATGGTCAATTATCAACTACTGCACTTTCTCAAGGACAACGTAAACGATTAGCTTTGTTGACTGCTTACTTAGAAGATAGACCAATTTATTTATTTGATGAATGGGCTGCTGACCAAGATCCTATATACAAAGAAATTTTCTATACCAAGTTATTACCAGAACTTCGAGATCGGGGTAAAACTGTCTTGGTTATTAGTCATGATGACCGCTATTTTCATCTAGCAGATCGGATTATCAAGTTAGATTACGGCAAAATTGATTACGATAAAAATTACGTCAATTTACATGGATAAAGTAGTTGAAACCATCTTGAATTTTTAGGGATTTTACCTCGATATCCCTCTTTATATAGAGATAACTAATATACCTTATGACAGAAGGCTAAGATAAATAATCTAGGCTACCTTGTAAAGGTGATCGCAAATAATTTTCTCTTTGGTTAATCCGTGAATAACTCACTAAATTAACTTAGGTTTGCTGGTTCCGGGGATTATATCCATTCACAAACCAGTATTTTCAATTTCCACTGCGGTTAAAACCGCTCGTGTAGCTTTCCTCTCAGTACTAAAGTAACTGATTTTCCCGCATACGAGGTATTTCTATGAGCTTAGAAGAAAGAACCAGAGCCACAGCCAAAAATCTTGAAGGTAAAGCCCAAGAAGCAAAAGGTAAAATTACTGGAGATCCTAAAGACAAAGCAGAGGGTAAAGCAAAACAAGCCGAAAGTGAAATCCGTCATGGAGTTGAAGACCTGAAAGACCAAGCTAGAGAAGAACTTGACCCCTGACTAAAACTAATCCAGTAAATAACAAAATCCCCGTTCTCTTTCAGAAAACGGGGATTTAAACCATATTTTACCTATTTTTTGCAAAATTTAACAATTTTCTATTTTTACTAATAAATTTTTGATAGTTTATTCTCTATAGTATTTATGGGGTTTTTGTTTCTGTTCATCAGCCCAAATTCTTCTTTCTGCAAACTAAAAACAGATTACTTGTATAATTTTGTTATTTTTCATGGAGATGTGACGACTATGGCTTGGTTACAAAGACTTTTTGGTTTAGAAGCACCTGAAGATGCTCAAGTCAATCCTGACGAAAATTTAATTGCTAGTAACGCTCCAGAGGGTGAAACGATTCCCATTGAGCGTGCGGGATTGAATGGAGAATTTGACCAAAGTGGTTTAGCAAAAAGAGTTGCTTTGGCTTTTGATTTGGATGGTCGGTTTGATGACATTAATACTCTGTATGTTGCTCAGTTAGGAACTATCGTAGTTTTAAAAGGAGAAGTTCCCAGTCAGGATATTTTAGACGAATTCGTGGCGATTGCTAGAGATGTGAATGGTGCTAGCGATGTCCAAACTGATGAAGTTACAATTGGCTAAAACGTCTGATTTTAAACTAACTAATCGCAGTATTTTAGAATCAACATCACCTAAATTCACATAAATTCACATAAATAATTAAATCATCATGAAGACTCAAGTTAAATTTCATCAAGCTACCATCTGTCTAACATTATTAGCAACTTTAATGCTGGCTAGTTGTGGAGGAAATAAAGCCGAGGAATCAGCAACTAGTAAACCAGACACCTCCACCAGTCCTGTTTCTCAAGCTAATTCTGGTACTGCTCCTGATGCAAAAACACCAGCAGGTAAAACGGGAACTAAAGCTATTCCAGAATTAGCAACACAATTAGGGGTTAAACCCACAGCTGCAAATACTTGTCCCACTAATGCACCTGTTAAGGGTAATGTAACTAAGAACAGAGGTAATATTTATCATCTTGCCAAGAAATCCCCTGATTACGACAAAGTTAAGCCAGATATCTGTTTCAAAGACGTAGCCACAGGCTGAAAAAGCTGGTTTCCTTGCACCTAAAGGTAAGTAGAGAGGTGGAAGAGGCAGGGGGGCAGGGAGCAGGGAGCAGGGGAGAGGGAAGAGGTAGGGGGGAGAAACGGAGATAGGGAGAATATTTTTAAATTCTCTTTTCCCCCTGCCCCCTGCCCCTTGTCCTCTTCTCCCCCTGCCCCCTGCCCCCTGCCCCCTGCTCCTTGTCCTCTGCTCCCCATCCCCCCATCTCCCTCAAAGACTATATCCAGCACTAAAATACAAGCCATCATCTTGGGCATTTTTACCCCGGTCGTCTAAATTAATGAGAGGTAAACTGTAATCCAAGCGTAAATTGAGATTGGGTAAAACTTGCCATAATACTCCTACTCCCGTACCGGCTAAAAACGTCTGCTTCTGTAACGAATTAGGGTTATTATCCACATTCCAGACGTATCCTAAATCAAAAAACGGTGCAATTTGAAATAATGAATTTCCTTGAGCATCTTTTTGGATGCTAAAACGGTCTTCCAACACTAATCTGACCCCATTATCAGTCTGCACGAGCATTTTGTCGATAACCCCGTACTGATTGACCACCACCAATCACAAATTGTTGTGATGGTAATAGACCATCTGGTGTCAGCTGGGTTTCCAGTTGCGTAATAAAGATATTGTTATTACTCAAACGTTGGACTCGTTGGATTTGTCCTAACCAACTAAAAAACTTACCATCGGGAACCGGACTTGCATTGGTTGTAGCATCAAATGCACCAATCCCAAAACTGAATAAAGAGCGTAATGACCAAGCACCTTGGGTATCTCGTTGGGAATAATCTTGCCCAAATTTAATGACACGGGTACGGCTGTTACCCTGACTATCAGGACCAAAGCCAAATGGTGTTGGTCGTGCAAAAGTAAAGGTTTGACCATTTTGAAGAGTGAAACCTAATAATAAAGCAAATTCGGTTTGGGGCGATCGCACTAAAGGTTGACGATAACTAATTTCATACAATTCCGATTCTCCCCGAATATCAAAAGTCTTAAATGGGTCTTGGATGACTTTGTTATTGCTAAATGAGGTTCGCAGTTGTAAAGTCCCATTCATCGCATTCAAGGGGACTCGATAGTTGAAATCAGAAATATCTGCACCTCCAGCAATGGTGCGGTAATAAGAAGCCGAGAGTTCATCACCCAACCCTGTAATATTACGGTAACTGCTATTAACGCTAAATCGCTCGGAACCAACGCTAGGTGGAGAATAGTTATCAATATTAAAAGACATATTCCAGGGTTTAGCTTCTGTTACCCTGACTACCACAATACTTTGTCCAGGTTGTTTACCAGTCCGTAAACTAGCTTCTATATTCGAGAATAGCGGGTCAGACCTTAATAACCTTAATTGGTTCTCTAGATTAATTGCCGAAAGAGGTTGACCAATTCCTAGAGCTACACGCGATCGCACATAATTAGGATGGATACGTTTTGTACCTTCGATTTCAATAGCTTCTACACCACCCTCAAACACCTGAATTTGTACCACACCTTGGCTAATGGTTTGGTTGATCACAATTGCTTTGGAGGTAATGTAACCCCGATCAGTATATAGCTTGGTGATTGCTTCAGTCGTTTGTCCAAGTTCTTCTAAACTAACAGTACGTCCTTCCACCTTTTGAGTGATAGCACTGAATTGCTGTGGTTTAAAAATTGTACTACCGATAACCTCAATTTTTTTCACCTCAATACTTCTATTCGCATCTTCGGGTTGAGTTTCGGAGGTAGGAGCTTGAACAGGTGGTTGAGTTTCTGGAGTCAACGGTTGGGGAATGGGTGCAGCTTGTGGAAACCGCTCCTGGTTAAAATTGCCTTCTGGATTTGCCGCTTGGGCGACGATTTCACCCACTAATTCCCCCATCGGTGAAGTCTTAGATGAATCAGCATAACTTGGTAATATAGATACTAGTAAGACTGAACTAGAGACTAAAAATATACTACATTCTTTAGACAGTAAATACCACTTCATACAATTACTACTCTCTTTCAATAAATACTTAGGAATTTTAGGTCACAAGTCAGCTTTACTAACTTACTTTATACATTAATTTTGGGTAACTTAGACACATTGATGAGCAGAATTATAAATTTGATTTTTATACTTTAAGTTTTAGATGTAATCTTCTATGTTCATTCAAGATTCAATCGTCATATGGATTTGTTAAAAAATATCACGGAACCGCTTCAACAAATCTTTAAGCTTCGTATCAGGGAATATACTGTTGGTATCTCTTCGCAAGTAACGATATGCTGAGGGATGAAAAGGCAATAGTATCATTTTGGAGTAGATAATTATGCTACGCAAGTCTTTAGCTATTCTGAGTGGAGTAGTAGTAGCTAGTAGCTTAGGAACAGCTTTTAGCGCACCTAGCTATGCAGCAGAAGGAGAATTATTTAGTTGTGATACAGAACAGTTGGCAACAGTAGCAGGTGAACAAAAAGCAGTCATAATTAGCTGGAAATCAGAAGATTTCAGCCAATCTGGTTATACTCCTTTACGGAGATGTAATGATGTATCTAAAAGATTTAATGACTTTCACGCTTCTGGTCAGTTAGAATTCCTGACAGCTGGTATTGTCAATAACTCACCTGTAATTTGCGCTACCAAGAATGGTGGTGCTTGTGATAGAACTAATGTTTTATTCACATTGAATAGAAAGAATCGTCAGAATGCAGCTGCAATCTTGCAAACACTTTTTGATAATCGCGGTGGTGCTGATGGTGTATTTGTTCAGGAATCTGGTGAACGTCCTTACATTAATGTAAAAAAAGCATTAGCTGAATTGGGTGTCGATGCTAGACTGCCTAGAACAAGAAGATCAAATGTGAGCAGACCGGAAACAAACCAGCGTCCTCAAACATCTCCTCGCAGAAGTTGGTAGTACCAAATTGGGGTAATATAGTATTTTTTTCTTGTCAATAAAATCTATTCTATCTAAAAATTTGAGCAGATTTTTGCTGATCAAAGATTTAGACAAGAATCACCAACAGGCTAAAACTTCTATTAACATAGGTAAAACTCCTCCCCCGATTCAAAAAATGGTGGGGAGGAATTATCAATTGCCTAATTGCGAGTTGATCTGAAGATGGTTTTTTCCAGAGCTAATGTTATTATATTGATTAGCTGTCTATGTTTTGCTTTCTCAGTGGAGGTTGCTCACTCAACGGAAAAGCAAGCATTCATCACAGGTTCACAATTGTCAGAAACAAGTTTGCGTAAGCATACTCGCGCTATGACTGTGAAAATTATGTGTGGGCAAACTTGGGGTTCGGGTATTCTAATCCAAAAAAAAGGACAGGTTTACACTGTTCTCACAAATGCTCATGTTTTGAGAGCAGGTAATAGTTATCAAATCCAAACTCCTGATGGTAAGATATATCCAGGTCTAGTTAAAGATACAATTCAATTTGATGATGATGACTTGGGACTACTCACTTTTAAGAGTTGGCAAAATTATGCGATCGCCCCAATTGCTAAATCAGCTTTAGCTGTGGGTGACAAAACCTTTGCTGCTGGGTTTCCCAATCGCAGTAAAAAGTGGTTATTCACAGAGGGAAAAGTCGATTATATATTACCCAAATCTTTCCAGGGTGGTTATCAAATTGGTTATAGCAATGATGTTTTCAAAGGGATGAGTGGTGAGTCAGTAGTAAATCATCGTGGTGAATTAGTAGCAATTAATGGTAGACATAAATTCCCTCTGTGGGGAAATCTCTTTATTTTTGAAGATGGTTCTACCCCAAGTTCCCAAGTTAGAAGTCAATTTGAGCGTTCTAGCTGGGCTGTGCCGGTGCAAACATTTCTAGAACGATGTCCTCAACTAGCTCAGGGACAAATTTACCCCCTACCTGACTCCATTGCTCCCATCACCCCTATGGATTTTCAACCAACAGATGCCGAAACTCCTAAAATACGTTCTCGACGGGCTTGGTAATCGGTATCGACAACTCAAATTAACTTAACTTTATCAGGAAACTACATCATGTTAAATAAATATCTTTTATCTGGTTTTTTAATGGCTGCAACTATGATTATAGGCAGCCCCGCTATGGCAAAAAAAGCTTTACCAGCCACTGAAGTAGCTGAAATTGCTAAATCAACTGTAGTACGAATTGAGCCTAGTGTAAATTCCCCTGGCTCTGGTGTGATTATTGGTCGCTATCAAGAAAAAGGCACTAATGTCTATGTTGTCTTAACGGCTGGTCATGTTGTCCAGCATCCAGACAATCAGTATGTTATTGTCACACCTAAACCTGCCACATCATATAATGGCAGAAAAAGAAAACAAAAGATAGCTATTTCCACTGCAAAAGATATTCAAACAATACCCAATACAGACTTAGCTATCGTCAAGTTTCGGAGTAAAAGAAACTATGAAGTAGCCACTCTCGGTGATTCCAAATTCGCCGTAGAAGGTGCTGGAGTTTACATAGCAGGTTTCCCGAATCCAGGCAAAAGCATTAAAGGACGTTCTTTTCAATTTACTAATTCTTTAGTTTCTAGCCGTTTAGAAAATGAAGAGTTTGATAGTGATGACAACAAAACCACCAGTGCTGTGAAAACAAATACAGGGGATAGGGGCTACTCATTAGTCTATACTAGTACAACTAGAGCCGGAATGAGTGGCGTCAGTATTTGATATCGCTGGTCGTGTTGTGGGTACTCATGGTCAGGGTGACAGAGAAGATATTGTTCTTCCTGTTCGTAGTAATAAGCGTGACGTTGCTTCTAGAGAGCAAGTATCCTCGGAAGAAGCGGGTATTACTAACCGTGCGGGTATTCCTGCAAAAACTGGGTTTAATTTGGGTATTCCCACAGAGGTTTTTCTAGCATCAGTACCTAATGCTAAACAAAAGTTAGGGATTAAATTTGATGACTCTAAACCAGAACTCATTGCTCTCAGAGGAGGAGACAATAAAGCTCCTAAACCAGGTGTGATTGATATCACCGATGAAGCCAGTACCGATATTGATGATGGAGCGAATGAGAGTACAGAGACTAACCAACCATCTCTCCCCAAAGCTTCTGTAACTCCATCTGCTGCTCCAGTACAACCAAATCCGGTGAGAACTCCCTCCGTTAAGACTCCCTCCGTTAAGACTCCTTCTCGTTCTCGTGTTTGGTAATGAGATTGATTGTAAACATGAATCTATACTCCTTTGCTCTGGTAGAGTAAAGGAGTATTTGCATCAATAGCCAAAAATCTAGGTTAACTTTCACAGACATATACTAAGGGTGTATTATATGAATTCTATAGTCGGAAAAATTGGGTTATTCTTGTTGACTAATGCCATTACATTGGTAACTTTAGTGCAGGCAATTGCACCAGTCAAAGCTCAAATTACACCAGCTAATACCAACGACACAAACACCACAGTCATAAAAAATAACGGAACTTATAATATTAATGGTGGTACAACCTCAACAACTGGTACAAATTTATTTCACAGTTTTCAAACATTTGGACTAAACCAGGGTGAAATAGCTAACTTTAACCCTAATGCCAATATTCTTAACATTTTAGGACGGGTTGTTGGTGGTAGTCCTTCCATAATTAATGGCACGATTCAAGTTACTGGCAATGCCAACTTATTTTTAATGAACCCTGCTGGCATAGTATTTGGCAGTACATCCGTACTAAATGTAAACGGTGACTTTACTGCTACTACTGCCACAGGAATTAAGTTTGCTAATGGCATTTTAAATTCTGAAGGCGTCAACAACTATACAAACTTAGATGGTAGTGTAGAAGGCTTTAATTTTGCTAATCAACAAACAGGTAATATTCTTAATGTAGCTAACTTAGGAGTAACAAATTCAAATCAAAACCTGAATTTAATCGGTGGAACAGTTGTTAATAGTGGTCAATTATCAGCACCAAATGGAAATATAATTGTTGCCAGTGTACAAGGGGGAAAATTTCTCCGCATCAGTCAACCAGGAAATATACTTGGGATAGAAGTTCCCCAATCACAAAATCCAACAACTATCGCTCCTAGTACCTTAGCTGATTTGTTAACAGGTATTGGTGGTAGTGCGACTGGATTAACTGTAAACAACGGTCAACTAGTACTCACAGGTTCTGGATCTGGTACTGGAATTCCTGTCAACACTGGGGATATAGGAATTCAAAGTGGTCAATTTAACGCGACATCAACCACCATCAGTGCAGCGAGTAACCTGTATGTCGTCGGGTCGTCATTTCAGGCTACAAGTACAAGTTTAACCCTAGAAACCAGGAATACCCTAAATAACATTTTTCTTGGTGCAGCAAGTTTTGAAAGTAACGGCGGAATCACCTTAAATGGTAATGTCATTCTTAATAGTAATGTTAGCTTTAATAACAATAGTAATCCTGGTGATATAATTTTTAAAGGAACGATTAATGGAGCAAGACAATTATCCATTCTTGCAACTTCTAGTAATGTTAATTTCGATGATGATATAGGAAAAACTACACCACTCACTAATTTAGTCATTAGCAACGCAGTCAATACAAATATTGCAAAAAACATTTTTACTACAGGTACGCAAAGCTTCTCAAGTCCAGTCACTCTCACTGGAACTAATAGTAATCAAGAATTTAGCGCAAATAACACAATCGGCTTTGGTAAAGCCCTAACAGCAGGAAATAATAATCTGACCCTGACTGCTAGTGAAATTAACTTTTTGGGAGGTGCTAACTCGGTAACAGGTAGTGGTAAGCTAGTCTTACAGCCATCTACACTTGGGCAAAATATCAACATTGGTGGGACGACAGACGCAGGTGCAAGTAGTTTAGACATCCTCAAAACAGATCTTGATGCTTTAGCAAAAGGCTTCAGCAGCATTACAATTGGACGTGATAATAGCAGTGGAAGCATCACGGTTCTCAACGCTGTCACCTTTAAAAATGCAGTCAAAATTCAATCTCCTAGTGGTGGTTCCATCACTACAAATGCCGCGATTACAGGTCAAGGTTCTGTGACTCTAGATGCTGTAAATACCACTCTTAATGCAGGTATCACTACCACAAATCAGAATATTACTGTCGGTCAAAAAATTGTGTTGGGAAATGATATTACCCTAGATACAGGTGCAGGTGCAGGTGATATTCAATTAAATGGGACTGTAAATGGAAATAAAAATTTAACCCTGAATGCAGGTACAGGTAATATAACCTTTACCGCTAAAATAGGTGATACACAAGGCGTGGGAGATTTAGTTGCGAATAGTACCGGAACCACACAGTTTGGGAATACAGTTCAAGCGGGAACAGTGACTACCGATGCAGGTGGAACAACTCAAATTAATGCCGATATTACTACCACAGGTGTTCAAACTTATAACGATGCTGTGAACGTTGCTAATAATCCCACATTAAAAGGAGTTGGGATTACTTTTGGTAATACAGTAGATGGGAATAGTAACCTCACGGCTAATGCTCAAACTGGTAATCTCACATTTACAGAAGCAGTCGGTGCGATCGCTCAATTAGGAGATTTAGTTGCGAATAGTACCGGAACCACACAGTTTGGGAATACAGTTCAAGCGGGAACAGTGACTACCGATGCAGGTGGAACAACTCAAATTAATGCCGATATTACTACCACAGGTGCTCAAACTTATAACGATGCTGTCACCGTTGCCAATAATCCCACATTAAAAGGAGTTGGGATTACCTTTGGTAGTACAGTAGATGGAAATAGTAAGCTCACGGCTAATGCTCAAACTGGTAATCTTAACTTCAACGGCAAGGTAGGTAGTCAAACTCCATTAAAAGATTTAGTTGCCAGTGGTGCAACTAAAATCAATGCTGATATCACTACCACAGGTGCTCAAACTTATAACGATGCTGTTACCGTTGCTAATAATCCCACATTAAAAGGAGTTGGGATTACCTTTGGTAATACAGTAGATGGAATAGGAAATAGTAGTCTGACCGCGAATGCTCAGACAGGGAATCTCATCTTTAGCGGAGCAGTGGGAACTAACACACCAGTCCAAGACTTGACCCTAACTGGGGATGGAATTGACTTTTTGGGAGGTGCTAACTCGGTAAAAGGCAGTGGTAAGTTAGTTCTACAACCATTTACACCTGGACAAGATATCAACATTGCTGGGACAACAGACGCAGGTGCAAGTAGTTTAGACATCCTCAACACAGATATTGATGCTTTAGCAAAAGGCTTCAGCAGCATTACAATTGGAGGTGATAATAGCAGTGGAAGCATCACGGTTCTCAACGCTGTCACCTTTAAAGATGCAGTCAAAATTCAATCTCCTAGTGGTACAACAGGTTCCATCACTACAAATGCCAATGCCGGAATTACAGGTCAAGGTTCTGTGACTCTAGATGCTGTAAATACCACTCTTAATGCAGGTATCACCACCACAAATCAGAATATTACTGTCGGTCAAAAAATTGCTTTGGGAAATGATATCACCCTAGACACAGGTGCAGATGGAGGTGATATTCAATTGAATGGGACTGTAAATGGAAATAAAAATTTAACCCTGAATGCAGGTACAGGTAATATTACCCTAAAAGATAAAGTGGGTGATACACAACCTTTAGGAGATTTAGTCGCCAACAGCACGGGAACCACAAAGTTTGAGAATACAGTTAAAGCAGGAACTCTAACCACCGATGCAGGTGGAACAACCCAAATTAATGCCGATATTACTACCACAGGTGCTCAAACTTATAACGATGCTGTCACCGTTGCCAATGATCCTACATTAAAAGTGTCCCACATTAAAAGGAGTTGGGATTACTTTTGGTAGTACAGTAGATGGGAATAGTAACCTCACGGCTAATGCTCAAAGTGGTAATCTCACATTTACAGGAGCAGTCGGTGCGATTGCTCAATTAGGAGATTTAGTTGCGAACAGTACCGGAACCACACAGTTTGGGAATAAAGTTCAAGCGGGAACAGTCACCACCAATGTAGATGGGACAACCCAAATTAATGCCGATATTACTACCACAGGTGCTCAAACTTATAACGATGCTGTCACCGTTGCCAATGATCCTACATTAAAAAGTCCCACATTAAAAGGAGTTGGGATTACCTTTGGTAATACAGTAGATGGAATAGGAAATAGTAGTCTGACCGCGAATGCTCAGACAGGGAATCTCATCTTTAGCGGAGCAGTGGGAACTAACACACCAGTCCAAGACTTGACCCTAACTGGGGATGGAATTGACTTTTTGGGAGATGCTAACTCGGTAAAAGGCAGTGGTAAGTTAGTTCTACAACCATTTACACCTGGACAAAATATCAACATTGCTGGGACAACAGACGCAGGTGCAAGTAGTTTAGACATCCTCAACACAGATATTGATGCTTTAGCAAAAGGCTTTAGCAGCATTACAATTGGAGGTGATAATAGCAGTGGAAGCATCACGGTTCTCAACGCTGTCACCTTTAAAGATGCAGTCAAAATTCAATCTCCTAGTGGTACAGGTTCCATCACTACAAATGCCAATGCCGGAATTACAGGTCAAGGTTCTGTGACTCTAGATGCTGTAAATACCACTCTTAATGCAGGTATCACCACCACAAATCAGAATATTACTGTCGGTCAAAAAATTGTGTTGGGGAATAATATCACCCTAGACACAGGTGCAGGTGCAGGTGATATTCAATTGAATGGGACTGTAAATGGAAATAAAAATTTAACCCTGAATGCAGGTACAGGTAATATTACCCTAAAAGATAAAGTGGGTGATACACAAGCCGTGGGAGATTTAGTCGCGAACAGCACGGGCACGGGAACCACACAGTTTGATAAGACGGTGCAAGCAGGAACGGTGACTACCGATGCAGGTGGGACAACTCAAATTAATGCCGATATTACTACCACAGGTGCTCAAACTTATAACGATGCTGTCACCGTTGCCAATGATCCTACATTAAAAGGAGTTGGGATTACCTTTGGTAGTACAGTAGATGGGAATAGTAACCTCACGGCTAATGCCCAAACTGGTAATCTTAACTTCAATGGCAAAGTAGGTAGTCAAAGTCCATTAAAAGATTTAGTTGCCAGTGGTGCAACTAAAATCAATGCTGATATTACTACCACCGATGCTCAAACTTATAACGATGCTGTCACCGTTGCCAATAATCCCACATTGACAGGTAAGGGCATTAATTTTGCTAGTAGAGTAGATGGAAATAGCAACCTCACCGCAAATGCTCAGACTGGTAATCTTAACTTCAATGATACGGTGGGTGGTATAACTCCACTAAATAGCCTGAATATCAGCAATGCAGCGAATATCAACGTAAAATCGAATATTACCACCACAAAGGATCTGACGTTAAATAGTCCTGTCACCATCACAGGTACAACCCAAACTTTCAAATCCAATACAGGCAATATCGATCTTGGTAGTACAGTAGATGGAACCAGTGATTTAACTCTCTCTGCTAATCAAGAAGTCACCTTAAATCTCAGTCGGTGGCATCACAAAATTAAATAGTCTGACTAGCAATGCAACCAAAATGAATATTGCTAATAACATCACTACCATCAATGGAACTCTGCAATTTAATAGTCCGGTTAACCTGACTGGTGATGGTGAAAAAACCTTTGACTCAACTAATAGCAATATCAATTTTACTAGTACCTTGAATGGAACTGGAAATTTAACCTTGAAGAGTGGAGCGGGTAACATCACCTTCACAGGTAAAGTGGGTAATACGCAAGCTTTAGGAGATTTGACGACAACGAGTAATCAGACCACACAATTTAGTGACACAGTTGCAGCAGGTAATATCGTCACCAAAGGTGGGGGTAACACTGTGTTTAGCAATACGGTAACTGCCACTAGTCTTGATACCAGCAATCAAAACAAAACACAACTCAATGGTAACGTTACCACTACAAATGGTCAGACATACAGCAAACTCCAACTTGATAATGGAGTAGCACTGACCACAACTAATAATGGTGCAGTTGACTTTAAGGCTACAGTAGATAACAAAACAGGTACAAATAACAATCTTACAGTCAGTTCTGGTGCCGGTGATATTAACTTTGAATCAGCAGTAGGTGCAGTATCGACATTAGGAGATTTAGTTGCAAACAGTACTGGAACCACAAATTTTGGTAGTACGGTAACGGCAAAGAGCGTTACCACCAATGCGGGTGGGACAAGCCAAATCAATGGGAATATCACCACCACAGGTACTCAAACTTATAATGATGCTGTAACCGTTGCCAATAATCCCACCTTAACAGGGACTGGGATTACCTTTGGCAAAACTATAGATGGAAATAGCAACCTCACCGCTAATGCTCAGACTGGTAATCTTAATGTTACTGGAGCCATAGGAAGTACAACACCAGTCAAAGATTTGAGCTTGACTGGGAATCAAATCGCGACGGTCGCAATAACATCCAACTCCTCTGTTAATCTCCTAGCTAATAGCAATATTGCTGTAGGGAATATTTCCACAACTGGTAAAGGTTCTCAATATCACGAGTAATACCGGAGGGGTAACAACAAAGGATATTACCACCAATGGTGGTGCTGTTGCGATTAGCGCTAATGATAACATTATCACCACTAAGATTAATACCCAAAGTCGAAATAGTACTGGTGGCAAGGTAAATATCACAACTAATAAGCTGTTCCAAGCTACAGATACATTTACTGCTAATGGTAGAGCCGCTAGTATTTCTACATTAGGTAGCACCGATGGTGGTTCTGTTATCATCCGTCAGGGAGGTAATCAGGTAACACCCTTTGTACTGGGCAACTTCGGTAACAACAGTGGAACCGCAGGAGCTATTATCACCAGATATAATAACGCCAATAATCTGATTTCTCCTGTCCAATTCTTTACGGATAATTACGTACAAGGCAACATTCAATTACTTTCTACATCAGCAAAAGAGACACCTGATACAGTCCGTAAGTTAACTTTAATCCCACCACCAGCAGATAGTAATAACAAAAGAGTACTAATTGATACTTTTGTCGCAGATGCAGAAGACCAAGCTACACGTCAATTGGAAACGTTTTTGGGAATTCAGCCAATTACTAGAAAATCTCCCACAGAAATACGTGCTGATTTAGCTCAAATTGAAGTACAAACAGGAGTCAAATCAGCAATTGTTTACATCAGGTTTAAATCTAGTAGTAATATATCCACAGAAGATACTGATATTCTTGATTTAGGCATTATCACTGCTAATGGTGAAAACCTTCCCAAGCGGATTTCTAATGCAACTAAGTCCAAAGTAATTAAGGTAGCTAAAGAATTTTACGAGCAAGTTTCTAGTCCCAGTCAAATTGGTAACGATACCTATCTAAAGTCAGCGCAACAACTGTATAAATGGCTAATTTCGCCCTTGGAAGAGGAATTAAAAAAAGAAGGGATTACAAATCTGTCGCTTTCTTTTGGTGATGTAGGGGTAGGTTTACGCTCTATTCCCTTTGCTGCTCTTCATGATGGTAAGCAGTTTCTCATTGAAAAATACAGTATAGGCACTTTACCCAGTATCAGTCTCACAGATAGTAGTTATAAAAATATCAGAGATAATCAAATCTTAGCAATGGGAGCTAGTGAATTTGCTAAAGACCAAAATCAGCCATCTTTGAAAGCAGTACCGCTTGAACTTTCTACGATCTCGCAAAAACTATGGCGTGGTAAATCTATTCTCAATCAAGATTTTACTTTAGAGAATCTCAAGGAACAACGGCGACAAAATCCTTTTGGTATCATTCACTTGGCAACTCACGTGGATTTTACCTCTGGAGATTCAAGTAAGTCTTACATTCAGTTGTATAATTCTAAGTTAAGCTTAAATGAAGTACGCAATTTGGGATGGAATAAACCTTCAGTCGATTTATTGGTATTAAGTGCTTGTAAATCAGCTTATGGAGATGAAAAATCTGAGTTAGGTTTTGCTGGGTTAGCTTTACAGACAGGTGTAAAATCAAGTGTCGCTAGTTTGTGGTACATTTCTGATGCGGGAACCCTGGG
Organism: uncultured cyanobacterium; assembly: GCA_963766435.1. Classification (GTDB taxonomy): domain Bacteria; phylum Cyanobacteriota; class Cyanobacteriia; order Cyanobacteriales; family Nostocaceae; genus CAVXZH01. Next base: position 389,333 of record CAVXZH010000004.1, read on the forward strand.
GTTAATGACAGAGTTTTACAGCCAGTTGAAAACTTCACCCATTAAAGCCGAAGCACTACGACAAGCGCAAATAGCCATGATTCAGGGTAAAGTCAGAATCGAGGGTAATAAATTAATTGGTGTCAATAATACTGTCGAACTTTCACCTGAATTAGCAAAATATTTGCAGGAAAACTCCCCAGGAAAATTCTCAGACCCCTTCTATTGGGCACCCTTCACTATGATTGGTAGACCTTGGTAATTTGGGTAGAGGAGTAGAGGGAGAAGAGGCAGGGGGCAGGGGGCAGGGGTCAGGGGGAGGAAATAGAATTAAAATATCCTATCTCCCCATCTCCCCATCTCCCCATCTCCGTTTATCCCCTCTGCTCCCCGCTCCCTGCCCCCCTGCCTCTTCCATCTCCCCTCACTCCCCACTATTCATAATTTTGGGGACTTTAAAAAATTCACCTTCCTGTTCCGGAGCATTATTGAGGATGGCTTCTCGTTCAGGATATAATGATAATCTATCTTCTCTGGTTACATTGCTAACATCTATAGCCCTGGTAGTTGGGGGTACATTGCTAACATCAAGTACACTCAACTGTTCTATATAATCCAGAATATTTCCCAACTGTGTGGTGAATTGTACTTCTTCCTCTGGACTCAATTCTAAACGGGCTAAAAGGGCTACTTTCCGAACTTGTTCACGATCAATCATATTAATATACTCGGTGCTAGGTTGTAAAACTCAGTAACTAAAAATAGACATCAATTTGCGATCGCCCAGTGGTTTTGAGCCAGTTTTGGGCTTCAATGTAGTTATTAGGAGCCATGCGAATAGCTCTAATCCAATAATCTGCGGCTTGGTCAAACAGGGCTTCACCACCATCATTATCGCCATTTTCCTTTAATTTTTCCCCTTGATAGTGGAAAATCACCGCGATATTATTTAAGGCTTGGGGTAGACGTGGATTTAACTCAACTGCGCGATGATAAAGTTCTAAAGCTTTGTCATGGTCACCATTACTAGCATAAATCAGCCCCATATTATAGAAAATATAACCGCGATCATTAGGGTCTTCCTCTAGGGTAAGAGCTTCCTCATAATATTCTAAGGCTTCAGCATATTCCCCTTCTGCTTGGGCTGACATCCCATCTCGATAATAAACAAACGCTTCTTTGGCTTTTCGTTAGCTGGGAGCAGTTTCAGGATCAGGTCTGCCATAACTGTGAAGGACTTGTCAATAAAATTATCGTTTTTCTGTGTTCTTGGCATATTGCCTCTGTAATTGTACTGTTTTTAGCATCAAAAAAGCCTGTTGGATTATCAGATGAAAGCAACAGGTGGTCTATATTCCTTAATTTAACTGATTAACTGACATTCTTCGAGTTATTTTTCTTCCCTGCTCCCTATTCCCTATTCCCTATTCCCTGTTCCCTGTTCCCTACTCCCTGTTCCCTACTCCCTCTAACTATTCCATATCAATTTCCACTACTTTTTGTCTAGAGGTTAAACCAGATTTAATTCTAATATAAGATTTGGGTACAGAGAATTTTTCCGCTAATATTTTAATTAACTCTTCATTAGCCTTACCATCGACTGGTGGAGATTTTAAATGTACATTTAGACTACCATCAGATAGTTCTTCAATCTTTTGTTGTTTGGAATTTGGTTTAACTTTGACTTTTTTTTGCATACCCGACTCTGTGTAATTGATTTCCTAAGGATGTATATATATATATAGTACTTCAAAGAAAAAGCCCATCGCTAGGACAATGGGTAAAGATAGAATAATATACAAATTTTGAGTTGGTGTTCACACCTTTTAAATAAAAGATCGATACTATCTATATACTACTGCTAGTGGTTCAAGGTTGATGGGGACTACCATTACCAATTACGGCAATTTTATGTCGATAAACTAGTTCACCGCCATACCAACCTGAAGCCCCCAGAAGTAAAGCCACAATCAACGAGAGGGTAAGTCCCCAAGGTAACACCGCCACCATTTGATTATGCCAGCGCAAGACGAGATTAACTGTGGTGAGAATTAGGGCTGTAACATTCAGAATCAAATGTGCCCAGCCTGCTGTACGTTTGCGAACTCTTTCTATGCGTAAGAAGTCTAATAATCCAGTGATAGCGGCGATAACACCACCAACTAAACCAGCGATTAATAACCAAAATGAGCCTCTAGCCCAAAAATTATCATTAGTATAGAAATAAGCTACATCAGTGAGTAAAACACCGACCAAAAAAGCTACGGGGAAGACAATTAGGGCTGGGTGAATTGGATGTTTGGCGATCGCCACGGTACTGGGTACACCCGTATCGCGGAATTCGCGATCATCCGTTGGGAAGATTTGGGGAATATTGGGAAATCGTGGTGTGTTTTTATCTGTGGTTGTCATAATAAAAAACTGGGGGTGGAGTGAAAATTATTTGTTGTTTAACTTATTTTTTTGGATAGCTCAGAAGTCAATATAGAAAATTTCTCTCAATAGTTTATCTATCTAGCGATACAGGAAAAATAATTTAGAGAATATATCCAAAAGTAGAAGTAGGAAATAGGCTAAACAAAATACTAGATTTATATCTTGAGTTACTCTATCAATAGCTCAAAAGAAAGATGGAATCCTCCCAACCATTTGGCAACGTAGAGCTGGCAATAATACAAATAGCTTTTCGAGGAGAACAGTTAAATGGTAGCTACCTTAGATGATACAAAACGTAATGCCATTGCCACAAAATTGGCAAATATGAAAGCAGTGCAGCAGTTGCTTATTCAAAATGAGCAATTGTTTTTGAGAGAATCAAGTGACGGAGAAATTTCCTGACGCTTCCAAGATATGCTCAATGATGATCAGAAAAATATTGACATTCTCGACACAGTAATTGTTCAATATGGTATCCATAAAGAACCAGAAAAACAGTGTTCCACAAATGGTTGAAAAAATTTGGGAATTAATGCAAAGCTCAGAATTGAGCTTGTATGAAAAAGTATTTCAGCATGAATTACTGAAGCATCAGCAGGTAATGACTGGGTCTGACAATTCATAAAGCAGCGCAAAGAGTTGGTGCTGATGTCATCGCCGCGATTGGACCTTTAAATACCATTAATTTTGAGAATCGGGCTCATCAAGAACAACTCAAAGGGATTTTGGAAATTTTGGGAGTGAGGGAGCTAACTGGACAAGATGCAGACCAAGGTATTTGGGCGCGAGTTCAAGATGCAATGGCAGCATTTAGTGGTGCGGTTGGTAGTGCGGTGACTCAAAATAGTGACCAAACTGGATATGAACATTCAAGATGTAATTGCGGATGGATCACAACAAGGTCAATACCTTATTTACAGAATTGCTGCAAAGCAATGACCCGCAAAAAATTCAAGAGTATCTTTGGGCAAATTTACAAAGATTTAACAGCACATGCTGAAGCGGAAGAAGAAGTTGTTTATCCACGAGTACGCGCTTTTTATGGTGAAACCAATACCCAAGAACTATATGACGAACAAGCTGATGTGAAGCGAAGATTAGAGAAAATTAAGAGCTATTAATCCCTCAACACCGCAATTCAAAGACGAACTCAGACAGTTAAGGGATATTCTACGCTGATCATATTCGAGAAGAAGAAAACAACAATGTTTGCGGCAATTCGCAATAACTTAAGCTCTACTCAAACCCAGGAAATAGCGACACAATTTAAAAATGCTAAAGCTAGAATTCAACAAAGATTGGGAGAACCTAGTCGGACACGCTCATCTGTTTAGATTCTAGAATTAACCCGTGGAGCAGGCATCACTGCCTGCCTGACTTCAATGGCGGGCAGGATACCCGCTCCACGGATTTAGTTAGCATGAACTTAGTTTGATGGGAATAATGCTGAGAAAATTTCTAGATTCCCAACATTCGACTTACTTGTTCTAATGGTAGTGGTTTCCGTTCTATATTCTGAAAACACTCAACCTTTTGCAAATAAGTATACGCATTTCTAAAGTGACTTAAATTTAGTAAAACAATATCTTCATAAACTGAGTCTTTGGGAACTTTCACCTCTAAAATTAATTCTTCAAGGTGATTTTGTCCAATCGCTAGTTGTAGATATTTGAGGAATACTTCCCGTTTCTTTGCACGCACAGTAAGCAAGTACCAATTACTACTAGTGGATGCTATAGGTTGTTCAAGAGGCATGATTCACAGTTCAACAAAAAGAGTTTTTGACATTATATTATATAGCGGTTCTCAATTAAATGAGGGACAAAATTTCCGGGGAAAAGCTATACAGCAAGCAGCTTTTACTCCTGAGTCCTGACGGGTGTTACGGCTAACTCCTGGCTATATTAGTTTTTGAGCATTTCTGGAAACCTACTCCCTATCTACATAACTATGGTGGGGGATTTTCGTCATCACCAGAGGGTTTAATCTGTGTTTGCAGTGCTTTGCCAAGAACATAAGAACTACTACTAATACCTAATAATCCTAAAATTTGATCAGGAATTGCCGGAAAAGAAGGAGGATTACTGCTACTAATAATTAAAATTAAACTCATGGCAATAATAAAGGTGAAAATTAAGAGTTGAAAACGCGCTAAACTTGCTTCACCAGAGCTTTCACTAATCAACTTCTCTAAATTAATTCCCCTTCTTCTCCCAATTTTTCGGTTCCAAGTTCCCTCCCAAATGAATATCAAAATATATATTTCTAAGACCGCAATGAAAATGGTAACCAGGCATCCAATAATAACAGCTAAAATGGGAAGAAAGTGATTTAGGATATTCATGCTATGATTTGCGCTCTCTAAGAATTGAAGATAATTTGCCCCAGAGGTAAACCAAATTGCTTCCTCCTAATATCGCCAGGTATTCGTTGCGAACCATTGGTAAACTACACTGAATTCCAGGGACTTTAGTGCATGAATTCAAGCTGTGTCTAACTTCTACTAAATATAATCCCATAAATACTAAGGTCAAAATTAAGACTTGTATTTGTTGGGGATTATAAACTAAGTTACCTGTTTGTTTAGGCAATAATCCTCGAATATTGATTCTTTTTTTGATGGCCAGAAAAAAAACTGAGGACATGACACCAACTAAAAATATCCAAAGATCAAACTGAATTATTTTTGATAAAAAATCTAGTCCCAATTGTAGATTCAACTTCAACCCTCCACTACTAACTTGATTGATTGTGATGATTAATACATAATTCAGTTGATATTATATCTGTAAAACTATTTCTGAGCCAGAAAAAATATAAAACTTCCTAAAAAATAAACTAAGTTATTAATTCTTAAATTTTATTTATGCAACATCTTTTATTGTGGTCAAAGAAGGGAACAGGGAATAGGGAACAGGGAAAAATTTAAAAAACAGGTACTTTAGTAGCGTAAGATGTCACTTACTATCCGCTCACCAAGTCTTTCTTAATTTTTAACTTATAACGGTTTTCGATTGAATGAGATATAAAAAATCCCCCTTTCTGTTTCTTCTCCCCTATCCCCTATTCCCTATTCCCTATTCCCTGTTCCCTGTTCCCTGTTCCCTTTTATAAACCTGACCTTATGTTTTGCGATTACTTAGTACAAATTCTGACTGCTCGTGTTTATGATGTCGCGCAGGAAACACCACTTGAATACGCTCCTAATCTTTCTGCAAGGTTGAACAATCAACTGTTATTGAAGCGAGAAGATATGCAGTCCGTCTTTTCATTCAAGCTCAGAGGGGCTTACAATAAGATGGTGCAACTGCCACCAGATTTGCTGGCTTTAGGTGTAATTACTGCTTCTGCTGGTAATCACGCTCAAGGTGTGGCACTGGGAGCTAATCGCTTAGGAGTACGGGCTATTATTGTTATGCCTGTTACTACACCTCAAGTCAAAGTAGATGCAGTCAAAGCTAGGGGTGGTGAAGTAGTCTTATTCGGAAATACTTTTGATGAAGCTTATGCTTATGCTCGCACCTTAGAAGCTGAAAAAGGACTGACTTTTATTCACCCCTTTGATGATCCGCATGTCATCGCTGGACAGGGAACCATCGGAATGGAGATATTACGACAATATCAACAACCTATTCATGCGATTTTTGTGGCTATTGGTGGTGGTGGTTTGATTTCCGGAATTGGTGCTTATGTCAAACGGTTACGTCCAGAAATCAAAATTATTGGTGTTGAACCAGTTGATGCTGATGCTATGCATCAATCTTTAAAAGCTGGTCATCGAGTCCGTTTGTCTCAGGTGGGATTATTTGCTGATGGAGTAGCGGTGCGAGAAGTCGGGGAAGAAACTTTTCGCTTGTGTCAGCAATATGTGGATGAAATCATTTTAGTTGATACAGATGATACTTGTGCTGCTATTAAAGATGTGTTTGAAGATACACGTTCAATTTTAGAACCTGCTGGTGCATTAGCGATCGCCGGCGCCAAGATTTATGCAGAAAGGGAGCAAATCCAAGGCGAAACCTTGATTGCGATCGCCTGTGGTGCGAATATGAATTTTGATCGGCTGCGGTTTGTGGCCGAACGGGCAGAATTTGGAGAACGCCGGGAAGCGATATTTGCCGTCACCATTCCCGAAACCCCAGGTAGTCTCCGTCAATTTTGCGAATGTCTTGGCAACCGGAATCTGACAGAATTTAATTATCGGATTGCTGACGAAAAAGAAGCCCATATTTTCGTGGGTATGCAAATTCAAAATCGGGCTGATGCTGCTCAAATGATGGCAAAATTTGATGCTTGCGGCTTAAAAACGCTGGATTTAACTGATGACGAATTAACCAAATTGCATTTGCGACATATGGTAGGAGGACGTTCTTCCCTCGCTCACCATGAATTACTATATCGGTTTGAGTTTCCGGAACGTCCTGGAGCGCTGATGAAATTTGTCAATTCCATGTGTCCTAACTGGAATATCAGTTTATTTCACTATCGTAATAACGGTTCAGACTATGGTCGGATTGTGGTAGGTATTCAAGTTCCACCCCATGAAACCGAAGAATGGCAAGACTTTCTGGATAATCTGGGTTATCGTTATTGGGATGAAAACCAAAATCCTGCATATAAGCTGTTTTTAGGATGATGTAACTTTAAAAGACACAAACTTTTTTGGTATACCCCATTGACATATCCATAAACTGAAGTTATCGTTTACGAACAATAAAACAGTTTGCCTAATCCATTAATTATCCCTAGATGATATATCGGGGTAAACCAGGAACGGAGGAACCAAGTTTGGGGCGAATCTCTCCAGAGATTTAAGGCTAAAGTAGGAAGAAAAATTTTCTAGATCAACCTTAAATTAAAGAGAGAAGGACATCTCTCAGTCCTAGCCCGTCAGCTAACTTCGTCGGCATTGGGAGGAGACTGAACGAGTAGCATTCTTTCTAGTAATGCCTTGTTCTCGTCAGTGTCCTTGGCTGGTAACTTTACACTTCGTTAAGCCTGCCCTTGACCATGAGCCAAGGATAAATATTCCTTGAATTCTGGCTTTTGAGGCAGGATTATAGTTGCCTTTGAGGTAAAGCTAATTATGCTGTTCCAGAGTACAACAAAACGCATTGCACTAATTTCTGTAGCTGGTGATCCTGCCGCAGAGATAGGTCAGGAAGAAGCTGGGGGTCAGAATGTCTATGTACTTCAGGTGGGTTTGGCCTTAGCCGAACAAGGTTGGCAAGTGGATATGTTCACTCGTCGTAGTAGTGTCCAACAAGCAGCGATTGTGACGCATAATCCTAATTGTCGCACCATTCGTTTGAAAGCAGGTTCGGTGGAATTTATTGGTCGTGATCATTTATTTGATTATCTACCCGAATTTGTCGCTCAATTACAACTTTTCCAAAAGCAACAAGGATTTAATTACTCTATAGTACATACTAACTATTGGTTATCTTCTTGGGTCGGCATGGAATTGAAAAAGCACCAACCTTTGATTCAGGTGCATACTTATCACTCTTTAGGAGCAGTAAAATATCGAAGTATTGGTGAAGTGCCAGTGATTGCTGTACAACGGTTAGCAGTAGAAAAAGCTTGTTTAGAAACTGTAGACCGAGTCATTGCCACTAGTCCCCAAGAACAAAAACATATGCGATTGTTAGTTTCCAGTCAGGGTCGGATTGAAATGATTCCCTGTGGAACTGATATTGATTTATTTGGAGGTATTGACCGATATGTGGCTAGAGAAAAACTAGGAATTGCGGCTGATGCGAAGATGGTTTTTTATGTTGGCCGTTTTGACCGTCGGAAAGGAATTGAAACTTTAGTTAGAGCAGTTGCTAAATCTAGATTCAGAGATGAACCAAATCTGCAACTAGTGATTGGTGGTGGAAGTCGTCCTGGGCAGAGTGATGGTGTGGAGCGCGATCGCATTGTTAATATTGTCGAAGAATTAGGATTAGCAAAAAATACTATCTTTGCTGGTCGTTTAGACCATACCATTCTTCCCTACTACTACGCTGCTGCTGATGTATGCGTTGTACCAAGTCACTATGAACCGTTTGGGTTAGTGACCATTGAAGCAATGGCCAGTCAAACTCCTGTCGTAGCTAGTAATGTGGGTGGTTTGCAGTTCACTGTCGTACCGGAAGTAACAGGTTTACTAGCTCCACCCAAAGACGAAGCAGCTTTTGCTATAGCCATTGACCGAATATTAGCTGACCCAGTTTGGCGAGATCAATTAGCAATGGCTGCACGTCAACGAGTAGAAATTGCCTTTAGTTGGTATAGTGTAGCAACTCGATTGAGCCAACTATACACACAACTACTAGATATAGATCAAGCTCCATCCATGAGCAAAGCCCAGAAAACTTCGCAAGTCGCAGCTTAATTTTTGAGAGATAAATAGGGAACAGGGAACAGGGAACAGGGAACAGGGAACAGGAAATTGAGAAAACTTATTGCATTTTCTCCCTCCTGACTCCTGACTCCTGACTCCTTTAAATATGAATTCCGCACTCAGTTTTATTACTTCCTCTCCAACGTCCGGAGCGCTCGTCTTCTCCTTCTCCCACTTTGGTGGTAATGGGTTCGTCACCAATGCTGGGATATCCTTGATCATGAAGTGGATTATAAATTACTCCATGTTCAGCTACATAAACCCAACTTTTCTGTCTTGTCCAGGTGGTTAAGGGATTAACTTTGAGACGATTTTTGCCATCCAATTCAAATACAGGCATATTAGCACGAGTAACAGCTTGGTCACGACGACGACCAGTAATCCAAGCAATGGTGTTGAGTTCGTCGAGAACCTCTTTGCAATGGTTCAATCTTAGTAATTTGGTGGAATTGGGAAATATCTCGATCCCAAAGTGCTTCACCATATTTAGCAGTAAAGGCTTCGCGGTTATCTAAATCTGGTGTTTTGTAGGTTTGTAAATCCAAATTGTAGATAGCTTTGGTTTTAGCAACTAGCTCTAGGGTTTGCGGGAAGTGGAATAGGGTATCTAGAAATATAACTGGGACTGGATGCTTCAGTTCACTATAAAGAATATGGGTAATTATCATGTCATCCACATTAAAAGCGCTGGTTTGTACCAGTTCGGTGGGGATATTCTCTATCGACCAAGCCAGAATGTCCTTCGGGGTAGCATTCTCAAACTTTTGATTGAGTTCGTCTAAGTCAAAATCAGCTGTTTGCTTTCTAGATATCGTGGAAACGGTCATGATAAATTCCCTAATTCAAATAGTTTTATTTTCCTTAAGATTTATTTTACTCTAAATATGCTCCTATTCCGCTAGGGAAGTAGGTAATTTTGGGATACGGTTATTACTATGCATTTTTATTGCTTTACGTGCGGTTGACATAAAATTAAGTTTTTTTTAAGAAAATTAACGCTATTTTAATTTTTGCATGGTTTCCATAGAGATTTATGTTCATCCTGTTATCGTGAATATATGCTTTAAAATTAAGGAATTTAACAAAAATGAACGATTCAAAATTACCTAATGCTCTGACTCAATCCATAATCATGGGTGTTTTAATCATCGTCACTAGTGCTGGTATCATCAGCATTATGAGTATGTTTTAACATAAAAGCAATAAATCTTAACAATAAAATTTATTAAAAACCCCAGTTCCTGAATGAGTGGGGTTTTCACATTTCGTTACATTTCTAGCTTTGGAACAAAAATGTTGCATAAAACATCGGTAATTAAAGAAATATGGTTTATTAACAGCCATATTTAGTGATTTACCCTTGTTGATAAAAAACATGAACCTTGCAAAGACCCAATATAAAGGTGGGAAAACTTTTGTCGTCAGTGTTACTGTACTCATGTCATTATTACTGCCAGTGCCAGTTTATGCAGAAAAAGCTGAACACGTAAAACGTTTATTAGAAACAAATAAATGTCCTAAATGTGATTTATATGGTGCTAGATTACACAATAAAAATCTATCTCGTGCTGATCTCTATCGAGCTAACCTGAGTAATGCAGACCTAAGTAGAGCAAATTTAAGAGATGCTAACCTCAAATCGGCTGATTTAAGTGGTGCTAGGTTATCTCGTGCTGAACTTCGTGGTGCTGAATTGGACAATGCTAATCTTAGTAGAGCCAACTTAAGTAATGCTGATTTGAGTAGAGCCGATTTGAAATACGCTAATTTAAGTGGTGCTGATTTAAGTTATGCTGATTTAAGTAGTGTGAGTATTTATGGTGCTAATTTGAGTAATACTAATCTTGCTGGGGTGCGACTGGATAATATTAGTCTGACAAATGTAAATCTGAATGGTGCTGATTTAAGTAATACAGACCTACGATATTTTAATTTTGCTGGTATTTCTCTTCATGGTGTTAACCTCAGCAGAGCTAATTTAAATGGGTTTAATTTACGAGATGTGAATCTAAGCAATGCTAATTTGAGTTATGCTAACTTGCAAAATGCTGATTTGAATAATGCTCAATTGGGTGGTGCTAATTTTCAAGGTGCTGACCTCACCAATGCAAATTTGCGGAATGCAGGGCTAATTGGTAGTAACTTCACTGGTGCTAGGTTGGAAGGTGTAGATTTGAGGGGGGCTAACTTAGATGTGAGTAGTTTACCTGACGATATTCGCGCTGATGGTGTTGATTATAGTCGATGGGGAGATATTCAATCCCGCAAACGTGCTTATCGAAGTGCAATCGCCTATTATCAAAAAGCCATTGCTCTCAATTACCAAGATGCTAAAACATATACTAGTCTAGGTTTAGCACAAAGTCAATTAAAGGAATATAGTTTAGCGTTAACTAGTTTTGGTCGCGCTATAGAAATTGACCCTAAATATGTGAGAGCATATAACAGTCGAGGACTGACTTATATTGAAGAACAAGACTATGTTAATGCTAATCGTGATTTTGAAAAAGCATTGAGTCTTGATCCTAATAATGCAGAAGCCTATAATAATAGAGCCACAATTCACCGTCTGCAACAAAATTATGTCGCGGCAATTGCTGATACTACCCAAGCGATTAGAATTGATGCTAAGTTTGCTGAAGCGTACAATAATAGAGGTTTAGCCAGATATGCACAACAAGATTATCAAGGTGCAATTAGTGATTTTAAATTAGCGATTGATAATTCTAGAGATTGGGCTTGGGCACATTTTAATCGGGGTATAGCTTTATATGCTACAGGTAAATTTAGGGATGCTACTGAAGATTATGACCGGGTGATTGATCTAGATGAAAACTATATTGATGCTTATTATCAAAGGAGTTTAGCCCGGTTTGCTCGGAAAAAATATGAAGATGCGATTAAAGATTGCGATCGCGTGATTAAAAGAGATCCAACTTATGGATTAGCTTATGAAAATAAAGGTAATTCTTGGTTAGCTTTGAACAAGAAGTTAGAAGCCAGACAATCTTTTCAGGAAGCGGTAAGAGTTTATTTACAAAAACAAGATGATGTGAATGCAAAAAGAGTAAAGAAAATCATTTCTAGTTTTTGAAAAATAGGGAGTATGGTCTATGTACCTTACTCCTATATATTTTTTGAATTTTGAATTTTGAATTTCTAGACTTTCTCCTTTGCTGGTGGTAAGATACCCAGACTATTTAAACCTGTATCAATGTCTTGTAATAATTTAAAATCGGCTTCTGGTAAAGGATAACTATTACTAATAAATAAACCCGCACTCAAAGACGGCTGTTTTTCTAAAAAAGAAAAAGCCTGACGGAATTGCCGAGGTTTAGCCTTAATAGGGGCTGTAAAGTGACAAGGAATAATCCACTCAAAATCCCAACTTGCAACTTTATCAGCCCAATTTATAGTTTCCCTGGGAGCACGATTCATAATTAAACTTTGTAAGATAGGAGCAACAAATAAACGCCCATCTCCACGTAAACCAGCAAATGACTGCTGCCAATTTCCTTTCCACTGAAAGGGAAATAATCCAAAATATGCTTTTGGTGAGCGTTCTGGGGCTTTAAGCGCCTGATGGAGTACTTTCTTGAAAGTGATAATTTCTAAGGCTTGAGGACGAAAATATAAAGCAAATAGAGTAATCCGTTGCCATCCTTTGCAGCGATTTGCTTGGTTATCAATCACTATATCTACAGATGTATCTTTAGCATGGAATAATAAAGGGTAAGGGTCTAATTGGACAATAGCGGGTGGATATTCTGGGATAGAAATTATAGTATCTGTCACCAATAAGGTGTGCGATCGCTTGTGAAAAAAAGCTATTTCTGCAAACCGACCAGTTCCCAATTCAATTGGTCCCAACATTGCATAATCAAACTCATCTCCAAAAGGTGTTTGACGACTATCTTCTGGTAAAGCATAAGTCCGTTGAGTAGGAAAACCTAACCAACTCAAAGGTAAATTGAAGGGAAAACTCCATTGATGAGGGGTAACAAACACCTGTGAATTGGGAAAGCATCTAGCAAATGGTTCAACAAATACTTTATGCTCTAAACCAGAAATAGTAGGGAGAATGATATATTTAACATCCCCATATTCCGCAACTAATTCATTAACTAAACGAATACATTCCTTGGTCGGAGCCACAGGTGCATAAACTAATAAACCGCCGGCATCCAGTTTAATAACAGTCATCCGGATGGGAACTACAACATAAAAAATCCCCTGCAATTGCTCAAACGTCCAGATGGTATTTTTAATTATTTCTTGACGGATAGTTCGTCGTTTACCATATGGATAGATGGGAAGAACAGGCCAAAATGGCCATTCCCAGTCTTGAGAATGAATTTGTGTGGCCCTGACTTCAGTTTTTTCCACCACCCTGCTGCTCCTCCCCATGCTTAAGTCCCTGAAATGACATGGAAAACAAATTTTTCCACTTCATCTGTTTGCTTTTCCACCTCAATTATTATCAACAATTGGATTGACATTTACACAATTTTTTACCAAAATACATCATTCACTATTCATAGAAATACTGGGTATGCGGGAAACTCAGTCCCTTCTCCCAAGGGGAGACGCTACGCGATTAGGGCTGAGAGGAAAGCGACTCGTGCGACTTTAATCGCATTGTTTTTTTTTGTGCTAGCATGGGATTTTATTAGATGGTTAGAAACTGTAAGTTAATTTCTGCCTATATGCTGAATGGGGCGATCGCACACAAATAGCTATCACTATGCTAGAAATTTTCGGTTTGATAACCCTCTAGATGCTGTATTCTCCAATGATGACACAAATTAACTATAAGGTTGAAGCATTTTGGGATTCAGAAGCTGAAATTTGGGTAGCGACTAGTAAAGATGTACCAGGATTAGTTACAGAAGCTTCTACAATTGAAATTTTGACACAAAAGCTACGAGTAATAATTCCAGAACTCATCTTTTTAAATAAAATTTAACCTTTAGATTATGCAGGTTCTATTAGCTTTGAGCTAACCAGCTATCGAGAAGAATTGATTCAAATTTTTAGATGAATAAACTTGGTGAAACTTTGAAGTACTCACCCAGAACTTTAGCTTGTGCTTTGCTAATAGAACGTTTACCATTAATAATTTCAGAAACTACACCGCTAGAACCAATCAAACCAACTAAATCAGCTTGTCGTGTACCACTATTTTCCATGATGTGTTGCAATAGTTCATGAGGTGTAGATTTATCCATAGGATAATTTTCTTCCTCATACGCTTCAATAAGTTTTACTAGCAGTTTATATAAAGTTCCCTCTTCTGGAGTACGATTTTTATTAAAAGTAAGACGTTCAACTACTTTCAAAATCCGATCATACTCCGCTTCGGTTTCAATTACTTGAGGAGCGATTTCTGCTAGCAATTGACTGTAATTATTTTGGTCAAAAGTAAGGGTCATTTTTCCATTTATCTTGATTGTATTCAGTGTACGTCAACGAGTAAAATGTCAAGACTAGTAAAGAATAAATTTTCCGCCTACTTGACTCCTACCAGTAAAAAATGTATAATCCCAATTGAATAGAAGGGGAGTAGCTGCTGCCACAACTTATGTAGTGCAGCACATCTGAATCAACATACTGGCGATGAGCCTGGTTCAGATGACAAATAATAAATATTTGCAAGCGAGACCTTCACTGAGTTCACACAAAGATGTGTGTAGCTCGGTGAGGTCTTTGGGTTCTCATCAAGCTGCACACAGGTACAAAAAACCTTTTCACTTCAGGAGCTTGAGAGAGTGTTGACAGCATTTACAGCAGGTTTATTACTAATTTCCATTTCCGAACTAGGTGATAAAACCTTTTTTATCGCTATGATTTTGGCAATGCGGCATTCACGTCGATTAGTATTCATCGGTGTCATAACTGCTTTAGCTGCGATGACCATTCTTTCGGTCATCTTTGGTCAACTGGTTTCTTTATTACCCAAAAATATCATTCATTATGCCGAAATAGCTTTGTTTATTGGTTTTGGTATAAAATTACTGTATGATGCTAGTAAGATGTCTAGTGTGGTAGGTAGTAAAGAAATAGTGGAAGATGCTAAAGCTACTGTAGAACAAGCTGATTCACCATCTCAATCAAATAATGCTTGGTCAATCATACTCAAATCTTTTGTATTAACTTTTGTCGCTGAATGGGGCGATCGCACACAAATAGCCACCATTGCTCTGGCTGCTAGTAATAACCCGATTGGGGTAACAGTTGGTGCAATTTTAGGACATGCTATTTGTGCAGCGATCGCTGTGGTTGGAGGCAGGTTAATTGCTGGGCGAGTTTCCGAACGTCAAATTACCTTCATTGGTGGTTGTCTATTTGTGATTTTTGGGATTGTTGCTGCGGTAGAAGGAAGCTGAAACCATTAAAAATTGATAGGAATAGGGAAAGTTCGCGGTTAGCAACAAAATCCCTACTCCTTTCTACAGATACTTCAACTTTCAGAAGTGGTCTGGGAAATAACTGAATTTTGCCCTTCACCTGTAAATGTATCGACTAGCCTCAATAAAAACATCACAGTAGCCGTAATCAAAGATAATATCATGGCTAACCATAAAAGATGATTACTATGAAAATACCAAGCAGCTAAAGCCATTGGTGCAAATCCAATGCTAAATGCAGTTAGGGAAGAGTTTCGTAAGATTTTCCCTTCAGTTAAACCTGTGAAGTATCCTTCCAGCATTAAAGTGATTGCACCAAATACCTGAAAAGGTAAACACCAGGTAACGTAACTAGATATGTCTTCGATTAATTCAATGTGATTAGTTAAGATTCCAAAAAAGATATCTGGAAAGAGAATGT
Organism: uncultured cyanobacterium; assembly: GCA_963766435.1. Taxonomy (GTDB): domain Bacteria; phylum Cyanobacteriota; class Cyanobacteriia; order Cyanobacteriales; family Nostocaceae; genus CAVXZH01. The sequence continues at coordinate 404,964 of CAVXZH010000004.1, forward strand.
ACATAAGCGCTAAGGGAACTGCCAGCACCAAGCTACTTAACACGGCAACTATCAATATAGGTTGTAACTGCTCAAAAGACCCTTGACCCTTAAAGTTTCCGCTTAAGCTTTGAGTTGCAAATGCTACTCCCTGAAGAATAAACATATTCAACCCGATTGCCTGAAATAGAAGAGTATTTTCGGCTAGTACATTTGTTCCTAATGCTGAACTGAGGTTGATAAAAATAAATAAGGTAAACACTAAAGCTAAATTGCTAATCAGCATATTGCTTTTGAGTGCAAAAATAGCTTTGATAGCTGACCAATCGAAAATTTTCTGGGTGACGACTGGTAACAGTAACCAATCAATGCGAAAGAAGACAATCATTAAACCTACTAACAATGCTAAGTATTGGCTAATTGTTGTGGTTAATCCCGCACCTGTACTAGCCCAACCCCACTGAATAATAAACACGTAGTCTAGTAATACATTAGCGAGGCTTTCCAGCACAGACAATAATACAACAAAGCCATTCATTTCCTGTCCAAAAAACCAACCAACTAACACGAAATTGATCAGAACAGCAGGAGCACCCCAAATACGAGCATTAAAATAATCTAAACCTGCATCTTTTACTGCTGTTGTCCCGATTAAAAAAGTAAACCCCAGTCTTTGAAAAGGGTATTGAAAAATCAGAATCAGGATACCTAAACCTAAAGCAATCAGAATATTCCGGACTAAAATCAATAATATAGCTTGTTTATCGCTTGCTCCTACAGCTTGTGCTGTCATTCCATTGCTAGAAGATCGTAAAAAATTTAAAAGTCGGTACAAGTAGTTAAATAGAATTGTAGCTAGAGAAACTCCTGCTAAGTAACGAATATCAGATAAATGTCCTAGAAAGGCTAAATCTATTAAACCCGATAATGGTACAACAATACTAGAAATAATATTAGTAAATGCCAGACTGTAAAAGCGAGGTAAAAAGTCATACTGAGAAGGGAGAATAATCTTCATTTACTTTTGTTTAAAAATAGATTTTTTAAATGATTCAATACTACTGGTTTTTTCCGTTGTCATGTATTGACGAACATAAGTACGTTCAAGTAGCATCTTCAATCTCTGGGCAGCAAATGCCATGCTTAATGCCAAGATAAATAAAGTAACTAAAAAAATACGTGCTTGATAATTTTCTGTAATCATAGCTATGGCAGCAAGAATAATTGCTACTATAATAGAGCTTTGTTTTACTTGACTACTTATCTGATGAACTCCATTGCAAGAATTACAGATTTGAGTATGACGAGTGAAACGATCACCTATCTCCACAGGTGGTCGAATATCATGAAGATTACTGGTTTCATATCCTTGATAAAATGGCAAATCAGTTCCATATTTATCTAGCCATTTACGATATTCAATTACCAAAACATCAGAAGTTTTCAAAGGCAAAAATAATTCTTTCATGCTCTTACCTGAACGCTCTATTTGTATTTGTTGTTCTCGAATAAGTTCTGCATCTCCTTCCAAAATGATATTTCGGAAACAATGCTCAACCCAGAGAGGTTGTAGTTTCTTTACCCAAGGTAAGACACTACTATAATTTCTAAGTAAAATCTTGCATTTTCCTTTACCTGTAGGTATTGAATATAAATCTGCCCCCCCAAACAAATTTTGGTCTTTCCAAACCGCATATCTCACTAAATTAGGAGCAATAAACTCAAGAAATATCCAAGGTTCATTGCTTTGTTGATTCCTATATTTACCCCGAATTCCTTGAATTGAAACATCAATTATCTGTATTTCTAGAGGTTGTGCGTCTTCTCGCTTAAAACGTTTACCATGATGATTAATTGGAATATGAGCTGGATCAATAACATTTTCTATAAAATATGATTGGTCATAAGGTAGGTCTAATAAATAGTCAGTTTTTATAAATTTAGAGTCCTCTAATTCTGCTAAGACAGGAATCAGTTTTGTATCGGCTTCTTGTGCATTTCCAGGCCACATCCAGACAATACCTTGCCTTTCTAGCACAGTAAAAGATTTTACACAAGCATGAGGAGAGATTTTACTTTCTGCTGATAATTGAGGAATATGAAGACATTTTCCATTAGTATTAAACTGCCAACCATGATATAAACATTCTAGTTTACCATCAATAACTTGTCCTTGAGAAAGTTTAGCAGTTCGATGAGGACAAATGTCTTGTAAACACCCAAATTTGCCATTAGCATCTCTGAATAATACTAATGGTTCATCATATAGAGAAAATCCATAAGGTCGCCGCTTAGATAAATCTTGTACAAAAATAATAGGATACCAGCAATTTCTCCAATTAAATTTCTGATCTATTTCTGCTCTAAGTAAAGTAGAGTCCAAAAGTTCTGGATGAGGGAAATCAGGAAGCATTTTTAGAAATTTTTGTTGATTTGTCTTGTCGAATGACATCCCTTGGTATATTGAAATTAGGTACGTCTTAGCTCTTAGTTAAAATAGGAATCAAATCAACTTTAACACTTGGGAAATAAAGTCAATATGGGGTGCTTTCTGTCCCATACCTATGCCTACATGAGTTCCATATATACCTTCATTAACCACCGAATTGATTGACCAATCTATTGTTTCTACAATCTTTTTATTAGTCCCAAAGGCCATTTCTGTTAGACTTAAGCCTCTTTCTAAGTTGTAAGTCATATCCGATAAAATAGATATTTCATCTTGACCATCTATGATCAGATGAGTTATTGTGTTATCTTCTATTTCTAGATATTTTTCTTTACCAGATGTCACCTTATTGGTGAGAGCTTGCAAAAGCTGCCAATTATCTTCCTTTGTTTGTTTGGTTGTAGTTTGGCTGAGTATTCCGTCAAAATATAAAATTCCATCCATAGAAAAACTTGATTTATTTCCCTTGATATTTAACACTGAACTTTCCCAAAATTCAGCTATAGAGTAAAACCATCCTGACTGAAGTTCCAAGTCAACATTAGCTATATCTATGTTTTCATTAAATTGGCATTTTAAATTGCTTCCTCTCAAATCTGACAAATATAAATCTTCTTCTATGTCAGCTATTTCATCGTACAAAACTTCTCGAATTGCTAACCCTTCCTCAAGATTTCCTGATATTAACTGTTTAAATGAATATTCTATTACAGCTAGACTTGCATCTAATTTGACTGCTGGCAAATGTACTATACTACTTTGAGAATCATGCCACAAATGTTTTAGTTTGGAATAGTAGGTAAAATCTGAAAATATTAAAAAGGCCGTCTTATTGCTCTTAAAGTCATATTCATCAAACAACAAAGTTTCATACCCTTGTTCTTTTGAGAAGGTTTCGATTTGCAGACTGTCAACAATAATCGGAATCTTTCTTTCAATTAGATCTTCATAAAATTTGAGAATGTGCATACTCGTTTAATAAATTACAAGATTCTGTTTACTCAATCATAAAATATTAGGACTGCTGTTTATCTTTGATTTTTTTGAACTCAGTTTATACTGAACTAAGGAGTTAGTGAACTTTATTCAATTGATATCTAATAATTTTTTGCATAATTTGATTTTCCCACGTCGATTTATTTCACACAATTGTTAGCTCTTTCAGTGAGAAAACCGAATAATGTATTTTACACTATTCGGTTTTCTCTTAAAAAGATTTACCAGTATATATTACCCAAGTTACTACGAGTTTCTTTGTTAACTTGTTCCAGTTTACGTTTTTGTTTTTTCTTGGTGCTCATTTTTTTATTCCTTGAATTTTGTAGTTAACTAATTATTCGGTCAACTCATCTTCTGAGTTAAGGTGAACTCATATTTTGAGTTAAGGTCAGTTTATCGTTAACTACTTTTTTTCTCAAGATACTTTTTTTTGATTGTCATGATTCTTAACAAATGCCCCACTTGCTTCACTTCTATACCATAGACTGATGCTTTTATGGTGTACTCGGAGTAGTAGCAGGTGTACTCGGAGTAGAAGTAGTAGCAGGTGTACTCGGAGTAGCTGGTGTAAATGCGGCTACCTTCTTGATTTCGTCTCGATATTGAGCAGGTGCTAAAGCTGAAGCACTGTCAAATAAAGGTTTAGCTTCAGTATCTTTACCTTGTTCCTTCAATAACATTGCTTTTGCTAAAACTGGACGAAAATCTTTGGCATCTTTTTTAATTCCTTGATTATAAACTTCCAAAGCCTTGGCATAGTTTTTCTCAAAGGTGTGAACGCTACCCAATAAGACATATACAGCAATGGTATCTACACTTCCTGGTTGTGTTATGTTGGCCTGGGTAGCTTGATTCAAGGTATCTTGTAGCAAACCAATAGCAGCTTCAGGACGTTTTTGACTGATTAGTAAACTCACTAAACCTTGGAGAGCTTTTAAATCACCTGGTTTGGTATTTAAAACTACCCGGTAAGCTTGTGCTGCTCCTTCCTTATCACCTATTTGCTGTTTAGCTTGAGCTAGTAGTACAGCATATTCTGACTTATCTGGATTCAGTTTGACTAGCTTTTCTAAGGGTTCAATTACCGCTTGAATATCTGCTGGTTGAATCTGATTTTTACCTTTTTGACTCAAAATCTGTAAACGAGCTTGTAACAAACCCTTCAGTACAGTTTGATTTTCTGGTTCCCGTTGTAAAACTAGTTCGTAACCCCGAACTAAATCTTGGAGTTTTGCTTTTTCATCGGATGAAGGTGCAGTTGTCGCACCAGGAGTACTATTTTGAGCGGAGATTGGTGTATTTTTAGCTCCAATTAGAGGTAGGAGAGAAACTCCAATAAAAGCAACAACTGCTAGAGCTAACACGACTTGAACTATCCAGCGATTTGACTGTTGAGACACAATTTTATCCTGTTTCTGAATTTTAATAACTTAACCGACAAAATATTTGCAAGTGTAATTGAATACAAGTGCTAAGAAGGAATCAGGAATCAGAATAAATTCTAGTTCATCACAGATGATGTATTCTTTTTCGTAATTATCTAATCACGAATATCAAGGGAGAAAGCAACTAAATTTACTGATAAATTCAAATAAAAATACTTTTTCCAGACGCATAGCGCGAGAAAAAATGTGTCTACCTCAAATACCATAATTAGAACTATAGAGATTTTCCTGTTCCCTCATCCCCTTTTAAATTATCATTCACCCAAACATCAAAGTTAAAATTTTCTAAAACTTTGCGGAATACCGTTCACAGACTGTGAATTTTATAACAAATACTAATCTATATTGCTACATTAAGTGATGACTTTAGGAGGAGCCATCAAAATTGTAGCTATGATATGCTGCCGAAACTAGTGTAGAAACGTTAAGTTAGACATTTAGTGTCCAAATGGCAAATTTTCCGTTTTTAATGTTTGCACCCAGCGCTTAGTCATAGCTTAAATTAAAAGGAAATATACTTTTATCAGCTAGACCTATGCCCTTTCCCGTTGCCTTTAAAAATCCCACAATGGGATATGTCTGTGCCGCCAAGGAGTTTTTATGAATTCCGACCTGATGCCGTCTCCTGAATCAACCAATCTATCTGCTCCTAACCAACCCCGAAATCAACTTGAGCCAGTTGCTATTGTTTATACAGAAGCAGCACCTAAAACCTCTCAATTTGATCATTCATCTGTTAACCTTCATGAAAATGAATCTAATGGTAACATAGCCACTCGTCAACAACCAATTCCCCCTCCGAGTGAACCGATGCAATATCGAGCCATTGGCTTGGTTAGAGGTCGATATCATGCTAATAGTGAACAATTTACCCAAGGTACATTATTTACTACTGATGGTATAGAACTCAATGCCGTTCTTTTAGGTCGGATTATGAGTTTAGTGAAAAATCACTTAGACTTAAGCGAAGAGCATCTATGGGTAGTATACCCCCGGACTAGACAAGAAAATGACGCTCTGCACCTACAAATTGTGGGTGTTTGGGAACCAGAAAATTTGGCTAAACATTCCCTCTTAGAACATAGCCAAAATTCAGAAGCTCCAGAATTCCCAAAGTCCGATGTTGCTTTAGTCAAGAACTCTCAAGAAGCTATCAGTACCCCTGTATCCTCCACAGAAATTCCGGATGGAGGTTTTTCAGTCCGTGGTGAAGTAGTATATCAGGCTTTTGACATTAAGAGCTTGGTGGTGAAAATTAAGCAAGCACCACGTAAACCAACTGACAAAGCCAAATATTTTAAGTTAAAACTCAGGGGTATTTTAACTACTAAGGCTGTAGGCAAATTTTGGGATTTCAAAGTCAAGCGAGAAGATGATGCATTGGTAGTAGAAAATGCAGAAGCGATCGCTGACTTGCCCAAAAAACGCAAACCACCATTCAAACCTCATCTTGGTGGTGGTAGGAAGCCATACCCACCCAAACGCAATCATGGGGAAACTCCCCGACCCATCAAGAAAACAGGCAGTGATACAACAGCAGTATCAAAACCTCTGCCCAAACCTCCTGCTCCTAAGCCGATTAAGCGACCAAAATCATCTCAAGAGTAATTGAGATGGGGAGATGGGGAGATGGGGAGATGGGGAGGTGGGGGGAGAGAAGAGGCAGGGGGGCAGGGTGCAGGGAGCAAGGGGGAGAAACGGAGATAGGGAGATGGGGAGATAGGATATTTTAATTCTCTTACCTCCCCCTGCCCCCTGCCCCCTGCTCCTTGTCCTCTTCTCCCCCTGCCCCCTGCCCCTCTGCCCCTCTGCCTCCCCTATCCCTCTATCCCTCTATCCCCAATCCTCCCTAAGCCCACCTGGTCTTGGGAGAGAAAAGAGCGTTCCATCGGAATCGGACTCACTGGTTCTGTCAGGGTAAAAGTGCCTGCTTCAATCCACTGTTTTAATTCTGAGGCAACTTGCCGAGATAAAAACATACTGGCTAAAGGAGCAACTCGTACTGTTTTACCCTCAATGGTGATACGCCCAGATTTAAGTTGGGCGTAGCTCACTAACCCAAATGTGGGACGAACTCGACGAGGAATGGAAAAGTCTACTATTGGTGCAACTAATTCCTGATCTTGTACAGCACAATGCTCTGCTACGGCTTCATTTAAAATGGGGAGTGGAACTCCTACACCCAACATTAAGGAAGGACCATAACTTTTGAAGTAACAACCCCTTACCCAACGTCTATCCATTTCTCTAGCATCACCAATTAAGGCTAAGGTAGCCGCAGGACCAATTGGTGTATCGTTAGGTAGACGTTTTTGGAGAGGAAAGTGTTGTGTTCCTTCCCACGCTACATAGCCAATTCCACCACCTAAGAAAATTCTGGTGCCAATTCCCACTAATTGCAAATTAGGATCATTGAATAGGGGAGATATTGCACCAGGATTAGAGTAAACCGCATTTCCTAATCTTGGTTGTAATGGACCTAGATACGTAAACAGTGGGCGATCGCCTCCATTCACCCCCACAATAAAATTTTGATAAAGATTGCGCGGATTAAATAAATAAAACTGATTTATAGTTTCTTTGGTGATGGTGGTTTCAAAGGTAGCGCGTGGGTAACAATCAGTCACTTGTCCTAATGCCCGTACCTGGATGGATTTACCTGCAATCAAATCCTCAATTACATGACCACCACCACGTTCTCGAATTTCCTCCCCATCTGTTACATCCACAGCAGAACTTGCACCCAAATATAAATCCACGGCTCCAAAACCTGGGTATGTGGGTACACCATCTAACCAACAGCGCCTAATTTTGATGGGTGGATCAGTGTGTCCGAGATTAATAATGGCGCCACTAGATTCCATCGGCTCAAAAGTGCCTGTGGTAATTACATCGACTTCCTTTGCAGCTTTAGTCACACCAATTTCTAGAACTCGTGCTTTAAATTCTTCAGCTGTCAACACCACCGCACGTTTGCGGCTGATTTTTTCATTGATTTCCGCAATAGTTCGCATTTTAAAGTGTAGCGGATTGACATTTCAATTATGGAGTGATATCTCGATCATATCCACCTGAACCTTAAATTATGTGATCAGGGGCTTTTCAATTAAAAATCGGCAATTGTAGGGTAATATCATGTTAAGTCCAGTAGTAACACTAAATATTTTTCAACAACAACCTGATCCTAAAGTTTTTTCCGCAGGTACAACCATTTTTGCGGAAGGAGAATCTGGTGATGTTATGTACGGAGTTTTAGAAGGTGAAGTTGATGTAGTTGTCAATGGTCATGTTGTCGAAACAATTCCCGTCGGGGAAGTTTTTGGCATCGGAGTACTTGTAGGAGTAACAAATCGTACTTATACAGCCGTAGCCCAAACTGATTGTAAACTAGCTTATTTGAATGAATATTCTTTTCTGTTTGCAGTTCAGGAAACTCCCACTTTTGCCCTCAAGGTGATGAAGAGTTATTCTGAACGTTTGAATCGCTTAGAACATAAAGTTTAATTCCGAAACAGTCAGAAGTCAGAATCAATTAGTATGGTTTCGGGGGGATGGAAAATTATTCCCCCTTCCGTAAATAATTTGCTTTCTAACTTCATCCGCCATTAGTATGACGATTGGACATAAAATTAACATTGACCATTGCCAAACAGATAAGGGAGCAGTCATAAAGATTTTTTGTAAGGGTGGAATATAGATAATAGATAAAATCAGTGCCCATTCCACCCCAATCCCTAACCAAATCAAACGGTTACTAAAAAACCCTAATCTAAAAATTGAAATCCTCTCACTTCGACAAGCAAAAACGTTACCATCCTGACAGGCTACTATCGCTGCTAATGTTACAGTTGTTGCTTGGTAATAAATAGCCATCTGAATCGCACTGGCTGTGTGTGCAACAATAGCTGAATTAATTGTCTGTAACTGACTAATTCCGTAACCATTTGCCCCCCAAACCAGCAAAAAACCTGTCATTCCTACCAATCCTTCTAATAATCCCAGAAAGCAATAAGCCCGTAATAGTAAGGATTTATCCAGTAAGGGTTGCGATTTTTTACGGGGTGGTTGCAGTAAAATACCTGCTTCCGGTTGTTCTGCACCTAGTGCTAAAGCGGGAACCATATCTGTACCCAAATCTATGGCTAGAATTTGCAGAACCACTAAAGCGGGTGGAATCTTTAAAAATACCATGGCTAGAAACGGGATAAACTCTGCCATGTTGGATGACAGGATATAAGTAATAAATTTACGAATATTTTGATAAACAGCACGTCCCTGTTCAATCGCACTGACAATGGTGGCAAAATTATCATCTATCAGGACTATATCAGCAGCTTCTCGTGCTACATCAGTACCGCTCAGACCCATTGCAATGCCAATATTAGCTGCGCTTAAAGCTGGAGCATCATTAACGCCATCACCTGTTACAGCGACAATATCCCCCATCGCAATATAAGCTTGAACCAGTCTTAACTTCTGTTCCGGCATTACCCGCGCAAAGACTAATCCAGATTTTTGGTGTAATATCTGACGTAATTCCGCGTCTGACATATGTCCCATATCTTCACCCGTCACAACTTTGGCTTGACCATTAACTAAACCAATTCGTTTAGCGATCGCCACTGCGGTTAATCCATAATCCCCTGTCACCATTGTTACCTGAATCCCAGCTTGATGACATTTGGCATGGCGTCAGCAACTTCGGCTCTAGGAGGGTCAATCATCGCTACCAAACCCACGAAAATCAGATTTTTCTCCAGTTCTTGAGGCTCTTGTGGGGGAAGTTCCTGATTTTGCTGGGTAGCAACTCCCAAAACTCGATAACCTCGACTCGCAAAAGCATCATTAGCAGTAATTATCTCTTCTCTTGCTGTTGCTGATAATTCTTCGATATGACCATCTTTGAGAATCTGTTGACAATGTTGCAAGACATCCAAGGGCGACCCTTTGGTAAAAATTAGATAGGGAGCGGTTAGTGTCTTAACCTGAGAAGACTGGTTTTCTAACTCAAATCCTAAACCTGAATCATCTGCACCTTTTTGGAGGACAACGCTCATCATTCGTCGTCGGGAATCAAAGGGAACTTCTTGAATTCTCTTCCATTGCAGTTTCAGTTCTTCCAACTTCAGTCCATTTTTGAGTGCAGCTACCAAGAGAGCAGCTTCAGTTGGATCACCAATTTCTTGCCATTGACTAGAACCTGCGGGATGCTTCAAACGAGCATTAGAGCAGAGAGCCGAACCCGCTAACAGTAGTTTTACTTGTGACTGATGTCGCGGATTTGTGATTCGCACCTCTCCAGTTGGCTCATAACCTGCTCCTGTGACTTCAATCTCAGTGCTGGGAATCCATAATTGCCGAACCGTCATTTCATTTTTAGTGAGAGTTCCAGTTTTGTCTGTACAGATAACCGTTGTCGCACTTAATGTTTCCACCGCTGACAGACGACGCACCAGAGCATTGGACTTAGCCATGCGCTTCACACCAATAGCTAAAGCTAGGGTGACAGTTGGTAGTAATCCTTCTGGGACAAATGCCACAATAATCCCAATGGCAAAAATGAAACTTTCCTTGGTTCCCATCCCTACCAAGAGCTTAGTGAGGAGAAATACCAAAATACCCATGCTCAAGGCAATTATGGTGATGATATGCACTACTCGGTTAATTTGAACTTCCAGGGTACTGGGTTCTCGCTTGACTGTTGCTGTTAAGTGGGCTACTTGACCAAATTCCGTATGAGTTCCAGTAGCATACACAACAGCTACACCACGACCTGCGGAAACAGTAGCACCAGCAAAAACCAGATTGTTAGCTTCAGCAGATCTGGTCTTTTCACTAGCTGTAGGTTCTGCGGTTCGAGCTACCGGAAGTGATTCTCCGGTTAGCACGGAGATATCCACATATAAAGACTGGGCTGAAACTAATCTAGCATCGGCAGAGATGCGATCGCCTTCTTCCAATTCCATCACATCTCCTGGTACTATGTCCCGAACAGCAATTTCACATATATTTCCATCTCGATAAACTTTAGCTTTAGCTGGAAGCATTTTGTTAAGTGCTGCTAATGCTTGTTCAGCTTGGAATTCTTGCCAAAAACTAAAACCAGCATTAATCCAGATTACTGCCCAAATTGCCCAACTAAGTTCAGGTGTACCGGAGATAAAAGCTAGTACACCTGCTACCCAAAGCAAAAGCGCCATAAAGTGAGTTAATTGATCGATGAAGCGGAGTAAAGCAATCGCCTAGCTGGTTCAGGTAGTTCATTAAATCCATAATGCTTAATTCTAATTGCTGTTTCTGCTTCTGAAAGTCCCTGTGCTGAAGTTGATAAATTTTTGTAGACTTGCTCTATGGATAGTGTCGAAATCGGTGAATGAGGTATCATCAATGTTTGTAGTTGCGCTTGAGCGCAATTAATTCTAAACGTCAGCAAGTATCATCAATTTTCCATTTGTTCGATTACCAAGGATTTTGTTGAATTTTGCGATGCCTGTCGCGGGCGTAGCCATTGCTCAACCCAACCTAAAATTTTCTTAACTAAACTATCTTTTCTATAAAGAGAATGATATGATATAACTTAATAATTAATCCTCTAACTAAAGTTAGATAAAATCACAATTCAGTTAAAAATCAAGGTGATACGTTCCTGTAGAGTCTCATCCAGAACATCTTACTAGTTTATAGTATCAGGAAGCGAGCAAGAGGCTGTCTTTTCTCCGATAAGCTCCGCGAACGATAAGCTCCGCTAACCAACTATTTTAAATATAGTCACATATTTGACCTTTGTTTTGACTTTTGAAACATCCTCTAAATATTATTTCTATTCCCATCCCAAACAAACTCTAATGGAGATATTAAGACTTTTGACAGGGAGAAATATTCACATTTAATTGTTATGATATAGATAAATTTAAAATCATTCAACTATGATTGATCATGATCGTCTTTTCAAAGAACTGCTTTCCAACTTTTTTCCTGATTTTATTGAATTATTCTTTCCTGAACTGAGTCAGGAATGGGAACGAGATTCCATCAGATTTTTACCCCAAGAAATATTTACAGATATAACAGAGGGAAAGAAGAAAATTATTGACTTAATCGTAGAAGCATCATTTAAAAACCATAAGGGTTTATTTATCATTCACACTGAACATCAATCCTATTCCCAAACTGGTTTTAATAAACGGATGTTTACTTATTTTGCGCTATTGCATGAAAAATATGGACTCCCTATTTATCCCATTGTGATTTATTCTCACAATAGCCCGAAAAAAATGGAACCCCATAGCTATCGTATTGAATTTTGGGGGAAATCCATATTAGAATTCAATTATGAAGTCATCCAGCTAAATCAATTACAGTGGCAGGATTTTATCAATCAAAGAAATCCTATCGCTAGTGCATTAATGGCTAAAATGCAGATGAAGAAAGAGGAACGTCCGCAAGTAAAGCTATTATCATTGCAATTACTAGCTAATTTAGGATTAAACCCTGCACAAGTACAATTGATTTCTGGATTCATTGACACTTACTTAAAACTAAACGACCAAGAACAAGCAGTATTTACAGAGCAACTTGCTAGTATTGAACCAGAAAAACAGGAGGGAGTTATGCAAATTGTTACCAGTTGGATGGAACAAGGACTAGAGCAAGGTCGAGAGCAAGGAAAACAACAGGAAGCTATTTCACTGATTTCACGTTTACTTAACCGTCGTGTTGGTTCTTTAACTCCTCAGTTACAACAACGTCTTCAGGATTTATCGACGACTGAGTTAGAAGATTTGGGTGAAGCTTTGTTAGATTTTACTGCTATTGCTGATTTAGATGCTTGGTTTGAGGCTAAAACTCCAATTCATTAATTTAACAAAAGTAGCAGGGAGCATTTTGTTCCTGCTACAAAAACCCAATTTCATAGCTTTCTACTTGCTAGTATTGAACCAGAACAACAGGAGGGCGTTATGCAAATTGTTACCAGTTGGATGGAACAAGGAAGAGAACAAGGAAAACAACAGGAAGCTATTTCACTGATTTCACGTCAACTTAACCGTCGTGTTGGTTCTTTAACTCCTCAGTTACAACAATGTCTTCAGGGTTTATCGACGACTGAGTTAGAAGATTTGGGTGAAGCTTTGTTAGATTTTACTACTATTGCTGATTTAGATGCTTGGTTTGAGGCTAAAACTCTGATTCATTAATTTAACAAAAGTAGCAGGAACAAAATGCTCCCTGCTACAAAAAGTGATTAAACGTTTGTTTTTTTAGGAAATTCCTCAGTTGAATGCTCTGGTTGTTATAAATTACTACTTATTCCATTGAGTAATTATATTGTGCGATAAATATCTATCAAAGATATGGAGAAATTCATGAAAGACAAGGGAGATCGCTTCATCTGAGCTATCATATTCCCGCAAAGACCAGCGTTTAGCTTCTGTTTTCACAAAGTGCATTTGTGTTGATTATTTATTCAGATTGCAGCCAATGTTTCGGTGGTTTCATCCCATGAGGTAGTCTAGTACGTTCATCGCCAATTGCTGATTGTATCTGCTGTTGATTTAGATTTTTAGCTTGACTGAGTTCTGTATCTCGTAGGTCAGCTTGATGGAATTTTGCATCTTCAAGATTGGCTTTACTGAAGCTTACACCTTGTAAATGGGCTTGAGAAAAGTCTGCATTTTGCAGATTGGTTTTTTCAATAAGCAATGCATTTTGTAGCTCGGCTTTAACGAATTGTGCATTTTTCAGGTTAGTTCCACTAAATATTGTCTTTTGCAGTTTTGCTCTGGAAAAATATGCATTTTGCAAATTACCTCCACTGAAGATTGCCCCTTGCAGATCAGTCTTGCTTAAATTAATCCACTGATTTTCCGGTTTCTTATCGTAATTAAGGCGTCCAATCACAGTCAGAGCTGCTTGAATATCAATGCGAGGTTTTGGTGGTTGCTCTTTCTTTATTTCCTGTAATGCACCTATATACTGATCTATTGACAGCTTTATTTTTTCTGCTAACTCATTAATTAATGGTATTACCTTTTCGGTATTTTCTTCTTTTTTTAAAGGTGCATTTTCTCTGACAAAAGCTGTGAGAATTTCCATAATTGTCCAACCATCTTCTAGAGAATTCTTCGCAAGTTTTTCAAAGCTATAAATTGCTCCTAATCTCACTTCAACTTTTTCACTTCCTAATTGTTCAACTGCTTTTGCAAAGCGTTCTGTAATTTGCTTATCTTGTGCAGCTTTAGCATTCGTATTTGCAGCTTCAGCAGTCTTATTAGCTGCTATAGCAGTTCTTGAAGCATAATAAGAATTTATTAATACTGCAATTCCACCAAAGATTGCTCCATTAGCTGTTAAAGCTTTAATTCCAGAATCTATCCTTTGTTGTGTTGTTAGACACTGAATATCAAAAAATCTACGAAGGTCTAAAAATTCCAGATTAGGGAAAATAAATACATACAAAATAAGAAATGAAAAGACACCAAACAACAGTACTACGGCTATTAACCAATTTTTCAGATATTCTTTCTCTTTACTATTATTTTCAGACATAAAATCTAAAATCAATACCCATCATCTTCAATAATATCACAGAGAATAAAAGTAAAAAATATAGTTAAGTAAATTAATCCGTATCTATAAAATTTTATACTTGTAAATAAAATTTGGATTTTCTTGAGCAAAGAGTTGCAATCGCCTGCACTTTCTCCCTAAAACCCGAACTTTCGCTCATAGTCGCAGTCCATGTAAGATACCCTTTATTCAGTATAATACTATTGTTCAAACCGTAGCAACTGGTTGGGAATCTGGTAAAAATGCCAGTAAAATATCATGCTCAGGAATTCCTTTGTTAATTAAGTCCTGAGTAATCCCGCATTCCATACCATCATATTCAATTAAGACCTTTCCATTTTCTATCACTACATAGATTAAGTTACCACGTACCCGCTTTCCTCTATCCCAACCTCTTTGCATTAGTGCATAGCAATCGCTCATCTCATCAAATATAGCATCTAAGCGAATGTTCCCGTGGGATGGTCGCAATTTAGCATAATCGCTAATTACCTGTTTGATAATTTCTCGATAGGTTGTGACGGTATCCATTGGGAGACTTCCTTTTTAAGCAAAGAGAGTATCAAGTTCTAATTTACCACTAGCTGAGTCACAAATAACATTAGCTGATATTGCTGAGAATTAAAGCAAAAATATAGTTAAGTAATAGTACTTTGGTTCCCATCCCCACCAAGAGCTTAGAGAGGAGAAATACCAGAACACCCATGCTCAAGGCAATGATGGTGATGATATGCACTACTCTGTTAATTTGAATTTCCAGAGTACTGAGTTCTCGCTTTACTGTGTACCGGAGATAAAAGCTAGTACACCTGCTACCCAAAGCAAAAGTGCCATGAAGTGAGTTAATTGATCAATGAAGCGGAGTAAGAGCGATCGCCTAGCTGGTTCAGGTAGTTCATTAAATCCATAATGCTTAATTCTAATTGCTGTTTCTGCTTCTGAAAGCCCCTGTGCTGAAGTTGATAAATTTTTGTAGACTTGCTCTATGGATAGTGTTGAAATCGGTGAATGAGGTATCATGAATGTTTGTAGTTGCGCTTGAGCGCAATTAATTCTAAACGTCAGCGAGTATCATCAATCTTCCATAACTAGTTGTTCAATTACCAAGGATTTTGTTGAATTTTGTGATTACTCAACCCAACCTACAATTTTTTTAACTAAACTAGATTTCTATATAAAGTAACGATATGATAGAGTTGAATAATTAATCCTCTAACTAAAGTTAGATAAAATCCATAATTGAGTTTTTCTTTGGAGGTGGACTGATGACTCAAACAGAACTAAAGCAAAGTATCATTCAACGTATCGATAGGATGCAGCCAGAACAATTAGCTTTACTGGTGAGTTTTTTAGATAGTTTTGAAACTTATTCTCAATCGGTATCTCAATCACAACTAACAAAAGAAAAAAGGCATAAGTTGATTGAAAGCTTGAGGGGTAAATACGTTTATACTTCTACGTCTAGTGATGATTTTGCGCGACGTAAACAAGATGAGATTGATTGGGAGGAGCGTAATTGGCAAAAATAATTCTTGATGCTTGCGCTGTGATTGCCTTTTTTAGAGGAGAAACGGGCGATGATATTGTTGCTAACTATCTTTTTGATGATGGTTTTCAATGTATGATCCACGTAGTCAATCTTTGTGAAATCTATTATGATTTTTTGCGGAGTTATAAAGAAGCTGATGCTGAAGATATGCTTACGGATTTAGAGTCTGTGGGTGTACAATTTAATTCTGATATATCTGCTGATTTTTGGAAACAGGTTAGTCGCTATAAAGCCAATATTCGCAGAATTTCGTTAGCAGATTGTTTTGCTTTAACTTTGGCTAATCGAGAAGGTGGTATTTTGGTGACTTCAGATCGGAAGGAGTTTGAACCTGTTGTTCCTCTTAATATCTGTCAGATTAATTTTATTCGTTAGTTTAAGTATTTCAGATTTTGAATTTTTTAATAACTTAAAATTAAGTAATAATACTTTATGTCTATATTTTTTTACACTTGTAAATAAAATTTTGATTTTCTTGAGCAAAGAGTTGAAATCGCCGGCACTTTTTCGCTAAAATCTTAATTTTGGGTCATAATCGCAGTCCATGCAAGCTATCCTGCTAGATACCCAAGGCAGTCAAATTTTACAGGAAAAACGGAAAAATGGTTAAACGTGTACAGTTAGTTTTAAATCAGGATATCAGCAAGCTGGGCAAATCTGGCGACTTAGTGGAAGTAGCTCCTGGTTATGCTCGGAATTATCTGATTCCCCAAAAGAAGGCTACTCATGCTACTCCCGGTATTCTCAAGCAAGTAGAACGTCGTCGTGAGCAAGAACGTCAGCGTCAATTAGAGTTGAAACAACAGGCTCTAGAACAAAAAGAGGCGTTGGAAAAAATTGGGACTTTAAAAATTGCCAAGCAAGTTGGTGAAAACGATGCGATTTTTGGTACTGTTACCACTCAAGATATAGCCGAAGCAATTCAAGCCATTATCTCTCAAGAAATTGACCGTCGTGGGATTACTATCCCTGATATCAACCACTTGGGAACTTACAAGGCTGAAGTTAAGCTCCATGCTGATGTAGCTGCACAAATCGAATTTCAAGTTGTTCCTAGTTAGTTACAATTTGGGGAACAGGGCATTGGTTTGAGTAAATGAGGAATTAATTTTTCTACCCAATGCCCAATGTCCAATGTTCCACACCCATCAATTTTGCACTATAAGGGTAATAGCGGAAGTTTCCGCTTAAATGCCAAAATTGTCAATCTAAAATCGCTATGGCTACTGAAGAACTGAGCTTTCAAGGTGATGGTAGTAATCTTTCCCTGCGTTTACCACCCCAAAATATTGAGGTAGAAGAGGCGATTTTGGGGGGAATCATGCTTGACCCAGAAGCCATTGGTCGAGTTAGCGATCGCCTCAAACCAGAAGCTTTTTACATTAGCGCTCACAAAGAAATATATCAAGCTGCGCTACAACTCCATGCTCAAGGTAGACCGACGGATTTACTGGCGATGACTAGTTGGTTGACTGACCATGAGCAACTGAGTCGGATTGGTGGTAGAGTTAAGTTAGCCACTTTGATGGATCGGACGGTATCGGCGGTTAATATTGATGCTTTAGCAGGGATAGTGGTAGAAAAATACCTGCGACGGCAATTAGTTAAAGCTGGTAATGAAGTGGTTAAATTGGGTTATGAAACAGAAACCGAGTTACCCATTGTCTTAGACAAAGCCGAGCAGGAAGTTTTCGGGGTGACTCAAGAACGTCCTCACTCTGGTTTAGTTCATATTTCTGATACCCTGATTAATACTTTCCAGGACATTGAAAGTCGTCATCAAGGTATTGCTTTACCAGGTATTCCCTGTGGATTCTATGATTTAGATTCTATGACTAGCGGCTTTCAGCGTTCTGATTTAATTATTGTCGCTGGTAGACCATCAATGGGAAAAACAGCATTTTGTTTAAATCTAGCTCATAATATTGCCTCTGGTTATAAATTACCCACGGCTGTTTTTAGCTTGGAAATGTCGAAAGAACAATTAGTCCAACGATTATTAGCTAGTGAAGCGGGAATTGAAAGTAGTTATTTAAGAACTGGAAGAATTAGTCAAACTCAATGGGAACCTTTGAGTCGTGCGATTGGTATGCTTTCAGAAATGCCCATTTTTATTGATGATACACCAAATATTACTATCTCTCAAATGCGGAGTCAAGCGCGACGACTGCAAGCAGAACAAAGTACAGATTTAGGATTAATTGTCATTGATTATTTACAATTAATGGAAGGTGGTGGTGATAATCGGGTGCAAGAATTATCCAGAATTACCCGTTCACTGAAAGGTTTAGCGCGAGAATTATCTGTACCAATTATTGCTTTATCTCAGTTAAGTCGCGGGGTGGAAGCACGAACTAATAAACGTCCAATGTTGTCTGATTTAAGAGAATCTGGTTGTTTGGTGGGTGACACTTTAGTAAGATTGGCTGATACTGGTGTACAAGTACCTATTCGGGAATTAGTCGGAAAATCCGGTTTTGCTGTTTGGGGATTGAATGAAGCGACAATGCAAATAGAACCAGCAATTGTTAGTAATTCTTTTTCTACAGGAGTAAAATTGGTTTATACTTTAATAACTCGTTTAGGACAGAAAATTAGAGCAACTGGTAATCATAAGTTTTTCACGCTTCATGGTTGGAAAAGATTAGATGAATTAGAAATAGGTAATTACCTCGCTTTACCCAAATCCTTACCTAGTTCTTTGACATCTTATCAAAATAATATGAGTAGAGAAACGTCTACAGGACTAGCTACACTTGTCAAATGTGAGGAAATAACTCTTTTAGAAAATAGCGAGATTTATTGGGATGAAATACATTCCATTGAACTGGATGGAGAAGAAGAAGTTTATGATTTGACAGTTCCCCATCTACATAATTTTATCGCTAATAATATCATAGTTCACAATTCCATTGAACAAGATGCAGATTTAGTAATTATGTTATATCGGGATGACTATTATAATCCAGATAGTCCAGACCGGGGAATAGCCGAAGTGATAGTAGCTAAACACCGGAATGACCGACAGGTACTGTCAAACTTTTATTTGACCCACAATTTACTAAGTTTAAGAACTTAGCTCGACAAAATAATTATTGAGCGGGAAAACAAAAGGGAAAAATCTTTCCCCCTTTGTCCTATTCCCGATTGACTATTTATTCTACACCAATCAATTGCACATCAAAAAGCAAAGTAGCATTGGGTGGAATTACACCACCAGCACCACGCGCACCATAACCTAAGTCTGGGGGGATGATTAGCTGACGCTGACCACCTACTTTCATGGTCATCACACCTTCGTCCCAACCTTTGATTACCTGTCCAATCCCAATTTTAAACTTGAAGGTTTGATTGCGATCGCGTGAGCTATCAAATTTGGTACCATCTTCTAAAGTACCAGTGTAATGAACCTCAACAGTTTGTCCTGGTTGAGGAGTTACACCGTCCCTCTTGCAATTCAACATACTTTAATCCAGAAGGGTTTGTAACGACTTTATCATCAGACATAATTTTAGTTGATAGAGGAATATTTTTGGCAATGGGAGTAGTTAATGCTGGTTGTGCTGGGATTACCTTGGTAGCAGTAACAGCAGCATCCTGTTTGCTGTTCACTTGTGCCAGCACTAAAACGACAACACACACCAGCATGAAACCCACGCTGAGTAAAATTGTTTTCAAAATCAGCCTCTCTACTTAGTTTATTGGGTGATAACACCAACAGGACATCATTTAGTTTAAATCAGAAAAGACTATTAACGCCAAAGTTTGTTTTCCAAATCTCGGACTTGACGTTCTAAACGGTCGATTCTACCGCGTAGTTCATCAACTTCCGTTTGACGAGCGACACCCAAATCCTGCATCATGTTTCGCATTTGTCGTTGCATTTGAGTTTCCCAAGTTCCTTGCTCTGACTTCAGCTGCTCCACAATATCATCCATTACTGCTTTAGCTTCTTCAGGATTGAGTTTACCATCTTTAACTAATTCATCACTGATTTGTCGTAGTTTATCTGCAACCAAAGAGGTTGTACCAATACCCAGCATCATGAGTTGTTGTAACCAGTTACTGTTGTCCATAATCCATTTTGTGTTAATTGTTCGCAGCAGCAGGGGGTTTGTTAGGTGATTTACCAATAAAGCTATGCTAGAAGCGTAGTTAATCTAGCCTACAACTTCATTTTGACAAATTACTGAGGATTGGGAAGGAAAAACTCGAGAAAAAATCCATCCATCTAAAATACTGAGTTATACTTGTATTGATTCCTGACTACATCAATTACATAAATAACTAAAATCTGCTAATGGTTTACTCCGAGATTTTGTATCATAATTTAACAAAATTGTAGTCAAATTGACGACACTTCTCAAGAAGTTATCATACACTAGCCATATAAACCTCCCCAGTCTGAAAAAGTGGGGAAAATCAAAAAAAATGCATGCAAGGAGGAAAATCCTATGCAAACGGTTTCAGGTGTTACGGAATTAGAGTACGCTTTTCTATTTACTCTGAGAAAAATAAAATCCCTAGATAATGCAGATTTTCAGCCATTTTTTAATGATTTACCCCTTGACCCTTATATCAAAGGTGATTATCGCTTCAGAAGATTATCTCGATTTAGCATTTTTGGTAATAATCTGATTAAACTACCTCATGGCTATCTGTTACAAGGAAAAGATTATAATCCTTTGTTGGGTGATATCAAAAGAGAATTTTCTGAGTTAGATGATGCTCTCGTAGAGCTTGATATATTTAAACATCTAATTTTAGCATTTACTGATTCTTGTCAACTCCATCCAGAAGCAGAAATCGCAGTTCACCAAATCCGCACTACTTGTTCTCCCCATAATTCAGGAAATCCAGCACCGGAAGGTATCCATAAAGATGGGACTGATTTTATTTGTATTGTTCCCATTCATCGGGAAAATATTCAAGGTGGAGAAACGCATTTGTACAAGACTAAAAAAGAAAAGTCAATTTTTAACAAAATTCTACATCCCGGAGAAATGCTCTTAGTTAATGACCATGACTTTTTTCATTTTACTACTCCCATTAAACCTGTAAATGAGGGTTCAGGATTTCGGGATGTTTTTGTTATCACTACTCCGAGTTTAATTTCTGGTTAATTAACAGAGAAAATTCTACAATCTACCCAAACTGGGGAATTGAAAATAGTCATTTCCCCAGTTTTTTGACTAGGAATGGGAAATAATCTCGCGATTCCTGTGGTCATATTTCTCATGTTTATGTTATATCTGAACTATTGATTTAGTGCATATTCTTGGCAAGTGTTATATATATTGCCAGTATTCAACCTGATGGGAGAGAAACTCCATGCTAGACGAATTCTATCAGCAAGGATTAGCAAAAGCTCAAGCAAAAGACTACGTTGGAGCTATTGAGGCATTCACTCGGTCATTACAAGCAAATCCTCATTTTGGTGATGCTTATTTACAACGGGGTTTGGGATATTATCACTCAGGTGCAATTCTCCCCGCAGTTTCTGACTACACTCAAGCTTTAAAGCTCGATGCTGAGAATATGGAAGCTTATTATTATCGCGCTTTAGCTAGGTTGGATTTGAAAAATCTCCCCGGAACTCTCGAAGATGTAGAAAAAGCCATTCGCTTAAATCTTAATTATGCTCCTGCTTATCATTTGCGCGGCATCGTTCGTCGTAAGCAAGGATTTATTACCGATGCGATCGCCAATTTCAAAAAAGCTGCCACTCTATTCTTAGCACAAGAAGACTCAGAAAATTGTCGTCTTTGTCTTGACCAAATTAAACAGCTACAATCTCCACCCAAATCTGTTCCCCCATTAGTCACTCCTGAACCTGTCACCATTAAATCTCCATCTGACTATTTTACGCAACTATTAGCTAAAGCAGAACAAGGAGATACTAAAGCCGCTATAGCAGATTTAAATTGGGCTTTACAAGCTGACCCCCAAGATGCTCAAGCTTATTGCTGTCGGGGTGTGATATTTTCTAGGATAGGTAATTATCGAGAAGCGATCGCGGATTTTAATCAAGCTCTACAATTAAAGTTTATAAGTGTGATCGTCTATCGCAATCGCGGAAAAGCCAGATTACAGTTAGGTGATCATCAAGGTGCACTCAGCGATTTTAACCAAGCGCTCCAAATTCAACCCCAAGACCCTTTATCTTATTTAGCTAGAGGTCATGTCTATCGGTCAATGGGAGATTATCTGCTCGCAATTAAAGATTACTCTCAAGTACTGCAAATTCAGCCTGATCATGCTTCAGCTTACTATCATCGTGGTATCGCTTACGCTTTTTTGGAAGAAATGTCTTTAGCGATCGCCGATTATCAACGAGCAGGGAGTATATTTTGTGAACAACAAGATTGGGATAATTATCAACAAGTCTTAGATAGCTTGAAAAAAATTCAGTCATCTCAAAATAATTCTCAAGAAACTTCGTATAACTTGTTACGGCAAAAATTATTGCGTTTGGTGGGTGGACATTGGGAAATCGCACAGAGACTAATTCAGCATCAAGAACAGGAGCATCCAGGAATGCTAGATGAATGGTATTTGCAAAAGGTGATTAACGATTTAGAGCGCGATCGCCATTAATTTCCAGCGCAAAATTCAAAATTACCAAAATTCAGCCACCAGGATTTAGATACATTTGTCTTCACCGAATGCATCTCAGAAAGAGTTAGCTGTAGAGAAACAATATTTTACCAAAAAATTGTTTCATGTTGATACATATATCTGTAAATTAGTCGTTAATTTAGCAAAATATTTTTATCACTGACTAACTAAATATTAAAAAATAAAGATTTAAAAGATACAATAATCGACATAAAAAACCGTAGAAATATCAATATTTATCTGAAAATAGAAATAAAGATTTGATGAAAGCCGACCAATTATTTTTTTGCTATCTAGAAAAGAGTTGTAATATCTATGCTTATGAATACTGTCAAGGATATTGCTAGGTCACGAGGAAAAAAGATAGCTAAAATGTTAAATTGCTTTGAGCGAAAAATTCACCGCGAACGATACGCTACATAAACACACTACATTTTCCGAGTTAATAACATGACGCTAACTCGTCTATCGCTGCATAATTAGCTAACCCTTACGTGTTGAAAAATAAATGAGTAAACTATCCAGAGTTATAACTAAAACCCCTTTCAAGCAACAATCTGTTTGCCATCATTTACTTACTGTTCCTCCCGGATTTACTGAATTTCCTAAAACCGATATTCAGCAATCAATTACCAGTCGTTTTGAGCAACAAGTCCAAAAATATCCCCGTGCGATTGCCATTAAAAGCCATCAGGAAACGCTCACTTATGAACAATTAAATGAAAATGCTAATTATTTAGCACAAAACATTCTCAAACTTAGGGGTGAGAAATCGGAAGTAATTGCCATTTTGCTAGATAAAGGTGCAAGTTATATTACCGCAATACTTGCTGTTTTAAAGACAGGAAAAATCTTTGTTCCCCTTGATGCTTCATTTCCTGTTGACCGTCTTGCTTATATCGGAGAAGATTCCCAGGCAGTTTTAATTATCACGAACCATCAGAATTTAGCTTTAGCGAAAGAGCTAGCTAATCAGAATTGTCATCTCTTAAATATTGATGAACAAGAGAGTCATCTGGTTTTAGACAATCCCCCCATTCAAATATCACCAGACAATCCAGCTTATATTGTTTATACCAGTGGTTCCACAGGTCAACCCAAAGGAGTTGTCCATAGTCATCGCAACGCCTTACACTACTGTATGAATGACACCAATACTTTATTGATTAGTCCAGAAGACAGGGTAATTTTTCTCTATTCTTGTAGTGCTTTGGGGGGAATCCTCTGTATCTGCTATACCTTGTTAAATGGAGCATCTTTGTATTCCTTCAATGTGAAAGAATTAGGTTTAATTAATTTAATTAGTTGGCTCAAATCAGAAGAAATTACTGTATACCACTCTTTTGCCACCCTGTTTCGACATTTTGTAGATACTTTAACAGGTTTAGAGTTATTTCCGAAAATTCGGTTGGTGAAATTAGGTGGTGAAGCGACCTTACCCAGAGATATCGAACTCTATCAACGGCATTTTTCCGACCACTGTATTTTGTATGCTAGTTTGGGAAGTTCAGAAACTGGAACCTTTCGGAATTTTATCATTGATAAAAGTACAGTCTTGGAGAGTAGCACCGTTCCCATTGGCTATGGAGTTCAAGATATGGAAGTAATTCTCTTAGATGAACTGGGTCAGGAAGTTCCCCCTGGTGAAATTGGGGAAATTGCAGTTAAAAGTCCATATTTAGCCCTTGGTTATTGGCAAAATCCAGAATTAACTACCAGTGTCTTTCAATCATATTCCCCAACCACAACAGAAAGAATCTATCGAACGGGAGATATGGGACGCTTAGAAACTGATGGATGTCTCATTCATATGGGGAGAAAAGACTTCCAGGTAAAAATCCGAGGTTTTAGAATTGAAGTCACAGAAATTGAAATGGCACTTTTTAAAACAGGTGCTGTCAAAGAGGTGGTGGTAATAGCTCGTGAAGATAAACCCGAAGATAAACGTTTAGTTGCTTATATTGTCCCCCAACGTCGTCCGGCACCCACACCTAGAGAACTCCGGGATTATTTAGAAGATAAAATCCCTGACTATATGATGCCCAGTAATTTTGTTTTTTTGGATGCACTACCATTAACCGCTAATGGTAAAACTGACCGCAAAGCATTACCCGCACCCAAATTAACTCGCTCAGAAGCACATATAGCTTATATTGCTCCTCGTGACCATCTAGAAATACAGTTAACCCAGATTTGGGAAGAAATTTTAGGTGTCAAACCCATTGGGATACAAGATAACTTTTTTGATTTGGGAGGACATTCTTTATTAGCAGTGCGTTTATTTTCGGAAATCGAAATCCGTTGGGGAAAACAACTCCCCTTAGCGACTTTATTTCCAGATGGTAGCATAGAAGCGATCGCCAGCGAGATTCGCGCTACTCTACCC
Source organism: uncultured cyanobacterium (assembly GCA_963766435.1). Taxonomy (GTDB): domain Bacteria; phylum Cyanobacteriota; class Cyanobacteriia; order Cyanobacteriales; family Nostocaceae; genus CAVXZH01. Next base: position 429,956 of record CAVXZH010000004.1, read on the forward strand.
ATTCAACCCACACTAGAAACATCTACTTGGTCATCCTTAGTCGCAATTCAACCTCTAGGTTCCCGACCACCTTTGTTCTGTATGCATCCTCAAGGTGGAGAAGTGCTATGTTATCGCAACTTAGCACATCATTTAGGGACTGATCAACCCATTTATGGACTACAACCATTGGGGTTAGATGGAAAACAAGCTCCGCATCGACGCATTGAAGACATGGCTACTCACTATATCCAAGCCATGAAAACTGTTCAACCCCAAGTGACCTTATTTTCTGGCTGGATACTCTTCTGGTGGTATAATTGCCTTGGAAATGGCGCTGCAACTCCAAAAACAAGGTGAAACTGTAGGAATGCTAGCTATGTTTGATACCTGTCGTCCTGGTTATAGTAAACGCGCATCATTTCTCCAACGAATTCCCATTCATTTACACAATATTTTCCACAAAGTGACCAGACTACTTCCAACACAAACTGATCGGTTGGAGTAATTGGGGTAAATATCAACTCAAACACAAATACAAGAATTATTCCAAAAACTTACCTGTTGCATTAGATATTACTCAAAAGATATCTTACACAGAAACACATTTAGAGATTGTGGGTGCTAATATCCAAGCTCTCAAAGACTATACTTTCTCCACCTACTCAGGTGAAGTGACTCTCTTCCGCACCACAGACGAAAATCGAACTGAAGCAGTGGGTCTAGAATATGATCCACTGTTCGGTTGGGGTGATATAGTCACAGGAGGTTTATCTGTTCACCCCATTCGCGGTTCTCATCAATCTTTGATGCAAGAACCTGATGTGCAAAATCTGGTGGAAAAATTAAAGGTTTGTCTAGAAAATTCGCAGAAAAAGAGCTTAGTGAATTCCTGCGACCAAAATTTATTAGCCGTATGATAACATCATTTGTGAATCTCAATAGCAGGCAAGATGCCTGCTCCACATATTCACAAGAACTGGGTGCGATCGCTTATGATATATTCTCTGAATATGCGATCGCTCTCAAACTATCATGACAGATTGGCTTTACTGCTACCCAACCTTAAAACCTGGTATCTTACTCAAACGCTACAAGCGGTTTTTTGCTGATGTTCAACTCGCTTCCGGGGAAGTAGTAACAGCACATTGTCCTAATACTGACCCATGACCGGAGTTTCCACGATTGGAAGTGCAGTCCAAGTTTCTCAAAGTGATAATCCCAAACGCAAAATTAGCGTATACCTTAGAATTAATTCAAGTACACGATAACGAACCGACTTGGGTCGGAATCAACACCATATTACCAAACCGGATTACCAAACTAGCTTTAACCCAACATCTATTTCCACAGTTAGGGGAATATAGTCAAATTAAGAGTGAAGTAGTTTATGGACAAGACCGTAAAAGTCGAGTAGATTTTTGCTTAACGGGGAATGATGGTCAACCCCCCATCTATATAGAAGTGAAAAACACAACTTTAGCTGCGGGAACTTTAGCATTATTTCCCGACACTGAAACGACCAGAGGACAAAAGCATTTGCGGGAATTAACGGCTTTGTTACCTCAAACTCGTGCGGTGATGTTGTATTTTATTAATCGGGGAGATTGTACAGAATTCTCCCCAGGAGATGATTTAGATCCATTATATGGTAAGTTGCTCAGAGAAGCGATCGCCCAAGGTTTAGAAGTTTTAGCTTGTCGATTTGAAGTTTTACCAGCAGGAGTTCGCTATTTGGGTTTAGCAACATTGAAAATTTAATTCCCATTGGGATTCTATTACTTTTCAACTCTATTCACATCACCAGATATATCATCACCTAAATTAGCTTGATTAAATTCAGGAGTTCTTGGCAAATCTATTTTTAAATCCGATAAGATTTCAACTTCGACTTTAGCATTTTTAAAGAACCCATCTAAAAGGTGTCCTCCATTTTTTCGATTCTCAGATAAAAAATGAAAGTGATAACCATTAACATTGAGATTTTGTAGATATTTAGGTGAACGGAATCCCACCAAAGTCCCTTTAACATTCTTTAACTCGAAAATTGACTGCTCTTTAGTCACTTCAACCGCAGGACGATAAGGTAAAGTTTGCTTGGGAACACTTCTCAGCTTCAGTCCAGAGAATTCTCCTCGAATACGGATAGCATAAGGATAATTTTTTGTTGATAACTGACGGTCTAATTCTTGTTGAAATTGCTGATAATTTAATTTACCCTTCAAATCAATAGATTGTTCAGGCTGAAAAAAAGTAACTAAAGCAAAAGGAGTTTTGCTGACATCAGGAATTTCATAAGCAATACCATTCGATTTGATCTGATAAAATTTCCCATCTAGTCCAATCATTTCTCCATCTAAACCATTTACTGTTCCCAATCCGAAGTTTCCATGACGTTTTAATTCTTGAAAACTCATACTTCCATCATAAATACCTGTTAATAAAGCCCCAATGGTAGATGTTTGGAATAGAGTGTTTATTTTAGTATTAGTCTGTGCTTTAATAGGATTCAATATACTTAGAAAGATAACTAGTGCAATAGACACCACAATAATGAAAAAATACTTGAGTTTCATCTGTCCGTAAGCAGGAATATTCAATGGTTGCTATGTATCATATCTACTTTTTGACAGGAAAACAAGCAATCTGCTCAACTTAACTTTTTAATGTCAAATGAAAAATAACCTCAGCAAATTAACTGCGATTGTTTTAGCCGGTGGTAAAAGTTCTCGCATGGGTAAAGATAAAGCTCTGATTCCCATTCAAGGAACACCCTTGTTACAGAAAGTTTGCAGTATTGCTCAAAGTTGTGCCGATACTGTTTATATCATCACTCCCTGTCCAGAATCTTATCAACATTTGATTTTACCCAATTGTCATTTTATTCAAGAAATATCTACTTCCGAATTTCCTGATCCTCATTCCTTTAGTCGCTTTTGCTCAAGGACTATCTCAAGTGCAAACCGATTGGGTGTTACTACTAGCTTGTGATTTACCTAAATTGCGAATTGAGGTACTACAAAATTGGATCGATAGACTTGATAGTGTAGAACCCGATACCATTGCTTGTCTTGTCCATCATGATCAACGCTGGGAACCTCTATGTGGTTTTTATCACCGTCGCTGTTTACCATCGCTACTGCATTTTATCCATCAAGGAGGAAGATCATTTCAAAAATGGCTTCAGTTACATCCAGTAGCCGTTTTACCCTGGACAGAATCAGATATGCTGTTTAATTGCAATACACCGGAAGACTTATTTTTTTGTTAACCAGAATTTAATCTCAGAATGAATATATCTATGGTATTTACTTAAAGTATATTTAATATTTAACTACCCAATCTATAGGGAAAACTGAAATTTTTAAATAAACCTTGTATAGGTAATGGCGAGTAGCATAGTCAAATATCCTTAGGATTATTGTGACCACCAGCTATCCTCGCCTTTTTTTTACTTAGAGCAATCACCAAAGCAGTTACAACATCCATTGATAATGGAACTCTATCTACACAATGGTTTTACTCCTAACTCCTGATTCCTGCTATAATTTTTGTGAGAATTTAGTTGACAAAAGTATGATGGTATAGTATCTTGCATGGGTATATACATTAAAAGTTTATACAATGGATATAATTAAACGTATTAACAGTATTATTGAGGAGCGCAACAGTCGAAGTCAGGGCATTGAAAAGGCAGAATCTTATTTGAAAACTGTCTCGGCGATGTTAACTAAACTTGAGAAACATCAAAATTTAATTTTAAACCAAATTGAAAGTCCAAGTGTAATTGGGAAATTGCAAGAAATTGGATTTTCCCACATTCAATCAAATATTGCTTCTGAGCTAGAAATCTTAACAAAGCTAAAAAACCGATTTTCTCGTCGTACTCTTAGTATAGGTGTTGTTGGACGTGCTAGACAAGGGAAAAGTCGTCTTCTGCAAAGTTTAACTGGATTAAGCGCCGCAGAAATACCTGACGGTGATAGACAACATTGTACAGGGGTGAGAAGTACCATTCATCACAACCCAAATGTGGATGCTTATGGAGAAGTTTGGTTTTATAATGAGCGTTCTTTTTTGGATGAAGTAATTAGTCCTTACTATGAAAAACTGCGTTTAGGTACAAAACCTTTCACGGTAGAAGATTTCGCTAATAAACCTTTACCTACATTACCTTCAGATATTCCTGGTTATGCAGAACCGGGAGCTATGTATGAACATCTAAAACGATACCACACTCATTTCCATCAATATCGTCACCTTTTAATAGAGAATTCTCCCTACAATATTCATAGAAATCAGATTAGAGAGTATGTTGCTCAGGATACTGCTGATGGACAAAGAGTTTTATTTAACTATTTAGCAGTAAGAGAAATAAAGATTACCTGCTCATTTCCTAATATTGAAATTGGTAAAATTTCTTTAGTAGATATGCCAGGTTTAGGAGATACAGGAATTGGTGATGAAGAAAAATTAATTAAATCTTTAGGCAAAGATATTGATTTTATTTTGTTTGTAAGAATGCCCAAATCTGCTGGAGATTATTGGGCAGATGTCGATGTTAGATTATATGATGTGGCTCGTTCATCTCTAGTCGATTTGCCAGTTCATTTATGGTCATTTTTGGTATTGAATAGAACTAGTAGTTTATCTAATAATGGTGATAATCTCAAAAATTGCCAAGATTTGTTGGATAGTCTAGCAGAAAAACATATTAAAGTAGAAAAGCCTTTAATTACTAACTGTAGTAATGACACAGAAACACGTCAGCTTTTAGATGAAATTCTGGATTATTTGACTAAGAATATGACTGCTCTGGATAAACAATATGCTTCTATTTGTCAAGAAAGATTGTTAGATATTTATAAAGCAATTAATTTTGAATTAAGCAAAGCAAGAAATATTTTTAATTTGAATTTAGAAGATGATTATCAAGAAATTGAGGAAATTTTTACGGATTTATTTGGTGATAGCGATAAGGGTTGGTGGAAAGATATTAAGTTAGGACTCCAAGAACTGAGAGCAACACTTTGGTATCAGCGTCAAAGCCCCAACGAAGAATTATATAATGGAGTAGTTGCTGCGATAGAAAACTGTGAACAAGATAAAGGAATTTTATCATTAGAACATGCTATTGATGAGATGAATACTCGAATTAAGTTAGATAGTGCATTTAGGGTTTATCCAACAGCTAAATGAATGTGATGCAGTAGTTATTCCCATAGATGCTACTGCACTAATGCAGAAAAATACAGGAATGGTAAATTATACAGAAATTGGAACATGGCATGAAGAAAAAAATAATTCCGAACTTATTACTCAGTTATTAAAGAATGCTTATACTAATGTCCAGTCTCCTAGATTAGTAATTTTAGCACCTGTTAAATGCGAAACTTATACGAGAACAGCTAGAGATGCTGATAATTTACTCTCTCATGTCAAGATAGGATATAGCAAATTAATTGATTTTTTCAAATCAGATTCTTTAATCAATAAGGTAACTGTAGTTATCACACCAGTACAAACTATTGGAAATGTGGTTTACGCTTATCACAAAACTGATAAAGATGATTTCACCCAATTTGAATATTATAAAACTCCTATTAATGCTCCCTATGACCCTAAATATGGTGAGCAACCATTGCGATATATCTTATTGTTTTTAATGAATGTTTTTTTGGAGAAGAAAAAAGCAATTCTTCAACAACAAAAACAAGAATTAGAAAATCTTGAAAATCAATTAAGTGAAGAAAAAGATAAATTAGAAATTGTGAGGAGAGAGTTTCAGGAAAATCAAATTCTTTTAAATAAACGGAATCAAATGTGGTGGTTATTCAGAGATGTAATGAATATTTTTGATGACAGGGAATCACCTTATTATACAGCAAAAGGAGAATTTGAAAAAAAGAAATCTGATGTTAAAGATACTCAATTTAATTTTGAATTAACTTCAGACAAAATTCAAGCAACTCAAGCAGAAATTAGCACTTTTAATAATGCCTTATATAGATTTGCAAAAGATTACAAGAACAATGAAGGTTTTGCAATTATTCAAGGATATAAATTGTTAGAAGTTCCAGAACTTAATTTCTAATTAGTAATCAAGGAGAAATAAGTCATGAATAATTTTGAAATTTATGTTAAAACTTCCGCCCTCGGTAAAACAGGTATTCACTGGCGTAGGATTGAGAGGGAAGATTATCAACCTAGAATAGAAGCTCCTAATTTAATAGAGTGTGAAATTATATCAGGAGAGAATTATCCCATAACTGTTAATGATTTAATTGATGAAATTAAACCATCTCTACTTATTTTTAGAGATAATAAGCAAAAAAAGCTTTTATTAGAAATTACTGGAATCGAATCACCTCAACGTTCTCAACGTTTAGGTCGTAAAGTCTTAAATGCTATTGTTTGGATAGCTGATGCTCAAGCAGAAAATGAAAAAATATTACGAATGATTGCTTATAATGCAATCCAGAATTTTCTAGGAAAAGATTTCTCTATTAGTGAAATGATTCAAAAATCAATAGATTTCTATGAACGGGAGGAATTTCGGGTTAATCTCGGAGAACTTAATAAATTTATTGAGCATATTCAATCACTTTATGGTGAGGAATTTGGTCAAATAAAATCTCCTGTTAAAGAATATTTAATAGCATCTAGAACATTACAAAATTTAGAAAAATTAGCCGAGGATTTGCGAAATTATAGTCTTCCTTTAGAATGGATGGGATGGGATAAAAAACCCAAAGAGGATGGGATTTTAATTGTGGTGACAGAAAATTTAGAAAACAGAACTGTGTTACATAAAGCTGGTGTTTGGAGGGCTTTCACTATGAATGCAGAAGAACCTATAAAACTACCAGAAACTGAATTACCGCAAAAAAAAACGTCAACAGTGGAAGTGTTACAAGAGAAATTACAACTTCATCAACCAAACCAAAAAATACGCTTAACAATAGTTCTCTTTATCGTGATGATACTAATTTTACTGATAATTCTCAGCTTTCAATTATTTCATCCTCAATTTCAACCCGACAGTCTACATCAAATCCAGGAGAACTCCCCAACCCCTTTGTCAGTATTTACTCCGGAGTAAATTTTGGTAAAGAGGTATTACTATCAATATTCATAGAAACTATACTATCTATGATGTTTAAATTAGACGAAAAGCAAAACTCGAATTTATTCAAGCTAATTCAGTTCTTAAATTCATATTATTCATCTAAACGTAGTCATTCTACTTATCAAATTCTTATGAATAATTATGGAAAGCTAATTCGCAAAATCGGTAATGAACGTTATAAGGAAAAGGTTGAAAATTTACCTTTTGAAATGAATATAAAAATCAATAGAGAGATGATTAATGAATTCAATACCTTACCTAATTGGGAACAGAAAAATATAATTTCTCTGGCTTGGTTTATTTTATATTGCCGAAAATTTCAGCCACACAGTCATAATTGTTGGAAGCATTACACTGAGTTAATTAAGCAAATTAAATCTCTACCTACTGAATGAATAGATTGAATATTTCTATAGTTATCCACTTGTACTATTAGACATCTGGGAACATTAACTATGCGTTCATTAAAACCCTTGGTAGGGGCGTATTGCAATACGCCCCTACATCATTTTTGGAGATGTCTATTGTGTTCAAGTTCATTTCTCTAAAAGCGATCGCCTTCAAGGGTAGGTACTTCATCAATCACTGGTTCAGGTTTTTGATTCCTCAAATCTGACATATTTTAAGATTGATCATGCTTTTACCTACCTGAAAGCCAGAAATCCCCTTCGGAATATATCATAACAATATACAACAAAAGTCAAGTCCCCTTATCAATCGCTAGAGTGAACTATTAGCGTTAAATTGTGAAGAATTGTATCAGCGTTATTGAGAATAATCTCAAGATTATTGAGAATAAAAGTATTTTATTGAGAAAAATTTGATAGGTTCACAATTTTAGTTAAATCAATATTTAAAAAACTTATATGAAATATAAATTTGGTTTGATGATGCTGATCAAATCAAATATAATACGGTTAGGTTGAGTGGTGAAATTAACACTTAACTCAACCGTATTCAGATCAAATCCAAACAAACTTCTAGCCATTGCTAGGAAAATGTTTTTTTAAACCTTCCAGAGAAGCCCAACGACGGTCAACCTGGTTTTCTGTAATACTATTAGCATCACTAATAATACCTGGACATTTGCGATCGCACAACGGACGCTGCGGTATTGCTAAACACATTTGCTGATAAAGCCATTCACCAGGATCAAAAAAACCATTGGCTGAGATAGTTTCCACCAGGTCTTCCACAAGTACTTCCCGCTCTAAAGGCAAATCTTCTTCAAGACCAGCATTTTCATCTAACCAAATAATTTCCTTAGTATTAACTTTTAAACGTTGATTATATTGCTGTAAACAACGGCTACAAGTACAAGTGATAATTGCTTCTGCCTGACCAGAAACTTCCAAGTAAGTACCTTGATGTTGTACTTTTATTTCACCCCGAACCGGAGTCAATGTTTCCAAGTCAGACAGAAACTCTTTAACTTGAATTTCCTCTGTCCGCTCCGGGGCTTGGGTGAGCTGCGGAATAAAAATTGCGTCCATAGGATTTCTCAGCTATCTTCACTCAAAATGGAATTGATTGTCCCAAAATTCTCAATTCTGACTTCAAAACTTGTCAAATTTTGAATTTTGAATTTTGAATTATTAAATTATACCTCAATTGCCAAACGTACCACCAGATGACGATGAGGTTCTTTACCCCGACTAAAAGTTTCTAAATCGTCAAATTCCTTTAAGAAATTATGGATTTGTCGCCTTTCTGCCGAACTCAAGGATTTAATTTCCACTTCTCTAGCAGTAATTCGTGCTTCTTGGGCTGCTGCTTCGGCTAAATCGCGAATTTCAGCTTGTCTTCGGACACGATAACCGTTTAACTCAACTGTGTAAGAGATTTGTTCTTCCTCTAGTTGATTGATATTCAAGACTGAATTTGCTAAATACTGAATTGCATCTAACACCAGAACCATCTGCACCAATTAAAATCTTGATATCTTTAAGTGTCAAGTTGGTTTGATCAATCGTTAACCAATAACTATCTGCTTCCAGGGAATTTTCTTCTAGAGATGGAGCAGCATTTATACTGCCTTTCACCACTGTATTTATACCAGTGAGTTGAAGCAGTGTTTTTAACCACTGCTCACCCAGCTGCATAGGAATATTGCTCATGATCAGCCTGTAGTCTTTTTCTTAGAACTTTTTGGTTCAAAGGGTAACGCTTTCACATCAATAGTGGCTGCGGTGTTTTCTTTCTCTTGGGCAGCGACAATTTTTTGTAATTCCTCTGGTAGAGGTTCGCGAGAAAGAATATAAGTTTGCAGAGTTTGGAAAACGTTACCGATCACCATGTACATTAGCACCCCTGCTGGTAAGGGGAAAAACAAAAACATCCCTGAAAAAATGACTGGGGTGATTTTGTTAACTGTCTCTTGTTGGGGATTACCACCACTAGAATTTTGCCCAGACAGCAATTGACTGACATAGAGACTAATCCCAAAAAAGACAATCATGGCCACAATATCCCAGTGAATAGTGCCATCGGGATCAACTGCGCCCACTCTACCTAAAGCGTCAATAAACAGAAATCCTTTATCTGCTGCTAGTCCAGGAATTGAACCTTGTAGGGTAACGTCTCCTGACTGTAGAGCCTCGATATTGCCTTCGGCATCGATTTTGATCTTATCTTCGCCTTTGGTGATTTTCCACTCAGGAATCAACTTGTTCTCTGGGTGTTCAGCCAAAAGTGATTGGAATGGTTTACCACTGACAGTCTGATACTGTATTTTGGTTTTTTCTCCCACCGCCATTTTGTTACCTCCGGGGAGGATAGCAGTAACACCAGTGTGTTCTCCATTTGCGACATAAATGTTTTGTGGTGGAGTCGCAAAGGCTTGGGGTTGAATTTGTTCTATTTGTCCAGCCGGAAGAACTTGCAGGTTCACCGAATAATTAACCCCTGCAAATGGCGAGCCTCGTAAAGTAGCAAATAAAGCTAGCAGCACTGGCATCTGTAGCAGCAATGGTAAACATCCGGCTAACGGATTACCAAATTCTTTTTGGACATTGACCATTTCCTCCTGCTGCTTTTGTGGGTCATCCTTATGGCGCTCTTTAATTTCCGCCATCCGCTTTTGCATAACCGGCTGCACCACTCGCATCCGTCGCATACTGCGAATAGAACCAGCACTCAGGGGATAGAGGGCAAAGCGGACTATTAAGGTCAAGGCCACAATCGCCAATCCATAGCTAGGCACAATACCATAGAAAAAGTCTATGATTGGCAGCATCACGTTGTTCGAGAGAAACCCGATACCAAAATCCATTATTCTGAATTCAACCTGAGGTACTGTTAACTGAATCTAATTAATCGGCGAGAATCCCACACCTTCACTTGATTAGCAGGATGGTTTTTCCAGACTATCCGGCTATGGCAAAAGCTAGGCTTTTGGCTCTCACCGAATGTCTTGCCGATTCATCTTAAGCTTAATTATCGAGCATATGCGACGATCTGGCGCTACGGATAGCCGCACTTTTAAATTGCTCGGTTGACTACTTAGTACTGCTCACTTGCTGGTTTTTAGCTGCTATTTTTTCGTTAATATAGTCATATACTTCTCGAAATCTGGGCACAGCTCGCATTTCCAAAAGAGTACCATTTTTAAGGGTCAGCGCCATGTCGCCCCAAATCCCAATCCCACGAGGGACTTTGACCACTTTCACAATTTCTGAGTAAATCACATCATTGCGATCTCGTCCCATCCAACCTCCTGTCACCGTAACTCGGCGGTCAGTGATGCGGAAACGCAGCCAGAAAGCTCTGACTATAGCCGCAATGGTTAATGGTATACCCACAACAGTCAGTCCAATTAACAAATTGAGAATTAAATCCCCAATATGTGGACCACCCTCATAATAAACTTCTTCACGAATGCCCATTGAAGACCTCAACTTGCGCCAATAACTGCTCTAATTCTTGCAGAAATTGTTGGCTTGTGCATTTTGATTCTGCTGCCGTTGATTTCACCACCACCACTAATCGCCATCCTGGTGACAATTTAGGCAATAATTCATAAAAAGCAGCACTAATCCGTCTTTTGATTTGGTTGCGAACTACGGCTCTTTTGCTGACCTTAGTACTAATGGAAATCCCAATTTGGGTACTAGTTAGATTAACAGGGTTATTAGCCGCTTCGGTGGTCAGGGCAGAATCCCCAGAAGGCTCTCTGGAGAGTGGTGGTTTTAAAGCTCTCAAAGTAAAATGAGAACTATGTCGCCTAATACCTTCTCGGAAAACTGCCTGAAAATCTTGGCGAGATTTGAGTCGATTTGCTTTGGGCAAAGCCACAGATCATCTTTTCTCTCAATAGTCCGTTAAACGCTGAGACGATGACGCCCCTTTCTTCTTCTGGCGCTAATCACGTTTCTTCCGTCTGGTGTCCGCATTCTAGCGCGAAATCCAGAAGTTCTTTTTCTCTTGCGGCAAGTGCCTCCCAGGGTGCGTTGCATTCTCTTCTCCTCTTAGGCGATTTTTATAAAAACTCACAATCTGTTATTTTATCACTTTACTTTCCAAAAAACAGATATTCCGGTAAAAAGATTTGGGGGAGGGGGGATGAGGCAGGGGGGCAGGGAGCGGGGAGCAGGGGGGAGAAACGGAGGTGGGGTGATGGGGAGATGGGGAGAATATATTTTAAATTCTCTTTCCCCCTGCCCCCTGCCCCCTGCCCCCTGCCCCCTGCCCCCTGCCCCCTGCCCCCTGCCCCCTGCCCCCTGCCCCCTGCCCCCTGCCCCCTGCCCCCTGCCCCCTGCCCCCTGCCCCCTGCCCCCTGCCCCCCTGCCCCCCTGCCCCCTGCCCCCTGCCCCCTGCCTCTTCTCCCCACCTCAATTGATGCTCAAAATCCAAGTCCCTAAGTAACGTAATAGAGGGACATCACCAGGAGAAAGAATTTGACAGTTGAAATAAAATACTCCACCAAAACTTGGATTTTGGACGTTAGATAAAACTACCTTTACCTCGGCACCTGCTGGGACTGACTCTTTAGGAAAAATTTGCACTGTATGTCCTTTTTTATCCCACTTCACCTCCGCAATGGGAACCTTTTTATCTCCGCTTTTTACCTCAATACTATTGGTGTCAAAAGATCCTTTGTAATATTCTGGGTAAGTAATGGAAAATTGAGCCACTGCTAATTTCATTTTTTTAGCAGGAATCTTGAGAGTGTATCGGTCTACACCATTGGTATTGCCACCAAAATCCAGTACATAGGGCAGTTGGTCATCCGGTTTAATGCCGCTAAAAAGCGTAAAACCTGGTAAGCTATCAGCCCAACTCAGTGCGGGAAACCCAGTTAGTAATAAGCTAGTTACAGCTAAAGTAGAAAATACACGGCGCATGAATTAAGCTCCTCTCGTAAATAGTCGAACTGTTATTTTAATTACCGAGCGTTATTTATCGTTAATAAACTTTACTCTGAGTCTATGATGATTGACAGTAAATATCGTCAAAAAGTGCCAAGGGATATGGAATCAGGGAGGAATAGTTACTTAAATTCGCATCTTGATCCATTCCAAATCTGCCATCAAGCAGGATGTTTGTATTTCTGAATATATATAAGTGTGTACAAATATGAGAATTTTGTGATAAAAATTGAAACATATTATGAGCGATCGCTGTTAGTTTAGGATAGATTGAGCAAAATCAGCATCAATCATCAAAAAAACCATGTGAAATGATTAGGTTGACAAAAATTGATCAATATTACAGTATGTCACGAAACATTACCAAATTTTTTTCAATCCCTAAAATAATCTGAAGACTAAGAGGTTAAATTTGCGAATTAACATAGTATGTGCAATATGTAACTTTAATTTCAACTATCTTGGAATTCTGACATCTGCAAATGGCAAAGTTTTTCTTTCTTTGCCTGGAGAAATTAGAGTGGGAAAGCATTAGATGTGGAGCGGACATCTTGCCCGCCCGGCTTCAATGGCTGGCTTTCCGCCGCTCCACGACCAGAAGATTCCGTAGTTGGCAATAACTATTAAGTATTTATCTCCAGGAGATTTCATGAAAATTGCAGTTGCTAAAGAAATTGAAGTTTCGGAACGCCGTGTAGCGTTAATTCCCGATACTGTAGCCAAATTAATCAAACAAGGTTTGGAGGTTTTGGTAGAAAAAGGAGCAGGAGAACGAGCATATTTTAGCGATTCTGCTTATGAAGCAGCAGGAGCTAAAATTATCGCTGATTCTACTACCTTATGGGGTGAAGCCGATGTTTTACTCAAAGTTAGCCCACCCCAAGCCAGAGAAGATGGACGCGCAGAAATTGACTTGCTCAAATCAGGAGCGATATTAATTAGCTTCCTGAATCCTTTGGGTAATCCGGAAATCGTGCAGCAATTAGCTCATCGCCAAATTACCGCTTTGAGTATGGAATTAATTCCTCGTAGCACCAGAGCACAGAGTATGGATGCTCTATCCTCCCAAGCATCCTTAGCAGGTTATAAAGCCGTATTAATAGCCGCAGCTGCATTACCAAAATATTTCCCCATGTTAACCACTGCGGCAGGAACAATCCCTCCAGCGAAAGTATTTATTATGGGTGCTGGTGTGGCAGGATTACAAGCGATCGCCACAGCTAGACGTTTGGGAGCAGTAGTAGAAGCCTTTGATATCCGTCCCGCCGTCAAAGAAGAAGTCCAAAGTTTAGGGGCAAAATTCGTAGAAGTCAAATTAGAAGAAGAAACCACCGCATCTGGTGGTTATGCTAAAGAAATCTCCGAAGCTAGTAAACAACGGACTCAAGAAGTAGTCGCCGAACACGTTAAAAATGCTGATATTGTGATTACCACCGCCCAAGTTCCCGGCAGAAAAGCGCCCAGACTGGTAACAGAGGAAATGGTAGCAAAAATGAAACCAGGTTCAGTCATCGTTGATTTAGCCGCTGAACAGGGTGGAAACTGCGCTTGTACCGACCCTGGCAAAGATATTGTCTGGAATGGAGTCACCGTTATTGGTCCGATTAACTTACCATCCTCAATGCCAGTACACGCCAGCCAATTATATGCCAAGAATATCACATCCTTGATGCAACTCCTGATTAAAGATAAAACCTTGCAGGTCAACTTTGCAGATGACATCATTGAAGCCGCTTGTGTTACCCACACAGGAGAAATTCGCAATCAACGAGTCAAAGATGCTCTGCAAGCATTAAACACCCAACAACCAGCAGTGAATTAGGAATTTGGACATCAACCGTCAATTTCATGATTGACGGTTCGCTGAAAATTTGGAGTTTTATTTTCATGACTGAAGCTTTACTGGCAGCTTTATTTGTATTTGTGCTGGCATCCTTTACCGGCTTTGAAATCATCAACAAAGTGCCCCCAACTCTACACACCCCCTTAATGTCAGGTTCCAACGCCATTTCGGGAATTTCTGTCATTGGTGCCATCTTAGCGGCTGGTGCGAAAGAGACAAATTTATCTGTAATTCTCGGATTAATCGCCGTAATTTTGGCAACCGTCAACGTTGTCGGTGGTTTCCTAGTTACCGACAGAATGTTACAAATGTTCAAAAAAAAGGAGATTAAGGCGTGAGCGATTTTCTACCCACCGGGATTCAGCTGACGTACTTAGTCGCTGCATCATTATTTATTTTAGGTTTAAAAAAGCTAGGTTCTCCCGCCACTGCACGTAACGGTAATCTAGTTGCTGCGGTAGGGATGTTGTTGGCAATTGTCGCCACCATGCTAGACCAGCACGTATTAAATTACGGTATGATTTTGTTAGGCTTAGTCATCGGTTCTGGCATTGGTGCAGTTGCAGCTTACAAAGTGCAAATGACCGAAATGCCCCAAATGGTGGGTTTACTAAACGGTTTAGGTGGTGCAGCTTCTGCTTTAGTAGCGGTAGCTGAATTCTGGCGATTATTGGATAGTTCCCAACCCATACCCTTAGATGTAAACATTTCCATGCTATTGGATGTGTTAATTGGTGGTGTTACCTTCACAGGTAGTTTTCTAGCTTTTGCTAAATTACAAGGTTTAATTAGTGGTTCCCCCATTACATTTCCTTTCCAACAACCATTTAACATCGGTCTACTAGGACTTTATCTAGCAGGTAGTGCCTATTTAATCGCTACACCAGATAGCTTACCTATATTTCTAGCCGTAGTAGCTGTTTCCTTAGTTTTAGGCGTGATGTTTGTCATCCCCATTGGTGGTGGTGACATGCCAGTAGTAATTTCGCTATTAAACTCCTTATCGGGAATAGCCGCTTCCGCAGCAGGTTTTGTGGTGATGAACAATATGTTAATCATCGCCGGAGCATTGGTGGGAGCTTCTGGTTTAATCCTCACCGAAATTATGTGTAAGGCTATGAACCGCTCATTATTTAGTGTGTTGTTCAGCGCTTTTGGTTCCGTAACTGCTGCTGGTGGTGCTAGTGGTGGTGGTGCTACCAATCAAACCGTCCGCAGCATTGATCCAGAAGAAGGAGCAATGATGTTAGGATATGCTCGTTCTGTAGTGATTGTACCTGGTTACGGAATGGCAGTAGCTCAAGCACAACATAGTGTCCGGGAATTAGCCGATCAACTGGAGAGAATGGGTGTAGATGTTAAATACGCTATTCACCCCGTAGCGGGAAGAATGCCAGGACATATGAATGTATTATTGGCGGAAGCGAATGTAGCTTATACCCAGTTGTACGACATGGATGACATTAATCCCCAATTTGAACAAGCGGATGTCGCGTTAGTGATTGGGGCTAATGATGTAGTCAATCCTGCGGCGCGAAGTGATACGAATAGTCCAATTTATGGAATGCCGATTTTGGAAGTTGACCGAGCCAAGCAGACTATTGTGATTAAACGTGGGATGAGTACAGGTTTTGCTGGTGTAGATAATGAGTTGTTTTATAAGGATAAAACGACGATGCTTTTTGGTAGTGCCAAGGATATGGTTGCGAAGTTAGTTTCAGAAGTAAAACAGCTTTAACAACCCGTAGAGCGGGCATCTTGCCCGCCCGTAATGCACTATATTAAAACACAACAGTTAAGTTTTATTACTTAAAATCAAACAAGTAATTTGACAACCAATACATTATAAGATATTTTATATACAGATATAGCCTAATAAGATATTTTATATACAGGCATAGCCTATGGTTAGTCGTATGGCTTTCTTATCGCTCTTTTGTCATTCTGACGGTCGGGTTCGCGGAGCGTTCCGTTCGCGTAGCGTCTCCGATAGGAGAAGGAAAGAATCTCACGGGATTCTTTCGGAGCGTCAGATTACGCAAAAATAAAGAAAATAAAATTACAGATAATCTTAGATTGGAAAATGATTATGAACAATCAAAATTTTTTAAATGATAATCTTCTAGCAACAAGAATTGAGAAATTTTATGGATATGGTAATTATAAAGGAAAATATTGGTTTATTGGTATGGAAGAAGCAGGAGAAGCAGACTTTCATCCTATTGAGAAAAGAGTAGATATCTGGGCAAAAAGAGGAGAGAATGAAATAGAAGATGTTGCAGAATATCACAAAGATATAGGATATCCAGAAATTTTTGAAGAAGGGGCAAAATTACAAAGAACATGGAAGGGATTAATTCGGATTTTATTAAGTATTAAAAAACCAGAGAAAGAGAATTTTGATATAGAATGTATTCGTAAATATCAAATCCATGAATTAGCTAGAAGAGATAAAGAGACTTGTTTATTAGAATTATTACCTTTACCCTCACCCTCTATTTATCATTGGATATATGGGAAATATTCTAAGCTTGATTTTTTACGTGATCGAGAGACTTATGAAAATAATAATTATATCGAAAAGCGAATAAATCATATTAGTCAAAGAATTAGAGAATATCAACCTAACGTGGTTGTTTTCTACGGACTAAAATATAACAAATATTGGAGAAAAATCATAGATATTGAGTTTACCAAAATTGATTTTTCAGAAAAAGAATATTTCTTTATTGGTAAAACTAGTGGGACTGTATTTGTTATATCTCAACATTCTGTAGCTAGGGGCGCAACTAATGAATGCTTCCATTATATTGGTAAATTAATTGCAGCTAAATTAGCAGAAAAATAATTGTGTGTGTTTTTTGCATGATGTAAAAACAATATCCAAAACTCCAAAGTAGAGATTGCTTACTTTGTCAATTAGAATCCGATGCTTCAAAATCTTATTGTCCATTTTTATAATATTCGTTTATAATAGAGAATGAACAAAAAAATCCAACAGATAAACCAAAAGATAAATAACCTAACAGGAGCTTAATTTGACTGAAACTTATCACCAAATTGATATGATCTTCAAGTCACTTGAATCTGCTGGTTTCTCACGTAGCCTGCAACATAGGCTTCTACCAGAGTGGGTAACACCAGAAGTGCTATCGGATGCTGCAACAGCATCGGAGATTGCAGCAATTCTTGCAAAGCGATTAGGTCTTCGTACAAGTCCTCTTTTAGCTGCAAATCCACGAGTTGAATCACTGAGACAACATGATGTAAAATATAAGCGATCAATTCCCAGCGAATCAAAGAACCTGACGGTCGCTACATCAATAGCTGTTAGCGTTGCTGAATCCATTGCATCTGTTTGTAGATTGGAATTCCATCCATTTGTAGGTAGTGCTAAGACTCTTCGTAAAGAAGTGCTTTCTTCCTTTTCCGGTAACTGGTTGGGACTGAGAAATTTATTGATGGCTTGCTGGTCACATGGTATACCTGTAGTTTATTTAGCAGAACTTGGCCAAGGTGTAATGAAGATGGATGGCATGGTAGTCTATACAGTTGATAGACCAGTCATTGTCTTGTCAAAGGCATCACATCTGTGGGCGTCGCAACTTTTTATCTTGGCTCACGAAATTGCTCATATAGTGCTTGGGCATATAGTTCCTGGAGAAATATTGGTAGATGAGTATTTAGATGAAGATTCCTGCTTGAAGGATAATGACTTAGACGAATACGCAGCAGATATGTTCGCAATTGAGTTGCTAAACGGTAGTCCAAACGCAACCTACATCCTACCAGAGAATGGGGTTAATTTTAGAGAGTTAGCAGATGCCGCATATAAATCTGGGAAGAAACAGAAAATTGATCCTGAACACATCGGATTAAATTTTGCGAATCATTCTGGAAACTGGAATCTTGGTATTGCATCTGCAAAAGTTTTGCAGGGTGAAAATCCATCTGCTTCAATTGTCATAAATGAAGCAATGTGGACTGGTATTGACACTGAAGCATTACCAATAGACACCGTTGAGTTTGTTCGTCAGGTTACTGGTTCATCAACTGAGTAAGGTTGCTCATGACCCAACAGATTCTGATTGATAATGATGCCTTACTTAAACTTGCTCGTTACGGTTTGCTTGATGAAGTTGTAGCTGTTTTTGGTTGCTCATCTAATGATATATATGTTCTTGCAACCGCAAAATATTCACTATTGCCTACCGGAAATCGTTTGCGTCGTTGTCAAGATGAAGAGAGCGCCGCTCGATTGGAAGCATTCCTTAGAAATTCTCAATCACTTAATGCTGGATTAGCTGATCCGGATATGTTTGACCAGCTGAACAATATTCAAAATATTGATGCTGGTGAGGCACTACTCCTCGCAGTAGGCGCTACTAACTTAGATACACTGGTAATCACAGGTGATAAACGCTGTCTGGTGGCACTTTGCTCTCATAATTCTGTTACTCATATCTTTGAAGCTTTAGTCGGTCGTGTGGTTTCGATGGAAGTATTATTTTTGCATTTAGTTGATTATCAATTTAGCCATGTTCAAGAGCGTGTGAGATCCAACTTAAATGTGGACAAAGCTCTAAGTAATGTGTTTGGTGTAACCACTCCCTCTAATATTGATTCAGTCAGAGAAGGTCTGATTTCGTATATTAGGCACTTGCATAATGTGACTGGGTTTTTATTATATCTACCATCTGGTTAAGGAGATTCAAAAATTAACTAAAAAGCATAAGTAATGTATGAAAAACCTCAATAGGGTATTTAACCAGTAGCAAATTCAGTATATTTTCTCTCTTCAGGAGGATGAAATGCTAAGACAATATCTAAATTAGAAATACCTAATTTCATTAACTCATTCGCTATTCCTTCTTCTGTCCAATCTTCTTCTATCCAAATTTTACCATTTTTAATTCTGATGTTAACTTGTGTATTATTGGTTCTATTTTTACCTTCCCAACCAAGGAAACACCAAATATAATGATTGTGATTGTCATCAAAAACTAAGCAACTTTCATCAGTTAAATTCGATGAACCAGAAACCCAGTTATGGTATTCTGTCAGAACTTGTTTGATGGTTACTCTATATTGTTCTAGTTTGTCCATTGAAATATCTCCTCTTTCTCTGTATTAACGACAAATATAAAGTTATGTAACATAGATGGAACTCGCTTGCGTTTAGAGTTGATGGCGCTAAAGCGCAACTACAAACTGATATCAAAAAATACTACGTGTCTTTCCTGCTCCCTACTCTCTGCCTACCAAATACTCTTCATCAATAAAATAGGCAATAATGGTATAGAAATGTATAGAATAATGTAAAAATATAAAATAAACTCTTTGATAAATGCAAACATTTATATCTTCCTCCTCGATGCATCTGTCTAAAGCCCCAAACCCAACCTATTGTCAGCCTTTAAAAATTATCGCTTTGGGAGATAGTTTAGTCTACGGATTTGGTGACCCGGAAAAAGGGGGCTGGGTAGAACAGCTTCGACGCTGGTGGATGTTACCAGACAATAGTGGTCATGTGCTTTATAATTTGGGTGTACGGGGCGATCGCACTCACCAAGTAGCCCAAAGGTTAGAAGTGGAATTTCGTCACCGGGGAGAACTGCGGAATCGGGTTCCTGACCTGATTATCTTGTCCGTTGGTGTCAATGATTCTGCTAAATTAGTTCGACCTAATGGACGGAACTATACAGATTTTGACCTGTTTCAAACAGAAATCACTTCTCTACTCAAACAAGCACAACAACTGTGTCCAGTCCTATTTGTGGGTATGGTTCCAGTAGATGAAGCTAAAATGCCTTTTCTAGATTGCTTCTACTTTAATCATGATGATCAATATCGCTACAAGGAAGCAACTCGAATTGCTTGTCATCAACATCACATCCCCTATTTGGATGTATTTGATACATGGATGCAGCATACTGAAACTTGGCGCTCCCAACGTTTAAGTGCAGATGGACTTCACCCAAATACTCTAGGTTATCAAACTTTACTAGAAGATGTAATTAAGTGGTCAGCACTTGCCAGGTATCACGATACAGTTCAGACCGTAATAATTTAAACACGAACTTAAATTATTACACTCATACTAGATAACACATTATTATGCAAAATTCTTAAGAATACGGAGATAATCTTTGGGGGAATTTGTCAGGAGCATAATCAGGAATTGATGGTAAAAATACGGGTGGGGCTTTATACTGTTCCCTGACAGGCGTTGGGAAGAAAAATATCCGAGGGGTTTTATATTCCTCTATAAGTTTGTTGATTTCCAAAGCTTCAGATAATAATTGAGAAGCTTTCTCAGTTTGTCCTGCTTGGTGATAATTACTAGCAATTTTAGTTAGATATCTAACTTTAACTAAGGGTTTTTGAATCTTATTTGCTAAACTTAAGGCTGTTTCGAGTTGTTTATCTGTTAGATAGTATTCTAGCAATTCAGTCAACAATTTATCTTTGGTATTACTGTCAGAAGTGAGTTGAGATAGATTCAAAGCTTCATCAAGCCTTCCAATATTAACATATTCTTTGGCAATTTTGATGAGGGTGTTATTTTTGATATCATCTTCTTTGATAGTTTGGGCAATTTCTAAGCCTAGCTTCAATCTTAGTAATTGTTGGGTGATTGAGCGTTGAAAATAATCATAAATGTTATTTTGAATAATTCTAATTACTAATTCATTTTTGATTCTGTCATTATTAATTGCCAATATCGGTTTCATTACTTGGTCAGATTTTCCTCTTTCTAGCGAAGATTCCCATATTTCCTCTAAAGCATTAATTTGCATACACTCTTCTTTTAAGGTGCTCACAAACTGAAAAGCTAGGTTATACTTCCCTTGCTTTGCAAGTTGCTCGGTTATCTCCATTAATTGATAATTTTGACTGTCAACCTTGTTAAAAGTTTTAATCACTCTAATTGCTTGGTCAACATTTCCCATATCTGCATATTTTATCGCTATTCCTGTAATTGCTTTATCTTTAAAATACCTATCTTTAATAGCTTGAGCAATTTTCAAGGCTGATTTAAATTCTCCAGATGCAGCATATTCAATCGCGATCGCCTTCAATACTGTATTACGTGGATAATTTTCCTGGAGATGAGGAAGCATATTTTGCAGTAGTTCCAGTGTTTGCTTTTGTGAATTTTGTGGCACATAACTAGCAATTTCTGCCAATACTACGGCTTGAGAATTTTTTTCTGGTAGAGTGAATACTATTTCTAAAGCTTGTTTGTATTGTCCATTAGCTGCATACTGAACTGCGATTTCACGTAAGTTTAGAAATTTTGAAGTTGGATAATTAAATACAAACTCTAGAGTTGGAGTGAACTTCTTAATGCAGTATAGAGGAAAATATCCTCCTGGCTGTCTATGTGACGGTATGACACGTAAACCTGGGTTTACTCCTGGTATTTGAGACACATCTTTTTGGGGTGTAGAAGCAAATGAGGAAAGTCCAATGACCCCCATCAGAGCAGGACTGAGTAAACTAATCGCTAAATAAGAAGCAATTCGAGTATTATCCATAAACGAGGAAAAATCACAAATTTATACGATTTAAATTGTACCACTACTACTTAGTAATACTATAGTATATATTTAAGTTGAAATGTATAATTTATTATCTAGTAGTGGGACAATTAATTTATGAAAATAATAAACTACTAGTGTAAATAAAATTAGCGCAATATACTGAGTTATGAAATTGCAGTAATCAATTGGTAAGCATGTGCCACATCTCATGGTACATTTCCAGATATTGAGTAATTTTAGAAGTATGACCCCAACTTTATTAGGACGTTGGCAAACTCGATTATTATTACTAGCAACTGTAGGGGTATTAGTATCTTTCCCCTTTGCTGCTGGTTGGATTGGATTTGGTGCTAACTCAATTTATTTTTGGATACTTGGTTACGTCGCTATCTTTGGTTTAGGGTGGGATATCCTTTATAACTATTTGCAAAAATTTCGCTGGGATAGAGACTGGCCAGCAGCTTATCAACTCCTAGCTGGTATTTGGGAATTTATCTTTGTCTTTTGTGGTGTGAAAGCTTTTGGATTTTTACCTATACCTTTACCTAAAGACAACTTGGAAATCGGAGTTTTTTTAAAGCACTATATCATGGTGTGGATAGCAGTTTTTATTAGTTCACAAAGTCTGATGAGAATTATATTTCCACGTTCGCGCTTTCGAGGTGGACAATGGCTTTAACATACTTAGATGTATAAATATACTCGTTAACCCTATTTAAACAAATAATTGCCATATTATCTGAGTACATGGTAGTATTCGACTAATTCACTCAGTCGTAGTATATATTCTCACAGCAGTTAACAGTTAATCGTCAACTGATAAATCACTATATCTACCCATGAATGCACAAATTACATCTGGGAATTTTTCTAGACAAATCAAACAAATCATCTACCAGATATTAAAACAAATTTTTCCATCTATTTCTGGGATTCTAATTTTGTTGATTATCTGGCATTTATTAAGTTTAAGACCGGAAACTACATTACCTTCTCCGATTACAGTTATCACTCATACTTGGGATTTAATTAAAGACCCATTTTTCCAGAAAGGAGGCAATAATAAAGGTTTATTTTGGTTAATTTTTGCCAGTCTACAAAGAGCATCACTAGGCTATTTATTAGCAGCACTTGTGGGAATTCCGGTGGGTTTTATCATTAGTCTAAACAGTTTTTGTCGAAAAGCTATTGATCCGATTATCCAAATATTACGTCCTGTAGCTCCCTTAGCTTGGTTACCTATGTCCCAAGCTGTCTTCCTCAAACCAAATCCTTCCGCGATATTCGTGATCTTTATCACCGCTATTTGGCCAATTATTTTGAATACGGCTTTAGGGGTTCAACTTGTACCTAAAGATTATATCAATGTTTCCAAAGTAGCAGGATTATCAATCTTAGAAAACTTTTTTCATATTTTACTACCTGCAAGTTTACCTTATATCTTTACCGGACTCAGAATTGCTATAGGTCTATCTTGGTTAGCGGTTGTAGCAGCTGAAATGTTGCTTTCTGATGATGGTATAGGCTTTTTTATTGTCAATGCTTATAACAACGCTAACATTGATGAAATTATCTTGGCAATTATTTACTTGGGTGGAGTTGGTCTACTTTTAGACAAACTCATCATGTATATTTCCAAAAAAGTAACCCCTCAGGAATAATTCTTATGTCTAGTTTGGTAGAAATTAAGGGTGTAGAAAAAGAATTTGTCCTTGAAAATGCCAGCAAAAACTTAGTTCTAAAAGATATTGAATTAGAAATAAAACCAGGTAGTTTTGTCACTCTGATTGGGCACTCAGGTTGTGGTAAATCTACACTGCTGAATATTATTGCTGGTTTGGAAAAACCAACAAAAGGATATGTGCTAGTGGATGGAGAAATAGTAAAAAATCCCCATCGAGATAGGATGGTAGTATTTCAAAACTATTCCCTTTTACCTTGGTTAACTGCTTGGGATAATATAGCGTTATTTGTCAATAAAGCTATGCCCCATAAATCTAAAAATGAGCGAAATCAGATTATTAGTTCTCACTTAACAATGGTGGGTTTGCAAGATGCCGCACAGAAGAAACCAAAACAACTTTCTGGAGGAATGAAACAACGAGTAGCTTTAGCAAGAGCTTTAGCTGTAGAACCGAAATTGCTTTTGCTAGATGAGCCTTTTGGAGCTTTAGATGCGTTAACCCGTCGTTCATTGCAAGTAGAATTAATCCGGATTTGTGAACTTGCCAAAATTACAACTGTGATGGTAACTCATGATGTAGATGAAGCACTATTACTTTCTGATCAAGTCGTGATGTTGAAAAATTGACCGGTGCAACTATTGGACAAATATTGGATGTAACTTTTCCACATCCCCGTTCTATAGAATTGTTAGAAGACCACAATTATATTCTCCTTCGTCATCAACTAATGCAGTTCTTGCAAAATGAAGAGAAAGCCAAAAATATAGAATCACTAGTTTAATATTATGTCAAAACTTGATAGAAGAAAATTTATTGCAGCTGTTGGTGCTACGGCATTAACTCACACTTTAGTCACTCGTGCTAGTTCTCCAGTTAATACTCAGTTACCTCAGAACCTTTATGCTGGTTATAGTGACACTCCTGAAGTCACAACTGCAACATTAGGATTTGTGCCTGTCAGCAGTAGTGCTCCAGTGATTATTGCCAAAGCCAAGGGCTTTTTTGCTAAGTATGGGATGCCTGATGTCAAAGTAGTCAAACAAGCTTCATGGAGTGTTACCCGCGATAAACTAATGTTAGGTGCTGCTGACGAGGGTTTAGACGGTGCTCATTTGTTGTTTCCCATGACTTATCTTTTAGCTACAGGGGAAATTAGCTATGGGCGAAAAATACCCATGTACATCCTGGCACGATTGAATGTGAATGGACAGGGAATATCTGTAGCCAATACTTATAAACATTTAAAATTGGGTTTAGATAGCTCTCCCCTAAAATCAAGGTTTGCTGAAAAAACTCGTGCTGGAGAAACAGTTCGTTGTGCAGTTCCCTATCGTCGGGTCACAGGAGATTTTTTCCTGCGCTGGTGGTTAGCTTATGGTGGTATTGACCCAGATAAAGATACTTCAGTGATTGTCATCCCCCCTCCGCAAATGGTAGCTAGTATGAGAAGTGGTAGCATGGAAGCTTTCTCTGTGGTTGACCCGTGGCATCACCGACTTATCAAACAAAAACTTGGTT
Source organism: uncultured cyanobacterium (assembly GCA_963766435.1). Classification (GTDB taxonomy): domain Bacteria; phylum Cyanobacteriota; class Cyanobacteriia; order Cyanobacteriales; family Nostocaceae; genus CAVXZH01. The sequence continues at coordinate 455,023 of CAVXZH010000004.1, forward strand.
ATTCCACTGTCACAACTGGGGAGTTATGGAATAATCACCCAGAAAAAGCCTTGGCTGTACGAGCAGAATGGGTTGATAAATATCCTAAAGCGGCTAAGGCACTTTTAGCATCTGTAATGGCAGCTCAAATTTGGTGTGATCAACCAGAAAATAAACCAGAACTCTTTCAAATATTATCACAGCGTCAATGGTTTGGAGTGAAAACAGATGTGTTAGGCGATCGCCTATTGGGAAAATTCGATTATGGGAATGGTAGAATAGTAGAAAACAGTCCCCATCTCATTAAATACTGGCGTGATGATGCTTCGTACCCATTCAAAAGCCATGATTTGTGGTTTTTAATTGAAGATATGCGCTGGGGTAATCGTCCCCATGATTTTGATACTAAATCCTTAATTAATGCTGTGAATCGTGAAGATTTATGGAGAGAAGCAGCTAAATTCATTGGTCAAGAAGCGGCTATTCCTGCAAGTACATCTCGTGGGATAGAAAAGTTTTTTAACGGTTTGGAATTTGACCCAGAAAATCCCCAAGCTTACCTTAATGCTCCGACAATCAGGACGGTTAGTTGATAGGTATTGAGTGTCAATAGGATTCCTGATAGGTAATCAATCTGGGCTACTTAAAGATGTGGAAGCAAATTTTCAGCCAGAACAGACAGACTTACAAATTAACAAAGGTCATGGTCAAATTGAAAAACGCACTGTTAGTATGTGCAAGTATGAAGGTCAACGTGATTGGCCAGGACTAGATACGGTAATTAGAGTACAGTCTGAACGTCAAATTATCAAGGAAAATTTCATAGAAGTTGAAACTGAAACTCGTTATTATATTGCTTCATTCACAGCTACTGCTGATGCTTTTGCTGAAAAGATTCGCAGCTATTGGGATGTTGAAAACAAAGTGCATTATGTTCGAGATGTGACACAAGGAGAAGATCATTCTCGCATTCGTACTAATGGATTAGTTCAAATTTTTGCTATAGCTCGTAATTTAGCTCTCAATCTTTACCGTTCTCATGACTTTAAAAATATGGCTCAAGCACAAAGATTTGCCTCTTTTGGTCTTAGCACACTCAAGCAATTATTTAGAATGAAATAGCCCTGGTAATTCTGTATCTGAATATAATCATCATGCCGAAACAAATTATCAAGGGTTAGATGATATTAAAAACAGCCTTCAAGAAGAATTGACCAGAAGAGAGCATTTAGCAGTTCTTAATGTTCAAATTAAAGTAGACATTGAACCAGATATTGAAATTCTGTATTTGTATGGTCACGATTTAATTACAGAACCTGCAAAAAGGGCTGCTGTAGAAGCCGAGGCTGAGGAAGTAAAGAAGAAAGCAGAAAAAGAATTTGGCGTTGCATCAGAACCTGATTTAATAACAGAAAAAGAGGGAATCAAAATATTTGTTCCAGACTTAGCTGTTGGTGAAACATACTGGATAGTTTTTGAGCTTGGTATACCTGAAGAAAAAAGCCAAATACCTATTGGTAAAGCAATAGTGCAATATGTAGATACGTAGATACATTTGCGCGTAAAAGCCAGAAGCCAGAATTTTCACTAGCATTTCCAGGCAATTTACCATCAGATTTAGTTGTTGAACATTCCCTGGCATTATGGACAAGTGAAGTAGCTTTTTATGTACTTGATGACCTTTATGAAAAGGATACTAATACAGCTAAAAAGCGTATTGAAAAACATATTTCTTTACTGAGAGCAGCTAGTGGTGATTTAGAATCAAATTATATTAATGATGATGCTGTTACACTTAGTAAATTTGCATCGCTTTTTGACAACCTTGGTAAAGTAAAATCAATCTCAGATATTACTCCTTACCAGTATCAAAGTTTGATGGTTTATGAGATTAGCACCTTTGGCAGAGCAAAAAACGGTTTCCGACGTGCAGATTATTATTATGTGTAATTCTATTCTATTTTTTGCGTACTTCTTGCTTTTGCGTCTACCCTGCGGGAACGCTTTCAGCGAATGCGCCTTTGCGTGAGACATAAAAATGTGGCTTATCTACATGAAAATCGCTGTAACTCCCTAATTCTGAAATTATACGGTAGCGTAGGGGCGTATTGCATACGCCCCCACCCGTGTGTACACTGTAACCGATGCTTTGGGGGAAATAATATTTCAACGGCATCCAAAACCAGCAAACAAACTGTTACTCAGTTTCTACTGCGGTCTTTTCCTGATTCAACTTGAGAATCAAAACACCCAAAGGAGGTAAACACAAATCCAAGGAATAGGGACGATTATGTAAAGACCAATCATCAGCCCACTTACCACCTAAATTGCCCATGTTGCTACCGCCATACTGACGAGCATCACTATTGAACAACTCAGTATAAAATCCCTTTTCCGGTACACCAATCCGATAATGGGAATGTGGTTGAGGTGTAAAATTACAAACCACTACCACAAACTGATCCGATTCCTGATCACGACGGATAAAAGAAACTACACTGTGACGGTTATCGCTACAATCAATCCACTCAAATCCTTCTCGTCCAAAATCGAAGGTGTACAAACATGGTTCAGAACGATACAGTTTGTTGACATCTTGGAAAAAACTTTTTAACTGTTGGTGTGGTTCATGCTGTAATAAATGCCATTCCAAATCAGCCCAAACATTCCACTCACTCCATTGTCCAAATTCCATGCTCATAAACATGGTTTTCTTGCCTGGATGAGCAAACATATAAGTAAACAAACAACGCACATTCGCTAACTTTTGCCATTTATCTCCCGGCATCTTGCCGATGATATTGCTCTTACCATGCACTACTTCATCATGAGATAAGGCTAGCATGAAGTTCTCGCTGTGGTTATACCACATACTGAATGTGACATTATTTTGGTGGAACTGACGGAACCAAGAGTCGATGCTGAAGTAATCTAGCATGTCGTGCATCCACCCCATATTCCACTTCAAGTTAAAACCTAGTCCTCCTGTATAAGTTGGCCAAGACACCATCGGCCAATCAGTAGATTCTTCGGCAATGGAAAGAATACCAGGGAAATAGCTGAACAGTAAATGATTTACTTGACGGAGGAAATCTGCTGCCTCTAGATTTTCTCTACCACCATACTTATTCGCTAACCATTCTCCTGGTTTACGACAATAATCAAGATAGAGCATGGAAGCTACTGCATCTACTCGAATTCCATCAATATGGTATTTATCAAACCAAAACAGCGCATTAGCTACCAAGAAGTTTCTAACTTCATGGCGATTATAGTTAAATACTAAAGTTCCCCATTCTTTATGTTCACCTTTGCGAGGGTCTGAGTGTTCATATAAGTGACTACCATCAAAGAAGGCTAAACCATGTCCATCTTTAGGGAAGTGACCAGGAACCCAATCTACTATGACCCCAATCCCATTTTGGTGGCATTTGTCTACAAAATACATGAAATCAGCAGGACTACCAAATCGAGAGGTAGGCGCATAATATCCTGTTACTTGATAACCCCAAGAACCATCAAAGGGATGTTCCGCAATAGGTAGTAGTTCTAAATGGGTGAATCCCAAATCTTTCACATAGGGAATCAGTCTATCTGCTAGTTCCCGATAAGTCAGAAAACGTGTCCCCGGATTTAGTTCCGAAACCGGAATCACCGGTTCAGTTTCCCCATTGGCTAATTTAGCGGGTTCGGCACTAGAAGCATGTAACCATGAACCTAAATGCACTTCATAAACGGAAATTGGTTTGGTGAGGGGATCTGTGTGACGTCGCACATTCATCCACTCTTCGTCTTCCCACGTATAAGTATTTAAATCGGCAACAATAGATGCTGTTTTGGGACGGGGTTCTTGCTGGAAACCATATGGGTCAGTTTTTTCGTAAATATGTCCGTGAATATTTTTGATTTCATATTTATAATGCTCTCCCACTCCCAGTTCCGGAATAAATAATTCCCAAACCCCTGTGCGTCCTTTCCGCATTTGGTGTTGACGTCCATCCCACAGGTTAAAATCCCCTAGTAGGGAAACATTTCGTGCATTGGGTGCCCAAACGGCAAAATACACGCCTTTGACACCTTCTACTTCGGTGGTGTGCGCTCCCAGTTTCTCGTAAATTCGATGGTGATTCCCTTCGGCAAATAAATGTAGGTCAAAATCTGTTAAGTGGGGAGAACGGAAAGCATAAGGGTCATAAATAACAGTTTCTTGTTCCCCAGCTTTCAACCGGAGCTGATAGTTTTTCAGTTCTACTGTTTCTATAATGCATTCAAAAAAGTGGGGGTCATGTACGGCTTGCATTGGGTATTCTTTCCGTTCTTCTGGAACTACCACCCATACTGCACTCGCATTTGGTAGGTAGGCTCGCACAGCCCAGACAGTTTTACCATTTTGCTCTATGGGATGGCAACCCAGAATTGCAAACGGATCTTGATCTTGATTCCAAACGATGCGGTTAACCTGTTCAGGGGCGATAGTGGTCATGGACATGCAGCTACCTATGTAAAATAAGGTGATTGACTAAATTGACTTTTTTATCTATATCTATATTCTTTAATATATTGTTTACATTTATTTGCAATTTTATTGTCACACTTATCCTAACTCAGAATGTGCACCAATTCCTTACTGTGAATGAGATTAAGGGCATTCGCTCACTCAGGAATGGCATGAATCATCAGAAAAACTAATGGTTCAGTCGGAATTCTCTTAAAAATTTAAAAACGGGAATAGTCGTCGAAATGAATTTAATATCCGCAGCAAGAAAATCTGGTCTCGGATTTGCGGAGCCAGTTTTGGTGGTGGACTCTGTTGTAACTGTGCTTGTAATTGTGCGTATTCAGCCGCATTCAGACGTTTTCCATCAATAGGCGATCGCGCTTCGGTAATAATCTCTGTCCGTAATATTTCTTCTGGTATATCTTCTAATGGTGGTAATGCCATCACTCTACCCCCCTCAGAACCAATCAAACTGACTAAAACACTAGTAATCAAACCAAAAATCACCAGTACTACTGTAGTTTGACGCCGAGAATGAATCCTAGACCACCCAACCCCTTCCATTTTCAATTCCTTCACTCTCCCCATCTCCCCATCTCCCCATCTCCCCATCTCCCCATCTCCCCATCTCCCCATCTCCCCATCTCATACTCCCGGTGGTAGTGCTTCTCTACACAATTGATGAACTTGTGTAATCCGTTCCCATAACCAAGAATAACTCTGACGGTATTTAGGTATTAGTGCTAAAGGACTCAACAAAGCAGCAGCGGCTAGGTCAGCTACACTCAAACTGCTACCCACCAAATAATTGCTCTTTTGCCAACGCCCAGATAATTCTGATAAGGCTAAGGACAGTCTGCTAGTAGCTAATTCTACAGTTGCGTTATTGATACCATACTGTTTGCGTACTACCCCAATCACAAATTGACTCATCGGTGAAGGGTCAATTTGTTTACCTTCTCCAGCACGATAATCATAGTAAACAAACCGAGTTGCCGTACCAATGCTTTCGTCTAACCAATCTTCTAGCATCCAAGCTTCGGTTTGCTGTTGAGCATTGGCTAAAAATATTGCTGGTTCAGGTTGATAGGTTTCTAGAAATTTAAAAATCCGGGTGGAATCAGCGATCGCAAGGGGATATCCCTCTATTTGGGGCAACAATACTGGGAGTGTTGATAAACCAGTCAGAGGCTTGACTTTAAGGATATGCAAACCGGGATTCAAATTTTCAGTTTGATAATTAATTCGCTTATAACCCAGAGCCAGCCGAGCTTTACGACAATAATGAGATGTACTAAATTGTAGTAGCAACATAAAGCTACCTAATTATTAAACCGTTGAACTCACCCCAACTAAATCAAAGATCATAGTTGGGGATTCTGTTGAACACTAGTATGTAAGGGATCTGCAAAAAATGAACTATGCCATCTTGTGGGCTGGACGGATTGACTGTTTTGACACCAAAACACGGTTAAAACACAGCCCTCCCACAAGAATTAATTGGATATTTTTTTATTTAGCAGTCCCTAACTTAACTGGGAGCATAATTCAAAATACGCTCAGGTTAAGGTTTTTTCTTAGGTGTTGCCTTTGTAGTAGCACCAGGGCTAGCAGGTGCTGTAGTAGCGGCAGGACTAGCAGGTGCTGTAGTAGGGGCAGCACTAGCAGGTGTTTTAGTAGCACCACTATCAGTTGGTTCTGCTGGGGAAGCGGCTGGGGAACTAGTAGCGCTGCCACCAGGTTGTTCTCCACCTTCACCACAAGCGCCGAGAATAGCAGACAGACTGAGAATGACAGCCAAACCAAAGATTCTTGTTTTCATAACTCCTCTTTCACCAATTGTGGCAATAAAAATTTTCGCCTGTTGAATACGATACCTTATTTGTTGCTTTTTGTTAAATCCTTTTGGATGACATCTGTTAATACTTGCCATAATTTGTTCATCCCATGACAATCAAACTATGGCTGTGCTTGGTTTATAGAAAAAACTGTCGCACTACAGCTATTTTCTGGGAATGCTGTCAGAACATGACTATAGCCAGAGATTAATCTCCTAGTCAGTAAACTTTTGGCTAGGGTATCCATTTCTATGCGGATTTTCTCAAACCTCAAAAGAAGAAAGGTTCAGACCATTTATGTAGATGCTATTGCCCCTTGCCTGTGGATCTTGCCATACTGCATACTGTTAGATGCAATCCCTGATCAGTTAAGTTTTGTTAATTACTTCTTGTGCATGCGGAGAAAACCCACGGTTAAAGCCAGATGGCGCCGATGGTGCTACAACTTTAGTCAGGAAATAGTCAAAACTATGCCTCCGTTCCCTATTTATAGCGTTTTTATCGCGTTATGCACTGAGATGAGAGCTAAAATCCACCTAAAAATCTATACACCAAAATACTTTCAACCCTGTTCCCGGCGATAAAATTTCCCAACTCGACATCTAAATTCTAGAATACAATCTTTTCTCTCCTAAAACATTATGGTTGTTGCTCGCAAATCAGACTGTTTCTACCACAGGTAATTGGTTCCGACTCAATTCTTACCTTCCTTTAGGGAAGCGACGTAGTTCACCACCAAACCCGATTAAATTGTCTGCTGAACCGACACCAGCGACCTCAAAAAGACTAGAAAAACAAAAGACCAATTCTAAAAATTTAGCTGTTCCGCCTGCGAATCTACCCGTAATACCCGTAGGAATTAAGACACCAGGTAAATCACTAACATCAAAACTTCCACCTCGCGAAAGTGGTGTCATGCCCACTATGTCTACCTCCACTTCTACGCCTATATGGTTACTACGCTTATCTATGTGCCATCGTTATTCATCAGTGGTGGCATTTTTATTTGTAGCAGCTACACTGTCAGTTTATGGCTGGACTGTCTACTCCCAAGAACTTTGGGGTAAGGCATACCAAAGAGTGCAAAATTTACATCGTTATGAACGACAATTAACCACTACCAATGCGACATTAACCAATAAACTAGCCAATGAAGCTGAACAACCCACCACTGGATTAGTATCACCTAATCCAGAAGGAACGATTTTTCTGACACCAGCATCCCGTCGTCCTCACCCAAGATATCCTCAAACATCTGATTTTGATCAGCATACACAAAATCAATCTCCTCTAGGATATTAGGTTTTTGGTTATGCAGAATTCACCAAGTAGAAGAAAATTGAGTAATTTTCGGAATTCAGAATTTACTAGGAAAAGGAAGTTTTCCAGACCATCTGTGTCAGGAAATCATGCTTCTCATCCTCAAACCGCAACATCTAATATTAAAACCCGATTATTGATTGTCTGGGGCGTATTAATTTCGGCTGGAATCGGATTGGCTTTTAATTTGTATCAGCTGCAAATTGTCAAAGGAGTAAAGCTAACTGAGCGAGCACGTAACCAGCAAATGGTAAATTTACGTCCTTTTATGCCTAGACGCCCAGTTGTAGATCGTAATCATAATATTTTAGCAGTTGACCGCCCAGTATATATTTTGTACGCTCATCCCAAGTTGTTTGATAAGCCTGCTCCAGAGATGGCTATACAGCTTGCTCCCATACTCAATAAAGATGCCACTGAATTAACTAAAATATTTCAAAGTAAAAAAAGTGGGATTATACTTGATTCACTATTATCTGAAGATATTGCTGATCGTCTATTAGCATTACGTTGGAATGGTTTAGAATTAGTTCAAAAATACTCTCGATTTTACCCCCAAGAGGATTTAGTCTCAGATGTGGTGGGTTATGTGAATCTTGACCGTCGCGGTCAAGCAGGTGTTGAATACAGTCAAGAAAAGTTACTAGAACGTTCTGGACAAACAGTACGGATGAGTCGCTCAGGTAATGGGGCTTTAATGCCAGATCATGCACCAGAAGGTTTTCTCCATTTTGATGATTTACAACTGCAATTAACCCTGGATAGTCGTTTACAACGTGTCGCTCGATCTGCGCTTAAACAACAGATGGAAAAGTTTAGTGCTAAACGGGGTGCAGTGATTGTCATGGACGCAGTTGATGGTTCTTTACTTACGGTAGTATCTTTACCTACTTATAATCCTAATGAATATTCCAAAGCGGATATTTCACTGTTTAGAAACTGGATTATATCCGACCTTTATGAGCCGGGGTCAACTTTTAAGCCTTTAAATGTGGCGATCGCCTTGGAAAATGGTGTAATTAAACCTGATGATATGTTTAATGACCCTGGCACAATTCAAGTAGCTAATCATATCATTAAAAATGCTGAACGGGAAGCTCCCCGACGGTTGAGTATTGCTCAGATTTTACAATACTCTAGCAATGTAGGTATGGTACAAATCATCCAGAAATTAAAGCCTTCAGTTTATTACAACTGGTTAGAACGTTTGGGACTAGGACAAAAAGCAGATACAGACTTACCCTTTGAATCAGCTAGTCGGCTCAAAAGTCAAGAAGAATTTATTTCCTCAATCATTGAACCAGCAACGACCTCCTTTGGACAAGGTTTATCTCTAACACCATTACAATTAGTCCAATTACATGGAGCCTTAGCTAATGGTGGAAAATTGGTAACACCACATATAGTGCGGGGATTAATGGATAGCAAAGGTCAGATGCATTATTCACCCAACATACCCGCACCACGGCCAATTTTTTCACCGACAACTACCCAAAAGGTGATAGAAATGATGCAAACTGTGGTTTCCGAAGGTGGGACTGGTAAAGCTGCTCAAATTAACGGATATCAGATTGCTGGTAAAACTGGTACAGCCCAAAAAGCTAGTCCTAATGGTGGCTATATTAGTGGTGCGAGAATTACCAGTTTTGTGGGGATTCTACCTGTAGAATCTCCTCGGTATGTAGTTTTAGCCGTAGTGGATGAGCCAAAAGGCGAAAATGCTTATGGTGGTACTGTGGCTGCACCAATTGTAAAAACTGTCATGGAAGCATTGATTCCCATTGAACAAATTCCACCTAGTCATAGGGAACAGGGAACAGGGAACAGGGAACAGGGAATAAAGAAATCCCCATAATTAAGTTCCCTGATAAGTTTGCTTGAGTGTTTCCTGAATAGAACCTAGACGTTGAAAAGTTTGAATAAGCTGATGAGATTTGGTAGTTCTTGCAGCTAACCTAATTTTTAATGGCTTTAAAAAATCGACATCAGGATCATCTCCCAGAGCTACCTCAGCCGCAGCTAAAACCTGTTGTGAATTTATAAAAATATCTTCGTTATCAAAACCTAATTTAGCAGAAAGTTGATGTAAATTAGCATCAGGAACTATAGCTCGACCCGGTAAAGTTTTATCTAAAATTAGACCTTTTAATAATGCCAATAAACCAGCGTAGATAGAAAAATCATCACAACTATCACAAGATTTAAATTCAATCCGACCAACTTCTGCGGGAATTCTGGCAACTTTCGTCAACGAAGGTACACTTTTAATTAATTGTTCTGGTTTTTCGACAAAGACTAGAGTTGCTGGTCTTTTACCAGTTCTGATAAAAGTTCTGACTGAATAGCCTTCCCATAATTGACCATGATAAAAAGGGGAACTATAACTAAAAGGGATAATATAAGGACTGTAATAGGTTAATTTTTTGCCAACATCAATTAAATTTTCCATCGGCAAATCTGCCAGAGAAATGTTTAAATCCGGTCCGTATGTTACCATAAAGATATAGGAAGTTGCTTCTTCAGGATAATCCTGTATATACCTGGTTTCATATTCATTCAACGGAACTTCAGGAAGATAAACACTATGCTCAGGATTAAAACTACTTAAAATTGGTGTATAGCCAAAATTGTTAGCAACTTCACTGAGTAATTGGAAACTTTCGGTTAATTCAGCAATTGCCCCTTTAATATCAGAGTGTATCGTGGTTCGGATTTCAATACCTTTAGCTATACAATCAGTTGTATTTCCGGAATTATCAAATCTTTCCAGTCCCTCAATATACCATCTCTTCTTTCTAATTCCAGCATCTCCAAGTCGTAACTGTGAATAGTCGTTAGGGTATACAGGTAATTTCTCAACAATTTGATCAAAATCAGAAAATTTTGTGTTAGAAAAATCACTAAAATTTCCTTCATGGTTCAAGAAAGCAACTTCGTGTTCAATGCCAAAATAAAACATTATTTATACCTAATTAACATGGAGTAGAGAGTAGGGAAGAAGAAAGCTTGAGTTTTACAGTCTAGGTATTTTCAGGGTAACTTAGTATTGGTTAAAATAATCTAGAGGTGTCAGCTGATGACTAGTAATATTCAATCCTCCTACAGTAACGAACAAATAGCTGCTTGGTTACGTGGACTACTCACTATTGCTTGGGCAGATGGTAACTTCGATGTCCACGAACAGCAATTTATTACCAGTATCACCAATGATAAATTAGCTCATGATGTTGAGTTAGATTCACTAGAGGTGATTAAACCACAAGAATTAGCCACCATTTTGGGTCAAGGCACAACCTTAGCAGAAAATTTTTTACGCACAGCAGTAATGGTAGCGATCGCTGATGGAACTTATTCTGCCAGCGAAGATGAAATTCTGCATCAGTTTTGTAGAACCTTAGAAATGCCAGAGGGTATACTAGAATCGCTCCGTCATACTCTGGAAGAAAAACAACCATTAGCAACTTCCATTTCTGCTGCACCTCATCCAGATGCAATTCAACCCCTGCGAGAATGGCTAGATGGGCTAGATATACAAATCCTAGAGTGGCTCGTTTTTTATGTAAAATGATCCCTTCCCAGTGTCCTTTTGAGAGGGATGTTACTCTGTTTGGACACAAGATAGTTCACATTCCCCCATTGTGCAAAATCAATCCTTTGTATGAACAACTAGTAAGTTTACGTTTTCGTTCCCTGTGCTACTTAGCAGATAAATGTGGTGAAGATGTTTCACCATATATTTAACACAAATGACCAATGACTAATCACTAAAATTATGCAATTTATTGACCAAACAGTAATTGAAGTAGAAGCAGGTAAAGGAGGGGATGGTATTGTTGCCTTTCGGAGAGAAAAATATGTTCCTGCTGGTGGTCACTCTGGTGGTAATGGGGGCAGAGGTGGTTCAGTAATTTTTGTTGCCGTGGAAGACCTGCAAACCTTGCTGGATTTTCGATATAACCATCTATTTAAAGCCGAACATGGTGCCCGTGGTGGTTCCTAATAATTGTACTGGTGCCGGAGGAAAGGACTTAATTATCGAAATTCCTTGTGGTACAGCCATTTATGATGCCACTACTAGCGCCTTATTATGTGATTTAGTTCATCCAGGAGAACGTTTTATTGCGGCTCAAGGTGGTAAGGGTGGACTGGGAAATCAGCATTTCTTGAGTAATCGTAACCGCGCTCCAGAATACTCTCTCCCTGGATTACCAGGAGAGATGAAGGTGCTACGGTTAGAATTAAAACTATTGGCGGAAGTGGGAATTATTGGCTTACCTAATGCTGGTAAATCTACTTTGATTTCTTCTTTGTCAGACTGCTCGTCCGAAAATTGCCGATTATCCTTTTACTACCTTAATTCCAAATTTAGGTGTAGTGCGGAAGCCTACAGGTGACGGTACGGTTTTTGCCGATATTCCTGGACTGATTGAGGGGGCTTCTCATGGTGCTGGATTAGGATATGATTTTTTGCGTCATATTGAACGGACAAAGCTACTATTGCATTTACTTGATGCTACTAGTGAAGATGTGGTAGTTGATTTCCAAACTATTCAGCAAGAACTTAAAACTTATGGTCGCGGTTTACCAGAGCGATCGCAAATTATCGCTTTGAATAAAATTGATGCTGTAGATAGAGATATTGTCGATTTAGAAGCATTAGCTACCGAATTAAATCGACTTTCCTCCTCTCCAGTATTTATTATTTCCGCCGTTACCCGCACTGGTTTAGACCCCATGCTACAAGAAATTTGGCGGGTTTTGGATGAAATTAATGCTCTCACCGCCGTTGAGGTGGTAGGTTAGAGATATTTACAGATATAACTTGGACTACTGGTTGGTTAATTTGGCTAATGGGAGCAGGTTTCATGTCTCGATAATCTAACAATTGGACGACAAACAGGTAAGCGATCGCTAAGAGAATAGAAATCGCACCTGTGATAATGGCAACAATTTGGGAGCGATTCATCTAAATTTCCTCACATAAATATTAAGTTAAAACCCGGATAAATTCTAACGGTAAACCATCAGTATCAGCAATAAAAGCCACCTCGTAAATGCGATCGCCTATTTGTTGTTGTGTTGGTTCTAAAAGAATTTGTAATGGTTTTGGCAATACCCCGGCTAACTTAGATTGTAAACTAGTTAACCAAGTGGGTAAATCAGTGGTGATGTCGGTGATATCAAAAGAAAGATGATAATAACCCACATAATGCTCATCACCAAAAGCATCTGGAGCTGGTTTGGGTTGGGGAATTTGGATCAATTCAATTCTGCCTCCTAATCCTTCCATCCAACAAGCTAGGGTATAGCCTGTAGTGAAGCGTTCTGTAACCGTAAACCCTAAATGCTCATAAAAGGCGATCGCCAGATGAATGTTAGCAGTACGAATAGAAGCATGGTGCATAATCGCTGAGGAGTCAGAAAGAAGAAAATAGGAGGTAGAATTGCGGTAGAATTGCGGACATTAATCTTTAAATTAATCTTTTAAAAAGGAACAGGGAACGTTATCTGTTCCCTTGAAGACTACTCGAATAAGCGAAAATAAGGATAGCGCACTGGTACACCAGGCTCTTTTTCCAAATCGAAGTTAATCACTTCCCAGCAGGATTCCTCTACCGGATCAGGACTAAACTCTACTGGTAAACCATACAAACGAGATACTCCAGTTTCCGGCTGTCCAGAACGCCAGGGGGTACTGCGTTCTAAATAGCCACTCATCAATTCCTGATAACGTTTAGCAATAATCACCCTAGTAGCGCGATAACCTTGGGTGTATAGCTTATCTAGGGCTTCGTGAATTTCAAACCGAATCCCATCTGGATGAGTGTGTTGTCTATACCATTCATTATTCCATCGTCGCCAATGACGACCTGATTGGAGATGAACTAATTCTCCAGTTTTGGGATTAGCTTCAAAAGCGCCATGACGTGGACACAAATAAGTATCTGTTAATGTCAGTGCTGGAATCGTCTGACGACAGTGGGGACACTGTATATCAGGACCAAACATTGGGTACTGTAAGCTTGGATTCATCATGAAGTGCGTACAAACATAGTATTATTTTTACTAGCACCAGTATTTTTGATTTTACACTTCCATACCAATTTGTAGGAGTTAATCGCTCTATACTACACACGAATAGATAGAATGATATCATGGGTCAGCGACTAACCATTAAAGATGGGTAGCTCTGCCATTTAACTCGTTTTACGTCGTTTTGCTACGTTTAATGAGTCTCCCAATGTTCCTGGATACCATATTTCTATTCTATCGTGTCTACTCTTTCTTATTGGACATCCCCAGATTTTTCTTTAGCTGCCTTCATTGCCCCTAATGCTGTAGTTATGGGCTTAGTAACAATTGCTGACCGGGCAAGCATTTGGTATGGAGCCGTGGTGAGAGGAGATGTAGAACGCATTGAAATTGGCGAATGCACTAACATCCAAGATGGGGCTATTTTGCATGGTGATCCTGGCTCACCAACTATTTTAGAAGATCATGTCACGGTCGGACATCGTGCTGTGATACATTCTGCCTATATTGAACGAGGAAGTTTAATTGGCATTGGTGCAGTGGTGTTAGATGGTGTCAGGGTGGGAACTGGGAGCATCATTGGTGCTGGTGCTGTGGTGACAAAAGATGTTCCACCCTTTTCCTTGGTAGTGGGTGTTCCTGGTAAAGTAATCCGTCAAATTTCCGAGACTGAAGCCGCAGAACTGATTGAACACGCCCGAAAATACGAAAAATTAGCTCTAGTACATGCAGGTAAAGGAACTGATATCGGGTTTTAAATGAGAAAAATTTAATGATTCTTTACATAATCTATTGGGAAAAATGCCTCAATTTAGCTAAAAATGAAAATGAGGGTTGTTCACAAAACTTTAATTTTTGATTTAAAGAGGGTTTCAAGATATGGACTTTGATTATCGTCTAGTAATTGTTTTAGCACCCATAGCTGTTGCTGGTGGTTGGGCTGTATTTAACATTGGTGCGGCTGCTCTCAGACAAGCTCAAACCTTTTTGAGCAAATAAACCAAAATTTTGCGGAAACAGGCTCTTTCTTGTTCCCTCCCCCTTCCCCTACGGTGTAAACACAAATAGGGGCGTATTGCAATACGCCCCTACTTTTCCGCAAATTTTGGATTTTATCTATAGAAAACCTCTATACATATAGTGAATATTGATTCTTTACTCCAACCCTTTCAACACTTTGGTGTTCATTTGGGACTCTCCCGAATTGTCAAACTTTTGGCAAATCTTGGCAATCCCCATCACCAAGTTCCAGTCATTCACGTAGCTGGTACTAATGGCAAAGGTTCTGTATGTGCTTATCTTTCTTCCATCCTGACTGAAGCTGGTTATCGTACAGGGCGTTATATTTCCCCCCATTTAATCGATTGGACAGAACGTATTTGTGTAAATGAACAACCCATTTCTTCCACAGATTTTTGCCAATTAATTCTCAAAATTCAAACAGCTATAGATTCAGAAGCAGAGTCTCCCACCCAGTTTGAAGTTATTACCGCAGCGGCTTGGTTGTATTTTGCTCAACAGCAAGTTGATATTGCTGTGATAGAAGTTGGATTAGGAGGGCGTTTAGATGCAACTAATGTTTGTTCTAGTCCGTTAATGACCATAATTACTTCTATCAGCAAAGATCATTGTCAACAACTAGGAGCTACCATTGCTGATATTGCTCGCGAAAAAGCGGGAATTCTGAAAGCTGGATGTCCGGTGATCATGGGTATGTTACCAGTAGATGCAGAACAAGTTGTGCGATCGCGGGCTTTGGAAATATCATCTCCTATTTTTGCACCTGAATCTGCTCACCACATCGCTACAGGATGGGCAGAATATCAAAAAATTCTCAATTCAGAAACAATTAAATATCCATTACCCTTAGCAGGACAAATTCAGTTAACTAATTCAGCTATAGCTCTAGCAGCTTTAGAGATTCTCCAAACCAAAGGTTGGCTCATTTCTGAATCAGCCATAATTAATGGAATCACCAAAACCAAATGGCCAGGAAGAATGCAATGGGTGAACTGGAACCAGCATCAATTATTAATTGATGGCGCCCACAACCCAGGGTCAGCAAAAGTTTTACGCGATTATGTAGATAGCTTAACACCAATCCCCAAACCTGTAAGTTGGGTAATGGGAATGCTTTGGACTAAAGAACATCAAGACATTTTTTCTGCTTTACTACAACCGACAGATAAATTATATTTAGTGCCTGTCCCAGACAGTGATTATGCTGATACAGGTGAATTAGCCAAATTAGCTATTGAGATTTGTCCAGGATTAAGTTTTTGTAATACATATCCAGATTTATTTTCAGCCCTAGAAACCGTTTTTAATTCCCCAGATAATTTAGTTGTTTTATGCGGTTCTTTGTATTTGATCGGATATTTTCTAGGAACTTTGGAAAAATAACCATTACCTCCTTTAATCCCTAAGCTGTAAAAACAAGTAGGGGCGTATTGCATACGCCCTTCTACTGCAATACGCCCCTACTTGTTTGTACAGCTTCAGGCGGGCAAGATGCCCGCTCCACGTTTACCGACTATTCCATTGTTGTGCAGCATCTTCCACCGCTTTATCTACAGTCTTCTGACCCAACATAGCGGCTTGTAAGTTTTCATAAATTCCCTGTTTTAAAATGTTGATATCCTTCAAAGTAGGAATTAATATCTCTGCTTTCTGTAATTCCTGCAGCACTAATAACTCGCGCTTTATCTATAGTCGTAGCATTAGCGGGAAGTTGTTGAAAATAACTATTAGCCAGGGCTTTGACAGTAGATGGTAAAACTTCGGCGGCTTTAGCAAAAACTAGCTGATTATCATCATTAGTCACAAACAGGGCAAATTTGAGAGCCGCATCAGGATGTTGACTAGCACGAGGAATAACTATATTCATCACAGCCACATTTTTTTTACCAGTATCCCCAGTAACCTGAGGGGCTACAGCCGAAAGTTGAGCAATTTTAGGAGAATTAGTGGCAATAGTTTTCAGAAATTCGCCTCCAGAAGATAACAAAGCAATTTCTCCAGCTTGGTATAAATCTATTGCCCGTCGATGCCCTTGTGTCAATACCTCTTTAGGCAGTAATCCTTTTTTATACAAATCTACCCAATATTGAAAAGCAGCTTTTCCGGAGGGAGAATTAAAAGCAGCTTTACCTTGCGGATCTAATAAAGTCACCCCCATTTTCACAAATGATTCCAATACTTCACCAGAATCTTGTGGTACAAAGGTAGCAAAAAAAGCATATTTACCAGTTTTAGCTTTAATTTCTTGGGCTACTTTAGCTAATTCTGCGTAAGTAGCTGGTGGTTTGCTGATACCTGCCAATTTTAATATATCAATGTTATAAATAGTTAATTCTGTAGTCAGATACCAAGGAATGCCAAAACTCTTACCATTTAAGGTACTAGCTTGCCAAATATTGGGCAGATAGTTGGAACGAGAAGTTTGTGGGATTTTTTGATCCAAATCTAACCAGGCGTTTCGTCCTGCTAATTGAGAAGCAAAATTGGGGTTGAGATTGACAACATCTGGTGGCGTTTTTGCAGAAATAGCTGTTAAAATCTTGTTCTCCATTGCAGTCCAAGGCACATCCACCCAGTTAACCTTAATACTGGGGTTTTGTGATTCAAATGTCTTAATTAGACTTTGGAAGTAGTTGGTGAATTCAGGCTGGAGTTGCATAGTCCAAAATTCAATCTTTGCTCCTCCAGAATCAGCCGATTTTGTCCCTGTGTTCACATTACTTGTGCTACAACTTACAACCCAACTCGTAAGTAAACCTAGTAGTACATAAGCAACTACCTGTGCGAATTTTGGTATTTTCATAATTTTCTTAGTATTTTCACGGTTGATAAGGGTGAGGTATCATGCATAACTTTAGAGATTATCAGTTTAATCGATCAATGGCGATCAAAATCGTTTTGAATAGTATTTAAATTTCCCATTTAGCTGTTTAGTGGATAAAACTGTGGTGAAAGGCTTCAGCTTTAAAAGTCTATTTGGTAAGTCTCATCAAGGGATTGGCATCGAACTTGCGCCAGAACGAATTAATATAGTTCAACTCCGCAAACAACGTCAAGGATTGAAATTAGAGACTTTTACATCAGTACCAGTTCCTGAAGGTATAGTTACTGATGGTCAAATTGCCGACCCACCGACAATGGCGCAACTAATTCAAGAGGCACTAGCTGAGAGTAAAATCAAAGCCTCGCGGGTTGCTACTTGTATCCCAGGACGAGATTCCATTGTGCGGATTATACCTGTACCGGCTGAGTTAGATGACAGAGAAATGCGAGATATGGTGTTAAACCATGAAGCTGCTCTTTATCTACCTTATCCTCGTGAAGAAGCTGATGTAGATTATCAGAAACTTGGGTATTTTCAAGATGAGGATGGCATTGAAAAGGTGCATGTACTATTGGTTGCCACTCGCAAAGAGGTAACTGATACTTACATTAATACTTTTGAGCAAGCCGGATTACAGGTTGATGTTTTAGAGATTAATAGTTTTGCGTTAATTCGGACTATTCGTGATCAACTGCGGTTATTTAGTCCTCAAGAAGCCGCAGTATTAGTTGATATTGAGTTCGACAGTTCAGAAATTGCCATTATCGTGAATGGAGTGCCACAATTTTCCCGGACTGTACCGATTGGGACTTCCCAATTGCAAAATGCTCTCTCCAGAGCGATGAATTTACCCATATCCAGAGACATGGAAATGTTACAGGGAATGAGCATTCCTCCCACGACCCTGGATGGTGGTAAAACTGGTGTCACAGGAATTAATCCTGGGATGGCAGCCATGTTGAGAGTTCTGGGAGAATTGTCTGATGAACTGCGACGTTCTATCGATTTCTATCTCAATCAAAATGAAAATTTGGAAGTAGCTCAAATTCTACTTGCAGGTCCAGGGAGGGGGACTTCAACAATTAGATGAGTTCTTTACTCAAAGATTGAGTTTACCAACTACCCAAATCGATCCAATTGGATCTTTATCTCTGGAAGTTGATGCTGAAATGTATCCCCAAGCACAACGCCCTGGCTTGGGGATAGTACTTGGTCTAGGGATGCGAGAGGTATAAGAAAATGTACAGTTTAGAAATTAATTTTCTAAAAGACCGGCCAGCATTTCAAAAAAGTGCTGATAAAAAGCCTAGACAAGCAGTGCAGATGGGAGATTTGACTCCTATTTATATTGGTGTCGGTGTGGGTTTGGTGTTCCCTGTTCTGGTCGCAGGTACTTTGTTCTTTTTACAAGGAAAAAGTGCCGAAGTCGCCGCAGAAATCACAGTCAAAGAACAGGAAATCCAAAAATTAGATATCAAAATCGGCGATATTAATAAAACTCGCGCTGAGATAGCTAGTGTGAAGGGAGAAACACAGGCTTTAGTGACTGTGTTTGACCAGATTCGTCCTTGGTCAGCCATGTTACAGGATTTGCGCGATCGCATCCCCAAAACAGTGCAAATTGAGAACATTAAGCAACTTCCACCTGTACTACCACCTCAAGGACAAGCCGCAGCTGCTCCGGCACCAAATCAACCACCAGTTAATTTGGCGGGAGGATTAGAAATTGATGGTAAGGCTAAGTCTTTTAATGATGTGAATGCATTTTTACTGAGCCTACAAAGGTCTAAGTTCTTAAAGCCATCAGAAATAAAACTAGTCCGAGCCGAGCTAATTGATCGAACTGGTCAGAAACACTAATAGAAAATCATTAGTGCCAATTAAACCAGACAAGATTGTAAAATATACCATTCAATCCAATCTCAATGATGTTCCCGCAACGCAATTAATTCGAGAATTGGAGCAAAAAGGTACAGTAGGATTAGTGACACGCCTTCGTAGTATTCAACAAACAGGAGTCATTTCCAAATGACACTAAGTGAAGATTTCAATTTTTCTGAATCAGGAGAGGAGTTTGCTGAATCAAAACCAGGCTTCACTCTTTTTGGGATTGCTTTTACACCACTAATAATTGGCATCATTATTGGGGTATTAGGAGTTATAGGATCTGGTTATATGGTATTCAGTCTGGTATTACCAACCTTAGATACCTATAATCAACAAAAAGCTAAAAGTACTGATTTAGACGGTCAAATTCAGCAAAAGAGAATTAATGTTAGACAAATTGACAAAGTTAAAACCGAGTTAGCACAAGCAAAAGTACAACAAACCCAAGTTTTAAGTTTATTTGCCAAAGAAACTAGCTTAGACACTTTATTGCTAGATATAAACCGTCAAATTGAGTCTAGCAACGCGCAAAAATCCATCAATGGATTAGTCGCTCAGTTGCAAACATTTGTACCATCGACAACGGGAAAACCAGAAATAATTACAGATGGTAGTTTGGGAGCAGCGGTTAATAACAAATTGAAACGCTTCAGTATAAACGTCAAAATTACTGGTAACTTTGAAAAAACACAATCAATTATCCGTAATATCGAACGACTACAACCTTTGTTGATAGCCAAGGACTTTCGAGTTTCATCACAAGAGATCACTCCTCCTGTCAACAATGTCAATAAAAACATACTGGTGCAGGATCTACCCAAACAGATTCAGATTACCACAGAGTTCCAGTTACAGGCATTAATGCCACTGAGTCCAGAGGATGCGGCACAACTTGCCAAAGCCGCTAAACCAGTCAAAAAGTAACAATAGTCTCCTAGTTTTATGAGTAAAGTTATCCGCATATTTACTAGGAAAATAGTTTTAGATAACACGGTTTAATGAAGTGAGGAATGAACTGTGAAACAGATATACGATCGCGTTTTCATCTCAGGTGCAACTGCTGCTGTATTGCTAGTATCTCAACCCGCATGGGGACAGACCGCAGAGGTTACCGATGTACAACTAAATCCCGTTGCTGGTGGAATTAATATCAATCTGAAAACGAATTCTGGCTCGCGTCCAGCAGTTTTCACTACCAAAAGAGGTAGAACCTTGGTTTCAGATATTATTAACACTCAATTACGATTACCACAAGGCAATAGTTACCATCAAGATAATCCATCTCCAGGAATTGCCTCCATAGACATTATTAAACTTGATGCTAATAGCATTCGAGTAGTAGTAACCGGAAATAATGAAGCTCCTAGTAATCAACCTGTAATTAGAAATCCAGGCTTACTTACCCTGGGCTTTAGTTCAACCGCAGACAGTACCGCATCTGCGACAACACCCACAACACCCACAACACCCACAAATATTACTCCAACCCAGACTAGTCAAAAACCAGAAGTTTTGGTTCCTAACCCGAAAATTACCATTGATGGGACTCCAGCACAACCATCAGGAGCCGGTCAACCATATAACCAAGCGCCACCCTTCTTACCTAGAGCCGTCGCCCCACCAGTGGGAGATATTGCCACTGCTTCTACAGATACTTCTCCTAATAATATAGATTTGGGAACTCAAGAACGCGTTCCTCGCCTAGTATTAAGAGATGCTCCAGCGAGAGAGGTTTTGTTATTATTAGCTCGTGCAGCAGGGGTAAACCTAGTTTATTTAGGAAGTGAAGGCGCATCACAACAACCTGGTGAAGGTGGTCAACAAGCTGCTGGTAAAGATGAACGAGTTATATCTTTAGACATAGAGAATGAGCCTGTACAAGATGTATTTAACTATGTCTTGCGCTTGAGTAATTTAGAAGCTAGTCGTAGTGGACGCACGGTTTTTGTCGGTACTAAACTACCTAACTCTACTCGCGATTTAGTTATGCGTAGTTTGCGACTCAATCAAGTTACAGCAGGAGTTGCGCTCAACTTTTTAGTAGGATTGGGTGCAGAAAGTGCGATTAGTCGTGAACGACTAGTTACAAGTGTGAGTGCTGTACCTGTAGGTAACTCCGTTGCAGCTCCCATTACCCAAACTCAGACAACCACTGAAACCAGAGTAGAAACTCAACGGATTGATTATAAAGACTCAGCACCTTTACTTCGAGGTTTAGCTGCGTTGGGAGATGAGCGCACCAATTCTGTAACTTTAGTGGGTTCTCCTCGATTAGTTGACATTGCTATATCTCAATTGACTAAGTTGGATCTGCGTCGTCGTCAAGTGGTGGTTAATGTCAAGATTATTGATGTTAATTTGACTAACACAAAAGATTTTAACACCAGTTTTTCTTTTGGGGTTGGTAAAAACTATTTCACTAGTGATGGTGGTGCAGCAACTTTTAACTTTGGTGGTTCTAGACCAGCTACTAATACTGAAGTGGCAAGTAGTGTAACTAGTACACCAACTATCACGAATCCAATTACAGGAACACCTTTCCTTAATGCAAATGGTACTTTTACTGTTCCAAATTCAGGTTCAGGTGTGAGGGTTATACAAGATGGTCAACTTATATTAGATCAACCAGGTAGTTCAACCTTCCTTCAACCGATTCCTCCCATAAATAGCAATCCAACTCAGCCTGGTTTATCAGGTTTTACTCCAGGAACACCAGACACATTCACAACTACTACTGACCCTACGACTGGAAGGCAAACTACCGTTTTTGCCGCAGGTACTCGGCCTACGGCTCAGTATAGTTTACCAACTTTGTATCAATTTCCCCAACGTTTTCTGGCTAGCTTGCAATCACAAGTTACAAGTGGTAATGCTAAGATATTGACTGACCCGACTTTAATTGTACAGGAAGGGCAAACCGCTAATGTGGCTCTGACTCAAGAAGTAGTAGGAAACTTTAAGAATGATATCACTACTGCCAATAACACTACTACACAAACAGTAACAGTTGAAAAAACCAATGTGGGTTTAACCCTAGCTGTCAAAGTTGATCGGATTGACGACAATGGTTTTGTCTCTTTATCTGTTTCTCCCACAGTCAGAGCACCCCAATCTTCACAAAATATTACTTTGGGAAATAGTGGTAGTCAAACCATATTTTTGGTGTCTGACCGTTCACTTAATTCTGGCTTGATTCGTCTCCGAGATGGTCAGACATTAATTCTCTCAGGTATTATTCAAGATCAAGATACTACAACTGTAAGTAAGCTTCCTATATTGGGTGATATACCTCTGATTGGTTCCCTGTTTAGAAAAACAAACAAACAAAATCAGCGCAAAGAGGTGATTGTCTTACTCACACCTCAGATTATGGATGACACTCAAAACTCTGCTTATGGTTATAACTACACTCCTAGCCCTGATGTCAGACAAGTTCTTGAGCGTAGTGGTTTGAAGTTCCCTAAACGGCAATAGAGGTGATGGGGGGATGGGGAGCAAAGAGGCAGGGGGCAGGGGGCAGGGGGCAGGGGGAAAGAGAATTTAAAATATATTCTCCCCATCTCCCCATCTCCCCATCTCCTCATCTCCTCATCTCCTCATCTCCTCATCTCCTCATCTCCTATCTTCCTCTCGCCCCTGCACCCCGCACCCTGCCCCCTGCCTCTTCTCCCCCCTGCTCCCTGCTCCCTGCTCCCCTGCCTCTTCCACCTCCCCCCACTGAGTATTGATACCTAATTTGACGGTGGTTTTTCTGCAAACAACCGCCTAAAATCATAAAAAATCCTCAAATCTATATAAATTAATGGTTTCATCTATCCACTTCAGGCTAGAACGCTTTAGAATGATTCATTGAAAAGTCGAGCCGATGGGATTTACAGCCATTTCCAGTGGAATAGCCCCCAAGGGTGGATTTTTGTAATTCTCCAGACAGAGATTTCGGTAAAGATGCGATCGCATCTGTAGAGAATCTCAAGTAAACCTCAAGGAGTTTGATATGAACAAGGGTGAATTGGTTGATGCAGTTGCCGAAAAGGCTGGCGTTACTAAAAAACAAGTTGATCAGGTGCTCACAGCCGCTCTAGAAACGATTATTGAGGCTGTTTCCTCTGGTGATAAGGTGACACTGGTGGGATTTGGTTCTTTTGAATCTAGAGAACGGAAAGCGCGTGAAGGTCGCAACCCAAAAACTAACGAGAAAATGGAAATTCCGGCGACTAAAGTCCCGGCTTTCTCTGCTGGTAAACTTTTTAGAGAAAGAGTAGCACCCCCAAAAGTTTAAATTCTGTCTTAGGAGACTTGTTTTTGATGAGCCAAACAGCACATGGGGGAAATTTAGCTTGGGCAGCAGCACTGGCTGGCTGTTCCCCATCTGCTATTCTGGATTTTTCTGCCAGTATTAATCCATTGGGTCCGACCCAGTAGTGCGATCGCGGCGATTATCTCAGAGATTGGTAATCTTAAACACTATCCTGACCCAGACTATCGTGACCTGAGACTAGCTCTGGGTCACTTTCATCAACTGCCATCTGAATGGATTTTACCTGGTAATGGTTCAGCAGAATTACTTACCTTACTGGGTAAAGAATTATCCCAATTTACCGCGACAATGTTAATAACTCCAGCCTTTGGCGATTACTATCGTACTTTGGCAGCGTACAACGCTAAAGTTTTGGAGTTTCCTCTCAATTTGTCGGGATTGAGTAAAGATGGGGAATCTGACCCACCTGATGGTGAGGCAGTTTGTCCAATGCCTGTGATGCTTTCCTCCATGGATACGCGATGTTGTGGTTTACTGCTGAATAACCCTCATAACCCAACGGGAAAGCTATTTACACGGGAGTCAATTTTGCCCTACCTGGAGCAATTTGCTTTAGTGGTGGTGGATGAAGCATTTATGGACTTTCTCCCTCCCCATGCACAACAAAGCTTGATTTCCGAGATACCCAAATATAGGAATTTAGTGGTGTTGCGATCGCTGACCAAATTTTATAGTCTTCCCGGATTACGACTAGGATATGCGATCGCTCACCCTGACTACCTAGCTAAATGGCAATTATGGCGTGATCCTTGGCCGGTAAATACTCTAGCCGCAGTAGCAGCCATTGCGGCTCTCCAGGATCAAGAATTTCAAGCCCAAACTTGGCAATGGCTACCACCTGCACGAAATCAACTGTTTCAAGGTTTAGCCCACCTACCTGGATTAGAACCAGAAAATAGCAGTGCTAATTTTCTATTGGTAAAATCACCACAATCTACTTTGCGCTTACAGCAAAAATTACTCCAACAGCAGCAGATTTTAATTCGCGATTGCCTTAGTTTTAAAGAACTAGGCGATCGCTTTTTCCGAGTTGCAGTTCGGACTAGTTCTGAAAACAAACGGTTATTAACAGCACTCAATTCATTATTGAACGCTGAGGAATAACTAAACAGGGAATTGCTAGTGTGTTAATTATGTGCAAAATCCCAACAAAATAGTTCATGCTATTTTTAGATGTGGAGAGGGCATCTTGCCCGCGCCTGGCTTCAATGGCGGGCAAGATGCCCGCTCCACGACCCCTCTGCCCCCTGCCCCATCCATGACCAATGACTATGATCTAGTAATTATTGGTGGTAGTCTTGCCGGACAGTATGCTGCCTTAGCTGCCGCCGAACTAGGTGCTATAGTTGCCCTAGTGGAACCATCAGTGGAATCACCAGTTCCCTATTATGGTTTAATTCACCATCATGCACTGAGAAGAATCAGCCAAATAACTCAACAGTGGGATGACGCCATAAATTTAGGAATTTATAGTTCAGATTCTGATCAAGTTCCAGAAATTTACGTTAATGGCAAAAACCCTAACCCCACAGAATTTTCAAAAAAACGGCATCTAGCTGTGTCCCAGACAAAGGCAATACAATATGCTCGAAGTATTACCTCTCATGTAGCAGAAATAAATTCACTGGCTAACCTAATTGCTTTAGGTGTAGATGTCATCCTGGGTAATGGTCAATTTCAATCTTCACCACGATTAACTTTTGCCGTTAGTGATGCATTGGGCGGTTCATATCAACGCCTACTAAACGCGCACACTTATTTGCTGTCTAATGGTTCTGAGCCACTAATTCCGGAAATTGAAGGATTACAAACTACAGGTTATTTGACCCTAGCAAATATTTGGCAATCCCTGGACTCAGAAACTGCTCCCCAAAATTGGGTAATTCTGGGTGGTGTACCTCAGAGTATAGAAATTGCCCAAACTTTAGCCAGATTTGGTTATAGTGTTACCCTAATAGTTAAGCAACCCCATCTTTTATCCTCTAGTGTTGACCCGGAAATATCCCAGTTACTTCAGGCACAATTAGAAGTTGATGGTGTGCGTGTCCTCACTCAAACAACAGTGACTCAGGTAAAACGAATTGAGAATAAAAAGTGGATTCAAGCAGGAGATGAAGCCATTGAAACTGACGAGATATTAGTAGCAGTTGGACAGCAGCCAAATCTAGAATCTCTAAATTTAGCCGCAGTAGGTGTAAAATGGAACAAACATCGTCTATTAGTCAATCAAAAACTACAAACTACCAACCATCGGATTTATGCTTGTGGGGACGTTATTGGTGGTTATGATTTTGCTAATCTTGCTAAATATGAAGCGGGAATAGCTTTTAACAATGCGCTTTTTTTCCCTAGATTAACAGTTAATTATCAGTGTATTCCTTGGGCAATATATTCACAGCCAATGCTAGCACAAGTCGGTTTGACAGAAGTGCAAGCAAAACGCCAATATAATCAAGAGCAAGTTTTAGTTTTACGACAATATTTTAAAGCAGTTACAGCCGCACAAATCCAAGGAGAACTGACGGGTATGTGTAAAATAATTGTTCTAGAAAATGGAGAAATTTTAGGAGCTTCTATATTAGGGAACGCAGCAGTGGAATTAATTAATGTGATCGCTTTAGCAATGTCCCAAAATCTTTCTATCCAACATATAGGTAATTTAGCTGCTGTTTATCCCAGTTTCTCCGAAATTCTACAACAAACCGCACGAGAGTGGAGCAAACAACGCTTAAATAGAAATACAGCTTTACAAGATTTTCTAGAAGATTTTTTTCATTGGCGTCGGGAGTGGAATTTATGATGGGGAAATGGGGAAATGGGGAGGTGGGGAGATGGGGAGATGGGGAGATGGGGAGATGGGGAGATGGGTTTTTAAACAATCTGTTCAATTTTTAATTGTTTAACTTGGAGGAAACTATAATGCTACAAATTAAACATCAATTTCAAAGTTTTGAAGAATATCTATCTTATGATGATGGGACAGATAACTTCTATGAATTGTTTAATGGAGAATTAATTGAGATGCCTCCAGAATCAGGAACTAATGTTCAAATTGCTAATCGTCTTTTAATCTTTTTTGCATTAATTATAGGCATTGATCTAGTCCGGGGACATGGCTTAGAACTGGAAGTGAGAGGAGAACCTAGAAATCGTTATCCTGACTTAACTATTATTAGAGAAGAACATATTCAGCAGTTAGCAAAGCGTAATACTATTCGTCTATCAATGTTACCTCCGTTACTGGTGATTGAAGTTGTTAGTCCTGGAGAATTACAACGAGACAGAGATTTTATTGCCAAGCGTTTACAATATCAGGATTGCGGAATTCCAGAATATTGGATTATTGACCCAGAAACCAGAACTATATTAGTATTAGAATTGGTGGGAAAAATTTATAGAGAGATTGGTAATTTTGCTAGTGAAGATTTAGTGGTATCTCCACAATTTAGTCAACTCAATCTCAAAGTAGCACAAATCTTTGATCCTAGAAAATAAACTTAGATGGCAATCTATTACGGAGAAACAGTGATGCTACAAATTAAACATCAATTTCAAAGTTTTGAAGAATACCTATCTTATGATGATGGGACAGATAACTTCTATGAATTGTTTAATGGAGAATTAATTGAGATGCCACCAGAATCGGGAATGAATGTTCAAATCGCTACATTCTTACTGATGCAATTCGCCTCACTGTTAGGTTATCGAAGAGTACGAGGACATGGCTTAGAACTGGAAGTAAGAGGGGAACCTAGAAATCGTTATCCTGACTTAACTATTATTAGAGAAGAACATATTCAGCAGTTAGCAAAGCGTAATACTATTCGTCTATCAATGTTACCTCCGTTACTGGTGATTGAAGTTGTTAGTCCTGGAGAATTACAACGAGATAGAGATTTTATTGCCAAGCGTTTACAATATCAGGATTGTGGAATTCCAGAATATTGGATTATTGACCCAGAAACCAGAACTATATTAGTATTAGAACTGGTAGGAATAACTTATAGTGAAATTGGTAACTTTGCTAGTGAAGATTTAGTGTTATCTCCACAATTTAGTCAACTCAACCTCAAAGTAGCACAAATTTTTGATTAAAATATAAATTTTGCACCTAATTTACAAAGCTCATTAATACTTAGGCAATAAAATACAAATGAACATCTTCAGTAACTTACTTACCCAAGCAACTCAACCTGCATCTCCAAAAAAACAGCGTCGAGGGATTGAAATCAAATCACCGCGAGAAATTGAGATTATGCGGGAATCATCTAGAATTGTCGCTACTGTACTCAAAGAAATTTCCGAAATGGTACAGCCAGGAATGACCACTGCTGATTTAGATACTTATGCCGAAAAACGCATCCGGGAAATGGATGCCACACCTAGTTTCAAAGGATATCACGGATTTCCAGCTTCTATTTGCTCTAGCATTAATAATGAAGTTGTGCATGGAATTCCTAGTCCTAAAAAAGTGATTCGGGCTGGAGATGTTTTAAAAGTAGATACAGGTGCTTATTATCAAGGTTTTCATGGTGATTCCTGTATTACCATTGCGGTGGGGAATGTAACTCCTGAAGCAGATAAACTAATTCGTGTAGCTGAAGAAGCTCTTTATAAAGGTATTGAGCAAGTGAAAGCCGGAGCATATTTACTAGATATAGCAGGTGCAATTGAAGACCATGTTAAAGTTAATAAGTTTACGGTTGTGGAAGAATTTACTGGACATGGTGTTGGTCGTAACTTACATGAAGAACCTTCAGTTTTTAATTACCGAACTCGTGAGATGCCCAATATCAAATTACGTGCCGGCATGACTTTGGCAATTGAACCAATTTTAAATGCAGGTTCTAAACACACCAGAATATTATCTGACCGTTGGACAGCAGTGACGGTGGATAATGCACTATCAGCCCAATTTGAACACACAGTATTAGTCACAAATGATGGTTATGAAATTTTAACTGATCGACTAAATAATTAATTCGCTGGATACTGCCGGATTTAGTGTTATAATAGACAACTAGTTTAAATTAGCGCCATGTCAGATAAATATGTTTCCCCAAGCGAGGCAGTTAGAACTTTGGGAGTTAACGAAGGAACCCTGTGACATTGGGACGAAAAGGGTAAAATCAAAGCGTTCCGTACTCCAAGAGGTAAAAGACGTTACGACATCACCACCAAAACAACTAAATCTGTTCGATACACCATCATCTACGCTAGGGTTTCGAGTCCTAAACAACGAGAAGACTTGCAGCGTCAATGTGATGATATCCAATCTGAATACCCTACAGCAGAAATTATCTCAGAAATTGGCGGAGGTGTTAACTACAAACGGAAAAAATTTCTCGCCGTATTGGAGCGAGTTGTGCCAGGAGATATCGAGCGTATTGTTATCACGTATAAATACAGACTCGCCAGATTTGGTTTCAATTTCTGGGCGAGGTGATCGCACAGATATCCAGAGTCGGAGTCAGGATTCACCCAGTCAGAGTCAGGAGTAGAAATAAGAGTAAGAGTCTTTTACCGAATAGCTTTTGAACAAATTTTGTCTATTTATTTCTCAATTAGCGTCGGGAAAATTCTCTGCTTTTATAGCTGGTTGGGAATAAAAATATTTTAGTTGTGATAAGCTTAAACACCTTCATACAAGAACTTATATTTGCAAAATGAATGAGATTGATTTAGCTTTTACTCCAGCACTAGAATTAGGAAGACTAATCCAGCGTCGGGAAATATCACCTTTAGAGCTGGTAGAAATCTATCTAAACCGGATTTGGCAGTTAAACCCAAAATTAGGAAGTTATTTTACGGTGACTTCAGAATTAGCAATCTCCGATGCTAAAGCCAAAACTAAATTAATCACCACTAATTCTGAGTTATCACCATTTTTTGGAGTGCCGATTTCGATTAAGGATTTGAATGCTGTAGCTGGTGTTACTTGTACATATGGGAATCCAGCTTTACTGAATAATATTCCGAATTATGATGATGGAGTAGTCACCAAAATTAAACAAGCTGGATTTATTCTCCTCGGTAAAACAGCTACTTCTGAACTTGGTTCGTTTCCTTATAGCGAACCAACTGGATTTCCCCCAGCTAGAAATCCTTGGAATTTAGAATATACCCCTGGTGGTTCTAGTGGTGGTGCAGCTTCATCTGTAGCCGCCGGATTGTGTGCGATCGCCCAAGGTTCAGATGGAGGTGGTTCCATTCGGCCCTGCGGCTTGTTGTGGTTTAGTAGGAATTAAACCATCCAGAGGGAGAGTTACATCGGCTCCTGTCGGTAGTCGTCTAGCTGGTATTGCTACTAATTGGACCAATTGCCCGAACAGTAGGTGATGCTGCGGCTTTATTAGATGTGATGTCTGGTTATGTGACAGGTGATCCTTACTGGTTACCTGATCCTAAACCATCATTTCTGGCCGCTACCAAGGCGAAGATTCGTAGTTTACGAATTGCCTTTGCGACTAGTCTTCCTCCTTTAGGAACAGCTGATGCTAACTGTACACAAGGAGTATTGGATACAGTAAAATTATTAGAACATTTAGGACATAAAGTAGAAGAAAAATGTCCCGATGTGAGTGCATTAATTGAACCATTTCAAATTGTGTGGCAAGGTGGGGTAGCAGCCGCAGGAATTCCCGTGGAAGCTCTGCAACCAATGAACCGTTGGTTATTTGCGAGAACTGGTTCTGTGGCTGAATACTTGAAAGCAGTAACACAATTACAAATTATTTCTCGGCAAATCGTCGCCTTTTTTGATGATATAGATGTATTGGTTTTACCAGTTTATTTGCATTCACCAATTCGGGTTGGTGAATATGCTGATTTAAGTCCAGAACAGACATTTAATAACATTCTTCATTGGGTTGCTCCTAGTCCTGTTGCAAATGCTACTGGACAACCTGCGATCGCTCTGCCTGTAGGTTTTGATAGTAATGGTTTACCTATCAGTGTACAACTCATTGGCAAACCTGCGGATGAAGCTACTTTAATCACTTTGGCAGCGCAAATAGAAGCAGCTAAACCTTGGATTCAGCACCGTCCCCAATTAGCTGTATAGAAAAAAAATAAATTTGGCGCGGTTAATATTTAACAGATATTAACCGTGTAATTTTCTCAAATCATTGAATAGCAAGACTTTTGACCACTAAAAACCAAAAATATATTTAGCTGGCTAAGGTGGATATATTTTGTTCACGAGTATCCACAACTAACACTAAACACAAAATTGCGATCGCTTTTTGCCATTCTAACCTAACATTCTCATCTTCAACCCCAGCAAACATATCAACTAAACGAGGAACCGCAGCTTCTAAAGCTGGACGAGGTACGGGACGATGTAATTCGACTAGACGATGGACACTTTCCTCATTTCTCAAAAAACCTACCACCCATTTAGTTGTATGTTCAGGACCTTCAGGAACCCGCTTTACACCTAATTCATGTTTGAGCCAGTGGTAAAAAGGTGGTAACTGTTGAGCGAGAATTTCTCCAGCAGTGGTGATAGTATCTCGAAGTAAATTAATATTTAAGCTGCTAAGTTTTTCGGTAACTTCTGGTGCTTGAATAAATTCATGGAGCGGTTTAGCCATTAAGGCTTCTAACTCAGATTCAGAATAATTTAAATGCTGGGTGAAAGTATCGATTAAAGATGTCATTCTAATTCCCCCGTAATTAAACTGAGTTTTTAATTAAACCTGTACAAGCTTCATCTTGTACAGGTTTGGTGAGAAAAAATTTTAAACTTTCTTCAACCAACTAAACATAGCGCGTAAATCTTTACCAACTTCCTCAATGGGATGTTCAGCTTCTTGACGACGCATAGAAGTAAATCCTGGTTTACCGGCTTGATTTTCTAAAACGAATTCCCGTGCAAACTGTCCAGATTGAATTTCGCTGAGAATTTTCTTCATTTCGGCTTTAGTTTGGTCAGTGACAATCCGAGGCCCACGGGTATAGTCACCATATTCTGCAGTATTGGAAATACTATCACGCATTTTGGCTAAACCACCTTCCACAACCAAGTCAACAATTAATTTGACTTCGTGCAGACATTCAAAATAAGCTAATTCTGGTTGATATCCAGCTTCAACCAAAGTTTCAAATCCAGCTTTAATTAAAGCACTTAAACCACCACACAATACAGCTTGTTCACCGAATAAATCAGTTTCAGTTTCTTCTCGGAAAGTAGTTTCCAGCACTCCAGCACGAGTCCCACCAATACCTCTAGCATAAGCCATGGCGCGATCGCGTGCTTGTCCAGTAGCATCTTGATAAACTGCAAATAGCGCTGGTACTCCTTGTCCTTGTTCATAAGTCCGACGGACGAAATGACCAGGACCTTTAGGAGCAACCATCACCACATCTACATCCGCAGGGGGAACAACTTGTCCAAAATGAATGTTAAACCCGTGGGCAAAGGCTAACACATTTCCTCGCTTCTAGATTTGGCTCTATTTCATTTTTGTAAATGGTTTTTTGGACTTCATCAGGTAATAAAATCATGATGAAATCAGCAGCTTTAGCTGCATCAGCCACATTTTTCACAGTTAAACCAGATGCTTCAGCTTTTGCCGCGGATTTACTGCCGGGATATAATCCCACAATGACATTCAAGCCACTATCTTTGAGATTGAGGGCGTGAGCATGACCTTGAGAACCATAGCCAATAATAGCAATAGTTTTTCCCGTCAAAAGGTCTAAATTAGCGTCTTCATCATAATACATCCGGGCCATAGAAGCATCTCCTGTCAGCAAACATAGTCTTTAAATTGCCAGACTTATGATTGTACCTCAAAGTGAGGAACCAAAAAAAACCTTCTCCAGACTTATTTTAATAGTTGGGCTAAAATAAAAGCTGCGGTAGCCGATAAACCCCCAATCAAAGCAGTTTGGTAAGCAGAACGCATGGGTTTTAAGCCGGTAAACTGACCTTTGATGTACCCAAAGATAAATAAAGCGATGAGAGTGGAGACAACAGATATCCGGAGCGCGATGGAAGACTCTTTGAAAATAAAATAGGGGAACAGAGGAATCAAACCGCCGATAATATAAGACACAGAAATAGTAATCGCACTTTTGAATCGGCCGACTAGGGTCAGGAGGTTCCAAACCTAACTCAAAGCGCATCATAAAATCTACCCACTGCACCGGATTTTGAGAATTGTCATCACCAAGGGAGCAATTTGTTCCTCATTTAAACCATACCCTCGAAAGACATCAGCCACTTCTTGTTCTTCTTCTCTGGGTAATTCCCGGATTTCTCGCATTTCTCGCTTATGTTCACTAGTATAATGCTCAAAATCGGTTCTAGCAGCTAAATAACCACCTAATCCCATAGCTATAGACCCAGCGGCAATTTCAGCTAAACCAGCTGTTACCACAATATTAGTAGAATTAACTACCTCAGATAGACCTGCGGCTAAGGCAAATGGTACGGTTAAACCATCTGCCATACCAATAACAATATCACGTACAGTTTCTGAGGCAGTAAAGTGTTTTTCTGAATGAGGAGTAATTGGCATAGTCGAGTGTGAGATGTAAATGCATTTATTTACATCTTACAGGAGAAGACAATCTAAAAATTTCCCTCCCTTAAAAGGTAATTACAACTATTAGGATTTTTTAGCAATAACTAGAAAACTATGGTTTTGAAGGTGGTTTTGCGGGTTGTGCATCTGGTTGAATCATAATGGGTACGGCTCCTTTTTCCGAACCAATGACTACAATTTTAGAATTAGCCGAATTAGCCATTTTTTCGGTAGCTTCAATCGCTCGTAGTTGCGCTTCAGCGCTCTCAACTTTAAACGTCAGCGAGAACCACATTATTTTTATTTCGGGTTTCATCAACCAACTTACATCATTAATTAATCAAAATTTTATATTCTCTATTTACAAATTATTTAGGAAATTTGTAAATAATTCCTCCTTCTTCAGTTGATTCATAATTAGCATTTAATTGTTGTGCTTTTTCATTTAAATATTTTTGTGCTTCTTCAAGACTAATTTGAGCAGATAAGGCAAAATTTCTGACTGTAATTGTGCCTTCTTTTTCTTCTAATAAACGCAGGAAAAATTGCTCCTTTTCTAGATTTAATTTTTTAATTCGCTGTTGATGTTCCTGATATAACTTCCAAATCAACCATGTTCCTATAGCAGTTGATGGTAAACCCAAAATCAGAACTCCTACTAATGCTCCTTCTTTCCAGTCTTTAGTAGAATTGGGATTTATTATATCTATTGTTCCTCGTAAAATGATGGATAAACCTATGATTAAGAAAAAACTAGCAGCTACTTTTTTTAGTGTTTTCATTTTTCCAAGCTCCAAATTCTGTTTGGGTAATTTTTAAGAGCAGATTGGTCAATTTTATAACTTGTCATAAATATTCTATTGACACTTTAGCTCACGGTCTAAACTGGAAATACTAGAATAATTACCAAATTGAGGGACTGGTTCCCAATTATTCGATATATCTACAGGGTTGATAGACTCTTTTCTAATGGTTTCTTGATTGACAAGATTAAATTCTTTAATAACAAGTTTCCCGTTTTGTTGAAACAGATACTGTGTTGTCTTTAAAACATCTCCTGTCATTTCTTTAAATTCTTTATATATTACCTCAGATAAAAACATCCTTTCCTCTCCTATTCCTTCAAATTTATATATGAGATAATCTTTAAGTTCTTCATCAAGAAAATTTACTGCAATAAACTTAACAGCTAAATTTATCTCTAAAAAGCAGGAGGGCTTTTCAACATGTCCTAACAATACAGTATAGAGTAATCCTGACTGATGTGCTGATGCAGCTTGGATATTATTCCAAATTTCAGTAGGACGCTTTTTTGCTCTCAACCAAATTTTACAATACGTTATAAACATTCTATAATTCAATTCTGATATATAGTGGATTAAAAGTTTCTAAAATATTCCAAAATTCTATCAATGCTATGCTTGAATATATCCAAATTATGATAATCAGACTCCATATAATACTCTATTCGTGATTCATCCATCATATTTTTAATCAAAATTCCATTGATTTGAACTTTTCCTGTATCTTCATTAACAGATACATTTAAATCAAAATTACCGTCATCATTGATAAAATTTGTCTTTTTTTGGTTATTAGTAAGTATCAAATTAAGATGATATGAAAATTCATTTAATCTGTCAATTGAAGAATTAAAAGCAACTTTGGCTTCATACCAATCAGATTGTAAGTAAACTTCAGCCGAAAAAAAGCAATCATCAGGCAAAATATTACTAATTACAAGTCTGTGATTATTTTCACCTTGAATAATTAACTCTTTGATCATTTAGAACCTTCCTTCTTACTCATTCATGGTTTTGACAAGATGATCATAAAAAACTATTTTTTGCCTAAACTCTTCAATCTCTATTAACAAATCAACCTCCTTTCTTCCCTCAAGTTTATCTGTAGATAGTTCTTGTAAGCGTTCGTTAACTTGTGATAATAACATATTTAACTCTATCAATACCTTTGCCAATTTAAGAAGCATGCGCTAAAGCGCAACTACGAGCCAATTTTCATAGTTCGTAGTTGCGCTTTAGCGCATGTTGTATTATTAATAAACCAGTATTTTAACAATATCATTAGCCGGAACTCTGAATCAGTTTAGCTAAGAGTGAACCACTGTCACTTCCCGAATTAGCTGGGATGGGATGGGGTGCATAGGTATTTGGTTTCGGTTCCTTCTTCTCAACTTTGTTAACAGAAGGTTTCCAGGTGGAATTATGCCTATGTAATCTTTCGTAGCCCATACTGCACCCCTTTTCAAGCCCTGTGTTAGTAACTTTACTTTAGTAATGATACTAGGATACAGTAAGTTCCAGGGATTTAGTTTTAATTTTTGTAAAAAATATGAATATGTACACTATTTTTCTCTGGTGAGCAAATTTAGCAATGCCTATTTTTGACACAGAATCGGTATTCACTTTTATCAGTAAAGAATTCACAGAATTTTTGGCGGATATGACCAGTATCTCTCGAAGATATTGATTACATACTTTAATCAACCAAAATTTTGACCTTGACCATAAAACTCCTGTTTGATTCTCCCAAACCTGAGTATAAATTAATATGACTGCTTTAATGCGATTAACCCGCTATTATAACCATTTTTTGGCACTTTGGCATAAATTTCCGATTAGATCAGTTTATGCTAGAAGAAATAGCTAGAGATAATTCTCTGGTGATTATGGCTTGGGATATCAGTGAGAACTTCCATTTTAAATTTTCAATTGTTTAAATTAATGCCATTAGAGATTACTAAAAGTTGTTTTGAATCAAGCATGAAAATAAATTGGAGAACAGTATTCATGTCATCTCTGTTCGCTAATAGATTAATTCATCAACTTAGTATATCTGCTAGGATACCATTAATTGTATAACCAACACTCCCCATAAAATCAGTAAGTTATGGTTGGGAAATCATTCACAGATGATTACTCTCCCTGGCATGATAGAATCAACTTCCCATCTGTCCGCATCTAGAATTTTTTCAGGTCGGATGTTTTATAAAGATTTATTTACAGGGTGTATCTTTAATTCCGTTGTTCAAAATTGTTAGTTCATATTTTTAGCTTCAGTTAATTCACCAGCTGTAACCAGCATAGGTAAATACTGATGATAAATTTGGATGAGTCAATAACTGAACTGAAAAATCTAATCATTATTTCCGGTATTTACAAAAAAAGTTACCAAAATTGATTATGCCGCATATTTCACAATTAAGAACACCAATCAGGGAAAAAACTACTGTTCCAGATATTCTGGTGATATCCCGGAGCTTTCGACCTCAAGAAACAGTAATTGGGGAATATGTCTATAATCGTTGTTTACAAGACCCCGAAAGGATAATTGTCCTCACCTCTGCCTGTTTAGGTGATCATGTCTTTGACCAGATACAACCGTTTCCCGTTTATCGCTGGCCTGTTCTTAGTTCCTGGTTGAGTGGTTTTTTGGAAACTATTTTGCAACCTTTGGGCAATATCTTTTGCTCTTTACTACTAGCCATCAAACTCTATTTTCGTTATCATTACTGTTATATTGAGTGGTGTCATGCCTACGATTTCCCCGCATTACTCCTACTTAGTTATATTCTGCCAATTCGCTTTTTTATCTACCTACATGGTAAAGATATAGTTAGCTTTATCGGTAATCCTATATGGCGATCGCTCTTTAAATTAACTCTCAAACGAGCTGAAGGAATTGTTTGCAATAGTTCTTTTACAAGAGATTACTTAAGAAGTACTTTCCGATTAGATACCCCTACCCATATCATTAATCCTGTGGTCAGACCAGAAAAATTTGGTCATTTCCACAATCCTACTCATCTAGATCATTTACGCAGCCAATTGCGTCAAGTATACAATATTCCCGAAACCTCAATTGTAATTCTCTCCGTCGGTAAACTGGTAAAACACAAAAACTTTAACTTGGTAATTGACAATATCCCTCTGTTACTCAATTTTGGAGTAGATGTTCACTATATATTATGTGGTTCGGGTGCTTGTGAATCTCAACTACAATCTTTAGCTCATCGCTTAAGGGTGGATAAACGAGTACATTTTGCTGGTTATGTTCCAGATGTAGAGTTATCTGGTTACTATGCGGCTTGTGATATCTTTACCATCCTTTCCGACAATATCGAAAGTTTTGGGATGGTTTACTTAGAAGCAAGTTACTTTGGCAAGCCAGTGATTGCATCTCGCTCAGGTAGTATTTTAGATGCTGTTCATCATGAAGAAAATGGCATCTTAGTTAATCCTAATTCGGGCTATGAGGTTTTTCAAGCTTTTTATCGGTTATCTCAAGACCAAGGACTGAGAGAAAAATTAGGACGACAAGGACAAGAATTAACCAAACAGAAAAATTCACACCGTTGGTTATATAAACCAGAGTCTCGCTATTCTTGTCTCTTGGGTATTGGTCAAGATATCGTCATTTAGATTAACCACCACCAACTATGGTAACAACTTCCAAGCGATCGCCTGGTTGGACTTGTGTAGTATGCCAAAATTGACGGTGTAATATTTCACCATTATACTCCACTGCGACCAACCGGGGATTAAAACCCAATTCTTGGAGTAATTCAGGTAAAGGAATTGGGGATGAACAACTGTGAGTTTCCCCATTTACTTGGAGAAAGATTTGATTAGACATATAGATAGAGGTGGGGTGGTGGGGTGGTGGGGAGATGGGGAGATGGGGAGATGGGGTTTAAAATAGAAATAGAATAGATTTAGTTTTGAATTTTGAATTTTGAATTTTGAATTGAGTGAGTATCTGGTTCAACACGATTCAATTGAGAGAGAAAATACTGTGTGACTAAAGTGGGTTGTTCCGCTTGCATGAGCGATCGCACCACCGCAACTCGTTTAGCACCCCCATCAATGACAGCATTAATATTATTAGCATCAATTCCCCCAATCGCAAACCAGGGAATATTACAGTTTTTAGCTGCATAGTTGACATATTGTAAACCTGCGGCGGCTTTTCCTACTTTTGTCGGTGTTTCATAGACATGACCCGACACCAATATAATCTGCACCTTCAGCGATCGCCCTTTGCATTTCTTCTTTATTGGTAGTCGAACGACCAATGATGCGTTGAGTACCGAGTAATTCTCTAGCCACAGCAATGGGTAAATCCTGCTGTCCTAAATGTACCCCATCCGCATCTACCGACAAAGCCAAATCCACTCGATCATTAATAATCAACAAAGCCCCATAAGTTTGACACAGTTGACGCAATTTTGTGGCTTGTTCTAGACGCACTTCATCATCAGCGGTTTTGTCTCGATACTGAATCAAGGTTAAACCTCCTTTCAAAGCTGCTTCTACCACTGAAAATAAAGTCTCACTGGGAGAAGTGACTAAATAGAGAGGCGATCGCCAGAGCAGCTGATGACGCTGATAACCCATTAAATTACTTTCTAGGGTATAAACACGATAGCGCATTTGCTTAAATGCTGTACCCATATCTGGATGATAAAGTTTACCGTATTCCTCCAATACTCGGAGAGCTTCTTGAACACGACAAAAATTTGCTTGCAGCAACATGGATATACTAGCACGTTGTTCCTCTTGGGGATGAGTCAAATCCGTACCAATATCTCCCAATGTATCTCGTGCCGTCCTCAATTGAGCCGTATGCCAGTTACCGATTTCTTGACGTAATTGCTTACATTCTCCCGCTAACTGGGCGTTATTCAATCCAAAACGACACCATTCTTCAATAATCCGCAAACCCTCGCGGGAGCGATCTAAATTAGCATCTAAAATCCGATAAACAATTTGGTGCATTATAACTTTTTGACTATGTTACTCAACCTTGACCAGAATCAATATTGACTATCTAAAATATAACTATATGTCAATTTCTGGGTAACATTATCGACATAATTTCCGTCTACAGAGTATAAGAGTTTATTGTACTTTTTCAAGAATTGGATTAAGTCGATGTCCCCTTATAAACGTTCTTTTGACCCCTCCCTTCCCCTCTCTACCGTGATTTCCGGATTATGGGATACACGAGATTTGTTGAGCAAATTAGCCTTAAATTCAGTTTTACTTGCTTCCAGTCTAGGATTTACCAGCATAGCACTTCTATATACCAGTGGAAATTCTGCTCTGGCTCAAGTCACTATCATGGTCACCAAACCAGAACCAAATCAGAAAATCATCCCGTCTGTGAATTTGCTGTATGTTAACCCCGATTTAGGCAATGATAAAACAGGTAATGGTAGTACACTTGCACCTTGGAAAACCATTAGTCAGGCTTTACAAATAGCCGCACCTAGTACTGTCATTATGCTCTCTCCTGGGACTTATAGCCCTCAAACAGGAGAAATATTCCCCTTGATGCTCAAATCTGGTGTTTCCATTCAAGGAGATACTACCAACAAAGGCAAAAATACAATTATTCGGGGGGGTGGTGAATATCTGAGTCGTAGTTTCGGTGGTGAAAATGTCACTATTGTGGGTGCAAACCTTGCCGGTTTAAGAGGGGTGACTGTTACCAATCCCAATCCTCGCGGTTATGGTTTATGGATTGAATCCAGCAATCCGATGGTGGAAGAAAACACATTTATCGGTAGTACTCAAGACGGAATTACCGTTACTGGTAATGCGACTCCGACTATTAGCAAAAATTATTTTCAGAGCAATGGTGCCAATGGCATTACAATTGCTGGTTATTCTCAACCAGATATCCGCGAAAATATCTTTCAACAAACTGGCTTTGGGATTAATATTGCCCAAAATGCCGCCCCTATAATTACAGGTAATCAAATTCAGTACAACAGGTCAGGTGTGGTGGTGCAAGCTCATGCCCATCCAATTTTACGAAGAAATTTAATTTTTGGTAATCGAGAAGATGGTTTGGTGGTGATTGACCAAGCATTACCAGATTTGGGTAGGAATAATGAACCAGGAGGAAATGAATTTCGAGATAATGCCCGGTATGATATTAACGCGATAGCAGCTAAACAGATGATTTCCGCTGCGGGAAACAAACTCCATAGTCAGCAGTTAATGGGGAAAGTCGATATTAACGGAGTGGAAAATGCAGTTTTACCCAATAGTAGTCCAGAAGATCCCATCAACGAAGTTACCTTTTCTGCGAATAAATCGCCAGAAACGCCACAATTAAATTATTTACAGATTAATTCTAATGCTGTAGAGTTTACAGCACCACCACAGCCAACATCAAACCAAGTCGCATTATCTAGCACCCATTACCGTGTTCTTGTACAAGTGCACAGTGACAGAGAACGGAATTTAGTCCGATCGCTAGTTCCCGGAGCTTTTTCTACCCAATGGCAAGGTCATCAAGTCATCCAAGCCGGTGCGTTTAGCAATCAATCTTATGCTAGGGATATGGTTAATTTACTGAATAGTCAAGGTTTAAAAGCAATAATTGATTCTAGAAATTGATTTAGTAGTTAGTCAGAAAATCACTTATTTCTTACTCCCTATGTACTCGTCATCGCTTTCAGTTTCGAGGTAAAAGATTCCGAGCGATCGCTAGTTTGGGGGGTAAATTGTCCAATCGGTTGATGATTGGGGGATGGAGGCAATGACTGGGGTAATTGCATCGGTACTGGTTTTTCTGGATAACTGAATCTGGAACCAACGGTGGCTAATTCTCGCTGTGGAGTCTCAGCGACAATTTTAAAGGAGGGAGAAGCTAAGACTCTACCCTCATCCTTAAATTGTCTGTATTCCTCCAATTTGCCACTGGTTAGCTGTCGAGGTGCAGGACTACCGGAGATGGATTTTGGCTCTACCTTACTGGGTGATAGGTGAGAGTTGGTCAGCTGCTCAATCGTCGTATGCTTTTGGGCAGAGGAGAGTACTGGTGTCGATAATACATTTAAACTTTCTGGGAACTGACTACAAATCAGACGTTCAAATTCCGTATTGAAATGATAAATCACCTGATCTCGTCGTTGCCAAAGGTTTAAAATTTGCTGTACAGACACAGCTTTATAGCGACCTTGATACAGAGCCTCAATTACGCCTAAATGTAGCCAATTAGTCGGGTAATTTTTTTTCCACTTATCAATTAACTCACTGGTACTGTAACCATTGAGGTCGAAACTATAGTGAACTAATAAGGTTGCTGCTAAAGCAGCAGAGGTAACTGGGGCTGTGATTAACATAGGGCTTCTTAGTTCCAGGCAATAGGTATCAAATTTTCACCCATCGCATATAGCCTAGTGTTTCTTTGACTACATGGGTTGCTGCCCAGCAGTGTTAAAGTTAATAGGCAGTGTTTCCTATTCTACTTATTACGAGGGAATATGCAACACAATATAAGGTGAATTAATAATTGTGGTGCGTCCAATGGCAACTAATGCCTGATACACCATTGCCGCCACTTCGGCTCTAGTGGCTTCTTTGGTAGGTGATAGCACGTTGGTGTCTGGATAATTAACAATTATTTTTTGGACAGTAGCTGTGGCGATCGCGGTTTGAGCATATGCCGGAATCGTCTGGCGATCGCGATAGGTGGATAAAACATTTTGATCAACAGCGGGTAATCCCAGTCCATTGACTAAAGAAACAATAACCTGTAAACGCTGCACATTTTGTCCAGGACGAAAAGTGCGATCGCTAAAACCACCAACAAAACCACCACTAGCCGCAATTTGAATCGCACCAAATGCCCAAAAGTCTTTGGGGACATCAGTAAAATCTGATGCGGGACGTTTAGGAGTGGGATTAAAAGCCGCAGCGATTAAAGCCGCATATTGAGCGCGAGTCATGGGTTTATCAGGTTGATAAGTGCCATCGGCAAAACCCTGAGTTAAATTCATGCTCAATAAAGAGCGAATAAATGTTTCGGCCAATGTCCTTTTAAATCATCGAAAGAAGAGACATCAGCATCAGGTTTAACAATATAGGGATTGGAAATGGCATTTTCCTTCCCACTAGCAACTAAAGCCTGATAAATGAATGCTGCTACCTCAGCGCGGGTGATTTCCCTCAATGGTTCTAGTTGCTCTGTTTGTGGAAAATTAACCACGAGCAATTTTTGAGTAGCGACAGC
Organism: uncultured cyanobacterium; assembly: GCA_963766435.1. Taxonomy (GTDB): domain Bacteria; phylum Cyanobacteriota; class Cyanobacteriia; order Cyanobacteriales; family Nostocaceae; genus CAVXZH01. The sequence goes on from CAVXZH010000004.1 coordinate 497,321, forward strand.
GATCGCATTAGTGGCATAACTAGGAATTTGAGCGCGGTCTTGAAAAATAGTTAAGAGATTAGGATTCCCACCACTGAACTTTAATCCATTAACAAGGGACACTAGTGCCTGTACCCTAGTCAAATTTTGCCCTGGTCGGAATGTACCATCAGGAAAACCGCTGATAAATCCCATTTGGGCGGCACTTAAAATCGCCGATGCTGCCCAAAAATCGGGTTTAACGTCGGTAAATAGATTTGGTTTTTGACTAACTGGTAACTGAAAAGTCTTGGTAATCAAGGCTGTATACTGAGCGCGAGTAACAGGTGTAGCCGGTTGAAAACTCCCATCCGGGAAACCAGTAATTAATCCTTTATTTGCTAATGCCGCAATAAAAGCTGTAGCCCAGTGTCCATCCAAGTCGGAAAAATTAGTACTAACCGCTACCTGACTGGGTGTATCAGATGTTGCAGTTATAAAATCTACCAAACCTTTAACTCGAGCTGGATTTAACTGATTCCCAACAGAAATCAACTTTTGGGTGGATGAATTTTGGAGATCAAATTCTCCTTGGTCGCGAAAAATGTTATCAGCTGGGTCTTGGGGATTACCTAAGTCAGGGATAGCATTACCATTGACCAACAGACCACCTTGACTGTTTTTCAGCATCAGATTGCGTCGTAATACAGGTCTAGCATCACGAGATAAAGCGATGGCGGTGCGATTTTCAGTTAATTTATTATTCGCCACCAAAGGAGCCGCAGCATCACTAATGGCTATACCCAAAGGATTATTTTGAAACAGATTTCGCATCACCTCCCCTTTACTATTACGAGCCATAAATAACCCACTAGCTGAATTTTGCACGAATAGATTGTCTAAAATTGCAGGTTTAGCAGTACCAGTAGTAAATACACCCTCACGACCACATTTGCTCAAGGTATTGTTAATTAAAGTTGGTGCGGTGGATTCAATCCAAACACCAGTACCTTTAGCCAAAGGATTCGTGACTGTGACACCTAACAAACTGGCATCACCTAGCAATAATAATGTAATATTCTGAATACCGAAAGAGGGGCTTTGATACTCACCACCTCCAGAAATGAGAATACCTTGACCTTTGTTAGCTTCGTTACCAACTACCAATACCCCCCCAGGAATGATAATTGGAAATATCTCACCAGTAGAAGCAGTGTAAGTTCCTGGTGCTAGTTGAATAATCGCAGATGCTTTAGCTTTGATGGTTTTTAAGGCACGAGTAAGGCTTTTCAGAGGACTCGACCGGGAATCACCAGCATTGGTATCATTCCCTGTGCCAGGGTTGACATAGATTGTGGTAACAAGGGTAGAGTTGACCATTGATAATTGATAGTTAATTGTTTAATTCATAACAAACATAATTAACCATACTTGTAACCGATTTTTGGCAAAAAGTAATATGCTTTGATGGGAAAAATATACAGAAAATAGAGAATAGGGAATGGACAATAAGTAAACTGGCACAAAGCCTAGATTTTTTGCTACTTATGGCTAATTTTTCATTTATTTGCACCGTCCATAACTGTAGGTGCTATCTAATACCTATTCATGCTAAAATGTCAATCATACGTAATAATTATTAATAATAACTCAAAACCGTGGAACAGGCATCTTGCCTGTCCGATCCGTGCAGACAAGATGCTTGCACACAATTTTAAGAGTTAGTTTGCAAAAATACTGAGTGGATAGCCAGAAAACAAGCATATTTACGCGGCACGAATAGAGGTGAGAATATCAATCATTTAAAATTTCATTGAGAATCACAACAGGCAAATTGCTAAGATTGCGAAAGCATCTATCATTAGTTATAAATTGAGTACAATTAACGGATAATGCCGTAGCCGCGTGAATTGCATCTGGTGTTTTGAGATTAGTTTTAGCCCAATACGGTTCAGTTAAGGGAAAAAGGTAGAATTGTCATCCTGACCGGAGGGAAGGATCTCGCGAGATCCTTCCCTCCGGTCAGGATGACAATTTAGGAAATACTCATTTTTTAGCTTAACCGAGTAGTATTGAATGACAATTTTGAACTTTGAACTTTGAACTGTTTAAATATCCTGATTAAAATTTCTGCATTATCTAGCATTATGATGTATCGTTGCTTTCAAACCTAGATAACAAATACGAACAATATTTGCTGCTTCCATTAATCTACAAACGTGACAAGCAACTGCTAATGCATCCAATGACATTAAGGTAGTAATACCTTCTAACCTTAAGGAAGCAATATATTCTATGAGAACCCTCAGCACTAGCATCTATCGGCATTGGTCCTTAACAAACATCGCAAACAACCAACGGCTGAATTAATACCATTTGGATCATTAGAATCTGTCGCTAACCGAATTATCCCCACCATTAGTTGATCAGGTGTTATTCCCTCTCTCATCAAAAAGATAAATAATGATGTCAAATAGGGAGGGGTGTTGCTGTCAAGTTTGATTGTCATATTTTTATGTTTTTGCCTGCTCCTTACTGTCAATATTTACCGCAACTTTTGTATGTATACCCGGACAATTTTGTAAATCCGATTTTTTTTATAATCTGAAAATTTCTTACACCATGGCCTCAGCCCAGGATCTCGTATCCTGTTCTGCTTCATACCCTGATTCTAATTTAGCGATCGCCTGATCAATCAAATCTAGTCCTTGCTGGACGGTTTCCACCAAACTTAACTGTCCCCGCAATTCAGCTGCACCCACAAACCCCTTCGCATACCAGGTCATGTGCTTACGAGCTTGACGGACACCGCGATCGCCTTTATATTCCCATAAAGCTTGTAAATGCTCTCTAGCACATTGCAAACGCTGGATGGGATTTGGGGGTGATAATAATTCTCCAGTCTTCAAAAAGTGGTCAACTTCTCCCACTAAAAAGGGATAACCCAAAGTCCCACGAGAACACATCACCCCATCAGCACCAGTTTCTTCCAAACACCTCACCGCAGCTTCGACAGAAAAAATATCCCCATTGCCAATCACAGGAATTGCTAAAACTTCTTTCACCCGCGCAATCCATTCCCAGCGAGCATTCCCATTATAACCCTGAGCGCGGGTACGTCCATGTACAGTAATCATTTTTGCCCCGGCATCTTCCATCCGCTTGGCAAAATCTAAAATGGTAATTTCATGGTCATTCCAACCAATGCGGGTTTTTACTGTTACAGGCACATCCACCGCATTCACCACGGAGCGGACAATAGCCTCAGCCACTTCTGGTTGTCGCAACAGAGAAGAACCACCACCATTTTTAGTAATTTTATTAACTGGACACCCCATATTAATATCTATCGTATCCGCACCTTCAGTCACGGCTTTAATTGCAGCTTCAGCCAGAAAATCGGGACGACAATCAAATAATTGAATACTAATAGGTTTTTCGTTGGGGTCTACCTCCATGATTTTGGGTAATTGCTGAACATAGTGCAACCCTGTAGCATTTACCATTTCGGTGTACATCATCGAATCTGGTGCATAGCGACGCACCAGACGCCGAAACACCATGTCCGTCACCCCAGATAAAGGTGATTGCAAAACTCGGCTGTTGACTACAACTGAGCCAATATTTAAGGGTTGCGAAAGTCTAGCTTTGAGAGCGGGGGAAAGGGAAATCATCAAAAGTAAATTAAGAAAAACTAGATATTACATACATAATACATGATTTAGCCAAGAAGTAATCAAGAAGTAATATATTAACGAAACCAAGAAATTTTCTGCCCCTCTGCCCCTCTGCCCCTCTGCCCCTCTGCTTTCTGACTTCTATAATACCATCTCAGACGGCAAACACCACTATCTGATTACGGTTCACCCCAATTCGTGAAAGTATTAATTCTCATACATTAGACAAAGTGACGGCGGATCAATCCTTGAACCAACTAGAAACGACTATCTGAAGTTAACCGTCCCCTTTAAGGTTCGGGAAACCACCCTTCATTCCAGGGCTACAGGAGCTCAGTATATATGTCAGCATAACTTGGGAGGTTTCCGCCCAAGCAAGCCAAAACAAAGGTATTAATGCTGAACTGACTGCTTTTGTCAATCGGTTGGTTCAAAATCTAGCCCTTTATTTTCCCAATTCATTCATTTATAGTTATACGGAGCCAGCACCCAAAATGGCAAAAGTAGTTGGAATTGATTTAGGTACGACTAACTCCTGCGTAGCAGTGATGGAAGGCGGTAAACCGACAGTAATAGCTAATGCAGAAGGTTTTCGGACAACACCATCGGTGGTTGCATTTGCAAAAAATGGTGATCGCTTGGTTGGTCAAATCGCCAAACGCCAAGCGGTGATGAACCCTGAAAATACATTTTATTCAGTTAAACGCTTTATTGGTCGTCGTTATGACGAAGTTACCAAGGAAACTACTGAAGTTTCTTATAAAGTACTCAGCAGTGGCGGTAATGTTAAAGTAGATTCACCAGGGGCAGGCAAGCAATTTGCACCAGAAGAAATTTCTGCCCAAGTCCTCCGCAAACTGGTGGAAGATGCTAGTAAATATCTGGGTGAAACTGTCACTCAAGCCGTAATCACCGTTCCCGCATACTTCAACGACTCCCAGCGACAAGCGACAAAAGACGCTGGCAAAATCGCTGGGATTGAAGTGCTACGGATTATTAACGAACCTACTGCTGCTTCCCTAGCATATGGGTTTGACAAGAAGAGTAACGAAACCATTTTGGTGTTTGACCTGGGTGGTGGTACTTTCGACGTATCTGTATTAGAAGTTGGGGACGGAGTTTTTGAAGTACTCGCGACATCAGGTGATACTCACCTTGGTGGTGACGACTTTGATAAAAAAATAGTTGACTTCCTAGCTGAACAATTTAAAAAAGATGAAGGCATCGACCTGCGAAAAGACAGACAAGCATTACAACGTCTAACTGAAGCCGCAGAAAAAGCCAAAATAGAACTTTCTAGCGTTACCCAAGCGGAAATAAACCTCCCATTTATCACTGCTACCCAGGATGGTCTCATAAGCATCTCGATACGACCTTAACCCGGGCTAAGTTTGAAGAAATTTGCTCTGACTTAATTGACCGTTGCCGTATTCCTGTGGAAAACGCGCTCAGAGATGCCAAATTAAATAAAACCAATATTGATGAGGTGGTCTTAGTTGGTGGTTCTACCCGGATTCCCGCGATTCAACAAGTGGTGAAGAAGGTATTGGATAAAGACCCCAACCAAAGCGTTAACCCTGATGAAGTTGTGGCAGTTGGTGCCGCGATTCAAGCGGGTGTATTAGCTGGTGATGTTACAGGTATCTTACTTTTAGACGTATCACCTCTATCCTTGGGTGTAGAAACCTTGGGTGGTGTAATGACTAAAATTATTCCTCGTAATACCACAATTCCCACCAAAAAATCAGAAGTTTTCTCTACCGCGGTAGATGGTCAAACTAATGTGGAAATCCATGTTCTGCAAGGAGAACGGGAATTCGCTAATGATAATAAGAGTTTAGGAACCTTCCGTTTAGATGGTATTCCTCCTGCACCACGAGGTGTTCCTCAAATTGAAGTTACCTTTGATATTGATGCTAATGGTATCCTCAACGTCACTGCTAAGGATAAAGGTACTGGTAAAGAACAGTCTATCAGCATTACTGGTGCTTCTACCTTAGATAAGAGTGATGTTGACCGGATGGTACGGGAAGCTGAACAAAACGCCAGTTCTGATAAAGAACGACGCGACCAGATTGAACGCAAGAATCAAGCTGATTCTTTAGCGTATCAAGCTGAAAAGCAGTTGCAAGAGTTAGGTGATAAAGTTCCTGCTGCTGACAAAACCAAAGTTGAAGGTTTGGTCAAAGATTTGCGAGAAGCAGTAGCCAAAGAAAATGATGAACAAATCCAAAAAATAACCCCAGAACTACAACAAGCTCTATTTGCTATTGGTAGTAATATCTATCAACAAGCTGGTGGTGCTGCACCTGGTACTGAACCTCCATCAGGTGGTTCTGCTCCTAGTGGTGGTGCTAGTGGTGATGATGTGATTGATGCTGATTTCACTGAAAGTAAATAATTCTCTGATTTAGAGGGGTTTATCGCCCCTATTTCTATATTTCCCATTTAGGTATTACCTGGGTGGGATTTTTTTTCGGTGGGGAGATTGGGAGGTGGGGAGGTGGGGGAGAAATATATAAATTTTGTCAGTGTTATAAATCAATACAGTTCAGTTAAGCTGAAAAATAGGGTAGAGTCCCTATACCGTCAGGATGACAATACTACCTTCTTCCCTTAACACCAAGCGTATTGTGTTATAAATTTGAGAAAATAGTATTTCTGCTCATTTGGGGTTAGCGGCGCGATATAATACATTAAAAAAATATATTCTTTCTAAAGTAATCATATAATTTTCTGATGTCCAAGGGTATGGGGGAGGCAGAGAAGTAGAGAAACATTTATATATAAATTTCCCTTTATACCCCACCTCCCCATCCCCCCACCTCCCCACCCTCTTTATGAGCATCTCTAAAAACCGAAAAAGAGTGGTTTAGAATCCCCACGGAGTAATAGTGACTGGCGATTATTTTTGCGTTTAGTACCTTATGCTCGACGCAATAACCAACTATTATTACTATCAGTATTATTACTGCTACCAATTGCCTTGGCTAACGCCATACAACCACTGTTGATCGGTCAGATTATCTCTTTGATTCGTCATGAATCAAGCCTCTACGAATTTTTTAAACAGCGTCCCTTTTCGGAATCGTTAAATATTTTACAAGGTTTGCTATTAGTGGCGATCGCCATCAGATTAGGATTAGTAGGTATCCAAGGTTATATAGTCCAAAAATTAGGACAAAAAATTACAGCTGCGATGCGTGATGATTTATTCAAGCACGTAACATCGCTAGCTATGCGCTTTTTTGATAAAACGCCTGTAGGTAAACTGATTACCCGTTTGACCAGTGATGTAGAAGCATTAGGAGATGTTTTTTCCACCGGAGGAATTGGGATTGTCTCCGATTTATTTTCGATGGTGGTGATTATTGGTTTAATGTTTTCTATCCAATGGCAACTAGCTTGTTTATTGCTGTTAATTCTATTGCCAATTACCAGAGTAATTGTATACTTACAGCAAAAGTATCGGATTGCTAACTACAAAGGGAGGGAAGAACTTTCCGCGATTAACTCCCAATTACAAGAAAATATTGTGGGGATTAATATCGTCCAGTTGTTTCGTCGAGAGAAATACAATGGTGAATTATTTCGGATTAGAAATAGACAATACACTAAACAGATGGATCAAACCATCTGGTACGATTCAGCCGTTTCGGCAACTTTAGAATGGATTAGCTTGATGGCGATCGCCGGAGTATTATGGATGGGTGGATGGTTACTGTTAAAAACACATCTGACATTTGGGACTTTAGCCGCATTTGTATTATATGCCCAGCGATTATTCGACCCTTTACGAGAATTTGCGGAAAAATTCACCGTAATTCAAGCTGGATTTACTGCCATTGAACGGGTGAGCAGTATTTTAGATGAACCTATCGAAATACGGGATATTCCTCATCCAAAAATCCCCATTACAGATTTTAAATTTGGATATATAGATGAAATTATTGCCAGTCTAGAAGCTCAAAACTTTGCTAAATCGGCAGAATTAGGAGAAATTCGCTTTGAAAATGTCTCTTTTGCCTACAAAGATGATGATTTTATCATTAAGAACTTGAATTTTACCATTCATCCAGGGGAAAAAATCGCCTTAGTCGGACCGACGGGAGCAGGTAAAAGTTCTATTATCCGTTTACTGTGTCGTCTTTATGAACCAAACCAAGGTAGGATTTTAATTGATGGTACAGATATTCGGGAATTACCCCAAAGTGAATTGCGACATTATTTAGCAGTAATTTTGCAAGAAGGCTTTTTATTTGCTGGGGATGTCAAAGCTAATATCAGCTTGGGTGATTACTATACCTTAGATGAAATTAAACAAGCAGCAGAAAACACTAATGTTGCTGATTTTATTCATCAATTACCCCAAGGCTATGATACTCAATTGCGACAACGGGGAACGAATATTTCTGGTGGACAAAAACAACTGTTAGCTTTTGCTCGCGCTGCTATTCGCAATCCACAAGTTTTGGTCTTGGATGAAGCTACGGCTAGTTTGGATGTAGGGACGGAAGCTTTAATTCAACAAGCATTAAATCAACTACTTAAAAAGCGGACGGCAATTATTATCGCTCACCGTCTTTCCACCATTCGCAATGTAGACCGGATTTTTGTGTTGAAACGAGGGGAATTAATTGAACAGGGAAGTCATGAGCAATTACTGGAACAGGGGGGACTCTATGCAACATTGCATAATTTACAGATGTTAGGAAGTAAGGGGTAGGGATTAGAGATTAAAGATAAATAAAATCATTTAATCTTTTTCCAGAAATAAGTAACAAGGTTTCTGTATATACTAATAAACAGACCTTGTTGCGAATTAGCTAAATTTTCACATTTGTTATTAATCTTTGACAAAACACGTTCCGCTGCATCAAAACTGCTATTATCGGCAATGTAGTCGATAATAGTTTCAATATCCCGACTGGCTGGAACTGTAAATCTACAAATGTTACTCATTGATTAGCCTGAATGCGTTTTTGTTGCAGTTTTTCCTGCAATCGTGGAAATAGGTTCTAAGGCTAGAGACATGGACACCAAGGATTTTCGCTGCTTCCTTGGGGGTGACATGTTGCATCAACACCTACTTAACTCAACTACTATGAGTTTAGCAGAATTTATATAGATTTAGTCTATTTGAGCAAAGATTTTTTAATTAGTTGCACGTCTTCAGCATCCACCACCTCACCCCGCTCAGATGCATCAATTCCCACCCTAATTTCCTGCTGGAGTTCCTTAAACCTTCCTTGATATAACTCTTCCCAATCATCAGTTTGCAAAAGTTCAACGAAAGCTAATACTTGGTGTTGTTTTTGTACAGACAAAACCCGCACTTTTTCCAAAATGGACTGCTCAATAGTCATTTAAGCTCTCCCTACTCTATACTAAAATAATATACACATCTCTATTCTAGACTTAATGTTTCTTATGTATTAACAGAATTAAGACAATAATAATCGCAATGTAGAACCAAGCGATCGCCATCTTTGCGATAAATAGACAAATGCAAAAAATACGATTTGATTTACTGCATCAACTAATTTACCTCAAACAGAGTCCGGGATAATCCTGATTGTCGAATAATAGATCGCAAAGTTCCTACAGGTAATTCATCAGAATTAGGAATAGGAACAGTTATTGTTGAGTTTTCTATTTCGTGTTGCATAATAATATGGCTACCACGCTGTCGCACTTGTACAAAGCCATGCTGTTCTAGAATTTGGCAAGCTTCACGACCCGATAGAATCCGCAGCTTACCCAATACTCACCTCTAGACGTGTGATAAATATTTCCTGGTGTAGCCGTTTCTGAATTTCTGAGGAATCGACTGTCTCAAAAAATAATTCCAATGCTTCAACCAGATTATTTCGTGCGGTTTCAATCGTATCACCTTGGCTCGCAATATCAAGCTCTGGACAAAGTGCTACATAAACATCTCCCTCACGCTCAATAATCCCAGTCAGTTGTTTTGTTTGCTTCATCTTTCACCTTTGATGATGCTTTCAATCCTGATATTACAACAAGTTTCATGGATTTATCCTCAGTGTTGCGCCATATCTCAAAAATAATTTTTCAATCTACTGCAAATCGGTCGATTTATGGCAGATTGATTTTCAATAGCGATCACCTCTGACTATTAGTTAAATCAAACTCTGGAGAATTTCCAATGAGCTATAAACATATTGAAGTTAAACAAGTAGCCGGTTTTATCGGTGCGAAAATCAGTGGTGTAGACCTTTCCAATCCTTTGAGTGATGAAGCAATCCAAGAAATCCGTCAGTCTTTGCATAAACTACAAGTTCTCAAGAATCCCACAGCTTTCACCCGTGGGATTCTCCTCTAGAACACGGATACAATCCTCAGATTGTGGATTTGTTTAACTATGGTAAAGAGAGTAAGAAATGAGCAATTAAAGTATTCCTTTCATAGGATAGCAAATAAAGATGCACAAGATTGGGATTATCAGCATCAAGATGCATTGCTAAACCGTCAAGTGCTAAATGATGATGATCTATCCATTTATTGTTTGCATCTAGTAAAACACTGAAGTAGGGGCTTTCATCGGGATGAGACTTAGTTAAATCCTCATAACTTTGATAAAAAGGAGGTATTCCTATTCCCATCGGCATATATAAGCCTTTACCATAGTCTTTCACTGCCAATTTAGGAAGTTTTTCGAGATTGATACCACTGATGAGTAATTTATTTGCTTCTCCCGTCTTGGTATCTTTTAGTGTTAGTTCTATTTCTTGTAAATTTTGCTGAACACCAACAGGTTTAATATTCCTCAAAATTGCTTTTTCAAATTTACCTATTCTCCAGTATTCATTTCCCCAAGGCTTATTTGGGTCATAGAATCCTGGGGGTCGGAAAGTTGCAAATTCAATTTTGTTTTCACCACTATAAAAATCTTTCCAAGTAGTCAAATTACTTGCTAATGTAGTTCTGATTTTTCTAGCTTGCTCTCCTGCTAAAATTATCTTTTCATCAACTGGAAATTTGGCAACTATTTCTTTCTCATTAACTACTTCCCTGAGTAAATTTGTATTTACTACAGTACCTGCTGGATTTTGCCAATGTTCTAATCTCCACCAATGTTCCCAATAAGAAATATTATTGATGTTTTCAAAAATATTTTTATAATGTCCGGGTGGGAAAGTAAACCAATTTTGATAATAAAGGGATTTATTATTATCTTCTTTCGTGAACAGTAAAACTTCCCAATATCCGGCATTTAAACAATTGTTTGCTAGGGCAATTTCCACAAGATTTTGTTTTTCAAAACCATCTCCTCCCGTAATTTCTATATTTTCAGAATTAGCAGGAAAGCTAACTTGTTGTCTATTCCACTCCCGGTCGGTAAAAGCAATTACTTCCAAACCTTTATCTTTTTTCACCCATGCTGGTGCTTTAGGCACTAATAGCTTTAAATCAATATTTTTTATAATTATTTTTGCAGTTTTTTGATTGGTTGGCTCTAGCACAAAATCAAAGTGAGTTTCATCTCTTTTGATAATTGTTAATTTGCGCTGAGAATACCTTTGAAAATTTTTACTTAATGGGGCAGGATTAGCTGGATATTCAACATTAGATAATTCTTGGACTTTAATCTTCATCTGATTATCAAAATCATATCTGGATTTAAACCAGAATGCAGAGAATCCTAGCAGTCCAATCAAAACCACGAACGTACTGAGTAAGATTTTATTCTTGTTAGCTTTTAAATTAAATTTGTCTAAAAGAATACCTGAGTGTTGTATTGGTAAATAGTTTTTCATTAGTTTCATTCGGGTTCAAAGTTAATCAAAAGGTATCCTAGTCTATTCTTGGGCAAGATTTTATAAACTAGACCTTCTTCAGTTGATTATATTACATCTCTAATATATAATTAACCGTATAAGTACTATGATAATTAACGGTACTTTAGGCACTAACCTCACCCGTTATTACCTCTGTCATCAACACTCAGATATTGTATCTGTAAATATAAAAGTTGTATATATCTAATTATAGATAACATTGTAGTCAAAGCTATTTCTAGCTATAGATGATATTTAAACATTTTAATTCCATTGTAAATAAGTATTTAAAATGAACTACCTACGAAATACCCATGAATTCTTTAACTGGCAAACCAGATTTCATTTTGGATTGACTCAACCTCTCCAACAGCTATCCATCCCTGGAAAATAGTGTTTCAGTGGATGTGGCAATTGTTGGTGCAGGAATTGTGGGACTGACCGCAGCTACACTACTAAAACAAGCGGGAAAGACAGTTGCTGTGATTGAATCTAGGGAAATTGTCACAGGTGTAAGTGGTCATACAACTGCGAAAATTACATCATTACACCAATTGATTTACGCTGATTTAATCAAAAAATCGGAGAGCAAAAAGCGCGACTTTATGCAGAATCTAATCAAGCGGCAATTGAGTGTGTTGCTCACTTAGTAGCTAAAGAGCAAATTGATTGTGATTTTAGTCGTAAAAGTGCCTACACTTTTGCAGAATCAGACGATGAGCTAGAGTCAAATTAAAGATGAAGTGGAAGCCGCTCTTAAACTAGGACTTCCCGCTACTTTTGTTCAAGAAACATCATTACCTTTTGCGATCGCCGGAGCAATTAAATTCGATAATCAGGCTCAGTTTCATGTCCGTAAATATCTGTTCCATCTTGCCAAAAATATTCCTGGTAACGGTAGTCATTTATTTGAGAATACAAGAGTTGAAAAGGTTGAGAAGAAGGCAATCCCTGTCAAGTTTTTACTGATCGCGGGAGTCATCAACGCTCAAGATGTGATTGTGGCTACTAATATACCAATTCTCAGACCAAGGACTATTTTTCGCCAAAACCTATCCCAAACGTTCCTACATCGTTGCGTGCTAGGATTGACCCCACAAAAGCACCAGCAAGGAATGTATATCGGCAGTGAAAAGCATTCCTATTCCATTCGCACCACTCCCCATGATGGGGGGTTACTGCTGCTAGTGGGTGGTGAAGGACATAAAGTGGGGACTGTTACCGATACAGAAGAATGTTACCAAAAATTAGAAGATTATGCTCGCGATCGCTTTGGGATTGACACATTTGCCTATCGTTGGTCAAATCAGGATATGGTGTCGTTTGATAACTTCCCTATATTGGCAAACTGACTCCATTCAATCACCATATTTATGTGGCTACGGGATTTAGTCTTTGGGGAATGTCGAAAGGAACATGTCGGGAATGTTGCTTTCAGATTTGATTCTAGGAATAGATAATCCCTATACAGAATTATATGATGCAACCCGTGCAACTCCATTTTTGACATCAGAATTGGTCAAGGAAGGGATTGATGTGGCAACTCGCTGGATTGGCGATCGCTTTAAAGATCTTAGTCGTCCACGATTTTGCCGAAGTTACTAATGGTGAAGGAAAACTATTGACCATTGAGAATGAGAAGGTTGCTGCTTATCGAGATGAACAGGGAACTGTTCATGCTGTTTCTGCGGTATGTACCCATCTGGCTTGTATTGTAAGTTGGAATAATGCTGAGAAGAGTTGGGATTGTGCTTGTCACGGTTCTCGGTTTAGCTACGATGGTAAAGTGATTCAGGGCCAGCAGTAAAAGATTTAGAGAAAGTTATCAAGGAATAAACTCATGGACAATACATTATTTAATCAAGTATTCCGGGATAGCGAAGGTAAAATTGTTCTAGCTCAGACACCAAATCCACCACTCATTGTCTGGACTATAGCTACTTTATTAAAGATAGCTTTGACAACAGGTAGAATTAATATCGCATTAGATTTACTAGCATTTGGCTCTTTATTTACCTGGGCTTGGGAAGAATTATTTCAAGGCGTTAATTATTTTCGGAGAGCATTAGGTTTTGTAGTTCTAGCTGGTTTGATGATATCGAGTATTCTCGGAAATACCACGACTTCAAGCTGGTTTTAAACATCTGGCTCGCTTACGGATAAAAAAGCGAGCCAGATATGAATCAATCGTGAACTTAGGGTTTAAGATCACCAACATCAGCATTCTCCAAAGCTTCAATATACTGTTCTCTATATTGTATGATATTAACTTGTGATTAATGTGGTTAAGTCATAATTTTGACATAGACTAATGACTTTTCCTTTGATGCGCGATCGCACATTCTCTGGTGAAACTACAATACAATCAGAGCTATACTGCATGATTTCCCGGATAAACTAGAATGTATTAGATAGTTTTCTCACCACTTGCTTAACTTTTGGTTTTTCTGGTATCCATTCAACTTTTCTATCCTCTGGTTTAGGTTGATAGGCAAAGGCTAAGTTGTTGATTAAGTGCATTTCCACGTCTATTTCATCTAAATGCGATCGCCATTTACCACTAATTTTGGTCACGGCTGCTTCATTAATTCTGTCTAAGCGAAAACACCAGTTATGTTGTAGTTCTTCTATATCATGATTGTCTAATGTTTCCTCACACCAGCAATCAAGATAGAGGCGTTTTTCGTGGGGAGTAATTTTAGCATAGTAAACGGTATAATTTAATATTCTTTCTGTTGCATCTTGATAAGAAAGTTGAAACGGTTGTTGACGCAAGATATAGTGATCAATTTGTAACCGCCAAGATGGAAGTGAATGATTTAAGCTCCCTTCAATTTCTTTCCGCATGGGTAAGGACAATTCACTGCGTTCAAGTAACAAATTGGCGATAATTTGGGCTTGTTCAACTTGCCCGATGTCCATTAATATATTTATACAGCGATGTAATGCCCGAATACGTGATTCTTGCCAGTCATGATTTTTGCCAATAATTAACTCACGTTGAGCAATCGCTTTGATCAGTTTGGAGATATTGGGGTCATCTCCCCACATCATCCCGAATTCTAGGGCGATCGCTTCTAAATCAGCTTTGTCTTGTTCTGATACCGACAGGGTGATAGATTGACCTTTTCGACTCATGGAAAGTGTCCGTGTACTTTATACTTATTTTATCTTGCCAATTTCTATTTTGGGTGTCATTATGGATTTTAGCAACGAGTTACGGACACAATATCAAGGTATTTCACAAGACAACAGTATGACTATTGGTAGTCAAACCAAAGGCGATCGCTTAAAAAGAATTTATCAAGTATTGAGAGTAGTCCTTATTACCTTCAGTACTTAAATAAAATTTAAAGTGAATATAAACATTGCAAAGTAGAGATAGAAAATGATTACTCATCAAACCAATATATTGAAAATTTATTTAAGCTCTTTAGCTGCAAAAGGTATTGATTACCAAATAAATTATAACTTATTAGCAGCTTTAGCAAATCACAGTAACAGCCAGCAAATAGCTAGATTACTTGGTGATTCTCGATTAGTCAGACAGTTGAATCTAAAACGGAATAATACTATTAAATTACCAGAATTAAAATTCACCAATAACAATGTTGTCATTTATGATAATCAAGAACTTGGTCAAATCAAAATTTTGTATAAGAAACCATTACCAGGAGAATTGCAAGCAAAGTTAACTATTGAAAGTGCAATTGATAGATTTTTAGAATATTTGCAAAAAATACATCATATAGTAGTATTAGATGAAAGTGATTCCCATGTAATTGTTTTCCAACCTAGTAAAAAGGAAATAACTGACTTTAGTGTATTGTGGAATAAATTTCTTACAGATGTAGCTTTTTCAAAAAATGGTTTCAGCAAATATCACTTAAGAGATTTAACACAAACATTTATTCTTTTACTGAATAGTGTTACTTTATCTAGTCGTGGTTTTAGTACCTTAGAAGTTCCAGTTATATGCAAGGATCAAGCTGATATTTTAGCTGCTTGTTACTTAGCAGTTATTTATAAAGTCCAGGAACGTCAGATTGAGCGTCAAAGGAAAATAGATGAATTACAAAATAAAGGATCTACAGAAAAGAAAGTGCAAGAATTACAAGAAATGCAGGATAAAGAAGCCAAAAAGTATAGTGAATATTTTCAGAAATCCTTTAATTCTATTTTAAAGAAACAAGAATCTATTTGGAAAGAATTAGAAGATATTGAACATCAATTTAAATTAGCCAATTTAACAAAATCACAACTCAATAAGTTAAATAAGCAAAAAGAAACCTTATCATCACAGGTGATATTCAGTTATGAATCTGTACAACAAAAAATATCATTACTTGATAATTCTGGTGGTATTCCATTTGAATTTATTAAACTAGACCGCCAACAAAATTATGAGAAATTTAAAGATATTCTTGATATTTATAAAAGGTTTAATAAAACAGCCACTGACCAAATAAATTCTACTCGTGGTGATATTTTTAGTCAATGTATTTTAGAAATGTACCGATTACTAGAAAAACAGCAACCCTATGATCCTAAACCGGAGGCTTTATTAAGTGAAACCCCAATAAAAATGGAGGTAAGATCACCTGGAGATGATGGTAAAGAATTTTGTTATTCTTGTGGAGTTAAACTTGATCCAAAAACTGCTAAATGGAAAGTTGCTAGATTCATGTTTGAACGACCTTCTCAGCGTCGTCAATCTTCATCAAGTGAAGACCGTCCGTATATTTGTGCTTCTTGTTCTACTCTTGCTTTTGCCTCCCCCCTAAAAGTAACAGATGAAAGCATTATTTTAAAACTGAAAGATGTTAATATAAATAATGAATCTGTTAATTTGAAGTTAAAAGAATATATCCGAATGCTGACTACAAAAGAATTCAACTTAAGTTCTGGTCAGTATCTACTTTTAACATCCGATAAAACTGCTACTGGTGATATAGCATCTGATAAATTAGGAAAAATGCAATATGCAGTAGCTAAAGTTGCTTCTATTTTTCCTACAGAAGTATTAACAGATTTTGAATTTTATCTGGTTCTGCAAGGGAGTAAAGAGATAAAATTAGCTAACAGACATTTAGTATTTATCAAAGGATTAATGGAATGCTATGGACAATCAATAATAGTTTCTGGTAAAGATATAAATCATGATTTAGGAGCAGCTATTCGTTATGTAGAACAAGATTTACCTTTTTTAGCTGATTATTCTCTAGTTAAATCAGCAAATATTAATAATAAATTGCAACTAGAACAAATTCGAGAACTTTATTTTAAAATACTTGAGGGGGATATGAATTCATCAAAACAGCTTTCTAAAAGAGCGCAATTATATCGAGATGTTGCAGCATTAACAGGCTTAACCTATGCTTTTGTTCAATCTTTAGAAAGCACAGCTAAAAAGAGTGGTAAAGGAGAAGATTATGCTCAGAGAGAAACAGGCAAAATCATAGAACAAGTAGGTGATGGAGTAGCTTTCTGTTATTACGCTACCCTTGGCGACCAAAATAAAAGAACTGTGCAAGCAAGACTTTATCGCAGTAATGATAATTACTTTATTTATGACCAAACAAAAGAATTTTTGGAAACAAAACTACAAATTTTGGAACGACAAGAAAAGGATGAAACAAAACAACAAACTTGGCTAACTCTTTATGCTGATGATGTGATGAAGGCATATACCTATTTTGCAGAAAATGGTTATGGACAGGAAAGAGAATGGAATGAATTGACCTATAATCTTAAACTTTCACTTTATACCCGTTTTCCTGAATTAGTTCGTAAAGTTAAATCTACAAGTGAGAAAGAATCATGACAACTGGACTAAATGCAACTGACTCCAAAAATCCCCGTTTTCATTTTGATATTTATGCGATTTTAGAAGGTTCACAAGAACTATATTTTGGGGATGAAGTACAAGTAAATGTCAACGTCGTAGAAACTGTAAAATTAAGCACAAAAGATGGTCAATCCCTCGAAAAATGCTATCTTTCACCTACTAAACGTAGAGGTGTAGAAAGACGTTGTTTATTATGGTCACCAGTCAAAACTGGTGAGCTTTTAGGAGATAAATATAAATGTGGAATTCCTAAAACTTGTGCTAAACAAAACTGTCCTATTTGTGCTCCTTATGGCGCACTTGACCCAGGTAAAAGCACTTTAATAGGTCGTGTGACTCATGGTGGTGGTGTTGCAGTTCAAGATTTATACCCAGTAGATAAGCAACGTGCAATGCACCCTTCACGTTTGGTAAATCAAAAAGATGAAACACCAATCCCATTCAAACGCCAATATAATCAACCTGGTATTCTCTACCCGGTTTCTAACCATGCTTTAAGTGTAACAGATAAAGAATTTTCATCTGTTGCCTATGCCTTTCTAGATGCTTTACCTCGCATTGGTTCTGGTAATCCCAAAGGTATTCTTATTGCGGAAACAGAAGACAAAATTGTTTTAATGGAAGGTAAAGTAATAGAGCTATCTGAGATTGATCAGCAAATGCCATTGTTAGTAATAAATAGTTATCTTTCTCCTAGAGGTAAACGTCCCATCATATCGCCTTCAGAAACAGATCCAGGAAAAGCTATGCAAAAATTTATCCAATTAGCCAGAACTCCAGAAGCTAATTCTAACTACATTAGCACAGATAATTTTGAGCGATGGATAGGAGATAAAGCTTTAGAAAAGTTGCAAGAATACGCTGCTAATTTCGTTAAGACAGTTTTACAAGCATAAATCTACAGGCACAACCAGGCATAATTATGTATTGCCTTAAATTGACAATTATACCTACGGCAGCCATGACATTTCGCATTCTGCCAGGTTCTATCTTGAACATTGCTACTTATCCCTTTGTTCCACCTACAACTTTATCGGGATTTTTGCGAAGATTAGGAATGCTAAGTGAAGGGTTAGACATTCCTGAAACTTCCATTAATAAAAATAATCCTCCTGTCTACGCTTTACCACCTCTTTATATCGCTTTAGGTGCTTACCCTTCATCAAATTCATTTTCTACAGTACATAAAACCTATCGCAAGGGGATGCGAGAATTTAACCACTATGCTTTTTCTAAGTTATATGTGGAAAATGACAAAGCAAATTTTCAATTGCATACCTGGGAATATTTCATCACTGAGGAACTTATAGGTTATGTTGTCAGTGAATCTTGGGAAGGTTTAGCACAATTTAAGCAATTAGAAGGTTATGGATGCAAGCTAGGGAAAGAAGGTTTTGCTGTATTAAAAGAAGTGTCTGAACCAATTTGTTTGACACTAGATATACTAGCGGCGTTTCCTTCAACTCTTGTACCAATGGAAGCAATTCTACAAAGTAATCAATTTATCGGCAGCTGCGATATCTACAATCTTTATCGCTATAATTGGGAAATAAGCTCTAACAACTCTTCTATCACCTCAGGATTTCTAGATAATGAACCAACTCAAGTAGAAGGTTTTATCCCTTTCGTTACTGGTTACTATCCCAACGAAGGAATTTTAGCTCCAACTCTTGATTACTACACTGACGAGGAAATTTATATTCCTGTATCTCTTGTAAATTTGTTAAAGGGTGAAATAAATGTCTAAAGTAAAACGTCAACGTCCTTATATATTTGGTAGAGTCTTCTTTCCTGAAACAGTTAATGATGCTCCTCTACCTATTCCAAATAAAATTTATTTTCAACCTCTTGGTAATCATGTTGGTAATGTAGTTAAATTAGTAGAATTTTGGTCAGAGAAAGACTTTCCTTCTGAATCATCGTTCGACAGAGTTAAAGAAGCTGCCAAAATACATGATACAGGAAAACCACAAAAATTTGAATTACGGGTAGAAACCAACAAGAAGAATATTTTCAAAAAATATATTTATTCTTTTAGTGGACATAGATATTTAGCAGAAAGTAAAAATTCTTGGGTACAAAGTTTAGCTAGAGGTCATCATGACTTTTCGGTGGGTGATATTAGTCGAGATACTTATCAATTAAAAAAGAATCCAGAATATAAAGAAATTCTTTTAAAAGATTCCTTAGCCTATGCTAAAGAACTGTACATTTTAGAAATGTGTGACCAAATTGAAGCAGAATTAGCTTGTAGAGTTATTGGTGATGATAAACAAGCTGAATCTCGTACTTTTATGGAATACACCATATATCAGAATGAGAAAGAACCTAATGTATATCGAATAGACCCTTGGATTTTCAAACAGGAAGAGATTAAATTAGATTTTAAATACTGGGCTTATATCTTATCAGAGCAAGATAAGAAAGTTCTAGAAGATTGTCGAAAAAACAATAGAGATTTTGATTTAGGAAAAAGGCTAGATAAATTAGCTAAAGAGTGGTGGAATAAACAACCAGAAAAACCAGACATAGAGGACACTATGCAAATCAAGCTTAAGCCTTTTGCATTAGAGGATAATTATAATGATAAAGATTGTGATTTTTGGTATAAACAATTAGCTAATTTTTCACCTAATCCTCTACAAAGAGAGATGTATCAAAAAATAACTACCTCAGAAGCAGCAGATTATTTAATTAAATCACCCACAGGTTCCGGTAAATTTGAAACTGTTTTATTTCCGGCTTTAGCAAAGGGTTATCGTCTGATTTTACCATTACCTGCTCGTAGCTTAATTGAAGACCAAAAACAACGGTTAGAACAATACTTGAAAAAGTTTTCAGAAATATATCCTCAACGGGAAATTTCCTTGGTTATAGATACAGGTTCACAAATGCGACGTTGGATATATATTGATGGAAAAGCAGAAGAGAGAACAATTAACCCTAGAAGACATCTTTATAAAGGAGATGTGATTTTAACAACGCTGGATAAATTTATGTATCGTTATTTTGCTTTTGGAGACAAGCAGAAATCATTTATATTTCCTTTAAGGATTAATCAAGGAAATACAATTATTTGTTTTGACGAAGCACATACTTATGATGAAATTTCATTTACTAATTTTCACGGTTTGGTAACTTCTCTTTATGAAGTTGGTCGTTCTATAGTCTTAATGACTGCGACAATGCCGAAAGAATATGTTCAGAAATTTAATTATTTAAACGTAATCGACTATGTTGAAAATCCAGAAAACCGCTTAGAGTTAGAAAAATATCAAAATCGAACTCAGCATAGAGCTTTTGAATGGATAGATGATATTGAGCGTAATTCTCAGCAGCCAGAATATTTTCAAACCTGTATTATCCAAATCATAAACACAGAATTGCAAAGAAAGCCTGAACTGAGAATTATTACTGTTCTAGAAACGGTTAAAGATGCTGTACAGATATATAGGCAATTAAAATTATCCTTGGACAAAAATCAAAATTTATTACTTTATCATGGGCGTTTAAATAGTAAACAACGTGATATAATTTATGAAAAGCTCAAAAAAAATGATGATAATAATCAACCTTATATTTTAATTACAACCAGTGCTATTGAAGTTGGTTGTGACTTAAACAGTGAGGTATTGATTTCTCAAATTTGTTTACCGGAAAATTTAATTCAACGAGCTGGACGTTGTAACCGTAAGGGTAATATACCAGATGCCAAGGTAATTGTTGTAGGAAAAATAGCAGGTGATAAAATTCCATTTTATGCAGAAAGTTTAGATGAATCTGGCTGGAAAAAATATCAAGAAACTTTATCATCTCTATCAATATTTGATGCTCAGGAAATAGGTAAGTGTATATCACGTCCTAATCATATTGATGATTATCGTGTAGTCGAACTTTTTTCCATGCTGCATGAATATGTTTATAATGCCGATTTAATTTGTCAGCCAACTCATGAAAAAGGTTTAGTAGTAACTCGTAGTTGGACACCATCAGCAACTTTAGTATATGACAACGGTACATATGGAGATAATTGGATGAATAAATTATCAGAAATACCTCATATTACTGTACCCCTTGACCGTTTAATTATCAAAAAAGATGAAGAAGGTAATCCAATAAATCAATACACCAACATCTACGTTTATGAACGATATTATGATCAAGAAGAAACTAGATATAGAGAAAGAAACTTACGCTGGGGTTGTGCATATCAAAAAGATATTTTTATCAAAATAAGTCCTGAAAATGAGGGAGCATCTACCTTTGATGGAAAACTTGGATATCATTATGAAGAAGAACTAGGATTTGTAGAATTACCAGGTATTTTCCAAAAATGGAGAACGCAAGGCTTTGAAGAGAAATTGCAGTATAAGTTTGATGAAACAGATAAAAAAATATCGGCAGTTATAAGCTACATAAAATCAATAGAAAATTAGCGATAAATTCATTATGCCCCATAGTCTTGTTCTCAACATCACCCCCGAATCTCCGATTTACCCCAATTTCCTGACGGGTAGACACTACCACGCTTTATTCCTTAACTTAGTGAGTTCTGTGGATAAAAAATTAGGAGACTACCTCCACGAATCCAACGCTGATAAAGCCTTTACTCTCTCGCCATTACAGGTAAAAAATAGACCTAAAACTCAACTTCATACTTTGCAATATGCTCATCAAAACCCGATTGACGGAGGTACTTCCTGTTGGTGGCGTATTTCTTTACTAGATGACAATTTATTTAGTCAACTTACACCATTATGGTTAAATATAAACCCGGACAAACCTTGGCATTTAGGTTCAGCTAATTTATTTGTTACCAGCATTCAAGGTACACCTCAAATTACCCAACCTTGGGCAAATGCTTGTAGTTATAATCAACTTTATCAACAAGCAAGTGAGCAAGAGCGCAATCTTAATTTCATCTTTTCTACACCTGTAGCTTTTCGTCAAGGTACATTTGATAATGTTTTACCAACAAGGGAATCTGTATTTAATAGTCTGCTTCATCGTTGGCATAAATATAGCGGTATTCAATTAACTAATGTTTCCTTTGAATCAATTTATCCTAGTGCTTTTAATATGAAAACTGAAGTTATTAGCAACTATGATAATAAATTTATTGGTTGTTTAGGTGAAATTAGCTATCGCATTCTTGGCAATTTAGAAGCAATGCAAATTAAACAAATTAATGCTTTAGCTGATTTTGCTTTATATGCCAGTATTGGCAGAAAAACAACTATGGGAATGGGCATGGCCAGAAGAAAATAGTTACAGCAAATCTCAATAAAATCGCATCTTTCATAATTTATGCTTCCTGAAAATTTCAATTCTGATGATTACGTTAATATTGCCGCGTTAAACCAATATTCCTATTGCCCTCACCGTTGCTGGTTGATTTATTGTGCAGGTGAATTCATTGATAATCAATACACTATTGAAGGCACAAGTTTACATGAAAGAGTACACACAGTTGGAGAAGTAAATCGTGGGGAAACTTGGCAAATACGGGCTATTTATTTAAAATCAGATCAATATCAATTGATTGGCAAATCTGATTTAATTGAGTTTGAAGATGGTGAATTTTATCCAATTGAATACAAAAGAGGACGTCAAGGAGAATGGGATAATGATGAATTACAAGTTTGTGCTCAGGCTTTGTGTTTGGAAGAAATGACGGGAAAAAGTATCAATGCTGGTTATATTTATTATGCTCAAACTCATCAACGGAAGTTAGTAGAAATTACACCAGAATTACGGAATAGTACCATTGCGACTATTGAAGCCATTAAAACGTTGTTATTTACAGGTTTTATGCCAAAACCTATGAAAACAAAACGCTGTGATTCTTGTAGTTTATATTCTCGATGTTTACCTCAAGTTGCTGATAAAGTTGAACGTTATCAAGAAGCAAATTGAATAAAATCTCACTGTCATTTATCATTTTGAAGGATTAATTATGGGTACTCTTTACATTACACAAGATGATGTTTTCATCGGTAAGGTTGATGAGCGGATTAATGTCAAATTTGAAAAGAAAATTCTTCAGGATATTCCATTTATTCATCTTGAAGGCATAGTTATTTTAGGACGAGCAACTATTTCGCCGGCGGTTGTACTTGAGTTAATGGAACGTCATATTCCCCTATCTTTCATCAGTAGCATTGGTCATTATTTAGGACGTTTAGAGCCAGAAATGACTGGTAATATTTTCATTCGCAAGGCACAATGGCAAGCCGCAGGAGAAACACCCCAATCTGTTCATGTAGTCCAAGGTTTTGTTAGGGGAAAATTGAAAAACTATCGTCAAACTTTAATGCGTTATCAACGTGAATTTGATGACGTTGATTTATCCAAAAATATTACTAGGATTGAACAGGTAATTGCTTCAATTCAGTCAACTAAAAATATTAATTCTTTGCGCGGTTTAGAAGGTTCTGGTAGTGCTGCTTATTTTGGCTGTTTTAATCAGTTAATTCGTAACTCTGAATTTACTTTTACTAAGCGTGTACGTCGTCCTGCAACTGATCCAGTAAATTCTTTATTGAGTTTCGGTTATTCTTTATTACGTCATGATATTCAAAGTGCCGTAAATATTGTGGGTTTTGATCCATATTTAGGATATCTACATTTTGACCGTTATAATCGCCCTTCTTTGGCTTTAGATTTAATGGAGGAATTTCGACCTTTGGTGGTTGATTCTATGGTTTTAACTTTGTTGAACAAACACCTATTAAAACCAGATGATTTTATCACTGAACCTTTGAGTAATGCAGTTTTCCTTACTCCTGAAGCAAGGAAAATATTTCTCACAAATTATCAAAAGAAAAAATTATCCGAGTTTAAACATCCTGTTATGGGTAAAAAATGTACTTATCAAGAATCTTTTGAGTTACAAGCGAGATTATTGTCTAAGTATTTGATGGGAACAACGGATAAATATCCTCCTTTGTTTTTAAAGTAGATAAGTCAAAAGGGAATAAGTGATGAATGTTGTTATTTCTTACGATATTTCTGAGGATAAACGCCGCACGAAAATTCATAATATTCTTAAATCCTATGGTCAATGGGTGCAGTATAGTATTTTTGAATGCGAGCTAAGTGATACTCAGTACGCTAAATTGCGATCGCGCCTCAATAAATTGATCAAGGCTGATAGTGACAGTATCCGATTTTATTTCCTTTGTGCTTGCTGTTTTGGTAAAGTAGAAAGAATCGGTGGTGAACAACCCCGTGATCAGACCATTTTCTTCGCTTAATGCGCGGATGGGTGGGTGTAAAAAATCTAGGTCTAGAAAAAATGACTACAATCCTCTCCACAAAAGCTTTTCATGGATTTTTTGACGTTCACCCATCCGCGCACCTTACACAGCAAGGGTTTCAGCAATTTTACTCCTTGACACTTTTTCTGAAATGGATTATGATTAGACTATCCGCGCAACTGAACCTTGAAAACCATATATACATAGGCTTTCAGCCGTCCGCTATTGCAATTTCTCTTACTCCCTATTAGGGATTGAAACAAATTTTGGCTGCGGATTCATCCATTGATATGCGCTATTGCAATTTCTCTTACTCCCTATTAGGGATTGAAACACAATAGGTTTCAGTGTCCATTGTGCCATCCAATAATTGCAATTTCTCTTACTCCCTATTAGGGATTGAAACGTTGTAGGAAGGTACGGAATTACCTGTACCGCTGGGAATTGCAATTTCTCTTACTCCCTATTAGGGATTGAAACGACGGTGACAGGGTGAATACATCGTTATCTCGACGAATTGCAATTTCTCTTACTCCCTATTAGGGATTGAAACAGCTCAGACTGTGGCAGTTGCGTATCCATCAGTAAATTGCAATTTCTCTTACTCCCTATTAGGGATTGAAACTTAGGTAATCGCCTGCATTTTCACAGAGTCTGGATATTGCAATTTCTCTTACTCCCTATTAGGGATTGAAACATCCATTGGATGAATAAACCGCTTAATCTATCAGATTGCAATTTCTCTTACTCCCTATTAGGGATTGAAACACTTAGATGCCTCATCTTAGCTAGAGTTCTGTAGGCTATTGCAATTTCTCTTACTCCCTATTAGGGATTGAAACCTGATAAGTTCATCTAGTAACCCATCCAGAAAAGAAATTGCAATTTCTCTTACTCCCTATTAGGGATTGAAACAGATAAATCCTTAGAACCATCTGGGTGATGGTCTAATTGCAATTTCTCTTACTCCCTATTAGGGATTGAAACAACACTCTGCAGAGCATTAGCTAAAGCATCTAAAAATTGCAATTTCTCTTACTCCCTATTAGGGATTGAAACACTTATAAAAATGTTCGTGATTATCAAACTTTATCTAAATTGCAATTTCTCTTACTCCCTATTAGGGATTGAAACGCTTTGACTTTAGTGAGTAGAGGAGAGCCAACGGATTGCAATTTCTCTTACTCCCTATTAGGGATTGAAACAAGATAGGCCGCTCGACCTCTACATTACTAGTAGATTGCAATTTCTCTTACTCCCTATTAGGGATTGAAACTTGTGTTTCATTGAGGTGCGGATTGGTATACCCGCATTGCAATTTCTCTTACTCCCTATTAGGGATTGAAACATCAATAATGCATCGTAATCTATATTAATAGACATATTGCAATTTCTCTTACTCCCTATTAGGGATTGAAACGGTTCGTGCAACTTAGGAAGTCTGAGTTAAAGATGATTGCAATTTCTCTTACTCCCTATTAGGGATTGAAACAATCTATTCCGTGCGTAGGCGGATGGATTGGGGATTGCAATTTCTCTTACTCCCTATTAGGGATTGAAACAGAAAATGCAACGGGTTGACGGGCTTACTGTTAAATTGCAATTTCTCTTACTCCCTATTAGGGATTGAAACCCTCCATTCATCAGGAATATTTTCATGGAATAAATCATTGCAATTTCTCTTACTCCCTATTAGGGATTGAAACCTACCTATACCGTCTTTCACTGCCAGGTAAGTAGCAGATTGCAATTTCTCTTACTCCCTATTAGGGATTGAAACGATGGATAAAGAAAAGCAACCTATAGAAAAATGGTGATTGCAATTTCTCTTACTCCCTATTAGGGATTGAAACGCGTCTATTTCCAGATTCAGTTCTGGGATAAGAAATGATTGCAATTTCTCTTACTCCCTATTAGGGATTGAAACCCGGTCAAGGGATTGTGTGGAATCTGCCCCAATATTTCAATTGCAATTTCTCTTACTCCCTATTAGGGATTGAAACTGCCGATTCGATGGGGGAATTTAGATCGGATTATCATTATTGCAATTTCTCTTACTCCCTATTAGGGATTGAAACGGCGCTGTAAGCGCGGGAACTGAAGTTAGAAGACCATTGCAATTTCTCTTACTCCCTATTAGGGATTGAAACTATACAAATGAACAGATAGTCTTCTGTTTCTTGGTAATTGCAATTTCTCTTACTCCCTATTAGGGATTGAAACAACTGAGATCGTCAACCCTTATGTTGACAAAGTTTTAATTGCAATTTCTCTTACTCCCTATTAGGGATTGAAACTGGCTATAGACCCTATGGCGGGTATCGTAAAAATGAATTGCAATTTCTCTTACTCCCTATTAGGGATTGAAACCGCTAGCTTTGAAGACAATAAGGAGGAGATAGTAATTGCAATTTCTCTTACTCCCTATTAGGGATTGAAACAGTTATTACCGTAACTTGCCCTATAGAAAAGTTAGGGATTGCAATTTCTCTTACTCCCTATTAGGGATTGAAACGGCAGATAATCTAGGATTAACTTTATCTGCCAAAAGATTGCAATTTCTCTTACTCCCTATTAGGGATTGAAACGACCGTCTTCGTGAGCTAGAAATTGAATTGGCGATCGCTCATTGCAATTTCTCTTACTCCCTATTAGGGATTGAAACAGTTAAGCGCACTGATTTATTAAAGCTAAAGGAATTGCAATTTCTCTTACTCCCTATTAGGGATTGAAACGATAGTGTTCATATATTTAGACCACAGTTAATTTTTGCGTACTTCTTACTTTTGCGTCTACCCTGCGGGAACGCTTTCAGCGAATGCGCCTTTGCGTGAGACAAAAAAATGTGGTTCATCTACATGAAAATCGCTGTAACAATGCTAGTGAGAATGTAGAGAATTTCCCAGCATTAAAAGAAACTATTATCGAGATGACTAAAAGCCGTCCCAGAGAGGAAGTGATTGAATTAATAGTGAGGCTCCTTACGCTGTTGACATAACGAGTCTCCAATGAGTTAGTTGTAATACTTAACGGCGACTTCCATTCCTGTCCCGTAAGTATTCCCAGATTTTTCTGATTTCAGCTTGCCATTAAAGTCGGGCAGGCAAGATGCCTGCTCCACAATTTTAGCAATGTTAAATTTACTACTTGTGTCCTAAAATCGGATGTGGTTGATAAAGTTCTGTCAAAAACTTCTGCTCATCATCAGAAAGAACTAAATCCACAGCTTCTACTGCTTCTTTCAAATGCTCGATTTTACTAGCACCAATAATGGGTGCTGTCACAGCAGATTGATGCAATAACCATGCTAAGGCTATTTGTGTGGGTTTCACACTCCGTTGTTTTGCTAATTCTACCACCCGATCAACTATTTGAAAATCTGACTCTTGATAGTAGAGATTTTCCGCAAATTCATCATTTTTAGCTCTGAGCGTTTCACCCTTCCCTTCTTTATGACGATTTCCAGCTAAAAAACCTCTCGCTAAAGGACTCCAGGGAATTACTCCAATTCCTTCCGATTTACATAAAGGTATGACTTCTCGTTCTTCTTCCCGATAAACTAAGTTGTAATGATTTTGCATAGAAACAAAACGTGTCCAGCCATGTTTATCTGCTGTGTACAATGCTTTGCTAAATTGCCATGCGTACATACTTGAAGCGCCAATGTAACGCACCTTACCGGATTTAATCACATCATGTAGTGCTTCTAAAGTTTCTTCAATTGGTGTTTCATCATCCCAACGGTGAATTTGGTACAAATCAACGTAATCTGTCTCTAGTCGTCGTAATGAAGCATCAATACTATCAAAAATGTGTTTGCGAGATAGTCCCCGGTCATTGGTCCATCACCCATTTTACTAAATACTTTGGTGGCGATGATTACCTGATCACGTTTAGCAAAATCTCTGATGGCTCTCCCTAAAATTTCTTCGCTCGCACCTAAGGAATAAACATCAGCAGTGTCAAAGAAATTAATCCCTAAATCTAATGCTAATTGAATGAATGGACGACTGTCTTCTTCTTCTAACACCCATTCTCTTAATTTACGAGAACCATAGGTCATGGTTCCCAGAGAAAGACATGATACTTTGAGTCCGGTTTTACCAAGATTGATGTATTTCATAATACTAATTTAGGAGATAAATGGTCAGAAATCTTTTATATCGGTACTTGCGCTAGTTGGCTATTTACATGCTCTAATTGTCGTTGAATTACCGGAATGTTACTTCGGGTAGCAGAGCGTTTTTCCAGTAAATTCGCTGCTTGGCGATATTCACCAACTTTAATTAAAGCATCAAGATATACTTGCTCAAATAAATCTCGTTGGGCATGAGAACCTCCCACTGTATAAATTTCTGGTAAGATTGGCTCTAAATAAGCGATCGCATTTTGCCAATTGGCTTGAGCATGGGCTATCATCCCCCTAGCGGCAGATAAAGTCACTTCTTGCCAAGTTCTTTGAGCATAAGGTAAAGCTTTCTGAGCATAATCTTCCATACTCTCTAGCATCTGGTTTGCCCATTCTAGTTGACCACCTTTGACCAAGGCATAAATATAGTGTAAATCCAAAAAAGCGATCGCATGTTCATGTAATCTAGGATATAGACCAGCAGCAATTTCTTGCCAACGAGAACCCACATCTATTCCCCGTAGTTCTAATCTTAATAATAAAGAGATAGAATTAATCAATTCTCTGACAGATTCATCCTCTCCATCTCCCCAAATATGTTGATCATAAATTTCTAGCACCTGGGCAAAATTATCTGCATCTAAATGATATAATGCTGTATGCCACCACAGATGACTACCAAAATCCGGACTGACATTTTCCCAAGTATCAGCAACACTTTCCATCCAAGCAATACCTTCTTGTAAACGTCCCTGGGTTTCTAAAACATGAGCTACAGCATGATGCGCCCACGGGTGATTCCGTTTCATGGCTACTGCTCGTCGTCCGGTTTCTTCCGCCTCTGCTAAACGGTGACATTCTTCTAATCCAAAAGAGAGAATTCCATACATATATGGATTTTCCAGATTAGCACCAAACACCTGTTCGGCAATTTCTAGTAATCCTTGACTGTCCCCAATATTGCGCTGATGGTATTGACAGATATAGACTGAAGCTAAATCGCGAGGATAGCGATCGCTAATGATTCTATGATAGGCGATCGCTTGTTGTCCATCACGTCTAGCCCAAGCTGCAACCGCGTTCACAAATAACTGTTCTCGTTCATTAGCTTGAGCTAAATGCTGGTTAGCTATATCCAAGTGCGGTAATGCTAATACTAAAGCATCACTATTACCAGCAAATAAGTAAATAGCCGCAGCTAGAGCATGAGCAAAAGACCAAGTGGGGTCGGCTTCAACAGCTTTGAGAATAACTAGAGCATCCTTCCCAATACTCAATAATTCATCAACAAAATGATTTACAGCTGTTACTGCTGCTAATGAAACAGTAGTTACTTCTAATCCTTGAGCATCCTTTAACATAAATTTTCCCAAATTGCGGAGTTTAGCCAACACTTGGTTCTTAAACTACTTTATCTCAATCAAGTTAAAGTGGTTTGTTAAGAATTATCTAGGCTGGTTTGATGCGAGCTAATTAATCAGAGATAACTTTAGACTGGAGAGTGTCAATTACATCCACATCGGAAATGGATTAAGTTGCTCCTCAGTAATTGCCTCTGATAGCCAACCTAATTGTACTGGCACTTGATACAACCTTCCTGCTCCTAAACGCCTCCAGAAGTGACGCATTCCTGGAACAATGACTTTGACAACCCGGAAACCAATATCAAGACGGGTTTGGTCAAGGATCAACATTTGCATACCCCTTGACTCGACAATTTGCTGACAGAGTTTGATATCTGCTAACAGGTCATCGTGCCAAATGTGGTTATAGTCAGAACATACTTTTGGAGATAGACTGGGGTCTGGTGCTAGATAAGGCTGATTTGTCAAGGTAGCAGTTTGCCACCAATTGAGAATAGTAGTATGAGCAGAAGTGGCATATTGGGTGGTTCCATCCGCATTAGCAGCTAAGACTGGAGGTAAAGTTTGATTTACTTCTGTTAAGGCTCTTTGAATGGCGATTTTGGGGTCGAAGTGAGTGCCAAAGCCTAAAATTATGTCTTCTATGGGGCGATGATCGCATCTGCGACTGATGGCAGCAAAGGAGGGAATCCCCAAATCAGAGGTAATATCTATTACCCATATTTCTCGCTGGATAGATTGGTAGTATTTTTCTAGGGAGAGAAAATAAGGCTGATCAAAACTGGCTAGGTCTACTCCTGGTCGGGAAATGCGATTGTACCACCATAAAGCAATGCTGTCTCGTTCTACCAATTCCATAAACCCTTGAATTGTTGCCTCTTCTAAGGTATTACCTGCGGCACAGCCGTTAGTATCTGCCCAACAATCACGGAGTTCGCTAGAGTAGCCAAAATAACAATAGGCGCTGGGCAAGTATTTCCAGTCTTGGTGAGTCAGGGACCAAACTGGTGTCCACTCTCTTTCTCTAGTTTCATCAAAGGGTTCGGGTACTTGCTGAAATGAACTGGATTGGGCATTCCATTCTTGACGGTGCTCATATTGTCTGGGACTGAAATTCATACAGGTATTGGGATGGATGGCTCTATCCCCCATTTGCTGGTAGCTGCTCTTGATGGTGAATTCATCTCCTTGAAAAACTCCTGAATACCTTTCAATTGCTTCACCTAAACCACTAGCTTTGGCTTGCGCTTCTGTTCTCCCTTTCCCTCCACTTCTACCCCCTAGATTTTGCTGTAGTTCCCTGATTCCATCCCAGACGGAAGCGAAATGATGCTTGGCAATATATGTATGGGTTAAATTATTTGAGTTGGGAGAAATTTTGACTAATTCACGGACAATGCCGGTGATGGGGCTGATGTGATGCCGATATTTCTCCAAAGTTGCTTCTGGGGTAAGGGTGCGATGTCCACCATCAGCAGTAAAGGTTTTTTTCCGGCTACCGAATATTACTGGTCGAGGCTGATGAGACTCTGATTTGAGGATACCACAGGTGGGACACTGGGGACGTTTAATCAGTTCATGATTGCGGGTTTCTAGGGTGAGAGTATCATAGGTGGCAATAACTCCGGTGAGGCGGGGATTTTTTCCCAGAATAATCCATTTAAAGATTTCTGTTGCTGCCATAGTCAAGGCAGTTGATTGGGTGGAAGGGAGATCCGCTAAAGGTGGTGTTAACACAGATGCGGTATGATTATGTCTATGAATGAATTCTTCTACTGGTCGGTTACCGCGCAGTCGCTGGGCTAGACATTCCCAACACCCTGTTGTTCCCGGACTAAAGATTTAAACCTAGCCAAATCAAGGTTCCTGTGGGCTTAATTAACATCCAAGGGCGGGATAATTCTAGGTTTTTCTGGTTAATTTCTAAGAGTTCTGGTTGTAAATAGTCGTTGGTGACAATAATCTCTAAGTTTCCTGTCTCTGACACTTCTATGTGCAGTGATTCTAAGTTAGCAATTAATTCTAACGCTGATAATGATCCTAAAGCTCTGACTGTAACTTGGATTGTTTTTAATCTATGGTAGGCATCTTCAGAAGATACGCTCAAATATTCACAAAATACTGATAAGTTTTGAGGTAATATCTGGTCATTTTCCACCAGATAGCCTTTTTGCTCCATGTTCATCAGGGCATAATAAATGTAGGCTGCTGGCAACTCCGCTGCCAACTTTTCGACCAGATCA
This sequence comes from uncultured cyanobacterium, assembly GCA_963766435.1. Lineage (GTDB taxonomy): Bacteria > Cyanobacteriota > Cyanobacteriia > Cyanobacteriales > Nostocaceae > CAVXZH01. The sequence goes on from CAVXZH010000004.1 coordinate 529,601, forward strand.
TCAGGGGTATGATTACCATCTAATAGCGGTAATAATAGTTTATGGAGGCGATCGCTGAACAATATTGAGCCGCTTTCAGATAAGAGGAACACCCCCTCTTCCCTGACCATTTCCATCCGAAAGTGTGCCTTTAATTTAGGTTTTTTAAGCATATTTGTTTGATATTGGGATAAAAACAATCAACTAGAGCATCAAGCTCTACTTAGAATTCTCGGTATAGATTAATTTATTGTATTATTTTAACATACTTAATCTGTATTTAATACCATAATTTAGTGCTTTTTCTTGATTGTACTTACTAGAGTATCACACAAAAATCAAATAACCCGCCAGGATTTTTTTATGTAACAAAAAGTAAACTTTCCCTAATACTCTATTTACAAAGGTTTTAGCCCATATTTAGCCGGAATCTTGGCTTTGAACAATTCTAGTTGTGACAGTTACAGATGCAGAATGTGGTTTCAAATACCTTCTCAGTGTTATACTAAGCAAAGACAGTTATAATTTTCATCGAAATATTGCTTACGCAGCTATTACTCAGGGTTTTAAAAACCTCATCCCTCAACTTCTGTGTGAACCGGAGATGATCTTGCAAATCTGGAAACAGGAGATTAATGTTTTAGCCATATCCAAAAACTATGCTGAATCAACCGGAATTTTCCCCTGATTACTCTGTTCAAACCATCGAACCGAACCAAATATTTCTCTTATCAGAGAGAGAGTCAGTTGTGTTGAGCGATCGCATTTCATATCGAATAGCATCTTTAATAAAAGATGGGTTTAATATTGAGGAAATTCTGGATAAAATCCAACTGGAAATTTTGCCAGCAGGAAAATCCACCCTAGAATCTGCTGATTTTTTTCAAGCGACTCTTGAGGTGAGTATCAAAGCTCAATATGCTCTATTTCAAATGGAAAAAGCAGGATATTTAATTGAAAAAGATGACTCCCTAAGCACAAACGTAGAAATATTTTGCCATCACTTACAAATTAATCCCACTCTAGCTGCTCAAAGATTAAAATCAACTCAGGTTGTCGTCAAAGCTTATGGTTCTCTGGAAACAGAAAACTTAATTAGTATCCTTAAATCTCTAGATATTCAAGTAGCTGATATCGGAGATATCACATTAATTTTAACTGATGACTATCTGCACCCAGAGCTAGAAGAATTTAATCAACAAGCATTAAAATCCTCATCTCCCTGGATGCTAGTCAATCCATTGGGAACAATCACCTGGATTGGTCCGCTATTTTATCCTCAAAAAACCGGATGTTGGCAATGTCTAGCCCAGAGATTAAGAGATAATCGACCCATAGAAAGATTTATCTATAAGCATAAACAAATTAACGTATCACCACCGTTAGGTTTTCTCCCTTCCACGATACAGACAACCATAGGAAACGCAGCTACAGAAATTTTCAAGTGGATTGTCCAAGGGAAAAATGAAAGATTAGCAGGGACTCTCATCACTCATGATACTCTCACCCTGCAAACCCAAAGCCATATCCTAGTTAAACGTCCCCAATGTCCTAGCTGTGGAAACAACAGTAATGGCTTAGAAAATCAACCCTTACCCGTGATTTTAGGACACCGCAAGAAAGCCTTTACCACAGATGGAGGACATCGTTGTTGTTCACCACAAGAAACCTTGAGAAAATATCAGCATCATCTTAGTCCTATTACAGGGATTGTGAGAGAATTGAATAAGATTTCGGGAAATGGATTAACTCATACTTATATCGCAAAACATCATTCTCTTAGTATTTTTGACAATTTAGAAAACTTGCGTCAAAATATTAGCGGTAGAAGTTCTGGTAAAGGTAAAACTGATATCCAAGCCAAAATTAGCGGTTTTTGTGAAGCAATAGAGAGATATTCAGGGATATTTCAGGGATATGAAATCAGGCAAAAAAGTAGTTATCTACAAATGGGAGAAAAGGCGATTCATCCCAATACCTGTATGAATTTCAGTCCACAACAATATGAAAATCGAGAACAGTGGAATCTTGAAAATAAAAGTTGGTTTCAAAGAGTTCCAGAACCATTTGATGTAGAAAGAGAAATCGACTGGACACCAGTTTGGTCTTTAACTGCTCAAGAATTTAAATATCTACCAACAGTTTATTGCTATTATGGCTATTCCCAAGCTCATCCACCCGACTGTTGGGCAGATGCCAATGGATGCGCGGCAGGTAATACTATTGAAGAAGCTATTCTCCAAGGATTTATGGAATTAGTAGAGCGAGATTCTGTCGCTTTATGGTGGTACAACCGTCTACAAAAACCCCAAGTTGATTTAGATAGTTTCTCAGAACCTTATTTTCCACAACTGAAGGCATATTATCAATCTATTAACAGAGATTTGTGGGTATTAGATATTAGTAGCGACCTGAACATTCCTGCATTTGCCGCCATTAGTCCCAGAAAAGACCGAGAAGTAGAGGATATTATTTTAGGATATGGCGCTCATTTTGACCCTAAGATTGCCATCAGTCGAGCTTTGACTGAGCTTAATCAAATTTTGCCCAATGTACTATCAGCCCAAGCGGATGCTAGTACTCAATATCCGACCTCTGCGGATGCTCTAGCAATAGAATGGTGGAAAACTGCGAATTTAGCCAATCAACCTTATTTGATGCCGCAGGATTTAGGTGTGGTAAAAAGATGTGGAGATTATCCTCAATTAGCAAGTGATGATTTTTGGGAAGATATCCAACTTTGTCAACAAATAGTTGAGCAGAATGGGATGTCCATGTTAGTTTTAGACCAAACTCGTCCTGATATTCGGCTCAGAGTTGCTAAGGTAATTGTTCCGGGAATGCGTCATATGTGGAAACGCTTAGGTTCAGGAAGACTTTATGATGTTCCTGTAAAAATGGGTTGGTTACAACAGCCGTTACTAGAAGCACAAATGAACCCCTATCCGATGTGGTTGTAAGTAGTTTAATTTAATTTTCTGAATTTTTGTCCATGATAATTAGGTCTTATCTATGCTGAATGGATATAAAATCATTGACGCAGATGCTCATGTTATCGAGCCAATTAGTATTTGGAAACAGTATTTGCATCCGGCATTTAAAAGCTTTGCACCATCAGCAGATTTGAAGATTCAAGGTGAGGAGATATATTATAAGATATCTCAACAAGCTGGGGATAAAGTTTCACTAGCGAATGACTTTGATTCTGAATCTCAAGTTATGGCCATGAAGCGAATGGGTATTGATTTATCGTTCCTTTATCCCAGTTGTGGATTATGGCTGTTTTCCATTGATACCATGAAACCTCAACTTGCTCAGGCATTTGTCATGGCTTATAACAATTGGCTCAGGGATTTTTGTAGCTATAATCCAAAATTGTTGAGAGGAATTGGTGCAATTAGTCTTCATCATCCTGAAGATATGATTCCCGAATTAAATCGGATTGCCAAGTTTGGTTGGAAGGCTGTATGTTTCCCACCTAACCCCATTAAAGGACGATTACTGAGTAACCCTGCTTATGAGTCATTTTGGACAGAGTGCGAAGAACTAGAAATAGCTATTGGTCTACACGCTGTTGCTCATTGTCGGCTCCCTACTGCTGGAATAGAAAGATTTGATACTCACTTTTCTATACACGCTTGTACTCATCCAATGGAGCAAATGATGGCACTTTTAGCCTTAATTGAAGGAGGAGTATTAGAACGCCATCCCAGACTGAGGGTAGGTTTTTTAGAGTCTGGGTGTGGGTGGCTACCATACTGGTTATGGCGCTTAAATCAAGAGTATGAACAACTCTATTGGGAGGTTAAACAAAATGTCAAAATGAAACCTTCCGAATATTTCCGTCGCCAGTGCTTTATTGAAATAGAACCTTCTGAGCCTTATATTTCGGAGATGGTTACATATATCGGTGAAGATAACTTAATTTTTGGTTCTGATTATCCTCATCAAGATCATGACCCAGAGGTGGTAAACAAAGCTGTAGCTTTGGAAGCACAATTATCTAAAGAAGTTGTGCAAAAGATTCTTTGGGATAACACCATTCGTTTCTATGGACTAGGATAGCAATTAACACTCAGAATAATTTCTATCTAAAGATAGAGCTTATTCTGAACTGATGGTAGTTAGTATAAGTATAGTTTACTAAGTATTTAACTGATTCATGTAATTATTCTAGTTCAGTCTTCTATGAAGACTATTCCATGTCCAAATCCAGTTTCTGACTGGACAAGAGGACTTTGGAAATTTTTTCTGATGTGTTGTTGCGAATTTTTTCGATCATATTTCACATTGAGAATATTTAATGGTGAGGAAAAAAATATGTCACGTGTATCCCAATTAATTGGATTTGAACGAACAAGAGACTCCTCAAAATTAAGCCTGACTAGAACCATGACTGATTTACAGAAGTTGAATAAGCAATTATCTCAGCTTATTGCTAAATCATGGCTAACTGAAGGAAAACAGATTAGGGAAATATTGCTAACTGGTGATTCAGAAAAAATATATGATCTATTTGAAGATAACGGTATTAATATCCGGCAAATTATCGGATATCCTGTAAATATTGAGATTGATTGGAGTGCATTTATCGGCTGTTTAACAGAAGAGATTGGTAGTACTAGTCATAGTTGGAAATTGATTGTAGCTTATCCTCCACGTCCTTCTGAGTTTAATCTCTCAAATCAGCAATTAATGGAATGGATTGAAGATGATAATGAGGAAAATATCTTTCCTAATAATCCATATATTCCTAGCACTTTTTGAAGTCAACATTAAAAATAGAGGCTGAGATCATAAAATTCTTTGATAGCAGCAGGAATATGCTAGTTGCGGGAAAGGCGGGCAGGATGCCCGCTCCACGTGTATTTACTGATAGTACAATTTTTAGGTTTGCAGGTTGTTTTTATAACTTGCAACAGCATCGCGTAAACGACTTTGATGTGCTGATAACAATTGTTCGGCTGCGGCTTTATCCAAATTAGTCCAGTGCATCAATAATGCTAACTTCACCCATTTACCACTACTATCTAACAGAAAATCGGCAGCTTCTCGACTTAACCCAGTCAGGTCTTCTAAAATTCGTAAAGCCCGATCGCGTAATTTTTGATTGGTGACAGCTACATCTACCATGCGATTACCGTAAACTTTTCCTAGCTTCACCATCACCCCAGTAGATAAAATATTTAAAGCTAGTTTCGTGACCGTTCCTGCTTTTAAACGGGTGGAACCAGCGAGAATTTCTGAGCCTGTCAACAAACGAATATCTACATCAGCATCCACACCCACTTGTTCACCGGGGACACAAGCGATAAAAATAGTCAAGGCACCTCGTTGACGTGATGCATTCAAAGCTCCGTGGACAAAAGGTGTCGTTCCTCCCGCCGTAATACCCACCACTACATCTAATTGGGTAATCTGTCGTTGGGCGATCGCTGCTGCACCATCTTCAGCATTATCTTCTAAATCTTCAGAACTGCGTACTAACGCTCCTGCACCACCAGCAATAATCCCTTGTACCAACTCTGGGGGTGTGCAAAAGGTAGGTGGACACTCAGCCGCATCTAATACTCCTAATCTCCCACTAGTTCCCGCACCGATATAAAATAGGCGTCCTCCTTGACGTAATCGGTCAGCAGTATGGTCTATAGCCGTTGCTAACTGTGTTTTAGCCGCAGCGATAGCGAAGATAGTTTTCTGGTCTTCAGCATTAAAAAGTTCTACCAATTCTAGAGTACTTAGTTGGTCTAAGTTTAAACTGCTAGGATTAATTTGCTCGGTGAGGAGATGTCCTCGTTCCTGTAAATTTGTCATAAATAAATTTAGTTACTCTATTTCCTGTTCCCAGTGCCCTCTTTCTTACAATAATCCTTCTAACCGACGACGGATGCTTTCTAATTCAGAATTAGATAATTCTGCTTCTGTAGGGACTATTGGTGGTGGAGAAAAAGAGTCTTCATCAATATCCTGTTTGTAGACCTCTGGTTGCCAATCAGTATCAGTCATATTTGCTTCCGGGGGTGTCACCACAAAATTGCTATTCACGGGAATGATTTCCCATTCGTGACCTGCGGAAATGCAAAATTCCTTGATTTCTTCAGCATCAATTGGCTCTACAGTTGGGGCATGAAAGTCTTGAGCTTCTAACATTAAAGCAAATCTGGTCGCATCGTCTTCTGACTCAAACATGAGAATTTTATCGCGATCGCCCACCCGAATGGAATGAATTCCTTCATTATCAGTACCAACATTAAAAATCAATACAAAGACGCGCATGGGTGTAATCATGATGTTTTATTTCTTTGCTGTTTATTATATTTGACTGTTTTACAGCTGATCAACAGATTAACGTTAACCCTGATCAACCCAGACTGGAGATAGATATCAGATATGCAAGTAAATATTCCCACAGATACTGAGAAAATTGCATCTGTCAAGGTTACGGTTGCTTTATATCCGGAAAATGGCATAGTTGATATACTATGTCAGCAGTGCTAGCAGTCCATCAGGTTTGAGTGGCGGTGTAGAAAAAAAAGCAAATGACTAACTCTCCCAATCAACCTCAATCCCCTTCCCCCACTCGCAGACGCTTGTGGTTAATGCTCTTAAGTCGTGGTAGTATCACCCTAGCAACAATGTTGTTGCTGGGAACCATAGTCGGTGTTTGGCGATTATGGACTTTTGTACAAAAAGACTTAGCACCATTAGCCGAACAAAGTCTGACCACTACTCTTAATCGTCCAGTACAACTGGGAAAATTAACAGATTTTTCTCTGACAGGCGTTCATTTTGCCGCAAGTAGTATCCCCGCTACATCCACAGACCCAGACAGAGTAAACATTGAATCAGTAACAGCCAATTTTAATATCTGGGAGTTAATTCTGCACCGTCATTTGAAACTGGATGTTACCTTAGTCAACCCAGATATTTACCTGGAGCAGGATAATCAAGAGCGCTGGATTACTACAACTATAGCGCCACCAGGGAAACCTGGGCTGATTCAAACAGATTTGGATAAATTACGCCTACAGAATGGCAAATTATGGTTACGCCCATTTCCAAAAACTACCTTGGGTGAACCGAAAAATACGGCGGCTGTGGTGGGATTTTCCCAATTAAATGGAACTGCTCAACTTGTCAATCAAAATAAATTGGTGCAACTGAATATCACCGCTCTACCTAATAGCGGTGGTCATCTGGCTGTCCAAGGGGAGATCCGCCCAGGAAAGGCTCTAGATGGTGACTTAAAAGTGCAAGCAGAAGACTTCCTGGCTGCGGATGTGACACGTTTGATTAAGTTACCATTCACCCTCAAAGCAGGTCGAGTCAATAGCGAAGAATTGCAAATTAAACTCATCCCTGACCAAAAAACTTTATTGTACGGTACTGCTAGCTTAAATAAGGTACTATTAAAAATACCTACAATCCCACAGACTTTAAATAATATCCAAGGAAAGGTTCACTTTCAAGGCTTAGAAATAAAGCTAGACAAAGTAACTACCAACTTCGGCAAAATTCCCCTAGTGGCTATAGGTAGCATTGACCAAGTAGCTGGGTTTAATTTGGCTGCTCAGATAATTAAGGTCAGTTTAGCTACTGCACAATCAACTCTCAAGATTAAGTTACCTGTAATTGTTAGCGGTGATATCAAAGCTGATTTGCAGGTGGTGGGGGGCATTACTAATCCCACCCTCTTAGGTAAGATTACTAACTTAGCCGCAGTTAGACTTGACAAAATTAATGTTCAAAGTGCTAGTGCAAATTTTTTACTGGCTACAGAAAATAAAAAATCTCGATTAACTATCCAGAATATCCAGGTTAAACCCACATTAGGAGGGGAAGTGACTGGTAAAGGTAATATCCAATTAGGGGAAATACCTCAATTAGCTTTTAGTCTCGATGCTAAAAATATTCCTGGGGATGCGATTGCTCCCGTTTACAATCTTAAACCCCCATTTGCCATTGGCAATGTCGCTGCTAGAGTCCAAGTAGTTGGTGCTGCTAATCAAGTCCAGACTTTTGTACAATGGCGAGTACCCGGAGCCGTTTATCCTGGAAGTGGGGAATTGGCGATCGCACCCGACCGCAGTCTTGCCTTCCGCAATGTGGGTTTTAACGTCAGTGGTGGTATCGTCAGAGTGTGGGTAGATATAGTAATCAAGGATGGTTAGCAGATGCTCAAGTTGAAGGTATCCCATTAACACCCTTTATTGATGAAAAGAAACTGCAAAATATCTCTTTGGCTGGGTCAAAATTTAATGGTCATGTCATTCTCTCCGGTAGCACCGCACCATTTAAATTACTCAATATTAGCACTGAGGGAGCAGGAGTAAAAATTGCTGGTGGTACAGTCGCCATTGCTGGTGTTCAGGTACAGAACCAAAACTTTGTCACCCAATTAGTAGCCAACAATATCCGATTAGGACAAATATTAAAACAGTCTCCCCCAATTTTAAACAATCCTTTAGCTGGTACATTCCAACTGGCGGGGAATACAAATAATTTTAACATCAAAGCTTTACGGGGAAATGGACAAGGATATTTAGATGTAGGTACAGGTAGAGTCATAGCCTCTAATATTCTCTTGGTGGATGGTCGCTATCAAGCTCAAGTGGAACTTAATCGTCTACCTTTACAGCAATTAGCGACTATACCCAAACAAGTAGAGGGAGGATTAGATGGTAAATTCCAAGTCTCAGGTTCTGCTGAAACTGTGAATTTGCAGAATGTTCAAGCTAAAGGTGGAGCCATATTAAAAGTAGCTGGTGGTACAGTCTCCTCGGCTGATATTCAAATAGCTGATGGTCGTTACAATGCTACAGTCAATAGTTCTGGTGTGCAGTTAAATCAGTTTAATCAGCAATTATTAGGTCAGTTAGGAGCTAAGTTACAAGTAGGGGGTCGGTTAGATTCAGCCAAATTAGCTGATATCACTGCTAATGGTAATTTAGCCGTAACTTCCGGTGGTTCCCTGCTCCCATCAGTCTTAATCGCAGCGATTAATTGGAACGGTCAAAAACTGGAAATTAATCAAGCTACTGCTCCCCATCTCAAAGCTAGTGGTTATATTCTCGCTAATGCTCAAAAAGTTGGCATTCCCGAAATTACACAGTTAAATTTGAATGTCCAAGCACAAGATTATAATCTCCAACAATTACCAGTCAAGATTCCTAGTGTTTTAGGGATTACGGGAAAAGTAGATTTTAATGGTATAGTTGCTGGCAAATTACCCCTACCCAATGTTACAGGTCAACTGGGTTTCCGCGATTTAGCAGTTAAGGGTGTGGCATTTGATCCGCTATTAAAGGGTAATTTAACTTACATCCAAGGCAGTGGGTTAAATGTAGATTTAACCGGGAAAACAGATGGTGACCATCTCGCTCTCAGGTTAGATGCAGATAATCGTCCTCAATCCTTTTTAGTAAAATGGCAACAAGCATTAGCCACAGGAATAGCCAAAGGAGATGATTTTGCGGTTAACGTCCAGAATTTCCCCTTAAAGGTTTTGAATTTGCGCTTACCCATCCAAACGGCTTTGGGTAATGGGATGATTATGGGATTATTAAATGGGGATTTACAGTTCAATCAGAAGACATTAGCAACTCAGGGAAATATTGCGATCGCCAAACCAGAGATAGGTAGAATTAAAGGAGATAAATTTAGTACTCTGTTCAGCTACAACAATGGAAAAACCAGTTTAACAAATGCTGAACTTCTTAAAGGTAACAGTCGCTATCTCTTTAGTGCTAATGTTCTTCAAACCGCCACAGGAGTACCACAAGTACAAGCAAAAGTGAACATTGCCAAAGGCAATATTCAAGATATATTATCAACAGTACAGCTATTTGAATTAGCCGACTTACAAAGAGGGATAAATGCACCCAGCTATGGTACAGCAGCAGATTTAGTTACCAAACCCCAAGGCTTACCAAATCAATCCTTACTGGCTCAACTCCAACGATTGTCAGAAATTGATGTTCTCTTAGCAGAACAAGAACAAAAAAGGTTGGAGTCCAATCCTATTCCCGCATTAGCAGACTTAAATGGAATTTTTAATGGAGATATATCTATAGATACGGCTAGCATTAATGGATTGTCAGCCCAATTTAATTTAAATGGTGAGAAATTTACTTGGGGTAAAGAAACAGAAAAGAAAAATAATCGCTTTTATAGCGCCGATGAATTAATTGTGAAAGGGAGTTTTGACAAAGGTGTTTTGAAATTGCAACCTTTACGGATTAAAGCCGAAAATAGACTGATTGCTTTTACGGGTAATATTGGTGGTCAGGAACAATCTGGTCAGTTGACAGTTCAGAATTTTCCGGTAGAGGTACTGAGTAGTTTTGTTAAAAACCTCCCGGTAGGGATTTCTGGTAATCTGAGTGGTACAGCTGCTTTAGCAGGTAATATTACTAATCCTCAAGCTATAGGAGCATTAGAAGTCACCGAAGGGATGCTTAACCAAAAGCAAATAGAATCAGCTACAGCTAGTTTTAGTTATGCTAATGGTCGTTTAAATTTTGGTAGTATTATTTCCGTCGCCGAACCAGAACCAGTGAATATTTCTGGTAGTATTCCCTATAAATTACCATTTGCATTTGTAGAACCAGAGAGTAATCAAATTGATTTAAATGTAAAAGTCAAAAATGAAGGACTAGCACTCTTAAATTTGTTCACTAGTCAAATAGCATTTGAAAATGGTCAAGGAGATGTAGATATAAAAATCAAGGGGACGACAGAAAAACCATTAGTAGAAGGAATTGCCTCCCTCGATAATGCTAGCTTTTCTGCTCAAGCTTTACCAGGAAAGATTACAAGTGTGACCGGGAAAGCAAAATTTAATTCCGACTATGTGACAGTGGAAAGCTTGAAAGGTAGTTTCAGTAAAGGTACAGTACAAGCAGTAGGAGAAATTCCTATTTTCAACAATGAAGCCACAAAAATTGATCAACCCTTGCAAGTGAATCTCGATAAATTAGCTTTGAATCTCAAAGCCTTATATCAAGGAGGTGCTAGTGGTAATTTACAGATTACTGGTTCAGTTCTCAAACCCATAATTGGGGGTAACGTCAAGTTATTTAATGGTCAGGTATTACTTTCCAGCACAGATACGGCGGAAACATCAGGTAACAACAATTTTGGTTCATCATCAACCACCGCCAATAATCCCAACGGAAGCAATGCTGATACAGGGTTTACACAGTTAAATAATTTAAAATTAACCCTGGGTGAAAAAATTAAAATTTCCCTACCACCTGTGATTAATTTTGGTGCGACTGGAGACTTGAAAGTGAATGGTTCATTAACTAATCCCATTCCCGAAGGAACAATTAAACTAACTCAAGGGGGAGTGAATTTGTTCACCACCCAATTTAAATTAGTTCCTGGCTATAGACAAACTGCAACATTTAAAGCTAGTGAACCCCGCGACCCTGATTTACATGTGCGGTTATTTGCAAAAGTACTAGATGCAAATCAGAGTACTGATTTTAGTAGACAAGGTTCTATCGGGTTAGCATCTTTAGAAGGTATCCGAGTAGAAGCTACGGTGAGAGGGTTAGCTAGTAAAATCGACAGTAATCTGGAGTTAAAGAGCAGTCCAGCCCGAGGTCAAAACCGAAATCATCACTTTATTGGGTGGTGGATTTGTGAATACCGAAGGAAGAGGTGATAGCACCTTGGGTTTAATTAATATTGCAGGTTCAGCCGTATTTAACAATTTTCAAGGCACATTTAATCAGATTGGGAATGCCTTTGGTTTAAGTGAACTGCGTTTATTTCCCACCATACTTTCTAATCGTCCTGAATCAGGAAAAAGTGGTTCTAGTATAGAATTAGCCTTAGAAGCTGGAGTTGACATTTCTTCCAGAATTTCTGTTTCTAGCATCAAGATTCTGACAGCTAGTGACCCCTTTCAATGGGGGATTAATTATCGGATAAATAACCAATTCCGGGTTCGTGCTTCTACAAATTTAACTGATGATAGTCGTGCAGTAGTAGAATTTGAAAGACGGTTTTGACAATTCAAAATTCAAAAGTCACAAACTAATACATGGCGTAAATAACTCGTATGTCAAGATTTAAATATACTACTATCATTTTTTAATCAAATTCCGCAATGAGCGCAAATTATAACCAAAGATTGCGCCTGAATCAAAAAGTTGATAGCCACATATAAATAAAGTAGAAGCAGCGATGAATACCAAAAGATTGACATTAGCAAAGGCATAACCTGTAAACACAATTAATCCTATCCCTATTGCAATAAACAGCCATCCTAAATTTTTATTTATATCCTGTCGTAATAGTAGATAAACTCCGACCATACAGACAATAACAGCAGGAAGATGGAAGGCAATCCCTACATTGATACTACCTGTTAAAATTGCGATTGCTGCCACCATCAAAGCCAAACCGATGAACTTGCTTCTCTGATTTACTTTATTTGTAATCCTGCGATTACTAATGGGTGTCTGAATATTTGTAATACTTCCAGTAACCGGAATACTTCGTATTTGTTTATGCTGAAATATAAATGTGATTTTATTTCCTTGACCTAGATCAATTCTATCACCTGTATTTAAGATATTCGGAGTTCTTGGTACTAACTTAATGTCATTCAAAAATGTCCCATTCCCACTTCCCATATCTTCCAGAATATAAAGACCTGGTTTGATCCGAATCTGTGCATGAATACGAGAAGCTATGTCCCCATTTGGTAATTCAGAAACATCAATATCTGGTGGAGTTTGCTCATTGGGTTTACCAATATTAATTACAGTTAGATTTGCAGGTAAATCAAAATAATTCTGACTTTGGATATGAAATAGCTCTAAATCCAACTCAGTAGTTTCCGATGTTTTTAAGTTTTGCATAGCTCAATTAAAAAAAAGGGAGTAGTGAAGAAAGAATGTTTTTATTTTAACAAAATTTTCCCTTCTCCCTAGACTTCTAACTAATTATTAATCCTTTAGAAGCTAACCATTCCTGATTAAATATACGTGACTGATAGCGAGAACCACTATCACATAAAATAGTAACAATAGTATGTCCTTAACCCAATTGCTGGGCTAAAGCCACAGCACCAGCAACATTAATACCAGTGGAACCACCCATTAACAACCCATCTTTTCTCAGCAATTGATAAACCACCCGCAACGCTTCTGGATCATCTATTTGAATAGCATCATCAGCCGGAACACCTTCCATATTGGCTGTGACCCGACTATTCCCAATACCTTCAGTAATAGAATTACCTTCAATTTTGATTTCACCCGTTTTGATATAGCTATACAATCCACTCCCTAAAGGGTCAGCAACCACACATTTTATAGCCGGATTTTTTGCTTTCAAATACAATGCTACACCTGCAAATGTACCACCTGTACCCGTAGATGCTACCCAACCATCAACTTTACCTTCGGTTTGTGTCCAAATTTCTCGAACCTGTGGTTTCATAGTGAGCTAGACGATTGGCTAAGTTATCAAATTGATTTGCCCAAATGGCATTTTCTAACTCAGCGGCAATTCTACCAGATAGTTTAACGTAATTATTGGGGTCTTTGTAAGGTACCGCCGGCACTGGTCGAACTTCCGCTCCCAAGGTGGTTAGTGCATCTATCTTTTCTTGAGATTGGGTATTAGGGATAATAATTAAACATTTATAGCCTTTAGCGTTGCAAATATGGGCTAATCCAATCCCCGTATTTCCGGCTGTACCCTCAACAACTGTACCACCAGGTTTCAGTAGTCCTTTGGCTTCTGCATCTTCAATGATGTAAAGTGCAGCACGGTCTTTGACGGAACCACCAGGATTGAGAAATTCAGCTTTAGCGAGAATTTCACATCCTGTTTCTTCACTAAAGCTGTTTAAGCGAATCAGTGGCGTGTTACCAATAGTACCAATAAAGCCATTTTTGATATCCATAGTCAATTCACCTAAGTTCTTTGCTCTCTCACCGGAAAGGAGATTTCATAATTGTAAATGCAGCAGTCGCCTCTTTGGCAATCTGTTTACTTATCTAAGTTTCATGTTATAACTCAGTAATAATCGTCTTTTTTGGAAAAATTTTTCATCAAAGGTAAGGTAAAGTGGATGGCATCTCCAGATGAACACAACAGAGAACTACAACGTCAGATAGAAAAGCGACTTCAAGAAATAGAATCTAGTATGAACAATGCTGAGGCTCCTTTTCATAAAACTGTCAAACACCAACCAGAAAGTTCTCAAAAACCGTGGATGAAAAAGGCTATTCTTGGTGCAAAGCTTTTTGGTCTTGGTGTAGCAGTATTAGTCGCTGTGCAAATAGCGGCAAAAATAGCAGCATTTATTATTTTTGCCGCTTTAGCTTTCCTGGCTTACAAAATATTTCTTGAATCTCGGATAAACCAACGTTAATTACTACCTGATTATTTTATGAATTATCAAGTTGGAACCAATACATTTATCAATGATTTAGAACGTGTTGCTCAGGTACGTGCAGAAATTGCTGTCTGTTTAAGTCGGATGGCTGATACCATTAATCGAGCCGAATTAGCTGGGGATGATTCATCCGGTAAACTCAGTTTATCACGAGATATAGAAGATGTTACAATAGCTAGCAAAAATCTCCAGCAAGGTGTATTTCGCTTGTTGGTTTTAGGTGATATGAAACGGGGTAAAAGTACATTTCTCAATGCTTTAATTGGTGAAAATTTACTCCCCAGTGATGTTAATCCTTGTACGGCATTATTAACCGTTTTACGCTATGGACAGGAGAAAAATGTCACCATTCATTTCAATGATGGCAAAAGACCACAGCAGTTAGATTTTCAAAGTTTTAAATATAAATATACTATTGACCCCGCTGAAGCTAAAAAATTAGAACAGGAGCAAAAACCGGCTTTTCCTGATGTGGATTATGCTGTTGTTGAATATCCTTTAGCTTTGCTAGAAAAGGGCATTGAAATTGTTGATAGTCCTGGCTTAAATGACACGGAAGCTCGCAATGAATTATCCTTAGGATATATCAATAATTGTCATGCGATTTTGTTTGTTTTACGTGCATCTCAACCTTGTACTTTGGGTGAAAGGCGTTATTTAGAAAATTATATCAAAGGTCGAGGATTAACCGTTTTCTTTTTAGTTAATGCTTGGGATCAGGTACGAGAATCATTAATTGACCCTGATGATACCGAAGAATTACAAGCATCTGAAAATAGACTTAGACAAGTATTTCAGGCGAATTTAGCTGAATATTGTCTGGTTGATGGTCAAAATTTATATGATGAGCGAGTTTTTGAGCTTTCCTCAATTCAAGCATTAAGACGCAGGTTGAAAAATCCTGATGCTAATCTAGATGGAACTGGGTTTTCTGCGTTTATCGGCGCTTTGAATACATTCCTGACTAGAGAAAGAGCGATCGCAGAATTACGTCAAGTCAGAACTTTAGCTAGACTTGCTTGTAATCATACTCGTGAAGCGATTGCTCGACGAATTCCATTACTTGATCAAGATGTCAATGAATTAAAAAAACGCATTGATTCTGTCGAACCCGAATTTAATAAACTCACAAATATCCGGAATGGATTTCAAAAAGAAATTATCAATACTAGAGATAGTCAAGCCAGATTAATTTCTGAATCCTTCCGCAACTATGTTTTAAACTTAGGTGATAACTTTGAAACTGATTTTTTACGTTATCAACCAGAGTTAAATTTGTTTGATTTCCTGAGCAGTGGTAAACGAGATGCATTTAATGCTGCATTACAAAAAGCTTTTGAACAATACATCACTGACAAATTTGCGGCTTGGACTTTAAGTGCTGAAAAAGAGCTGAGTGCATCCTTCCGAGAACTATCCCGCAGTGCTTCACAATATGGTGCATCTTACAGTCAAGTCACAGACCAAATTAATGAAAAATTAACTGGACAAAAAAGTCAGAGTTAATACTAGTACTACTACAGAAGATGATAACTCTCCTAGTTGGGCAAAATGGGCAATGGGATTATTATCTTTATCTAGAGGTAATTTAGCTGGTGTAGCGCTAGCTGGTGCAGGTTTTGATTGGAAAAATATCTTGTTAAATTATTTTACTGTCATTGGAATTGGAGCAATGATTACTGCTGTTACAGGAGTTTTTCTCGGCCAATTGGACTTTGCATTGCTAGGTTTAGGAGTGGGATTTTTACAAGCAGATCAAGCTCGAAAAGAATTAGTGAAAACCGCTAAAAAAGAGTTAGTGAAATATCTTCCTCAAGTAGCTAGTGAACAAACTCCAGTTGTATACGATGCGGTAAAAGAATGTTTTGATACTTACGAAAGAGAAGTAAGTCAGCGCATTAATGATGATATTCAATTCTCGCAAATCTGAATTAGATAATCTGCTCAAACAGAAGGAAACCAGAGAAATTAATCGCGAAAGTGAATTAAAGCGATTAAAAAATTTACAGGAGGATGTTATTGCACAACTGCAAAAAATTGAAGCTGCATATAGCAATTTGTTAGCTTATTATAGCTAAAAAAGAAAATTGCGTGGAGCGGGCAGCTTGCCCGACCATTCAATATTAAATAAGGTGCATTTCATAATATTAATATAAATCAAAATTATGCAACAAGAATTATGAAAAATTATCAGGGAATTAGCAGATGCTCTAAAATCTCAACTGGACTATTAAATTTAGAACGTGGATCACAATTAAATCAAGAAGTCAATTACGATATGTAATCATTTAGTTAATCCTAAATTTCGGATTGCTGTATTTGGCCCATTTAATCATGGTAAATCAACTTTATTAAATGCAATATTAGGAAATCGGACTTTACCAATAGATTTAATTCCCACTACAGGTGCAGCAATCACTATTAAATATGGTACTGATGTCCGCACTCGCATTATGTTGGTCGATGGTACAGAAATCTATCGCAGTGGCACAGATATTTTACAACAATTTGCGATTCTGGATGGTAATAGACAGATGCGAAAAGATGTTGTATCTGTAGAAGTTTTTTGTCCTCATCCTTTTTTAGAAACTGGTGTAGAATTTGTGGATTTACCAGGGACTAATGACGAGAAGCACAAGATGAATTTAGTGCAAAGATAGACTATTAAGTGCAGATTTAGTCATCCAATTATTAGATGCACGTAAATTAATGACTTTAGGTGAACGAGAAAATTTGCGAGATTGGTTATTAGATACGTGGAATTAAAACAGTTATTTTCGTGGCTAATTTTATTAATTTACTAGAACCGAAGAACAAAAACAAATCCAAAATCGGCTACTTATTTGTAGCTGAAAGTTTTCGTTCTGAATTACCTCCAGGGTTTAGTAATTTATATCGAGTCGATGCTTTACCAGCTTTACGAGCTAGATTAAAAGGTGATATCTCTGGTGTTCATAGTAGTGGTTTAGCAGCTTTTGAAACTGCTTTGCAAAATTTAGTCGGAATTTTGCAGCAAAATCGTGGTAGTGTCCGTTCCCCAAGAGTACTAAAGATTGTTTCGCAAATTCAACCAATTTTAATATCTAAAATTTATACTGTTTCTAGTGAATTAAAATCCTTTGATGATAAACAAAATAGCAAAATTGAAATTAAGAAGAAAGCGGTAGATTTAATTAGTAAAGGTTTTAAAACTAGTATATTTGAGTTACGAGATTGGCTATCTTTACCTAAATTGGTGGCAAAATATCAAGCAGGATGTGCAGTAGCAATGGCAGAAAATAATTTTAAATCTTGGCAAATAAATACTTTAAAAAAAGATGTAAAGAATTACAATTAGCAGTAGTAAAATGGCTATATCAAGCTTATGAATTCTTTCAAGAAGAACGACCAGAAGATTTATTAATTCCTTTTCCTGAAGAACCAGTATTAACTCTACCTTCAAAACCAAATACAATTAACAGTGATTTACAAGAACCAGGAGCAATCGCAGTGGGAGGTGGGATTGGTTTTTTATTAGGTTTGCCATAGGAGCTGCTGTGGTTGGGAGTATTTCCTATATGTTAAATAAGAATATTCAACAACAAGATCAAAGACAGCTCAAGAATCTTATCATCAACAAGTTGCTAAAATTTGTATAGCTACATCAGAAACTTATTTAGCTAAATTGAGTAGTCAGGGCTTATCAATATTAGCTGATTATGAACAAAAAGCAGCCAAAGTAATTTATTTTAAATCTGCGGAAGAACCCCACGAAATAACTAAAAAACGTCAAGATTTACAGCAATTGCAAAATGGGTTTAATAAATTATTGCTAGAATTAAATAAAGCCAATATAGAAACAAAATATCAACCTTATAAAGAAATACCAAAGTCTGCTCCACCACGACCAGAAAATACTCCGAAACCACCAGAGCAGAAAGTAGAACCCATCCGTCAGCAGGTTCCTCCTCCACCACGACCAGAAAATACTCCGAAACCACCAGAGCAGAAAGTAGAACCTATCCGTCAGCAAGTTTCTCCTCCACCTCGTCCTGATCAACTAGAAGCAAAATTCCGGAATTGGGAACTTGATCAGGAAATAGCTCAAATGAAAGCTAATATGGGTTCTCCTCATTCGCAAACAAATCAAAATGCAAAAACCGCAAATCCATCCCAAAATCAAACTGAAAAAGATAAAATAACCCATGCTTATAGTATTTTAGGATTGTTACCGAATGCTTCTGAGACTGAAATAAAACAAGCTTATCGAGTTTTAGTAAAAAAATGGCATCCTGATTTATTTGTGAATCAACCACAATTACTAAAACAGGTACAGGAAAAAATGCGTTTAATTAATGAAGCTTATCATATTTTATCTAATCAGTAGATAATCGCAAAACCCCTAAATGTATCATCTACCGTTTACACAAAGTAGGGGCGTATTGCAATACGCCCTTACCATACCTCTCTCTGACTAGAAGTTATCAAAATTAGATACTGCGGTCTGAATTTTTTGCAAAACTTCATCCACAGCGATCGCACCTAATTCACCAGAAGCACGGGTACGAATACTCAAAGTATTACTTTCTACTTCTTTAGCTCCGACCACAGCCATGACTGGTATTTTATCTTTTTCTCCATTCCGGATTAATTTACCCAGGCGATCGCCACTTAAATCAACTTCAGCTCGAATTCCCAGAGATTTGAACTTAGCGACAACCAAGGAACAAAAATCTAACTGAGCTTCAGTCACAGGTAATAACCTAAATTGTACTGGTGCTAACCACAAAGGAAAATCTCCAGCATACTCTTCAATTAAGATACCAATCAACCGTTCCAAAGAACCAAAAGGGGCACGGTGAATCATCACCGGACGTTGACGAGAACCATCTTCAGCGACATATTCCAAATCAAAACGTTCAGGTAAATTATAATCTACCTGAACCGTTCCTAATTGCCATTCTCGTTCTAAAGCATCACTGAAAATAAAATCTAGCTTATGGACCATAGAAAGCTGCTTCCCCAATCCCTTCAAAATGCTCCATTCCCAATTTTTGCACAGCGCGACGAATGGCACCTTCAGCTTTATCCCAAACTTCATCAGTACCAATATATTTATCACTAGCCGGGTCACGGAAACTGAGTCTAGCTTTAAAATTCTTCAGTTGCAGACTTTTGAACACTGTCAAAATTAAATCCACAACATTGAGAAATTCATCATCTAACTGTTCTGGAGTCACAAACAAATGAGAATCATCAACAGTAAAACCGCGCACTCTAGTTAAACCGCCTAATTCCCCTGATTGTTCATAGCGGTAAACAGTACCAAATTCCGCCAAGCGCATCGGTAATTCCCGATAAGAACGTAACTCATTCTTATAGATTTGGATATGAAAGGGACAATTCATGGGCTTGAGGACAAAACCCTGTTCAAGAGCTTTTGCTTCCTCATCTTCAGCCATTAAAGGAAACATATCTTCCTTGTATTTTTGCCAATGTCCAGAAGTTTTAAATAAATCAACTCTGGCAATATGAGGAGTAACTACAGGTAAATAACCCCGTTTAACTTGTTCTTTTTTGAGAAAATCTTCTAAAGACGTCCTCAACAAAGTTCCTTTGGGAGTCCATAGTGGTAAACCAGGCCCAACTTGATCTGCAAAAATAAATAATCCTAGTTCTTTACCTAGTTTCCGATGATCACGTCTTAATGCTTCTTCTTTACGACGTTTGTATTCAGCTAGTTGTTCTGGAGTTTCCCAAGCCGTCGCATAAATACGTTGTAGCTGTGCTTTGGTTTCATCTCCACGCCAATAAGCACCAGCGACACTTTCTAATTCTATCGCTTTGGGGTTAATTTCCTTGGTATTTTCCAAATGCGGTCCAGCACACAAATCCCACCATTCATCACCTAAATGGTAAATTGTGATTGGTTCTTGATGAATATCAGCCAGGATTTCTAATTTGTAAGGTTCTGGAATTGCTTCAATCCGTCGTTGTGCTTCTTCTCGGCTGACTTCTTCGCGAACTATGGGCAATTTACGATTAATAATCTTGACCATTTCTTTTTGGATGGCTTTCAAATCCTTATCACTAAATGGTTCGGGACTATCAAAGTCATAATAAAATCCATTTTCAATCCAGGGTCCGATGGTAACTTGCGCCTTGGGAAACAGCTTTTGTACTGCCATCGCCATAACATGGGAGGCTGTATGGCGAATTTTTTTTAACTGTCTCCGATTCGCTGGTACGGGGTAAGTAAATTTTCTCTGGTTGTTCTGACTGCTGGGATACTTGATTTGGCGACATTGGCTGCTGAACCATTGGCAAAGTATATATAAATGATTAATCAGTTGGAGTTTTGAAGCATACAATCTCTGGAGAATTATTGTTTTAGGTCACGCTCCAAAAAATAATCGTGCACTTGAGATAGTCTATTAGCACGTCCTTCTATAATAACCCCCTCATCCCCCAAAGTCTGAATCAGCAACAAGGAATGTTTTTAGATGGGCATCTAACTACTTTTTGCTGTATTGTCTCTATCTGCGGATATATAAAGACATTCCTTATGGTATCTATACAAACTTTTGCGACAATTCTATAATAAAAGCGTAGTATATGTTACAGATTTTTTCTGAAGATGAGATTTAGCAGGATGCATTTACTCGGATAGAAAACTTACCTAAAAAACCTGGTGATTACCCACTCCTCAAGGAGGAGAAAAATGAGATAATTGTTAAGTAACGTAACTAGCGTTAATATTTAGTAAGAAAGTTGGAAATATTTTGCGATTTATGTCAGACTCAAACTTACCAGGGACTGATTTACTGAAGACAGTTTTAGAACCACTGTTAGGGGATTTCGATTATTGGTTTGGGCGATGGCTACGCCCGCCGCAGGCATCGCGCCAACTACTGGAAACTGAGAAACTCAAATTTATGAGTGACGAAGAACAATCCAACTTATTGATGCGGGTTAATCAAGCCCAAGCAGAACTGAATACAGCCAAGATGCTGTTTACAGCGACAGACGGAAAAGTAGGGATTGAGATGGCGACCTTAAAACCTTGGCATCTATTAGTAGCAGAGTGCTGGAACGTATCCAGACGGTTTCGGGAGGAGCAAGGAATCTGAATTGATTTGGGGTAGGTAGCTGGAAAATAACCAGGTGTATACAAGTCAAAAAAATAGAAAAGAAAACTTAACATTATTTTTATTTACAAAATAATGTATCCCATGTTACATTTATCTGAATAACCATAAAATCGCCCTAAATTTAAGATCAGGCGCACCAAGAAGTGAATTAGATATTCGCTCTCATTGTGAACACAAGTTCACGGAAAGGAACTACTTAAGATACAAACTTTTACAATTTGCTGTCCTGGAGGAAAAAACTGATGTTACACTTACTTTACATTATTGCTTTTACAGTCCTAGCTTCAATAGCTGTAGCTAACTTAATTCGTAATCTGATTATGTTTAGTTTTGATACAGAGCGGACTTATACAGCAAAATCTGGATACGGGAATCAGGGCAACTTTAACTACTACCAATCTAGAAGGAAATTTATACCTCATCCAGAGTTATTAGATAGTGAGGGGAACTTGATTAAGGAACCATTACTAGTAATGCGTTCAATTAACGTGGAAGATGCTCGTCAGCAGTTAGATTCTCTTTATGAATCTTCTCCAGGACAGAAAATTGAGAATCAAGAAGAAGCGTAGTTAGTTCTATTTTCACCCATAATAAAACCCATATTATTAGTTTCTGTTGTACAGAAGATTAATAACATGGGTATTTGGTTTTTGCTGATTCTCGAAATTTAAACAAGAGTTTATTTTCAGTTAAAGGAGAAATTACTGAGTCCCTGAGGGGGAACTGGAGCTAATGCCACATCACCCCAACGAATGACGGTGGCACAAGCACTACTAGCAGCACCAAAACCATAGATTACGACCAAGTCATTTTCGCTAATTTTACCTAACTGAGCAGCATGGTACAAATTGGCTAAGGCTAATACTGGACCATATTAGCATACAAAGGATAGCAGTTAATTGTGCGTTCTGGATCAATACCCAGTACGCGAATACAAAAATTAGTAAACCAAGCTGTAGATGTATTGAAAACGAAAAAGTCAATATCATCTAGGGTGACACCCGCAGCCGTAACAGCACCTTCACAACACGTGCGTAGCAGCCCCGTAGCCGTTTCACCCATAACTTTGTTGAGATGTTTGGATATTTGCAGACGGAGTGTGGATCACCTTGGTGATCATGAATAATCTTGGAAGAAACATGGTCACATAAGACACTAGTATTAAGTGCTTTAGTACCTAAAATACCTTGATTAAGTTCCAGTGGACTGACGACAAAGGCTCCAGCACCATCACTAAAAAACCATGCCAGAGTATTATCCTCATCAACAAAGCGAGAATAAGTACAGGAAACAACTACTAATATATTTCTGTACATTCCTGCTTGAACTAAGGCACAGGCCGTCTGTAGTGCAATGGGAGTACTACCACAGGTAGCATCAAGATTCCATGTTCCACCTTGCACTCCTAGTTGATGAGCAATATAGGCAGCATTACCATATCCAATGTGTTCTGGTAATATAGAGCAACCAATTATGAGATCAACATCATTTGGGGAAAGTCTTGCTGCGTCAAGGGCATCTTTAGCGGCACCATATTCAAGAGTTAATGAAGACTCTCCCGGTTAGAATTACACGCTTCTCAATAGTTCCACGGAATGGATCTGGTAGATATGGCATCATTTCTAACTCAAATTCATTGCTAGGAGTAGATTTTACAGGTGATAACAACCTAGCCAAATTCTTTTCCTCAGATTTAGCGACCAACTCAGGATATTTCTCCTGGTAGTAATCCTTTGTCCGAATGATACTCGGGAAGTTGAGACTGAGTGAACGAATTCCTACGGAATTATGCATTATGAAAAATCTCCTTTCAGTTTGATAAACTATGTGAGGTTAAACTAAAATCAACTGGGTAAAAGCCAGAAAAAATCATTCAAGAACCAATTAGGATCTTTGTGCAAGTAGGCTAGTTAGTCGTGTACCGATTGGTGCAGATTCCTCAGGATTTATCTTGACATCAATAACAAATGGAACAGTTGAAGTCATTGCTTGCAATAAGGCAGGTTTGAGTTCAAATTCTCTATTTACAGAAATACCATCTGCACCCATACTGCGTGCAAACATAACAAAATCTATAGCAGGAAATTTTGTTTTTGGCTGATTGTATCCTAATTTTGCTAATCCTTGGGTACACATATTGTATTGAGAATCGTTTAGCACGATCCAAACAGCAGGAATATCATATTGGACAGCAGTATTGATTTCATTATTCATCAACATTGAGCCGTCACCAACAATTGCTACTGCTTTGGTTCCCCTGGTAATACCAGCGCCAACAACCCCAGTAGTAAAGTGTCCCATAGATCCAAAACCAGTACTAATTCGCCAGCGATTTGGTTGATTAAATTTTAGATAGTGAGTTGCCCAAGCAAAGGAATTACCTCCTTCAGCCATAACTATGGCGTCACTACCTTCAACAATTACTTCCTGAATTATATTCATTACCATTCTGGGTCTAACCAAATCTTTATAGGGGTTATAATCCTGATTCTGGGGTGTAATAGGTTGTGGATTTGGTAGTGATTGAACAGGATGCCAACTCAGTTTTTTAGGTAATTTTTCCAGTAGCTGATGGAGAAATATCTTGATTTCTGCACAAATCAGAAATGTGTTTGTTCCTGGATAAGCTGCTCCGGGAACAGATGGGTCAATATCTACGTGAATAAAGCCCTTGGGTGGAATCATTACCGGATTCCAGAAGGAAGTAAATTCTCCCAAGCGTGTTCCTAACACTAAAATGCGTTCAGGAGGATGAGATTGCATATATTCTATAGCTGACTGATGTCCAGCAAATCCAGTTACACCAACAAATTGAGGATGGTTTTCAGGAAATATGCCTTTACCACGAGGTGAACTCATAACTGCTGCTCCTGTCTGTTCTGCTAATTGGAGTATTTCTGGTGCAGCATCACCAGCACCAAAACCTAACCAGATTGCAAAGGGATCAGAAGATAAGAGTTCAGCAACTTGGGTAATTATATTTTCCTCAGGAGTTGAAAATAATGGTTTTAGTTTTGGTGGGTATAAATAACTAGCACTACTTGTTTGGATATCTGTTGGTATACTAATATGGGCGACAAATCCGCCTGGTCTAGAAAGACCAATTGCCAGTTGCTGGGTTAATTCTGGTAATTCATCATCTGATTTGATCCGTTTTGCATAATGGAATATCACACCAGGAGCAAAAAGCTCTCTTGGCATTGTATTACTACTTGTTTCTTGTAATGCCCACTTTCCACGAAGTTTTGCTGATGTATAAGCCGAAATTAAAATTATCTTTGCTCCTTCCCATCTGGCTGCTGCAATGCCAGTTAAGACGTTAGTTAGACCTGTCTGTAGTCGTAAAGACAACGACAGGACGATTATTAGTAAAATATGCTTCTGTGGCTGCAAAAGCTGCTCCCGCTTCATGACGAAAATGTTTTACTGTAATAGAGCTTTGTTCTAAAGCTGACCAGATGGGTGCTATTGCACCACCACCAACTCCAAAAGCATGACTTACTTCTAACGCTATGAGGATTTCAACAATACGATTAGCAACAGTACAGTTACTAACTATTGATGGCATTCTTTTTTTGCTTATAAATTTTGGAGAATTATTGCCATCAATGTAATTTTCCAAAGCAGATTTTGTGTTTATGGTCATGAGATACACCTTGTATTACACCAATTAAATCGAATCAGACTAAAGCTCAAAATTTTAATTTGCTCAGTTTCTTACTCAAGTATTTATTGGCTAAATTAAACTGCTATTAAATTGAAGTTACAACCTACTAGATACTGCAATAATACTGGTAATGTATTTTATTTAATAGCAATTTAAACAATAAATACAAAGACTTTAAACAAAAGATAATTTGAGAAAAAAACTTTAGTAATGCCGTAGGTGATCAGACTCCATTCATAAATCTTTATTCGGATTTGAGAAGTCTTCTATTTGATTACGTTTATATACTTACACATAAATATTAAATAGTAACTCTTTAATATGAATTAACTTTAAATTTTTCCACAAAAAATATGAAGATTATCACTGTCAATCAACTATTATGATCAAAAAACGTAATAAAAGTGTCTCTTTTTGAAAGAAAATATTATTTATACGTAAAATTATTTAGTCAGAGGCATTCTACGTATAATTACGTATTATACTC
This sequence comes from uncultured cyanobacterium, assembly GCA_963766435.1. GTDB lineage: Bacteria > Cyanobacteriota > Cyanobacteriia > Cyanobacteriales > Nostocaceae > CAVXZH01. The sequence continues at coordinate 555,286 of CAVXZH010000004.1, forward strand.
ATTAAACGAATAGTCATGTAGTTATAAAACAATATATAGAGATTCTGGGTGGGATGAGATACAAAAATTCAGTAAAAGACTATACAGCAAGAGACTTTTACTCTTGACTTCTGACATAATAACATCAACAAAATTCAGTAATATTGGTTGAAGATGGCAACATCTACTCAATCGGAATAGATATGATAAAGCAAGCTCCTTGTCCCAGTGCAGAAATTACTTCAATTGTTCCACTATGTTTTTCTACAACTATTTGACGAACAATGGCAAGTCCTAAACCTGTGCCTTTTTGGACACTTTTAGTAGTAAAAAGATGGTCAAAAATTCTATCTTTAATTTCTTTGTTCATCCCTACACCATTATCTTGAATACTAACCACAATTTCTCGTTGATTATCATGCAACCAAGTACTGATTTTTATCTGGTTAGGTTTAATATTAATGTCGCTAAAACTGCGTCCAATATTTGATTGTTCCAGTGCATCAATAGCATTAGCAAGCAGGTTCATAAATACTTGGTTGAGTGAACTTGGGAAACACTGCACTAAGGGTAATGCTCCATATTCTTTAATAACTTTAATTTCTGGATGTTCTTCGTTAGCCTTCAAACGATGTTTAAGCAGTAATATTGTACTATCCAATCCATCATGAAGATTAAAGGGAACTTTTTGTTCAGTATCTGCCCGAGAAAAAGTTCGCAGAGAAGTGCTGATACTACGGATACGTTCTGTACCTAGTTTCATTGAGTCAATCATTTGTGGTAAATCTTTAATCAAGAATTCTAAATCAATTATTTCTGCATCTTCAGAAATTTCTGTTACAGGGTGAGGATAATTCGTTTGATAAAGTTTTAAGTGATTCAGTAAACTTTGGGTGTATTCAGAGGCATAACGAAGATTACTACTGATAAAACCAACAGGGTTGTTAATTTCATGTGCTATCCCTGCGACTAGATTTCCTAAAGCTGACATTTTCTCACTTTGAATGAGTTGCAATTGTGCCTTTTTAATAGTTTCAATAGAGTCTTCTAATTTTTTGGTATAGTCTTGAGCTTGTTGGTAAAGATGAGCATTTTCCAAGGAAATAGCCGCTTGTGAGCAGAGTAAATTAAGCACTTGTAGTCGAATCTTTGGTAAATACTCCCGTAGTCAGGTTATTTTCCAAATATAGGATAGCAATTAGCTTTCTTTGGTTGAAAATTGGGCTACACAATAAACTTTTGGGTTGTTGCTGAATGATATAGGGATCATTAAGATGTTGGATGTTAGATGTTTGATTCTGAGTTTTTTCAGCAATATTATTGAAAATCAGGTTTTCTTGTGTGCGCCAAACATAGTTTATTAAACTAATTGGAACTTCTTTACTTTTCTCCAGTGGAACTGATTTTAATACTATTGCTACTTTATTATCAGCAAAATGAATAGCTTCAATTACCAATTTGTCAGATTTTAATAAAATAAGGACAGCTTTAGATGCACCAGCATTCTCGGTTAAAACTTGCATGACACAAGTGAGTAATTTGTCAAATTGAATTTCGCTACTGATAGTTTGAGATGCTTTAATAAAACTTCCTAAATCTAACAAATCCGAGGTTTTGCGACTGCTAACATTAGAAATATTGGTAGTGCTGCTTTTAATAACTGTTGTTTCTATAGTATTAAAGCGATTTTCCTCCCGTTGTTGGGTAGAAATTAGTAATTCAGGATAATGATTTTCTAAATCATGGACTTTCGCTAATGCTCCCCATCTGGCATAGCAGTAATAAGCATTAATTAAGTAAGTTTGGGCAATAGTTTTTTTATCCCATTCAAGATAAAATTTACCAGCCAATTCATTAGCAAGTGCTTCTTCTTGCAAGTATTCATTTTGTTTAGCAAAAGAAATGGCTTGGTCATAATAATCCATTGCTGCTATTTTTTCACCGAGAACTCGATATCTTTCTGCTTCAACAAGATAGTATTTATGTAAAAAATTCATGGGAGCATGATTAGACCAATCTTGCATTTTTTCTTGATTAGAATTTACCTTTTCTAAAATTTGATTTTGTTCTAGAAATGCTACATTAGCATACATTGCTAACCTCACCAGGGAGTCATAAAGATAAAATGTAGGTATAACTAATGCACCTGTCCAACCAGCTAAATATTTTTCCGCTTCTATTGAAGATATTAAGGCTGATGAAAAATTACCAAATAAATAATTGAGAGTTAATTTATTGAAATAAACTATACATAGAGCTGAGATATCATTCATTTCTCGATGAATCAACAGCATACTTTCTTCATCATAAATTTCACCTGTTAAAGAAAATAAATTTTGGCTATAACCCTTCAAATTTAGAATGGTCTGCCGCCAGATTTGAACATATGCAAGACAGGTTTTTTGCTGAAGACGATTTAGTATTTCACAATATGCTGCCATTTCTTGTTCAATACTTATTAACTCTTGACCAGTTAAGTATGCACCACAAGAGTAATTATTTAATGCATAACCAGCATATTCTAAATCACCATTTTCCAACGCTATTTTATAAACTTCTTGCAGCGGACTTAAGGTATTTCTTGCATGGGTTTTCCAGTGTAATATGAAGCTATTATAAGGAAGTAGAACCTTAGCTTGTAGTGAACTTGTATTAGTTTTAGATAGTAGACTTAAAGATAGATGAGCGAATTCATAACCAACACTAATATTACCTAGTATACCACATAAAAGAAGCGCATAAATACAATATCCATAGGCTGATGTTGGAGTATTACCATATTTAAGTGATAGGCTAACCATTTTCACAGCAATCAAAGGTACAAATTCTGGTCGTCCAAGGTAAGCAGCAGTAACCATAATTGTTAAAATTCGCATGGCTAATAAAATAGCCGATTCAGTCATTACTGGTAAATTAATTAAATCCGTAATTTTTTGATTGATTAAGTTTACTTCTGTTGCTTTAAAAGCTTCTTGAATATCCAATTGAGTTGGGGATTCCGGAAATTTTATATCCACTAATTCAAGCACATAGAAACCAATTTTTATTGCTTCTATTAATTTATTTTGCACGATACAAGCTTGAATTTTAATTTCATAAACTCTGATTTTATCCAGGAGAAACTTTCCTGAATTAATTACCTTTTTGGCAAATTCCTCCATCTGCTCAAATTCACCACAGAGATAGGCAGCATCACAAGCTTCTTCATATAAAGCTAAAGTGAGAGGATATTGACATTGCCAACAATCTTCTGCCAATATTTCAATAGCTAAAACAAAATACTTAATTGAAGTTGTATAAGCAGTAGAACTTTTAGCCTTTCGTCCAGCAATTAAATTCATCTTTGCTAATTCATTAAGTTCTTCTTGGTTTTTGATTAGCTCCACACCATAATTCAATTGATTAACAATATCAAAAATTCTCTCCTCCTCTTTGATTTTAGGAGTGTTTTTCAAGATGAGTTGACCAATATTTAAGTGTGTTAACTTTTTCTGATCTTCCGGAATCAGGAAATAAGCTGCTTGCTGTACACGGTCATGAAGAAATTTATAATTTATTTCTAATTTTATCTGATTATTCTCTAAAAATTTACTGTCATTATTTTTGTGATTCGGTGATTCATGCTGAAAAAATTTATACACTTCATTCGTGGGAATTATTAATCCCTCTTGTAATGCCTTCCACAAGTCAACAGCAGTTTCTGATTGAGATTTACTATTGATAATAGCAAGAGTTTCTAAATCAAATTGGTTACCAACACAAGCGGCTAATTTAAGAACTTCTTGAGAAGAAAGTGGTAATTTCTGTAACTGAGTTGCGATAAATTCAACCACATCATCAGAGAGAGATAATTCTTTAATTCTGAAAATATCGCACTGCCAATATTGCTCATAAGAGTTGAATGAAATTAATTTATCTTCATATAATGACTTGATAAATTGATGACTGAAGAAAGGATTACCTTTCGTTTTTTGGTGAACTAGCTCTGTCAGAGGTAAAGCAATATCTAACGAACAATTTAAAGTATCAGAAACTAAATAATTTAGATCCTTTAGAGATAAAGGATTAAGGATAAGATTATTAACGATTACTTGCTCTTTAATAATTTCATTTAATGTCAGCATTAAGGGATGCGCTAGAGATACTTCATTATCTCGATATGCACCAATTATTAATAAATTCTCTATGTCGGTTTCACACAAAAATAATTGCATCAACTTTAAAGAAGCTATATCTGCCCATTGCAAGTCATCAATAAATATTACTAAAGGATGTTCCTTTGCTGTGAACACTTTGACGAATTTATGAAATAGTAAATTGAAGCGGTTTGTGGCTGCATTGCCAGAAAGTTCAGCTACAGGGGGTTGTGTTCCAATGATTTTCTCTAGTTCAGGAATCACTTCTATAATTACTTGACCTTGTTCACCTAATGCTGCGAATATTTTGCTTTTCCATTCCTGAAATTGAGCATCATTTTCACTAAGTAATTGCTCCATCAAATCGCGGAAAGCTTGTACAAATCCTGACAACGGAATATTCCGTTGAAATTGGTCATATTTACCTTTGATAAAATAACCTCTTTGTCGTACAATTGGCTTATGAATTTCATTGACAACCGCAGTTTTACCAATCCCAGAAAATCCACTAACTAGCATCAGTTCTCGATTTCCGTCAGCTACTCTTTCAAAAGCGGACAGAAGAACTTCTACTTCGTTTTCACGACCATAGAGTTTTTCGGGAATAGTAAACTGATCAGTATTATCCCTACTTCCTAATACAAAATGTGTAAATTTTCCAGTTTCCTGAAAAGTAGACAAACATTTTTCTAAGTCATATTTTAACCCTAATCCACTCTGATAACGATCTTCAGAATTTTTTGCCATCAATTTAGCAATGATATCAGAAAGAATCGGCGGAACATCAGAATTAATACTATGTACTGGAGGGGGTTGTTTAACTAAATGACAGTATACCAACTCCATTGGATCTTCAGTTATAAAAGGCAATTCTTTGGTCAGCAGCTCAAAGAAAGTAACACCTAATGAGTAAAAATCACTACGCCAATCGACACCTCGGTTCATACGTCCAGTTTGTTCCGGAGCGATATAAGCAAGAGTACCCTCTAAGTCATTAGCGGATTTGAGGGTTTGAGTTTCTCTAGGAAGAAGAGAGGCAATACTAAAGTCTATAAGTTTTATTTCTTTTGTATTGGGGTTAATTAAAATATTTGCGGGTTTGATGTCTTTATGAATGACTCGGTTTTGATGCAGTTGGTCGAGCGCAGTGATGATTTGGATGGCGATGTAAAAAAAATCATTCCAAGAGTTAGCGTTGTACTCTCCTTTCCACTCCTTTAAGGAAATTCCTTCAAAATCTTCCATCACCAGTGCATAGCTGTTCTGGTACAATTCCAAACTATAAGTTTTAATAATACCAGGAAGGTTAAGATTTTTGGCAATAGCATATTGGTTACGAAACTGAACCAGTTCGTTAAAAGTCGGATATTCATGTCGCAGTACTTTAATAATCACTGGACGCTGGTTTGATTCTTGAATAGCCCGATATACTAAAGTTTTACCACCAGAATAAATTTGTTCAAGGAATATATAACCAGATAGTTTAATCATATGTAAAATGCTCTTAAGTAATTCTTAGGTACGATTGGACTTGATTTGGAATTTATAAAAGCATCCGGGAGGGGTGCATGTGCGATTCGTTCAGTAGTCCGTCCCATTGATGTCTAGGATGAAAAGAATCAAGATTGTCAAGATCATTTCCAAATAATATACGTGTGTAGATTTAGATTTTGTTAACATGATTGCTTATCCTGGTTCTGTATAATTGATTATAGAAGTATTATTCCCGCTTATAGTACTTTGATTACAAATATCCAAAAATTTATATTAAGGCTGAAAGTCTGATTAATTAAGGGTTATTAACGTCATAATCACTATCATATATAAATATATTCTGATTTGCGGTTTCTATAATTCATCATCATCGACTCATTTTGTGCTATTGTATACTAGAAATACATTTACTATACTTACAAAAATTGATGCTATTCATAGCTGTGGGTAACAAAGTACAGAGTTATTCCATTTTCAATCTAGGCTATCTATATCTAGATTATTTAGCATCAACACTTAGGAAACACTAACTATACCATCAGTATATATCATCTACGAAACCAGTAAAAATTATTTATTTTATTTTCTCCAAAAATTTTAATAAAGCTTTAAGTATGTTAACTATGGAATATCTAACCTGATTCTAAAGGCTATTTTACTTACTTCTATTTATACTAAATACTTGTGTGTAATTCGATGCATTATATTAATACTTGGTTAACATAGTATTTGTATTTTCAACTAATCTCTCCGTGCAATCTAATTCATTCATCAACTTTTAGCATCATAAAATAATTGGGTGGTAAATAACCAGTTAAACAGTCTAATTTTGTTCATCCCCGATTTTAAGACCAATGAAAGTGAACTATTTCACGCTCATTATCAATGCGATTTGATCTATTTCTTTTAATCCTTGACGTTCTAATTCATAAGCAATAAAAGGATATCTTCTTTTTAAAAATTCAAAGGTAAAATCTTTGTGGCAATAATCAATCAATTTCTCGGCTCTCCCTTCTGGACGCATTTTTTCATTGAGTTTTAAACGTTTAATTGTATCAAATACCCTACTTTTTAGAGGTTCTAAAAGAGTAGGATTATGTTTAATTAGCATAGAAGGAAATTCCACAATAAAACTATCTGCTGGTAATGAAAAAGGATTCTATAACGTCTAAATATGTACCCTTTTCAGAATTCATTCTTGAGCAAGTAAGACGAAAATTACTCCATTCATAAGCTAATTCAGGTTTTTCCGATTTAGGAATAAAATAATCAACACTAGGATTACCTGTATCATAAGGAATCCACTGTGCTGAATACGCGCATATTTTATGATAACTATTATATAGCTCTAGTAGTGACTTACACCAATAGTCTCTGTTTTTAAAATCTTCAGTTTTAGGATTAGGAACTTTTTGTAAAAAGGCTAAACCTTTCTTTCGTACTTTTTCTTCAAAATCATCAGGTTCAGGTTGTGGTTGTACAGGAATCACAAATCTACTCCATGTTGTTCAGCAAAATATAGCCATCTTGGCCAAAATTTATCATCTTCTGAGTATTTGTAAATGTGTTAAAATCCCTTCTTCTGGAAGAATATCAGGAGGCTTTCCGATAATTGTTTGTAGTTCTTTCCATGTAACTACATGGTTATTTAAAAAATAATCATATTTCGTATTTTCAGGAATAGATGAGTCGAATAAATTACTGATTTCCTGTTCATTTAATAAAAAATCTTCTATAAAATATTCAATAATATTTTCTGGTGTTGTTTCTGATGACCATTGCTTTTCACGATATAGCCAAACAGCCAAATGAAAAACAGGAATAACACCGTTTTGTAAAGACTTCAAATTTTCAATATAGTTATCTTTCCATCCCAATTTTTTTGTTTTTATGTCATGATTGAAGATTTGCGCCAGATTATTTTTATATATGTTTTTGCTAAAGTTTTCTGTATCTACTTGAATATTTCTCCATCTGTCTTGATTATTTCGTAATAAACGAAAACAAAAATAGAAAAATACTGATTCTTTAAATGGTTTATAATAAATTTCTAAAAAGTCTTTAATTTCTGATTCTAAAGATATTTCAATAGTATTATTTACTGGTAATTGTAATTGCTTACATTTTAAAAAAGTAATTCCCCAAAAATAACCCATCTGTTCCAAATATTTAAGAGACTCTTTGATTTGCTCGATACTAAGGAACATAAGTTTTTCCTTTTAGCTTTTTTGAATTAAACAAGATATGGCTGAAATAATCATCCGTTAAATGGTAAAATACATCATACTTGGTACGCTTATAAACCTTCCCTGCGGGAATTTCTTCGACTAATGTGTGAGACAAAAACAATTGAGTTCATTTACATAAAATTCCCTAGACTATCCTAGCCAAATTTTAATCTATCACACATATAATTGCTTGACATACCTCGAAGAAAGATTTTTTTATCAACATCTATATATATAGATATAGCGGTTTTCAGGCGGATGAGATACAAAATTTGCCCAAAAAGGTATACACTAACCGACTTTTACTCCTGACTCCTGTTATATAACGCCATAAACAGATTACTTCCCCCAACACTCAAATAAATGTAAACATAACCGTTGGGAAAGCTCCTCACATACCTTTACCCCCCGGACACTATTACCCCGTTCATCCAGTAACGGTGAAAACACCCCAATACCCATTTGATTGGGAATCACCGCTAAAATCCCCCCACAAACACCACTTTTAGCCGGAATCCCCACTTTATAAGCCCATTCACCTGCAAAATTATACATCCCACAGGTATACATAACACTAAGAATGTCTTTCACGTAACGACTATCTACTGCTTGCTCTCCTGTTTTTGGGTTAATACCTCTATTTGCCAAAGTCGCTGCCATCATTGCTAAATCTTGACAATTTACCATCGCTGAACATTGTTGAAAATACAAATCCAAGGTTTCTTCAATCTTGGGGTCAATCATACCAAAATTTAACATCAGGTGGGCGATCGCTCGATTGCGATGTCCTGTACTCCTTTCCGAGGTAAATACCGAAATATCAACAAATACATCACGCCCGATGTATCTTTTATACATATCTAGCAACCGATTCAGTCGTTCCGTCGGTCCAGAACCTTTAATTAAACTCGTGGTGGCGATCGCTCCAGCATTTACCATTGGGTTATATGGTCGTTTGGAACGCTCATCTAAAATGATGGCATTAAAAGCTTCTCCGGTTGGCTCCACTCCCACTCTAGTTAAAACATCATCTCGTCCATGATCTTCTAAGGCTAATCCATAAGCAAATACTTTAGAAATTGATTGAATCGTAAATAATTGCTCATCATTCCCCACTTTATAAATTTTCCCATCGACTGTGACAATGCAAATACTGAATAAATCGGGGTTGACTTTGGCTAATTCGGGAATATAGTTGGCTACTGTACCCTCTTGTAAACCTTGGTACCGTGTATGCAATTCCTGAATTACATCTAATAAGCGAGATGTGGTTTCTGTATTTTCGGGATTATTCATAAAGTTAATAGCTGTTGCTGCCAATATACTTAGTTATATCTAGAGATTACGGTTCTGAATGTTATCTATATCACAATCGAAAATCAAATAACCCCCTATGCCAGGATTTTTTTTCATTGTCTCATCTTTGTCTGTTCTCTGACATAAAAAAATCATATTTGCCTTACTTTCTGTCATTGCCTTACGTAATAGCACCACACATCAAAGTATATAATTGTCATAATCGTAGATACTTAATAATAATATGCATAAGTATATACCATCAAAAAATCTGCCGCCAACCCACAACTTATAAATTACCAGAAATCATCAATAGTTTGATTAATCTTGTTTTACTAAGAGGTTATTGATAATTATAAAATTTTTATTAAATAAATAATTTAAATATTTATCCTGAGTTTATAATTAAAAGCAAATATTTTTATTGATAATATCAGTAATTTTTGATACAAAAGCAGCAGTTAACTTTCAGGTTGAATTATCAACTTCAGCAAGACGGGAAATCATGGTTTTTAGTTAACTGCCGGCAAGAAATTATTTAATGATCAAAAAAAAAGGCTACACAGCCAAAATCCGCATTTGAAGAAGGTTACAACCAAAAAATTGACCTTTAAATCCGAGAAATTTGCTCAGACCTACGATAAAACCCTGATCCCCAAGCCAAAAGGTTCATGCTAGTCTGTTGCAGTTACAAACCAAAAGTGAAAGCGGAACGAGTTCGAGTTTTAGGGGGGTGTCATTTTCACACTGTGAAACACGCACATCGTGAAACTTCAGTTCTATAGTCGCTTTAAAATCGGACGCATGAATCAAAGACATTTGTGGACTATTGTCACCCTGTTTCTGACTGTTTTGGGGATACCCTCAGTCGGTCGCACTCAAACCTCTAAGGAAACTGCGGTAGTTTCCTCAAAAACTCCGGCAACTGATGTTGAAGTGGTCAAGGTAGGAGAGTACCAATCCCCATCCGGGAAGAAGACCGGGGATGCTGTGATTACACAAATTTATCCTCACATCATTAGAGGTCGGCAGGCAGCAACCCTTTTCATCCGTAATATTCCCGTACTAACTTTTGTGAGTAGTACGCCGATTTCTCGTTTACAGCCGAAAATTGGTAATATTGGTGATTATAAGGGCGTACAAAAGTACGCCCTTATTGCTAGCAACTCACAGAAGATGGGAAATCTCGGCAATGTAGTTAACTCCGTCAATAATGACCCGATTCATCGAGCTAGTCTGGTCGCTGCTAAAATTAACCAGCTAATTGATGACGGCATAGACGCGAGTCAGATTAATGTCACTTGGAAAGCAGGGGCTAAAACCACCCTTACCAATAGTAATCTGGGACAAAATCAAGGCGATGATCGGTACATCATCAAATTTAAAAACCAAGAATTGGTGGAAATCAACGAAAATACGCGGTTAGCGGATACCACCAAAGATCTGTCTCAAGATGCATTGCAAGCTACTAATCGTCTGCGACGACTGATCGGTAAAGCATCTCCTTTAAACGAAATAGCCGAATTTCCCCAAGATCATCGCGATGGTCGATACCAAAGCTACCTCAACAAATTGCCATTGGTGGAGTCCGCATTAACTTCACAGGCATGGCTTCTTGGTACGGCTATGATGGTTCTGCTAGTAGTACTGCTAGTGGTGAAAGGTATAATCCAGAAGGATTAACGGCAGCTCATCGCAGCTTACCTATGGGTACACGAGTTCGGGTTACTAACACCCATAATGGTCGTTCAGTAGTCGTACGTATTAATGACCGTGAGCCGATATAGGTGGACGAATTATTGACCTTTCCGCTGGTGCAGCTCGGCTTTTAGGCATGATGGGTAGTGGAGTTGCTCCAGTCCAAATTGATATTTTGGGCAGATAGCCAATTTCCACTTTTCCCACTCCCAACTCTTTCATCGCTATTCACTATTAATGATTTCCCCTAGCGCTTACATCTCTTCTCCTCATTTCAGATATAAACTAACGAGGAAGAGAACCAAGTAAGAACTAGGGGAATTTTGTGCGTCTGCTGACCACAGTTGCGGCTTTACGCTGCTATTTAACTCAACATCGTCAACATAGCCAATTGATGCTATTTGAGGCTTTAGAACCAGATGAGATGAGGATTTGGGATCAAACGGCTATAGGTCTGATACCCACAATGGGAAGTTTGCATTCTGGCCATCTCAGCTTAATTAAACGAGCTAGACAGGAAAATTTGGTGGTGATTGTCAGTATTTTTGTGAATCCCTTGCAATTTGTACCCAGGAGGATTATCAACGTTATCCTCGGTCTTTAGCCGCAGACCAGCAATTATGTTCACAAGCCGGTGTAGATGCAATTTTTGCCCCCACTCCGGAAGAAATGGGATTGCTTCCGAACAGTAGAGAAGAATCTCTAATGATGCAAGTAATCCCACCATCTGCTATGATATCTGGTTTGTGTGGTCGTTTTCGACCAGGTCACTTTCAGGGTGTGACTACCATAGTCACCAAGCTTTTTAACTTGGTACAGCCAGACCGAGCCTACTTCGGTCAAAAAGATGGTCAGCAACTGGCTATTATTAGACGCTTGGTGGCTGATTTAAATTTGCCAGTGCAAATTGTTGCTTGTCCCATAATTCGAGAATCATCAGGTCTAGCCTTAAGTTCTCGCAACAAATATTTGACAGCAACTGAAAAACAGCAAGCAACAGTATTGTCTTATGCCTTGCAGCAAGCAGAAGCCGCTTTTAAGGCTGGAATGCGTCACAGCAACCAGTTGATAGCGTTAGTGTGGCAAGAAATTGCCAAGGTGAACAATATTTTGGTCGAATACGTTGAATTAGTTGATCCGAATACGTTGATGTTATTAGAAACAGTTGAGGAGGAAGGAATGCTCGCGATCGCCGCTCAATGTGGTACTACCCGCTTAATTGACAATACCATCTTGCGCGATCGCCAACCCATCATCGCCATTGATGGTCCAGCTGGCGCTGGTAAATCCACAGTGGCTCGTCAAGTGGCAGCAAATTTAGGTTTGGTTTATTTAGATACAGGAGCCATGTACCGTGCTATCACTTGGCTAGTGCAAAAACAAGGTATTGCCATTGATGATGAATATGCGATCGCCCAATTAGTGAATCGATGTAAAATTGAACTGATTCCGAGTTCAGATTTGCAATCACCAGTGCAGGTTTGGATTGATGGTAACAATGTTACCCAAGCAATTCGGACATCAGATGTTACCGCTCAAGTATCCGCCATTGCTGCCCAAAGTGCAGTTCGTGCTGCCCTAGTGAAACTGCAACAGCACTGGGGTCATCGGGGTGGTTTAGTGGCAGAAGGACGGGATATTGGCACTCATGTTTTCCCAGATGCGGAAGTCAAGATATTTTTAACAGCCTCGGTGGGTGAACGCGCTCGTCGTCGTCAGCAAGACTTTCAAATTCAGGGACAACCGTCCGTCAGTTTAGCTCAACTGGAACGGGATATTGCGGAACGAGATTGGAAAGATAGCAATCGCCAAGTTTCTCCTTTGCGAAAAGCCGAAGGTGCAGTGGAAATTCAAACTGATGGACTCAGCACCACTGAAGTTACCAGCAAAATTGTTAATCACTACCAACAGCATTTATCTCCGTCATGATTATAATGTCCTGGTTTTCCCATTCGATAGAGCGTCACCAGTAGTGAGCCAACTACCTACACTGATGCTTTCTGTGCAGAATACGGCGCGATCGCTGACAGTGTAGGATTTTAGGTGTTACGGAAAAATTTGTTGCTAAGTATTGTATTATCTATTTTATAGATTTTAAACATTAATTCATCTAGCTGAAGATAGATGTAAAAGACTTTGCTCTATGCATTTATTTTAATACAAGTAATTATTTCCCTGTCAGAGAAGGGAATTTCTCAACGACATCAAAATTTCTCTGATTAAACCATAGATTGCTAAAAGATAGCTAATCAGATTGATTAGCTATTCTTATTTAGAAACCCGAATTCCTCCTAATTTGACTTATTAGGCAACTAATTAGTCAAAATACCCACTTTGATAGTAGAATAACAGCGTTAAGTTTTATATCCCTTTATTTAAGGATGTAAAGCTGCTGAACACAACAGTGTGTATTCCTAAGCTGCGGTGAGAGTTTGACACTAAAAATTGGTAAAGAGAGGATTTCACAAAATGGCATTTACACAACTCCCCCTACCCTACGATTTTAATGCATTAGAGTCTTATGGCATGAAAGGTGAAACCTTTGAGTATCACTATGGTAAGCATCACAAAGCTTATGTAGACAATCTGAATAAGCTCACTGATGGTACAGAACTAGCTGATAAATCACTAGAAGAAGTCATCCAAATTGCTTTTCAAGACTCTACTAAAGCTGGTATTTTCAATAATGCAGCTCAAGTCTGGAATCATACTTTCTTCTGGAATTCTTTAAAACCATCTGGTGGTGGAACACCTACAGGTGCTTTAGCGGCGAAGATTAATCAAGACTTTGGTAGCTTCGATAAATTTAAAGAAGAGTTTTCGACTGCTGCTGCAACTCAGTTTGGGAGTGGTTGGGCGTGGTTAATTGATGATGGTGGTACACTCAAAGTGATTAAGACACCCAATGCAGAAAATCCCTTAGCTCATGGTAAGAAAGCACTCCTCACCTTAGACGTTTGGGAACACGCTTACTACATCGACTACAGAAATGCTCGTCCAGCATTCATCAAGAATTTCTTAGATAATTTAGCTAACTGGGACTTTGCTGCCGCAAATTTTGGTGGTTAGTCAGTTGCTTAAATTAGTCTAAGATTATTACTGGTACTTATTCCCCAAGTTGCGAAAAATTAGCTATGTAGCTGTTTTACCCCAACCTGGGGATTCTTGATTTAGTATAAAAAATAGTTTTTATTTAATTCAGCATAGATAATTTAATCATCAAATATGATTCCCGTATGACTACATCATCAGAACCAGATGAAGACATTGCTTTGATTGAGAAAGAAAATATTAGATTAGACTGGCAGAAAATGGGGAGAATCATTGAACCCTTAGTTCTCGCAGTTATGACGGGGTATGTATTTAGCTGGTTCAAATTGCCTGTAGGGTGGCTGGTAGGTTCTCTAGTAGCGGGAATTATTTATAACTCTATTCGCAGTAATTCCCAACCTCTACCTTCTAGTTTGGTCACTCTTGGTAAGACGATTATTGGTATCTCATCAGTCTGCTCGCTTCTCTCCAGAAACACTGCTACTAGTAAAAACTTATGCTGTACCTTTATTATTGTGTATTTTGGCGACTGGTAGCCTGGGTATACTAAACGGCTATCTAATCTCAAAATGGGGTGGAATCAATAAAGCTACAAGTTATTTAGGGTCGATACCTGGTGCTTCTGCTAGTATTGTCGCTATCAGCGAAGAAATGGGTGCAGATGCGGTGGTAGTAACGGTTTTGCAATATACTCGCGTGATGCTGGTAGTATTGATTATCCCTATAGCAGTCAGTTTTTTTTCTTCCACCATCGCCACAAGTCAAACTCTAGTTTTACAACCAATAGTAGAAAATTTACCGTCCCTACCACTAATAGTTAATTGTATGGTATTAACTGGGTGTTGTGGTTTGGGAATTTTATTAGGTAAGTGGTGGAAATTTCCCAACTCAGGATTTTTAGGCTCTTTTTTAATCGGGATATTAGTATTTTGGAATGTACCCTATCATTTTCATATCCCACAGATGATATTTATCATCGGGCTGATTTTAATGGGAGTCTCCATTGGTTCTCAAGTTTGATTTGCAAAAGGCTAATCAGCTAAAGAAAGTATTGTTGTTGGAAATAGCTCTTGTCATTGCCTTTATATTATGCTGTTTTGGAATTGGATATGAGTTTCACTTGGTAACTAAAGTAGATATCATGACTGCAATTCTGGGTTTGACACCTGGAGGAATTGAAGCAATGATTGCAACTGTCACGCATTTAGAAGGTGATATTGGTATGGTATTAGCAATACAACTAACTCGACAGATGCTAATTTTATTAGTGATTAATATCGTAAGTTTGACCAGATTGATGAAAATCTGTTAAATACTCTGTTGTGCAGCAAATCGGACAGATTCTAGATTGATATTAAGTTGTTGAGCAATATCTTCTAGACTCATCCGTGTTTTTAGTAACAGAGGCACAGTTACTTTCAGTATTTCAGCTTCCCGTTGCTCTCGACCCTCGGCTTTCGCTTCTTGGTAAACTCTTGTCTCTTCTAAATTCAGTCCTAGCATAGTTTCTACTTCCTCTCTACTCAAAGATGAAAAGTTGTAAAGTGCATAGGATTACAGCGATTTTCATGTAGATGAACCACATTTTTTGTCTCACCCATTCGTCGAAGACGTTCCCGCAAGGTAGACGCAAAACCAAGAAGTACGCAAAAATTAACTGTGGTCTAAATACATGAAAACTGCTGTAATTCCACTTCCGAAGAAATAAAAAATGGTAGGGGTCAAAGCGGTTGTTATCATAACCTACCAGTTTCCATTAATTCCACTTCCGAAGAAGCAAAAAGAGCTAGTGGAAAGCTCTTTCGTGTTCTCTCTCAACTGTTTCCATTAATTCCACTTCCGAAGAAGCAAAAAGACTTTTGGTGAAAATACTTTTATGTTCAATGCCGCAAGTTTCCATTAATTCCACTTCCGAAGAAGCAAAAAGACTATTCAGGAGCTTCTTGAGAATAAACAAGAAGTGTTTCCATTAATTCCACTTCCGAAGAAGCAAAAAGCTTTTATAGGCGTACCCGATCAAGCAAGTGTCTTTTCGTTTCCATTAATTCCACTTCCGAAGAAGCAAAAAGCCAAAATTTATAAAAGAAGTAAAGGTACTAAAAGACCTTGTTTCCATTAATTCCACTTCCGAAGAAGCAAAAAGTACTAAAAGACCTTTCTTCTAAGAACTTTCGTGCACGTTTCCATTAATTCCACTTCCGAAGAAGCAAAAAGCGTCACTATCCCGCTCGTGGGCGGAGGGTATAGCGAGTCAAACGTTTCCATTAATTCCACTTCCGAAGAAGCAAAAAGGGTCGGCTTCTGAAAGCCTTGCCCTGACTTAATTATATATACCCAAATTCGCGGGGGGTCAAGATCACCTGTGAAAAAACTCAGTTTATTGAGAAAATACCCCCAAGGAATAGACCTCAAACCCTTACCCAGTAAGCGATTCGCGGGGGGGTAACGATAGAATAAGTATTTCAGCCATTGCCTACCCCCCGCGAATTTATATTTCTTTACAAAAAAAGAGGTAACAGAAAATCAGGAAAGAGGATATCATCTTGTTCAAAAATCGAATGACCAGATTAGACATCTCGGAAAATTAATGATCCATTCGTTAAAACCCTTGGTAGGGGGCGTATAGCAATACGCCCCTACATCATTTGCAGGGGATGTCTATTGATGAAAATCCGTTAATTGCTCTGTTGTGCAGCAAATTGGACAGATTGTAGATTGATATTAAGTTGTTGAGCAATATCTTCTAGACTCATCCCTGTTTTTAGTAACAGAGGCACGGTTACTTTCAGTATTTCAGCCTCCCGTTCTTCTCGACCCTCAACTCGACCCTCAACTCGACCTTCCACTCGACCCTCAGCTCTCGCTTCTTGGTAAACTCTTGTTTCTTCTAAATTCAGTCCTAGCATAGTTTCTACTTCCTCTCTACTCAAAGACGAAAACTTGTAAACTGCGATTGTTGTAATAATATCTATGATGTCGGTTTTCGGCAGTTTCCCCGTTTCTTCTAATTTTACTCGCTCAATCAATTCCTTTGCTTGTTTTGCCATCGCCTTTTTTTTGGCAATGGTTAGCTGCATTAAACTGATACTTATTGGCTGGTCACTAATATCACCTAACTCATCCAGATAAATCCTTTGTACTTGGTCACTATTTAAAAATATTCGATGAGTTTTTTTATCCTTTGGTTCTAACTTACGTGAGGGAAAAATCACCACGCAATACCAGTCATCATACTCGGACTGATTTCGGTACAAATACATCATCGACTCAGTAAAGAAGCGATGATAAAGAGCTTCATCTTTTTGGAATTGAGCTTCCGCAAAAAAGATAATTCTTGTTTTTGCATTTTCTGGAGGTAAAAATACCCCATCAATCCGAAAAGCGGTTTCTTTCACTTCAACTGACTTAAACCGATAGTTTGATACTTGTTCTGGAGGATGATCAACAAGTTCAAACATTAGTGCTGGAAAGCGTTTAAAAATTTGGTAATAAATGGAATCACGTTTCACTTAAATTTTGGAAATCGACTTATTTACTCATAAATTATATCAGGAAATGCTATTAAATAACATCTATATTATTACTAATAAAATTGATTATCAAGGTATTAATTAATAATCATTAAATCCGCTTCTAATTATTCTTTCATGGGATACTCACCATCATTTCCACCAATGCGATAGATTGCCACTAGTTGTATAAAATAGATATCATGGCATCACCAGCACAATTTTGAGATAATTCAGTATATACTCTGGTGTGGTATCATTATTTGTAGATATATATGGTAAGGAGGAATCTAGTGAGTTTACCAATTAACGTAACTTTTACACTAGCTGATTGGATTATTAAAGGTTTACAAGATGGCAGTTTAGAAAGAATTGGTAGTGTTATTCGAGATGCAAGGACTAAACAAATTGTTAGTTGGTTACGAGAAATTGGTTCTCAAGCTGCCTCACTACCCACTAGTCCTATTGGTATACTCAATTTGATTAGTTCAGGAGCTAACATAGTAATCTCAAGCAAGGGGTTTTCTGATGTTAAAAAGCAATTAAGTGAAGTTGAAACTCAGTTAGCTGGAATTGGACAAACACTTTTAGTTAGTCAAGGTATTTTAGCAGTAACTACAGCTACGAGTATACTTACTCTTGGTGTTTGCGTGATTGGCTTTACGGTGATAGCAGAACGTCTTTATGTACTAGAACAAAGGCTACAAAAAATAGAAGCACTCTTAAATAAAGTTAACCGCAAAATTGATTTGAGTTTCTATGCTAATTTTCGTGCTGCACTTGATTTAGCACATAATGCTTTTACTATGACTAAAGCTGAGAATCGAAGAAGTAGTGCTTTACAGGCTATTAACCGCTTTCTAGAGGTGGAACATATTTATACTGGATATACAGATATAGAACTTAACGAAAAAAGCCCAATTATTGCTGAATATCTGCTGACATTATCTTTAGCGTACATTGCAGAAGCACGTTGTTATTTAGAATTAGAAGAACATGATACAGCACTTCGCCGTTTCCAAGAAGGAGCAAAAGTTATCAATTTGCGTAGTCAAAAATATGTAGAGATTCTGCTTACTTCTAACCCATCAGCATATTTACACCCTCAATTTCAAGGTAAGATTGATTTGCATAGACTCACTCGAATTTATCAATGGATTGACCCGACTTTAGATGAAAATGCAGTATTCGAGATTCAACGCAAGAATCTATTTAATCTAGCCGAAGATTCGGATAAATGGTTATCTTCACTACCATCGGCAATTATTGAGCGTGATGAAATTCCTTGGCGTTTATTTGGAGGAAATCCAACACCACTAACAGGAAGATTTGAAAAAGAAGCTTACAAACGTCTTCCTCAAACTTTAGCAAATATAGAATCTATAATTGAAACTAATCACCGATTTAAATCTTATTTGACAGAAGTAGAAGTTATATCTCAGTTAAAAATCAGTTTCCATGAATGGCTACAACTAAATCCCTCCACAGAAATAAAAACGGAGGATGCAGAATTAATGTATATTACTCCATTTAATTCTTTAGAATCAAAGTATTCAGTTTAGCGGTAGTGTGTTATTTCAGAAGCCCTACAAATTAAACTAAGTTCATGTTACATCCGTGGAGCAGGCATCTTGCCTGCCATTGAAGCTAGGGCAGGCAAGATGCCTGCTCCACGTTTAAAAATAACATGAACTATTTTATTGGGATTTTATACAGAATTAACACACTCGCTGAGGGGAAAATATTATGTAGTAGTTCCATGAACAATTTTTTCTCTGGTGATAAATCCAGGATAGGGAGATGGGCTGATAAACCCTGCTCCCCAATTTTAACCAAATTGTTCTTCTGGATCTAAATTAAATAGCATTTGCAGGGTCTGCATACAACGTCTTCTGGCTTCTACATCTTGCTGTGCGCGTAACTGCACCATTGGATCATGAAGAATTTTATTCACAATTCCTCTAGTTAAAGCCTCAATCACCTCTTGATGTTTTTCACCAAATTCTGAACCCAAACGTGATAGAGCCTTTTCTAGTTCTTGTTCACGAATAGTTTCTATTTTACTTCGCAAACAACTAATGGTAGACACAGTTTCTAAACTACGCCACCAAATATCAAACGCTTCCACTTCTTCATCTAACAGTTTTTCTGCTTCTAGTGCCATTTTCCGACGACTTTCATGGTTTTGCGCGACCACTGCTTTTAAATCATCGACATTAAATGCTTGGACATTTGCTAGTTCGTTTACATCTCCATGAACGTTGCGCGGCACAGAAATATCAAATAACATCAAAGCTTGATTCGGTTCTAAAACTATTTCTAACTTAGCTCGGTTTAGAATTGGTTCTGTCGCTGAAGTACTAGTAAAAACTAAATCGCTCGCAGCCACAACTGACATCATTTCTGGAAGCAGATGAATGTTAATTGTTTGTTGAGGAAATAATTTGGTTAATTCTGCTGCTCGTTGATGAGAGCGATTGACAACACTAATTTGACTAGCACCTTTAGAAATGAGATGTTGTACTAACAACCGCGACATTTTTCCAGCACCGAGAATAGCTACACGACACCCAGCTAAATCTCCTACTTTCATTTGCGCTAATTCTACAGCAGCAGAGCTAATGGAAACAGCACCAGTACCAATACTAGTTTCCGTGCGAACCCGCTTACCAGCTGTCAATGCTTGTTTAAACAAGCGATTTAAAATAGTTTTGATGCCATTATATTGCTGACCCAATTTGTGAGTAGTTTTCACTTGAGCCAGAATTTGACCTTCACCCAGTACCAGACTATCTAATCCACCTGCTACACGCATCATGTGCATAACGGCATCATGATGCAGCAACGTAAATAAATGTTGTCGTAAAGACAATGTTGCTAACTTACTATAGTCTGCTAAAAACTGAGTTACTTCACGGATACCTTGGTCAGTTTCGCTAGTAACAATATAAATTTCTAGACGGTTACAAGTGCTGAGGATAGCAACTTCCTCAATATGCGGATAGCTGAGGAGTTGGGCGATCGCACTTTCGGTTTGCGGTTCTGGAATACTCAACTTTTCCCGAATTTCCACTGGGGCTGTTTTATGGCTTAACCCCACCACTGCAATATTCATTTCTTAAATTCGTAATGGTAAGTTGTCACTTGTCAGTTGTCAGTTGTTGGTAGGTATTCATCACTAACAACTGACAACTGCTACTAATTACTAATGCAATTGGATAGTTTTAGGTTCCTTCACCAAGTGAATGGTGTCCACAAAGCGAGCTGTTTGTGACTGACTGGAAATGACTAAACTATGAGTTCTGACACCACCGTTGAAGAAACGTACACCTTGCATCAGATTACCACTAGTAATACCACAACCAGCAAAGAGAACGTTTTCACCAGATGCCAGTTCATGAGCGTCATACACCTTATCAGGTTCATTAATCCCCATTCGATGAGAGACGGTCAAGGTTAGCTTCCTTGCTTTCACCAATCAAACCTGTTTTCACAATGGCTGGGTCATAGATGAGTTGACCTTGGAAGTGTCCACCTAAAGCCCGCATTGCGGCAGCAGAAATTACACCTTCTGGAGCAGCACCAATACCCATGAGTCCATGAATATTAGTTCCTGCAAAACCACAAGATATGGCTGCACCCACGTCACCATCAGAAATCAGTTGGACTCTAGCACCAGCTTCCCGGATTTCTTTGATTAAATCATTGTGACGTTCGCGTTTCATGACTACTATCACTAGTTCATCAATAGCGCGGTCTAGAGCTTTAGCTAGTATATGCAGATTTTCGGTGGCTGATTTGTTTATGTCAACCAAACCTTTGGCGGCTGGAGGTGCAGCTAATTTCTTCATGTAGAAGTCAGGTGCAGCAAACAAACCACCTTTTTCGGAAATTGCCAACACAGCCATCGAACCAGGTTGTCCATAAGCTACTAGGTTAGTACCTTCACAGGGGTCAACAGCAATATCAATTTCGACTAACTCATCTGGGTTACAGAAGGTATGTGCATCTTCACGAGTGCAAATCCCAACTTCTTCCCCGATATATAACATGGGAGCATCATCACGTTCTCCTTCCCCAATCACAATGCGTCCACGCATATGGATTTTGTTCATCCGCTCCCGCATTGCTTCCACAGCTACTTGGTCAGCAATGTTCTTTTCCCCTTTACCCATCCACTTTGCAGAGGCGATCGCCGCTTGCTCTACTACTTCAATAATCTCTAAACCTAGTGTATTTTCCACGGAGTTTCCCCTGTCAACTGCTCGAATTTCCGCCGTTTTCTGTGGCTGTTTCAGTTTTACAGTCTACCAAAACGCGGTTACATATAGAAAAAAGTCTTGGCTGACATTCGTGTTAAGTTTTGCTGCGAGCAGATGAATTCCGGATTTATGGGTTTTCTATGTTCGTTCCCTTGACTTTTGTGTGATATGATGATCCTACGGTGGGTCGATTTGATCAATTTTTGCCACTTCTACCAAAATAAATGGTATGACTCTACCTAAATATTCACAACCTTGATTGAGAAATTTTTAATAGAATAATTTCCAAACAAACAGATATCAACAGCACTATCCAAATTCTTGGTAGTTAAAATTGTCATTACTAACAATGAATCGGGTCGAACCTAATTAGAGGTGCTGTAACAGGACACTTCCTATTCCGTTTTTTCGTAAATCTTCAGTAATTATTCTGCTTACAACCTGTATATTTAGCTAAAATTTATATTTATTTAAGTATATATATCATATATCTTTTAAACCAAGAAAATTATACTGAGTAGTGAACATAAATCAAAAGCGCAGAAATAAAGTTAGCCAAAAACTATGCAAAATTTATGGCGTAAATCTTTAGTTATTTCGGGATTGGCGGCATTAGGAATAGTCTCTAGTGCTGGTGTATCCCATGCAGGAACAGCAGTGTTGAATTTGAACCAAAACGTTGCTCTTGACTGTACATTTGGCTCGGCAACTTATGGGAATAATTCCGGCAACGTTACTTATTCAGGCGGTTTTGCTAGTAGTGTGACGTGGGAAGGAGCGGTTTCTATCAGTTGTAATCATGGTGGAAATGTGCAGATTAGTGCATCTTCACCCACAGTAAGTTCTACTGTCACCGCAGCACGTAGTTTAACTACGTATACAGGGGAATATTTGAATGTTGGTGGTGCTAACGGTACCAATATTTGGAAAAATGGTAACTATCTTGCTGAATCATCAGTAACTTTAGTACCTGGAACTATTGCTTATAAAGCACAGCTAAACACTACTCCAGGTGCAAATGAACCGGTCTAGTTAATGGTGCTTATAGCTATAGTTTTACTCTGACTGCAACTCCAAATTAATCGTTTAAACATTCCTGTGGATGGACTTGATTGAGATTAGACGGAATCACTAAATAAGCAGAATTCACAACACATCAAAAAAAAGCAAAAACCATGTCCAAATTACTTTGTAAATCTTTGATTATCTCTGGATTAGCTGCATTAGGGATAGTTTCTGGTGCGAGTGTATCCCATGCGGGAACAGCAGTTTTGAATTTGAACCAAAACGTTGCTCTTGACTGTACATTTGGCTCACCAACTTATGCCAATAATTCAGGTAACGTTGCCTATTCTGGTGGTTTTTCTAGCAGTGTGAGTTGGGAAGGATCAGTTTCCATCGCTTGTAATCATGGTGGTAATGTGCAGATTGCCGCATCTTCACCTACTGTAAGTGCCGCAGTTACAGCAGCCCGTAGCTTAACCACATACACAGGAGAATATTTAAATATTGGTGGTGCTAACGGTACCAATATTTGGAAAAATGGTAACTATCTTGCCCAACCTTCAGTAACTTTAGCACCTGGAACCATTGCTTATAAGGCAGTTCTCAGCACTACTCCAGGCGCAAATGGTTCAGGTCTAGCTAATGGTGCTTATAGCTATAGTTTTACTCTAACTGCAACCCCAAATTAATCACTTTTTTACCCATGTAATTGTTTAACGATTTTTCCTAATTACCTGGATTTAAATTAGAGGGAATCGCTAAATAACAAGAATTAATCACACAAAAAATCAGGCAAAAACTATGCAAAACTTACTTTGTAAATCTTTAGTCATTTCTGGATTAGCTGCATTAGGAATGGTGTCTGGTGCTGGTGCATCTTATGCTGGAACAGCCACTTTAAATGCTGATCAGGTTGTTAGTGCTGTTTGTAACTTCACCAACTCAAATTACACAAATTCTTCAGGTACTATTGCCTCTGATACATCCAGTGGTTTACCTGTTGCTATTACCTGGCAAGGTACAGTGGGAGTAAATTGTAATCATGGCGGTAACGTCACAATTACTACCAGCCAACCTACTACAAGTGCTACAGTATCAACAGCACGTGGACTTAGCACTTATACTGGCGAATCTTTAAGTATCAATAGTGTAAAGATTTGGGAATATAAAAGCGGTAATAATAATTTAGCTCCAGCTACCTTATTACCCAGCACCAGTATTCCTTATACAATTGGCATCTCCACTACCCCTGCTTCTACTGGTATAGGTTTACCCAATGGTAGCTATAACTATACCTTTACCTTAACTGCAACTCCAAATTAATCACTTTTTACCAATTTAATTGTTTGGTGATTCCTCCTAATTATTTTTTTAAGAAGGGGGAATCACTAAAATAATCTGAACACCACTGATTAAGAGAGCGGGTAATGCTAAAACAAAAATGTTTGTCCCATCAATTAACTACAGAAAAATTTACTTCCAAAAAAATAATAACCAAAATATTCAGTAAATTCCTACTTCTTACTAGTTTAACTGTAGTAGAAATTGCATATAATACAGATACATCCTATGCAGGAACAGCTACACTTGACGCCAGTTATAATGTTCAGTTTGATTGTACTTTTAATAATCCAACTTATTCCAATACTACACCTACCTTGCTTATAAGTAACGGTTTTGTTGGCGGACTTTATTGGAATGGAACATTAGGAATTAGTTGCAATCATGGCGGTAAAGTCATAGTTTTTACTTCTGCTCCAGCCGTTAGTTCTGCGGTAACATCACTACGTAACTACCCTAGTTACTATGGAGAATATTTGTATATGAACGATAGTAGTAACGGTGCTTATATTTGGAAAAATGGTAGTATTTTCAGTTCTGTACCCTCAGTTACTTTATCTCCTGCTTCTAATATAAACTATGTAATTTATATGGGAATAACTCCTTCATCTGGTCAAATTTTGCCAAATGGGAATTACACCTATAGCTTTACCCTAACGGCTATACCAAATTAAGGGATTGAACGTTTAATAGTAAGTATTGTAAATATGTAAATTTTTCAAATTAAAGACATTATATATGAATCAATTTTACTAGTATACCAGTTATAGTGGTTATTCGTCGAATGGAATATAAGCTAATACAGTTCAGTTAAGTAAAGAAACCCTTACAGGATTCGCCAGTTTAAACTGTATTTGATGGATTGGAAAACCGCTATACTAATTTGACAAATATACCTCATTACCTCTATTATCGAGATTAAAAGTAAATAGAAATTTAATTCATATATCCATTTTGTCAACATTGAAAAAATGAGAAAAACCATGCAAAAATTACTTCGTAAATTGTTAATCATTTCTGGATTACCTGCATTAGGAATAGTATTTTGTCAGGGTACATCCTCTGCACAATATTCAGGAACTGCGACTTTAAGTGTCAGTCAACCTGTTGCTACTGATTGTAATTTTGACAGCCTATATTACTCAAATAATACAGGTGTTATTGCTAAAACTGGTGTTTATGCTGCTAGTATCACATGGGATGGAACATTTACAGTAACTTGTAACTCAGGTACAAAAGTTTTAATTTCTACTTCCGCACCAGGTATTATTCAAAATCCTAGCGTTTTACGTGGTCTTTCTACTTATGACGGTGAATACTTGAGTGTTGGTGGTATTAAAATTTGGGCAAATGGCGGCTATAGTGCTGTTGCTTCGGCTAACTTAACACCTGGTAGTATTGCTTATAGAATTTTCGCAGGGGTAAAACCTGGTACTAATGGACCTGGTTTACCAAGTGGTAATTATGGCTATACCTTTGTCTTAACTGCAACACCCAATTAAAAATCCCATGTTGAAACTTGCTCAAAAACTACTACCCTTATTTAGTACGTTAGCTTTATCTAGCATTGCGTTTCTACCAGAAATAGCCCAAGCACAACTTCGCTATTCTCCCCTAATTATTGAAGCTACCGCAGAACAAGGTCAAGCCAGAGGAATTATTGAAATCACCAATGGTGGAAATCAGCCCTTTCGCGGTCGTATCTATGCTGAACCTTTTACTTATAATGAGAACGGTTTTGTCGCTGAAAAATCTAATCCCCAAGATTTAACTCAATTTCTCACTTTTTCTCCTCGTGAAGTAGTAATTGAGCCGGGACAAACTCGACGCATCCGCTTAGTTTCTCAGTTTCTTCCTAGCACCCAATCAGGAGAATATCGGGCAGTAATTTTTACTGAAGGTTTAGAAGAAGTTAAAACCCAAGGACAATATTCAGTGGGTATTAAACCCAGATTTGGTATTACTATGTATGTCCGTCAAGGACAGACATCACCAAAATTAGTTATCGACAAAGCGAGTTTTGAACCTGAAAGTAAGAAAATTCTTTTGTTAGTAAGCAACAAGGGTAGTGCTTCTGCATTTCCAAATGCTCTGTGGACTTTGAAGCAAGGAGGAACAACGGTAGCAACGGGAGATAGTAAAGATTTTACAGTTATTGCTGGTGGACAGCGGAATATTTTGATTAACTTTCTAGAAAAAGATAAAAAAGTAGCTGCTGGTGAATATCAATTAACTGGAGATTTAGTTTGGGGAAATAGAGAAAAACCAGAAAAATTGCCATTTAAATTCAATTTAACCATCACTCCACAGCAAGCAACATCTGCTAACAAAACGGCTGAAAAATAAGAGGGTGTTTGGTAAGGATTCAGGTTAGTTGAATGTTGACTATTGACTGTTATTTAAAACCCGTCAACAGTTAACCGTTAACTGTCAACCTGAATTCTTACGGTGTTTGTAAAATCAAATAAGTTATGAAATAACTCCTACCTATACAAATACATTCAAAACCAAAGCTGATTTCTATAAAATATGTTAACTGATGATATTCCTTTTAATTATCCAAAAATATGTATTATTTGTTTTCATAATCAAGTACCATTACAAAAATCTTCTCCCTTAGTCCAAGCACCTGTAACTCCAACACCACAGCAAACCGTTGCAGAACCAATAAAATTTACTCGCTTACCAGTAGGTCTAAATATAGGAAAAAATCCTGTAATTGCTTCTACCTTTGTCCGGGGAGCAGAAGATGGTAAACAAGCGGTTGATTTTGAAAATTGGCTCATCTCTTTTAAAGATGTACAAACGGCATTAAATTTAAATATTAAAACTTTAGAAGATGGTCAAATAGAAATCCGTTCTCCTGGTTTAGTCATCCGCATTAACCCCAAAGATTTAAAAACTGATACCGAGTTGGGTTTAGTTCTATCTATTGCGGATATTCAAAGCAAATTAGGAGTGAAATGTGAATTTAATATTGTTGATTATGCAATTGTATTCAACCCACCTTGGTTAAATTTAGATGGACAACAAGCAGAACAAAAAGTACAACCTATATTTTTTGAAGGATTACCAAAAGTTAATCCATCTATTTTTACTTTTTCAACCATAGGACAACAAATTAATTTAACTGGCACTTCTACTTCTAAATCAATAGAATCTCAAGGTAATTTAACCGCAATTGGTAGTTTTTTAGGCGGAAGTTGGACTCTGCAAACTAATCAATCAGATTTAACAGATGTCAGCAAATGGCAATTAAGTGAAGCGCAATATTTACGCCAAACTCCTAAAGCTGATTATGTAGTTGGTTCTCAGCCTAGCTTTTGGCAAAGTCAAGGTAGTGGTTCCTATTGGGGATTTACTACTATTCAACGCTTTGGTTATACTCCTACAATTTCATCAGGAACAGGTTTTAGTCCTGGTCAGAGATTACAAACAGGAGAAATTGTCAGGACAATTTTAGGAGAAGCAAAACCAGGAACTTTAGTTCAATTAAAACGAGGCATTGGTGGTACAATAGTAGGGGAAATTTTAGTTGATTCTGCTGGGGTTTACCGCTTTGAAAATATCCCTGTGGGCGGAATTAGTGGTAGTGATTACCGTGTTTATCTTTATGCTAATGGACAATTAACTGCAACACCAACAATTCAAGAAGCAAAATTTTCTATTTTATCTGGTCAATTAACTAAAGGAACTTCGGCTTTAATTATTTCCACAGGTTTGGGTCAACAGTCATCTGCAAATAATTTTATTGGCAAATTTACAGATTTTCGTGGGGGAGTAGCTTATCGTTTAGGAGTAACGCAAAATTTAACTTTAGGTACAGGAATAATTTATGATAAATCTTTATTAGGATTAGGAGAATTATTTTATCAACCTGGAAAATTGCCTTTAAGAGTAAATGCAGCATTCTTAATGGGGACAAAAAGTAAGGGTTTGGATTACAATACTAATATTAGTTTCAACCCAACCCCGCATTTAAATTTTAACTTTTTTAGTGATAGTCTAGCTCAACGTTTTGATATCAATTGGCAATTAGTAACAGGTATAGGTTTGAAGTTTAATAGTAATAGTCGTGATCATACTCTTAATTATGGAATTAATCTTTCTCAAACAGGTCGTAATTTTTCCTTTTTTAGTAGTGCAAATATTAATAATAAAAATAATTTAAATTGGAATTTAAGTTCTTCTTTCACAAACTTTAAACTTACTCATCGTGGTAATGATATTATTACAAACACACAACTCGGTTATAGTTTCTCTGCTAATGCTGCAACTGGAAATTCTTTAAATATTAGTTATGAAACCAACAAAACTAATAATGATGATTATTTAGCTACTCTGAAATGGAATTATATCTCAAAAACCATATTTAAAGAATATAGACCTCTGCTCGAATTTGATTTAGGTTACGCTATTGGTTCTCAAGGTCGTGGAATTATTGCCTCTGCATCTACAGCAATTATTCCAGGATTAATATTAGTATTGCGTTATCAAGGAGTCTCTATTACTAGTAATGAAACAAGTTTTAAAATAGAGTTATCCCCTGCTTTGAATATCCAACCTCAACTTGGTTTGGGAGATTCTCGTTTTGAGCGTTTACGTAGTGAAGGAGGAATTTTTATTCAGCCTTTTATCGATAATAATGGTAATGGTAAGTTAGATAATGGTGAAGAAATATATACCAAAGATACAGATTTATTGTTAATTATTAATAATAAACCTATTAAATCTTTTTCCACTGAAATTACAGCCAATGGAGTTATAGTGAAACTTCCTCCCGGAATTTATCGTCTTGATTTAGATTCTGCGGGTTATCCTATTAATAGAAAGCCTCTAGAATCTGCTTATGCTGTGGAAGTTATTGCGGGTAGTTATACTACTATTAGAGTACCAATGATTCTTTCCTATACCGTGGCTGGTAAAGTAACGATTGGTACAGGAAATCCGGTGGGAGGGTTGAAGGTAGAAGCTATACCATCGGGGTCAAGTAAATCAGCTAAATCTATTGTTTCTATTACTAATAGTGCTGGAATTTTCTTTCTGGAAGAATTGCTGTTAGGAACTTACAATTTATTTCTTAATGGTCAGCCTGCTCAACCTAGTACTATAGAAATTAACAAGGATTCAAAACAATTACAAGAGGTAAATCTAGTTATACCTAATCAAGGATCAAATTAAGCTGATTTTAGCAGCAGAAGAAATTGTTTCAGGTTAATACTTGTGAGATAGGTTTAGTTACAGCAAAATAATTTACTCTAAAGGTAAATCCTCAAATATATTCCCATCCAAATATGCTGGACTTTATCAACTCCCTTTTGGGTCGTCATCCCGAACGCATCCAAGCAAATGTCGAAATTTACACCTGGAAAACTTGTCCTTACTGCATTCGTGCTAAATTACTGCTGTGGTGGAAGGGCGTCAATTTCACTGAATATAAAATTGATGGTGATGACGCTGCTAGAACTGCAATGTCCACAAGAGCCAATGGACGTCGCAGTGTCCCGCAAATTTTTATTAATGGTCAGTATATTGGTGGCTGTGATGACCTTTATCAGTTAGATACTCAGGGTCAACTTGATGCTCTTTTGACTCAAGCAGTGGTTTGACCAGCCTAAAATCATGGAATAGAAACAGATTGTGGAACAGGCATCTTGCCTGTCCTTTCTGTTCAGATCAGATGCCTGCTCCACAAGAATTTATTTATCCATTTCGATGAACACCATCCAGATGAGATAAGGTTTCTGCATGATTTTCGGGAAAATCCGCAGGAGAATAAATTTCTAGAGCCGCAGCAAATGCTATGGCTGCTTTTTCTAAATTTTCGGCTTTTTCTCCCTTAATTCTCTGAGAATAAGCTAAACCTAAATTATTTTGTGTGGTAGCCCAATTTAAGGGAAATTCATGGCGGTTATAAATTTGTAATGCTTGTGAATAAGCTGTAATAGCTTTTTCCAAATTCTCCCCTTTATCTTCTCTGATTCTTTCTAAGTAAGCACTTCCCAAATTATTTTGTAATGTTGCCCATTCTTGGGGAAAATTAGTGTATGTATAAATTTGTAATGCTTGTGAATAAGCGGCGATCGCCTGTTCTAAGTTTTCGGCTTTATCTCCCTTGATTCGATAAAGATATGAGTTGCCCAGATTATTTTGCACCATCGCCCAATCTAAGGGGAATTCATCGCGAATTAGGACTTCTAATGCCCCGGAGAATGCCGCGATCGCATATTCAGAATTCTCGGCTTTATCTCCCTGGATTCTGGAAAAATAACTAGTCCCTAAATTACTTTGGATACCTGCCCAATGTTGGGGAAAATCTTCACGGGTGTAGATATCAAGTGCAGATGAATATGCGCTGATGGCATTTTCTAAGTTCTCGGCTTTATCGCCCTGGATTCTGTTAGAATAGACATCTCCCAGATTATTTTGTATATCTGCCCAATCTTCAGGAAATTCAGTCCGAGTATAAATTTCTAATGCCGCATGATAAGCGCTGATGGCATTTTCGAGGTTCTCGGCTTTATCGCCCCTGATTCGGTCATAGTAAGCCATCCCCAGATTATTTTGGGTCATTGCCCAATTTTCGGGGAAATTAGCCAGGGTATAAATTTCTAAAGCGGCGTTATAAGCAATAATCGCATTTTCGAGGTTTTCAGCTTTATCTCCTTTGATTCTGTGAGAGTAAGCCATCCCCAGATTATTTTGCACTGTAGCCCAAGCTAGGGGAAAATCATCACGGGTATAAATATTTAAAGTTGTTTCATAGCCAACTATGCCAATTTCTATATTGTGAGATCTGTTACCTAAAGGAAACTGCTGAATCCGATTACTGAATCTAAAAACAACTTCGGCAATGTACTTTCCTTTTTCTAGTTCTGCTGCTGCTAATTGATTTATTGTCCAATGATGTAATAATTCCGCAAAATTATCATTGAGTTTATCAGTATTGGCTGCTAATAATGGATAAACTATTTGTGCGTCACCATGACTATCCAAGGTTGCTTGTAATACTTCTAGCAAAAACTGCTGATAAGGTTCTAAATCTATGCTATTCGTGGGTAAATTTAGCTCTATCCGGAGATGAGATGCTAAATCTTTTAACCAATTAGCATTATTTTCTTCCCCCTGTTCCGAAAAATATGCTGCTACCGTTTCCAGTGTTTGCAAAAAGTCTCCATCCAGTAAGTCTTGATGTGCTACCAAAATTCCTGGTTCTTCTCCACTAGCACAACCAAGTAGACTTTGGATTAGTTGGTAATAAGCTTGTTGACGCTGTTCGTTCATATAAATACTCTAAATTTTAAATAAATCCCCTAATTTTAATTATGGGGATTTCCCCTATTCTCTACTCCCTACTCCCTACTTCCTACTCCCTATTCAGGGATAAACTCCAATCCGGGCGTAAGTTGGCAGCTTGACGTAAATAGGTATGGTAAACTGGGGCTGATTTAGGTAAGTTAGCATGGATTAATAATCTAATACAGCTTGGTAAGCTTCCCTCTACATGCATTTGCTGTACATCTAACATAACTACATTATCCCACCCAGGACGTTTTCTGGCGATTGCAGCTGGAAAAATGGCATCTAAATCTTTGGTAACGGAGAAGGTAACACTAATAATATCCGTAGGTTGAAGTTGATTTTGGTGTTCTAATACATCTAAAAGTTCTATTACTGATGCTCGCATTGCTTCTACCGTATTTTCTGAAGCTGTTGTTGCTCCGCGAATTGCTCGTATTTGCCACTCCACTCCCAAATCCTCCTGAAAAGTTACTTATGTTAGTTATTCTATTGGGAAGTTGAGATTCTCGAATCTGGATACAAAATTTAGGAATTGTTCAATGGAACAGTTGATGATTTTGCTTTTGGAAAAATTTGCCAAAGCACTCACTGTTAGGAGTAGGGGATATGGCCCCCTGCTCCCTCAACTTCTATGCTAAGGACGATATAACCATAAAGGAAGTCCACTGGTAGACATTTCAAATTCTAGCCAATTAATAGCCGCTCCAATGCTGGAAACTCTTTGACGACTTCCTGGTAGAAAACGACTCAGAAAAGGTTTACGTTCTTCCAAAGTATGAAAAACCGTTTTCTCTGGGTCAAGACCAACTAGTTCTGCTGTCCAACGACGAGCATCTTCTTCGGTTCCCAGACGGTCAACAACTCCCAATTCTACGGCTTGTTCTCCGGTAAATATTCGACCATCGGCAAATTTCTTGACAGTTTCTACTGTTAAGGAACGACCTTCAGCTACTGTTTGTACAAATTGCCGATAACTGACATCAATCAATTCTTGCAGGATATGTTCCTCTGGTGCCGTCAATTCTCGGTCAAATGCCAGAATGTCTTTATAAGGACCGGATTTAATGACTTTGAAAGAAACACCAATTTTTTCTAGCAAGCGTTCTATATTATTTCCTCGTAAAATTACACCAATACTACCTGTAATTGTACCTGGATTAGCCATAATATGCTCCGCTCCCATGCCAATATAGACACCACCAGAAGCGGAAATATTACCAAAACTGGCGACAATTTTGGTTTTTTCACGTAAGCGTTTGAGAGCGCTATAGATTTCTTGAGAGTCTCCTACTGTACCACCAGGGCTATCAATACGTAGCATTAACGCCGGAAACTTTTTCTCTTCTACAGTTTTTAGGGCTTCAAGCACCCGTTTGCGAGTAGCACCAGCGATCGCACCAGTGATTTCAATTCGTGCAATTTGTTTACTACACTTAGACTTAAACGGCCAAATCATAAGCAGTTAAATAATCTATTATAATTTCAATCTGAGTATTTTTATAACTTTCTCCATCAAAATCTAGTTTGATGAAGAAAGTTTATTTACTTGGTAATAAAGATAGCGAAAAAATAATTGGCACTTAGGAATCAACTCGTAAAATATAGTATCGACAATAGGCATAAATATCAAAAAGTGCCCCCACGAAACTACAAGTTAAACCAATGATTAAGAGTCCATACAGGGAACTCCCACTACCAAAGGTAGCTAAAAAATGCATAATCTGAGTGAGGATATGCTCAATTATCCCTTGTGAACCGGGGAGATGAACAATTAAAGATAAGAGCAGCAAAGCCCCACCCACCAAGAATAGAGGTGCAATAAAGCTAAGAACCACCGTCAGCACTAGGGAACGGAAAAAGTTGCTGAAAATGAACATTTTAGGCGGATTTTCGGGTACAAAGTGAGTCATAGTCGAAAAAATAGCTCTACCTTCTACAATACGAGCTATCGCCGCCAATCCATAAATCTGTCAAGAATCTTAAGTTTTAATTAAAATAACAGATGACTGGTGATGCTGTATGCTCAGGTAGATTTATCTCCTGTAAATGCTCAAAACCCTTATCTTGTCAGGATTTTAATTCTAAATGCATCGCTTCAATATATTTAATCACGCATAAAATTATGAAAAGATTCTGAGAATGACTTTTAACTTAAGTTAATATTTCCCAGAAATGGGGAGATGGGGAGATGGGGAGATGGGGAGATGGTAAGGTGGGGAGATGGGGAGATGGTAAGGTGGGGAATAGCGCCATGAAATGAGAAAATAAATATAATAAAAAATTGCTAATCAACAAAAAACCACCAATAACTGACAGCAGAACATTGAGCGAAACTATATCTAAATCCAATGTAAGTATATGGGGTCAGCGACTGCTGGCAGCCATTTTCCTGGGTGGACAAGTCATAGTTCACCTCTTTCGGGGCAAAATCCATCGACGTAATACCCTAGAACAATTAGCAGCAGTTGGGCCAGACTCCCTATTTATTGCCTTATTAACATCTTTTTTCGTGGGTGCAGTATTTACTATTCAGGTAGCACGGGAGTTTATTAATTTTGGTGCAGGAAGCATAGTCGGTGGAGTACTTTCCATTGCCTTAACTAGAGAACTCACCCCTGTACTAACAGCAGTAATTTTAGCAGGACGAGTCGGTTCTGCTTTTGCCGCAGAAATTGGCACGATGCGAGTCACTGAGCAAATTGATGCCATGTTAATGTTAAAAACAGATCCTATCGACTACTTAGTTATTCCCCGCGTTGTCGCTTGTTTATTAATGTTACCAATTTTAACTCTCCTATCTTTAATCATGGGGATGTTTGGGGGATTAATCGTAGCTACCAATATTTACAATTTGTCAGATACAGTATTTTTGGATTCAGCCCGCAACTTACTTGGTGTCTGGGACATTTGTAGCGCCTTGATTAAAGCAGGTTGCTTTGGTATTTTAATTGCTGTGATTGGTTGCAGTTGGGGTATGACCACCACAGGAGGTGCTAAAGGAGTAGGACAATCCACTACAACTGCTGTGGTAACAGCTTTGCTAATCATCTTTATTAGCAACTTTTTTCTATCATGGGTAATGTTTCAGGGAACTGGTGGTGGATATGCACCCGGTTTCTAAAGATGTCAACATATAAAGTAAGTCTATTAACTTGTGTAGGATTGAAGATTGTGACCAGTTCATTTACACCTAGCACCATATCCACAGTGGAACTTAAGCCTAGTTACAATATTCCCATCATCTTGGTGGTTGTGGCTATTCCTTTAGTATTTGTCCAAGCTTTAGTTGCAGGCATATTAGCCTTATTTGGCTTATTTCTCTTATTTCAAACTGTAACACTTCGGTTACAATTTACGGCTACTGACCTTGATATTTACAGAGGTGAAGAGTTAATTCGGCGTTTTCCGTACCGAGAATGGCAAAATTGGCGGATATTTTGGACTAAAGTTCCCATCCTGTTTTATTTTAAAGAAATCAACAGTATTCACTTTTTGCCGATTTTATTTGACCCCAACAGCTTAAAATCTTGTCTGGAAGAACGTTGTCCCTATTGGCGTGAGTGTTCAGTGTTGAATTGGTATATTTTCCAAAGTATTGATTAGCATCGTAGGAATTGCAATTTATTGTTTATGAACCCAGAGGAATCTCAAACCCCAGAATCGATTGATAAGCAGTTGGAACCCATACCAGAACTAAATCCGACCACGTTGAATGAAGAACAACAACCGTTAACTGAGTTACACTCATCAGTTGAACCCAATTTCTAGTAAATTTCAGAGCATCTAGACACCAACAGAACCAGGTGATTGCATCTAGAATCATTAGATAATTCACTATATGACTCAAGCAGAGCAACGATTAGTGAGTTACAAAAACTGAAGTAGCTTTAAAAGCAGAAATAGCCAACTGCAATTAGTACATCAAAACTTGCTTCTCCAAGTTAGTGAAACACAAACTGCACTTGGGACAATAGTGCAAGATTCATTAACCCAGTTAGAACAACGCAAACAACGTTGCAAATTTCGGTAGAACAACTGGAACGTCGTCAAGAACGGATTCGGAATGAGATGCGAACTACTTTTGCAGGAACATCCCAAGATTTAGCAATTCGAGTACAGGGTTTTAAAGATTATCTCACAGGTAGTTTACAGGATTTGGCAGCAGCAGCAGAACAACTCCAACTTGTTCCACAAATTAGAGAACGGGAAAAACCAGCGGTCAAAGAAGAGAAACCTACTGAACAACAGCTACTAATATACCTGCAATTTGCCCAACAGCAATTTCAAGACACCAGCAAACAAATTCGGCGTTTAATTGACCAATACCGGAATCAACCGGATTATTATGGACCTGCGTGGCAGTTACGTCGGACTTTTGAACCAATTCATGCCGAAAGGGTATCCAATTGGTTTTTTAACCAAGGAGGAAGAGGTGCTTTACGGACAATGGGTAGTCGTTTGCAAAATATCCTCATTACTTCAGCGGCAATTTCTATTCTCCATAAATTATATGGCGATCGCGTGTCCGGACTCTAATTTTAGCGAATACACCAGAACGTTTGGGAGAATGGCGTCGTGGTTTACAAGACTGTTTAGGAATTGGTCGTCCAGATTTTGGACCTGACAGA
Source organism: uncultured cyanobacterium (assembly GCA_963766435.1). Classification (GTDB taxonomy): domain Bacteria; phylum Cyanobacteriota; class Cyanobacteriia; order Cyanobacteriales; family Nostocaceae; genus CAVXZH01. The sequence continues at coordinate 591,215 of CAVXZH010000004.1, forward strand.
GGTATAGTATTATTTGAAACTTCAGCAGCTTTACCCAAAAAGCAGACCGATTAGTTAAAGCCAATCAATTGCCTTTAATTATCATTGATGATTCGGAGGAACAGATTAGTTTAGCACTGTTACAATTTCCTCTGTGGTTGGCTTTTGCACCAGACCCGAAAACTGTGCGAAATGAGATTATGATGATGATTTTTAATGTGGGAGAGTGGGAAGTGGGGAGATGGGGAGAGAAGAGGACAAAGGGCAGTGGGCAGGGGTCAGGGGTCAGGGGAAAGAGAATTTAAAATATATTCTCCCCATCTCCATAACTCCGTTTCTCTCCCCTGCTCCCCGCACCCTGCTCCCCTGCCTCTTCCTGACCCTCTGCTCTTATTACTTTTGATATTATTATGGCTGATTTGGTTAACTTTGTGTGGGTAGTTGTTTTATATAGCTTATCTGTTGGGTTCTTTCCCCACGGGATATATTGCAGTTAAGCAATTAAAGGGAATTGATATTCGGGAAGTTGGTTCTGGTTCCACTGGAGCTACGAATGTGTTAAGAACTTTGGGTAAAGAACTGGGGCTTTGGTGTTATTGGTTGATGCGTTGAAGGGAATATTGGCGATAGATCTAGCTAATTTATTATTTAATGTTGCTCCTGACCAAAATTTAATCCCCCCAATGATAGATGTAAATTTATGGCAACCTTGGTTAGTAACTTTAACTGGGTTAGCGGCGATTTTAGGACACAGTAAATCAATCTTTTTGGGTTTTACTGGTGGTAAATCTGTAGCTACTGGTGTCGGCATTTTGTTAGCTATCAGTTGGCAGGTTGGATTGGCAACACTAGGGGTATTTGCTGTAGTAGTGGCAATATCGCGAATTGTATCATTAAGTTCAATTACTGGGGCTATCGCAGTATCGATATTGATGATTGTTTTTCCACAACCTTTACCTTATCTATTGTTGGCAATGATGGGAGGATTATATGTAATTTTCCGTCACTGGAGTAATATAGAGCGGTTAATAGCCGGGACTGAACCAAAAATTGGGGAAAGTTTAGTGACAAAATCCGATATTGTGGGTGAGTCATAAAATTAGGATGCATAGGGCTAACACCTGGGAACTAAAAACTAAATCAAAGGCTTTTGAACTTCGCACTGTGTTAGTCCCTTGGCTTTTTTCACAAATTGTTCATCAAAAGTATATAATTTAGAACAATGCTGAGTCTGAGCAAGATGAAAAGCATCAGCAAAATCCAAACCATCTTCATGCCATTGAATTACTTGAAAAATTAAGTTAGGATTAGTAAGATAAATATTAGGTAAACCAAAAAATTTTCTGAAAGCTGTACATATTTCTGGAGGTTTGAATTTATATGAAAACCTTAACACCCATTCAGTTTCTAGAATTACCGTATCCGCTATAAAGATATTTTCATTCTGAAGAATTTCTCTACTATTGCGAAACTGCAATTCATCATCTTGAGTTAAAAATCTAACGATTATGTTAGTATCAACTGCAATCATTGCCACATTTCCTCTACACCTTGATGAATTGCATTATCCATATCGTCAAGAGTTTTTGGTTCCCCTTGATATTTTAAGCACCCTGCAACATCGTCTAACTTAGTTTCTGGAAAAGGGCTTTTTGATTTTGGTAAAATCAAAATTAATAGATTTGAATCTGGTTCTATTTTTATAAATTAGCCTATATTTATCTGTAATTCTCCTTGACCAATAACCTTGCAATGTAGACTGGAGAGGTGTTGGTTCCCCTATACCTGCAAAAGGATCTTTTTGTATATCTTTAATAAGTTTTAATAGTTTTTGAAAAATTTTTTGATTCTTCTTTTATCCATTGATTCAGTTCTTCAAAGGTTTCTGGCTCAAATACAACCTTTTTTTCATCTTTATCTAAATTAATATCATAAATTAAGTTACCCTTTTCTACATTTTCCAACGCTTTAAGTAAATGTTGTTTATTCGCTTCTGATTCTAGAAGATAGGTAGTTTCATCTTGTTCATTAATTCCACTTAACATAATTATTACTTATCTCCGTTTTGATTTTTATAGATTCAGTAATATCAGAGGATGTTTGAAAAGTTATGGGGAGATGTGATTTGTCATTCTGAGCGTAACGAAGTGAAGCAAAGAATCTCGATTTATCGTGAAGGAATGAGATGCTTCCCTACGCTACGGTCAGCATGACAATTTTTTACCTTCATTTTGACTTTTCAAACACTCTCTTACATTATTATAACAAAATCTCAGCCAAAGAACAAGTTACAGCAGTTTTCATGTATTTACACCACAGTTAATTTTTGCGTACTTCTCAAACTAAGTTCATGCTAAATCCGTGGAGCAGGCATATTGCCTGCTATTAAGCCGGAGCAGGCAATATGCCTGTTCCCAATATTAATACTAGTATTATTTAGAACTGTATAAAATAGTCTGTTTATATTGAGAGATAGTAGACAGAAATATATCAGTTATGGCGCTTGAAGGTAAGAAAGAGAATATATTTGGAAGTTAATCAACAATTTGATAAAAAACCAAGAAATTAGTGAAATGTGTGTTATGGTTTTTATAGGAATCGAAAAAGTAAAAGTACAAAAAACTTCTCACTGAATTGAGTACAGCTCAATCAAGTTCTTTTGTTCTGGTAAATCTGTTTCATCAGCTACAATTTGTCACCACGAACAGAGAATACCAGATGAGCTAAAACAGTAATCCTCGTAACAGTTTTAAGTCCAATGATAACTTGTTGCCATATTAATAGCAATAATTGCCTGTAACTTTGGTTGGTTGCATGATTTAGGGAAAACCTCTCGATGAAATGGAATTGATATTGTAGGCAATCTTAAGGTGTGAGCAACCGATGAGATTGGGTTACAAAAATCGTCATGATTTCAGTTATAACTTAAAGGCTTTATCATCAAAGATGAAGATGTTCTCTACATAAACTTTAAGCAATTGAAATCCATGCGATTCTACTAGAAATAAGGGGCATAACTGTTAAATCAGTAATGACTAAGTTATTGTTGAAGACAAAATTTGTCTTCACATAACTTTCTGCAAGCATGCAACTCATACCCCATCCATAGACCAAATAATTGTAGGAAAAACTAATCATGACTGACGAAAAAATTAGACAGATAGCTTTCTACGGTAAAGGTGGTATTGGTAAATCTACCACTTCTCAAAATACCCTTGCTGCTATGGCAGAAATGGGTCAACGCATTTTGATCGTCGGTTGCGATCCTAAAGCTGATTCTACCCGTTTGATGTTACACACTAAGGCGCAAACCAGCGTTCTTCAATTGGCTGCTGAACGTGGTGCTGTGGAAGATATCGAACTAGACGAAGTCATGCTGACCGGCTTTCGGAATGTCCGTTGCGTAGAGTCTGGTGGTCCAGAACCTGGTGTAGGTTGTGCTGGTCGTGGTATTATCACCGCTATTAACTTCTTAGAAGAAAATGGTGCATACAAAGACGTTGATTTCGTATGTTACGACGTATTAGGTGACGTTGTATGTGGTGGTTTCGCCATGCCAATTCGGGAAGGAAAAGCCCAAGAAATCTACATCGTTACCTCTGGGGAAATGATGGCGATGTATGCTGCTAACAATATTGCTCGTGGTGTTCTGAAATATGCTCACACTGGCGGTGTGCGTTTAGGTGGTTTAATTTGTAATAGCCGTAACGTTGACCGGGAAATCGAATTAATCGAAACCCTAGCTAAACGTTTGAATACTCAAATGATTCACTATGTACCTCGCGACAACATAGTACAACATGCTGAATTACGCCGCATGACTGTAAACGAGTATGCACCTGATAGTAATCAAGGTAATGAATATCGCTCCTTAGCAACCAAGATTATTAATAACAACAATCTCACCATTCCTACACCAATTGAAATGGAAGAGTTAGAAGAGTTATTGATTGAATTTGGTGTTCTAGAAAGCGAAGAAAATGCTGCAAAAATAGTTGGTGATGCAGCTAGCGCACCAGTAAAAGGTAAGTAAGAGCAAGTAAATAATTCTCTGGGATGGGTTTTTATATCCATCCTGAGAGGATGTTTTAAAAGTTTTTGTGAGGTGTAATTTGTCATTCTGACCGTAACGAAGTGGAGGGAAGAATCTCAATTTTGGGATGCTTTCCTACGGAACACTACGCGAACACTACGCTAGCGCGGAGTTTACCCTCGAACGGAGTGAAGGGTTCAGCATGACATTTTTGACTTCAATTCTGACGTTTCAAACATCCTCTGAGAGAGTGTTTGAAACGTCGAAAAATTACACATAAGTAGGGGGCGTATTCCAATATTCCCCCTACTTCCAAAACCCATCGGAGTTGATAGATAATTTCAAAAATTAAATATTATTCCTGTCATAAGCTATAATTGAGATAAAATACGATTTTATCTATGACTATTCCCATAACTATCGACTTACCCGACAGTTTAGTTGCATCTGTCCAGCGCCTTGGAGAAGCTACAGCGCGAGAGATATCTGAAGTTTTAATTGATACTTTAGAAATAGTATTGCCTACTTGTGATAATCTCTCACAAATGAGTATTCATTCGGAAATTTCTCATGTTTCTGATCAGGAAGTGATGGAATTAGCTAATTTAAAAATGGATGCTTTACAAAATCAACGTTTGGGTGGGCTGCAAGCTAAAGGAAAAAATGCTGGGTTGACAGCAGCAGAACGCTATGAATTATTAATTTTAATGTCGGTTTATCAAATCGGACAATTAAGAAAATCCGAAGGTTTAGCTGAAGCAGTTAAACGAGGAATAAAAACTCCTTTATCATCATGAGTTCTATATCTGAAACAATACGTGAAAGGGTTAGAAAACGAGCCAAAAATCGGTGCGAGTATTGTCTAAGTTACTAAGAGGATGTTTGAAAAGTCAAAATAAAGGTAAAAAACGTTACTATATTGCCATACAGTTCAGTTAACCGAGGAACTAATACTGTCATCCTGACGGGAGGGAAGAGATATTCGCGGGATTATTTACTGTCGTCCAGAATAATAAATTACACCTCCTCATAACTTTTCAAACAACCTCTAAGAAAGGAAGTTCTATTGTCATTCTGACGGTCGAGAAGAATCCCTCAAGATTCTTCGCTGTCGCTCAGAATGACAATATTAGTTCCTTCCGGAACAATCAATAATGCTATCTGTTGCAAGTATTGAACATTTTAGTTGGAATATAGAAGGAACAAAAATTATTCGCTTTCATTTTAGGTTGAGGGCGCTGAAGCGCAACTACGAACAAATAATTTTCATTCATCTTAGTTAGGACGTTGTATAATAGTCTCAACTACCCGTCGCTTCGCTTTTGGATCAATTCCTACTAACCGTAAATACTCACCACTATATTCAGTTATACAAGATTCTAAAATTGAGATAGCGTCAGAATGTGCATCAATTTGTCCATTAGTACAACTTTGCCAAGAACCTGTCCGAAAACGACGTTCATCCACATGCTCAATAGTAATTTTATGACCTTGCGCTAAAATTTGCCGGACTTGTTCTTGTGTTTCTAAACTTAAATGGTTATGAAATATTTGCTGTTTAGGAAATTCAGGATTTACAGGTTGATTAATTGGTGCTTCGATTACAGGTGGTGCAGATAAAAAGTGTCTACCTCTATTCAAACGATTATATTCATCAACTAAATGGGATGTTTCCACTCGTTTTTGTTCACTCACCATTAAATTACCAGATTCAATTAAATGAGACAAACTAAAATTAGGTTTTTTAAATTCTGGTGGACCTTCTATACTATTTACCACGCGCAATGAAATCTTCTCAAAACCTATTTCATGAATAAAATTACGGATTTGTTCGTCATAAATTCGGGAACGGAGAGCGCTAAAAAAGTCAATGGATTGATGAGGAAAAGTATCAACTAATTGTTCAATCTCTCTTTGTGAAAGTCCATCAGGTGCAAAAATCCCTCCCACAATTCCCACTTTGTCATCACGGTCAGGTTCCCAGTAGAATTTATCCATCCGTCCATCCCGGATTAAGGGTGCATATAGGGTGGAAAAATCGTTACCTGTGACGATAATCGGGACACGTCGTAAAGGATTTGAATCATAGCTTCCGGGTAATTGCACATCTGTAGGATTATCAGCAATGTTCATTAATGTGGCGTTAACTAGCTGAGTATTAACAGTGTATTGTGTACCTTCGTCAAAGCGTCCTGCACCTGCATCTAAATCATTGATAATCAATACACACATTTTACCTCGCACTTTGATTAGTTCTGCGGTTTCCCGATAGCGCAACCGAATCAAACGTGCTGGATCTCCTGCATCTGGACTTTCTAATTCTCCACCAGAGATGAGCGTTGCTTCAATACCCATTCTCTCAAAGACTAATTCACATTGAAACGACTTACCCTCACCTTTGCGTCCATGAATACCTAAAATCAGGGGAACTCTTACACCAGGAAGGTTTAAGAAGTTTTTGGTGATGTGAACTGCGAGTTTATCCAGAAAGCGAGGAGCGATATAGTAAGTCATAAAAAATTATCTAGAGGGTGGGGAGGGGGAGATGGGGAGAGGGGGAGGTGGGGAGGTGGGGAGAGGGGGAGGTGGGGATAAATTATTTTTTACTTTCTAATTCCTGCTTCCTACTCTCTGCTTCCTACTCCCTACTTCTTATTAAGTAGTATATTCGGCATTAATTTTCACGTAATCATAACTCAAATCACAACCCCAGGCTTTACCTGTAGCATTACCGTTACCAACACTGACACTAATGATAACTGGGTTATCTACTCGTTGAGCTTTAATTTTACTTCTACTCACAGACAAATCATTACTATTATTAGTAGCAACATAGTCTTCGACTAACGAAGCTTCCGCAGCTTTTTTCAAATAAGCACTCGCAGCAGCACGGTCAAAAGGTAAAGGTTGACCATTCTCGAATAGTAAAAAATTTCCCAAATTAATTCGTAAATTATTTTGCTCAAACGGCACTCCCGCACGACCAGCAGCACCAGCAATCCTTCCCCAATTCGGATCACGACCAAAAATCGCAGATTTCACTAAGGATGAACCAGCAATGGTTTTAGCTATTTGTCTCGCTGATGCTTCATCATAAGCTCCGCTCACTTGCACTTCAATCAGACAGGTTGCTCCTTCTCCATCACGAGCGATCGCCTTAGCTAAATGCTGACATACTGCTGTTAACATCGCTTCTAATTTCTCTGCTTCTACACCCATTTCAATAATTGCTGGGGTGCGGGATTGACCATTAGCTAAAGCTATTAAACTGTCATTAGTGCTAGTATCACCATCCACGGTGATGGAATTAAAACTTCTATCAGCGGCTCTGCTTAACATCTGTTGCCAAAGGGTCGGTGTTACAGCAGCATCACAAGTGACAAAACTCAGCATTGTTGCCATGTTGGGATGTATCATTCCTGAACCTTTGGCTATCCCACCAATTCGCACTGGGCGATCGCCTATAGTTGTTTCTAACGCAATGGATTTAGTAACTAGGTCTGTAGTGATAATTGCTCCCGCTGCATGGTCAGAACCTGTGTTTGAAAGAGCTGCGACTAGATTTGGTAGTCCATTTTTGAGGACATCCATTTTGATCCGTTGACCAATTACCCCCGTAGAAGCCAATAAAATTGATTCTGAAGGAATACCTAAATACTTGGCTAATAAATCAGCACTTTCTTGAGCATCACGTACACCTTGTTCACCAGTAGCAGCGTTTGCTTGTCCAGCATTACAGAGTATCGCTCTAGCACTCTGTTTAGCTTGTAACCGTTGACGACAATAATCTACACAAGCAGCTTTGACATGACTGGTCGTAAAAACTCCAGCGGCGATCGCATCGACATCTGAGAATATTAAAGCTAAATCAGGTAATCCTGAAGGTTTGAGTCCAGCAGTAATACCTGCTGCTTGATAACCTCTGGCTGCTGTGACACCACCAGTAATTTCTTGCCAGTCTCCCATAATTCTTCTCCACAAACATTAGTTGCATCATGCTGGCAACTTTTACTAGCCAGTCATTCAGCATTAGATTTTATCTATTGTATTTTATTGTTCAGAGGAAAACTTTTGTATTCACCTAATTTGTTCGTCAGATGCAGTATTGGACATGATGATTAATTATCATCATGCTAATAAATGCTTAGAGTCCTAATTGATTAACCATCAACAAGCCTGATCAGGGTAAAAACAAAAAAGGAGAGCCACTTGGATAGCTCTCCAGATCATCAGGGTTCATCTACTTAACATACTATACCATTTTTGCGGTGAGGGGTGACACCCTTACTTGTCAATTTTTCCAAAAAATTTCTAGATTTTGCCACAATCACTACAAATAGCCTAAAAAAGCCATCTATTAGACAGCTTTTTACCTGATTAATTTCCATGAAAAATGGTTAATTACAACATACTTAAAAGTATTTTTACTTATAAAAAGGCACTTTTTTTGTGAGTGAAACCCAATTATCTATGTATAAATTCTGTATTATGTAACTATAAAATTAATAATATTAAGTAGACAAAATTATGGTGAAAATTCAATTTTATTTTCTGGGAAGATTGAGATTTTCATGACAAAAGGAATTGCATAATTCAGAATCGAGGGGTTTAGGAGTGAAGATTTATACTTTAATACTAAAGTAGGGGCGGATTGCAATCCGCCCCTACTTCATTTCTGGAGATGTCTAATGATCAGTTAAGCATTAAGTTTCTTTTCCACCAATTCATTAGTCAATTTAGGGTCAGCACGTTTATTAGTCTTTTTCAGCACTTGTCCGACAAAGAAGCCTTTAAGATTGATATTACCACCACGATACTTTTCTAATTCTTTGGGGTTAGCAGCAATCACCTCATCCACAATGGGTTCGAGGATAGCAGGGTCACTAATCAACTCTTGACCAGCAAAAGCTTTTTCTGGAGGGACACCACTGAGTAAGTCTGACAGTTTTTCTTTAGCTTGAGCGTTGCTAATTTTTCCGGTTTCAATGCGAGTAATTACATCAGCGAGGTTTGTGGCTGAGAGAGCAATTTGGGTGATGTTGAGTTTTTGCTTATTTAAATAGGCTGCAATATCTTGAGTAATCCAGTTAGCAGCAGCTTTGGGATTAGCTCCAGATGCGATCGCCGCTTCAAAATAATCAGCTACGACTTTATCTTCTGTCAAGACTCGTGCATCATAAGCAGAAAGTCCCAAATCAGTTTCATAATAATGACGTTTTTGGGCTGGTAATTGTGGTAATTGGTGAAGCCATGTGTCTAATTGTACCTCTGTTACCTCAATGGGGGTTAAATCTGGTTCTGGGAAATAGCGATAATCACTGGAACCTTCCTTCACCCGCATACTAATAGTGCGTTGAGTACCTTCTTCCCATAAGCGAGTTTCTTGAATAATGGGTTCCCCAGCTTCCACCGCAGCGATTTGTCGTTCAATCTCGTAATCGATAGCCCGGTGAATAGCGTTAAAGGAGTTCATATTCTTGATTTCTACCTTGACGCCAAATTCCTTTTGTCCCACTGGACGCACAGAAATATTCACATCACAGCGCAGAGATCCTTCTTGCATATTGCCATCGCTGACGCCAATATAGCGCACAATCCGGCGTAATTCTTCAGCGTATTCTGCCGCTTCTTGTCCCGAACGTAAATCAGGTTCCGAGACAATTTCGATTAATGGTACACCGGCGCGATTATAATCGACTAAAGAATAGGTGGAACCAGACAGGCGATCGCTCCCCGCATGCACTAATTTACCTGCATCTTCTTCCATATGCAAGCGGGTAATACCAATGCGTTTACGGGTAGGATTACCAGCATCATCTAGCAACTCAATTTCTAACCAACCATGTTCAGCGATGGGGAGGTCATATTGAGAAATTTGGTAATTTTTGGGTAAATCAGGATAAAAATACTGTTTACGGTCAAATTTACTATATTTAGCGATTTGGCAATTTAGCGCTAAACCAGTTTTCACAGCGTATTCAAGGCACTTTCTCATTAAGTACTGGCAAAACACCAGGTAGTCCCATACACACTGGGTCAATATTAGTATTAGGTTCACCACCAAATGCGGTAGAGCTAGAGGAGAAAATTTTGGTATTAGTACTAAGTTGACAATGGGTTTCTAAACCAATAATCGCTTCGTAGTCAGTTTTTACAGTGGTTGCAGCAGTCATAGATATTATTTAAATTAAGCATCATCCTACTTTAGGGTACTATTATAGCATTCATTCTTCTTCATCTGCCATGTTGTCATGGAGTTTGGGCTAGAGCAACAACGTGCCTATTTAAAATATCTACTCAATTCGATTGACAAATATTGGCAATTTTTGCAATTATGCTAGATAAAGATTTCAGAGGTAAAATATCTATGAACAGAAGTGAAGTACTGGCAATTCTAGCTACACACAAAGAAAAGTTACAAGAACTTGGAGTAAAATCCCTTAATTTGTTTGGTTCCGTAGCTCGAAATGAAGCCCGTTCAGATAGTGATGTAGATTTTTTAGTCGAGTTTAATCAACCGGGTGGATTTTTTCAACTTTTACAAGTGCAGTATTATTTAGAAGATATTTTGGGATGTTCTGTAGATTTAGGAACTAAGGAAGCTTTGAAAGAACATCTACGAGAACCTGTATTAAAGGATATTATTTGTGCCATCTAGAAATTGGCGGCTTTCCCTTGAAGATATTGTGAAATCTATAAATGCAATTCAACAATGTTCAAAAAACATAACTTTTGAGGATTTCACTAAAAATCAAACAATTCTCAAAGCTATTCTCTACGATTTTGTCGTGATTGGAGAAGCTACCAGAAATATACCTAATGAAATCCAATCACGCTATTCTCTCATCCCTTGGCGTTTGATGGGAGGAATGCGAAATGTGGTGACTCATGAATATTTTCAAGTTGATTTGAGTAGAGTTTGGGAAACAATTCAAAATGATTTACCTTCATTAATACCACAATTGTAAGAAATCTTAGAGAGCGAAGTATCTGGAGACTATTGATAGGACGTAGTGCTTTCTACCGATTGCACATCTGTAAAATACTCTCGTCATTAGCACTCACAGAATTGAGTTGATGATAATTTTGTAGTGCTACTGAGTAAGCATATGTAGAGGAATCAGAATCATATATTCTAGGTATTGTACTAGTTGTGGATACCTTAGTCACCCCAATTTCTCCAGGTGAACTAGTCACTGTCATTGCTAACTCTCCTGACTGCTGAATCGTACCTTGAAAACAACTAAATTCAGAGTTAGGCATATACAATGCACCTGTTACTTTGTTATGTTGCTTTTGGAAGACTATATAACCTTGTCCTGGTTGATTTGATTGGGTGGATTGACCATAAAGATAAATCCCGTCTTGTTGAGGAAATGTTTGAATATTAGTAGAGTCTGTTGGTAAGTTCACAGCTAATATAGTCGGGCTACTTAGTGCTGGTTTAGTTCGCTCACCTAAAACACCAAAACCAACCATACTAGCAATTAAAAATAAGCTAAAAAAGGGGATTTTCCCTGGTTTCTGTGGCAAAAAGTTGATAATTTGATTAAACACCTGGTTTCTCCTGTTAAAAAATTAACTATTTACTTTCTAAATGTCTAAAACAATAACTAAATTTTTCTTGCTAAATGCTCCATCAAAAGTTATGAGTATATTTTTAAATATTAAAGATCGGTAGAAAATTGAGTTTTTAGGGATTTTTCGGGAATAATGGCAGAATATCAACTCTTAACTATTTCCCGCTTCACCCAATAGATTCACCCTAAAGGAGGATGTTTAATTTTTTGTATTTATTATGATACATTTCCACGGAAATACTGATATAGTTTCAATCGCACCGAACCCAAACCTCATCTGATTTTCTTGTTTTTGAATTTTGAATTTTGAATTTTGAATTCTTACCTGTGAGTCACTTGAGTTTTTGTGAAGATGACAAGTTCTTCTGTAACTCCATTAGTGGACAAATCTTGTCAGGGTCTTTATTTTCTTGCACAGCTTTTGCTCGCGCATTAATACAAGTAATCTCTATTTCTTTCTCTTTTCTGATTTGCTCAATTTTTTTTTCATGCTCTTGTCTGCTTTTTTCTATATCACTTGCATTACTACATGGAGTTGTATTATATGTGGTACGTATTCCCCAATTATTATTTGGAGAAGTCCCATTGTTTCCATAGTCACCAGTAATTGACAAACCACATTGACTAGGAAAGGCACTAATATTATTAGCAATATTGAGGTTATAACTAGAAAGACTATCAGAAGATGTCTCATCTCCTGTTGCTGTTGTATTTACTGCTAATACATTCGATGGATATACGATGGAACACAGTATTAAAATAAAAAAAATATGTTTTTTACTCATTATTTTTTCCCTGAAAACTAGTGTGATATAGGAAGAGTCAGGAGTAAAACAACTAGAAGGATAAGACCCTGACAAAGTGGTTTTGTAAATTCCCATAAAAAAATTATTCAAGTGGGCAAATATCATCAGATTAATTGCACCTGATGATTGTTTTAATCACCCCCCTAAATGTTTATGTAAATTGAAATTTTCTAATTACAATTTTTGGTTATATTTGAAGCTACAACGTAAATTTTATCTATTCCGCAAAAATATTTGATTAATTTTGAATTTTGTAGGTTTACCTTCCCGTAGGGTATTTTGAATTAAAAAAAATCGCCCCCTGATTTCCAGGAGGCGGATGATCATATATGATGATTTTAACTAGCAACGTATTCTTTGACATTGGCGCGACGACGGCGTAAATGAGCAAGAGCTTGATGCTCTAATTGACGAACACGCTCACGGCTAAGATTTAACCGCTCACCAACTTTTGCTAAGGACATTTCATTACCATCCTCTAACCCAAAACGTAGTGCTACGACTTCCCTTTGTTGGGGAGTGAGTTCAGCTAACAAATTGTTTAGATCCTGACGTAGAAATTCCTGGTTGGTGTAATATTCTGGTGATGGACCGTCATCTTCCAGCATTTCTTGCAATTCCGTATCTTGGTTATCACCAACTCTTATATCTAGAGAAACTGGTTGACGCGCCATATTCAGATACTCGCGAATCTGAGCGGGTTCTATTTCCAATTCCTTCGCAATTTCTCCTGGTGTTGGCGATCTCCCTAATTTTTGTGCTAACTCTCGTTGCACTTTCTTGATTTTGTTGAGCTTCTCTGTAATATGGATGGGTAAGCGAATTGTCCGACCTTGCTGGGCAATGGCACGAGTAATTGCTTGACGTATCCACCAGTAAGCATATGTTGAAAACTTATAACCCCTAGTGGGGTCAAATTTCTCCACACCCCTTTCTAATCCTAAAGTTCCTTCTTGGATTAAATCCAGGAACTCCATGTTTCGCTTTTGATATTTTTTGGCAATAGCCACGACCAAACGTAAATTAGCCTCAATCATCTTTTGTTTGGCTCGTTTACCTTGGGCTACGCTTTGCTTCACATCTGTTTCAGATTGATTAACATGAATAGCCCATTCTGGTAAACTAGGTTCACGAAGTAATTTATCAGCTAAAACTGCTTTCGCTTCTAGCAGTATCATCATTTGCTGCACTTGCTTCCCATAAACAATCTCTTGCTCACGGGTTAGCAGTGGGACGCGACCAATTTCCCGGAGATAGGTTCGCACCATATCAGCCGTGAACTTGGTATTTAGATTTTCGGTTTGGGTGTTAACAGTAGGCATTGGTGCGTTCTCCTCTACTCCGTAAACACAATAAAACTGTTCTAACTAGAGCGGATTCGGGAGCTTGGTACTTAGATCACTAAACATACTGTGCTACCATTATGCATTGGATTTACACAGCCGTAATCAAGACGGCGTTGACCTGGAATATGTTCCCCCCTACTCTGTCTCCTATTTGGGAATCTCCTTAGAATTACACTGGGTCGTTTTTGAGAATTTTTCTCTTTTTCCGTCGCTGGTAGCAACCGTAGAATACGAAGTCAGTATGAGTTTTACTTTCTTTTATAGTACGACATGAGGCGCGGATAGTAAAGATGACCAGATAAAACTAATTATTGTAGAACAAAAGCAGTCATTTGTTAAATTGTCTTGTGCCAATTCCTTAAAAATGCAGAATATCTCTATAGTGACGCCAAAAATCTTGGTTCTGTTGCCTGTTAATAGTGAGATAACCGAACTTGATCAACTACCATCATGTAGGGATAGTACGAATTTACTGTTACAAATCAAAATCCTAGATCGGCTTTGGCTAAATCAGCTGCTGCAAAAACTTCTGCATCAGACTTTTCTTCCCAGATTTGGTCGCCCATCTCGGCATAAAAAGTAGCGTCATAGGGACGAGTACGTACTACCACTGGCATAGGTACAGCATGTCCTAAAATTAAAGCTTGTTGTTTAGAGTCTAATTTGGCTAAGACTGAGCGCAAGCTCCCTGCACCAGACACACCTGTAAAAATGGCGTCAATGTCTTTATCATCATTCAACAAGGCGGTAATCCTTGTCCCAATTTGAGACATGACTTCATTATCTATTCCGGATGGTCTTTGATCAACTACTAAAAGTGTGACGAAATATTTTCTTAGTTCTCTCGCTATCGTCCCAAAGATAGTACTTTGAACCACACCTGGGTCAAGAAAACGGTGTGCTTCTTCAATGGTAATCATTAATGGGGTGGGACGGTCTAGAGGATTTTTACTTTGAAGAAACTTATCAGCTTTTTTCACATAATGCTCGTGAATTCTTCTGGTAATCATGTTAGTCACTAGCATATATGAGAGCATATTCGACTGAGAACCAAACTCTATGACCACATTTTTTCCAGCTTCTAAGGATTGCACGATTTTAGTTATATAGTTTTGGGGGCAAGCCGCTCGCATATATTTTAAACTATCTAAGCGGAGAAGTTTGCGCTGCAACGCCATAATCGAGCCTTTGTGTCCCCGCTTCTCGTCGCAAAACATCTCAATATCTTCATTCGTCATATTTAATAACTGGACAATCCAAGACTGCTGGAATTCTCCATATAAAATATTCGCGTTATCTAAAGCTGCTTCTGACAGTCCTAAATCTCGACCACATAATTTCACGTCTTCTACTTCAATTTGCTGATAGCTGAGATATAGTTCTTGAGCATCCCGGACACCACGACGTTTGGTTGATTCTGGGTCAAGGGTGTAAACTTCGACTTTTCCAGGAAATAGTTGCTTAAGTCCTTTCACCGTATTCACATTTTTACCTTCGGCTACAGCTTCCCAACCATACTCGGAATGCATATCAAAAATCAGGTTTACCGCAGCTTGCTTACGAATCACTCCAGCTAAAATTAGCCGAGTTAGAAAGGATTTACCAGTTCCCGATTTCCCAAAAATGCCGTTACTCCGTTCGACAAAGCGGTTTAAATCAATGCAAATTGGTACATCCATATCTAGTGGTTTACCAATGGAGAAATTCCGTCTTTGGGGGTCATCTTCCCAACCAAATACCCGACGAAAATCATCCACACTAGCTTCATATACTTGGCTAAAATGACTGGGAATGGTTTTCACAGGTAACAATTCCATTGTTGTGCTGGTTTGGGGTTGAAATGAAGCCAAACCAGTACTTCCTGGAACAAAGAGATTTACGGATTTACCTGGATAAGAAGGGAACGTTTCCGTTGATTCTGGGGTAAACATTAACATGGGTGCCAGGTTAATCATCCCATATGTACTACTTCCCGCTAAAATTTCTCGCAAAAAAGTATCTTCCCAATTGGGAGGGTTAGCGGTAATTCTGGCATTAGCTGCTCCTAGCGCCACATCTGTTAGCATACAGAAAAAACGCGATCGCACCCCTTGCACTACCAAAAACTTACCTACCCGCATATCTTCGACAGAAATATCCGGATGTAATCTGACTTCTAACCCTTCAGTTAAGGAACCTTGGATAACTGAACCTAGCGGCTGTCCCGAATTCATTTCATTAATATTGTTAGCTATCACTTATTAATTTTCCACCTCCCCATCTCCCCATCTCCCCATCTCCCCATCTCCCCATCTCCCCATCCCCCCCTCTCTTAATCAATCGGAATTGCAGTGGGAGTGTTCACCTCTGAGGGAGTCACGCTAGTTAATGGTTTGCGATATTGACTATAGAGGCGATCGCGCCAGGCGAAGAATACTTGATAATCAGGATGATCGGCTATGCTGGGTACTCCCTGACTGCGATGAGAAACTGGTAAATCTAAATAAGTGACCGTCAGGAAACTTTAACAAAATAGATAATCCCGCCACTGCGAAGTCAGCTAAAGTTGGTTCATCTCCAGTTAAATAGGGACTATCTGCTAATAATAATGTTAGTGCATCTAAGTCCTGCTTGAGATCGGCGATCGCGGATTTGATCACATCTGGACTATAACCAACTCCCACACCCAAAACTGCGAGTAAATTACTGGGGACTCCTTCCAAAAAATTCTTGAGGATATCTGGGGTAGAATCTGGTAACAAAGATTTCCGGAAATTAGAATTTTGACTAACAGCAGAAAACAACGCCTTGCGACTTTTGACACCTATGGACTCATCTGCTAACTCTTCGATTAATAATGTTAGCGCCCGTTTTTTTGGGTCGGTAGGGATGAGTAGACGTTCAGGATATTGGAGGTCTAGATACTTAGCTATTTCCGTAGAATCTACAATATATCTATTACCGTCTTTCAATACTGGCACTTGTCTCTGACCTGTGAGCCGAAATAATTCTACTTGTCCAATTCCGGGTGTTACCTCAATTTTGCGGTACTCTAGTCCTTTATAATCAAGGATTAGACGCACTTTTTCCGAATAATGAGATAGTTCCCACTGGTATAATTCCAGCATTTTATATACCCTTGTAACTGTGTTAATTTATCAACTTTATAATTCTATCTTTACTTGCAGTGATTTTTTGCCGCCATAAATTTTTTAATGGACTACTAAATTAATGTTATCGCAACAGATGGGATTTTGGAAATTATTTGTGTCCCTATATGGCTAAATTATCAGTATTCAGGCATTCATTAATGAAAGCAAAAATTATGAATTACTGAAAATACTACCAATTAATTTTTCTTTCCCTACTCCCTCTAGATAAATTAGCATCTAACTTTTGACAAAAACCCCAGTTCATGCTGATGCGAGATTTTTTAGCAAACAACATGCTATAAATCGTGGTGTAACAACTGGAGAAGGAAGACACATAAATTTATGAGGGCTAACTACAGTAAATTACTAGTCCAATTAGCATTGTTGACAGGGGCTACTAGTATGAGCCTCCTGATGACTCTACCATCAATCGCGAAAGAAGTACTCAACCAACGGACTGATCTGCAAATTTCCAGCATTCAGGTAAATACCCAGTCCCCAGTGCTTAACAAACTAATAATACAGAATGAGAGCGCTATTACCAATAGTCGTCCCACTATTTTTAATGAACTCCCCTATAACCGGAATACTATACTTAGTAGCACTGACCCGGTGGTTATTCCCTCAACTAAACCGACAACAGTCGTTCCCACTATCCCTGGAAATCAAAACCCAGGGACAATAACACCGAAAAAACCTTTACCAAAAGCAACAGAGGCAAGTAAAAAATTGGTAGCAGTGCTGCAAGCAAATAAGTCTCTAACAATCTTAAATAAGGCTTTGAAAGCAGCTGGACTGATAGGAATTCTCCAAAAAGAAGGATTTTTGACTATTCTTGCTCCCACTGATGAGGCATTTAAAAAGTTACCAAAAGATGCTTTAGAGGATTTATTAAAGCCAGAGAATAAGGAAGTCTTGGTGAAGATATTAACTTATCATCTAGTTCGTGGTAAGGTGTTAGCTAAGGATTTTCAATCTGGTGACACTACTAGTTATGAAGGTGGTGCAATTAGCGTTAAAGTTGATGAAAAGGGTAATATCATGGTAAATGATGCCGATATTATTCAGAAAGACATCCCAGCTAATAACGGAGTTATCCATCTAATTAATGCAGTGATTTTACCCCCTAGTTTGTAGCAGCAGAGGAGCAGGAAGAGGCAGGGGGGCAGGGGGCAGGAAGAGGCAGGGGGGCAGGGAGCAGGGAGCAGGGGAGAGGGAAGAGGCAGGGGGGCAGGGTGCGGGGAGCAGGGGAGAGGGAAGAGGCAGGGGGGCAGGGTGCGGGGAGCAGGGGAGAGAAACGGAGATGGGGAGATGGGGAGAATATATTTTAAATTCTCTTTCCCCCTGCCCCCTGCCCCCTGCCCTCTTCTCTCCCCATCTCCCTATTTCCCTATTTCCCTATTTCCTAATTAATGATTGAACTTTGCGTAGACTTCGCAGCAACCAAGGAGAGTTATAAACACTAGTTTTGATGCCAAATTGCAATCTATTAAGCAGTGAATAATCTGGTTGATTTTTGTAATAATTTACGTTGTTGTAAGTTTTATATTTAATAAAAGGTTTAGTGGTAAAAAGATTACCAAACTCATATTCTGAGGGAATGTAATGACTGTGAGCGATTTTCGGGAAAAACTTTGATTCCCTGTGGGTAAAGCTCCATGAACAGTTCTGGAATTCCAGAATAAAACATCACCTTTGTTTAAAGCCGGAGCGGTAACTTTATCTTTATTGGCTTCAAAATATTCTTTAACTCTGACTAACCACTGTGAATGAGGTAGGTTGGGAGTATCACTATGTAGGTCTAAATTTGTAGATTGTGGGATGACAAAAAATCTCCCTGCTCTTTCATCAATGTCTTCTAGAGCCATCCATCCAGCAATCAAGTTTCCATTAGGCACAGTATCTAAATAATACCAATCTTGATGGGGAACTGTTTCTGTATTGGCATCAAATAGCATAGTTTGCATTAAATTAAAGGAATTATAGCCGGTAATTTCCTTTAAAGCTGCTAAGGTTTTTTCATGACAAAATATTTCTTTAGCAATTGTACTAAATTCTGGAAATTTTCCATAGTCATGAATATCTAAAAATGACTGTTGTACATGACCAAATTCATTGATTTTATTTGGCTCATAGACATTAGTATTTTGTCGGAAAAAAGGATATTTTGATGGTAATATTTGTTTGTTATATAAATCTAATAGCTGATCAATGAGTTGATCTGAAATCAAATTTCTTACCACCACATAACCATTAGTGTTGTAGTAATCTTGAAGACTCATATTTGGGTTATTCCTTTTCTATAATTTTCTCAGCCCAGGGAAACTATTTTTTAGTTCCATTGTTTATAAATTTTACGTGGTTGGTCGGGTTTAGTCAAATATTATTTACTAGAACAATTACTTAAGTAGGTGTACTAATTTTAGCATTTGATTAAAAATTAATTGAGATCAAGATTTTGGGAACTCAAATCCCTAAAAAGAAGTTACAATATGTGAAGCAAAGTTAAGAAATGTAGATAAATAAAATGACTATCCCTAGCTTAGAGGTAATATCTGCCCAGTTAGAAAGTGCAAATTTGCGCGATCGCATGGTAGCTTTGGCTAATCTGCGGCATGTTTCTCCAGAGGATGCAGTACCGTTAATTAAGAAAGTTTTGGATGATGAATCTTTACAGATCCGCTCAATGGCTATATTTGCGCTTGGTATCAAGCAAACTCCCGAATGTTATGCGATTTTGGTGAGAATTCTGGAAACTGACCCAGATTATGGTATCCGTGCTGATGCTGCTGGTGCTTTAGGCTATTTAGGGGATAGTAGAGCGTTTGAAGTTCTCTCACGGACATTTTATGAAGATACTGATTGGTTAGTTCGGATGAGTGTAGCCGTAGCTTTGGGTAATATTAAAGACCCACGCGCTCATGCCATCCTGATTCAGGCTTTAGATAGTAATGAAGTTTTATTACAGCAAGCTGCTATCTCGGCTTTGGGAGAAATTCAAGATATTGAGTCTGTAGACAAAATCCTGCGTTTTACTGAATCCGAAGATTGGTTAGTCCGTCAACGTCTGGCTGACGCTTTAGGTAATTTACCATCCCAGAAAACAGTTTCCGCCTTGAAGTACTTGGAGAAAGACAGTCATCCTCATGTATCCCAAGCAGCCAGTATTTCTTTAAAGCGATTGCAAGAAATAGGTAATCTGTAAATAATTCAAAATTCAAAATTCACAAAAGATGATTAATATATTTGATAATGTTGGGATGAAACCATTGTTTTATTTATGAATATTGAAGAATTTTTTGAATTAAGTGCTGGTAAATGGTTTTCCCATCGGACTAGTCACCATTTGGCTTTTAAGCAATCGGAAGATGGTAAATCAGATATCGTGATTGAGATGCTAGCGGCTGATCATCCAGAGGTGATTAAGCTATGCACTCAGTATGAAATTGACCCTAATTCTGCATCCTGTGGAGCCAGGGTGATTTGGAATGGGACAATGGAGTGGGATGAAGAAAAGCATACTGGTTCTACTGTCTTAGTCACAGTCCCAGACCCTGAGAATCCCCACGAAGGTAAATTATTGCGAGAAATGGGTTATGCCGAAAAAGCACCAGTGGCTGGCACCTATAAAATGGGTAGCGATGATGCATTAACACTCGTGACTGAATATGAAACCATGTGGTCTGAGGAACGTTTGTGGTTTGCTAGTCCCAATTTAAGAATGCGGGTCAGCGTCCTCAAGCGTTTTGGTGGTTTTAGTATGGCTTCTTTTACTTCCGAAATTCGCATGGGTGGATCGACCGCCGCTGCAAAAGTGACTGAGGCTGCTAATTCTTAACCGAGTTAATGAGCCGGTTAGTAACCCCCTATTTATGGGGGTTAAAAATTTAACATAGTAGCGATAATTTTAGGTACAGGGAGTATAATGATCAGCAATAAAACCATTGCTAGTAACCCCAAAACGTCACGTCCATTATCTAGTTCGGTGACATCATTTAAAGCTGGTTCATCAATCAAAGGAAAAAATAATAACGCGATCGCCCAGACCAAAAATGCCTCTTGAGTGAAAGCAAGTATTAGTAATAACAAACGTGCAATTTGACCAATGATTAGAGCCATCCTTTGTCCAAAGACAGCATGGATAATATGACCTCCATCTAATTGTCCGACGGGCATTAAATTTAAAGCGGTGACAATTAATCCTAAAAATCCAGCTACCGCGACCGGATGTAAGTCAAGTGCTAACTTAGATGTAAATTGACTACCTAAGGCTAATTTTGCCAGTAATGCGAATAAGATCGAAGACCGAGGATTAAAAGCACTGAGATTCAACAGTCCAATTTTTTCATTCAAAGGTACTAATTGAGAATGAGATAAGCCCCAGAACAGGATTGGTAAAGTAATCAGAAAACCTGCAATTGAACCGGCAATACTCATATCAAATAAAGCTTTGCGGTTGGGGATGGGACTACGCATCTGAATAAATGCCCCAATCGTACCAAAGAAAAACGGAATGGGAATAAAATAAGGTAAGGTGACTCTGATTTTGTAGAATCTAGCGGTTAAATAATGACCAAGTTCATGTACACCTAGAATGGAGATTAGTCCTAAAGAATAGGGTAATCCCTTAGAGATGGTATTTAAATTAAATCCTAGTTTGCTTAAATCCGCACCAGCGATTTTTGCTCCTACTAAAGTAGTAGTTATTAAAGTGGCTAATAGTAGTAGAATCGCTAACTTCGGTTGATTTACCTGCTCTAACTCTGATTTGGTTTTAGCAGCCTGGGAATTGGGGACGATGACAAATAAAGGTTTACCGTTCACCCCTTCTTGGAAAATCACCACAAAGCGATCGCCAAATTTTGACTCGATATTGGTTTTGATTTGTTGATAAGCCTGATCTGGTGTAGTTCGTAACTGACCACGACAAATTACAGCTTGGGGTCGATACTCAATATTTTGGATATAGTATACAGACCAAGGAAAACAATTTCTAATCAGAGTTTCCTCTGCTTGTTCAATAGGACGCACTGGTAATGTTTCCGGTAAAGAATCAGTAGGTAATGGTGATTTTGTATTTTCGGTGGTCGGTGACGAATCTCTTGGTACTTGTCGTCCCCACTGAAATAATAGCCAGTACAATATCAAACAAATAATTGATGGCCAAATTATGAGTGATGATGGTGGAGGTGGTTTTACCCCATAGATCAGCGTCCATCCACTCAATAACAATGATGGTGTCATTAATACCAGCCACAACAACCACACTGGTGTGCGCGTAATTTGAGCTACACTAAGCTGCACCATTAGATAAGTAGCTGCCCCTAATAAGAGGAGAAACAAAAACCAAAATTCCATTTTATCTTGATTAATTGTAACAAAATGCCATATTTTTATGGTTTTAAATACATTTTATCGTAAGAGTCAGGAGTCAGCAGTAAAACCATAATTGTCAAAGAAGTTTTATCTTGTCAGGGAACCAAATAACCATATTTGGCAGCGAGAAGTGCAAACAGCATCGAAAATCCTGATTTTTTTGCATAATTTGAGTGGGAAGTCCTGCAATATAGCAGATGAAGTCTAAAAAAATTTCCCTCTAAGTTAACAAATCTTGAATTGGTTAATTCCACATGCCATCCTCCCCTCAACAGTCTGGTTCTACCACTAAACCACCAAAGGTAATCCTTGGTGAAGATGTTTCTCGTCCCATCAGTTCCACCCAAGACTCTGCAATTAAGACTATTTTTGCTTTTCCACCCAATCGAGACACTTTAGGGGGAACAGCTTATTTTATTCTGAGAGATGAAGGTAATATCCTGATTGATTGTCCGGCTCTAGACCAGACAAATCAGGATTTTTGGCAATTATGTGGGGGTGTGGATTGGTTATTTATCACTCATCGGGGTGCGATGGGTAAAACAGCAGAAATACAGCAAGTTTCTGGTTGTAAAATATTGATTCAAGAACAAGAAGCCTATTTATTACCTGGTTTAACTGTGACTACGTTTAGTCAAGAATTTACTTTAGATTCGACACTCCAAGCTATTTGGACACCAGGACATTCTCCTGGTTCATCTTGTCTATATTACAGTGAGTTTGGGGGTGTGCTATTTTCTGGACGTCATTTACTTCCCAATCTAGAAGGGGAATTGGTGTCATTACGCACACCGAAAACTTTTCATTGGCCTAGACAAATTCAGAGTACCCAGAAACTTTTGAAGCATTTTACTCCAGAAACTCTCAAGTATATTTGCCCAGGTGGAAATATAGGTTTCCTCAGAGGAAAAGGTTTCATTGACCAAGCTTATAGTCGAATGGACACAACTATAGACAAAATCAATTCCAGTCCGAAATCATAGAACTTGAGGTTGTATCCGTTAATTAAAGAAGGGAATGAGGAATAATTTTTTCTCTTAATTCCCTATTCTCTACTCCTTACTATTTCTATATCATGTTAACAGCTAGCAGGAATAACTTCATTTCTAAAGTTTGGTTACGCATTTTTCTGGGTTTAGTAATTATCGGGTCAGCTATTTTGACTTCGGGAATTTATAATCCCAATATTTTCAAGGTGTTCATAAAAGCTGGATTACCATTAAATTCTCTGACAAGTTTACCAATTTTGGGAGATGCAATTCGAGCCGCTGAATCTCCGCAAATCAGTGTCCAAGAACTTAAGAAATTAATTGATGCTCATGATACTAGTTTACTATTGGTTGATGTTCGGAGTCCAGAAGAATACCAGTATAGTCATATCCAAGGAGCTATATTAGTACCATTAACAGATATTGAAAAAGGAACCGGAATTAATAAAATTAAATCTCTCTTACCAGGACATAAGTTAATTACTTATTGTTCAGTAGGTATCCGTTCAAATAGGGCGTTAGACAATCTAAGACATGCATCAATTCAAGGTACAAATCTTACGGGAGGAATTACTGAATGGCAGCGAATAATTGAACCATCAATGCCAGAACTTTAAGGTAAAAAAATGGAACCTAAATCTATTGTTCTGATTAGTGGAATAATTTTATTTGGACTGCTAGAACAAATATTTCCTTTTTTCAAATATCAGCAAAGTCTAAATAAAAGATATTTTACTAATTTTATCTTGGCTTTAATAAATGTATTAACTTTGAGTTGGATTATCCTTCTCTTATTAAAATACGTTTGGCAACAAACTGAGTGGTTAGGATTTTTGCATTATCTTAATTTATCCTGGTTAAACTTAATTTTATCATTTCTATTTCTAGATTATTATATGTATGTTTGGCATAGATTGATGCATACTTTGCCTTGGGGTTGGCGTTTGCATTTAGTTCATCATACAGATTGTTGTATGAATATATTAACTGCTTATAGATTTCATACGCTTGAAGTTTTTTTATCTAATCTACCTAAAGTATTTTTAATTTATCTTTTGGGTATTTCACCAACTTATTTATTAGTTTATGAATTAGTATTTACTATATCTGTACTATTTCATCATAGTAATTTAAATTTGCCTGTCAAAATTGATAAAATTCTCAGTTATTTAATAGTGACACCAAATTATCATCGTTCTCATCATTCTGACAATTTTCAATCTATCCAAAGTAATTATGCTAGTATTTTGGCTTTATGGGATTTTATTTTTAAGTCTCGTTACTATCCACAATTTCCCAAACAAATAAAATTAGGTATTGCTCAGAAAAAACAGAATTTAGACGTGATTAATTTGTTGATATTGCCATTTCAAAAAATCACACTACGATAAAATTATTTATCCCTACCACGAATGCAACGCTCGCAACTGTGGCGTTTTTTTCAATTGATGCGCTTCCATCCTAGTGAGAACATCATCCAGAATGGTAATCGCTTCACAAATAAATCGGGCCTTTGTTTAACATCACACACTCAGCCCGTTCAGCCATAGCCGCATCCGTCATTTCTCCCCGCGAAGGTGTTCCTTTTTTAACTAAACTTTCTAGTACTTGAGTTGCCCAAATCACCGGCACATGAGCCGCTTCGCAAAGCCAGAGAATTTCTTCCTGAATTTCGATTAAACGCTGGTATCCAATTTCAACCGCTAAGTCACCTCTAGCAATCATCACCCCAAATGATTGTTTTCCGGCGGCATAAATGATTAATTCTGGTAGATTGGCAACCGCGATCGCCGTTTCAATTTTAGCGACAATTCCGGATGAGGAAGATGTTCCCCTAATCGCTTGTCCAATTCTTGTTGCAATAACTCAATATCCGCAGCACGTTGCACAAAAGAGTAGCCAATAATATCTGCATGGGTGGCGACAAAATCGAGGTCAGATAAATCTTTTGCGGTCAATGGACTGAGGGGTAAGATGGTCTGAGGAAAATTCAATCCTTTTTCGGGTCGAAGTTTGACTCCTTTGGGACTAGCATGAGTGACTTGCAGTAAAAGTCCTGGTTGTGTATTGAGTATTGGATATTGGGTATCAACTACACGAGTCCGAATCTTACCGTCATCGATATATACAGGGGTATCAACAGTTAATAAATCGAGAATATCAGGAACCGTACAGCAAGTTTGGAAATACTCTACAGATACCTCTGCTTCAGGATACAGTTGAGGTTCACAGCGTGATAGTACGATATGATCCCCTTTAAATACTCGTGTTTGATTAAGTGGTGCAAGTACTTGTCCGGTGCGGATTTTCAGACCAGCTAAATCCATCATCACTTTACAAAGATTCCCGTTTCCTGTTCCGCTTGACGAACATGGTTAATCATGCATCTCCCAGGATTGAGTCGTATCGTGAGCGCAGTTAATTCGCACACAATTTGCCCCTCGTTGCATAATTTTTCGCACCAAATCATAGTCAGTGGCAGCTTCGGTGGGTAATGTCACCATAATTCTGACCTGACGATGAGGTGGGGACTGACCAAATAGTTCCTCCGTGTGCTGTTGTAATAAACGATTACCCTCAAAAAAGAACTCGATCGGATGGACGCTTCAAGTCACTGGTCAGATGTAGTGCCACAAATGACTTCCAGAGTGGCAATAACAACATCAAGATTGGGCATCACTCGTGCTTCAATCCGTCCTAATGAGGATAAACCCCAAGGCATTAGTGCTGCTTGCAGGGAGCGGAGATCATGCTGACGTAAAGCTAGATACTGAGCCAAATTCAAAGCACTGGAGAGAAACTCAGAACGCTGAATATGGGATTTCCATTGATTAAAGGTGGCTTCTCCCTCGCTTTCCACAATCTCACGAAGTTCTTGCAGAGTCGATAGTAAACCCTGTGGAGTAGATAAATTAATGAATCTGCCCAAGGGCTGAATTTCTGAGTTTGTCACGGAATTTTGGATTTGAGATTTCAGATTAATCCTTTCCACTTTCAGGTTAGCGAATTTTTTAGGGAATCAATTCAAAAAAGTAATTCAAGGTTAAGACTCAGTAATAATACTGTATTTATTTAATAGGCTGCTGCTTATACTAAGTTATAGATTATTACTGAGGAAAAAATGTCTGATCCAATCGCAAAGAACAGCAAAAAACTCAACTACAGCTTTTTGCTGCTCGCACATCTGGTATGTGCTGACCAGCAGATTCACAATGAAGAGGTGAAAGCTTTACAGGAAAAAGTGAACCGCTTTCAGTTGCAAAAGCGGACTACCGAAGAAATGGAAAAAATACTCGCGCAGGAGAGAGAACAGCTATCTGTTGAACACGTAGCTCGTCAAGTATCCCCTGGTGAGCAAACAGAAGTTATGCAGCAACTCTTGGAAATCGCTTATATTGATGGTTTCTTTGCTCCTTTAGAGCGGGAAATGATCAATCAGATTGCCAAAATTTGGAATTGGTCTTCAGCAGAAGTACAACGGCTAATTCAGGAAGCAACAGGCTTTACAGACGCTTTTGATACGTTTGAAGATGCGATTGAGGAGACAGAAGCAGTAAAATTGCCTTTTGTTGCACGTCTTTTAAAAGGAGCAGATTCGGTATTATCACCCGCACTGGTAGACAATTTAGCTAAAATCGCCCCAGAAAATGTGGGACGTCAAATTCAGCAACTGCGACGAGATATTTTATTGTCAGGTCCTGAATATGATCATGCTGTTCAAGAATGTGCGGCGATCGCATCTGAAGATTTTAAGTTTGCAGAATTAGCTCTAAAAAGAACTTGGTTAACACTGAACGATTTAGGCAAAAATATTCAAGACCAACTTAAAGCCGTCCAAAATCAAACCACTGGTAATAGTCAAGCAAAAACAGCCATAGAGGTAGCAAAACAGCTACAAACTACCAAAAAGGCACTCACATCGGAAATCATTAAAGAAATTAAAAGTGTGCGCGAGTCAATTTCAGCCAAAGAACATGGACTCAATCATTTTAGTATCGCCTTTAT
The DNA here is from genome assembly GCA_963766435.1 of uncultured cyanobacterium. GTDB lineage: Bacteria > Cyanobacteriota > Cyanobacteriia > Cyanobacteriales > Nostocaceae > CAVXZH01. The sequence goes on from CAVXZH010000004.1 coordinate 618,460, forward strand.
GGGTAAAACTAAGGCTGGAAAAAGTACTCTCCACGCGATTATTACAGGTGAAGGTTGGGATGCAATTGGTGTAGGTAAACAGCGAACAACTCGTCTTAATCGAGTATACGAATGGAAAAATATTCGGATTATTGATACTCCAGGAATTGGTGCACCGGGAGGGAAAACAGATGAAGAAATTGCTGAAAGTATCATTGAAGAATCCGATGTAATTTGTTATGTGGTCACAAATGACAGCATTCAAGAATCAGAGTTTAAATTTTTGCAGCTATTGAAGGAAAAAGCCAAGCCCTTAATTATTTTATTGAATGTTAAATATAATCTCCGGGATGCTCGACGTTTAGAGCATTTTTTAAAAGATCCAGATAAACTGTTTGCTATGGATGGTCAAAGTGGTCTTGGGGGACATATGGAACGGATTCGTCGTTACGCTCAACAACATTATGCTAATGACTACTTTGATATTATTCCTGTAATGTTACTTGCAGCGCAGCTTGCTCGCGAAACTGAACACCAAGAGAATAGAGACCAGCTTTTCCAAGCAAGTAGGATGCAAAATTTTTTAGACTCCATCCGAGTTTCTTTGGTAGAATATGGAGCAATTAGACGCTCTCAAACTCTATTAGGTTCTACAGTTGGTGCAATTGAGAAACCAGATAAATGGGTGACTCAACAAGCTGAAACTTATCAACATTTGGTGGAAATGCTTAAAAATAAACATAATACTATTCGTAAAGAGATCGAAAAAAGAGTAAGAGATAATCAGCAATTTTTACAGCAAGAGATTCAGACAATTTTTAAAGATGCTTACAATGCAATTCCATCATTTGCAGAACAGCATTGGGATGCAAATGGGATAGCGCTAGAGATAGGATGGAAAGAAACGCTTAAGTTTCTCCGTTTTGAAGAAAGATTAAATAGTGCTTTTGAAAAAAGCTGTAATAGATTCAAGGAAGATATTAAAGAAATACTTAAGGAAATTGGTAATGAATTACAAGTTCTAGCTAAACTTTCGGCTGGAAATTATAGTTTGGTAGAACAAGATTCAACTGATTTTCAATCTTGGTTTAACTTAGGTGCAAATATTCTACATTTTTTGTCATTCCTGAATAACTTTATACCTGTTTTTCCTGGATTTTCACAATTAATGGGATTAGTTAGTAATGTTATGAATTGGATATCAGGACTTTTTAAATCGCCAGAACAAAAGCGTCGTGAAGCTGTTCAAAATATCTGGAAATCATTATCTAATCAACTTAGAGATAATGAACAAAATACTCTTAATAAAAGTGAAAATGATTTCGGAAAATATTGTAATGCTTTCGCCATTAGTATCAACACTTACTTTGAAGAATTAATTCAATCTTTGGAGAAGATTGCTCAACAGATGCAAATAGCTAAAGGTAAATTAGATCAAAATATTAATCACCTTAATCGTGCTTATGCAAAGCGAATCCTTGATTGTTATCTTGGTAAGTACGAACCACTCACAGATGAGGTAATTACTAACATTATTGCTAATATAGAACGTGATTTCGGACATAGTATGACTATAATCACTAAATCCAAATTGCGGTTAGGCAAAAATCCGACAAAAATGAACAGAATTTTACAAGAAGAAGTTTCCATCCAAGTTATACAATCTACAAAGTAGAAATGAATCGAGATGAGTCAAAATCAACAAACTTTTAATGCTGCTGCTGTAGGTGATAAGTTCAAGAAAAATTTAGTAAACTTTGATAAAGTATTAGCTCAAGGACAGCAACCTGAACTTACAGCTATTCGTAGAAAAATCCGGGATGAATTAAAAGCATATCGAGAAGAAGGAATTCTCACAGTAGCTTTTGTAGGTCAATATAATGCTGGTAAATCTACCACAATTTCGGCTCTTACGGGTCGTCGTGATATACGTATAGATTCTGATATAGCCACTGATAAAACTACTAGTTATGATTGGAATAGTATCAAATTAATAGATACACCAGGACTTTTTACAGACAGAAAAGACCATGATGAAATTTCTTATGAGGCTATTAACAAAGCTGATTTACTAGTTTTTTGTCTCACATATATGCTTTTCGATTCCGTGACGGTAGAAAATTTCAAGAAATTAGCTTATGAAAAAGGTTATCGTTGGAAAATGATGCTTGTCATCAATAAAATGTCTGATGAAGCAGGAGAAGAAACCCAAAAAATTGCTAACTATCGTCAAAGTCTAGCTGAAGCACTAAAACCTTACAGTCTTGAGGAATTTACTATCAGCTTTATTGATGCTAAAGATTATTGTCAAAGTATTGATGAAAATGATGAAGTTTTTCTAGAAATTAGTCGTTTTCAAACTTTTATTGATGCACTAAATAATTTTGTAGAACGTAATTCAGCATTGGCTCGTTTTGATACCCCAATTCGTATTGCATTAGGCTATATTGATGAATCTCAGTTAATTTTTACCCGTGATTCTAGTCAAGATTCAGCTTTTTTGGAAATTTTAACTCGTTTATCTCGTACTGTTAGAAAAGAACGCGATCGCTTGCGAATTAAGGTAAAAAATATAGCTTTACAAATGTCCGCCGCAGTTACTCAAGAAGGTATAATTCTGGCTAATGCTATAGGAACTGATCAGGATTTTCAAGCGTTGAATAAACAATCAGAAATTAATGTACAACAACATTATGAAAAAGCGGAAACTAAATTACAAGATGTTATTAATATAGCAATTACCGATATCAGTCAAGGAGTAGAAGAAGTGTTGCAAAGTGATTTAATCCAAACTTTCATAAGTTACTTGGACAGAAATCAAAATATATCTGCGAAAAATGTAGATTCTGATCAAAATTTAGAACGGATTCAAAGTCAAGTTCATTGGCTCGGAGAAATTGGTAAAATAGCAGGAGTACAATTTAAAAACTTAGCGACTAGAGGTTTTTTAAGTACTACTGGAAAGGGATTTCTTCGCTCTATGGATGTAGCAGGAAGTAATTTGCATCAAACAGTTTTAGTTGTAGGAAAATTTATTGGTTTTAAGTTTAAACCCTGGCAAGATATCGGTATCGCTAAACACATTGGTAATGCGGCTTTATTTCTTGCTCCTGCACTAGCACTGGTGTCTGTAGGATTAGAATATAAGCGGATGCAGGAGGAAAAGGAGCAAGAACAGAAAATGGCTGATGTGCGTCGGGATATTACCAGTCAATTTCAGGCGATTGCCAAAGACTTAGAAAATCAGATTGAATTACAACTATGGGAAGTAGAAAACCAAGTTTATGGAGAAATTGACAAACAAATTACCGCAGCACGTCAACAAGAAGAAAGCGCTATTGCATCTACAAATACTTGGGTAAAACAACTTGCAGAAATTCGCCAAGATTTGGAATTGATTCTCCGTTATATTTTGAAAGCAACAGGAAATTATCGGTAACATTAATAATTTAAGTACTCGGCAAAATAGACATCTGTGTTGTAAAATTTACCATTAGTAATAAACCCACAATTTTTATGATTCAGAGTCAGCATCTTAGACCAGAACCAAACTATAAAGGAATCCGTTTATTTCTCGATACTGCTGATACACAACAGTGGGAAAACTGGCTAACAACAGGTTTGTTTTATGGAGTGACAACAAACCCGCTATTGTTAGAGCGGGATAAAATCCCTTGTGAAATTTCGCAGTTAAAAATTCTAGCTAATCAAGCATTTGCTCTCAACGCGAAAGAAATTCAGATTCAAACTTGGGGAGTTACCGTTGATTCTTTGGTGAATACAGGTAAGCTCTTAGCTGAGATTGATGAACGTGTTGTTGTCAAGATACCGATTACTAAAATTGGTGCAGAGGCTGCTTCTAAGTTAATTGCAGAGGGGATTAGAATTACGCTAACGGGAGTTTATGCTGTACATCAAGTTTTAATTGCAGCTGCGTTAGGAGCAGATTATGTTGCTCCCTATTTAGGTAGAATAACTGATTTAGGGCGCAATGGTCGCGAGGATTTAGTCGCAATGCAGCAAGTGGGTGCTGGTGTTAGCAGTACCACCAGAATTTTAGTTGCGAGTATCCGTAGCGTAGATGATATTACATTGCTTGCGGCTCAGGGATTGGATACATTTACATTTTCGCCATCCATCGCCGCCGAGTTTTTCAATGTAGCTGCGACAAATCAAGCTACTATTGATTTTGAGCGAGCAGCTAGTCGCATTTATCATAGTAGCTAATGACTATCACCGTAAAGCATCCTGATACCACATTCACTATAGAAAAAGATGTCTACCAATTTCAGCGCCGTCCCGCACATAATCAAATCATTATTAATGATGGATAAAAACCCTTTGAACTAGATTTTACTTGAGGAGAAATTCGCTACAAAACTAGTGTTGATATTGAAGGTCAAATACTCAGCTTTACTTGTATTAAAAACTTAATTGATATCAATACCGCCCTGGCTTCAATGGCGGGCAAGATGCCCGCGACCCGACTAAAAAATAACAGTTAACAAATTTTCATAAGTTTGCCAACTGATACCTGATAGATGGATAATTTCTTCGGGTTTAATGAGAGTGTTACTAGTCATAGATAATTTTATATGACATCAGAGGAGCTATACTATCAGTATAGCTGCCGCTTACCTGGTTTACCTGATTTCCTGATTTTAAGTACAGGTTTGCTATAGTCGAAGTAAAAACCACTAAGCTGGTAAATAGCACTTTAAAAAAATCTGAATCGCACCCAGCCGCTATTCAGGCTTGCTCGTTGGCTAACTACCTGTAACTACATTATGTTTGATGCACTTTCTGACCGTTTAGAAGTCGCCTGGAAAAAACTGCGGGGACAAGACAAAATTTCTCACTCTAACATTCAAGACGCTCTGAAGGAAGTGCGCCGAGCTTTGTTGGAAGCGGATGTTAATCTCCAGGTAGTCAAAGATTTTATTACCCAAGTTGAAACCAAAGCCCAAGGTGCTGAGGTTATTTCTGGTGTGCGTCCTGACCAGCAGTTCATCAAGATTGTTTATGATGAACTGGTACAAGTGATGGGGGAAGAAAATGTTCCCCTTGCGGAAATTCCTGAAAAAACCACTGTGGTGTTAATGGCTGGGTTACAGGGTACTGGTAAAACCACCGCTACTGCTAAATTAGCTTTACATTTACGCAAATTAGAACGTAGTTGTTTGTTGGTGGCTACAGATGTATATCGTCCCGCAGCTATTGATCAGTTAATCACTTTGGGTAAGCAAATTGATGTCCCTGTGTTTGAGATGGGAAGTGATGCTGACCCGGTGGAAATTGCCCGTCAAGGTGTGGAACGAGCTAGGGCTGAAGGAATTAATACCGTAATTATTGATACTGCTGGTCGTTTGCAAATCGATGAAGAAATGATGGGGGAATTAGCCCGGATTAAGGCTATAGTCCAACCCCAAGAAACTTTGTTGGTAGTGGATGCCATGACGGGTCAAGAAGCTGCAAATCTTACCCGGACTTTCCATGAGCAAATTGGTATTACTGGGGCAATTCTCACTAAATTAGATGGTGATAGCCGTGGTGGTGCGGCGTTATCCGTTAGGCAAATTTCCGGTGCGCCCATTAAGTTTGTGGGTGTAGGGGAAAAGGTGGAGGCCCTACAACCATTTTACCCTGACCGGATGGCATCCCGGATTTTGGGGATGGGTGATGTTCTGACTTTGGTGGAAAAAGCTCAAGAAGAAATTGACTTGGCAGATGCCGAGCAAATGCAGGAGAAAATACTTGTCTGCTAAATTTGATTTTACTGATTTTCTCAAGCAGATGCGGCTTGCTGAAAAATATGGGTTCTTTGGGGGGAATCATGAAGATGATTCCGGGTATGAACAAGATCTCTGATGACCAGCTTAAAGCAGGGTGAAACCCAGCTAAAACGTTGTGAAGCAATGATTAATTCCATGACTACTCAGGAACGCCGTGATCCTGATTTGTTGTCTAGTTCTCCTAGTCGTCGTCGTCGCATCGCTTCTGGTTCTGGTTATCGAGAATCCGATGTGAGTAAATTGGTGGCAGATTTCCAAAAAATGCGATCGCTGATGCAGCAAATGGGTCAAGGTCGTTTCCCCGGAATGCCTTCTATGTTTGGTGGTGGGATGGATAATGCCAATGCTTTCGGGGGTAATCGTCCTGCTGCTCCCGGATGGCGAGGTTATAATAGCGGCGATGCGGCGAAAAAGAAAAAGAAAGATAAAAAGAAGAAAGGTTTCGGGAGTCTTTAACGGTTCTATGGTCATTTTCCCTTCTGAACTCAGCAATGCTTGTGATTAGCTAAAGCTTTAGATAAATTAGTGGTGTACCCAGATCATGGACAACTACCTATAGATTTTAATGCTAGGATAGTGCTATGATTGTGATTTTAGCGCTGGAATTCCATTTTTCCATCCACCCACTGACAATGACAACACAGGAGCAACATTTTCCAACATGATCAAACTGCGCCTTAAGCGATTTGGTAAAAAGCGGGAAGCAAGTTACCGCATTATCGCTATTAATGATCTCTCTCGTCGCGATGGCCGTCCTCTAGAAGAATTGGGTTTCTATAACCCCAGAACCGATGAAGTCCGTTTGGATATTCCTGGTATAGTTAAGAGACTACAACAAGGCGCTCAACCCACTGACACAGTACGCCGCATCCTAGTAAAAGCAAATGTTTTTGAACAGGTCAGTGCAAAACCCGCATCCTAAGCTCGAAATAAAATCTTCTCCGGCCAGTCCCAACTATATTGGACTGGTAAGATTTCTTGTGCAGCCGTTTTTAGAATCTCCAGAGTCTTTAAGCGTCGATTGCGAAATTTCCTATACCCTGCAACGGGCTTGGATTCGCATCGCCTTTGATAGCACAGATAAAGGCAAAGTATTTGGTCGTGGAGGACGCAACATTCAGGCTATTCGCACGGTTATTGCCGCTGCGGCGGGTGTTGCTGGTCAAACAGTATATCTGGATATCTACGGCAATAGTGGACAGGGTCGCGATGGTACATCTGATGATGACGAACCAGAAGAACGAATACCGCCACCAAAGTCAAGAGAACGACAAGGAACTCCACCACCACCACCACCTCGACCTATTGCTAAACCTCGTTTCCGCTAGTGGTCTGTTAATTGGCTAATGGGTGAAGGTGAGAATGAAGACAAAAAATTATCTTCTTCTGACTAACCCATTAACTCTAAATCTATTTCTGTGGTCTACTAGGTAACTAGTAGAAATAAGTTTAATCCGAAGCTTGGCAATTTCTCTGTGATCATATCAAACCTAAATTTCCGTAGAGCGTGACCTAAACGTTCTCAGTACATTTTGATTTTAAATTTTGGATTTCGGATTTTTTAATCTTTAATCCAAAATTTAAACAGAACTCCACCACAAAATTATTTATTGATTGTTAATATAAAGATAATTAATACTTATGCAAAGTCAGTACTAAAAGTAAAATTAAACACGATATGGCAGGTGCTCGGACAATTCAGCTGCCTAATATTCCCAGTGCGATCGCCCTGGCTGGATATGGGGAAGAAAATCTGAAAATCCTCTCTCGACACACAGGTGCTATCTTAGTCCTGCGAGGACAGGAATTGCTCATTTCTGGGACGGAAACACAAGTTGACTTGGCTTTGCGTTTAGTGCGATCGCTCGAACCGCTCTGGAGTCAAGCTAAAAATATAACGCGAGCTGATATTTTAACCGCTGGTGAAGCTTTAGAGAGCGATCGCCAAGATGAGTTACGAGAATTACAACAAGATTTTCTGGCCAAAACCCGTCGGGGAGACTGTATCCGGGCTAAAACTTTTGTCCAGAGAAAATATATCCAGTCCTTAATTAAACATGACCTCACTTTTGGTATTGGTTCAGCTGGTACTGGTAAGACTTATCTAGCTGTTGTCATGGCAGTACAAGCACTGTTGGCAAATGAATTTGAGAAAATAATTTTAACTCGTCCGGCAGTAGAAGCTGGGGAAAAACTAGGATTTTTGCCTGGAGATTTACAGCAAAAAGTTGATCCTTATCTCCGTCCCCTTTATGATGCCATCAATGAATTTATTGACCCAGAAAAAGTACCGAATTTGATAGAACGAGGTGTCATCGAAGTTGCACCACTTGCTTATATGCGGGGACGGACTTTAAATAAGGCTTTTATCATTGTTGATGAAGCACAAAATACGACACCATCTCAAATGAAAATGGTTTTAACCCGTTTGGGTTTTGGTTCTCGAATGGTAATTACAGGTGACATTACTCAAACTGATTTACCCATTAACCAACAATCAGGTTTAATTATGGCTTTGAGAATTTTGGCCAAGGTTGAAGGTATTGCTTTTTGCCAATTTTCTCAAAAAGATGTTGTCCGTCACCCTCTAGTTCAGCGTATTGTTGCTGCTTATGAGGAATTTGAGAAATAGGGATGGGGAGATGGGGAGATGGGGAGATGGGGGGATGGGGGGATGTAGTTAGTTTTTTTTTGAAAAATCAAATAGAAGTCTTATAGTAGTTAGAGTTGAAAAAATTGAAAAGTGGAGCAGGCATCTTGCCTGCCATTGAAGCCAGGACAGGCAAGATGCCTGTTCCACGTCTAAAAAATAGCATAAACTATTTTATTGGGATTTTGTACAGAATTAACACACTACCTGTTCCCCTTTGGATAAATAAACTATGAGTATTACTTTGAGAGAATTTTTGGAATCTTGCGAAACTTTAGGAACTTTGCGCTTAATCGTCACCAGTAGTGCTGCTGTTTTAGAAGCAAGAGGAAAAATAGAAAAGTTATTTTATGCTGAATTACCTAAAGGTAAATATGCCAATATGCACACCGAAGGTTTTGAATTTCACTTGAATATGGATAAAATTACACAAGTTAAATTTGAAACTGGTGAAGCTAAACGAGGTAATTTTACCACCTATGCTATCCGATTTTTAGATGAAAAATCTGAACCTGCTTTAAGTCTATTTTTACAATGGGGGAAACCCGGAGAATATGAACCTGGTCAGGTGGAAGCTTGGCAAGCAATGCATGAAAAATATGGCGAAATATGGCAACCACTACCAAGTGAAATTTAATTGATAATCAGAGAACTCAGCATTTAGAAAGCTTTCAATTTCATTTTGACTAAGAGCGTGTTGGAAAAGTTGTGAGGAGGTGTAATTTGTCATCCTGACCGGAGGGAAGGATCTCCGAGAATCCTTCCCTCCGGTCAGGATGACAGTATTACTTCCTCCCTTAACTGAACTGTATTGCAATATGGTAACGTTTTTTACCTTTATTTTGACTTTTCAAACATCCTCTAAATCAATAATGATTTTGATGCTTTCTACTGCTATTCTAAAAACATAAACTAACTCCTGAATTCTTCTATTCATTACTATTAGTCCCCATCCAAAATATAAAATTTATATGCTAGTTATCAAAACCATTTTGACTTTTTGTTTAATATTTTTTTTGATGCTCCTAAGTGCAGATGCTAGAGCCGGAGAATTAGCTGAACGTTTAGCACATTTTCCTGAGTGGGAAAAATTAACTTCTGTAAAACCTGCTATTGGCGATTTAGTTTATCCTGAATGGATGGAAGGTACTTGGCAAGTGACGAGTACTTTAGTCGATGTAGTTGCACCGTTAGCACCAGATATCATTACTCCAGGATTTGCTGGAAATCAACGTCAATTAAATAAACCAGTCAGTTTTTTAGTTAGATTTGTCAAGGTACAATCACCATTACCATTTTCTAATTTTTGGTTAAAAATCATCCCCAAGATAGATAAAAAATCCTCAATTTTAGTAGCTGATAGAGTATATAATAGCTTGAATTTATCACGAGCTTATTTAGGTGATAACAGTGTATTAGCAGTGAAAGTAGATCCCAATTCCCCCAATCGTCAAATTACATTTTTGCGGAGCAATTGCCAACTTATCTCTATCATCAGTGCTAGAGCTACCGAATCTACACCAGATGGTGAATTTATTACCACGGAAGTATTTCAACAACTATTTAAAGGTGGAATAAGTCTATTTTTAAATTCTGTTGAATCTACCACTGCTTATCATCAACCTTCTACATCTACTCGCAAAATTACCGCTAATCAAGTAACTGCTGTTTATCTTTCTCCCCAAGATCCAGATTATTTTACCGCAGGTGATCGACCAGTAGCTCTTTATCGCTATCATCTAGAATTTATTCCCTCAGAAGTACCCACTACATCGGAAGATTGATTTATCTAGTTTAGCTATTGACTTTTATGTAGTATATATGTATTATAAGTACCTATGCTAATGCTGGCGTTTAGAGATATTGTGCATCATGGCCAAATTTCAAGATATTATCAACTATTTTAGCCCTCACTGGAAGGTAAGTATTTTCAGTATTACTGCAACTAGTATTTACGAAATTATTGATTTAGTTGTACCTTATGCCATTGGTCAAATTTTAAACGTTTTGTCCGGTCAACCCTTGGATAGATTAATGCAAGGGATGATTGTGAGTATTTCTAAATTAATCAATTATCCAGTCAACCAATTTCTATCTGTGGGTGTACTGCTAAGTTTGATTTTCTTAACTACAGTGGCTATAGCCCCATTTGAACCGTGGTTAACTAGTTGGTTTCATTGGGATATAGCTTTAGATCTGACGTCAAAGAAATGGAGAAAAAGTAATAGAAAAAATTCTTACCCTACCCTTAGAATTTTATGATGAAAATAACCCAGGACGTATTGCAGGGAGAGTATCTAGAGGTATATACAATCATACATGGGGTTATCCAGATATAGCTGGACTATTCATTCCTAAACTAGTGCGAGTCATCGCCATTTTTTTTATTATCTGGTTTATTGAATGGCGAATTGCTATTTTTTTAATAGTTTCTTTTCTGTTTATTCTGAGTTTTTCTTTCATAAAGTTGCAGCGAATATTTTCTTATGAAAATATGTTAGACCGACATATGGAAAATACCGAAAGTCGTTCTTCCGAATTAATCACTAATATTAAAACAGTTAAAGCATTTGCCTCAGAGAATAAGGAACTAAAACGACAAAAGCAACGTTTACAACGGGAATTTAAAGTAGTTGAATATCGTATCCACAAAAGTTATGTTATTCTGGGTACTTATCAACGGACGATGATGCAGTTTTGTGTATTTATAGTCCTGGGTTTAAGTTTAGTAGAGGCAATTAAAGGGAAAATTTCTTTAGGTCATTTTGTGATGACCTTAACTCTTTCTAGTATGGCTTATACAGAATTACAGCCAATTAGAAATCTGGCCGAAGGTTTTGCTCGTCGCTATGCTGGTCTCATCCGGTTTCACGAATTTCTGCAAACCCCATCGGGAATGGATGCAGATGGGGTTTTAGAAGAGGAAAGTACCACCGAAGCATCTTATCAATTTACTGGTAAAGTTGAATTTTCTCATGTCGATTTTGGGTATGAAGAAAATCGTCCAGTTTTGGAAAATATCAACTTGTTGATTGAACCATACCAAACAGTAGCTTTAGTAGGACGTTCTGGTTCTGGTAAATCTACTTTAGTAAAATTGCTACTGCGCTATTTTGAACCACAATCAGGTCAAATTTTGATTGATGGTCAAGATATTAGAGGGTTACATATAGCTAAATATAGACGGAGATTAGCAATCGTTCACCAAGAAGTAGATATTTTCAACGGTACTATCTTGGATAATCTTATTTATGGTAAACCTAATGCCAGTTTTGAGGAAGTTGAGGAAGCTTGTCGAATTGCTAGAATAGATGAAGTTATACAACAGTTATCCCAAGGTTATTACACTGTAGTGGGGGAACGAGGAGTGAGACTATCAGGAGGACAAAGACAACGGTTAGGAATTGCTAGAGCATTGCTAGTGGAACCGGATATCTTGATTTTTGATGAAGCTACTTCTAGTTTAGATTATGAATCAGAGCGAGCCATTCAACTAGCCATGCGATCGCTCCAAGGAACGCGCACCACAATTATTATTGCCCACCGCTTGAGTACAGTGAGGGAAGCGGACAAAATCGTAGTTTTAAATCAAGGGAAAATCGTGGAAGTGGGTAGTCACGCTCAACTGTTGCGTCAAGAAGGCATATATCACCGCTTACACTCCCTCCAAGAAAGCGGAGAACTCCAGGGAAGATAAAAGAATTGAGATTAATACACTAGATAGACACATCCCCCATCTCCCCACCACCCCATCTCCCCATCTCCCCATCACCCCACCTCCCCATCACCCCACCTCCCCACCTCCCCACCTCCCCACCTCCCCATCACCCCACCTCCCAATCTCCCCATGAAAATTCTTTTTAAAAAACCTTGCCATCTAGAGAAGGGAATGATATGATAAGGAAATCCAAAACAAATGGGTCGGTGTCCGAGTGGTTAATGGAGACGGACTGTAAATCCGTTGGTTTACGCCTACGCTGGTTCAAATCCAGCCCGGCCCACCACTCTTCAAAAAAGAGATATGAGTTATAATTGCTGAGTGAGGTAGAAGTGAAGCATTATAACTCGTAACTTCTAAATCAAAAACGTTTTGCCCGTGTGGCTCAGTGGTAGAGCACACCCTTGGTAAGGGTGAGGTCACGAGTTCAATCCTCGTCACAGGCTTTTCGACAGTCATCCATAAACCTAAATCGTCCCAAAAAACTGTCCCATTGCTGTCCCACCGACAGTACCACGTTTTTGGGGAAGATTTTTTATATTTCCTTTGACAGAATCTTCACTATATATATTGATGTAATTCCGTTTTTCTTCCTGCTTGATATCTGCAACATACACAAAGCGCCCCGTTGACCATCACGGTTTGCGCTTTATGTATGTTGCAAAATGAGGGTAACTTCCCCTCATTTTTTTAGATATAACAGACTGCATTTTCCCATTTATTGATGCTCAAACTAAAATCATCAAATTCAATTCCGTCTTCTTCTGGATTTTCATTTAAATATTTAATCAATTCATTCCATTCTTCTTCAATCTTTTGATTCTTATCTTCAATGATTTCATCTATGCTTTGAATGTCATCTGTTGCAGACCCGAATCCACATTGGTTTCGCTTTGCCTATAACTAAATCAATTATTTCTTGTGTGGTGAATTCTTTTTTGAATTGGTCAACTAAATACATAACCTTCTCTCTCTTTCTGTAGCGTTTTTTTTCTTCCCTTCTGCATCCATTATAATATCGCGTATACGCAAATGTCAATAGTTTTCAGAAAAATATTTTCACAGATTTTTTGTATGGGATCTTTCAGAGTAAAAATCCCATATATTTTCTATTTAGAATTGCAGAATTGTTTTTATTTTCTGGAATAATTCTTTGTGATTTTTCTCCCCACTGTAGGTATACTCCCAACGCTGGAATACATTGCAAAATTTAGCTTCTTCCATTCCGAATAACTCTTGAATTTCTGGAGATGGAGTGACTAGCATTACTGTACCTTCACAGCCGAAACTAAATTGATTTAACAAAACATAGATATCGCTTGAATCTTTTCCAAATCTAGATTGTGCGTAAGCCGTTTCTGTGTCTTCGTTTTCCTCATTGATTTCCTCTATTTTCTCTTGAATTAAATCTTGGATTTCGCTTAATTCGTCATTTAAAGATTCTAAATCTTCAATGCTTTCTGAGGATTCAATTTCTTTCTTTATCTTTTCTAAGAGCGATGCGATTGTCATATTATTTAGGTGGTTGTAAAAGGTTTCTTTGGGGTTTTCTCTACCCTTCTGCATCTATTATATATTCGCGTATACGCAATTGTCAATAGTTTTTATATAAATCTTTTCTGAAGTTTTTACTGTACCCCATAAGAAATGCTAATCATTGCGTATACGCGATTTTTAGGAAGTATGTTAGACTATAAAAAAGGAGACAAAACGATGACAGAAAACAAAATTGACAAACGACTAATCGGGTCAGGACTGGGAACTAGCAATAAAACATCTCCTATTTGCATTAAATTTCCCCCTTTTATGGATTCAAAGCTAAGAGAGATGGGCGATAAATCAGAATATATTAGGAGAGCCGTTGCAGTGTCTTTACAAGCAGATGGATTATTGACAAATGAAGAAATAGAGAAAGCGATTTTGATAGGACTAATTGAAGAATAAGCCTGATTATATTTGATAATATAATCAGGCTTATATTAAATCCTATCTATCACAGATGGGATTTCGATTTTGTGATTCTCCAGATACTCAAAAAGAGCTTTTCTAATTAGATCGGATTTGTTAGTCCCCAACTCAGCAGCTATTTTATTTAGTTGTTCAATTTTTAAATTGACTGGCTCTTTGAAATGGATGCTTCTATGAGTAAATAGTCTTTTGTCTCCCAATGGGATTCGTCCAGATGGCATGGTGTTTACTCCTTGTATTTTTAGTGTAGCACACTAAAATCGGCTTTTACTTATTAGGTGAGTGCGAATAATTATTGATGATATGATTGAAAAATATTGATGCTGTTATTGAAAAATATTTTAAGAAATCTTTTATATGCTACTTCCTTTATATATAAGGAAACTGCTTTCAAGACTTAGTTAGTTTCTAAAAAAATCAAATAAAAAAGGATTTTTGACCCTTGACAATATTTTTTTCTGTGCTACAATAAAAAGATAGACAGCAAAGCATTAATAACTAACCTGCGGGAAGAAAAATATGACTACGACCTGGAGCAACAAAATAGAATTCGAGAATATTGATTTAAGGCTAAGAGACTGGGTAGACTCAATCTTAAATTACCTGGCTGAAATCGAAAATAGCCAGGATTCAAAAGAGAAAGCATCCTTACGCCAAAAACTAAAAACAAAATCAAAAAATTTTTTGGACTATATAGCAAGAATGTTATGGGCATTAAAAAATGATTTAAAAAACAAGTATGCTGAACTAAAAAATTTAAATAAAAAAACAGACCCTAAAGAGAACCAAAAAGCCAGAAGAAAAAAATTAGAAATTCAAATCCCTGAAGCTGAATCCTGTCAAAAATTTTTGACAGAACTAGCTAAAATTTTCTTATCTAAGCTAAAAAATCCCGAACTAAAAATTCGACTAACCGAAATAAAAGCAGCTTATATTGACCAAGTTGAAAAAACTGAACAATCTGTTCAAGGCAATGAAGTTGTTGAACTTGTTCAACAATCTGTTCAAATTAACGAAGCACAACCACAACCTTTTTGCAAAAGCAAAAGCCCCACTATTAATCAAATCAAGCAGGCTGTATATAACAAGCTTGGCTTAATCAAAGCAGACCTAAAAGCCGCAAAGACTTGGGCTACTAATCACATCTCAGACGCCCTAAATTTCCGCTACAAGGCATCCTGGCAAGCCTTATTAGACAATCTATCTACTGCTGCTTAATCAGCCTATCAAAGGCTATTTAAATGAACTATAAGACGGGGTACTGAACGCTATTGCATATCAATGGTGTGTGTTGTATAAACCTCTCTTAGGGTGGTCTATTCCACCTAACCAGTATGAGAATCGCAGACTCCAGCTTAGGTTCCTCTTTTATAATTAGCGCAACCGTAGGGATAATTTTAATTTATGGATTACTCCCTGAAGCTAGTAAACTAAGCAAAAAAAAGGCATTAAGCCCATTGATTAAAATAGAGCAAGCTGATAGAACATTACAGGGAGAATAATAATATGAATACCCAAGGAAGAATAATTGATCCTCTGATTATTTGGAATATGTTCCAAAATCGAATTGAGCGTATGAGTGAGTTTCCAGAGTTTGCAGAAGATAAAGAATTGCTTCTTAAAAATGTTGAGGATCTTAAAAAAGAAGACAAGCTCACAATAGGCATTCTTAATTTTTTGATCGAACGACTAGATGCGTTGATGTACAACGGATGCCTATATGATGAAAGAGACTTTTCCTAACATTAACCTCTCAGAAACATACAGGATATAATATTAGGAGAAAGATTCACTACAAAGGAATAAAAATATGAATACAAGCTTGCAAGATTTGCTTAAAAATCTCTTGGTTGCACTGACAAACATTGTTGATGCAAAAGGAATTAAAATCCAAAGCCAAGAGATAAATCCTTTCAACTTTCAGCAACACAATCTTGATTACAATTCATCCCCCAGCTATTTTGGCTATATATCTAGCCAAGGGCTTTGGTTCATAAGTAAAAATGGCTCTAATTCTAATAGATATGCCGGGGGCAAATCGGGCTATCAAGCTGCTTGGAATAATCGAGCTAATCTATCTTATGGCTATTTTAATGAAATCAATTTCCAATAAGATATAATGTTAGTAGAAGCATCAATCTTTTTCACAATTAATAATAGCTATGGGTAAATTACTAGCCGCAACCAAGAAAGCAATCTCGAACCATTGGCAACAGCAACCTAGAGATAAAGAAGGGCGTTGGAGGCAGGGGACAGAATATATCCCTCTCGCAAAAAGACCCCACATTCAGGAGATGCAAAGAACTCCCATCAGAGGTATGAGTAGGGGGAATTCTCCCACACCAGTTGACCATGCCAAGCATCAGGCACACATCGAAGCTCAGAAACATTTTGACAATGCTGCTGATATTCTAAAACGGAAACAATCTCAACTTGAATTATTAAAAACTCGCGTAAATACTGCGGCTGATGCAGTGAAGTACAAAAGATTAAAAAATATAGAAATTCCTCAAGCTCATTCTGCTTTGACTGATGCAGAATCTAAATTAAAAAAGGCTCACGCTGCTTTACACGGGGATTTTAAATCTGGTGTTGCCATGAGCAAAAAAGATTTAGAATCACCACTTTCTGAAAACGAATTAGAGATAGCAAAAAAAGATTTGAAGCTTGCAGGCGATCCAAACTTAGCAAGATGGTTGCCAAAAGGGCATTCTCAAAGAGAAGCTTATGATCGAGATAGGGATGCTCTTAAGAAAGCAAAGCAAGTAGCGCCCGATCTGACATCACATGAATTCAAAGCCATTAACAACTACACGGGTCACGGTTATGTAGCCATGAACGGCGCTTTTAGAGGCTTGCAGTTAGATCCAAGTAGTGAAAATGCCCAATCCCAAAGGGTTCATGCAAAGGTGTTACATCAAGCTTTGAGTAAAGCACCTGTATTTAAGGGGGAAGTTCGGCGTGACACACGAATTCCTACCTCTGAATTAAGCAATTATCATGTAGGTAAGTCTGTTGAATTCCACGGTGTTACCTCTACCTCAAAGGATTTAACAGGACGGGAAACTGCTAATTATGGTTCCCAATCTAAAACTGACATTCTTGCTGGGAAAACCAATAACGAATCCTCAAAAGCCAGCAAATATGAAGACTTAGCTAAGGCTCATGGGATTAGAGTATTACCCCAAGATGCTAGTTCTCAGGTCGAATATCGTATCACCACCAAATCTGGCAGGGATATCTCAGGTATATCTAAAGCTGCTAAAGAAAGCGAAATTGCATTACCTCACGGCTTTAAAGGCAAGATTACCAAGATTGAAGATGCTGGTAATGGGGTTAAGCGAGTTCATATCCACGAAGATTAATTTTTAAGGAGAAAGTTTATGTCAAAGCACGAAATTTTTAAAAGAAAGTTGGCTGAAAAACTTGGTTTAAAGTCTAAACCTAATCAGCAAGGACATTTTGAGAAAACTGTAGTTACCCCAGAAGTAAAAGCCAAGGCTGAAAGTAAACCTGTTTTTGGGGATGACGACTCAATGACGGAAGAAGAATACGATGATCTGATGTATTGGATACGCCAGAATTATTAATTTTGTAATTAGTAAAAAAGCCTTCCTTAAAATAGGGAGGCTTTTGGATTATATGGGTATTTACAATTATTATTATAGACAACAAAACGCGACCCAGGTTTTTAGGGGTCGCGCTTGTAATTTTGGGAGTCGGTTAAAGTCCCAAAATAACAGTTAACAGTTCAAAATATATTTTTATTATAGCAAGTTATTCTATTTTTTAGTAAATACTAAAAAAATCTTCTTCACCTCATAATACCAAAGGTGAAGAAGATTTGTAAAAAGCAAAGATAAAAAAACTGGAGATTGTTTTTTAACTATAATCACCTTATTCAAAGATGTCAAGATTAATTTAAGAAAAGTTTTTAGTTTTTCTCTATCACCTAGTTTCGTTAGTTTTTGCAATTTTGATTCTAATTGCTTGGGGGATAGATCAGAGAATTTATTTTTAATTTGAGCAAGCAATTCTTTTTTATCTTTAGTCATTGTTCTGTCTTTTTTATTCTCAAAAACCTCTCTAAATGACAGAGAGGTTTAATGCGACTTGACAAAATCACCAAATAGAAAACCGAATATAGGCATAAGCCTATCATTTAAAAGCTAGCTAATGTAAATTATAGCATATTAATCTTGGTTGTTTAGTCAATGATGCAATGAAATCATTTTCTTCTTTTTCTTTTTTTATTGTATTTACGACGCTGAAGAAAGTCATTGCCCACCCGTTAATTTGAGGTCTATATGTTCTGACATCCATTTTTCTTTTACCTTTATTATCGAAACTCATGTCAATTGAAAATTGAAAATTATCAGTAGGATCTACTTTCTTCTTTTCTAATAAAACAGTATAAATGTGCGCTATGTCTGGCTTTGGGCATTCATTAGTATATCTTTCTGCCAAGATTTTTACAACTCCATTGATTACTTGATAAATCCCACAATCAATTCTTGGGACATATCCTTCAAAATCTTTTTTCCATGATTTGAATTTATCAGTAGTCATTTTTCTTTGCTCCTTTGATATTACCTTTAATTCAATTATAGCAATTAATTCTTGTTTTATATATTAACATTAATTATTTTTCTAATAATTTTTAGAAGACAAACTAGTGGTGATTAAATTATCAATCAAATAACCTTCTAAAATAGTCGCCAAGTCACAAAATCCAATTTTGGACATCCAAATCGCTGAAAGCCTTGCTGAATAAGGATAAAATGGGTACAGATGAAAATGAAAGTACTAATAGAAATATTTTTTTTATAGTTTTTCATCTGTACCCAAAAATCTTATATACAGCAAGGCTTTCAGCGATTTGGATGACAAAAATTGATTTAAGGGTTTTTATGAGATGGCGACAGCAAATATCAATCTTTTATCAAGCAAATATCTCTCGCCATCTCACAATTACCCGAACACCAAAAAAGCCCTATCAGATAAGGCTTTTAAGGAACAAAATTGATTTCACCGAACACTAACCCAATTTGACTAATAGCGAACATTCCTGGTGGTTCTGAGGGTTCCATTTATCGGCTTTGTGTAACTGATGGATTGACCTTGGATAGTGAGAGTGATATTATCGCCGTTTTCTGTTGCTTTTGGAATAAAAAATTTTAATAAATCCACTAACTCTTGTTGTGTGACATTCCCACTCATAAAATCCTCCTAGTTGTTATTCAAAAAAGGGGGCGACCAAATTATCAAGCAAATATTAGCCCCATCAGAATCGCCCTTAACCCATCTCTCATCTCTCTTTTGATATAAGCTATAGAGTCATCCGTTTTAAAGGCTATAGCCTTTAATTGACCTTGATGCCCCGATACTTTTCCTTGATATTCTTGTGGAAATATTTCCCACACGACTCAGCCATCATCAAACCCAAAAACACATCATTGGGAACTCCCTGATATTGATAAATAGAATTCCCTTTGCTCTTATCGCCCTTGAATTCAATCTCAAGAATATGCTTGAAAGGGTTTAAGCCCACAGAAACTAAATTGCTAGACTTAACAGGGATTCTTTCAATCTCATATCCATCCCTGATGTTGTCTAGATATCTTTTTAAATTAGCAACTATTTCTAATGATGATCTCATATAAAAATTCCCCTAAAAAGGGGAAGAAACATTATGACTTTTAAAACCAAAGAGAAGACCGATTAAATAAAATTTCTTCTATAAGATAATTCAAATTTTAGCCGCTCCATTTAGTCTAAATATTAAATAATAATTTGTCAATAGTTTTTTATTTATTGATGATACTATGAAAAAAGATTAATGCTAAATTTAAAAATCACAGCATTAATCTTTTTTCTTGATGATATATTTTGAGAAAATTAATTACTGATGATTTCCTATTAGGAGAAAATAATCAGAACCTTTAACTATGGGAGGCTAAGATAAATACATCTTTCAATTCCTTGCGAACTTGTTGTTCATTTTTGCGAGCAACCTGCATAGTTTCTGCGTCAGCTTGTTGAAACTGATTTGTAATGTTTATGACCGGAGCCTTTGTAAATTTTTCTATTTTATTTAGAAATCCGTCAAAATTAACATTAAAGTTTGATGATGCATTAGAATCTTGATTTTGAGAATTATTAGCAACCGGGGACGAACCTACAGCTAACGCTGGATTCTTTGATATTCCTGGGATTTGCAGATTTGATAATTGAATTGATGGTGTGATAGAACCGTATTTTGCTGCAATTTCAGTCTGAATTTGCGATTGCAAACCTTGGTAATCGGGTGTCTCTCCTGGTGAGATGGGGTTGAATCTTACTTTCTCACCAAAAGCTCTTACTTCTGAAGAACTATCATACGAATAATCTAGCCCCATTCTATTAAGAATTCGTTGTCTTAAGTCCTGAAGTCCCTGTGACTTTTCGTAAGGATTTACCCGATTCTGAGCATATTGTAATAATGCAGCATCCTCACTCTGAGCATTCTTGGTATTCAAGTTTTGTTGATCGGATTGATTCTGGATTCTATTTAGTTCAGCTTTTCGATCTATGAGACTAGATTCAAAATTTGCAGCTACTTCCTTTTGTATTGCAGCTTGTAATTTTAAACTAGCTGCTTCTTTCTGTTGTCTGGTTGCGTTAGGGTCGTTTTCAGCTATTTTCTGGTTTGCAACTGCTTCAGCCGTTCCCGCTTGAGCATCAGCTAATTTGCCTTTGAGGTTTAATTTCTCCATCTCAAGAGCAATGTCACGCTCTTGTTTTTTGAAGTCGAGAATTTGTTGCTCAATTACAGCTTGAGCCTTTGCATTTTTAAGGTTAATTAGTGCGGCTGTTTCTGCAATTTGTTTTTTCTCGTACTCGACTATTGAGGTTTCCTTTAGAATATCTAACTCGTTCTTGTATAAACTAGCAGTAGAAGTTATCAAACTCTGTTTAGATTGCAGAATTTGTTCTTCAATTTGCAAAGATTGAGAAAGAACAGTTTTTAATTCTTTCTGTTTATCAATTTGGGTTTGTGTTGCCAAATTAACATTGTGAATGCTGTCAATTTGTCTTTGTAATTCAGCCTGAATAGCTGCAAACAAAGCCTCACGTTGCGCTTTCTCGTTATCCAGAATTGACTTAGTTAAGTTTAATCCTTTGAGTCTAGATGCGTCGATTTCAGCCTGTCTAACCCGTTCTTTTTCTGGGTCTGTGTAAGGGGGGAGAGCAGATAATTTATCAAGTTTATCCTTTTCTAAATTATATTCTTCAACTAATCGTTTCCCAGTGATGTCAAGAGTTTTTTGTTCAATTTCTTCTTTTCTAATCAGAAATTTAGAAGATAATTCGGCAACAGTGATTAAACGTTTAGCTTCTGATTCGCTGACAACAGATAAAGCTTTAGCTTGATTATGCTCAATAATCTTTATTTGACCATCTTCAAAGCTAGCTCGTGCATCTGCACGTTTTTTCAAAACCTCAGCTTCTTGTCCAGCTAATTCTTCCAAGCGTTGTTTGTCTGCTGGCAAAGTTCTGGCTTTCTGTCTTTGGATTTCAGCCAGTTCGGCATCGGTGTGTTTAATCGCCAAATCTAAACTTTCTTGATTAAAATCAGCCTGTGAAACTAGACCCAAAGCTAATTTAGCTGCTGCTTGTTTTTGTTCAGCGTCAATAATATTTAGTCGAAGTTTAGATTTTTCAACCTCAAATTTTTCTCTTGCGTCTGCACGTTTTTTAAGAATGTCAGCCTCTTGACCTGCAAGTTCTTCAAGCCTTTGTTTATCTGAGGGTAACGTTCTTGCTTTCTGTCTATTAATTTCAGCCAATTCTGCATCAGTTCGTTTTATAGTTAATGCCAATGACTGACTATTAAAATCAGTTTCAGTGATTAAGCGTTGACTGTTTTTAGCCTCTAATTCCTTAATTTCCGCATCAACTAAAGCAACTCTATGCTTAGATTGTTCCTCCAAGAACTTCTGTTCAGAATTTGCAATCTTGGCTCGAATCTCTGCTTCTTTAGCCGCAATAGCAAGCTTGGCTTTTTCATTACCTTCCCCTAATTTAGAAGCTTGTTCTTCTAATTGTGTTAATTCAGCATTACCTCTAGATTTAGTTAATTCTAGAGATTGTTTGGCATAATCTAATTCAGTAATTTGTCTTTTTGAATTCTTTTCGTCTAGTAATTTTTGTTGTTCGTCTACTTCCTTTAATTCTTCCTCTCTCCTAGCTTTTCTAGCTTGGGATTTGGTAGATGAAAGTTCAGTTTCTTGAGTTTGTAACTGAGATTTTAATTTAATCCCTTGTTCTGACTCAATATTCAACGATGACTGTGCTGCATCTTTTTGAACATTAAGTCTATCTAGGTTAGCTTTCTCTAATCTTTGTTTCTGTTGTGAGTCAGCCGAGTTCCCAGTAATAGCATTCAGTTTATTTTGAGATGCAGTAATTTGTAAGTCAATTTTTGCAAGTTCTTCGGCAACTTGTTTGTTGCGTAATGCATCTTCAGCCTCAATAGCTTTCTTAGTAGCTTCAATTTCTTTTTCAAGTTGGTCTTCTTTAGCTTCAAGAATTTTCTGATTGCCTTCAAAGTTACCCAAAACCTCATCATCAATTTGAGCCTTTAATTTTTCCTGAGCAATCTTGCCCAACTCAACTTGGTAATTTAAAGCTTCCTCTCTAGATTTAATAATTGCATCGTTAGCAGACTTTTGAACGTCCACACTTACTTTCGCATTGTCACGTACTTGAGATAATCTTACTTCAGCTTCAGCTTGAGTAATTTGACCCGATTTAAGTTGTTCTTGTGTGTACTTAATTAGGTCTTCAGAAGCCTGTTTAAATTCTTGTACAGAGGCAGGATTTTTAAATTTATTAGTTGCCTCATTAATTTTGTTTGCTAGCTGTTGGAAAGAGTTACCTAATTCAGGTAAATCTTTGTTCTGAAGCTTAACACCTTCAGAATATTTCTGAAGTAGTTTAATTTGTCTTTCTAGATCCTCAATTTCTTGTTTTCTAGTTGCTTCTTGTTCTGGCGATAAATTAGCAAGTTCCTTGATAGATTTAATTTTGTCATTAATGCTAGCAATCTCATTTTTCTGTTGAGATTCTAGTTTCTTGGAAAGTTCTTCTTCCTCTTTTGTTAAAGACCCGTTAATCTTTCGAGCATCAGCAACCTTCTTCATTTTTGCTGCTAGCTCTAAAGACTGTTGTCCTTGTTGCTCGATCTGCTTTCTATATTCCTCTAATTCTTCATTGCCCTGATTTAGATCGCCAATGGTTTTTAGTTCTAAGGTAAAAGCTATCGCAGATCCAAGAGCAATGATTGGTAATAATGGCGCTAACGCTGCTGCTGCACTCACAGCAAATGCCCCTAATCCCGGTATTGCAGCAGCAATGGCTGATTGCAAAGCTGGGATTCCTCCCAGAGCAAGAGTGTTGATAACAGCTTGAAATCCGCCAATAGCAACATAAGCCCCGCTAATTGCTTCACTGGCAATCAATACGCTCGAAACTATATTTACAAATCCCATGCCTAAGCCAATA
The DNA here is from genome assembly GCA_963766435.1 of uncultured cyanobacterium. Classification (GTDB taxonomy): domain Bacteria; phylum Cyanobacteriota; class Cyanobacteriia; order Cyanobacteriales; family Nostocaceae; genus CAVXZH01. Next base: position 642,113 of record CAVXZH010000004.1, read on the forward strand.
AGGGCAGGGAGAGCCATTTGCAATCCAGCAAGCAATAATCCCGTTTCTATTACTATTTTTCCAAAAGGAGATCCACTAAATTCAGAGAATGATTTAATAATACCAGACACTACTTCAAGTACAGGTTCCGCAACTTTTACTAAAGCCCCAAGAGTTTCCACCATTAACCTTAAAATATCTTGACCAATCTGCAATCCATTATTTAAATTGTTTCCGATTGCTGCTGCAAGATTTTCAATAGTTGGTTGAAGCGTTTTGAAGATTTCGCCAATCTCACCACCGATTTCTAAAAAGAACTGTGTGACACCCGATACAAAATCAATTATTTGTTCTTTATTATCTTTTAAATAATTATAAACAAGATTCAAATCTTTAACTAAAGGTTCAAGGAACGGTTCACCTGCAACCCTTCCGATTTCTTGAACTAATTCTAAAATATTAGAACTTACGCCACCAACTGATTGAGCAGCTAAAGCATTTCCGGCTCTAAATGCTTCTAATTTTTTATTTAATTCTCCTACAAAAACGCCTTGCGCTTTCCATCTATTCACCATCTCGTTGTTGAGATTTAGAGACATGGCTAATCTATTATCAGATGAGATTTGAGATTCAAGAATCAATCTCATCTCATTATTAGTTTGGTCTAAGGGAATTTTTAAAGTTTGCGCCGCCGCGCCAAAACTTAAGGCTAAATCTGCTGCTTGCTCTAAGCTTGCTCTAATGCTTGCTGATTTTCCTGCAATATTTTGGAATAATGGGATAATATCACTTGAAGTTACTCCGACTAGCTCAAGAGATCCTTTTCTAATAGAAGCTATCGCTTCATTTACAGGCTCAGTTAAGGCTTTTATTGCTGTGGTCGGATCTTTTATTTCGGTTCCACCAGAGATAATCTTGTTGGTTGATGCCAAGCTGGCTTGTGTAGCAAGCAGTTGCTCTTGCAATTCTATATTCTGCCCAATGAGTAGAATCGTAAGCTCCCTTGCCAGATGAGGCTAATTGCTGCACTGCAATGGTAGCGCCAAGGTAGGAGGCAGATAATCCACCTAATCCTTTTGTCATTATGCCGAAGAAATTCTTCCCTGATTCTCCTGAGTCATTATGAGCCTTAGATAGGTTATTTTGAGCCTGAGTAATCTTGGCGAATTGGTCTTGGGATATCCCCAATGTTTTATTTAGGTAAGCGGCTTGCTCGTTCAAGCTGGCATTAGCAGCACTGAGCTTAGAGATTGCCGATACTGCATCCACTATCGCTCTTGCTTCCATCTGCAAGGTTTGCGTTAACCTTTCAGCTTCGGCATAGCTTTGTCTAGTTGCTTGAGCAAGATCCAATATATCTTGTGGAGTATTTTTTTGATTATTAGGTTGCATATTTTTAGTTTTATGATTTATAATAGTTTTGTGTTTCTGCTTCTTCATCCTATCAAAAATCCCCAAGAAAATCTCTTCATTCCTGGGGATTTTTGATGTCTATTTTTTTGACTATTACTGACAGCAATAGAATTCTTCTTCTAAATCTAAAATTGATGCTAGTTTTGCATTTTCAGGAAGCTTGAATTCATGAAAATATAACGGACAACGTTTCCAGATAAGCTTGTTTGTCTTTGAAAAGAAACCCAAAACAAGACCATGCGAATAATCATCTTCTATAAAGATTACCCTTTTATCAAAAGAAAAACCCCATCCCTCAACAGTAAGGTAATCTCCTATTAAGCTTTTTCTATCCTCATAGAGATTTTCTAATAATATTGAAATGATCAACGAAACACTCTTGCTTCCTTTATGTTCATCAATGAATTTGAAACATTCTGGAGATTCTAGCCAAGCTTTAATTTTGGGTAATTCTGATTTTTGAAATCTCATAATCTTTTTCCAATTTTTCTTTATCTTGCTATCATTAGTATTCCATCTTTTTGTATAAACGCGATACAAAACCACAAAAAAAAGCAACTTTCTCCTAATAAGAAGAAAGTTGCTTTTTTTGATGATGTTTTATTTTTTATTTGTAATATTTGTCTAAGGGCTTACCATCACGCATTGCCTCATAAATCTCTTGTGCAGTGGGTACTTTAGGCGTTTTAGGGGCTTTCTTTTCGGGTTCAGCCTGAATTGTTTTATATTCAGGGATTTCAGCTTTTATTCTGTTTTCTTGAAGCCATTTTAATTCGTCTTGGGCTTTTTTATTTGCTTCCCAAAGTTCGATGTACAGTCTCTTTTCTTCAATAGTAGCCATAAAATCTATCTCCTTCTTTTCCTTTTTTTATAATAACACATGGTTGATTTTTAGCAAGCTATTCCTATCGGTTTTTTTTGAGCCAATCCACTAGCAGAAATTCCTGGAGATTGGGTGTAATCAAAATTTGTCAATGCGACATATAAGGCTTTTATCCTATCAGTAGGTTGGCGTTTAGTTTTTTCATCTTCTTTTTTGGATCTTAGGAACAAATCATTTTGAAAATCCTCAATTAATGATTTATCAAAATAGATTGAGTCTTCATTGATGAGACAATTTAAGGTAAAATATCCTGCATCTGTGTCAATTTTATTTGGCTTAAATCTCCTTTTTATAAAGTGATTTACAGGTTCAAAATCTTCGTTTATTTTGATTCCTGCAATATTCCAATCTTTCAAGAAATCATTGATCGCCTTTCTAATTGCAGGAAAATTAGATTTATGATCGTCTATTTTTACGGTCAATACTGACCATACTCTTGTTATGTATTCCTGTCGTAGATCGTCTGCTTGTGGTTCTGGTTCATTGATTTTAATGTCATAATAATTTGGCTTTGGTTTATCTTCTCTTTCTAGGATTACGATAGTAATATTTTTCTTATCACCGTAGATACCAGCATAATAATTTATTGTGCATGGGGTTTCATGAATCCCACAGAGTTTAGTTCTTTGATTTGGATCAATTCCTTCAATTTTATTTAGTTCTAATTTCATAAAAATACTCCCAATTTTAATTACTTTTTCTGATTTTTAAATGGTGTTACGGCAAGTCCAAAAACTAATCCCATAAGGATATCATCATGCTTTCCAGAGATAGCTGAAAGTTTTTTTCCTGCTCTCCTAAAAACTAGCATTTCTTCAAGTAATTTACATTTTTTGGGATACTCAATCATACCTCTTTCTAATGCCAGAATTAAGAGTTCTACCATTTGAAGCTTGCTATCTTGGTTTGTTTTTATCGCAATGAATTCGGTGTCGGGGTGGTTGGATTCCAGCGAATCTTTATACACTTGTCCTGTGCCTCCCGTTACTTCAATTCCCACCTTTAAAGGTTGATATTTTTCAATTATTTCTCCAATTTGAGCAATGTCGTACATTGAAGTGGATTTTTTCTTGTGATATAAACTAACCAAAGAATAAATACCATCTTTGTGCTTTAGCAAAGGTGCGGCTGTGTAATCGTCCCCAAGATTTGCACAATCAATTCCTAAATAATATTCAGCATCTTGATCTACTTCATCTTCAAATTCGCCAATCGCAAAGTTACGAACCAATTGAGAATCAAATACAGCAACATCAGAGTCTATGAAACATAGATCATATTCACGCTTGATTACATCCCAGGTTGACCCGTCTTTCTCCTGTCTATATTTTAAATAGTCTGGATTTTGTGAATAAATGGGGTGTGCTTTCCAATGCAATACAACCTTACATACGCCCTTTTCATCGACCCAATGATAGAAAGGTGGTAAATTTCCTGCCGATACTCGCTCACAAATTTCTTCTACATTCTTGTCTCCGTTATTGGAATTTAGAAAATCCCAATACCATCCAATCTTGGCTGATGGTGTACTAATAATATATTTTCCTGCTTCATCTCCAAGCATGGCTGATGATGCAGAACTTGACCCATAGATTGCCTCTATATTTGGGCTAAAAGCAGCTTCATCAAATAGGAAGTCTTCTATTGAATCATAAGATCGTGAACCTTCTTTAGCTGAATTTTTGAACCAAACAGCACCACCACTTTTAATCTTTAAATAACCTAAATTATCTGATTCTGGTTCTGCATAATTTGGAATTGAGCCAAGCATGACTCTGATTCGTCTACTTAAATTTGAAGAATCCTCCTGGTTTTTCATAAAAGCAATAGAGGCATAAGCAGGATTAAGAATTGATTTTTGTAAAAACCAACTTAGTATTGCTTGAGTAATGCCTAATTGTCTCGATTTTACAACTACTACAATTGAGTGTTTTTGCATCAACTCCACCAATTTGATTTGGTAATCATAGGGGTGAAAATTAAGCATTTTGTTGCCAGATCGAATCTTGCAGAGCTTTGCAAAGTCAGACCACTCTTCGGGGCATTGTAGTAAAGATGATGTATCTGGATTTAATCTAATTATTTGTTTAGGGGAGGGTGAAATTTGAAACATAATTTACTCCTCCTGAGATTCCTGTATTTTTCGTATAGCCTCGATTCTGTACCCTTGCGATTCTACAGTATTGATCGCAGCTTGAATATCTACAATCTTTCCATATCCCCATGCTCTTGAGAAGCATTCTAGAGCAATGCCATAAGATTTAAAATCATTTCCTAAAGGAAACGGATATTCACCTAGCGAATGTAATCTTACTTTTTCCAAAAGTAATAGTTGTTGTAGCACAAGAATTTCAGCAGAAAGCTTTTGCACAGCAACGCCAACAGATTCAGGATTAGAAAAATCTCTGCTTACCCCATATCTTTGAATTAGTTCGTCTAAGTCAATTTTTATTGGAGCAGGTCTGTCGCTATCTTCTTCATCTCTCTTAAGTCGATCACCATTATTTCGCCTTGATCTATTTGGTGGTTTCATTTTTATTTTGCCTCATAAAAATAGTCTTCTAAAATTCTATGAACTAATTCTAAAATCGGAATATCTAATTGATGCGCTTCTTGTTCAAGCAATGGAAGAATATAATTTCTAAGTCTGATTTTTGAGCATAATGCTGTTTTCTTATATGCCTTTGCCATAGTTTTTAAAATGAGAGCTATCTATATTAGTTTTCCATGTTTTTCGGAGTTATTATTTTTAATGACACTTAAATAACTGTATGCTTTGAAATAACAATATTTTAGCTTGATTGATATTTAGACCTGATGAATAACCGGAACCCTTTATATAGTTGGATTCAAGCCTCTTTACCTTTGTGGGCATGAAATAAGCTAGAAAGGTAGATTTATGCCTGAAAACATTTTCAGAGGTATTGCAGGCGATTCTCACAGGATTAATATTTGCTTGATGATTAAAAACCCCAATGACAAACCTGTTTTTCCACTGATTCTTAAAATACGATAATCAAGAACAGCTATTTGATTGATATCTGCTTCCGCCAAATCTCCCAAATCTCAGTACAAAAAAATCAGGTCAACTCAAAAATTGAAAATTTGGATTTTTGCAATTTCTGACATTCAAAATGGCTGAAAGCCTTACTGTATATAGATTCTTATTAGGGGGCAAGAAATCAAAAGTATAAACATATATTTTTTATAGTTTTGGATTTCTGCCCCCCAATTTTTAGGCTTTTAATTTATAGTTTTTAGTGTGACATTTTTACAGAGATGGGTTTTTAAAACGGGCGACTAAATCAACTTGATTAAAACCTGATATTTGCTTTCGCCATCTTACCTTGTCTAAGTATTTAGAATTTTTTATCATCAAGTTAACAGACGCTTACTTCATCTCCCCGCTTAAGCGGCTAGGATGTAGTCTGGGTAAGGGTTTTAGTGGCAATAGCGTCTTTTTATTTTTACCTATTTTTAGTTTTTCTCTAATCTCAAAAAATCTAAAACTTGATCTCCTAATTTCAAGGTCTGAAAGTCAGTCTGGTTAAGGGTTTAAGTGGCAATAGCGTCTTTTTATTTTTTATATAAAAACCCACTAGTCGCTATTGGTTTTATTTATCTTTTTGTCTTAAGTTAAAAACATTACAAGATTCACTCTATCTACTTAAACACTTGAGATAGGTAAATGCCCGGAGATATTTGCTTGATTAAAACCTGATATTTGCTTTCGCCATCTCACAAAAGTCCTAAATCCAATTTTTGTCATCTAAATCTCTGAAACCGTTACTGTATATAGGTTTTTTGGGTACAGATGAAAAACTATAAAAAAATATTCCTATTAGTACTTTGAATTTCATCTGTACCCATTTTACCCTTATTCAGCAAGGCTTTCAGCGATTTGGATGTCCAAAATTGTTTTTTGTGACTTGGCGACTATTTTAACCTGATAAAAGATTGATATGTGCTTCCGCACAATCACAACCTATCAGGATAATACTTTTTCAAAATAACAATGGCTCTAAGTTTATGTTTTTAACTTAGAGCCATTGTTATTTTGAATTACTGAAAAAATGCTATCAACTTGCAAGCTTATTTACATTCTCATTGGTGTAGATAAGTTGGTATCCTGTATCAGTCCCATCATTAGCATCAGGATTGATTTTTAATTTGGTTTGTTTCTTGTCTCCCCCGGTGTCACCACCCTCATTTCTTGAACAGTTACGGGCGATCATGATTACTACATCACCTCCAAAAGTTACGCCTTGACAATAAACAGTGATTAAACCAACCGTAGCTGCTGACATAATTGTGGCTGTAGGATAGACGCAAGGAATCCAGCACCTAATCAAATATCCACTTGCAGCTAGTTCAGGACTTAGTGTTATAGCCCCATGCGCCCCAATTATCATCTGATCACCTGCCGGAGTTCCACCCACAGCAATAATCTCAATTGTCTGAGAAAGCTTTGTATTGGGGTCGATGTAATAGCAATTTGCTGTTGATTCTGCTGTTTGTGCAGCAATCGCGTAACCTGACTGTCCTGCTGTTTTGGCAGGTCTGGTTGTGGACGTAGCAACAAATTCAAGATAAACCTGACCATTAACATTGGTAGCAGGAATCATGATTCTGCCACTAGTCAAAGTATCAAAATCTGGAGCGCCTGTTCCATAGCTCAGATTGAGCATAGGTTTTCGGTCTTGGATATAAGTAAATTCTGTTCGACCTTCCCCGTTTAACGCTCGACCGGGGATTTCGCCAAAACCTTCACCAGAACTTATGGTCAAAGATTCTGGAGGTACTGTTTCAGCAAGAGGAATCAAATAACGAATTGGGGGATTACCATCAACACCAGGTAACTCAACTTGGCGACCCATGAAAGCTCTAGTGATTGTACGAAGTGCGAAAACTACATCAGATGCCATTTTTATAAATCCTAAAAATATAAAAAAAGGATGGAATTCCATTATTAGTTTTCCATCTTTTTTCAAAAAGCTTGTGACAATAGCTTGTTTTTTATAATTTATTTTTTAATATTTAAATAGAAATTTTATAGAACTATCTGCATTTTTAATTAAGCCACAACAGCACCACCTGATGCATCAGGGAATGGGAAAGCTTGAGCTATTTTAGGATTGGATTTTACTACTTCTTTATCTTTCTCCCTTCTCCTTTCTTCTATCAATTCTGCACCTCTTCTTCTATCAGAAATTTGCCTTACTATCTTATTTAATTGTGTGCTGGAATAATTTTTTATTAACCATTGAACATCATGATTATCAAGGTGTAAGTGTAATTCTGCAATTAAATCTAATTCATAGTCGCCAGTTGTTACTAAGATTTCATCTTTTTTAGTTTTACTATTTTCTTCAGGAGGAAAATCATACCCCATTAAAATCTCTAATCCAGAAATCCAATTTCCATTTTGTTGTTTAGCAGCTATAAAGAACTCATGCCTAGATTGTGATGTCAAATTTTTATAGTCAATTTTTAATCTTTTAGAAATATTTTCATAATACTCTGGGAAGTTTTTAATAAATAGATTATCAGCTTCTACTAAATAAAATGCTTGAGTAGTTTTTTTTATTTGATATAGCAATTCTAAATGATATGCTCTGATTTTTTTGCTCTTTTTATGTGAAGGTGCGAAACATAAAAAGAAATCTTTTTGATATTGATCTTCTACTAATTTTAAATAGTCTAGTCTCCAATAATCCATATTTTTATCCTAAAAAATTTGTTATAGGGGAACTTAGCCGAAATCTTCTCTAGGTCTGAGATTTAGTTTTTTTGTTTTTCGTAGTGGTTCTCAATTATCTGGTGGAGCAGTACCACAAGAGGGATTTTTAATCTAATTGATTCTTCCACTAGTTTGTCGTAATCTCTTTTTCTCAGTCTAACCGTCGGAACTGGCTTCTTTTTTTTGGGATGCATCTGTTTAGATTTGCTTCTTGATTAATCTAATGATAGTCACAAATAGAGATTGTCGTCTTTTTTTGTTTCATCAAAATCATAATCTTTCAAATTGATAGTCCGTTCGCAATGTCTCACCACCTCTTCAAGGTATGTCACTGCCCAAAGGAGATGTGTTCCTAGCACTTCATCTCTATCTTCATCATAGAATGTGCATTTGAACCTTAAAAACCCTTCATCCTCAATCGCCTCGATGGCATACCACACATCTTGATATAGTTCTGCTTCAAATAATGGTTCCAGACGGATTTCATTCATGATGTTAAATTTACCTTCTTGCCTTTATTTAACATTATAATGGAATAATTATAGTGTAGACATTTTTTATTTTTATGACCATTCTTGCTTCTTCTCAACAAGTAGTAAAAGCGGGTATCCCTGCCCCTTCTCCCGAAATCCAAGATGAATTCTATTCAAGCCTTATCGCCCAATCGGGAGGCATATCTGTAGGGATTATCTTGGCGTTTGCAGGCTCTCTTATGTTTGCTAAATGGATGGGTGTGGGTATATTTTTTAGGGATTGGATGAAGCGCATGGAGGAATCCACAGATGCCCTAAAAGAATTGGCTCTAAGTTTCAAGGTTATTGATAGAAATCAGAATGAGAATCATTCTCATTATATTAGAAATCATGAAAAAATTCTTGACAAGATTGATGAAGTAAAGGGAGATGTGAGCGATTTAAGAAAAGAGATTTTAAAATAATGAAAACCCTTTCACAATTAGCTGTGAAAGGGTTTTCGTTTCACACTATTTTTAAAATCTGCTTATTCATTGGAGGCTGATAATATTCTATCCAATGTTGTTCGTCAGCGAGGATTGCTTGCTTTAGAATTGCTTCTAGAATAAGAGGATGAATATTATTTTCACCCTCTGTTCTGCAAATTTCTAAACTATAAGAAAATCCAAAAAGCCCTTCTGATTTCGATGCTAAAAAATCTTTTATTCTGTTGTGGTTTTTATGACGATTTCTTAGAGAGCTTGCTGATCCAATGTATAAGAATCCTTTTTCTTCATTTTGATCATTATTCCAAATGAAATAAACACCCGGAGAATCTGGAAGATTCAAATGATATCCTGGGTCAAGAGTTGTTTTCTTTACCCAGTCTTTTTTGTCTTTGTAATACAAGTCAGAAATCAAAGTCTTGTTGATGTTTTTCTTCTCATCATTATCATCAATAATGATGAGATTTTGGATTATCTTTTTATGTTTGACGTTTTCCATTTAATTATTCCAAAATCAATTTACCATCCTCCCATTTTCCTAATTTGGCATTACAAATTTCTTCCATCCAAAGCCTGATTTCGCCTACGTTAAATCTACCACCTTTGATTTTAAAACTAGGTTGAATCTCAGCCACAGTTGATATTCTTTTATTAGTGCGAATGAGGAAGTCATATAAGTTTTGAGCTTTTTCTGACAGTACAGGAATGTCACTGTCAACAGGGATAGAATCAGGTTCCAATTCTAGATGTAAAGATTTTTCGAGCGTTGCTTTTACTTCGTCTAGGTTAATGGGTTCTGGTTCTGTTTTTGTTTTACTAAAATTGCGAATCTTTTCAGAAATGTGCGGGACTTTGACCTTTACCCAAGCATCCGAGCCATCTAATTTAGTAAGTGCAAAACCCGATGCAACAGGTTGATTGGTTTCAGGGTTTGTAGTAGCTAAAAGTTCAATTTGCTGCATTCGAGCAATCATATTAGCCAAGCCTTTAATGTTGCCTAAACAGGTTTGAGTGTTATTGTGTGCAACGAAAATACATGGCATTTCCTGTTTTCTAGACAAGGTAGTTGCAACTTTTACAAACTTTTCTAATAGTTCTTTGTCTTCAATGAAGTCCCCATAAGTTGACATTTCTTCGCAGATGATTGTGCAAGCCTTACCATTAGCCCAAAGTTGTTTTCTCCAAAATTCTTCACTGATATTTGATTTACCAAAAGCAGAATAGCGACCCATTACTTCGTCTACATACCATCTCATTTTCTCTTGGATGGATTCATAGTCGTTATATAACTCAACACCTTGCCACTCATAACCATTTGAATTAGGGTCGAAGACAATTACTTTGTACCCAGCTTCAGCCTTCTGCTTTGCCAAATAACGGACAAACCAGCTTTTACCTGCACCTTGATTGCCCCAAGCTAGGCAAGTCGATGACAAAAAGTTTTTGATCCAAGTTTGGTCTTCTGTAATTGGAGTGTCAATAGTTTCTGATTTAGATGGGGTTAGTCTTGGTGCGCCAAACTTATCAAATGATTGCCCACCATCCAATAGATATCCGTATTCATGATATTCTTCAGCATTGATGCTCATGAGTAACAAGTTTTGTTGAATAGGAGTAATGTTAACAATTAATTGTCTTTTAGCTTCGGCTGATTTTAAGCATTTAAGGTATTTAATTAATTCAGCCGCAGAGTAATTCAACAATTCTTCCCCAATTTTTAAACTTACGCTTGCGCTAATAGATTCTAATTTTTTAGTTGCTCGATAAAAAGGACGTTCACTTTCCAATTTATCTTTTAATTTTTCGCTACCTGCCAATACACCAGCACCAGTAATAATTCCAAACAATCCAAGTTGGATTTTCCAAGGATTATCTTGGGGAATTTCGCGTACTACTTTGATATCTTTAGAATCTAAAAAAGCATATTCATTGTAATTTGGATTTGCAGTTTGTGATTTGTTTTTCTCCCAATAGCTACTAGGAATAGATCCAATTTTGTCAGCTTTACAAGTTCTGAAACAGATATCTTTCTTAGCAATTCCATCACCAATGTTTGCCCAAATCAATGCGCCAAGTGCTAAAGCACTTCCCACAGCTAATATAGTTTCTAGTGGTGTTTTTGAGTAGGAAGGTTTGTCTAATTCTGGTACAGAATAATTCATATTATTTTCTCCTTAATGTCTTCAAGATGAATAAAAATCCAATCACGCCAATGCCGATTAGTTCCCAGGAAATCCCAGGTTGAGGTTTAATACCCAATGCTTGTCTTTGTTGTTGTGCAATTTGGCTGAAAGATTGCTGTGCCAAGCTTTCTCGGTTATGAGCGTCCCAGATTAATTTAATAGCTTGACCTGTTAATATGCTTGTTCTAATTGCATCAGGGATGATTCTATTTTTGTCTTCCGGTACTGGCAACCACCCATCCAGCCTTACATTGGTCATAGTCACTCCGACACTTCCCAAGGCAGGTAACAAGGCAGTCATGGCAGGTAAAAAGCCAGTAACTCCTACTGTGTAAAGTGCTTGAGTAACCACTAACTGGCATCCTGCTAATATAGTGGTCTTTCCAATCGCACTATATAAATTGAGTTGATCATCTTTGCTTTCAATTCTGTTTTGAACTTGCTGTTCGTCATAGAAAAGTCCGGTTGTGTCTTCTACGTTATCAGCGTCAATAAAAATCTCTTTTTTTCTCTCTTTAATCTGTGTCATAATGTTTTTAATTCCTGATTTTTTGAAAGCTGCTTTTAAGGTTAAGCAGCTTTTTTATTATTTGAACAAATTGCCGATGAACCCAAAAGCTTGAGAGCCATATTTGTTAATAGTGCTTAGGTGATGTTTGGCTTGGTTCAACTTTGATAATTGGTGAAATTCTGTAAATACAGATTTATTTAGATTTTCTTTTTCTTGTGTATTGCGAATTTCAATTAGTCTAATGTTAGCTCGATGCTCATCAGGTAAAAGATTAAGTCGTTTTTGATGACTATAATCTTCTTCTACTAATTGATAATCGGATCTGATTGCAGTTCTCTCAATTTCGTGTCCAGTTTTTTTGTCGGACAAGCGTACTTCTGCCCATTCATTTGTCATAGACTGAACTGCTTGTCCCGCATTTTTAACAAATTTCGATTCTTCTTTCACAGTGGTTTGTAATGCTTTTACTCCTTCTGTTAAATTCCCATAAACTGCTGCTGCGTTAGCTGCTTTTAATTCTTGCTTCTGGCGAAAGTCTGCGATGTCAGCACTAGCTTGTTCGTTTCCCTCTAGTGCTGCGTTGATTGTTTCTTGGTTTATGTTCGTCAGGTTTTCCAGTGCTGCGTATGTTACTGGTGCGTCTAATCTCAGTTTTATTTGGCGTTGTGATTTGATTTTGCTCATCTGCTTTACTCCTAGATAAATGAGATGAAATGATATAGCTTGGAAAGAATAAAGAAAAGAAGATCAGGAGAGAAAATAATTTTGGATTGATATGAATAAAATTGTTCTCTCTCCATTTTGTCCAAGCTAGTAGATTCAGAAATCTTAAATCTGAATCTATTAGCTTTTCTCTTATTTCAGTAATGCAAAAATTGAATTTACTGCTTCTTTGGATCTGATGCGAGTTTTGCTTTGCTCTGTACCTTTGGGCATGATGCCTCGCGTGGCTAAAAAATCATTTGCGTCTACCTCCACAATTGATTTAGCAGCTTGTTCAGCTTGGTTTGCAAAATCGTCTAAATAATTTTCTAAACCATCGCGGATAGTTTCAGAGTGAATGGTTACGAAGTCGTTTACAACTTTTTGGGCAGAGACATAGGCGATTGCATTGGTGATTTCGGAAAGGTTTAAGTGGTAACATCCCATGAAATCGGTTAAGGCATTCATGGTTCCAATAACAATATTTTGCTTTATTTCAGAATCGGCTGTTGGTACAATTTCAGCAATCTCTGGAGCTTCACCAGCTAAAAATTTAATGCCAGAGGTAGCAGCAACTTTGAGAGATTGAGATAAGATTTCAAATTCTTGCAAATTTATTGACTTTACAGAGTCAAAATTTGAAGGGTATTGCTCTTTGAGAGCAAATCTTAAAACATCAATGTCAATATTTAGTTTCTTAGCAGCGTCTACAACAGTAATGGTGGAATTGGAGTTTTGGTTAGTCATAAGTTCCTTGGTTTTTTATTTTCTAGTTAATCTTGGACACGGCAACTTTAAATTGATTCTTTGAGAATTCTTTGGGATTCTCATTGATATATTGGATAGCGAGATTCACGTTACCCATCATTTTTACAGTCTTTCCAACTTGGGTAAGACACCAACATTGGTAAGGGGATAATGGGGCTTGCTTTATAATTTCACCATTCAAAACTGGGTAGGCATTTTTAAAATCTGGAATGTAAAAGTAAGCCTTTCTTGCCCAATTACCAATTGTTGAGCGACCAACACCAAGGGTTTTAGCTAAATCGTTCTTGGACATTGGTGAGTCGGTAAAAAAAGCTGGAGAGTTAAGCGCCAGCCCGCTTTCTAAGGTTTTCATGAGTAGTCAATGAGTTGGTTATTGGTAATAGCTGAGATACTTTGGTTGGCAACAATCAAGGCTTTTTCGGCTTACTGGCTAGAATCCTGCTATTGCTAAGGAATTCCGTTTTCTGCTGACGATTACTTGTTAGTAAGCGAGTAATCGGTTGACCATTTGCTGCTACTCAACATTATAGAATTAATGGGTTTCTTTTGTCAAGTGTTTTTTGAATCTTTTTTAGAAAAAATGTTATTATATAGATGTAAGTTTTAAGATTGAACTGTTAGGAATTCCCAAAAAACATGAACATCTCTTATATAGTTGAAGTCCCCGGCTTAGGGGCAAGAATAAAAGCAGCTAGAGGCAAAAGCCCCAAGTCCACTACACAGATAGCGGCTGATGCTGGCATGAGTGTGAATTGCTTGTACCAGATTGAGAATGAGAAGCATAAGTCTTGTTCTATTGCTCAAATTCGATGCCTTGAGTCTAGTCTAGGGGTTAAGTTCCTGAGCAATGATATTCCCCCGGTTATCTTGGAGGAGCAAGCCAATGATTCTCAATAATATTAATAAGTTGCGGGAATCAAAAGGCTTATCAAAAGCTGAATTACTCAAGCAGAGCAATATTTCAATCCGAAGATTGATAAGGCTTGAAAATCAAGAAAACACTGAAATAAGCAAGAAAATTTTAGAGCAATTTTGTAAAATTTTTGAATGCGGAATTGCCGATTTGTATTACTACGTTCCTGATGAGGAGAATAAAAATGATTCAGATTAATTTGAGAGAATTGAGATTAAAAAAGGGATTATCTCAGGCTGATTTAGCGAGGCTAAGTGGTGTTGGTAATGGGAGTCTTTGTTTATTTGAAAATAATAAAATTCATGCTTTATGGTCATCAAACTTAGATAGGATTTGCAAAGTTTTGGAATGCCAGCCTTGCGATATTTTTATCCTTATTCCTGATGATCAGCCAATAGATTTAGAGGCTCAAAAGGAAAAAGAGGAATATCTAAATGCTTTAGATAAAGAGGTGCAGTTCTCTCATTTTAAAGGCAAAATGCGAAAGGTAAATTTACCTGAAAAATCCTTAAGAATCCCTGCTAGCAATGAAATTGCTAAACCAAAAAGAACAAGAACTAGAAAGCAAAAAAAAGAAATAACACCTGTAACTACAGAACAAGAATTACCAATTATTCATGATATCAAAGATTCTGATTCGCAAAAACTTCCAATCTTTTCTGATATCAAAAAAGATTTTACTTCTTATAATTTTGAGAATTCTAATGAAAAGCGAAAAAATGCTTATGATCCGCTTTTCTTTAAGCCCGAAGCTACTTTCAAAGCAGGTAAAATAATCCTTAGAAAGCTTGAATCTTTTCGCATTAGTAAAAATATCTTATTGCCTGATTTGGCTAAAATGCTCGATATATCTGAATATGAATTAGAGGATATCGAGTTATATGAAAAGAAAGTTGGTTTTGACATTGTTGAAAAACTTTGTTTAGAACTTCAATGCAAAGAAATTGATTTGTATTAATAAAGGAGATGCAAAATGATTTACTTTCACTTAAAAAATGTTAGACTTTCGAGAAATTTAACAACTACTGAATTATCAAACAAAATGGGGTCGAACCATTCAAGACTTCTTGAAATGGAAAGGGGCGCTTTTACCAGGTTTACTTTTGAATTTCTGAATAATGCTTGTCGAGCATTAGATTGTTCTATTGACGATCTAATTACTATCTCTAAGGATGAAATAAATGATTAAATTTAATCTGAAAGAAATCCGCGAAAAGCGCGGGTATACAATAAGTCAAATGGCATACGCCATGACTTATCAAGTTAGTGGTTATGGGGCTTTAGAGGAAAATACAAAACGAATTTCACCAGAAAGATTAGAACAACTTTGCTTGATCCTAGACTGCACCCCAGGTGAATTAATCACCTACATACCCGATAAAGATAAGGAGTAAACACATGATCCACTTTAATTTGAGAGAAATTAGGCTTTCCAGAAATATGAGCCAATTGGATTTAGCTTGGAAAATGGATATAAATGAATCATATCTGGCATCAATGGAAAGAGGCGAAAGTAAAGTCTATAGTTTATCAATTCTTGATAAATATTGCAAAGCTTTGAATTGTCAAATCAGCGACCTGTTATCTTATAAGGAAGAATCCAATGATTCAATTTAATTTGAGAAATTTTAGACTAAAAAACACCAACATCACCGCTAGCCAAATGGCTAGATTTTTACGAATGGGCGTTTCGCATTATTGCAGTTTAGAGTCTAGTTCTAAGCGATTAAAAATAGAGAAATTGAACCTGATTTGCAAAATTTTGAATTGCCAACCTAGTGATTTTTTAATCTATATTCCTGATGAATCTGTCTCGACAGACAGCACTGAAAATCAGCCAGAAACCCTTGATCCAGCCAACTAGCCAGATGGACAGATGCTTATACAGCAAGGTTTCTAGCCTCTGTCCCCCATCTGTCCCCTGTCTACCGTCTGTCCTAGTTAAAAACTATCAAATATATGAAAACTCCAAATCATTTATATATCTTTCATCGTCCAGATGGTTATTATAAAATCGGCATTTCTCACAATCCTTATCAAAGGCTTGAGGAATGTATAAACGCCACCGTTTACAACAAGCATCTAGGATTAAAAATGCTTGAATTCTGGCAATTTGATAAATTAATCCTGGGTCATAGACGGGAGGATATTGTTAGAAAGTTTGAAAGAAGGTTACACAATCTTTTTGTAAGAAGGAGGCATGAATTTGATAGGGAGTATTTTGAATTGTCAAATGATGATCTAAAATTGGCTTTTGGTAAATTGGATATTCTTGGTGAGCGTGTGTATTGTCAAAATCCAACTTCTGTTTTGATTCCTAAAGCAGACCGAGAACCTGAACCTAGCGTAATTGAGTGGATAAATTTATGAGCGATATGTCAGACCAAATTAAAAACTACTTTACCGAAATCTTTGGCTTGAACAATTCACACAAGCGAGATAAATTCTTGAGCCGATTATCTAAAAAGGATAGAGCAAGAATTGTCAAGCATATCAAAAGTTTGTCCTCAAGAAATGAGGGAGTAACTATCTAGTATTTTGTTGCATAAAACGAACGAAACCCCTACTGTTAGGGGTTTTTATGTTTTGCGCTTTATTTTGCGCTTTTGGTTGCGCTTTACTTTTTCGATTGAGCAAGTAGTTTAAATTTTGTATGTCCAATTAGTTGCTTGGCATCCCACCAAGCTAAATATTCTTCCTCACCCTCTACTTCTTTCCAATGATATTTAGATCCTGGACAATAGATAATCCATTTCATAAAGTCTTTCTCCTGTTTTCCTATTTCTATTTTAGTTGAGAAATAAGTAATTCTATGAAAAATTCCATATCTTCTTTTGTGTCTAATGATTTAATAAATCAAGCCAATCATACCATTTTTTTGCTGATGGTAAATCAGTGATAACAATTGGATCTAAATTATCTATTATCAGATAGTCAATAATTCCAGCATTGAGTTTTCTATTTGGATGCTGTGAAGTAAAAAGAAAAGATGATCACACTTTTGGATATTCATCTGATTAGTCCAAGGTTTCCATTTAGCAAATCTTGTATGTCGTTGCCATAGAGGTTGATGCCAGTGGGGAAGTCTTGGATTTTAGCCACTCCAGAAGGCTCTAGGCGATAGTTTCTACAGTGTTCTTTAGAATGGGTAAATTTGGGGATTTTAATGCGTTCCTTGCCTCTGTGAGGGTCAATGAGGATGGATGTGGGTATTGCTGGCTCAATCCCATTCTTTACCTTTGATTTGACAATTCTCTGGCAGTCCAAACATCTATAGCAGTTGGGGCAATACCAATCAAGATGGTTCAGGTCAGTTTGTCCGCACACTTTGCAATTACCTACAGGCATAGGACAGCAAGCCCCATTGGGGATGCCGTGTCTCTTGGGACAATATTCTGATTTTTTCATGTTTGTCAAAGATTGTTTTATATTTTTATTTTAAATCTTTTTTCAAGTGCATCTTGTATCGCTTTTTTTATCAAAACATTCCTTTCATTCGGTTCTAGAGAGGAAAGAAGATTAATTATTGTCTGTGGTAATTCTAGGGTCAAAAATTGAGGTGAACTTAATGCTAGCAAACCTATAGCTTGAGTTGTGCCGTGATGTTGAGGCTTTATTTTCTCTATATGCCCCATTCCTGCTTCAGTACCCTTAACAACTAATCCTTTCTTTCTTAAAACATTTTTAAGTTGGGTAGTCGTTAGTCTTTTTGGAAATCTAGTTTTTTGCAGATTGTCTTTTGGTTCTTGAGGATCGGAAGTCATAATTTTATGCTTATTTTAAAAACTGTGGCGCATTATACATAATCTCAAATGCTTTTACAAGCTTGCTCCTTAAGCCAGGAACAAGTTACCTACGGGGATAAACCTGAACCATCTCACAACCTTTATTTATCAAGGATTTTAGTCTGTATCTGTGTTAAAGCTTGAAAGATGGCTTGAAGATAGAAACACTCATTGAGATTGAGTAAAAGGGATTAGAGGCGATTCTGATGGGTCTATTATTAGCTTGATGCTGATTGAAACAGGATATCTAACCTGATAGATGGAGTTGTGAGTGTGCGAGAGATATTTGCTTGATAAAAGATTGATATTTGCTTTCGCCATCTCATAAAAATCCTAAATCCAATTTTGGACATCCAAATCGCTAGAACCCTTGCTGTATATGCCTTTTTTGGGTACAGATGAAAAACTATAAAAATTTTATTCCTATTAGTACTTTGAATTTTATCTGTACCCATTTTGCCCTTATTCAGTAAGGGTTCTAGCGATTTGGATGTCCAAAATTGGATTTTTGTGAGTGGCGACTAATTTAGCTTGATTCTTGATTGATACTATTCCTATGTAATTTAAAACAGAAACCTGCCATAAAAAAACAATGGCAGGTTTCTGTAACTAAAATTTTAAATTTTACACAAACAATGAGATTTGAGTATGTTTTTGAGTTTGTTCAATCTTTTTAATCTTTTCATTTTTTGGTTTCGGTTCAGTTTCTAATTCAGTTTTATTATGAGGCTGTTCAAATAATTTTTTAATTGCTAGGCAGTTTTGAACAGCAGATGCTTCTTCTGAAGTGAAATTAAGCCAGGTAAGGCAGTAAAATCTGTTTTTATCGGTTCTTGATCCTTTTTCTAATTTGAGGGAAAATCTAGAAAGGATAATGTTGATATTTTGAATTGCATCTTTGTTGCAATTGATATTATTATTCTTCAAAATATCTTTACCTTTTTTAGTTTTGAAAAAGGAAACGAGTTGTTCAATTTCGGGTGAATCTGCTTTGAATCTTTTTTTAGATTCTGTTGGCGCATTCGCTTCAGTTGGACTAAAAATTTCCAAAATTTTAGACTCTCTGGTTAATTTGATAAGATTGGCTGTATATTTTTCATAATCCTTCAGATTCATTTCTCCCAAAAATCCCGCTTCTTTGATATTCTTGTTATTGATTTTTGATATTTGCGATAAAGCATCTTCAGGATTTAAAGCATTAAAGAGATTAATTTGTGATTGCAATGCTTTTGCATTTTTCAAGCAATTATTCAGATAGAATAATTCTCTTTGTGTTTCAGGTAAAGATTCAAAAATGCCTGGGAATTTTTCTTCAATTTTTGACATCTTGATCTTAGTTGCAAGCCGTTCCCCTTTAATTTCTTCTCCTTTTGAATTTTTAATTTTAGTTTCACCTTTTAAGCTTGCAAGTTCATCGGGTGTAAAACACCCTTCAGCTTCGTAAATTTCCATCGCTAATTTAGCTTCGTCTTCTTTCGATTTGATAATGAAATCTTTAGCATTATCAGTGTATTTTGATTTTTCAGATTCGATATCAACTTCAGAATCTTCTATATCCCATCCCATTTCTCTCATTGTTTTTACATCGCAATCAATCCTATTATTGGATTGATAATTCTCAATCGCTTGGTAAGTAAAAGTAGCTCTTTGGAAAGGATATGGAATAGCAGAAATCAATTGATTGAATCTTAATGCATTATGATATTCTTTATTCTCAATTTCTTTGAAATGAAAATCAACTTCTGCATTAGCAGCTTGGCAGGATTCAATATGCTGCTTAAATAATTCATCTGGATCAGATGAACCACTTGGCAAATTACAGTCTTTTGACTTATTTGGGGAGATAAAAAGAGTGCAATCTGGGTTGTGGCGCAATCTGCCAAGCATTTGAATAAAGCTATCAGTGGGTAAAAAGTAATGAAAGCCGTACAGCTTATCAAAATAGCAGCTTAAAGAACCCCATTCATCTAAGATTTGATCTAATTCAGCTTGGTTTTTTTCAGCTTCGGTATATAGGCTAGCTGCTTCATTTGAAAGTTTGATGCTATGCCCTTCTCCTAAGCTTGATGTGAAGAAGAAAGCATCAAAATTAGAAAGATATTTGTCTTTATTTTCAAGGAAAATTTTATATTCTTCTGGTGCATTGGCTCGAAAATCATCCGAAAACACGAAGATTTTCTTACCAGTTTCTTTTTCAAGTTCATTTTTAAAGGCTAATGCTTTCCCTTTTTTGTCAATAGCAATCGCTATTTTTAGGTTATTTTTTAAATCAATTGCAATTTGATTTACCGTAGCGTTTTCTGCTTTTACAGCCTGTCCCTTTTTGGGGCGAAAAACTTTTATCTTTCTAGCAGAAGGCTGTGATTCTTGTAAAAAGAATTGAGGGTTCCCATCTTTGAATTTTGCTCTCAGTAATTCCAAAGTAGCGATATCTAATCCGGCATCTAAGAAGATGCATAATATATTTTGGGTATTCATGTTTTCGCCTAAAGCGAAAATAGTAGTAGCGACCGAGGCTCTATTAAAATTCAAAGTTTCGGATTTTGCTAAGTGTTGAAAACCAGATTTTGCTTCATCAAAAATGATGATATGGTTTTCAAAATCACGTCCTGATAATTTGTAAAAACTATCATAGCTAATGCAAAGCTTATTAGTAGCTATTAGCTCTTTTGATGCTTCTTTACCCTCTTTTTTAGCTGCTTCAGCAATGTCTTCGTAATTGGAAAAACCAAATTCAGAAGATAAAACTCTGTTTAAAGCTTTGCGGTGAGTGATTATAATTGTTGGTCTGTTTGAATTTTTTTCTAATTTTAGAAAATCTTTCATCGCAGTAGTCTTACCGCTACCTAGTCCAGCTTTTATGAAAACAGATCCATTAGTAGAAATTTCATTAATGATTTTATCGCTAATGTATCCAGATCCTAAATTATTTATTTCCAAAAGATAATTATCAAGCAGTTCATTATTGGGTGGTAATTTTCTCATCTCGTTATATCGAGAGAATTCTTTTATCTTCTTCTCAATAAGCCATTGAACATCTTCTTTAATGCGTTGCTCAATATAGCCGAGATTAATTTCTCCTTCTTCATTCACCTCTGAAGCCATTTTTAATTGCTTTGCAATATCCTCATGGATAAATTGCTTAATATCTTGAATCATTCCAAAAGGAAGATCAGAAGGAAAATCAGCCAAGCATTCAGAGATAATTCTATCCTTTTCAAAAGTTTTATTTAGTTCTTTTAAATCAACTTTCTTGTCTTCAGTTTTAGGAAAAGTTTTTACAGTTTCTAGTTGCGGGTGTGATTCAACTAATCTTTTATATTCTTCTGGGTTATTCTTCTTGAAATATTTTTTAGTTTTTCCAATGAAAAAATCTGGAGTAGCATATTTGTTGTGTTCTAAGAAGCTTTCTTTGTCGTAATTGTATTCTTGTTTGCCTAAATGTCTATCCAGGTCAGAATAATCCAAAGACGGGGAACAATTATCACAATAAGTTTTACCAAATTCTTCAATGTCATTTAAAACATTGATTCCGTAATCTTCAGCTAGTTTTAAATAGCCGTAACTTACGCTAATAAGATTTCTCAGCATGGGTTCGCGCCCATCTGTTCCTTGGACTACACCTTCATTTATCATTTTGGTGTATTTATCAGGGATTAATGCCGAAAGGGGAATAGCTTCTTGATTTCCAAGATTTTCAATATTGTAAATAGTTTTTTCGCCGTTGAATTCGCCATTAAACCCAGAAGAATATTTCTTGGTTGAATATTTTTTTGCCAGTTCTTCTTCTGGGCATTTTAATAATTTTTCAATTTTTTCTTGTTCTTTTGCACGTTTTCTGATATCCCATTCTTGGATTTGTTCAATTCTTTTACGTTCAGCTTCATAAGCCTTCCATCTTTGTTCACTCAGATACTCAGGGAAAAACGAACTCAACTTGAACCTAAATTCTTCAGGACTTTCAAAAACAAAATCAGAAGAAAATACAACAGATTGCTCTTTGTCACCACGTTTAAATCCTGCGGCTCGCATTTGTCTAGCTGGATTAAAAACTGCTTTGTCACCGTTCATCAAAATGCAAAGCATTCTTTTGATGTCTAGTACTTCAGCAACGCTGACTTTTGATGCAAACCGGAAGTAGACGTGAAGTGACTTATTCCCAGAGTCAACAACAACAGATGGGGAAATCATCAGGTTTTTGCAAATATAGTCAATTTCTTTTCTTTGTAGTCTTTTGCATTCTTCGGGACTCATGTTCTTGGCTTCTTCATTAGAGTAGCCAAAAATTCTGTCTGATTCTACGAAAACGACATAGGTTCCAGAGCTATTATCATCGTTTATCCCACCGTCAGCATTCCATAATGGATTGTCGAGGTATTGGTAGCTTGATTTATTTTGTTCATTGGGCAGGATAAAGATTTGACCTTTTTGATCTGGTTTTCCTCTAAGTACTCCTTTACCCTCAGATATGTCGCGTAAGAACTGGAACCCTTTGTAATGGGTCTTTTCAGGTATCCAGCACTTCCTGCCTTTTTGATCTCTCTCAATTGTTTGATCGTGTTGGTTGTAGTCAGCTTTTTTTTCTAAAGCTTCAAAATCCCACTCTGTTACTTCTTCCCATTCGTCATCTGAGTAGTATTTATCTACTTTTTTCTCTTTAATTGTTATTTTTACAGGTAGTGGTGCTTCTCTTTCTTCACCTGTGGTTTGGTCTATATATTTTGGTTTGGGGGCATAGAATACTGTATCGCCAGGTTTGTAACCCAATCCTCTTAGTTGGGCTACCATTGCTTCTTCCCCAATCAGTGGTGTTTCTAGCCAGTTCAGATATCTTCTAGAGCAAAACTGTTCGGGGGCGATTACACAATTGCCATCTGTGAGTTGACAATAAGGACAAGGTTGTTTCTCTGAGGAGAGAATAGTTTGGGTGAGATTAGTTTCAAGTAAAGGGTTTTTAGCTGGTTTTCCTTCTAAAACTAATTTAGCATCAGAATTTGAGGATTCTTGAGAGGAAAAGCGAATAGATGCGGATTCGATATCAAATATGTCCATGATGTCTTCCAAAAATTAGTAAGGTTTTTCGAGAAGACTGCTTGACAGTTGGGGACTAATGCGCTATCCTTAAAGTAATTAAAGATTTTTTGTGGACAGCGATTGTTTTGGTGGTTAGAAGTTGGCGCTTCTTGTTTTCCCATCTATAAAGCAGTCGTTTTGTCGTAGGTGGGGTTTCTCAAACGAGAAACCCCGTTTTCATTTATGCAGGAATTTGGATTTGATGATTTTCTAAATATTCAAAGATAGCTTTGCGAATCAAGTCTGATTTGTTAGTCCCCATGCTCTTTGCTATCTTATTAAGCTTTTCAAGTGGCAAGCTAGCTGATTCTTTAAACACAATATTGTTGTCTGTTAGCAGCCTTTTTTCGCCTAATGGCTTTCTTCCTCTTGGCATCTTCTTTCCCCTTTTCTATTTTTTAAATGTATACCACAAAAATTTTTCTGTCAATAGTCAAACTCGCTCTCTGAGCCAATTTCATCGGACTTGAGTAAGACATGAATAAGACATTTGAAACCCTCAACCCTTATAAATAAGGGGTTCGCATACATGAAAATTTCTCAAAAATACATGAAAAATTCTCAAAAAAACTTTTAAATCATAGCATCAATATTTTCTCCTTTCAAATATTAGGAGAAAAGGTCGGGTAGAAGAGGTCTGTTAACCATGTGAGCATAGTTTTTGATAATCATCTGTGTATTAGCATGACCTGCTAAATATGCCAAACCAGCGAGAGAAGTTCCTTGCTCTAGCCCGTGGGAAATCATGGTATGTCTGGTGGTGTAGGGGTGTCGGTAGGGGATTTTTTGCATCTGCAACACTTTGACCCAATACCTATTTCTGAAATTCCCGTCATCAATGGGAAGTCCTTCTATTGATGTAAAAACCAGGTCTTCTGGAGTAACAGCACTAGTTTTTATGCTTGACAACAAATCCCGTATTGGTTCATTCATTGGCAAAATTCTGCCCTTTGACTTAGTAGATCGTCTTGTTCGGCTATACCCATTTCCCGACCAATCCCTAGAAAGACTTTCAGTAATGGAGATATGCCCTCTGTCAAAATCTATGTGTTGCCATTTCAAGCCAATTGCCTCAGAAATTCTTACGCCTGTGGTAAACAGGATTTTTACAAAAGGCGTGTAGTGTGGCGCTACTTTATCAAAACCCTCTAATATCAAGCGGATTTCTTCAAGGCTGAACGGCTTTATTTCTGTGACGACAACTCTACGAGTTTTTATTTTTTCATAAGGGTTAACAGAAACTAGTCCTGAAAGAACTCCCCAATTTAAACAAGAGTTTAGATATCCCAATCGCTGGTTAAATGTGGATGGTGATAAATTGGATTCAATCAACCATGTAATTTCTGCTATCCTGGGGTTTATTTTTGCGATCTGATTTCTGATCGTTTTATAATGATGATTTTTTGTTGATGCTGACAAGACTAAATGTTCTACCCATCTGTCCCAAAGGTCTAGCAGGTTTTTAAGCGGGTCTACCTCTTTAGGAATAGGGTCAGGTTTCTTGTGGTTTAATCTGTACTTGTTTAAACTAGTGTCAAAATAACCAGCAAGTATATCATTTTGGATTTGAACAGCAATTGACCTTGCTGTTGCCAAGTCCCTAGTACATTCGTACTGTCCTCCGGGTATCGGGTTAAAAGAGTAACGTTTTCCACTGAAGGAGAATTTTAACTGGATAGTTCCATCATGGTTAGTCGGTGTGATTTGTCGCATTGTCCCAAAATTGTCCCATCGTCTATGTCGGGTTTGCTTTTTTGGGAGTTTTTGAGAAAGATTTAGGTATTTAAAATGGCTAAATTTGAGGTATTGACTGCTGAAGCTTTTGAGTTACAATAGCCTGTAATTGCTGAGTGAAGTAGAAGTGAAGCATTATAACTCGTAACTTCTAAATCAAAAACGTTGCCTGTGTGGCTCAGTGGTAGAGCACACCCTTGGTAAGGGTGAGGTCACGAGTTCAATCCTCGTCACAGGCTTTTTGCTCTCATAAAATTCCAAGTGAATTGTCCCAAAAGCTGTCCCCTCTTTGTTCCAAAAATAATACCACGTTTTCGCGTACCACTTTGTATTTCTCTGGGTTGAATCTTCACTATATATAGCCTTTCCTAGTGTAGTGAGGTACAGTAGCACCAGTGTGTAAACCAGTTATAAATATCCTCTAAAGATATCTGACCAAATGCATCTTGAATTGCTGATGCTAAATCTTGCTAATTTCTGGGACTGATTGAACGTCCAGAATCCTAGCTAGGATTGACTTAGGCTAGATTGGTAATTATTGAGATAAAAATTTTTAGGCGTGAATATTAATTTTTGGGATAATACATCAAAGATGTAATTAGGTTAACCCCATGCTAATGACTGTCACCGACGAAAATAACAATCAAGTCACCATCAAAACTGTTGAAGATCCAGACAGTACGAGTAAAATTGAATACTCAGGCGATCATCAGATGATAGCTGACATCAAAAGTAAGATTAATGAAAATCCATACGGCTATTATGGTCATATTATCGACCCAGACGTGACGACATCCTTAGATTTGTATGTAGCCATAATGAGACTGGAAGGATACAAGATTGAAGTTGACAAGGTTCCCAGAGGTAAACCTATTCCAGATGGATGTGTAAGCTAATCTCATTTTTCAATTCTATGAGGTAAAAACTTGGCGCAAACCTTAGCGCAACCACTAGCGCAAAACATAAAATTCCCTATTTTCGGGGATTCATGCGATTTCATGCAATCTGAATAGTGCCACTGCCCCAATTTTCTGATTTGGTACAGTGACACTTACAAGATTTTGGGAATACTAAAAGAAATTTTATATAAACTTTCTAGAATATGGATTGGACAACAATACTTAGGGGACAACAGGCTGATTTTATAGCCAGGATCAAAACTGACCATTTACTGCATTGTAATATAGTCGGTCAACATAGCGAGTTGACAGTCATCAGAGATGAGAATTTAGAAAATCTGACAGATTTTTGCTGGAAGATGGCTGAAAAATACAAGAAAAACTCTGAAGTTTCTCAAGTTTTTATTAACAATCTAAAAGGAAAACTAGGTGAAGAAGCTGTCAAATCTCGTTTAACTAGTATCGTGACAGAAGTTGATTATGAGAAGCGAATTAGTGGAGATGGGAAAGTTGATTTTAGATTGACTTCTTCTCCATCTGTTGGTATTCAGGTAAAAGCCCGTAATGGAAAGATTGAAACTTTAGAATGGTCAATCAGCCAAGAAGAAATTGAAAAAAATGCTGTTTTAATTTGCATTT
Organism: uncultured cyanobacterium; assembly: GCA_963766435.1. Lineage (GTDB taxonomy): Bacteria > Cyanobacteriota > Cyanobacteriia > Cyanobacteriales > Nostocaceae > CAVXZH01. The sequence goes on from CAVXZH010000004.1 coordinate 668,293, forward strand.
TAATTCTAGAAGAAGTAACCCCAAATAAACCAAAACTTGAATATAATGTCATACTTGCAGGATTTTTACCGACTAATATGATTCCGGTTAGTAATGGAAAATCATTTATAAAAATAGAAGAATTGCTTTATAGTGGAGGTTTACGGAGTTATTTAGAAAATTTTGAATCTTATCAATCAAATAAAAATATTAATTCCCCTTATGAATTAGGTCTGGTTTTTAATCAAGAAGCCATAGGTATTGAAATAATAAAAAATCAATTGAATAAAGATTTATCAGAATCTAACAATGTTGATTTAATCTCAGCAGTAGGTATCGACTATACTAAATTGCGTGATTTACTCGCAGCAGAGAAGTGGAAAGAAGCTGATCAGGAAACAGCACTTGTTATGTTACAAGTGGCTGGAAGAAAGAAGGAAGGTTTCTTAAGGGAAGAAGACATAGATAATTTTCCTTGTGAAGACCTCCGAACTATTGACCAATTATGGGTAAAATATAGCGATGGGCGCTTTGGTTTCTCTGTACAAAAACGTATTTATCAAAAACTGGGGGGAAGCAGAGGTGATAACGAAAAAATCCGGGATGCTTTTGGTGATGCAGTGGGATGGAGGAAAGGAAGTAGTTGGTTGCACTACAACGATATTACTTTTGACAAAAAAGCACCATTAGCGCACCTCCCATTAGTACACCTCACTAGTAGTGAGGATGGTAGAAGAAGATTGTCTTCGCACATTTGGGAATGGTTGGGTTATGAAAGTTGTATAGATATTTTCTCTCGCGTCGAGGCTTGTAGACTTTAACATATAAGACTTACGTAAAAATTTTAAGTTTTAAAAACAGTTGAGAACCCACAAAGTTTTGCGGGTTATGCTGTAATTCGGATACCTGGCACTGTCATTGCTTATGGGGAGTTTGCAGTATGAAACTGACAAAATTACTTTGAGCGTGTACAGGATATTACGTGGGTTAATGGGTGTTGGGGGTGTATATATCTTCTCTCGCGTGAAGAATTGTAGACTCTAAATGTGAGGTCACGAGTTCAATCCTCGTTACAGGCTTTGTGTTAAAATATGGTTCTGGATATAATAATTCTAAAATTAGTTTCTCAAATATACGAGCATTTGGTGAAGCAGATAAAAGAATCTGTTGAGTCTGTTAGTGGAGCTACAAAGCCTAAACATAAGCTAAGTGAGTTTCGTGGTATTGCGAAGTATCCCATGTTAATTGAAGATGCCCAAGAATGGGTATCTAGAACTCGGAGAGAGGGTGATGAGTGTCGGGAACAGTTGCTACGAGGGGATTCATGAAAGTTAAAGATAATTTGGTAGGAGTGTCCAATTACCAGATGCATTACAGATTGCGATCGCAATTACTGCTGATTGTGAGGCATTTTTGACAAATGATGTAGCTTTAAAACGGATAACAGAACTACGGATTTTACCCTTGGTTGAGCTAGAGGTTTAAAAATTGAATTGTTATATTGTGATTAAGGCTTACAAACACAAATTTTTATATTTGTAAGCCAGAAAAGTTATACAGATTATTCTGCTTTCACACTTTGACTGATGACTTCTACTAACTCAGGCATACTTTCAAATTCGTCTTGATCCGTTTGTTCAAGTAATGAAGCTAAATCTATGGTCTTATTTTTTGTCCATTGAATTTCTTCTTGACCTTTAGCTTCGAGTATTTCCTCTTTACTTGCTGGAAAATCTATACCTGAAAGTGCTTGAGTTACAGCAGCTACTCCATACGCTTCACCTTTGTCTGGTTCCACGATGCTGCTCACGTTTTTGGTCTGATTTTGTAGCCATAAAATTCTCCTTACATAATCGTCAGTGACATATGTAGTTCCTACCCTAAAACTATTATTTATTACAGCCTTCTATCTAGAGAACTAGTTTTTATGGGATAAAAAAGATTGAATATCAGTCTTTAAGCGTATTGTGTTGACAGGGAAAAAAGAATTTGATAAAAAACTAGCTCGCTGATTGACAATACCAGACAAGATGCTCGCACGACTTGAACTCCAATATCGTATTAATTTACTGGGCGATTATTTTCCGGTTCTAAAGGAATAAAAAATATAGTTAACATACCCGGAATAGTTAGCAAGCATACTAACACAAAGAATAATGGATATCCTAATGCTTTTTGAATGACTCCACTAATTGCTCCTGGTATCATCAAACCTAACGCCATTAATCCCGTAGATATGGCAAAATGAGAAGTTTTATATTCCCCTTTAGAGATATGCATTAAATACACTGTGAAGGCTGTAAATCCTACCCCATAACCAAATTGTTCTAGGGAAACTAGAGGATAAACAATTTCCATTGGTGGTTTAGCATAAGCTATATATACATAAAAAATGTCTGGCAAGTTTAATGCTAAAGCCATTGGTAATAAACATTTTCTCAATCCAAATTTAGCAATTAATAAACCTCCTAAAATACCTCCTAAAATAAGAGAAATAACTCCAAAAGTACCGTAGAGCAAACCAAATTCTTTGGTAGATAAACCTAATCCACCAAGTTCTGGTTTATCTAATAAAAATAAAGAAGCGATTTTGACTAACATTGCTTCACCAAATCTGTAAAGCAAAATGAATGCTAAGATTATTACTATCCTGGATTGACTAAAATATGAGCTAATAATCTTGAAAAAAGGTATATTATTTATATTTGATCCTGTAATTGGTTCCGAATCATTAATCTTTGATTCTGGTGTTGGTAAAATCACGAGATGAAAAATAAACAAAAATGCAAAAATTATAGCAGCTAAACCAATCACCATAGTCCAGCTTAAAGAAATATTATGAGTTGATTCTTCTAAATAACCTGCTAAAAATACTAAAAAACCTGTGCTAAATAAAACCGCAAATCTATAAAATAGGGAACGAATACCTACAAAAAAAGCTTGTTGCTCTGGACGTAAAGCTAGCATATAAAAGCCATCTGTGGCAATATCATAAGTAGCAGAAATAAATGCTGCAATGGTCAATATTGCTAGGGATATGAAGAAAAAGTTGGGAAGCTGTAAAGACAAAGCTAGCAAACTTAAACATAAAAACATGATAATTTGCGTTGTCAGTAACCATTTTCTTTTGGTTGAATAAATATCCACGAATGGTGACCAGAACATTTTTAAAACCCAAGGAAAACTTATTAAACTTGTCCAAAAGGTAATTTGCAGATTATCTACTCCTAGTTTTTTGTAGAAAATTATAGATACTACATTGATAATCATGTAGGGTATCCCTTCTGCAAAATAAAGGGTAGGTATATAAAGCCAAGGGGAAATAGATGTTGTTTTATTGGTCATAGATTTGATGCATAGAGGAAATAGTTCCTCTAATATACAGAGGAGTTTGACTGGAATCGTATTACTTTTTTGGATTTCGAGCGAGCAATATTCTGAACGCACTACCTCTGGAAAATCGCTGCTTCATAACGTTTCCCAGCTATCTCCCATGTAAACTCAGCTTCTATTAACTCTCTAGCACTGTGAGAAATTTCTAATCTCAGTTGTGGTTGCTCAAATAGTTGTTTAATTGCGGTAATATATTCTGAGGGTTGGTTGGCTCGTAATGCTTTTAAGGGTGTATTTGCACCATCTACAGCTAAACCTTCTAAACCGCGATCGCTTGCGACAATAGGAACACCTGCGGCCATTGCTTCTAAAGTCTTGTTTTTAATCCCAAAACCAGTCCGCATGGGGACAACACAAACAGTAGCTTGGTGCAAATACTCTACCATTGATGGGACTTTCCCCGTGACATTAATTCCTGGTTTGTCTTGGAGAGCTAAAACAGATGGTACAGGACGAGCACCAACGATATCGAAAATGGTATCAGGATAATGTTTTTGGATTTCTGGTAAAACTTCGTGGCTAAAAAAGCAAACAGCATCAATATTCGCTAAAATATCCATTGCACCAATAAAAATTAACCTTCTTCCTCCTGGGTCTTGAGTACGGAAAGGAAAAGTATCTAAATCGACACCATTGGGAATTATGGTAATTTCACCTTGAGGGTTAAATTCTTGCATTTGGATTTTATCTTCTAAAGTTGTCACCACAATTTGGGAAAATTTTTGACAGTAACTTTTTTCATAGCGATACAACAAAGGTAAATTGATTGCATCTCGAATTTTATTATTGGTGACACCTGTATTGAGTTGGTTAAGACAAGTTCCATAAACCGAACTGTGGACATTAACGATAGTATTGACAGTTTGTTGAAAATGGGGACGGATATAAATTTCATTGACGCTATGCTCACAGGTAACAGCATCACATTTTCCTGATTGAATAAAATCGTCTATCCATGCTTGCATCTCGACAGAGTAACGGTTGAGTACATTTGGGGGTGTTCCCTGGAGGAGAAACGTACTAAAACGTTGAATTTTTTTGAGTATCCCATCGTTACCAGAGTCAGGGGGACGATTAAAAATGATTAGATTATCGACATATTCTTGTAATTTGGCAATTTCTGCATCTGTGTTTTGAGGTTCGCGTTGGGTTATAACAGTAATAGTATGGTGTTGTCGTAGGTATTTGAGTAAATTAAAAGTTCTCACTTCGGTTCCTCCCCTCGTGGGTGGATAGGGAAGGTTAGTAGATATAATTAAGATATTCATGACATTAAAAAGTTAAATTAATTTTATATTCCTCCTTTAGTATCGAATTTGTCAATACCCCTGACTTGGACTATGGGGAGACTAATTAGCCAGATGATAATCAAGAATATAATATCACCTTTTCCACCTAATCATCCTGATCTTTTCGGCTAAAAGTATAGTAACTTCTGGGGTTAAGCATCCCAGATAAATATATCAAAATTAGCAAAGGTATGACTAAAATACCTACCACATACCAAGGAATACCTGCATAAATCAAAGAGTTTGACCAGATATTAATAGTACTACTGGCATATTTATTTACCTCTGAATATGAATCTGTGAGCATGATAATTGGTGCATGGTTTAATATTCTCATAATATTGCCAAATGCACCTTTCAACATATCGACTGCCTGACTATTTCCAAAACCCCAAATAAATATATTATCATCTATTAATCCTCGCTGTTTAGCATACATCATTCGGAAATGCCAATTAGAAATAATTGAAGATAGTGCTAAAATAAAACCAAAGCTACCAAGAAATATAGCCCCTATTCTCAATACTATTCTTTGCCAAATATATTCGAGATTAACAGCAAATGGTAGAAATATAATTGGTAGGATAGTGATAAAATGACGTCGGCCCCCATCCCCAGGCACCATACCAACTTCTTAACCTAGCATGAAGTAAAAACCAGAGTACAGTAAGTGCTGCTACATATATAGCTTCTTTCTGATGCTCTCTGTAGAATTTTTTAAATAGAAAGATAGACAAAATACATAAAGGAGCATAAATAAATAGACTTTTTCCAGGACTAATAATCAGACCTGTTATTCCTACAAATAGATTTCCATCTAAAGCATTATTTTGTGCATATATAGCAGTTTGTACAGGTGATTTATAAAAAATTCCAGTTCTGAGATGGTTATACCAACATTGCCATAATACAAAGGGTAAAAATGTTATTAATCCCAAAGAGATTTCTCTGATTTTTATCGCTAGGTTTGACCTATAAATGCTTATCAAGTATGAGAAAGATACTAAAATACCTAATATCATAGATATTCGGGTAATCAAGGCAAATCCTAGACAAATATAGCAACCAAATAAATACCACCAATTATTTTTTTCTCGATAGTTTAAAATCAATAAAAAAGATAATGTCAGTAGTGTAGTGCATACTACACCATCAAATAAATTACGGGAATAAGTCCAGAAATATGTAGTAAAGGCTAGACAGAGCGTTGCTAAGAAACTAAGTATTTTTGACTGTGAAAATCTTGTTTGCAAAATTGCCAAGAAAGTAGTTGCTGTCAACGCCGAATAGACACCAGATTGGAATGATAAAATAAATTTCTGAATTAGCTCTATTTTTTCGAGACTGATAAACTTAGAAAGAATGTTTTCTAACAGAACATTTATAAATGCTGTTGGTAGCATGAACAGGGTATTTCCAATTTCATGTCCTGCATAGAATCTGCCATTAGGTGCTATTTGGAAAACACCAGTTTGTAGGGTGTCAAAACCTAACTGTCTATGCTTAATAATTTGCACTGCAACTTGGTAATGAAATACTCCTTCAGAACTATCTGCACCACTGTTTGTCATAGCAAATAATGCCCAGAAAAAGATGAAGCTATTAAAAAATAATGCATGGGTATAGTAAAATTTGCAGACAATTTCAATTCTGTTTTTCATGGTTTTGTATAGATAAATTTGATTAATTATTTCAGTTACTTGTCTATCTAAAAGTTCAATTATTTTTGTCCAAAACTCATGGTAGCAATGCCGCTTAATATTAAGCCCACTCCTAACCATTGGGAAGTCAAGATTTTCTCTCGCAAAATTACAGATCCAGCTATTGTTGTCAAGATAATTGTTAATCCTATGACTAGTGGATAGACAAAGGATAAATTTAATTTTCCTAAAACCAATACATAGAAAATTGTACTCAATCCATAGCTAAAAATTCCTCCCCATAAATAAAGATTAAATAAATTTTGCCCTGCTCCTAATTTTAAGAGAGTTTGAGCTAGTGTATTTAAAATCACTGTGATTAAAATCAATAAGCCAAAAATAAGTAGGTTAATCATGATCAACAATTACTCAATTTAATAATTTGATATTTTCTAGGAAATAATCAATTTATAAGAAATTTTCATAGCTAAGAGGAGCATCAAAATTCCAAAGTTCTCCTCTATCTGGATAAGGTATTTGCACCCATTTTCCCACCAGTTTTTCCCACCATTGAGGTGGATGTGGTAAGCTATTAACTTGGATACATCTGCACCCACATAACCATCCTCCCAGAATATCAGTATGTAAACTATCACCAATGACAACTACTTTTTTGGGTGGCAGCTTCAGATAAGATATTGCCTTGCAAAAAGCAGATAAACAGGGCTTTCTGGCTGGGTTTATAGCCGGAATATTTAGACGATTAGACCAAAATCTAACTCGATAATTGCGTTTTCCATTTGAGAGGATGAAAAATTTTAATCCGGCTAATTTTGCCTGTATAATCCAATCTTCCGCTCCAGGAGATAAGTAGCAATCATCTTCTGAAATAATAGTGTTATCTAAATCGAGAATAATTCCTTGAATACCACAATTCTTGATTTGATCAATTTCAAGATTAGCAAGTTTATGGATATGCTGTGGAAGTGTATGGTGTTTCTTTTTTGACAATAGTTGATACCACTTCGGAAATAATTTTTTGAAATTTATCATTTGCCAAATCATAAATATTTACTCGATCAACCTTTGATGTTTGAGTAGGAGAATGATAAAACAAGTCACCACCCAACTGATGACAGTGACCAGAATAGGTAAATCTTTTAATAGCACTTCTTCCGGTCGCTCACTGCGTCCACCTGGCTCTATATTTTCCTGATGATTGCCAATTCTCTGCGGGTCACTCAGCAGTTGATAACGAAAAATGCCATACAATATAAATGGTAGGGTAAGTAACATCCAAGAGGTAGATGCTCCATGCAGGTAGTGAGCCTGCACTCCAAAGAGCATAACTGATGACCGTACCAGTGGTAACGACATTTTCCATCCGAGCTAGCAGCGGTAGGGAGTAATTTTTGAGGACAGCACGAGGTTTGCTACCTTTGATTTCTGTCAACCGCATTTCTGCTTTTCGCTTTTCTATAGCCAAAAATAGTGCCAACATGGCTGTACACAGAAAAAACCAGGCTGATAAAATAATATTGGTAGCAGCAGCCCCAGCACAGGCTCTGAGTACAAATCCAGTGGCGATCGCACCAATATCTAATATCACTATTCTTTTGAGTCGCAGATTATAGGCAATTTGCAACATAGCATAAGCAGTGATAATTGTACCCAATTGTAATGATCTCCACCAGCTAATAATCAGAGCACCAGCTAATAGCACTACTGCCATCCCCAATGCTAAATGGATGCTGACTAATCCAGATGCAATTGGTCGCTGACACTTAACAGGATGTTGACGGTCAGATTCGACATCAACAATGTCATTGATTAAGTAAAAACTACTAGATGTACAACAAAATAAAACAAATGCTAGTAGACTGCCTAAGAGTGATTGTAGATTGATGCTAAAGGCAAATAACGGAGCCGCAAACACCACTAGATTTTTTGTCCATTGCCGGGGTCGTAAAGATGCTAAATGGTACTTTAACCTTTGGGAACTAGCTACTGCAAAAAACAAATATTTTTCTATAAGTGAAACATGACGAGAACCCATAATTTTTTTTATCTAATAAGTCATGACAACACTTATCTACCTAACTACAAATTAGTTAATTATCAAAGTTAAAGTCAGGTGTTAAATCCATAATCAAAATTACACTGTTTGAATAGATAATTAATTCTACTAATGGGAATAGAAAACACTAGAAATAAGAGCAAAAATGTCATTTTTTATACTTTTTAATGTTTTAATAATAGTAGTCACAAAAATTGTTGGGTTTTGCTGATGCTCAACCCAACTTACAATTATTCTCTACTATTCTGTGGGTATTTCTCCAATATTTTCTAGCTTTTGATAAGTTGCATTAGCAAAGTTAGGAATTTTATGTTCACCCGTTTTGGTTGATTTGCGAAGATTATCCCAAGTTAAAGTTTTATTGGGTTGCTTCCAATAATTGATTGCTTCTAATGCAGCTTTTATTTGTTTCGTATTTGCGCCAACTTCTTGTAAAGCATTTGCAATTGCTTTAACTTCTGCTGTTAATAAATTCACTTTACCTGGTGGTTTTATAAATTCCTCAACAAGTATTTTAAGTGTAGTAACAGTAGAAAAAACCTGTTCTAATTTGCTTTCAATTATATTGAATCTTTCACCATTATCTGACTTTACTGGATTTACAGAAGAATTAGAAAGTACAGATAGAAGATTTTCCATTTTACTTTCCATTGCTTTGAGTCTTGCATCATCATCAGATTTTACTGAATTGACGGAAGCATTAGACAATAGTTGGTTCATTTTGGCATAAATTTCTTGGAAATTTTTCTCAATTAATTCACCAGAATTAGATATTTCACTAGGAATTATTGTTTTTCCAGAAGAATCTACTTTTTTCAGAAGTTCAACTTGATTTAATGCTATATTCTCTTTATCAGCAGAGATAATAAAAGCATTGACCATTTCACATTGACGTGGATTTTTTTCTCTAGCTCTGACAGCAGCATAATATTCAAAGTGTCCATCAACTACTTTGTAAGTCTCTAAACCTATGGTTTTTAAAACTAAAGGTTTAAGAATTCCTCCACTTTCTATAATTAGATTCGCGAGGGTATTTAAATCATCATCAACAAAATTAGAATCAGGAAAATCAGAAGTAATACTCTTGACATCAACAGTGTAAAATTCCATTTATTCATTAACTCCTATTTTTTGTAAGACTTCTTTCGCTAACATTTCAAATTCCATAGCAGATGTTTGAGCACTAGTCTTTATTTCTGCATATTTAATAATTGATTTTGGATCTGGATATTCTAATTCTCCAACAACTAGGGTATTATTCATACATTCTGAAAGAGAACTTCTATCATAAATAACTGTTTCTAATAAAGGAAAACCATATCGTTCAGATATAACATTTCTCTGTTTTGGAAAAGTATATTGCAAAAATTTAGCATTCGTAGAAATTTTAGATGCCAGAACCCCTATTATGTTAACAGGTGGCTTAGTCATTAGTCCTCTGTATTCATTAATTTGATTAATAAAATTTTTTACTGTAGGTAAACCTTGATTAGCAAAAGGTTTTAAATCTGAAGGAATTATCAGATAATCAGAGGCAATTAGGGCAACTTCAGCATAATAATCTCTTGATGGTGGAGTATCTATGATTACGATATCATAATCAGTTTTTACACTTTGAAGTTTAGAAATTAATCTACTTCTACTCACCGCTATTTTATTGAGTTTATCTTGTTTATCTATCAAGTTAATATGTGATGGCACAACATCTATTTCTGGATTATTAAAATAATGTGATTGACGCCTAGTTTCAGAGATAGAATTAAAATCTGCTGATTCTAAAATATGTGATATATTTTGTTCACGTAAATCATCATCTTCATCAAATTGAAATTTAATTAATCCGGTTGCAAAAGTACTGTTTGCCTGAGAATCTATATCAATTAAAAGAACTCTTTTCCCTTGATTACTCAATGCTGCTGCTAAGTTAACAGCAACAGTTGTTTTCCCTACGCCACCTTTGTTATGATAAATTGCAATTGTTTTCATAGAATGCACCTTTTTGTTTTCTACACTAGAATTATCTTCAGATACTTGAATCTGAACTTTATCTACAACCTGTTTATTTCTTAAACTTTCTCTACCAATTAACCCCTTCAATTCCTCTATTTTCGCTTCAACATCCTCCCCCATACATTGATAGATTAATTGAACATCCTTTTTCAATCTTTCATAAATCCTAATCTCCTTACCATTAGTTAATAAACCATAACGGACATTCAAGCTAGTTAAATAATGTCTCAGTCGAGGCACATGATAATTTAAATTTTGTTTGGGATGCTTTGCTTCCATGACTACACTTAGGGGTGAGTTAGCATCTAACACAAAGGGGATTACTTGTATCCCAAAAGCTAAAAAAATCTAACCTGATGCTACCAATAACTACTTCTTGATGCCAGGTATCGGGAGTATAACCTAGCTGTGGTAGCAAATATTGCACAATAAGTTTGCTTTCAACTTCACTTTCATTACGACACAGCTGAGGATGAAAAGGCAAGATACTTATACCTCTAGAGATAATTTTGATTTACATAAATCTGACAACGTTTTAATTATACACTAGTATTAGACTGGATCAAATACATAAGCAATATTCATAAAAACCATCTAATTAGATTAGTTATTGTAATAGTTGCTGGATAGTATTTATCTCGTGACTCCATAAAAACTATTGATGGGTAGATGATTTATGGATGGAAACAGGTTCAATATAGTCGATATCTTAGACTAGAGTAATTTTATGAGCTTCCGATACATCAATCAACTTGCTACTACAGAGAATATTCAGAAATTTTTGGAATTTGTTGATTTAGCTGCGGGTGCTGGTGTAGATACCAATAATGTTTTTGATTTAGATGACCGATTTCGAGATAGTCCGCAAATGGAAATTACGATGAAAATGTTGGCTGAATCTCCTAGTTGTGCTGAAATTATTGCCGAAAGATATATGGGAGATGATTACAATTTAGAAGCTATGCTGAAAATGCCTAAAGATTCTTTAGGTTGGACTTATGCTAAAGTTATAAATGCTCTGGGTTATAATCCAGAATTTTATCGCTTACGTCCCATTGAATCCGATGTTGATTATGTTTTAAATCGCTGGCGTAAAACTCATGATGTTCATCATATTTTGACTGGTTTTGCTCTGGATGGTCAAGGAGAATTAGGAGTTATCTCTGTCACAGTTGCTCAAATAGGTCTGCCAGTATTTTTATTTCTTGATTTAATTGCATTGTTGATGAGTTTTCTTAATGCTAGCAACGAAAATCAAGGATTAGAAAAAGTCAAGTTTGTTTTTAATAATATCTCAGCCGGAATTCAAATCGGACGGGAAGCAAAACCTTTATTCCCGGTGAAATGGGAAACAGGATGGGAACGACCTTTAGAGGAATGGCGACAAGAATTAAATATTAAACCAGTTTTAGCAGGAAATTATAGTTGGTACAGTAATCCTGTCATCCAAAATGCTATTTCCTAAGGTAAAATCTCCCATACTCCCAATTTCCTAGTTCCTATTCCCTACTCCCTATTCCAGGATAGATGAATTATGGATTTAAACGGTTGAATATGGTCGATATCTTAAACTAGTAGGTAACTTTATGAGTTTCAGATACATCAATCAACTGGCTACTACAGAAAATATTCAGAAATTTTTGGAATTTGTTGATTTAGCTGCGGGTATTCGTGTAGATATCAATAATATTTTTGATTTAGATGACCAATTTCGAGATACTCCGCAAATGGAAATGACTATGAGAATTTTGGCTGAATCTCCTAGTTGTGCGGAAATTATTGCCCAAAGATATATGGGAGATAATCACAATTTAGACGCTATGCTGAAAATGCCCAAAGATTCTTTAGGTTGGACTTATGCTAAAGTCATGCATACTCTGGGTTATAATCCAGATTTTTATCGTTTGCGTCCGATTGAATCGGATGTTGATTATGTTTTGAATCGCTGGCGGAAAACGCATGATATCCATCATATATTGACCGGGTTTTCTTTTAAGGGTCAAGCAGAGTTAGGGGTTTGGTCTGTAACTGTTGCTCAAATAGGTCTACCAGTATTTTTATTTATTGACTTGATAGCGTTGCTAATGAGTTTTCTAACTATCAGCAAGGAAGACCAAGGATTAGAAAAGGTCAAGGTTGTATCTGATTCTGATTTGCACCGGAATTCAAATGGGACGAGAAGCAAAACCTTTATTTCCGGTGAAATGGGAAACAGGATGGGAGCGTCCTTTAGAGGAATGGCGACAAGAATTAAATATTAAACCAATTTTGACAGGAAATTATAGTTTGGTATAGTCATCCTGTCGTCCAGAATGCCATTTCCTAATCTCAAAGCTTAGATGCTGGATTTTCTCAAAAATTCCGGCATCTTTACTACCTTTTTTTGCCAAAAAACGCTAATCTAAAACTTAATCACCCATCTCCCCATCCCCCCACCTCCCCACCTCTCTTCTTATGTTACCTAAACCTAAAAAGCATTGGACACCTGAAAATTGGGCAAGTTGGAAACCTTTTGGTATTGGTGAACAATATCCCAATAACTACTGGGAAGTGTTTCGAGCAATTTGGCAATCTCGTGAGCAATTACCTTATGCTTGGAATATTTTAAACCAAGGCGTTTGTGATGGTTGTGCTTTGGGTACTACGGGAATGAAAGATTGGACTCTCGATGGTATCCATTTATGTAATGTTCGTTTGCGGTTGTTAAGGTTAAATACTATGTCAGCCCTTAACCCTGATTTACTCGCAGATGTTCGTCGATTACAAATCAGAAAAACTGGTCAATTGCGAGATTTAGGTAGACTACCTTACCCGATGATTCGTCAGCGAGGAGAACCAGGTTTTCGTCGGATTACTTGGGATGAAGCTTTAGAATTAATTAGCTCCCGCATTCGGAATACAACTCCTCATCGACTCAGTTTTTATGTGACTAGTCGCGGTACTGTCAATGAAACTTACTACGCTACTCAAAAGGCTGTGCGGGCAATGGGATGTAATAATATTGATAATGCTGCCCGGATTTGTCATTCTCCTAGTACCGCAGGATTAAAAGCCGCTTTGGGGGTAGGTGCTACTACTTGTTCTTATCGGGATTGGATTGGTACAGATTTGCTGGTTTTTATTGGTTCTAATGTTGCTAATAATCAACCTGTGACGGTTAAATATCTCCACTATGCTAAAAAGGCTGGTACAAAAATTGTGGTGATTAACACTTACCGCGAACCAGGAATGGAGCGTTATTGGGTGCCGTCAATTCCGGAAAGTGCTATTTTTGGTACTAAATTTGCAGAAGATTTTTTTCTGATCAATTTGGGTGGAGATATTGCTTTTTTAAATGGGACTATTAAACATATTATTGATAATCATTGGGTTGACCCATTATTTATTCAGAATTACACCGAAGGTTTTACAGAATTACGCGCATCTTTAGAAAATCAATCTTGGGAAGATTTAGAAAAACTTTCTGGTGCTTCTCGTCAGGATATGTACGCTTTTGCCAAAATGTTGGGAGCAGCTAATAAAGCTGTTTTTGTCTGGAGTATGGGTATTACTCAGCATGAATGTGGTGAGGACAATGTGCGGAGTATTATTAACTTAGCTCTGACTAAAGGTTTTGTGGGTCGGGAAGGTTGTGGTTTAATGCCTATTCGCGGGCATTCTGGAGTCCAAGGTGGTGCGGAAATGGGATGTTATGCCACGGTATTTCCTGGGGGTAAACCGATTAACTCCGAAAATGCCGCGCAATTGAGTCAAGTTTGGGGTTTTGATGTTCCTGATACTCCAGGTTTAATTGCTCCGGAAATGATTGATGCTGCTCATCGACAAGATTTAGATGTCCTTTTCTCGGTGGGGGGGAATTTTTTGGAAGTTCTGCCAGAACCAGCTTATGTGGAAACGGCTTTAAAGCAAATCCCTCTACGGGTACATATGGATATTGTGTTTTCTAGTCAGATGTTAGTTGAACCAGCAGATACTGTGGTGCTTTTACCTGCAACTACTCGTTATGAAGTGCCTGGAGGAGTGACAGAAACTAATACTGAACGTCGGGTGATTTTTAGTCCGGAAATTCCTGGTCAGCGCATTGGTGAAGCCCTTCCAGAATGGTTTGTATTTATGGAATTAGCAAAACTGGTCAAGCCTGATTTAGCCGACAAGTTGAATTTTGCTGATCCCTTGGCTATGCGTCAAGAAATTGCTCAAGTTGTCCCTGAATATGCAGGTATTCAACATTTACACCAAGCAGGTGATCAATTCCAATATGGAGGTCTACATTTATGTTTTGGTTGGAATTTCCCTACCCCAGATGGTAAAGCTCATTTTGCGGTATTGTCTCCACCACAAAGAGAATTACCCGCAGGGTGCTTTTTTCTGGCTACCCGGCGCGGAAAACAATTTAATAGTATGGTACAGGAAAAGCAGGATGCTATTACCGGGGCTGTTCGAGATGCGGTGTTGATGAATCCAGTGGATGCAGCTAATTTAGGTTTAGAACCTGGTGATGCGGTCATTCTCAAGAATGATTTGGGTGAGTTACGTCTTCGGGTTTATTTAGCCCCGATTCAGTCAGGTAATCTACAGGTTCATTGGCCAGAAGGAAATGTGTTACTCGATAAAAGTAGGCGATCGCTCGCAGGTGTGCCAGACTATAACACAGTGGTACATTTAGAAAAACCTACAACTTAAAATCTATGTTGGGTGCAATTGCAGGTGATATCATTGGTTCAGTCTATGAGAAAAATCAGATCAAAACCAAGGATTTCCCTCTCTTTGGCGAAGAATGCCGATTTACGGATGATACCGTCTTGACTGTGGCTGTAGCAGATGTGATTCTCAATGCGGGGAAGTTTCTGGATGGGAATCAATACGTTAACCAATTCAAATGGTATTATCGTCAATATCCTCGTGCTGGTTATGGTGGTACTTTTAAAACTTGGGCAGGTTCTAGTCACAGCGAACCATATAATAGTTGGGGTAACGGTTCGGCCATGCGCGTTAGTCCGATAGGATTTGCTTTTAATGACCTAGATACCGTCTTACAAGCAGCTGAACGCAGTGCTGAAGTTACACACAATCATCCGGAAGGGATTAAAGGTTCACAAGCCACAGCATCTGCTGTATTTTTAGCCCACACAGGTAATGATAAAGCCCAAATAAAATCCTATATTCAGAATACTTTTGGTTATGACTTAGAACCGACTGTGGACGAAATTCGACCAGATTATAAATTTGATGTCTCTTGTCAGGGGTCTGTTCCCCAAGCCATCATTGCTTTTTTAGACTCTACTGATTTTGAAGATGCAATTCGCAATGCCATTTCCATTGGTGGAGACAGTGATACTATTGCTTGTATTACGGGTAGTATAGCTGATGCATTTTATGCAGGCGTTCCAGAGGCGATTCCTCAGAAAGTACTATCTCTACTAGATGGACAACTGAGGAATATCAGTGAGCAATTTATATCCTTGTACTGTAATTATCATCGTAACCATGAATAAAACCCGGTTTTGAAAAAAGTTACATAAATTAACATAACCACTAGTTCATAAATCTAGCTTAAAGATTAAGATTATCAAGTAGACTGATACATCGAAGACAAGCTACCAGCAAATTACCATCTATTCCTAATTTGATCAGGAGATAAACTTGGCTACTCCCAAATTCTATGATAGATTGACTTTTTGTTATTAATCCTGGATAGAAGACCTGTATTTAGTTTTTGAACAAATTTTTTGACAATTTCCCAATTCAGAGTTCCCCACAGAGAGATATCTGTTCCCTATTTATACAAAAAAATTCAAGAATCAAAATAGATTCTTATAAAACATAGACACACAGGTTTAATTCCCGAATTTAGGCAAATAGTCTATTTAATCTCATTCAAAAGAGAAAAGGGAACCATAAACAGAGTGTTTTAAATGGGGGATTAATACCCATTTAAATCGGCTACTGACAAGATGTTAGATCACACGCGGTTCAGGTTCGGTGTTCCCTGTTCCCATTCACTATTAAAATTAATGAATTAACTATGCGATTCAACAATCAGCTAATCGATTTACCAAATTTATATCATGTTATTGATCGTTCGCCATTAACGATTAGCCCTGATAGTTATGTAGTTGATGCTGTGGCTTCGATGAATGAAGAACGAAGCTATATACTAGTAGTTGATAAAAACAATGTATTGGGTATTTTTACAGAGAAAGATGTGGTTAAACTTGCTGCTTCTGGAGTAGAGTTCTCAGGAGTAAAAATATCTGAAGTGATGACCAAGCAGCCAGTACTGCTGAAACAATCAGAGGCTAATGATATTTTAGCGGCATTACTATTATTCCATCAACATCATATTAACCATTTACCAATAGTGGATCATCAGGAGCAATTGTTAGGAATTGTGACTGAGACAAACTTGCTGAAAGCCTTCGACCTAGTCGCAATGGTAGGTGTGATGGAAGCATTACAACAAAATCTACAACCACTAAAAGCTGAATTAAGGCAAGTAACACCACAAATTGAGGTCATACGCGGCCAAACTCATGAGCATTTACGACGATGGGTAGAGGAAAAATCTGCCCCAGTGATGCAGGCTAACCAAGAACTACGCCAAAAAAATCAAGAGCTGGCTGCGTCCCTGAAAATTGCCGAATTAGAGCGTCAGCGTTACCAAGATTTATTTGAATTTGCTCCCGATGGATACTTAGTCACTGATGTAGATGGTGTAATCAAAGAAGCAAATCATACGGCAGCTACAATGCTAACTAGAGGGCAAAAATCTTTAGTGGGTAAACCATTATTTGATTTTATGACTGAATCAGACCGAGATGATTTGATCATTCAACTGAAGAAGTTACAGAATTTATATCATGGGGAAATTAGTCTGCAACCAGAGGCAGACCCATGTTTCCTGGCTAGCATTAGAGTAACTGTGGTTACGGATTACCAGGGTAAACAGATTAGTTGGCGTTGGTTGCTGAGTAACCTTAGCAATTTCGGTGATGAGTATTGCTCGTGCAAAAAAGCAGAATTCTCATTAAGTGAAACTGTTTCTAAAACAGAACTACCCATAGTTAAACAGACATCAGATTTGCTGGTTCCACATCAGATTTTGGAATATGAAATTGCCGAGCGTGAGCGAATAAAGGAAGCATTGCGAGAAAGTGAAACACTTTATCGCCAGCTAGTAGAAATTCAAACTAATTTGATTATCCGCGCCGATTTTCAAGGAGGAATAATTTTTGCTAATGCAGCAGCTTGTCTAGCATTAGGTCAGACACTAGATCAACTACAGAATCAATGGTTATTTGAATTTTTTCATCCCGATGATATGCCAGGAATTACCGATAACCTGAATCTGATCATAGCACCACCCTATCGGCTGATTACTAATGATCAAAGATTATTTACAGTCAATGGTGTCCGTTATTTCCAGTGGGAAGTGATTGGCGTTAGAGATGAAACCGGAACAGTAATTGAGTTACAAGGAGTAGGTACTGATGTGACTAACCGCAGGCAGATAGAACAAGCATTGCGGGAGAGTGAGGAGAGATTTCGTTATTTCGCAGAAAATACCCATGCAATTATCTGGATTCATGAACCAAAATCTAATTCTAGTTTATATGTAAATCCTGCTTATGAAAAAATTTGGAGTCATTCCTGCCAAAGTTTACAAACAAACCCCCAATCTTGGTTAGAAGCGATTTATCCAGAAGATCAGGCCAGAGTTTTGGCAGGAGTAGAACAACAAAAACTTAATCAACCCACAAATACAGAATATCGGATTGTCCAACCCGATGGCTCCATTCGCTGGATATGGGATCGGGGTTTTCCTATGCAAGACCAGGAAGGAAATATTCACTCCTATGGAGGTATTGCCGAAGATATTACTGAACGTAAATTGTCGGAAGAAACTCTCCGTCAAAGTGAAGAGCGACTGACTTTAGCTCTCGACACCGCTCAGATGGGTATTTGGGACTGGAACTATCATACCGACACAGTGATTTGGTCGTCCAATATCGGTCCACTATATGGTTTACCCAGTGGTACATCATATCCAAGTCAGGAAGATGTGATTCAGTTATTTCATCCTGAAGACCGAGAGTTATGGTTGTCTACTCTCTCTGGTAGTATTGAGCAAGGAACTGAATATATAGTTGAATATCGAGTCATTTGGCCTGATGGGAGTTTGCATTGGTTAATTGGTAGAGGAAAACCCTATTATAATGACTTAGGTCTGCTGGTACGTGTGATTGGCACAACGCGAGACATCACTGATCGCAAGCAAGCAGAGCAGAAAATTCTGGAACAAGCAGCTTTATTGGATATTGCTACTGATGCCATCTTTGTCCGAGATTTCCAGTCGCAAATTTTATTTTGGAATCAAGGTGCTCAACAGATTTATGGTTGGAAATCGGTAGAAGCTTTAGGTAAAAGTCCCCATCAGCTATTTTATTTAGGAGATGCATCTCGATCAGAAGAAGTTGCACTTAAAACTGTCATGGAGTTTAACTCTTGGCAGGGTGAATTGTGGAAAACCACTAAAGCTGGCAAAAAAATTCTGGTGGAAAGTCGTTGGACACTGATGTATGATGAATCTGGACAACCTAAATCCATTCTTACCGTTGATACCGATATTACAGACAAAAAACAACTCCAAGCCCAGATATTCCGGACACAGCGATTAGAAAGTTTAGGGACTCTGGCTGCTGGTATTGCCCACGATTTGAACAACATATTAACACCAATTATTATGTCCGCTCAAGTTCTCAAGCTAAAATTCCCTCATCATCATGAGCAATATCAAGAACTGCTGATGATCATTGAAAATAATGCTAAACGTGGTGCAGCTTTAGTGAAACAAATATTAACTCTTCCTAATGGGTCAAAAGGAGAGCGAACAATAGTTCAAATTAAGTATTTAATCATCGAAGTTATGCAAATTGCCAAGCATACATTTCCTAAATCTATTAATTTTTCTGTACACATCTGTGAAGACCTGGGGACTGTTTTTGGTGATCCGACCCAGTTACATCAAGTATTGATGAATATAATCCTCAATGCCCGTGATGCAATGCCAGAAGGTGGAACTCTTACTATTGAGACAGAAAATCTCTTCATTGATGAAGCCTATACCCGGATGCATATTGACGCTAAGGTAGGAAATTATACTGTAATTACGATTAGTGATACTGGTGTAGGAATGCCACCAGAGATACTAGATCGCATTTTTGAGCCGTTTTTTACGACCAAGGAGGTGGGGACAGGTACAGGATTAGGACTTTACACTGTACTAGGCATTACCAAAAGTCATCATGGGTTTATGAATGTGAGTAGTAAATTTGGTGCAGGAACTCAATTTAAACTGTTTTTGCCATCTGTAGAAGCGACTCAAGTCCTCAGTGTAGACAGTCGAGAAATAGAGTCAGGACAGGGAGAATTGATTTTAGTGGTAGATGATGAACCCCATATCCGGGAAATTGTTACCTTGGTTCTAGAGCATCATCGCTATCAAATTCTCACTGCTAGTAATGGCATCGAAGCGATCGCCCTTTATGCTGAACATAAACATCGCATTCAGGCAGTTGTAATGGATCTGATGATGCCAGAAATGAGTGGAAATATAGCCATTCGCACTTTACAAAAAATCAATGATCAAGTCAAGATTATTGCTTGTAGTGGATTAGGAACTTTGAATAAGTCTGATGATATTCAAGTCCAAGCATTGTTATCTAAACCATACACAGCCAAGGAATTATTAGCACAATTGAGCGCTGTACTTAGGGGAGATGGGGAGATGGGGAGGTGGGGAGGTGGGGAGGTGGGGAGGTGGGGAGGTGGGGAGAAAAACTTGAAGTATCTGTTATATAAGGCTTTTCTCTACTTCCTCCTTTCTACTCCCTACATAAATACCTAAAGCGCGAGCATTGTGTAGCAAATAGCTATGAGTATCTACTAATAAAGGACTTTGAGCCACAACATCGGAAATAGGTACCGCGACCACTTTCCCATTTTGCCAAGCTACCATTTGTCCATATTTTTCTTCAGCGATTAAATCAACTGCTGCTATCCCAAAAATTGTCGCTGTCAAACGGTCTAAAGCAGAGGGAATACCTCCACGCTGGATATATCCTAAAACGGAAACTCTAGTATCAATACTCTGGGGACTATAAGTAGCAATTTGTTCGGCAATATACTGACCTACACCACATTTAAAACCCCCAGTATTAGTTATACTCTCACTTAGAGATTCTCGACAGGGAGAAATACCTTCAGATACGACAATAATGGCAAATTTCCGATGCCACCGATGGCGTAATTCAGCTAAGTGTTGGCACAAATCCCGAATTGTGTAGGTCATTTCTGGAATCAAAATCACATCTGCACCTCCAGCAATCCCAGAATGTAGCGCTAAATGACCTGCTGTACGTCCCATCACTTCAATAATCATCACTCGATCATGACTCGCGGCGGTAAAAGTTAGACGGTTGATGGCATCGACAATGGTATTTATCGCTGTATCAAATCCAATAGTTCTTTCTGTTAAGGCGACATCATCATCAATTGTCTTAGGAATACCGACTAAGTTCCATTGACCTAAATTAGCTAGCTGATGCAGAATATTCAAGCTACCATCACCACCAATCACAATTAAAGCGTCTATTCCCAATGTGGCATAATTGGCAATGATTTTCTCGGCGTTGGCTAAAGTATCTCCTTTGTTAATAGTCCCTAAGATTGTACCTCCCATATTTAGTAAAGGATCGATTCCTCGTAAATCCCAACCATGCATATTCAGCGCGATCGCTTGAGACTCTAATAAACCTTGAGTAGCATAAGGAATGCCATAAACCTCCCAATCATAAGTCAGTGTGGCATGACTCACCACTGCTCGAATCACACAGTTAAGTCCTGGACAATCACCACCACTGGTGAGAATACCAATACGTTTACGCTTAGTCATTTATATTACCTATTATCCATAATATTGAGATGACTCGTAAACCCGGTCTGATTTTAGTTGGTAGCTTTGTAAAGCTCGCATATACTGAGCACGTTCAAAGGCACTGGGATCAGAACAGTTTTGTTGACTCATACTTCCTTGCATTTGGCTGACAGATTCATATTCATTTTTTTCCATCCAGGTCAACAATTCTTGCTCAATATGATGTATATACTTAATACCATGTCGCATTAAAATAGAACAAAGCATGGTAACATTGGCTCCAGCCATCAGCATCTTTACCACATCTTGACCGTGATGAATACCACTAGTAGCGGCTAAATCAGCGTTGATCCGACCATAGAGAATGGCAATCCAACGCAGAGGTAAGCGCAGGTCATGAGTAGTACTTAATAATATATGTGGTTCTATTTCCAGACGTTCTAGATTGATATCAGGTTGATAGAAGCGATTAAATAGTACTAAAGCATCAGCCCCCGCATGATCTAATCTCTTGGCTATATTTGCCATATTAGTGAAATAAGGACTTAATTTGACAGCGACAGGAATTTGAACTGCGTTTTTCACAGCCGTAAAAATGTCAATATAAGTTTCTTCTAGCTGTTGACTAGTTAAATTCATATCCGTGGGGACATGGTAAATATTTAACTCTAGTGCTGAAGCTCCAGCTTGCTGAATTTGTCTACTGTATTCAGTCCATCCACCCAATGAACAACCATTCAGACTACCAATAATGGGAATATCTACTTTTTCCTTGGCTTGACTAATATGAGTTAAATACTCTTCTGGTCCGACATGGAATTTGGTTGATTCCGGAAAGTAAGTTAGGGCTTCAGGATAACTCTCGGTGCCATAATTGAGGTAATGGTTGAGTTCATAACGTTCCCAAGTTAACTGTTCTTCAAATACTGAATGCATGACCACTGCTGCTGCACCTGAGTCTTCCATGCGCTTGATGTTGTCAATATCTTCGGAAAGAGGTGAGGCTGAAGGTACTAAGGGCGATTGCAATTTTAAACCCAGATAAGTTGTAGTTAAATCCATATTCATTGCTCCGATTTTTGCTAGAAAACTGCTATTTCTCTACAGTCCTTGATGCTAAATATTGATACATATGCCACCGGGTATGGACATCAGCTTGTGCAGATTGGAGTAATTGTTTTGCCGCTTGTGGGTTAATTTTGGTTAACATTTTGAAGCGGTTTTCTAAATACATTGATTGTTCTAGAGGTAATCTTGGTGTCCGCGAGTCCAGTTGGAGTGGATTTTCTCCTTGTTCTAATCGCTCCGGATTATATTGATAAAGTAACCACCGTCCAGAATCTACCACCGCTTTTTGATTTTGCATAGCTGTACTCATATTGATGCCATGAGCTATACAATGGCTGTAGGCAATAATCAGCGATGAACCTGGATATGCTTCTGCTTCTAGAAATGCTTTCAGGGTGTGTTCGTCTTTAGCACCCATCGCCACACTAGCAACATAGACATTACCGTAAGTCATGGCCATTAAGCCTAAGTCTTTTTTAGTGGTAGACTTACCACCCGCCGCAAATTTAGCTATAGATGCTTTGGGAGTAGCTTTGGACATTTGTCCACCTGTGTTAGAGTAAACCTCAGTGTCGAGAACTAGGATATTCACGTTTTTACCACTAGCTAAAACGTGATCTAGTCCACCAAAACCAATATCATATGCCCAACCATCACCACCAATGATCCAAACACTTTTTTTGACTAAGTAATCAACTAAGGATTTGAGCATTTGGGCGGGGGATTTGATCTGATTTTCAGGATTAGTTTCGAGCAGATGGTCAATTTTCTGTCGCAAAATTTCGACTCGGACTCGTTGTTCCCAAATATCGGCTTCGTCTTTTTGTTCGGCGTTGAGAATGGCAACTGCCAAATCATCTCCTAATTCTGGAGCGAGTTGGTGCAGTAATTCCCTAGCAAATTCAGCTTGTTTATCAATAGACACCCGAAAACCTAGACCAAATTCAGCATTATCCTCAAATAAACTATTTGACCAAGCCGGACCCTTACCCACGGCATTCTTAGTCCAGGGAGTTGTGGGTAAATTACCCCCATAGATAGAAGAACAACCTGTGGCATTAGCGATGATTAGGCGATCGCCAAATAACTGACTAACTAATTTCAGATAAGGAGTCTCACCACAACCTGCACAAGCGCCAGAAAACTCAAAGAGTGGTTCTTGCATTTGCTGCTGATTAATATGATTGAGTTTCAGAAATCTTCGATCAGGATAGGGAATACTCAAAAAGAAATCCCAATTTTCCCGCTCTGCTTGACGTAGTGGTGCTTGCGGTTGCATATTAATCGCTTTCTTGCGTGGTTCCGCTTTATTTTTAGCTGGACAAACATCAACACAAATCCCACAACCCGTGCAATCTTCCGGTGCGACTTGAATAGTAAACTTTAACCCATGCCAATCATGATCTTTAGCATCAGTACTCTTAAAAGTTGGAGGTGCATTTTCTAATTGCTGTGGTTGCATAAACTTGACTACGAATCACACTGTGAGGACAGACCATCACACACTTACCGCACTGAATACAAACATTAGTATCCCACACAGGAATTTCTTGGGCAATATTGCGCTTTTCCCATTTGGCTGTACCAGTGGGATAAGTCCCATCTACAGGTAAAGCACTCACAGGTAACTCATCCCCTTGACGAGAAATCATTTTACCCAAAACATCATGCACAAAACTTGGTGCTGAGTCCAGAATTGAAACTTGGTTTTCCTGGACATCCCCAATAGCTAATCCTCCATACTCTACTTCAGCTAAATTATCCAAAGTGGTATCAACCGCGAGGATGTTTTTATGCACAATTTCCTCACCTTTATTACCATAGGTCTTAAATATAGAGTTTTTGATTTTGGCAATAGCATCTTCCCTGGGTAAGATTTTGGATAAAGCAAAGAAGCATACTTGCATAACTGTGTTAATTCTCCCAGCCATCCCTGCTTCACGGGCAACTTTATAAGCATTAATTACATAAAATTTTAGTTGCTTCTCCTGAATTTCCTGTTGGACTTGACGGGGTAGATAGTTCCAAACTTCATCTTGGCTATATAAAGAATTAAGTAAGAAAATTCCCCCAGGGACAATATCTTTGAGCATCGGGAATTTTTCCAGAAACTCCCACTGATGACAAGCGACAAAGTTAGCTTTAGTAATTAAATATGTAGCCCGAATCGGTTGGGTCCAAAGCGGAGATGAGAAACCGTTACCGAACCTGACTTTTTGGAATCATAGACAAAGTATCCTTGAGCATAATTGTCAGTTTCTTCCCCAATAATCTTAATCGAGTTTTTATTTGCCCCGACAGTACCATCTGCACCCAAACCATAAAAAATAGCCCGGACTGTCTGATCTGATTCAATATTGAATTCTGGGTCGAAATCCAAACTGATGTTAGTGACATCATCTTTAATGCCGATGGTAAAATGATTGAGGGGAGATTTTAGTTCAGAGTTAGACAACAGATGATCAAATACAGCTTTAATCATTGCTGGTGTGAATTCTTTAGAAGACAATCCATAACGACCACCGACAATTGATTCTAAATTGGGAAGTTGGGATTTAGGGTTGACTTCATGAATAGCTGTGATCACATCCATATATAATGGTTCACCAGATGCTCCTGGTTCTTTGGTGCGGTCTAAGACGGCAATACTGCGAGTAGTTGCTGGTAAAGCCGCGATCAAACGCTGATGATCAAAGGGACGATATAACCGGACTTTGACTACACCGACTTTTTCACCAGCAGCATTGAGATAATTGACAGTTTCATGTACAGTTTCACAACCAGAACCCATCAGCACAATCACTCTTTCGGCAGATGGATCTCCAAAATATTCAAATAATTGATATTGTCGCCCAGTCCGGAGTGCAAGTTCATCCATTGCTCTCTGGGTAATATCTGGACAAGCTAAATAATAAGGATTGACAGTTTCTCTAGATTGAAAGTAAACGTCAGGGTTTTGAGAAGTACCTCGGATTACAGGTCGATCAGGAGTCAGAGCGCGAGCGCGATGAGCAAATATTAATTCATTAGGAATAAATTCTAATAAATCTGCATCTGTCAATAGTTGTATTTTATTAATTTCGTGAGAAGTGCGGAAACCATCAAAAAAATGCAGGAAGGGTATGCGTGATTCTAAACTAGCTTTGGTGGAAATGAGCGCAAAATCATGAGCTTCTTGAACACTAGCAGCACATAGCATGGCAAAACCAGTACTTCGACTAGACATGACATCACTATGATCACCAAAAATAGAGAGTCCTTGAGTAGCTAGAGATCTAGCTGCAACATGAAATACTGTCGGTGTAAGTTCCCCAGCTATCTTATACATATTAGGAATCATCAACAATAATCCCTGAGATGCAGTGAAAGTTGTGGTCAATGAACCAGTTTGTAAAGCACCATGTACAGCACCCGCTACTCCACCTTCACTTTGCATCTGGACGACAGTGGGAACAGTACC
Organism: uncultured cyanobacterium; assembly: GCA_963766435.1. Taxonomy (GTDB): domain Bacteria; phylum Cyanobacteriota; class Cyanobacteriia; order Cyanobacteriales; family Nostocaceae; genus CAVXZH01. The sequence goes on from CAVXZH010000004.1 coordinate 694,145, forward strand.
CCAAATATTAGGTTTATTTTCACTAGCCCAAGCATCAGCCCATTCAGCCATAGTAGAAGCAGGTGTAATGGGATAAATAGCAATGATTTCATTTAATTGATATACTACTTGGGCAACAGATTCGTTCCCATCGATAGTGACAAAATTTCGTTTATTCATCCTGATCCTCCCATAAAGCCTCAACCCTTGACTTGGATACAAAAGCGTTGAGTAGTAGTGATGGCAATACTACTTGGTTAAACTGAAAAATGAGTATTTCCTAAATCGAGTTCCCCGCTTAACCAAACAGTATTGGTAGTGATGTAACACTAACTTGAACATAGTTAGGAAATTTGAGGAACTTGTGAGGAAGAATATTTTCCCCCAACTGTAATGATTGACTTAGTTAGGGGGGTGTATTTAATTATTCACCTTGTACCGACCGTACTTAAAATCTTGGATGTGTCCCTATTCTTAAGTGTATTAACAGAAGATTTCCTACTTGACTGCATGATATTATTTCCAGATGTATGTGTATTTACCACTGGTCGGTGTTCTTTAATTAAACGGCTATATGTTCGTTGGGGAATATAATGAAGTGGATTATAGCCAATAAACCGTAACATCAGCACACAAGCCCAAGAATATCTACCATCAGTAATGGCTTCAATTACCTGATTCAATTGTTCAGGAGTAATCGCACTGTGAAAATTGTTGTGAGAGGAAGAAACTTGGTAGTTCATAGCTAACCTTGATATAAATTGCCTAACTTGAGATTTATGAATTTGATCCCGCCGATGGAAATTCACTGCATAAAATTAATCCAATTTGGCGGCAACTAAATATCTGCTTGTAGTACTATTAAGCTAACTAATGGGGTAAGCCTTGAATGATCAGTGTTCAGTGCTTACCTAATAAAAGATGCATAATTTACTTGAGTTGATTACCAAAGTAAATATGAATATGCAACTACTAAAGTTAATTTTTAACTGGTAATTCTCACATATTGTGATGATAGCATTTGCAAGATTTTGCCACAAATATTGATACCTTGGTAATTATCATTTTTGTCACCATCCATTACCCTCATGAAAATTCTCGACAATTTCTCTGTACTTTAGCTGTCAATTTGAATTTGTAATCGGAAAATAGAAAACACAGATACTCACATGATATACAGAATACTATTTTTCTCTAGTCACTATAGCCAGTTTGGCATTTTTTATGAAAATAAGCATGATTAAAAAAATCTAACTTACATAAATTCTACTTGATATGGTGGGTAGAAACCATTGTAGCAGAGCATTTCCAGGTTTATTAGCTACTTAAAAAATATTTAAATTCCGTTTAGATGCGGAAGTCATACGTTTTTTATTGTCCCTTTAACCACTACCTAAAGTGACACATTTGCAGTTGACTATGGTAGCTTACTTAAACATTAAACCATTTGAAAAAGTGACACATTTGCAGTTGACTATGGTAACTTACTTAAATATTAAACCATTTGAAAAAGTGACACATTTGCAGTTGACTATGGTAGCTTACTTAAACATTAAACCATTTGAAAAAGTGACACATTTGCAGTTGACTATGGTAACTTACTTAAATATTAAACCATTTGAAAAAGTGACACATTTGCAGTTGACGATTGTACCTTGTCTAAAGGTTAAGGCATTTCCAAACCAGAAAAATACTTGTAATTACTTGATTGTTAGTTCATTTCGGAATTGGTAATCAATCAGTTTGACGGTTGACGGCAGATTTAACTCAGGGTTAAATAAACTACTCACTGTTAACACTTCATCTCTACATAAAATTTCCAGTATCTCTGGTAATATGCAACAAATTTAGTTTTCAGTACGTATTTTTTCTGTATTTTAATATAGTGCGAAAGTTTCCACTGGCTCGACTAGCCCTAAATATCTGGTTCTTCTATAGGAATCCTACTTGATTTTTAAACAAGACTCCGTACTCTTTCCCTGTTAAGAGTTCCCTCTCTACGCAAATACGTTCAAAACTCAAAGCGGATTCCTATATGGTTGAGAGATCACAAATCAATATAGGATAGTTATATATTTAAATTATCTAAATCCCTAGTTAATATCATGTTCGATTTTGATGCCGATAACGTAACATTACGCAATCAACTTAACAACGATTACCTCAACTTACCACCACTGGAGGAAAAAATCGTCCAATTATTTTCCGTAATTTACGAATCGGTCAACAGAACTTCCTTTCTAGCCTGTTTGAATGCGATTGGGGGGCATGATTATAATCACAAGTCTTTGGTTAGCTCCACCTTAAAACCCTATCTTGACAAATTATTAGCAGCAGGTTTACTAATTCAAGAACAAGGAGAAGAACACAATGCCATCCCTTACTAGTAGAAATTGCTACTCGTTCGGCAGTAAAAGCTGGCTGTTTTGAAAATATGGCCAAAGCGGTAGAAGAACACTTACCCATCAAACCACTTTTCTCCAAAAGACTCGATATTTCCAGAGCAATCGCCAATTTATCAGAGAAGTCCGAATTGGTATATACAAAAAAGATATCAGTTTCATTAATCAACAAGTTCTAGATTACCATCATCAGAGTTCTAGCAAAAACCAGATATCGATAGAGAAAATTTTGGAACTAGTTTGTAATAACCCATTTGATGGAGAATGGTTTAGCACCCTACCCCAAAAATTATATGAAACCTCCATAGCTAGTATTCTCTTGCAGGGACTGCTAAAATGTTCACCCACAGAAGAGGTGTTTGCGCTGTTAGAAGAAGAATGTACTAGTCATGGTCAACACTCTTCCGATTATTTGCATCTAATTTTCACAGAACAACTGCTGATGCGGGGTTGTCTCAAAGAAGCAGAGCAGAGTTTGGAGCGTATATCTCCAGAATCAGCGAATAATGCGGCGTTATTTCGAGGTTGGATCAGTTTTCTGAAAGATGAGAATGAGCAAGCAATTAAATATTATAAAGATGGTCTAGCATCATTTAGAAAAGCTAATAAAAATAAAACATTTTATAATACTATAGGTGGCGTATTTTTTATCTTAGCAATGTTAAAAGATGGTTCAAGAGAACATCTAAAACAAGCAGAAGGGTATGCAGGTTTAATTGCTATCGACTCTTCTCATTGGCTGAAAAATATTTATAATAGACTCAAAGTTATTTTGCAAATTAAACAGGGAGATATTTCTCAAAAACAACTGATCATCAGTCTTTCCGTTCCCTCCATAGAGATGAAGCATTGTTTAGAAACATACTTTTGCGCTCTATGTCTCTACTGGTTAGATGCTGATAGCGCCAAAAAACGCTTACCTAAAGTAATATTAGAACCATTATATTGGCAAGCAGTGAAATCTGGTTACTATTGGTTAGCAATGGAAACTGGAGAACTTCTAGCGCGACTGAAACCAGAGAGTACATACAAAACACAAGCAGAAATATTGCAGGAAGATAATAATCTTCAAAGTATAGTAGACCTGATGCAACCGCAACAACATTGGGAATTTGCCTTAAATGCATTAGCACATCTAACCAAAGAACCACAAGCAGCTGCAAAAGCAGAAGTGCAAATGCGTTTAGCATGGTTCATTACTTTTCGGACTAGCGAATCTGCCGTACAAGCGCGGGAGCAAAAGGTTAATGCTAAAGGAGAATGGAGCAAAGGTCGTCCTATATCTCTGAAGCGTCTTAGCAATAACTTAAGCGAATTTGATTATGTCACCTCACAAGATATTCGGGTATGCGGATGTATTGAAACTTATAACGATGGCTCGCATTATTATGGTAAAATGGAGTATAGATTTACCGATAAAGCCTTTTCCGCATTAATTGGACATCCATTAGTTTTCTGGGAAGACGCACCAACCACCCGGATAGAAATTGTCAAAGGAGAACCAGAACTAGTTGTCAAAAAAGGGAAAGGCGATCGCTTAATTTTGGAATTTTCTCCTAAATTAGAAGCATCAAAAAATATCTTGTTGATCAAAGAAACACCCACCCGTCTAAAAGTAATTGAAATTAGCAGTGAACACCGACGCATCGCCGAGATTATTGGTAAAGAAAATCGCTTAGTAGTACCAGCAACTGCCGAAAAAAAAGTTTTGTCAGCTATCAATGCTGTTTCGGGAATTCTCACCGTACATTCTGACATTGGGGGTGATTTAGCAGCCGCTGAAGAAGTCCCAGCCCAAACCATACCCCATATTCACTTATTACCTGCCAATGCCGGATTAAAAATATCTCTGCTATCTTGTCCCTTCGACAAAGGTGGCAGATACTACCGACCCGGTACAGGTGGAGAAACAGTAATTGCAGAGATTGATGGTAAGCGTCTGCAAACCAGACGTAATCTTCGTGAAGAAAAGAAACTGGCCAATACCATTATCGAAGCCTGTCCCACCTTAGAAAAAGCGGAAGAAAAAGATGGTGAATGGCTGATAGAAGAACCCGAAGACTGTTTAGAACTATTACTAGAACTACAAGCACAACCAGAAACAGTGGTAATAGAATGGCCAGAGGGAGAAAAAATGTCTGTCAAACACCAAGCAGACCTAAAAGACTTCCAAATGTCCATTCAACGACAACAAGACTGGTTTGCAGCTACAGGTGAATTGAAATTAGATCAAGACCTAGTATTGGATATGCAACAACTACTAGAGTTATTAGATAAAACCCCCAGTCGTTTTATTCCCTTGGGTGACGGTCAATTCCTGGCTTTAACCGAAACATTCCGCAAACGCTTGGATGAAATGCGGATGTTTTCGGAAAGACATAGTAAAGGTATACGTTTTCACCCACTAGCAACATTAGGTTTAGAAGACTTCGTGGACGAAGTGGGTAAACTCAAAGCAGATAAACACTGGAAAGCACATCAACAGCGTTTGAAAGAAATCCAAACTCTACAACCAGAACTCCCCTCTACCTTCCAAGCGGAACTGCGCGACTATCAAATGTCAGGTTTCGTTTGGTTAGCACGTTTAGCACATTGGGGTGTAGGAGCTTGTTTAGCCGACCAAATGGGATTAGGTAAAACCGTACAAGCATTAGCGGTAATGCTTCTGCATGCTCATGAAGGTCCAAGCTTAATCATTGCTCCCACTTCTGTATGTATGAATTGGGTGAGTGAGGCTGAGAAATTTGCACCGACCTTAAACATCATTCAATTTGGTAGTAGCGCACAACGTCAAAAATTGCTAGATGGATTACAACCATTTGATATGCTGGTATGTAGCTACGGTCTATTGCAACAGGAAGAAGTATCGCAGATGCTATCGCAAATGCAATGGCAAACCATAGTGCTAGACGAAGCTCAAGCCATCAAAAATATGACTACCAAACGTTCTCAAGCCGCAATGAACCTTAAAGGTAGTTTTAAACTGATTACCACCGGAACTCCCATTGAGAACCACCTGGGAGAATTATGGAATTTGTTCCGCTTTATTAATCCGGGACTATTGGGTTCATTTGAAAGCTTCAATCAACGGTTTGCTATCCCTATTGAGAAATATCAAGATAAAGTTGTCCGCAATAAACTGAAAAAATTGATTCAACCATTCCTGCTACGTCGGACAAAAAATCAGGTATTGGAAGAGTTACCAAGTCGGACAGAAATTCTCCTACATGTAGAATTAAGTCGGGAAGAAATGGCTTTCTATGAAGCATTGCGTCAGAAAGCCATTTCTAAACTACAAGATAGTGAAGCCAATGCGGGAGCGAAACATCTGCAAGTTTTAGCAGAAATCATGAAACTGCGTCGTGCTTGCTGTAATCCTAGTTTGGTGATGGCTGATACTCAACTATCTAGTTCAAAGTTGCAACTTTTTGGGGAAGTATTGGAAGATTTATTGGAAAATCGCCATAAAGCATTAGTGTTTAGCCAATTTGTTGACCATTTGCATATTCTCCGTGATTACTTAGATAACAAAGGTATTAGTTATCAATATCTGGATGGTAGTACCCCAGCCCCAGAGCGGAAAAAACGAGTGGATGCTTTTCAAGGGGGGTCGGGTGATGTATTTTTAATCAGTCTCAAAGCTGGTGGGACAGGATTGAATCTCACCGCAGCTGATTATGTCATTCACATGGACCCTTGGTGGAATCCTGCGGTGGAAGACCAAGCTTCAGACCGTGCTCATCGCATTGGACAACAACGCCCTGTAACTATCTATCGTTTGGTGGCGAAAGATACAATTGAAGATAAAATTGTCGATTTGCACCACCACAAGCGCGATTTAGCGGATAGTTTGTTGGAAGGGGCTGATATCAGTGGTAAGATATCGACAGATGCTTTGTTGCAGTTAATTACTGAGAGTTAATTACTGAGAGTCAATTAGTGAGTGGAGCAGGCATCTTGCCCGCCTGTTATAGAAGTGAGTAAGATTCAGATGGAGGATGTTCTCCTGTTGAATACAAAACACGACGCAAATTAACTAAACCATCTCGATTTAATTTTAGTGTTTCTACCGTAGCACATCCAATAGGAGTTAAGCCAATTACTAAAGTAAAATCATCATTCCAAGCAAAATGCTTATACCATTGCTGTTGACGTGGATGATAAATAGGGACGATATTACCACTTTTCGGATCAATTGCTTCTGTTTTATTATACTTGTGATTATTGCAACCCTGACAAGACAAAGCCAAGTTATCTAAACTTGTTTTTCCACATTGACTTCTGGGAAGTATATGTTCGACTGAAAAAGGTTGCATAGAAAATCGTAATTGACTTCGGCAATATTCACAACATTGATTGGCTCGTTCAGCAACAGCTTTTTTCTGCTGTGCGGTAACTCTTTGTTCAGACATAACTTTGTGTCTGAATATTCAAATTTTCCATCAATGTGTTCAATGATATTCCGCGTAGATTTGCTAATTCTACTAAATATTCAACACGTTGCGCTTGTTGTATTTCAATTTTTTCAGTTAAACGTAACAATTCTTTATGCTCGTCGTTAGTAAGAGTTTCCATATCTCTTTTAGCTATCAGATCATTGTAACAATTCTCAATATCTAAAGGGATAACCTGATTGATTAATAATAATAATTCCGACTCTCGTTGATTCAAGCCGGAAACGTTACGTCGTGCTTGTAAAGAGATGACTTGAGAGATAAATATTTTTAAATCTTCCTGACTTAATTGTTCAACAGCCTTAAGTAAATCTTCCGAGGATAATTGTATTTGAAGTTTCATGGTTGACATTGTTTATTTATCCCTAAATTTTTGCTTGAAAGGTGACTATCTATCTTTTGGCATCAGAGTTTTTGCAACAGAACCTCAATAATCATTATAATTCATTTTCTGTACTCTAAGCTAGAATAATCTCATCAAGTAAAATCGGGTCTAATTACGATGCAATCAATTTTCTGGAGTGCAGAAGAAGTAGCTCTAAAAGCGAAACAGTTTTATGAGAATGGCATTCGGCAAAATGTCGAATATGGTGACAACATTGGTAAAATGATTGTGATTGATGCAGAAACGGGTGAATATGGTATCAATCTTTCCGGTGTAGAGACAGCACTAAGATTAAAACAAAAAAATCCGAATGCTAGGTTATTTACGATTCGGATTGGTTATGATGTTGCCGTAGCTTTTGGTGGTGCTATGGAGCGCACTGTTGAATGATTTATGGAAAAGTAATTAATGGTAAAGCGATAATACCTTATGTTAAACTACAACACTTTTGTAAATTTACCATCTGCTCAGGAACTCCCTGATTCTGACGAAACACCTGTGGATAATGAATTACAAGATTTGAACGACGATTTTCAGAAGTTGAACAACAAAAATTAAAAGCTGAACAACGGTCGCAGTTATTAGCAGAAATGTTAATTAATTTAGGGATTAATCCGGAAAATTTACCCTAAAGATAATTTCAGATGGCGATGAAAATCATCATTCAATCTCTAAGAAATCGGTTCAAACACCATTTGCGGAATTATTATTCCATCTTGTGATTGTGCGATTCCTAAAAAGCGGTTATCTTCATCATAAATTCGTAGATTCCCGACCAGATCCTCTGTAATCACAATTTGCTGACCTTGACACCATCTTTTGGCTAATTCCATTGGTAAACTCACAGAATTTAGATGTTGTAAAGCTGCATCCGGAGCAATGGCTTGAAATCTATCTTCTGACAGTTGTATTTCCAACTCATTCAAGGTGATACTAGTTGTCAAGGGGAAACCGGAACTTTCTGTACGTGTAAGAGCAGCCAGAGTGCCACCCACCTGTAACGCTGCGCCCAAATCACGAGCGATCGCCCGAATATATGTTCCCGCACCACAGGCGATCGCCACATCCAATTCGGGAAAATCCCCGGGACGCCAATCTAAAACCTCAGTTTGTAAAATCTCCACCGTCCGCGCTGGTGCAGTCACCACTTCACCTTGACGGGCTAAATCATATAGACGTTTTCCTCCCACCTGAATAGCACTATAGCTAGGCGGAATTTGCTCAATTTTACCTAAAAATTGGCAAAGCGCAGCTTTTACTTCTGGTAAATCTAACCCAAAAGCAGGTTGAGAATTAATAATTTCACCTTCTAAATCATCCGTGGTAGTTCGCACACCAAAACGAATAGTTGCTTGATAAACTTTTTCACCGGGTAGATATGGTAATAATCTAGTGGCTTTTCCTAAAGCGATGGGTAGTACCCCAGTAGCTGCTGGGTCTAAAGTGCCTCCATGTCCTACTCGTTTCAGACGGAGCAGTTTTCGCACCCGTGCTACACAATCATGGGAAGTCCAACCAAATGGTTTATTTAAGTTAAGAAAACCTTGCACAGCCAAAAGTTTTAGATTTAATAACATCAATATAACAGGAATCTAGGATTTTTCTATCCCTACTTCCTGTTCATAGAAATACTCAGTATGCGGGAAACTCAGTCCCTTTCGCAGAGGGAAGCGACTCGTGCGATTTTAATCGCATTGATTTTTTGTGCTAAGATGAAATTGTGAGTAAGAATAACTATCTGCGCGTTGAAGCATCCTAGTATAGGAGAAATCCCTGCAACTTAGTACGCCTATTGAGAGGTAACACAAAAAGAGCTAATAAAGGCAGGATGTTGAGCGTACCGTGACTTGGCTTAGTGATGGCATCTGAAAGCATGAGAAACCACAAAAGTAACTAGAAACCTAAGCTGGACTTAGAGTGACTAGCTAGACGGCGTTTGACGGTCGTAACGAGAGTTAGAGTCGGTAGTCCCGAAGTCTAACTCTGTCAGTAAAATCTCAATGTCTTCAGACCTGAGAGTGTCAAAAATGCAATAACGAAACACCTACACTCAACATCCAACAACCAAACCCGACTAGGGTATGAGGATAATTTTTATGGCTATTTTTCGGTTTTTGAGTATTAATACTTAGAGCAAAATCTTGAATATTCAAAGACTCAACCACAGTTAAACCCAAAGACTGAGTAGAAATACTTTGAGCGTAAGCAGCATTAAGATAGAGAATATATTCAGACTTTTCTTCTACATAAGTTTCGAAAAAAGGTACACTCAAAGCATTCATATAACAATGTGCATGAATTGAGTCACCAACCATTTCTGTGAGGTAAATCGACTTGCTCACTACCTGGATTACTATTACCAATAGTGGAAAAATGTGTACCACCGATAAGCAGTGCTAGATATTTATGAGCATTAGTCAACCAAGAGAAAGGGATAATTTGCTCGTATAAAGCTGGTGCAATTGTATCTTCAGTGCTACCAACTAACATGACCGGAAGTTTGATTTGGTTCAAGCTAGTTTGTCCAAAAATAGAACTAGTGATAGGATTAACAGCGATAGTAGCTTTAACTCGTTTCATCCTCGTAAGTTATACTCTACTTCTGTCGCAATTCTTGGCTTGACACTGGAGCAGTAAAGACATATTCCAGGTATCTTCGCAATGTATCCCGTTTACAGTCTTGCTTTAATTGTGGAAAGTTAATTTTTGCTCCACCTAAAGCTAAAGCTGTATAACCACCAAGGGATTGACCATATACTCCCACTTGTTCTAAATTCAGTTTACCCTGAAAACGAGGATCAGATTGATTCTTTTTCTCTAGCTGATCCAAGATAAATTTTACATCTAGAGGTCGGTCTTTAAATTCACTGGGTTCTGCTAATTCATTTACTTCTCCATTCAACAGGGAATGAAATTGTTTAGCATCACTACCGGGATGATTGGGAACCACAACCGCAAATCCGTGAGAAGCTAAATAAACGGCTAAATACCGAAAATTACTGCTGTCTAACCCCAAACCATGAGAAATGACGATTACAGGAGTAGGTCTGGACAGATGAGGAATATAAATATCAGTTAATAACCGTCGATGACGCGCTAAGTCGAAAAAATCCAGTTTGTATTTATCACTAGTAAAGTTTCCCTGAGTCTGTAAAGAGGGTAATTGGGATAGACTCACGTGGGGTGTTAATACAGCTTCTGTGCTAGATTGCTGTTCTACCAGAGCAATCGCTTGATTAGTTTCCCTAATTAATTTCTCCAACTCCTCAACTATTTTCAGACTATGAACTAAATCAATATGTAGACTTATGGTAGGATAATGACGCAACAAGCTTAACAGCGTGATGCCTTCTGATTCTTGGGAAGCTAAAATTAACGCTGACCTTAATGACTGTAAATTCTGATTCCAGTTGAGGATATGGATTTTTAATTAACTGTGTCAACCGTGGGAGTAAAAATTCTCCTTGGGATGTATAGAGGAATTGGGAAAATAAGACTGGACTAACTGTGATTGGCTGAAGTAAAATTTTCTGTAGCTTTTGTAGCTGTTCTGCTGGTAAATATTTTTGATAGAATCCCAAGTTATCATTAATCACACCTGTGTTTGCATAACTCTCTAAAGCGCTAATGGGCAAGGAAATCTCTAGAGATGAATAAGATACATAAATTTTCTCTGCTGCCATAGCAGAATTACTGATACCAAATATTGGCAGCAGGATAGACAGAACCAGCAATAGAGAAATTTTTCTCACTATGCTAGTCCAATGACTAAACAAACTATTCATCGGTAAATTGTTTCGGTGATGTTGTTTACCGAGGCTTAAGCTTAGTAGTTATTTCAGCACCCTAGTTCGTTTAACTAATATGATTAGCCTCAGTTTTATGGATTTTTTTCGAGATTTTTTTCTTTTGTCTACCGATACAAAAGTTAAATGCTGTAGAACTGATCAGATAGGCAAAATATCCACCTAACCAATGATTAACTCTACGAAACTGCATTCACCCTAAAAAGCATAACAAAGAAAAATTATGATCACATCAGTAATCATTATGTAACTCTACATAAAGTCTCAACTTCTATCCGGAATGATTAGAGTTATTTTGCAAATAATTTCTATTAATCAGCTTTTCCTAAAGCAATAGCTGTGGAACCACACACAACTAGCAATGCGCCCAAAATTCCTATTAAGGTAAAATTTTCTGTAGGAATAAGAGTAGGGAAAATTTTTGATAATAACCAAGCCGAGATTAAGGTGACAATAGGAGCTAAAGCCAATATAGCGCTGACTTTTGAGGCTTGCCAATGCTCTAATGATTCAGCAAATGCTCCATATGCAATTAGGGTATTTAAGGCACAAAATAGCAAAATTCCTAATTGAAATGTATTGAGGGTAAAAATGGATTGTATTTTTGCCAAAGGAGTGAAAAATAAAGCACATCCACCGTAAATAATGACCATGATATTAGAGGAAGATAAAGACTGCAATAATTGCTTTTGAGACAAAGCATAAAGAGTCCAGATTGCTGCGGCTAAAAAAACCAACCCGCTACCCAGAAGATATTTACTCGGTGCTGTGATTAAATTTGTTAATTGCGCGTTAAAAAACAATATAAATCCTAGTGTTAGCACAGTTACACCAAGCCATTGAATTAATTTATAACGCTCCTTGAAAACTACTAAACCACCAAAACTCAACAAAGGTATAGATATCTGAAATATCAATTCTGCGTTAGTGGGTGAGGTTAGCGCTAATCCTTGCATAAAGAGAAAGTAATTACTCGCTAAACAGATAGTAGAGAGGATTAATAATTTTCCCGAAGTACTAGATAGTTGGTTAATAGTTGGTAGTTTTCCTTTGACTCCTAGATAAGTAGCTAATAACGTAAACGAAACCAGAAAGCGAAACCAGATTACAGTATAGACATCTAGTGCAGGTAATGTCACTATCAGAGCAATAGGTAAAATTCCCCAGAAAAAAACCGTCACCAGCGATAGCGCTAGTCCTAAACCCCAGCGACCTGAACTTTGATGCATGATGATTAGTTTTCCACTAGAGTTAACAACATATCATAATCTTGTTTTTGATTAGTAAGGGCAGAGAACCCCCACCTCGATAGCAAACTGACCAGTCAGGATGGGGGCAATCGCACTATAATGAATTTAAGAATTTAACTAATCACAGAAACTATGGAAATTAGAGACATGACAACGGAGCAGTTACAAAACTTAATCCGTAGCACAATAGATGAGATATTAGATGAATACTTTGGTGATCCGGATGAGGGAAAAGAAATGAAAGAGTCATTTAAGCAGAGTTTATTGGAAATACGGCGTAAACGGCTTGAAGGAAGACCGACTATTACGGCATCAGAAGTGTATAAAAGATATGGTATAGAACGTTAAATGAGTTATTCTTTAAGCTTTGAAGCAGATTCTGTAGCTGATTTAGATAATCTGGATCAGGTATTACGTCTACGCATTCTTAATAAGATTGAATGGTTAAGTATTAATTTTGAGCAGATTACTCCTCTCTCTCTAACTGGTGAATGGTCAGGGTTTTATAAGTTAAGAGTGGGTGATTATCGGGTCATTTATGAGTTTAATATAGAAAATCAGTTAATTCTAATAATTAGAATTGGTCATCGTCGGGACATTTATTAGCTTTAATAATTCCAGGGTAAGTGCAATCCCCCTGACTGATCTTGTTTTCAAAGTATCAGGGGGGATTTTTGATCTAGAAAATATCTGGGATGAACTAGGGTATTTTTACATCAGGTGGAAGCAACACTTGATTAATTACATGAATCACGCCATTACTAGTTTTGATATCTGCTTTAATCACTCTGGCTCTACCTACGTAAACGTTACTCTTTTTAACATTCACGTTAAGTGGGCTACCTTCAACTGTTTTCACGGCACTACGCTTGATATCCTTTGAATAAATTATCCCAGGTACTGCATGATAGGTCAAAATCTTGACTAAGGTTGCTTTATTTTCTGGCTGCAACAGTTTTTCTAAAGTACCTTTTGGTAAAGCCGCAAAAGCTGCATCTGTAGGAGCAAATACGGTGAAAGGCTCAGGACTAGATAGTGTATCTACAAGTCCTGCTGCTTTGACTGCTGCTACTAAGGTCTTAAAAGGAGCTTTGGGATTGCTAGCAATATCAACAATTGTCTGTCCTGGAGTCGCAGCTGGTTTAGTTGCAGCTGGTTTGGGTGCAGCATGAGCAACTTCCACGCTTGGTAGAGTAACCAAAAGGCTGGCTGAGGCGATCGCTACAGCCAGGGTTTTATTCAGTAAGTGCCGAGATACTAAGGTGTTCATCATTGTTAAGCTTTGGTTAATGTAAAGATTTAGTTGGTTTTGTTACATTTTCTTCACATTGAAGAATATAGCAGAAATTTACAGTTTCTGTGTAATTAAATTCGTGATTATGATTAGCTGCTACATTACAGCAATTAAACTTCACTTAGCCTCTATATAAAGATGTAGTTATATAATAAAAACTGATGTAAAATTAAGAAGTGTGTGGAGTAAACACCTGGAATGCCTACCAATGCTCAACTTAGAGGCTTATATCGTCTTAGCTATTGGTTAACATATATTATGCTTCAGCCGATACATCTTGTCTGCATTGATGACCGAACAGATAGCCTGTATATTTTAGCTGGATATACCGAAAATCTGGAATTCCAGATTACGCTCAATGGGGAGGTTTTGTAATGAGTCAGGTTAATTATACTACTATGTCTGACGAGGAATTAAAACGATATTTTCTCCGGAACCGTGAGGATAAGATGGCACTTAGAGCGTATCTAGATCGACTGAGTGAGCGTCCACAAAAAATTATCACTACGGTAGATGATCCAGATTTTGATGTCAAAATCCAAGCAGCTATTTTGCAGCAAATGCAAGCAAATGATCATCATGGCAAAGAAGAACTATAGTGCAACTTGCGATCGCTTGTTCATGAAATATAATTTTGTTTGTGGCATTACATTCGTTACAGTCATAGAAAATTTGTGGAGCAGGCCGGAAAGCCTGGGATTAAAGTCAGGCGGGCAAGATGCCTGCTCCACGGCTAAAAATAGTATGAACTATTTTGGTGGAATTTTGCACATAATTAACACACTACGCCCCTACTATTCATTACTACTTCAATAATTCCAAAAACGCTGCTTCACTTAACTGAGTAATCCCCAACGCTTGCGCTTTCTCTAACTTAGAACCAGCATCTTCCCCCACCAGTAAATAATCAGTTTTTTTACTCACTGATTCAGTTACTTTACCCCCAGCTTTTTGAATCAATGCTTTTGCTTCATCTCGTTTTAAAGTCGGTAAAGTACCAGTCACCACAAACGTTTTCCCTGCCAATTTTTGATGACCATCATTAACTACTTTATCTTCCTCCTTGGTCGCTAATTGTAACCCTGTTGCTTGTAGAGAAGAAATCAAAGATTGATTAGCACTAATCCGGAACCATTGATAGACAGATTGGGCAATTTCTGCACCAATACCATAGACACCTTCTATATCTGATTGTTTGGCTGAGGCTAATTGGTCAACCGTAGTATACTTTTCGGTCAGTAATTGAGCATTTACATTACCAACATGACGGATTCCTAAACCATATAATACTCTTGACCAAGGTTGGTTTTTGGATTGCGCGATCGCCTTAATTAATTTCTCGGCTGATTTTTCCCCCATTCTTTCCAATCCACATAACTTCTCTGCGGTCAAGTTATATAAATCAGCCACAGAATGCACCAATTCTTTATCCACCAGTTGATGCACCAACTTTTCACCCATACCTTTGACATCCATTGCATCACGACTGACCCAATGTTCAATCTCTCCTTTCAAAATTGCGGCACAGGAAGCATTAACACAACGAATTACGGCTTCACCTGATTCTCGTACCACTAATTGACCACAAACTGGACAATGGGTAGGCATCACAAATGGCTGAGTATCAGCAGGACGAAGTTCTTTCAAAACCCGTACCACTTCGGGAATGATTTCTCCAGCTTTGCGAACAATCACCGTATCACCAATGCGAATGTCTAATTGAGAAATGCGATCGCTATTATGTAAAGTAGCGCGAGAGACAGTTGTACCTGCTAATTGTACAGGATGCATTTCTGCCAAAGGGGTTAATGCTCCAGTTCTCCCCACATTGACAGTAATTTTTTCCACACGGGTAGGGGCTTCTTCCGCAGCATATTTTAAAGCTACTGCCCAACGGGGGAATTTCTGAGTAAATCCTAATTGTTCTTGAAGTTTAAACGTATTTAATTTTACTACAACCCCATCAGTCATATAGGGTAAATTTAACCGTTCTGTATCCCAATATTGATAATATTCAGAAACATCAGCTAAAGAACTGCACAATTTATGATTAGGGTTAACCCGAAAACCCATTTTTTCCAACAATTCCAAAGCTTCCCATTGAGTATTGGCAATACTAGCGTCATCTCTCCCCGGAATATGTAGTGTATAGGCAAAAAAGTCTAATCGACGTTTAGCGACAATCCGAGAATCCAATTGTCTGAGTGTACCCGCGGCGGCATTTCTCGGATTTGCAAATAACTGCTCACTCACTTTTTGTCTTTCTTCATTAATTTGTTTAAACACATCCAAAGGTAAAAACGCTTCTCCTCGCACTTCTACCTTTTCTAAAATTTCCAACCCCTCAAAATTTAAGCGTAAAGGAATGGAGCGAATTGTCCGCACATTCTGGGTAATATCTTCCCCCATGACTCCATCCCCTCTAGTTGCACCTCTAACCAGAATCCCATTTTCATAGGTAAGAGCTAAAGCTGAACCATCAATTTTTAATTCAGATACATATTCTACTGTATCTATTTTTGGTAATTGTCTTCGCCAACGTTGATCCCATCCTTGTAATTCATCCAGATTAAAGGCATTTTCTAGACTATAGAGGGGGATATTATGCCGTACCGATGTAAAATGTGTAGCTGGTCTTTCACCCACTCGCTGAGTAGGACTATCAGTAGTTAGTAATTCTGGATACTTTATTTCTAGTTGTTGTAATTCCCGATAGAGGTGATCATAGACTGCATCCTCCATAGTTGGTTGATCTAAGACGTAATAGGCATAGCTAGCTGCTTGTAACAATTGCCGTAATTCTTCTACACGTTTTATTTCTGGTTGCATCTGTATCATAATGTAAAATATTTAAGGGAGCAGGGAACAGCGAAATCCCCATCATTAAAATTAGGGGATTTCTATAATAATGTATTTTTTTTTCGTTAGCAAAACGCCACACAATACTGTTCTGTTAAGGGGAGAACTCTATGATGCAATACAGTTGATGAGATACACAAAGGCAGGCAAGATGCCTGCTCCACAACAGTTTTACTATTTTATGTGTACCTGATTTATCTGCGATATGCTGTAATTAATTTTTAATTTTTAATTTTTAATTTTTAATTGAATTTAGTCTTTCTAAAACCTGCTTTAACACCATCGCTGTCCAATCGACATCAGCTGTGGTTGTTTCCCTTCCCAAGGTTAAACGAATTCCTCCCAAAGCCGCTTTTTCAGAATATCCCATTGCTAATAATATCGGACTGGGATTAAGTTTCCCACTCTGACAAGCTGCACCAGCGCTAATGCCAATACCGGCTAAATTCATCTGTCTGACCAAAGTTTTACCACTGAGTTTTTCCACCTCTGCTGCTGCTAAATAAAAACTGAGATGATGGGGTAAACGATGAATGCGATCGCCTGTGGGGATTAAACCAGGAACATCGGCTAAATTGGTAAACAGGCGATCGCGCAATTCAACTAACCTAGCGTTTTCCTGGGGTAATTCTTGGGCTGCTATTGCGGATGCAACTCCAAAACCGGCAATGACAGGTGTGGCTTGTGTCCCAGAACGTAGACCTCTTTCTTGTCCTCCACCTGCCAGTAAAGGCATTAATTCCACCCCAGGACGTACATATAATGCTCCTGCACCCAGCGAGATATAATTTATGACTAGAGAGACTTAATAAGTCTACAGATAAATCCTGCACATCTATGGGTAAACGTCCTACAGCTTGGACTGCATCGGTGTGAAATAAAACTCCATGGGATTTAGCAATTGCATTTAGTTCGGCAATTGGTTGGATAGTACCAATTTCACTTTGTCCGTAAATTACAGAAACTAAAACTGTGTTATCTCGCAATGCATCCTTTAAATCTATGGGGTTAACCATACCTTTAGCATCTACCAAAAGACGTGTTACTTGCCAACCCCGTCTTTCTAATAAACGCACTGGTTCAGAAATGGCAGAATGTTCAACGTTGGAAATAATTAAATGTTGAGGTGTATTGTAAGTATTGACAACCCCCATAATTGCTAAATTATCTGCTTCCGTACCTCCAGAGGTAAAGATAATTGATTCTGGAGTTGGAGCATTAATTAATCCTGCAACTTGTATTCTCGCTTGTTCCACCACCATTGCGGCTCGGTTGCCCCATTCGTGTAGACTAGAAGGATTTCCCCACTCTTGGGTGAGGACTGCTTGCATCGTCGCGATCGCTTCTGGACGAGTGGGAGTAGTAGCACTGTAATCTAAGTAAATTTGCATACAACGGAGTAGGGAGTAAGGAGTAGGGAGCAGGGAGTAGAGATTAGAGTTTGTATAGCTGTTAGAGTTCTCTGTTCCTTTCTTTAATGACTATTTTTACACATCCAAAATATTTTTGACAATCACAGTCAACTCCTACAACCAGGTGGGAAAAAGCCTTTCTTCCCTTACTCCCCACTTTTTATGCTATTTTCACAACCTCCCTGAGATAGATGACAATACCTCTCTAATGATGGAAATATAAAATTTAATTTTTTGAACATTCAGAAAATTCCGCTACAGAGTGTATTGTTCGTTTCCATGAATAAGTCCTTTATCTTGCTATTCCTCTTCACTTTAGCTGCTTGCCAAAAAAGCAATTCATCTCCTCAACGTCTAGCACCTCCACTACCGCAAGATCCCTTCGTTCAAGTTTATTTTAATCATTCCAAATCCTCAGAATATCAAGAATCATATCGACAACAAAAGCGATTGGGTGACGACTTAGAAAAAAAGATTGTGGACACTATTTCTCAAGCTAACTCCACAATTGATGTAGCTGTGCAAGAATTACGTTTACCCAAAGTTGCTCAAGCTTTAGTGGATAAACAAAAAGCTGGAGTAAAAGTCAGATTGATTTTAGAAAATAATTACACCCGTCCTTGGCGTCAATTAACAGATGCAGAAGTTAAAAAATTAAATAAAAGAGAACGAGAAAATTATCAAGAGTTTCGACAATTTATAGATATTAACCAAGATCATCAAATTAGTTCAGAAGAAATAAATCAACGAGATGCTTTAGTGATAATTAAAAATAATCAAATTCCCTGGATAGACGATAAAGCCGATGGTTCAAAAGGTAGCGGTTTAATGCATCATAAATTTATAGTTGTCGATAATCGTTTTGTGATTGTAACTTCAGCTAATTTTACTTTAAGCGATACTTCCGGTGATTTTAATAATCTCCAAAGCTTTGGTAATGCTAATAATTTACTGTACATTGACAGTTCAGAATTAGCAAATTTATTTACAGAAGAGTTTAATGTGATGTGGGGAGATGGACTAGGAGGTAAACCAGACAGTAAATTTGGTGTGAAAAAGTCTGTACGCTTACCTCAATCAATTATTTTAGGAGATACGAAAATTACTGTGCAATTTTCCCCCATTTCCTTGAGTCAACCTTGGATTAATAGTAGTAATGGTTTAATTGGTAAAACTTTAGATAGTGCTAAACAATCTATTGATATGGCATTATTTGTATTTTCTGAACAACCACTTAGTAATATTCTAGAAAAGCGTCATCAAGAAAATGTTAATATTCGAGCATTAATTGAACCACAATTTGCTTATCGTCCTTATAGTCAAGCCTTAGATATGATGGGAGTTGCGGTGAGCAAGAATTGTAAATATTCAGTTGACAACCATCCTTGGTTAAATCCCATTACTACTGTTGGTGTACCCATTTTACCGAAAGGGGATTTACTACATCATAAATTTGCGGTGATTGACAACCAAACAGTAATTACTGGTTCTCACAATTGGTCAAAAGTTGCTAATTCTGTGAATGATGAAACGTTGTTAGTCATTGAAAATCCTAAAATTGCTGCACATTACCAACGCGAGTTTTCCCGACTCTACAGGAATTTTAAACCTGGTATATCTTCTCATATTACTCGGTCAAGGAAAAAAGGGGGGAAATCAACGGAATTTTGTTCGCAGACAATTTATGAGGACAAAACAGACTGAGGAATATACAATTATCTATGTAGGTAAATAGTATAAGAAATATATAAGGCAATACAGTTCAGTTAAGCCAAAATCTGATAATATTCTGTCATTCTGAGCGAAGCGAAGAATCCCGCGAGATTCTTCGCTTCGCTCAGAATGACAATATTACTTCCTCCCTTAACTGAACCGTATTGATATATAAGGTGGAGCAGGCATCTTGCCTGCTTGATTTTAATGGAAAAATTATATCAATAAATGATAAAATTATTTCTTCTACTTTCCCAGAGTTAAATTTGACTGCGAAACAACTTTTTCAAGCTGAATAAACAAAAATCAGATTTTTTTCGGACGGCGCAGTTTTTTAGAATTAATGGGTCCGAGAATTTGGTTTAAACTTCGCAGTTGTTCAGCTGTACCCATACAAATTAAAGTATCTCGCGGCATTAATATTGTATCTCCCGTTGGCTCACCAATTAGATCCCCATCCCCACGACGAATCGCTAGTACTAACGCTCCCGATTGCGATCGCAATTTAGCTTTTTGTAAAGTTTGTCCCACAAAAGGACACATAACTTCATCAATTAAAAATTCTTCCATATATAACTGACGGTCTGCACCGGTTAAAATCCCATCCACAAAATCTAAAACCTGTGGTCGGAGGGCGGCGGCGGCCATGCGCTTACCACCGGTAATATATGGTGAAATTACTGCATCTGCACCACCCCGTTGTAATTTTTTCAAGGCTTCTTCGGTGCTAGCTCTAGCGATCGCTCTAATTCCTGGATTGAGAGTTTTTACCGACAAAACTATATATAAATTTTCCGCATCAGAAGGGAGAGCCGCGACTATACACATAGCTCGTTCTATACCTACCCGTAAGAGTGTTTCATCTAACGTTGCATCACCTTGATAAACTGTATAACCTTCACCTTGCGCTCTTTGTACAGATTCTAACTCTGCATCAATTACTACAAATGGTACACCTTCGGCGCGAAACTCTTTGGCAATTTGCCGACCAGTACGACTAAACCCACAAATAATATAATGTTCTGAGAGGGATTCCATCAAACGCCTTTGTTGCTGTAGTCGAATTCCTTCTTGAAAGTAGCCTTGAATAACTGCTTCTGTAAATCTATTAACAATATAACCGATATTGATTACACCCATCAATATTAAAGCAATGGTAAATAATCTGCCACGACTGCCTAAAGGATGGATTTCACCATATCCCACAGTTGCTAAAGTGATGACTGTCATATAAGCAGCATCTTCCCAAGGCCAATTCTCGATTAAGCAATACCATAAAGTCCCAATCAGCAAGACGAACCCTAGAGAGAGGGTTCCGAGCATCAATTCTTTTTGAATCCGTTGAAATTTTTCATCTAAGGTAGAATACACAGTATGAATTAAAAATTAAGAATTAAAAATTGAGCCAGTCAGTTTTGACAAAAATTGCGAAGAGAAGATCAGAAATATTATCTATTAAGAATATCTCCCCATCTCCCCATCTCCCATCTCCCCATCTCCCCACCGCCCCATCTCCCCACCTCCTCATCTCCCTATTTTGCGTTGATTTCCAAAAATAATTATAAATTCTTAGGAATATCTTGCAAACTAGTAGATAGAGACTATATAATCCAAAAATTTTCAGGAGGAGCGGTAGTGAGTGTCCAAACTCTAGTTGAACCAGCCACGATCCCCCCAGAATTACATTCTGTGTCATCTATTCCCTTTGATACTGATAGCTTTGATGAAGCTGTTATGTCCACTTATGGACGATATCCCTTAGCTCTGGAACGGGGTGCTGGTTCCCGGGTCTGGGATACACAAGGGCGAGAATATCTAGATTTTGTCGCCGGCATTGCCACTTGTACCTTGGGACACGCCCATCCCGCCATGGTAGAAGCGGTAACCCGCCAAATCCAAAAGTTACACCACGTTTCTAATTTGTACTATATTCCCGAACAGGGTGAATTAGCTAAATGGCTGATTCAACATTCCTGTGCGGATCGGGCATTTTTCTGTAATTCCGGGGCGGAGGCTAATGAAGCAGCTATTAAATTGGCGCGAAAATACTCTCACACCGTTTTAGAAATTGCACATCCAATCATTTTAACGGCTAATGCTAGTTTCCACGGTCGGACTTTAGCCACTGTCACCGCTACAGGTCAGCCCAAATATCAAAAACACTTTGATCCTTTAGTACCTGGTTTCTACTATGTCAACTATAACGATATTGCCGCAGTAGAAGCCGCTGTGACCGAATTAGACGAAGGTAATTATCGCGTTGGGGCGATATTGATTGAACCTTTGCAGGGAGAAGGTGGAGTTCGTCCTGGAGAAGTTGCTTATTTCCAGCGATTGCGGGAAATTTGTAATGAAACCGGCATTTTGTTGATTTTTGATGAAGTGCAAGTGGGGATGGGACGGACTGGTAAGTTATGGGCTTATGAACATCTGGGTGTAGAACCAGATATTTTCACCACTGCTAAAGGTTTAGGTGGTGGTATCCCCATTGGGGCGATGATGAGCAAAAAATTCTGCGATATCTTCCAACCAGGGGAACACGCTAGTACTTTTGGAGGTAATCCTTTTGTTTGTGGAGTGGCTTTGAGTGTCTGCCAAACTTTAGAAAAAGAGAATATCTTACAGAATGTGGTCGAGCGTGGGGAACAATTACGAACAGGTTTACAGGCGATCGCTTTAAAATATCCAGATCTGATTGTGGATATTCGCGGTTGGGGTTTAATTAATGGTTTAGAATTGTCATCAGAAATTCAGTTAACTGCTGCTGATGTAGTCAAAACCACCATAGAACAAGGTGTTTTACTGGTACCTGCTCGACCAAAGGTAGTTCGATTTGTTCCGCCTTTGATTGTGACAGAAGCAGAAGTTAATACGGCTCTGCAAGCTGTGGATAAAGCGCTGGCTATCCTGACCAAAATTTAACACTTAAAATTGGGATTCAAATCAGTTGTCAGTTGATGATTGACTATTATATAGTTAAACATCAACTGATTTTTTTTGCTTACTGTATTGTCATTCTGAGCGACAAATTAAACTTAATCATAAGTTTTCAAATACCCTCTTACATATACCTGGAATAATGATGCACTTTTAAACCAAGCTCGGTTTACGAAAATATATGAAAGTGCGATCGCTGGTTTACCAAATTAAGTTCATGCTATTTTTAGATGGGTCGCGGGCTGGAAAGCCCGCCTGACTTCAATTTAATCTTGGTCTACCAACGGCGTCCAGGTTTTGGTTTACCTCCATTCCGATTACTGGATGGTGTCTCTACTGGGTTATCAGCAGTCTGGTTTTCAGAAGAATTAGAAGGAGGTTCCGTGTTCAAAACTGTAGACCCAATATCTACTGTACCCACAATGCGTTTCTGATCAATATCATTACCAGTAGCAGGAATCTTCTTTGATGAATTACTGTTGAGATCATAACGACCATTACTGCGGATAGTATTACCACCAGATTCAGCACTAGTCCCCAGGTCAGGAACAGCCTCACCGATGACTACTACACCATCACGTTTATTATCCTGAATTTTATTATTACGTAGTATGGGTTTAGCAGATTCTGAGATAAATAGACCATCCTGATTTTGGACAATTTCGTTATCTGAAACTGAAGGTGTGGAAGTACCACCAATAGCTAGACCAAAACCTGTATTTTGAAAGATGTTATTATGAATTGATCCTTGAGAACTTCTAGCGATGGAAATCCCATTCCCCCCGTTTCGGGTAAAGAGATTATTTTCCACTATCGGATTTCCGGAACCTGTCACAAAAACACCTTCCCGATTATTGCCAGTGAAAGTATTATTCTTGATATTAGGATTACTTGATTCTACCCACACTCCTGTACCACGTTGATTGGGATTAGTAACTGTGATACCTGTAATAGTAGTATCGCTTTCAGCGAAGATAGTAATATTTTGTTTAGCAAAAGTAGGGCTGATCTTATTACCACCACCTGTAATTACAACTTCTTTACCTTTGGTGGATTCATCTCCCTGTAATGTTATTCCTTGTTTAAGTACTAAGGGAAATGTTTCATCACTATAAATGCCATTAGCTAGCTGAATAGTTGTCCCAGGTTTAGCCTGATTGATAGCGAAAGTAATAGTCTTATAGGGACTGTCTGTTGTTCCAGCACTCTCAGTATCTGTACCAGTGGCAGGATTAACATAAATAACCGTGTCATTAGCTGGAGCTTGTGCAGTTACAGTGGGAATAATATCTGCATTAACTTTATCCACCAGTAATGCAAAACCACCAGAAATAGTTAACAAAACTGTTAATCCGACTTGTAAGGGTAAGGTAGAGATTTTCAAATCAGAATTTTTCATGTTTATTTATGCTGGACTGAGTGAATGGGAATGAAGTTACTCAAATTGTTAAATAGGCTGTGAGTTTGTAAAACTCATGCCCTAGTATATCTAATGATTATTCTTTAATTACTCAAATTCACGAAAAAAACACATAGGTACGGTAAATACACTTTACGAAATTTATTAAATTACGTATTTTTACTTAAAACATTTTATGAAATCCATAAAGTTATATATACTACTTACAATAGATAAATTCAAACAATCCAAAACTGAACTAGGTTTAGTGGCGAAGATGTAGATCTCAATACTTAATATAGTCATGTATAGACGAAAGTAAATTCAACCCCAGAAACTATGAATTTGTGAAAAATGCGATGAGTCTCCCCATCGCAGTACAATCATAGATATTAGAGATACAAAAAAAATTTATGAATCTCCCTATCTGTCCTTGTTGTGTAGTCGTTCTTAATCAACAACAAGAGAAAAATCTCACTTTTCAAAATCAGCAGCAAGATATCCCTGTCAACGACAGCAAAAATAATGTCAAAACCTGTACCGTGGTGGAAAATGGTCGGGTTGTCATCAAAACGATAGAACCACAGATTAATCAGAGTTAATCTAAAGGCACAAAATCGTGGAAGCGATTATAGTCTATATATCGGTGTCCATCCGGTGTCTGGTGGATAATATCGACAAAGCGATTATTCCAGAAAATATCATTGCTACCATAGCTATAACGAGCATGCACCACCTGGGAAACCGTTTCATCAATCCCACTAATAGAGAACCATGATCATACTATTAGTCTTAGCTAGTAATTCTGATGTCATTCCATAAAGGGGACTAAATTCATCTATTAAATGCAATGCTGACCAACTTAACATAAAGCTAGGAGTCTGATTTCTCTGCAATTTGAGGTCATGGATACGACGCATAAACTCTCCTTCTGCGGTGACTTCATCACGCATCAAATACACTCGCATTTGTGCTTCTAAAATCATATTCTGACGCTGATTAGCCGTGCGAAATGTCAGGGTTGGTAATCCCTCATGGACTGTGATTAAAGCAACACGACTAAAAATTACCCGCGCACTAGGTTTAGAGAACCGAGCAAAAGCTAGTCCGGTCATGACTGCGACTCCCATGATACCGCTCATGGCCTCAATCATGACGATAAAATTAGCGTAAATAGTTTTAGGATACATTGCACCATAACCGATGGAGGCTATGGTTTGCACACTGAAGAAAAAAGCATCCAGAAAATTACCTGGTTTAGCATTAACGATACAATCTCCTCCAGCTAAGTAGAGCAAAGCAAAAATAGCATTTGTTGCTATATAACTAGCCCAAATCAACAACACAAAACCAGTCCAAGGAATGGTTAATAATAGATGATAGGGATCACGCCAGTAAGAATGCCATGCACCCATACCAATAATCTCCGTTTGTCCATTCCGGATTTTAATGTGAATTCGTGGTATTAAAGGCTGTCTTTGCTTCCGTGAAAGTCTTTTGAGTCGGAATTTCATGGGAAATAGAGGTGGGGAGGTGGGGAGGTGGGGAGGGAAGAGGCAGGGGGGCAGGGAGCAGGGAGCAGGGGGAAAACGGAGATGGGGAGAAGAGGCAGGGGGGCAGGGAGCAGGGAGCAGGGGGAAAAACGGAGATGGGGAGATGGGGAGAATATCTTTTGAATTTTCTTTCCCCTCTGCCCCTCTGCCCCTCTGCCCCTCTGCCCCTCTGCCCCTCTGCCCCTTGTCCTCTTTCCCCCTGCCCCCTGCCCCCTTGCCTCTTCGTGTTCCCTGTTCCCTTCTTAATGAATGATAGTATGACTAAAGTTGCACTACCATTTAGGGTTTAAAACACAGACTATGAATCGAAATTTTTGGATTACTGCTTTAATAGCTTTTATTAATGCCCTCAGTTTTACGATTTTAATTCCTATTATCTATCTTTATGGCAAAGAATTTGGTTTGAATGATTTTCAAACTAGTTTGTTATTTTCTATGTACTCAATAGCTCAATTTTTTGCTACTCCTGTCATCGGTAAACTTTCTGACAGGTTTGGACGTAAACCTTTATTGATTATCAGTTTAGCGGGAACTGTCATTGCTAACTTCATTGCCGGAACTGCTTCAGTAGCCCCGGTTCTATTTTTAGCCAGGTTCTTAGATGGACTCACAGGGGGTAATATTTCTGTCGCTCAGGCAGTTGTTTCAGATATTACTGATACGCAAACCCGTGCTAAAGGATTTGCTGTTTTTGGAGCCGCAAATGGCTTGGGTTTTGTATTGGGGCCTGTGACTAGTTTAATCGCCCAAAAACATTCTTTAGGTACAGGATTTTTAGTTTCTAGTGCAGTTGCGTTTATAGCTATGTTAATTACTATATTTCTGTTACCAGAAACTTTGCAAAATAGAGCCGCAAAAGCACAGAATATTTTTGATTTAGGTTTAGGAAATTTAATTACTGGTTTAACTATGCCGAAAGTGGGAATTTTACTAATTATCAATTTGTTTGTTGGCACCACTTTCACAATTTTTACTTTTGCTTTTCAACCTTATTATCTTAGAGTATTGGGTCAAAATAATGAATCATTAACACTTCTCTTTTTCGTCTTTGGCGTCACTGGTGTAATTATGCAAACTTGGGGAGTAAAGATTCTTAGTCGAAATTTCAGTGTTGTAAAAATATTATTTCTAGGTCTGTTTTTCCGAAGTTTTTCATTTTTTTGTATGCCAATATTCCCAAACATATTTTATTTTTTGGCTATCAGTATGTTCTTTTCGGTGTTTAATTCTCTAGTCCAACCGATGATTAATGCCCTGATTTCACTTAATGCTAAACCAGAAGAACAAGGAACTGCATTAGGATTGAATGCTTCTTATTTAAGTATTGCTAATGGAATTGGTCCTGTGATTGCTGGAGTTCTGGTAAATCAAGAATTTCCTCAGACTTATAGTTATCCTTTATATTTAGCCGGAATTTTGACTTTTGCTACATTATCTCTGGCAATCGCTACTCGGAAAAGATACACCCCACAACTTAAACCCAGTTAGTGGAACCGGAAATTTGTTGGTTATAATGAAATTTTGGCTATTATTTAGATATAAATAAAATCAAGTCCAAATTTCTTGGGTCCCCATCATTAAACTAGCAGGTGTTAAATTATGTCAGTGACAGAAAAAACGACAGAAACCAAAGCTTTGACAATTGAGAACGTAGAATCAGTTTTAGATGAAATGCGCCCCTATCTGATGTCCGATGGCGGTAATGTGGAACTGGTGGACATTGATGGTTCGAGTGGTCAAACTGCGGTTACAGGGCGCTTGTGGTTCTTGTCCTAGTTCCGCGATGACGCTGAGAATGGGTATTGAACGTCGTTTGCGGGAAATGATTCCCGAAATTGGGGAAGTGGAACAAGTCATTTAAGAATCAGGGACTGGGGAATAGGGTTAGGTAGATTGTTATAATTGATAATTTATCATGATCAACTCCTCTACCTACCACTCCTTATGTCCCATCCGCTTCACGTTGCATTTATCTGGCATCAGCATCAACCATTGTATAAATCTCCCGGTGTAATCAATCCTTGGGCTACTAGACAGCATTATCGTCTTACCTTGGGTGCGTTTACATGGCACAAAGGATTATTTGGATTTGGTGTTATTGTTAGAACATTATCCAAAATTACATCAAACGGTGAATTTAGTTCCTTCTTTAATTTTGCAACTAGAAGATTATATGGCGGGTACCGCAATTGATCCTTATTTAACTGTAAGCATGACCCCAGTGGAAAAACTAACTCAGGAACAACTAGAATTAATTATTGAGTATTTTTTCGATGCTAATCACCATACCTTGATTGACCCCCATCCTCGTTATGCTGAATTGTATGAACAAAGTCACACAAGGATCAGCTTGGTGTTTAGAAAATTGGAGGTTAATGATTATTGTGATTTGCTAGCTTGGCATAATCTGGCTTGGATTGATCCACTTTTTTGGGATGACCCAGAAATTGCGGCTTGGTTAAAACAAGGTCGGAATTTTACTTTAAGCGATCGCCAACGATTCATTCCAAACAACGACAAATATCTCAGACGAATTATTCCCCAACATCGAAAAATGCAGGACAGTCAGGACAATTAGAAGTAACGACTACTCCCTACACTCATCCAATTTTGCCTCTTACTGGCGGATACCAACTCTGGGCGGGTTGCTGTTCCCAACATGAACATTACCCGAACAACGATTTCATTGGTCAGAAGATATTCCTCGACATTAGCAAAAAGCTTGGGAATTTTATACAGATCGATTTGGTCAAGAACCCAGAGGAATGTGGCCATCCGAACAGTCAGTGAGTCCTGAAATTTTACCTTATATTGTCAAACAAGGGTTTAAGTGGATTTGTTCAGATGAAGCTGTTTTAGGTTGGACACTTAAAACACTTTTTCCACCGAGATGAAGCAGGGAATATCGAACGAACCAGAATTGCTTTATCAACCTTATCGTTTGGAAACTCCAGCTGGTGATTTAGCCATTGTTTTCCGTGACCATCGATTATCAGATTTAATTGGTTTTACCTATAGTTCAATGCCAGCCGAAACAAGCAGCAGCGGATTTGGTCGGACATTTACAGGCGATTCGACAAACAACAAAGAGAGAGTAACAGCGAACAACCTTGGTTAGTTACCATTGCCTTAGATGGAGAGAATTGCTGGGAATTTTATCCCCAAGATGGTAAACCTTTCCTAGAAGCCTTATATCAAAGTTTAAGCCAACGAACCACATTAAAACTCGTTACTGTCTCCGAATTTCTCGAAAAATATCCTCCGCACAGCGACCATTCCCGGAGAACAACTACATAGTGGTTCATGGGTAGATGGTAACTTCACCACTTGGATTGGTGATCCCAGTCAAAAATCGAGCTTGGGACTACCTAACCGATGCCAGACAGGTGTTAGCAAATCATCCTGAAGCCACAGAAGAAAATAACCCTGAAGCATGGGAAGCCTTATATGCTGCCGAAGGTTCCGACTGGTTTTGGTGGTTTGGCGAAGGACATTCTTCCAATCAAGATGCAATCTTTGACCAATTATTTCGGGAACATCTCTATGGTATTTACAAAGCCTTAAATGAACCCATTCCTTCCTATTTGCGACAACCGTTAGAGATTCATGAAGCAAAAGTTGATCATCAACCGGGAGGATTTATTCATCCGATTATTAATGGTAGAGCCGATGAACAAGATTGGGATAGAGCCGGACGGTTAGAAATTGGTGGTTCTAGGGGAACAATGCATAACAGCAGCGTTATCCAACGACTTTGGTATGGAGTGGATCACTTGAATTTTTATTTGCGAGTAGACTTTAAAAATGGTGTAGTCGCAGGTAAAGAATTACCACCCGAATTAAATTTGCTTTGGTTCTATCCGGGAAAATCAATGGTAAATAGTCCCATTCCTTTAGCCGATGTGCCAGATATAGCGCCAGTTAATTATCTATTTCACCATCAGCTAGAAATTAATTTACTGACACAATCGGTATCTTTTCGGGAAGCAGCAGAAAATTATCAATGGCATCCCCGTGTCAGTCGTACTCAAGTAGGTTTAGATACTTGTTTAGAGTTAGCAATACCTTGGGCAGATTTACAAATATCTCCTGATTATTCCTTACATTTGATTTTGGTGCTAGCTGATGAAGGGCGTTTTTGTAATTATTTACCAGAAAATGCTTTGATTCCCATTCAAGTCCCTTAATCGTTGATCATAACAATACTTGCGATCGCCTGGGGATTTTGAGTATATTTCTTGCCAATATCACTGGTCAATAGCTTAAGTCCATCAAAATAATGATGGAATTCCCCTGGATAGTTACAAGTACAGGAATACATTACTTGCTTGATAATTGATTTAGAAAATGTAAAGAAATGTAAATTCGCGGGGGGTAGGCAATGGCTGAAATATTGATTCTATCGTTACCCCCCGCGAATCGCTTGCTGGGTAAGGCTTTGAGGTCTGTTGTCTGGGGTCATTTTCTCAATAAGCTCGGCTTATTGACAGGTAATCTTGACCCCCCGCGAATTTGGGTATATATAATTAAGTCAGGGCAAGGCTTTCAGAAGCCGACCCTTTTAACTTCCTCGGAAGTTGAACTAATGGAAACAAATTGCTCGATTAAAGATGTGCTAGAGTCAATGTTCCTTTTAACTTCCTCGGAAGTTGAACTAATGGAAACTTGAGGAAAAACTCCTGCTTTTCTTGATCGACTAACCCTTTTAACTTCCTCGGAAGTTGAACTAATGGAAACAAGGTTATCAACCCAACTCCGATATTAACTGCAGGACTTTTAACTTCCTCGGAAGTTGAACTAATGGAAACAAGCACCTACCAAAAGTATCTAGGGGAACCATTAACTCTTTTAACTTCCTCGGAAGTTGAACTAATGGAAACACTCGGTGGTGGTACTAGAATTTGCAGTTTTACTGCTTTTAACTTCCTCGGAAGTTGAACTAATGGAAACAATTTCATCCATTTTTTCTTGGCTGACTATTTTTTCTTCTTTTAACTTCCTCGGAAGTTGAACTAATGGAAACAATAACTTGTGACTGGAATAGCTCGCTTTTTATTTCTTTTAACTTCCTCGGAAGTTGAACTAATGGAAACGCACCTCCGGAACGCCCGTTGTTGTCAACATCTTTTAACTTCCTCGGAAGTTGAACTAATGGAAACGGGTTCGAGATTGCTTTTCTGGCCAATTTCTTTGCGCTTTTAACTTCCTCGGAAGTTGAACTAATGGAAACCTTGGCTGATTACAGACGCATATTTGGATTGAGCCGCTTTTAACTTCCTCGGAAGTTGAACTAATGGAAACTGGAATGTTCATATCCAACTGTCGTTACAGCAGTTTTCATGTATTTAGATCACAGTTAATTTTGGCGGACTTCTTTCTTTTGCGCCTTTGCGCCTTTGCGTGAGACAAAAAAATGTGACTGATCTACATGAAAATTGCTGTAATATAGAAATTAGTTAAGTTGACAAACCCCTGTTTCTCCCTGACAAATCCAAGCTCCCCAATAAAAAGGATGCTGTAGGGGTCTGTCATCTTCTTGACAATTAATTTTGCTATCTATGGTTAATTCTCTTACATCTAATAATGTTTTTAATACTTCTAAACCCAATGCAGACCGTCGTAATTCCTTCACAGTAATATTACGTATATAATTCTGAGCCGAATGTAGAGCATCTGCTCGCTCTATTCCCGACTGCAAATTATCAAAGAAACGCTCCATTAGCAAAGCCGTAGCTTGGTCAGGAACTGACCACAAACTCATGACTAAGGTTTTTGAACCTGCAACTGCAAAAGCTCGACGTAATCCAAATACACCTTCACCAATCTGAATATCTCCTCTAGCTGTATCACAGGCAGAAAGAACTGTTAATTCATTTGCTGACAAATCTAAACTAGCAATATCTTGAGCAAACACAAAGCCTTTACCCGCATCTTTTGGCAATTTACCACCAAATAACCAAGTATTTGCACCAGCTAACGCTAACCCAGAACGCAACATGGGATTTTCAACTTTGGTTTTTCCCCAATGTTCTATACTTAATAAGTTATGTTTCTTCGTAACTAATTGTGGCTCGGAATCGCTTTGAAATAAGCCATGAGTGGCGATTAGCATTATACTAGGACACTCGCTATTTATCAAGCGGGTTTCTACTGCCTCTGCACCTAAGTATAATTTGGCGTTTGGAAGTTTTTTTGCCACGCTTTCTCCCAAAAGTCTTGTCCCAGGAGGCACGCAATAAGCCGTTGATGGTAAAACTTGTCAGTAATTCTGGTATTGGTTGTTTAGGTATATTATTAGTATTTTTATCTGTAGCTGCATCTGCTGTTAAATCAAAATCAGGATCAGCAATGATTAATGGTGGAGAAATGGAACTTTTTGGTGCTTGAACTTGACTATGGACGATTTCTCTGCTGACATTCAGATAACTAATGATATAGTCATCCATTAATAAACGTAACCCTGTAATTGTACTAGGTAATATTTGAAATGGTATCAAATTTAAATTACTATCAGGTGCAATAATTAAATATCTACAATCTTTCACCAAGTCACGGATAGGGTGGAAAAGTACTTGACTAAGTTGAATAGCAGCTGTGGGATTATATGATTTAATTTGTAGCTTTGGTATTTGATTATTTTTACTCCAACCCAATGTGTTTTCAGTATAGTCGGATGCTTGTATGCGGAATGCTTGAATTAGTTGATCAATGGTTTCTGCTGCTCCTAAATCGACCATTTGTATGGTATCTGGTTGTCCGCTTTTGACCACAAAGGCTAAGTATCTAGCTGGGTTCCATTGTATTTCTCCCTCTGCGTGAATAGCAGAAAAATTAAATAGCTCGAAGCGGACAAATTCAACTAAAATTGAATTGATGGGTAATGCTTGAGCGATCGCCTGACGATTAAAGTTAGACTCAGATAACTGAATTTCTGGTACTTGTAAAGCTATCTCTTTTTGTAAATAATTATACTCTGATTGTAATCGTGCTAAATTGTCTCTATAAGTTGATAACTCCTGCATTCCCATAGTTCCAGTTTGGGGAACTGAAAAAGTTAAGTGAATAAGTTGGGTATTTAAATCACTCAGATGACGCAACTGTGTGTGTAGATGCGGATAACGTCCACTGTGGAGTGCTGCGTTTTGAGATACTAAAGCTGAAACAGTGAGAGCTTTGCGTTGTAGAACAAAATCAAATGCAGCTAGTTTTGCACTTTCTAAATTGAATAGGTGTTGATATACTAGCGAAAGAAAGAGATCAAAGTCGGTTCTGATTTTTCTCAAAAAGGACAAGCGATCGTTTTCTGAACTAAAGGCAAATATATTTCTAATCAGATTATTATTAATTTTACTCGCTTGGATGCGATATAACAAAGATTCCTCAGCACGATTAGTAGCAGTTAATAAAGTAGCCAAATTATTTAAACTAAATGCCACATCGGGATGTTCTTCTCCTAACAAACGTTTTCTCATTGCCAAAGTGTCTAAATACATTTCTTCTGCTTCTTCATAGCGTCCCAAAGAAAAATATAATTCTCCTAAATTATTCAAACTATTAGCAATTTGTATGTGTTCATCACCTAATAATAACTTTCTCAATTTCAATGTTTCTAAATGTAGTTTTTCCGCTTCCTGATAACGTCCTTGAAAATCATAAATAACCGCTAAGTTATTCATACTAGTAGCAGCATATGGATGTTCATTACCAAACACACTTTTAATAATTTCCCAAGCTTCTAAAAGCAATAACTCTGATTGATTGTATTGATTTAAATC
This sequence comes from uncultured cyanobacterium, assembly GCA_963766435.1. Lineage (GTDB taxonomy): Bacteria > Cyanobacteriota > Cyanobacteriia > Cyanobacteriales > Nostocaceae > CAVXZH01. Next base: position 727,363 of record CAVXZH010000004.1, read on the forward strand.
ATCATATAATACTGCTAAATTATTGAGACTAGTAGCAATGAAAGGGTGACGCTCTCCTAATAAACGTTTTTTCATTCCCAAATCTTGCAAATGTAATTGTTCGGATTCTGAGTATCGTCCTTGGATACGATAAAGTACTGCTAACTGATTTAAAGTATCAGCAATAATTGGATGTTCATCACCTAAGATTTTCTTTTGAATTTCTAAAGCTTTTAGATATTTTTGTTCAGATTGAGAATAATTTCCTTGTGCTTCATCAAGTGCTGCCATATTATATAAAATATGAGCAATTGACCTATGTTCATTTCCGAATAATCTCTCCAATATTGGTAAAGCTTGTGAATATTGTTGCTCTGCTTCCCAATAACGTCCTTGATAAGTAAAAACTACGGCTAAATTACTTAAACTTTCGGCAATATCAGGATGCTCCCAACTAAACAAACGCTTTCTCAAAGTATAAGCTTCCAGATACTTTTGTTCAGCGAATAAATAATTCCCTTGCATCAAATAAACCTCTCCCAAATTATCTAAACTATTAGCAATATCAGAATGTTCTTCACCCAGCAAACGTTTTCTCATTGCTAATACTTCTAAATATTGTTGCTCTGCTTCTAAATAACGTCCTTCTTCTTGATAAATGCCAGCAATATTGGTGAAAATATGTGCTATATATGGATGTTCGTTACCTAATATTTTTTGGCAGATTTGTAATGCTTCTAAAAACTTGGTTTGAGCTTCTGAATAGCGTCCTTGGGCATCATATAATTTTCCCAAATTATTAAGACTACTAGCAATATCAGGATGCTCTGCTCCCAATAATTTTGTTTTCATAGTTAAGGCTTCTAAGTGCATTTTTTCTGCCTCGACATAGCGCTCTAATGAAGTATAAATAGCTGCTAAATTAGTTAAAGATTGAGCAATATCAGGATGTTCATCATCAAACAAACTTTTTCGCATTGCTAAAGCTTTCAAATGCACTTGTTCAGCTTTTAAATATTGTCCTTGTTCTCGATAAATTTCTGCTAGATTGTTTAAAGTAGTAGCGACTTCAAAATCCTCTTCTCCAAAACATATTTTCCACAATTCTAAAGCTTCTAAAAATAATTTTTCTGCTGCTGGATAGTTACTTTGAGCGTAATAGAGTGTTGCCAAGTTATTTAAAGATTGAGCTACATCAGGATGTTGAGAACCCAAAAGTTTTTTTCTAATATTTAAAGTTTGTAAATATAAAGGCTTTGCTTCCGAGTAATGTCCTTGAATACGATGTAATTCTGCTAGATTATTCAAACTATCACAATATACAGCATTATCAGTTAATTCCTGATTTAAACCTATATTTACAGCCTGTTGAGCAACAATCATAGCTTGTGTAAAATCACCTTTTCCAGCTAATTCTACGACTTTTAAATTAAGTTGAATTAATTGATTAATAATTTCTTCCATAACTTATTTTTACCTGACTTCATATTCTGTATACATAACACTACAATTTTTATTATTACTAATCCAATTGAATAATTGACTCAGGTGGTATTCTATTAACTCCAATGGTTCATCATTTGTTTGCGGCAACCAATTTAAATTAGGTATTTCTTGTGTAATTACTGCAAGAATCATTTCTTTACCAGGTATTCCTTCAATTTGAAAAGACTTCATGGCGGAATCTTCCTGTGGTAAAATAGTTTTACCATCATTTAAACGTGTTTGGGGTGCAAAACATGAAGGACAAAAACACCAAACTTTCCCAGAAGTATCTTTTTGGATTAGCAATAAATAACCAGAACTTTCTAGATTAATTTCAAAACGAATGTGACTACCTATAGATACAGATTTTTCATAGATACTGTTAGTTTGCCAACTCCAAGCTAATGTTTCTTCTTTAACTAGCACCAAACCCATTTTTTCCGTAGGAGAACCTAATGATTGTAATTGCTGCCAAATTGCTGTTAGGGGAGTAAGTGGTTTATTTTCGCTGTTTGCGGTGGTGATATCTAAATTAGATGATATCGCGATATCTTGCCAATCTAATTCCAGCATCGTACAGATTTCTCTGAAGATATGATAACTAATCGGTACACCGTTAAAAAATTTACTGATAGTAGCCCAAGAAGCAACATGAACATCATCAGCTAATGTTTGTTGAGTCCAGTTTTTACGTATCAGGGCATACTTGGCTTTTTCAATACCTCTGGGTGATGCTACCAGTGTTCGTTTCGTCATGATTCGCAGAAAAGTAAAAGATTTTTTGGTAAATTATATACCAACTTATATATCTTAAGCAGGAACTTATACAGGTGATTATATAACAACCAGTGAAAATTAAGTTAAAAGCAAATGTCAAAAAATTCTTAATGGAAAACTTTCTTTTGCTTTTCTAACTTCTAAATTCTGATTTAATCATGTTTACCATCGAACAACTGTATTTCGCTTGGAGTCAAGTCCGTGCGGGAAGTCGCAGTGCTGGGATAGATGGAATTACTGTTGATTTGTTCGCATCATCTGTTGATGAACAATTAACTATTTTGTTGCGTCAGTTACAACAAGAATCTTATCATCCTAGTCCTGCTCAAGGATTTTATTTAACTAAAAAAACTGGAGGTAAGCGTTTAGTGGGAATTCCCACTGTTCGAGATAGAATTGTCCAACGTCTGCTTTTAGAGGAATTGTATTTTCCTCTAGAAGAAACATTTGTAGATTGTAGCTATGCTTATCGTCCAGGACGAAATATTCAACAAGCAGTACAACAATTGTTTTCTTATTGCCAATATCGTCCCAGTTGGATTATCAAAGCTGATATTGCTCAGTTTTTTGATAATTTATGTTGGACTTTGCTTTTAAATAATTTAGAAGCTTTGCACTTAGAAAATGGAATATTGCATTTATTAGAACAGCAGATAAAAGCTGGAATTATAATTGCTGGAAAATACATTAATTTTGGCAAAGGTGTATTGCAAGGGGGAATACTTTCGGGTGCATTAGCTAATTTATATCTGACTGTTTTTGATAGAAAATGTTTGAGTAATGGAATTAATTTAGTCAGATATGGAGATGATTTTGGCATTGTTTGTAGTAGTTTTCCAGAAGCTAACCTTACCCTCGACAAAATCATAAGTTGGTTAGGAGAACTCTATCTTACTTTGCAATCTGAAAAAACACAGATTTTTGCACCCCATGAAGAACTGAAATTTTTAGGATATCGCTTTGCTAATGGAAAGGTTTATGCACCACCACCTCCAGAACCAAAACTAGAAGGAGAATGGTTAGTTAACGCTTCTGGTACACCTTACTTTCGTCCCAAAGAAAGACCATTTAAATTTGTTTCTCGTCCCCCAAAAGCTTGTGATATCAGCAAACCAATCAGTTTTCCTAGTGCATCTATATCTCATCTTTGGCAGGAATCTATGACCACATTATATATCACAGATCAAGGCGCTTATTTAAACGTCAAAAATCAACAATTTCAGGTTTTTTATCAACGGGAATTAAGAATTAAAATTCCTGTAGTGCGAGTGAAAAATATTGTATTGTTTGGTTGTTGTAATGTGTCTCATGGTGCAGTGAGTGTAGCATTACAGCACCGGATTCCCATCATGTATTTGTCGCAAAAAGGGAAATATTTTGGTAGATTGCAGACTGAAGGAGAAGCGAAAGTGGAATACTTAGCACGTCAGGTAGAATGCTCGCAAAATTCTGAATTTACTAGGAAACAAGCTGAAGCTATAGTTTGGGCAAAATTAAATAATTCACGGAATTTGTTGATGAGATTAAATCGTCGTCGTAATTCTCAAGAAACAGATGAAACTCCCGTATTAGGTGCAATTAAACATTTAGACATTTTGATGGACAAACTCTTCTTTGCAGAAACTATGGATGCACTACGAGGATATGAAGGACAAGCAGCTACTACATATTTTCAAGCATTAGGAACTTTGTTTGTTGGAAAATTTCAATTTGAAAAGCGAACTAAGCGTCCACCAAAAGACCCAATTAATAGTATGATGAGTTTGGGTTATACGTTGTTAAGTCAAAATGTACATTCATTTATTCAAACCGTAGGTTTACATACTCATTTTGGTAATTTGCACGTTCCCAGAGATAATCACCCAGCTTTAGTAAGTGATTTAGTTGAGGAATGGAGAGCGCAGTTAGTTGATTCTTTGGTAGCTTATCTGGTGAATTCTGAAATTTTCACAACAGATGATTTCACTTTACCTGACGAACGAGGAGGAGTATATTTTCAGCCTCATGCATTAAAAAAGTTTATCAAGCATTGGGAGGAAAAGCTACAGTCAGAGATGGTACATACTCATACTGAACAAAAATTACCGTATCGTCGTTGTATTGAATTACAAGTCAGAGAATATATTGCTTGCTTGATGGGTGAAGTTAATGTGTATCGTCCTATGATTTGGAAAAAGTAAAGAAATGTAAATTCGCGGGGGGTAGGCAATGGCTGAAATATTGATTCTATCGTTACCCCCCGCGAATCGCTTGCTGGGTAAGGGTTTGAGGTCTGTTGTCTGGGGTCATTTTCTCAATAAGCTCGGCTTGTTGACAGGTGATCTTGACCCCCCGCGAATTTGGGTATATATAATTAAGTCAGGGCAAGGGTTTCAGAACCCCACCCTTTTAACTTCCTCGGAAGTTGAACTAATGGAAACCTGATAGAAATAAAAACTCTGCAGAAGGAGATGCAGATGGCTTTTAACTTCCTCGGAAGTTGAACTAATGGAAACGTTAGTTCCAGAGGTGAAACTTCTTGTCATACTTGCTTCTTTTAACTTCCTCGGAAGTTGAACTAATGGAAACGAGTCCTTGCCGTAGGGGCAAGAGTTAACTATGACTTTTAACTTCCTCGGAAGTTGAACTAATGGAAACTTTCCAACTGTGTCAACCTCAGAGGAGTTTTCACCTTTTCTTTTAACTTCCTCGGAAGTTGAACTAATGGAAACCCTGGTTGAGCAGGAATTTCACGAGTCAGGGGGATTAAAACTTTTAACTTCCTCGGAAGTTGAACTAATGGAAACAGTTTTCAGCCGCAACATACACAAAAGTGATAATCGCTTTTAACTTCCTCGGAAGTTGAACTAATGGAAACATCTTGACGTTCCCTGAATAGATGGTGTTGCCAGCGGCTTTTAACTTCCTCGGAAGTTGAACTAATGGAAACTTATGCCCTTTAACTCATATCCAGCATTAATCTGGCTGTCACCAGACCCAAAATTTGTCAGGGTCTGGAACCATAAGTTAGCAATTTATGTGCTGAAAGCTTGATTATTACGTGACGCGATTGTTAAAGATTCATGACATTGGAATCATAACTTGTCCGTAGACCAAAAATGGAAGCATAAAGCTTCCGTAAGTGCTAAGATTTTTATTGGTTTAGCAGTTCTGGAATTTTTCTAAGGAAAAGTATAAGACCAATATATTTCAAGGGTTTGGGGTTTCAATCCCAAAAATTATCAAATTGATTCATCTGTATTTACAATTGTAAATTAGGAGGGAGTTAAGCTCAAGGTTAAGAATAGGTTATGAAAGAAATAGTGTAATAAGTGTAATCTTAAGCCCTCGTTTAATTTTTTGATGTCTAAAATTATTGTTTTTAAACCATAATTTGTCCGATAGGTAATTGGAAGGATAAGGTGTCCTTTACGGACAAATTATCCTTCCAGTGACATTTTGATGTCTAAAATTATTGTTTTTAAACCATAATTTGTCCGATAGGTAATTGGAAGGATAAGGTGTCCTTTACGGACAAATTATCCTTCCAGTGACAGAAAATTCTACTTTCTCACCTTTATGGAAGCATAAAATGGCATTACCCTTGTGGAAGCATAAAATGGCATTTACTGCCACATTATGCTTCAAGTGACAGCTTTGGGAGTGTGGGAGAATCTTTTAACTTCCTCGGAAGTTGAACTAATGGAAACTTTGTCAATATCAGCTTACGAAGCCATTCGTGGGCCTGTCTTTTAACTTCCTCGGAAGTTGAACTAATGGAAACAGCGAAGGCATCAAGTGCTTCTCTCGCCGTATATAATACTTTTAACTTCCTCGGAAGTTGAACTAATGGAAACGTGGGTTCACCGTCCTCGAATTGCACAGTATCCCCATTCTTTTAACTTCCTCGGAAGTTGAACTAATGGAAACTGTTGATTTCTCCTCAATAAATTTGAGAGTAGAAGCACTTTTAACTTCCTCGGAAGTTGAACTAATGGAAACTATAATCTTTGTTTCAGCTTCGATATTTTCTTGTTTTACCTTTTAACTTCCTCGGAAGTTGAACTAATGGAAACTAATGTCACCAGACCAAAATTTGTCAGGGTCTGGTGACACATAAGTTCTTATATCAGCTAGAGTAAAGTTACAGTGACTCAAAAAAACATGATGTCTTTGCTTCCCGTCAACGACGCCCAAAATAATTTACAAAGGCTAATCGACCAAGTTTCAGCACAGGGTCAACCCATTATTATTCAGGGTGAGCGTGGTAATGCGATTCTGCTGGCCGAAAAAGATTGGTCTGCGATTCAGGAAACTCTTTACTTATTGTCTGTCCCTGGAATGCGAGAATTGATAAAAGAAGGGTTAGCAACTCCTGTTGAAGAATGTCATGGGGAGTTGGATTGGTGAGTTGGAAGTTAGTTTATACAAAACCAGCGCAAAAAGACGCGAAGAAGTTAGCTTCTAGTAATTTAAAGGAGAAAGCGGAGGAATTACTCGCAGTCCTTGCAGAAAATCCTTTTCAAAATCCTCCGCCTTATGAAAAGCTGGTTGGTGATTTATCAGGTGCTTATTCTCGCAGGATAAATATACAGCATCGTTTGGTATATGAGGTCATCGAATCCGAGCAAGTAGTTAAGATAATTCGGATGTGGACGCATTATGAATAAGTTTTAGAACGAATTATAAGTTTTTTAAATATGAATTTTAGGAAATTGCGACAATAGCACATTTTTCTCAACAAAGTGGTTGTATTCTCAAGAATATTGAGAAAATTCTCAATAAATCCGACATAATTCTTCACAATTTAACGCAAATACTTCACTCCCAGGATTGATAAGTAGGCTTGATTTTTGTTGTATATTGTTATGGTATACTCCAAGGGGATTTCTTTGCTCGCAATAAGTAAACGATTTTAGCTATCAAAAACCTGAACCAATCTTAACTACATTCCAAAATAGCGATCGCATCAGTAAAGAAAATTTGCATGAATCGTATATTCTTTCTATGAGTATTTATTCTGAGTCCTTACGATATATTTATATTTTTTCAGACTTGAGCCAAACCCTTTTGAAGAATATATTGATGTACTCCATGACTTGCAGCTTGGGCAATCTGCTCCCAATCTTCTTGACTCAACAGCGATTGCACAATAACTTTAAGTTCATTTTCTTGGTTAGCTGTATTAGAGCTTTCCAGTAGTGCAACTAATTGCTCCTGTATAGTTTGGTTAGTATTTTTGAAACGACCCATTAATAACTGTTTTCCACGCTCAAGTGCCACAGAACTAGCTATGCCCAAATTCCATTCTGAAAGCAAATCCTGTAGCCATTGCGTCAGCATTGAGTGCAATTTTACTAGGGATTCTGCTGCATCAGGATTAGCGAATGCTGCTCCTAAGTATACTCCCCACTCCATTCCCGCACTAATATCACATTCACTTTCTTCTTCAATACGAGCCATTTCCCGTACCCAGGCATGATTTTGGAACAAATCCATCAAATTACCAGTTTGTTCGTATTGCTGAAAAAGGTCTTGTTCGTTCACAATTAGCTCCTACTGCTCAAGAGGTTGTCGAAGTGACCCATACTCAAAATAACTCATGTTTTCCATTTCTGGATCATTCCCGTATTCAGGCATTCCTCGTTGCCGATAAAATCTTTCTGCTTTAGGTAAGGCATGAAGCCCTACCCTTCCTTCATAACCTAATTCTAAACTACGCTGTCGAGCAAATATTAACAAGGCAGTACCAACACCCCGTAAAAATGGCGGATTTTGGATAGAACGGCGATTCCAAGGAGTCTGTAGCAATTGCTCCTACATAAACTAAACACTTTTCAGGATTTAGCCAAGAACGATGCCATTGTGTTTCTAACCACATTAATCCTTGGGTCATCCCATTTATTTCAATAGCATAGCTTTCATAACGCTTGTCTAAAAGAGATTGACGTAATTTAAACAGCCAATCCCAGTATTTATCTTCTTCTTCAAATTGTAGTAATACATCTCGCCATACTAAATCAAAGTCCTGGAAATGTTTGTCCGTCATTTTGAGCAATAGTCCTTCGACTATTTGCTTGTCAGAGCGTCGTAGAAGTGAAATACGTTGTGCTAACAATGATGCTACCTGGTATGTTAATTATGTGCAAAATTCCAGGAAAATCGTTCATGCTATTTCTAGACGTGGAGCGAGCATCTTGCCCGCCATTGAAGTTAAGCAGGCAAGATGCCTGCTCCACATACAAATTTAACATGAACTTAGTTGAGTTGGTAAAACTCAAGATTAGCAATCTAGAATAAAACTTATATACAAACTTATACACAAATCAACTTGAATTATATATTAGGTTATATATCCATCTGGGAGGATGTAATTAAGTAAAAAGCAAAGCCAACAAAATGACTTAAAACTTTTTACTTTCAACCTTTTACTAAATTCCAGATATGTCCACAATCTATATCACCGAGCAAGATGCAGAAATTCAAGTCCAACACCATTATTTAAAGGTGTTTCATCAACAAAAGCAATGCATCAGTCTCCGCATCAATAATGTCAGCCAAATCATTATTTTTGGGAATATTAAGCTACCAAAACAAATCATTCAAGCTGTCGTTGCTCATCAAATCCCCGTCTTATACATAACTCCATTTGGGGAAATTATTGGTCGATTAGAAAACACATCACAACGACAATATAAATATCTCATCTCTCAACGTCAATGGATTCGCAATGTAAAACTAAAACGTGCAACTGCCGAAAGTATGATTTGGGCAAAATTGCATAATCAGCATACATTTCTGCAAAGTTGGACTCGTCATCACAACAATTATATCACCGAACGAGCCTTAAATTATCTCACACTATTAATGGATAATTTACCAATAGCAACATCCCTGATTGAGTTGCGGGAATACAGTCAAGAAGCGGATCTAATTTACGATAATGCAGTTTCTTCTATTCTCAATTTCCACAACTCATCTTCACATATTAACCAGCACGTCAATAAATTTTTGCATCTGGGTTATGAATTGCTACACCAATACATTTATACTCTGCTTGATAGTGCGGGACTTCATCCTAACTATGGAATTTTATCGGATAATTCAGATCATGAATTACCTTTAGCATGGGATTTTGTCGGAGAATTTCGTTCACCAATTGTTGATGACTTGGTGCTAAATTTCGTCCGCAATTTTTCTTATCCTCATGGGAATCGTAATGAAAAAAGCCAATCGAGAACTATCTTACAACATTTCCTCCAACATTGGGAAGCAAAATTAAGAACTTTTGTGTTGCATCCCTATGCAGGGGAAGTCAGCTATCGTCAATGTATGGACTTGCAAGTGCGTGAATATATTGCGTGTTTGCTAGGTGATGTGGAATATTATCGACCTCTGGCATTTAAACATCATCCCAAACATTTTGATATTGTTGGTGCTGTTGCACCAGTGCAAGTACCATTAGCGTTGGTGAAATCGTGATGTTTTATTTAATATGCTACGACATTGTTAGCGATACCCGACGCAACAAAGTAGCAAAACTCTTAGAGTCCTACGGTTTACGAGTGCAAAAATCTGTTTTTGAGTGCGTATTAGATGAGAACCAGTACACAAGTCTATCCAATTACTTAACTCGGCTAATCAAAAAAGGTGAAGACCAAGTAAGATTTTATCCCATGTCTGCTCACACTCGTTGCAAAGTAGCAGTGGTAGGAATACAACCCGAATTTTCTGTTGATGATGCAGCATTTATTGTTTAGAGGGTCTTGGAAAACTTGAAAAAGGTAGAATTTGCGATTTTGACGGTCGCTAGCGATGGGATATTCACGCAAAACATGAATGGATATCAAATTCCGGCTCATTTTTACGTCGAAAGCTCAAAAACAACTGGATGCATTAGCTCAACAAGACCGTAAACAGTATCATAAAGCTTTTCAATTTCTATGGAAGTTTCGTTCAATCATACCGCAGTTTAAGAACTCATCGTTATCAATGCAAAGATGGTGATATCTGGAGTTCTTCTGCGTCAATGGCTAAAAGATTCTATTGGCATTTTTGGGAGGAAAACACAATTTTAGTCACACACATAGATTCTCACTAATAATTTTACACTTGAGTTATTCCTATGCCCAAACCTCGTCCATTACAAATGCGAGAATTATGGCTAATTTCAATGTATAGCCATTGGGAATTTGGCATGACACCACAGCAATTCTACTCGAAATGGGCAGTTAGTTATGAGCAAATAGCGGTGATATGTTCTCGCTCTGATTCTACTGTGAAGGGTTGGTTTAGAAAAGGTCGTAACCGACGCTACCCAACGCAGAATGATTTATTTCATCTAGGATTTATGGATTTTTTACTAGAACATTACGAGGAGATTCCTGAGCAAATACAAAGTTTATTGGGTTTTCTTTGTTGAGATGATTGTCAATTCACAAAAATGTTGATTTGTCAATATCATCTAGACCTGTTTTGATATCTGATTCCTGAAGTAATCTGACTCTAGGCAATTCAAAAAGCATTATTCATGGAATTTTCAGCAATTGTAAGAGGTGATTATGGCGTATTTTGAAAAGTTACATCCGTGGTGCATAGTTCGTAATTTGCCTAATCAAGATTGCATAGTAGTAGCGAGATTTCGTCGTTATCATGATGCAACTGCTTACCTGCAAGTGCTGAAAAAACAAGTGAGTAATGTCAAGTTTGTAGTGGAATTTAATTCCCAAAACTGAATTGCTTGACTTCACAAGAAGTTGAACTAATGGAAACATCAATATCTAATTCATGACGGATGTACTCAATCTCCAGTTATAGTCTTTAACTGGGGATTTTTCTAATACTTTACTTGCTTGATGATTGATTGGAGAAATGTAAAGAAATGTAAATTCGCGGGGGGTAGGCAATGGCTGAAATATTGATTCTATCGTTACCCCCCGCGAATCGCTTGCTGGGTAAGGGTTTGAGGTCTGTTGTCTGGGGTCATTTTCTCAATAAGCTGCGCTTGTTGACAGGTAATCTTGACCCCCCGCGAATTTGGGTATATATAATTAAGTCAGGGCAAGAGTTTCACAACCCCACCCTTTTAACTTCCTCGGAAGTTGAACTAATGGAAACTTTTGTCGGTTGGACGGCATATCACTAGATTGAAACCTTTTAACTTCCTCGGAAGTTGAACTAATGGAAACCCGAAAGAATTAGTTGCTACCGTGGGGTCACTTGTAACCCTTTTAACTTCCTCGGAAGTTGAACTAATGGAAACGAATTAGAAGTGCATTCTCCTGACAGCTGAATTGCTCTTTTAACTTCCTCGGAAGGCTTTCTGAACAAGCGATAATTGATTTAATCACTGCGATTATTGTGAATAAATTTTCTACACTGAAGCGAGAGGAGGTTGAATTAATGTTAGTAATTAGGCTAGAAGAATCACGAGTATATAAAGATGCTAGGATTGATGAGGCAATAATATTCGTCATCCGTTAATTAAACCGCAAAGTCGGTAAACTTTCTCAACCCCTACTTACCAAAATTGAAGCATTATCCTTATAACAGTTGGAAGAATTGAGTGTAGTTAATTTGGAGCAATGGCTGAATACTATACCAAAGTTAGTAGAATTAGAGTAAAATCAATTACGTAATACTGGAGCGCGATTGTTGTTGGCGATCGCATACCCGCTTGCAAGCCCTGATAATTTTTCCTGTAGCCAGATGTTTCTGATGTTCTACAAACAATTATTAATATGACATCAAGTATAGATTAATATCAAGAACTACAAAGCTAACTGTTGCAAGAGGACTACCAGAATGATTAGACATTTTTTCTCCTATGAATCTATTTTGTGGTGTTCTTTTACGTACTTGATTATTTCAAGCATGATTTATATCAGACTAATACTTAGCTGATTTCAACTTCAAACTTAAAAATCATTGTATAGTATTTATGTACTAAAATAATACTTAACTATTCGCTTAGAGGTTGAGTCCATGTTGGGAATTAAACTGGAAGAATCACGGGTTTATCAGGATGCTAAGGCAGAAGGTCGTATAGAGGAAGGACAATATCTTGTCATCCGCGTACTAAACCGCAAAGTCGGTAAACTGTCTCAACCTCTACTTACCAAAATTGAAGCATTATCCTTAGAACAGTTGGAAGAATTGGGTGAAGATTTGTTGAATTTCTCTAGTCTAGCCAACTTGGAGCAATGGCTACAAAGTAGACCAAAACTAGATCAATAGTACAACTAATTGTATCACAAACTACCTAATTGACAAAGCAGGATCAAAAATATGCTGTACTTTGATTAAGCGATCGCTATAAAGCAGGTGCTTGTGCGATTGACTCCGGCAGGCGCTTGCGCGATCGCCTAAAAAGTCAAGGAGATATTTCTAAAATCATCTCTATAATATAGAGGTTATCTGTTGAACTAATGGAAACTATGGGGGTGCATCAAGTATGAGGACTGTTTCTCCTTCTTTTAACTTCCTCGGAAGTTGAACTAATGGAAACATTATTACCCCTTCGCCTGCTTTTTCTTTCTCTTCGTCTTTTAACTTCCTCGGAAGTTGAACTAATGGAAACTTGTAATATACGGGCAGAGAAAGTGTTATTAATCACGTTCTTTTAACTTCCTCGGAAGTTGAACTAATGGAAACTTCCGGTGAAATTCCTTTGGCTCTCACCCAGTCAGCACTTTTAACTTCCTCGGAAGTTGAACTAATGGAAACATCCCTATCCCCCAAATGCCACAGATAGCCTTGAAATCTTTTAACTTCCTCGGAAGTTGAACTAATGGAAACGTATGGTTGAATTTTTGCTAAGAGTGGAGAAATAGTTCTATTTAGATGTGTCACTTTACCGATAAAATGGCAGTGAGATGGAAGCATAACATGGCAGTAAAAATGGCTGAAATGTTTATTTTTTCATTGAAGCTAAAAGCGTTTTTTTAAGTTACTGGAAGCATAATATGGCAGTAAGTATAAGAAAATGGAACCATAATGTGGCAGTAAGTATAAATCAATAACTAATAGCCTCCAAAGTCTTTTATCCACAAGACTTTGGAGGAATTTCTATTTAAGAAAAATAAATGCTTAAAGTCACTATATTCTGTAAAAAATTAGCTGATGAATCACCCTGATTCCTAATTTAGCTGTCAAAAATGATGTTAAATTTGATTTAGAGGTGAATTGCTTGGCTTGTTTATAATTCGGGTATTTTCATCTGAAAGGTTTACCAATAATAGCTTTGAAAGTCTTTATCTTAAAAAAAAGAATCATAAAGTGGCAGTGAGTATAATAAATTAGTGAAAAAATGCTTTAATGAAAGAAATTATTGATGGGAAGATAAATATTCAACCTTAGTAATAACTACAGTGCTAAAGTAAAAACAATAACTTTTTAAAACATTTAATACTTAAGATAAGGTCGGAAAAATTAGCCATGATTTAGCGTACTTCTAGATATTTATTCTCATAAGTAAGGTCACATAAATTCTTTAACCACAAGCCTTAAGAGTAATAAAATTTCAATTGGATGCGATTGCCTACTTTGATCAAGCTATCGCCTAAAAAGTTAAGGAGATATTCCCAGTATCATGTATAATATCTAGTGTATTCAAGAAAATTCTACTTTCTCACCTTTATGGAAGCATAAAATGGCATTACCCTTGTGGAAGCATAAAATGGCATTTACTGCCACATTATGCTTCAAGTGACAAGATGAATTAGGAGATTTACGGAAACAGTCTTTGGGTTTGGGTTTAATGATTCTTAGCATCGTCCCAGAACAAAATGTGATGGAATCAGCTAAGTTTCTCATGGAGAAAGCCAAAGCTGAATCTACTAATCAGCTTTCTGAACAAGGGATAATTGATTTGATCACTGCGATTATTGTGAATAAATTTTCTACACTGAAGCGAGAGGAGGTTGAAGTAATGTTGGGAATTAGACTGGAAGAATCACGGGTATATAAAGATGCTAAGATTAATGAGGCAATAATACTCGTCACCCGTCAATTAAACCGCAAAGTCGGTAAACTTTCTCAACCCCTACTTACCAAAATTGAAGCATTATCCTTAGAACAGTTGGAAGAATTGAGTGATGCATTACTGGAATTCTCTACTGTAGTTAATTTGGAGCAATGGCTAAATACTATACCAAATTTAGTAGAATCAGAGTAATTATCTTAGACTTCTTTTGTCCTATGAATCTATTTCGTGGTGTTCTTTTGCCTACTTAATTATTTGAAGCCTGATTTGTATCAGAGTAATACTTAGCTGATTTCAACTTCAAACTTGAAAATCATTAGATAGTATATATGTACTATACTGCTATTCAATAGCAAGTTAATTTATAAAAGAGGCATGCGCTAAAGCGCAACTACGAGCCTATTTAGATACAATTAAATGTATTTATGTAAAGATAATTATATTTAAATATGATTTAACAATAGTGACTTGTTGAGCAAAGTAAAATTTTTTTTATACATTTATTTAAACTTAATCCCAAATGGATTTTTATCAACGCAAGTTATACGCACTACTACAAGCGCCTGAATTTGCCGGTTGGGGACACCAAATACTAAATGAGTTAGAATGTCTAAAAAATCACCACGAAGAATTACAAGTTTGGTGGAATGATATCAATAGTCATCCGCAAGGTAAAGATGCCCAAGATATTGCTTCTGCTTCAGACCGTGTAAATCTCTTTCACAGAGAACATCGAAAAAATAATCCCAAAGTTACAGTCCATCATCCCATCAGTGGACAAAAACAGCAAGTTGGAGCATTACCGCATCCAAGTAATATATTAGATATTAACCACATAAAAAGTAACCCCGATGCCAAAATAGTTTTCTGGTGGTTTTGGCGATTTTACCCAGAAATATTAGCAAATATACAACCTGATGCACTGTTATTTCCTGCACATATAGTCATCCCCGACTGTCCACTACACAGTCACCAAAGTACGGTATCGGCATTGACAGGTGCAATGTTTCCAGATGAATGGACAAAAGGTAGTTCCCACACCACACCTTATTTATTGATATTTTCCTTTTCACCAGTACAGGAGTTTATCAAATCCTCGCGGAAATTTGTCGATTTTTGGGCAGGTTCATATCTATTACATTACCTTAGTAGTCGGTTGTGCTGGTATATTGCCCAGGAGTTATGAACTGATGCGGTGATTGTACCTTCTTTATGGAGTCAAGAAATAATGGATGCGTTGATTATTCAGAAGTATCCTGATTTTGCTCCTGATTTTAAAAATCTCCAAGAAGATAAAAAAGACCCAGCAAAACGGTTTACAGATAAAACATCTACTAGTTTAAGTACGGCTGGATTTCCCAATATGATTACGGTGTTAGTGCCAGGAAAACAAGCAGCAGAAAAATTGGGAAAAAAACTCAAAGAAAACCTCACGAAGGAATGGGTGAAGATAGGTGAAAAGGTTCGATTTTGTATCCGAGAAAAAATAATTGAATTTTTAAATAAACCGAAAAATATAGATAAAATCTTAAAAGATACTTTTGGTGATTTAACTAAATTACCAGATGAATTTCTCAAACCATATCAACATGAATTAAGTCTTATTCAACACGAAAGTTGTTGGGAATGGAATAAACTGTGGGATGAACAACTAAAGTATACTTGGGAACCTTATTGGACTGCGGTTCCGTTAGGAAATCCAGATTTACCACTAATTAATAATCAAGACAACTGGATTAAAAGTCAGCAAGAAATTGCCCATTCACCCATAGATTTACCTTCTGAAATTGAACTTAAGATTTATGACACTCTCAATGTCGGAACTTGGTGGGGAAGTCTACAACAAAGATTGCGGATATGTCTGATTGCAGTCAAAAATACTCGCAATTGGCAAATTCCCACTGCACCAGGGGAACGCTCTACTATATCAGGACAATTTAGTGCTGTTCATCCTCGGTTTAATTATACTAAATTCTCTCAAGGTTCTGGAACACCTTCTGGTTCGATGCGTTTATTTTGGTTATTGATGTCTAAAGCATTTCCAGGATTATTTAATGGTTCTGAAAAGTTGAATGCTTTAGAACTCACTAAGCGGATGGGATGGATTTATGGCGGAGTTGCGGAAGAATTAGGGATTAATATCAATATTAAAAGTATTCTTGAAAAAGTTAAATCTGACCAATCAGAAGAAAGCTTTAAACTTATTACACGAAATCAAGTAATTTACGAACGACTATTACGATTTCCTAATTTAAGTTCTATTGCTTCAGCCCGATTTATACATGATCATCCAAAACTAGCTCAGAAATATTGGGAGAATCTTAATCATAAAATTAAAGACCAGTTACCAGACAAATATCATCGTTTTCGTGTATTAACTAGGTTGCGTTCTTCTCAAGTACCAAAAACAGATAGTAAAATTAATCCTTCTAATCGTTTAAGACAGAACTATAACGGTGTTATGTTCTCTAGTAAATGGTTAGCTGATGATATGGGTTTAAAAGATGCAGAAGTTCATACTCTCAGAAATGTCATTAATACAGTACATCGAGAAACAGGTTTTGGTGATAGCAGTCCCTCTGATTGGTGGGTAATTCTCCTTGCTGATGGTGATGGAATGGGTGATTATGTTTCTGGACAAAAACTCAAAAATTACAAGTTTTATGTTGAGGAAGATGCTATAAATAGAAGCAATGCCAATTTAGATCATAATCTAAATGAGTTTCTCTATACAACAGTCAAACGCATCGGTCAGCAACCCATGTTGGACTCAACCGCGCTCTTTTAGATTTTTCCAATCGTTTGGTTCCCTATCTGACGGAAAAACGGTTTTGTGGTCGCGTTATTTATAGTGGTGGTGATGATGTGAAAGTTGTATTACCACTGGAAGATTTACCAAAATATCTCTTATCATTACGTGCAGCATGGAGTGGTAGCGAAGACCCAGACCATGAATTTACTAATTCTCGTCATGATACTGAAAACCAAGCTACTGGTTATTGGCATCCTACTGATAAGGTGAAAGGATTACCCAAACGTCCCTATTTTACAATGGGAAAGGATGCAACGATGAGCGCGGGTGTAATTATTGCTCATAAAAGCGTTCCTCTCCCCACTGTGTTAGAAAGTTTATGGGAAGCAGAAGGAGATAGAGCTAAAAAAATTCCTGGTAAAAATGGTATTTGTTTCCGCGTTATTTATGGGGGTGGGAATCAGTTAGAAGCTCTGATGAAGGGTGAATTACTAGAAGCATGGTGGGAATGGGTGCAGGAATATGAAATATATGAAGACAAACTTAGTCCATTATTATATCGATTAGCGGCAGAACTTCCTCACCGTGCTTGTATTACTGATAATTACTATTTATTCTCTAAAGCTGCTAAAGTTATTATGGATAATCGTGACCAAAGCAAACATCTTAAACCCACATTTACAAAAATTCAGAATTGGTTAGATAAATGGGAAGATTGGGTAAAGTCTGTTCCCGAAGATCATCTGAACCCAATTGGTACTCAACCAGATGATTTAGCTAAAATATTGCGATTTACCGCTTTTTGGATTGATAAGCGGTTAGAGCGTCGGCAATGGGGGGAATTTTAATCTATGCATTGGTATAAGATTACTCCTTTAGATTTACTCTTATTTCGAGATTGTAAACCTTTTAGTCCTGGTGATGGTTCCTGGGCAAAAAGTTTATTTCCCCCGATGCCAATCACAGTATTTCAGGCATTGAGGTCACTTCTGGAACCAACTAATCATCAAAATCGCACCCAACGAAATCTAAATTTTCTCGGATCATTTTTATTAGATAGCAAAAATACCTTATGGTTACCCACACCTAAAGATTTACTTTGTCTATATCCCCCAGGACAAGACCGCAAAACTACCAATGATAATTGGAGCGAAATTCAATATCTGCAACCTATTCCCAAAAATGAAGAAGCATGGAAATATTTAGCTTTTGACCAAGATGAAATCGACCCCTTAGTTCTTAATCACAAATGGGATGGAAATATCAGCCCACCTAAACCTTGGATTAAAGCTGAAGCGCTGTTTGGTTATCTAAAAGGGGAAAAAAACAGTAGTAATTGGTGTAAACAAGATTTTCATTCTTCTCCTTGGAATACACAGGTGTTACCTCATATCCAGATGCAATCTGACCAACGACAAGTTAAAGATGCTGATGGTTACTTTACTGAAGTTGCAGTCCGTTTAAAAGATGGATGGTCTTTAGTTGCGGCTTTGAGTGTAGATATTTCCGCAACGAACAACATTGTTGTCCGATTGGGAGGTGAGGGACATCGGGCTTTAGTATCGTCCCTAGAAGCAGATACTATCCTGCAAAAACAACTTGATGATTTGATTTCCGGCTATTCTTCATCAACAGAATCAAATTTTGCCTATCTCCTCACACCGGGACTAGGACTATTTGCAGAAAATAGGTACAGAGCTTATCCCCAAGATTGGAAAGTACATCTCAAAGGTTGTGCTACCGATAAGGCTTTATTGTGGGGTGGTATTTCCACATTACGTAAAGATACTGCTGATAATCAAACTAAGGAGGAACCTGCTTTATCACCGCAACGAGCATTTGTACCACCGGGAACGGTGTACATATTTGATAGTAAATTACCTACCAACCAGCAACTTTTACCCAATGGGAATGCTCTGTGGTTACAAACTTTTATCCAGCTTAATTATGGAAAACTTTTATGGGGAAGGAGGAATTTAAGTAATGAGTGATTTTCGGACTGGATATCTTTATGCTCTTGCACCAATTCATTGTGGTGGTGAAGGTGATTTAGGAAATATCTTGGATATTGTCCGGGAAGTCCACACGGATTTTCCTTATATTCCCGGTTCTTCTCTTCGAGGTAGTTTACGCTGGGATTTAAATTCTATTGACTCAGTAATTGCTGATAAATTATTTGGTAAGGAATTAAGTGCAGATGGACAAATGGGTGTTCATCAAGTTTGGTTTGGGGATGCTCGCTTATTATGGATACCGATGCGAACAATGTCTCTGGGTAATCGCAATGTATTTATTTGGGTAAGTTGTCATTCTTTAATCCGCGACCATGCACTACTCTCTGGATTACCAATCAGTGATTTTCCTATTCATCCGGTGGGAACTCAAACAGGTAATTATTATGTTGCTGATGCTCAATTACAAGTTTCGGCGTTAAGCAAAGAACAAAGGGAAACCATTGCTTTGGCTGGAAATTGGCAAGCATCACTTGGTAATGCGATTGAGTCTACTTGGAATCATAACCGAATTGTCCTAGCTGATAGTGATTTTCAAACTTTAATGGAGCATTCGCTCTGGACTCAGATTCGGAATAAGATTAATAAATCTGAAGATATTGACAATGAAGATGATTCTCAAGGTGGTGCAGAAATATTTTGGACGGATGTTTGTATTCCTAGAGATACTATTCTTTACTATCCTTGGGGTTATAAATTGAACAAAACTCATCCGATTATCCCAAGTGAACATGATTGTTTGATGGATGTGATTACAGGTTTATTTCAAATTGGGGGACAGGCTAATGTGGGACGGGGTTGGGTACAAGGTTGGGTGACAAATAAGGCTTTACCTGTAATATCTAATCGCAATATAGCTGTGCAAGTGGAGGTGTAATTTTGATTCAACCAGAACAAATGAGTTTGATGGCTCATGAACATATTCAGAAATATATTGAAAGCACTTCCCTTGGTGCAATTAGTAAAGAAGAGTTAAACGCGATTTTAAGATTATCTCAGCATTTACGGGTATTTGGATTGCTTTCAGCCGCAGCTTATGTTAATCAAATGAATGCTCAAGAAGGAAAAGTGCAATCGCGGATTCTCCCGGTATGGAAATTACTTCTTGGTCAACTTATTAATCCAGAAATACCACCATCGGCAGAAGAACTGCGGGAAACGATTGTACAAATGGCAAAAAATGAACCAGCGCAATATATGACAACTTGGCGTAAAGCCATGATTTTATCTAACCATTGGAATTTTTGGGCTAGAGCTTATTCTGCATAATCTTTCTAGAAAATTTGAATTGATTTTATGTACACTGCACCTCAACTGGTTAATTTATTAGAAAAACAACATCAACGTCGAGGAACATCCAACTTATTTAAAAAAGGTACTTTTATTCTACAATGGAGAAGTAAAGTTGGTTCATTTCCCCACCCTGATGTAGAGACAATAGTTTCTGCTGGGGAACCTTGTGGGACTTGGTTCATTACCAATGGACGACCAGAAGATAAACGGGAATTAGATAAAAACTTGGTTCAAATCCCCGAACTTCCCTTAAATGGTTATATTCCTGGGGCTTCAATTCGGGGAATCGTGCGTGGATGGGCTATGAAACGTCCTAGCATTTCTCACCAGATGTTGGATTTGTTAGGATATCAACGAGGAAATATCATTCAACCAGGCAAAATAGAATTTTTAGATGCTTGACCAGAAATAGCCACCAAACTGGTTTTAGATATAGTTAACCCACAACAAAGTTTTCAAGTCTACCATGAAGGGCAAGGTACACCAATTTCCGTTTACACTTTGGGAAATGGTGAAGATACTATTCCATTAACAGTAGCCATTAGAGGAATTCCTGGTCAAGCTAGTCCTGAAAATGTCCAAACAGTTTGGGAATGGGTACAACAAGCATTGAGTACTCACGGAGTTGGTAGTCGGACAGGCTGCGGGATATGGTCAGATTAAACCCCCGATTAGTTTTAAACCCACAGCACAATTACGTCAAGTTGAAGATGGTTCTACAACTAAAACTTTAGAATTTAAACTTTTCAGTCAAGGTTGTGCTGGTGCTGATAGACAACAACAAGAATTTCGTCCTTCCCATTGGCGTGGTTGGTTACGTTCTTGGATACTTCGGTTTTTACTGGGGGTAATGTCAAGAAATAACGCCGAACAAACATTATCGGAGTTAATGGGAAGTATAGAACCAGATACTCGCAAAGGTTGTATAAAACTTCGCATGATTCCCGGACAAGAATTTTGGGGTGAGCAATCAATCAACCAACCCTATTTTTATGTTTGGGAAGGTAAATTACAAATTTCTGCACCTAGCGAAATTCTGAATAAAATCATTTTACCAATTATCCGATTTGCAGTTACTATGGGAGGTGTTGGTAGAGGTTGGCGACGACCATTACATATTTTTTATATGAATAATGGATATGCCGCAGCTAGAGGAAGTCATTTAATTCTCAAACACCAAGTTCGCAACCGAGAAGGAAATTTGAAGGTAAAAACTTTCAATTTGCCACTAAAGCCGGAAAATTGGGCTTCTATCTATGATAATTGGTTAACGGCAGTGCAATCGCAGTGGACTGACAGAATTAACACAAATGCTAATCAGTTACTAGAAGCGGAGGTATTTTCACCCCATACTTGTGCTGTTTATGCCGTTCCTGGTTCCGAAACTAATCCCATAGATGAAAATGACTGTGAATGGTTGGAAACCGATGGAATAGCTACTCGTGGGGAAGGGATGCACTTGATTTATGAACAAACTCCTCCCCGTAACTACAAACGTAATCCAGATATGGGTGGAAATGCGACTGATAAAAATCCTCATTGTTCCTGGGCAAGTATTAAGCGAATTAATATACCCAGTCCAGAAATAGAAGTAGATTGTCAAGAAATTGTTTGCTTGTTTATGGGAGGTAAATTACCTCATTCAAATCATATTCGCGCTCACTTTCTTCAAGATTTAAACGATATAGAAGGGAAGATACATTTATTTGGTGTTTCTCCGTAAACTACTCAGAAATCAATTTGAATTAATTAACATCGCTTCCAAGCATCAGCAACATAAGCTGAATCAACCACAGTCCCAATTAAATTTATAGGAGTATTTGCTGAGGCATAATATCTAACTTTCTGTAGTTTATCAATGGCATTAATTCTTTGTTTGCCAGGACGAATATAAACTACTAAAACAGAACGATTAGGTAGTATATCTAGTAGCTTTTGAAGTTGGTCGGCTACTCTGTTTTCAATTAAGTTATTAATTTCTATTTCGCTTAAACCATTTTTTTCTGTATCTGGAATTAACTGGTAATTTACCAAATCTAAAATTACAACTTCACCAGAAAGTTTAATCCGCTTGAAGGCATCAAGGATGCGGGTTGATTGAAAACCTCTTTGTGTTAGTAATTGATATTCTTCTGGATAATCATTGGCTTCAATTGGTTGTTGTTGGGGAATCACATAATCAATAGATATTTTCCCAATCACCTTTTCGCGGTCTAAAATCTGTTGAAGATGAGTAACTTCTTGTCCCACAACTTCGCTGACTGCTGCTTGTAGTCGTCGTTCAACTTCCTGACGCACTAACTGACGTGCTTCTTTCAGACTTTGATTAAACAGGTAAACACTTACAGTTCCAGCTACTCCTAAAATTAATCCTATGACCACAAAGGAAAGATTAATCGCACTTATAAAACCACTAAAACTATTATTTAAACGTGTATTAGAATCTTGTAGAAACTGGATTTGGCTTTTCAGCAGTTCCACGTCAGGTACTGGTGATGGTTTAGGTGTTTGGGCGAGGAAATTAATTAACCATACTCCCGCCAAATTATACAAGTTTTGTAAGTACATACAGAATTTTTCGCTTAGACAGTGAAAAGTTTTTCATTGCTCACTATAGTCCATATCAACCCGTTAGCCAAGCTGTTTAGGTGGAATGACTTTTTGCTCGTCTGATTGACTGAATTCCCACCTCTAAACAACATCATCTTCATATAAACCCAATATTTTAATTCCCATCTATTGATTTGAAGATTTTATCATAAAAATTTATTTTTTCTCTAAAATCTTCTAATTCCACTAATAATTCTACCTCTTTTCTCCCCAGAAATTTCTCGGTGGGTAGTTCTTGCAAATGGTCATTAATCTGCCAAAATAGTCTATCTAATTCTACTAAAGCTGTTGTAACTTGTGAATTGACTGGTAATTCTTCATTTTGCTCACTCCAACTCTGGAAATTCTGTAAAAGCAATTTAGTTTTTAACCCTAATCCTGAATAACGTTGAATTAATTTCAAGTTTTTAGCTGGTAATTTAACTTCTCGGAAAAAAGTTGACGCTCTAGTAAATATTTCTGAGCTTGAATCCCCTAATCTAGCCATAATTCTACTTTGAAGTTTCTCCGTCATTACGGCAACTTTTTTCTGTTGATAAGGTGCTACCATTTCGGATATCTGTTGAAATTCAGTAATTTCTTCTGGTATTAAGATTGAGAGTATATGTTCTACTGAATCTAGCTCTATTTGGGGAGATGAGTTCTCTATTAACTCTAACTCATTATCATCAGATATGATAACTAAATTTTGTTCTGGTTCTGATGATGATGGAGAAGTATTAGAAATTTGTTCAATTTGATTAATTGCAAATGCAGGTAAAACATCATCATTAATTAGAGATATAATTCCTGGTAGGTATTTATCAATTATGTTAACATTGGTATAAATCAAATTTTTGATGCAGTTATAACTGAGTTGCATATCTTCAATATCAATACTGGTTTTGTAACGAATTTCTCCCTCATTAAAATCTAGCTCAAAGTTGCCGATTACCATATTATAATTTGCTCTAGTAATAAATTCCGCTATAGACAGAAGCTTAGATTCTGGGACTATGATGGGACAATGAGAATAAAATATCAGTTGTTGCTGTGTTTCTCTCGCTTTAGCATAACAAGTAAATATCCCATTTTTACCGGGAAAATCCATATATAAAACTGAATCTTCTTCTACCTGAGTAAATTGCCAATTTTCCCTGGTAAAGAAATTCATTGTAGCTGAAAAAATTGAATCATATGCGGGAACTTCGTCAATTATTTCTGATAGTTCTTGAGTTAAATTTTCAATAGTATTATTTATTTCTTCTACGGCTTCAGAAATTATTTTTTGAGTCATTTCCGACATATTTTCCGTGAAATCTTCAAAGACATGAGTGATTTGCTCTAGACTTTGAGTAATATCTTCTTCAGGATTTTCTGAGAAATTGTTATTAGTCCATTCTTTAGCTAAATCATTCATAGCTTGAGTAATATTTTCACTTGAAATACCATCTTGAGTAATCAGAGAAGGTTGTAGATATAGCCATAAAGTACGATAACCTATTTCCCTATTTTCTTGTTGCTGTTTAACTTGCAACCCATACCAACTGTAAGTTGAAAGTAATGGGTTTTCAGGTTGTTCTTGACTAAGTTTTTGCAAGTAGTTACCTACTTGATTTATATCTGTCCCATGTTCTGCTAATTTCGGTAATAAATTAGGGTCTAGACTAGCTTCAATTTGGATATTATTGGAGCTATTGAATCCTTCAGAAGTAAAAGGAATACGGATTTCACGTTTGAGATTGAATAAAATTTGGCTGTCAATAATCTGATATATTTCTGGGGTGACAGAGAAAGTCAAACGACATTCTTTTATGTTGTTGTTTTGCTTGCTTAAAGATAGAGAAATTGTAGTAATATTTAAATCAAGTCTGAACTTTCACTTAATGTCAGTTGACTATGGAAATTAGATTGTTCATTTTGATAATTCATGTTGTTAAAAAATTATATAAAAAGTATTTTATTCAACATAATTTTCACTTTGACAATATGTACATTAAACAGCACCGAAAATATAGCGTAAGTGTTCACAAGTCATTTGCCTGCTAATATCCATATTATATCGCGCATAATTTTATTCCTTAGAGTTTGAAGTATCAGTTAACTCAGATATTCTTAAACTACACAAAGCTAATGCCCACTTGTAGCCAAGTTGGCTGTACATTTCTTGAAACTCATTTATAATCGTATTGTAATCACCAAATAAGTGGCACAAATCACAAAGTCTTTTAGCCGTCTCTGCTACATTTCCCTCTTTGTAGGGTTGCATGGCAAATAACATATGCTCCCTATCATCTGTGATATTTAAATAGTGTACTATTTCTGCTGGGAAAGCTTCAGGTACAGATTGAATTAGAGTGCGTCCTATCTCATAGTACTGTTCTATATCTGTGCTGTAAGCAGTATGATGAAGGCATTTCATAGAATTGACAAACATTCTTGCAGCTTGCTCATAATTTCCTAGTTCATAATATACTTCAACTAAATCAGTATACAAAACCATACATCCTGCTTCCGATGCTATTCCTGCTTGCAAAATTTTTAACTTATTGGGAAGATTATCTTCAAATAAGGCGGTTTTATGGTAAAAATAAGGTGATTTACCAAAATAATTGCTTGAAATTCGTTGTATTTCATCTGGAATGAAATAACCATAACTTCCTGGCTGATAAAAATCTTGACCAAATACTTCGTTAGCTATTGTAACTGATGTTTCAAATGAAGATACAGTCTTCCCGTCCTCGTAACCATGTCCTTCATCATTCGCTAAACATAGAAAAATATAATGCGGTAGAGATAGTGCAACTTCTATCATATCTGTTTCGGTTAAGGCGCGAATAATAGCTAAACGTCCGGAGTTGATATCGGAAGGACGCAAGTGAATTCCCACCTCTAAACCAAACTCATGTCCAATCGGGAAGAAGTATATGGGCATCCAAGGTTGAATATTGGCTACACAATCCTCAGCATTGGCATAGAATTTTACATCTCCTACAGATTTTCCAGCTAATTTGTCTAGTGCCTGTAAATCAGGAAAATCAAATTTAAAACCAATTATTTTTTGAAAAAATTCACTTATGTTCATATTGATTGCAGTTCCTTGAATTTATTGATTAACTACACACCTTTTTTATATTCTTTAATTATATCACCCATTTCTGGAAGAAATTTTCTGAAGCGGTTACCTTCAGAGCCAGAACCTAGTAAATGCAACAAATCATGTAGTTCATCAGGATTACCTTTAGATTTACGTAATGCAAGTACTAAGTTGTTACTATCAATAGCTCCTTCAGGATACACAGATTTGGGTTCTAAATGATGTACCTCTACACCAGTTGGTAGAGAATTGGCCTGATTCGTCATTGGACCCATTTTTGTATTTATCTCTCCCATCACGTTTTCTAGCTCCTTATTTAACTGGAACCGTACATCTGTATATAAATCTTTCATTACTTTAGGGTTACTAAGACTAGAAGGTTTTATTGTTCCATCAGGATTTAAATGCGTTTTCCAACTTGGTCTATTAGTTACTTTTGTGATTGAACGTTGCCATGCTTCTCCTAAAACTGGGTTGGAACCAATGTTTTGAGGCTGAACGCTCTTTAGTGTATCTTTTATTTCTTGCTTCGTTACATCAATAACATTACCACTCTTAACTTCCTGGCCAAAATCTTGTGCTAACTTAGTCAGATGTTGACGTTCAATATCATCTATTGACTTCCCAGCATTATTAATATGTTTGAGGTGTTGTTCAAGTGTAGCTTTACCTATTGCATCATCTTTAAATGGTACATTGGCTAAAAGTATATCAGGGTTAATCTGTGCCCAAAGTTGAAAGAATTTTCCAGACCTCTTAACATAAAATCTCTTAAACCGTGTTCGTTCTAAGAGCGCTACACCAAGTTCCTTCAACCGTTTAAATCCCTTGCCCAGAGCGGTTCCTGCAATTCCCTTAAATAAAACCTTCCCTTTCTCAATAATAAATTTCGCACCTTTAGCAATTAAATTCATTGCACTCTTAGCAACCTTCATCCCATCCTTAGCAACTTTCATCCCACCTTTCACCGCAGCTTTTGCACCCTTAAATGCAGCCTCTCCAGCCTTAAATGTCAAGTAAGAAATCAGTTCAACTGCTCCAGTGTGCCAATCCTTTTGCTAAACTCTTACCACCACCCTGAATATCACCATTCCAACCTTTATCAAGATAATCACGGATATTTCCACCAATTTGGGTAATTGTTTGGGCAATAGTCACTCCAGTAAATAGAGGTCCAACAACAGCCATAATTGCAGGTATAGCTGCGGTAATGGCACCACCACTGACCGCATTCAGAGCAATAAATCCACCTATTGCAGTCTGTTGTTCCCAAGAGCACAGTTCGCCATTATTCGACCACCATTGAGAAATCCCTGTTTTCATCAAATTCCAGCGAATTCCCGCCCTTTGTTGAGGTGAAAGTCCATCATCAGGATATTTTGGTTCAGCTTCTGTTCCTTCCTGACTTTCTCCTTCTTTACCCTCAACTTCCGACATAATCGCTTCCATTGTCCGACTGGAATCATTCGACTCAGCTAGATTAACTTCACCTCCACCCTTGGTCTGTTCCATTAATTCCGCCATTAGTTCTGGTGAAAGTTCCATATTATTATCAACTGCATCAACTCCCACATTTTCTTGAGTCCAAGGAGCTTTTGGCAATTCCGCATTTGCTTCACTTGCTCCAGTGGTGTTACCATTCACCCCTGGTGCTGCTATACCAGCTTGAGCTAATTCTTCAGGGGATAGAGGTTTATCCAAATCCCCACCCAGTAATACTTCCAAACCTGCTGTTTCAAACTGAGGAGGTGCTGCTATAGCTGCTTTTGCCAAATTACCCAACTTCTCAATCAATTCTCCAAATTCACCACGAATAATCATCCCGATTACAGTGAAGATGCCATTATAAATATCTTGTGCTAATTTCAACAAAGCATCCAAGGTATTAGCTAAGAAATCCAAGCTTGCTGCCACACCTTTTTTCAACAAATCTGCCGCAGTATTTACCACTTGCACTGCAAAATTAACCGCTTGGTCAATTTTACTATTAATTTTCTTGGCTATTTCTGGAAAAGCTGCAAAAACAATATTAACTATACCTTTGAGTATATCTCCACAAGCTTGAATTAATGTAGTAATTACTTTTTGTGCTAGTTCAATTGCCGCTAAAGCTAACTTCTTCGCTTGCTCAAAGATGAATTTAATCCCTTTCCGTAATGTATCATAAATCGCATTAACCGCTTGTTTAATTCCATCAATAAATGCCGCAGCTTTGTCAGCTAACCAACCCAAGAAACCACCTGATTCTTTTTCACCTGCGTCTTTTTTATTTTTTACTTCTGTTTCTGCGGTTTGCTTCTGTTTATCTGCTTCTTTTTCCGCATCGTCTAGATGTTTAGAAGCAGCTTCATCACCTTTTTGCTTTTCGGAATCAATCTTGCTTTTTTGGTCAGTAGTCGCTTTTCCCGCTTTCTTTTGATAGTCCTGCTCCACCCCATCTATCTCAGTTTGCCACTCTAATTTAGCCGCAGCAACTTCCGATTGAGCACGCTTTTGTGACTCTAATTGTTTTTGAGTAGTATCTTTATTTAAGATATCAATTTTCTGGTCTGCATCTGTCCTAGCTCTAGCTGTATCTTGGTCAAACTTATTTCTACCAATTGTATATTTTGCTTGTTCTCCACCAATGCGTTCTTGCAACTTTAGTCCTAAAGATTGATCTAAATTACCTGCAATTTCTTGAGGAACTGTAGACTGTTTACCCTCTTTAGCCGCAACCTGAGCTAGAGTTAACTTTTTATTAGCCTTGAGTATTTCATTACTTGGTGGTGGGGCAATTTTATTCTCCCCATAATCTTTATTAATGCCTTGAGATGCTTTTGTCTTTTCTTGCTGTACTTGTTGATTAGCTTGTTGTTCTTCAGTATCTAATTGTCCCGGATTTGTGGCTCCATCTGTTAAATTAACTTTTGGTGCATTTCCGGCTTTGGTAGTAATTTGACTGGAGTTGAGGTTAATACTGTTGAGGGCATTTTTGGCGCTAGCTGCTACTTGGGTATCACCTTTCTCTCCAGTTTTCGCAGTATTTCCATCTGCTATATGTGTAGGAGTATGGGGATGAGGTGGTGCATTTACCACCGCAATATCTGATTGTGTTGTGACTTTCGGTGCAGCTAGTGCTTTTTTTCCTGCTGGTAATGATGCTTCTTTGTTTGTCTCCGCTTTACCTGCTGTTGCTGATGTTTGTTTAACGGGAGAATTCTGTCCTGGTAGACCTGTGGGTGCTGGAATTTCCGGTATAGATTGTTCTAATTCTTGTTTTTGCTCTGACCATGCACTAGCTGAAGTGGTTTGTGCTTGCTGGTAAGCCGTCGCAGCTTGACTGGGAGGGGTATTTTTAATTTGTTCTAATATTTGTCCAGGGTCGGTTTTCCTCTGAATCCGAGGTTGGATATCAGTAGTCAATTTATTTTGAATTACTTTATCTGTTTGCTCTGATAATTTTTCCTGGTGAAATGCTGGTTTAACTTGAGGACGTAGCTGCACTCCACCACTTTGCTGGATGGTATGGGTTAATTCATGGGCTGTTAAATTGTTATTCCCTGGAGATTTCCCAGCCCCAAAATAAATATCGTTACCATGTGTAAATGCTTGTGCGCCCAACTCTTGATTCATCTGTATGGCTGTTGAGTCTGTATGCACTCGCACTGCACTAAAATCAGCACCAAACCGGGGTTCCATAAACGAGCGCGTTTGCTCATCTAGTGGTATTCCTCCACCTTTTTTACTCGCTAAACGATTTTCTATATCTGGTGTTCCTGTTGATGCATGATCTTTTTTCGATAATTGGACAAGCGGTTTTACTGGCAGAAGTTCTTGATCTGGACGCCTCCATGAGGATATCATCTGTCTTTGAATCGAGCTTTGTGGTTTATTCCCCTGCGGCTGAGTTGGTTCTGCTTGAATGTTGGGTATGTCCATTGACATCACCCTTTCTGCCATTGAGTCTGCTTCTTGCTCGTATTTATCCCCTGGTGAGCCTATGGTTAGTTTGGCTTGAAACCGGGGATTGCTGTGATGGAAATATTCTGGCTGTAGATTTGGACGTGTAGCTTGTTGAATAATTCTTGGTCTATCTGTGTGTTCGTTTCCTTCGTTAGATACTTCGTTAGATACTTCGTTGGTTTGACCTTCTGACTCTAATTGATTCTCTTTTGCTTTCGATGTTTGGATGATTTTCGCTAAAATCAAGTCAGCTGCATAACTTGAATAAGCTGAGGTTCTTGGTGGTGCTGATGCATTACTATTTGATGTGGGACTGACGTTAAAAGAATGTGTTGGCGATTTCTTCTCTTTAGATCCATTGTTAAAAGCTGGTCTATGTGAAGAATCATTTTTATGCACTCTTTCGCTGCCCATGCCCCACCTCACCTCGGTTACAGAGTTAAACAGTATTTTAAACAGTGCTAATACTATACCGTATCTCTTCTCGATTTCTCTTGTATTTTTGTAAATTTGTTACATACATAAATGTAATTTATTGCTGTTTATTTGCTTGACTAGCTAGAGGTATATCATTTGAATTTTGAATTGATATTAGTCTTTCATCAAAATCAACCGTTGTGGATCTAAACTCACATACCAAGGAAAAGATTTTTCTTTCAGTGTCACCCATTTTTCTTTAAATACCTCTGCTTGTAGATGATAATCCTGTCTATTTTCTGGTGGAAAATGCAGTTTCAAAAATAATGTCATCCGGTGCGGTGTTTCCAGAGTATTTACTAACCAACAAGGAAAAGTATTATTTTGATTAGGGTCATTAGTAAAGCTAATTTGATGAGCGCGAATTCCTATATAAGATAATAACTCTGGGATTGGTTCTTTAACTTGTAAGGTGCATTCCCAGTCTATTGCTTCTACTTCCGATGAGCTTTTTGCTAAAGCAGGGGAGAAATTTTTACAACCTGTTAATTGAGCTACCGTAAAAGTAGCAGGACGTTCAAATACCTCTTGTTTGGAACCATAATGAACTGATTTTCCCTGTTCTAGTACCAAAAGTTGGGGACAAATTCGATACGCTTCTTCTAAATTGTGGGTGACAAAGAGGGTGAAACCAGCATAATTATTCAGGGTGACAATCATTTGCTGTTCTAGTTGACTACGCAAGTGGCTATCTAAAGCCGAAAATGGTTCATCTAATAACAGTGCTTCGGGAAGACTTGCTAATGCTCTAGCTAATGCGACACGTTGTTGTTGACCACCGGAAAGTTGATGGGGATAGCGATCGCCATATCCTTGCAATTGTAAGTTTAACAGTTGTGCTTGGATTTGAACTTGGATGCTGCTAGCAGATAATCCCTTTGGTAATCCAAAGGCAATATTTTCCGCTACAGTCAGATGAGGGAAAAGTGCATAATTTTGGAATAAAAACCCAATATGGCGATCGCATGCAGGTAAGTTAATTTTCCGTTCTGAATCAAATAACACCCGTCCATTTAAAACAATTTTCCCAGAAGTTGGTGTTTCTATCCCCGCCACACAGCGTAAAATCATACTTTTACCAGCCCCTGAACCACCTAACAATCCTAGCGGTTCCTGCTGACTATTAAAAGATACTTTTAATTCAAAATCAGGAAGTTTTTTCTGAATATCGACCATTAATCCGGTATTAGTCAGAGGTAATGGATGATAAATCAGACTAGATTTACCATCTTTTTTGTATTCGCGTCGTTTCCTCTGCATCTCTCTCTTTTCTTGCCAGAAATTAACCGCGATAATGGCTAATAGGGAAATACCCATCATCGAGATTGTCCAAAACCAGGCTTCGTTCATGTCCCCAGCTTCCACCGCAAAATAAATTGCCATCGGCATGGTTTGGGTTTGTTTAGGGATATTACCAGCTAACATTAAAGTAGCACCAAATTCACCCAAAGCTCTGGCAAAAGTTAAAGTTGTACCGGCAATAATGCCAGGAAGTGCTAAAGGTAAACTAATTTGCCAAAATATTCTCGTTTCTGAAGCTCCCAGAGTTCTGGCTACCCAGAGTAAATTCCGATCAATTTGCTCAAACGCACCCAAAGCAGTTTTATACATTAAAGGAAAAGATACTACAGTAGCGGCAATCGCCGCACCATACCAAGTAAAAACAATAGAAAAATTCCCAGATTTTAGGAATTTCCCCCCAGGCTCATTCACCCCAAAAAATAATAGTAATAAAAAACCGACCACGGTAGGAGGTAAAATTAATGGTGCAATAAATATTCCTTCAATTAGTGATTTAGCCTTACCACGATATCCTAACATCCAATAAGCTGTAGAAATGCCAACAAAGAATGTGATAACTGTAGCTAGTGCAGCTGTTTTCAAGGATATCCATAACGGAGATAAATCAGAGGGCATAGTTAAAATTATGAGCAATATAGGACTCGGATTTAATTTTTGAGGAAGCTAGGTATACTTTCTCTATACCCTGCTCCCTACTCCTTGGTTAAAAGGAGACAATAAAACCGTATTTTTTAAATATGGTTTTAGCTTCGTTACTAGATAAAAACTGAAGAAAACCCTTAGCAGCAGAGACTTGCTGACTACGTTTGATTACAGCCGCAGGATAGACAATTTGAGCATGATCTTGAGCATCAGCAGCTACTACAACTCTGACATTTTGGGAAACTCTGGCATCAGTAGCGTAAACTAGACCTGCATCAGCATTACCACTTTCAACCACAGCTAGGACTTGACGAACATTATTAGCGAAAACTAATTTAGATTGGACTTGATTATAAATAGCCAATTTCTTCAGCACTTGTTCCGCATATTGTCCAGCAGGAACACTCCTCGGTTCACCAATGGCAATTTTCTTGATATTGGCAGTTTTTAGCTCCGAAAATCCGGTGATAGTCACTCCATTTTTTGGCAAAATTAATACTAGACGATTATTTGCTAAATTAGTACGTGTCTCTGGCACAACCAGACCTTTTTGTTCCAGAGTATCAACCTGTTTCTTACCCGCAGAAATAAATATATCTGCTGGCGCACCTTGCTCAATTTGTTGTTGTAAAGCTCCAGAAGCCCCAAAGTTATAACTGATATTAACGTTCGGTTGACTTTGATGGTAGATAGGCTTAATTTCTTCGAGTACTTCTTTCAAACTAGCAGCAGCAGAAACAAGTAAGTTGGCGTTAGACTGTGTTACCACGGGAGAGGGTGAGAATAATCGTAAGCCAAGAATTAAGAGCAAGCTAGTAACTGTTAGACCCAGAAACACTAGAAATTGTTTTCTTTTCATTGGTAAACCCTGGTGGGAGAGATTCTGCTTGAGTAGAATGAATCGTTTGGATGATCATACCAAAATTACTAAAAAAATACCTACTTAATAGGTAAAATTATGCCAAGAAAAGAACAAGGATGGGTTACATTTCAAACTTCAGAAGAAGAACGGAAAATTCTGGAGGAGTTCTGTCAGCAGTCTCAGCGCACTAAAACCGAGATTCTACGGGAGTTGGTGCGGGGTCTTCCTAAGCAGTCCTCACCAGAAGCAGCATTACCAACCGAATCAGAACCAGAGGTGATAAAAGTTTCCGGACTCGAAAATAAACAGTGATAAAAAATCTTTGAAAGTTAGCTCTCGTAATATTTTGAAAGGTATAGTTAAAAAAGTAACTACTGGAGCAGTTAATACTGAAATAACTTTAGAGATTGTACATAGAGTAGAGTTAACCTCAATGATTACCAGGGTTTCCGCCGAAGAATTGGGACTATCAGAGGGGGTGGAAGCCTATGCTGTGATTAAATCGAATGATATTGTGATTGCTAGAGAATAATTTTAGTGAGTCAGAAAAGCTCACGGTTCTCAAGCTTTGCTGCCCACAAAAAAAGTCCGCAAGGGCGGACTTTGGACATTGGATAAGGTTAAGTTGTCACCAAGAGAGCCTACAAGTTGTTAGACTTGAATTTATTTTTAATGATGCCAATACAAAATTCAAGTCCTATAACTTAGTTTTTCAGACATAACTTCAGGATTTATGTCTGTTCTTAGAGAACTAATTCATCAAATTTACGATGGGAGATAGTTGAATTTATATAAATTTGCGATAGGAAAATATAGAATTTATTTGCATTATCGGCAATCACCGTACAGGAGTTCTACTTCCTACTCTTTCCCCTCTATTCCCTAGTCTTACTGATTTCGGATATAATTCAAGATATTTTGTCTGATCAGAAAACTGAGGATTGCACTTTTATGGAAAATCAACTCGGCTTTATTCTCAAATTATTGCTGCTGTCAGGGTTGCTATCACTCTTGATTAAGTATGCAGCACCGAATCTATTGATTCCTGCTACCCTGACCAATCAGCTAATTATGATTTTATTACCCACCGTGATCATGGCGATCGCCTTACTATCCCGATTACCTAAACAGAGGAAAATTTAACTGCGTCAACTAAGGTAAAATTTATCTAATCCGGGGATTTGCATTCTACTCAGCTTTGGGAGTCAACCTGTGAACATTGGTCAATGGATTGGTTTAATAGCCCTAATTCTATGCTTATACATATTATGGGAAATCCGAGACGTGCTACTACTGTTATTTGCGGCAGTTGTATTAGCTACTATCCTTAATCGACTGGCACGTAGTTTAAAGCGCTTCGGACTAACTCGCGGATTGTCTGTGACTTTAGCACTGACAATATTTTTTGCTGGTATTATTGGTTTCTTTCTATTAATTGTACCACCTTTTACCAACCAATTTCAAGAATTGACTAATAAGGTGCCCCAAGGACTGGAACGCTTAAATATTTGGATTGATGCCTTAAAAACTCATATTCCTAGTCAATTACAGGAATATATCCCTGATCTTAACAACCTAGCTGAACAAGCACAGCCCTTAATTAATCGGGTGGTGGGAAATTCCTTTGCTTTCGTTTCCAGTTCGTTGGAAGTCGTCCTGAAGATTTTGCTAGTGTTGGTTTTGACGGGAATGTTTTTAGCTGACCCTGAAGCTTATCGAAAACTATTCATTCGGCTCTTTCCCTCATTTTACCGACGACGAATCAATGGGATTTTAGGACAATGTGAAATTGCCTTAGATGGATGGATTATCGGTGCAGCTATTGGTGTTTTTGTGGTGGCTTTAATCAGTTTAGTTGGTTTATGGATTCTGCAAGTAAAAGCTGCTTTAGCACTAGGAGTTTTAGCAGGATTTATGAATTTAATTCCTAACTTGGGTCCAACAATGAGTGTAGTTCCGGCGCTAGCGATCGCTCTGTTAGATGCTCCTTGGAAATGTGTGGCTGTTTTCATTCTTTACTTTTTAATTCAGCAGATTGAGAGTAATTTTATTACTCCTGTAGTGATGGCACATCAAGTTTCTTTGCTACCAGCAGTAACATTAGTTTCTCAATTATTTTTTGTGACTTTCTTTGGGTTCTTAGGATTATTTTTAGCTTTACCTCTAACTGTAGTTGCTAAAATCTGGCTCCAGGAAATTTTGATTAAAGATGTATTAGACCAATGGAAGTATAATAATGAACAGGATGCTGAGTTGGTTATAGTTACCGAACAGGAATCAGTAGCCAGTAATCAAGAGTCAGATTGAATCCAGCGATCGCTAATTTTTCTGAAGATAATTCTATGATCAATCTATAGGATGAGGCTAAATTCATATTTTTATAACAAAATGTTACGTATGCTAAATAAAATGGGGAGAAAGAATTTCTATCACGGGAAAAGAGAACAGGATTGAAAGCTTGTTGGGGTATGGGTTTTTAAACATGAACATCAGAAAAAGCCCGAAACGAATCATATTACCTGCATTTAGATCAAGAAACTACCAACTGTTTTTTATTGGACAGAGTATTTCCTTGATTGGAACTTGGATGACACAACTAGCTACTATTTGGCTAGTTTATCATTTAACAAATTCTCCATTAATGCTGGGAATTGTCGGATTTACGAGTCAGATTCCGATTCTCTTAATCTCACCATTTAGTGGAGTATTTGTGGATCGCTTTTCTAGCTACCGGATTCTCATTAGTACACAGATATTAGCGATGATTCACGCTTTATCACTGGCTGTACTCACCCTAACTGGCGTAATTCAAATATGGCATATTATTGCTTTAAGCTTATTTCAAGGGTGTATCAGTGCTGTAGATATGCCAGCAAGACAAGCATTTGTACCCGAAATCATTGAACATAGAGATGATTTAGCAAATGCCATTGCGATCAATTCAACAATTGTTAATGGTGCGAGGTTAATTGGTTCAGCAATTGCAGGTTTATTAATAGCGGGAATCGGCATTGCTTACTGTTTTTTACTAGACGGACTAAGTTATCTCGCAGTAATTACAGCTTTATTAGCGATGAAAATAAAGTCTAGAAAAATCCTAATTAGCCAAAATAGTGTTTGGGAAAATATTCGAGAAGGATTTGTTTATGCTTTTGGCTTTGCACCGATTCGTTCTATTTTATTACTATCAGCATTAATTAGTTTTACGGGAATGCAGTACATTATTTTTATACCCATATTTACTGTCAATGTTCTGCATGGTGGAGCAGAAGTTCAAGGTTATTTAATGGCCGCATCAGGGATGGGGGCTTTAGTGGGGGCAATGTACTTAGTGACACGACAAACAATATTAGGACTAGGGAAATTTTTAGCAATAGCTCCCGCAACTTTAGGAGTTGGGTTAATTGGCTTTGCTTTGTCTCATTCCCTGTTACTTTCTTTAGGCACTATGTTGCTAATTGGCTTAGGAATGATTCTGGAAATTGCTATTGCTAATACAATTTTACAAACAATTATTGAAGATGATAAACGCGGACGGGTGATGAGCTTATATGGAATGGCTTTTGTGGGAGTGATTCCTTTGGGTAATTTATCGGGAGGGATTTTGGCAAATCATATTGGCACTTCTAATACATTAATTATTGATGGAATTGCTTGTATTTTAGGGGCATTGATTTTCCAATCTCAATTGCCTAGTTTGAGAAGAATTATCCGCCCAATTTATCTAGAAAAAGGAATTTTATTTGAGGGTAAAGCTAATAGTTAATCTAGTAAACAAGTAGATATTCCGAATAAGGTACTTAGTTGTTGCTCTAGCCCTAGACAGATAATTTCAAAAATCAAATGGTATTTTTATAGAAAGACAATTTCTCTCTAATTTCTTCAATTTCTAATAATAGTTCTATTTCTTTTCTACCCTCAAACTTCTCGGTTGGTAATTCTTTTAAACGCTCATTAACACGCCAAAATAAACTATCTAACTCGATGATAGCTTTTCTAGTTTCTGAATTGATAGATAATGCATGATTTTGTTGACTCAAATCATGAAAATGTTGGAAAAGAAATCTTATTCTTCCCGCAATTCCTGAATAACGTTGAATTAATTTAAAGTTTCTAGCAGCTAATTTAAACTCTAAGAAAAAAGCTGCTCCTCTGGTAAATATTTCTGCTCCTAAATCTCCTAATCTAGCCATAATTTCAGTTCGCAATTTCTCCGTCATTTCGGCAACTTTTTTCTGCTGATAAGGAGCTATCATCTGCGATTTCTGATAAAATTTATCAATTTCCTCTGGGGTTAATATGGATAATATGTGTTGTTCTCTGGTATCAGCAGAGGTAATCACTGAAGATAATTCTGATTGATTCAATGATTCAGAAAGATCCACAGCCATCTCAATTTGTTGAATTGCGGATGCCGGAGAAATATCATCATTAATTATCGATATAATTCCCGGAATATATTTATCCATCATCTTGACATTAGTATAAACTAAAATTTGGATTGAGGAAAAACTGAGTTGGTTATTTTCAACATTAATACTAGTTTTATAACGAATTTCTCCACTATTAAAATCTAGTTCAAAATTACCAATAATCATGTCATGATTTCCCCTAGCAATAAATTCTGCTATAGCTAGACGTTTAGATTCTGGAACAATTATAGGACAAATAGAATAAAAAACAAATTGCTGCTCTGTTTCTTTAACTTTTACAGAGCAATTACAGATACCATTTCTCCCCGAAAATGCCGTATGCAATTCTGGTCTACCTTGAATTTTGCTATAAGGCCAGTCATCAGTTGCAAAAAAATTGATAACTGCGGCAAATAGAGTTGGATTAGCAATATTTTGTTGACTGATATCAAATTCATTAGGAATAACTAAATCTTCCCAAATATCCGTAAAAAATTGGTATAAGTCTTTATTTGAGTAAAAAATATGTATAGTAGACAGCAGAAACCCGGTAAAAGTTCTTCCAGAAATAATATACCAGCGTCAAATCAATTTGCACCGCATCCTGCTGTTTATCGACCCCAAGTAGAGCCAGTCCAACTCCAAGCAGAGCAAAAAACTGATTTACCAGAACAATCAGAAAATGAAAAATCGTTAGATATAGATAGTGATAATAGTGGTCGGATTGATGGAGCAGTATTTTCTCGTCAAGTGTTTCGACCACAGCCACACGGAATTCAATTAAAGTTGAGAACAGATCAAGACAAAGAGAATTCTGAGTCAGAAGTAAATTCTCTCCGGATGAGAGAGCAAACAAATCCAGTGGGAATTCGGTTGAAGCGGATAGAGCCAGAACTAGATTCATCCATTGAGAAAGCACAACCAATTCCAGATTCGTCGTCAGAAGAAGCATCAGAGAACTCAGATTCCGAGAGTGACAACCTAGAAAATTTAGAGCCAAATACACCCATTCAAACCAAACTTACGATTGGTGAACCAGGGGATAAATACGAGCAAGAAGCAGACTCGATGGCTGAAAAGGTGATGTCAATGGACACACCCACAGAAAACCATCAATCAATTCAGCCGCAGAGTCAAGCAGAGTCACCCATCCAAAAACAACCGATATCCACATCCATCAACCCCATGATTCAGGGGAAATCATCAACAGCAGATGGTGTATCAGAAGCAAACCCAGACATAGAAAGTCGTTTAACGAGTCAAAAAGGAGGGGGAACTCCAATAGATGAGCAAACACGCTCCTTTATGGAACCTCGTTTTGGTGCTGATTTTAGTTCTGTGCGAGTACATACAGACTCAACATCTGTACAAATGAATCAAGACTTAGGAGCGCAAGCATTTACACATGGTCAAGATGTTTATTTTGGTGCAGGAAAATATAATCCTGGAGCAGATGACGGGAAGCGTTTGCTAGCTCATGAATTAACTCATGTTGTTCAGCAAACAGGTGCAGTTCAACGCCAGCAACAAAACCCAAATCAGAATCAGGAAGTAGAAAAAATTCGCGCTAAGAATTTATTGGGGACAATTCCCGAACTTCCTGAAAATAAAGAACAGGGGGAAACGGTTACTAATCAAACTCCAGAAAATTTGATTGCTCAACAAGAACATGGAGCAGAAATTCAATCTACTGTAGCCCAACCTCAAGGAGAAATATCAACTCAACAACAAAATAATAACCCTCAAGTAGGTGAAGATAGAAATTTACAAAATGCACTCCCTGTCAAGAACTTATCGGGGAAAATTCCCGAAGTTCCTGTCAACAAAGACCAATCTCCACTTTCACAATTAGCGACAACGGCACAAAATGCACTTCCTGTTAAGAACTTATTGGGGGCAATTCCCGAAGTTCCTGTCAACAAAGACCAATCCCCACTTTCACAATTAGCGACAACAGCACAAAATGCACTTCCGGTTAAGAATTTATTAGGGGGAACTCCGGAAGTTCCGGTGAATAAAGATGGTGCTAATCAAACCCCAGAAATAACACCTGATCATCCACAATCATCACCAGCTCCTCAACCAGCTTCCCCAGCAGCAGATTCAGGGAAAGTGGAAAATCGGCAAAATAATGAAGTACCAGCTTCCACCCAAACTGATATTGAGCAAGAAACTCAGCCACAACCACAGGTACAGCCAACATCTGTTACAGATCAAGGAGGAGGAGCAGCTCCCCCAGATATTTCTGGTGGTGGGAGTGTTGGTGAAGAAACAGTAGCGACAGATGCAGGAGCAGACCAACAAATTGAACAAGTAGCAGCAGAAACACAGGGAGTACAATTAGAATCAGGGGAAAGCTCAGAAGTCACTGCATCTCTAGCGGAAGTTGGTCAGGGTGGTGGGGTCAGTCCAGCATTAGGAGGAGGAGGTGGTGGTGGTGGAGCCATTGCCGAACAACCAAAACCACCAGTAGCACCAGATGTTTCTCAACTGGAACCATCCCAAGCCTTAGCCTCAATCAGTCAATTACCACCAGCGCAGTTATTAGGAGCATTAGGTGGAGTAAATACAGCAGTGGGAAATACAGTCGGGAAACAAAGAGCAGAACTAGCTGCAAATCCCCCACAAATAGAACAACCCACAGGTATACCTGCTAAACAAAATACCCCCACCCCAATCCCAACACCTCAATCTGGAACCACAAAACCATTAGAAAAAGCTCCCGAAGGTGAAGCCAAACCAGTACCTCAACCCCAACCAGTGGTACTACCTCCAGCACCAGTAGTTAAAGCCGTATCCCCCCCAGTCAAAGGAGATACGGAAGGAAAACTTTCAGCGGGTGATGCTCAAGCCCTACAAGCATCCTTAAAACAAATTCCCACCACTGACCCCAGTTTAAAAGTTA
This sequence comes from uncultured cyanobacterium, assembly GCA_963766435.1. GTDB lineage: Bacteria > Cyanobacteriota > Cyanobacteriia > Cyanobacteriales > Nostocaceae > CAVXZH01. Next base: position 767,854 of record CAVXZH010000004.1, read on the forward strand.
ATATCAGTGCGCCACCGCAATTAGAACTGAGTGGAATCTCTAGGATAAATACGGGTGTACTAGTCCTAGAGATTAATTCGCAATCGCTAATTTTTGAATTGGGGAGGTGGGGAGTAAACTGTTCCCTGTTCCCTGTTTCTAAGTGTCCCTCATCGCCTTCTAAAATAAAGCCAATGAAGGCAGGTCAGTACCAAACCGACGACACCTATTTGAAATACATCCATCAGCTTCCACCCAAATAATGGAGCCAAAACAACGTTATAGCCAAGAAGGGTAAGTAGGCTAAAGCAAAAAAACTAATTACCAGGGCAAGCCACAATTCTACTTTCATTCGGTTAGCACCATTTTGATGATTTCTCACCCGTGACGAGTTTCGTCTGGGTGTTCAAGTTTTTTTACACGAAAAGATATCAATTTTAGCTCGCCCTTGATGAAAGCGCGGAAAGCCGCGCTATCTGCGGATTCCGCTTGAATCTCATGGCGCATTTTGAGTAACAGGGTACAGATACCTAATAATATTCCGATTATTGTTAGTTGATTGGCTGATAACATTTAAACCCCCAGCACTGTGCGTATAAGACCAACCACATTAACTAAATCCGAAATTTGCCCACCAATCCTTGCGAGGTCGGTTGTGATTTTGCGGACATCTGCCACGGTTTCAACTACTTTTCCGAGTGGTGAATCTGGATTCGGTACATAGCTGTATTCGCCTGTGTACTCAAATACTTCTAAATGCAAATGCTTGATTCTTTGGTTGGGGACGAATGATAAGTAATATTCATTCGTTATCTCTTCGAACGTGAAAATACTAGTTGCACCATTGTGATAGAAGAATGGTTTGTAGCTATCTGAAATATAAGCAGGAAATGTGCCCCCAGTTCTTTGGAGTATATACCCTGAATAGCTGCCGAGGTGGCTCAATTGGGAGATTTGGATAGCAATTGTTGGAGCTGTGAAAGGCACGGGTACCTTAATCTCCCCAATAATTAATTGGTATAAAGTGCCTTGCCTCTCTGCTGTGTAATCCTCCTCCCAAACTAGTGACCAATCGCTGGAATCATCTAACATTAGCGCTTGGAGGTAACTCTAGTGCGGTAGTGCACTCCTACCACTTTGTAGCCCGAATATTTGCCATAAGTCCAAGTAGTGTCAACTATTTCATCCTCAAAGCTGCTAGATTTGTCGGAGGTGTGAAGGATACTAACTACATGAGTTTCTTCGTCACCGTCTTTCTCTAGTTCCACGTACACTCTTCGCAAATACCCCATTCGCAGCAAGCTCTTGACTGGAGTGGTGGGGTAACTAGATGCTTGGTCGTCCGTCGCTACTGATATGCCAGTGGCAAGGGCGATACCACCACCTGAATAGGCGTCGGTTGTGATAAAAACAAAGCTTGTTGGTGAGTCACTCTCACCATTAACAGCTGCATAATGAGTTTCTAGTTTAGGCATTTTATTCCTTGATTAACAAAAACTGATTTAGCCAAAAATTTTATCCGTAGGTGTAGTGCTGGGGTTTCCAGCAGCGCTTGATGTCAATTCCCGCGCTACCAAGTTCAGACCCGACCACACTAGAAAGAGCTACAGATTTTTCAACTTCAAAATAAATTATTTTGGTCTTACCATTGCTGAGGAAAGCTTTTGCAGCAACAATGATGTTGCGTCTTAAAGCCTCTCTAATAGAGATATCCTCAGCCCCTGTTGGGTAGTCATCAAGGTTTTCTAGCTTTTGGATTCCTGTTTCATCTTCAATGTCTGTGTAGTAGTCAGGCAGCAAGAGAACCTTTTTATGTACTAACGTAATGTGTGGAACTTTAGGGACTATAGCCACGTAATTGTTTGTCCTTGCGTTGATTTTCTTTTCCCTTAATTTAGTTATACAAAATGAGTTTTAGCAATACTTTTTAGAGTATTTGCCACATCGAGGGTTAAGGCTCGACTTACTCTTAGCAACTCCCTTGCTATTTTTTATAAACTTGATTTGCATATTTATCTCGTATTTTAAAATACCAGGTAAGTGACCGGGAAATCACTGTCAATCCCGCACCGGAATCACAGTTCGTCCTCGGAAAAAGGCACGATGTACCACTGTCCGCAAATCTTAAATCCTCTGTTTCTACCTTGTTTAATCCTTCTGAGAACGGTGTCTCGATGGTAGAAATATTTTTTACTGGCATTCGTCAACGACAACGATTTATTCAGTTCAGTCTCACTTGGCAACTTGTGCCAAGGGTGAACTTGCCATTTTTCTGGGTAATCAGGCTCTACCATTTCGCTATCCAATCTGGTTTCTCTTTCTTGGTACCCTGACTCCAATATTTGGCTAAACGATTTTTAACATCAATTTCTTGGATTTCAACATTAGTATTTACTTCGCTATTTTTAGATAAATAAGCTCCTTCTAAATAGGTTGGAATTATTCTTTGTTTAATAGCATCCAAAATTAAATTCGCATTCTCTTCATCGAATGCGTGCAACGTTACCCTGCTTCCATCCGACAAAACATAAATTAGTTCCCAGTTGCCCCGCTTAAAATTTGGTAATCCCGTTTCTGGCTTTTCTGCCACGTGATGAGGAATCGTGATTGGATATTTGGGAGCGCCTACAATTTTACCGTCATCATCCACCTCGGCAAATTGATACACAGCCTGCGGGCAGTGGGCTTCTCTCCTTAACCTTTGGCTCTCTGGTATGCACGCACAATCGGACGAGCATTGTGCCGCACCCTTCAACTCTGCCAATTCTTTAAATTTTAAAATTTCATTCTCATCAAGTCCATCAATTATGTTCATGGGCTTTTTTTCGTAGACAGGCTTTCCGTCTGTGCCGCATTCTTTAAATACATCTATTTGTATAGTCTTAAATTTCACTTCCTCTTCTCCCGATCCTGAACATATTGCATGCTCACCATTTGGACAACATAAAGGTTCCGGATGAACTTGAGCCCTCGGAACAATTTGGCTTTTGGACTACATCTCCTGGATTTAAACATGTCAATCCCGCACCACATGGATTTTCGTGGCAGGAATTTAGATCGGATTTGCATGAGCCTAAATTCGACTGACAATCAGCTAATGCAGCTTTATCGGCGGAACAAGCATTACTACCGCAATTAGCTTGGCAAGTTGCCAAGTCTGTATATGTACCTGGGGTTCCTGACGATACAGAATTCACGCAAGCCCCGTTCAGGCAATCATATTTATCAGTTACGGTTTGCCCCCCCGAACAGGATATTTCCGTGATAACGCCTGTTCCAGGCGCAGAACCACCAGATAAGTCAGGGAACCGACTTACATTATCTACGACCAGAAAATCGTATTTGCACCCATTGTAGTTTCCACTACTGACAGTGCGGTTATCCCATCTAAGGGAGGTAACATTATTGATTGTTGTCGTATAGGTTCCGGAGGAACCGCACGCACTATTCAATCCTTTCGTCGTTATCTTGAAGCACCTGTTTCCCATAACTTTTTTTTGTTGGCACAAATAAAGTTATAAACCAACTTAAAAAAAATATTAAACATACATCTTTTGGGTAAAAGATGTATATCAAGCTATTGACCAAAAGCCTTTACTAGCCTAGACTTTAAGGTAATTCATGTAATAGGAGTTCCTGACTATGTACATGATTTATCTTTATGCGGACAAAAGATGTACATCGTCGATGAAAAATAATAGGCATGGACAAGCAAAAATTTTTGAAAACAACGAATTTCAAAAATTAGTTGCTCACACCCACAAGGAGTCGCACAGGTTGGCTTTTCAAATCTCGTACTACACCGCAGCTCGTATGGGCGAAGTGGTGAAACTGCCAATGCAGTCCGTTTATGCCAGAGATGGCAAAGTGCTTGACTACATCATATTTTGGTCAGAAATTACAAAAGATGATGACACCCGATCAGTTCCGGTATCTTCTATCCTAAAAAGCTACCTTGAGAGGTACTGGCTGACTTTTTATGCCTCGCGACCAAAAGACAACCCTGTGGATTTTGATAATAAGGATTTTTTCTTGTTTCCCGGCAACGCTGGAGCCGGACACATACAATTTCAATCCGTCTTCCGGGCAATGCAGCGAGCTCTAAAGCGAATTGGATTGAAGGGTAGAGGGTACAGCTGCCACTCGTTCCGGAGAACGGCGCTTACTAAAATGGCTGATCAAGGAATATCAGAGAAAGTTATGATGTCCATCTCCGGACACGATGACCCTAAAAATCTCCACTACTACATAGACGTAAAAGAATCCCAACGGTTTAGCGCAATTGCCACACTATGAAAACTAACCAACAGTTATTGGCTCAAGAATTACTAACACAACTTTCTGGACTAACTGTTAACTGTAGAAAATTAACAATTTCTGAGATAACTTTTAAGCTCACTCAGATTAACCAAACTCACACCCAGTTATATTTTGCTGCCAAGAGACACGGCTACAAGATTTATTAGATTAGCGATCGCCAATTTAGCACTGACAACAAAAAACACCCTAACGCGTAGGGTGTGACGACGAGTAGAGTTTACACTATTCGTCATTTTAGGCGATCGCCTAATTTTTTGCAGACTGTCTGTACTGCTATTGTTCCACCGGGTTCATCAGTTGCAGCTTATTCATTATCTTCATTACATGAATCAGTTAAATCACTGGCATGGGCTGAATGCCCGACACAGAGAGGGGAATTTTTCCCTTCTCGCACTACTCCCCCTAAATTTATTTTGATTAACCCGTGGGTGCACCTGCGGGTTAATCGTTTTTAGTGTTAGGAATTGCTCTATGTTTTTGAGCAATGTATTGATGAAATTGCCTATGTTTTTACCGAAAATCGGCTGTAATTCTTAGTGGCAAACATTTACAGCCGATTTTCTAAATTATTAGTTGATTGAAAATAATCAGTTAATATTCAAAAGCTTCTATTTTTTTAGTCAAAATCGGCTCTAATCCCTATGGCGGAGGAATTAGAGCCGATTTTCTAAATTATTAGTTAAAAAAAATCAGGTAGCAGCTTCCTGATCAGGAGCGTAGAACGGACAGAATCTCGCTACGTGCGGCGCTTTAGAGCATTTTTTCTGAGCACAATAAATTAATTCCGATGTTTCAAGGTTCGGCTGCCTATGGGTACAAAGTAGGCAACTCTTCCCAGCAATCTTTGCTAGTAAACTTTGGTCGTACTTGTGAAGGTCTATCATTTTTGAGTCCAGGACTTGATCATCTCGACTACTTGCTGCGGTGAATTACCACTTTTCACCATCTCCAAAACTGCGATCGCTCTCTCGCGAGCGGTGGCATTTTTGGTACTGCCACCGGGAATATGACAGTGATGAGTCTTCCCGCCGGACTTGTAACTGTACCGAAAATACTTGTTTTCCCCTCTAGCCTTACCCTTAGCTTTATATATATTGATGCCATTGCCAAGCTCTAGGATGCCTTCACTGTCTTCATCAGAGTCGGTTACAGAATCATTACCAACTTGTGAAAATGATTCTGTAACCTCCCCTGATATGGCATTCATGTGTTTAACCAGATGGGGGAAGTCAAGCTTCCACTTTTCCAGCGAGGCGCTGTAAGCATCTGGGTCTGGGTAGTCGTCGGGTTCGGCGGTTCTTCCTGATCATCATATAAAAGTGAAAGTTGCCCACCCTCATCCACTGATGGGGTAGAAACGCTTAAGACAATTTCATCCCAATAGGGGTCGTGTATGGGGGCGCTGCGGTTTCCCTCGACATACCCCAAATCCAGGTTTAGTTGCGTATTCATGTAAACACTTGGTGTCTAGGCTTGACCACAGAATAGTTCTGTAACCGTGCAGAGGTGGGTTACAGAATCACGAAAAAGCCGCATAACGCGGCTTAGTCATCCAGTCGCTGGTCGTCTGGCAATTGATCGACCTCGGACACCAAACTTTCAAACTCCTGTAAAAATTCGTTTTCCTCTGTCAGGTTTTCGTCGAGCCTGTCCTCAAGCCTGCTTCTATGAGCTCTCACATATCTGAGGTGACGGTCTTTTAGTGCGTTGAGAGCTCGCTTGATTTTCCCAGCAGTTGGGACATCTCCAGTATCTTGAATGACTGTGATCTGGCCATTCTTTCCACTACTTCGCTCCTGCTGCAATTCATCTCCTTTGCTTGATTGTCCAGTAGTTCCACCGCTTGTGGCGTTAAAGTAACCGTCACATCTTTCTTCTTCTCTCCGTAGACCGCGTGAGTCGTTTTGTGTGTTTTTCGGTTCATCTATATTACCCATGCAAACCTCTTATATTTTACCCATGTAATGCTTGACATTTTACCAGTGCAATACTATTGTTAGATTATAGCATTACATGGGTAATGTTCTTTAGCTCTCACCCCACAGATGGGGGCGAACCCAGCAGAGTCTGGGAGTAGAGCAATAACCCCCGCCTTGCCCTTGCGGGGAGAATTTTTGATTCGTGTCGATGTGTAACTCATATTTATTGGGTAGTTCCCCCGGACTACCCAATTTCCTCACACCCTGCATACATGATTAATTCATTTATTCATGTATGCGGTAATTCCGCGTGTTCAAAATCAAAAAAGTAGGAGGTGTCTTACGACAGTTCAAGAATTGATTGATCATCTTCGATTTTTCAATCCATCTGCCGAGGTTCTTATTGCGGATGATAATGGTAACGAATTTTCGGTTAGCGAAGCTTCTTGCTGTAAAGACGGCAGCAAAGCTTTTATTTGCTTCGATTCTGATTACTTGAAACTAAGAAAGGAGAGTGCCTAGACTATCCACGTTTAATGATTTTTTTTTGGTAAGAACATTCTTAGTGGTTGGTTCCAACTAACCACTATTTCCTAATGCCTATTTTCAAGGAATTAACTTATGACGAATAAACCAATCGGTTGTTACTGCAATTTCACCACTGGCGATATGTCGTTGATGGACATACTTGAGCAAGAGTATGGCTCTCACATTGAAAAAATGTCATGCGCTGACAGACTGTATCTAGTTGACACTATCTCATCTGAGTTATGGACTAATGAGCCTAATTACCCTAGTCCCAAACTTGAATCAATAGTTTTTAAGCACGAGTCGTTGAATCTGACTAAGGCAGAGCAATTAGCTCTGCTGGAATTCTTGATTGTCCAAATTCGTAATATGCCAGAAACAAATGAACAAACAGCAACCTGAAAACAACGGCTCGTTAGTTAGCAGGCTTGAAGATGAATATGGTGCTTATTTCGAGCAGATGACATATGCCGAGAGATTCTACCTCCTTCGTCGCATAACAGAGAAACTGTGGGACGAATCTGGATACCCTGATATCCCTAACATCGAAACGATTGTTCGTAGCCAAAAGCTCCCAATGTCACGCGACGAAAGTCTCTCATTAATGGAGTTTCTACTTGCTCAAATTCGGAGTATCAAAAGATGACAAAAACGCTGAACGCTGAATCAATTCTTCATCAAATAAAAAAACGTCACCCGAAACTAACCGACTCTCAGGTTCAGCAAGTAGCTGAAACAATAATTGGTTATTTCGCTGACAGTTTCAAAAACGACCCAAGAACATACCACCTTCTCGATTTGGCAGTTAAGGAGTTAATCAAATAATGAGCTACAAACAGAAACCTTTACCGTGGGGAGCTTACCGCTTAAGTTCTGAAGGCAAATGGGAACTTGTTACTAGTTTCAAATACCAGGGACAGGCTGAACATTACGCTCGCATTGTCCGAAATTCTTGCACGGGACTGGTGACTCAAGTTGCGTACTCAACAGAAAAGGAGATGAGTGATGTCGCAAATTAAAACCATCACATACAAGCGGATTCTCAATTTAGGGAATTACGAAACTAAGGCTCTAGAAATGTCAGCCGAACTGGAAGAACTAGACCATCCTGAATCGGTAACTAGAAACCTAGTTAATATCGTTGAAAATATGATTAGAGAGCCAATAGAGGATGAGATAAAAGCAGAGATTGCGGACTTGCAGGAGGAATACAGTCGCTTGTCTGAAATGAACAATCGACTGAAAAAGGAGATTGAAGTAAAGCAAGAAAAATCCGAGAGGGAATTCTAATGACAGATGAATTTTTAATCAAAAAACGTGATTTCGTTTTAGGTGCTATTGCATTTAGTAGGGCAACACAACTACTCGCAAACCTGACTGGACAAGACCGAAATTTACTAGAACAAGAAATACTTTTTCGTTCCCGCGCTGACATGGCGAAGCTGGACGAAAACGGTATCAATGGAATCATCAAAGCCTATTTCATCGGGCAGCAAAACGGTAATAGCATTACTGAGGTAGAAATTAAATTCAAATCCGCCTGATGATGACTGTTCACCCAACAGTCGAAACATTCCCCATAGTGGGAATGTCGCGGAATGGGTAGGCCAACTCATTTCGTCACTAGTCCAAAAAGCTAGTGCGGAGTGTTGGCAGTGGCACGATTTTTAGAGTGGAAATAACCACAAGGTTTCAGCATTTCACGAAGTCACCACTGCCAATAATTCCCCCATATTTGAGTTTAAAAATGAATTGACTTCATACCTTTTAGAGGATTCTTGACTTGTATGTATGGGTAATTAATGGCGAAAACCTCTATCACCGAACCTTGAAAATTAATGAAAATAATTGGACTGGACGTTTGTAAAGACTCAGTTGTGTGTTGGGAATTGGAAGCTATTCCCCGCAATTTTAAAGACCATTTTAAAAAACACAAACGCAAGGAACCGACCACTTAAGTTCAAAGCTAACGCTGAAGGTGTAGCTGGATTACTAGCATTAAAGCCTGATGCAGTTGTGCTTGAGCCAACCGGAATCCACTATTCCTGGATATGGGCGCATATATGCCAAAAAGAGGGTATAACGGTTTTTTGGGTGGGACATTGTGAAGCTACCCATTACCGAAAAGAGAATAAACTCCCAGACAAAAATGACCAAGCCGATGCATTAGCATTAGCCAGTTACGCCATACTGCACCAAGGACAGGATGATTTTTTCTTACAGTTTGAAGCTGGAGAAGTGAAGGAATTAAGACAATACTGGCTACAACTTCAATCTCTAAACAGAATGAAATCACCAGTGGTCAATAGAATTCGTCAACAATTGGCTCATGAATTTCCAGAAGCTGCACTTCTGGATACTCAACCAGGGAGTGATGGCATGGAACCACTGTGGTGTTGGTTAGCGAATCGTGAGCGATCAAACGTAAGAAAGAATAACTACTACGACAAACTTCGTAGTAGTTCTATAGCTGAAACATACCAAGTAGATATCTCTACTTTTACGCGGCGTTTGTCCAGCTATTTATGTGACTTGAGGGAATGGGAAATTGAGGTAGAGTCTCAAATGTTAGAAATTCTGGCTTCTCCTCAATTTCTCCCTTACCGCCAAACAATGGATAAGTTCGGAATTCCGCCGCGATGTCAGGCGCTGCTCATTAGCCAAATCTTCCCGATCACCAAATTTGAAAGCCTGGGAAGATTTAAACGACGACTGGGCATGGGAATGAATGAGCAGAGTTCGGGGGACAGTCAGCAGATGAACACAGGCAATGGCTCAAAACTTTGTCGTTGTCAGTTATATCTGTGGATTTACAACGCGATCGCTCCCGTGAAATCGCGACCCCAAAATGAAATCGGCGACAAATTGGGGGATTTTTACGATACCAGAAAACTAAAGTTTCAATCGAATCCGGAACTTTGGCAGCAAAACGCTATCCTCAAAGAGCAAGAAAAAGCACTAAGAGAATTTAAGCGTAAACTCCAAGAAACAATTTCCCTAAGTGATGACACACTTAAAGAAATTGATGGTATTCTTAATCTTTTTATACTTGACAAGATTACCAAGAGTGCTAGTAGCAAAAAATCTAAGGCTGAAGTTAAGCGCGGTTTTGGGAAATTAGTCATCAACCAAACAGCCGCTTATGGATGCCGTCTGTTGTTCCCAGAACTAAAAAAGGCGGTTGGGTTAACAGTCACTGAGAAAGATTAATTACTAAAAACTCCCTGATTCACACTAGGGAGTTTTTAAAATTATTCCTACTCAACCTAAAATGAAATGCTAACCCTCAACAAGCACAACAACAAAAGGCTAAATTAGAACAGAGTGTCACAGAAGTCCATACTCAAGGACAGCAAGAACTAGCTCAACCAATGGGGGAAAATGAAATTGCTCCCCAAGTAACTCCAGAAACCTTAAAAGCAGAAGGTATCGGTGGTGGAAGTGGAAGTAGTAGTGGTGGTGGGGGTGGTCAAGCACCAGCAGCTAGGGGAGAGATGGGAGATGATGGCGTATCAATCATTGCTCAACAGGAACATGGTGCAGAAATTCAATCGGCTGTAGCTCAAGCTCAAGGGCAAATGGCTGCTAAACAGCAAGAGCATAACACTCAAGTAGCCCAAGAAAAAACTAATAATCAACAAGAAATAGCCAAGTTACAAACAGAAAATGCGGCTCTACAATCAGCAGAGCAGAGTAAAGCACAGACCGAAGTTGAGAAACATCGTCAAGCTTGGAATCAAGAACAAACTGACTTAGTGGCAAAATCCCGTACTGATGGAGATGCAGCCATTGCAAAAGGGAATCAAGAGATTCAGCAACAGCAAACAGAAGCACAAGCAAAAGCCGCAGAACATATTGCTCAAGGGAACACTGAAGCAGAAGCAGCTCGTCAAAAAGGAGAAGCTGATGCACAACAGGAACGGAGCAAGGGAGAAAAAGAATCAGGGGGTATCCTGGGTTGGTTTGCCGACAAAGCCAAAGCCTTCTTTGATGGGATTAAGCAAGGGATTCAAAAAGCCTTTGAAATGGCTCGTGCAGCCGTAAAAGCAGCGATTGAGACTGCACAGAAGTTAGCCACCGCAGTGATTGAAACTGCACGTCAAGCGATAGTGGCGACGATTAAGTTAGTGGGAGATGCGTTAATTGCGTTAGGGGATGTATTATTGGCGCAATTTCCCCAACTGCGTGATCGCTTCCGGGGATTGATTAAAGCCGCAGTGGAACAAGCACAGAATGCGGTTAATAATCTCGCGCAAAATCTGAAAAAAGGTGTACAAGCAGCATTGAACTTATTGGGTCAAGGGTTAAATGCAGCTTTAGGACTGTTAGAACAAGGCTGTTTAATGGCAGTGAATCTAGCTAGTACCGCAGTGCAAGGAGCTATATCTGCTGCTAAAGCGGCAATAGATATACTCGGAACATTTGCGGTATTGATTAAAGATATTGCGGGTAATCCGGGAGGATGGTTGAGTAATTTGGGCGCGGGAGCTAAGGATGGAGTTCAGAATCATCTCTGGTCAGCTTTTCAGGTTGCAGTTCAGTCATGGTTTAGTCAGAAACTAGAAGAGGTTTTGGGATTAGGAGCGACGATTTGGCAAGTTCTCAGCCAAGGTGGTATCAAGCTAGAAGAAGTAGGTAAGATGGCATGGGAGGGAATTAAATCAGCCCTTCCTCTGGCACTGGCTCAGGTTTTGATGGAGAGACTCATCACGATGCTGATACCAGGAGCCGGTGCGGTTCTGGTGATTATCCAAGGATTACAAGCAGCTTGGGGGTCGGTGGGACGCTTCTTGCAAGCGATAGATAAGTTTATTGGTTTCTTGAAGGCTGTGAAGTCAGGACAGTCTGAACGATTGTTTGCTGATGCGGTAGCTGCTGGGGCTGTTGCGGTGATGGAGTTTGTGTCTAGTTTTTTAGTGAATAAGCTGCGTAGTGCGGGTAGTAAGATAGCTGCTAAGGTGCGGGAGATTGCTAGCAAGATTGGCAAGAAGTTGAAGAAAGCAGTTAAGAGGCTGAAGCAGAAGTTCGGTAAGGTTAAAGATGGGTTCTTTGGTAAGAAGGGTCAAAAAGGAAGTAAGAGTGAAGGAAGAGTGGTGACTTTTATATTTAAAGGTGAAAAAGATGTACACAATCCTCTATTCAGAGTCTCCAATGAATCCGCTATCTATTGAGCGGCAACAGCATCAAGGTGGTTTAGCATTTGAAAAACATTACTGGAATTTCCCCAATTCATTGAATGATTATCCTATTTCCCTATTTAAATATGTGAAGTTAGATGAGAACTTACCCTTCACCGCACTTAAAGATAAATATACATTTGATATCAATCAATTAGATTATCCAGAAGAAGCAACACCCTTCATTGACTATCTGTTACCTGATGCTATCCCTAGTCCACCCCTAAATTTCACTTTGCTTTATGAAACACCACTTTCGCTAATTAAACAAGGAAATAATCGGCAGGTAGAACATAGTCTTGTATGGCATCTTTTGCAGTCCTCTAAAAAACCTTTGTATTTAGTTTTTTCTCTACAACCTATTAAACCATTGGATTTGGAACCTAAAACTACAAGGCATCTTGTAGATAGTATTTTAGGGTATCCTTGGACAGGTAAAAGTAAGCCAGGATTAGTTCCAATACTTGATGAAGAAGCTCGTCAAAATGCACTATTAACACTAGGAATAAAAGGGTTTACCCATCTTTATATATTAGCAACTTCTCTAGATCCAAATGCTATAAACTCAAAAATTCTGAAAACATTAAATACTCTAACATCTAATTTAGCAGATAACGATATTTACTACCCATCATTCTATTCTTTGGTATCCCAATGTGATTGGATTCTCACTACTCATAATCTCATTCCTGATCATGTTCCATTTTGTTTATACAGTCCACAAGACATCCGCCCATTGTTAAGAGAAATCCATCAGAAAACTGCCAACGAAGATAGGCGACAACTAGTTGAAATCACTGATATTTCTGAATTACATAATCCAGAAATATTATCAAATAGCTTATTATCTGGGGATGCCACACTGATAAAACATCTCAACATAGTGAATGAAGATGAAGTTTTCGTTTCAGATATTTTACCACTAGAAACTTTGAGAGAGGTAACAGAAATATCTCTAGCTTGGACAGAAGTGAGTCGAATTGATGAATTATTACACTTTAGGGCATTAAAACATTTAAATTTAGATGGAACTTGTTTAAAAGATCTGAAAATACTTTCTCAAATGAATTGGTTAGAGTCACTCTCATTAAAACAATTACAACTGAACGATATCAGCTCTCTTACTTCATTAAAATCACTTAAGAATTTAACAATTAGTAGAAAACCATTTGCAGGATTGGCAGTCTTATCAGAGTTAAGCAATATCGAGTCGTTATCGCTAGACAGAATGCAGATCAGGGATTTAACACCATTTATTTCATGTAAATTATTAAAGCGATTATCACTGAATTACACAGGATTAGAAACAGTTGAAGATGTGGCAAAAATATCTTCGCTTCAGTATTTGTCTTTAGATTCAATCAAGGCAACTAATTTTCAACCATTAGCTTCCGTGGATGCATTAAAATATTTATCAATTAGTGATAATCAAATAGAAGACATTACATTTTTGTCGTCCATGACAGGCTTGAAAGAGTTAATAGCCAAAAGTGTAAATTCGGCAAATTGGTCGTCATTAAGACAAATGCCAAATTTAGAAAAACTTGATATCCAATACATCTCAATTTCTGATATTTCCTTTATTGCTCTTATTTCTACCCTCCAGATTTTATATTTAGCAGGAAATGAAGTGGTTGATATCTCCCCTGTGAGGAAACTAATTGAACTTAGAGAACTTTATTTATTTGATACAAATATCAACGATATTAGAGGGTTAGTTGATTTAAAAAAATTAAAAAAATTATATCTTTATTCATATGAAGTTCAGGATTTTAGTCCTCTATCCTATCTGCTTAGTATTGAGAGTTTATCCCTCTCTTTTTCCAACATTATTGATCTTTCATGCTTATCTAATCTTATAAATCTTGAGGAGCTATATTTAGCCTATACAGAGGTAACTGAAATTTCCCCTTTAGAAAAACTGCCAAATCTACGAAAACTTGATTTAACAAAGACCAATATTCAAAAATTTAGTAATCTAGCTGCTTTATCTAAACTCATATCTTTAAATTTGACTTCTTGTACAATAGATGATTTATCATGGGTAATAAATTTGCATGAACTTCAAGAACTTACTTTGAATACAACTAGTATACAGGATATTAGTATATTATCAAGTTTGACATATTTAAAAATACTTGATTTAAGTGAGACAAATATTGAATTTATAAACGTGTTAGCGAACAATAGTTACTTGGAAGTGCTTAATATACGTCAAACGAAAGTGCAATCAATTGAAGCATTAACTAATTCACTTCATCTCAAAAAATTGGATTTAGACTTTACATCTGTCGAAAATATATCACATTTAAGGAACTCATTGCAACTTGAGGAGTTGAGCATGTGGAATGCACATCATATTTCTGATATATCGGTGTTAAGCCATTTTCAGCACTTGAAAAAACTCGATCTTAGAGGTACTTCTGTCGAAGACTTTAGTCCTTTGTTAAATTTACCAAGGCTGTGGCAACTCCGGATTGATGATCAATCCATAGACAATGATATGTATAAAGCCTTGCAAAGGCGTCATAGACTGTTTATAGATACTGACTAAGTTAAAGTATATGAGGAAAAGATGAGAAACAAAATTCAATACCTAATCCCAAAACCACCTTTTACTGATTTAGAAATGTATAAGATAACACGATTTACTACATGGATTTTTTCAGAAACGGCAAGCCGGGATACTGATAATAATATCCCATTTGAATTAATGTGGAAAACAAAAGATGAGGAAACTACAATTCATTATATTGAAGATGAATTAGTACAATTTTCTTATATAGTTGTCAAAGGAAAAGACGTAGATAAAGTGGTATCTAAAATTTGCTCAAAAATCGAAGTATATTCAAATGAAGAGATTTTTAGAAAATTTATAGATGCTACTAATAGAAGTGAAAAAATGAAAGCTGTTGCATATTTGGGTGTAGCATCACCATATAAATTTGATGCTCAATTTTTTGAATTACTACAAACAGCATTCTCTGATGTTGATTCAGAAGTACGTAGAACAGCAGTTTGGTGCATAGGTTATGCATCATGGCCTGAGTTTAAAGAAACATTAGATCGTCTGGCTAAATCAGATCCTGATGAATTGGTTCGTGAACATGCAGGTTATTTAGCAGCAGCTTATGAACAACATGGGATTAATTAATAAACTGCATTAGGTGGACTAAATACAGCAGTTGGAAATACACAGAAACAGCTATAGATCCGCAAGAAAAAGCCCAGGCAATTTTGCATCTCGGTATTGCTGCAACCCAAGTATTTGACTCTAACATTTTTGAAATATTCCAAAGAGTTTTCTTAAGTACTGATTCAATAGTTCGTATTGCAGCGATTCAAGCATCTGCCTACTTAGGGTGGCGCGAGTTTAAAGAAATACTCGAATACTTAAAAATCAATGATCAAGATGAAAAGCTATGTATTAAAGCTAGTATTCTGCTAGAAGCTTTCGCAAATCAAGGTATTACTTCAAGGGAAAGTGGGAAATTAGCAAAATGAAGTGCAAGTTCAAAGATTAAATATTGTATTATGGCAACGAAAACACAGCCTGTCAATATTAAAAACAATCCTTGAAAGCAATTTGGCTAAAGTTGATGAGGATGTACGTACTACTGTTGAGGATGCTATCTCAGTTCTAGAGACAATTGATAACTAAAAAATGTGGCTGCTAGTTTAACACAATGGACGGAGTTTTTAGGAGACTTGATTCCTATGACTGAAAATGACCCTAGTCCAGAAGTGCGATTAATTGCTAATCAAGCAGTAGAAGCTTGTCAAAGAAGATTAGTAAAAAGATGGAACGGTTCTTACCAGGGAGATTAAATAATAGATATCTGGGAAAATTAATTATGGGTTCGTTAAAACCCTTGGTAGGGGTGGATTGCAATCCGCCCCTACATGATTTTTGGAGATGTCTAATCAGTATAGTTACACAGAAAGTTAAAGTCGTATCCCCACCACAGAAAGGAGATACGGAAGGAAAACTTGCTCCGGACAACCTAAATATTACAACTTAACTCACCAGCTTTTTGAGTAAAAAGACGATTTTCCCGATAATCTACCGGACAATCTATCACCGTAGGCACATCTTGAGCTAGAGCTTCTTTAAGTACAGGAATTAAATCAGTAGCTGATTCGACTCGATAACCTTTTAAACCCATACTTTCGGCAAATTTGACAAAATCAGGATTGCTAAAATGCACAAAAGCTGATTTTCCTTTGCCAAAATGATTTTCTTGTTTCCACTCAATTAAACCATAGCCACCATCATTAAAAATCAAAGTGACAAAGGGTGTACCCACCCGCAAAGCTGTTTCTAATTCCTGACAATTCATCATAAAACCACCATCCCCAGTAGCAGCAACAACTTTGCGATTAGGATTGACAAGTTTTGCGGCTAAAGCACCAGGAATAGCAATTCCCATGGCTGCAAATCCATTAGAAATAATACAAGTATTGGGACTATGACAATGGTAATGTCGTGCTATCCACATTTTATGTGCCCCAACATCAGAAATCACTATATCATCTGGCCCCATCACTTGCCGTAAATCATAAATTAACTTTTGCGGTTTAATGGGAAATCCGTCATCTTTGGCATATTGTTCGTAATCATTCCGAATATTAGAACGTAAACTAATCGCATAAGGATTGGCTTTACCTTGTCTATCTGCTAATTTTAAAATTTCTACCAAGGAATCAGAAATATCTCCAACAACTTCGGCATTGGGGATATAACTACTATCAATTTCGGCTTGATCTGCGGCAATATGAACAATGGCAATTTTGCCATCAGGATTCCACTTCTTAGGAGAAAATTCGATTAAATCATAACCAATGGCTATGACTAAATCTGTGTTATCAAAACCACAAGTAATAAAATCTCTTTGCTGTAATCCCACTGACCATAATGCTAAATGATGGGTATAAGGAATTACACCTTTACCCATAAAAGTATTAGCAACAGGAATATTCATTTGGGTAGCAAATTGCGTGACTGCATCACTAGCCTTAGCTCGAATCGCACCATTACCAACTAAAATAATGGGGTTAACTGCCTGAGAAATTGCTGCTGCTGCTGCCCGAATACTGGCAAAAGAAGCATAGGTCTTTTCAATATTCGCGTGATGTAAAGGTTTGCCTTCTACAGGCATCGCCGCAATATTTTCTGGTAAATCAATGTGGACTGCACCAGGTTTTTCACTTTGCGATCGCTTAAATGCTTTACGGACAACTTCTGGCGTAATACTAGGTCGAACAATTTGCTTATTCCACTTAGTTACAGGCGCAAACATGGCCACCAAATCTAAATATTGATGAGATTCAATGTGCATTCTATCAGTTCCCACCTGACCAGTAATGGCGACCAATGGCGCACCATCTAAGTTAGCATCAGCTACCCCAGTCATTAAATTAGTGGCTCCAGGACCTAGAGTAGAAAGACAGACTCCAGCTTTACCTGTTAAACGCCCATATACATCCGCCATAAATGCGGCGCCTTGTTCATGACGAGTAGTAATAAATCGAATCGAAGAATTTTTTAGCGCTTCTAAAACGTGGAGATTTTCTTCCCCAGGAAGTCCAAAAACATATTGTACTCCTTCATTTTCTAAACACTGCACCAATAACTCAGCTGTATTCATTTCGATTAATTTCCTTATGAGCAAAAAATCTACTAACAATTAACAATTAAATATATAAATATATAAATATTAACTGTTAATAGACTACTGAAAAAATCATTTAAGCCAAACAGTTTTCACATTGACGAATTCATGTAAGCCTTGAATACTCAATTCTCGGCCATACCCAGAACGCTTAATACCCCCAAATGGTAAGCGAGGGTCAGATTTAACCATGCTGTTAATAAATACGGCTCCAGCGGCAATTTCCTCAATTAAACGATCTCTTTCGTGATCATTTGTTGTCTCAAGCACTAGCACCTAAACCAAAAGGTGTGTCATTTGCTAATTTGATGGCAGCATCAAGATCCGGAACCCGGAATAATAATGCTACTGGTCTAAAGAATTCCTCTTGAGCAATAGGACTATCTTTAGGAATATCTATGATAATAGTTGGTGGATAAAAGTTCCCACATCGGTCTGCTAAGGGATGTCCACCAATCAGGACTTTTCCGCCACTTTTTACGGCTTTTTGCACTTGTTCGTCTAATTCTTGGAGAATATCAGCAGTTGCTAATGGACCTAAATCGGTATCTGGGTGCATAGGATCACCAACGATTAATCCCTGGAATTTTTCTAACAGCAACTTTTCAAATTGATCAGCCACCGACTCGGCGACAATAAAACGCTTGGCTGCAATACAAGATTGTCCACTATTTATCATTCGGGCTGTGGTAGCTGTGCTCACTGCTGTTTCTAAATCAGCACTGGCTAAAACAATAAATGGGTCACTTCCCCCCAATTCCAACACAGTTTTTTTAATTTGTTTTCCCGCTGCCGCAGCTAAAGAGGCCCCTGCTAGTTCACTGCCTGTGAGAGTGGCGGCTTTAACCCGGTCATCAGCCATTAAATTAGCAACTTGAGCTGCACCAATTAATAGAGTTTGAAATACACCATTGGGAAAACCTGCCCGTTGTAAAATGTCAGCTATTGCTAAAGCACATTGTGGTACATTAGAAGCATGTTTGAGTAAACCCACATTTCCGGCCATGAGTGTTGGGGCTGCAAAGCGAAAAACTTGCCAAAAGGGAAAATTCCAGGGCATTACTGCCAGAATTATTCCTAAAGGCTGATAGCGAATAAAACTACGACTGGCATCAGTTGATACTTGCACATCAGCAAGAAGACTAGGTGCTTGTTCCGCGTAATAGCGACAACCTTGTACACACTTTTCCACTTCGGCGATCGCCGCTGTCAAGGGCTTACCCATTTCTATGGTGATTAACTGGGCAAAATCCGCTTTTTCTTGCTCTAGGATGGTTGCGGCTGTTTGCAACCAATGCGATCGCTGTGTGAAAGTAGTTTGCCGATAATGCTCAAAAGCCAGACCTGCTAGGTCTAGTTTAGCCGCAATTTCGGCGTCATTTAGTGGCTCAAAGGTTTTCAGCGTTTCCCCAGTAGCGGGATTAATGGTGGCAATAGCCATTAGCTAACCTCTCCTTTAAAATAGATTGAGGTAGTTTCCTAGTTTTACACAAATTTAACTATAGAAGCTACACCAAAATTTTATAGCAGGAATCAGGAGTGAGAATAAATACAAAGAGAGTATTTGAAAATTTAATATAAGCATATATTCTCAGTCAGAAATTCAAATAAATTTGAGCAATTCAATCTTCTATCACAACCGTTAAAGGGAATAAACTACACACCAGATTTTTACTCCTGACTCCTGATTTATGAAGCATAATTTATTTTAGTCTGATAAACCTTGACTAATCGCTTAATTCCTTTAAAATTATAATCTCCCATTTCCTGAAAAGCATCAGATTCAGAAAGCATTTTGTAAGTAACTTCACTAATAACACATTCCCCAGGGGGACAAACTCCTTCCATCCGGGCGGCGAGATTAATGGTTGCTCCTAATGCTGTGTAGTCTACCCGTTGGGAACTACCGACATCACCGACTACAGCTTTACCACTATTAATAGCAATGCGTAATTGTAAAGGCTCTTGCCAAAAACCATTAGCATTAAGATGTTGGAGACGGTTGAGCATACCCTGAGCAGCAGCTACAGCACGATCAGCATGAGCAGGTTGTGGTTCAGGAGCACCAAAAAAAGCCATAATACAATCGCCAATATATTTATCTAAAGTACCAGCATTAGCAAATACTTCTTGTAGCATTTCTTCAAATAGATTATTTAATAATTGAGCAATTTCCGTAGGTGTTAACCGTTCAGAAATTGCGGTAAAGCCGACTAAATCAGCAAATAAAATACTGATTTCACTTTCGGTAGGAGCAAGACGACCACCAGGTAAAACACCTACAGATATTAACTGCTGAACTACTGCGGGTGAATGATAGCGTTCTAATCGGTGACGAATCATGGCTTCAGTTTTGAGTTTCTCGACTAATAGCCAACGTTGTACACTAGAAGCAACCAAATTTGCTAAAGCCGAAAAAAAGCTCAATTCTTCCTCTCCATCATTCGTCCAGTGGTAAGAAGAGAAATTAGCATCGGCATAGAGAACTCCCACTACTTTATTCTCATCCCATAAAGGTACCGCCATTGCACTACGAATACCTTTGAGTAAAATACTATTTTCGGAGGAAAATCGTTCATCTTTATGAGTATCAGCCGTTTGAA
The DNA here is from genome assembly GCA_963766435.1 of uncultured cyanobacterium. Classification (GTDB taxonomy): domain Bacteria; phylum Cyanobacteriota; class Cyanobacteriia; order Cyanobacteriales; family Nostocaceae; genus CAVXZH01. The sequence goes on from CAVXZH010000004.1 coordinate 788,052, forward strand.
TTGCCACCTTTTGGTCAAATACATTTTGGCAGATACTACGACTAATCCAGCTACCATCAGGGGCTAAATTTTGCTGTTGGTAAACATTTCTGGTAGCCGCATTGATTAATTCCAAATGACCAGAACCATCGACATCAATTAGTAATGCCAAACGATCTATACTATCCAAGTAGCGAAAGATAACTTTTTGTACCTGAGAAAAAATTTCTTCTATAGAAGTTGCTGCACAAAGATTTTTGGCAATATCTACTAAGTCTTTGAGACGAGCAATAGTTGTATCTTTATTGTTGGTACTACTAGTATTATCTGCTGATATCCATTGTTTTTGTAGTTCCTCAACATTCCGAAGAATGGTAATTTGTTCATTAGTTTGCAACATTTGCATGGTTGGTACATAGTTAGACTGTACCTTTGTCAGTTCCGGTATAAATGCCACTAGCAAGCTCACATTACCTAGCCAAATAATATCTCCGTTATACAATTTTTGTGGAGAAGTTACTAGACGATCATTGACTTGTGTTCCATTTTTACTACCCAAATCCATTATCACCCAGATATCACCAGTAATTTTCTCTATTTGAGCGTGGTTACGGGAAACTCCCCCAAAAGGCAAATATAAATCACATTCTGGTAGACGACCGATAGTAAATATATCTTTATTCACTGAAATAACTTTTTCAGTATTTCCCTCTTGGAGACGTAGTGTGAGTTCACTCATGAGTATGATCATCCATGTTGAAACCTAGAAGCACAAGCTAATTTGAGAAAATATCTGGATTTTGTTTGCTTAAATTGGGGGTACTTCTAAAGGAATCTCACCTAAAAACCCTTTACGAAAATCAGTTACCATTTGTCTAGCTGCTCTTTCTATATCACCTTTGTAGCGATGTTCTGCTAATAGTTGCAAGTACTCATCTCCGGTATATGATAGGGAGTCAAGCTCATAGCGAGAATATAAAGGTTTTTTGGGTAATAAACTAGGTTCTGCATATTGGAGTTCATTTAATATGTTTACTAATGCAGATGCAACTAACTGATTATCATAAGATGCCTCGCCAATATCATCACAAATGGCTAACTTCAAAGCTGCGGCTTGATTTTCTAACCTAGCGGGAATAATACCAGGAGAATCTAGTAATTCTAACTGGTCAGAAATTCGTACCCATCGGAGTTGTCGAGTTACTCCAGGACGAGCTTCGCTATTGACCACCCGTTTTCCTAAGAGTCGATTAATCAGGGCTGATTTACCCACATTGGGAAACCCAATCACCACCGCACGCACCGGACGGGGTAACATCCCTCGACTGATTCTTCTGTGATTAACTTCTACTCCCGCAGCTTGAGCCGCTTTAGCGACAGAGACAATTCCTTGACCATGTTGAGCGTTAGTCCAATAGGGAGTTTCTCCCTGTTCTTTAAACCAATCAATCCAGAGCGATCGCATCTGGGCGGAAATCATATCCACTCGATTCAGGATTAAAACTCGGGCTTTATTACCCACCCATTCATTCATTTGGGGATGATTTGTAGCCAAGGGAATACGTGCATCCCTTACTTCCAACACCACATCTACTCGCTTTAGCTGTTCTTTGAGATTTTTTTCGGCTTTGGCAATATGACCTGGATACCATTGAATCTGATTTAATTTGTAATTTTGTGTAATTGACATTTTGCTTAGGTATTGGTGATTGATAATTGATGGTCTATTAGTTGGTGTCCCCTCCTTGGTTATAATCAGAAAAGAGACTGATGTAAAATCAGACGGTTGCCTTCAGGGTCATAGATGTAAATTTCTTGACCGTGGGAACTGAAGGAAATTTCCACCGATGGTGGATATCCGAGAGCAATGAGATGGGCGATCGCCAGCTCCAAGCTACCTACTTCTAAACACAAACTGATTTGACTTTTGCCAGATGCTTCAAATTCGGCGGCGTGGGTTTTTTTGGGTTGAAAAATGCCTAATCGTAGACCAGCCAGTAGAAATTCAGCATAAACATCAGGAATTACATGAACAGGGTTTTGCTCCAAAAGTTTTGTATAAAAATTAACCAGTGTTTCAAGATCAACTGCGGCGATGGTTACTAATGCGTGAGTATATTGCATAATCACTTTTATCATATGTATTTCCAAAGACGCTGATTAGCATGTGTCAGTTTCTTAAATAGGGAACAGGGAATAACAGTTTTTCAAAGAACGGTTTAATCCGTAGTGATTCTCTCATGTCCAGTATATATATTAAAACGCTCGCCTCTGAGAAAGCCAATTAAAGTCACACCAAATTCCTGAGCTACAGAAACAGCTAAACTGCTAGGAGCAGAAACAGAACAAACAATAGGCACCCCCGCAGCAGTAGTTTTTTGCAAAATCTCAAAACTAGAGCGACCACTGACGATGACAATATGATTGTGCAAAGGTAACTCATTACCCAAAAGAGCCGAACCAATTAATTTATCAACAGCATTGTGACGTCCAACATCCTCCTTTAAGTTTAATAACTGCCCTTGAGCGTCAAAAACAGCAGCAGCGTGTAAACCTCCAGTAACGCCGAAAATACCTTGACCATTTCGCAACTGCCCTGGTAAGGTATAAATAATATTTGGTAATACTGTCAAGCCGGGAGGTATGACTGGGAAAGAACGCAATTGTAAAGCCTGAATACTAGCTTTACCACAAACCCCACAAGCGCTATTAGTGTAGAAATGACGCTCTAAAGGTTGTAAATCTGGATTCAATCCAGGTTTTAATTCCACATTGACTATATTGTAGCGTTGTTCACCGTCTACTGTGTCGTCTACACAATAACTCATCCGTTGGATATCTTCTCGACAGTTAATTACCCCTTCACCATAGAGAAAACCAGCAGCGAGTTCAAAATCTGCTCCTGGTGTCCGCATCGTCACAGCTACGGTGCGATTTGGGGATACCAGACGGATTTCTAAAGGTTCTTCAGTAGTAAGATAGTCTAAACGGGGTTTTATCTGTCCTTTTTCTACGACCCAGACAGTGGTTTTGGTTTTACTTCCGATGGGGTTAGTCATGATTGAAGGGTAATAGCTGTTAGATAATTACATCGTTATCTTCAGGAAATAAATTTTACTTATTTTGGTGTAGCTGCGATGCAGAAGGTAATCACTGGGGTAACAACTATAGAAGAGGTGTTGAGAGTATTACCCCATAGTGTATTTACTTAAGAAAGAAAAAATATTCGTATAGACCCGTAGCAATAATTAAACCACCAGAACCCAATACTGCCTGCCAACCGGACATTTTGATAGAAAAGCGATCGCCTAAAAAATATCCTCCTAACATCCCTAATCCACTCAAAACAAAAACGAGTAGAGAAATAATCATCGCATTTAAACCTAGCATTCCACCCCCAATTCCCGAACCTAAATTATTGAGGGTTAACCCAAATGCTAAAGCAATAGATTCTCGTACATCAATATAACCGGATTTATCGGTATCAGCTTTTTCGGGATTGTCTAAATAATTTTCATAGGAAAACTCCTGCAAAAATTCATCTGCAAAGTCCTGGGAGTCATTCTCATCAGCTAAACGCTGATAAGCTCTACTAGGAGGCATATCTGAACCAGCACTGACTAAAAAACGTATTTCTTGCCGTCTTCTGGCTCGCTGTTTAGCTTTTTTGCGATCGCGTTTCAGAGTTTCCCAAATACACCAAGCTCCAAAAGCAACTAAAATTAGACATCCTAATCGATGAGCAATATCTACAGATAGGTGAGTTCTAATATCTTGACCAACTGAAACTGATAAAAAACTGCCGACTCCAGAAATTAGCGCAATAAACAAATTGGTAAGGACGCCAATTTTTAGCTTTTTGCTACCATATGCTAACCCAACCGCAAAATTATCAATGTTAGAAGCGATCGCCAATAATACCACAGATATAAAATGCATACTATCTCCACATAGAAAAATTTATAAATCCAGAAGCAATGCCAACTGTCATCGCAAAAATTACGCTATAGAAGAAAAATGATACCACTGTATGTCCCAAACATAAACGTCGCATGGAGGACTTAATTATGGCTGTATCGGAAGTTTGAGAAGTCATACCTAAAGTAAATGCGAAATACATAAAATCTAGATAACTAGGTGAATCTTCGCCAGAAAATTTTAATCCGCCTACATACTCTAGTTCTGGATGAGAATAATCTTGACGATAATAAAAAGCAGCATAATGGAGAGCAAACATGGTATGCATTAAAAACCAAGAGCAAAGAATTGCCAAAATCGACAGCCCAACTTCGGGAGTAAATTTATCTTTATTTTTGGCCAAGACCGTACCAATAATAAATAGACTAGCAAAAGCAGCTAAAACAACTAGACGATAAAGAGCTAAATTATCAATCTCCTGTCGTTGAGATCTAATCTGAGTCTTTTCTGCATTGGCACTAAACATCATCACCAGAACTAAGATCAGAAAACACAAAACACCTACAGTCCAAGCCGTAATCAGACGGAATTCTAAACTAGCCCAAGAGAGGGATAAAAAAGCTATTTGTGCTAGGACTAAAGAGAGTAATAAACGTGATTTTGGATTTTCAATCAGACTGAGTAAAACGTAAATGTTCATATTATAACAGTCCTGATGCTATGTTAACACTAGCAGCTAAAATGACTACGTAAAAAAAGAAAGAAATAATTCCATGTCCTAAAACTAACCTTCGCATAGATAACGACGGAACAGAAACATCTGAAGTTTGGGCTGTCATCCCTAAAGTCAAGGAAAAATACATAAAATCCCAGTAGTCAGGTAAATCATCTCCGGGAAAGTGCAATCCACCAGAATATTGTATTTTTTCATCCGTCAAATCTTGGCGGTAGTAGCAAGTAGCATAATGCAGTGCAAATATAGTATGAGTCAGGAACCAAGAGCAGAGCACTGCTACTAGAGACAGAGCAATTTTCAGTAATATGGCAGATGCAGGAATATTTTTATTGTTTACCTGCATGAGCGCAATAGCAAATATACTGGTGCAGGCAGTAATAATTACTAGGAGGAAAACCATAAAATGTTGCGCCTCCTGGTGTTGAACACTATAACAGGTTTCTTCTGGTGTCGCATTTGACATCATGATTACTACTAAGCCTAAAAAGCTCAAAGTTCCCGAAATCCAACCGATCAGAATCCGGTTGTATAAATGCATAAAATTTGGTAGCAGTAAAAAAACTGTCATTGCCACCATTATAGACAAACCCAAGCGAGTTTTTGAATCCAAGCGACTGAGCAACCTATGTCCAAATGCCCAGCTAGTCTCAAATGACTTAGTAGTAAATATATTCAGTGCCGAAGCGCCACTGACTTTTCCAGATTCTGAATTGAATTTATGATTAGATAAGGGTTTCACAATATTTGCTTTTGCTATTTTTTCAAAACTAGGGGTAGTGAAAACAAGGCTTTAGCTAGCGGATATTTCTGACTACTACTTAACTTATATCTAATATTTTTGGGAAATTGTCAACTATTTTACATCAAAAAAGAGTAGGAATATAGACTAGTACCGTCAAGCGGAATTCAAAACTGAAAATGAATATGGATTCAGAGGGAACAGGGAACGGGGAACAGGGAACAGGGAACAGGAAAAACTCATGTTTAAAAACATGAGATTGAAATAAGGACGCCGTTTTTTTTTGGTGCCACTCTCCTCAAAAAACATCTTTTTTCTGAAGAAGGGAACTCTTAACAGGGAACGGGGAACAGTGAATAGAGATAGGACTCCAATTTGATTTTTGAACAAACAACATATTCTTTCCCTGTTCCCTGTTCCCTGTTCCCTGTTCCCTTTCTTTGTAAGCATTTGAGGGCTTATCCTGCCAAGAGTTCCTGACTATAGATAAATTTGATGAATTGTCAGTATATAGTTCAGAAGTTTTTATGTTTCAAAATTCCTACTTTCTGATATAATTATTGCGGTAAATGTGTAAAGCAAGACTATATAGCTCTTGTGAGTTGTCAGCAATCCGTGACTTAAAGTATTACACAAATCATCATCAATTAATTTCCCTTTTTTGAGGCTAAGGAAACGATGGAACTAGAAGCTTTATTGTTTGGACTAGAGCCAGTAGTCGCTGCCACAATTGGTCTTGGCGCACTAGTGCTTGCTCCTGTTATTGGTGCTATTGACAATGCTACCAATAACCAATTATCGGAATCAACTCGTTCAGCAGCCAAGAGTGGATTAGTTTTCGCTTTTCAAGCTTATGATCAAGTGCAAGCATCAGCTGCTCAAGTAGGAGAATCTTTGCAAGATTTAATTGCTGAAGCCAAAGCTGAAACTGCTCACAATCCCCAAAGTGACTCCTCTCCTCGTGAAGTAATCATTGGTTAGAATTTAATCTGTCTTCGAGGTTTAGCATAGCTCTACCTCGAAGCATAGGGTTGATTCTATTTGACTAACTTCTGGTATTGATTCTAACTCTTTTCAATGATAACGACGTGGTGTATATATCCATACATCACCGCCATTCCATGGGATTTTCCGGGTTAGTGTGGAACCAACGATAATAGTGGTTCGCATATCAGCATCAGATGGGACGAATTCTTCCAGAGTTGTGACTTTAACTGTTTGGTTTTCTCTCCCCATATTTCGCCCTAATACTACGAGAGTATCGGGTCTTTTGTGTTGCAACAAAATATTTTTAGCTGCGGTTAACTGCCAATTACGTTCTTTCGATGCAGGATTATAAAAAGCAATCACAAAGTCAGCTTGAGCAGCAGCTTGAATGCGTTGTTCAATAATTGTCCAAGGTTTTAAAATATCTGAAAGTGAGATCACACAGAAATCATGTCCCAACGGTGCACCAATTGTTGCCGCTAATGCTTGCATGGCAGAAATTCCTGGTGCAACTTGAATCTCAATAGTTTGCCACTCTAATCTAATATGGTGTTCTAATGCATCGAAAACTGCTGATGCCATTGCATAGATGCCGGGATCACCAGAGGATACTACTGCTACATATCGTCCCTGAGCCGCTAAATCTAATGCCATGATGGCTCGTTTTTCTTCTTGCCGATTATCGGATTCGTGACGTTGTTTACCATCACCCAGCGTTCCCAATAAATCTAAATAGGTTTTATAACCAACTAAATCGGTGGCTGATTTGAGTATCTCTTTGACTTGGGGTGACATCCATTGTTCTCCACCTGGACCGATGCCAATAATTGCTAATCTTCCCCTAGCTTGACCTTTAGTATCAGGGTCAATAATTTGATTGGCGATCGCGATTGCTAATGGTGAAGATAGAACTGAAGCTCCAGTGGGAAAAATTAATTTTCCAGATGAACCTGTAGCCACCAGAGCTGCTGCTGATGCGATGTTATATCCTTGAGATTTTAATCGGGCTAAGTAAGGGGCATCAAAAAAACGTGCTGGTACCCCAAAACTCTCCGCTACAGCATGAATGGTCGGATTAGCTGCTACAGACAGGGGTGCAAAAATACCTGCTACGGAAAGAGGTGAAATTTGAGCATCAGCTAGTAGTTGTTTGATTAACGCGATCGCCTCTTTTTCTCGTCCCGTGATTTCATTAAATGCGATCGCCACCGTCTGAGGATGGTAAACTAGACAATCAACAGTTGGACTCAACACCCGTTCTGTAATCTGAATAGTCAAATCGCCATCGGGATCAATTGGTAATTGACTATTACTCAACCAGGGAGCATTTCCCTGCAATTTAACTTTGGCTCCAGCCAATAAATCAGCGATAAATTTTTTTGCCTCTGCTGGATTAGCTAAATGATATCCAGGTGGAGGAGATAATAACGCAGTCTGAAATCTTAAATCCCCAGTCGTGGTAATTGCTGCTTTTACTGCCAGCGTTTCGGCAATATAACGGGCTAAATCATTCACCCCAGAAAGTCCACCCAATAAGGGTACTACCGCACTACCATCCTCAGCCACAGCTAATACTGGCGGTTCCTGGGCTTTATCTACTAGCATTGGTGCTAGGGTTCTAATCAGAATACCTGCTGCACAAATACCAATTAATGGTCTTCCTTCTGTAAATAATAACCGGATTGTCTCGCCAAAATCGGTGAAAGTCACATCCACATCAGTTGTCCGAGCGGCTAAACCATATAAAGTGGCTCCTGCAAAAATGTTGGTAATTTGTCTGCCTATGACCACACTATTTTGACCTAATACCACTACTGCTGGCGCCATGCTTGTCCTCATAATTTGCTTTTGGTGGGGATAATAATCATCGAGAAATAAGGCACTTTTTCGGGATCAACTGCATCTAAAGGTATAATTTGTTGGTGTGATGTAGTTGCTCTCTCAATATATTTTGCCCGTGATGCTAACCCTAATTGGTGTAAAATATCCCGCACTTTAGTAAAATGGCGACCAAGTTTAATAATAGCCGCAGCATCAGTTGCTAATAGTTGGCTAATTAAAACTGACGTGGGTAGTGGGGCAGGTAGAACTGTCAAAATATCAGTGTAGTAGGTGAATGGTACACCCAAAGTTACAGGACAAGCCATCAGGGAGGAAATCCCAGGCACAACTTCGGTTTCATACTGGTCGGATAATCTGGTAAAGATGTACATAAAAGAACCATAAAAAAATGGATCTCCTTCACACAATACGGCGACATCTCGACCTGCGGCTAAGTGAGCAGCAATTGGTTCCACTTCTTGATCATAAATGGACTTAGCTTTTTCTGGCTCTAAAGCTCGCGGTAGATGGTATAGTACCTCAATTTGATTTCCAGTTAAATATTCGGCTACTATTTGCCTAGCAATACTCTGTTTATCTACAGCTGATTGATAAGCTACTACAGGGGCAGCACGTAATATTCTCAGTGCTTTCAGGGTTAAGAGTTCTGGATCTCCTGGTTCCACACCAATTCCATACAAACGACCTCCTTTTTTCATTCCACCTCCGATGCTAAAGCGTTAACTGCGGCAGCGGCGATCGCACTACCACCGCGTCGTCCATGTAAAGTTAAAAATGGTACGTTGCGGCTATCTGCGGACAAGGCCGCTTTTGACTCCGCTGCACCCACAAATCCCACCGGAAAACCGAGGATAACTGCCGGACGGGGTACTCCCTCATCTAGCATTTCTAAGAGTCGGAATAGGGCTGTGGGAGCATTACCGATAGCTATGACTGAACCTGATAAATGCGATCGCCATAATTCCAGAGCTGCGGCTGACCGAGTAGTTCCTAAACGCTGGGCGATTTCTGGAACTTGAGCATCATTAAGAGTGCAAAGCACTTGATTATTAGCGGGTAAACGCTTTCGGGTCACACCTTCAGCCACCATCCGACAATCGCATAAAATCGGTGCCCCTTCGGCTAGGGCTGTTCTAGCTGATTGGACGGCTGTAGATGAATATCCCAAATCAGAAACTATATCCGTCATTCCACAAGCGTGAATCAAACGAACTGCAACTTTAGCTACATCTGAAGGGAGGATATCTAAGTTAGCTTCGGCACGGATAATGGCGAAAGAATGACGGTAGATTTCGTTGGCATTACGGATATAGTCAGACATGGAGATATGAGATTTTTAAAAGTGAAGGAATCAGGAGTTAGAGCTTCTTGCTATCTAGCGTTCATCTTCCAGAAAACCGCGATAACGTTTGGTAAATTCCCGAAAAGACTCATCAGGATGCAAACGTTCAGTTTTATAGATAATGAGCATTTCCTTGATTAGTGCTGGTAATTCTGACCAAGGGACAAATTGATCCAGTTGACGACCAAATTTCTGGTGAGTATCAGCTTCAGTCAAAAATAAGGATGATGACTCTGGTTCATCTTCGCCAACAAAAATGTGATAAGCGTCAAAACTACCATGATTTGTGGTCATGTTGACACCCAGTAAAGTAATGTCGCTGGGATGATGCTGGGCACAAGATTTAACACAAGCACTGAAATGAATATTAATGGGAGTATCTAAAATCAAGTGAGTTTCTAAATATTCAGCTAAAATCAAGGCATGAGCTTTAGTATCAGTATTACCAGCTGCACAACCTTGACTACCAGAGCAAGCCACTAATGCACTTCTAATATTACTGCTAGAAGTGTCTAATCCCAAATTGGTAATTTCATTTTTGACCAAACTTAACCATTGCTGAGGAATATCAGTCAGCAGCAAATTTTGCCAAGGGGTGAGTCGGAGCATCCCATGACCATATTTTTGTTGTAAATCAGCTAAACCCCTGAGTTGCCAATCCTGTATGCGACCAAGGGGTAAAACCACACCCATATAATATAATCCCGGTTGACGCTGGGGATGAATGCCAATCAGTTGAGAAATATGAAAATTGGCAGTGTTATTTACTGTATCTTTGGATTTATGAATCAGTGGAAAATCAAGCTGTTTCCGCACTTCCTGGAGATAATTTTCCCAACCTAAATTATTGATAACTTCTCGTAATCGGAGTTGACGAGGGCGATGGGGTTCAAGATGATGGAGATAAACCTTAACCAAAGTTACCAAAAAGGTTAAACATTGATTCGGTGCTAACAAAATTCCCATATCCTGAGGAGGTTTTCCTTTTGCACCCACAGTCAAATCCACACGGAAGTAAAGGGTTTCGTTCACTAATACCGCGACAAAACTAATATCGTTGAGGCGATCGCTCACAGAAACTCTACCACCACCATCAAAACCCACACTAAATTTAGCTGGTAGCACTGAGAGATGAGGATGAGTTTTAATATACTCATCCCAAGCCAGAACCAAAGGACGAGTATCAATTAATTCTTGAGTATCAATACCTGCTGTGGGACTGGTCATAATATTCCGAATCTGGTCTATATTCGGATTCTCAGCACCCAATCCCAATGTTTGTAACTTTTGGAGAACTTCCGCATTCAATCCTTGCTGAATCGCCCGGATTTGTAGATTAGCACGATTAGTTACATCAATATAGCCAATTCCCGACTCTTGGGCTAATTCAGCGATCGCATAACTTTGTTGAGTAGTGAGAATTCCCCCTGGTATTCTGATCCGAGACAAAATACCATCTTGAGCAGGTGTAGCGTAAAATAAACCAGGACATTTAGTAGAACCGATCAGCAAAACGAGAACTCCTTCTCTGTGCAACGCAGAGATTAGATGATCATTGTGTCTTGACGACACCCTGAAAATTGGCGTTCTGACTCATCTGATTTTGGATTGAGTATGGTTGAATGTGGGGTAAAAGTCCCATTATCTCCTCTTCATCAATCTAAAATTAGGTTACAGCTGCGGCACAGTCCCGGAATTTCACCGAAGTTTCCCAACTCTCAGTCTTTTTAATTTAGCATGGGAAGGCAAAGGGATGAGAAAATAATCCATTTTAACTTACTGAACCCAAAAGCCTTATGAATAGTGAATTGATTGATATTGAATGTGCTATTCGATATTGCTGCCTTTTCTTTTTTTTTCCGCAAGCCCTACTTACATTTAAAGAATGCAATCAAGGGATTAGGAACATTTAATAGATGGCTAAACGCTTTTAATGCTGTTGATTGGTGGCGAACATGAGCATCAATAAACAAACCAATAGTTTCTGCCAGCAGAAAACGGATTTCATCTATTGGCTGACTGGCTGGTAAGTCTAGAAACGGTCTAGCAGTGGTAAGATCGAGAGGATCAGCGATGCAAAAGTGATTAGCTCCCTCAAAAAATACGAGATAAGTGTCATTTCGTCCGCCAGAAATTGCCTCGTTATATGTGCGAGTGATTAACTCCTTAGCATCTTCTTTAGTGATACCATAGCGATCGCTACTTTTGGAAATTACCCCATCACAAGTTCCTCCTAGCAACAACAGTGGTAGTTCTGAAAATAAAGGCTTGATAGTACCCGGTTTGTAGCCATGTGCTACAAACCCAGCATTATGAGATGCGTAGCTAAAAGCAGCCGCTACTTGAGGGAAATAACCAGGGTTGGCATTGACAAGCGCTACTGTACCACCAACTGAGTGTCCACCCAAAACAATTTTTTGCAGGTCAAGCATTCCCGCCAATATTCCTTGTGAATTTAAGCATTCAAGTTCAGCTAGTAATACTGGCAATGCCGAAGCAGTTGAAGATTACCGTAGTTATCAGGTGTCACCATAGCTACATCTATACCAGGAGTAAAGCCAAACATTCCCGGCAGAGTTTCTGCAATCCAGGCAAAGGTGACAACTACCAGTCCTCGCTCAACTAGCTTCACGGCCAGCCATTGGTACATTTCTCAAGCACAGTTGAAACCACCGAAGAAAATCACCACCGGAAAGGGAGCCTGTTCTGAGTCAACTGCGACAACTCCCATATCTCGTTCTAAATGACTGCCCGACATTCGCCCTGGATATAGGATTTTAATGTGAATAGTGTCGTAAGGTGGCTGGGCAGTTTCGACTTTAGCTGCTCGTAAAATAGCTCTAACCTGTATTTGAGGGTATTTCATTTCCAGACAAAATTATTAGCAGTATTTGAGGGTTGATAGTAAATTAGATAGAAACCTGATTCCTCAGTTGGGGTTGGGAATATCCCCAGACCTAACTAATTATTTGTATGGTGTGATTGACTGATGTAGGAAACATTGTCCCCACCCATATCCAAGCATTTTTGGCGGAGTTGACGATATGCAAGCAACAAAGCATCAGAGGGAGTAGAGATTTCCTCTGTCAAATCATTAGGCGGCACTTTTGCGCTTTGAGACTCAAAAATTCGTTTATCTTCCTGATATATCTTCAAAATTTGGTTGCGGAAAACGATATCCAACCAGGGATGAGTTAAAAAACTACGAAACTGAATCAATTTGGAAATGGTAGTGCAGTCGTCAATGGGGACATGAACCACAAACATCAGCAGCTTACCACGATCAACATCAAAATAATTGATGTTGGGCATATAGAAAGCTTTGATTGAATTTATCTCTGGGGAGTTTTGGCGGGACAGATATTTCCCAAAAAAGCCTTTAGGCGCGTGCTGCTTAGTGTTGAATGAGGCAGTTGCACCCCAAGCTTCTTGATGAACCTTATATTCTGCAAGTTGGGGTTCCTCCTTCATGCCACTACCGAAGGAATTAGCATGGACTAAGGCTGAGTGAGCAGGATCACTAAAGTTTTCTAGTAGACGGGTGTAATGAGCATTGCAGTTTATTTCCATCTGAATAGACCGCAAAGCTGGATTGTTAACTTCAGGAAATGATGGGAGTGGAGGGCGTTGATTTTCAGGCAGGTTTCCCCAGAACAACCAGACAAAACCGTACTTCTCCTGAACTGGGTAGCTATATAGGCGAGCCTTCGTGGGGATGGACACACCTGGCTGATTCGCAGGAATTTGTATACAAAGACCGTCGCTTTGAAAATTCCAACCATGATAAGGACAACGGATACAGTCGTTTTCCACCCAACCCAAGGAGAGGGCTGCACCGCGATGAGGACACTGGTCTAAGAAAGCTAACACCTCTTGTTTTGAATTACGGTACATGACAAATTGCTGGTTTAAAAGAGGAATTCGTTTAGGCTTATTAGTAATTGCCGAGCTGAATTCACAGGCGTACCAAAAGTTTTTTAACATGCTTGCGGACTAACCTCCTGTTTTGAATCAAAAAATGCCATCAAGTCGTAACAGCGTTCAGTTTTTAGATGCTAAGTTGTCGTCACCGATGAAAATCAAGAGAGACAATTCAAATGAATAATAAAGGTGAAATTAGTGCATGATTAACTCTGTCATTAACATAGTCAAGATAAATACAAAATCAACCGCAGAACTAACTAAAGTGCCAAAAATACTTACAGGCAAAGCATTACCAAAAAACATAATTAAGGTTCTGACAAACATCCACGGCCATTGGATTTCCCGCCAAATGTAGAAGCCTGCCACACCTACGAATCAAGCCGTTTAGGAGTTAATCGACACTTGTGGTCGCGCTTTTGGACATAGCGAACAACTCAATCATACTGTCTGGTAAGTCTGCATTCGGATAGCCCGATATGTTGACGCCAGGTTTTTCGCCCCAGCCCATTTCCAAGCATTTTTTGCGTAATTTGCGATAGGCGACGGACAACTTATCAGCAGGAACGTGGAGTTCATCCATCAAATTATCAGGCACTACTTTGGGGTCTTGTGACTCAACTATGGGCTTATCTTCTAGTAACGGCTTCATTGCTGACTTTACAACTTTCCCATCAATCCAGGATGATGTGAAAAAATTGCGGAGAACGATCCACCTACTGTGCGTTGTGTTAGCATCTATTGGCAAGTGAACACTAAAGATAATCATCTTGAAATTTCCCACCGGAAAATCAAATTCCAGCCAGCTAATATTGGGCATATAAAAAGATACTTTTACACGCACAAGAGACGAGTTTTGTTTCTGGAGGATGGCTTTTGACCAGGGTGTAACTTTTTTAGCCTGATTGACCGTGACGGTAGCGCTTCCTCTCAACTGTTCTATGTGTACATCGTAATCTTCTGTTTGTTGTTGGTCTACCATGCCACTGCCGATACAGTTTGAGTGAACAAAAGGCAGGTGAGAAACATCAAATTGGTTTTCTAATACGCGGGTGTAGTGAGCATTCCATCTGAATTCACCGTAAACTGGCCGCCAATTAGACTTTCCAAATTCAGGAACTAATGGCAATGGGGGACGTTGATTTTCAGGCAAGTCTCCCCAAAACAACCAGACAAGACCGTACTTTTCCTGAACTGAATAGGTATTTAGGCGAGCCTGCTTGGGAATTGACACACCCGGCTGATTGTCTGGGATTTCAATGCAATCACCATCTGATGGGAATTTCCCATCATGATCAAGACAGCGGATACAGTCGTTTTCCAGCCTGCCCTTAGATAAAGCAGCGCCGCAATGGGGACACTCATCTAGAAAAGCTATCACCGCTCCTGTTGAGTTACGGTATATGACAATTTCTTGATTGAGCATGGTGATCCGCTTGAGTTTATTGGTAATAGCTGCGCTGAATTCACATACGTACCAAAAGTTTTTTAACATCTTTTTTGTTACTTTTTATTCTCAACAACTTAATTTTAATGACAATTAATCACGAGAGAATAGGGCTTTGGGCTAATATAGTCAGCGATCGCTCCATCAATGCGATAAACGTGTCGTCAACTCACCCGCAATTCATGAGTCAGCGTGTTGGGGAGCCAAGGCCGAGAAGTGGCACTAGACCCCATGAGCACTTGCCATCCGGCTCTGCTGGTAGCTTTTGCAACTCTCATCTCATCGCTTCCGTTGAGGATAGTTGAGAGATTTGTTGCTGTTTTGGCTAAAATTTTTATACAGGTTCAAATTTCCCATATTTTTCTATTTTCTGCAAGTCCCCTAGCAGAAACAGAAATTGCTTCTCTTCTTTCAGTGATTTCTTCGCCAAAACTATCGCTAGAGGAGGCGAGGGTGCATAGAAAAACTAAGTTATTACACGCTGCTGCCAAGTCCATGAGGGTAAAGAGAAAGGCAACTACCTGTCCGAATACAACTAATCGGGAAATAAAAAATGCTCAGTAAGATACATCAAATGACCTGCTTACATCCGCAACTTGTAGAAGAACTACAGTGTAAACTTTAGTTCTACGCAAATAAACTCAAAGCTCAACACGGATTCCTGTATAACAAATTATTTAGGAATTATGAATTTTTGCAGTACAAGTTCATCATTTTTCGGGTAAATTTTGAGGATTAATCCCTAAATTAATTAACATTTCTGCTAATAACTGCGCCCGTTGTTCAGATTCTAAAAATCTTTGTTCAGCTGCCTGAGTGCGTTCTTCTGAAGTTAAATATCTTTCTCCTTGTTCATTATACCAATACAACCACTCTCTGGTAATTCCTTGATGAGTTCTTCTCTCTTTCCCAATCCCTAATCCTATTTCTGGTAACCACACCGGATCTCCCGTGAGTAAAACATATTCTCTATTAATTAATTTATATACTTCTAATCGTGGTTTTCTTTTTCTGCGGGGATTATAGACAATATAATATAAAATCCCTAATTCTTTGGCATACAGTTCTTTCTTGGTACTATATTCTCCTCGATAAGTTTGAGAAACTACCTCTAATACCAAAGTCGGTAATCGCTGTTCTTCCCAAAATACATAGCTGAGGCGTAACGCTTCATCAATAACTCTCTGAACACCTAAACTCAAAAAACCATCCGGAACAATTGCGGGTGAATCGGGATGATAATAAATACCCATATCCACCCCAAAAAACCAATCCCATCGCTCTGACCAAATTAAAGCTAGTATGCTTTTGAGTAAGCCAGGAATTAAATTTTGTAATTCATTATCCACAGGTGTTTCGTCAGAGTCAGGCAGTTCCTGAGCAGATGGTAAATGTATAAAAGTGTTGTAGTTTAACATATGCTAGTAAATCTGTTGTGAGTTTTCACTGCATTTTTTTTGTGACTATACAGATGGGAAGCATTTGAAAGGACTATCCTGTGCAATTTTAGCATAACTTACAGAGAAGGTTCCTGAAATAGCAGATGTGATTGCAAAATAAATAGATTGATTTTTGATGGTAACAATTCCCAATTGGATGTTATTATTACATAGGTCAATTGCTGACCAAGTGCTGTCAATAAAGATATGTAACAAAGGCAACCATAACCAAGTATCTCATGCATGATGACTAATTCCCAACCATAATAATGGGGTGAGAGCCGCTATATACTAGAATCATGGTCAATAACAAGGAGTAACGTGCAAGTTCAGCTAGTTCGTGGTGATAATAGCAATTTTGTGAAAGCAGATTTGGTAGCACTGTCAGAGAAGCACGTTGATGATTATCTATCACTGTGGAAAACCCAACTCAATTTGTATGCACAAGCAGAT
This sequence comes from uncultured cyanobacterium, assembly GCA_963766435.1. Classification (GTDB taxonomy): domain Bacteria; phylum Cyanobacteriota; class Cyanobacteriia; order Cyanobacteriales; family Nostocaceae; genus CAVXZH01. The sequence continues at coordinate 804,855 of CAVXZH010000004.1, forward strand.
AAATTTTGGGATTGGGAGTTTAAACTGAGATTTATCTCCAGAAATTTAAACCGAGAAGGCTATGCTATTGAGTGCCAAGGTGAAACCGAAGGATTGATGCTGATGGAAACTCAAATGCACGGTTCACGGATAACAGAGGGCAAAAGGGTGGTATACATTGATGGAATTGCTACTGCACCGTGGAATCGACAAGATATCCAACATCCACCACGATATAAAGGTGTTGGTACTGCATTTTTAGTATTTGCCCGCTCTCACAGTTTAGAACTTGGTTACGAAGGTAGAGTAGGTTTACATTCTTTGCCAGGAACGGAAAAATTCTACGATAATCAGGGAATGCAAGATTTAGGAGCGGATGAAGATTACGATAATATGGTTTATTTTGAATATGGTGTATGGAGTTATTCTCACAAAAGTAGCGAGGGTAAATAATGAGTCAGCAAGAGTCTAATTATATTCAATTCACCCCTAACCCAGAATTAGCAAACCCGATGGATTTATTGTTTAACGAAGAATGGTTGAGAAAAAGCATCCAAGCTGAGGAAGAAGTAGGGGGTAATATTGGTGCTGGTTTAGATTGGGGCTCTGGTTTTAGTGAACTTTTACTTAATCCCGAATTGTTTTATCGTCTAAAAACTTTGCGGATTTCCCTGAATCGAGAAGTGCGTTTATTGCTTAAAGATTGGAATTTGGGAACTGCGACTTCTATAGCATCTGCTACCGCAAGAGAGAAGTTACTGGAAAGATTAAGGCTACCTACACCTAATGTCAGAGAACATATCCAAAGTGTATTACAGAGGGATGAACTTTTTGGTGAAGAGTTTATATCTAATCGGCAGGTATTACGCGAATTGCTGGGGATTATGTTGACTCAAGAAGATTGGGAAACGATTGCATCAGTTGTAGCGGATTCGATGAAACAGCAAATTATGCAACAGGTTTTGGTCGAGAGAATTTCCGCATAGTCATGGTAAAATTGTTTTTGACTCATAACTTTAAAATATTTTACCACAACTTGCAGAGAATATTCCTGAAATCTCTACTCCCTACTCCTTAATCCCTTCTTTAACCAATAAAAGCGGGACGAGAGCTAGTAATCTGAATGAAGTTGAGAAAGCGAATAATCCCAATAAACCTCCAAACTGAGAGTACTGAGCAATTAAACCCCCGATAGTTGTACCCACAGCACCACTAACACCCACCACAGCAGCTGCGATCGCAAAATAAATAGATTGATTTTTAATCGGAGCGATTCCCATCTGGATATTGTTATTACAGAGGTCAATTCCTGACCAAGTACCGCCAATAAAGATATGTAACAAAGGCAACCATAACCAAATATCTAAGGAATGATCACTAATTCCCAACCATAATAATGGGGTGAGAGCCACCAAAATTCCCATCAACATTAAAATTCGACGATTACCAATTTTATCTGCTAATTTACCCCAGAGCATCAGACTGAGCATATTAGCTCCGGCTTGGAGACTTCCATAGACGGTTACACAACTCACATCTAAATGCAGATTATCTAGCATATAGAGATTAAAAAAAGGCGCACTCAAATTAACCCCCATCATCCAAATACTGGAATACACCAAAAATATCAGAAAATTACGGTTTTTCCAGATACTAGGTGCTGGATTTTGGGGAACAGGTATTGCACAGATTTCGGGGTGAGGAGATAACTTAACAGTAATGCTATTTTGTAAGACTGGGTTAACATCTATTTTGAAATATTGACACCATAATCCCACCAAACCACAGATAATACCTAAAAATAGTACTACTCCATAGCCTTCGATAGCACCACCATCCCAAGAAGATACAGCAAATCCAGTCAATGGTACAAAAATCAAATTGGTCAGACTAGCTGCACTATTACGTGTGCCGAAATATCTACCTCTTAGTCGCCGTGGTACAATTGTCGCTAACCAACTCAACCAAGAAGCACTTCCTAGTCCACCGACAAGATTGCTGAATAGGAGAATTAATAAAGTTAATATTACCAACTGTTGAGAATTAACTAGTCCCCAACTTACACCAGCAATACCCAGGACTAAAATTAGCCACATTAAGCGAGAAATGCCGTATATTAACAGGGAATATTGCCGACGACTGGTAGTGCGTTCCGATAGGTAAGCACCAAAGGGTTGAATTAAATTTACTAATAAGGGAATAGAAGACAGCATCCCAAACACAAATGGACCAGTATGTAATTGCACTAGAAAGTTACTCAGCAAAATTCCCCCAGTTGTCAAGGAGAAAACTGTGGCGAAAATAGCATCTAATATAGATGCGCTTAAACTAGTGCGAATCGCATTTTTAGCAGTTTGTGAATGAGATTGAGAATTAACGAGGGAAATTCCCAGATTTAGAGTTGTAGATGCTTGCACCTGAAGAACATCCATAAATTCCTACATCTACAAGGTAAGTTTAGTGCTATCAGTTCAATTCACAATATTTTTCGTTATAAATAAGATCAAGGTTAATTTCATCAGTAGTTGATGAGCAGCAAGTTGTTAAAATTTCTGGCATTATTGATAGCGATCGCGATTGTGATTATTAGTTTTCATAATCTACCGCTACCAAGTACATCTCCAGTTATCATCAAACTCAGTGGTTGGGCTGGTTCTAATATTGAGCAAAAACTTTTAAGAGAGGTATTGCAAGGATTTGCGGCGAAAAATCCCCAAATTAAAGTTAAATATGAGGTGATTTCTGACCAATATATGGATGTAATTAAAACTCGTTTAGTGGGAGAATCTGCCCCTGATGTGTTTTATTTAGATGCCTTAGAGGCTCCTTTTTTGATGAGTCAGAATGTTTTACAACCTTTAGATACCTACATAACACCGCAATTTGACTTAGGAGATTTTGCTCAGAATCTTCTAGATAGCTTCAAGTACCAAAATCATATTTATGGTTTACCTAAAGACTATTCTACTTTAGCTTTATTTTATAACCAAAAAGCTTTTACTGCCGCAGGTTTAAAAAATGCACCAACAACTTGGGATGAATTACGTAAATACTCTCGTTTGTTGACAGGAAAAGTGAATAAATATGGTTTTGGTGAAAGTCCAGAATTAGCACGTCAGGCTTATAAAATTAAAGCGTTTGGGGGTAACATAATTGATGAAAATAGTTATGCAGATTTTGCCAGTCCAGCTAGTTTACAAGGGTTGCAATTGGTAATTGACCAGTATCAAAAAGATAAAACCTCAGCTTTACAATCCGATGTAGGTACAAGTTCAGGTAGCGAGATGTTTGGTCAGAATAAAGTCGCAATGGTGATTGAAGGTAATTGGGCAATTCCTTATTTAAAAGAAACTTTTCCAGAAATAGATTTCGCTACCGCAGAATTGCCGAAAATAAATAATAAAAAAGGCACAATGGTCTTTACTGTGGCTTATGTGATGAATCAGCAGTCAAAACACAAAGACGCAGCTTGGAAATTGATTTCCTATTTGACCGGGAAGGAAGGAATGTTTGAATGGACAGCAAAAGGTTTCGCACTACCAAGTCGTCAATCAGTAGCGCATCGGTTAGGTTATGACCGAGATCGCTTCAGAGCACCTTTAGTTGCTGGAGTCAATTATGCTACTACTTGGCAATTAGGAAAATATCCAGGTGCGATTGTTAATAATTTTGATAATCAATTTTTAAGTGCGTTGTTAGGAGAACAACCATTACCGCAAGCGATTTTGCGAGGACAGAATACAGCTAATCGGGAAATTAAAAATGCTCAGTAGAATACTAGTGTGTTAATTCTGTATAAAATCCAAATAAAATAGTTCATGCTATTTTTAGACGGGCAATTGAAGCCAGGGCAGGCAAGATGCCTGCTCCACGGATCTAGTTAAAGTAATGGAAAACCCAGATTATTCAAATCTTCACGCAAGCAATGCGTCCATTTAAAGATTGAGCAGTTGCTACCCGTTTAGCAGAATGTTCTGACCAATCAGCCGGAATATTCATCTGTTGCTGAGTATAGAAATCTTTCATCACCTCATTATAATGTGCGAGGGCTAAATCTGCTAACCAAACCAAGAATAAAGGTATATAAAAATTCAGAGATATTCGGGAAAATTTCTTGACTAATCTAATAAATCTGGTTCTTCGCGCAGAATCCTGTCATAAAGCGGCTGAAAGCTGAACCACCCGGCGGAATGTGAACCAACTTGACTATAAGTTAAAGTTGCAACTTCCTGGCCAATGATATGGGGTTTACCTACAGCTTCAGCTAGTAATTGTGCTTGACAAGAACGTTCTAAACTTATGTACCACCAAGCTGCTTCATCCACAGTGTGTCCCACGGTTAAGATCCCGTGGTTACGGAGAATAATAGATTTTTTATCACCTAATACTCCCGCTAGACGCTTACCTTCCGAAGTCTTTAATACTACTCCTGTATAGTCATCAAAAAGAGCTTGGTCTTGATAAAAAGCACAGGAATCTTGAGTGATGGGGTCAAGTAGACGACCTAAGCTAGACCAAGTTTTACCATAAAGCGAATGAGCATGAGCCGCTGCAATTACATCTGGTCTAGCTTCATGAATTTGGGAATGAATCGCAAAAGCTGCTTGATTGACCGGACGAGAACCTTTGACAATTTCACCTTTACTATTAACTAATAGTAAATCTGAAACTCGGATATGACCAAAGTATACGCCAATGGGATTGACCCAAAAATGGTCTAGTAATTCTGGGTCACGGGCGGTAATATGGCCAGCGATTCCTTCACTAAATCCAAATTTGCCAAATAGACGAAAAGCTGCGGCTAGACGTTGCTTACGGTATAACCGTTCTTCTTCAACTCGTTCAAATACAGGGGGTTGGGGTCTATGGAAGCCTGACATATTCTTTTGCTCAGAAATTTGGTGAACTAAAAACTGATATCACTCATTTTATCGTTGAGGTTGAATTTTAAAGCCCATTTGTATTAGTTGACAAAGAGGTAGTGATTCTTTCAAAATAATTGTGAATGGATATCGCTGAAACACCTCAGCTTGACCTTGTGACAACAGTATTCTAGCCCGCAAAATTCCCTTGATGATGCTCGTCAGCAGCTAGACTATGCCGTTGCTGAAGGTGTAAACTTCATTGATACAGCAGAAATGTATCCAGTATCTGTGACTCAGGAAACTTATGGTTTTACAGAAAAATACATTGGTGAATGGATGAACTACCGTTATATAAAACCTACTCAAATCTACTTTGAGCTTCGTTTACTTCCTGCTTCATTCTGGAGAAGTCGGCTTCAACCAGTCCACAGGCTAACACTGCCTAACTGACAGCTTTAGACAAATTAATCGCCGCATTCAGATCACGGTCTATTGTCAATGCACAATGCTGACAACAAAACTCTCTTTCACTTAATGGGAGAGTTTCTTTTTTAATTCCACAACGAGAACAGGTCTTAGAACTCGGATACCATCTATCAACTATCACCAGCTTTGAACCGTATAATTCACACTTGTAAGTTAGTTGACGACGGAATTCATAAAAACCCATATCAGAGATGGCTTTTGCTAGTTTATGGTTAGCTAACATTCCAGATACATTTAAGTCTTCAATGACAACTGTGCCGTGGTTCTTGGACAACAGTGTAGTCAACTTATGTAACGTATCTTTGCGAATATTCGCGATCTTTCTGTGTAATCTTGCTATGTCTATCTGTGCTTTTTTCCAGTTACTTGAGCCGAGGATTTTATGTCTGTTTAACCATTGCAATCTACTCAATTTTGCTTCATATTTTTTATAAGACTTAGCACCTTCTATGATTTCACCAGTGGATAGTGTCGCTAAGTTTTTTACTCCTAAATCTACGCCCACCACGTTATTTAGAGTAGATTCTTGTTGATCTATCTCCAGTCTAAAACTGATCAACCATCTATCCGCTTCCCGACTAATTGTTACTGATTTAATTGGGACTTGAGGCAGTCTTTCATAAGTTTTTAGGACTCCAATCTTAGGCACTTGAATTTTGTTATTACCTAAAATTTTCACTGTCCCCTCTAGAGTAAAGCTATCATGTTTACCCTTTTTTTTAAAGTTAGGAATACCTGAGAGCTTTTTAAAGTATCTATCCCAAGCTACCCTTAAGGCTCTTAAAGCTTCCTGTGGTGCTGATTTAGAACACTCATAATACCACTCGTTTTCAGGCTTTACTAAAGCTACTAGCCACTTATGTAATTCAATAGCAGTAGGGAACTTAATCTTAGTATCAGGGTTATCTCTATTATGATCAAGGAGCTGTTTAGTTAAAGCTAAACCCCAATTCCAAGCATGACGTGAGACTCCACAGTGTTTAATAAAATCTGCCCTTTGAACATTATTAAGTTTCAGTTCTGTTTTAAATCCGATTAGCAACTTCTCTTAACTCCTCAACTATCTTTTTGTTTTTATGACTTCTGCTACCATATAGCCTTGCAGAAAAAACTGTAATTATCTCTAGAACATCTGTTGCTAAATCCTCCTCGAAACTGCTGTCTTCTGTCCTATTGATAATCACTACTTCCGTCCCAAAATGCTCACATAAACTGAAAATCAGTTCACTGCCAAATCTCAGTAATCTATCTTTGTGTGTCAGGACTAATCTCTCAACCTTGCTATCGACAATTAACCGGATTAATCGCTTTAAGCCTTTTTTGCTGTAATTTAGACCTGAACCTAAGTCTTCTATGATTTCAAACTGCCAACCATTTTGAGCGCAGAATAGCTCTACTACTTGTTTTTGTCTTTCTAGGTCACTTTTTTGATCATGACTTGATACTCTACAGTAACCAATTGTGTAAGATAGTTCGGATTTAATTCCCAGTAACTGGGCTAAATCATAACGCCTATGACCACTAGCAGTTCGTTCAGGTAATAATTTACCTTCTGACTCCCATCGCCTTAGCGTTGAAACGCTTACACCTTTAATTTTTGCTGCTTCCGATATAGATAATTTACTCATATCTATACTATAGCTCAATATTTAGATAGATATGAGTAACTTTAGAAAAGTATTCTTCTTCAGTTAGTTGCCCCATCTTACTTCGTTGAAGATGGGGTTTCTGCACCCCCATCAGTAAAATGAGATTTTTGACGTTTCACACGAGCTAGTTGCTTCATACTTCCAGTTTGCTTGCGCTTACTAGTATTTGAAGTAGAGCTAGAGCCATCTACGTCTACGAGGCTCGTTCCAAACCCCGGCAATTTATTCTGACTCCAAAGCAACATTACTTCTGCTGCGGCAATATCACGGTGTTGTGTATACCCGCATTCATGGCAAGAATGAATTCTTTCGGCTAAACTTTTCTGCTCTTGATATCCACATTTTGGACAAGTTTGAGATGGTTTCACCTGACGAGTAGGTACTTCTATAAACGCACCACCAACATCATCTAATTTGGCTTTTAGTGCAGTTTTAATCATCCCCATACCCACATCAAGAATTGACTTGTTTAGTCCAGCTTTTTGTTTTTTGCGCTTGCCCTTTTTAGCTTTGGATGTCATTTTCTTGACTTCTAGTTGTTCAGAAACGACCGTGCTATTACCGCATACAATTCGTGTAGTTTCTTGATGTACCCAGTCTTGTCTTTGATTAGCAACTTTTCTATTTAGTTTGCTAATCTTTTTTTGAGCTGCTTTCCATCTTCTAGAAGCCTTAATCTTTTTTTTGAAATTAGGAGAACGTTTTCGGCGTTTAGCTTTACTTAACCGTTTAAGTTTTGGTTCGGCTTGCCTTAAGAATCTTGGTGCAGGAACTAAACCGTTCTCTTCACCATTAGTCCAAGCAATTGCATCATTACATCCTAAATCAATCGCCATAGTTCCTGAATCAGTTTGCCGACTATTTTTCAGCAAAATTTCATCAACTTCCAAAGTGATACTAGCATACCATTTACCATTGCGATAAACGATGTCTAGGGTTTTATGATTTCCCCAAAGCCTAGTTTTACCACGCATTTGAATTTGACCAATTTTGGCTAGTTCTAAATAACCATTATCTCCTGTGCTATGTACTTTCCATCCAGTAAAAGATGGATATGTCCAACCTGAGTAATGACGAATTGATTTGAATTTAGGATATTTTGATAGTCCTTGAAAAAACCTTTGAAAAGCAAAATCAACTCTTTTTAAGGTAGCTTGTAACGCTTGAGAATTGACTTCTTTATATTCTGTCCAAATGTCTTTAAAATCAGGTAAACAATTTTGTTGTTGTAGGTAACAGACAGATTTACCCGATAGCTTATAAGTAGTAATTCTATTGTAGACTGCGGCGTTGTAGAGTTGTTTGTGAAGCCAGCGATGATAGTATAATTTATCATTTACTGCCCTAGTTGGGTATAGCCTAAAAGTTGCCCTACGTAACGCCATATAGAATCACCTCCCTGTTGGTAAGTTTTATTTATGATATGCTTATCATAACAGAAAAATAATTCAGTTGTCAATATGGAAAATCAACTAAGGAAAGGTGCTCATGCTATTTTCAAGATTCAGTTTCATATAATTTTTGTCACAAAATATCGCAAAAATGTAATAAATAAAGCAATCCTGGATAAATTGCAACAAGTTTTTAGCAGAGTTTGTGAAAAGAGAAAATGTGAATTACTGGAATTCAATGGAGAAGAAAATCATGTACATTTATTGGTTGACGCACATCCAGATAATAATATTTCACAGATGGTTAGTTCTCTAAAATCCGCATCAAGTCGGATTATCAGAAAAGAGTTTGAAGAATATCTAAAACAGTTTTACTGGAAAAAGGAAGATCCTAGTTTTTGGACAGATGCCTATTGTATCATCTCATCTGGTGGCGCACCATTAAATATCATCAGGGAATATATACAATCCCAAGAAACACCGAAAATCTAATACAATATATATTGTTAAAAACTCAACTGTCCTCCAGACTCTTTTGGCTACGCCAAAAAATATCTTGAGAACGTTTCATTTTTAACTCGCTTACATCCCCGGCTTATAGAAGACCGGGGAATTACGCGAATTAGTTAAAGAATCAACAGCGAGATAAGCTGATTGTCGCCACTAAAATTGCTGGACCTGGACGGGGTTTGCAATGGTTGCGTGATGGTTCCCAGTCTATAGACCGCAATAATATCAAGCAAGCTATAGATGATAGTCTAGAACGGTTACAGACAGATTATATAGACTTGTATCAAATTCATTGGCCAGACCGCTATGTACCACGCTTGGTTAACCTTAAAAAACAAACCGGGAATGGGAAAATCTGAATAGGGGATTTTTTATCGAGATTTATCTAGATTAAACCCCCTATTTTTTTTCTATATCCCAATACAGTTCAGTTAAGCCAAAAAATGAGTAGAATCCTTATACTGTCATCCTGACGGTCGGGAAGGATCTCGCAGATCCTTCCCGACCGTCAGGATGACAATACTACCTTCTTCCCTTAACTGAACCATATGGCTCTATATCCTGCAAAACAACATGAATAATTTGCAATTAGGTCGTTTAAGCGAACTAGCTACACTCTTTTTAAAATTGGGTATGATCGGCTTTGGTGGTCCGGTTGCTCATATTGCCATGATTGAAGAAGAGGTAGTTACAAGGCGTCAATGGCTGACACAAGCACATTTTTTAGATATGTTAGGGGCGACCAATTTAATTCCTGAACCGAATTCTACAGAAATGGCCATTCATGTCGGATATATCTATGCAGGATGGATGGGGTTAATTGTGTCAGGGGTTTGTTTTATTTTGCCTGCGGTGTTAATTACAGGTGGGTTTGCTTGGTTATATGTTACTTATGGTACTTTACCCCAATTCTCTCCTTTACTCTATGGTATTAAACCAGCTGTTTTAGCTATCATTCTCAATGCTCTCTGGGGATTAGCAAAAAAAGCAGTAAAAACACGTAAGTTATTAATAATTGCTGTGGCTGTGGTCGGACTGAATTTATTTGCACAAGTGAGTGAAATTATCGCTTTATTACTGGGGGGATTTCTGGGGATGCTGTGGCTACAGTTAGGTAACACACCCGGAAATCAAACTAACTTTATCATTGCTGCTTTAACCACAGGTACAACTTTGAAAATTACTACCGCAGTGACGACATCTGTAACATTATGGCAACTGGGGTGGTTTTTTTTGAAAGTGGGTAGCGTTTTATTTGGTGGAGGTTATTTATTGGTAGCCTTTCTCCAAGGAGGATTAGTGGAAGAATATCATTGGTTAAGCCAACAACAATTACTAGATGCGATCGCCATTGGTCAATTTACTCCATGACTGGTACTGTCCACTGCTACCTTTATTGGTTATATCTTAGCTGGGATACCAGGGGCAATTGTCTCCACTTTGGGAATTTTCCTTCCTTCCTTTTTCTTCGTCGCAGCCTTAAATCCCTTCATTCCTCGATTACGTGCTTCCGTTTGGACAAGAGCGTTTCTTGATGCTGTCAATGTCAGCGCTGTAGCATTGATGGTGGTAACAACCCTGCAATTAGGAATCACCACTTTAATTTTAAAATCAGCACCTTATCTAGATTTTCTGGGTTTAGCGATCGCACTCAGCGCCGCCGTTTTAGCGATTCGCTACCGCATTAATGCTGCATGGTTAGTTTTGGGGGGGAGTTTAATTGGTGGGACTGCTTTATGGATCATAAGTTTATAATAAGATTATAGATGGATAATTTTAACAGGTGCTGTTATGTTCCGTATAATTCAAACTATTCAGAACTTGTTCCTGCGGATCGAAGGGATTTTTGGGCTAATTTGGCAGAATTTGACAAATTTATTCGGAAATGTATTTGGTTCGATTTCCAGAGTCTTAGGATTCAGCCAATCTAATTATTTTTTGGAATCTGATGCAGAGAAAGATATAAAACCAACTACATCTAGAGAATCCATCCCAAAAACTGAAGATAAAACTCCAGAAACCTTCGTCAATGCTCGCCGTAGTAATGCTAAGGTAGGGGACTACTATCTAAATATGGCGCGTGATTTGAAAAAGTCATAATAATTTGTGGAGCAGGCATCTTGCCTGCCTTTAACAGCCCCGAAATTCATAGAAATTTATTCTCCAAAAGAGTAATCGGATAATATCGAGTAATTGCGATGATTACTGCTGGTTTCTGCATCCAAAACCTGGATGACTTGATTATACATATCTTCTGCTTGTTGAGGTGAATCACCAATACTGGTTAATCCTAATTTACCAAACTCGGAAAGACAACCAATGAGATGAAAAACTGTACCAGTTTCAGTACATCTGTCAAAGTGTAGTCGATGGTGAGCAATAATATCCATTAAGTCATTGGGTAATAATCCTCGATAGCAGTCTTTTTGCAGGTTATCTGTAGCGACATAGTATTTTGGTCGTCCTTGCTGGCTATAAAATAATCCAGTGTCAAGGTCGTAGTCTCCATTAGTGAGGAGTTTTAGAGTCATAAAAGGATGAGTTGTACCACCTTTGCGGAGATTAATTTCAATAGCTTGGATATCCCATACTCCATTTCCTTGATCAACGGTAATAAAATCCACGCCAAATCGCTCTAATGCACCTTTTTCTGCCAGTTTTTTCCCAACTTTTAAACCTAATTTTTGCAATGGTACGCGATAGCTCTCATCCGCAGGAAATCGACAACCCAGATAAATTTGTCCATCTGGGCCGCCGAGAATTTGGTCATGGGTGGAGAGGATTTCTACTTCTCCATTGGGTGTAATCCGTCCTTGGACACTAGGCGATTGCTTATTTCTCCTCCAGAAACAAAAGCTTCTACAATCGCGCCTAATTCGGGGATGCGTTGGGAAAAATTTGCCCAAGTTTCTCCTGTGCCTTGAAAACGCATTGTCGCAAAGCTGTTGCTGATAGAAACTATTCTGTCACTGTAAGAATCTGGAGAGGCAGCCACATCTATCATTGGTGGGAGTTCTAACAGAGCATTACCTTCTCCAGAAATACCCTCATTGAGTTTGATCACCATTTTTTGTAATGATGGTTGACGTTCCCACAAATCATGAGCAGCGATGGCCAAATCTGTAGTCAGCCAAACTTTAGTCGCTACCATCTGGATGAGGGACGCCACTTTCCTGAAATATTTGTCGAGAACCACTTTTTGTCCCCCAAACCTGCAAATCTGGAGCAGATGCATAAAGCGGTACACCCAATTGCAGAGATAATTCTGCTTCCCAGATAGTGGAATTATAACAAGTCATAAAAGCTTTATCTAGCCTTAAAGCTTGACGAATCCGTGCTAATAAACGCGGACGTTCTAGAATTTTTTGGCTGAGGGGTTTGAGACTAGCATCATAGGTAGAGAGTAATAATAGGCGATTACGTGCATGAGAAAAAGGAATTCCTGGTAATAGTTGTAAATAATAATCAATAATACTGGGATGCAAAGGCATAGACGTAACATAAATTAATCTAGTCCGGGGATTCCGCAACCGGATCAAAGAAAATAGTAATCTTTCTTCATAATGTTCAAAACCCTCAACCTTCTGGATTTCGCGCTGGTCAATACTCAAAGAGGGAATAATTAAAATATCTGCTTCACTATTGTCAAATAATTCACTGGTTTTCCAGCGTTCAGCTAGAGTTGATTGTAACTTGCGAAATTGATCAACCTGCTCTAATTCCGAAATATTTACTGTCACCATAAATCATACCCTGTCTTGATTCTCATCATTCTGTACTACATTAGGTATAGCCTAATTACTTCTTTAGATAACATTAATATATAGTAATATGTTGTATTTTTTTGTAAATTCTTACGTATCTAATCGAGAACTTAGATAAAAATATTTTATGGCTCTTGTTGTTATTACTTGGATAGAGGATAATCAAAATTGTCATTAAACTCAAAATTACTAATATGAAAGTTTACCAACCTAATCAACCTCTACTTGATAGTGAATTGATTGATTTAGGTGCACCAGAGAATTTAGGAGGGAAGGTGCTAGAAGGTACACCTAAGATATCAGCCAGAATTGATTTTCAGGAAAATGGCATCACCGGGGGTATTTTTGAAGCCACAAGTGGGAAAGTAGAAATAAATATGCCATTTACAGAGCATGCCACCATTCTGGAAGGAGAAGTAACAATTACAGATGAATTTGGTAACTCGCATAATTATCAGCCAGGGGATAGCTATTTAATCAAACAGGGTCAAGTCATAATTTGGGATGTAAAAGTTGCTAGAGTACGCAAATCATTTTTCAATATTATCCAAAAGTAGGCAATTGAAGATAAATAAATATTCTAATTTAATCTGGTGCCAATGTATTTTATTCCTTAAGGTTGAGGAAATTTATGCCTTGTTTACCTCTAAGGAGCGATAAATCACCGGAAAATAAAGGTTAATTTTAGAACAGATGATAGAAAGAAATCCTTCATCAAATAGGAGTACTATTCTTGTTTTCAGTGGTTGGATTAAGAATATATCTTAAGTGTGGGGATGATGTTGTCTAGCAAAGAGTAAGTTGGGCAAAATATCCGGGATTAAAAGTCCAAACTTGCACAGGGCAAATCAAGAGAGCCAAAAAGGAAAGTAAACCTTGGATTAAATTATTGATCCAAGGTTCACTTTGTAATTAGTTCTTAGTCGTAAAATACTTTTCAATATTCTTGAGAAAAATTTTAGGCAAAATCATATGCCAAAAGAACAAGATACCAGGGTTAAAACACCATTGCATGGTACAGAATTAGTAGATTGTGCGAGAGCAAATGCCAAGCAGGGAATCAATATTGCTGCATATCAATGTGGTTATGGAGATGATCTGAATGCATTTGCTCAAGAACTAAGACAAGCTTGTAAACAAATGAATCTGCAAGTCCATGAACTCAATCAATTAATTACAGACCAAGACATGATATTAGAAATGGGTTCAGGTGAAATCATTGCTCCCAATACACTATCAGAACTCTGACTTTCAAACTACTATCTGGAAGTAGCCAATTCCAGGGCAACTAACTGAAGAAGAATACTTTTATAAATTTACTCATATCTATCTAAATATTGAGCTATAGTATAGATATGAGTAAATTATCTATATCGGAAGCAGCAAAAATTAAAGGTGTAAGCGTTTCAACGCTAAGGCGATGGGAGTCAGAAGGTAAATTATTACCTGAACGAACTGCTAGTGGTCATAGGCGTTATGATTTAGCCCAGTTACTGGGAATTAAATCCGAACTATCTTACACAATTGGTTACTGTAGAGTATCAAGTCATGATCAAAAAAGTGACCTAGAAAGACAAAAACAAGTAGTAGAGCTATTCTGCGCTCAAAATGGTTGGCAGTTTGAAATCATAGAAGACTTAGGTTCAGGTCTAAATTACAGCAAAAAAGGCTTAAAGCGATTAATCCGGTTAATTGTCGATAGCAAGGTTGAGAGATTAGTCCTGACACACAAAGATAGATTACTGAGATTTGGCAGTGAACTGATTTTCAGTTTATGTGAGCATTTTGGGACGGAAGTAGTGATTATCAATAGGACAGAAGACAGCAGTTTCGAGGAGGATTTAGCAACAGATGTTCTAGAGATAATTACAGTTTTTTCTGCAAGGCTATATGGTAGCAGAAGTCATAAAAACAAAAAGATAGTTGAGGAGTTAAGAGAAGTTGCTAATCGGATTTAAAACAGAACTGAAACTTAATAATGTTCAAAGGGCAGATTTTATTAAACACTGTGGAGTCTCACGTCATGCTTGGAATTGGGGTTTAGCTTTAACTAAACAGCTCCTCTAATCATAATAGAGATAACCCTGATACTAAGATTAAGTTCCCTACTGCTATTGAATTACATAAGTGGCTAGTAGCTTTAGTAAAGCCTGAAAACGAGTGGTATTATGAGTGTTCTAAATCAGCACCACAGGAAGCTTTAAGAGCCTTAAGGGTAGCTTGGGATAGATACTTTAAAAAGCTCTCAGGTATTCCTAACTTTAAAAAAAAGGGTAAACATGATAGCTTTACTCTAGAGGGGACAGTGAAAATTTTAGGTAATAACAAAATTCAAGTGCCTAAGATTGGAGTCCTAAAAACTTATGAAAGACTGCCTCAAGTCCCAATTAAATCAGTAACAATTAGTCGGGAAGCGGATAGATGGTTGATCAGTTTTAGACTGGAGATAGATCAACAAGAATCTACTCTAAATAACGTGGTGGGCGTAGATTTAGGAGTAAAAAACTTAGCGACACTATCCACTGGTGAAATCATAGAAGGTGCTAAGTCTTATAAAAAATATGAAGCAAAATTGAGTAGATTGCAATGGTTAAACAGACATAAAATCCTCGGCTCAAGTAACTGGAAAAAAGCACAGATAGACATAGCAAGATTACACAGAAAGATCGCGAATATTCGCAAAGATACGTTACATAAGTTGACTACACTGTTGTCCAAGAACCACGGCACAGTTGTCATTGAAGACTTAAATGTATCTGGAATGTTAGCTAACCATAAACTAGCAAAAGCCATCTCTGATATGGGTTTTTATGAATTCCGTCGTCAACTAACTTACAAGTGTGAATTATACGGTTCAAAGCTGGTGATAGTTGATAGATGGTATCCGAGTTCTAAGACCTGTTCTAGTTGTGGAATTAAAAAAGAAACTCTGCCATTAAGTGAAAGAGAGTTTTGTTGTCAGCATTGTGCATTGACAATAGACCGTGATCTGAATGCGGCGATTAATTTGTCTAAAGCTGTCAGTTAGGCAGTGTTAGCCTGTGGACTGGTTGAAGCCGACTTCTCCAGAATGAAGCAGGAAGTAAACGAAGCTCAAAGTAGATTTGAGTAGGTTTTATATAACGGTCTGCTAATCTAGGAATACACAACCACAAAATTTGTTGGTTGGTAAATCCCTAAGTTACCTGGAATTGGACTATGGACTTGAACACAATAGAAACACCAGTATTAACCCCTCGTTTTGAACAAGCGTTAGTTTACGCCACTAGACTGCATGCTCGACAAACCAGAAAAGGAGGTAAAATACCCTATATTAGCCATTTATTGAGTGTAGCCGCATTGGTTTTAGAAAGTGGTGGGAATGAAGATGAGGCGATTGCAGCTCTATCACATGATGCCATAGAAGACCAAGGAGGACAAGCGACTCGCCAAGTAATTTTAGAGATGTTTGGGGAAACAGTGACGCAAATAGTAGATGGTTGTACAGATGCGGATACTATACCAAAACCACCTTGGCAAGAACGTAAACAGCAACATATTGAAAAATTGCGTCATGCTTCAGATTCAGTGCTTAGAGTAGCTCTAGCGGATAAATTGCATAATGCACGTAGTATTCTGAGTGATTTAAATAAACAAGGAGAAAGCACTTGGCAAAAATTTAAAGGTGGTCAAGAAGGAACTATATGGTATTATGAGACTTTGGTGGAAATATTTTTAGAACGTGATCCTAATTCGTGGTTAACACAGGAGTTAAATCGCATTGTTGAAAAATTTCATTAAAGATAGTCAAACACTTAAAACAATTCAACCTGATATTATACAGGCACATCTACAAGCAACAGGATGGCAGGAAACAGGACGAATTTATCATGATGCTGGAGCAATTTGGCGATTTAAAAATGATCTCACTAATGAATATGAAATTTTACTCCCTCTACAGCATGATTTAGGGGACTACGCTGAGAGAATTAGTGATATATTAAAAACATTGGAAATAGTAGAAAAACGTGACCAAATTGATATTTTAAGCGAATTTATTACTAATTATCACAACTTTACTGTGCCAGGTGTTGTGATGAAAATTGATGCCCCAGAAATTGACAAATTGAGAGGAGAAATTACATTACTAAGTGCAGTATTTGAGAAATTACAAGAAATTAAAACTACTCTGGCTAACCAGGATTATATTTTAGCGATTAAAGCTTATCAGGAACGGTTACGAATTTTCTGTATAGGTGATTTAGTTAAGGAAGATAATCATTTTATCCTCAATAATCCGCAAAATTTTCAAATTGAAAAACTTAAATCCTAATCAATCCATTTGGTTGGTTTTTGTATAAAGAGTCAACTATATGGGATTTTTCTCTACTAAGTGTTACAAAAAAACTCTTAATGCCCCTCTGCTCCCCCTGCTTATCCGAGCAGTATTGGTACGACTCTTACCAATCCTTCAATTATTAATCTGCTAAATCCTGGTATAGTCATAATTAAATATATTTAATACTTAGTGTATAAATCAAACGGAAACAACTATCAAAAATTCAGATGAATAACGATCGCCCTACCCCTTTAAACATTACATCCTTGTGCCAAAGATATAGCATCACACCCAGGGGCGTGATTCATATAGGTGCTCATGAAGGACAGGAACTAGAGCAGTACCTGAAACTCGGTGCAGAAAAAGTCATCCTGATTGAAGCAAATCCACAAATATTTACTAAATTACAAACATTTGTGGCAGATATTCCTAATGTTATTCCTCTCAACTACGCAATATGCGATCACTGAAGACTCAGTCAGTTTGCGTTTAAATTCCTACGACTTTAGTAGCAGCATTCTTCCACTTAAACAACATCGGGATATTTATCCCCATATGTTAGAGGTGGGTGAAGTAACTGTTACAGCTAAAACCTTAGATGGATTGCTAAAAGAGCAAAGCCTTATTCATACTGAATTTAATATCTTAGTATTAGATATTCAAGGAGCAGAACTATTAGCTCTTCATGGGTCGCCAAGCAACTCTTAAAAGTGTAAATGCTATCTATACACAAGTAAATTTCCAAGAACTCTATGAAGGATGTGCATTAATTGGGGAAATAGATGATTTTTTAGATAGCCATGATTTTCAGCGCGTGGCTGTGAAAACTCCATTTCATCCTTTTTATGGAGATGCTTTTTATCTCAAAAAAGATGTTCTTGCTAAATCTCAAACCACTATTATCACCAGCATAGCACCGAAGGATTTTGAGAATCAAAAATTAGCCATAGATAGTTGGAGGGTGCATGGATTTAGAGTTATCTCTCTCAACAGTGCTGAAGAAGTAACCATTTTGCAGTCTTTGTATCCTCATGTTACTTTTCATACTGTTAGCCGCCACGCTCAAGGGGAAGTGGGTAAGCCGTTAATATATTTAGATGAAATTATCAATTTTTTGAAAAATCATCCTGAAAATCTACTTGGTAATGTTTTCGGGATCATCAATGCGGATATTCATCTTCGGTTAGATTTTGACTATCAAACATTAATTGAGACACAAGCAAAACAAAGTCTGGTGATTTCTTCTAGGGTAGAAGTAAATAGTCCTGATGAAACCACAGGAAAGATTTATACCACAGGATTTGATGCTTTCTTTTTTGATGAGCATCTATTAGACAAACTACCCAAATCAGATTTTTGTTTAGGAATGCCTTGGTGGGATTATTGGTTCCCCTTAGTGGCGATGCAACAGCATATATCAGTTAAATATCTAGTAAAACCCATTGCCTATCATGTTCAACATCCGATTAACTATGCTTATGAGCTATACAAAAAATATGGGATTAAATTTACACAACTATTTCAACCGGATCTAGCCCCATCTTTGGCACAAATGCTGTACAATAAATCCCCAGATTTAAATCGTAGTTTAATTGGTATTGTTAACTCTTTTCTGCTATCTTTTTATGATTATGCTCAACACCTGCATCCTATATCACATTCTCTGAATTTACCATCACCTCCAGGAATTGCTCCCATAGACCACAGCATCAACCACGGAGCGACAGAATTACATCGTCAAATCGGAGATATGTATCGACAACAGGGTAAACTAACAGAAGCGATCGCAAGTTATCAAAAGGTGCTTACTAATGATGCCAATGATGCCTTAAGCTATCTAGGACTTGTAAAAATCTATCTATCACAAGGGATTCTGGAATTAGCTACGGAGTCAATTAGTCACATTCAAGCTTTGCAGCCGGAAGTCCTCACCCCTGAAATCTATATCCAATTTGGTAAGTTACTTTTACAAAGAGGTAAAGTACCAGAAGCAATTGAGCAATTACAATCTGGACTCAGCTTAATAGTCCAAACCAATAGACATCTCCGAAAACTCTCACAGCTGTTCTATAAAAGGCTTTAAAGCTAGAAATAAAGCTTCAGCATATTAGTAATCTTAACGAAGGAATAAGGCTTTGAGTTGGTTACTATTGCTAATAGAGCTAAAAAATGCAGTAGTGTGCATTTTTTTAAGATAATATAATAGGATGTATCATTGCTGGTAAAATTAATGAGTGAGGGTTAGTTTTTCTCACTTATTCAGCATCCCCTAGTTATAGAGATTTAGTACGACCATAGCTAGAAGCGCTCACTACTGCAAATAGCTAAGTTTAGAGTCTGTCTCAAGACTATCTAAGGTGGTGTATGATGGCTAAAATTATAGATACAAAAGCTTTTGGGCTGAAATTAGCTTTGAGAATTTTTACTATAGGGTTGCTACCTACAGTAACGGCTTATCCCACTTTAGGTGCAGAACGAATCAAATTTAATTACAGTATTTTAGAAAGCTCTATCCCCATTAGTTCACTGGAAGTCTATGCTAAAACAGGCAAAATAGATGATGATTTAGCTGAATATAGACAATATTTAAACAAAAAACAATTGGCTCAACTGAGAAAAGTTTTACTAAAGCCTATTCCGTTAAATCAAGTACAAATTTCGCAGTTTCTTTATACACCTATTGGTGAGAAATTACTGGAAAAATTGGGGAAAGTTATTCAGACAGAATCTAATTTATCAGGGTTTTATGCAATTCGTGCAGCCTTGATTTTGTCAGCAGTAGATAAAAAGAATTTTACACTTTTAAATGTATTACACAAATTTCCAACCAGTACGATTTCAATTAACTTAGACAAAAGTTTAGAAATAGCCGAGTCATTACAAGATTTAGTAAATCAAACTCAAAATGCAGTAGCACTGATTAACCAACAATCCCAATCAACGGTAACTACAGTTTCGACACTTAATAAAATTCCATTGATAGACTTTAGAAAAACTGGAAATTTTCGTTTCTTAAAGGAAACTATTACACTGAATGATCTCTCACGTCCGAGGAGATTTGCTGCGGATATTTATCTACCAATTGCTAAAAATCCTCGTCCGATAATTATCATTTCGCACGGATTTGGTTCTGACAAGACAAGTTTTAGATATCTGGCTGAACATCTCGCATCCTATGGTTTTGTGGTTGCGGTTCCAGAACATCCTGGTAGCGATGCAAAACAAATGCAAGCATTATTATCAGGTACAGTAAATAAAATTATTAATCCTAGAGAACTAATTGATAGACCTTTAGATATTAAATTCTTACTAGATGAACTCACTAATTTATCAAAGTCTAGTCCCACATTTAAGGGACATTTAAATTTAGAACAAGTTGGGGTAGTGGGACAATCATTTGGTGGATATACAGCATTAGCTTTGGCAGGTGCAAAGATTAATTTCCAGCAACTGAAAACTAACTGTATAGCCTTGGAAGATACATTAAATGTTTCGCTTTTACTTCAATGTATAGCTGTCAATTTACCAAATGCTGAATATAACTTATCTGATGCAAGAGTAAAAGCAGTAATTACACTTAATCCGGTTGATAGCAGTATTTTCGGTCAAAGTAGTCTCAGCCAAATTAAAATTCCGGTCATGATTGTATCGAGCAGTGGTGATACCATTGCACCAGCTTTACCTGAACAAATTCAACCTTTTACATGGCTAACAACTCGAAACAAATATTTAGTACTAATCAATGGTGGCACTCACTTTTCTACTATTGGAGAATCATCAAATGAAGCCATAGCTATTCCTACACAAGTAATTGGTTCAAATCCAGCTTTAGCACGCCGCTATATTAAAGCTTTAAGTGTTCCTTTTTTGGAAACCTATGTTGCCAAACAGCCAAATTACCTTTCATATTTGAGTACAGATTACGTTAATAGAATTAGTCAAGAACCACTACCTTTAAGTTTAATAGAGTCCCTGACATCTGAACAATTAGAGAAATCGTTTCCATAAATATTTTGATGCAAGACACAGCCAATACAAAAAATGTTACTATTGAAATACCTCGTATTCCAATACGCTTGGTGTTAAGCCGAAAAATATCTAGAATCCTTATACTGTCATCCTGACCGGAGGGAAGGATCTCGCGAGATCCTTCCCTCCGGTCAGGATGACAATACTACCTTCTTCCCTTAACTGAACTGTATTGTCTTATATCCAGCCCCATTAAGGGATTTTCTGATGTCTGTGGAGCGGGTATCTTACCCGCGATTGAGGTTAAGCAGGCAAGATGCCTGCTCCACGGAATTTTTTCTGATCTGCTTCCTAACTTCTTCAGCGATAATCTTGATTTTGAATACTTCCCAGTCGAGCCGCATTACGAATATTATAGTCAGAACGAGTAAAGCGATTTAACTGCATTTCAAAAAAATCTCGATTTGCTTTTAAATGCCGAGGATTTGGGTCATCTAAAGGATATAAAAGCGCTGTTCTTAAAGCTTGAATGACTGCGGAGGTAACGTTATACATTGACCGTTGGAAAGTTACCCCTAACTGAATCAACATATCTTCTTCTCCCCGACAATGTTGTTTGTAATATTCAATCAAATAGTGGTGGGAGAAAATGCAGCATATCTTGCATTAATAATGTGGGAGGAATACCCGCAGTCCCAACGGGGAAAACATCAGCATAGAGAATACCATAATGAAAATCTTTTTGATTTTCTGGTACTTGTTTTGCTTGGGCATTATATGATTTCGTTCCTCGGAATGGTGCGGTGCGATAGAAAACCGCTTCTACATATGGTAAAGCTGCTTCATATAACCAAGTAAAGCCTTTAGATTTGGGAATGATTTCATAACATTCACCCCCGAATATAAACATGATGATAGATGGGACGTCCGGCGATCGCAAATATTCCATTCACTAAAAACTTCATCGCATCAGGGACACCTTTAAAACCACCTTCATCATAAATATCCGACATTTCAAAGAATACCGGAGCCATCACTTCCCAGAATAAACCCAGATTAGCATAATATGACATTTGCCGACACTGTTCCAAAAACATATCGGGAAACAGTTTATATAATCCCAACATCACTGGATTACCTTGGAAATAAGCTTTAATGGCTTTATCGGCATTAGCTTTATATTCATCTGTATCTAAATAAGCGTCAAATTGTCCAGCCCATTCCCCGATGCCATAACATAGCTCGCATACAAGCTTCGGCAAATTCCATATTAATGCGATCGTGAAATAGATGATGCAGCAACGTCGGCATTTTTAAAGTTTTACCTTTTTCCATAAATGCCAAAAGTTCTGGATGCGCGGTAGCGTGACCACGCCAAATTCTTAAATCAGCATCATCCCCAGCATAATGATTATGACAGTCTAAATATTCTTGAGACAAGAAATATTTAAAAAATGGTAATGGATTTAAAAACTCTTGTTCTGCGATATAAAGCAAATTTCGCCAATAAAAATCCATTGGTACCGCATAAGCTTTATATAAACCGATGATTTGCATCAGATTTTCTGGAGTATCAGGTAGCATAGAACCACCTGCTTCTAGTCGATGAATAACCTCACTGAATTCATGGATTGAAGGAGGTAATTTAGTTGCTATTTTATCAGGAGTATGTACCATTTGCTTTCTTTATTCTAAATTTTGGTGTAATTCTAAATCTTCACGTATTTTCCAAGCATGAAAAATACTTAAAACATCATGTGTCCATACGGGCAATATCACCGTCATGGCTATTTCTTCAACGCTGTAAAGAACACCGCAAATACAAGTCAGCCATAAAGTAATTTCTAGATAATCAAAACCAAAAAGGGCAATTATGGCAATGAACAAAGTTATTCCCCAAAACTTAGCTGAATAGGTGTGATAGCTAGCGGGTTTTCCATATTTTACCAAATTCACTATCCACCAAATCAATTGGGCAAAAACCACCATCAAGAGTGGTAAACGATAAGCAATTAAATCATCATGATATATTATCCATGCACTCAGGAAAACGCTACTAAATAGGAAAACATCAGCCCAACTATCCGCTTGTCGTAATTGGGCATTACTAACACCTAATTTGCGAGCAATAATTCCATCAAAAATATCTGATAGAAATGCCACAACAAACCCAACGATAAACCAAATACTAGTTTTGCCATCTAGAGCATCTGCAAGCAAAAATGGAGCAATTAGAAAGCGTAATAGTATTAGTCCACTAGGTATTAATGTGAGATTCATATTGATGATTTTAAAGCTATTTGAGTAGTTTCATTTTGTTGAATATGAGGAATCACAGCTACCATTGCTGTAGTTGTGGTTTCGCTCCACCGCACTAACCAGTAAGGTTGTACTCCCAAAAAGATAATCAGGAATGCTAAAATCACGGCTGGAACTTTTTCTGATGATAACACTTTGGGATAATACGCTTGATTATCAAGTCTACCAAAACAAGTGTTATTGAGAAGAATCACAAAATAAACTGCGGTTAACCCAGAAGCGACCACACACAAAAGTGTCGGGATAGGAAAAATCGAGAAACTACCTTGAAAGACAATAAATTCTGCTACAAATCCCGTTAAACCGGGAATCCCCGCACTGGCCATACCGCTTAAAACTAGCAGCGCACTAATTAAAGGTAAACCACGAATAGGACTCATTAAACCATTGAGTTTATCTAATTCGCGAGTACCCACTTTCGCTTCGACAACTCCCACTAAATGAAATAAAATGCCCAGAATAATCCCATGACTAAACATTTGCGCTACAGCACCAACTAAAGTCAAAGCCGTACTAGCTGCACCAGCTAACAAAATATAACCCATATGACCGATGGAACTATATGCTACCATGCGTTTAATATCATGTTGAGCAATGGCAATTATAGCTCCATAAATAGCGCTGACTGCTCCCCAAATTGCTAAAGTGGGTGCAAGGACACTCCAAGCATCAGGAAATAGTCCTAGTCCAAATCTTAACAGTCCATATGTTCCTAACTTAGCTAATACACCACCCAAGAGAATAGCGATGGGTGCAGAAGCTTCCACATAAGCATCTGGTAACCAAGTATGGAAGGGAACCAAAGGAATTTTAATTCCAAAGCCTAAAATTATTCCTACTAATAGAATAATTTGCATTCCTGCGGAAAGACTTTGAGTGGAAATTGTATCTAAATTAAAACTGGTAGAACCTGTTAACCAAACTAGACCTAAGAAAGTAGCTAGAATTAAAGCCCCGGAAACAGCTGTATAAATCAGGAATTTAATTCCTGCTTCCGCTCGTTTTGACCCTCCCCAAATAGAAATTAGTAAATAAAAGGGAATTAATTCTAGTTCGTAGAATACGAAAAATAGTAATAGATTTCCTGCTAAAAAAGCTCCAGCTACTCCACCACTGATTAATAAAATCAGCGCATAAAAAAGTCGAGGTCTTGCAGTATTCTGATTACTGCTATAAATGGAAATCCAAGTCAGGAGACTATTGAGAACTAACATTAGTATTGATAGTCCATCAACCCCTAAGTTATAACTCAAACCCAAAGTTTCATTCCAAGGGATATTTTCAGTAAATTGCATCCCTGGTTGGTGAATATCAAATTTCCACAAAACAAAGATATTCAACAAAAGAGTTAAACCAGCAACAATTAAGGAAATTAAGCGAATCCGAGTTGCTGGTACATCTTTACCAGGATAGAACCCGATAACAGCAGCCGAAATGATTGGTATCCAGATTAAAAGACTTAACATAGGAAATTCAAAATCCAAAATTTAGTAGGTGTCTAGAACATCAAACTGAGAAATTGTATTCCCCAAAATGGCCAAGTTATCCACATTCCTAAAACACTAATTCCCATCAGCACAGTCAGCGCATAAGATTGGGTTCTTCCGGTGTTACTATATTTGAGTCCTTCTCCACCTAATAGAGAAAATAAACCCACGAAATTTACGATACCGTCAACTACAAAACGGTCAATCATATCGGCAAATTTAGCAAGTTGAGCTACACCGAGGATTATCGTCAGACGATAGATTTTTGGGGTGTAGAAATCATAGGTGAGCAAATCTTGTAATGGTTGCCAAGGAAGACGAATTGGTTTAGGAATATTACCCAGATAAATTACACCACTAAGACTGCAACCGAAAATACTTGACCAAATCAATAGTAAAGCTACATCTTTATTTAGAGATGTCCAATCAGGTAGTAATGATAAACTTTGCAAAATTAAAGGAGTATGTAGCACAAAACCTAGTAAAATTACCATTGGCAATATCATCGGCCAATGTGTTTCTGGCAATCGCTCGGTCATTTTCTGAGTTTGACCCCCAAAAACCAAACAAAACTCCCTCGTTAAACTAAAAGCGGTTAAACCATTAACAGCGATAACTACTCCCAGTAACCAAGGATGAGTACTCCACAAAGCATCTGCTAATTTAAATAATGCCCAAAAACTGCCCAGGGGGGGAAACCCAATTAATCCTAAAGTTCCCACGATAAAAGCTAAACCTGAGATGGGGCGTTTTTTCCACAATCCACCCAGTTGGGTAATATCTTGAGTGATGCTATTCCAGATAATTCCCCCAGTACTCATCACCAACAAAGCTGAAGCTAAAGCGTGGGTGAGGACTAATAAAAGTGCAGCTTCATTTTGTTGTACTCCCACCGCGATAAATACCAAACCCATGTAGGTACTAACCGAATAGGATAAACACCGTTTCATATCAATTTGGGCGATCGCAATTAATGAACCACCCACAGCTGTAACTGCACCAATCATCACCATAGCTGAAGAAACCACAGGTGATAAAGTTAACACTGGTTGCAGTTTAATTAAAATCCATGCACCACTAGCAACTACCACCGAGTTCCGTAAAATGGTACTAGGAACCGGACTTCCATCGCTTCATCTAACCAGAGATGGAGAGGAAACTGAGCGCATTTACCCATGCAACGTGCCATTAATGCTAAACCGACCCAAGTAATTACTGTGGGGTCAACATTAGCGGTAGTAGCCCAGGTAGCTAATTCTGAATAATTCCAAGTTTTTGCTAGAGTCCATAATCCCAGTACCCCCATCAGCAAAAATAAGTCACCTATCCGCTTAGTTAAAAAAGCATCTCTAGCTCCAGTCACCACCAAAGGTTGACTAAACCATAAACCGACTAATAAGTAAGTACCCAGAGTTAGAATTTCCAGAATTACGTAACTAAAAAACAAATTGTTACATAAGACCAAGGCACATAGACCAGCTTCAAATAATCCCAACAGAGAAAAGAAACGTCCCCAACCCCAATCCATTTCCATGTAACCAATGGCAAATATTTGGGCTAGGAAATTTAAACCAGTAATGACTATCAACGCTCCCACACTAAGAGCAGAAATTTCCAAACCAATGGTCAAATCCAGACCAGCAGTAGATAACCAAGGAATAGATATCTCTATGGGTGGATGATTCCATATACTGGGAAAAGCTAGGGTGGAATGCAAAAAGGCGAAAAAGGTCATCACCAAATTGACATATCCTGCGGGTCTGGTTTCAGTGGTTCTAATTATTCCTGGTGACCAAGGTATGGCTAAAGTGCCTCCTATTAAAGCATAGCAAGGAACTAACCATAGCGTTTCTAGCAAGTACTGAGCCATTCATTTACCTCTATATTCGTATCGAAATTGATGGTTTATAAATCAAATAGCATTGATCCCTATGCCATTAGCTAAGAGAAACAACACGAGTTTATCTTTCTTTAATATTGTTGAGAATAGCTTACCCTTATCTGAGGTAAATGGGAATTACTTAACCTAAATAAATTCTCGATGTGTTCCCTAATTTATTCTTATATAATGTTTTATTCAATAGTAAACATTGAGTTAAATCTATGAATGAAATGGTGAGGAGGTGGAGTGATGGGGAGGTGGGGAGGTGGGGAGATGGGGAGATGGGGAACTACCTGTTCACCAGATATATCTCTATAAGAGAGGGAGTTAGTCAAAGGTCAGGAGATGAATTAATGATGAAAATCGCTCAGAGCAAGACTTTTACTCTTGAATCCTGAATCCTGAATCCTGACTCCTGCTATATAATCAAACTTTCTGGTTTTTGAATTTTGAATTTTCAATTACTCCTACTTCCTATTTATGCGACAACCATTAAAAGTTATAATTATTACCGCTATTTTCTGGCAGATGTGTGGTTCATTGACGCTAGCAGAAACAATCACAGACCCTAATCTCCTAGATAAATTCCCTCCCAGTCCACTAGAAATTACTGAACCAGACCCGCTATTACCACGCACCAATGACAAACAACCTTTAACTGCGTCAGAACTGCAAAATTTAGATATAGCATTAGATCGGTTGAATCAAGAAGCGCAAACAAAACTGCAACAGGGAGATAAAGAAGCAGCGTTTGAGATTTGGAACCGAGAACTACGCTTAAGACGTTATTTCGGTACTGTCGCAGAAGTGGAAGCACTCACCAGAGTGGGTGAAATCGCTTGGAATCAAAACCAGCGTACTGAGGTGCGATATGTTACAGAACGTTTGAAGCAAATCAATAAAACACTATCCCCGAAAAATAAACCGCAAAAAACCATAGATATAGAAGTATGGCGATCGCTAGGAATCGCTTACCAAAAATTGCGCGTACCCAAATTAGCTTTGGAGAATTATAATCAACTTTTAATATTAGTTCGACAGCAGCAAGATGCAGATGCAGAACTAGAAACCTTGAAAACCATAGGAGAATTACATCTGAGTTGGTTTGACTATCCCAAAGCTGCAAGTACTTATGAGGAATTGTTGAGTTTAGCAACGAAGGGAGGGGATAAACAGAATGAAATTGCCTACTCACAAAAACTAGTTTACATTTATACTCAAGATAAACAACCGCAGCAAACAATTAATTTATTGGGTAAGATATTAAATATTTATGTGAGCAAAAACGACCTGATTAAAGTTCCCGACTTGTATTTAGCCATCGGGTCTAATTATGAAATTCTAGCTCAGAATGATATTAAATTCCGACAAGAGGCTTTTAGCAACTATCAGCAAGCGTACACAAATGCTTGGAAATTAAAACAGTATGCTACATCTGGTGTAGCTTTGCGGAAGTTAATTGCGCTGTATTATGCTCAAGGACAAATCAGTGAAGCTTTGCAAACTACTCAAATTCTAGTGGATACTGAATCACTCAGCAATAATTTCTATGAATTAATGCAAGCTTATGACCAAATGGGTAAATTATATTTAGAGTTAAAACGATATCCTCAAGCACTAACAGCTTTTCAAAATGGACTAGAATTAGCAATACAACTCAAACATGAAGAAAAGTATTTTACCGAACAAATTGAAAGTTTATCAAAGACTAAGCCATGATTAAATGTGATTGATTTTTGAGAGATTTGCTTATCCAAGGTGTATAAATATCTAATTGATTGAGAGGGCAGGCTAGAGAGCGCTGCCCTATGGTACAATTTATCCTAACTGAACCGTATTCTCCTAGAGTGTTAATTGGTGATAGACACTTCTTTTTTAATTAAGTACTTATCTTAATTAGAAAGAAGTTTGTGGCCATTGCGGTACGGGATAAAGTAAAAACTTCTGGTTTAGCCCTGAATGACAAACAAAGTCCTAAACAGAGAATCATTTGCGGTACCACTGTTGTAAACACCTAAACAATAACCCTGATTGTCATAACTTTTAAATTGTCCAGTCGTATTAATCAACCATTTTTCACTCTTGCCACCATCACAATTCCACAAATGAATGTCTTTATTAGTGCCAGCATTACCACCTTTGATATCAACACATTGTCGATTGATATGCTTTGGTCTTAATTGACTTTCAGCCGTGTAAACAAAGCTTTGGTTGCTGGTTCCGGTACATGTCCACAATACAACTTTCGCACCATTACTAGTTCCAGAACTATAGACATTCATACACTTGTCAGAAGTATGCATTGGACGTAATTGGAAATACCCAGGAATAGAACGACGCACTCCAGTAAATGGAATTGCACCTTGGAAAGTGTTAGTAGCGTCATCTCGACCAATGGCACTAATCCCGTGGGCTACAGCGATGTAATTAAACACAAAGTCGTTATTGCTATAAACATGGTCGCCCCATAAATGAATAATTTGAGCATGATCTGAAGCTCGATTAGCTGTAACTTGATAATGATCTTGAGCTTTAAGATTGCTACAAACTAAATATTGCGAGGTTGTTTGAGATATTCCGTCAACTTTACCACCTGGTTGTACTTCTTGAGGATCATTTTCCACATCCGGGCAGAAAAAGCTATAGGGTAGAGTTTTACCTGTTCTACTAACAATATATTCAATGCCTCCGCCTTGAGTTTGATTGACATAGCCGTATTGTCCACCAGTGTAGGCAACAATAATCTTACCATTTAAATCTTTTAACTTTGGCCAACCCCTATCACTCACAGCTTGACGCATACTCTTACTTGTGGGGGTATAGTTAGTCCCAGTTGCATAGGAATAAAGATTTGCGGCAGTGTAAAGACGCGAGCCAACGATATCATAAACCTTTTGGTCTAGAGCAGAAACTCTTTGATTACTCCATTCAGACGGAAGGAAACCTTTCATATCTACAAATACTAAAATCGGACCAGAAGTAGGGTGAGATTCTAGCCATGCCATGACATCTTTGAGACAATGACCTAAGCGATCATTATTGGGTGCAGAACAATTTTTGTTACCAGGAGATCCACCGTGGCTTACATATCGCTCGATTCGGGTCATTTACCCAATCCCCACTATCAATAACATCAAGTTCTATCGAGCGTAAGCCCCGATCTAGCCAACTTGTCAAAGTGCTACCATGATCATAGGTGTTATGTGGCACAGTAAAATAAGTATTGTGGAAATATGTTTCCGGACTTGTAGGTTGTACGGAAAAACTAGGATTGGCTAAAGCCGAATTAGTCACTCCGGTGAAAAGACCTAAAGTAACTAGTATTGAGATTAAGAATCTTAAAAGTCTGATCACTGAATTCATTCCCTGGTTCTGTTAGAGGATATTTGGAAAGTCAACAAAAAATTCTGTGAGTATATACAAATACCACAGCATGACAAGAGCCATGTTATTTTTCTAACTGCAAACTTATCGACACGTTAAAAGTGTCATCTACGAGAAAAATATAATGGAAACTACCTGTAAGATATTTTATGTAATAAAAATTAACTTTATTATTTACCGTATATGTTGCCTAACCCTTATTAATAGGGCGGTATGTTACCTGCTCATCCTGAATAGACAAACTCTTGTTTGGTGATTAACCGTTGACTGTTGACTATGATAACAAGAGTAAAATTCTTGTATTGAAAGTTTATCAAAAACTAAACTTGGTAGTTGTTATTACAGGAATGCCCCGCAAATTCTAGGCTCATAATAATAACAAATTATATATTGGAGTAACTACTATGGTTTTCCGAGCAATTATGTGTAAGGGTTTCATAGCTTTTTATCCCTGGGTGCGATCGCTGAAATCGACTTTTGATCGTAACCTTCAGAAATGGTGTCTGGACATCAGTGCCTGTCTGGGTTTAAAATGGAGGAGTCACTTCTATTCTTAGAAGTGGAATCATTGGAAACGGTGAAGATAGGATCACCTAATCGACTAAATCCTAGTCACTTCTATTCTTAGAAGTGGAATCATTGGAAACTTGAAGATTTCTTGACGGACGTAGTTAGCCATGTTGTTGTTGGGTCGCTTCTATTCTTAGAAGTGGAATCATTGGAAACTTATCACCCTAAAATGAATCTCTAGGAGAAATACAGTCACTTCTATTCTTAGAAGTGGAATCATTGGAAACTAGCCAGCTTCAACACAACCTTCCCAGGCCTCCTCTAGGTCACTTCTATTCTTAGAGCTGGAATCATTGGAAACGTTTGCGTCCCAAAAGTTGGGCTATTGTGTGCAGCAATCAAGTCACTTCTGTTCTTAGAAGTGGAATCATTGGAAACTCAAAGAACTCCATGCAGCAGTCTTTGCTCATGGAGTCTCTTCTATTTTTAGAAGTAGAATTCTTGGAAACACGGATATAATATTAGAATAAACCAGTATATTTTCCTGCTATACACACAACAGTACTCCCTGAGTATTTCAGTAAAATGTTTAAATTATAACCTGGAAGCAAATAGACTCCACGGTTGAAAAAATCGGAGTTATTTTTTAAATTGAAGAAAATGGGATAATATTGACTTTTATCTAGAAAACCATTCTTAGAAGCAAAATTGCGATCGCAATTTCATGAGATTATCAATTTACCCATAGATACAAAATTTGCCCAAAAAAGTATATACCAAACGACTTTCACTCTTGACTCCTGCTATAAACATTGCTAATATCTATAGCAATTTGTTTGATTTTATCAACTAATAAATCTGGCTTTCTTACCTTTACACCTCCCTTAAAACCGAGAATCCAACGCAAGAGTTCCACATCATCTAAACACCATTGTGGTAATTTGACTTCAAACCGATGCGGAAATTCTTTATCTTTGGTTTGCTCAAGAGAAAAAATAGATTTCGGCAAATTTAATCTTTTTCCTGTGCTTGGTAGAGACATTTTCATCTGTTTTTGAGGAAATCTTTTTGTTCCTTCCGCAACAAATTTAAAAATATTATCATCAAACCACAACTCAACAGTAACACACACCTGCGAACGTTCTTGTTTATTTCCATTCAAGAATTTTTGCTGGTCTTGAAAACTATATCCTAAAAAAATTCCTCCACTAGCTTCTGATAATTTTTGCAGTTTTTTTAAGGTATCTTCCTGTGCTTGTCTAGAACGCTTTTGGGTGGGAAGTTTACCCATAAATAATCTATCTAATCTCTCAAAACGCAATAAACCATTATATTTCCCTAATACGCATTCATAACCCAAATACCAAGCAGCGTTATAAAAAACAATTTGCAAGGGAAAAGCTAAAAAAAATCCTTCTTCATCTAGACTAAATTTACCACCACCAGAAAAGCGATTCAATTCTAATAGTTGTCCATTCGTAATTACTTCTTCCAGTTTCCGCAAATTTTTCGCTAGGGAATCTGTTGGTAAATATTCCGGATCAATCATACTCCGATTCGCGATCGCTCGAACTGGATAAACTTCACTCACTCCTAATTTACTTTGTTCCATACGAGTAGCAAATGTTTCGTAAATTTCTAAAGCGATGGGATCATTTAAACTTTGTGCTTGGGACTGAAGTACTTGAAACACTTTTGTTAATTCTAATGGTGATAAAATAGCTGTACCTGCAAAATACCCATCTCGCATGGGAAAATCGGAGAGTATTTTATATGGTTTCAGAATTTTCTCTATGTCTTTCCGCACTGAATTAATCCCATTATGATTAATAATTCCATGTTCTTGCAATGCTGCAACTAAGGTTTTTAAGCTTCCTTCTCCACTATTCGTTAAAAATGGATAATGTAAAATTAACCTAATGGTTTGCAGTAGTCGCTGAAAAGGTGGAAAATCAGAATAGGGGTGAGTACAAAGATACGCTGCTGCATCATCACCCAAATCATCGACAGAAATTGGTAGATGGGAAACTGAGGAAATCGTATTGACACCAATAAAAAAGTTTTCTTGTAACCATAGCAAATCTTTAGCGATCGCATTTGCATCTGCATAAATATTTCCACATATCCGACTCATGCAAATGGTAATTTCTTCCAAGGAACTAGTAAACTGAGTCACTTTACCAAAAATGCTTTCTAATACACTGGGATGAGTTTCTTGCAAATTACCAATTCCAGGATAACGGATAATTAAAGATAGCAAATATATTAACCGTTCAAAATCCAGTAATTTACTGTAAGCATGAAAAGTAATTTGATGATTGCGGTTAGTGCGATTAATGAGAGTGCGGGAAAGTTGTTGAATTTGTGGGGGGATATCGGAAAAATTGAACTTTGGGGAAGTGACATCAATTTCTTTAACTGCTGCAAATCCTTCGGCAATAATGGGAGGAAAGTTTTCCAGCGATTTGTACATATTTTCAATGATTACCTCTGGAACTTGGCGATCGCGTTGTTGATTCCAGCGTTTGCAAGTTTTCAGAGGTGTTTGTAAATACCATGCCATCCACAGTACAGGGTCAGGAATCGCTAAATTGAATTTTTGCAGTAAATCCATCCTCCATCCACGTTTGGTATTGGTAGCATCATAGATGATGGGAATATTGTCAGCGATGGCTTGGGAGATTCGAGAAATGACAATGGTTTCTATTTCTATCCACTCTCCTTGAATAGTCGCATCACCATAAAGTTCTTGACGAATAGCGTCAGTAGAGACAATGCGGTAATTTCCGAATTTAGTTAACTCAGTGCTAAGGGTTGATTTACCGCTACCAGGAACACCAATCAGGAAGTGACAAATGAGAGGGGTGGACATTTGATTCGCTCCTTTTGACTAAGCTCAAGTCTAGTATTTTCAACGTAATTACGAATTTAATACTATATCTTTATAGTAATTTTCCTCATTCGCGTCAGTAGCGGTTTACATTTTCTATTCTAGTGCGTAATATATAAACACAACATAATTCTAAAGCACTTAAGGATGAATATATAGGTATAACTAAATGGATAAATTTACTGCTATTACATTTGCACCAGTCCAAGGATTCATTGAAAAATCTCGCAAACTCCGGGATTTATATGGTGCATCATTGATTCTATCTTACCTCAGTCAACAACTAGTATTATATGTTGAGAACACAGCAGGATTAACATTGATTTCTCCGGGAATGCCTCAAATTCAAAAAGGAATGCCAAATCGAATTTTGATTGCAGGAGAAGTCAGTAAAGAAGATGCAGAGAAAATCATTCTGTCTGCATGGAAAGATATTTTAAAAGTTTGTAGAATTTGGATAGAAAAGAATATTCCAGATAATTATGAATGGGAAAGAGAATGGACATTGTGGGGTTGTCATACTTGGGAGATATTTCAAGGAGATGGTACAACTATCACCGCAGCGATGGATAATTTAGAAACTAAGAAATTATCTCGTGACTGGAGTGCTGTGAATTGGATTGGAGAAAGTTCTAGTTTGACTGGAACTGATGCAATCGCATTTCCGGGATTAGGTGCAAAAATGCGTAATCCTAAAAATATGAACTATGGTTCAGAAAAGAAAGATATTGAAAATTTTTATGAACAATTAGCTAGAAAATTAGATAATTGTCCCCCTGACAAAAAACCAGAAGGAAAATTTATTGTTCCCAATGAAAAACTCAGCATTCCTGAACTAGTCAAACGTCTAATAACTTTGCCAGAAATAGCCGATTTAATTAGTCAAGAAAGACCTAATCATAAACCTCTAGAAAAACTCAGAAAGTTTTCAGAAATTCAACGTAAACCACAACCAAAAACAGAAACTAAGGAAAATATACCTGGACAATGGACTGGTTGGTTTATGGGTGATGGAGATAAAGTTGGAGAACATTTAAAAAAATTAGCCCGTGAAAATAATGGTAAAGGAGAAATTCAAAACTTTAGTCATGCAATGCGTGATTGGGGAGAAAAGCTTGAGCAAAATTTTCCTCAAGAATTAGGAAGAATAATTTATGCAGGTGGAGATGATTTCTTAGGTATTATATATAGTAAAAATCCTGCTGACTCGATTAAATCATTCACAGCATATCAATGGTTAAGGACATTAAAAGCTAAATGGGAAGAACATCGACAACCGATTACAGTTAGTGTTGGGTTTGTTTGGGTTGCAGGTAGTGTACCCCAATGAGATGTTTTACAACATTGTCGAGAAGCAGAAAAATTAGCTAAATCTTTAGGACGCGATCGCATTACAATCAGAATAGTGTTTAATAGTGGTCAATATGTACAATGGACTTGTCCTTGGGATTATTTATATATTTTAACCAAATACCAGGATAGAGAAAAAAAATCTAACTGGAGTCATATCTATCAAGACTTAGCACATTTAGAAGCGCGAGGAACATTTAAAATTAGAAACAAAAATGATGCTTATATTGTCCAAAAATCAGTGATTGAATTTTTTGAAATTTACTTTCCAGGAGAAGGGGAAAAATTACGACAAGATAAAAATGCTAAATTACTCAAATACTTAACTGGATTGGGTGATAATGACGATGCAATAGATAGAGCAAAATCTATAATTGATTGGATAACAGATTTAATTAAAATAGGTTGGCATTTATGTTCAAGTATATAATTAGTATTAATCCTTTAGGATTTATGTATGGTAGTGCTGGTGCATTTCTCTCACCAGAAAATTTAGTAGGTTGTTCTGGTGCTAAATTTCCTCCCGAAGCTGCGGCATTATCTGGGTTAATATTTAACATTAACAAATCGAGCAAACAATTTTCTCAAATAGAATTGAGAAAAAATCTTTATGTCACGGTCATTTTTGGGCAAAATCTCAGGAAAAACAAAAATTTTATATTCCCATTCCTTCTCATAAAATTATTTCTAAAAAAGGTATAGGAGAATGGAAAATAGAAAACGGTCAATGGGAATTAGAAAAAGATATAGAAAAACCAGAACCTGATTATTTCTGGCAAACTATAGACTCTTGGAAAACATCATCAAAAGGACTAAAAAATACTAGTTCAATTGCTGAAAATCCTTGGAAATTTGTTCCTTTTCTCCATCCTAAAATCCAAGATACAGAACGTTGTGTAGAAAAATCAGATGGATTATTTTTAGAGAACTCCGTCCAGATTCCCGATGATGTTTGTTTAATTTATTTATCAACCTATCCCATTGATAATGGTTGGTATCGGTTTGGTGGAGAAAACCATATTGTGGAAATATCTTGTGATAAACTTAATCCAAAAACAGTAGATATTTTCAATCAACCCATCGGTAAAACTTTCGCTTTAATCACACCAGGGATTTGGGGTTCCAATCGAATATCTTATCGTCATCCCCAACATGATAGTTTCCCTAAAACTATCCAAATGCTAACTGATAAACCAGTTCCCTATCGTTATCGTTCTCAAGGAACATTAGGAAGAGGACGTTATGCTGTTCCTGCTCGTAGTGTTTACGTTCTCCAAGAATCCATCAATAAATCTTGGTGGGAATGGGACGAAGCATGGTTTCCCCAAGAAGGTTATAGCTTAAAAAAAGTTGGTTGTGGTTTTTGTTTACCAATACAAATTAAAGGAGTTGCTTAAAATGTACAAAAAAGCTTATGGAATTATTGAAACCTTAGCACCACTGCATGTCGGTGCAACAGCAGGAGAAGAAAGCGGAAATTTGAACTTAATTTTTCGTGACCAATTTACCCAAACTGGTATTATTCCTGGTAGTTCCATTCGTGGTCGTCTGCGTTCAGAAATGCGCTTGACGGAAAACGGAGATGCACAAGCAAAATATTGGTATGGAA
Source organism: uncultured cyanobacterium (assembly GCA_963766435.1). Lineage (GTDB taxonomy): Bacteria > Cyanobacteriota > Cyanobacteriia > Cyanobacteriales > Nostocaceae > CAVXZH01. Next base: position 841,217 of record CAVXZH010000004.1, read on the forward strand.
ATGAAGCAGGTGCAGGAGATACAAATAATAATGAATCTATAGTTAAATTTGAATATGCTTCTATTATTTGGATTCCGGTTTTTTGTCCTGGACAACCCATAGTTTGGGTAAGCAGTCCTCGTTTACTACAACGTTATCAAAGAATTGCTGGTGATGCAGTTCAGGTGCAAATTGATGGTAAAACTAAATTACTCAAAGATATAAACATTCCTGATGTTTATACTGGTTCAACTAATATCAGAGCAAAACAATTACCAGGAGGTAAAAAAACCATATTTTTTAACTTAGGTTTTTTAACTATCAACCAAACCAAAGACTTATCTCCTTGGTTTCCTGACCAAAAACAACAACCATCTGTAATCGTAGATGATGGTGATATTGGTATGATTCATGATATGGCATTATACCGTCAAAGTCGTGTCCGTTTAAAACTTGATGAAAAGGTAGTAGATGGTGGTGGTTTTTTCAATACTGAAGCTTTACCAGAAGGAACAATTTTAGTATTTCCTGTAGCGATTAGAGATGATAAATCTGGGAGAAAATGGCAACCTTTTAATGATAATCAAACCACAGATATTTATCTTGGTGGTTTAGAATCTATTGGTTTAGGTCATTGTGAATTAACTTTCAAAGGATTATAAGGATTATATTATGACTTGGAAATCTTACAATTTAGACCAAAAAGCCCAAGCATTAGTTCTGAAATATCGGGATAAAAAAGGGGTAATTGGTCAATCACATAAAATGAGGAGTACTGTCGCTTTTGGTTTAGAACGTTTTTGGGGTGAACATTTACGACTTTTGGGTAAAACCGACTCTAAAGAACGTGCAAAAGGTGAATATTGGCAAGAAACTTGGAAAACTTTTGTGAATATTATCAACGAAGCAGGAATTAAACTTCCTCAAGAAGATATTAATGGTAATAACACCAAAGAAATTCAAAATTATGCAGCTAAATTATGGGAATTTCCCATTGAAGACCAACGCATTTGTTTAGCAGTACTCACCCAATTCTGTGACAGTTTAGTGTGGTGGACTCAACGTTATAAAAAATCAGGAGATAGTGATGATGAATAGTAACGAAGTTCCTTTAATGTTTCAAGCACCAGTCAAAGGACGGGGACAAATTCAATATATCCAAGAACCACAACAGTCAGAGCGATGGGTTGACGAATGGGTAGAAGCTTCGGAAATTAATCCTCCTAAATTCAGTCACAAAGTAAAAACTAAAGAATATAAAATTACTTGGCGTTTTCTTTCCAACAGTGGACAAGATGATGATATCATTCGACCAGTAATAGCTGCTAATGGATTTCCTTATTATCCTGGTGCAAGCATGAAAGGTGCTTTTTTACGTGCTTGTTCCCAAGAAGAAAGAACAAGATATTGTGGTGGTCAAATTTCTCACAATGAAACCAAACCGGGAATCCTCCGGTTTCATGGTGCATATCCTAAAGATGATACTTGGTGTGAACAACCATTAATTGATGTAGTTCATCCTCAACAACCTTGGCAAATTAAAAATAGTGAACCTCATGCAGCATTTCTACAAATATCTCTCTATCAACCTACTTTAGTTTTTGGTATTTCTAGCACGATTGAATTAGATGAAAGTGAATGGGAAACCATTTGGAGTATTTGGGGTAAAGCGATAGAAAGGGGGATTGGTTCTAGAGTCAGTGCTGGTTATGGTCAACCGATAAATCATCCCGAAACCAAACTATTGACTGTAAATTTGAAAGGACAAGGATTAGCATCACAATTAATTGATAAAACTGGTGAATTTCGTCCCAATATGTTTAAAGCTGCTTTCCGTGGTCATACATTAAGATTATTTAGTGCTATCACCAATGAAAACACCGCAGAAGAATTAACCAAGGAACTGTGGGGAGGATTTGCAGGTGCTAATGGTGCTATTGTGGGACAATTAGGAATTGCTTTTAATCCTATTGATTTAGAATTGGATGCATTTAAATATAACAGAAATGTGATTATGCCTACTTATGAATTAAATAAGGGGGTTTTAAATATTCTCTGCATGAAAAATTGTCCAGATGAATATAAAAAAGAATTAAAAAAAATAGCCACTCAAATTCTCAGATTTTCCATGCTTTTAGGAGGTTTTGGTAAATCATGGCGTAGAATTGATCATCGCATATTTTTTCCAGAATATTTGCAACATGGTAATAAACCAATGATAGGTTGTCACTGGCAATTTACAAAAGAATCAGATAAATATTACTTTCCAGTTAATAATATTACTCATATTACTAATATTATTAATGGTGTTGACAAAGCTGTTCAGGATTGGGTAATATTTAAAGGTAAAACACTGAGTAATCAAATTAACTCATGGCGTGAATCATTTCATCCGCAAAAAGTCCAAATTTGGGGACGTATTGCTGAAGATGAAGATGATAGTTTAGCCGTGAGATGGTTTCATGATAATTACAAAGGAACTCAATCAATTAAAAGTTCTCAATTGACTGGAAAAATGGGAAATATCGGGAGAATTTATCATCGAATGTACCCTAGATATATCAAAAATTCTGCCCAAGAAATAAGACGGAGAAGTAAAGAATATGTTGAATTATTAACTATTTTTCCAGATAAAAACGATGAAAAAACCAAAGAATTTTTAATGTTTTTACCAACAACTGATTTTACTAAACTTTGGGGAGTATAAACCAAAACGGTTCAGTTAAGCTGAAAAATAGGGTAGAATCCCTGTATTGTCATTCTGACCGGAGGGAAGAATCTCGCGAATTCCTTCCTCCGGTCAGGATGACAATATGACTTCCTTCCTTAACTGAACCGTATTGGAGTATAAACTATGAGTATTTGGATTTTGACTACTGGTAATAGTGATATCATTCTCAAACATGATGAAAATTGGGGAGAATTACACAACCAAGCAAGTAATGATTTAGAATGTTCAGATTTTGGAACTGCTACCAAAATAGATCCTCAAAATAAAGATGCTGGATATACAGTTCCAGCTAGGGTATTGGGTATAGTTTATCAAAATCAATCAGAACAAGACTATGAAAATGATTTAAAATTCCCACTTCTTGATACATATTGTCAATATTTAACAGATAAAAATATCAAAATTGATCAAATAATTATTCTGCTCACCGACCAATCTCAAATATTTAGCAATGAGGAACAAAGACTGCATGAAAAATCTCCTTATTGGCAAGATACTTGTACACTTGCACCTCTATTTGCATGGTATTTTAAAAAATCTAACTTTACCTGTCAAGTAGAATTTACATATTTAACTCCTCATGCAAATTATCCAGGTATTGATAATTGGGATGCTACTTTATCATTGATAGAAGCAAAATTGAAAGATTTAGAACTTGATGTCAATCAAGAAGTTTATGTAAGTCATCAAGCGGGAACTCCAGCAATATCTTCTGCTGTACAGTTTGTAACTTTAGGGAAATTTAAGAAAGTTCAGTTTTTAGTCAGTAATGAATATTTTGATGAAGTAGATTATAAATTCAAATCTAAATCTGATACCATTGCAAGTTCTCGCTATCAACGAGGAATGCAAATTCAAAAAGCCAAGCAGTTACTAAATAAAGGATTACCTGCTGCTGCTAAAGAAATATTAATAGATATAGTAGATGATAAAACTATGGAAAAAATAGATCAAGTTGTTGATTTATTTAATATCAAAAGTTCTTTTACTAAAGGTCAAGAATTTGAAATTAAATCAGCAGTTAGTAGAATAGTTACTGCTCTTGATTTAATTGAAATTTTCTTTCAACAAGAAAATTATATTCAAGGTATAGCAATATTAAATGCTACCCAAGAAACATTTTTAAAAGCGGCTATTCTTGCACAAAAGAAAAAAATTAATGATTCTATTATTAATTTATCTGATATAGTAGATTGGAATGAAAGAGGACTATTTCTTAAATCTCAAAATCACCTCCATAAATTTAAAAAATCACAGGATATTTTTGTATTTTTAAAGAGTTTAAATTTCCCCATTCCTCTATATAACGATTTTGATTATTCATATTGGGATAAATATTTACAAGAAAACTATAAAAGCTTTAAACTTAATAATAGTAGACAATTTCAATGGTTATGTGCATTGAAGAAGGATTTGTTTAGTCCTTGGGAAATTTTGTCCTGGTCTTGTCAATATGAAAGAGAAAGAGAAGATGATTTGCGTAACCAATTGTTACACAATTTATTAGGTGTAGATAAAATAGAAGTACGTGATTATCTTTTGGGATATAATGATAATTTAATTAAGATATTTTCAGCTTCTATTAAACAGTTACATAATAACTCCAAGCAAATTAATGAAGTAGATGAAGCTTATAGACAAAATGTAAAAATACCATTTTTAAAGTCTTTAAAACTATTTGGTCTTTCTCAAGAAACCACACCTGAAAATAAATTGCAAATTAAATTACAGCAAATAGCAGACTCTATTAACTAAATCAATTTTTGAAAACGAAGTAATATTGTTATCCTGACCAATACCTTTGCCAAAACAAGAGTATGCTAAAAAGTTAGTAGATAACAGCTAATAATACTGTTAGAATACTGGTTTATTGATAAAATAACATGCGCTAAAGCGCAACTACGAACTATGAAAATTGGCTCGTAGTTGCGCTTTAGCGCATGCTTCTTAAATCGGCAGCTACAGATGTTGAAGTGGGCTTAGTCTGGGAATACTGCCTTGTTTTTAACCATTGATGCCGCTCTTTGTGAGATAGATAAGTTTTATAACCAACTCTCACTTGCTTAGGTTCCAATTCCAGGGTATCCATATTTTTGCTCTTGTCTTCTACAGAATTTTCGTCCGTCAGTGCTAGTGAATCTAAAACCATATCCTTCTTCTCCTGGGTTCATTTCATCTTCATTATAGGACAAGGAGGAAAATTTTAAGTAATTCGATGTAAATATTATTGCTATGTGTTCCAGTCGTCATTTTTCCATTGATATATTATTACTATTAATAAGATAGAAGGTATATCCTCAAGTAGGGATTCCTTGCATTTTATAATAAAGGCTAGGAGGTTGGTCATGCTCGCTAAATTATAGCTTGGATACGTTAGTAGCTCACGATATTATTGTGACTTTAAAAAAGTATCTGGTGAGATTTGAAAAAATTCTCCTAGCTTGTAAATGTGATTAACTGTTAGCTGATATGCATAGATTTTCCATATTTTATCACGAAAAAATGTAATTTCTTTAATGACCACCCTTCCCGGTAAACTTGTTCGCTTTATTTTAATCCAATCTGTTATGAGGAATCCTAACCCATTAGTAAGAAGATGGGACAATCACTTAAGCCTGAATCTATGTAAAAACACAGACGTTATTGCATATTTTTATTTAGATTGGATTGTAGGATATATATCATGAATGCTCTTTACTAATCCGAGCTTCTAAGCGTTCAACTTTTTTAAGACCCATAAATTTATACAAACCCAATTTGTACGGCAATTGTCCTTACATCTTCACCATAACACATTTCCAAAAAAATATGCTTGACATTAACATCAATGTCAAGGTTTAGGGTAAGAGTAATCCTTGTCCATCAAACTCCTATGCTCTATCCCCAACGTTTCCAAGAATTTACCAAAGAACACTCAGATGCTTTTGCTGCAATAGTTTGTGGCTTTCTATTATTTCTCGGTTGGTTCTCTTTACATCTAGGTTGGTTAGGTTTAGCTATGTTGCTACTACCTGCTGCTTATATAATTGGTGGTTATGAAAGTGCTCGTGAGGGATTAACTACCTTATTCCAAGAAAAAGAACTAGATGTAGATTTGCTGATGATTGTCGCAGCTTTGGGTGCTGCTGCTTTGGGTATTTGGAAACAGGAGTATCATTTAATTATTGATGGGGCAATTTTGATTCTCATTTTTGCTGTCAGTGGAGCTTTAGAAGGTTATGTGATGAGCCGGACTGAGCGCAGTATTCGCAGTTTAATGAGTCTCACCACAGATACAGCGAGGATTATTCGTGAGGGAAGCGAAGACATGATTCCCATCTCGGAGTTACATATGGGAGATGAAATCCTGGTTAAACCTGGAGAGTTGATTCCTACAGATGGTCTAATTTTATCGGGTTACAGCACAGTTAATCAAGCCGCAATTACTGGTGAGTCTTTACCTGTAGAAAAAAAAGAGGGTGATGAGGTTTTTGCTGGCACAATTAACGGTTATGGGCGACTAAAACTGAAATTACACAAATCCCCGGAAAGCAGTTTGATTCAACGGGTGATTCGTTTGGTAGAACAAGCGCAAACTGAAGCACCTCCATCCCAAGAGTGGATTGAAAAGTTTGAGCGGGGTTATGCGCGGGTAATTGTGTTGATGGGAATCCTATTAGCAACCTTACCACCTTTTCTTTGGGGTTGGGATTGGGATACTACTATTTATGGAGCGTTGACTTTCTTGGTAGTTGCTTCTCCCTGTGCTTTAATGGCTGCGATTATGCCAACTTTACTTTCTGGCATTGCTAATGGTGCTAAACAAGGGATTTTATTTAAAAATGGTACACAATTGGAGATGATTGGCAAAGTTAGCGCGATCGCCTTTGATAAAACTGGGACTTTGACTACAGGAATCTTGCAAGTGTCGGCAGTGGTTCCTGCTGAGGATTTTACCATAAATGATGTATTAAAAGCCGGGGCTACAGTCGAATCTTATTCTGAACATCCCATTGCTAAAGCCATTGTCCAAGCTGCTACTGATTTGGATTGGGTACATGATGTGGAATTACAAGCTATCCCAGGACAAGGTATTGTCGGTACTTTACCAGCACAACATAAACAGATAATAGTGGGGAATGCGGCTTTTGTTCAAGGGTATGTGAACCATTTACCAAATAACTTGCAAAGAGTAGCCCAATCATTAGAAGCGGAAGGAAAAACGGTAGTTTGGGTAGCACAAAATTCACCAGCAGCAGCAATTGTGCTAGGTATCATTGCTATTGCAGATGAAGTGAGAACCGAAGCAGCTGCAATTATTAACCGCTTGCGGAAGTTGGGAGTGGTGGAAATTGTCATGTTAACTGGAGATAATCAGCGAACTGCTGACCATATTGCTAAAGCTGTCGGGATTGAAAAGGTATATGCTGGTCTTTTGCCAGAAGATAAATTAGATGTCATTCGTAGTCTACAAAAAGAGTATCAAATTGTCGCTATGGTGGGGGATGGGATTAATGATGCTCCAGCATTAGCTCAAGCTTCTGTCGGGATTGCTATGGGAGGGATTGGTAGTGATGTGGCTTTGGAAACAGCAGATATAGTGTTAATGGCGGATAAATTAGAAAAAATTGCTGTAGCCATCAATTTAGGTAGGAGATCGCATTTCATCGTTCAGCAAAATATCGCGATCGCCCTTTCTTTTATTGGTTTACTGTTAATCGGTAACTTTCTAGGTAATATAAACCTACCCATTGGTGTTATTGGTCATGAGGGTTCTACGGTATTAGTTACCCTCAGTGGTTTAAGATTATTGAGAAAATAAATTACAGCCCGGATGTTCAAATATCTGCAATTGATTTTTTCTCACCTAATTTGGGTAGAGTCTCCAACACAGGCGATCGCTTGTGAACAATTTGAGCAAATAAGCTTTGATATTGATCTATTGCTTGCTCAAAAGAATAGCTCTCCACCGCAAATTGTCTACCTTGTACACCCAATTGTGTAGCGAGTGCGGGATTTCTATATAAATCTAACACTGCTGCGGCTAAGGCTTGTGGTGATTCTGGTTCCACAACTATACCACCACCACTTTCTCGAATGGCTTTGGCTGCTGTACCTGTACTAGGAACTGAACCCACTATGGCACGACCACTAGCTAGTAACAGGGGAATTTTAGAAGGCATATTAAAGGATATTATATTACTTTTCTGTACAATCAACCCCACATCAGCTGCTGCTAGCATTAGTGGTAGGTCTTCTCTGGGTTGCAATGGCAATAATAATACGTTATCAGCACCATAAGACCGACAATTTTGTTGTAATCTTTCCAAAGCAGTAGCTTCACCAACCACCACCACAGCTATTTCTGGAATATCACGCAAACGAGCCGCTGCTTTAATGACTGTCTCTAAACCTTGGGTTAGGGCAATATTACCAGAGTAGAGGACGATAAATTTTCCTTCTAGTTGATGGGTTGAAATCCAAGGATTATTTTCTTTGCGGATGGGACGGATAAAATTCACATTTACCCAATTAGGAATACAAACAATTTTTTTCCCAGGCACTCCTTTCCCAAGTAAATTTTCCGTAAATCCATCAGCGATAACAGTAATAGTATGAGAAAAATGATAAGCAATTTTTTCTAGAGCTGCTAGAGATCTAATCATCCATTTGTTTTTTAGTAAACCAACACGTACAGCAGCTTCGGGAAGAATATCTTGGACATTCAATACTACTGGGCAATTGTATAACCAACCCAGTAAGATAGCAGGTAATGTAATTAACAACGGAGGTACGGTGAGAATGATTACATCTGGGCGTTTACCATTCAGAGCTTGAGGAAAACTGGTGACCACAAAACTTAACTCTAGTAATAACCTGTCTAGGAGATTCGGTTTGGATCTAACCCGTAAAAAACTGCGCTGAATAGTCACACCGTTTTTTTCTTCCGTTATGTACCATTTCCCCTGATAACCATCATAAATCTCTCGTTGAGGATAGTTAGGCATTCCCGTTATTACCCGCACTTTATCGCCTTTCTCTACCAACCCTTCAGCTAATTCAGTCATCAACGGGGCAATGCCAATTGGCTCTGGATGATAGTTATAGGAATAGATCAGAATGTGCATGAGTTTTGTAAAGTTACTGAATTTGTCCTGGGCTGATTAGATTGGTTCCTGATCACAAATCGGTCTGCTATTTTTGTAAAATATTGTTAATTTTATGACCAAGGTTATGTTGAAATCTGATACATAGTTCGTTTAATGAACTTAGACACAGACAAAAACTTTTATTTTACAGGGAACACTTTATAAAGGTGTAGTTGATTATAGCTCAGGACTACAACTAAGTTAGTAAAAGTAGCTCGTGCTAGTATCTCTTTAATCATTAATTACTGTAACATTATATTCATTGAATGTGGAATATTACTTACATTAATCAAATCTTTAAATTAAATTTAAATTTATTTAAATAAAATTTACACAAAACTTATATAAGTAAAGCGTAGCGAGTAGGGAGATGGGGAGATGGGGAGATGGGGAGATGGGGAGATGGGGGGATGGGGAGATGGGGAGATGGGGGGATGGGGAGATGGGGGGATGGGGAGATGGGGAAAATAGAGCGTGACCTCTAATCCCTTGATAAAGTTGAGCTATGCAAAGTTGAAAAGATGATTCTATGCCTGCGTTTTTATTAGAAGTTGGAACCGAAGAACTACCAGCGAGCTTTTTGAGTGATGCCATCATCCAATGGCGATCGCGCATTCCCCAAAGCTTAGAAGCCAATCACCTGAAGGGGGAAGCTGTGGAAGTTTATGGTACTCCGCGAAGATTAGCTGTACTAATTACCGGATTACCATCCCAACAAATTGAACCGAGAAGAGGAAATTAAAGGCTCACCTGCACAAACAGCCTTTAAAGATGGTCAACCCACTGGTGCAGCCACAGGTTTCGCCAAAAAACAAGGTGTGGAACTGGATGCTTTGGAAATTCGCCCTACAGATAAAGGAGAATTTGTCTTTGTTTGCAAAAAAACTCCTGGACGTCCAGTAGCAGAAATCTTAACTCAATTAGTTCCCCAGTGGGTTTGGAATTTAGAAGGGAAGCGTTTGATGCGCTGGGGAAGCGGTGATGGCAAATTTTCCCGCCCAATTCGCTGGTTAGTTGCTTTGTTAGATGGGGAAGTTTTACCCTTAGAACTAGAAAATGGCGGAAAAACTGTCAAAAGCGATCGCCTTTCTCTGACTCATCGGGTATTGCATTCGGAACCTGTGAGCATTGCTCAAGCTACAGACTATGTAAATACACTGCGCTCTGGCTATGTGATGGTTGACCCAGAGGAACGTAAAAATATCATCATTGGTAATAACACGGGGGAAAGTCTAGTTTTTGGACAAGTACAAGCAGCCGCCCAAAGGTTAGGTGGTTCCACCATTCTTGACGATGATTTAGTAGAGGAAGTCATCAACCTAGTCGAATGGCCTACCGCTGTTGTAGGTAAATTTGAACCAGAATTTCTGGAGTTACCAAAAGAGGTAATTACTGAGGTTATGGTTCAGCATCAGCGATATTTTCCTGTATTTGCAGATGGATGGGGACATACATTATTACCTTATTTCATTACCATTTCTAATGGCGACCCAGCTAAATCAGATGTGATTGCAGTAGGAAATGAAAGGGTAATTCGGGCTAGATTAGCCGATGGTAGATTTTTCTATGAAGCTGATTTAGCTAAACCATTAGAAAGCTTTTTACCTCAATTAGAAAAAGTTACTTTCCAAGAAGAATTAGGTTCTGTCCGCGCTAAGATAGACCGCATCGTGAATATCGCTGCCAAAATTAGCAAAGAATTAAAATTAGCACCAGAACAACACCAGAAAATTCAACGTGCTGCTTTATTGTGTAAAGCAGATTTAGTTACCCAAATGGTGTATGAATTCCCCGAATTACAGGGAATTATGGGAGAAAAATATGCTTTAGCTAGTGGGGAGGACTCAGAAGTTGCCAAGGCAATTATTGAGCATTATCTACCGACAGGATCTGGTGATATTTTACCACAAACACTGACAGGCAAAGTTGTGGCTCTAGCAGATAAATTAGATACATTAGTGAGTATCTTTGGCTTAGGTTTAATTCCATCTGGTTCTTCTGATCCCTTTGCCCTACGTCGTGCTGCCAATGCTGTAGTTAAAATTACATGGGTTAATGATTTGCCCATCAACCTAGATAACTTATTAATGCAAATAGTCACTGATTTTGCCGCAGCTTTTCACAAAGACCAGGAATCTTTACTTAAAGCTTTACAAGACTTTTTTCTGCAACGTCTCCGCACTCAATTTCAAGAAGAAAAGCAAATTGATTATGATTTGGTAAATTCTGTTTTGGGAGAAAATGACCCAGAGTATACAGAACGAGCATTAAAGGATTTATTAGATATACGCGATCGCGCTTTATATCTCCAACAAATCCGTCAAAACGGGACTTTAGATAAAATCTATGAAACTGTCAACCGTTCCACCCGTCTAGCTGCACAAGGGGATTTAAACTTACAGCAGTTAGAACCCTCGACATTGATTAATCCTGAACTTTTCCAAAAATCTTCCGAAGGCGCTTTTTACAACGCTTTACTGGAATTAGTCCCGCAAACCCAAGCCGCACAAGAAACACGCAATTACAAATTGTTAATAGCCGGACTAGAAAAAATTGCTCCCACAGTGAGTAACTTTTTTGATGGTGCAGATAGCGTGTTAATCATGGATAATAATCCAGATATCAAGCGTAATCGCTTAAATTTACTCGGATTATTGCGAAATCATGCCCGTGTCTTAGCCGATTTTGGGGCGATTGTCAAAAATTTGTAATGTCAATCGACGAAAGATTTGGTCATGTTTGCCAGTTAACGCTACGATAAAGAGTGCTTAATCAGGGATATATGCTATACAGTTTATGCCTAGAGCCTCAATTATTGGATTAGGAAAGTCTGGTGTTTCTGCGGCTAGATTGTTGCAACAGGAAGGCTGGGAAGTGGAAATCTATGATCGTAATACTTCCCCTCACCTCCTGCCGCAACAACAGCAACTTGCTACTGAAAAAATTACTGTATCATTAGGACAATACCCAGATTTAGATAGTGCTAATTTACCTGCACTATTAATTGTGAGTCCAGGAGTGCCTTGGGATATTCCTCTCTTAATTCAAGCCAGAGAATTAGGAATTGAAACTATTGGGGAAATGGAACTCGCATGGCGACATTTACAAACTATACCTTGGGTAGCAATTACTGGTACTAATGGCAAAACGACTACCACGGCTTTGACTGCGGCAATTTTTCAAGTTGCGGGATTAAATGCTCCTGCTTGTGGAAATATCGGTTATGCTGCTTGTGAAGTAGCCCTAGCCCCAAACCCACCTGATTGGGTAATTGGAGAAATCAGCAGCTATCAAATAGAATCTTCGATGACGCTTACACCCCGGATTGGGATTTGGACGACTTTCACACCTGATCATCTGGCTCGTCATCAGAGTTTAGAAAATTACTACAATATTAAAGCCAAGTTATTACACCAATCGGAATTACAAGTTTTGAATGGGGATGACGCTTATTTAAGCAAATTAGGTCTAAATATTTGGACTGATGCTTATTGGACAAGTATTAAAGGTCAAGATTTTCTGATTGGTGAACAGGGGTTTTATATAGAAGATGGCTGGGTGATAGAAAAATTAAGTGCACAAACTGCACCAAAACCAATTGTTCCCGTATCAGCTTTACGAATGGTGGGAGAACATAATCAGCAAAATCTGCTGATGGCAGTTGCAGCGGCAAGATTAGCTAAAATTGAACCTGATGACATAACTCGTGGAGTTAGTGAATTTCCAGGAGTTCCCCATCGGTTGGAATATATCTGTACTTGGTCAGGGATTGATTTTATTAACGATAGTAAAGCTACTAACTATGATGCGGCTGAAGTTGGTTTAGTCTCAGTCCAAAGTCCTGTAATTTTAATTGCTGGCGGTGAAGCTAAACCTGGTAATGATACTGGTTGGTTAGCAAAAATTAAAACTAGTACTGCGGCTGTCCTTTTAATTGGTAATGCTGCACCTGTATTTGCTCAACGTCTGGAAGAAGTTGGCTACAGTAATTATGAAATTGTGGAAACAATGGAAAAAGCCGTTATTAAATCGGGAACATTAGCTCAAAAATATCAAGCAAATACAGTGCTGCTATCTCCTGCTTGTGCAAGTTTTGACCAATACCCAAATTTTGAAGTGCGTGGTGATCATTTTCGAGAACTAGTATTAAGTCATTGGACACTGGGGTGATGGGGTGATGGGGTGATGGGGTGATGGGGTGATGGGGTGATGGGGTGATGGGGTGATGGGGTGATGGGGTGATGGGGTGATGGGGTGATGGGGTGATGGGGTGATGGGGTGATGGGGTGATGGGGTGATGGGGTGGTTTTACTCAATTTTCCCATCAATTTTTTACTGTATATAAATTCAAATAATTAAATCCAAAATTATTATTGGAAATAATGAAACTTTTTTGGGAACCAAGCTGTCTTAAAAGATAGATAGGATTTGATTCTCTTATCACGTATCGAGTGCAGCTTTTTACATAAAAAAGTGCCTCAGTAGAGAAGGAATTAATTCACTAATCAAAATATTCCATAGCAGGTTTACAAGCTAAATCCTGTAATTTCTCCTATGGATATTTTTGGGAACAAACATTTGATTATTTATTCAGCGTCTATCTTATGAAAAGAATTGTTTCGTCTTGCTTATTAGGTCTTTTGTTAACTTCTAGTCTTTTAGCTACAAAAGCATCTGCTGAAGAATCTAGATATTCAGAACGCCATAACAATGTAGCACTGGAAGAACGCGATCGTAATGAACTTCGTCGTCGTGAAGAACTTCGTCGTCCTGAAGAATTTCGTCGTCGTGAAGAAATTCGTCGTCGTGAAGAATTTCGTCGTCGTGAAGAAATTCGTCGTCGTGAAGAACGTCGTCGTGAAGAACTTCGTCGTGAAGAACTTCGTCGTGAAAGACTTCGTCGTGAAGAAGCTCGTCGTCGTGAAGAAGCTCGCCGTCACCACAGAGACCATCATTACCCAAATCCACGCTAAAAAAATTAAAAAAATTAATTTACTATAAAAAAGGGAGAGGTTTTGTCCTCTCCCTTTTTGATTAGTAGAATGGTATGCAATTGAATCAGGTACAAAATTTACCTCAAACCCTGTTTCCGGATTAACTGCGGATAATCATTTGAGCAACTTTTTCCATCACCTTACTAAAAGGATGATCTGGAAAGCGTAAACAAAAAAGATCGCTACTTCCCATTTGCACCATTTCGTCAGATAAAGGCATAATTCCCGCCACTGGTGTATTATAAAGTTTCTCTACTTGCTGTTGCAAAGCATCAAAATCAAGTGCAGGTAATGCTTTATTAATTAATAGAAGCATTTTGGGCACTTCTAATCTACGAGCAACTTCAACGGTCACAGCAGTTCCCTGAAAATCTTGACGATCAGGACGAAGTATCAAAACCAAAATATCTGAAATAGCAATAGAAAGTAAGGTTTCTTCATTCAGTCCCGGATGAGTATCAATGAAGAGAAAATCCAAGTTCATAATTTCCATTAATTCTTGGAAACCATCATTTAGTAGATTAAAATCAAAACCTTCCCGCAAAACTTTAGTAATATCTTTAGCTTTAATACTGGAGGGAATCAGATAAAGACAACTGTTGGGTTTTCCAGTTTTACCAAAAACTGTACTAACATCATATGCAGTTTCTTCAATCCTACAGTTTCCCCAAAGATAATCGTTGAGAGCATATTTAATTTTTTGCTCATCAAAACCAAAAAGAACGTGAATACCTGGAGACTGGATATCCGTATCAACAATACCAACTCTGTATCCACTACGCGCCACGATCGCAGCTAGATTAGCAGTTGAATTGGATTTACCTGTACCACCTCGAAATGAGTGAATAGAAACAATTTTTGACATCGTAGTAAAAAGTTAAACTATTAAAAAAGAAGTCAGGAATCAGCAGTCAGGAGTCAGAATAAAGAAAAAGAGAGAAAGTATTTGCAGAGATAATAGAAGGAGTCAGCAGTCAGAATAAATTTCCAGAATTATACTGTCTATCTCTTTTTTCCTCCTGCTCCTAAATTCTGTCTCCTGACTCTCTATCTTTTACAAATTAAAGCTTATCCCAAATTTTTTGAGAGAGTTTACTTTTTTGTTTGTTAATAAAACGTGGTTGATAGTAAACTAAATCACTCTCATTCACTGCTTGAAGAAACCCATCTGATATTAAGGTTTGCAGAATTTCTTCGGTAGCTGCTTCTGTTTGATTTATATTAGCAGCAATTTCGGTCAAAGTTACTTTTTGCTGATGAGTTATCCAATTGACAATTTGCCGTTGTTCATCAGGTAAATCTACTAAATCAGTAATACTTTTGGGTGTCGATGACTGCTCAGAATTGGGGTTATTCATATCGGGTAAGTTTTGGTAACACTAGAGTAATTAAAAAATTGCTTTTCTCAGGCAAAAATGGAAATATGGGGACTTGAATAATTTGATTCCGGCGCTACATTGCTTTACTTTCTACCTTCTTTTAATCCCTTACTTCTCATTTGTAATTGTTTCAAATATGCAGCATTGTCCTGATCTTCATTTGCACTTTCACCTGGTGTTGATTGGATTTGCGATGCTGGAGTTTCGGCCACTGATGCATTACGTCGGTTCCTTCTGTCGTATACCTGCTGCAAATAGTTGACTTCTTCTCCTAGTTGTTGTGATTGCGGATAAGAAATAGTGGGAGTGGGAACGATTTCTGTAGTTCTTCTGGTGGTCATTGGTTGAATAATTGGTGAGGTGTCAATGATTGTTTCTTCAATCTTAGTCGTCGTTGGTGGACGCAGGGGGAGAGCTTCTTCAATATTACTAACCAGAGGTGGAATACTAATTTGGGTATTCTCTTTAGTGGTTGGTGCAATCCCAGGTGATCCGGTTTCTGTTTTTTCTTTACCCCGCAGATTTTTAGCTTTTTCCTGCAACTCTAAAAAGTAATCACTTTCAACAATCGCAGCTACTTCCTCCTCCTTCTTTTTCTGATCAATTTCCACATTGATTTTTAAAAATCCTTTAACTGTTTTAACGATAGTCGCTGCGTATCTATCTATTAATACCACACTAGTGGCACTCAGTAAAAGTCCCAGCAATGGTGGTACTAGAGGTATCCATAATGCCTGAATAAATAAATAATACGCCGTCCCACCTAAAAAAGTGATTCCGACGCCAACACCTAGCACCAATAGCCAAGGAGTCCGAATTTTCCAAGCTAAAATTGCTCCCAGTACTGTCCAACCAAAGATCCAAATATTTTCTTCCCCATCATGCCAATATGATATTAATGGTTGTTTATCCAAAACGGCACTAATGATTTGACTGGCATTTTGAGCATGGACTACGACCCCAGGCATTTTTTGATTGTCTGCGGCTCCTGCACTAAAAGGTGTGTAGAAAGTATCATGTACTACGGCGGCTGTATACCCCATGAGCACTACTTTATCTTTGATATCAGCTTCTGAAACTTTGTCATTTAGGACATCAAGCAATGATATTACCTTGACTGCATTTTGGTTAGAACGATAGTTGAGCAATATTTGGTAACCACCATCATTATCTAAGTGACGATATCCACTGGCTTTGTTTTTTAAACGCTTCAGAATTACATCACCTAGTTTTATGTCACCAGATGGAGTCATTTCTGGCTGAATCCCCGGCAATTTGGGGTCATTTTCATCTGTATTCTCTACCTCTACCTCTTCAGTCTGAGGGTCTGTAGCCTTTTTCGCTCCAGTCTGTTTGGGGTCATTTCCATCTGTATTCTCTACCTCTACCTCTACCTCTTCAGTCTGAGGGTCTGTAGCCTTTTTCGCTCCAGTTTGTTTGGGGTCATTTCCATCTGTATTCTCTACCTCTACCTCTTCAGTTTGCAGGCTTGTAGCCTTTTTTGATATAGCTTGCTTCTCAGTACCTTTTCCCTGTGGCTGTACTTCTGCTAAGTAACCCAATGCCATTTGAAAACTCAAGGAGGATAATTGGTTTTCAGGATCAGGGTTATTGCAAATATGCTTTACTGATGGAGTTTGCTTTGGCTTTCCAGGCGTGATTAATAGCATTCCTCGTCTGACAATTCCTCCTGGATCTGGTTGATAATCAGCCGCTCCGATGCGGTCATCTGGTATTCCTGGTGCAGTTGGAGTTCCTGGTGAATTGGGTTTACTCAGTTCACACACTGCGATGATGTTATCGCTGTTGGATAATACCTTCCTTAACTCTTCTCTTCCCGCCGCATGGATTGTGGTACATCTCTTAAAATATCTATGCCAATGATTCTTGCTCCCTTCTCTTCCAGTTTTTTTAAGGTTTTGGCTAATGTGCCATCGTGGATTGGGTATTCTTTGCGGGTTTGAATATCTTCATCATTAATCCCAACTACGACAATGCGCTGGTCTAGCCCTTTTTCAGGACGCGATCGCATCAGGACATCATAAGCGCCTAATTCTAATCCTTCTAAGGCACTCAATTCTCGTAGTCCCACGATAGCCCCAGCCACTATTAAACTGGTTAATAACACTGTACCAGCAAAGGATAATAATCCTGGGGGTAAATTGCCAAATTTGGAATTAGACTCTTGCATTTGGGCGTTGCTTCCTTTCCCTAAGTTAGAGAGGGAATTAAATTTTCAATCCGGTTTTGTAAAACTTAAATTTAATTTAATTTAATTTTCCTGATTGTCTATGATCAGACATTTTTATTAATACCACACAAATGGCACTAAGTAATAAACCAAATAATGGTGGCACCAAGGGTATCCACGCAGCCTGGAGAAACAAATAATATACGGTTCCACCTAAAATAGCGATCGCCACTCCACTACTAAGAACCAATAACCAAGGGGTACGAATTCGCCAAGCTAAAAGTGCGCCTAAGAATGTCCAACCAAAAATCCAGGTATTTTCTTGCCAATCCTGCCAATACCAGATTAATGGTTTTTGATCCAAAACGGCACTAATAATCTGACTAGCATTTTGAGCATGTAATACTACCCCAGGCATTTTTTGGTTATCACTGGCTCCTAGACTAAAAGGAGTATAGAACGTATCATGCACTGATGCGGCTGTATACCCTACTAATACGATTTTATCTTTAATGTCACTAGCGGGAACTTTATCAGCCAGCACATCACTCAAAGATACGATCTTGAATGCATTCTTCCCAGCACGATAATTGAGCAATATTTGATAACCACCCTCATCTAAATGGCGATATCCACCTGCTTTCTTTTGTAGACGCTTGATAACTACATTACCTATTTTCATGTCACCAGATGCAGTGATTTCGGGTTGAATACCTGTCCCGGATTTCTCAGGACTTACCTCCCCCTCCTCTGTAGGCTGAGAATCTGTAGCTGTTTCTTTTTCATCCTCATCATCCTCATCATCCTCATCATCCTCATTTTGATTTGGTGTAGCTTGATTTGTTTGAGTTTTAGCTTCTGGATTCTGGTCTGGTTTAGCCTGACTGGGAGTAGTTTTAGCCGATGGAGATGACTGGGGAGTGTTTTTTCCTGGTAGCTGCACTTCTGCTAAATAACCCAATACCATTTGGAAACTTAAAGATGGGAGTTGATTTTCAGGATCAAGATGATTACAGATATGTTTGATCGTTGGTTCTTTGTCCGGCTTTCCTGGAGTTACGAGCATGATTCCCTTTCTGACAATTCCCCCTGGATCTACTGGGTAATCAGCCACTCCTACCCTCTCATCTGGTATTCCTGGTGCTGTGGGAGTACCTGGTGAATTGGGTTTGCTTAATTCACAAACAGCAATAATGCGATCGCTCTGGGATAATCGCTGAGTTAACTCTTGACGACCGACAGCAGCAGACCTTGGGGTACATCCCTTAAAATATCTACACCAATGATTCGCGCTCCCTGATCTTCCAATTTCCCTAAGGTCTGAGCTAATGTGCCATCGTGGATGGGATATTCCTTGCGTTTTTGCAAGTCTTGATCATCAATCCCCACTACCAAGAAACGTTGGTCTGGACTGATATCTGGACGCGATCGCATCAGGAGATCATAAGCACTTAATTCTAGTGCTTGTAATATACCTAATTCTCGTAGTCCTACTATAGTGGATGCTACTACTAAGCTAGTTAATATTACCCTACCCCCAAAGGACAATAATCCTGGGGGTAAATTGCCGAATCTGGAATTAGACTCTTGCATTTGTATACAACCTTCTTTACCTAAAGTTAGGAATAATTGTTAATTTACAAATTAACGGCTACTTTGTAAACTTATCTACCAGTTATTAGTATACCTCCCCATCACCCCATCACCCCATCACCCCACCTCTTCCGTATCTCAAAGCTAAAAATTCGACCTCCCTTGACCGTAATGCAATAGTCTTTCTATGGCAATCAGACGATTTTCCCAAGCTTTGACTTGATAAGGATTATTCTTCGCTTGTAAGCGCATCAACTTGCGAAATTGATACTGAAATTGAGTCAGAGAAGTTCTGGCCATTCTGATCTGACTATGGGAAGGAGAAGCAGCCAGTTGATTTAAAATATTTTCTAAAACTTCAGATTGACTATTTAAATCGAAAATCGTGTTTTCTGGCATTTGCAATTGGTGATTGTTCCATACTAACTGCCATTCTCGTTGTAAAGCGGCATAGCGAACAGCAGCACTTTGAAACGGTTGACGGTAAGGAATAGGTTCTGTCGGTGGATATTTTACCCGTCCTTGAGTACTGCTGAAGAGTTTATCTAATTCGTTGTTAAAATTCTCAGTTGCAAACAGTGCATAACCACTAGTTGGTAAATCTCTAATCAATTGAAGTTGATCAAAAGTACCAATAGTAGATAAAGAAAGTAAACGAATTCCGGGTACTAAGAGAGTGGAACCTAATTGTCTAGAGACAATCCACGGGTGTGCTAATCTTTGAAAGCGAGAAGTATCGAGAGCATAAGTCATCGGCACAATTAAATCTATATCTCCACGTTTAGCCCAAACTTCCCAATGTTGTTGAATTTTTTGAATTCGCTCTCTTTCTGGTAGAGGGAATACAGCTACTGACAAAATTAAATTGGGGCGCGTTTTTCTTAATTGCTGTGATACTTGGGTGACAAAACTATCAACTTGTTGAGTCCGAAAAGTTGTCCACTTTTTCCATAGCTCTTGGTCTTGAGGAAAAATACTGACAGGATCTACACCAGTTAATTGTTGAAATTGTTGCCTAGCCGACTGACCATAACCATAAACACGACCTGCATCTGGGTCTTGAAAAGGATAGCGAATGTAATCTAACTGTAGACCATCAACTTCATATTCAGTCACTATTTCAGTATAGAGATTTAATAAATACTGCCGTAATTCTGGATTAGCAGGGTCGAAAAAGGCTTTGGTTTGACCAATGGGAATTTTATTACCGTTGTTATCATAGTTTGCCCAATCAGGATGAGCATCTAATAATGGACGGGGTAATCAGGATTGAGCTGAAGAATTTGATTATGACGTTGATTGCTAGCAGCAAAAGTCCATACCCAAGCATGCAACTCCATCCCCCGTTGATGGGCTAATTTAATACTAACCCTGAGAGGATTCCAGCCTTTAATTAACGGGTTTTGTTGAGGAGCAATTCGACTGGGATAAATAGTATAACTAGAATTGATAGTTTCTAAAAAGACTGTATTAATCCCTGCTTGTGCTAGTCGGTCAAAAATTTTAGCTAATCCTTCCTCACTACCAGCACGAACAATTGTGCCTCGATCCAACCAAACTGAACGAATTTCTGGTTGAGCTAAAAGCCGATTGACAGGAAATTGTTTCCATAAATTTGCCTTTGTTACTAACCATTGTTGACGGGCTAAAGCATAATTATTTTTGTTAACTAATAAGGGGATATTTTTGGCAACTTCTCTAGCTTTTGCTAAAGCTTTTTGTCGATTATGAGTTATTTCCTGCCCGCGTTTTTTAGATAAAGAAGGTATTTCTTTTTCATTTGCTGCATCAGTAGTATAAATAGATGCTGCTAGCACGGCGCTCTCCACTCGACCAATCAAGCTCTCTAGTTCTTGTTGAAGTTCTATCGCTTCTTTTGCACTAATCGGTTCATTAGAGTTGGGTAGAACATCAAAACGTACTGCTTGTTCTAGTTGGTTAATCACTTCTGGATCAGTTTGGGGTGTAACTTTACCAGTCAACGGTGGATTTGCAGAATTGGGTGTTAGTGGTGTCGATGCTGGGAGTGCTGGTACCTTACTCAACAGAGCAGGTTTCGGTAATGCCATAACTGGCAAAATCCAGTTAGAGGCAGTAATAATGGAAAGACTAGCCCTGAAAATCCATAAACCCACTTGGTTAATCTTTAAACCATTTGGTTTTTTCCGATTCCTCACTATTCACGCCTCAATTAGTTAGTCAATAATTCTACTCCCTACTCTCCACTTCATTGAGATCCAAATTGAGATCCAAAATTTATAACTAGTTGTATTTCTAACTCCTAGTATTGTTAACACAAGTATTAATTAATTCTTCAACTCCCGCTACTGGAAAAATTTTGGTTTTCAATGGTCTGATACTTCCTGAATACTCATATCATCTAAAAATATTAATTCACCATGTTTAAGCATAATACTAGGTAATAAAATGCCCTCCCCTAAATCTTGTCCTTGTAAATTTAAAAGTAAATCATGTCCGGTTAATAATCCAGTCACACTAATACTTTGTCCCCAATAATCACTAGATAACGCCTGCATATTTACCTCTAGACCTTCAACTCTATTCAACTGTTGAACAATAGGTTGAAATGCTTTTTCTACGGCGTTACCTACCACCCAAGTTAATTTTCTGGGCGGAGAAACTTTGACTGGTAATAATTCCGTTGCAGCTACAGCGTAAATTGCTTGACGAATAAACGAATAGAACCAACACCATTATCAATTTGCGGATATTCTTCATATTCAGCTTCATTTGGTAATTCCTCACCAGCAATTAAAAACCATTCATCCGCTAACCATGCAACACTAGAACCAAATTTTTGCCTAAATTCTGATAAGAGCGATTTAACTTGGGAAATTACCTCCTGAGCTTTTTCCCTCGTCACAGGTATTAGTTCATCATTCTTCAGGACGAAATCTGGTTAAACCGACTGGGACAATGCCACAGAGGCGATCACTGGGATTTCTCCTGTATGAAAAGATGTTAAATCTCTGAGGGTTTTTTCTAAAATTTCACCATCATTAATCCCTGGACAAACCACTACTTGAGCATGAATTTGCAGTCGTCTTTCTTGAAACCATTTAATTTGTTCTAAGATTTGTCCAGCCCGGTGATTTTTTAATAGTCTAATTCTAATTTCTGGTTAGTGGCATGAACAGAAACATACAAAGGGGATAAACGCATTTGGTCAATACGTTGCCATTCTTTTTCTGGTAAATTAGTTAGTGTTAAGATAAGAGCCATATAAAAAACTTAGTCGATAATCATCATCTTTTAAGTACAAACTGGAACGCTTACCTGGTGGTTGTTGGTCAATAAAGCAAAATGGGCAACGGTTATTACACTGAATTAAACCATCAAATAAAGCAGTTTCAAATTCTAGACCTAAATCATCATCATAATCTTTTTCAATTTCAACATGATGGGTTTTCCCAGTAGTATCTAAAACTTCTAGTTCTAAAATTTCATCAGCACATAAAAATTGATAATCAATTAAATCACGGGGTGGGTATGCCATTAATAGCAACAATCGCATCACCTACTTCAAAGCCAATTTCATGCGGCGATAGAGTCAGGAAGCACCTTGGTAATTTTGGCAGGACGAATGGTAGTCATGAGTGGTATATATTTTGAACAGGTTACAGGGAACAGGGAACAGGGAACAGGGAACAGGGAATAGGGAATAGGGAATAGGGAATATTCTGCTAGAATAATAAAATAGATAAAAGTAATTCTGTTAAGTATATTTACTATTGAACGTAGTTCATCTTGCTATACTATAATATTATTTTAATTAAATCGTTATTCAAAACTATGGTTGGGAAATACCTATGAATCTATAGGACTCTTACTTGATTTTTGAAAAAGATACTCTACTGTTCTTGATTCCATGTTCCCTGTTCTCTCTCTACATAAATACGTTATAAATACCTTCAAAAATCAAAGTGGATTCCTATATAATCGCTGCTTCCCCTATTATCCATCACTAAACTCATGTTTTCCACCTCCTTCAGAGAATCAATGAATCTGGAGCAGGCAGTTATTAAACCACCAACTGTCTCCCCAGATACTCTAGTAACTGATGCTATTAAGCTGATGAGTGCTGCTAAGATGACCTGTAGATTGGATAATACAGCTTCTCATCATGATCACTCATTAGCCGAAGTCCAGTCCAGTTGTGTATTGGTGATGGAGGTGAATCATATACTAGGTATATTAACAGAAACAGATGTCGTGCGTCTGACTGCTGAAGGCAGACAGATGGAGCATATAGAGATTGCTCAAGTGATGAATGAAAACGTAATTACCATAAAACAGTCTGATTTTCCGGATATTTTCACAATATTAAGTCTGTTTGAACGCCATCAAATTTTTTATCTTCCAGTTCTAGATCACCAGGGAGAGTTATTAGGGGTTGTGACACAAACAACTTTATTACAAGCTTTAAATCCTAGAGAAATCTATAAATTAGTGGGAGAACTAGAGCAGAAAGTATCCCAGTTAGAGACAGAAAATCTCCGTTTATTACAAAGTCATGATCTACAACTGGAAGCGGAAGTACAGGAAAGAACGATCAAGTTACAGGTATTAGCAGAGCGAGAACAGTTACTAAGTACAATATCTAACCGCATTCGGGCTTCCTTAAACTTGCAAGACACCCTAGATACTATTGTTATAGAAATACAACAATTTTTGAAATGCGATCGCGTCTACATCTATCAATTCAATCCTGATTGGAGCGGTGTGGTGGTAGCAGAATCAGCAACACCAGAATTAGCATCCTTTGTGGGCAAAATTGTCAATGATCCTTGTTTGTCAGAACAGTTGATTAATTCTCCTGATCAAAACATGATCAGGGTCATCAGCGACATATACAAAGTGGAGATGAGTGAATGTCATCGACAATTGTTAGTAGATTGGCAAATCCGGTCTAAAATAATTGTGCCCATTTTTCAAGAAGGAATGCTCTGGGGTCTATTAAGTGCCATTGAGACAAACACCCCCAGAGACTGGGAATTAGAAGAAGTTACCCTGTTACAACAACTGTCTATTCAAGCGGCGATCGCGATTCAACAAGCAAAAACTTATGAATGCTCGCAAATAGAACTGTTAGAACGACAAAGGATGGAACGAGAAATCCGTTTGTTGCAAAACTTGACCCAATTAATTAATGAAGCGGAAGATTTTCATACGGCCTTAGAAGCTACTCTACATCAGATTTGCGAATTCACAGGCTGGTCGTTTGGAGAAGTTTGGCTACCCTCAATCGATAATACTCATCTACAATTGAGTAATGCGTGGTATTCCCATAATCTCGCTTTAGATTCCTTTAGAGATGAAAGTATTATATTTACTTTTGGGCCTAACGAAGGAATGCCAGGACGAATTTGGGTATCGCAACAACCAGAATGGATATTAAATATCTTAGAAGAACCTATAAATAAGTTTGTTAGATTAGCTGCGGCACAAACAAGTGGGTTAAAAGGGGCATTTGGCGTACCGATTTTAGCTCAAAAGACTGTTGTTGCCATCATGCTATTTTTTGATACAGAAGCATATGAATTTGACGAGTCTTTAAACCAACTAATTACTTCCGTCACTTTTCAACTAGGACAGATTATTCAACGGAAACAGATAGAAGATGCTTTACGTCAAAGTCAGATGCGATATGCCTACTTAGCCGCAGCTGCTCCTGTAGGTATTTTTTGTACTGATGCTAATGGCAGTAGTATGTATGTTAATGAGCGCTTGTGTCAAATCCTGGGGATAACAGCGGCAGAAACGATGGGAAATGGCTGGATGAAAGCACTACACCCTGATGATTATGAACGATGGGAAACGGAAAAAAATCTTGCCATCCAAGAACAGAGAACTTTTCGCTTGGAATATCGGTTTTTGCGTCCCAATGGTGAAATTATTTGGGTGCTGGGTCAAGTAGTAGCAGAAAAGAGCGCTGAGGGGGAAATTACTGGCTATATTGGCACAATTACTGATATTACTGAGCGTAAACAGGCTGAAATAGATTTACAAAAGTTAGCAGAGGCAGCAGCTAGTCTGACAGGTCAGGACTTTTTCCCAGCTGTAGTTAAGTATATTGCCACGGCTTTAGGCGTTCGTTATGTGATAGTTTTACAAAAATATGGTGATTATATCTGTACCCAAGCATTTTGGGGAGATGGACAAATCCAACCCCATATTTGCATGGAAGTGGATCATCTATTCAGTGTTCAAATTATGGCCGAAGACATATATAGTTGTGTTGCCGGAGTGCAGCAGGAGTTTCCTGAACACAAATATTTACAAAATTTGGGAGTTGATAGCTTCTTGGGGATTGCACTGAAAAATATTGATGGGTATGCAATTGGCACCCTCTGCATTCTAGATGACAAACCATTGTCTAATATCAGCAGAGTTTTAGCAATACTTAAGATTTTTGCGGCTAGAATCAGCGCAGAACTAGAACGTCAGAGAGCAATGACTGCTTTACAACAATTGAACCAGGAATTAGAAACTAGGGTAGAACAACGGACTGCGGCTTTAAGGGAGAGTGAGGAACGATGGCAATTAGCACTACAGGGTAGTAATGATGGGATTTGGGATTGGAATTTGATCACTAATCGAGTTTTCTACTCCACTCGCTGGAAAGAAATGCGGAACTTTGCCGAAGATGAAATTAGTGATAGTGCGGATGAATGGTTTACTCGGATTCATCTAGATGACTATGATCGAGTCATCACCTCTTTATCCAACCATTTTGCTCAAAAAACGCCATTTTTCCATGAAGAATACCGCGTCCAACGCCAGGATGGCTCCTATAAATGGGTGTCAGACCGGGGAAAGGCATTGTGGGATGAACGGGGTAATCCCATTCGCATCGTCGGTTCAGAAACAGATATTACTGAACGCAAACACACCGAGGAGCAGTTTCGCAAGCTCACAGATAGACTAACTTTAGCCGTGAAGTCAGGAGCAATTGGCATCTGGGAGTGGAATTTAAATGAAAATGTGGTGATCTGGGATGACCGAATGTATGAACTTTACAAATTAGAACGGTCACACTCTCATCAAGTATATCAAATCTGGATCAATTCCGTGCATCCCCATGACCGGGCTGTAGTGGAAACTGCTCTAGAACAGACGTTAATTGGGAAAAAGGAATTTGATCAAGAATTTCGGATTATTTGTGGGGATGGTGAAATTCGTTTTATTAAAGCTTTTGGTTTAATTCAACGTGATCAGCAAGGTCAAGTCGCATGGATGATTGGCATCAATTTTGATATCAGCGATCGCAAACAATCGGAAGAGGAGTTAAGAAAAGTTAATGAGCGACTGACTTTGACAAATGCTGACCTACATCGAGCTACCCATCTCAAAGATGTATTTTTGGCGAATATGAGTCATGAACTGAGAACTCCGCTGAATGCGATTTTAGGAATGTCAGAGGGTTTACAAGAAAATGTGTTTGGGGAATTAAATGGTTTTCAGCAACAGGCGATCGCCACCATTGAACGGAGTGGGATGCATCTGCTAGAATTAATCAACGATATTTTGGATCTATCAAAAATTGAGTCTGGTAAACTAGAGTTACAAACTGCTCCAGTGGCAATTACTTACTTATGTGAATCCAGCCTGGTATTTATAAAACAACAAGCAATTAAGAAAAATCTGCAAATTACGACGGAATTACCACCTAGATTACCTGATATTGTTGTCGATGAGCGGCGTATCCGCCAAGTGCTGATTAATCTACTGAATAATGCAGTTAAATTTACTGAGAATGGTAGTATTAAACTAGTAGTTAAAACTGACCAGGATCAAGAAACAAATTTTCTTTGTTTTTCAGTAATTGACACAGGAATTGGCATTTCTCCAGAAAACTTGAGTAAACTCTTCCTGCCTTTTGAGCAAATAGATAGCAATTTAAACCGTCAGTACAATGGTACAGGACTAGGTTTATCCCTGGTACGTCGGTTGATAGAACTACATGAGGGTACAGTGAGTGTTAGTAGTGAAATCGGACAGGGAAGCTGTTTTACCATTAGCTTACCTTATGTAGTATACAAAAATAATGGCGTTCAACCGATTTCTCCATCAACTACTGTTAATCAATCCTGGCAAGAAAAACCATCTTTAATCACCACATCAATAATTAACCCTATCGAAATCAATTCCCCTACCCTAATTTTATTGGCTGAAGATAATGAGGCTAATATTACGACAATTTCCAGCTATCTTGAAGCTCGTGGATATCACTTAATTTTAGCCAGAAATGGAGAAGAAGCCGTAAATTTAACTAAAACGGAATATCCAGATTTGATCATTATGGATATTCAAATGCCACAAATGGATGGTTTAGAAGCTATACACCAAATTCGTGCTGAACCACAATTTACTCATACCCCAATTATTGCTTTAACCGCATTAGCTATGCCCCAAGACTGCGAAAAATGTATAACAGCAGGAGCAAATCACTATTCTACCAAACCTGTTAAATTAAAGAGATTAGTCGAAACTATTCAAACTTTATTACAAGGAGTCAGGAGATAAAATTGTCAGGACTCCTGAATCCTGGATGAATTATTTTTAGCTATAATACCGATCAGATTAGATATTCCGATAACATCACTACGATCATTTTTCCCTTATGAACACACTCGCAACAATACTTATTATTGATGATGAACCTGATAACTTCGACGTTATTGATACATTACTAGATAGTGAAGGCTATCAGTTAAGTTATGTTTCTAATGGACAACAAGCTTTCAACTTACTCAAAGGATTTCAGCCAGATGTAATTTTACTAGATGTGATGATGCCACAAATGAACGGGATTGAATTCTGTCATAAATTCAAGTTAAATCGTCAATGGCAGCATATTCCAGTGATTATGATTACCGCTCTCACTGACAAAGAAGATTTATCTCAGTGTTTAGCCGCCGGGGCTGATGATTTCATCAGCAAACCTGTGAATGGTATAGAGTTGCGAGCGAGAATTCGCTCCATGCTCCGGATTAAGAAACAATATGATGCACTGCAAGAAAATTTAAATTTGAGAGAAGACCTCTCCAGTATGATTGTCCATGATTTACGTAATCCCTTAACCACGATTATTCTATCCGCAGAAATTTTGCGAACTGCGGAGATTTCCGTGGCACGTCAGCAGCAAAAAACTGGGCAAATTATTACTGCGGCACAAACTTTACAATCAATGATGGATGATTTACTGCTCATCGCCAAATTAGAATCAGGGAAGATGATTCTGCAACGAACAGAAATTGATTTATATACCCTTTGTAATTCAGCAATAGCTGATATGGAAACAGTTTTTGCTCATAAGAACCTCAAATTAATTAGCAATCTGCCGCCTCCAGGTGGGATGATTACTGTTGATGGAAATGTATTCCGTCGAGTTCTGGATAATCTACTATCTAATGCAGTCAAATTTTCTCCTAGCAATAGTCAGATTATTTTGCAAGCTGATTATCCGGTTCCAGGAAAAGCCAAAATTCAGATAACTGATTCAGACCTGGTGTTAAAGACGAATTGCGTCAAGTTATTTTTGAAAAGTATGAAGTTGGGGCTGAGATTAAAGGCACATCTCAACTTGGTTTAGGGCTAGCTTTTTGTAAAATGACAGTAGAAGCACATGGGGGCAATATTAAAGTGGAGAACAACAGTCCACGAGGAGCAATTTTTACAATTGAGGTCTAATTGATTAACTAAGAATTATGACCTCAATCTAGAAGACAAATTGAATTATATAATGCTCACTTGACTGATATTCCTATTAATTAACTCGGTGTTTTATTTCAGCTTTTAGGTTTATTAAAAATATTAAATTGTTGCAGGAATTGGGTATTTTCTGAGGATGAAAATTCCTTTAAATTAGATAATTGATTAATCAAAGATATTTCTCTGGAACACTCTTGTTGTAAAATAGTTAAGTAGTGATTACGTGCTTGTTCTGAAGGAGCAACCTTTAACATCTGAATTGCCATCGTAATACTAGAAAGAGGATCACGCAATTCTTGAGAGAGTCTTCCCAGCAGGTCTTCATGATTATTACTGAGTCGTTCTAATTCTTTAATTCTTTGTTGTAGTCCTTTGACTTTATCCCGTTCCATCACATACTGCTGCATAGAGTCCTGATGTTTTTTCAGTCGAGCATTAACCGCAGCAATTATTTCCACTGATGTACATGGTTTAGTCAAATAATCATCTGCACCCAATTCCATACCTAATCGATAATCTTCCCGGTCATTTTTAGCGGTGAGAAAAATAAAGGGTATATTTACTGTGATGGGATCTTGGCGTAAATCAGTCAGAACGTCATAACCATCAATATCTGGCATACTTACATCACAAATAATTAAATTTGGTTGATGTTCTCTCGCCATTTTTATACCATCTG
This sequence comes from uncultured cyanobacterium, assembly GCA_963766435.1. Classification (GTDB taxonomy): domain Bacteria; phylum Cyanobacteriota; class Cyanobacteriia; order Cyanobacteriales; family Nostocaceae; genus CAVXZH01. The sequence goes on from CAVXZH010000004.1 coordinate 870,626, forward strand.
TACCATTCTCGGCACCAATGGCATTAAATTTTTCATCTTTGAGTATTTCTATAACGTTATCGCGAATTGAACTCTCATCGTCAATTACTAGAATCTTTGTCATTAGTCTATGGGGCTATGTTATAGTCATATCCTAATCTGTTCATCCTTTATCTAGCAACTTTCTGAGACTAAATTTTTACAAAATACCCAGTAAAGTAAAGGTATAAATAGTTTGACCATCTAATATCCCGCTTGTTTATCAACGACATTAAGTAATGGTTTTCCCGTCTGGTAACGTTGTAAACCGTCCCGATTCATTACTCGCTCTAAAATAGTTTCTTTAATACTAATAAATTCTTCTGTACCTCTGTGGCGCGGACGAGGGAGATAAACAGGAATGTTCAGAGCAATTACTCCGTCTTCAATCAAAATCACTCGGTCTGCTAAAGCAATAGCTTCTTCTACATCATGAGTCACTAACAGTGATGTAAAACCTTGTTCTTGCCATAATTGCTCAATTAACTTTTGCATATCCAGGCGAGTTAAAGCATCCAAAGCTCCCAATGGCTCATCGAGCAATAACAACCGGGGTTGACTTACTAATGCTCTAGCTAATGATACTCGTTGCTTTTGTCCTCCCGATAACACTGATGGCCATTCTCCGGCTCTGTCCTTAAGTCCAACTTCGGCTAAAGCCCATTCTGCTTTTTCACGCCAATTTTCATTTAAGCCTAAGCTGACATTTTCTATAACTCGCTTCCAGGCTAATAAACGTGAATCTTGAAACATAACTCTGATTGAGCTATTTAAATTTTGGAGGGGATGTCCATCTAGCAAAACTCCACCAGAAGTAGATTTATCTAATCCTGACACTAAACGCAACAAAGTACTTTTGCCACAACCACTACGTCCCACAATCGCTACAAATTCTCCTGCTTGCACCTCTAAATTTACATCACTGAGAACAGTTTTATTCCCAAATTTTTTGGTTAAATCTAAAATATTTAGATGTATACCTTTACTTTTTGACGTTATACTCACTAAAACAACCTCCTTTTTCACTAATTAGTAATTTTTGCTCAATCCGATTTAGTCAAGACTAAAAATCAAGAGTTGCTAACTCCTGAATATGTTTGTTTAAGCTTTTTGATAATTGGGATGCCAAGCTAACCACTTTGATTCTAAAGTTTTGGCAGATGCATCAGCTAATTTACCCAAACCTGCATAAATGAAAATGCTTAATACAACTACATCAGTCTGCATAAATTCACGAGCATTCATCGCCATGTAACCAATTCCCGAATCTGCGGCAATTGTTTCCGCGACAATCAATGTCAACCACATGATTCCCAATGAATAGCGTACACCCACCAAAATAGAAGACAATGCTCCGGGAAGAATAATTTCCCAAAGTAACTGCTGAGGTTTTAATCCATAAACTTTACCCATCTCAATCAATCCAGGGTCAACATTACGAATCCCATGAAATGTATTGAGATAGAGAGGAAAAAATACTCCTAAAGAGACTAGAAATAATCTCGCTTCATCTCCAATTCCAAACCACAAAATTACTAAAGGAATTAGTGCTAAATGTGGTATGTTCCGTAGCATTTGTACAGAGGTATCCAAAAACTTTTCGGCAATGGGAAAAATACCATTGAGTAATCCCAAACTGAAACCAATACTCCCACCAATTAAAAAACCAGAGAGCGCCCGAACAGAACTAATACTTATATTCTTAAACAGTTCTCCTGTCAAAGCCAATTTAATAGATGTAGCTATTACACCCGTTGGAGCAGGTAATATTCTGGTTGAGAGTATACCAAATCTGACTAGTATTTCCCACATGACTACCAATAAAACAGGTACAACCCACGGAACTAATTTGTCAATTTGCTTATTTTTTAATAGCCCAGTTAATGGGATGTTAGGGACATTGGTTTTGTTAAGGGTGATAGTCATAAATTACTCGCAGTAGATATTTAAATGAACATGATCATGATAAACTACACAATATGTACCAGCTTACCGTAGTTAGTGGGCATTGATTTACATGAATTAATATTTTCCGTTGGTGTCTACACTTAATTTTTATAGCATAAAATAAAACACCTGTAAATCAATCGGATTTATGTAGTTTTAGGGATACCTAAAATACTGGCACATTTTTTTGTAAAAAGCAAGCGTCTTTATATAGGAATCCGCTTTGAGTTTTGAATGTATTAGCGTAGAGAGGTAACAGAGAACAGGGAAGGAGTAGGTCGCCTGATCTAAGAGTGTGGCTGAAAAGTGATTGAGAGGTATAATTTGTCATTCTACGGTGTACACACAAGTAGGGGCGTATTGCATACGCCCCTATTCGAGTCACCACAGACTCCAAACCAAAGCATGAATTCCACGAATATTTTGAGGTTTATAACCAGACTAACTGATAAGTTGAGCCGTAATTTTCAACTCACATCTGGTTTTAACTCCCTAATTCTGAAATTATACGGTGGCGTAAGGGCGTATGCAATACGCCCCTACTACTTATGTACACCCTAGCGAATCAAACAGAGTTGGGACGAACCGAACCCTAAAAAAATTTTGATTATTCTTGTGGTCATGTCACAAAATCGACTTGCTTTCCGTAGAAATATACTATAGTATAACCTAGTCCGATTTGAGAAGATTCAAAAATGATAGAAATAGTCAATGGTATATTATATCCATTCAAAATACCATTTATAGCCACATCCCAAATTTATTGGTTGTATCTGCTTTCAACTATTTTGCTGGCGACAATCATATATATCTTTGGTTTAGCTAATCGTGACCAGGGAAAAAATTTAATAGAATACCTTTTACCTAAAGAGATTTATTTACATCCTGCATCTATTACTCAATATAAATATTTTTTTTTAATTTCCTTGTTAGAGATATTTTTGGTATTGCCAGCAATAGCATCTTTAGGAGAAATTGCTAATATAACTTCTGAAGTTATTACAAAAGTTACAGGTGTCACCACACCTTTTTACTTAGTGCATCCCCAGTTATGGCATCATATCATATTCAGCATTTTTATCGCAATATTTGGTGATTTTGGTAATTTTCTCTACCATTATATGGCTCACAAAATTCCGGTCTTGTGGGAATTCCATAAAGTACATCATTACCCTGAAGTTATCACACCATTGACTGTATATAGCATTCATCCAGTCGAGATGTTTTTAGGTACAGTAACGATTACTATAATCACTAGTTTGGGAACTGGCGTTTTGATCTATTTGTTTGGAACCGAAATGAAAGAGCTATTAATTTATGGAGTTAGCTTTGGGACTTTTATCTTTTATTTAGCTGGATATAACTTGCGTCATTCTCATATCTGGTTAGCTTATCCTCAGTGGATTAGCCATATTTTCATTAGTCCAGCACAGCACCAAATTCATCATAGTATAGACCCCAAACATTATGATAAAAACTTTGGCTATATTTTTGGATTTTGGGACTGGATGTTTGGCAGCTTATACGTGCCAATTAGTTATGAACAACTGAAATTTGGTTTATCCAATGGAGACTCAAATTTGTTTAATAGTGTCCCCAATCTCTTGTTCCATCCATTTAAAGCATTTTGGCAACACATCAGCAAAAGTTCAGTTTCATGAAAATGAAAATTTAATCCAATCCAAAGTAAATCCTTATTACCATCATTGTAAGAAAAATCAACATGAGCCAAACATCCTTAGATTCAAACTATCAGACGACTGGATTTAGTCAAGATTCAGACTATAACCAGAGAAAATGTGTATTCTCAAAACAAGTGTATTCATCAAGTGTTTGCAGAACAGGTAGAAAAAACACCTGATGTAGTCGCAATAGTATTTGAGAACCAGCAATTGACCTATCGAGAGTTAAACGCAAAAGCTAATCAACTGGCACATTATTTGCAAGCAATGGGGGTAGGGACAGAGGTATTGGTGGGTCTATGTGTAGAGCGTTCTATAGAAGTAATCATCGGCATGATTGCTATCCTCAAAGCGGGTGGAGCTTACGTTCCCTTAGACCCTGCTTATCCCCAAGAACGCCTAGCATTCATGTTAGAGGATGCCAAATTACCAATTATTCTCACTCAACTACAATGGATAGAAATTCTTCCTGTGATTAGTGGTTCCGTCATTTGTCTGGATGCAGATTGGAGCGAGATTGAAAAACATAGCCAAGAAAATCCGGTATGTGATGTGACATCGGACAACCTGGCTTACTTAATATATACTTCTGGCTCTACTGGTAAACCAAAAGGAGTACAGATGCCTCATGCTAGTGTTTGTAATTATCTTCAGGCGATCGCTAAAATATTACCAGTTAATAACCACGATATTTATCTGCACACAGCATCTTTCTCATTTACCGCGTCAGTTAGACAATTATTTTTACCTTTATCTCAAGGTGCTACCAGTATCCTTGCTACCCGTGAACAAACGAAAACTCCCCTGAGTCTATTTGAACTCATCCGCATACAGGGTGTTACTATCTCTGATGGTGTACCTTCCGTGTGGCGTTATGGATTAATGGCTTTAGAAAACTTAGATCCACAATATACAAAAGCAATTAGCGAATCAAAGTTAAGATTAATCATATTTGGTGGTGAATTACTACCCTATCAATTAATTAAAAAGTTACGCAACCTATTTAAAATAAAACCCCGCTTTTTTAATATTCTCGGTCAAACAGAGAGTATTGGACATGGTTTTTATAGCATTCCCGAAGACTGCAACTTAGAAGAAGGATATGTGTCAGTTGGTTATCCTTTAGAAGATATTCAGCAAGTTTATGTACTCAATCCTCAACTTGAACCAGTAAAAATTGGTGAATCTGGAGAAGTACATATTGCAGGTTCTACCTTAGCTCGTAGCTATCTTGAATCGAACTCAAGCCAATGCGGAAAAATTTATCTCTAATCCTTTTAATCCAGAACAGCGACTGTTTAAAACTGGTGATGTAGCTCGTTACTTAAATGATGGTACTTTAGAAATTCTTGGTCGCATCGACTTTCAGGTAAATATTCGGGGAATGCGGGTTGAACTGGAAGAAATCGAAGCAGTATTAAAACTTCATCCTAGTGTCGGTGAAAGTATAGTCACCAGTAGAGAAGATATCCCCGGAGACAAACGCCTAATAGCCTATATTGTACCTAATAATCAAGATTTTGATTGGCAAGAAATCCATAGTTTTCTCAAGCAGAAACTACCAGATTATATGATTCCTAATGCCTTTGTGCGGATGGAAAAAATGCCCATATTACCCAATGGGAAATTAGACCGTCACAGCTTACCTACAACGAATATATCTGCTGAGAGTCATAACTTTGTTGCACCCCGCACCTCTACAGAACAAGTTATAGCTCATATTTGGGAGGAAGTTTTAAAACTGCAAAAAGTAGGTATCTATGATAACTTTTTGGAATTGGGAGGACATTCCCTCCTCGCTAGTTTAGTTATATCTAGATTGCGCGAAGCCTTATCTGTGGAATTATCAGTTTCTGCCTTATTTGAATCGCCAACTGTAGCCAGCTTAAGTAAACAAATAGAAACTTTTGATCATCAAAACCAGGAAAATCGAAACTTACCAAGGTTAGAATCAATTGACCGTTCTAGCGAAATACCTTTATCTTTGATTCAGCAACGATTTTGGTTATTAGATCAAATGGAAGGAGCAAATGCTGCCTATAATATTGCTAGAGCATTCCGTCTAGTCGGTAAGTTTAATTTTGCAGCACTCCAACAAGCGATAGAGTCAATTATTCAACGTCATGAAACTCTGCGGACTTCCTTTGGAATGATAGATGGAAAATCAGTGCAATTTATCGCTGCCAATGTACCATTTACTTTCCCATTAGTAGACTTACAAGCATTACCACAAGTTGAGCAAATTGAGGAAATACAGAAATTAATCACCGCAGAATATACGCAATATTTTGATTTAAGTACAGCACCTTTATTAAGAGTTAAACTCATTTGCTTAGAGTCCGATTCCCACGTTTTGCTAGTGACAATGCACCATATTATCTCTGATGCTTGGTCAGTGGGGATTTTTCTGAAAGAATTGTCTAGTTTATATGCAGCTTCTCCCCTACCAGATTTGTTAATCCAGTATGCAGATTTTGCTTACTGGCAACATCAGTGGCTGCAAAACGATATGATTACCACTCAGCTAAACTACTGGAAACAACAGTTAGCAGATGCTCCACCGATAATAGAATTACCAACAGATCACCCACGCTCTGCTATCCAAACATTTCGCGGTAGTATCCAGAGGTTTAAATTGGGTGATGACCTGACCAAGAAACTGAAAACCCTAAGTCAGAAGTCAGGTACTTCCCTATTTATGACACTCCAGGCGGCTTTTGTGACGTTGCTTTATCGCTACACTGGTCAGGAAGATATTGTCATCGGCTCTCCCATTAGTAACCGCAACCGTCCAGCCCTGGAGTCACTAATTGGTTTTTTTGTTAACACTCTGGTTTTACGCACCCGTTTAGAGAACAATCCCACATTTAGAGAACTACTAGCTCAAGTACGACAGGTTGCGCTCAATGCTTACGCTCACCAAGATGTACCTTTTGATCAAATAGTTGGAGTTCTCCAACCACAACGTCACCTCAGCCATAGTCCGCTATTCCAAGTGATGTTTGTATTGCAAAATTCCCCAGTGGAAAAACTAGATATACCAGGTTTGAATGTAACTCAGATCGAATTAGACAGACCCACAGCAGGGGCAATTTTTGATTTAACTCTGTCGATGCAAGAAATAGACTCAGAACTCAGGGGTGCATTTGAATATAATGCCAACTTATTTGATGCTGATACTATTGCCCGGATGGTAGGGCATTTTCAAACGTTGCTAGAGGCTATTGTTACTAATCCAGAACAACAAATTGCTAATTTACCAATGCTGACAGCCGATGAACAACATCAGCTACTTGTGGAATGGAATAATACACAAACTAATTACCCACAAGACAAGTGTGTTCACGAATTGGTAACAGAACAAGTAGAAAAAACACCTGATGCAGTGGCATTAGTGTTTGAACATCAGCAATTAACCTACCAAGAATTAAATCAACAAGCTAACCAACTAGCTCATTATTTGCAGTCTCTGGGTGTAGAAAAAGAGACTTTAGTGGGTGTTTACTTAGAACGTTCTTGTGAAATGATAGTGGGATTTTTAGGTATTTTAAAAGCTGGTGGTGCTTATGTCCCGCTCGATCCTAACTATCCGCCAGAACGCATCAATTATATGGTGGCAGATTCGCAAATGTCAATTATCTTGACTGATTCTTCATTACTGCCACATTTATCATCAACATTAGAGCAAGGACAAACCAAAATCATTTGTTGGGATCAAGATTTAGAAATTATTGCAAGTCAGAGTTTGGATGCTCCTATTAATGATATACATCCGAGAAATTTAGCTTATGTAATCTATACTTCTGGTTCTACAGGACAACCTAAAGCTGTACTTATTCAGCATTCATCACTATTAAATTTAGTGTTTTGGCACTTAAACAATTTTGAAGTTAAATCATTAGATCGAACCACACATTTAGCAGGAACCGCGTTTGATGCTGCTATCTGGGAATTATGGCCTTATTTAGTAGTCGGAGCCAGTATATATTTAATTAAATCAGAATTTCTGCTTTCAGCGCAAATCCTCCAAGAACAATTGATATCACAAAATATCACTATTAGTTTTATCCCTACACCCTTAGCAGAACAATTATTTCTTTTATCCTGGACTGAAAATACATCTTTACGAATTATGTTAACTGGAGGAGATAGACTTAATTCTTATCCATCACATAAATTACCATTTAAATTTTTTAATAACTACGGACCCACAGAAAATACAGTAGTTACAACTTCTGGGGAAATTTCACCCAAAGAATCAGATAGTAAATTTCCGCCTATTGGTCGTCCCATTGCCAATACCCAAAGCTATATTCTTGATCATTATCTACAACCAGTTCCCATTGGTGTTTCTGGAGAACTATACCTTGGTGGTGCAGGTTTAGCCAGAGGGTATTTGAATCGAAAAAACTTAACATCTGAGCGATTTATTGCTAATCCTTTTGTCAAAGGTGAGCGAGTTTATAAAACTGGAGACTTGGCACGCTTTTTACCAGATGGGAATATTGAATTTCAGGGACGCATTGATCACCAAGTTAAAATTCGCGGGTTTCGCATTGAACTGGGAGAAATTGAAATGCTTCTTAGTCAACATCCCCAAGTTCAGCAGGTAGTAGTAATTGTCCGAGAAGATCATCCAGGGAACAAGTATCTAACGGCTTATGTTGTCAGCGAAACAGAAACCTTAAACAGTAGGGAATTACGTCAGTATCTTAAAGAACATCTGCCTGAATATATGATACCATCGGCTTTTGTCATGCTTCCAGCTTTACCCCTGACTCCTAATGGTAAGGTGGATCGGCGGAGTTTACCAAAGCCAGAGACAACAAATTCAGAACTAGAAGCCGCTTTTGTTCCACCTCGGAATTGGCAAGAAGAAAAACTAGCGGAAATCTGGTGTACAGTGTTACATCTTGACAAAGTAGGTATCTATGATAACTTCTTTGAATTGGGGGGACACTCTCTGCTGGTGACATCGGTGATTTCTCGCATTCGAGACAGTTTTGCGATCGCCATTCCGATCCGTTCTCTATTAGCAGCACCCACTATAGATGAACTTAGTCAAGTAATAATTGCGCTGCAAATGGAGGTACAGAGTGCAAATGGTATGATATGTGATGCCTTAACACCTCTTGTCCCGCAAATACGAGACACATATATCCCACTGTCTTTTGCACAAGAGTCCATCTGGTATTTACAGCAAGAAAATCCGGAAAGTTCTGCCTACAATAGCTTTTTTACTTTACGTTTCACTGGCACTCTTTCTGCTAGTGCGTTGGAGTCTAGTTTCAACGAAATTATTCGTCGTCATGAAATGTTACGGACATCCTTTACTGTGGTAGAAGGTCAACCTGTACAAATCATTACTCCATCCCTAACTATACCGTTGGAGATGATAGACTTACAAAACCTACCTCAAGCAGAGCGAATATCTAAAGCAGAAAAACTTGTGGCTCTGGAATATCAGCACGATTTCAATCTAACTTCAGTCCCCCTGATCAAGACAACCTTGTTGCGATTTTCTGAACAGGAGCATTGGTTAACAATAAATATACACCATATGATCACAGATGGGTGGTCATTTGGCCTCTTATTGGAGGAGCTACGAATACTTTATGCAGCTTTTGTCAATGGTTTACCTTCACCCCTACCCGAATTACCTGTTCAGTACGCTGATTTTACACTCTGGCAACGTTCATACTTTAATGAAAAGGTAATAGAACAGCAACTTGCTTATTGGCTGCAAGAACTGACTAATACTTCACTAGCATCTGATGTGGTGTCTAGCAATCAGCTACAAGTGAGGAACAAAAGCACAAACGCATCTATTTATTATCTGGTTCTACCAGTGAGTTTGGTGGCATCAATTGAAGCTCTCAGCCGTTCTCTAAGAGTCAGCATCTTTGTCATTATTCTGACCGCGCTGAAAATACTTCTTTTCAACTACACTGGTGAAAACGAAATTTTAGTAATGACAACAGTTGGTAATCGTAGTGCAGTGGAAACCGAAAAAATCATCGGTTGCTTCATCAACGACGTAATTTTGCGATCATCTACGGTGGGGTATAGCCCATCGCCTCTCTCTTCTCAGCAAACTGCACTTACTCTTCTAGAACAAGTCCAAGAAACCTTGACAGAAGCAATCAACAATAAAGAGATTGCTTGTCAAACAGTCATTGATGCCATTACCAGCAAACAACAACTTAATATCTCGGCCTCCGTGACTATGGTACCTCCACCAAATTTGCATGACTGGATACTAGATGTAGAATTTGTCAACATTAAGCGCGATATAAGCTTGTGGAATGAGGAAATCCCTTTAGAACTTTATGTTTCTTCACCTTCTGTAAATAATCCAAAGATGGAAATTCAAGTCTTGTATAGCCAAGAGTTATTTACAAATGAAACTATTGAGTTTCTGTTTAGTTATTACCAGCAAATTCTCCAAAAACTCATCCAACATCCCACCACTCAGATTTCTGAATTTGAATAAACAAATTAACCGATAGTCAATATTGCTATGTTAGAAAACAACCCAATAGAGTCGAAAAAACAGCCCAGATTCGGATTGTCGTTATTTAGGTGGACTGAGTATTTCTCCAGTCAGGAAGGAGAAATAACTCAAAGCATGAGTGTTTTTATCTTGATCTGGGTTGGCCAGGTTTTATCTCTGGTTGGCTCTCGGATGACCAGTTTTGCCCTCAGTATTTGGGTTTATCAGCATACTAACTCAATTACCCAGTTCACTATCCTGATTCTATCAACAACCTTACCGGGAATTATTATCTCTCCTATTGCTGGAGTATTTGTTGATCGCTGGAGTCGTCGCTGGATTATGATTATTAGTGACTTCGGCGCTGGTCTGTGTACGCTAACTATTGCCTGGTTATTTATTAGCGGTAATTTAGAAGTCTGGAGTCTCTGCCTAATTAGTGCTATTAGTTCTAGTTGCAGTGCCTTTCAGGGGCTTGCCTATGTTTCAGCCACTACATTACTCGTACCTAAAGAACAACTTGGTCGTGCCAGTTCCATGACCCAGATCAGGTTGTCTATTGCGGAAATTCTCTCACCAGCGATCGCAGTTGCGATGTTAGCAACTTTCCAAATTCCGGGAGTTATTGTGATTGATTTAGTAACACTGTTCTTTGCCCTGATCTGTTTATTACTGGTTAATTTCCCTGAAGTGCAAACCACAGAAGCTAATACAGAAGAAATTGGTTTCTTCTCTTCATTCTGGCAAGAAGTCACCTTTGGATGGAATTATTTGATTGAGCGACCTGGACTGATGGGATTAGTAGTATTTATCGGTATCAGTAACTTCCTCATTGGTTTCGATGAAGCTCTAACCACACCTCTAGTACTTTCTTTCACTTCCGTTCAAGGTTTAGGGACAATCTCTTCTATTGCTAGCTCTGGGATGTTAATTGGGAGTGTGATGATGATATTCTGGGGGGGAGGACAACGCCAGATCAATATAATATTTATCTCGATGTTTTTTTTGGGTTTATTTTATGTGTTAGCCGGCTTGCGTCCTTTACCTATTCTATTCACTATCTCTGATTTCTTTATATTTTTCATAATTCCCATCGTTAATGGTGCAATTCAAGTAATTTTCCAAAAGCAAGTTGCTCCCGAAGTACAGGGAAGAGTCTTTGCCTTTCGCAGTGCAGTAACTCAGGCATTTCTGCCACTTTCTTATTTAATAGCATGAACCACTAGCTGACCGAGTTTTTGAACCTCTAATGGCTGCTGATGGCTGGGGAGCAGTTAGTATTGGGCAAATTATTGGTGTTGGGCATGGTCGCGGTATGGGTTTGATGTTTGTCATTATGGGTATATTTAGCATCTTTTTTACCTTTATTTCTTATTTTTATACCCACTTACGTCAGATAGAAGATTAGTTGCCCCATCTTTTAATAAATATCTCCTCTTTTAAATTTCAACTTCTCCTGTAATTCATCTTTAATCCGGTTGAGAATTGAAGCTTCATCCAAAGTTGCCAAAATCCGATTAACCACAGCTTTTGGTTCATCTGGTCCCCAAGTTGCTCCATTAGCTAAATAAGCTTTTGTCACTTGTCCAATACTATATGCTGAAACCCCCGCTACACCTCCTTGAGTAATAGCTACAGACACATAAGGTGCCTAAAGCAATACCAGCTGTAGCTGTTGCAGAAATACCCAATAACGTCTTTAAGCCACTTAAGCCTAAATTTGCTAGTACTTCACTCGCTCCAATTCCACCCATACTCAAGGCAATTTTTTGCAGCAATTTCACTGCACCTGCTTCTGTCATCGGGAAACCATAGAGTTTAGATAAACCTAAAATCAACACCATATCAATGACAATACCACTGACTATATCTACTACAGTAACAGGATTAAGAGCGATCGCCACGGCTTTAGTCATCACCGCTTTCCAAATCAACTGATTCGCATTCTGTTCTCGAATCATCAATTTACGTTGCACCACTCGTTCATTGACATTATCTGCATAAAGCATCGTATTTAACGCTACTAATGCTTTCCCTTCTCGATGCAGAATTTCCAATATTTTGAGCTTTAATTCGTCAACTTGAGCATTACCTGGACGTAATTGTATACTTTTAGTCCCATCAGGACGCTTAATAGCTGTTTTCACCAATGGTGATGCTGCGGCCATGACAATTTCTGCTGGGGAAAGTAACTCTTTTACTCTTTCATCCCGAATTTTTTCATAAATTGCCATCCGGTCTGCTTCTGGATATTGGTCTACCTTATTAAATACCAGAATCATCGGTTTGCCGACATCTCGTAATTGAGCTAGAGCCTGATGTTCTATTTTTGTGATGTCAGCAGTGACCACAAACAGAATTAAATCCGCTTGTTTTGCCACTTGTTGGGCTAATATAGCCCTGGTTTCACCATCAACTTCATCTAAACCCGGAGTATCAATTAATTCCACTTGAGATTGACCAATCGCGGGTAGAGTTACTTTAATAGTCCGTTCAGTTTTGCCAATTACCTCTTCACTAATACTCCAGTTAACTCGCTGTGCATCACGGGTCACACCATGCAAAGGCCCAGTTTCAAAGACAGATTTTCCCACTAGAGCATTCAGCAAAGAGGACTTACCACGTCCCACCATGCCAAAAGCAGCAATTTGCACCACCATCTGTTCTAGTTTTCCCAGCATAGATTCTAAATCCGCAATTTCTACCTCTAACCCTGATTTTTCCTGGGGGGTGAGGTCAAGATTGCTGACCAAATGCCGCAGTGCTGTTTTTGCCTGTTGATAGTTTAGTTCGGTTTGAATATCGTCAAAGGTAAAAATCGCACTATCTAGTTCTTCCTCCCAGTTGAGAGAATTGGTTTCCTGGTTGGGTGCATCATCTGGTAATGTGTCCGTCATTTCTAATTCTCAATTGGGTTTTACCTGGGTTCCTGATACCTCAGCTGCATCTTGCATCTTAGTAGATTTAGTAGTTTTTGCCACCATCCCCTGTGAAGAGAGACTTTATAAAACTTAACTTGACAAATGTACAACTACCTAAAATAGAAAAACTCATCATCTATTCTAAAAAGAGAACAAAAACACTACTTTTACCGGCTTCGACCATAAAGATAGGTAAGATTCACAATAGCGAAGAAGGTAGGATTTATGTCAGGATATGCTCATTATAATCAACTAGGTGAATGTTCTTGCCTGGCTCTTTCTTCCTCCAGTCGTAGTGATAGTATCACTCCCAGCCATTATTTACTTTTTTTTGGAACTTGTCATGAAAGTCACTATTCGCGATAGCAAGCTTCTCAAAGCTATAGTACCTGATGTTTTAGCATCCTATTTAAAAAGTAATGGCTGGGAAGAAAAAGGCGCTATTTATGATAATGCTGGCACTATTTGGTGTTTGAGAAAATATTCAGAAGAGAATGTAGAAATTTTACTACCTTTAAGGCAAAATTTACGCGATTATGCTGCCAGGATTGGGGATGTTATTAAGATATTAGAAGACGTAGAGAATCGCTCCCAGATGGATATTCTCAGTGATTTAATCACTATTTATCCCAATATAACTATCCAGGGAATAGTTATGCAAATACAAACACCTAATCCAGATAAATTAGGGGGAAAAATTACCTTATTAGGTATAATTGTGGATAAATTACAAAAAATTCATACAGAATTATCAGGATATAATTATATAATAGCCATTAAAGCTTATCAAGAGCGTTTACCAGTTTTTTGCCAGGGTGATTTAATTAAAGAAAATAATGCATTTATTCTCAAACATACCCGACAATTTAGTTTAGATAATCTTGTCAATTATTAGCTTTTTGTAGATGGTCAAATATGAAAATTTATCAAATCCAATATCATACAGGAATTGCCGGTTTAAGATTGAGCCATTGCCCCCAACCCGAACCAGCAGCAGGTCAAGTCCTGGTTAAAATCCAGGCTGTATCCCTGAATTACCGAGATTTGCTGGTATCTGAAGGAGCATACGGTTCAACCCTGAAATATCCTTTAATTCCCGTTTTAGAAAAAAGCTTGAAAAAATCTATCTATGGGGGGTTATCTGTGGTAAAAAAAGCTGGGATAATAAAACTATTATAATGGGAATCTGTGCAAGTAAAAATATATAGTCATACTCCCATTATATTTGAGTTCATCATCCCACGTTTTCCCGCCCCGCCTCTCTTCCCTCTGACAGATTTTTTTGAATCATAGAAAATTGAAAAAATCCATCTATTCGGAATATAGTTAAATTTATTTATTCACATCAAAGATTCGGGAATTTTGTAACCTATCCATCCACTTTTCTAAAAAGATTTGATTACCTTCCTGCTCATTTACATCTTCACTATCCAAAGGATAAGGCATAAGTCCTAAAATTGTCGCGGTAGTTACACAAAACATTGATTTTTGGAAACTCATACAAATTCTCACCAACAAATCATCTTCACCACGACGACCGCGACGATAAACAGCATGTAAATACTCTGGTAAATAATGACGCATATCCTGCATTAACAAAGTGGGAGGAATACCAGCACCACCTACAGGTAAAGGGTCAGCGTATAATGCACCATATTGGAACCGAGATTGATCTGGGGGAACTTGATAAGCTTGAGCATTATAAGAAATCACCCCAGGAAAAGGAGTTCCTCGGAAAAATATCGCTTCGACATAAGGAATAGCTGTATCCGCGAGGAAAGTCAACCCAACTGATTCAGGAATAATTTCATATACCTTACCCTCAATTTTGACATGATAAGTAATCGGGTTCAGTGCATTAGCTACTAATGCATTTTTAATATGGTCTACAACCTGAGGAATTGACGTGATTTCTCCTAGATCATAACGGTCTGATAAACTGAGAAACATATCAGCCATCACCCGCCAAAATTGACCTAAACCTGTATAATAAGCAGACATTCTCAACTGTTCGATTAAAAAATCAGGAAACAGTTGATTAACACCTTGTATGAGAAAATCATTTCTAATTTTAGCCGCAATTACAGCTTGCGCTCTCGCTTTAAATTCCTGAGTATCTAAATAATGATCTAATCCACCACCTCCATGCCACAGCATGGTTTTCATACAATACTCAGCATACTCAAAATTAATCCGATCATGCCACCAATGACGGAGTAATTTTGGTAAATTGACTTCTCCATTCATATATTTAAAAAATGGAAAAACTTTGAGAAATTCTTCCTCTGCTATATAGATAAGATTTTTAGAATAAGCATCGAGAACCACACCATAACTTTTCAGAATTCCCACCACTTCTAGCACATTTTCTGGTGTATCATCCAATAATGCTCCCCCAGCTTTCAAGCGTTTAATATATTCAGATAAAGAACTGTTAGATTGATTTTTAGCAATTACCATTGATATTTCTCCAAAAGGTATACGAATTAGCTGGTGAGTGTGGCATTTTTTTAAGCCATATTTAGAAAATAATTAAAATATTAGATATACCACTATAAATATTTAAAAAATTCATAAAAAATGAAAATAACTTTTCAAACACCCTATAAGCTTGAGAACTCCCAAGCGTAACTACGAATAGGTTCAAAATTGAGAAATTGGGATTTATATTAGGTTAACTTGTATCCCAATTTCCAAACTCCATTAATTAGGTATTGCTTTTATCTGCTCCAAAGACACAGTTGCTACTGGATTTTGCAGATTTACCATAGCAGTAATCGTCGGTTCAGTCCAGTAAACTAACCAATTGGGTTGAATCCCAAAGATGACAATTAGCAATGCTAAGATTAAAGCCGGCAGGCGATCGCTCACAAACACTGGGGGTAAATCCGAGACTTCTGGGGATAAACGCCCAAAAAATGCCCGATTAACTAGAATTAAAAAGTAAACAGCCGTTAAACCTGTACCCAACATACAGAGCAGGGTTTGCACCGGAAACACCGGAAAACTACCTCGAAAAATGATAAATTCGGAAATAAACCCGACCATTCCCGGAATCCCTGCACTAGCCATCACCCCCACAATCATCAAACTGCCTATTAACGGCATTCCTCGCTCTGGATTCAGCAGTCCGCGAATTACATCTAAATCACGACTACCAGCTTTTTTGTAAACCACCCCTACTAATAAGAACAAGAGCGCAGAAATCAAGCCATGACTTACCATTTGCATGACAGCAGCTAATACACTTAAAGGAGTAGCTGACGCTGCGGCTAATAAGATGTAACCCATATGTCCAATCGAACTATAAGCCACCATCTTTTTCATATCCGTTTGGGCGATCGCACAGGAAGCACCATACAAGACACTAATAACCGCCCAAGTAGCCAACCAAGGAGCTAGATAACTCCAAGCGGATGGTAACAAGTTCATTCCAAACCGGAGTAAACCATAAGTCCCTAACTTCAATAATACCCCAGCTAAGAGAACCGAAATGGGTGTAGAAGCTTCAACGTGAGCATCTGGTAGCCAGGTATGAAAAGGAACTAAAGGAATTTTAATCCCAAAACCCACCAAAATTCCCACCAGGAGTAACAGTTGAGTAGCTAAGGGTAAAGATTGGGTATTTAAGGTAGCTAAAGCAAAATTATGACCACCACTTAACCAAACCATACCCAAGAAACTGGCTAAAATCAAGATACCAGAAATAGCCGTATAAATCAGAAATTTTGTGGCTGCATAACCCCGCTTTGCTCCTCCCCAAATGGCAATCAACAGATATAAAGGAATCAGTTCTACCTCGTAAAACAGGAAAAATAGTAATAAATCCTGTGCTAGAAAAGCTCCGGTCACCCCAACATTTAACAATAGGATTAATGAATAATAAAATCTTGGTCGTGTCAGGGCTATATCACTACTGTAGATAGCTATACAAGTTAATAGTCCATTCAACACTAGTAACGGCAAGGACAAACCATCTATTCCTAGATTATAATTCAAACCTAAAGCATCTATCCAAGGTAGGGACTCAGCAAACTGTTGATTCACTTCCCCAGGAACAAACTGAGTTACCAGAAAAATTGACCAGAAAAATCCAATAATCGCAAAAACTAAAGCCATGCTCCGAACTGATTTTCCCTCCATTTTGGAGGATGGAAAAAAACCGATTAAAGCCGCACCAAGTAAGGGAAGTAGAATCAACGTAGTCAACATAAGTACAACTTCTCAACACGATTAAAAAGGTAAATTATTGAGAAGACCCAATGACCAACTCATGAAAAAACCCAGGACGCTAATTACCACGAGGATAGTTAACATATAGCCCTGGGAACGACCGGAAATGCTGTACTTTAAGCTTTGTCCACCGAAAATAGTGGCAAATCCTACTAAATTCACTAAACCATCAACTATATAGCGATCGCTCCAGGCTGAGATTCTGAGAAAGTAGGACTACAGCCTTAACAATCGTGAGTCGGTAAATTTTGTCAATATAAAAATCATAGCCTAACAAGTCCTGCATAAATCTCCAGGAGAGAATTCTGGATCTTGACCAAGCCTTGTGTAAATAAATGGTGGCACCGATAGTTAATCCCAAGAAACTAGAAGTTAACAATGCTGACAATACATACCAATCTAGGTTTTCCCAATCAGGCAGCAAATACCACTGTTGTAGCATTAAAGGTAATAGCAGAGTTAATATGGTGAGAGTCACCATTGGGAATGCCATTTGCCAACCTACTTCTGGTGCTCGACGGGTCTTTTGTTGTGATTTACCCCAAAAAACCAATCTAAATACTCTAGTCAAATTTAATGCTGTCAAGCCATTAACCAAGACTAAAACCCCAACTACCCAAGGGCTACTATGGACAAAACCATCAGCCCAGGCTAACATTGCCCAAAAACTGCCCAGAGGTAATAATGTCACCATCCCAGCGGAACCCACCACAAAAGCCGTAGTTGTGGCTGGCATTCGTGACCACAAACCGCCCATTTCGGTTAAATCTTGGCTTTGGGTAGTATGGATGATAGAACCAGAACTCATGAATAACAAGGCTTTAGCGATGGCATGGGTTAACAATAACATTAAGGCTACACCCCCTTGTTGTAATCCCATGGCCAAAAACACTAATCCCATATAAGCGCTAGTAGAGTGGGATAGAGAACGCTTAATATCAATTTGGGCAATGGAGACTAACGTTGCACCTACTGCTGTCACTGTACCCATAATTACCAGGGCATTTAGTGCCACGGGTGATAATGATAATAATGGCTGAAGTTTATACAATACATAAGCACCACCCGCGACCACCAAGGAATTCCGCATCACAGAGGCTGGATTTAGAACCCTCCATGGCTTCATCTAACCATAGGTGGAGGGGGAATTGAGCACATTTACCCGCAGGTCCAGCAATTAAAGCCAAACCTAATAAGGTGGATGTAACTGGGTCTAAGTTAGCGGTTTGTGCCCACTCAGCTAAATGAGAAAAGTCTAAACTACCAGCTAAGTTGGAAAGTGTGACTACAGCCATCAGCAATAATAAATCTCCCACCCGCTTTGTCCAAAAAGCATCCCGCGCTGCTGTTACCACTAGGGGTTGAGCATACCAAAATCCCACTAATAAGTAAGTGGAGAGAGTGAGTACTTCTAGCAATGTATAACTGAGGAATAAAGAATCACTCATTGCTAAACCACTCAATGCGGCTTCAAAAAATCCGATTAGGGCAAAGAAACGTGCTAAAGACCAGTCTTTTTCCATGTAACCGAGAGCATAAATTTGTGCCAACAGACTTAATCCCGTAATTAAAACTGTGGCACCAATACTCACTGGTGATAGCTCCAAGGCAAAAGATAATGTGAACCCTGCGGCTTGAAACCAATTAATTACCAAAGTTTGTGGTTCTTGTTCCCAGATATCTTTAAATACAAATAAGCTATGGGCAAAAGCAATAGTAGTTGTGAATAAATTAAAGTATGCCGCAGGTCTTGGCCCTGTCCTTCTAATTATTCCTATCCCCCAAGGTAAGGTGAAAATTGCTCCCAGTAAACTATAAAAGGGCACCAACCAACTAGTTGAAAATAAAACCTGATTCATTGAAAATTTCCTTGACGACTCAACCAGCATTTTTGTAGACTCGAAACCATCATTTATTAAAAAAATAGTTGATCAAAAACCTATGTTTGTAAGAATTCTAGATTCAGAATTTAGAAGGAATAAAAAAAAAGAGAAAATCTTGTAAATTTATTCTTACTATTAACTCTTGCTATTCAATCTGAAAATGCTCTCCCTCTGAGTATTTATTCTCACTCCTGACGGATCTCTCTTAATTCCTTATTTCATAAGCATTTTTGCTTCATCTGACCTAATAAACGGCTATTTAATTTAATTTTACATAAATAAGAGCATTTCCTCCTCTTACATTACATTTAGTTATAGATTTATATTTTTAGTGTCAGCAAAGAACTTTATACAATATATTTGAAAAACTTATCTATTTTTTACGTAGTCTTTGTGTAGGTAGCAAAATCTGAGGAAAGACACCAGACAGCAGTACATACAGCCTCAGTGCATTCCTGACCAGACAGGTTTAGCTGGGTTCATGAATTCGGTTTTCTCAATGTGATAAAGAAATTATAAAGCACAAGTGGACTCGCAAGGAATCCGTAAACTTTGAGTTAAATAGATCCTATATGAACATATGTTAACTTTTTTAAAAGTTTTGTATCAAAAACAATTATAGTGATCTATATTGCCAGGGACGCCAAGCTTTCCTATGCTTAATTTGGGAGTTCTTTTCTTAGCTGAAAATTACCATCCCCGTCAAAATTTTATTTGAGGAGTTCTGCGATGCCCATTGCAGTGGGAATGATTGAAACTAAAGGCTTTCCAGCAGTAGTTGAAGCGGCTGATGCGATGGTAAAAGCTGCTCGTGTGACTTTAGTGGGTTATGAAAAAATCGGTAGCGCTCGTGTTACCGTAATTGTGCGAGGAGATGTCTCTGAGGTACAAGCCTCTGTGGCAGCTGGGGTGGAAGCAGCAAAAAGAGTTAATGGTGGTGAAGTCCTATCTACTCACATAATTGCCCGTCCCCACGAAAACCTAGAATATGTATTGCCAATTCGCTATACAGAGGCGGTGGAGCAGTTCCGCACCTAATATCAATTCAAAATTCAAAATTCAAAATTCAAAAACAAGAAAGTCGGATTATGTCTGGGTTCTAGGCGTTGGATTTGGATCAGGATTTTTGTGAAATGGTCTAACAGACTCTTCCCATAAATTAATTAGAGCTACTTACTGGCTTGATTGAACAATTTACTTGTGTCCTGTTTAGAAAATTTGATTTAAGGGTGATAACTGATGTCAATTGCAGTGGGAATGGTGGAAACCCTGGGCTTTCCAGCGGTAGTTGAAGCTGCTGATGCGATGGTAAAGGCTGCTCGTGTGACCCTAGTGGGTTATGAAAAAATTGGTAGCGGTCGGGTGACAGTAATTGTCCGTGGTGATGTTTCTGAAGTTCAAGCTTCAGTGGCCGCAGGCGTAGAATCAGTGAAGCGGGTCAATGGTGGACAAGTATTATCGACCCATATCATTGCTCGTCCTCACGAAAACTTGGAATACGTGCTGCCAATTCGTTATACAGAAGATGTAGAACAGTTTCGGGAAAATGTGAACGCGATTCGTCCTTTCGGTAGAAGACCGTAACTTTTCATGCAAATCGCCAAAGTTCGTGGCACAGTAGTCAGCACCCAAAAAGATCCTAGTCTGAGAGGGGTGAAACTACTGATGTTGCAATTAGTGGATGAAAACGGCAACCTCCTGTCAGAATATGAGGTAGCCGCCGATAGTGTTGGGGCAGGAGTGGATGAGTGGGTGCTGGTGAGTCGTGGTAATGCGGCTCGTCAAGTTCTTGGCAATGAACAACGTCCATTAGATGCAGCAGTGGTGGCGATAATAGATACTATTCATCTTGAAGATCGCCTCATTTACAGCAAAAAAGATCAATATCGCTAGATGGTGGTTAGTCAGTTAACAGAGGCACTGTTAACTGTCAACTGTCAACTGTCAACTGTCAAACAGCTTATTTTGTGGAGGTTTCTCGCAATGGTAGTCGGTAGCACGGCGGCACCCCCAACCCCGTGGTCAAGGAGTTTGGCTGAACCCAAAGTCAATGAAACCGCGTTTGTGCATTCTTTTTCCAAGATTATTGGGGATGTACATATAGGTGCAAATGTAATTGTTGCTCCTGGTACTTCGATTAGAGCCGATGAAGGTACACCTTTTTATATTGGCGAAAATACCAATATTCAAGATGGTGTGGTTATTCATGGGTTGGAGCAAGGACGAGTCATCGGTGATGACCAGAAGCAATATTCTGTATGGGTGGGCAAAAATGCTTCCATTACTCATATGGCCTTGATTCATGGTCAAGCTTATGTAGGAGATAATTCTTTTATTGGTTTCCGTTCTACGGTATTTAATGCCAGAGTTGGGGCGGGTTGTATCGTCATGATGCACGCTTTAATCCAAGATGTAGAAATTCCTCCTGGTAAGTATGTACCTTCGGGAGCAATAATTACTAGCCAACAGCAAGCTGACCGCTTACCAGATGTGATGGCACAAGATCAGCAATTTGCTCATCATGTCGTCGGGATTAATCAGGCTTTACGTTCTGGTTATCTCTGTGCCCAGGATAGTAAGTGTATTGCCCCGATTCGGGATGAAATAGCTAAATCTTATACAAATAGTATTGTTGTCGAAGAGTTGGAAAGGAGTAGTGAAGTGGCGAGCAAAAGCTTGAGTCCCCAAACCATAGAACAAATACGTTATCTATTGGAACAAGGGCATAAAATTGGTACGGAACACGTAGAAGAAAGACGCTTCCGTACAGGAGTTTGGACAAGTTGCCAGCCGATTGTCAGTAGATCATTAGGCGATGTGATCACTGCTTTAGAAGGTTGTTTGGCAGACCATAATGGTGAATACGTGCGTCTATTTGGGATTGACAATGGTAGACGGCGAGTATTAGAAACTATTATCCAACGTCCGGATGGAATAGTTGCTGGTGCTGGAACTAGCTTTAAAGCCCCTGCACATACTAGTTATAACGGTAATGGTAATGGCAAGGTTGCTAGCAGTAGTAAACTGAGTTCCGAAACCATTGACCAAATCCGCCAACTCTTGGCTAATGGTTATAAAATTGGTACCGAACATGTTGATGAGCGCCGATTCCGGACTGGAACTTGGACAAGTTGCCAGCCAGTGGAAGGTACTTCTACTCAAGATGTAATTACTGCTGTAGAAGATTGTCTCGCCAGTCATCAAGGTGATTATGTGCGGTTAATTGGTATTGACACTAAAGCTAAACGCCGCGTGTTAGAAACTATTATCCAACGTCCTGATGGTCAGGTAGTCTCTAGTAATGGTAGCCCCAAATCAGTGGCTAGTAATGGATCTGCTTCAGCATCAGCTGTTAGTAGCCGTTTGAGTTCAGACGTGGTGGAGCAGCTACAGCAATTACTAACTAGTGGCTATAAGATTAGTGTCGAACATGTAGACCAACGACGTTTCCGCACAGGTACTTGGGCTAGTGCAGGTCCGATTCAAACTAAATCTGATCGAGAAGCGATTGCCACTTTGGAAGGTTATCTGACTGAATATCCAGGGGAGTATGTGCGCTTAATTGGAGTTGATACCGTAGCCAAGCGCCGGGTGTTGGAAGCAATTATTCAACGTCCATA
The DNA here is from genome assembly GCA_963766435.1 of uncultured cyanobacterium. Classification (GTDB taxonomy): domain Bacteria; phylum Cyanobacteriota; class Cyanobacteriia; order Cyanobacteriales; family Nostocaceae; genus CAVXZH01. Next base: position 893,423 of record CAVXZH010000004.1, read on the forward strand.
AGATGATTCCATTTCTGCTTCCGAGGTGAAAAATCCCATGTCTGTGCCGCCACTGCGCCTCAGCAACAATTTTGATACTTATATTAGTGGCGAGGTAACTATTGCTCCTAGTGCCGTCATTGCCCCAGGAGTAATCCTCCAAGCGGCTGTTAACAGCAAAATCATCATCGGGCCAGGGGTCTGTATTGGCATGGGAAGCATTCTCCAAGTCCATGAAGGCATTCTGGAAGTAGAAGCAGGAGCTAATCTGGGTGCTGGTTTGTTAATGGTTGGCCAGGGTAAAATTGGTGCAAATGCTTGTATTGGTTCAGCCACCACAGTTTTTCACTGTTCAGTTGCTCCAGGACAAGTAGTAGCACCAGGTTCGGTATTGGGAGATACTGGTCGTCAGATAGTTGAAACTCAACCATCAGAATCATCTACTAACTCTACTGCTGATCAACCAGATTCAGAAAATGTGCAAGTGATTTCCTCAACTCACTTTTCTGCATCTGCTCAGGTGGAGTTTAAACATGAATCTATTTCTTTTACCAAACCTGCTTCTACACCCCCAGGCCAATCTCCTCCTGAACCTGAACCTGAAGCAGTTAACCAGCCGGAAACTGAATCAGCCAATACTTTCGGTACACAAATTTATGGACAAGGGAGCATCCAAAGACTTTTAGTGACATTATTTCCCCATCGACAGTCTTTCAATGACCCCAAAGAAGGCAATCATTCTGATTAATTGTCAGTTGTCAGTTTTGTGAGTATCCTGGGACATATGGAGACATATAATCGACGGTCTATTAACAGCTTGCATTCACCCCGCCACCAAGACAATTTTAAAGATACTGCCTTGGGTTTAGTGTCAACTAGCAGCTTTCCCGCGATAGTCGGGACAGCGGATATGATGCTAAAATCTGCTGGTGTGCATTTGGTGGGATATGAAAAAATTGGTGGTGGTCATTGTACTGCCATTATTAGGGGTGGTATAGCTGACGTGCGTTTAGCAGTAGAAGCTGGTGTCCAAACTGCGGAACAATTTGGTCAGTTGATTTCTAGTTTGGTGATTCCCCGACCCTATCCCAATCTAGAAGTAGTACTACCAATTACTAATCGCTTGACTAAAATCATGCAGGAAGGTTATTACAGCCGATTGAGTAATCAAGCGATCGGTTTAGTGGAAACGCGGGGATTTCCGGCAATGGTAGGGGCTTGTGATGCCATGCTAAAATCAGCAGAAGTTCATTTGGCAGCTTATGAAAAAATTGGTGCTGGTTTGTGTACGGCAATTATTCGGGGTACAGTAGCAAATGTGGCTGTAGCAGTTGAAGCTGGGATGTTTGAAGCCGAACGGATTGGTGAACTGAATGCCGTGATGGTGATTCCCCGACCACTGGATGATTTAGAACAAACTTTGCCGTTGGCAAGTTGCTGGATAGAAGAACGACAGCCATTAAACTTACCAATAAATATTAAAGAGCAAGTTGCTGAGTTAGAGGTATTAAACTTGCCGGATTTAGTAACTATACCGATAAAAGTTATTGAGGAATTAGAGATTAGACATGAATAATAATTGATAAATTCTTTGTTTTCTTCTTTAGTACCCTAAATGATAGACTAGTATTCAGTGATACTGATTTATTGATAAATCTTTAGTAGCTATTAGAGGAGAATCACCATTGAATCAAGCGACGCTGCACCAACTAAAGGTGTTTGAAGCAGCAGCAAGGCACGGTAGCTTTACTCGTGCAGCGGAGGAATTATTTCTGACCCAACCCACTGTCTCTATGCAAATCAAGCAACTAACCAAATCGGTGGGGTTGCCATTATTTGAACAAGTGGGAAAGCGGTTATTTTTGACAGAAGCAGGCCGGGAATTATTCGCTACTTGTCGCGAGATTTTTGGGACTATAGCCGAATTTGAAATGAAAGTGGCTAATTTAAAAGGGCTAAAACAAGGACAATTACGTTTAGCAGTAATTACCACAGCCAAATATATTATCCCCCGTTTATTAGCGACTTTTTGCCAAATTTATCCAGGCATTGATATTTCACTGCAAGTAACCAACCATGAAGGAATTTTAGAACGGATGGTCAATAATCTGGATGACTTATATATCATGAGCCAAGTTCCAGATCATATTGATGTGAATTATGAGCCATTTCTAGAAAATCCCTTGGTAGTTTTTGCACCACTGAATCATCCCTTGTCTGAGGAGAAAAATATCCCCATAGAACGTCTGGGAGCAGAACCTTTTATCATGAGGGAACCAGGTTCAGGGACTCGGAGTGCTGTTCAGACTCTTTTGGATGAACGTGGGGTCAAAGTAAAAGTTAAGTTAGAGTTGGGGAGTAACGAAGCTATTAAACAAGCGATCGCTGGTGGTTTAGGAATTTCGGTGTTATCGCGTCATACTTTATTGACAGATGCTTCCCAGTTCAGCATTTTGGATGTGGAACATTTTCCCATTAAGCGCACTTGGTATATGGTTTATCCAGGGGGCAAACAGTTATCTATTGTCGCTCGTGCTTATTATGACTATTTACTAGAAGCAACTAAGAATATGGTTGAGCCAGGAGTATAAATAGAGATAAACAGGGGGGTATCAGGGTATAAATTCCCCTCTAAGTACGCAGCAACTCAGGGAAAAACTACTGGTTATTGTTGAGTAAATTTCACAATTTTAATTCCTTCGATCAACTGTAAAGCGAATTGTGCTGACGTAAAAGATTTATTAAATACACTTTTAGTTTTCATATGATCAGCCAGTTTTTCAATTTTAATAACTCTCGTACTAGGGTCACTATAGCTACCAATGATGTCATTAATGTTCCAATTACTATTAAGTGTGCCGTTGGAGTTTCTTAAAGTTTTGGAAAATTTTCCTTCTTTGGAATCAAATCCGAAGTGAATAGTTTCTGGCTTTTGAGAAATCTGCACTTCCTCAATTTTTTCTGCAAACAAACACATTAATACATTTGCTGACAGTTGCTCCATTCGTAACATTTTGAGCTTACTGCTGGGAGTGTCAATGGTTTTCATCCCATCTACTTCCAATCCAGGCCATCCCGAAACTACTTCTGATCGCAATAAAAAGCCAGTCATGACTTTAGGCAAGTTAGATATAAAATTGGAGCAGCATTGAAGCTGGATTTGAAAATCTGATTCTTTGACCCGACCGATGCTAAATGCTCCATCTAGCAAGCAATTTATCCAAAAGCGATCAATGCAGAAAAAGCGAATGGATTCTACAGGTAGCAGTCGTTCATCTGGAACAAGGTAGTTGAATGGTACGCCTTTTAGCAAGCTGAGGTCATTCAGCCAAGAGGAGATGTCGTTGGGCATCTGTGAGGAGCTTTGTAGTTGTGTATTGACGGTTACTCGCTGTATATTTATAGGCAAATGACCGAAATCACAGTTCAGTTTACTTGATATTTCTTGTTGTTTTAATTGTTGAATTTGGCTTCGTTTCCAACGGTAAAGGCTAACGGAAAATTGCTGGTTTTGCAATCCTAACAACCGCCCTAATTCCCAAGCAGCAGCATAGGAAACATCAAACATCCCATTTTCAGGATTATAACATACCAATTGGTCTGGCGAACGGATAAGCATCTCTATATCTTTGTTCATATTTCCAGTAGCCAGAGGACTCCGATACCAAGATATTGTTTTCCCTCCCTGGCGTAAGTAATGGCGAAGCGGCACATATCCCATCTTCAAATGGTCTTTTATCTGAGATTTCTGAGCGTTTTCTGCCAGAGACTGATCAGACAACCTTAAAGTGCTGGGATTTTGGTTGAGATGTGTCAAAAGGCCATTAAATGTATGTTTTGTTTCGACACAAGCAAAACTCCAGCTTTTTAGGGAAACTAGGCGAATGTCGTTGTTATCTCCAGCACTTTTAAAATCAAATTGCTCCTGGTTATTTATTGTAATATAACGGTTTTCCAGGGAAACTAAATGCACTACACTCGTCCCTTTTGGATTGGGCAATCGGTTACAAATAATCACAGCAAATTCGTCACCCACCAGCACGTTACTAGTATCAGTTCCTTGACGAACATGAGCTAAGTATTTTAAATCTTGTAGAGTTGGCAGTATTTTTTGTAGTTGACTCTTTTTTAAGTCAATAACTGTAACTTTATCCTCCTCATGTTGTCCATCCTCTAAAGTGAACTTGGGAAATTTAGATTTTTCTGTCTCTTGCAGTTGTTTTAAAGTAATAATTTGAGGGTTTGGTTTTTCATCTTCGTCAAATAAAAGTAAAGCTAACCAAGTTATGTTATTAATTGAACCATTAATTGAAGGATTAATTGAAGCATTAATCGTTCTTTCCCAAGGCAAAGTGCTGCGGTTTAATATAATGTGAGGAAGAACATTAGAGTGTTCTCCCAAACTACCTGCTGGTGGAAATACAGCCTGAATATCTTGAGGATTTAAGGTAAAGCGTTCGCCCGCAACAGAAAATTTTTTCAGTTCAGTTGTAAAAATAGTATTTGCGGGAATTTTATTGGGCTTGTCTGCTATTTTTTGGCTGACTTCAATCTGATATTCACCAGTTTTGAGACTAGGCTGATGGTACTGAACAAATTGAATTTTGGTAGACGTTTTAGGAATTTCTGTCATAATATTAAATCGGGGGCTTTACATTGGCAACAACAGTTAAATAAGGCGTTTTCATGCTTTAACTTGTGGAGCAGTTATAAAATCATCGGCGATCGCTGCACTCAAATCCACATCCTGATCAGGGTCAAATCCCAAACTTTGCAACCAAGTTTTCCGCTGGGGATTTTGCGTAACCGTATTGCGAATGCGAGTGTATCGCTTGGTTTCATCAGATGAGTCAGCTTGAAAAGGCGTTTGAGATTCCCAAGAGTAGCGATGAGGAGCAAGTTCCGGCTGATATTGCAAGTTAGTGCGATCAACAGCAGAAGTTTCACCAGGAGTTTCCGTTTTCTGGGGTTTGATTTCAAATCCCGATAAGGCATTGTCAATAAACTGTTGACCGTTGACAGAAGGCATTAACGGTTGGTTACTAGAGGGTGGTGAACCCATAAGCCCATTGGCACTTTTTTGAAAATAGGTATGTACTGAAATTCCTCTTCGACATGCTGGCCATTTCTAGTAATTTTGATAATTTGTGTGGTTTCCAAGTTCTTAGATTCTACAGCCATTGAGGCTATTCCCCAACTGGTGTTGTTGTCCTTGACATTAATTTTTTGCTGAGGAGACTGGTCTTTTCTGTAAGCTTGTTTTACGGGAATTTCCGAATTGGTGACTAGTGAGAAGCGTTTGGGATTGATAATCCCAAGTTCTGATTTATTATTGCCAATTTTTCGGACTAAACCATCCTGAACAGCTACACTGCATACTTCCTCATTTTTGGGTAAGAAGGAATCCTTAAAACCTTCCCAGTCAAGAGGCTTAGGTTGTTGGGAAGACCTGCTGCCAAAATCAATATTAATGTTGACGACCCAGATATGAATAGTTGCCGTACCGCCAAAATCGGGCCCCATAAATGCAAATCGGCTCCTACTTCAGCGGTAATGGTTTTGGTGATTGTGGTGAAGAATAGGGATAATTGAAAGGTATAAGATGCGCCGATAGTAACGTAAATACGAGCGTCGTAGTGGTATGGTTTCCAAGCAATTAAAAAGTCTGCTCCAGCTTTTAGCCAAGCTTTGAGATTACCACTTTGATAGGTTAGCTCTAGATGTCCCCCAGCCATTAAAGCATGGGAACACAGGGCAAAATAAGCATCTCCTTTAATTGAGGTGTTGTCGTCAACTTGCCAGTTGAGTTGCAAACGTGGCAGCTTAGGATAATGTTCGGGAATCTTAAAGTCGGGATGGTAGCCTCCCAAGGAGAGAACAAAATCTCCTTCATGTTGTCCAGAAAACCAGCTATAGAAAGCAAAGCGACCACTGAGGCGACAGTTACCAGAAAACAGATATGCTCCAGGTAACAGTGCAGCTTCGACTTTCAGAAAGCCCTCGTCAGGAAGGTAGGTAGCTCTAAAAGCGAGTTGGGCTTTAGCAATGGGTTCAACTCCATTTTCTGTTGGTGGGGCTGTCAGGGTGGACAAACCAAGAATGTTGATTTCTGAGCGTTTGTTTAACTGGACAGTCAGCAGGGCAAAGGATTCGATGATTTTAAAGGAGGTAAATTTAATACCAACAGCAAAGAAGAGTTCTCCTGTTGCTGGTGAAATATAGGAGTCAAGCTCTGTGAAATTAGTTTTTTGACCTGTGGCAATTTTGACTAAAGGAAATTCGGCGACATCTTCAACTTTTTCGGGAAGCCGGAGAGTGCGGTTATAGCCAAACCCAGCCGCGAGTCCAGTTACAAAGAGGAAAGGCGCACCACCAAGGGGATAGTCGAGGAGGGCGTAGATCATCAGGGACGGATGTCCCTCGTAGTAGGTATAAGAACCGAAAGCAGAGAGGGTAAGTTGTTTGCCTTTAGTTTGAGTACGAAGGATAGCAGCACCGCTATATTGGTCTTGATCGCGAGCTTTGAGAAATGCACCGCCAATTTCTATAGTGTCGCTGCGGTAGTCGATGCTGATACCATTGAGGTGAAATTCCGGTTTTAGTTCGGTGAGGGGGGAACTAACCGCGAGTCCTTCCAGGGAAATCGTTAGTCCGGCAACGGTTAGAGAAGCATCAAGTAAAAACCAGAGTTTTTGGTCTTGGTATTTGACACCTATTTTCTGGAAGTGGACGGGCCAAAAAGACTTTTTGAGTGGATACCATTTAACACCTTCAGAAGTAGTGAGATTGGCATCATTAGAAACGGAAGCTCTAGTTTTGTTGGTGGGAGCGAGCTGACTGCTGTGGCGATCGCTTGTTTTGTGAGTGGGAGTGATTTGACCACTACTGCTATCAACGGTAATGGGTAAATTTAGCCGCTCGATCACATCTCCAAGTTGAAGGGTAACGGCTAACCCCAAAGATGACTTGGAAAGATTGTTTTTGTCACCGATAGCTTGGGGGGGTAATTGAGAGATATCGTTAGCAAGGTGGTTAAGGTATTTAACATTGTCTTCGCTGAAATAATGGGAGGCAGCTAGAATTTGATAATGCAGTTGAATGGTTTGATTGGGTGGGAATAGTTGTCCAACCAGGGGAAGGTTCGAGAGGTTGATACCACTGTCGATGTGGAGAATAAACAGGAGTTTTGTTTCATTTTTCTTGTTTTCAGTGGTGAAGAAGTAGCCAAAGAGGGCATTTTTCAGGGTAATGGTGAGTCCATCGGGGATGATGCTGGCAAGATTAGAGGAAACGCTTTCAGCCAGAGCTTTGATTTTTTGTGATTTACCTGTGGGGTTGTTATAAGTGGCAATGAAGGTTTTGGAGTTGAGTTCGCTGTCAAATTTGAGAGTAAAGTACAGGTCTGCAAGTGCAATTTTACCTGCAAATTGTTTTTGAAAATTCTGATTTTTATTTTTAGTTATATCAATAGCTAATTCAGAATCAATCTCTTGATTCTCCAAGTTGAATTTAGATTTACAGGCAAAGTGAAAGTCTTTTGTTTCTGTATTAAAAGATGTTTTTAAATTTTCAATAATTAACGTTTCAATTGATTTGGGAAAATCTTGACTAACACCAAAAGTTTTCGATAAATCATTTACCAATACACCGATAGGGATTTCCTGTCCCAGTCCAGTGCTACCTGAAAACGTCCAACCAGATGTTCCTTTCTCATTGAAGTGCATTGCTAGTAAGATAATATCAACTCCGGCAACATTCATGATGCTATCAATAGCTGCAAAGCTGCTGTCATTATCTTTTTCAATAGAAATTCTTAACTGCTTTAAGGGTAAAATTGAAGCTGAACCTAATTTAATTTCCCAATCACTAGCAATGTCTAATTCTAAAGTATAGTTTCCGTGTTTAATATCAGCAGTAACTGCTAAATCTAATATAGAAACTTCTGGTAGTGGGGCGTTGGGTAAAAAATGTTCAAAAATTTGCTTTAACTCTATTCTATGGTAAGGTGCAAGTTCTCCATAAAAGACAAAATCAGGAAATGTAGTCCCAACAGAAACTAAGCCTCCTCCTAATTTAAATTTACCTAGTAAAGCGAAGCTAATTTTTTTATTACTTCCCAAAGCGACTTGCCAATTAAACAGCAATTCTTCAATGATTAGAGCTTCATTTAAAATAGGATAATGCCATTCGCTTGGGGTGGTGACAGTTAAGGATAGATTGGATATGGGAGGAACATCTAGAGATAAGTGTAAGACAATCTCTTGAATATTTAAGGTAGGCAAATTTGCAATCGGGAAATTGCTCTTGTTTTCCGGGAGATATCCTGTCAGTAAATTCTTGAATGTTTCAAATCCAGGAAAAGGAAAAGGACTATAATTTTTGAGAACAAGATTTGTACTACCAATTGGCCAAATTAATTCGATGTTTTGAGTGGATTGTTGGGTGTTTCCAATTGTAAGTTCTCCCAAAAGAACAATACCTGACTGTGCGGGTATTGAAAAAAAGGAAATGTCTGTATAAAAAACTAATGATGAGATGTCAATATTAAAAATATCTTCATAGGTTTTCCTAAAGTTTAGTTCGAGAATGAGTTTAAGTTGTTGGTCTTCTTCCTTTTGTTCGAGGTATCCATAAAAGGGTAGTCTAGCTTTTTTAATACCAACAAATTTGGTGAGAACTTGGAGAAAGCTAAGATTAGTTAAGTTAATTTCCGAAAAAAAGTTTAATCCTTGTTGAACTTTAGAAATCTCTAAAGATTTATCTATTAAGTCTAACTTATCTTTTAGGGTTGATGTTTTTTGAGCGTCACCAGAGCAAAAAAGAATTTTTAAAGGCTGAGAAAATTGAAAATCATAAAAGAAGGAAGAATAGCTTTCTGATGAGCTATTGGCATAGTTGCTGTAATCAGGTAAATAGGGATAATGCCAAGAAAAATCCCATTCTTCTGGTAAGGTAGCAGTTATTAAGCATTCTAGTTGCTCATCAAGGATAAAAAAGACGACTTTTACAGGTTGCTGGTAAACACCAAGCAAATCAACAACTTTTGCCTGGAAATACAAGAAGTCTGTCCCTTCCTTGAAAGTCTTTTGTTCTGCTTGTAATTCCAATGTTTCACTAGAGAAAGCCTGCTGTATTTGAATGACCAGTCTTTCCGATTCGAGGCTTTCTTTATCGAGTCGGAGAGGATTTTGAGTTACTTTTGTTTTGATGGCTTGCAAAATATTTTGCATAATTTTTCACTGAAGATTTTTTAGGTTTTAATTTATTTATACTAAGTTTTATTTTGTCCACTTGCTCTTGCTTTAAGTTATTTTAATTTTTTTATTAATCTCAGTATAATCTAAATTTAACTGTTTAAAAATTTTGGAATTAAAAATTTTGGAAATCCGTTTTCGATTTCTTATTTTAGCTTCTGCTTTATTAATCTTATCTAGTTCTGCTTTAATGTTTTTGCAGACTTCTATAAATGGTTGAGAATAAGGTGTGTCTTGAGAATCAATATTATTTGTTAGTTTTTTTGCTTGTTCTAATGATTTCTTAGCTTCATTCTTCTTCTTATTATTAATATTTTTTGAAAGCTCATGTAAACATAAAAGTAATTTTTGAATGATTTTCATCTCATTCTCTGAGCGCTTTAATAAATTGACTCTCTCCTGAATTTTATTTTTATAGTTATCACCTTGATTCATTTCTCTATAAATAGCTTGCTGTACAGCATAGTCTAAGATTTGGCATTCATTATAATCAATGCTCTGGCTTTGTGCATCATAAATGTGATCGAAAACTTTCTTGCCACCAACATAAATTTTATACCTCATCCATCGGGCAAGCGGCAAATAAATGAAACAATTATTTTCTAATGTTCGCCGAATTAGAAAAAGGTCTGATCTAGAGTTATTATTTTTGTCTCTTATTGCTATTGATAACGCTTCAAATAATAATTTAATTTCATCTTTAGAAAATTCATGATCTTTATTTTCTAAATTACCAATTAATTTTTCGATATTATTTGTTGTCTCTTCGTTTGACATTGTTTTTTGCTCTTTATTTTTGTTCATTATATCGAGGCTTGATATTAATAATTTTTTAGTACAATCTATTGTCAAAGAAGTCTGTTTATTAGACTCATTATATGATTCTGTGATTTTATCCAATGTCACGTCCTTAATGCAATCTCCTTGATTGGGCATTAAATAAGCTGTGATTTTAGCTGTCAGTTTGAGTTGATTGCCCTTGAAGTCTTGAGAATGGCTAATCCGTCTTTGTCCAATTTCTATTGCCAGCTGTTCGGTATTGCAGTGCTTGCTACCAGAAACAAAATTCCCAAACTCCTCTCCTCCACCATCCCCATGACCGAATAAATGACACCATTCCTGGTCAGTGGTGACAGAAGGTTCTACGTCCATCGAATTTATCGAATTTTGTTCTAGGTTATTATCTTTTTTCCATTGCTCTTTTGCTGTGGTATCATTGTCAACAACATACTTTGCAAAAGCTGTAGCTGGAAGCTTCTTTTCGGTTACTTTCGGCTTATCAATCATATTTTGATAAAAATCAAAGCTATTGAGTGCTTCAGCCATTACACTACCAGCATATTGTCTATCATCCTTTGATTTCTCAAGTTTCTCTCCTTCAAAACTCGTTCCCTTTTTCCAGACACGGTAACTTGCATCATCTAATTTATATTCTTGTTTACCTGAAAAAAAGTTATGAGCGGTTCGAGGCTTCTCAGGTTCTTGGGGCTTATTTTTTCTCTTTTCATCTTTCTGAAATTTCTTATAGTAGTGGATTAAACTATCTTTTGGCCAGTTTGTTGGATGAAAACCTTGCGGTGGTGTGACAGCATATTTATCTAAATCTAGCTCCATTAACAAACTTAAGTTTATAGCTAACTCTATGTCTGTTTGCTCGGTAATTCTTGGATTAATACACCAGCGATAGTCTACTTCATTTAGGCTATCGGCTCGCATAGCATAGCCACCTAATCCGCTTCCTTTCTTGTCTATATTTAACTGGTATAAGAAACTTGCCAGATAGCCATCTTGATGAGTAAAATAAAAACATTCATATTCTTTAGGTATTATCTGTATTTGCTGGTCAGCATAATTATTAGCATCTTTTAATCTTTGTGTTGCGTCTTCTTTTGCAAGAATTATTTTATTATTTTTGTCTCTAATATCAGATTGAAATATTTCTATAAGTTGTTTTCTATTCTTTTCTAAATTATTTTTCTTCTTCAAAGTATCCAGATTTTCTGCAAATATTTATTTGCAAAAATATTGTATTGAGTCCTGTAATTTGACATTCTATCTGGTGCTACACATTTTAAATAATTTTCTTTCTGTGGTTTTTCATTTTGTTGTTGTCTATAATTTTCCTCTTGTTGTTGTCTATAATTTTCCTCGAATTTTTTCCATAGTTTTTCTATCCCAGAATTCAACTGTTTCTCTAGCTCTTCGTTAGTAAATAAACATTTTTTATAAGAAGAACTTAAATTACTGTCTATTAATTGATATCGAAAATGTTTTGTGTCTTCCCCAGCATCTAAATATATGGGTGGTATCTCGCGTACGAAAATCAGGAGTTTATCTTTATCTTTATCTTTATATTTAATAGGTATAATAGCCAATGGAAAAAAATATTCTGCATTTAAGAGAAGTTGAAAATCATTAGATTTTGTACTTTTAACATTAACATTAATCTTGTTTAGAAAATCAACATTAACTCTATACAAGGAATCTAGTATTGTATTTTCTTCTTGATCACAAATTTCAGTTCCATTATTCAGCAACTTGTAATAATATTTGTTTTCGCTCTCTGCTATTAACGACTTTAGATTTATCGTTCCCAGCTTTTCAACTTGAATATAACCAATATAATCCTCTTCTTTTAGTGTTATGTCAGTCCAAAGGAAATTACAATAAGTATTGATTGCCTCCATGTTATTTTTAAGCTTTTCTTTCTGATCTTTTACTGTTTTTCCACATAGCTTAAAAGCTATATTACGATCTTGCTCACAAGTTATTGTTTCTGATGATAAAAAGGTTGGACACAACAATTCCAGTTTAGCCTCTTTTATCATTTTCTTGTAATATTCTTTGCTATCATCAGTAGGGAATGTAGCAATAGGTTCATTTGTTTTAACATTAAAGGCTTTCAAAGATGGTACCATTTTTTATCTCCTTTGTTTGATTGATTTGAGCAGACAATTCCGTGAACTTCTTCTATTGTAAAAATTATCGCTTTAATTGTATTAACCTGAATGCTTTAGCTATTAGCCCTCTTACAGGATTTTGATCGAAGGTTGGGAGCGTATCGCATCCAGGTTTTAGTCGGGAATGGAAAGAGCGATTCGCCTGGAACTTTGACACTTAAAAGCGATCGCAGTTATTTTTTGACGTTTTAAGTTTCCCATGCTATCCAATCAAGAGAAAGGTTTTGTAGCCAACCGGGTTGAGTTGAAAAACCTATCCTAATAATCTTCACAAGAAAGTGTTTAGTATCTGTATCAGAAACTGTAACTGCAAAAACATCTTTGTATCCAGGTTTTTCATTTCTTGCTGTAACTATTACACAAGGAGCATTACTAAAGTGGTCTTTCTCTGGAAAGCTTACCTTACCTTCATAGGTAGTTATATTGTCTTCTATGTATTGCTTAAGATCCACTTTTTTAAGCTCGGTTCGCCCTGCTTGAATTTTTTTAAACATATAGGAACTATTTACTTTCAGCCCCTGTACGTCTGCCGCCCCAGAGACTTTCAGTTGCTGTACGTCTGCCGCCCCAGAGACTTTCAGTTGCTGTACGTCTGCCGCCCCAGAGACTTTCAGTTGCTGTACGTCTGCCGTTCCAGAGACTTTCAGTTGCTGTACGTCTGCCGTTCCAGAGACTTTCAGCTTGGCTCCCCCACTAGTAGCTGTACCAATACTGACATTCCCTGAGTTATCAATCCGTAACCGTTCGGCTCCATTAGTATGGATAGATAACTCACCGGAATTAGGATGGTGCAACCCAGTGCGCTGATGACCAATCGCTAAATCTATTTGGGGATTGGTTGTATTAATCCCTAAATGCCCTGAGTTATCAATCCGTAACCGTTCGGCTCCATTGGTATGGATAGCTAACTCACCGGAACTAGGATGGTGTAACCCAGTGTGCTGATGACCAATCGCTAAATCTATTTGGGGATTGGTTGTATTAATGCCAATCTTATTATTTCGATACAAAAATGGAGCTTTCTCCATTGAACAAACAAATTGTCCGTCCCAATAACCTGGAATATTTTCATATCGCAGATAAAGGTTAGTATGTCCTAATGGATGAGTGGTTTTAATATCGGAAAGTTTAACTTCAAAAAATTCTCCAGGCTCCAGTTGTTGTAAAGATGATGGAATCTTAATCTCCCATTGAGGAGCAATACCTTCATCTGACAAGATATTAACAGATTTCCATTCGTTCATATTTAATTTTGGATATTTAACTTCAACTTTAATGCTGCTAATCTGACTCTTCGTTCCCAATGCCCAAGGGCTTGTTTGAGCATCACCAGTATCAAAGGATAAAATCAATTTTGGAGACTCTTGTGAACTAGGAGATTTGAAAGGAATTGTTGCCAATGTTATATTTGAAATTCTCAAGTGCAACTCATTTGCACTCCCATCGTTGAGAATATGATTGCCGCTGATAAACCCTGCACGCAGGTGAATATCTTTTTTGCCATAGTGATTGATGATGTTAAGTATTTGCAATCGAGGCACAGGGGGGAAGTTTTCTTTTTCACCCTGATATCTAAGATTACGGTAGTTTAGTTCTACCTGAGTTCTACTCGCTCCGTAACCAACAGAAGGCTTGATATTCTGGAGAGTTAAAACGAGTTTTTTGTCGGCTGCGAGAGTAGTTTTTTCATGTTTATACAAAAAATATAGCGAAACTGTCTTATCGTCATGTTGCTGATTTCCTATCTTCCAATCCTGACTATCCTTGAGGATAATTGCATCAGGAAGATGTAAAACACCTGGTCTAAACCTCAACTCAAAATGATGGTATTTTTGAGATGCTGGATATTTGAATCCCTCTGAAATTGTATCCTTCGACCTTTCCAATAGGCTATCTTTTATAATCTGAATATTTCTTGTGGAAGTATTGAGAATTTCCAGATAAAGATTATGATTATGATCTCCAGAAGCATCATCAATATACAGTATATTTTTACCCTCGTCATCATGCAAGGAAAAATCAATAGGATAGCTTTTTCTCAAAATAGCATCTGTCAGGTTTTCAGCAAGATTTTGGTTGTTTTCCTCTGTCGAGTTAGAATTCATAATTTTCGCTCCTGGTAAAATAGTTAACTATTTGATAGATGAAGTTTTTAGGCTTATAAAGCAGATTCTTGAATATTTAGTTATATTTGCCTCAACTTGAGCCACCCTTCCCGAATTTCTTGTTGATCACCAAAAATTGCCTTCGGGTTGACAGCACCGATATAAGTTCGCTCCAAAATATCTTCGATTTTCAGCTTCTTGTCTTTCATATCCTCCCCCAAATCGGAGTGGGTTCTCTTATCCTTAGCAACCACCCAGGCTTTGTCCAAATCTGGTTTTTCAATCCATCCTTTTTCCAACAAGCGAGACCAAACCTCTTCCCCATGATCAAATGCTGACAAAATAACTTCTTTACGGAGAATACCAACAGTAGAAACCTCCTGCCAAGTCAGGCGTTCTTTTTGCAACCAAGACCAAGCATATCCGACTTCTTGCGGTAAAGGCAGCTTAATTTTATAAGCCTCGGTCAGAATAGGTGCAGTTAAAAAAGTAATTTCAATGTTTTTTAAGGCTTCGGTATAGTAAGAGGGGGGAAGGTCAATAAATTTAGTCGGCAATATCCCAGAAGTTATATGTACTTTTCCCCTTGGCTCTATTAATAAGGTAAAGTTCTGTGGTGCATCGGCAAGTGCCTGCCAAAAGATTAATTTATCACTGGGATGGGTGATAATTTGTTGGTCTTGACTATGATCACTTTGGGGAGCATAAAAAGCATTGCTTAAAGAACCATCTTGATTTTCTTGCCAATATCCTATGACACCATCATTAAGTTGTTGATATTCGCCAATTCGCATCGGAAATTTAACGCAAGTAACTTCATCCGTATCTCGCTCTTGACGTTGTAAATCTTGCCTGAATTCGTTCCAACCGTGGTGAATATTAGGCAATCCTTGTAATTCCAAGTTCAAAGATGTCCTGACAATAGCTATTGGACTTCCCATTAACAAAGCTAACTCTTGATGCTGGGCAAAACTTTCGGGTTCGATATTTGCCAAAGCTGTATTGATAACTGAAATAAAGTTTCTAATAAAATCTTGCTTGCGTTGTATTATTACGCCAGTATCATTGGTTTGAATAGTCAGACGCTCAACTATTTTTCGCAAATAAAGGTTAGAAATCTCATCAGATTGAACCACTATGTCAGTTCCCGGTGCAGAATTCCATTTTGCTTGTTGGTTGACCGAGCCAAGGGCATTTCCTGATCCATCATACACCATTAAACTTTTGTCGAGATTATTGGGCAACAACCAGCCACAAATGGGGGTTGTCACTGGATTGTTAGCCTCTTGTTCCCCCGAATCTGCGGACAGCCAGCGAAAATTCAGGCGAGAAGGCTGTACCAACCGAGGTGGTAGAAATACCCAATTCCTTGTGTTGGGTAGGTTATAGTTAGATGCCGGCAGCATTTTCTCTGTGACAATTAAACCTTGAGTATCGAGGTCTTTAAATTGTCCAAAAGTATTGATTAACCGCAAACGCAGAATACGCATTACTCCGGTACGAATGGGATTAAAATCATTAAAGGGTATAGGGGCAACTCTGAGGCGATCGCATACAGCTTGTCGTACCTTTTCAGTAAATCCTTTGTAATCATCAAAGCCAATCGGATCGTTAATTTGTAATTGCATTGTTTGTTTGTGCATCAGCAAACCTGCATTAAAACCTCCAAGAACTTGAGAAAAACAATTAACTGTTTGCAATTCTTGGCAGACACGAAGTATTGTATAGTTTGGATCTTTTTCCTTTGTTACTAATCTAGAATTGTGACTCAAGTATTTACCCTCGTACCAGGTTTTAACTGTCTCGATATTTCGCGAGTCATTGAGATAGCTATTCTTAGAGTTTGTTAACTGATGTTCAGAGAAGTAAGCATCCATCACACTTTTATCGCCGAAGACCTTTTTATGATGTAAATATGCTTCAATTTGTTCCTTCATTTTAAAGCTGGCATGGGGTGTGACGATACAAGAACCACTATAAATATTTGCCGCTCGTAAAATTTCTGTTGTCTTCGCTGAAAGATCGGGAGAATTTTCTGGCAATGTATAATTACTGTGAATAAAATCCTGATTGTAGTCACGAGTTTCTGAATGCAAATTATTTTGATATTTTACAGGCAGCACTTCCACTTGCCACTCTAATAGAAAGGGATGCCACGGTTGTTGTTTCCAAATACTAAAAGCAATGCTATTTTTTCCAGTGGTTTTAATCTTATCAATTTCTAAGAAAATTTTTTTTGTATCATTAGTAATGAAATCGGATACAGTTTTATTTTCTTGTTTATTTTCACTATCATAGTAAATCTGGCACTCTAATAGATTGTCGTTCCGCAATCGACCATCGCTTCCGTGTCTTTGAGTATACTTCGCCGCTTCACCTGCAATTAAAATCACGGGTTCATTAGGTTGCCAGTAACGAGGAGCAGAGATTGGTTTGAGAATATATCTATTTTTTAGGGAATTAGAGGATTTTGACTGATTTTGATTTAAATTATGATCGATTTGACTAATTAAGTTATTAATTTTCTCGGCAAGTTTACCAGCAATTGAATCAGAGCTAGAAGCTTCAGCCTTTAGCATAGTTCTTTGCTTGTCAAAAGCCAATTTTAATTCTCCGGTTTTTGTTAACTTTTCGCTCAAAGGAGCAATGCCTTTCACTTCGATGTAATCTTTAACTTCATCAATATCGGGATAGTCATCCCGACTATCATCTGGTGGATAAGAACAGAGCATATACTTATACCAATCAGAAAAGAGTCGATGCCGTAGAGATTCAATTTCATCAAGAGCGCGATCATACTCCTGTTGTTGGACATTGAGTTGATTAAGAGAGTTGGCTATTTCTTTAGGTAAACTCACTTCTTCTCTAGTCTGAGCATCGGTTTTGTCGTCTTTACCAGTTTCTGTTTCGTAGCGAATTGCCCATAAAGTTCCAGCAGGAACAGCATTAAAACCTTTTTCGTGACGAGCTTCTGCAAATTTTGCGCCAATATCAACCTGTCGGTCTTCTAAATTAGTGAGTAAATGCAGGGCTTCTAACTGGTCTTCTATGATCAATTTATCGGCAGATTCTGGACTAGAAATGATTTTATGACTTAAATATGCTGATAGTGCTTCCATACCTGTGTTACCAATGGCAATTTCAGTGGCAGAAGCTTTATTCGCATTATTGATATCACTGGTAGGCTCAAAAGTAATCTGAGCATAACAAAGCATTTGTTCAGGAATGCTTTGACCTGAAGGAACTTCTGTCGTCCATTGAAACTCTGCTTGAATGGCAGTCAAGACATCAGCCTTCTGATTTGGGGAAATATTTTGAGTGTGTTTGACAAAACTGCGGAAATAATCTTGGTCATCTCGATCATACCAGCCAATAACTGTATACTGTAGCTTTGTAGCAGAGTGGGGAAGTACTCGAATATCCCCGTCATCAAATCCAAAAACACTGTGACAGTTAGGATAGAAAGCAGCAAATGTTGGTTCTCCGTAGCCAACAGCAGTTAAAGGATCAAGGCGTTCGACATAGGGAACAGTTTGATGGCGTTGTTTCTGCCAATCTTCAAACGTCATTTTTCGCCCTAAGTAGCGAAACGGCTGATGCCCTATACCTTTACATTCTGGATAAGCTGCTTCTAACAGCAACCGATTCAAGCAAACCAAGTTCTCGCCTTTCGGATTAGAATTGATCAATTGTTTAGTCTTCTGGCTCAATGCAATTTTAGAAAAACGTTTTTGATCGTACAAAGACGAATGTTGTAAAATTTGATTGAGTTCCCAAATCAGAGCAGCTTGTAACTCATCTGACAGTGTACCGGAAGAATAGCTTTTTAATAGGTCTAACGTAGACTTAGAGAATTTTCCTTTAATAAATTTAGATAGGGGAGATGAATTGTTTAGAGAGTCAATAAGGTGAGCGATTGCTTCCGGATTACCCCCACTGAACAGATCAGCTGAATAAAGAATATTGACGCTACTGACTGTATCCTTTCTAAAAGGCTCCCAAGGGTAAAGATAATCGCTTTCCACAATCCATTTCTGAAGTGGTAGTCCACCTCCAGTGCGTTCTATCAACCAGCGATTAGGAACCGATGGAAACGCACTTCCTGTTGGTTGATTTGATATGGCTATTGTTTTGCTTAAAGCATCTGGTAAAGCCCAGTGCAACCGAATACCAGACTGTAAGTTAAAATTTTTATTTTGAAAAGGCTGACTGACAATTTCTTCACTAATATTTGCAATATTTGGATTGACATCTCGCTGACCATTAAAATATGGAAGGCGAGTAAAATCTGCCATTGGCTCTATTCCTGATTTATCATTGTTGACAAATAGAGCATCTAGATGAATGGGAACCATTAAAATATTGGTCATTCTCTTTCCCTGAATGAGTTTTGATAACCTCTAACTTACGCCAAAACAGTAAATACATGAGGTTATTCGGTTACTTTTATGGATAATTAACAGAAAAGTTCCAGTTTAATAAGGTGCTTAATCGAAACTTGCTAAAGTTACAAGTTTCACACTTGAATCTTTTTTGTAGTAAATGTATCCATTTTAACTATGCTTTTCTAGTTGTATCTAGGGCAGTACAATTCATCGACAAAGATAATTCCATGCCAGAGCGCAGTTTCACCCTTTCAATAACTATTGATTATTCAATTTTTATTAGTTAGATTGTATAAAGCTTATATCTTTAGATGGATGCGTGTCAAGTACTTTTTTGTGTAAATCAAACATTATTTCCCACATTCCCCACTTAAAAAAGTAGAACAATTGAACCATATTAGGATGGAGTTAGGTCGAGGGGGAGTATGATCTCCCACCTTTCCGGTTTAGAACCGGATGTACCGTAGGGTAGTTAGCCAACAAGTTACACGGGGTAATAAAGGATTGTAGCGATAACTACATTTAGTATCGACAATTCTATCTTCTTATTTCCTCTGACTCGTGAGGGATTTATTCTTACGGTTTAATCAGCTTCTATCAAAATAGTCTGTTTATCATTAGAACCCCGAATCAGAAAATGGTTGCTGTTTGAGAACAACTAATGTAATATCATCAAAAACCTTTTGTTTCCCAATATGTCGCTTCAGATCATCAATCACAGCTTGCTTAATTTGTTCAGCAGAATTTTGCCAGTTGTGACTAATAACTTCACATAATCGCTCAATCCCATATTGTTTTTTATCAATATTATATGCTTCAGGGATACCGTCAGTATAAAGAACAACTACATCGCCCGGATTTAATTCAATCATAAGATGATGAATAAAATCACTAATTTCCTCATCTAATCCAATGGGAAAACCTAAATCAATGGTATCAATACGCTCAATATAACCCCCATCCCGGATGACAAGAATTTCTTCGTGTTGACCACTAATACTAATTTTGCCTTTTGAATAAGTAAGAATGGCTAAAGTTAAATTCTTTTCGGAATTCATCCGATAGACATTTTTATAAATAGTGCGATTGAGTACATCCAAAAATTTAACTGGGTCGAGTTCTTGAATTTCTTTAAGAGTACGGACTGCCGTTTGTGTCATGACCATGACGATACCGCTTTCCAGTCCATGACCAGTGACATCACCAATGGCAATTGTAATAATTCCATCTAAATACAAAATATCATAGTAGTCGCCACCGACTTCATCCGCCGGTTCCATAAAAGTGGCAATTTCCAAATCTTCTATAGCACTTAGTTCTTCTGATGTAGGTAAAATCATTCGTTGCATTTCACGCAACATCTCAAGTTCTTTACTCATGCGAAGATTATCCGCTTGGAGAATAGCTTCAGCTTGTTGTCGTTTCAGAAGGTTAATGTATGCTTGAGAATGATAGCGGATGCGGGCGATGAGTTCTGCCTGATCTGGGAGTTTGACCACATAATCATTAGCTCCTAATGCAAAAGCTTTAGCTTTGATCACTGGGTCTTCTTTACTAGAGAGAACAATCAAGGGAACGTATTTTGTAACAGCATCATAAGCTCGTAAAAACCGGACTAAGACCAGTCCATCCATCTCTGGCATCACTAAGTCTTGTAAAATGATGGTAGGCTGACATGAGGCAGCTACTTTCAGCGCCTGTGTCGGTTCGCTACAGTAATGAAAAATGATATCTTCTTCTGTCAATAACATTCGACGAACGGCTTCACCAATCATTGGTTGATCGTCGATGAGCAATACGGTGATTGGGTCTTGTGGCACTAAATATAGCCTGCTTACGAAATTTATGAATATTTTTGATATAGAAAAGTAACATTAACATATAAAACTCCTTACTTCCTACCTGTTCACACTCCCAGAAGAAAGGGATTAAGAGGCCACAGGAATTTGGAGATGTTTTATACCCCGACGAGCTTGAGTGAGAACTTGAGCAATATAACTCCAAGGGTCAACTTTTCGTAAATTTTATTTTTACATATAAATTTCTTTCAGAGCTTTTTTAATACTGGGAATTTTGTTACCTGTAATTTAATTATTTTTTTTGATACTAGTTGATTTACTTCAAAATGAAGTATAATTCAGCTAAAGTAAATGATCCCATTTTTACAAACTGTATAGTTTGTAAAGGTGAAGCAATCAACAGATTGGTATAAAGTAAAACTAAAATATGAATTCACAGAGCAATAGCGGTGCGAGAGTAAATACGAAGATTTCTGAATACAATTTAGTTACACAAGGTATTCCCTATTCAATCAAAACACAGAGGGTATTTCCAAAGCATCTATTACAAATTATTTGGATTCCTTTTAATTTTAATAAAGAAGAAAATAAATGGAATTATACACCTTCTATAAATTCATCTAGAGCAAATAACTGGTCATTACCAGCAGCGATTTTTATTGACTATGATGTTAATACTCTTACTCGGCGAAATGGGAAAAATACTGAAGAAAATAAACAATATCATGCAACAACAGTTGCAGCTTTTGAATTACTAATTTACTGTTGTTTATGGCATATTATTAATAGACTAAAGCAAGAAGTTACTAGCGATTTTACTACACTAATGCTCCGGTTACAAGAGCAAGGAAAAGAAAGTGATGCAAAAAGTGGTGATACATATATCTACGCAGCATCGCAAACTTTAGAAGCAATATTAGCTGAAGATACTAATATTAGAATGCAAGGAATTGTTTTGAAAAATCTAAATGAAAATAAGAATAATACAAAATATATTAAAAAAAATATCTTTAGTGCTTTGTTAGCGGCATTTCCTCTGATAATAAGCACACCAGAAAAACCAGTAGTTGAAAAAATCGGTTTAATTTCTTACTTTACTCGTTTCTGTGATGATTCTATTTCCCTCAGTGCAGATGAAAAAAGCTATCTTTTTCTTACCCAGAGTTATATTGCTACTGCTGTTAGTAGTCCATTTTCTGGTTATGAATTAAAAACAGCAAGAAAGCAATCTGATATTGTAGATACTCCCGAAAAGTTAAAAAAGCAACGTTTGGAAATTAGTCGTTATGCTCGTTATATTGATGCACGAGGAGTTTTTTCTAGAGTTTGTGCTGAGGTAGAAGGTGAGGAATTTTTATTCTCTTCAAAAATTAAAAATGCATTATTAGCTTTTAGTGGTGTGGATAAACCTTTATTTAAACTTTGTCAGGCATCATCTTATACTGAACGGTTACTTAAGCTGTTAACAACTCAGGGAAGGTTACAAAGACCTTGTAGTGCGAGAGCCATCGCGATAACATCAAATGGATGTGAAAGCATCGCAGCTATTTTTTCCAATTTTTCTAATCAAACAGATCCTAGAGTTGAGCTAATGAAAACTTTAGGACAAGCATATCGTAATATTTCCAAATCGCATAATAATCAAACCGATGTACTAGAAAAAGAAATTCGTGGAGTATTTAGAACACTACTTCAATCACTTCCTAGTGATTTTAAACAACAAGCAAAACAACTAATTTCAGAACCTGATTTAAAAGAGGAACTTAACTACCGATTTGAGGAGAATGTAGAGGGATTTTACAATTCCATGCAGGAACTATCAAGAGAAGATGCAATTTTAGCAATTGAAGAAACAGAATCATTACAAAATTTTTTTGGTGGTAGTCCTAAATTTCATTTTAATCAAACTCTTTCAAAAGCAGAGAAAATTCCTTTACGACAAATACATGAAGCCGCAGTTATTACAGGTTTAAATTCTGCACAAAAAGGAAAAATTAATGTGATTGCTTTAGAAGGAAATCCGGGAATTGGGAAAACTAGTGCGGTAATAAATTTTCTCCAACATCAGTCTAAAGGTTTTCTATTTTTTTATGTGAGTCCGCGAGTTGTCATTAATCGAGATGTGACTGCAAAACTTGCTCATCAAAACGATAATTTTAGCGGGATATTAACTATCACAACTAATTCTAGTTTAATTAAACTAGCACCTAAATGGTATGAAAAACAAGGAAATAAACAAAGAACTATTGATAGTGCTGTAGTTGTTGATGGTGTAGAAAATCTCCGTCATCCTGATTGTAATACAATTTTTATCACACCTGCACAAGAGCATGAAATTGATTGTCATGTAGTTGCTACTACCAAATTTAAAAATTCTCTGAATGAACGAGAAGATGAGATAGGATCAATATCTCGTCCTGGAGTATTAAAAACTCTTGCAACTTCCTCCCGTAAATTATTAGAAGCTAATCCTCAACTCAATCGTTTGGTAATAACTGCTGCGATTCAAGGTTATCGAGCTCTTCAACAAAAAACTACAATTGATGCACTAGATAATTTATTTAGTAAAAAAGCTGATACTAAACTAGGACAAAGAGAACGTTTAGAATTTAGTCAGCGCATACCTACTATTATTGTCATGGTTGATGAATTAGCTGGTGATGGTGCAGGAGCATTATTTATTCATAAATTAGCAGAATGGTTACATCGACAATTTATCGAGTCATTTGATGATAAAAAATCACCTTTTAAAATAATTTTGATTATGGCTGATGCTTCACTTAGTAATGAAGTAGTTATGAATAGTTATTTGGCTGCTAAAAATAAAGCTCCTGATAAAGTTTTAATTAGTGCCAGTAGTGGAAAAAAACCATTTCGAGTTACAGGAACTGATATTAAAATTGGTATAGGAAAATATCCGACATTACATATTATGACTAATAGTTATCCAGCTTCTGAACTTAACATTGAATATAGTATGAGATTTTCGCAAGTTACCCCAGAAATAAAACCAGATGGCATTAAACAGGGAATCCGTCAAGCAATTCGACAACAATTACAGACAAAACTGTTAGATAATGCTTATAAAGAAATTGAAAGAGGGTTGAAACAAGGAGCAGAGCAATTAATCTTCTTTGCTCAAGATAAAGTCTTTCTCCGAGAATTATATCAGTTAATTACAGTCAAAAATTCTCTATGTCAAAGTGATAAAGTAGCAATCTTAGATCAAAGTGTACCTCCTCATCAAAGATTGGAATTAGTACAGGAAAATAGACGTGATAAAATTAGAGTTTTCTTAATGACTTCTTCCTGTGCGAGGGGAATTTCTTTTCCAAAAACAGATTGGATTATTGCGAGAATTCCCCGATTTAATATTGAATCCGCTTTGATGGAAGTAGCACAGCTTATTTATAGAGGTAGGGGATATTATACAGATTCAAAAACAGGATTACAAACTTCTGGAGATGATAAACCTAGACGTTTGGTAATGCTTATTAATGATTGTATTGTTATAGATGATGAAGGCGATCTTTCCAGACGTTGGTTACGTCAAACCAGTGATTTATTAACTTTATTAATGATGCTACGTTCCACTATTCATACACGCATTAAAGGGGATGCTGGACTTAAAAGACAGCGGATTGCATTTGTTCCTGTTGGTTCTATTGGAGATGAAGAATTACTGAATTTGATGTCTGATGATGTCCAGAGTTTTATGCAGGAAGCACAAGTTTTTATTTCTGATAATCATTCAGATGAATATAAAGGAATTGTCAGAAAAACACAACAGTTAATAGAACAAATATATGCCAACTTTCAATTAACTGGTAAAGCAAAAGATAGGAATATTAAATCTTATACTGATTATAAAACTGTAGAAGCTTTAACAAAAGCTGTTTCTAGAACTTCCAGTAGATTATTACCATCTCTGGAAAATACAGATTTGATAATTCCTGATTGTTTAACCTGTATTGGTGCTTTCTGGATAGAGAATTGGCAGGAAAGAAAAACTGAAGAAAGATACAGTTTTGAGGGATGGCGCCAAAATACTGAGAAAAATATTCACCAACTTTTAAAGTTACTTTACCATATTTATATAGATAATGATCATAAATTTCCTTCTAAACTTAAGCGTTTAGCGAAGGAACTACATACACTATTAAAGAAACAGGAGGAAGAATTAGGTCAAGAATATTCAACATTGCAAAATTTAGAAACTGAAAATATTGTTGTTAGTATCCCTCTTGATTATCCTCATTTTTGGCGTGAACGATTAGCAGAAGATAGTCGTGAACAAAGATTAGAAGAACCAGAAATATGGCAAAAATCTTTGGGAAGAACCTTAATATCACAAGGGTTAGTAATGCCTGTAGTGCCAAAGTATCAAACTTTTCCTTGGGTAGCTGTAGCAGGTCAACGGGTTTTTAACCAATTGGAGAATACTTTTAGCAATCGCTACTTTATGGCATCCTCAGAATTAAATCTTCTCAATACGATCTTATTGGAAGATGAAATAGAATAAATATAGCAGAAGTCAGAGTAAATGCTTGTAGCAATAGCGTTTACTCTGACTCCTGATAGATGAATTATTAGAGTTCACTTAACTTTTGCCAAAATATTCTGCCGCAATTGTTCCACCAAACCGTGTAAATTTCCTGTATTTAAACGATAACTCAAGGGATGAGCTACTAATCGAGCTGTACTTTCATATAATGTAGCAATTTCTACTAAACCATTTTCACGTAGAGTTCGCCCCGTAGAAACCAAATCCACGATTGCCTCAGACATCCCCGTAATTGGACCCAGTTCCACAGAACCATATAATGGTACGATTTCCACGGGTAGATCCAAATTGTGGAAATATTCCTGAGCACAATTGACATATTTAGAAGCCACCCGACTATGAGCAGGTAAATCTATGGGTAATTTGTAAGGACTAGATGCTTTCACAGCAACTGACATCCGACAATGCCCAAACTGCAAATCGACTAAATGTGCTACTTGTGGCTGTTTCTCCCGCAGCACATCATAACCAACAATACCCACCTGAGCCTGACCATATTCTACATAAACAGGTACATCTTGTGCTCTTACTAGCAGCGCCTGTGCTTGCCCTTTAGCATCAGGAATTTGTAGTTGACGGGTTCCTGAATCTAAAAAAGCACTAAAATCCAATCCTACAGATTTTAATAGGTGGATGCTATTTTTAAGTAGTTCCCCTTTTGGCAGCGCAACAGTCAGCATTCTTTTTTGGTGTTGTAGCAGTTCACTATTAGAGCATAGCCCAAAGATGCGAATTTTATTAGTTGATGATGAAGTTGAACTCACAGACCCCTTAATTCGGGTCTTAAACCGTGAAGGTTATCATGTAGAAGCTGCTTATGATGGCACTACTGGTAGTAATTTAGCACAAACTAGTAATTATGATTTACTAATTTTGGATTGGATGCTACCAGGTCAAACGGGTCTGGAAATTTGCCAAAAATTGCGATCGCAAGGTAAAACGATGCCTGTATTATTTCTTACAGCCAAAGATACTTTAGATGATCGAGTAGAAGGTTTAGATGCTGGCGCTGATGACTATTTAGTAAAACCTTTTGAACTGCGTGAGTTACTAGCTAGAGTCAGGGCTTTACTACGTCGTTCTGGGATGGATTCCCACACAGCAAGTGGAAGAATAATTGTGGCTGATTTAGAACTGGATATTGAGAACCAAATCGCCTATCGTCAAGGTAGGATGATTGAGCTATCCACAAAAGAAAGTCAGATGCTGCAATACTTTATGGAAAATGCGGGACAGTTACTAACTCACGCTCAAATTTTGCAACATTTGTGGCAAGAAGGCGAACAACCTGGTAGCAACGTTATTGCGGCGTTAATTCGCCTACTGCGGCGAAAAATTGAAATGGGTAGTGAAACTCCATTAGTTCATACTGTTTATGGTAGAGGTTATCGCTTTGGGGTTATATTGGCGGATTAACCTCGGATAACTTCTGTCGCTTTAGTTCTTGTCGCCATTCATGATATGAGGATGTATTTACTGGCTGCATAATTTGGGAAATTGTCTTCCATAACTTAATTTGTCTACTTCCAGCCATATCTGCTAATAATTCCTCAGTATAACGCAAACTAAACGAACCGATACATATTCCCTTAGTCTTATCAAGGTACAAATGATTTTTCAGCCAATCTAGCTCTACGGCTATATCTTGATGCATTTCTAGGGATGAGGGCAATGATAAATTGCCTTTGACATAATCTACCAACCACCAAGCGCCAATTTCTGATACTAAGAGATTAAAGAAATTGTCAAGATAGCCCACAAAACCCATTTGGGGAATCTCAGGATTAATCAGATAGCGATACAGGCGGAAATTGCCGTCTTGATCAAATAAATGGCATAGGTATTTTTCTTCAAGAAAATTAACTTCTTTGCTAAATCCAGTACCAAAAATCACTACATCCACTTGTAATTGCTGTCCATTTACTAATTGAATACCACCTGGTATGAACTTCGCTATATTCCCTTTTATTGCTTGGATTTTGCCAGATTTTATGTATTCAAAAAAGTTTACAGGTGCGATGCTAGCGCTGCAATCCATCTGATCAATAGGTTTTTCTGGTAACATATTACAGCTATCTAAATCGAGTTGCAGGCGCAGTATAATCTCATTCATACGCCAGAAAAACCAAACTATTGGTTTACCAATAGTGTGTAATAGTTTTTCGTATTTTCCCATCTTATGATAAGGGAACCAAGCTTCCGAAAACCTGGTTAATAAAATATATTTAAGGTTAATGAAACCGAGAAAAAATCGAGGAAATTTCCAGAGAGTCTGACGAAAAATTAGGTAACATTCCCTGGCTTTTTCAGCAGCGATAACCACTACATCACTAGCAGATTTACCACCACCTACTACCACTACTCTTTTATCTTTAATAATTGAGTCATCATTAAATTCTGTAGAATGCAATATCTTACCTCCAAGATCCTAAAAACTCTTCTTTTCCTGGTAAAAAAGGTATTTTTGGTTTGCTAAATGAACCATTACAAACTACAACAAAGTCAAATTCATGTTTTTCTTCTTTAAATTCGACTCCATTAGCATCTTTGATTTTGATGCTGACAATCCATCCTGATTGCGCTCCAGTTTGTCTAACTATATTGGTTACTTCTGTTTGAAACTGAATCCGTGGAGTCACCTGAAAATGCTGGGCATAGGACTCTAAATAATTCCGCATATGCTCTGCGGTAGGCCACTTCGGATAGGATGTCGGCATAGGATAGTCTGAAAAACAATAGGTGTCCTTATTATTTTGAGTAGTCAATCCTGGGTAAGATTGAGATTTTTCCCACACACCACCCAATGCTGTTTGTTTCTCAAATACTTTTACCTCAAAACCTTCCTCCATAAAGGTTTTAGCCGTTACTAACCCACTGATTCCTGCACCAATTACACAAATTTGTTGGTTGACCATATTTTTACTTAGATGATGAGTTAGTCCGGTACAAGAGGTCTATAGATATACCAGTATTATATGTACAAATACTGGCATTCACTACTAAGAAATGAGGAAAATACAAAAAAATATAGCTTGATTGTGTATTAAGACATAGCAAATTATAACAGATGATTTTTAAGATTGTAAAGAATTCATGAATGAATACTAGAAAATCACGAGTCAGGATGATCGCTCAATTAATTAGTAATATTTATGGTTACTTAAAATTAAGTAGCCCAATAACTATCTCTAAAGGGCTATTCTCAATTGAATTTATTTAGTTTATGGTGACAAAGTGGGTTATGCAAATGGACTAATCAGAAATGTTCATCACAAAAAAAGTATTAAACTACACCAGCCCTAAAATTGCCCTGTCAGCACTGATAGAGGAACTCAGCGTGATAACGGCTGCACAAATCTGTGGTGGGGCGATGGCTGAAAATCCAGAAGGAAATCATAGTCACACCCCACTCTAGCCACCAAGAACGGCAGCACTCCAGTTGGTATAGGTTACAATGGACTGGGGACAACACCAATCTACTCTCCCCTACCTACTCCCAAATTAGCCCGTCTTGAACCTCTTGATCCAGCCAAGAGAACTTCGCCGAAAAATTCCATCACTATCACTATACCGTTACCTACATTTTAATTTTCTATTCTGAACCAGCAACTACAGATTCCATTTGATAACGGATACCAGCTTGTTTGAATCTTTCTAAAGCTTCACCCAAGCGATCGCAATCAGCAATCAAACTAATTCGCACATAACCTTCTCCAGCGACGCCAAAGGCATTACCAGGAGTCAGGACTACACCTGTTTTCTGTAATACCTGTAGAGCAAAGTCTGTGGAACCGATGGACGGTGGGCACTTGACCCAGAGATACATGGTTGCCTTGGTTTTAGGAATATCCCAACCCAATTTTCCTAAACCTTCAATTAGAAAATCTCGCCGGGTACGGTAGCGTTGTTGTACCTGATGTAAATACACATCTGGTAATTGTAAAGCGGTTTCGGCGGCGGTTTGTAAAGCCGCAAAAATACCATAGTCCAAATTAGTTTTTAGGGTTCGCAACCCTTGAATTACATGGCGATTACCGACCACAAATCCTACCCGCCAACCTGCCATGTTATAGGTTTTCGATAAAGTATGAAATTCCACACCAATTTCTTTAGCCCCAGGAATTTCTAACAAGCTAGTAGGTTGATAGCCATCAAATGCTAATTCCGCATAACATAAATCATGTACTAACAGAATTTCATATTTACGTGCAAAAGCCACAATTTCTTCAAAAAATTCCCGGGGAGCGGTGGCGGCAGTAGGATTACTGGGATAATTGAAATAGAGAATTTTGGCTTTTTGGGCGACTTCTTCGGGAATAGCCGCTAAATCAATCAACCAACCATTTTCTTCTTTGAGAATTAAATTGTAAACTTGTCCACCAGCAATAATTGGTCCGCGAAAATGGGCGGGATACGCGGGGGAAGGGACAAGAACTACATCCCCAGGATTAACATAGGCGATCGCTAAATGAGTTAATCCTTCTTTAGAACCAAGTAGAGGTAAAGCTTCGCTATCAGGATCAAGAATCACACCATAACGACGATGATACCAATTGGTAATCGCACGACGGAAATTAGCCGTACCTTCAAAAGGTGGATAACCATGATTAGCCGGATTTTGTAACGCAATTATAGCCGCGTCTACTACTGGTTGTGGTGTAGCACCATCCGGGTTTCCCATTCCCAAATCAATTAAATCCAGACCTTGTTCCCTGGCTTTAGCTTTGAGTTCATCAAGACGAGCAAATACATAAGGCGGTAATTTTTGTATCCGTTCTGCGGGGGTAATCCAATTAAAGCTCATACATTTACTTCCTCACTTATTCCCCTAGTGGAAACACGATCTATTGGTGCAGTGGTGGAAACCATCGCGGCCATCAATTGTTCTAATACCACCGGAAACGGTAGTCGATGGAGATCAGAATTAGGATTTAAAGCGATTTGAGCTGATGATTGCAACTGGGCTAGAGTTATATTACCTAATCCCAAATCACTTAGTTTTTGTGGTAGTCCTAGTTCTGTATAAAATTTCAATAATTGTTGTCTAGCTGCTGCGGCTAGTTGATTACCTAAAATCATCTCTTCTAACCGTAGTTGCACCAAAATGCCATAAGCCACTTTTTCACCATGAATGCTGCTATGTTCATTCAGGTGAGTTAAACCATTATGTACTGCATGAGCAGCTACAGTCCGACATTGCAGCACCGCCTAATCCACCAATGACTCCCGCGAGTAAAATGGTGCTGTCAACAACTTCTTGCCAAACTTCACTCCCAGGAGCTTTAAAGCATCGGTAGACTTTTGTAACAGAATATCCCGCAAAACCCGTGCTTGTTGGACAGCGGCAATAATTAAAGTTTGTTGTAGGTGTCCACTACTCACTGAAGCTTCGTACCATTTAGCGATCGCATCTCCAATCCCGGCGACTAAGGTACGTTGCGGTGCCGTTTGAATTAAGTCATAATCCAGAATCAGTAAATCGGGACAGCGAGAGAGGGATACATCATAGAGAAAAGCACCTGTCTCAGAATACACATTTGACAAGGCACTCCATGCGGCACAAGTAGAAGCGGAAGTAGGAATTGTCACCACTGGCAGGTCTAACTGATGGGCTACTAACTTGGCTGTATCTAGTGCTTTACCACCACCAACACCGATAATCAAATTGGCTTGATGTTCTTTTGCCGTTTTTTGTAAACCCTTCAGACTTGATTCACAACAATCTGCACCATAACTAGCAGTGACAATATCTAAATTTTGCTTTTGTAAAATTGGTTGTAAACGCTGTTGACTAAGATTAAAAGTGTTATTTCCCACCACAATTAAGGGACGATTTCCCAAACGGGTAATTTCTGGAACTGCTGACTCTAATACAGTCGTACCACGGATAATTTTTGCCGGGGCGACAGAGAGTGAAAATAATGAACTAGAAGTTTGAGTAGACAAAGTTTCTATCGAAATTTGATTAGACATAATCATTAGCTTACCAAAATTTTAATATTTCTTAACCAAAGTTAAATCTTCCGTCTTCCTAGTTTCTATGATCAAATTCCTCAGTCCCATCCAGATCTAGCTGTAGGGTTTATAACTATACTACCAAAAATGGGGAGAGGGAAGAGGCAGGGGGGCAGGGTGCGGGGTGCAGGGGGGAGAGGGAAGAGACAGGGGGGCAGGGTGCAGGGTGCAGGGGGGAAAACCGGAGATGGGGAGATAGGGAGATGGGGAGAATATATTTTAAATTCTCTTTCCCCCTGCCCCCTGCCCCCTGCCCCTTGTCCTCTTCTCCCCCTGCTCCCTGCCCCCTGCCCCTTGTCCTCTTTTCCCCCTGCCCCTTAAGCTTGGGATTTGGGTAATTGGGTAAATTTATCTACATAAATTTCCACAGACATTTGCGAATCTTGACGATGGATTAGAGATCGCTTCACCTCACCCAAATAAACTGGGACTGAAAGCCCTGGTTCTGGGTGAATAATTGTCCGGGCGCGGATAGTTAATTGATTATCAGCGTTTGTGCCTAAGCGACCAACCGAATAAAGATTACTAGCCGCTTGACGTAAAGTTGCTTCTAGTTGTGTGGGGGAAATTTGCGGTGCGATCGCAATTGCCGCTAGGGTAGAACCATTATCATAAATCAGCGTAAATTTAGCAGCACCGGGAATTACTGTACGTGACAAAGGCACTAAAGAAAGTGCAAATAAACCAGCTGTTAACACCAACATAAAGCCTGTTGTACCCACCAGTCGAAACCGGAAGCCCCATTGCAGAACAAAAGCCAGGATAGTCAAGGCTGCAAATATTAGGCTAGCGATACCTGACCATTGAGTGTAGTGGAAAAAATCAGATGTTGTGGGCATAAGGTTTTAATTGCGGACATAGTTATTTTACCAAGAGTTCAAGTCCAGCTAGAACCAGGAATAAAAATAGATATTCAGTAAAAGTTCGTATCATACTGTACCATACAAATTATGAAACTTTATTTTTCGGTTCAGAGAACTAACCAATTGACAGAATGCATAATCTGTGAGTGCATAAACGCTATGTATTCAGATAATCGACCCAATTTTCTTCATGGCCGCTATAATCACACAGCCAGCAAACCTAATTGCCGAGAATATTTTCTCCCAGATATATGCGAAAAAGTCAATGTATAGGTTTAGAATATCTGTCTTATTACCCTTGTGCAACACAGGCACCTAATCGGAAGATTAAATTTTAACCCTAGTGCTGTAATTCCCAGTTCATAACGTAATTAAGTTCCCAAAACCATGATAAATCCTCCTCTTCCTACTTCTTGGCTGACAGTACTTGCTGATGAATTTAACAAACCGTATTTTAGTAAACTCCAGGTTTTCCTGGCTGAGGAAAGATCCTCAAATACTATTTATCCAGCCGATGAGGAAGTTTTTACCGCCTTTGATTTGACACCATATGATAAAGTGAATGTTTTATTGCTAGGACAAGATCCCTATCATGATGATAACCAAGCGCATGGATTGTGCTTTTCGGTTAGAGCTGGTATTAAAGCACCTCCATCCCTACAGAATATCTTCAAAGAACTTCAGGATGATGTAGGTTTTAATATACCAAATCATGGGGATCTGACAAGTTGGGCAAAACAGGGGATATTAATGCTCAATACAGTCTTAACCGTAAAAGCTCATGCACCAAATTCTCATAAAAATAAAGGTTGGGAAACTTTCACCGATGCTGTGATTAAACAAGTCAATCTCAAACATGATCCAGTTGTTTTTGTTTTATGGGGCGAATCGGCAAAGAAGAAAATTAAATTGATCAACACAAATAAACATAAGGTGATTGAATCAGCGCATCCTTCACCACTATCTGCACGTAACGGCTTTTTTGGTAGCAAACCATTTTCGGCTATCAATGACGCATTACGTTCCTTGGGTAAGCCCGAAATTGATTGGGAACTTCCTGACATTTAAAATTTAGATCAATCTGGTTCAGTTAATTTGAAAAATAATAAAAGGGAATAGGGAATAGGGAATAGTATTTTCTGCTTTTGCGAAGGGATGGGAGTAAGAAGCTCCCACTTGTTACGTAGTAGTTGACCCTAAATCTGAATGTCTGTTCCCTATTACCTATTTTTTAGTGATTTTCTTAACTGAACCGGATAAGGTTATCAGTAATTGAGGAAGAATTTTTCTGATTCATCGATCACGATTTTCCAAATTCAGTCCAGATTTAGAGCTATAGCTATAAACTACCCCACAAATAGCTGCTAAAAGCCACCAAAAGAGTAAATTCAACCGGAAATCGTAAAGTGTCACATCAACAGTGTTAAAGATGCTTAGACTGATTAGAACCAGAAGATAAGTAAAAAATATCAATCTGTCTTCTGATGCCATCAGTTTTGATTTCCAGAGTATTTTTACCCCCATCAATAAAATTCCACCTACCATTCCATAAAACAAAAGCGTTGCCGGAAAACCAGTTTCTGCACACAGCATCAAAAATAAGTTGTGAGGATGACCTAAAGATAGATGTGTTTGTGCTTGGTAAAGTCCAGTGAAACTACGTATACCCCACCCAGTCCAAGGATGTTGTTGGCTTAAAGACCAAGCAAATCCCCACTGAGTTTTTCTCATTAAGGCTACTGGTCTATCTGGATACAAATCATCGTTTAATCGCGCCCAAAAGAAAGCAGGAACAAACCTACGAAACCATTTAGCAATAGGTGAAGGTGCAAAAGCCGCTAATAAAATACTAGCAGTAATTCCCGCAACAACACCTACCAGAAAACGCCAGCCTTGATAAAGTGCAAAAGCTACACAGGCAAAAATAGCGATCGCCCAACCATTCCGAGAGTTGGTTAAAATTAAGGCACTGAAATTACTAACTACGACTATGCTCAAAAACAACAAGCTTTGACAGTTCGCAAATTGTTTAGCTCTCTGTTGTTGATAAGTTTCTAACCATAATCCACAACTGAGGATAGAAATAAACACTAGATAAGCAGCAAAGGTATTAGCATGCATGAGGATAGAAGCCATCCGTCCTGGTGGTTCTCCTCCTGGTGCGATTGTCCATTCCAAAACAATCCACAAAAACTTGAAGTTGATCGACCAACCCCCCAACAATTGTCCCCAACCCATTAGCACTAAAGGTAAGGAACTGGTTACTAAAATCCAAGCTAGATGGCGTAATTGACTAGGTGTTTGAATTAGCGTGCTTAAACCCACAAAAACCAGAAAGAAGGGGTAAAAATTAAATAAACCCAGCAGAGCATCTGTTTTATTGACAGCTAATCCCGCTGAAATCAATAACAAGATACTCAACAAAGCAAAACCCCAGTTCAGAGGACGCCGATTAATGGTGCTAGAGTATGGCAACCAAGTAAATAATACGGCAAAACCAATACATACAGCCCCCACAAAGGGACTCAACGGAAAAACCAATAATCCCCATTGAGTACAGTTCCAAGGGGTTTGTAAATGAGGATCAGGATGATAAAAAGCTGGCTTCAAGCTGGCTCCCAATATTCAGCACGGGTTAAACGAATTTGCGCTAGGGTAAAAATGGTAGGGATAATTCGACCATAGTTAGTGGCGATCGCCCTCCAACCCAAATCAGCAAAAAACCAAGCCCACATCATTGGCCCCACAAAGCCAAAAATGCTGCGTACTGCTCCATAACGAGCTGCACTGATTGTCATTCCCCGTTGGGACATTTGTAAAGCGACATAGTTTTGGAATTGGGAGGTAGCTAATTGACCTCCCGCAATGGCTGTTTCTTTCGCTACTTGATAGGTGGCGAAATGGATAGCAAATTGCTGGGCAATGTGTTTGAGTAATAAGGGTTGAAGGACAGAAGTCACTGCTAGTGCACTACCACCCTTGAAAATTAAACCTAAAGGATCACGTTGTAATGAGAGAGGGAGCGGTTGTTTAAAATCTGATTTAACTAGATGCTGTTGTACTTGGACAGTTAATTTTTGTTTTTCTGGTGCTGGTAATTTTCGCCAAACTTTTCCTAATAGATGCAAAAATACCTCTGCTTCTAAATCAACAGTTGTGATTTGATCAGAATAGGGAACTTTTAGATACTTACATACTTGAATCAAAGCTTGTCGGTAAGTCACTTGGTTAGTGCGTCCCCGCAATACCGTTATTCCATCAGCAGCTAAAAAGCGAAAGCGATTTTCTAGAGTGTCTAACCAAGCTTGACGGTTTTGGCTTTGGACTTCCATCGGTTCAGGTGTGTGAACATAATCTAGGGGATTAAATTTACGACTAAAGAGAATTGCGGTTAGGTCTTGCAATTCCTCATTGGTGGCTATTTCTAAGACTGCCCTCAGTTCATCCAATTTTCCTTCCTCCCTTATATACAGCATTGCTGTACCCTATTCTACTATTAGGTTTTGGCTCTCAAGAGTAATCGTTAGTACGAGTGCTAATTAATTTGCTGTGTTCGGGAATATATATGCTTGATTTTAGCATGGTATAGCAATCGCCACTCCAGTTAGGACAAGCTGTATAATAGAAGGGTGTAGCAATACTACGGTCTATTTAAGCGGATACAAGAGGAGGAATTCATGCCCAAACCCTATAGCTACGACCTACGTCAGAAAGTAATTAACGCAATTGAATTAGATGGGATGACCAAGACTGAAGCCGCTCAAGTTTTTCAAATTAGTCGAAATACAATTAACCTATGGCTGCAAAGGAAATCTGAAACTGGAGACTACCAAGCATTACCCAATGAACCACCAGGATTTGGTCATAAAATTACTGATTGGGAAGAATTTCAGAAGTTCGTAGAGGCTAATGGAGATAAAACTCAAGTAGAAATGGCTGAATTATGGCCGGGAGAAATTAGCGATTGCACAATATCAAGAGCTTTAAATAAAATTGGGTTTACTCGTAAAAAAAAACTTATGGTTATCAAGAAAGAGATGAAGTTAAACGAGAAGAATTTAGAAAAGAGATAGAGCTATACAAACCAGAGGAAATAGTCTATATAGATGAAGCTGGAATGGATAATAGAGAAGATTATGCCTACGGCTGGAATCTTGAAGGAGAGAGATTTTATGCCCTCAAGAGTGGAAAAAGACAAGGTTGAGTTAATATGATTGCTGCATATTGTAATGGTAATTTATTTGCTCCATTTACTATTGAAGGAGCTTGTAACAGAATGGTATTTGAAACTTGGCTAGAAACTTGCTTAATACCAACACTTAAACCTGGACAAATAGTAATTGCAGATAATGCTACATTTCATCGTGGTGGACGTATTAAAGAATTAATTGAAGCGGCAGGTTGTCAATTAAAATATTTGCCATCTTATTCACCTGATCTTAATAAAATTGAGCAATGTTGGTCATGGTTGAAAAGTCGAATTCGTAAAAAGCTTACTCAATTTGATTGTCTTCGGAATGCGATGGAAGATGTGCTTCGTACCCCGTCCTAACCGGAATGGCGGTTGCTATATTTTGCCACAAGTCCCGGTTCGATTAAGACGGAATGTAACCAGCCAACCACTAGGATATTTTTGACGAGCTTTTTTATCAGCAACTTCCTCATCAGGATCAATAAAATAATCACCACTATTTGGCTCAATAATGATGAACCAGTTTTCATGATCTGTAATTAATTGTGAGTAAATTTTATCAAAATGTATTCTAGCTTTTGCACATCGAGCATTCTTTTGTGCGCTCCGTCTGGCTAATTCCTCTGGTGGGATTGTAAATTCGGGAAACAGCCTTCCTTGACAATGACGGCGAACTTGCTTGACTTCAGACACAATTCAACCACCTGATTAATTTTTGCTCTGAACTAAAGGTTTTTTGATATTTACCCTCATTGTATCTTAGAATATTATGCATTTATCGCTCTTTCATCACTTAAGGCGGGGACTCAATATTGCCATTCTGAGCGACAGCGAAGAATCTTGCGGGATTCTTTGCTGTCGCTCAGAATGAAAAAAGAGAGGTAATCTGGAGAATTACAAAAACCCATTTCGTTGAATTTGCGAACCCTATTCCCTATGGACTATCCTTATTATAATGCTGCTTAACCAATTTAACCTAGTTAAAAAAGAACTCGATTCTAAAATTGTCCTCACACTAGCAGGAATTTTCTTTATTTTCATGCTAGTTTTTAGCCTGCATCGCTTTTACACTTTTTACGCAACATTTGACCAAGGTTTATTCACCCAACTTTTTTGGAATACCATACATGGAAACTGGTTTCAAGGTTCTCTCTCTTCCGGACAATCGAGCGCATATCTCCAAGATCATCAAGTAGAAAAAGTATTTTACTGCCATTTAGGACAACATTTTGTCATTGACTTTTTGTTGTGGATGCCTTTATATGCTTTATTCCCATCTGGAACAACTTTAGTTATTTTGCAAGTGGTTTTAATGACTGCTGCTGGGATAGTTCTCTATGCTTTATCTCGTCATTATTTACCACCATCGATATCGATTTTAATTACTGCCAGTTTTTATGGAGGTAATGCAGTAATTGAACCCACCTTTGCTAATTTTTATGAACATTGCCAAATTCCTTTATTTGTTTTTTCATTACTCTTAGCTTTAGTAAAACATAAATGGTCAATATTTTGGCTATTTGTCATATTGATATTGGGAGTTAGAGAAGAAGCAGGAGTAATTGTGTTTGGGATTGGGTTAAATTTAATTTTCAGTCGTAAATATCTGCGACTAGGTATAGCTCTGTGCTTAATAAGTTTTAGCTATGTCACCCTAGTTACAAACGTAATCATGCCGCTTTTCTCAAATGATAATTCCCGACTTTATTTATCAACTTATTTTAGTAAATTCGTTCCCGATATTAAAAACCCCAGTACTTTACAACTTTTATGGGGAATTTTAACCCATCCCAAAGAACTTTTTGAAACCTTATTTACTCGTTCTATTGACAAACCAATCAAATATCTTTTAGGACAATGGCTACCACTAGCATTTGTTCCAGCAATTTCACCAGCAGCTTGGATTACTGCTGGACCACCATTATTAATAGTGTTATTGCAAAATAATCAAATAGCATTGGGTATGAGTGTGCGTTTTGCATTAACTGTAGTACCTGGTTTATTTTACGGTACTATTATTTGGTGGTCAGAACATCAAGAAAGATTTACATCAAAGTTTAAACGTTGGTGGATTAGAGGTATTATTCTATCTCTAGTAATTGCAATTCTTTCTAGTCCCAATCGAGCTTTTTACTTTTTAGTTCCTGATTCCATAAATCCTTGGGTACATATTGGCTTAACTCGTCAATGGGAACACGTTGGATATATCCGCAAATTAATCCAATTAATTCCACCGGATGCTAGTGTTTCTACAACGAACTATATAATTCCGCATCTAGCAACTCGTCGGGGTATCATTCGTTTACCATCTGTAGATTTGCAAATGGATTCTAGAGAGGTTATGGATGTTGATTTTGCTTTAGCAGATTTATGGCAATTACAACAATATCAAGCAGCTTTTAAGGGGGAACGGAAACAATTATTAGATTTTATCGCTTTGATTGATAAATTTTTAGCGGAAGGAAAATATGGATTGGTGGATATTAAAGATGGAGTGGTTTTATTGCAAAAGAAAGTTAAATCCCCACCGGAAGTAATGACAAATTGGCTAAAATGGCGCTCAGATGCTTTAATTACTTCACCAAAATAGTAAAAATTCATGTTTGAATAACTTAATTAAAGTAAAATACGCTTCAGTTAATAAAATTTAACCGTGGAGCAGGCTTCTAGCCTGCCTTAATTAATACATAAGCTAGAAGCCATTAGTGCCAAGTTAATGCGTCAGTTCAAATTTACCTAAAAATTTGCTATTTCTTTTGATAGTCTTCTGACACCTACAGCATCAATTTCCTGTAATTGTCCAAGCTAAACTTTGTGTGTATTTATTCGAGACAGCACGGTTAATTTTTAGTTAAGCCTATTTAATTTATCCCCTGGAGGATTGCTCCCACATACTGGACATATATACATCCATTTTCCTTTATATTCTGGTTGATCCGAGTGTCTATGAAAACAGTTATAAAACTTAAGGATACGGTGATTTTGACCATCGCAATGCTGCACAATCCAGAATTGACCGCATTTAGGACAAGAACAGTATAGACCTGTTCCTCTTCCAGACCTAGAACTACCTGATTTTACCCGCCTAGTTAATTCTTCTTCACTTATTTTAGTTGGTATCCAACTGGTCTGAATATCTTGTTTCCTAAGTTTATATCCGCAAAATAGACAGTCATTACAGAAGCTACCATGATACTGAAATATTAATCTAATTAATCTGTTAAGCTGCCTATCCGCACCTGCACCAGGTTTAAGTGCAATTGCTCCATATTCGTGACTGATATATCTTTCTCCACTTATTCCAATAGTGTCATCAAACTTTTCCCTTAGTACTCTGTTTATAGGGACTTCACCCCAAAAATCAATTTGTTTATCTGTATGCAAAATAAAACTAGCTGTTCCTCCTAAAGAATCAAAATATTTATCTCTAGCAATATCTATAACATCATGAACAAATTGTTTACTTCCTTGCCGTTTATAATTACGATATTTAGCATCGAAGTAATAAGCTTTTGTGTCATTATTACTTGATATATCTATCTTAATATCAGGAATTCTTAATAAACCTGAATGCTATCACTTCTATCACTGTTTTGTGTTCTGTCTTCACCATCTCACCCAACAAGCGCAATGTTCGAGTATAGGTAATTCCGTATTCCTTACAGGTTTCAATAACTAACCCGTCATCACTAGCACAAATCATCAATTGATGACGGGCGATTGCGATAGTAGACCTATCTCCAATACTTAAACCCGGATTTCTCACCCTAAATTCCAAAAAACTGGTGTACATCTCCTCTGTAGAAAGAGTCAAAGGTGTTAAATATTGGTTAGCAACTTCGCGAGTGGACAGTTCCAATTGATCTGAATCCAAAAGTTCCTGAGCAATATACAAAGGATTATAAAACTGTTGTAACCATTTCCACTCGTTCAGATAGCAAAAATCAATCAGTGCCGTTGCATCGAGAATTGTGCCGTTAAGCGATCGCATAAATATCATTCTCTTGACGACACACCCGCAGTTTTTCCACAGTTAAATTGAGTAGTTCTGCTGCTTTCATTTCGGAAATCTTACCCAATTTTAAAGACTGCCAAATCAGATATTCATAACGTTCATTTTCTGGATACTCTTCCAGAGATAAAATTGGTGGTAATTCCATTGAATTTTGCAAAGATGCGCCATCATGTTGTTTTTTATAAATTGCACATATTTTTGCTTTTTCTTTCATAAAATCAATCATCCCCATTGATAGTAACCGATTGAGAATGACTAGGTAACTAACTCGAAAATGCCGTTTGAGCTTGACAATATCTTGAGTCAGTTCATACATCCGCTCAAATTCAGCTTGGGGAACCAATAAATGACTAGCAAAGTAATCAGCTACCTGTTCTCGTGCTTTTTCTTCTTCTTTAGTTCCTTCCTCCATTAGGGTATTTTGGTACTCTACACGGTGAAAGATTAGGTGTCCAATCTCATGTGCTAAGGTAAATAATTGACGTTCAATGGTAACGCTATGAGTGTTGACTAAAACAAAAGCACCTTCAATATCACTACAAGCACTAAGACCAAAGAAACCTTTTACGGGAATCGGTTGACGTAAAACTTTTAAACCAATTTCTTCAACAGATTGAAATAAGTTAGCAACGGGAGCATCTCCCAAGCCAAGTCGATGACGAAATAAACCTGCGATTGTCTGAATACGCTTTTCGTTTCCCCATACTTGGTGACAAGGTGTACTTTCGGGAGTGTAGGTTGGTAAGCCAATAGCTTGTTCTAGGGCATTATAAGTTTGCAGCATTCGTAACACTTGAGTTACAAACTGGGCATTTTTGTCGAATTTTACATGAGCGCGGAACCGAAAATTGGGTAGTCCTTCGTTTTGTGAGCGTAGTAAGTCATCGAGTGTAATACCTAAAGCACTTGCTAGAGCAGAGAGAATTTTGCTA
Organism: uncultured cyanobacterium; assembly: GCA_963766435.1. Taxonomy (GTDB): domain Bacteria; phylum Cyanobacteriota; class Cyanobacteriia; order Cyanobacteriales; family Nostocaceae; genus CAVXZH01. Next base: position 934,486 of record CAVXZH010000004.1, read on the forward strand.
TCTGCTAAAGTTTTAGCATTCTCGTAGTTATTTATGCTCTGACGAGTAACTCCAGTAATTTCAGCAAGTTGCTCTTGAGATAAGCCTAGACTTTTACGGTAGCGGATTAGGTTTGCAGCAATGATCTGTTTCATGGCTCATTTCTTCCTGCGTTAGCGTAGTGGTTCCTAACGGAGCATCGCTAAAGGTGTCAATATTTGACAGAATTTATCAAAGGTTTTAATTAAATTATCTCTAATAATAGCATAAAATGTCAAAGCTCTTTTACATTTAGCTGAAGAAGTTCATAAAAATTTATCAGTTGAATAAGTGGTTATCAGATTGTTTATATATCCTGACCACCGATTTCAACCAATGTTATATGCTAGGCTCTGAATATTAATATCTTCTTCTAAATTGACTATATGGATTAGAATTGGCAGAATTTGACTGAACTGGTGGATTTGACTGTGAGCTAGAATTACCATAAGTAGGCTGGAGCAATTGATTTGGTGGTTGTACACCATAATTGCCGTAGTTAGCATATCCTACTGGAGCAGTATTATTAGTAATACTTTGGGTTGAAGACTGAACCCCATAAGGTGCGCCATTATTAGATGCAGCTGGAACAATCGGTGCTATCCCGTTGGTGGATATTCCTGCATTTGGTAAGGTTTGACCACTATTATAATTGGTGTAGGGATTTTGTCCCTGGCTTGTTACTGCTGGCTGTGCATAATTCGCCCCAGTATTAGCTGGTAAACTATTGCTAGGTAAGGTTTGACCACTATTATAATTGGTGTAAGGATTTTGTCCCTGGCTTGTTACTGTTGGCTGTGTATAACTCATCCCAGTATTGGTTGGTAGATTATTACTGGGTGGAATTTGCCTTGCTGAACCAAAGGAATTGATCGGATTTAACGTTGTATTATTCGAGCTAGCAGACTTTTGGTTTCCTGATTGTTCAATAGCTGTTTGTAAAGGATTAGCTAAAACAGTACTTTCATTATCTATCGTTTTGCTAGTTAATCCTGGCTCCACATGGGAGGAATTTGTGGTTCGGGAAGATGGATTGAAAGAGTTAATATCTAAAAACTGATTACCCTTATTTGTCCCATACTTCAAAGAATTTTCTGCTTGTAAGATAAAAGGATTTTTATAGATTGGGGATGCATTATTGACTATCCCCACACTAGAATTGGGCTTAGTATCGCCAGGTGTAGCATTTGGCTTAATAATAACATCATTTTCCGAATTTTTATTCTGATTAACCTGAGGTTCTTGTGGAAGATTAATGGGAACATTACCCAGATTTGCTTTCTCAACGTCATTTAATAGTACTGGTAAATTATCAATATCCGCTCCCAGAGCTTTTTCTTCATCTGACAGTGATGATTCAGCAGGTCTTTCCACTACAGGTGGTGGATCTTGCCACTTAGTTAAAATATCAGGGTGTAACCAGTATTCTCGAATTACTACCCCTGCTACCAATAAGAAAATTGCCGTTCCCCAAACACTGGGTTGTCGGAGATTCCATAACCTGGCTCGGAGATAGCGTAAGTAAGTGAGGAGAAAATGACGTGGTGACATGGCTAGATAATTGAATGACAACTGGTAAAACAGCGATCGCACTATAATTTGATCGTAACTGATGCAAAATTATTAGTCATCAGCAATACGGTGCTGTGAGTCAAAAATTTACCTTCAATCCCAGTTTCCACAAAATTTAAAGTCATGTTAAGCATTGTTCTTGGTCATTGGTGACTTTGGATATGATCACAAATTCAAAGCTGGTTTAAATTTAATGGTGGTAGCTGGATGCCGCACCATATCATTTACCAGGAGAGTACAATGAAAGCCGAAGATATCATGACTACGGATGTAGTTACCATCCGTGGTTCGGCCACTGTTGCTGAAGCGGTTGGATTGATGAAGGAAAAAGGATTACGAGCCTTGGTGGTAGATCGTCGTCATGATAATGATGCTTATGGCATTGTTACTGAAACCGATATTGTCTACAAAATTACGGCTTATGGTAAAGATCCTAGTCAAATCAGGATTTATGAAATTATGACCAAACCCTGCATTGTGGTCAATCCTGATTTGGGTGTGGAATATGTAGCCAGATTATTTGCTAATACTGGTATTCGTCGCGCTCCAGTGATTAAAGGTAAATTGCTGGGTATTATTTCCATCACTGATATTCTCCGAAAAAGTGATTTTGTCGAAGTTCCCAAAGCAATGTTACTAGAGGATAAAATCCAAAAAGCGATCGCCAACGCTCGTGGTATTTGTACTAATGAAGGTGCTTATTCTAAAGCTTGTGCCTCTGCTTGGGATGAAGTTGAAGAATTACAAGCCGAAGCAGCTCACCAAAAAGCTGAAGGTATGGTATCAGCTAAGGTTTCTTTTGAACAGTACTGTCGAGAACATCCAGAAGCCCCAGAATGTCGAAATCATTAATCAGGGAGCTGTCTTGAGCAGGAGCATAGGGAGCAAGGGGGAAAACGGATAATAAATCAATGTAGCAACTTAAAACTCTTTTACTAGTGAAATTACAAAATTTTTCTCCCCATCTCCCCCTCTCCCCATCTCCCCCTCTCCTCATCTCCCCTGACTCTACTTCTCAGCAACACGTAGTAATAAAACTACACCTACTGTCAAGCCAAACAAGTTGGGTAACCAAGCTCCAACTAAAGGAGAAAGAATATTTGCTTGTGCTAAGGCTCCAGAAATTGATAAAAGTAAATAATAAGTAAAAATGACGATGACACTAATACCAAAACTAGTCCCTCGTCCTGTCCGTTGAGGGATACTTCCCATCACAGAACCAACTAAACCAAAGATAACGCAAACAAAGGGAAAGGCGATTTTTTGTTGAATTCGTACTTCCAGTTTCCTGATTTTTTGTAAATTATTGCTCAGACGTTCTAATTGTAGTTGTTGTAATGCTTGGGAAATATTCATTTCCCCATAATCCCGGTTACTCTCGGCAATATTTAATGGAGTCCGGGGTAGTTGTAATCGCTGGTGTTCAAACCGTAAAATGTTGCGATAAGAACTATCTGGTGCGACTAAATAAATAGTTCCATTATAAAAATCCCAAAGTTTTTCAATGGCATTCCATTGGGCAGAATTTGCTACCACAATTTGATTTAAACCGACCGTAGAACGATCTATAATTGTTAAACCATTCATTTTTTTACCGTCAAACTGATCAGCATAAAACAAACGTGTAAGTATTTTGTTTTTAGTCCCATCTGGCTGCTTGATTTCTCGATATTCAGGATAATAGATATTTTGTTGTTTAGTGGTTGGTTTATCTGACCTAATCGCTCTTTCTAGGGTGATCGTTGCTTGATAATTTGCAGCTGGGGCAATATGCTCATTAAAGATAAAAGTCATACCTGTGACTAGAAAACTAAATAGCACAGCCGTTAATACCATTCGATAGACACTAACCCCACAACCCCGCAGGGCTATTAGTTCACTCTCGCTAGAAAGACGGCTATAGGTCATTAAAGTAGCTAGCAAGGTAGACATGGGGAAAGCATAAGCCATTACATATGGCAACTTTAATAAAAAAACCTGAAAGGCAGTGGTGATAGGTAATCCAGATTCTACTACTTTCCGCAATAATTCAAATAAACTATCAATTGCTAACACCACAGAAGTAAAAGCCCCAACACCAAATAAAAATGGTGGGAGTAGCTGTATTACCAAGTATTGATCCATGATGGAAAAAGGTAGCAGCGAATTCAGGGTGTAGAAAAAATTCAGCTTTTTTGATATCATAGGAAGTCAGTTTAATCTTGGGATTGACATACTTGTATAGTATGCATCATTAATAATTAACTTAAGCATGAAAGTTATCACCTAAGTAATATTGCCTTACTAAGGGATTATTATAAAGTTCAACCGCAGTACCAAAGGCTAAAATTTGACCTTCTCTCATGATATAGGCACGGTCAGTAATTGCCAGAGTTTCCCGGACATTATGATCTGTAATCAGAATTCCCATGCCGCGATCGCGCAATCCACCAATAATCTGTTGAATTTCGGCTACAGCAATGGGGTCAACCCCAGCAAAGGGTTCATCTAAAAACAAAAATTTTGGCACCTTCCTGACCAGATGCTAAAGACCTGGCTAGTTCGGTGCGCCGACGTTCTCCACCAGACAGTTGAATACCTTTACTATTAGCTACTTTCTCCAGTCGAAATTCATGCAGTAAAGCTTGTAATCTATTTGACCAATGCCATCGGGGTACTTTAGTTTGCTCCAGAACCAGAAGAATATTATCTTTGACTGAGAGTTGGCGAAAAACACTGGGTTCTTGTGCTAGATAACCAATACCTAATTGCGCTCTCTTATGCATTGGCATACTGGTAATATCTAAACTATCTAGCCAAACTCTTCCCTGATTGGGTTTTTCTAAACCAGTAGCAATATAAAAAGTCGTGGTTTTACCAGCACCGTTAGGACCGAGTAACCCAACCACTTCGCCTTGAGCTACAGAAAGATTAACACGACTAACTATCAGGCGCTTGCCGTAGGATTTGTGAATATTCTCTAATACAATTTTCACTCTCGAAGCACCCTTGATTAATGATTGATGCTAATTAGAACGTTTAAAAGTAGGTGTTTTTGGGGCTGATGACGTGTTGGCGCTGTTAGCATCGGTGTCATTCACCATATAAATAGACTCTACCTGACGATTAGATTGAGGTAAAGCCACAAATCGTCCTTCGTCAATTAGATATGTTACCTTCTCGGCGCGGATACTATTGGCACCCTGTTGCAAAATATAAACATTGCCACTGAAATCAATGCGACGTTCTTTGCTAAAGTATTGTGCTTGAGCCGATGTGGCTTGTAGTTGTCGAGAAGGATAAAACATTTGCACATTACCACGAGCGGTGATTACTTGCGTTTTAGCATCATATTCTTGGATATCAGAGCGAATGGTCAGTGGGCGATTTGCTGCGGGTGCTTGAGCAGTAGCAGTTTGCACTTGGGTAGGAAAGCTTAATGTACTTAGTAGAACTATCGGTAACATTAAGGCTGTTTTTAGGCTCTGGATGTTAAAAGCGGGTAACTGATCGGGTTTCATGATCGCCAAAAGAGGGAGTAGGGACTAGTGAGTAGAGAATCAGAATAAATACAATCTGCGAGGGTATTTGAAGATTTAAGCATAAACAGGATTTTGTAATTTAGAGCTAGAATTCATATCGGTAATTCTATCTGCTGACTTCTTTGTTCTTCTTTCTCCCTCCTCAATCCTAAATCCTGACTCCTGATTTCTGCTCATTACTTTGGCATTATTGACGCTTTTTTCAACATCAAAGTTTCGCTGGCTTGATACTTGTATAATTATAGGCTCAGGCAAAAGAAGCAGGGAGCAGGGGGGCAGGGGGAGAAGAGGAAAAGGGGCAGGGGGCAGGGGGCAGGGGGCAAGGGGGAGAATATTTGTACCTGCCTCTCCCCTGCTCCCTGCTCCCTGCCCCCCTGCCTCTTTTTCAGGGGCGATCGCTAATTAGCTTAACAAATAACTATTAGTACATAACTACAAGTAGTGCAATAAAAATCTACACTCTTGCTAGTACTGGCTGAGTAACTGTACCTACAGATGAATTGGTTTCAAAGTCAGATGCGTAAACTTCACAAGAATTATTAGGACTTTCGATCAGCTTCACCTTGTAAAGCTTGGCACCCAAATTCTCAATTGGCGATCGCAGTAAATCACGAATATAAACGGCAATGTTCTCTGCTGTAGGCACAATATTGGCAAAATAAGCAATATCTTTGTTTAAAAAGGTGTGATCAAAAGGTTCAACTACATAATCATTAACCACTTGATGTAAAGCACCTAAATCAACAGTCATACCTGTACGGGAATCAATTTCGCCAATGACAGTCACTTCTAAATGATAATTGTGTCCATGACCATTGGGACGAGCGCATTTACCGTAAATTTCCGTATTTTCTTCATAACTCAAAAGAGGATGAGCGAGCCGATGAGCGGCGCTAAAATGAGTGCTAATGCTAAGGTAAGCTTCCATTCCATTTCCCATATAATCTGCCCAAAGTTCAGGATGTTCAAACAATTGCACGCGGACTAAAGGTAAGTGGGGAGCTAGCTTTTGCCAGATCACCCGTGCAATATTTTCTGTGGTAGGCAAAGTTTCCTGAAATTCTGCCCATACATCATTGAGATAAGAAAAGTCGAGTTGACTGGTAACTTCTCGCTTAATTACTTGTTTCACATCAGACAAATTTAATACCATGCCATATTCATCTAATTCCCCAGCCAGGGAAATAAATAAGACATAGTTATGACCGTGCCCAGGGAATTGAGCGCCAGCACCAAATTTTTCCATATTCTTGGCTTCGCTTATTTCTGGCAACCAATAACGATGACTTGCCGAAAACTGAGCGCGGCGATTTACAATGCATTGCATGAGTACACTGGCGACAGAATTTAAAATTTCTTAATCTTTAACCTTGAACAGTATAAACTAAATTTTGTGATTAGTGGTAATTACTTTCGCCAAAACTGCTGTAAAATTTCTCCTGGTGACCTATCCCATGTATCCAGATGTTCGTAGATCAAGTTATTTGGATTCAGCTGGTAAGTTGAGTAACCATTAAACAATATTTGTGGTTGCCAGGGAACTCGTAAAACCCCGCGCACAGTCCACTTAGCTAAAATCGTATTTTCTGCTGTTTGAGATACTTCATGAACATCAAAATAAATTTCCGAAAAAAATAGTTTGGCATGAAATCGCAAAGTCCAAAAAATAATCCGATAATTAAATTTACCTTTAAAGGTATTCACTGGATCTCGAAAATAGATATCCTGGTTATAAATATCATAAGTGATATCTTTTTCAAAAAGGGTTGGTAAATCCTGTTTCAAAATTTCAATTACTTGTTGTATCTGCATTTGAGATTCCATAAATATTCTGTTTGTAGAAAATTTTTTAGAAGCTGTTTGAAAAGGTATAATTTATCATTCGGACTCATTCACTTCGTTTAGTGGTAGTGTGTTAATTATGTACAAAATCTTCACAAAATAGTTCATGCTATTTTTAGACGTGGAGCAGGCATCTTGCCTGCCATTGAAGCCAAGCAAACATAAATATCTATCCCCCTAGTTAATTTTCAACATATCAGTACTTTGTCTATTTAATGATTCAAGTTGAGAAACCCATCTGTTAAAGTGGGGACATTTATCCCGAATTACATTCAGTCCAATCCGTTCAGCTAATTGTGATCCATCAATGACTTTTGCTCTTTTATAAGCGGGAAAATGCGAAATAATGCGTTTGCTAGGAGATGTTTCTGGACTATCATTAATAAATTCAGGTGTCTCATATTGATCAGCAATAGCCTGTAGTTCTGCAACTTTTTTTGAAGAATTATTATAAAGGCTCTCAAAACAAGTTGGATCAGCAAAAAGATAAGCCTCATATTCATGTAATTGAATATATGGTATGAATCGCCAATCACCAATTTCTGCAACAATATCCTCAGCAAATTTTTGTTCTAGGAATTCTACCCTTTTGGAAGGACTTTGACGTAGTTTTTCGGACTCATTTAAACCGGGAAATTCAGGTCTGATCGCATACAAATCAATCATAGTTGTAAAGAATACATTGGAGCTTTTTTCCTGTTTGAGACGAGCTATAATATCATTTTTCATGGGCTGGTATTTGCCACCACCACCACGATGTACTATTCCATGTTTTCTTGCATGAGAAATTACCATAATCTTGTCCATGAAAACATCATATTGTGCAAGGTGTGGTTTCAGTATATTATCAGCAAATGTCTGTTCAGTTTGTCCCTCTGCAAATAGGTAAAGACGTATCATTAGTGTGGTCATTCCACCAATTGCATTTTTTTCCCAGAGTTCTCCTAGACTATATTCTTCTAACCAAGTTGTTAATTCTTCAGGATTTAGTCGCTGAAACTCTGACTCTTTACCCACTCGATTTACTACGATTACATCTTCAGGGTTAAAGTTATCTAAAAA
>CAVXZH010000004.1:947500-2603768 GCA_963766435.1 uncultured cyanobacterium
TGCTTGCTATCGCTAGCTTGCGACCCTCTGTCCGTAGCATTGTAGTACGTGTGTAGCCCAAGACGTAAGGGGCATGCTGACTTGACGTCATCCCCACCTTCCTCCGGTTTGTCACCGGCAGTCTCTCTAGAGTGCCCAACTTAATGCTGGCAACTAAAAACGAGGGTTGCGCTCGTTGCGGGACTTAACCCAACATCTCACGACACGAGCTGACGACAGCCATGCACCACCTGTGTTCGCGCTCCCGAAGGCACTCCCACCTTTCAGCAGGATTCGCGACATGTCAAGCCTTGGTAAGGTTCTTCGCGTTGCATCGAATTAAACCACATACTCCACCGCTTGTGCGGGCCCCGTCAATTCCTTTGAGTTTCACACTTGCGTGCGTACTCCCCAGGCGGGATACTTAACGCGTTAGCTACGGCACGGCTCGGGTCGATACAAGCCACGCCTAGTATCCATCGTTTACGGCTAGGACTACTGGGGTATCTAATCCCATTCGCTCCCCTAGCTTTCGTCCCTCAGTGTCAGTTACGGCCTAGCAGAGCGCCTTCGCCACTGGTGTTCTTCCTGATATCTACGCATTTCACCGCTACACCAGGAATTCCCTCTGCCCCGAACGTACTCTAGCCAATGTAGTTTCTACCGCCTTTATCTAGTTGAGCTAGACTCTTTAACAGCAGACTTACATGGCCACCTGCGGACGCTTTACGCCCAATCATTCCGGATAACGCTTGCATCCTCCGTATTACCGCGGCTGCTGGCACGGAGTTAGCCGATGCTTATTCCTCAGGTACCGTCATTTTTTTCTTCCCTGAGAAAAGAGGTTTACAACCCAAGAGCCTTCCTCCCTCACGCGGTATTGCTCCGTCAGGCTTTCGCCCATTGCGGAAAATTCCCCACTGCTGCCTCCCGTAGGAGTCTGGGCCGTGTCTCAGTCCCAGTGTGGCTGATCATCCTCTCAGACCAGCTACTGATCGTCGCCTTGGTAGGCCTTTACCCCACCAACTAGCTAATCAGACGCGAGACTCATCTTCTGGCAGCAAGCCTTTCACCTTTCGGCATATCCGGTATTAGCCATCGTTTCCAATGGTTGTCCCCGACCAGAAGCTAGATTCTCACGCGTTACTCACCCGTCCGCCACTATCTCCGAAGAGAACCGTTCGACTTGCATGTGTTAAGCATACCGCCAGCGTTCATCCTGAGCCAGGATCAAACTCTCCGTTTTGAAGACTTTGTAGCTCTTTTTGGCTGCCCTTTTTACACCTCAGCCTGGTGTCTTAATTTACTTGACGCAGGCTATTGCTTTATACTGGCTTTCAAACTATAATATTTTCTAGGTTCGGTGCACCTTTGAGTTCGCTCTTTCGCGCTCTCTCTCCGGCACTTGTTAAATATAGCGAACCTTGATTCTGTTTGTCAACCCTTTTCCCAATCTTTTTTTGGGATTATTTTCGCACCGAATGAAATCCTTGCAGAGTAAGGATTGTAGGTTTCTCTGTCTTTATTCCCCACCCCTCTTCCCTCAACATCCGCTTTGGGCGATCGCACTCTATCTACTTTAAATATTCTCTTTATTCTGGTTTCTATGCTGTTACTAATCTAATAGCTTAGATTCCTGAATCCAATTCTTGTGGCGCTATCTTTGCCAGATGTGGAAATATCCCCAAAAACTGAACGTATTGTGGATGAATGGGGATTCTAGTTCATATTGGTATGTTTTTGCATATATCTTTAGAGAGATTTTCAGCAAAATTAGCGAATAAATAGCGAAAAGAAAGCAGTTGCAAGGAAAAAACACAGTCTAGCGAAACCAGAAGCGTTTTAACTCCGATTTTTTGGCTATAACATAAGAATAGATTTGCTATTAGCTTCTCGTACTGCGTTTGGCATCAGTTTTTTATGGAGATTCAGTTAATCAATATCGGTTTTGGCAATATTGTGTCAGCTAACCGAGTGGTTGCTATTGTCAGTCCAGAGTCTGCTCCGATTAAGCGGATCATTACCGATGCACGGGATAGAGGACAACTGATTGATGCAACTTACGGTCGGAGAACTAGGGCTGTAATTATTACTGACTCTAGTCACGTAATTCTTTCCGCGATTCAACCGGAAACGGTAGCTAATCGCTTTGTGATTTCCCGTGAACATCAGACTGTCGATAATTGATTCGATTTTGGGTCTAGATCGGCTTGATCCTTTAAATAAAAGAAATTTTCTGTCACCTGTGCTACAAATCCTTTAGTCCACTTTGTCCTGATAATATATAGGAGGCGAATGCATAATATTTATTGATTAATTCACAATTTAAACGGATGATGCAAATTTTACCTACGCACAACGATGCTGGCAATAAAGAATACTCATCTCCAGGTAAGCTAATTGTTTTAACTGGCCCCAGCGGAGTCGGGAAAGGAACTTTAATGCGATCGCTGCTAGAACGTCATCCAGAATTAAATTATTCTGTATCTGTGACCACTCGCTCTGCCCGTCCGGGGGAAATCAATGGCAAAAATTATTACTTTATCACCCGCAGTAAGTTTGAAGAATTACGATCTGAGGGTGAATTTTTAGAATCGGCAGAATTTGCTGGTAATTTTTACGGTACTCCCCGTGCAGACTGTCCTTAACCATATTCAGTGTGGTCATTTAGTGATATTAGAAATTGAATTAAAAGGGGCTAGGCAAATTCGTTCTTCTTTTCCCGACGCCTTCAGTATTTTCATTTTGCCCCCTTCTTGGGCAGAATTGGAAAAACGGATGCGTCAACGAGGGCAGGATTCTGAAGAGGCGATCACTCGTCGCCTACAACTTGCTCAAATAGAAATCAACGCTGCTGAGGAATTTGATTTACAAATCGTTAATGATGATTTTGACACTGCTCTCCATCAAATCGAAGTAGCCTTATTTAAAGCTCAATAAAGGAGAGCTTCAGGAAGGGATTTATACCCCCGCCCGAAGCATTGTACTTATAGAAATAGGGATATTGGATTGGGGGGAACCGGAAAAACTATTTCCTGTTCCCTGCTTCAATCACCAAATTAGCCCAATAGACCTTGAATTAGTGCCAAGTTAGTAGTCAAGAAGTAAGCAACTACTGCACCACCAATACCACCAATTAAGAAAGCACTAGCAAAGTTATTCCAGCTTTCTTTGGAATTAAAAGCATCAATTGGGGGGTTAGGTACGGTAACGCTAGGAAGTGCCTTAGCGGGATTGCTATTAGCGTAAAGAGAAAGAGAGGCGGTAAGAATTACAACCAAACCAATACTTCCCAGTAATCCAGCTAAGTTGGCATTAGATGCGTCCCGTAAAGGACCTAATTTAGCGAATGGGCCAAATAGTAAGTAACCATGAGCTTGGCCAATTTCTAATCCGCGTCGGAAAGGAGTTAGACCAGGACGATAGGCTGGTAGGTTATTAATAAACCATTTGACTAGGGGAGAAGAATTCACTGGAGTTTCTAGGTTACCGATCTGGGGATCGCGTCCAGCTGGAAATACTACTTCGCGATTTCTGGGGTCGCTGGGAAGATTCTTGGATGCATCTACTGCTTGAGCCATATTTTTGTTCGCCTCTAAATTTAGAATGGGGCATATTTATATTAATAATATTTGCTGCTAAAGCTGCTTTTTTACTGGGAAGTTTAGAAAAATTAATTTACGCTTTTCAATATTACCAAACTCGTAAGCTGTTACCAGCTTACAAGTTTAGATGTGATTGATATTGCCTAATTCTAGAGTGACAATTTCACCTAAATTAGGCTAAAATTCTCTAAAAATTTTAGGCAATATCTAATCCCAAATCCTGCTAATTACTTATGGTAATGGGTGGAAAAGCAGGTCAGGGAAAAAGCGGTTGAATTCAATCAAAATCCCAGCTGTGATGGTTAACCAAATAGTGGTAATCACTGGTGCTGTGGAAAGGAAAGTGATGAAATAGGATGATTGGTCGCCTTTGTTAGCCATGATTTGAGTCTCCAAAAAAATTTAGTGAGTGAAATCCAATTAACGTGGGGAAACGGTGATTTCTGAATCCTTAGCTGTTAATTCACCTGACAAGAATTCTTTTAGAGCTGCGGCTGGCCAAGCAAAGCCTGTAGCAATAATCGGTAAGGCGATAGCGGTATCGATTTGGATTTCTTTAGTTTCCGCATCTGATCCTTTTTTGATGGCTTGGAGGTAAGCACGACCTACCCAACCAATCCAACCAGCAATGTAGAGGAAGAGAATACTGGGAATGAGGAAATCACCAGCACGATCAAGACGACCATCTACAATCAGGTGAGGATAGCCTTCAGGTCCGCATAGCGCTTGAGAATAACGCTCAAAGCGTTTTTTCCCAGATTCGGGGTCAGCGGTGGTGTTACGAGCATTTTCTGCTAATGCTTGAAAAGCGGGTGAGTCTTTACAGGGGACAAGGTTGGCGCCCAGAGCGTGTGCTGAGGGGGCAAAATTGAACCAAAGACCAATCGCTAAAATCAAAGCAAACAATCGTCGCATGGAGTTGTTTCCTTTTGTTACAAAACGGGAAGTTTCTTGTACAAAACGAAGCGGCTTGTACAATGTTTATTTACATAACTAGCAAGTCATCATACTCTTGGGCGGGAACCGAGTAAAGTTTAAGTAAATAAAAGTTAAAGCTTTTCAACCAAGATGCCCACCGTTTTAGCCGTTGAAACCAGCTGTGATGAAACTGCTGTAGCGATTGTACACAATCGCCAAGTTCATAGCAGCATCATTGCCTCACAAATTCCCGTCCATCAACAGTATGGAGGAGTAGTACCAGAGGTAGCTTCGCGTCAGCATTTAGAAATCATCAATCAGTTAATTAGCCAAGCTTTGGCAGAAAGCAGACAGGATTGGCATCAAATTGATGGAATTGCGGCTACTTGTACACCAGGACTGGTCGGAGCGCTGTTGGTAGGATTAACAGCGGCGAAAACTCTGGCAATGGTACATAACAAACCATTTTTGGGGGTTCATCACCTGGAAGGTCACATTTACGCAACCTACTTGAGTGAGCCGACGTTAAATCCCCCTTTTCTTAGCTTACTGGTTTCTGGCGGACATACAAGCTTGATTTATGTTAAGGATTGTGGTGAATACCAAACTTTAGGGGAAACTCGCGATGATGCCGTTGGTGAGGCTTTTGATAAAGTAGCACGATTGTTAAAGCTAGGCTATCCTGGTGAACCAATAATTGATCAGTTGGCACAAACAGGTAATCCTCACGCTTTTACTTTACCAGAAGGCAAAATTTCTCTACCTGGTGGTGGATATCATCCCTACGATGGAAGTTTTAGCGGACTAAAAACGGCAGTATTGCGTTTAGTGCAGCAATTAGAGAAAAATGATGGACAGGTGCCAGTAGCGGATATAGCCGCCAGCTTTCAAGAAACTATTGCCCGAACACTTACCAAAAGAGCGATCGCCTGTGCCCATGATCATGGTTTAAACACTATCGCGGTAGGTGGTGGTGTAGCTGCTAATAGTGGACTGAGAAAACATCTACAAACAGCGGCTAGTAAACATAACATTCGAGTTGTTTTCCCCCCAATGAAATTTTGCACTGACAATGCTGCCATGATTGGCTGCACAGCCGCAGAACATTTATCGAGAGGACACACGTCGCCTTTAACACTAAGTGTTCAATCTCGGTTGCCACTGAGTCAGGTTATGGACTTGTATAGCAGGAGTTAGGAGTTAGGAGTTAGGGGTCAGGAGTTAGGAGTTAGGAGTAAAAGCCTATTGCTGTATAGCTTTTTTCGTAAATTTTAGATCTCATCCGACTGAAAACAACGATATAAAAATTAATCAAACCATCCCCCATGTCCTACGCTTGAGTCGTGTTGCCGTCAATAATTGACCGGATATGGTCAGCTACAGCTTGGGGCTGCTCCAACATAGCCAAATGCCCACAATCAGGAATTTCTATCACATTCTCACCAATATATTGGAAAAGTCGATGAAAACTAGCTAGATGACGAACGTACTTAGGTTCCATGACTTTATCCTCAGCACCAGCCAAAAAATAAACTGGCTGCTGAACTTGAGATACTAACTGGGGTAAGCGATTAACTTCTTCCTCAGTTGTGGAATCTAACAATGTTAAAAGTGCTGCTTCTGGGTCAGCAACAACAAAATCAATCACCCGTTGACGTGCCCAATAGCGCTCTAAAGGTCGTGCCACACTAGCTCTAGTAAATAGCAAATCAATTAAAGGTAATTGAGACAACCAACGAGGACGGATTTGTAAAAATTTTTGCCCGGCAGCACGAAACTGCTCAAAAGCTTCTTTGAGATAAATTCCACCACCTGCATTGATACAAATTACACCTTTAATCGACTCAGGTAGTTGTGCAGCTCCCCAAAGAGCAATCGTCCCTCCTAAAGAATGACCAATTAGCCAAGCACTAGTGATATTCAAGTGTTCTAAGAGAACGGCTAAATCTTGTGCGTAGGCTAATGGACTGTAAAAAGAACCATGAGCAGAAACTATTCCTGGATCATCAGTTCCTGGATCATCAGTACAACTTGGTTGACCAGAGTTTTGTAACTGATAAAAATCAACTTTAGATTGAGACTGGGATTCACCAAAACCTCGTAAATCATAAGATAGGCACTGCCAATCCATAGATAAACGGGAAATTACGGGTTGCCAATACCCACGACTATTGAGCCATCCGTGGATAAACACTAAAGCATGGGGGCATGATGTTGGAGCTGTTAGCTCATAAGCGTGTGGGACGCCCAAGATTTCTATGATTGCCATACTTATATCGTACCGTTAAGAGTGGGTACGACTAAATACGGTGAACAATAAAAGTTGAGCAGGGGAAAAGAGGCAGGGGGACAGGGAGCGGGGAGCAAGGGGGAGAAACGGAGATGGTGAGAGAAGAGGCAGGGGGGCAGGGAGCGGGGAGCAAGGGGGAGAAACGGAGATGGTGAGAGAAGAGGCAGGGGGGCAGGGAGCAGGGAGCAAGGGGGAGAAACGGAGATGGGGAGAGAAGAGGCAGGGGGGCAGGGAGCGGGGAGCAAGGGGGAGAAACGGAGATGGTGAGAGAAGAGGCAGGGGGGCAGGGAGCGGGGAGCAAGGGGGAGAAACGGAGATGGTGAGAGAAGAGGCAGGGGGGCAGGGAGCGGGGAGCAAGGGGGAGAAACGGAGATGGGGAGAGAAGAGGCAGGGGGGCAGGGAGCGGGGAGCAAGGGGGAGAAACGGAGATGGGGAGAGAAGAGGCAGGGGGGCAGGGAGCGGGGAGCAAGGGGGAGAAACGGAGATGGGGAGAGAAGAGGCAGGGGGGCAGGGAGCGGGGAGCAAGGGGGAGAAACGGAGATGGGGAGATGGGGAGATGGGGAGAAAGGATATTTTAATTCTCTTTCCCCCTGCCCCCTGCCCCCTGCCCCTTGTCCTCTCTTTCCCCCTGCCCCCTGCCCCCTGCCCCTTGTCCTCTTCTTCCCCTCTTCATTGACCTAACAATCTCTGTCGTACCCCTTCAGCAATTTTGTGTCCTAGATATTCGGGAATTAAGCTTTCATTTGGTCCTAACAAATAGAGAATCAACCTTGTGCGTCCGCGCCAAACCAGTAAATTAGCATTAACTACCAGTAAGTCTTCTTGCCAAATAGCGTACATCACTTTGTAAAATAATCCTGGTTGATTATCGGCTTCAATTACCAAAGCAGGAAGATGAAACACTGGATCAACATAGAATTCAGTTTGCACCTGCTCTAAACCAGCATCAAGGTTAAATTCTACTGCCAACATCTCTTCTACCTCAAACCGTCCTCCCAAAGCCTCGCGTATAGCGCGGCACACGTTTTCTGCGGTCTTTTCCGTCAGAGCTTTGCTACCACGAGATACTAAAAGTTTGATAAAAACTAACATCGGTGGGCGAATTTGACCGTATAAACTTAAACCGTGGATAGTTAAACCGTATGCTGCCAGAACACCAAAAATGTCGCTGAGGAGAAAAGACTGGTTGCGGTAGGCAAAATGTAAGGCACTTTTACTACCTTCCGGCTTTAATTCAATCACCGCACGTCTGGTTTTATAGAGCCGATAGGCTAGACGTAAATTTTGCAGTTGAATCTCGCTGCTTACAAATTGCTCATAAAACTGGGGAAAGGCTCGGTTAAAGCGCTTTAGAAGTTCCAGTGTGGAAGATTTTAAACCAGAAGCCATTGTTTGGGTAAGACTCGCAAGATTTGTTAAAACTAAAGCTAAAAATGTTGTTATATAGCAGTTCAGAGGGAACAGGGAACGGGGAACAGGGAACAGGAAAAACTCATGTTTAAAAACATGAGATTGAAATAAGGACGCCGTTTTTTCTGTGCCACTCTCCTTAAAAACATCTTTTTTCTTGACTGAAGCTCAAAACTCAGCAACTTTTGTTTTTAGGGAACTCCAGAACAGGACACTTTCTGTTCCCTGTTCCCTGTTCCCTGTTCCCTTTCTTTGTAAATTTTGTCCAATCATGCAAGTGCATACCGCTATATACTAATTTGCTCTGATATCCTGTCATAGAAATACTCGGTTTGTGAAAAACTCACTGGCTAGAGCAATGATAGGGAAGTAGGAGGAGGGGATAAATCCTCATTATTATTACCATTTAACCATTCAAAGTTTAAATGTGTTAGGATATCCATACTTTATCAATTTATGAAAAGTAGCGAGAAGATTGAGTATATTGCTTGATCAACTTACTAGACGGCACTTGACAACCGTAGCGACAATTAGAACTTAGGCGTTGCCTAAACTAAATCTGTCAGCAGAATCTCATCATCTTCTCCTCAGGAGAGACTCTAAGCAATTAGATATGAGAGTGTCAAAGAATCTCCGTTTATTTGAACGGGGAATGTTAAATTACCCGAACTGCGTTGGCATGGGTTTTTGGAAAACTTGGTTTAGTACTCCTGAAGCTGTAGCGACAAATAAAACAACTTCCTTTGATGAGCATACAGCAGAAACTCTGGGCAACTCTAGTGCCCGTCATGTTGGAGATTCTTCTCCAAGGGAAGCTCGCATCGTATTCAGTACGGAGCGGGATATTGATTTGTATGAACTTGAAGAACTCTGTGATGCAGTCGGTTGGTCACGTCGCCCATTGAGAAAAGTCAAAAAAGCGATTGAGCATAGTTTCCTTGTGGCCTCAATGTGGCAAGTCCGAGGAAACCAAAAGCGTCTGATTGGTTTTGCCCGTGCTACCTCAGATCATGCATTTAATGCTACAATCTGGGATGTAGTAGTTCATCCCGACTTTCAAGGTCAAGGACTGGGTAAGACATTAATGAAATATGTTCTCAAAAAATTGAGAAGTGAAGAAATTAGTAATGTCACTCTTTTTGCTGACCCTCATGTAGTCGATTTTTACCGGACTATGGGGTTTATGCCTGATCCTGAAGGTATTAAGGGGATGTTTTGGTATCCTCACTGAGTAGATATTTTTGATAAGTTTTCTCTTGGCTACTCAACTTTTATCAGGCACATCCTAAAATGGAAAAATAAATTCGCCATTTCTTAAATTATCTGATATGATGATTTTGTAGCCATTAGCAAAGCTGATATAAATTAAGCTAGCTAAAAGCTATTGGAATCAATCCGGGATGTAGCGCAGCTTGGTAGCGCGCCTGCTTTGGGAGCAGGATGCCGCAGGTTCGAATCCTGTCATCCCGATTTTTAAAACTTGGTTTGCTGTTGTATAATTATACTTGTCATAAATATGGTGTATGATGGCGCGGGAACGATTATTTATCTTCTAGCGTCCATAATCCAGCAATAGAATGTAAATTATTTTTCAGTACAATTGTTGGAGTAGCTATTTTACTACTGAAAAAGAGGTATAATAGGGCATCTAGAATATTCTGAATTGCTAAATAGAGAAAATTAGGCATTGAAATCATCGCCTTTGGACTGTAATAAGTTGGTTGATAGTCAAACGATTTTGGATTAAACCCCTCTCTTGGGGTCGGGGTATGAACCGAAATAATTTTTAGTCTAAAATCCAAAATCAGTACAGTTAATTAGATTACTATATAAGTAAAACTAGTTAGTGCTGTACTAATCTCACTTTTGTCTAATTCTCTAAGTTAATTAAAATATGGAAATCTTGGAGCAAGGAGTAATCATGAAATCATTCATTCGTTGGGGTATAACATTGGGTTTGGTTGGTAGTACCTTTCTGGGAATAGTTTTTGGGAATAGTTTCTCAGCAATGGCGTTACCAGAAAAACAGGTAAAAGATAAGCTGGACTCAGTACCAGTCTATTTAATCACTAATAACAAGGGTTTGCCATTAAGTCGAGCTTTACCTGATGATCAAAATGGCAAAAAAAGTGGTGCTTCAGTCACTGGTGTTTATATGAGCCGGGAAGAGGCTCAAGCTTTTATTAAAGAACTACAAAATGCTAAAGGTAAAGACCCAAAATTAGAGGAAGTAGTAAAAGGGCTGCAAGTAACAGCAGTGCCTTTAGGAAGCATTTATCAGCAATTGCAAGAAACTAAAAACAAGCCAGATCGCCTGTTATTTGCCTTTAAGCCTGTAGATCAAGAAATTCAAGGGGCTTTGGAGTTACTACGGCAAAGTGGTCAAAAGGTAGATCAGTTTCAGAGTGTACCTGTTTTTGCGGTCAGATTCGCTCCAGATAAAGGCTATGTATCTATTCAAATTCCCAATGACAAGGAGCAATTAATTCCCCTATTTTTAAGTAAAAAAGATGCCGAAGGTTTATTAGCTCAGGTAAAGCCAAAGTATGCAAAGGCTGATATTCAAGTTATCGATGTAGATGGAGTGATTAAAACTTTCCAAGATAAAAATGATGGCTGGTTGAACCAAGTTGTCCTCATCCCATCCCTAGAATCGAGAGAATATATCAAGACCTTACCTGCAAGTAAAGCCCCTAAATAGTTCTCATCAAAGTTCACAACCAAAGCACAATTAACTTGAATCAATGGTGAAACAACACCCAGAGAGAGTTTCTGGATTACAGCTTTGGCAATGGCGTCACCAAGCAAAACAAGCAGCGATCGCCTCTCATGTACCTCTTGTAGAAGTAGATTGGCTTCTACAAGAGCTAGCTGGTTTAGACCGCTTGGCTTTGTTTCTAGAGTCTTTTAAAGACTGGCCAAAAGTCGATCTGAAATTATCGCTAGCAGAATTAGACCAGCTCTGGCAAAAGCGATTAACTGAGCGTTTACCAGTACAATACATAGCTAAAACTACACCTTGGCGTCATTTTCAACTGACTGTTTCTAATGCGGTTTTAATTCCCCGACCGGAAACAGAATGTTTGATAGATTTAGCTGTAGCTGAGACTGAGGGAAAAGAGTATTTACAAACAGGTCTTTGGGCTGATTTGGGGACAGGAAGCGGTGCGATCGCCCTGGGATTAGCTGATGCTTTTGAGCAAGCAACTATTCATGCTGTTGACTTTAGTACTGCTGCTTTAGATATCGCCCAAACAAATGCTGAAAATTTAGGTTTAGCGGAACGGATTAATTTTGTGAAAGGTTCTTGGTGGGAACCACTACAATTTGGCAAAGGTCAGTTTAGTGGTATGGTGTCCAATCCACCTTATATTCCCACTGATGTTTTACCTACCCTACAACCGGAAGTGTTTCACCATGAACCACATCTAGCTTTAGATGGTGGTGCTGATGGCTTAGATTGTCTCCGTTATTTAATCGATACCTCCCCCAGTTATTTAAGATCGGGGGGATTATGGTTGGTAGAAATGATGGCAGGACAAGCCGAAATAATACGGAAATTGCTAGAAGATAATGGTAACTATGGTCATATTGAAATTCATGCCGATTTAGCAGGAATCGAACGTTTTGCTCTAGCATATAAGAAATAAAATCTATTTATCCTATCAAATCCTCGATTAGGGATTGATTCAAAACTTATATGCTGAATATCACAAACACTAATTTTCGACTTACCAGCAATAACTCTTCTTTTGAAAATGAAGCCCTGAGAGAAATTGCTTATAGTATGGACTTATTGATTCCTGGACTATATTTATGGCTACCAGGAATACATATTCGTATTGGTGGTGCTGCTCCTGATGATCAACCTTATAAATATCCAGGTCAAATCCGTAGCAAAGTCGGTATAGCTTTAGTATTGCCAGGCTACAAAATATTTACAACTTATCAGGATAGTTTTGAACCTTTTGGATAGATGCTGAAAAGAGAGTAGGTTAGATTATAAATCATCTACATCATGTTTTATGACTCTAAATAAGCATCAAATACAGGGACTTCCACCGTTTAAATCTAAATATTTGCGACTCTAATCTCTTTCAAGAATTAATGCTTAATGTCGGTTATTCTATCTTAGGTACTGCTCCAGCACAAGGTAACAGAATCAAGGTTTGGTGGGTTCATCCTCAATATCCAAGAGTCGAGTCTATTTATACTCTTGACCAAAAAACAGTCATAACTGTTTATCATGTATAAAAAAACAGATAATTACCAAAAAATATAAAGGTGTATAAATCAAAAATTATGAATGTTTCTTTAGAAGAACTAATAATTAAAGCCAAAGCTGGATACTTAGTGAGTTTTCCCACCGATACTGTTCCCGCACTAGCTACCATTCCAGAAAAAGCTGAATTAATTTTTATTGCTAAACAGCGCAGTCAAGATAAACCTTTGATTTTAATGGCTGCTAGGGCTGAAGATTTATGGCCTTATGTGAAAGGTAATGAAAATGAATATAAAATTTGGCAAGAATTAGTAAATAAATATTGGCCAGGTGCGCTAACCTTGGTACTACCAGCGAGCTATTGCCTGCCGCAAGTAGTCAACCCTATCGACCCCAGCACCATTGGTATCCGGGTTCCTAAAAATGCGATCGCCCAAACTATTCTCTCTCAAACAGCAACTCTAGCTACCACTAGCGCCAATTTATCAGGTCAACCGCCCTTACAAACTATGGCAGAAATTACAACCCAGTTCCCAGAGGTTTTAACTTTAACACCAGAAAATCAAAAGGAAATACGAGGAACAGGTGTACCCTCCAGCGTTGTGAAATGGTCAGGGATAAATTGGCAAATTTTACGTCAAGGCGCTATCAAAGAAATTCCCTAAATTTAGTTATTTTTGAATTTTGTCGGTTTACCTTCCCGTCGGGTATTTTGAATTTTTTAAATGGTGAATTTCATGAATTTGAGCGATTGGGTATATCTAGGAGCAGGAACATTACTAGGGACAGGTTTGAGTTGGTTAATGAGACGCTTAACAAATACTATTCCTTCATCCCCAATACATTCACCAGAACCACAATTAGCACCATCCCTGTTACAACAGGCTCGAAGCAAACCCAACTGGCTTACCAAATGGCTGAAGAAATGAGCCAGTTTAAAGCCGGGTTTTTAGCCCGGACTACTCATGAATTGCGATCACCTCTCAATGGTTTAATTGGCTTACATCAGCTAATTTTGTCTGATTTATGTGAAAATCCGGCTGAAGAAAGGGAATTTATCGCTCAAGCTCATGAACGGGCTTTAAAATTGCATAAGCTTTTTGATGAAATTCTCAATATTGCTAGAATAGAACATGGAACTAATAAATTAGATATTCAACCCTTATCACTAATTAATATTTTACAAGAAGTTGAAAAACTGACTTATATGCTCGCAGCGAATCGTAATTTGCGCTTGCAGATTTTACTTCCATCTCCAGAGATTTATGTTTTAGCAGACCCCCACTGGCTACGCCAAGTTTTAATTAATCTCATAAATAATACTATCCTTCATATGGAAGAAGGTAGTATTTATCTTTCCAGCCAGATTGTACTTACAAATGATTCAGTTCATATTTGGCTAGATGCACCAACTAATTCTATTTCCTGGAGTGAACCCACAAATTTAATCACTAAAGTTAACTCATCGGAAACCAAAATTTCACTATGTCTCCAGGAATGAAACTATTACTCAGTCAAAACCTATTAGAAGTAATGGGAGGAAAGTTAGATATCCTACCTTCTCCCACGGATATAAAAACTTACGAGCAGCTTAGTAGACTACAAATAACTATCCCCCTAGTGATTCCTGAAGCTGAATTTCCACATTTGGGAGAGAATTGAGCACAGATTGGTTGAATAGAACCATTGTCGTCGTGTTATTAGACTCAAAACCAATTTTTTTATAAAATTCTTGTTGGTGAGTAGTCATCAGATAAATACGTTCAACCTGCATTCGCGGGTGACTCAGAATAGTTTCTATTAATTTACTTCCCAATCCATTACCCTGATATTCAGGATGAATAACTACATCCCAGATAGTAGCTCGATAAATACCATCAGAAGTTGCTCTAGCAAAGCCAATGAGTCTTTCTCCATCCCAAACAGAAATCACCGGATCGCTGTTAGTAATAGCTATACTCAAATCCTCGATACTACGCCCTCTAGCCCAAAAAGCCGCTAGATTCAATAACTCTTGGAGTTGATAAAGGTCTATTTCCGATTGGCGATCGCTAAACTGAATTTGAGGATAGTTCATTTGTAATGGCAGTATTATTGCTATTGATCAGCCATATTGTGATAGAAAATTCCCAATACGTACATAGTATATGCAACAATTCATAATAATCAGGAGATTTGTGTATTTCCGGTTCTCTGTCTCCCTTCACTGACAAACCCACTTCCATAGAGGATGAGTTTGTCCTTGCTGACGGATGCGATAAACTTGTTGTTCTAAACGTTTCTTTTCTTGTATGGGTAGACCCAGCAGAATATTCCGACTTTGCCAAACTAATACTGCTAGACTCATCCCGATACAAAAACCTAAACCTAAGGTAGACAGTGGATGGAAAAAGAGTCCATATTGCACTGCTACCCAAGTAAAATACTGTTGCCATAAAGCAATTTCTTTCTGTAAATCCCACAGACAAACCGGAGCAATGATCAACCACAAACTAATTACGAACAGCCACCTACCATATACTGTTAGCTGATGTAGCTTCTGTACCTGTTTGGCGAAAGTGGGGTCAGAATTATCAAAGTCTGGGCTATTAAGTGGTGTTTCTTCGGGTTGAGCCATAGGAAAATAATCGAAATTAAATTATCTTAGGAACTAGTTGATGTATCCAGAGGCTCAACAATCGCTTGTTCTGTGCGTTCTCGCCACCAAATTAGCAGTGTACTGGCGATAAAAATGCTGGAATAAGCTCCCATCGTAAAGCCAATCAATAATGCCAAAGAAAAATTTCTGAGTGTTTCTCCCCCAAATAGAAAGATAGACAGTAAGGTTAATAATACAGTTAAGGTCGTATTGATTGACCTGGCTAGGGTTTGATTGACCGCATCATCAACAATTTCCCCAATTGTACCTTCAGGATTGATTTTGATACTTTCCCGAATGCGGTCATAAATTACCACAGTATCATTAACGGAGAATCCTGTAATAGTTAGCAACGCCACAATAAAGAGGCTATCTACTTCAATACCGGCTACCAAACCCAAAAGTGAGAATATGCCGACTGTAATCAAAATATCGTGGAACAACGCCACGATGGCAAATACAGCATAATCCAACTGAAAGCGAAAGCTCATGTAAATAGTAATACCCGCAAAGGATACCACCAGAGCTAAGACCCCAGACCTAAATAATTCTCCTCCCAATGTCGGACCGACAGAATCAATTTGGTTTTTTTGGGGGTCAAAAACGCCAATTTTTTCAGTTAAAGCAGTTTGTAACTTGGTACGTTGGTCAGTATCCAAGTTCTTAGAGCGAATCGTGATGCCATTGTCTTTACCATTTTCGGCGATCGCTTGGATGCTGCTATCACCAAGCCCTTGAATTTTAGCTACTTCACGTACAGCATTAATATCAATAGGTTGGTCACAGTTACCAGGTTTTGTACAATCTCGGACAAACTGTAACCTTGTCCCACCGATAAAATCTAACCCTGGACGAAGTGGCGCATGAATTTTGGGATTTTGCCAGGAAATGATCATAGATATAATACCTATGATGATGATGGTTCCAGAAACAGCCCACCATTGCGATCGTGATTTGTTAATATTTAGTTTCATTGAGCTATCTCCGCCTTATTGGATGCTGGTAGGTTAGGACAGAAAAATTCTGGTTTCCGTAAAGCCGGAATGCTAATTGCCAAGAACATTAATGTCCGACTACAAGTAATAGCAGTAAACATACTCACTGCTACTCCTAAAGCCAAGGTAAGAGCAAAACCTTTTACCAAACCAGAACCAAGCCAAAAGAGGGCAGCACAAGCAATCCAGGTAGTAACATTGCTATCTAAAATACTGGAAAATGCCCGATAAAAACCAGATTCTACGGCACGATAAAGAGATTTACCAGCCTTCAACTCTTCCCGCGTCCTTTCAAAAATTAAGACATTAGCATCAACAGCCATACCGATACTGAGAATAAAACCAGCAATTCCTGGCAAAGTCAAGGTAACACCCAACAAACAAAAACTAGCCCAAGTTAAGAGGGAGTAAATCACTAGTGATAAATCCGCAATTAATCCTGGTAGACGATAGTATACCACCATAAAAACTAATACTAGACTCAAACCACCAACTCCAGCATAAATGCTGCTTTGAATACTATCTTTACCTAAACTTGCACCCACGGTTCTTCTCTCAGCAATTTCGACGGAACCGGTAATGCACCACCACGTAACTGCACACCCAAGTCATTAGCTTGTTGAGCGGTAAATCGACCTTGAATAATCGCCGCACCCCCAGTAATTCCGGTTTGAGCATGTTCGATACCCACGACAGGGGAACTAATCATTTCATTATCTAGAAAAATACCAATACTACGCCCAGTCCCAGCTAGATTTTTGGTAAGTTCAGCAAAAAGTTCACCACCTTTTTGATCAAAACGCAGTGCTACATTCCAATTTTGGGACTGAGCGGGTTCACCAGATGCATCTTTAAGGTATTTACCTGTGAGTGGTGGTTTAGTACTTTCAAATAATTCGGCGATCGCTTGATTATTTTTCTCTAAATCGTCTTTATTTTTGGTAATAGCTGCTTTATCATTACTTTTTTGTAATTCTTGCTGTTTTGTTTTCAGCGCAGCTCTATTACCTAGTAAAGCCAATACTTGTGTTTCAGTATTTGGTTTTTGAGTCCGAAATTCCAACTGGGCTGTACCACCAAGTATCCGTTCTGCTTGTTCAGGGTCATTCACCCCTGGTAGCTGGACAAGAATCTTGTCTGCACCAACAGTTTGGATAACTGGTTCAGAAACACCCAAACCATTAATCCGTCCTTCGACTACTTTCTTGACTCCCTCTAATTCTCGTTCCGTAATTTGGGGAATTTCCGCTGTTGGTTTCACCTGAACTGTAAGCTGTGAACCTCCCCGCAAATCCAGCCCCAAGGGTACAGGAATCGCGACAATTGCCGCAATTGCCGCAATTATCATCACTAAAATCAAAACCAATAGCGCTCGCTGTCTTTGCATACCATAACTCACAACTGACAAAGGTTATGATAGCGTTATTTTTCACCCTTATTCATGGAACAGGAGAGTAGAGGGGAAGATTTATCTCCAGAACCTTTATCCTCTACCTCCTCTACGGGATTAACTAAACTCGTAACGCCACCATTTTTTCTACTGCTTCCACTATTTGCTCTGGTTGAACAATAGTCAAGCGTTCTAGATTACCGTTATAAGGAGTGGGGATGTCTTGAGAAGAAAGCCGCAAGACTGGAGCATCTAACTCATCAAACAGGCGGTCATTAATGGAAGCAATCACTTCTGCACCAATACCAGCAGTTCGCATCGACTCTTCCACCACAATCACACGATGGGTCTTACGTATTGATGCACCAATAGTATCAAAATCTAAAGGTTTGAGAGAGATTAAGTCAATAACTTCTGGATCATAACCTTGTTTTTCCAAAGTTTTTACGGCTTGTAAGACATGATGCCGCATCCGAGAATAAGTGATAATTGTTACGTCTTTACCTTTACGTACCAGTTCAGCTTTATCTAAAGGTAGTAGATATTCTTCTTCTGGCAGGTTTTCTTTTAAATTGTAAAGTAGAACGTGTTCAAAAAATAAAACTGGGTTATCATCGCGAATAGCGGATTTTAGCAGACCTTTAGCATTATAAGGTGTGGAACAAGCCACAATTTTTAATCCAGGTACAGCTTGGAAGTAAGTTTCTAAACGTTGAGAATGTTCTGCTCCCAACTGTTTACCTACACCCCCAGGTTCACGAATCACCATCGGAATTTTAAAATTACCACCGGAAGTATAACGCAACATCCCGGCGTTATTGGATATTTGGTTAAAAGCTAGAAGCAAAAAGCCCATGTTCATACCCTCAATGATGGGACGTAACCCAGTCATTGCTGCGCCTACAGCCATACCGGTGAAGCTGTTTTCAGCGATGGGGGTGTCGAGAACTCGTAACTCACCATACTTGGCGTAGAGGTCTTTGGTAACTTTATAGGAACCACCATACTGTCCTACATCTTCACCGAGAACAAATACACTGGAATCACGAGCCATTTCTTCATCAATGGCTTCCCGCAGAGCGTTAAAAAATAGTGTTTCTGCCATTTAAACCTTTAGTGACGATTTATTGTTTAAGAATCTTATCCTGTTAGTGTAGATAATATTGTAAGCGAATGCCTACGGTGGAGCATAGTCCATCGCACCCTCCTCGATTTTGACTGGTAAAGATTAAATTTTCCATTAAGAATTTTTCGGTTGAGAGGATTATTTTTATAATTCTTTACAATTCACACAAATCAATTCTGCTTAAATGTTACCTTTAATTTGTGATATAAAATACTATAAGTAATCCACTACAGGATAGGGAATTGATATTACAGCAATTTTTACGTAGATAAGCCACATTTTTATGTCTCACGCATTCGTCGAAGACGTTCCCGCAGGGTAGGCGCATTCGCCGCTAGGCGTTCCTGTAGGGTAGACGCAAAAGTAAGAAGTTCGCAAAAATTAACTGCGGTCTAAATACATCAAAACTTTTCTGCTTTATTACGAATGCGCTCCCTTACCCCAGAAGCGGGAAGACTTTGGGCATTGTCAAGCTCGGATAGACCAATAGCAATCTGTTCATTGAGCCACAGCTTATATTCCTCGGAATGGTCGTTAAACCGCTTTAACAGACGTAATCCTTCTCGTATTACTTCACTTTGAGAATGGTATAAACCGGATTCAACCTGTGCCTGCACGAAAGATTCTAGCTCAGGAGTCAGGGAAATATTCATTTTGGAATTGCTGTATTATTCCCATCATTATAAACTGCGATCGCCTATTAATGAAGTATAATTCTGCCTATGGTATTTGATCGAATACCTCAAACTTATAATACATACAGGTAAACCACAAGTGGTATTAGAATATATTTGTGAATTGTGTAATTGTGATTGGGATGAGAGACAAAATTTATGGCTAAAGCATTAGAGAAAAATAAACTTAAGTATACCGGTCTTGTTCAACCTCAACCAGGAGAACAGGATGCAAAGACAGGACAAATCCTCTATCCTTATTTACCAGAAGATAAATTACGTGATGCGGTGAATTTAGCGATCGCACTCCAACTTCCATTACTATTAAAAGGGGAACCAGGTTGTGGTAAAACCAAATTAGCTCGTGCGGTTGCTTATGAACTGGGTTTACCTTATGAAGCCTGGTACATTAAATCCACCAGTCGCGCACGAGATGGACTTTATACTTATGATACAATTGGCACGTTAAGAGATGCCCAATTAGCCGCAGCAGGTATTGACGAAGAAGCTTCTACACAAGCGAAAAATCCTGATAATTATGTAGAATGGGGTACTCTTGGTCGCGCTTTCCGAAGATGTTTTAAAAATCAAAATAAAAGTCATGAATCAGAGCTATCCGGTACTGTACCAAGAGTTTGTTGTGCAGCATGACGGATATGAAGAACACGAACTGTAGGAAAGTCTTGTTCTTCCAAAATAGTGAAAATTATCCGATATAAATTGCGTCCTCGACCGTAAAGTATCTGACGAATTTCTTGACTAAAATAATCATTTTCTCTAGCTAGAGAACATCGCTTTGGCATTTGTGATAAAGATTCAATAAGTTCTAGTAATCCTACATACCAGCGACTCGCTTTTTCAGGAGATGTAATTTGAGATAACTGCAAAAATGCCTGGTCTAGTTCAGCTTCAGCTACACTAGAGATTTGAATATGGTATTTCATGAATTAGATGACAAGTTATATTTGCGACGCTGGTCATCAGCAAAATCCGAAAATGAACGAAATCGACCTGTTTCAAAATCTTCTAATCCTTTCTGAATACCCTTGATAGCTGCTTCAGAATCTTGCTCCTCCCATTCCAGGAAAGTCTCTAGCAATTGTGCTGCAACTAAACTTACATCTTGTCCTTGCTGTGCAGCTTTCTCACGCAGTCGCGCTTCTAATTCTGGACTAAGGGAAACGACTATAGCCATATTTATTAAATTATATGGAAGATTCTTGATCTTATTTTACACTAGAAAGAGCGTGGATCTCTGGTTTCAGATCCAAAAAAGATGAGCGAATTATTTGCAAGCTATCAAAAGCGATTTTAACGCCATTCACCTTGAATAGTAAAAGCAGCCCAATAGAATGGTGCTTGAATGGTGCTTGCCAAGTTGGATTTTGCGATAATTGAAGTTGAGCAATATGTTCCATCTTGTAACATGGACGAAACTCAATCACAATAATACTTTGAGTTGACTTTACATAACGTTACATGGGTTGATTTTTTTTAGTTTACCTGCTTAATTGATAAAAATCATGTTAGGTAGGTTTCTTGTATGGTTACAACGCCACTCACGTCAAACTACAATAATTTAATTTATACAAGTCAACAAAACATAATCTGTGAGGAAAACAATTACATGATTATCTGGTGATAAATTGAGATTCTTCCCTCCACTTCGTTCCGGTCAGAATGACAGATATTATCGGTCGCTTAAGATGGGGAAGCATCTGATTATCTGGTGATAAATTGAGATTCTTCCCTCCACTCCGTTCCGGTCAGAATGACAGATATTATCGGTCGCTTAAGATGGGGAAGCATCTGATTATTTGATGATAAACCGAGATTTTTACCTCCACTCCGTCGAGTTTACCCTGGAGTGGAGTGAAGGAGTCAGAATGACAATCTAGTTTTATCGACTATAACCACCTAGCTGCGTCTTTAGCATGGTAGGTCAGAATCAAGTCAGCACCAGCGCGTTTAAACCCAGTTAAGGTTTCCATCACTACTCGTTCTTCATCAATCCAGCCATTAAGAGCCGCAGCTTTTACCATTGCGTACTCACCAGAAACGTTGTAAGCGGCAACAGGTAGGTTACTAGCTTGCTTGACTTGCCAGATAATATCCATATAAGCCAAAGCTGGCTTTACCATCAGCATATCGGCCCCTTCCGCAATATCTAACTCAATTTCCTTGAGAGCTTCACGGGAGTTACCTGGGTCGATTTGATAGGTACGGCGATCGCCAAATTGTGGTGTAGAATCAGCCGCATCTCTAAACGAGCCATAATAACCGGAAGCATATTTAGCAGCATAGGACATAATCGGGGTATCGATAAATCCTGCGGCATCTAAACCCTCACGAATTGCTTGCACAAAGCCATCCATCATTCCCGAAGGAGCAATGATATCAGCACCAGCTTGGGCTTGGGACACTGCGGTTTTCTTTAATAATTCTAAAGTGGGGTCATTTAAAACCCTACCAGTTAAATCTCCGACTTGTAAATAACCACAATGACCATGACTTGTATACTCACATAAACAGGTGTCAGCAATGACAATCAAATCTGGAACAGCAGTTTTTACAGCTGTTGCTGCTGTTTGTACAATCCCACAATCATGCCAAGCACCTGTAGCATCTATATCTTTATCCGCTGGAATCCCAAACAGAATAATTGCTGGAATGCCTAAGTCATAAACTTCTTTGGCTTCTTCCACAATTTTATCTACCGAAAGTTGATAAACTCCGGGCATAGATTTAACTTCATTGGCAATTCTCTCACCCGGTACAGCAAACAACGGGTAAATCAAATCACTCGTTGTTAAAACGGTTTCACGAACCATCCGACGTAATTGAGGATGTGTACGCAGACGGCGGGGACGATGGATAGGAAACATATACTTCGCTTAATTGAAACAACGGAAGTTTTTGATGGACACAAAATAAAGCGTCACAAAAGTAAGGTTTTTATTTACCTTATTCAGAGACACTACAAACAGTGCTTAACTGTCCTTGCCCTACTGTTGATGAAGCTGTGGGGCAATTTTATATTTTACAGTTTACTCAACAAATTTTTGATGACAAGCAAGAAAACTCAATATTAAAAATTCCCCCCAAATTTACCCAGAAATTGGATTTTGGGGGCATGAGTTAATTTTAAAAAACTTAATTACTAAATACGAGCATCTGTGCTACAGAATTCTGAAAATAAATGGATAACGGAAAGGTTCATTTGCATTGCCCAGGACATGGATTAATGCCGCAATTGTTAGTCCCCAGTGGATGATATAGCCTAAGCCTATTAGTGACCGAGCAATATTAGTGGTATAATTAACCAACCAATTAAAAAAGTTATTCCCCCCAGAATACCCCCATATAGCCAGACATTAAAGTGAAAATTGATAGATTCTTTGGCATTGTCTTTCACAATAGGATCATCAGATACGAAGAGTATGGCAATAGGTAATCCTACAGATATAACTGTGGTGCTAAAGAAAATGGCTCCATGCGATAGCACCGATAAAAGTTTCCGCTTGTCCGGGTCGTACATTCCTTTTCTCCTCTGATGTCAATTAGCAAGTGATATGATGACCCTACCATGAGCATCGTTGCCTTAAGATGAAAAGACTAGCTAGAGTAGGAAAAAATTAAGTTAAGTTAATTTAGAAGCTAACTAATTATATTATGGCAACCGAACTTGAGTCTGAACTACATCAGGCGGTGGAACTACGCCGCAACTTTGCGATTATTTCTCACCCTGATGCTGGTAAAACTACACTGACAGAAAAACTACTATTGTACGGGGGGGCAATTCACGAAGCTGGAGCCGTCAAAGCCCGACGCGCTCAACGTAAAGCTACTTCCGACTGGATGGCAATGGAACAACAACGGGGTATTTCCATTACTTCCACGGTTTTACAATTTGATTACCAAAACTGTCAAATTAATTTATTAGATACTCCTGGACACCAAGATTTTAGTGAAGATACTTATCGGACTTTAGCTGCTGCTGATAATGCGGTGATGTTAATTGATGTGGCTAAAGGTTTAGAACCCCAAACCCGTAAGCTGTTTGAAGTTTGTAAGTTGCGAGGTATTCCCATTTTTACCTTTGTCAATAAACTCGACCGTCCGGGACGAGAACCCTTGGAATTGTTGGATGAAATTGAGCAAGAATTGGGATTACAAACTTATGCTGTTAATTGGCCGATTGGTATGGGCGATCGCTTTAAAGGTGTATTTGACCGTCATAAACAACAAATTCATTTGTTTCAACGTAGCGCTCACGGTAGTCAGGAAGCCCTGAATACGATCATTGATTTAGGTGATAGCAGCATTGAAGAACTCCTAGAACAGACCTTTACCACCAACTTAAGAATGATTTAGAACTGTTGGAGGGAGTAGGTCCAGAACTAGATTTAGATTTGGTACACTCCGGAGAAATGACACCTGTGTTCTTTGGTAGTGCGATGACTAATTTTGGGGTGGAATTATTTCTCAAATATTTCCTTGACTATGCTCTCAAACCAGGTAATCACCATAGTAGTGTCGGTGAGGTTGCTCCTACTTACCCGGATTTTTCTGGGTTTGTTTTCAAATTACAAGCCAATATTGACCCAAACATCGAGATCGCGTCGCCTTTATCCGGGTCTGTACAGGAAAGTTTGAAAAAGATATGACAGTCAATCATGCTCGCACTGGCAAAATAGTCCGTCTGTCTCGTCCCCAAAAACTATTTGCTCAAGAACGAGAATCAATAGATGTTGCTTATCCTGGTGATGTAATTGGTTTAAACAATCCTGGTGTATTTGCGATTGGCGATACCATTTACACCGGGCAAAAACTAGAATATGAAGGAATTCCTTATTTTTCACCAGAATTGTTTGCTACGCTCAGAAATCCCAACCCTTCCAAATTTAAACAATTTCAAAAAGGAATTTCGGAATTACGAGAAGAAGGCGCTGTACAAATTATGTATTCCATCGATGAAGCTAAACGTGACCCCATTTTAGCCGCTGTAGGTCAGTTGCAATTTGAAGTAGTACAGTTTCGGTTACAAAATGAATATGGTGTAGAAACCATCTTGGAATTATTGTCCTACAGCGTGGCTCGTTGGGTTGAAGGTGGTTGGGAAGCTTTAAATCGAGTCGGACGTTTATTTAATACCACTACAGTTAAAGACAGTATGGGACGTCCAGTATTACTCTTCCGCAATGAATGGAATTGTCAACAGTTAGCCGGAGATCATCCAGAGTTGAAATTAAATGCGATCGCCCCTGTATTTTCTAGTCAGCCATTGGGGGGAGATGAATAATCAAGGAGTCGCCGAATCAGGACTCAGGAGAAAAAAAGAATAAGCAGAAATTGAGGAAAGATTTTTAAATGGTGTTTCATGATTTGGATTTATTTTGATTCCTGACCTTGTTAACGCCATACCAATCCTCACTCAGACTAGAGTAAATTACACCGTTTTACGTCGTTTTGCTACGTTTAATGAGTCTCCCTTCACCGATGAAATCACCTTTGTCAGCTGGTTTAGCAGCCCTCAAACAAAAAGATTACCAAACAGCTATTAACCAATTACAACTTGTAGTTCATAGTCAGAGCGATAGCAAAGCTAGTTTACAAGCCCAAGTTGGTTTAGTCATGGCTTATGCACGCACGGGTGAAGTCGCTCAAGCGATCGCTTTATGCGAGCATTTAATGGCAAGTGATCATCTCCAACTTAAGGATTGGGCGATCCGGGCGCTAGAACATTTAACTAAACAAGAAAAATCTGTTTCTGTAGAACCGGAAACAAATGTCACTGGGTTTATTCCTTTTGCTCATTCCTCTACCACTACATCACCACCAGAGTTCCCAAAACCGGAATTAGAAGTTCATCCAGATCCAGTCCCGATTTCACCATCTCAGGGACTAATGAATTTAGTAGATAATGTAGCTACAAATCAGGTATTACCATTGCCAATATCTAGTCCCACAAGTACTCCTGGACAAACGGAAGATTACTACTTAGGAGACAATGAGGGTAAAACTACAGATGTAATTTTACCGCAGGAAGAAAATTCTCACCAGGAAACTAGAACAGAACCATTTCGTTTATATTGGCAGCAAGCAGAAAGAGCAAAAGTTTGGCAACCTCTACATAAACCTAACTTAATTCCTTCACGGCTACTAGCAATAGGGACATTCATGACCTTATTTTTGGTATTGCGGGAAATGCTCAAATATTTAATGGGTTTAATTAACCAAACTTTAGATAAATTACCATTTGTAGAACCAATACAGATATTATACCAAGATCCTACTGTGTTTTTGCTGGGAATATTATTAGTATTAGTAGCAGCATCACCCTGGTTACTAGACTGGTTATTATCAGAATTTTATGGTCAGCAACATCTGTCTAAAGAAACCTTACATAATTATAGTCGAGAAGCAGTTCGTGTGCTACAACGTAGACACAAGTATCAGCCTAAACTGTGGATTTTGCCTTTAACGGCACCAGTGGCTTTGACTTATGGTAATTTACCTCGCCAGGCTCGAATTGTTGTTAGTCAAGGATTACTAGATCAACTGGATGAAGACGAAATCGCCGCTATATATGGTCTTTGTCTGGGGCAAATTGGACGTTGGGATTTTCCCGTCATGTCGCTGCTATTATTAGTTACAGTGCCAATTTATCGCCTCTATTACCAAGGGTCAGAGTGGGGAAACCGCATTTCCCAGACATTTTATCGTCGGCCAGTCATAGTCCTCACTAGTTTGGTTTATGGAATTTGGTGTATGCTAATTGGTACAGCCTTGCTTAACTCGCGATCGCGAATTTACGATAGTGATCGCATAGCGGCAGAAATGACTGGTAATCCCAATGGCGTAATTCGGGCTTTGCTGAAAATGATGATGGGGATTGCCAGTGATATCCAAAAACAACAACACACTAGTTGGCAGTTAGAAAGTTTGAATCTGTTTATACCCGTCAGTTACCAACAAAGTATTTCCAGTGGTAGTTTTGCACAGCATACCGCTTGGGAATCTTTATTTTTATGGGAAAATGTTCATCCTTATCGCCAATGGTTTACTATTAATAATAGCCACCCACTTATGGGCGATCGCCTGCAAAGTCTGTGTAAAATAGCCCGTCACTGGCATCTAGAAACAGAACTGCATTTGACTAGCCAAAAGTCTTTACCTATGTTGCTGGGAACCTTCTTATTACAAATTGCTCCCTGGTTAGGAATTTTCTTAGGCTTGGCCTTTGCTGGAGTAATGTGGCTAATGTGGCAAATAGTATTCGCACTCAAGTTAATCAACCTGAAGTGGATCTATGAAGATTGGTCTTTTGTCACAGGTTGTTTATTAATCGGCTTTAGTATTGGCATCATTTTAAGGATTAATTACTTTTTTCCTGATATTAGAACTGCCACTGTGCAAACTGACGCACAGCTGCTTAAAGTCTTAACCAACCCTTCTATTCAGCCAGTTGATAGTATTAGTGTGAGTTTAGTTGGTAAATTATTAGGACGAAGTGGTATTAATAACTGCCTAGCACAAGATTTAATGCTCCAAACCAGCAGTGGATTGGTTAAATTACATCATATTGCTGGTTTGAGACAGTCCATCAGTCCTCAAGACTGGGTAGGTCGGCAAATTAATGTCACTGGATGGTTTAGACGCGGAGCGACTCCCTGGATTGATATCCAAACCTTACAAACCCAAAGTGGCAAAACTATTAATAGTCCGCATCCGATTCTGGTCTATTATTTTAGCAATTACAGTTCAGGCTTGGGGTGCATACATCTTGCTAAAGGGGTGATAGTCTAGTTTTTGTGGTTTGACGAGGAGTTTTAGACTAAAAGTGTGCTTTATATGACAATACAATTAGTCTCACCCCAGAAATATAGCCAGAAAACTAGCTATGTGGAATATCCTATGATAATGTAGGAAATGGTGTCTTATTCTGCGACCAAAGGCTACAAAGGCTTTGTTTACTATGGCAGGTAGTAGACTGTTAAATTAGCAATTTTGAGAATTCAAGGTGGTATTAATTGAGCGTAGAATGCGCTTTTGTATTAAATAAGCTTGATCCCAACAAAAAACTGTATTGTATAAGTTGACAGTTTGGATTAAAAAAATTGGTTTATGGCAAATTTAGTCAATAGCATCTATTTAAAAGCCAAAGCCAAGAGATTGTTGTCCTGCCAAAGCAAGTTCATTTTAACTCTGGAGGTATAGTTCATGTCTGTTCGCCTATATATAGGAAATTTGCCAAAAGAAGAAATAGATCGTCAAGAATTGCAAGCAGTTTTTGCGGCGGAAGGTGAGGCTGTCACCACTAAATTAATCAAAGACCGGAAAACTGGCAAATGCCGTGGTTTCGGTTTTCTCACCGTCAATAATGATGACCAAGCTGATCAAATTATTGAAAAGTATAACGGTCAGTTGTTTAAGGAATCACCCATCAAGCTAGAAAAAGCATTACCTCGGACAAAAGGTGATGAAGCTGAGGAACAAGCTCCGAAAACAGTTAGTCATCCCACTCCTAGCCCTGTTCCTAGCGTTAATACCAATAGAGAAAGCAACCGCCGCGAAAAAAGCTCTAAGAAGCCTCGTCGTGGTAGTGGTGGTGGTGGTGGTGGTACAAGGGAAACTGCTGCAACTTCTGATACAGAAGCTATTCGTCCAGATCCCCGTTGGGCTTCTGAACTAGAAAAGCTTAAGCAGATGTTAGCTGCACAGGCGGCAAATTAATCCCCATTCGGAAGAAACTAAAAATTTAAAATCAGAATATTTTTTTTGATTTTAAATTTTTAGTTTTTTTAAGGGAACAGGGAAGAGAGAAATATCATAATTTTCGGCGACTGCTATATAATTTAAAATTTATTAAAATTTATTAAAATTTATTAAAAATCTAAAAAAATTAAAAGGTAATGAGCTATTAGCGCATGGCGTAAATAACTCACCCATTTCCCATCCATGAAATGCTTACTCTGTATTCATTTTTAATCCCGCTTTGCGGTACTAGGGACTTTCTTCTAGTCAGGGTCAATCCATTGTGGATGGACTAGTGGAGAGTTGGGGGATGACGCTCTAATTTTCTTAATATTTTGTAATATAAGTTTTTATTACTTCAGTTTGATTAAAATTTTGTCAAAACTGTATCTAAATTGACAAAATCTTTATACATTTTAATCATAGTATAGCTAAATACTTTTTTTCAGCCACAGGTAGTGATCTAGATGGATATAATTATGTAACCAAAAAATCCCTTTTCTACATTGACTTTCAGTAGTTCATTCGTAATTAAAATTTAATCTATGCTTGAGCAACCGAGTTAAATGTGCTGAAGTTTCAGATATTTTATAACTCCTAAGTTGTTGTTAAAGCTTTAATTAACCACCTTATGAATTCATAAGCGTGATCAATTTTATGCGTCTAATTCAGATGAATAGATATAAAGTTATTTATAAAATTAGATTCAAATATAGATGTTAGGTTATAAAAAATTTAAATATAAGAACATAGTTGAACAGAGCATATTTTAGTAGCAGATATCTAAAATAGTTTGACATAATTAAATTAAAATGAAGAACAATCAAAGTTCCTAAATGATTCAGTTCAACCTGTTAGACGCCAACTTGGAACAGCCTGCTACCTTGTTAAAAACAGCCACACAAAACCTATGAACTCTACCACTGAAAAACGCATCGCCTTAATTTCAGTCCACGGGGACCCGGCGATTGAAATTGGGAAAGAAGAAGCCGGAGGACAAAATGTTTACGTCCGTCAAGTGGGTGAAGCACTAGCCCAGCTAGGATGGCAAGTTGATATGTTTAGCCGTCGAGTTAGTGCTGATCAAGAAAGAATCGTTCAACATAGTTCCAACTGTCGAACCATTCGTTTAACAGCATGACGAGTGGAGTTTGTGCCGCGAGATAATGGTTTTAAGTATTTGCCAGAATTTGTCGAACAATTACTAGAATTCCAACGAGAAAACGGAATTAAATACCCCTTGGTACACTCCAATTATTGGCTTTCTAGTTGGGTAGGAATGCAGTTAAAGTCAATTCAAGGTAGTAAACAGGTACATACATACCATTCTTTAGGAGCAGTCAAGTACAACACCATTGAGGCAATTCCTCTGGTGG
Source organism: uncultured cyanobacterium (assembly GCA_963766435.1). GTDB lineage: Bacteria > Cyanobacteriota > Cyanobacteriia > Cyanobacteriales > Nostocaceae > CAVXZH01. The sequence goes on from CAVXZH010000004.1 coordinate 976,881, forward strand.
CTAGTCAGCGTTTAGAAGTGGAAAAACAGGTATTAGAAACGGCTGAAAGGATTGTGGCTACTAGCCCCCAGGAAAAACAACATATGCGATCGCTGGTTTCCAATCAAGGTTATATAGATATAATTCCCTGTGGAACAGATATCCGACGGTTTGGTTCAGTTGATCGACAAGCAGGGAGAACGTTTTTAGGAATTGACCCAGAAATCAAAGTTATATTATATGTAGGGCGTTTTGACCCTCGTAAAGGCATAGAAACTTTGGTAAGAGCAGTACATCAATCTCAGTTACATGGGAAAGAAAAAATCCAATTAATAATTGGAGGTGGTAGTACTCCAGGGAATAGTGATGGTCGAGAGCGCGATCGGATTGAGGGAATTGTCAAAGAATTGGGTATGAGTGAATATACCAACTTTGCTGGTCAACTTAATCAAAATATCTTACCAAATTACTATGCTGCTGCGGATGTTTGTGTAGTTCCCAGTCATTATGAACCCTTTGGACTAGTAGCAATTGAAGCTATGGCTAGTGGGACACCAGTAGTAGCCAGCGATGTGGGTGGGCTTCAGTTTACTGTTGTCAATGAAAAAAGTGGACTATTAGCACCACCACAAGATGTAGAGGCTTTCAGGACAGCTATTGACAGAATCCTATTAAATCCAGAATGGAGAGATGAATTAGGTGCAGCGGGTAGAACCCGCGTTATCGGTAAATTTAGCTGGGATGGTGTAGCACAACAGCTAGATAGTTTATATACCCAATTGTTAGAACAGGCAGTTAAGGAACCTGCATTACTAATAAAATAGACTTTTTCAGGATTCAAAACGGCAGATGGGCAAAGTATATTTTTTGGCTACTTATCTTCTTGCCCTCTGTCTTTGTTGATTATTTTCAGACGAGAAATAGAAATGCTTCCTCTTTACACTTGCTAAACGGTTAATATTAAACATCCTTAGAAATCGGCTATAAGTTCAAAATAAACAAAGCTTGTAAATTCATCTAGAGAGGTGTATGCTCGGTATCATTTTTAAGCAGACTATTATATGCCTCGAATTGAAGACATCATTATTCAGCGTTTTCCCTTGGCTCAAGACCCACAAAAGCTGAGTTTGTGAAGGAATTAAATTAATTTTTTGGTAAAAACCGTTAGAATTATCAAACGGTTTTGTTATTTGCTGATAGCCTGAAATTCGGAAAACATATTTATAGTGATGAATCGCTTTGCAACCAGTTGACTTTACCACCCTAACAGCTACTTGTAGCGAACTACGTGCTAAATGGCTCCCCTCACGGACAGAGCAGGTTTACCAGCGTGATCGCTATACTATTGTCATCGCATTACGTACGATAAAACAGCGGAGTTGGCTACAAATTTGCTGGCATCCACAAGCAGCACATATTTGTATTGGTGAACCACCCCCACGCATTCCCGATACTTTTACTTTCAGTCAGCAATTAATCCATCAATTAGGCGGTTTGGCATTAGTCGGTATTGAGGCGATCGCACCTTGGGAGCGAGTAATTGATTTACAATTTGCACAGCGTCCAGGAGAAAGCGCCCTCTATCATTTATATGTAGAAATAATGGGCAAATATAGTAATGCTATTCTTACTGATGCTAATAATTTAATTATTACTGCTGCTCATCAAGTTAGTCAACAACAATCCAGTGTTCGTCCCATTCAAACCGGACAACCTTATGAAACCCCTCCAAAACTGACAGGTGCAATTCCTAATTTGAGTGAATCGCTAGAACGTTGGCAAGAACGGGTTAGTCTAGTGCCCGGCACCATCAAACGTCAATTACTGAAAAGTTATCGTGGTTTAAGTGCAGCATTGTTAGATACTATGTTACTAACAGCAAATATAGCACCAGAAACCACGACTGATACTCTAAGTACTGATGATTGGCAACGATTATTTACACATTGGCAAGCATGGCTCCAAGCTTTAGAAATGGAGAAGTTTCAACCAGCTTGGACTGCCCAGGGATATACCATCATGGGTTGGGGTGGAGTAATTCCGGCGGCAAATATTCAAGAATTACTGAATCGTTATTATACAGACCAAATAAATCAACAGTTATTTTCCCAACTACGTCATCAATTAAATCAAAAATTACAAAATATTTTAGGGAAATTACGACAAAAAGCCCAAACCTTTAGTACACGTTTACAGCAATCAGATCAAGCGGATGATTATCGTCAAAAAGCTGATTTATTAATGGCATACCTGCAAAATTGGACTCCGGGAATGAAGGAAATTGCTCTCCTAGACTTTGAGAGTGGTCAACCCGTAGTCATCACCTTGCAACCAGATAAAAATGCTGTCCAAAATGCCCAAACCCTTTATAAACAGCATCGCAAGTTAAAACGCGCTCGTAATGCTGTAGAACCACTACTTTTGGATGTAAATAGTGAAATTGAGTATTTGGAGCAGGTAGAAGCAGCGATCGCCCAAATAGAAATTTACCATACCACAGAAGATTTAGAAGCTCTGGCAGAAATTCGGGATGAACTGATTGGGCAAAAATATCTAGAAGACCCAGAATATCGTCATCGTAGTCAAAATGAAACCGTTAGCACCAACTACCATCGTTACCGTACTCCCAATGGTTTTGAAGTTTTAATTGGTCGCAACAATCGTCAGAATGATCAATTGACATTTCGAGTTGCTGGGGATTATGACCTGTGGTTTCATGCTCAGGAAATTCCTGGTAGTCATGTTTTGTTACGTCTGGAACCAGGTGCTGTTCCTGAAGAAACTGATTTGCAATTAGTAGCAAATCTCGCTGCTTATTTCAGTCGCGCTCGTCAGAGTGAACAAGTAGCAGTGGTTTATACCCAACCAAAGTATGTTTATAAACCGAAAGGAGCTAAACCAGGAATTGCTATTTACAAACAAGAAACCATTCTCTGGGGACAACCGCAATTAATTAAGGAGTAGAGGGGATGGGGAGATGGGGAGATGGGGAGGAAAGAGAATTAAAATATCATTATCATCTTCCCCTGCTCTCCCCACCTCCCAACCTCCCAACATCTTCCTTCTTTATTGACTATTTATTACGCAAGATAGAGGCTTATAAGGTAATTAAATATCTTTTTTTCTTGACAATCCATGAAAAAACTGTGTTCACTGTTACAATATTATTAAGAAAATTTGCTCGTTGTATTTTGGGAACGTGCAATTTGGTTTTGACTCTATTGAGAAGACAACGCAAAACAACATTTTTAAGACCAGCTGTGGGAGGCTGGTCTTTTTTAATTATTTAGTCGCGCACTAATTAAAAAGTGAATGTGGTTCTAACTGCACCAATGACGATACTATCGTTTCTGTCATTGTGATCTGGTGATGTCAACAATATAACGGCTGGTGTGATGCTGATATTATCACTGATTTTATATTGATAGAAACCTTCAACATGCAATGAAGTATCACCATCTTTAGTAACCGTATTTTTCAAATTATTACTGACGCTAGTCACTTTCGGCTCCATCCCCACAATGATGCCTCCTAGATTACCTGTTTTACCCAAGTCAGGGAAAGCCAGAGTGACAGCATAGTTCCATATATCCAGAGTACCACGGGGAATCACATCACTAGATAGCACTTTGGTGTTAGTATAGCCAGCCCAACCACCAAGGATAAATTTAGGACTGATTTGAAAAGATGCCTCTACACCGTAGGAATTGCTGCTAACTGGTAGATTCGCCCCAAATTGATTTGCTATAGCATAACGAAGGTTAGCACGGTTGCTACCAGTACTACCATTAGCAGTAAAGTCGTTATTATAGGAATTGAGGTAGGTTAAACCAATAGTAACTTGCTTACTGGGCTTAATGGTTAATTGGGCGATCGCACCATAAGGTCCATTAAACAGACCACCTTTAGATTGAGGGTTAGCTGGATCATTAGCTAAGTACCCTAAACTCAATTCTAAGTTTTTGTTAAACTCATGCTTGAGTCCTAAACCAGCGCCATTGGCATGATAATAAATTGGGTTGCGAGTACCAAAATGAGTCAGCGCACCACTACCACCATCACCATCTAAGAAAGGGTTAACAGTATTGGTGAAATCATCAATAGCCCCAGCATTTGCTTCTAGTGTCAATGTTGTTTGCTTGCTGACGGGGAACTGATAAAAAAGAGCATCTATACCAACACCATTTTTGCCATCACCAGCACCAGCAAATCGTAAGTCACCTTCTGGTGTTAAGGTTGTGTTTCTTAAGGCGCCTAAGTTACTAGCTTGGAGTCGAGTTCTGAGCAAATCTTTTCCAGTAAAACTGGTATCAAAGTTAAGACGAACCCGGTTACCGAGGATGGGATTCCGACTAATTTTCGCACCACTAGCATCTTGCCCAGCAAAAACACTGGTCAATGCTATGACAGCTTCTCCATTCAGCTTAGTTGTAGTCGAAAATTGTTGGGCTTTAATTTCTTCAACTTTAGGTTCCAGTTTATCGACGCGACCACGTAAAGTTACTAGTTCTGCACCAAATTGTTCTTGCAGTTTTTGTAATTTAGCTAGGTCATCTTTTGCTAGCAAATTCCCACCACTGGAAGCAATTAACTCATTTACCCGAGTCAAACAAGCATTTAATCCAGCCGCAAATTCATATCGTGTCAATGTCCGATTCCCACGATAAGTACTATCGGGATACCCTGCAATACAGCCATATCGCTCTACTAAGGATTGTAAAGCTTGGAATGCCCAATCAGTAGGTTGTACATCTGATAATTGGGAGACTGAGGTAACTTGTGCTATTCCTTTTTGTTGATTCTGATTCTCAACTTTGATATCTGGATTAGCTCGTACTAGTGGTTCACTAGTTTTGAAAGTACCTGGTGTTTCTCCTGCAAATGCAGTACTACTGACAAATAACATTGCCCCACCTGCTGAACTAGCCAGCAAATATTTACATAATTTTTGCATACTATCCTCACACCTGTTTACAATTTTTACCCATACCTTATTGTAATCAAAGCATACTTTATTAGTAAAAAATGTCAAGAGATATTTACTTAATTTATAGTCATTTCGTTACAGTCATTTTTTGAGAATGAGAATTATTCTAATTCTCAGTGTACAATAGCTCTTGACATCAGCAGATTCGGCATTCTCAGGAGGGAAGGACTTTGATTCAGATTTGGATGGGATTTAGAATCGGCAAATATGCTGTTCTACCCTTGATGGTTTTACTGTTATCTTTAGTTATTGCTTGCAATAAAACTTACGTCAAAGAAGATTCCTCTACTGTCAAATCATCAGGAAACGAAGATTCTTTATCTAATTCTTCAGTACGGACAGGAAAAATTAAAATTGTTGCTACTGTTTTACCAGTATATTTGTTTACTAAATCTGTAGCTGGAAATGTAGCAAATGTAGAGATATTAGTTCGACCAGGTACAGAGATACATGAGTATCAAGCGACACCGGAAAATATAAAGGCGATCGCCACGGCTAATGTCTTAGTCAAAAATGGATTGGGATTAGAGGAATTTCTGGAAGGTACGGTTAAAAATGCCCAAAATCCTAAGTTGTTGGAGATTGATGCTAGTCAAGGGATTAAGGCTTTAGAAGTAATTTCACCTGTGATTAAAACGGCAAAGGAAGATAAAAATCATGATCATGAAATAGGTAATCCTCACATTTGGCTAGATCCAGTTTTAGCTAAACAGCAGATCCTCAATATTCGAGATGGATTAATTACTGCTGATCCAGGAAATAAAAGGGCTTATCAAGCTAATGCAGCAGCTTATCTTCAGAAATTAGAAAATTTAAATAATGAATTTCAGCAGAGTTTGCAAAAAACGCCTAACTGTACTTTTATTACCTTTCATGATGCCTTTCCCTACCTAGCCAAACGTTATCATCTCCAGCAAGTTGCTGTGGTGCAAATTCCCGAAGATCAACTTTCACCATCTGACATACAGAAGGCTATTAATGCTGTAAAAAAATATCAGGTAAAAGCATTATTCAGCGAACCTGGAGTAGACAATAAATTAATCAAAAGTTTATCTGAAGATTTAAAGTTAAATTTGCGAATTTTGAATTCTTTAGAAAATGGTGAGACAGAACCAGAATATTATTTTCAAGCCATGAAAGCTAATTTAAAAACTTTGTCAGATGCATGCAAATAAGTAGTTTTTAATTGTGATAAAAATCTGAAATTTTATGAATTTACCAATTTTAAAAGTAGAAGGATTAACAGTTTACCAAGGTAACTTTTTAACGATTCGGGATGTTACCTTTGAATTATTCCCAGGAACAGATACAGCTATAGTTGGACCGAATGGTGCTGGTAAAAGTACTTTAGTTAAATCCATTTTAAATTTGATTCCTCGGAGTGCAGGAAAAATTGAAATATTTGGTCGTCCCCTGACTAAATTAGGGAATTTACGTCATTTATTAGGCTATATGCCCCAGAATTTCTTATTTGACCGGAGCTTTCCTATTTCTGTGGGTGAATTAGTCGGACTAGGTTGGTGTCAAAGAGAAAAAAGCGAAAAAGTACCAGGAAATAATTCATTTTTCTCCAAATTATGGGGACAAAATCGGGAAAAATTAGCTGCTGTTACCACAGCTTTACAGCGAACTGATGCTTATCATCTACGTTATCAAGCGATTGGGACTCTCAGTGGTGGTCAACTCAAGCGAGTATTATTAGCTTATTGTTTAGTAACACATCGAAAACTTTTGGTATTGGATGAAGCTTTTGCTGGGGTAGATGTGCAAGGTACAGCAGATTTTTATGCTTTACTCAATGAATTAAAATGTGAAGAAGGTTGGACTGTGTTGCAGGTTTCCCATGATATTGATATGGTAAGTCGTCATTGCGATCGCGTCTTGTGTCTAAACCAAACTTTAGTTTGTAGTGGTAAACCAGAAATTGCTCTTTCTGCCAAAAATCTCCTCGCTACTTATGGTTCAGGATTTAGTCGCTATGAACATAAACACTAGACAATTCAAAATTCAAAATTCAAAAAAAGAATAAAAGCTGAAATTCTCTACTTCCTATGATTAATAGTCAGGACTTGGTAAATTTATTAGGATTTCCCTTTATGCAGCGAGCGATCGCTGGAGCGATGTTAATGGGAATACTGGGTGGTCTGCTGGGTAGTTTTGTCACCTTGCGTCAACTATCTTTTTTCAGTCATGCGGTGGGACATGCAGCATTGGTGGGGGTGGCTTTAGGTGTACTACTACAATTAAATCCCACGCTGATGCTATTACCTTTCACCTTAGTTTTTGGGGTGATTGTTCTCTACTTTATCGACAAAACTGACTTAGGTAGCGATAGTGTACTGAGTATAGTCCTATCTGGAGCATTAGCAATTGGTGTACTTCTGACCAGCTTAATTAAAGGATATCGTGGGAATTTAATGGGAGTATTATTTGGTGATATTCTCGCCATTGATAACACAGATTTAATTTTGACACTGATTGTGCTAGGGGGAAGTAGCATCTTCTTATTTTCCACCTTAGAGCAGCAGATTTTGTTAACGCTGAACCAAGACGTAGCTCAAGTGCAGGGAATTCCGGTACAGTTGTATCGCTATGGATTTGTAGTTTTGCTATCCCTAGCTGTAGCTGTAGCAATTAAAGCTGTGGGGGTTTTGCTAGTGAATGCCTTTTTAGTGATTCCTGCTTCCACAGCTAAACTAATCAGTCATCAGTTTAATTGGTTTTTGATTTTGTCGGTGGTGATTGGTTTTAGCAGCAGCATTACCGGAATTATGGTGTCAGGTCTATTTAACCTAGCTTCTGGACCGAGTATAGTGCTAGTGCAGTTTCTGGTATTCGTCGCGGTTTTTGGCTGGGTCAAGTTCAAAATCAGAGGTTGATAAAATTTTTTTTATCTAGACTGTTGACAAATCCAGATTAGCTTGTTAAAGTTAGTAATCGTGACACACACGCAAATCCCTGCCGGGATAGCTCAGTCGGTAGAGCAGTGGACTGAAAATCCACGTGTCACCGGTTCAAGTCCGGTTCCTGGCATTTTATCAAATCGCCGTTATGCTACGAAGTAAACCTAGACTCCTTGGTAAATAGGCTTTTTAACCTAGAACCCAGTATAAGTTTATCTTATGGTTAGTATATAATCCTATATAGCTTACTTATATATACTACTCGCTATATTAAGAAAGTCTACTAAAAGTCTACTACATTTGGATGCTTGTCACTAACTGCGTACTTCATCAGCTTTCTCCATCTTATCCTCAGTCATTCACTGAGCGTGGTCTGTGAGCCTCTCTAAGCTATGATAAGTTAGTACAGACTATATAATAATATAGTACCTTATATTCGGTACAGGTCATTATGGCGGTGTAAGTATATAAATAGTAGACCTGGTATCGTCATGACTCGCTGTATTGAGTCAAGCAAGTAACTGGACTTACTGAGATACAGAGATGAGTTAAGTGCTCAATATATGTCAGTGTCTTTTTATAAAAAAGTATACCGGGGCGATTACCTCTCACTTATATTAGCTATTTCACCTATTTTTATTATATATTTCTGAATTTGTTTGTCGAATTCTTCACTAAAATTTATTAATTCGTTTTTATCACTAATTAAAAAATTTTCACTCGACATCTTGTAAACTTTCTGTAATAAATCACGAATCACATATAAATATTTGATGGCTCTTATTCTATCTTGCTGATCTGACATAAAATTGTACCTAGTTAGATGAGGACATATCTATAATACAATTAAGTTAACCTAAAAAATGATTGGAATACCTGTATAGCAGTTGTCAGTTGAATGAGATACAGAGAAATCCTTTTCTATACTGGATTTAAGCCATGTAAATGTACCTCATTAGCCTAGTAACCGCTATATTGTTATTCTGAGCGACAGGGTTCCACCGATTTTTGAGTTACCTGAAGTGTATGCCTTATAACTATCCCTATCAGGTTATTAAATTTCCCAGTCTTCCAGTTGTAGTTGTGGAATGCGTGAAAATTCTTTGGTGTTGTGTGTAACTAATATAAGATTGTTCGCTAGAGCAATCGCAGCAATTTGCAGGTCGTAGGGTTCAATGGGTGTACCTTGAGTTTTTAGTTGAAAGCGCAAATATCCACAAATATTTGCTGCTTGACTATCAAAAGGTAAACTAGTAAAGTCGGTAAAGAACTTCTGTAGGTTTTTGAGGTTTTCTTGGGAACGAGAGCTATTATATGCCCCATAATAAAGCTCAAATTTCACAATGTCGCAAATACAAACGTCTTCTGGAGATAAAGCAATAAGACGCTGATAAATAAATATACTGCGACGATTAATATAGCCAATACAGGTATTTGTATCAAGCAAATAAATCACAAAAATGAGTCTCTCTCTGCTTGTTCTTCTTGGAGTGCTCTAACCAATGCTTCACCTTCCCAAGCTCCAAATGTACTGAGAAATTCTGATGACCACTCACGCTTTGGTAGTTTCAGTGGGGTTTTATAGACAATAATTACTTCTACATCAGTATCTCGAATTTCAGGTAGAGATATTTTTAAAATTCCATTATTATCAACATGAGATTTGACTTTAATGCTTTGCATAACCCTTCACCTCTGATTCGAATGTTTCTCTCTCTGACTTATTTTAGCTTTAACGAGAAGAATAAATCTCCTGAAAATCTCAAGAGATTGATATTTATTTAAAATTTTTACAAGATTTTTTGTTAATTTTTGTATCATTCTATTATAATAATATATACTTGCTTTATAAGTACACTAGGAGAGAGCTAGGCAAAATGAGGAGAAAATACCCTAACAGGTAATGGCATTTACATAAAAAATGAAATATAATTTATTCTCAGGTTAGTTTAGTTAAAGCTTATAGGCTTTAGAAATTCTCCCAATGAATCAGGTCTTTGACAAACTACAAATAAATGGATATCGCGGTTTTAAGACAATAGAACTATCTGGATTAGGACAAATAAATATTTTTGTTGGTGACAATAATTCAGGAAAAACTAGTCTTCTTGAAGCCATCTCGATTCTATGTAATCCACTTGACCCTTTTAAGTGGATTGAAACTTCACAGCGAAGAGTATATCCTGGTAGAGGATTGCCAAATTATCGACCGGATATTGATGCAGTTAAATGGATTTTCCCACAAAATATAGACTCTTCCAATAATGAAGATTATCAGCCAGAAATCTTGATAAATACAAGCGGTAATACTTCTATAATTGGAGTTAGAGCCAGACTCGAAGAGATTTATGGTGGTGCGGTAGAAAGACCTAATAATGAACAATTCAGCGAAGATATTTCTACTCCTGACTCTGTACGCTCAGGAATTGAATTAGAAGTTATAGCTTATCCAAAATCACAACAACCAGATTTACCAAATCATGAACTAGAACAGCGAGAAATATTTCAACTATGGGAAAATGAGCGATTTATTTGGCGTAGAAAAAGAATTAAGCCTTTTGTGAATAATGCAACTGTATCTGCTTCATATTCTTCATCTCAGCCTATTTTAACTAGCTTGACAGAAATAATTCTGGAAGACTCAGGTGGAAAACAAGAAGTATTAGAAATAATCCAATGGTTTGATCATAATATTATGGATATTCAAATATTATCTACACCTACTGCTAAAGCAACTCTTTATATCGATCATCAAAAATTAGGTTTTGCTCCTTTATATACATTTGGTGATGGACTTAAACGAACTTTAGTTATTGCTCTCACTCTTTTTTCTACTAAAAACGGTGTGTTGTTAATTGATGAAATCGAAACATCTATTCATGTTTCAGACTCTCAGTAGAGTATTTTCATGGATTGTTAAAGCTTGTGATAGAAAAAATGTACAGCTTTTTGTAACAACTCATAGTTTAGAAGCAGTTGATGCTATGTTAAGGACAGATATTAGTACAGACAATATTGTAGCTTTTAGATTAAATCCACAAGGGAAACCACCACAAAGATTTTCTGGTAACCTTTTACATAGATTACGCTCAGAGCGCGGATTAGATATTAGAGGTACTCATGGTTAGGTATTGCTATATAGTGGCAGAAGGTCTACAAGATATTGAATTTTTAATTGGTTTACTCAAACTTTATGGCTTACGTCGAGTAACTAAATTTTCTGTGCTGGATTCATTTTGGAAACCACTTGTACCAACAACATTTCCTGTAGATGATGATTTGATGAAACGTGTGCCTGTTCCTACTTTCTTAAAAAATAATGAATTATCCATTGCCTTACATAGTGCTACTGGAATCACACGTTTAGCAAATACAGTAGAAGAGAGTCTAACATTAATTCCATCTTCTGAGATTTTTAGTGTAGGTTTTGTTTTAGATGCTGATAGCAATGAAACACCTCTTAACAGATTTACTACATTAATTAATGAAATCAGACATATTGGATTATTTTTGCCTTCTACACTAGGTGAAGTTACAAACATTTCTCCACGATGCGGTATATTTATTATGCCTAATAATCTTGTTTCAGGAACTTTAGAAGATATTCTCCTTGAATGTGCTAGGGTAAACTATCCAAATTTACTGGAACTTGCACTTAATTATGTTTCTAGCATTGATAAAACTCAATTAACACGAGATGATTTATATGAATTAAATAAGCCAGCAGGTCAAAATAAAGCAATAGTATCAAGTATTACTAGTATACTAAGACCTGGAAGGACTTTACAAGTTTCAATACAGGATAATCGCTGGCTCAATCAAGACACAGTTAGTTTAGAAAATATAAATCTTATAAAAACGTTTCTTGATGAAATTATAGGCGTATCTGGGGTCAATTGAAGCCACGTTCGCAGCAAGAATGCGATTTTTATTGCCCCGCAAGCTGTTATTAAATGATTACCACCATATTAAAACTGTAGAATAGGTAAATTTGATGCCAAAATTTTGGTTTCAGTAATTATTTCCCCATGATGCTTAACCCTAATATCGTATTGAACCAAGGAATTTTCATTCACAGCATAAGCAGTCACTAAATAATCATTTCCCTCCACCTGTGCGATTGGTTCTGTAATCACTGAATGATAGGTTTCTAAAAAATTGGTTTTATCTTGTAGTTCTTGAGCGTCCAAATCTGGGTTAAATTCAATTTCGTCAACAGAATTGACTAAATAAAATATATGTGTCAAAGCATCAGTAAATTTTAAATAATTAATCACATATTCAATTGCTAATTGTGAAGATTGGATAATCACATTATCAGCTTCAGCTAAGTTTATATAATTCTCAGGATGGTCTGTGAGAAAAAATGCGGATTTCCCAGATGCAAAACCCACATAAAATACTATAGGTTTACGAGGATTAAAATGTTCAACTTTATAAATCTGATATTCTTTAAATATAGTTGTAGGTTCTAATTCAATATCAGTTATAGCATCCATAATCATTTCTGTATATAGTCTGCTAATCGGCATTAATGCCTCATTTAATTCTTCTTTTATATCTACGGTCATATTTTTTATCTCTAACTCATTAAACTGAAGTTGGGGAAGAGTGAGAAAGCCCCACCCTGACTAGTGATTAAGTTTATTTTCTGACAGTGGCCTTATCCGCTAAGTGTGATAGCGATCGCAGTTTCTATCCAGACATTTCTTGATTCAATTATGTATCAGCAAAAATTGCTGTTGAATGAAATTAATTATTTTTTACAAACAAATAAAGACAAGAGGGAACAGAACTTGTCCTGTACCCTCGGAAACTCTTACCACTAATACTAACTAAGTCTTTAGATTTAATCAGGTTGACTTGAATTATCTGAAAAAAACAAAAGATGATTAAGTTAACTTAATCTTTAGGAGGATGAGGTGGTACACCCAAAGCCTCTTTTAATTTTGCTTCTGTCACCCCAATTTTTGTGGCTGCGGCGGTAAAATCCGGATGGGGACGATGAGGTGGTACAACGAGAGCATTTTTTAATTCCACTTCACATACCAACGGGTATAAGCGTCATAGTGACGACCTGTGGATTTATCTAAATAACCAAGTTGGTTCATTTGTGAGCGCAACTGTGCTGCGATTGAGCCATGAATACTGTAATAATCATATTTAATCGAAATTCTTGGTGTACTTTGGGATATGGCTGTACCACTAAATATCACTAGTGAACACGTCATCATGAGCAGGATAAGCGGTAGCCAAAATCGCCTATAAATTCGCTGGATCAGCATAGCCAAAACCGATTTGTGATCAGCGTTAACATCACACGCTTACAGATAACGAAACCTGGATACCTTTATTACTAAGTGAACTGCTAATTTTTCCCATTGGTTTACCGATATCTTAATAAGAAAATGCGAAATTACAATTTTCAGGATCTGGAGATGCAGGTTGTAAATATTTCTTGGCGATCGCCAAAACGCGATCAGTTTCTACGGGCTTGGTCATAAAATCCGTAGCACCGTATACTCTAGACCGGACTTGATCAAATAAACCATCACTACTAGTAAGAATAACTATGGGTGTATTTTTCAGGATAGAGATGCGACGTAACTGAGCGCAGAGTTCATAACCGTTAACTATCGGCATCATTAAATCCAAGAAGATCAAATCTGGTCGAGACTGAAGTAAAATTGGTAAAGCTTCTACAGAGTTGTGAATGCTCATAGACCTCATGCCATTGGAAGTAATAATTCTGTCGAGCATTTTACAAACTAAAGGGCTATCATCTACACAGGCGATGAGTGGAGTCTTATCCGTCCATAATTGAATCGGATCATAATTGAATTTCACAACTGGCAAAGGTAAATCAGGTACTTCTACGAGTTCAGTAATTCCACTGCGAAAGAAAGGTAGCAACGAACGGGTGATTTCCAATACACTCTGCTTCATTTTGACAGCTAAATCCCACAATGTATATTTACCATTGATTAAATTCTCAAAGTTTTTATAAGCAATGGGACTAACTTGTTGTTTGAGTTGGTCTGGTTTCCGAATGACTGGTGCTAAATGAGGGGAATAATTCGCCAATCCAGCTTCTGACCAAGAATGCCAGAGTTCTTGCATTTGCTTGAAAGACATACTAGCATTTGTGGAACTGATTAGTATGTTAATAACGACTTCTTGGTTACACTCCCAACTTAAGGAGTTGAAATCGATCTGTTGAGCTAAATCAAATAAAATTTCTATTAGTGTATTTTCTACAATTGTGTTGGTTTGTTGCTTGCTAATTTTGTTCTGCTTGTGTAAGTTTTCTAAAAGACGATAATCCCAATAATCGACTTTTAAATCTTCTGCATTCAAATGCAACTGTTCAATATTAATCTGAGGACAATTTTGGGTGATATTTCTCCGCAAGCGCCGACCAGGATGAATCCCTCCTGTTGCCCAAACTAACTGTCCCAAATAATAATAAAAATTCCACTTATGACCTAAAGGACTGGCAATACTTAGCTTGCCACTATATTGAAGTTGTGAACAATTTCTAAATTCCGCAAATATGGTGCTGGATTCTCTGATTTTGTGACTAGTCATAATATAGATAGTTCCTTAATTAAGGGTTAGACAACGGTTGATTAGACAGAGCTTATGGTGTAAATTTTCATCAAGAAACTTATGTATTTATTGATGAATTGCTACTTTCAACCACAGCTTTTAGTCTCTACATAATTTAATAAGTTAACTTAACAATATTTTACATATTAATTTTTGTTAAGTCAAGTTGCGAAATACAACAAAAGATGTTTATTTTAGTGCTAGCTGCGCTCTAATTGGTATAAATAAGTACTTTTTTTAGAAATGTTTGTTTTGTATACGATAACAGTTATCGCCAAGTCAACAGTATGATTTCCATAACTATAATGGAGTGATATTAATCACAAAAAGTTCCCGTGAGTTTTATCACGTATATGATTGCCTATCTATAGTTAGCTATAGCAGTAAACAATGCTAAATCAATACGAGTATAAATATTAAATGAGTATTGATCAAGATCAACTAGATTGACCTACCTGGTTTGGTAATTATTTTTCAGGAACTTAGATTCTGAATACTTTCCTGTGGCTCTAGTTGAGGTAAATAATTTTTTAAGCGTTTTAATTAAAAAGGAAAATTACCAGAAAGTGTAATTTACTATGTATTTAATCATAGCCTAAATTTTATTCATCCTCCTTAAGATAGATATTCTTAATTTTCTTCATGTATTATTTTGACTAGTACAGCTTGGTGTAAATAACTGACCCAGTTCAAATTCATGAGATACTTACGCTGTATTCATTTTGAATTCCACCTGGCGGTACTAGCTTGATTATATCTTTATCAAACTGGACAATTATACCTCCCTATCTTACCGTCGATATGGCAATACTTATTTTTTTAAATCAATTTCACTCAATAATATTGCTTAATCTAGTTAATTAATGTATAATTTACAACAAAAAAATCATATTTATCCTAAAATACTCATAATCCCATCGACAATATGCACTTTTTTTTCTGCTAGCGATTGGATACAAGCAATTATCCATTACTATAAGTTATATATCCTGCATTCCTATCTAATAACTGTAGTTTTCAAGGAAACGAGACAATGAGTTTGTGGCAGTTACCAAAAATGACCAAAATGCTTAATCACTTGCTATCACTACGCTATCGCTTCCGGCTAAATTCGCTGAAAGGCTTGATATCGCTATTTTTAGTCGGGACAGTTTTGAGTGTATCCCTGGCTGCTTGTTCAGGGGGTGATAACACTAGTTCTACTACTTCTAGCCCTGGCGCTAACACTAGTACACAAAAGAAACAGAATATAGAATTAACCCTGGTATCTTTTGCTGTTACTAAAGCAGCTCATGAAGCCATCATTCCTAAATTTGTCGATAAGTGGAAACGAGAACATAACCAAACTATTACCTTTAAGCAAAGTTATGGTGGCTCTGGTTCCCAGACTCGTGCGGTTATTGATGGTTTAGAAGCTGATGTTGTTCACTTAGCATTAGGAGGAGATACCTCCAAAATTCAGAAAGCTGGACTGATTCAGCCAGGATGGGAAAAGGAAGTTCCTAATAATGGGATTGTCTCCAAATCAGTAGCGGCATTAGTTATTCGTCCAGGTAATCCAAAAGGAATCAAGACCTGGAATGATTTAGCTAAAGATGGTATTAAACTCATTACTGCTGATCCAAAAGCATCTGGTGTTGCTCGCTGGAATTTTCTAGCTCTATGGAATTCTGTGATTAAAACTGGGGGAGATGAAGCAAAAGCTACTGAGTTTGTGACTAAGGCATACAAAAATGTACCATTGTTAACAAAAGATGCTCGTGAAGCCACTGATGCCTTTTTCAAACAAGGTCAAGGCGACGCCTTAATTAACTATGAAAATGAAATAGTCTTAGCTGGTCAAAAAGGCGAGAAAGTTAGTTCGATTATTCCTGATGTCAACATTTCTATCGACAATCCTGTGGCTGTGGTGGATAAAAATGTAGACAAGCATGGTACACGTGAAGTAGCAGAAGCTTTTGTGAAATATTTATTTACACCAGAAGCGCAACAGGAATTTGCAAAATTAGGATTCCGATCTGTAAATGAAACGGTCGCCAAAACCAAGGAATTTGTAGACAAATATCCTCCTGTTAAAAACTTGAGTACTGTTCAAGACTTTGGTGGTTGGGATGCAGTACAGAAGAAGTTTTTTGCCGATGGAGCTATATTTGACCAAATTCAAAGCAAAATCAAACGCTAAGTAGTGGCGGGGATTTCCCGCCTTTTTTAAAGGGTTAATATACGTCTATATAGCGGTCGTCAAATTAATTGAGGACATTTTTCAACTTCCAACTCCCTAGCCACAACTAACTGATTATGAGTGTATCTGAGACTTTGCAAATTGACCCTAAAATACCGTTGTGGAAGAAATTGATAGAACAGTTGCAGCGAGTTCCCTGGACTTGGCGCATCACTCTAGCATATTTGACAGTGATGTTATTTCTTCCCATTACGGCTATGTTCCTGAAAGCAAGTGGGGAACCTCCAGTTAAGTTTTGGGAAATTGCTACTAGTCCCGTCGCATTAGCGACATATAATGTTACTTTTGTAACTTCCCTATTTGCTGCGTTACTCAATGGTGTGTTTGGAACTTTGATAGCTTGGGTGTTGGTACGTTATGACTTTCCCCTGAAGCGTTTAATTGATGCCACAGTAGATTTACCATTTGCATTACCAACCTCAGTGGCAGGATTAACTCTAGCAACGGTTTATAGTGATAAAGGTTGGATTGGTTCATGGTTAGCTCCACTAGGAATTAAGATATCTTTCACTCGTTTCGGTGTTGCAGTCGCGATGATATTTATCTCTCTACCTTTTGTGGTGAGGACTGTACAGCCAGTACTTCAGGAAATGGAAGCGGAAATTGAAGAAGCCGCTTGGTGTTTGGGTGCCTCTCAATGGCAAACTTTCTGGAAGGTAATTTTACCACCTTTATTTCCCACGATTTTGACTGGTGTAGCTTTGGGTTTTTCCCGGGCTGTAGGTGAGTATGGCTCCACAGTGATTATCTCTTCTAATACACCTTACCAAGATTTGATTGCACCTGTACTGATTTTCCAGCGTTTGGAGCAGTATGACTATGCTGGTGCCACCGTCATTGGTGTGGTTTTGTTATTAATTTCTTTAGTGCTGTTATTAGCAATTAATTTTTTACAAGCGTGGGCTAGAAGATATGACCAGAAATAGAGCCAAGCAAGAAAAGTTGGGTACCATTGGTTTTAATTGCGATTGCGATCGCCTATTTGGTTTTAGTCCAATATATCCCGGCATTAAATGTTTTTTTTCAAGCTTTTCATCGAGGAGTTGTACCATTTTTATCTAACCTATCTCGACCAGCCTTTATCCATGCAGCTTGGCTAACTTTTTTACTAGCTCTTATTTCTTTACCGATAAATACCGTATTTGGTTTATGTGCAGCTTGGGCGATCGCCCGTCATAAATTCCCTGGTCGAGCGATATATTAAGCATCATTGACTTACCCTTTTCCATTTCTCCTGTAGTAGCTGGGTTAATGATTGTCTTACTTTATGGAAGACAAGGGTTGGTTTGGACTTGGCTACAAGCTCATGATATTAAAATTGTGTTTGCTTTTCCGGGGATGGTATTAGCGACAGCATTTGTGAGTATGCCTTTTGTCGCGAGAGAAGTCATTCCTGTGTTGGAGGAATTTGGTAAAGACCAAGAAGAAGCAGCGAAAACCTTAGGAGCAAAGGATTGGCAAATATTTTGGCGAGTTACCTTACCTAGTATCCGTTGGGGTTTACTATATGGGTTAATTTTAACTAATGCCAGAGCAATGGGTGAATTTGGGGCTGTTTCGGTAGTGTCTGGGAATATTGCCGATAAGACTCAGAGTTTACCACTATTTGTAGAAGATGCTTATAAACAGTATGAAACCGAAGCTGCTTTTTCTGCATCTGTATTGTTGGGATTATTAGCCGTAGTGACTTTGGTGTTGAAGGAGATTTTGGAACGGAAAACTCGAATTAAGGAAGTTGAGTAGTGTGAGCTTGAATAATCTCATAGAAATACTCAGTATGAGGGAAATTCAATCTCTTTAGTTTCTAGCAGGCATCTTGCCTGATAGAAACTAAGCTATTTCTAAAAAATCTTGTTTTGATGGATTCTCTGGAAAAAACACAGCAGGTGAAACATTGAAAAATTTTGCCAGTTTTTCAATGTGTTCAACAGTTAACCTACGTTTTTCTCTTAGTACATCAGAAACAATAGACTCGGTTTTGAAAACAGAAACTAAATCTTTTTGTTTTAGATTCAATTCCATCATGAAAACCTTTAAAAGTTCTACTCCATAAATGTCTGGAATCAAATCTTGTTTTTCCTCGTATTCATGAATTAGAATTCCGAGTAAATTTAAATAATCTTCCTCCTCCTCCGTTAGCTCCACTTGGTCGAGTAGACTATCAACCACTGTTTGAGTTTTTTCTAAATCTTCTTCATTTTTAATGGGGTGTGGAGGGAAAAGTGCAAGTAGTTTTTGGTAAGAGTTGTCAGGGTTTAGCATTACTTTCTGATTATTATAGGACTAGTATTTGATTTTTGAAATTATCTGTGTAGATAGAGAATATAGAACAGAGAAAGTGTACAGAATTTTTTCAAAAATCAAATATTATTCCTATACATAACTTGCTTAAATATTAAGACTAAATAAGATTTGTATTATACGAATCTTAATTTTATCTAAATATAAGCTGACCATTAATATCAATTGTTAAACCAATTGTCATCTTTCCATTGATTCTTGTCATATTCTTTATGAGTAAGAAATTCTCGGATAAACACGGTTTTGGTTTTGTAGTCGATATAAGTTATTAACCTGTATTTATTTCCTCCAATATTAAAAACAACAAAATTTTTAACTTGGTCAGGTGCAAAAATCGAAGTAGCTTTTACTTCAGAAAAAGAATTCCATGTTTGCTTTTTTACAAGCTTTATCCAAGATTGAACACTAGACTCAGCATCGGAATATGTTTTACAGGCTTTCTTTAATCTGGTTTCAGATATAATATTCATCTATCAGGTTTTCCTCTACAGTTTAAAACTCTTGTCATGTAATATCCTCCAGTAATGCTTGCTGACGAAAGCTTTGGAACAGCTTTCACGTTATACGATACTATCTTAGCAAAATGCGAATTTAAGTGCAAGCGAAAAAAGTAATCCATGCAAACCGACTCTGAAATTAGCTTCCATCTGATAATCTGGGATACAGGGGTGTAAAAAGCATCATTAATTTACCGTAAAGAGTGATAATATAGGAGTCAGGATTAAAACCCTTGTGGTGAAGGATACAATAGCAAGCAAGATGCCTACTCTACAAAAGTTTCACTATTCATGTCTGTACTTCAGTTATTTGCAATTTGCAGTATATTAAATTATCACCAATATTTTTTTCAACGATGCTTGATATTGAACAACTTGAAAGCACAACCAAGGAAAAACAATTTCCTAATACTACTGATATTGATAATCTCGACTATCAACTATTAGAACATTTTACCAATAAATTATTAATTCAGGAATCTTTTACCAGAAAAGTTGTTAGTTTTCAAGCAAATAAGAATCGCTCAACTTACCGTTGGTATAAATATAAAGAAGCTTTTTCCGCTTCCTTGATAGAGTATTTATTTCATCAATACAATATTAAAAATAGTAACATTTTAGACCCATTCGCTGGTAGTGGTACAACATTATTTGTAGCTAGTGAAAATGGGATTAATGCTGATGGGATTGAATTACTTCCTATTGGTCAAGAAATTGTTAATGCTAGATTAATTTTAGAAAGACAATTCACAAATGATGATTTTGCAGTTCTCATCAATTGGCAAAAAAATTCACCTTGGGAAACATCAGAATTTAAACAACATTTGCAATCATTAAGAATTACTCAAGGTGCATATCCTGAAGCGACATTAAATGCTATTGAACAATATATGGGTAAATGGCAAACAGAAAATGAACAAGTACAAAAAGTATTACGATTTGCACTTTTATGTATCTTA
The DNA here is from genome assembly GCA_963766435.1 of uncultured cyanobacterium. Taxonomy (GTDB): domain Bacteria; phylum Cyanobacteriota; class Cyanobacteriia; order Cyanobacteriales; family Nostocaceae; genus CAVXZH01. The sequence goes on from CAVXZH010000004.1 coordinate 997,358, forward strand.
GAATCTGTAAGTTACACACGTAAAGATGGGCAATATTTACGTTGGGATTATCGGTCTGGACGTCAACAGGGAAATAAAATATTTGATAAAGGTGAAATTCTCAGTTTTAAACAGGCAATTTGTGATAAATTAGGAGAAATTATCAATGACCAACATAATGGAAATAAACAAGGAGAACTTTTTCCGACTGAAAATAAACAGGGAATTATAAATATTTTTAAAGGTTCAAGTCTGGATATAATGCCAACATTGCCAGGTGAATTATATGATTGCATTATTACCTCACCACCTTATTGTAATCGTTACGATTATACCAGAACTTATGCTCTAGAACTTGCTTTATTGGGAGTAGGACAGAATCAAATAGTAAATCTTAGACAACAAATGTTAAGTTGTACAGTGGAAAACCGACCAAAAGATTTATTGGGAATTAATCCTCATTGGGAAAAAGCTATAACTATTACAGATAAACAGAAATTACTCCAAGCAATTTTGCAGTATTTGGAAACCCAAAAAACGGAGCGAAAACTCAATAATAATGGTATTCCCAGAATGGTAAAAGGCTATTTTTATGAAATGGCTTGTATCATTAGTGAATGTTATCGTGTAATGAAGCCACAAGGACTTTTATTTATGATAAATGATAATGTTAAATATGCTGGTGTTGGCATTTCAGTAGATTTAATTTTATCAAAAATTGCTGAAGAAATTGGATTTAAAATTGAGAATATTCTCGTTTTACCAAATGGTAAAGGCAATAGTAGTCAACAGATGGGAAAACATGGACGCGATGTGTTGAGAAAATGTGTTTATGTATGGAGAAAAATCTAATTTCATAAAATTTTATCACAATTAAAGAAATATGTGGGAATAGAAGAATTATATGAGTATAAGTAATAGTAGTGATTTGGTAACGCCTTATGAGAAAACCAGGACTGGTTTTATAGCTTTAGCAATTGAAAGAAATCGTCGTGCGACACCATTTATTGATCAAGCTAGAGTTTTAAAGTCCATAGCTTCCCAAGCTTTAAGTCCCAATGCATTAATTGATATTCCTGAAATACAACCAGCTTTATTAGCAGCTGCGGGAATATCTGATAAAGCAGCAGGACATTTACAAGCGCAGGATAAAATAGAAGCAATACAAGGACTGATAAAAGAGTTCTTGGAACCAGCGACATCAGATTTTGTCGAAGAACTGGTATATAGATTTCTATTAACAAGAGGAGATACCCTTGGTGGTTCTATGCGGAATGTGGGTGGAGTACTAGCACAACGTAAATTAACTCGTGCAATTATTGCTACTCTTTCAATTGCAAATATTTCCTATCATTGGTTTCATTCTACCGCGAAAACTTGGATTTCTAAGACAGCAGAAGATGCTGGTATAGAATTAAATCTCAGAGGGTTAAGTTGGTCTAGTGGTAGTAAAAACAGAACAATATTATATAACATTAATGTTCCTTTTGTGAAAAGTAATATTGATGTATGTATTTTCAATTGTGATTACAAGCAAATTTCTGCTGACTCTTACAAAATACCTAATCTTTACATTGCATTAGGAGAACTCAAAGGTGGAATTGATCCTGCGGGTGCAGATGAACACTGGAAAACAGCAAGAACAGCTTTGCATAGAATATCGACCGCATTTTCTAAACAAGAACTTTCACCCCATACCTTCTTTTTAGGTGCAGCAATTGAAAAAAGAATGGCTGAGGAAATCTGGAGTTCTTTAGAAGACGGTACATTGAGCAATGCTGCTAATTTGACTAATGATGCTCAAGTAGATTCACTGTGTCATTGGTTAATAAATTTGTAAGGTATCATTACTTTTGGGAAGACATCATAAAATCAATGTAAAATATCTAGACCTAAAGCCACTGCACCCCATAATGGTGCATCATCACCTAAGACAGCTCGGACAATTTCAAAATTAACTTCTGGTAAAGCTGTTTCTCTGGCTACTTTTCGCACCACCGACCAAAAACCCTCTCCAGCTTTAGTCACTCCACCCCCTAAAACGAAACGTTGAGGATTCATCAGGTTTGCAACATTACCAATACCCACACCTAAAGCCCAAGCTGCTTTTTGTAGAACTTCCTGCGCGACATCATCTCCTTCCGCAGCTGCTTGACTAATTGATTGTCCGGTCAGCAAGTTTAAATTATCCTCGACCAAGTTTCTTAATATTGCACCTCTGATGATTCCCTCCCGACTCCACGATTGAGATGCTAGAATTTCTCTGGCATTTTGTACCATATAAGGTCACTGATGCTAAACGTTCTATACATCCCCGTTTACCACACAAGCACATCGGTCCATTTGGATCTACAACCATATGTCCAATTTCTCCAGCCATTCCTGATGCACCTTGCCAAGGTTTGCTGTTTAATATCCAGCCACCACCAACTCCTGTACTGATGGTAATGTAAAATAAGCTATCATAACCCCGTCCGGCACCAAAGCGATGTTCACCTAAAGCCGCGACATTGGCATCATTATTGATATTAGTAGGGGCTTTAAATTCATCTTCAAGTAAAATCTTCAGGGGAATATTTTCCCATCCCGGAACATGATGGGATAAGCGCACCATTCCCGTAGCACCGTCCACAGGTCCGCCAAAACTAACCCCAATCGCTGCGGGTTTCGCTCCTTGAAGTAATGAGCTAATTAGCGATCGCATAATTTCCACGTCAGACAAAGCATCTGCATTCGGTGGAGAGAGACGACGTTCATAACCTAACCACTCTCTAGAACCGATTTTTACTGTAGCAGCGGCCAATTTAGTACCACCAAAATCCAGAGCTAAGATAAATGTCATCGTATTTTTCCAAATCCTCGGTACCCTGTATTATTGATTACTCATGACTACATCAATAAATTGTTGTAATCGTTCATAATGTGACCCTTTCCAATAAATCTGAGCGCAATCCTGACACTGATGAAATTCATGAGTCTGTAATTGCACAGTTTCTGGTAATTGGTCAATAATTAATTGTTTATCTACAGAGGCTAATAATCCGTTACAACGCAAACATCTTTGAAAAGGGGAGACAATTTTAAATAAGTCAAAGCGTCGTAAAACCTCAATAACTTGCTGTTGAGGTTGTGTATTTCTGACATAATACCCATGTGTGACCAAACTCCGCATTAACAGACCTTTGTCACGAGTTAATAATAACCGCTCTTGACTAGAGGATATTTGTGCCAATTCTTCATCTTCATAGTCATTACGGTACAAAGTATCAAAGCCCAACAATCTTAAAGATGTAGCTAATTTACCTAAATGAATGTCTAAAACAAAACGAATTACACTCAGAGGATTGGGTCGGACAAATACAGTTGGTTCAATGGTACCAACGGCAGAAATTGGATATACATTGATATTATCTTCATCTTCGACAATGTAAGAAAAATTTACATAGATGCCATTAACTTCAATACAATCAATTTCTGTATGAGGAACTCCCAAGGACTCAATCATATCTTTAATGGAAGCTCGCTCCTCAAAAACTTGGGATATTTTTACGTGTTTCTTATGCCGAGGTAAAAAATCATTCAATTCAGCATAAAAGTAGAAACTAGCAATAGCCATATCATTATTGATGAATTCGACAGGTTATTAGTCATACGTCAAAAAGTGATGATTTTACTTTTGACGTATGATCTTTATTTTCCCAATTTAGGCGAGTATCTTCAGCAAATTTGCAACAGGTTGTAATATACGAAGAGTACAAACCCTATTTCCAGGTGAAGGAAATCATAAAAATTCTCAAATCCTTGCTTTTCTTATTCAATTCAGTTAGAGTAGTTGGATATGATTCAATACGGTTTGGTTAAGCTGGGAACTCAATAATGTCATTTTTAAGCTAAATTGAGTATTATTGGCATATAATTTAGCTTATTTACGCTTGATTACCTTCTCCGGTGATTTTTATTTTCATAACTTATTGAGAATTTTTTGCAATACTATAGAAAAAAATCTATGCTCAAGGCTAGTACGAGGAGGTTATTAAGTGGATAAATACTGATGATTGATCATGATTTAATTTCCGGAGAAATTACCAGATTTAGCTGACAGGGACAAATTTTTTTTTACGGTAATATATACTACTGCCATCTTGACAGACAGCCGTGGTAGAGAAAACTCCCCCGTTAGACGCTGTAAGTAGGAGAATATTTATTGATGAAATAAAAATTTAGTGGTCGAAAACCAAGTTGTCATTCAGGAAAAATTCTGAAATTCTAGATAATAGTAGATGCAAAATTAACACAATAAATGTATTAATAATTTGCTTCATTTATTTGCGTTAGATGATAGATGATTTATTAGCCGGAAAAATGCTAATAATGAAGGATGTTATAAAGTGCCTCTCTAGTTTTGACTGGCAAATTTGTTAGTCAGGTAATTCGTATTCAAGCATACAATTATAGACATACCATTGCTTTTGTCCATAAAATTAATTAAAGAGTAGAGATAATGAACAATTTTTTTTGTGCTGATTATTCTCGACAAATAGGAGAAGATATCATTGGTAGTGCTACCAATTATCAAACCTATATTTTAGTAGAATGTCCGCCACCGTGGGCATCAGAAGCATTTCATTCTAAATGGATACCAGAGAACTTAAGATTTTTGGTAGAAGAAGTAAAGTCAGCTAAACTACCAGTTAGTTTCCTTTTAATTGCTAATGATTTATCACACAAGATTAATCACACAACTTTGTTAATTTATCAAAAACAAGAGGGTTTAAGTAGTGGATATGACAAACAAGAATTTCACCTGACAAATATTGAGCAAGTAGCAGGGGTGGTTCGCAAATATTTATGTGGGAAAAATCCTGGATATGAAGTCAAAAATATTGTAACTAGAGATATTTTAATCTGTACTCACGGTAGTCATGATCAATGCTGTGCTAGATATGGTAATCCCTTTTACTTTCATGCTAAAAATACTATTACTAATTTGCATTTAGAAAATACTAGAATTTGGAAATCTACTCACTTTGGAGGACATAGATTTGCACCTACAGCGATAGACCTTCCAGAAGGAAGATATTATGGTGTTCTGGACTCAGAATCATTCAGGGCAATTTTAACTCGTACTGGTGATATTCAATGCTTAAATCAAGTTTATCGTGGTTCGGGGATTTTACCACCTGCGCTACAGATTTTGGAAAAAGAACTAATTCTCTATTATGGATGGGATTGGTTTAACTATAAAATATCGGGAAAAATTTTAGAGCAAAGTTTAGATAATCAGACAATTTTAGGTGAACTAACTTTTGAACAACCTGCTGGTGTTCTTTACACATATCAAGCAAAATTGCTGAAAGATGAAGCTAACAGTCCACATCTCAAGACTGCTTGTAATGCGAAGCAATATTCGTTAATTGTCAAATATGGTATAGCTAGTCTTGGTGTGGTATCTAAGAAAATAGCCACTTATAGTGTGTAGGATTTTGGTACATATAAGTAGGGGCGTATTGCAATAAGCCCCTACTCACCCTGATTTTACTGCATAAAACCTGTCCCTCTCCTTACTAAGGAAAGGGAGATATGATGATATTTAGGATATAGAAAATAGGTAAAATAACGTTTGCTTCCACATAGTTAGAATTAATACATTTTCACTTACGGATAAAGTGTTAATATCCGATAATCAATTCTAGATATATTCCAATACGGTTGGTATTACAGCAATTTTCATGTAGATAAGCCACATTTTTTTGTCTCACGCAAAGACGCATTCGCTGAAAGCGTTCCCGAAGGGTAGGCGCAAAAGCAAGAAGTACGCAAAAATTAACTGTGGTCTAAATACATGAAAACTGCTGTAAGCTGAAAAATGAGATAGAGTCCCTATACTGTCATCCTGACCGGAGGGAAGGATTCGCAAGATACTTCCCTCCGGTCAGGATGACAATATTACCTCTTCCCTTAACTGAACCGTATTAAGATATCTTCTTAATAAGAAGCAATAAAGAATTATAGCAATTTACGACTCAATTGATAATATAAATGTATAGGGTTTTCGATTTTAAATTAAATGTTATGAGAACAATATATTTCTCCTTTTAATGATGCTTGTTTAATAGCGTATTCTAATAGTTCTTGGAAAGTATAAATACCAGATATCACATTAACTAAATGTATACCATCTAACAAAATTATCCTAATATCTTTACCCTTTGTTAATGAGGATATAGCATCATTAGAATAACCATTCATTGCAATAAATAATCCAAAAGATTGCATCTTACCTTCAACTTTCAAATAGAGACTAGAAATATCGCTTTGATTAGCTTTTTCTGCTATCCACTTTAATTCAACTAAATAATAACGATTATCATATTTAATAGCACCGTCTATTTGCTCTCCTATTATTTTAAATGATTCTTGAACAGGTATGTTACTGATCTTCATTAAATCCGAAAATATTTTTTCTAATTCATAACCTCTTTTTTGTGGAGGAGATTTGTAGGATTGATTAAAAATATTTTTTAAGCATGATAACTGATAATAATAATTATCTTGTTTTATTTCTTCAGTTTGTTTTATAATCCTTTTTTTTGCTTCTTTCTCTTTATCTTGATCTTGCTTTATTGCTTTTAACTTCAATGACACATCTTTACTAATTTCTATCCTATGCTTACTGTCTTGAGGATTAAAATTTTCTCTTTCTATTAAACATCTTACAAAATTTCTTGATATTTCCAGTCTTTTATCATAATCTAAATCACGTAATTCTTCATATAACAAATCCATCAACTTTTTTTTCGTTAAAAAATTTCCTTCAGCATCCTTCCTAGAAAATAAGTCGTCGCATACTTTAGATGAAATTCCTGAATTCAGCCAAGTTTTTTTAAGATCGGCTTTATACCAGTAAAGATTAGAGATACCTGATTTAATTAGCAATTCAATTTCTTCGTTAAATACATCTAACATTTACACAACATCCTAATTTTACTTTTTTATTCACTTGCTTAAATAAGGTATTTTTTCATAAAATAAATACCTTATTAGTGTATAAATAAATTATATATAAATGAGCTATTAAGGGTGTATATATACTAGGTACGGTTAGCCGTACTTAGTATATATGGTTAACCGATTTTATACCTTGTAACTTTCTTGAATGATTCACGAAAACCTTTTTGTATCATCAATTGAAAAGTCAGTTATAGATTTGAGTACGACACCAGATATAGTCGCACCATTTCCTTGGCGATCATCTACTGTCACTAACGGGCAATCTAGAGTCAGCGCTAATGCAATATACAGAGAGTCATATACAGCTAATTGACAGCTTAAACCAATCTCTAAAGCGCGAGGTAAAAGATCAATTGCTGGCATAGTTTGAAATGATAACGCCAGAAGTTCATTAATAATGTGTTTAGCTTGGGTTTGTGGTAATCCCCGAAACCGAACCTCTTTCCACAAAACATTGACACATTCTAGTAGACAAAATTCTGGGATATACAACTGGTCTCCCTGATACATCTGAGTAATTAAAATTCTTGCCTCTGGCGTATACACTTGTGTAATTGCATACTGAATAACTACACTTGCATCTACTACATAAATTGCCATTATATATCACGATCCTCTCGCAGTAGTTCGCTAGTGCTAGGAGAATTTAGCGGTGGTGTCCATCGCCAACAATCCATCGCAGCTAAAACCTGTTCTACAGAGCGAGCATCCTTTGATTTCCGTCCGCTCCTTAATTTTTCATCAACTACTTCCACAATCAAGGATTTAATATCATCAATAGTCATATCTACTATTTTTTGTGTCACCATATTCTATATCTCCTGGAATTGCTTGTAATTGAACGCACTCCTAACTAAAATTATAGAACATATACAGAATCGTCCATAATTGTTTCATATCTAATCATTTAGGAGGTGTGATTGTGGCGATCGCTCAAACTAACCCACCAACCCCTAAGTAGATAAACGAAAATAATTCTAACTATGTAAAGTTATGTAAAGTCGATGCAACTCTCTTGCGTTGAGGGTCAATTGCGCTAAAGCGCAACTACGAACAAATAGTTTTATTTTTGTTTACCTGCTTACCCCAAACGAAACAACCACTTAACCCTCTTTTGTAATTATTCCATATTTAGTACTTTCCGTAGCAGCATTTGGTCTTCTAACTTGGCTTTTAAGCGACCATTTTCTACATCGCGAATCCAACTTTGACTTTTACCTGTGAGCTTCGCTAACTCTCTTTGAGAGAGCTTCATACTTTTGCGAGCTTCTAAAATCTGCTCACCTGGTAAATCTTCTCTGATTTTAGCTTTTCTTTTAGTATTAGTAGTACGCCGCTTTTTTTTGTCTGCATCTGAACTGTTTTGCTCCCATTCTGATGGGAGTTCAAATGACAAAATCCGGGCATTCATTAATAAATTCCATTTACCACGGGGTCCTGTATCCGTTAAACGAGTTGTCCCACTACCGTCATTAATCCAAAATTCTAAGGCTTCATCTGGGTCTTCTGGTAAATCAACTAATTTTGCCCATAAAGGTTGAATCTCTAATGGATAAGTTACTGGGTCAAATAATGGTTTAACTCCATAATGATTAAGAATTTCTAAATCACTTTCATAGGTTCGTAATAAGCGCTTTCGTTCTTCTCTGTGTCTGGAAGCTAGATTGATTTTTTCTTGACCATAAGCAACTCTCATTAAAGTCGGAACCGTAATGCGTTGTTCTTTACCCATTTTAGTTTTAAACAACAACCACAACATCAGTCTAACTGCTCCTTCATGTTGTTGCCAAATACTCATCACTGTAGTTAACAGTGTTTTGGGTAAAGTTCCATACTGATAGAATGCTGTGCGGTCTTTACATGCTTGTTTGTTGAGAAAGTGTTGTGACCAGATTCCCGCTTTAATTTTAAATGTTAGTCCAATCAGATATTTACACCCCAAATCATCTTCTTGAAAGTGGTGTTCAATACCAACTAAATGCCACAAATGACTACCTGTGACTGAGAATCCTTTGACTCTACCTTGTTGCGGCCAGTCAATGGAAATAATTAGTGAACAAGTTTGCTGAACTAGGTTTTTAATTAGAGCTAGTTTAGCAACTTTATTTAGGTCTTTGCGTTTTTCTAGTCCTAAATATTTCTCAATTTGTCGTTCATCTATGGCAAATTCTTCTTCCCAAGGATGCTCTAATGCGGTTGCATGCGCTGCAAATATTAGATGCATAGCTGCGGCTCTGATATCTAATCCTTCAATAGCGGATAGATTTTTAGCTCGCTCACCCACTTGATTTGGATCTTGAATGTGAAAGGCAATTGCACCCCGACCTTGATTCACTTGTCGTTTGTAAGCTAAATATCCTTCCTCGTCCAATTCCCAAGGGATAGAAGTCCTTTGAGATAAGACGTTACAGGCTTCCCAAATGGCGATTGCCGAAGCATAAGGATGATTTTTGCCATTAGAGAATAAATCTGAACTAGTAGCATTGCGTGGTTCAACTTTACATCTCCCTTTCTTAGCTTGGGAAGGAATGGGAGCATTGATGGGACAAGCAATGACGCATTGGGGTTCAGGATAAAAACCTTCACAATTGTTACAAAGACAAGGATCAATCCAATATTCATCGTTTTCAATTTTGATGGCACCCGTAGGACATTGGGAACGACAGTTATCACATCCAACGCAACTGTTGGTAGGAATTGCATAAGCCATGACTTCTTCTTCCTACTCCAATGCTGGAAATGTTCGCCCTGGGACTTCCCTGGATGTGTCCTTTTGATTCATAACTAGCTACCAAATTATCTTTATTGCGTTAGGGAATAGGGAGTAGAATTCATCTACCGTGTTTTGTCAGCACAAAACATAGGCTACGTCTACAAAAATCAAATCGGATTTCTGTATTGAGAGGATGTTTGAGAATTAACAATAAAAAACTGTGCTTTTAGATAACTTTTCTCATAACTTTTTCAGGACTTTTTATCTCCTCTTTATTGCTTCTTCATTAACTATACATTTCATAAAGATTTGAATAAGATTGTTCGAGATGAGCGGGGAATGATTTCTTAATATTTACTGAGATATTTTTACTGATAATTTAAACCTATTGGTTAAAAAAATTTATCCAAAGTGTTTTCGGGGAACAAAGTCATCAAAACTTGATGAAAAAAAGTAAACTTATAACATTAAAAATGAAAAACATTAAGCTAGTATGAGGATTAATGTACCAACTAGTTTATAGGCATAATTGCCGAGGAATCTTCATGGCAACACTAACAGGATTGACTTATGGTGGTAAAGCTTGGACACCTAAATTTGCTCAAGAAATTGATAAAGATAAATGTATCGGTTGTGGCAGATGTATTAAAGTTTGTGGACATAATGTGCTGTCGTTAAAAGCACTTAATGAAGAAGGTGAATTTGTAGAAGATGAAGATGATGAAGAAATTGAACGCAAGGTCATGTCAGTTTCTTCTCCAGAAAATTGTATCGGTTGTGAAGCTTGTTCACGGATTTGTCCTAAGAACTGCTACAGTCATGTTGTGTTAAATAATTAAGAAGTTAGGAGTTAGGAGTAAAAACAAGATTGTGAATTGAGTTTCTTTTGTATCAATTCGTGTCCATAACTATCTTGACCATTTGCTATAATTCCAGAGCTAAAAAATCCAGCAAGGTAAGTAGAGGGGAATACTTATAACTAGAACTAACCTAAAAAGTTCACTGTAAACAAAAACGTAAATCGTAAATTGTTATTGAGTAACATATTAATACTTGCTGTTAATTTAGTCTTATAAAAGGGAATAGGGATTAGGGAATATATACTAGGAAAATTATTCTCTATTCCGTGTTCCCTTCTTTAATGAATATTGTATTCTTGTCAAAGAATTAGCTTTTCTGGAACCAGAGAGCTATCTTGTCATCAGAATGAAAATACAATTTGTAATTTATGGGGAAAAGATGTGAAAAAATCTGGAAGTTTCCCCCATTTTTTCTGGGTGCAAGTTAGAAAGTTAATAAGTGAAAACAAAAAACGCTGCCCTGTGAAATTGTTAAATCTCCTAGTCCAAGAATGAGTAATTATTATTTATTGGTCAAGTTGAAAAATCTCAATAACGCAGGGTGCAATCTGCTGGAATGATCCCACAAGTTTGAATTTTAGATTTTGTATTTTCCCAATCTCACGATGAGTTTCGGAAATCAAAATGTAGGAATCAAAACAACAATGGGTTTAAATTCCAGGAAATCACACCAGTTCAACAAAATTCTGTGCCAAATTCAATCCCTAGAATCCAGACATAATCTGACTTTCCTGTTTTTGAATTTTGAATTTTGAATTTTGAATTGGGAACACACCTTTAATTTATGGTTTACAGAGCAGGTAGCGTGTATGCAAAAAGTTCCTGTTTCACTGTGGACGTTGATAGCTGGTTTATTAATTTCCGCTATCAGCATCTGGATTGGTAACAATCATCATCTATTTCCCGTTCAAGCATCGCAACAAGCACCTTTGGTAGACGGATTTTTCAATGTCATGTTTACCATTGCGATCGCCTTATTTTTAATTGTCGAAGGGACAATTCTCATTTTCTTGGTTAAATTTCGTCGCCGTAAAGGTGATGATACTGATGGTATTCCCCTGGAAGGAAACACAGCCATAGAAATTTTTTGGACAGCAATTCCCACTGTGATTGTAGTGGCTTTAGGCATTTACAGCGTAGATGTTTATAACCAAATGGGTGGATTTGAACCCGCAGGTCATATTCATTCTCCTGTAGCCCATGTATCAGGTAGTGCGATCGCTGCGACCCTGAATGATGAATCTGGAAGTGCTGCTCCCTCCATTGGGATTGGTGGTGCACCATCAGACTCATGGTAAACCGGCTGATTTGGTGGTGAATGTGAAGGGGATACAATTTGCTTGGTTATTTGACTATCCAGAAACTGGGATTGCTGCTGGAGAATTGCATATTCCCGTAGGAGCTGATGTGCAACTAAATTTATCAGCCCAAGATGTAATTCACTCTTTCTGGGTGCCTCAATTCCGTCTGAAGCAAGATGCAATTCCTGGTATACCTACAGAACTCCGATTTGTCGCCACTAAACCAGGTACATATCCCGTAGTTTGTGCCGAGTTGTGCGGTGGTTATCACGGTTCCATGCGGACACAAGTAATTGTTCATACTCCCGAAGAGTATCAAAGCTGGGTAACTGAAAATCAAGTTGCTCAAACCCAAAATTCATCCCAGGTGGTTGCAGTTAACCCTGCTAACTTATCCACCTCAGAATTTTTAGCACCCCACATTCATCAAATGGGGATTAATGCCGCAATTCTCAAGTCATTGGTCAGTAGTCATTAGTCACAGACAACTAACACCTAAAAACCAAAAACTGACAATTAACATCTGACAACATTATGACAACTGCTCATCCCACCGCGTGGAAATGGCAAGACTATTTTACATTTAATGTTGACCACAAGGTAATTGGGATTCAATACCTAGTGACAGCATTTGTATTTTATCTGATTGGTGGATTAATGGCACTGGCTATCCGTGCTGAATTAAGCACCCCAGAGTCAGATGTCCTCGACCCCAATCTGTACAACGCTTTCATGACTAATCATGGCACGATCATGATTTTTTTATGGATTGTTCCCAGTGCAATTGGGGGATTTGGTAACTATCTAGTCCCCTTGATGGTGGGTGCTAGAGATATGGCATTCCCGAAATTGAATGCGATCGCCTTTTGGTTAAATCCTCCAGCGGGATTACTCATCTTAGGTAGTTTTATCTTTGGTGGTTCTCAATCTGGTTGGACAGCTTATCCACCATTGAGCTTAGTCACCGCACCCATCGCGCAAATCAATGTGGATTTTAGCGATTGTATTGGTGGGAACTTCCTCAATTTTGGGTTCTGTCAACTTTGTCATCACCATCTTGATGATGAAAGTTCCCAGCATGAAATGGGATCAAGTTCCCTTATTTTGCTGGGCAATTTTAGCTACTTCTATCCTGGCATTGCTTTCTACACCAGTATTAGCAGCTGGTTTAGTCCTACTATTGTTTGACTTAAACTTTGGCACCTCCTTCTTTAAACCAGATGCAGGTGGTAACGTCGTTATTTATCAACATCTATTCTGGTTTTATTCTCACCCCGCAGTTTATTTAATGATTCTGCCCATCTTCGGCATTATGTCCGAAGTTATTCCTGTCCACTCTCGCAAACCCATTTTTGGTTATAAGGCGATCGCCTATTCCAGCGTTGCCATTTGCGTAGTAGGTTTATTCGTATGGGTTCACCATATGTTTACCAGTGGGACACCAGGATGGATGCGGATCTTCTTCACCATTTCTACCCTATTAGTAGCCGTTCCCACAGGTGTAAAAATATTTGCCTGGGTGGCAACCCTCTGGGGCGGTAAAATTCGCTTTACCAGCGCCATGCTATTCGCCATTGGCTTATTATCCATGTTCGTCATGGGTGGTTTAAGCGGAGTCACAATGGGAACAGCCCCCTTTGATGTTCACGTCCACGACACATATTATGTAGTTGGACATTTTCACTACGTTTTATTTGGTGGTTCAGTGTTTGGCATTTATGCCGGAATTTATCACTGGTTCCCCAAAATGACTGGCAGAAAATTAGATGAAACCTGGGGAAAAGTTCACTTCGCACTCACTTTCATCGGCACCAACCTGACATTTCTACCCATGCATAAATTGGGTTTACAAGGAATGCCTAGACGGGTAGCCATGTACGACCCACAATTTCTTAACCTGAATATTGTTTGTACAATTGGCTCCATCATTTTGGGAATTTCAGTCATTCCCTTTACCTACAACCTAATTCATAGTTGGACAAAAGGTGCCTTAGCTGGCGATAATCCTTGGCAAAGTTTAACTTTAGAATGGACAACCAGTTCTCCACCCATCATTGAAAACTGGGAAGTACTACCTGTTGTGACACATCTGACCTTATGATTACGGTCATGGTCATAGTGCGTCAACCCCATCACCTGCAACACCAGAACTGAGTACTTAATTAATCAGAGTTAGGGGATAGGGGAATCATCTTCCTCCTCATTTCCCCATCCCCAGCTTTGATCTTGTTGCATTTATTCACAAGGTAAAGAATATGACCGTAGCGACTACAAATCAACAGCACGAAGAACACGCAGATTTGCGAATTTGGGGATTATTAACCTTTCTCGCCTCCGAATCTCTCATGTTTGGGGGATTTTTTGCCACATATTTGTTTTTTCGTGGCATCACACCAGTTTGGCCTCCAGCAGGTACTGAAGTCGAATTATTAGTACCAGCGATTAACACCGTGATTCTGGTTTCCAGTAGTTTTGTCATTCATTTGGGTGACATAGCCATTAAAAAGAATAACCTGACGGGAATGCGTCTTTGGTATGGAATTACCGCCATTATGGGGGCTATTTTCCTAGCTGGTCAGATATATGAGTACATGAATTTGGGATATGGTTTAACCGCCAACGTTTTCGCCAATTGCTTTTACATCACCACAGGTTTCCACGGATTGCATGTATTTGTGGGACTCATATTCATTTTGGGAGCAATTTGGCGTTCTTTTACTCCTGGTCAATATTCTGCCAGTCAACATACTGAAATTGAAATGGTAGAAATTTACTGGCACTTTGTAGACATTATTTGGATTGTTCTCTTCACTTTAGTGTATGTTTTAAGTGCTCTTTAAATAGGGAAGAGATATTGTATGTAAAAATACAAGTTAAAGACCTCTCCCCAAACCCCTCTCCGACACGGAGAGGGATTTACAAGAATAAAAAAATACTAATAAAATACAGAAATATACATAAAAATTCCCTCTCCACTTCGGAGAGGGACAGGTTTTGCTCGACTCAAAACCAGGAAGAGGTATTTAAATCATACTTGTGTGTACATCGTAGCCTGGCGAAGGAGAGGGAACCGGATGTTATTGTCCTCTTTTCATCCTCCCCAGATTTTTTCTAAAATCGTTTCTGGTGAAATATCTGCCACTTTATCTGTAGAAGATGCAATGGCTAGAAATTTGTCACTGGTTGGTAATAACAATGCTGGCTCTGTGATACCAAGCAGAGCTATAGTATATGTCTGCACAGCTATACTTAAGTGTAGTGGTGTACTCACACTAGATAACATCAAACTTGCTCCACCAATAATGGCAGCTAACTTACCGATATTATCTGGGAATGTGATTTTGATTTCTGGACAAGATTCCCGCAGCGATCGCACCCACGGTTCATCCTCATATCCTTGAACCAGTACCACAGGTAAATCTGGTTGTTTACGAAGGCAAACTTGAATAATTTGTTGCCAATTCTCGGTGGGATAGATATTTTCTACCTGATTTGCTGCACCATTAATCAGGATATATCCGGTTTCATTTACGCCTAAACGTTGTTGTTCTTGTTGTGACCACTCAATATCAGATTTGGGTATATTGATGGCTAAATCTGGACAAGGAGAGTTAATCCCAAAAGGTTGCAGTAAATCATGATAGACAGCCGCCGCAGATGGAGATGGTAAAAACGGAATAGAATTGGTGAGAAAAAACGAGTTTTTGCCAGCATAGCCAATTCGAGTGGGAATGCCTGTTAACCACAGTAAAAGACTCACCCACCAACTTGGTTTCACCGCAATGGCAGCATCATACTCGCGATCGCGAATAATACCTACCAAGTTACCCCAATCTGCTAGACTGTTACGATCCTGATAATCAAAGGTTAATACCTCATGAACACATTTGCTCACTCGGTAGGCAGCCTTTGACCGGGGTTCGACAATGACATCTATTTGAGCATGGGGGTAATCATGCTTCAGGTGATCTAGAGTCGGAAAGAAGAGAATTTGGTCGCTAATTGTACCAGGTACAAGGGCTACTACTCGCATAATATTTTTTGAGGCTTACTCGCTCCTTATTTTAGGGGAAAATATATAGCCAAAAGATTGAGGAATGTTGTGTATTTACTAATTCCAGCGGCCGGAAGCGGCAAAAGAATGGGCCATCACCGGAATAAACTTTTATTGACAGTGCGATCGCGACCAATTATTGCTTGGACATTATTAGCTGCTCAAGCGGCTGATGCCATTAGTTGGATCGGAATTATTTCTCAACCAGATGATTGGGATGACTTGAAAGCAATTCTGGGCGACCTAAATCTCACTAAACCTGTGGAATTAATTTCTGGTGGGGCCACTCGTCAAGAATCAGTATATAATGGTTTAGAGGCTCTACCAGCAGATGCCCAACAAGTTTTAATTCATGATGGCGCTCGGTGTTTAGCCACACCAGATTTATTTAATGCTTGTGCGGCGGCTATTATTCATTGTTCTGGATTAATCGCTGCTGTACCAGTCAAAGACACGATCAAAGTTGTCGATGACAATGGCATTATTCAAAGCACACCAGACCGACGACAATTATGGGCTGCTCAAACTCCGCAAGGGTTCGATGTTAAACTGCTGAAACATTGCCATGCTGAAGGTCTACGTCAGAATTGGGAAGTGACTGACGATGCGGCTCTGTTTGAAAAATGTGGGATTCAAGTTCAGATTGTCCCAGGGGAAGAAACTAATTTAAAAGTTACCACACCCCAGGATTTAGCGATCGCCGAATTTATTCTCAACGGTCAGAGTCGCTAAATTTAGGGAAGGAGGCAGAGGGGCAAAGGGGCAGAGGGAAAAGAGGACAAGGGGCAGGGGGCAGGGGGCAGGGGGCAGAGGGAAAAGAGGACAAGGGACAAGGGGCAGGGGGCAGGGGAAAGAGAATTTAAAATATATTCTCCCCATCTCCCCATCTCCGTTTTTCCCCCCTGCTCCCTGCCTCTTCCTCTCCCCCCTGCTCCCTGCTCCCTGCCCCCCTGCCTCTTACCTCCCCACCTCCCCGCCTCCTTTTACAAAAAATGACCACTGACTGATGAAGATAGACATATCCACGAAGATAGAAGCCATTCTCTATTTAAAAGGTAAACCCTTATCGCTGAGTGAAATCGCCGAGTATGCTGGATGCGATCGCGCTAAAGTTCAGGAAGGCATAATCGAACTAATGGATAATTATGCCCATAGAGATAGTGCCCTAGAAGTTGTAGAAACCTCAGAGGGTTATAGTTTGCAACTCAGGACTGATTTTCAAGATTTAGTTCAAACTTTAATCCCGGTAGAATTAGGATTAGGAGCATTACGAACCTTAGCCGCGATCGCCCTGAATAGCCCCATACTTCAAAGTGACTTAATTAACTTACGAGGTTCAGGAGTATACCAACATGTGCCTGAACTAGTAGAACTGGGTTTTGTTCGCAAACGCCGAGACCATGATTCTCGGACATACTCCTTACAAATCACGCCTAAATTTCATCAATATTTCCAAATTGAGCAACTTCCGCCCATATTCCCCACCAACCAGAAAGAAGAACAGCTTGAACTCAAACTAGAGATAGAATTAACGCCAGATTAAGTAATTGAAAATCAAAAAATTCACATAGTGCATTTGCTGAGTGCTATAATAGCTCTAATATGATTAATAGGTGTAAAGTGGTGTATTGCACCCTAACCACAATGCATTAATCATAGACTATGGTTTAAAGTGGAATTAGCAACTCAGCTAAAAAATACTGCCAATGGTGTTTGATCCTAACTTTCTCAATGACAACTCTGAGGAACACCCTAATCAGCTTCTGAGCGACCACTCCGGGGAACACCCCAGTCCATTACTAAAATATCTACAGCATCAGTCCCCTGAAGTTTTAGCCCGTGTCGCCCAGTCGGTTAGTCCTGAAATCAAGCAAATCATTTCCCAAAACGTCCAAGGACTTGTGGGAATGCTACCCGCAGAAAATTTCAATGTGCAGATTACCACAGATCGGGATAATCTGGCGGGATTGTTAGCATCGGCAATGATGACAGGGTATTTCTTACGTCAAATGGAACAAAGAATGCAATTAGAAAATTTATCTAGTCAATAGTTAAGTGGTAAAAATAACTCTGGTATTTGGTGTTATTGACCTCTACTTTTTTTGAGGATAAGCCCCTGACCGGATTTTCAAGGTTTGAGCTTTACCATTACGGTGGATTTCGATTTCTAGAATATCCCCCACGGAGCTAAACTCAACTAATTTCTGGACTTGGGCTGAGGTTCTGACAGGTTTGCGATTAAATTTTTGGATCAAGTCTCCAGGAAGTAATCCACCCTGCTGTGCTGGTGAGTTTTCTAGGACTCTTTTAATCACAACCCCAACATCCTTTTGAATGTGAAGCTGATACTCCTGATTAATCTGCTGTTTTTTGACGGGGGAAAGGTCTGCCATTTCAATTCCCAAAAAGGGATGGTCTACGTGTCCTTTGATAAATAATTCATTAGCTACACGAGCAGCAGTTTCAATCGGAATCGCAAAACCTAATCCTTGAGCATCGGCGCGGATAGCAGTATTAACGCCGATAACTTCTCCCTGAGCATTAAGTAAAGTCTCACCAGAGTTACCAGGATTAATGGCCGCATCAGTTTGGATAAAGCTAACCCGCTTATCCGGAACTCCTACCTGAGCGCTAGTGCGGTCTGTAGCACTAATAATCCCCATTGTTACCGTATTATCTAAACCCAAAGGATTACCGATGGCGATCGCCCATTCTCCGGGAATCAAGTTTTGGGAATTACCTAATTTGACTACAGGTAAGTTATCTGCGGCAATTTTGACTACTGCTATATCCGTAACCTGGTCAATGCCGACGACCTTCCCCTCCAGAGTTCGACCATCTTTAAGAGTCACTTGCACAGTATCAGCATCGGCGACGACATGAGCATTGGTTAATAATTGCCCATCTATACTCAAAATAAATCCTGATCCCGTACCTCGCTCAATCCGTTCTTGAGGAACTGGTTGCTCATCTTCCCCAAAGAAATGACGCCAGAGAGGATTTTTTAAAGCTTCAGAAATCGGATTTGCTACCTTACGAGTAGCATTGATTCTCACCACTGCTGGTTCGAACTTTTTGTACAGCTAGGGCAATAAAATTGACATTATTACCTTGATTAGCCGCTACGGTTCGATCAATAGGATTAGACACTGTCAAATCAGGTGAGGGAGCAGATGTCACATTTTTTAACTGAAGGAACGGGTATTTGGGGTGCGTCAGATAACTACTGCTAAATACACCAGCACCAGCACCAACTAATAACAAAAACAGATAAATGGCTAGTTGCTTCCCAGATAATTTCATACGAGTAAGAATAATTGAAGTCAAGGATAACAAGACGTATAGCAGGAGTCAGGAGTCACCGAATCAGGAGTCAGGAGCTATATTAACCAACTCCGTTAGTAGATATTTGAATTTAGCTACGGAAACAGTAGGATGAGCGGATTGAGAAATCAGAGTAATGTAAAGAAAAGAGAGATAAAAAGAGTGGGTAAAAGAGGCAGGGGGCAGGAGACAGGGGGTAGAGCGAAAAAAAAGGAAGGTAGGCAAGGAGGAAAAGACTTGTACTTATACCTCTCCCGTGGCTCCCGCACCCTGCTCCCTGGCCTCTTCTTCAACCTATCACCCAGGGGGAAAAACCCCCATCTAAAATCTAAAATTAGCGCTCTCTCAACTGATATAGATATATATGACTATTTCCTATCGTCTATTGTTTCTCTGTAGCTTAATTAGCACTTTAGGGCTAATGTCCACATTACCTAACCTGAAGAGTGCTAAGGCTGCTGTAGTTGGTTGTCCTACCCCCGCGCTCTCGCGTTTCCGACGCCATAAAGTCGTAAGAGGGGAAACTTTAGTGAATATAGCTGAAAGTTATCATCTCACTCCTACGACAATTATAAATATGAACCCATCCGTAAACAACGGTACAGTATCTATTGGTAGCTTACTCGACATTCCTCCATATAATGGGATGGTTGTAGAAGTACCTCGTGGTCAAACTTGGCGACAAATAGCAGCACAATATAAAGTCCATCCGGATACTCTGTTTGAGATTAATGGTTGTCAAAAAAACCCTAGAATCGTATTTGTACCCACATCTAATCGGTCTTTTAAACTGGATTCTAATCAATCTTCTGCTTTGGAAGCGTCGTCAATCAAAACATCTGGATATCCATTATCTCAAGCAGCAAATGTATTGTTAGCTTATGGTTGGAAAACAAATGCTACTACTGGTGAAGTTTTTTTTCATAGTGGTGTAGATTTGTCAGCGGAAGTAGGTACTTCCGTTCAGGCGATCGCTCCCGGAGTTGTAGTTTTTGCTAAAGACCAAAATACCTACGGTAACTTAATAATTATTAATCATAGCGGTGGACTCCAAAGCCGTTATGCCCAGTTGGATAGTATTAACGTTAGAGTTGGTCAACAAGTAGAGAAAGGTGATATTTTAGGAACGGTTGGCATCACAGGACAACCTTCTAGCGCTAAACCGCATTTGCATTTTGAAATGCGCTCTAGCTCACCTCAAGGATGGGTTGCTGAAGATCCTAGCAGTTATTTACATAAGTAGGGCTTGGTATAAAATCCCAATAAAATAGTTCATGCTATTTTTAGACGTGGAGCAGGCATCTTGCCTGCCATTGAAGTCAGGGCAGGCAAGATGCCTGCTCCACAAATTTAATATGAACTTAGTTGAGTTTGTGATTTAAATCACAAACAAAAGTAGATTCAGATTACCAAAAATAACTATTAATATCACCACTGAGTGGCCGAACTAATCACCAATAATTTGAAAAAAATAGGAGAAGATAAGGTCATAGAATTCAAATTTAAGGAAAAACAAGATGGTAAGTCTGAGCAGTAAACAAATGAATGCTTTTATCTCAACACCTAGTTTATACGGGGATAACTCTGGAACAGAAAGTATTGATTTTAATATTCAATTACAGAAACTAGCAGCAGAAATTGCTTACATTGGTGGTTTAGAAGCATCTGGACAAATCTCTGCTCAAGAAGCTTATGATGCAGTTAAACTCCGCTGGAAAGAATTTCAACAATTCAAAAAAGGCATGGATCAGACTGCGACACATTTACGCTGTGCATAATCAAATTATTTTTAATTAAGCGATAGGTCTTCTAATTTAACCAGCATTTTGTTTAATTAAACTATCCACAATAGATAAAAATTCATGTTCTAAATAAGGTTTTGTTAGATAAGCACTAACACCCAATTCCTGGGCTAACTGACGATGTTTTTCGGCACTGCGCGAAGTCAGAACTACAACTGGAATTTTTGAGAAAGTGGGATTTTGCCGAATATTACTTAATAGTTCAAAACCATTCATGCGCGGCATTTCTAAATCAGAGATAATCACTTCTATATCTTTATGTAACTGTAACTGTTCTAAAGCTTCTACACCATTTTGTGCTTGGATTACTTGATAACCATATTTTTGCAGCGTCAGTGAGAGAGTTTGTCTTAAGCTAATCGCATCATCTACTATTAAAATAACCTTGGGTGATTGGTAAGCAACTTCTGTAAAAGGAATTGGTAGAGTTTCTTGATTATCTATGATCGCAGATGCTGTAATTAACCGATTGGGAGTCGGAGCATAACCTGCTATACTCCCTTGATTTGGTAAAGTATGTGTCTCTAATATAGCTTGCATTTCACTGGATTCTACTAACAGAGTACCATCAATGACTAGAATCAGATTACCGTTAGCTAAACTACTACAACCATACACATATTTTGGTGGTGCGATCGCATTTCCTAATGGTCTAATGACTAACTCTTGTTCTCCAATAATTTGGTCAACTTCTAAACCCCACACTTCGTGGTTACGTTTTAATAAAAGTACAGGATTACCAATAATTCCTGTTTCATTTTTATGAGATAAACTATCTAAACTAGTATTATTGACAATGGAAACATTATAGTAAATTAAATCTGAAAATTTCCGAATATTAACTATTTTTTCATCCGAATCTGTTTGCCAATAGAAAACTTTTTTACCTTCAAATTCTCTAGTTTGTTGGGAGGAAGGAATAAATATTTTTTCGATACTATCTAATAGTAAGGCATAGACAATACCACCTGATTGGACTAACATTAATTTATCTGTAGTCATAGAAAAAGGAATTTTGAGTAAGAAAGTTGTACCTTGATGAGGAGATGATTTTACCGAAATTGAACCGTTAAGTGCTTGTAATTGAGTCCGCACAATATCTAATCCCATTCCCCGTCCAGATATTTCGGTAACTTTACCAGATGTAGAAAAGCCAGGAGCAAACATAATTTCTAAAAGTTCAGCTTCAGTGAGATGTTCATCTGCTTCGGAAATCAGATGCATTTCAATCGCTCTTTGACGAACTCTTTCTAAATTTAAACCTTGACCATCATCCTGTACAGCGATAACGGTTTGACTTCCTTGATGATAAGCACTAATTTCGATTAAACCTATTTCTGGTTTTCCTTGCTGACGACGCAGTTCCGAGGATTCAATTCCGTGGTCAAAAGCATTACGAACTAAATGTAATAGGGGATCATAAAGTTTTTCAGCGATCGCTTTATCAACTAGTACCTGTGTACCATTTAATTTCAAGTCGATTGGTTTTTTATAAATATTACCTAACCGACTAACCAATTGAGAGAAACGATTCAGAATATTCGATAAAGGTAACATTCTTGCTTCTACCAAATTATCAATAATTCCCAAAGTTAAACTATGTGTTTTATCGCTAATCTGAGTAGATTGACTTAAGAGTAAATCAAGTGATTCCGAAGTTTCTTGGAGTTGCAGTGTTTCCTCTAAAGCTGTATGTAATGTTAGATTAAATTCTGTATATACATCCATTTCTAGCGTATCAAAATATATATTATCCACATTATGCGTGTTATGTAACGCTGTATTGTACAACGGTAATGGTAAATCACGTAACTGATTGAGACTTGCTTGATGCTGATTGAGTTGCTGAGTTAATCGGTCAACCAGTTCTCGGACTTGCTGATTTTGTAAAGAATGACGTTTTTGATAAATCAGCAATTCTCCGGTTAAATAATTGAGTCTTTGTAATCCCTCTACCTCCACCCGCACAAATGAAGGTTGTCGAGAGTTTTTATGGCTCGGAGATGAGAATTTATCTTCTATTTCCTGATTAACTGGATGAGGATGCTCAAAACTTGGTTCAATAGTGGAAATACTAGTAACTATTTGTTCACCAATAGATCTAGAAGTAACACTAGCTAAATAATGATCATCTTCTATCTTCTCTGCTGTTTGGGATGTGTTATCCATCAGTGCAAGATTAGATTCATTTCCCCAAATAGACTCTAATAAATTATCATTATTTTCTAAAGATGAATAACTAGATATATCTTGCCAAATTAATAATTCTTGTAATTTAGGATTCTCCAGCCATTTTTTTTCTTTATCTGTGACTGGGGGATAATTTTCATATTCTTGAGATGAGGCTCGAATTTGCTGGCGGAGATTTTTAATTACTGGAATAGCACTATCATCTTTCTCGATAAAATACCGGAATTTAGCGATAGCTAAAATAATAACTAAAATTACACCTTGACGATAAAGACTAAGACTAGGACTATCGTTTCTATCTTGCAGAAAAATTAGAAATTCATTCAGCCAATTTTCTATATAATATCTAGGATTTTCCCGATAACTGGAAACCAGTATATCTAAACGCATTTCCGAAACTGAGATGTGTTTGTAGTGGTTAAACCAACCAAAAATATAGCGGATAACTTTTAAGTAAAATTTAGCATTTGCTGGTTTAATTGGTTGATTATTATGTTTTCCTGGTGTAATTAAAAATTGATAAAATTCCGCTGTATTTTCTAAAAAAACAGTCGCACAAGTATTACTGCTAGTAGTATTAATAACCGATGTTGTGAATTTTTGCCAATCGGTGGAAAGGATACCTCCAATAGTGCAATCGCCAGCTAATACTGCTGTTTGTCCCTGTTGTAAATCAGCAAAAGTAAGTTTAGCGATTTCTTGCACTTGGGATGGATTTGTGGCTAAAGCAGTGAGAGTTGTCTGGGCAATTTCTCCTAATCCAGGTAAATTTAAAGATTGAGCTAAACCCAGAAATACTTCAGCTTGAGAACGTAAAAAATCAACAAATTCACTATCACTAGGGGGATTTTTAATAAGTTCAGAGATAGCTTCTAAACGTTGCTGTACTCCCGCTTCAAAAATAGATTGAACAATATCAAATCCTAATTCTTCAGAAGTAGGAATATGAGCATCTGCACCAAAAGCATCACCTAATTTTTCTTGTAGTTGAGCAAAAACAGTAGTTGACCTTTGCAGCAATTCTTCATGATTAATAGTATTTGCTGTTAGTTCTGCGGTGAGAGCTAAACTAAGACATTCATACGCTTGGAGTAAAAGTGTTTGTAATTCAGCATCTATAACTACATTGGGACTGTAGAGAGCTTTAAATACATCTTCTAAAGAATGAGCTATCATATTAATGATTTCTAGCCCAACATTAGCAGCACCCCCTTTAATTGTATGGGTAGCTCGCATTAAGTTATGTACTTTAGCAGTACTATAACCTTCTGATAAATTAAAAAGTTCTTGTTCAATTAATTGTAATAGTTCTGGTGCTTCAGCGAGGAAATAAGCATATCCTTGCTCACGAATGGAAGTATCTGTAATCATAAGCGTCAGGAAGGGGGAGGTGGAAGAGGCAGGGGGCAGAGGGGCAGGGGGGCAGAGGGGCAGAGGGGCAGAGGGGCAGAGGGGCAGAGGGGCAGGGGGGCAGAGGGGCAGAGGGGCAGAGGGGCAGAGGGGGAGGTTTTTAAACTCAGTACACTGCTCTTATTTTCTATTCCCTGTTCCCTGTTCCCTGTTCCCTGTTCCCTGTTCCCTGTTCCCTATTT
This sequence comes from uncultured cyanobacterium, assembly GCA_963766435.1. Lineage (GTDB taxonomy): Bacteria > Cyanobacteriota > Cyanobacteriia > Cyanobacteriales > Nostocaceae > CAVXZH01. The sequence continues at coordinate 1,022,184 of CAVXZH010000004.1, forward strand.
AATTAACTTTAAATTTACTAGCAGTGGTTAACAAATCTTGTGCCATTCCGGATAAATTTTGGAACACTACCGTAATTTCATGAGATTCATCAAAAGTCTTTTGGGCAATTTCCGCAACATCTTTCATCGAAGAAGTAACTGTAACTGACTCCTGCATTTGTTTTTGAGTAGCATTAGTAATTTGCTCAATTAATTGACTAATTTCTGCGGTTGCAGAAACAATTGCATTTAAGTTTTGTCGGGTTTCATTCACAAAATTTGTCCCTTCTACCACTTGCTGAATCCCTGTTTCCATTGCTACAGCTACCTCTCCAGTTTCAGATTGAATCTCCTGAACTAATTTTTCAATTTCAATAGTCGCTGCTGCTGATTGACGAGATAAAGAACGAACTTCATCAGCAACAACCGCAAAACCTTTACCGTATTCACCTGCACGAGTGGCTTCAATTGCAGCATTTAAAGCCAGTACATTGGTTTGAGTAGCGAAACTACTAATTAAGTTCACGACTTTTGAGATTTTCTGGGATGATTCACTCAACCGTTTAATTTTTTTACTAGTTTGAGCAACAGTTTCCCGAATCCCTTGGATAGCTTGGACGGTTAAATTCATAGCCGTATCACCAGAATCAACCGTTTTATTAGCCTGTTGTACCGCTAACTGGACTAACTGAGCGTTAGCTACTACCGCTTGGGTAGAATCTACCATCTGTTGAATTTTATTTAAAGCGTTGGTAATTTCTGCTGATTGTTGTTCTGCTAAATTTGTGAGTCCTACTAGTGAAATATTGCTATTTGAGGAAGTCTGAGCAACTTGTTGAGCAGCTCCTTGCAATTGCAATACAATTTGTCGCATTGCTTGTACAGTACTATTGTAGGCATCGGCTATTGTACCTAGTTCATCTTCTGTGATGGGAGCACGTACTGTTAAGTCACCTTTAAGAGCAGGTCTGAGGGCAGTTAAAAGTTGAATACACCTTTGCTGCAATAATTCTTTAGCTGCTTTTTCTCTATCCGCAGCTGCTGATAATTTCGCTGATTGGATTTCTAGTTGTTGCAAATATTCTGTTTGTTGCAATGCTAGTCCTAATTGATCTCCAATACGTGCTAATAGAGTAATTTGGTTTTCTTGCCAATGACGCGGGGTAGAATTTTGATAAACTGCCAATAAACCCCATAATTTATCTCCAGAAAATACCGGAACGATAATATAGGCTTTGGCTTCAAATTGCTCTAAAACTTCAATGTGACAAGGTGAATGTCCTACTTCATAAATATTCGGAACCGCAAAACTTTCACCTTTTGCATAACGTCCTCCTTGGGTTTGTTGTAAGTGGGTATCTTCCCAAATAGTTTTAGTTTCTGGTCCGACCAGTTTGACCCAACCTTGACCTACTGATTCAGCAACAAATTCTCCACTCCAATCTGGTTTAAATTGATAGATTCCCACGCGATCGCATCTGAATAGTTGTCTAATTTCCTGGGTGGCAATTTTGAAAACTTCTGCGACATTGAAAGCTTGACGGATGCGGTTAACTATTTTAGTAACAGCTTTTTCTTGTTCGGCAATCTCCACTAGTTTTTCCGATTTTACCCGCAGTCTGTTCTAGATATTCTATTTGTGATTGTGCTAAATTAAATTGCAAACTAATCTGGGTGAGAAAATTGACTTCCCAAGGTTGCCACTCGCGAGTATCAGAATTTTGATAAGCTGCTAATAGACCCCACAATTTGTCAGCAAAGAATATCGGCACCATCATATAAGCTTTCGCTTCAAATTGCTCTAAAATCTCGATGTAGCAGGGCGTAATATTAGCTTGATAAATATTACTAACTGCAATAGTTTCCCCCTTCGCACATCTACCACCTTGAGTTTCTTGTAAATAGGTATCGTCTACTACAGTCTTCAGGTCATTTCCTACCAATTTGACCCAATTTTGACCAACTGATTCAGCGATAAATTCCCCACCCCAATCAGATTTAAACTGATAGACAGCTACGCGATCGCACTTTAATGCGAATCGTACATCTTGAGTGGTAGTTTTAAAGATGTGATCCAAATCTGAAGATTGTCGAATCCGGTTAACAATCTTAGTTAAAGCTTTTTCTTGTTCAGCTATTTGAGATAGTTGTTCTGATTGCTTTTGGACTTTTTCTAAAAATTCACCTTGAGTCACAGCAATACCAAACTGTGAACCTACCTGAGTAACGAAGTTAATTTCCCAAGGTTGCCATTGACGCTGACTAGAATTTTGATAAGCTGCTAATAGACCCCACAGTTGTTCACCTAAGAAGATAGGAGCAATGATATAAGCCATCATTTGAAATTGTTCTAAGATATCAACGTGACATTGAGTATGTCCAGCTTGATAAATATCATTGACAGCAAAGGTTTCTCCTTTAGCATAACGTCCACCTTTGGTTTCTTGTAAGTGGGTATCTTCCCAGACCATTTGGAAATCTGACGTCACCATTTTTACCCAGTTATTACCAACTGATTCCGCGACAAATTGACCACTCCAATCGGGATTAAAACGATAAACACCCACGCGATCGCATTTCAGTAATTGCCGAACTTCTTGATTAGTAGTTTCAAAAATTTTATCAACATTTGATAGTAAGACAAGTTTATTGATGACTTTACCTACAGCTTTTCTAGCCAATGTCAACTGTTGTTCTTCAATCACAAAGCGGAAACTTTGTAATTTATAAATCAGTTCTGTGCTTACTTGTGAAAGTAAACTGATTTCTGTTTCTTGCCATTGACGGGATTCTGCACAACTGTGAACTACTAGCAATCCCCAAATTTTGTCATCAATCACCATCGGAAAAGTCAAGCTAGCTTTAACTTGAAACTTATCGAATAGTTGTTTTTGATAAGGAGTAAGTTGGACTTGATTAATATCATCAATAAGCACAGGTTCAACATAGTCATGACTAGTATATGAACCGAAAATAATTGCTGGTAAATTTTCACCTTGGGCTGGAGTCCAAGCTAAAGTTCTAGATTCAGCTAAAACGATACCTGATTCAGAAGAAGTAAATTGATAGATTAAAATGCGATCGCCACCAATTTTCTCCCTAATTTGGGATACAGCTACTCTGAATAGAGTATCCCGATCTTTGGTTTGACGCAGTTGAGAAATAATGCTGTGAACCTGCTGGCGTAAAATTTTAAATTCCTTAGCAATAGCATTTAATGTAGAAATTTGAACGCCAGGAATATTGATGACATCAGGATTACCATTCTCATTTTCTATGATTTCTGTATCATCAAATGAGCTGCCATCTTCTTGACTATTGCTATATAAAATTGTCATCTGACCAACCTCAAAAATATGACTAGTAATAAATAAATTCCTGACTCTAGCAAGTACCAAATCGGTTTATTCTTAAGTATGATTTCCCCAGAGAGGAGCTTGAATTATGGCTAAAGCATCCAAACTAAAAATCATTTCTTGAGAATTATTAATAAAATATCCTTGCAAAAAAGGTGACATGGCTGGATAAAATAAGTTCCCATCTGGGAACTTCATTTGCTCGATATCCATCCATTCGATATCAATCAGATTTCTGACCAAAAGGGCTAAATACTTACCCTCACTTTCCAAGATAATCGCCATCATTTTAGATAGAAAATTAGACCCTTGTAAAAGGGGTGGATAACCTAACATTTCTTCTAAATCAACTAACCACAACATTTCCCCACGCCAGCTATAAATACCCAAAACACAATTAGGCATTTGTGGAACACCACATATTTCTGTTAAAGAAACTTGTAAAACTTCTGTAATGTGCTGTAAGGAAATTACTGCTGTATCTCTAGCTCCTAAATTAAAGCTTAGAAACTTTTGTTTGGTGTCCAACAAGGTCATTTTGGTTTTGTCCCCCTGATACTTAGATAAATATTAAATATATTTATCTAATTCAATAATCGTCTGAGCGTAACTACTAATTCCTCCTGATTAATCGGCTTAGAAAGATAAGCCTCAGCGCCCAACATATTCCCCCAAATTTTATCAACCTCACTATTTTTAGTGGAGCAAAAAACCACTGGTATTTTATTGGTATCAGGGTTATTTTTAAGTTCTCGACAGATTTCAAAGCCACTTTTACCAGGTAAAAGTACATCTAGAAAGATGATATCTGGTTTACTAGTATCAATCCTATCCTGAACTTCTTCGCTATTAGTAGCCCCAATCACAGAATAACCCGCTTGTTGCAAGTAGCGACTGAGAATTTCCATATCAGTCAAACCATCTTCAACGATTAAAACAGTACTCATATCCATTGACCTCTGAGATTATTTTGGCTTTTTGTGTATACAAACATACGAGCCTAAACACATTTTTTGAAATTAGATAGAACTAGACTTTAGTTCTAATTGTTAGGCAATATTACTTTAGTTGCCTCTGTAAAAATACTGAAGCCACATAAGTTGACATATTTGTTTTTAATTTAAACTAACTTAAAAAAGCAGAAAACCATCTAACCAACGTCGAAAAACCAAGGTTATACTCCAAATATTTATCTTTAAGTTTTGGGAAATTAACAAATTTCAAGATTAGTCAGGTTTTGAACTGTTGATACATGGTGTGGTGTATTAGCTGGATGCTTCGTCATTTGTGCGGTTTGGATAGGTAAATACTTACGTATTATACCCATCACCCGTTCAGCTACTACAGGTTTAGTCAGAAAATCTGTAGAACCAACTACCTTAGCCCGGACACGATCTAAAAGACCGTCACTACCTGTTAAAATAATTACTGGTGTATTAGCAAAAGCGGAAATGCGTCGTAACTGAGTGCAGATTTCATAACCACTAGCTACAGGCATGATTAAATCCAGAAAAATCAAATCGGGCTGATCTTGAATTAAAGTAGGAAGAGCTTGGACAGCATCTTGAATTTTCACAAACCTTAATCCATTACTGGTAATGATTTCCTCTAATATTTTACAGACTAAAGGACTATCATCTACACAGGCGATCAGTGGTGCTTTTGGTGGTATTTTTGGCTTTGCAGTAGCAGGAAGGCTCTGTTTAACTTCACTAACTACTAATGGCACATCCGAAACTTCCACCAATTCAATAATTCCTTTCAGGATATAAGGAAGTAAAGAACGAGCCACTGGTAAAACATTCTGCCTCATTTTTACGGCTAAATCTTGCAGTGTGTATTTACCATTGATATGATTAACAAAGTTTTTATATACCGATGGGTTAACTATTTGCTGTAGCTGCTCTGGTCTTCTAATCACTGGAGCTAAGTCAGGCGAAAAATTAGCTAAACCAGCATCTGACCATGTTTCCCATGATTGTAGCATATGCTTCATGGTCACATCTGCACTAGTAAAACTCATTGGTGTTTCTAAGATTACCGTGGAACTACGGTGACAATTTATAGAACTAAAATTTGCTTTTTGAGCTAGGTCAAACAACAATTCCGCAATTGTATTTTCTACAATCGCGGTGATTTGTTCTCGCTGAATTTTCTGTTTTTTATACAATTGTTCTAGAAGAATATAATCCCAGTAATCAACCGAGATATCTTGCCCATGTATTGGCAATTTGTCAACATCAATATAAGGACAATATTGAGCCATTTGTCGGCGCCAACGTCGGAAAGGATGAGTTCCACCTGTAGCCCAAACTATTCGGCCTAATCGATAATAAAAAGTCCATTTATGTCCTTTAGAACTCTTGATATCTAAATTACCATTGTATTGAATTTGAGTACAGATTTTAAATTCATTGATTAAGTTATGAGATTCTATCAATTCTGGGTGGGTCATACTGTGCACCATTAATTAACAAGTTAGCTATCAAAGCACCCATACTAGCAATAATGTATAAAGCATCTTTATAATTGGCGAGTAGATCATAGGCTAACTATTTTGATAGCTGTCGATTTATTTTAACTGTTAGATAGCATACCCCTGTCTGATAAAAATAAATGAGAACAACTTTAGGCAAATTTATTGCTCTGACTAAAATTATTAAACTACTTTTACTAAGTAGTTGTATGGTTTGTCATTCTCATTATAATGATTTTAAGTATTTGCGTTGCATCTGGTGAGAGATATGGCGCAATGTCTAACTTCTATCATCAAAGGATGACAATCTAAACGTAGAGAATATGGATTGAGTAATCTTTTTTCACTTAGAAATGACTAAACATTCTACTTCTTCTCTAAAGATTGGTTATCTAATTTAATTCTAATCATTCCTTGTTTAGAATCAAATCCGTGAAAATCCTGATTTTTTCTTCATAATAAATTTATTATTTACCCTATAACTACTTTTCGTTTGTTGTACAAACAAAACAAACCTGATTGTTTCTCCACTTTAACTACATAGATAACTTCTAAGATTGAGGCGAATCATTTTTATATTTTTAAATTAATTCACTTAGGATATTATAACACAAGTCATTCATTTCTCTTAAGAAATTTTACTTATCTTAATAAAAGATAGAAATCATATTTAATAATTTCTGACTAATTTAAAATCCTAACTATTTTGGTAAACATCAGAGCATCATGAAGACAGCAGAGGAGTAGAGCAGAGGAGTAGAGCAGAGGAGAAAATTTGTTAAAGATTCGAATACATTTTCTAAAAATTAGGAAAATGTATCTAATTTTTCCCTACCAAGTGTTATGAAAAAAAAACTATTATTCCCCTGCCCCCTGCCCCCTGCCCCCTGCCCCCTGCCCCCTGCCCCCTGCCCCCTGCCCCCTGCCCCCTGCCCCCTGCCCCCTGCCCCCTGCCCCCTGCCCCCTGCCCCCTGCCCCCTGCCCCCTGCTCCCTGCCCCCTGCCCCCTGCCCCCTGCCCCCTGCCCCCTGCCCCTGCCCTCACAGTATGATCAAAATTCCTATACTTCGAGTCCATAAAAACGAGCGGGATTATCCCAGAGAATTTTCCTGACAATTTCCTGGGGGAGTTGCTGTTGAAGATTAACGGCATCAGTAACTACGTTGGGCTTGTGATCCATATGGGGGTAGTCGGAGCCAAAAATTAAATTATCTGCACCTAGATATTCCAGCACCTGTGCTAGATAAGGTTCTCCAGGTTCAATAGCAATAAAACACTGACGATAAAAATATTCCGAGGGTTTTATTTTCACAGTATCTTCAATTTCCCATCGCAAGTCCTCATATTCACGGTCAAGTCGCCATAACCAATAAGGAAGCCAACCGCAGCCAGATTCCAAAAATCCTACTTTCAGACGAGGATGACGTTCTAATACTCCACCTTCAATTAGAGCTAATAGAGCCATCATCTGTTCTAATGGATGGGAGCAAGCATGGAGAGCAAAACGAGTGTGAAAGCGATCGCTCCCAGCGGTGGGTAGACGACTATGAGTTCCTTCATGAAGACTAACTGCAATACCTAATTCTTCACACTCTGTCCAAAATGGCTCATAGTCAGGACTACTGAGCGATCGCCCTTTGACCAGGTTAGGACGTAGAAAAACTGCTTTCCAGCCAAAATCGGCAATGCGATGCAACTCAGACACCATTTCTGCTGGTGCATGGAGATTCACCACCCCCACACCCCGAAGAATTTGGGGGTTATAACTGCAAAAGTCCCGGAGCCAATTATTATAAGCACGGACGAATGCTCCCGCTAGTTGGGGTGCCATTGAATCAACCGCAATAATCCAGGAGCAGTGAGTGGGATAGACAAAGGAAATATCAATACCCATCTGCTGCATGGCTATCACTTGAGATTCAGAGTCAAAGTTCTTCACCCAAGATTGGGGATGACTTCGGCTCACTTGTTTGGCTCCTTCCTGGTGTAAATGCTGAGAATATTGATGAAGAATCTCTTCTCCTTTGATTTTGAAATCGTGAGAGGGAGCAAAGGCTTTAAATGCAGGTTCCAAATATTCTGTCCACATTTGAAAAGGTTCGTAAACGTGGGCATCAGCATCAATAATTCGATATCCTTGCAGCATATAGAAACTTCAAAATTTAAAATCTAGTGGAGAATTTCTCACTAATCTTAAGGTATCACTAGAGAGAACACCACAAGAAACTCGCCGAAAAGGACGGGAGACACTTGGCCGTCTTACACGGGAGGAAGTGTCTGTTGTTTCTGTTGGTCACGTAGGGGTTCCATCCGGTTTAGAATCAAAATAAAAAACCTGGAAGAAATAAAATCTCCTCCAGGATATATACATGAGGCAAATGCAAGGCTAAAAGCTGATCGGTAAATTCCGGTTCAATTACTTAATTGATAAAACCGAGGGCGGAAGAATTTTGGTATACTCTTCGGATGTCAGAAACCCATCTTTTACATTTACTTTTTTGGGTATCTGTCCTAAGCTGTACCATTTATCTGCTACTTCCTGTTGTTTAGCGATAGTTTTATCAGTAATAGGTAACAATCCATAATCATATTTACGATACATAATCTCCAACACAGAAGCATCTAGCTGAGTCACAGGTGCTAATAATTTTGCAACTTCTTGAGGATGTTCTTTAGTCCAAATCTCTGCGTTTTGCAACTCCTGGAAAAATACTTTGATGACTTCAGGGTGGGTCTGATAAAACTGGCGTGAGGTAGTGTAAAAATTACCAGTATCTCGTAATTTATCTCCATCTAGGAGTACACGTCCTGCTTTTTGCTGTTCAGCCCTAGTCACAAAAGGGTCCCAAATAAACCAACCATCCACCTTACCTTGACTGAAGGCGACATTGGCATCTGGCGGGGGTAAGAAAACTGAATCTACATCACTCAATTTTAACCCAGCGGTTTCCAAGGCTTTGACCAAGAGATAATGTCCAATGGATGCTTTTTGAAAAGCGATTTTTTTGCCTTTTAAATCAGCAATATTTTTAAAGGGAGAATTTTTCGGGACTAAAAGCGATATTGCTTTTCCGCTAGGTCGAGTAGTTGCTAGATAAACCAGAGGTACTCCTGCTGCTTGGGAAAAGATAGGTGGAGATTCTGCGGTGGATGCAATATCTAATCCACCTGCATTCAGAGCTTCTAGCTGCTGTGCGGCTGCAAACTCTGTCCATTGCACCTGATATCCCAAAGGAGCCAATTTTTTCTCTAAATTCCCTTGTTTTTCGAGAACAGCTAAAGCAGAAAGCTGCTTAGAACGCACAATCCGGACTACTTGTTGTTTTTGATTGCTAGGAGATGTACCTGTTTGTGGTTGAGTCTGGGTGGAATTAGAACCTTGATTGCAACTGGATAGGGTTGTAGATAGAACTAAGGAGTAGCCAATTATAAACAACAGGGTACGACGATTAAATCTTAGACTTTGCCAAAATGGTAATTGTGTTTTTAAATGTTTCATCATTAATCAAAAAATATCCATGAGAGCGAAATTTAAAATTTTAAATTTTGGATTGAAGATGGAAAATTTAAAATTTTAAAATAGTTACCAGCAAGTGAATTTATCCGTAAAACAAATCTAAAATCCCAAATTACATGACTATTAACATCTTATAAATATAGTAAGTAGACGGTTTAAGTGGTCAAAATTTTGACTAATGAGCTTTAAGCCTGGGTGTAACTCCTGTAACTCAATCAGAGTATAGTAGTTTTGACTGGTACATAGTATTTCATAGTTTTCTCAAAAAAACAAGTGTTGTTTGTCACGAAATCTTAAAAAAGTTCTATTAACCAAATTCAAAATCCTTCGAGAGAAGCTTGCTTTTTTTTAAATTTTGTGCAATTATCGAAAACTATGTAGCAAAACAACTAAAATTCGGTAGGTTAACTGTAGTTTTTATTTTTACTAAGTGTAAAACGAGAACTAACCTAATAATTCTTGACGAAAATTAGATTTACTACAGGTTAACTACTTTTTTTTAAGGGAATAGAATAATTAAAAATTTTGGATGCAAAAATTTAATCTAAATATAAAATCGGAAGTTTCCAGAAATTTGATAATTTAGATTAAAGGTATTTTTACAAATGCTGTTTTAATTTTTATATTCAATTTAAAGTCAATTTGTTCATTTATGAAGGGTGAGGAGCTATGTCAAATTTTCGCGGTAATTCTAGATACACATTATTCTTACTTTTGGCACTAGATATATTAACTATCTTGGTTCTAAACCCAGCACAAAGTAGAGCCAATCCTCCTGAATTAGCTATTAAAGAAAATCAAGAAATACCAATTGGAGGTCTTCCGCAAAAGAAAAATCCTGTTATTGAGAGGGTAACACCCCTCTCAGATTTGCTTTCACCTACATCTAAGCGAATACCTAGTTCCACACTGAATGCACAAAACAATGATCCTAATGCTACCCAGATTAATTCAGTCTCTCAACTATCGGATGTTAAATCCAGTGATTGGGCATATCAAGCATTACAATCATTGATAGAAAAATACGGTATTCCCCTAGCAGGTAATTCTCGTGAGTTTCAGGGAAATAGAACCTTGACTCGTTATGAATTTGCGGCAGGATTAAATCTAGCACTCAACCGGATTAATGAACTAATCGCTAGTGAATCAAGTGAACAAATTAAAAAAGAAGATTTGGATACCTTGCAAAAACTAAAAAGTCAATTTGCCACCGAATTGACAGCATTGCGGGGAAGAGTTGATCTTCTGGAATCACGCGTAAATAATATTGAACAACAGAGATTTTCCACCACCACCAAACTGATTGGTTCGGTTCAGTTTGTACTGGGAGGGGTCTTCGCAGGCAATAACGTCGTTACCAAAAAACCTGCACCTCGCACCATCACATTTTCAGACTCAGCACGCTTAGTATTAAATACCAGTTTTACTGGTAAAGATCAACTCAGATTAACACTTTCCGGTGGAAATATTAACTCATTAGGTGGAGTACCTAATCCCAAAGGAACGGGAAGTGGACTGAGTACAAATAATCCGACTGGAGGGATTTTTGGAACTTTTGACAGTAGAACCTCTGATAATGCTAGTCCTAGCTTTGGGGCTAATCAGATTGTTATGGGTGGTATGCGTTATCGTTTTCCCATTGGCAAAGATACCCAATTCAACATTTTTGCTCAATCTGATGGTGCCAATGAGATTGGTTTAAGTTGTTCAACCAACCCGTTTGAAGGGTCTTATTCTAATGGTATTACCAGATTTTCCCGCCGGAATATGGTCTATAATTATGGAGATACAGGTCAGGAATTGCTATACTTCACAACCTGAGTAAAGAGTTTCAATTAGGGGCGTCATATAGTGCACCTAATGGCAACGATCCTAATGTGAGAAATGGCTTAATTTCCGGTAGATATGTAGCCTTTGGGCAGATCACATACTTTAGCCCCAATCAGGATTTTCGGGTCGGTTTGAGTTACGCTAATACTTATAGTCCACCAGGCACACTAGGTCAAGGTGGGACAAACTTTCGGTCCGGCTGCGGGAACTAATCTGGCTAACAGCACCATTTCCACAAACCCAGCTAATGCGACTAAAGGCATTGTTGATCAGGAACATTGGGAAATCTTTATGGACTTGGGGCATTATATAGAATCAATCCCCAGTTGACAATTAATGCTTTTGTCGGTTATTCAGCCCATCGTTATTTGGGACAAGGAGATGGTCAAGTCTGGAACTGGGGTGTAGGACTCACATCTCCTGATTTGGGTAAAAAAGGTAGCTTAGGAGCTATTTTTGTGGGTGTATCACCTACACTAACTGCACTTAGTAAGAATGTTGATTTAGGGGCGGGTAAAGGTCAAGCTGACAAAGACACTTCGCTGCATATTGAGGGATGGTATCAATATAAACTGACTGATAATATTGAAGTTACACCTGGATTTATTTGGTTGACTGCACCAAATGCAGATAGTAGCAATCCTGCTAGTGTCGTGGGTTGGCTGCGTACCACTTTCAAATTTTAAGAAATTTTTCCAAATGTAGCCCCAATTCTCTCCAGGAAAATTGGGGTTGCTACTAAAATTAAACTTTGTCTTGATCCACAAATTCTGGCAATTCATTGGGTGCGCCACAAGCAGAAATATTGCCTGTAAAATTGACATCCGCCATTAGTTCTGGACGTTCTTGTTTACGTTGGGCAATTTGTTCGCGAGTGAGAATTTTTGATTTATCAAAACCTAGTTCAACTTCGGCGTGTAAGCCTTTGTACTTAACTCGGTTCAGATTATAGAAGCGTTTATTGAGAGTCGTTTTGACAAACGCTTTCAAGCAACCTAAAAGATATTTCCGCTTAAAAGAGTCTTTGACAAACCAGTACTCAACGGTTTTACGGAGGTAGAAACGAGCATAATTTCGCAGTACTCCTTTGAGAACATCCTCCCTTTCCATTGCATCTGGTTTCATGATGGGAGTGACAAAGTTATATTGCGAATAATCTCTAACTTCCACGCGATCGCCTAAATCTTGAAATAATTCTGAAAATGGCCAAGGAGTAAACATATTCCAGTTTACCATATCCGCTTTCCAATCTAAAGCCATTTGATAAGTTTGCTCAATTGTCTCTGGGGTTTCGTTCTCCAAACCCATGATGAATTGAGCTTCGGCAATCATGCCATTTTGCTGTAATAATTGAATCGCTCGTTTGTTTTGTTCAATCGTTGTTTCTTTGCGGAACAAGTTCAATTTTAATTGTGCAGCGGCTTCAGTTCCCAAGGAAACATGAACTAGTCCAGCTTTGCGGTAAAGTGGTAATTCTTTTTCATCACGCAAAATATCTGTTACCCTGGTATTGATACCCCAGTGAATACCCAGATTACGTTCGATTAATTCGTTACATAATTCAATAAATTTAGGTTTGTTGATGGTGGGTTCTTCATCAGCAAGAATGAAAAAACCAACTTTGTGTTTTTTCACCAGAATTTCAATTTGGTCAACGAATTTCTTGGGTGTACCAGCCCGGTATTTACGCCAAAATGCCCATTGAGAGCAGAAACGACAGGTGAAAGGACATCCTCTCGCAAAATTGGGAACTGCAACCCGCACATTCAGAGGAGTATAAATATATTTACTCCAATCCAACAAGTCCCAATCTGGGGTGAGACTATTCAAATCTTCTATAGGGGGATTCGCTGGTGTCGCAATCACTTGTCCATTTTCTAAGAAAGCAATCCCTAAAATTTGGCGGCGATCGCTCTCTACTGTACCATGAGCGATGGCATTCATCAAATTAACGGTAATTTCTTCACCTTCTCCGCGAATAATGTAATCTACCCAAGGGGCTTCATTTAGTACTTCACTATACATATAGGTAGGATGAACCCCACCCATAATTGTGATGGCTTGAGGACAAACTTCTTTAACAATCTTGAGAGTTTTTTCAGATTGATAAATCATCGGTGTGATCGCGGTTGCTAAAACCACATCTGGCTGATGCTGGGCAATAATATCTGCTAAAATATCATCAGCAATATAATCGGTCATCGCATCCACAAACCGAATATCGTCAAAACCAACAGCCTTCAGCGCACCACCAACATAGGGAACCCAACTGGGAGGCCAATTTCCCGCTATTTCTGCACCACCGGAATGATAATTAGGTTGAATCATCATAATCCGCATAATTTACCTCCTAATTTTGACTAAAGGATCGGGAATATAGGAGTTCCCTACCAGAAAGCTCCTTTTTTCTTTTTAACTCTAGATAGAGAAGACAAAATAGGAGAAACTGTGAAGAATTCCCAATTACCTGTTTTCTGTTCATTCTTTTCGGGTTGGATCAGATAAAATAAGTATGGAAAGACTTATCAATTTAATCGCTGATAAAAATTCATCATTTTGCGTTTTTGGTTTTGTTAATCAGTGATAGGGATAAATTAGTTATATAGCTATGCAGTGATAAAAGTTAATTAATAAAGAAATTTTTAACAAATGGTTTCCCCCTTTCCCAGAGAGCAGGAAAACAAAGAGAATTAAAATATCTTCACCCCATCACCCCACCCCCTAGTAGACTAAGGGGGTGATTTGAGAATTATCAGGAAAGTTTCAATTATGCTTTAAATCTCAGGAATCCAAGTTCCATGAAAGCCATAAGGTACACGTTGGGGAATTAATACCCGTGCTATCGGTTCATTGGTAAAATCCTGAGCATCTATGACAATCATTTCCGAGGTATCTGTACCTTGATCATGAACGAAATTCACCAACCAACCATCATCCTCGATAGTGGCTCCCGGACGAGGTACAAACACGGCTTCACTACCATAACGTCCCTCTCCAAATTCATGAGTTTCAGATTTACCTACGTTCAGGTCATATTTAATTAAACCATTAAATAATAGTAAAGAACTATTTGACGACTTAGCAACGTAACCATATTGGGATTTTCGTCCTAAGAAGTTTTCATTGACACGGGGAAATTCCCCTGGGACTTCATCTAGCATCTGTTCCACCACTTTTCCTGTCGTCAAGTTAAATCTCCATTCATACAAACGGGGGATATCTCCTTCTGGGTCTGGTGTCATCCCTTGTGCAACTAAGATATTAGTAGACCTCATCCGACAAGCAATCAGTACCACCTCATCCTCAATTTCATAAGCGTTAAGAGTATGGAAGATATAGCAGGAGGAACTTTCAAACCAACGAATATTTGTGTTATCTCCATGACGGGGGATGATACCAAACCGACTGGGGCAATCGGCGTTCAAACATGATCATTGGTTCTCCCCGTTGTGCTCTTTCCATACTAAAGGTAAAGGGTAGATCCATAAAAATCGTATAATTTTCGGTGATAGCAAAATCATGCATCATCACCCCTATGGGTAAATCAATGGGTACAATCTGTAATAGTTCACCCTCTGGGGAAACTACACCATACTGTAAATAAGGGGGCTTCAGAGGAGAGTAACCGAAAAACATCATCTCTCCTGTGACTGGATCTACCTTAGGATGGGCTGTGAAAGCAGAAGTGAGTTGATTGTTATAGGTATGCTCACCAATAGTGTCCAACTCCGGAATCTGAATCAAGTGAGGTACACCTCCTTCCCAAAGTGCCAGCAGTTGACCCGCATGCCAAACTAGAGCAGTATTAGCAACATTTTTAAATGGTTCATATGGGTTATCTATTTGAGGTGGTTCTAATAATCCGCTCCAAATTGCTTTACCTTCTGCATGCTCGATTTTCCATCCTCTGGTCTGGACATAGCGATTGCGATAACTCGCTTGACCATTGTGAATTCTGACCCCATGTAACATTCCATCACCGTCAAACCAGTGGTAGTTACCGATGGGTGACCATTGCGGATTGCCGTTGCGGACAAACATTCCCGATAAATCAGCTGGTAATTCACCTATTACTTTGAGTCTATCGGTGGTAATTTCTTGGTCAACTGGAGCAAAGTTGTCTTCTAGGAAAGGATTAACCACGGTTTGTGACATTATATTAATTCAGATAATTTTCTACTTTTTCTATGATATGGGTGATTTGTACTCATGGACAAAGGGTACAGACGTTTTTTGATCAAGTCACATTAAACCAACTTGAATTTTAAAAATTTGTAAATAAATCGGATCAATCATTTTAAACTTTACCGCTAACACAGTATAATCTCGTAGTTATCATAAAAGTACTTAGGGTAATATATGAGACAGAGAATTCTACAATTGGCGATCGCGCTAATCTCCACACTGGGATTAGTTTTTGGCACAATGCCATTTAACTAGAGAAACAAATTTAGTAATCAATACCTTTGCCAAAAAAAAGGTATGGATATATAAATCTTTTGCAAAACTAGCCAGAACCGACTAAACTCGACTATAAATTTTATGAAATCCAAATTCACATATTCTTCTCTTTCCATCTTGATTTTATTGAGTGGATATACATTAAATAGTTTTGTATTAGCCAATCAACCCATCATAATGGCTGAATCTATATGGAAACAATTTTCCTCTACTGCATATAAGTTTAGTATTTTAATGCCAGGTATACCCCAAGAAGATAAACAAACGGTTAAGACTAAAATTGGTGCTATTGAAGTCCATACGTTTACCGTTGAACGTGAACAGGAGGAGGTTAAATATGCGGTTAGTTGTGCTGAATATTCCCAGGAGTATATTCAGCTATTAAGTCGCAATAATTTAATAGAAGCAGCTTTGGAAAAAGGTAAAAATGCGGCTATCCAAAAATCTAAAGGTAATTTATTGAGTGAAAAAAAAATCACCTTGGGTAGCTATTCAGGTAGAGAAATTAATTATACAAAACCAGGAGATAAGATTGTCAAACATCGGATCTATTTAGTTAATAGAAACTTATATCAGATTATTGTCGAAACAACTCCAAAAAGAGAGAAATATTTAACAAAAAGTATTGCGGGATTTTTTAATTCCTTTAATTTATTAAGTAAGGAGTAGAAAGTTTTTTAAAAATTAAATATGCGATGTTTAAAAGGCGATCGCACTGAAAAACGCCACCAAATTACTATTGTTGGTTTTCCCTTAATATCTCGTTGATTAATAGCATGATTTAACCAGCAGAGGTGAAAAAGACTATTAGTTTGATCAACCGATAACCAGGTTTTTTCATAAATAACTAAATCTCTAACCCAAGCTGGAAATAAATTTTCTGTGAGAGCAACTCTGAGCAGAAAATTTGCAAAAGAAATCGCATCATCCCGATGTTTTTTAATGCCATTTGGGACATAAGTTTCTGCGTATTCCCAAAATAAAGCGGTAAAACTTTTACCTAAAACTTTAGCAGTTCGTGGTAACAATTCCCGAACTGCTCCTAATCGCTTCCACTTCAGAGAGTTAGCAAAAATATTAATTTCTCTTCCTGAAAGTTTTTCTAATTGTTGTACTTCAACTAAATTCAATCCTAACTCTTTTCCCGTAGCTTCAGGTTGAGTAAAGAAACGTTTTCTTAACTCACTATTAGTATAAAGTTGGGCTAAAATTTGTTGAGTTTTTGCTAATTCCATATTTGATTCATCCTCCCAAT
This sequence comes from uncultured cyanobacterium, assembly GCA_963766435.1. Classification (GTDB taxonomy): domain Bacteria; phylum Cyanobacteriota; class Cyanobacteriia; order Cyanobacteriales; family Nostocaceae; genus CAVXZH01. The sequence continues at coordinate 1,039,057 of CAVXZH010000004.1, forward strand.
TTCTTTTGCTTTTTGCAATTCTCCAAGTAATTCACTAAAAGCTGGCAAATTTTCATCTCTTTCTAAGACAATCCCTTTTACTGGTGTATTAGCTAAAACTTCCTCCATCAATTTCCATATTTCCATCGGTGTTGACTGGGAATGACTATCAATTAGTATATCATCTTGCCAATGTCCTCCGACAAAATGTAATTGCACAATCCGCTCCGTGGGTAATTCTTTGAGAAAATCCCGGATATTATCACCATAGTTAATGGCATTGGTGTAGAGGTTAGTAATATCTAACAGTAAACCACAATCAGAATGTTCTAATACTTCTGCTAAAAATTGCGCTTCTGTCATTTCTGCACCAGGAAGTTTTACCAGATAAGCAATATTTTCTAAAATCAAGGGGACATCAATGCAACGACGCACTTCTTTAATGTTCCGAGAAAGTACTTCCACTGCTTCTTTGGTATATGGTAGAGGTGATAAATGTCCAATATCAACTCTACCAGCTTTAGTAAAACAAATATGTTCACTCCACCAAGGAGGATTAATTTGTTTAATTAGTGCTGCTAATTTATGTAAATAATCTTTATCCACACCTTCAGCACTACCTAAAGATAAATTAATAGCATGGGGAATAATGGGAAAATGAGCCATTAATAATGCTAATTCTTGCTGTTTTTGTAGGGTGGTATCTAAATAATGATCAGCAATAATTTCCAAAAAGTCCACTTGTTGACGGTTGCAAAATAAATTACTTTTAAATTGTTGACGGAAACCTAAACCTACACCTAATTTTGGTAAATGAGATAGCATATTCATCAACTTCCACCCCCACCACAACCACCTCCACCACCCCCACCACCACAACCACCCCCACCACCCCCACCACCACAACCACCCCCACCTCCACCACCCCCACCACCACAACCACCCCCACCACCACCAGCATCACCACCGCTTCCACCACACCCACCACCGCTTTCACAACTTCCACTAGTACTTTGACTAACCAAATATCTACCTGCTATACTTCCAGATACATTAAAAAGGTCTATAAAGTTGCTAAATGGAGTGTTAATTAATGCCGTTAAACCAAAAATTGCTAGAGGTAGCAACATATCTAAATCTGTAATATTTATGTTAGGTTCCTTGAAGTTAGCAAATGTGTGTGCTAATTGTCGCAGGTAATTTGTTCCTCGTTGACTAACTCTTGGTGATTTAACTGGTACTTGACTCATGTTTCTCAAATTTATCACAGATATCACACCCATAATCATCAGAAAAAGTATATTTGAATGTCCCTGTAATATGGACATGACTAACTTATAAATACCTAAACCCAGAATGATCATAAATCCTAATACAGTAACATATCGGATAAATGCTTTTGGTGTCTCTGTAAATAATAATTGTTCATTTTGTAGATGTTGTTTATAGATAATGCAATGCTTTTGGATGACATGCTCTTTGATTTTGATGAGTACTGAAAATTCACATATTGGACTGACCTGTTTGGAATAGTCAAACCAGCTAAATACCTCTTGCTCTAAAGGAGATAGCTGACTCCATTTCGGATAATCAGGTGATTTCTGGACTCTTTTACCAATAATTTTCAAGTAACCTCGCTGAATTAAATCAAAAGTTACCAGACGTGCAACTTCATTTTCTCCACCACGTAAATAACCAATTTCCAAGGGATCAGGATTGATGGGAATTAAAGGTAAGGGCAATTTCCCTGTTAAATCATACTTGATGCTCCATTTACATACAAATAGTGTGATGACAATAATCAATCCATAAAATAACAAAAATAATCGACCATACATATTAGCTATGGGATTAGCTCCTGGATTTCTAATAATCACAAGTACTAGCATAACTAATATGCCAAGTAATAATTTATCCATCTTCAATCCTCCTGATACCAATTTAAAATTAAAAAACCCATCATCAAGTCTGAGTTTCTGATTCTTCTGGTTTTTCTCTGGAAGAATGATTGTTTATCTGGATTGTAATAAAACTTAATAATTAAATTGATATCAAATAAAAACTTTAACTTGATTGGCTATTATCCTCAACTTTATAAGATAGATGCCAACAACTCTCTATCCAAAGTTAATAGTTAAGTACTGCAAATATCGTCCCCAAGAGAGAGGAGAAGTTATATTCCAGAATCTAATATTAAAGGCATATTCAACCAGCCTAGAGATAATTATCTCTGAGTATTCCTTCTCTCCTAGTTCTGATTTCTAGAAGAGAGGTGGTTGAATGCCATATTATCTCCCATTGTGGCCGTGCGGCTACGGTGGGAGATAATATGGCAATTTTTCAAGACCTGTTCCCTTACATAGATGTGGCACCATTTGTAATCAGACGTTTGAATAAAGCGGCTGACCAACCAGTTTCTTTCAATACAGCAGATGCAGAAACTTCTACATAAGCCTGCTCGATGAAAGCGAGATCAATCATACATATTCTGCCTAAAGATTCTTGTAATTGTTCCGATTTACCATCTAATTTAAGTTTTTTACCAACTTGATGAACGACAGTGGCCATGGCTGGAACTACATGTTGCGACCAATACCAATCTGGACATGGACAACTCCTATATGCCAGCGAGATTTAGCATAAGCATCGCTCCAATCGTCAATGCCTGTAAACATTTCGTGAAACCATTGAATGAATGTTTGATGCAAACGATGGATTCTCCCCTCGGTTTTATTTAAAATGGCATTCATTTCTGGATCACGTCCCAGATAAGCATAAAAGTGATCTGCCATTTCTGAACCAATAGATAGTCCCCATTCAGCATTTAATTTCAAAACAGATTTATCTTCAGCAGTGAAGCTAATCCGGTTTTCTAAGGTGGTGAGAAAAGCTGACGGTTCTAGAGTCATAATCAATCCTAAAAATAAATGTAATGTATGCTGTCAATCCCCATTATTTATTATTTCGCAAAAAACCCACTAAATTTTGCAGGAATGAATGACTAATTGCTGGTTTAGTGATAGGTTCTGGTTCTGCTTCTATCATAGTCATGGAAATAGTGGGTTCTTCCGAAATAGGAATGGGAATGGGATTTATTATAAACTGTTCTTCTACTAAACCAACTACAATTAGTCGGAAAGCAATTTGCTGTACTATTTCCACAGATATTCTGAGATGATTAGCAATTTTATTCAGAGAAACATTCCCATTGACAAATTCCCAAAGTTGCCATTCTTGAGCATTGAGTTGGATTTGGGGTTGTGTCATCAAGCTAGACAAAGCAGAAGTACATTCTGGTAGTTGGTCAGTTAAATTTCTCCAGTCTCGTAGCGCTCGCAACCCCATCAGAATTACTTCCGTCGCTGACATACTTATACCTGTCATTTCTGCTATCGGTAAAGAAGCGATCGCATCAAAGGTAAATTGACCATCTTCAACTTGAAAGAGAGTACAAATTGGACGCAATACTTGCGTATTAAATAATAGTTTTACTTGTTCTGATTGCAGCATTCCTTGAGACTTGAGGAATAACCCTAGAGGTGTATGCAGAGCATTGGGTGAAATTTGCACCATTTTCGTGATTACCCGCTCAGTCATCCACCCTCGTTGAGTAATCATTAAAGTTAAACCTTTATGATCTAAACGATCAGATGCCGCAATTATCCGTCCTTGGTGCAACCAAATATAATAGACTTGGGGGGTTTTAATTTCGTTTTTCTTGATGGTAAACTTAATTTGTAATAGTCCAGTTTTTTCTGCCTTGATCTAAAAATTTCAGTAGTTCTGGTAAAGCAAAGTCTGCAAAATTCCCAGTAATAGCCATAATATTTATTATTCCTGTTAAGACTTATGCAAATATTTTTTTCATTGCCTAGATTTGATATTAACTTATTTTCTAATTTCTTTGGATCGGTATCATTACTATTTATTTAGAATCTCTGACATTTAAATTTTGCGTGTAATCCGAAATTTCTGGTTAATCTAACTATTCATAATTATAGTTTAGAGCCATCTTCAATAACATAAATTACCGATTTTTTCTCAATTAGTAATATCTATTAATTATAAATGAACTCTTTGCTTATATGTTTGTTAATTATTGTAACAGATATTAATTATAACTATATTAAACATAATTTAACTTGACATTAAATGCTGTACTAAACAAATGACGGCTTCAGCCACAGAATCTCTTTGAGTAGGATTCACCTGGATCACAGGAGGAGATTTAGATGCATCGGTATATCCAAGAGCTAGAATTACATCTGATTCGTGTCAAGCTTCCGGACAATCAGTATGAGTTAAACCAATAATCATGGGAATTTGCATTCGCTGGTTCATAAAATGAAGCATTTTTCGTGCTTCTCGGAATTCTCTGGGTCGATGTGCTGCTACTAATAAGATATAAGCATGAGCTTTGCGAATCAAAATATCCCACATAAAGTCAAAGCGAGATTGTCCAGGGGTACCATAAAGGTGTAATGCCATATCCGGACCAAATTGCAATCGACCAAAATCAAAAGCAACAGTAGTTTTTTGCTTGATTAATGCAGTTTCATCAGTTGCACGAGTATCAGTGTCCACAACTTCAATTTCACTGATAGAACGAATAAATGTAGACTTTCCAGCACCTACTGTTCCTGTGACTATTAAGCGCATAATTTCCATCTGTTCACCTAATCAATAACGATAAATTATAAGTAAAATTTAAATCAAAATTTAAATCAAAATATTTGTAGGGGCGGGGAAACTCCGCCCTTTTCTGGCTAAATTAGCCTAAAATCGGTTTTAATTCGGCTAGAACACGTTTAATTTCTAACATTAATAACCCCTGTTTTGCTGTTTCGCTGGCTAACACTAGTAAAACAGCATCTTCACCACAACCAGTGAGAATACCAAAACCCTTATTACCTTCTACAAAAATCCGATCAACAGTACCTCTAGCTAACTCCACCCCAATGCGTTCACCCAGGGAAAGCATCGAAGCTGACATGGCTGATACTCTTTCTTCGTCCATGGCACCAGGTAAACTAGCTCCTAACGGTAGACCATCAGGAGTGACTAGGGCTGCTCCCTGAACGTCTGTAGTACTAGTTACGAAGTTTTGCAAAACCATACCGAGTTTTTCTGTATTAATTGCCATTTTTCTATTCTCTATTATTGTAATTTGATGACATTTGCATGAGAGATGATCTCACCAAAGCAAATACTATTGAATTATGCATATGCTACTACAAAGGTGTAAACTCAAAGACATCATGACTACCACCTCGCAGTACAGATTCTGTCTGTGTACCCCGCAAGCGTTTATCCATTAAGTATTCTATTGATCCCCAAACAGCTCCCAATGTAAATGTACATTTACGCTGTGAGTTTTGTGCTTCCCCCGCTGAACAAACTGTTTCGGAAGTATAAACTTTAATGACATCACCTTCAGAAATAATTTTCTCCACTATACATAATTTTGTACCTTCTTTACCTAAAGCTAACTGAAGTTTATGAGTAGCTTCGTCTAAAGAAATAGTCCCTGCTACTAAACCTAATTGTTGCCCTAGTTGTTTTCCTCGCATCCGGCCTGCTGTTGTCATTGCAATGGCTGTAGCCTTTTCTCCTAGCGCTTCTTCCATTCCTAATATCGCTGCTTTAAAACAGGCAACACTATTAAAATCACCTAGTTCTTTTCGCAATAGATTTGACATATTTTTTTTGCAACCTATAATTTTGCTGCATTTGATTTAGATGGCTGAACCGTACAAGTATAATTACTGGAGCATTCTATTTAAATAATTGCCAGTAGAAAAATTTTACTTCCTCATCTTGAATACATATCTAAACTTGAGCGGTACAGATTTTCAATTGATGTTCCCATTACTCCCCCCTCAATTAATTTGATTATCCTCGGAGAAAGATTAATCTCAATCCGAGCGATTACGGAATGCGGGGAGATGCAATAAATATTAGTCACGTATATTTTAGGGTTCAGGTCATGCTCCATTCATTAGTAAATACTTTGATGATGAATGAGTAGAAATTACTATAGCATCTGATCTTTATTCTAAATAAGATCGAAAAGTATTCGCAAAAATAGCTGCTTGAGTGCGATCGCGTAAATTCAGTCTATTTAAAATATTAGTGACGTGATTTTTGACTGTTCCTTCCGAAATATACAATTTTTGAGCAATTTCTCGATTACTAGCAGCAGTAGCAATTAACCGTAAAACTTCTTTTTCTCTTGGTGTCAGTTCAGTTAAACTAGGGGGTACAGGCAACATTTGGTTAGGAACGACACTGGGAAATTGCGTTAATAACTTTTGAACTATACCCGGACCGAGTTGAGTGTATCCTTGGTCAACAGCGCGAATAGCTACAGCTAATTGTTCTGAGGGTGTATCTTTAAGTAAATAACCCATAGCCCCATTTTGTAAAGCTGCGGTTACATATTGATCATCATCAAAGGTGGTGAGGACTAAAATTTTAGTCCCAGGAAACTGCTTAAGGATTTCTTTGGTTGCGGCAACTCCATCCATAATCGGCATTCTAATATCCATCAGGATTACGTCTGGTTTTAACTGAGCAACTAAATTAATGGCAATTTCTCCATTTTCCGCTTCTCCCGCAATTTCTAAATCCGCTTCTAGTTCTAATAATGCTTTTAAACCTTCACGAATTAAACTTTGGTCGTCTACTAGTAATACTTTAATCATGATTTTAGATTGGGTAAAGGAATATTAACTTGGACTTCACAACCAGATCCACAATTCGTATTAATTTTAAATTCACCTCCTAATGCTAAAGTGCGATCGCGCATACTTTGTAATCCGAAACCTGTCGTATTTTGCTGTAAATCGAAACCGATACCATTATCTTCGACGATTAATTTTAAAATTTCTGTGGACGCAATCAATTCTACTTTAACTACTGTGGCTCTGGCATATTTAGATATATTCGTTAATGATTCTTGAATAATCCGATAGATAGCAGTACTAATTTCTGTAGGTAAGGAATATTCAATATCAATTTGACAATTGAGTAAAATCCCATTGGAGCGATGGAAATCTGCTGCGAGGACAGCAATTGCTTGTTCTAAAGACTTACCTTGTAATGGATGTGACCGCATAGCCGAAACAGAATGTCGCACATCTTGCAATGCTTTAGAGCCTAATTCTTTCGCTGTTGCTAAAAACTGGATCGCTTTAGCTGGTTGAGATTGTGATAGTTTTAAGGCAGTTTCTAATTGTAGATTTAAAGCGGTGAGCGAATGTCCCAATGAGTCATGTATTTCCCTGGCAATGCGATTACGTTCTTCTAGGGTAGCTTGATTTTCAATTTGTAGCGCATATTTACGGAGCTTTTCATTAGCGATCGCGAGTTTTTCCCGATTCTGACGTTCGGCGATTAAAGTATTCATTAATATTAATACAAATACTAAAGTTAAACCAAATAATAGTGCTAAATTTAAAGAAAAGAACCGGAATCTTTCTTGCGCTAACGGCGATAATGATACATGATAAAAACGCCGACTTAAAGTAAATAAAAATAGAGAAAATGATAAAAATGTAACAATTAGACGGCCAGATAATTGAAAAATTAAACAACTGCGAGTCACTAAAATTAAATAGAGAAAGGGAAATAAACGAGCAGTTCTACCCCCAAAAATCCCAGCGATTAAAATCAGCACCACCTCACAACCTGTATAGAGCAATTTATGAACAGGTTTTTTAGTAGGTAATCTTAAACCCATCAAACCAAAGATAATTTGAGTGCAAATTGTCAGTTCAGGATATCGGTTGATCAGTCCATGACGTACTGGAGTCGGTAGCATTTCAGCAACAGCAGCAATGCTGAGTAACACCCACTCCAAGTACAGCAGAAATCGAAAAGGATGATTTTTAAACTCAATGGGAGGACTCATAAATAATTACAAATTAAAAAGGGCTTCCAACAGTAATCTAGACCCTAACATTAAATAGAATCCGGGGAATTAAAAATGGGAGTGTGTCCGGAAAAGATCAAAGATGATAAAAATCAATTTTTGTTCCCCATTTTCTATTCCTGATTATCTATTTAAAGTTATCTTAATTACTAGTTACATTTGTCAGGATTTAGTCATGACTTTAGTCATAGATATAACCATGACTTTCTCCTCATGTCGTTCCCAGAAATTAATTCATAAGATAGTGGCATGGAAACAAAAGCACAACCGAGCAAATCACTTATGCAACGCAAAACATTATCCATCATCGCTAGTACCTTCGCTTTAGCAATAGTAGCTACTCCCTTTATTGCCAAAGCACAAAGCAACCCTAATCTAGACCAGTCACCCAACACAGAAGCTCCTGGTCATGGACGTGGACATGGACGTGGACATGGACATAAAGGAGGGATGTGGAAAGAATTGGGATTAACCGAACAACAAAAAAAAGATATTAAAGGCATTCGAGAAGCGGCAAAACAAGAGATCCATGACAAGGTATTAAATAATACACAAAGACAGAAAGTAGATGCTGCTCCTCAACCGGGATCTCAACGCGGACATAAAAGAGGACTCTGGAAAGACTTGGGATTAAGCGAACAACAAAAAAAAGATATTAAAAGCATTCGGGAAGCGGCAGAAAAGAATATCCGTGACAATGTATTAACTGATGCACAAAGACAGAAAGTAGACGCTTTTCGTGCTGCTCATCCACACAAGAAACACCGATAACAAGGTAGTGCCTGCATCTACCACTTTTTGGGCAAGTAGGAGAGAATTTAATTCTTTTCCTACCTCATTTTTGCATCTTTAGCTAAAAACTTGACTATTAAGAAGATTTATTTCGATGAAACGGTTAATCTACGCTACTATTTGTGCTACAGAAACGGGAAAATCGAATTTCTCGTGATATATCTCATGACAGACACAACTAAATAATCAACTAGCCCATGTTGAAGGAAGTCAGAGGGAACAGGGAACGGGGAACAGGGAACAGGAAAAACTCATGTTTAAAAACATGAGATTGAAATAAGGACGCCTTTTTTTTTTCGTGCCACTCTCCTTTAAAAAACATCTTTTTTTTGACTGAAGCTCAAAACTCAGCAACTTTTGTTTTTAGGGAACTCCAGAACAGGACACTTTCTGTTCCCTGTTCCCTGTTCCCTTTCTTTGTAAGATGGGGTAATAGCGGCGATTCATGTGATAGAGTTATTGATCATCTCCAGCTTTTTGATATGACTCAAGAATTCACAATTGGTAGTAAAGTTCGTGTTATAGCCCTACCACCTTATATTAAAACAGCTGAACCTATGCCTATGCTACGTCCTCCTGATGTAATCCGGATTGGAGAAGAAGGTACAGTTATTGACCGTCGTCCTGGAGGGTACTGGGGTATCCGCTTTGCATCAGGAGCTTTTCTCTTGGATAGTCAATATCTCGAAAGTATAAATCAAGCAGAATAGTGCCGATTCAGAAAATAATAGCGATGCTTTTGATCAGCATCGCTATTTTTAAGTAATTTTAAAGTATTTTTAATCAAAAAATAACTATTCTTTGACCTTATCTCCTTTTTGTTGGACGACATGAGTTAATTCATGGGCAATTAATTCCTGTCCATTTTTACTGTTAGGATTATATTCTCCACCCTTAAAGAATACATCTTGACCTGTAGTAAAGGCTCTGGCTTGAATTGACTTATTCATTTCGTCAGACTTAGAATCTGTGTGAACTTTGACTCCACTGAAGTCAGTCCCAAATCCTCTCTCCATTGATTTTCTCACATCTGGTGCTAGAGCTTGTCCACCACCCCGTTGCTGTTGAATGGATTCTTCTAAATTTGGTGTAGCATCTTGAGCATCTTCCTGAGAACGACGCTGCACCATTAATTTAGCTTGAACTTTTTCTTCGTCTTCGGGGAGTTCCTCTCGTTGAATCGTATCGGAGAGAGATTTAGCTTGAACTTTTTCTTCCTCTTCGGGGGCTTCCTCTCGTTGAATCGTATCGGAGAGAGATTTAGCTTGAACTTTTTCTTCGTCTTCGGGGAGTTCCTCTCGTTGAATCGTATCGGAGAGAGATTTAGCTTGAACTTTTTCTTCGTCTTCGGGGAGTTCCTCTCGTTGAATCGTATCGGAGAGAGATTTAGCTTGAACTTGTTCTTCCTCTTCGGGAACTTCATCCCGTTGAACACTTTCCGAGGAGTTCATCCGTTGGACTACTTTTGCAGCTACCTGATCTGCTTCTTGTTCATACTTATCACCAGGTTGACCAATGGAGAGCTTCATTTGAATTCCCCGTGGTTTTGGTCTTTCTACTTGACGAGAAAATACTGCTCCATCTATGCGACCAGAATTGTCATATGTCTCGTCGTCTGTTTTAGCCTGTATATCTGTAATGGGGTTAGTTTGGGAAGTCGTTTCCTCAATTTTCGGCTGATAAATCAATTGATTTGGGAGCAATTGATTGTTTATTGGTGTTTGTGCTTGATTTGGCCGTTTTTTAGCCGTTCTATGTTCTCTACTATACATTTACTTAATCCTCGGATTACACTAGTATCAAATCAGACGGTTTTGCTATTTATCGACAGTTATCATTAGTAATAATTGTGGCATAAATCTGGATAAATTAGCCAGTAATTGCCATCCTTTTTTACAATTTCCGCATCTAAATGTTTACAAAACTTAAAATTTGCCATGTTTAGGAATGAAAGCAAATGGATTGAACCGCTGCTTCAAAAATGGGTAAATATTTCTCTAGATATTCAGCTTCCACCATAGCTAGGAATCCACAAGGATTACTATCTCCTTGGATACAAGCTTGGTACTGAGTAATAAGTGTTTTCATTTCCCGATCTAAATGATGGAAAACGTCGATTCTAGCTGGGTGATCATCAATCATCACTATTTTTTGCTCGATGACTTCCAACAAGTTCAATGCACTATTTTTAGACTGCTCAAGCATCAGAGCTTCAGCAAGTTCTTGGTAGTTTAGAGCATGACGTTCATCTTCTGGTATTTCGATAATTCTGACAATGATTTGCGGATCATAATCATAATCAGAAGTTAGAAAATATACATCCGTAGGTACGTCTGCTTCTACCTCTGCTCTTTGCCAATTTGCTGGCAATGTAATAGTTGTTTTAGTTACTTGGCTACAAAAATCTACATACTCTATAGTATTGCTGTTCATAAAATTACTGAGGGCGATAGATCAGCCTTTGGTTTGAGATTAATTAATTTTGCTTTTTTTCTTACTGCTAAAGAGATTACTCGCAAAATTTGCTAATGAAGAAGCACCATCGGCGATCGCATCACCAGCAGCGACAATCCCCCTACCAGCAGCTTTTCCACCAGCGACAATGCCTCTACCTACAGCCTGTCCACCAGCGACAATACCTCTACCAGCCGTTGCTAAACCTCTACCAGCTAACTTACCACCAGCGACTAAACCTTTACCTGTACCGCGCAGAATAATTTCTGGGACAGAAAGTGCTGCTGCTCCTAATACCACTGGTAAACCAACGGGTAACACAGTTCCTTTATTTAAAGCTGTCATTCTCCCAGCTTCAACCAACCTAGATTTGACTGAATAAGGACGATTACCATGATATTCTTTAATTGGCCCTTCATGTTTACCTGTCGCTTTTTCACCATTAGCTAAAGTTTGATTAGCACCCACAACATCTTCGGTATTTAAAAGTTTAGATGTATGAGCCTGTTTAATTCTGGCTAAAGTGGAGACAGAAGCTAAACCTGTGGCTTCTAAATCATGTTCAAAGAAAGTGCCATCTAGATGTTGACCACCAGCTAAATCCACCACATCACCTTTAGCGATATGATGCACCACTTCTGGACGGTCTTCTTTTTTGAGTTTATTAATGTTTCCTTGATATTGCTTGGCATTAGGAGCAGCGGATTGGAAAGTCACCAATCTTTTCACCAATTCAGGATGAGCACCAGTAAAGTGTTGAGCTAAAGCACCTCCCAAACTGTGACCAGTGACGACTAATTTACCATATTGTCCCACAATACCTGCCACATAAGCAGTAGCAAAACCCTTTAAAAGCTGTTGAATTCCCCCATGTCCAGGAGAATTGATATCTAAATCTTGCCAAGCAGTAGCTAAATCACTTGTACCTCTAAAAGCTAAAATCGGTTCACGACCTAGAGCTTTACCTTCTGGAGTGGGTAAAAGTAAACCATAATGTAATCCACTACCTGCATCAACCACCTGATTATCTGGATACCATTGAGGTTGATAGCCGTGTTGTTGCAACCATTGACGTTCGGATGCTTTTAATTGGTCTTGATAGACCATTCCATGACCAATTTGTTCTAAATCTATATCCTGTGGATTAATACCAGTTTTACCACCAGCAACTTGAGTTGGGTCTTCATCCCGATGAATAATTTCACTTTGTGGTACTGTATGCTGCACCACATTTACTGCGGCTTTTGCTACTGGTGATTGATATTGATCTTCTGATTGAGATGTTTTTAATTGCAACTGAATTCCTCGTGGTTGTGGTCTGACTACCTGACGAGAAAATACTGTTCCATCTATGCTGTGATTAATCGATTTTATTTCTTCCGACTGTGACTGTAAATTTGCTGGGTCTGGTGGTGTAATTTCCTTAGTTTTAGGTTTGAAATTGAGAGCAGATTTAACTGACTGATTTGCTACTGGTTTATGCTGTCTAGTATACATTTAATTAATGCTCCAAATCTGTTAGTTTTCACTGATTTTTAGCTATGATTACGAATAAGTTTGGCATTATCTTGAGTATTTTGGCTACTGTTCGCTCATGTTTTTATTGACACTTCTTAGTTTGTGGACACTGTAATTATACTTGCTACTTAATTTATTTAAAAAATGAGGGAATACTCATGGCTTATAGCGATTTTACGTTAACTAAGTTTCGGAAAAAATTTAATATTACAATTGAGGAAGAAGCAGATTTATTTGCTTTAGTAGAGCCAATAGATATCAGCGATAGATTAATTAGTAATTTAGAAGAAACGACAGAATTAGCATTAGCAATAAATACGGAAAAAGCCCGTTCAGAAATGATTATTACACCAATTTTATTGGAGGTAAGACGTAAGGCTAATTATCAAATTAGTTTATTTTCGGGTACAGATTTTAATGTTGATGTTGAACAAGGTTTAAATGGTTATTGTGATTTTGTTATTAGTCGTTCTCAGGATGCTTTACCAGAATGCAGTCAAGAAAAAATTGCAGAAATTCAATTAGAAAATACTGTATTGAAAAATGTTTTTGATAAGTTGCGTAATCTTTCAGAAGATAAACGCACCATTCCTTTCACACGAGAGCAAGTAGAATTATCTGTGGAAGAAATTAAGATATTAGAAGAAAATGGTGTAGTTTTTTGGGAAAAAGATAATTATTATATGCCTGAAATTTTCCGTTTAGGTCTAAGCTTTAAACTTACAGAAGGCAAAAGACCAGCAGTAATGGCTTTAGCTCGTCGTGCAGCCAAGCAAGTGGGTTAATATCAGGCTAACGGTACACAAGGGCAGGCAAGATGCCTGCTCCACAAAATCTTATGTAATTTTTGAATTTTGAATTTTGAATTTTTAATTGTTCCCCTTCCCCTCCCCAAATGCGAAGAGGGGACTAGAGTTTAATTATGCTGGATAAATCCGCAAACGACGATTTGGTTCTTCCCCAAAACTATGAGATTTGAGACGATAATGTTCTACTAACTCATGTTGCATTTTCCGGACTTGGGGTGAACGGGGTAATAATTCTACCGGTTGTCCTTTGGGAATCACAATTTGCTCTACCGCAAGTCGTGCTTCTTCCAAAGCATCCATTTCATCATCACTACCACTGTGCAAGAACAATTGTAATTCCTGGTCATCGGCGATTTCTGGGTCTTCAATGTTCAGTAATCTCCTTAAACCACGGGTGATTTGGGGAATTGTACTAGATTTGATGACGTGGATGGGTACATGTCTGGCTTTCGCCATTTGCCTTAATTTAGCGTGGTTTTTGACATGCGATCGCAGTGCTAAAATGGCATCAGCACTATCAATATCTTTGGTCAAAGACACGGGTAAAGTTAACACACTAATTACCTGTTCCAATTGGTGACGACTGACACCATATGGATAAATATGCAGTGGTAAATCTTCACCATTGGAACCAGGGTGTTTTGCCGTTGGGAGATCAAAACTGTCAGAATAATTGAAAGATTCATCTAACAAACGGTCAAATTCACTCCGTCCAGTTATCCGCTCCCTCTCTACGGTTAATGCTGGAAGTGCTACCATTTGTCCAGATGACCGCCAACCATTAGACCCTCTAGCTGGGGCTAATGATTCTTCTCCCCCTGTAAGTAGTCCATTACTTCTACCATTAACTACAGCTAACGGTTTGCTAATGGCAACTTTGCCTTGTTCATCCACACTTCTGGTTTGTGGACTAGCGGGACGTCCTCGTAATAAATTATCTACTGTATCCGCAACACTTTCGTGGATGACCCAGCGTTGTCTTTCCAAAATTTCCACCGCAATTTCAAAGGTAGGTGGAGCTTTGCGTTCCAAAACAGTTTTTTGAGAACCCCTTCTTCTGGCTTCATCGTCTCCCAGCGTCACAGCTTGAATCCCTCCCACCAAATCAGAGAGAGTTGGGTTTTTAATCAAGTTCTCAATTTGGTTCCCGTGTGCCGTACCCACCAATTGCACACCACGTTCAGCAATAGTCCGAGCGGCTAAAGCTTCCAGTTCTGTGCCAATTTCATCAATCACAATCACTTCTGGCATATGGTTTTCCACTGCCTCAATCATGACTTGATGTTGTAGTTCTGGATGAGCTACTTGCATTCTTCTAGCCCTACCTATAGCCGGGTGAGCAACATCACCATCTCCAGCAATTTCATTGGAGGTGTCAATAATTACCACACGCTTGAGTAGATCATCTGCTAAAACTCTGGCAATTTCTCGTAAAGCGGTGGTTTTACCCACACCAGGTCTTCCCAGCATGAGAATCGATTTACCAGTTTCTACCAAATCGCGAATCATGCCGATTGTACCAAAGACTGCCCGACCTACGCGACAAGTCAAGCCGATAATCTTGCCTGTGCGGTTACGTATGGCACTGATGCGATGCAATGTTTGCTCAATTCCAGCCCGATTATCTCCTCCGAATGTTCCCACTCGTTGAACACAATCATCAATTTGTTCTTGAGTAACAGGTGTTTGACTCAGATACTCCGCTTGATTAGGAAACCGAGCTTCTGGGTAACGACCTAAATCCAAGACCACTTCTACTAAACTATCTCTTTGAGAATGATTCTCTAGTACTTGTCGCAGGTCTTGGGGCAAAATGTCTAACAACTTTTGGAGATCTTCTGTAATCGTCATGCTTTCTATGGTGACGTTTTTAGAGATAACGAATGAGCGATTAGGGTGACCGCTTTGACTTGAGCTGGGAAACGAGAGAGTGAGCAAGCTCTACAGCTTGCCAAAGTAATTTGGGTTGTTCTTCTAGCCTAACAATAGTCTGAACATTAGCTTGATTCACCTCCTCATACTCTAACTGATCCAAAACTGATGACAGCAGTACACGGGCGTAGCTACCATATGCTACTCCGGCAATTGATGGGGTGGGGTGCTGGGGAGATGGGGAGGTGGGGTGCTGGGGAGGTGGGGGGGTTATTTCTTCCCCTGCTTCCCATGCTTCCCCTGCCCGTCCCCGCAGTAGCCCCATGCTCCTTAACTTGGGGACGGTGTAATTGTTGGTACCACCTGCTAATTGCACATATCCCGGTAACTTTGCTGCTAAAACTTTTTGTCCTAATTTCACTGCCGCTATGGTGGTACCATCTCCTATATCTCCACTCATCGGACGACCGTCAGTTTGCCAAATTAAAATATTCTGTAAGGGGCTGATTACATTATACAATGAATGAAGGTATTCAATCAATCCCTCTCCATCAGGACAACTAATGGCGATAATCTTTAATTGACTAACCCACGGTGAAATTGCTTGCCACAAATTCTGAAACTCTACTAAGCGACCCACCTGTGTATGAATTTCTACGGCTTCTATTCCCGTTGACATGACTAGTGGTGCGATCGCCTCAGTAGTTGACATATAAGATTCTGTATGAATTATATTGGGTGGACAGACTGGTAGACAACGACCACAGCCATAGCATTTTTGAGGTATAACTCCAGAAAACTCATCTTTGATGCTGTTAAACACAATTGCCTGAGCTGGACAAATCCTTTCACAGGGTCTAGGACAATCTGTAGGACATTGAATAGAATTAAACTTAGCTTTGCGAAAGTGAGGGTCTTCTCCATCATTAAGACTGACCATCAACAATGGTAAACTGCCTTGGTAGGCAAATCCTCTCTCAGTAGCTTCCCTCACCAGAGTCTGGGCAGCTTCTAACCCAGCTTGAGCAGCAACAATCACAGCTGGATCAGCTGCAACATCTATACAGTCAGCGCCCGCCAAAGTGTAGGCTAATGTTAAACTTCTGACCGCAGGTAGATGTTGGAAACTGGCCCCACAAATTAGTTTGAACCAGTGACCCTGTTTTAGGGATTGTAAAGGGAGAAATAGATTAGTCACTTCTCTATTATGCTTTTATAAGTTGAAAAATAGTGGGTAGTAATCTATAAAAAGTTCGGATTTCTAGATCTGAGTTCTGAGTCTCCTGTCTTTTGACTCAATATCAACATCTCGAATCCGGTTTGTAGCCATCATCTGGCGACTTTTTAGGTCAGGAATTAGGAAAATTCCTAATTCCCTAATTCCTTAATTCCCTGCCGATGGGTATAATGGCGCTGGATCTATTCCTCCCAAATGATTGAGTGGCCAGAAGCGAATTACAGCCCGACCAATAATGTTAGAGCGGGGAACAACCCCCCAGCAACGGCTATCATAACTGCTGTTACGGTTATCACCTAAAACTAAGTAAGAATTGGCTGGTATAGTTGTGGGTTGGGCTAAAAATGGTGGCTGTTGTCCTGATGTACAAACATCAACTGCTGTATGTTGTTTAGATTCGAGATATTTTTCTTCTGGTAGGGGTTTATCGTTGATATAGACTTTGCCATTCCTAAGTTCTATTTTATCTCCAGGTAGTCCAATGATCCGTTTGATAAAGGCGTCTTGGTATTGTTCCTTCCGTAACTCTTCTGTAGGTGAAAATACGACGATATCTCCCCGTTGAGGAGCAGAAAATTTATACTTTATTTTATCGACAATAATTTTGTCTGCTTCCCATTGATTTGGTGTACCATGCAGCGTCGGTTCCATTGAACCAGAGGGAATCCACCGTGCTTCAGCTACAAATGTGCGAATTCCTAAAGCTAGGACAATGCTTAAAATAATCGTTCTACCTAGCTCTGCGATCCAGGAATTATCAGGTTTTTGACTTGAGTTGTTATCAGACACTTGATTTTGCATGAAACTACATGAATGAAATGAAGAATGCAGGTCAGTAAATAGCCTCAGGAGACTTTATTGATTAATTTTAACGAGAGAAATTGACGTTCCTCCGCAATTTGGCACTCTGATGGAGAGATTTAACCAGTTAAAAATAAATTTTTTTAAACATCTCTCTACATTTCCCCCCCAGTTTATCCTAACAGAATATTCTATTGCCTATTCCCTATTCCCGGTTTTGACCATTAACATTATGCATTCTCTCTCTGCTCCCAACAGTTTACTGATTCGCCATGCTAGTATAATCTTACCTAATGGGGAATTAAAAATTGGAGATGTACTCATCTGCGATCGCCAAATAGTGGAAATAGCATCAGAAATATCCACTGCTAGAGCCACTCGTACCATTGACGCAAATGGTTTAACTTTGTTGCCTGGAGTCATCGATCCCCAAGTCCACTTCCGAGAACCAGGACTAGAACACAAAGAGGATTTATTCACCGCTAGCTGTGCTTGTGCAAAGGGAGGAGTGACTTCGTTCCTGGAAATGCCTAATACCAGACCATTGACTATCACCCAAATGGCTTTGGATGATAAACTCAAACGTGCTGCTGATAAGTCTTTGGTTAATTATGGCTTTTTTATCGGCGCTACAGCCGAAAATCTCCCGGATTTACTTTTGGCAACACCGACTCCCGGAATTAAAATTTTTATGGGGTCAATGCATGGTGAGTTATTGCTAGATGAAGAAGCCGCACTAGATGCCATATTTGCTCAAGGTTCCCGTTTAATTGCCGTTCATGCCGAAGACCAGTCTAGAATCAAGCAAAGACGCCAAGAATTTGCGAATATTCAGACTCCAGAAGTTCATTCCCAGATTCAAGATGACCAAGCCGCACTATTAGCAACACAACTAGCTTTAAAATTATCGAAAAAATATCAACGCCGTTTACATATTCTGCATCTTTCTACAGCGTTAGAAGCAGATTTATTACGTGAAGATAAACCGACTTGGGTAACAGCAGAAGTCACACCACAGCATTTGGTATTAAATACTAGTGCTTATGCTCAGATTGGCACTTTAGCACAAATGAATCCACCATTGCGATCGCCAAATGATAATCAAGTCCTTTGGCAAGCTTTGAGAGATGGTGTTATTGACTTCATTGCCACTGACCATGCACCTCATACCTTAGCGGAAAAAGCTCAACCATATCCGAATAGTCCTTCGGGAATGCCGGGAGTAGAAACTTCCCTACCTCTGATGTTAACAGCTGCGATGGAGGGAAAATGTACTATTGCCCAAGTGGTGGATTGGATGTCGAGGAAAGTAGCTCTAGCTTATGGTATTCCCAATAAAGGTGCGATCGCCCCTGGATACGATGCTGATTTAGTCCTGGTAGATTTAAATACCTATCGCCCCGTAAAACGAGAGGAATTATTAACTAAATGTGGTTGGAGTCCTTTTGAAGGTTGGAATTTGACGGGATGGCCAGTAACCACCATTGTTGGGGGTGAAGTAGTTTATGAGCAAGGTCAAGTAAATACTCAAGTCCGGGGTCGAGCTTTAACTTTTTTATAGGACAATACGGTTTAGTTAAGGGAGGAAGGTAATACTGTCATCCTGACGGTCGGGAAGGATGACAAATTACACCTCCTGATAACTTTTCAAACACCCTCTAAGCAATTATACTTGTCCAGAACCAAGCCATTAAAATTGCCGCAACTGCCCCAATTAATGTATTGATAATATTCACAACTTCATTGGTCAACCAACTATATTTGGATTGTAATGTAGCTCCAATTACACTTTCTAAATTCGTGGCAATGAATGCAGCTAATACACACCAAAGCAAACCTAACAGATCAATTAAACCAACAACATAACCTAAAAAGGCGATCGCAATGGAAGCCACCACACCAGCTAAAGTACCCTCTAAACTAACCGCTCCTTCAGTACCACGAGGTACAGATTGGAGAGTAGTAATTAAATAAGTAGTTTTACCATAAGCCTTACCAACCTCACTAGCAGTAGTATCAGATAACTTAGTACTAAAACTAGCCACATAACCTAACAAAAACAGAGGTTGAAAACTGGATGTAATCAAACCACCCTGAACCAACCCTACACCTAAAGCGCATAATGCTGCCGTTAAAGCCGAACCCCAGACATTTTCCGGACCCTAGCACCGGAACGTTTTTCCGCAATTCCAGCAGCTTCCTTTTCAGCCATACCAATGCGAGTTACCCCAGAACCCACCAGAAAATAGAATGCGACAATTAAATATCCTGACCAACCCAAGGTTCCCCAAACAATAATGCCTAATAACCAGGCATGAAATAATCCGGCTAAAGTGAGTAATTTTTTGGGTGCTATACCAACTATACCCAAAAAAATTGTATTCAAACCCACAGCCAGAACCCAAGGATTGAGAGAAGTAAAGGAAGAGAACATAAGTTTTTCAAAGTAAAAAGTAAACTATTTCTAAATTTCCACCAGTTCTTAACACCCACCATTATCCCATACCCCCCATCTCCCCATCTATTCCCTCAACGCTTCTGCAACCACATCTAAAACCCTGGTATCTTTTAACATCCAAGAGTGCAACCACACAGGTAATACCACTTCCTTACCGATAGGCATTTGTGAACTTTTTGCGGGTACAATCATCAAATCATATGGAGTCCAGATAGAAGTAAATTTCAGTTCCTTAAGCATCTGGACATCCAAATTCAAATCCAGCAAAAAAGCATTATTTGGGCGCATTTGAACACAACCAGAACGCCAAGAACCGTAAGCGATAAAAGTTCCATGATGCGGTGAAGATATAGTGATAAACCTCTGTACCCGATTAATTCCTCCCAATCGCTGGAGATAGTAGCGACTGACAATTCCCCCCATACTAAAACCTAGTAAATCAAATGGTTGTGCTGGTGGAAAGTTAAGTGCAACATAATTAGCTACCTGTTTAGCTAACTCATCTAATCCGACATCACCATTATTAGGTACTAAATCCAGAGTGTAAACGACCAACCCTGTTGTCTGAGGTAGAGTGACATTTTATTGAAAACTGCACCTGTATCTTCAATACCGTGAACTAGTAAAACGGGATTTTGTGGTTGATTTTCAGTATTCATCTCTAAATTTGAGGGGATATAAATATGTAGTTAATTTAGCAAAGGAATTATGGTGGTGTACACAAGTTTTTGGAAATACCTCTCCTTGGTTTTGAGTTGAGCAAAACCTGTCTCTCTCCGAAGCAGAGAGAGAAATAACATGATTATATTCTCTTCTCTTGGTAAGGAGAGGGTTAGGGTGGGGTTTTTTCATTGCTTGTATATACACCAATACGGTTCAGTTAAGGGAGGAAGTAATATCGGTTCAGTTACAGCGATTTTTATGTAGATGAATCACATTTTTTTGTCTCACGCAAAGACGCATTCGCTGAAAGCGTTCCCGTAGGGTAGACGCAAAAGCAAGAAGTACGCAAAAATTAACTGTGGTCTAAATATATGAAAACTGCTGTAAGGAAGGAAGTAATATTGGTTCAGTTAAGCGAGGAAGTAATATTGGTTCAGTTAAGCGAGGAAGTAATATTGGTTCAGTTAAGCGAGGAAGTAATACTGTCATCCTGACCGGAGGGAAGAAATATCGCGAGATATTTCCTTCCGCGCAGGATGATAATATAGGGACTCTACGATTAGCTTAACTGAACTGTATTGCTTTATAGATTTAGTATGAAGCTTATTTTGGTTAATAAGACTCAAAATTGATGAATATTTCCGATATAGAACCAGTATAAACTCCTAAGAGTAAAAGTTTCACAAAATCAACACACTACTACTTTGTCTAATTTTGAATTAATGCTTGAAAACGCTCATTTTCTCGAATAGCATTAAAACTATAGTCAGTCTTTGCCATGTCTTGATATTTTTCAGGATTCAGATTTATTGCTTGTTCCAGATTTTCTAATGCTTCGCCAATATTACCTTGAAGACTATGAGAGCAGGCTTTATTATACCAAGCTTCGTGGTCATCAGGTTTAAATTGAAGTGCTTGGTTGTAGGATAATATTGCTTCTTCATATCTTCCTAAATTAGCTAGCGAAATGCCCCGGTTGTACCAAGCTTCGTCTTTATCAGGTTTAAATTGAAGTGCTTGGTTGTAGGATAATATTGCTTCTTCATATCTTCCTAAATTAGCTAGCGAAATGCCCCGGTTGTACCAAGCTTCGTCTTTATCAGGTTTAAATTGAAGTGCTTTGTCGTAGGATGATATTGCTTCTTCATCTCTTCCTAATTTACGTAGCGAAATGCCCCGGTTGTACCAAGCTTCGTGGTAATCAGGTTTAAATTGCAGTGCTTGGTCGTAGGATGATATTGCTTCTTCATCTCTTCCTAATTTACGTAGCGAAATGCCCCGGTTATTCCAAGCTTGGTGGAAATCAGGTTTAAATTGAAGTGCTTGATCGTAGGATGATATTGCTTCTTCATATCTTCCTAAATCATCTAGCGAAATGCCCCGGTTGTACCAAGCTTCGTGGTAATCAGGTTTAAATTGAATGCTTGATCGTAGGATAATATTGCTTCTTCATCTCTTCCTAAATTATTTAGCGAATTGCCCCGGTTGTTCCAAGCTTCGTCTTTATCAGGTTTAAATTGAATGCTTGATCGTAGGATGATATTGCTTCTTCATATCTTCCTAAATTAGCTAGCGAATTGCCCCGGTTGTTCCAAGCATAGTGGAAATCAGGTTTAAATTGAAGTTCTTGATCGTAGGATGATATTGCTTCTTCATATCTTCCTAAATTAGCTAGCGAATTGCCCCGGTTGTGCCAAGCTTCGTGGTAATCAGGTTTAAATTCAAGTGCTTTGTCGTAGGATGATATTGCTTCTTCATACTCTTCCTAAATTACGTAGCGAAATGCCCCGGTTGTACCAAGCTTCGTGGTAATCAGGTTTAAATTGAAGTGCTTGGTCGTAGGATGATATTGCTTCTTCATAATATTTTCCAGATATTTGCAAATTTCCTAATTCAAGCAATAACGCAGCTTTATAATCTGGTAATTGGTAATTTTCGTGTAAAAGTTCTTGAATTTTTAGAATTTCTTTATTTTTTTCTTCATCAGTTAAATTTACATATTTTTCATAAGTTCCCTCCTGAATAATCCGTGATGATTCTTGTTTAAGAGTTTCTGGATTTAATGGAAATTCAAATAAACCAGAACGCCAATCAAAGAAATCAGGAGCACGTTGAATAAAATATTTAATCGCAAATTGTGGAATAAAAATACAAAACAGATATTAAAATTATTTCTAAATCTTTCCCTCTGTTGATTGAGATTAATTAAAATTGGTGGTACACCTTTCCAACTATATGAATAAATATCTTTACTATTCCAACCTGTCAGTTTTTTAGATTCTTCATATTCATAAAATGAATCTTCTAAACCTGTAATAAATAAAATATTAATATGTTCTTTGTTGTTTAATTTATCTATTAATTCATATAAATTATTAACAGATTTATCTAATGTGAAAATTTCTATCTTTTTATCAAAAATATCTGTTTTAATTTTAGCAATTAATTGCTCACCCTCAGCAGGAGAACAACGGACAAATAACAACCCAAAACCATCTGTAAATTTTAGGGTATGAAGTAATGCTTGATATTCTTCCTCTTCTTCTACTGGTAAATCATCATCCCATTCAGTTAGTTTTAGTGTCATGATAATTACGAGTAATGTATTATATTAACCTATGTTGAGGATAATTGGTTATAAGTATCCTGAAATTCTTTAATTCCTTTGATAAGAGGATGAATATCATACCAGGTTTTACTTCCTCCTTGTTCATCTAAATAACGATACTCTAAAATACAGCGATTAAATAGCAAACCCCGATACAATGGTTCATTTTCTATTTCTTTAGAAGCATATACTTTAGCCAGTGCTTCCCATTCGTTAGAAAAAATTGTATTTCTATAGGTATTTCGCAATTCACTAATTGACCTTTGTAAAGCTTTATTAGTAATGGGTAGCGTATTAGTGTATTTAATTGCTTCTTTCATTAATAATAACAAATTTCTGACATGACCGCCACTCATGAGACAAATTTGTTCTAATGCTTCACGCTGTTCAAATATATCAACAATAGATAAATTTGCATCTATGGTACTCAGCCGTTTTTGTAGAACTTCCATCACTTTCTCTATTCCCCGATTATAAGCTTCATTTTCAGGGGTTTGTACCATAATCATGGGTAATACTTGAGCGTTTCCATAAATATTGGCTACATCTATGGCTCGGCTAG
Organism: uncultured cyanobacterium; assembly: GCA_963766435.1. Lineage (GTDB taxonomy): Bacteria > Cyanobacteriota > Cyanobacteriia > Cyanobacteriales > Nostocaceae > CAVXZH01. The sequence goes on from CAVXZH010000004.1 coordinate 1,062,743, forward strand.
AATAAAGTAAGGAAATGGGTACAGTGTAGACTAGATGGCAATCTAAAGCTTGGAGTTGTTCACTACGGTCTATAAAAATTTGCTCATGATTGGTACGTCCATCTTCTTGGGGAATTGGAACAATACGATCTAGATTATCGGCAATTAGTACTATTTGAGTATATCCTGGTGGTAAATTGTTTTTAGCATCTTTAATAAAATCATTTAATGCGGCAATTAATGTGATAGTATGCGGATTAACTTTTTCACGAATTTTTTGGCGTTGACTGGGTTCTGTTCTTAAATTAGCTGTGATTTTGGCAAATTGGGAAATTTGTGCTTCTACACTTAATTTATCTAGAGCTACTTCGGTCAGTGCTAAGTCTTTTAAATCTTGCCAACGACTATTTAACCAATTCAATAAACCTGCTGGAGAAGCATTATCTTTTAAAGCTTCTAATAAATGTCGTGTACAGGCTAAAAGAATATCTGTATATTGAGCATCTTCTGGTTCAATATCTGTTTCATCAGCTTCAAAATAAACTACAAAACAACCTTCCTCATTTAAATGTTTTTGTAGTCTTCGTAATTCTGTTGATTTTCCTGCACCGCGATGTCCTGCATAAAGTTGACAGGTTTTTCTATCAGATAATAAAATTTCTCTTCCCAGTTCTACCAATATATCCCCATCTCCCCGCACTTCCCGACAATCTACATACGCTGGATCTCCAGCAGGTAAGGGTCTAAATGGGTCAAAAGTGTTATATATCCGCTTCAATAAGGCAAAATCTTGGGTCATTGGTTCGATTTTCCTGGTTTTGGGACGATTTTAGCTCATATTCCAATACATTCTAGAATAAAAATATTGAGTTCCCCTCCTTAACGTGCTTACACACAACTAGGGGCGTATTGCAATACGCCTCTACTTCGCAAAAGTGTAAAGTAATATTAAGTTTTTTCTCATAATCTTGCGTAAACAACCATAAAATTTAATAATTAGATAGAGAAGTACAAGTTATCACTGCCAACAAAAAAACTTTAAAAATACTTGCCCTATAAGGTGATAGCAGTCCTAACTGAGTACAAAGCTATTAGGTTTGTTACTGGAAAAAAGTAACAATAACGCAAAAAAACGTAACATACAGCCGGAATTTTTCATAATTACGGTTAAATTCTACAAAATAAAAACAGGGAGAAGTTGTCATGGGTCTTATAAAAAACATCATTGCTGGGATTTTTAGCTTTATTACTGGTTTATTTTCTAGTAAAAAAAATGGCGGCGGTTATTACCGAGAGCTAAAGGAGTCAGACTCTACTCCTGTTTCTAAACCAGCAACAACAACTGCTACTAAACCTGTTGCTGTAGCATCTGCTCCTGCTGCAACTAAAGCAACTAAAACTAAAGCAAGTAAAGCAGCAAAAGCTGAAAAATCAAATAATGGTAAGGTAGTTACTCCTGAACCTGTAGTTGCTACTAAAGCGAGCAATCCTGCTGATGTTGCATTTGCATCTACATATCTCTCATCTTCAAATACTGCTTCTAATGGTCGCAGACGTCCCGGAGCTAATATGAGTGCTTTCTTGGATTTAGCAAGTCAAGTGAAAACTTCTAATTAATTGAATAACAGGGAATAGGGAATGGAAAAACTTCCCTATTTCTTATTTAACAAATACTAGACTACTATATAAATGAAAAGCAGCATCCCAATTGGTTTTTTCCCGGCGAAATAGTGTAATATGAGGTGGAATTTTATCTAGAGTTTCTTTCTGATCTAATACTGTGTCTGCAAACAAGTTGAAATCTGACCAAACTTTTACTTGAGGGATTTGCTGCTCTATCCATTTCAAGAAGCTATTCCAATTAATTCTGATTGTATTTTGACTAGCTGGATGGGCAATTTCTATCCCTTGCTTAAATTCATAGCCGTTGTCATAAATTCTTAAAATACAACGTCTACTAGGTAGATGTAAATCACAAAATTGAGCATAATCTTGAGTTTTAGTTTTCCGTTCTAGTTGACGACGAACGTTGACATCAACGACTTGCTCAAAAATTGGTAATAGTCCCATCACTCTCGCAGTTACTTCTGACCAATCAAAGGAAAGGGAACCGAGTTGATTGCTGTGATTAGCGCAAACCACTGTGGGTTTGGAGCTAGATTGAGCAAAATATTTGACTTGAAATACTTGAATTTCCTGAATTTGCCCTATTCTTACCCAAAAACAGGAAATACCCGCTTGTTGTAGTTGTGTACCATAATATTTGAGTTCTCCCACTTGTCCCAGTCGATATAATCTCCACGCACGACTGGGTAAAACTAATCGCGCTGTATAGGGGTCTATCTGCATAATTTGGGCAAAATTTTTCGCTGCTACAGCTTTTATTTCGTTATTAAGGGGTTCTAAAACTAGTACTCCCAGTTCATTATGGTTGGGTTCAGATGTGGCTTGAGATATTGCTCTCTGTTTAGCTTCTTGTTTAATCTCTTCCAGTCTTTGTAAACCTTGGCGGGCTTGATTTAATATCTTACCATTATTTGTACCTTGTAACAATTGCCGATAAATTTTTTCTGCCTCTTGGTGCTTTCCTGATACTTCTTGCAGTTTTCCCACATAAAACCGCACCCACGGATTTTCTGGTGATTGTGCTAATAGAGGTTTTAGTAATTTAGCCGCAGTTTGATAGTCTTTGCACTCAAAGGCAGTGATAACTTGATCCAGCATATTCAGTGTAATGGCGCGATGGTTGCTGATCCGGTAGCATATTTCTGTAGGTTAACACTACTTTTAGCATCCAGCCAGCCAAAATGGCTCTAAATTTAGCTTTCAAAATGTGCGGCAATTAAAGATAAAGCTACAATTGGTGCGGTGACAGAGCGGAGGATACGTTTACCCAATGATATGGCTTGGAATCCAGATGTACAAGCTAACTCAACTTCTGTTTGTGTCCATCCTCCTTCTGAGCCTGTGGCAATCACAATTTCTGTCGCTGCACTATCCATCACTTTGGTTAAATGAGGATATACCCCACGGGCTTCACACAAATAACGATTATTTCCTACACTGGCTTTAATCGCATTGCTAAATGTGATGGGTTCTAAAACTGTAGGCACTAATGACCTTTCTGACTGTTCTGCTGCTTCTGTGGCAATGCGTTGCCAACGTTCTAATTTTTGCGAACTGGGATTTAATAGGGTACGATCGCTCAATATCGGAGCAATACAAGTTACACCTAATTCTGTACACATTCTCACCACTTCATCAAAGCCATTCCCTTTCGGTAAAGCCATCATTAAGGTAATAGATACAGGTAATTCAGTTTTCACTGCTAGTGATTCTAAAATTTGGGCTGTTTCTCCCCTTAATTGCACTAACCACCATTTACCTTCATTTATGGCAATAAAGCGATCGCCTTCATTTAACCTCAGTACTCGTCCTAAATAATGTTGCTGCTCTTTGGTCAGTAAAATTTGTTCGGATTGGAATTGAGCAGGTGCGATCGCAATGCGTTGAAGTTGAGACATAAATTAAGGTGTTTGATTTAATACCCATTTTAACCATTGTCCAAAAGAACTCACCGGATTTAAAGGTTGAATTCCGATAGCACGAGCAGCACTCAATCCATCCACACTAACTAAAGCAGCATATTGCAAACCCAGGAAACTATCCACAGCTGCATAGGACCACCCAGAGTAATCGCTCCTGCTACATACATTTGACCTTTGACATTTCGCATTTCTGCTAATTCAAAGTTATTTGCTACGACTAACCTGCCTAAATGATTGATAGGCAAATTATAATGTTTAACTAAATCTTCTAATAATGGATTAGCATCTACCTTGGCATCTAATCCCGTCGCATCAATAATAAAATCAGCAGATAGAGTCATTTCCCCAAAACCTTTTTCTTGAATGTGGGTAATAGTGCGGTTTTGGGCATCCCGGTCTACAGTCTTAACTTCCCCAAAAGTAATTTGATACCAACCTTCTTGTAAAGCTTTTTCCGTAATACGTTGCCAGTCAGAACGGTCTGCGGTAGTTGTACCACCCCAATCAGCTAATAAGCTTTTGCGTTCTTCCGGAGTAGCTTGTTCTAACATTACCCGCAATTCACCACTCCAACAAGATTTAGGCCAGTTAAAAGGCTGAAATTCATAATGATTTTTGACTAAACGTTGCGCCTTTTGGAATTTGTTACCTTGGGGTTTAGGCGATCGCATTAAATGCAAAACTGTAATTTGGGGATTTTTTTGTCTAGCTTCATAAATCCTTTGGAAAATCCGGGAAGCAACAATTCCCCGACCTCGGATTAAGACTGTACCACCACGTTGTTCTAACTGTTGATAAACATGATTATGTTCTTCATAAGCATTAATAACAGTTTTAAAATCTTGATATTTTTCTCGATAAGCTTGTAAATCGGGTAGAAACTGAATCGCTGGATATCCTGTAGCTAAATGTAAATAACGTGCCACCAAAAAAGCATAATTTCCGGTTAGCGTGAATAAGCTATGCAATATCGACCATCATCAGTTTTTCGGATAGACCTAACTCGTCCATAACGATAAATTTGATTCCAGTTAATTCGCTTTGCTTCTCGGTCAATAGAATTAAAAACATTACCAGCGCGAGGTGTATAAGTTTCGGCAAAAGTTGGCTCGGAAAACACTTGCCATAAATATTTAGCAGCTGCTCCTAAATTACCTTTAATAAAATCATGCCAAGATTCTCGTAAAGCATAACTGGGCCAACCCCAAATATTATCAGGACAAGAATCAGAATTTGACCTCAATCTTTCATGTAAAGGAATTTGGGAATTCAAACACAAACGCTGATAACGTGCATAAGGCTCTGGTTCTAAACCTACAGCCACAATTTTCTCAGCCCGGATACCACTAATTCTCAGAAAATTCACCCAAATAAAACTACCCAAGCCGGCACCAACAGTTAAATAGTCATATTCTTCCACAGGTAGACCTGTAGCATATAACGCTTGAACCGGAACTAATTGCTGTTGAAAAACTGGTGGGGGAAAATTACTACCTAAAGGGGTGATGGGAGGAGGAGATAATAAATTAGGGTCGGGAAGATTAGTATCGGGGTTAAATTGAATTGTTGATGATGGATGATTAACTTGGACAGTAACGCTGATCCCAAAATTTATAGTAATACTATAAGGTCCAATTTGTAATGTATCTCCATTGGTCAAAACAGTCCGTTTTTGCTGTTGACCATTGACCCATATCCCATTAACACTACCTTGGTCGGTTACAACTAGTTGGTTTTGTTCCCATTCAATGAGAGCATGAAAGCGAGAAACTTGGTTACTATTAAGTAACATTCTCGCCACAGGTTGTCCTTTCAGTTCCGTCGGTAAACGAGGGAATTCTCGACCAAAAGCAATCGGTGCATTTAACCTGGGTTCTCGTCTTTCTCCTGTGGTTGGGTCTTCCCAACTTAATTGAATTTGTAAATTAGTCATTCCCTACTCCCTACTCCCTTTGCTTCTGTGGTACACACAACACACTAACTGCTGCTGCTAAAGATGTACCACACCAAGGACAACCCACTTGTAAATTTACTGGAGGGGATACTTTATTACATTTAGGACACTGTAAACCGTACACTGCTTTGGGTTGGGTTGGTGATGTACTTCGCTGGTATTGTTCAGCTTGTTGCGGTGTGACGGGTGGCGTCAAAATTGTTGCAGGAATAGTGTTGGTATTAACCTCAGTAACTTGGAATTTTAGTTTTCCCAAATAAATAATACTGCCTTCTCCTAGTCGTGTTTCCCCTTGCATTAATTGCTTTCCATCGACTAGGGGCGGATTTGGTTGTCCGCGCAAATTTCTGATATAAAAACTTTGTTGTTGGGAGTCAAAAAATATTTCTACGTGCAAACCAGATACAGTTGGGTCACTGACAATTATATCGCACCGTAATGGGTCACGACCAATACGGACACTACCAGGATTTTTACTGGGTTGCTGTTCATAAATTTTCTGGGTTTTACTTTGACCAACATCATGCCATTGTAAAGTTAATACGTTCATTTTATGACTTATTTAACTGGTATTTTGGTTGTTTAAATCCGTTTCTTTGGGATTCCTAACACAATCGGGTCTTGGTCAGCAAGTCGGAAAGGAAACATTTTAGCGAAAATTTGGATTTTATCTGGCTGATGCTAATTTATCAGCAATGCGAGTAGTTTCTGGTAGACGATATTTAATCGTGCAGCGCAGTACATAATCTATGGCTGTGGGTAGACTAATTTTATGACCAGAAGAAATATATAATGGTTTGACTCCAGTTCGCGATCGCAGCACGGCGCCAATTTCTTGACCTTGATCAATTAATGGTTGCCAACTACCTTTAGGAAGTGGCAGTTGTTCATGTTTACCAATTAATAAGGATTTAGCCACACCTATAGTAGGTATATCTAAGATAACACCTAAATGAGAAGCGATGCCAAATCTACGTGGGTGAGCAATGCCTTGACCATCACATAAAATAATATCAGGTGTAATTTTAATCTTTTCCAGTGCCTCCAGAACTGGGGGAATTTCTCGAAAGGAAAGGAAACCAGGAATATAGGGAAAGTTGGTGGGACGATAAGCGAGATTAGTCTCTACTACTTGTAAATCAGGAAAACTCAGAACAGCTACAGCTGCACGGCTGACAGTACCATCTTCTAAAAAACCCATGTCCACACCTGCAACATACTTAACTGTTTCTGGCAGTTGGTCTGTGGTAATTACCTGAGTTTGTAAACCTTCTTGTATAGCTATAGCTTCTTGTATAGTTGAAGGCCAAGTATGATGTTGATTGATTTTCATAACAATACTGGCTAAGTACAAAACTGAATTACTTTAATTTAAGCAAGAAAACTTAATTTAACCGTAACATGCGATAACATTGTGCTGGAATTTTAGATACGTCTATTAACTCCCACTTACCTGTCAGAAGGTTGATGCCATATAGCATGGTGGGTTCATTAAACTATTTTGTATATAGCTGAATAAAAAGGAAGTATTGACATCTTCCTAGTTTTCTGCAAACCAGGTATTTCTATGAATCAAATCTTGCGTAGTGTGTTAATTATTGACCACTCTCCCGAAGATAGGGAACTTTATCAGTGTTATCTATTAGACGACCAATCTTATAACTACACTATTCTCCAAGCTACATCCGGAAATGAAGGTTTAGAACTATGGCAGCAATATCAACCTGATGCTGTATTGCTTGATTTTGAATTACCCGATATGAACGGACTGGAATTTTTAGTTAAATTACAATCCCGGAGTCAGAAGCTATCGCTACCGATAATTCTTATAACTGGGCAAAGTAATGAGGTAATCCTAGTACAGGCAATTAAAGGGGGTGCACAGGATTATCTAGTCAAAAATCAAATTACCAAAGAAAGTTTACATCTGGTGGTAAATAGGGTAATTGAAACAGTGCAGCTACTTACCCAACTGCAAGACCATATCCAGGAACAACAATTCGTTTCGCAGATTACTGAAAAGATTGACCAAACTTTTGATCACGAAGAAATTCTCCAAACCTTCGTGAATAAGGTGCGGGGATTTCTTCAGACTGATCGGGTGGTGATTTTTCAATTAGAGTCAGAGGGGTGGGGTACAATCATCAAAGAATCGGTTGGTCCACAATGGACGGCACTACTCTCTAGTTCAATTCATGATCCTTGTCTCAATAAAAACTACCTGCAATCTTTTTATCAAGGACTGATCACCCTCAAATCAGATATTTATGATGCCAGTATTGATCCGTGTCAGGTTCAACTCTTAAGTCAGTTACAGGTAAGAGCAAATCTAGTGGTACCGATTAGGCTAAATAATCTTTGGGGCTTATTAATTGCTCACCATTGCGCTGCACCTCGACAATGGCAAGCGTCAGAGGTTAACTTACTTAAAAAATTAGCTTATCAGCTTAGTCTCAAGCTCCAGCGAGCAGAACTCTATCAGCAAACGCAAAATGAACTCGTGGAACGAAGACGGGTAGAACTAGAATTACGTCAGAGCGAACAACGTTTACAAGATACCACTGAGCGTTTGGTATTGGCTTTAGATGCCACAAACATGAGCGTTTGGGATTGGAATATAGTCACGAACCAACTGATATGGACACCTTATCATGAAATCTTGCTGGGATATGAACCAGGAACGCCCTACCCTACTTACCAGGATTGGATTGATCGGATTCATCCAGACGATTTAGCGTATGTGGAAGAAACTATACAAACTTCCATAGTTCAGCATCAGGATTATAAATGCGACTATCGGGTTATTTGGCCGGATGGTAGCTTGCATTGGGTTTCTGCATTGGGACGATGTCATTTTGAAGAAGGTCAACCTGTTCGGATGATTGGGATTATATTTGAGGTTAGCGATCGCAAGTTTGCGGAAGAAGAACAGAAGCGATTGTTGTTACAAGAGCAATTAGCCAGGAAAGAAGCTGAATATGCCAATCGCGTCAAAAACGATTTTCTGGCGATTCTCTCTCATGAATTGAGGTCTCCATTGAGTCCCATTTTAGCTTGGGCACAATTGATGAAAACGCAGAAACTTGATATGAGTAAAAGAGTGGAAGGTCTAGCCATCATTGAACGCAATGTAAAACTTCAAGTTCAATTGATTGATGACCTGCTGGACATTGCTAAAATTCTGCACGGTAAACTCAGCATAAATATGATTCCTGTTGATCTGGTGTTGGTGATTAATTCAGCACTGGATACAGTTAAAACCACAGCTATTGATAAATCAATTGATCTACATTCTTGCCTCCCCCGCAGTGTAACAGTATCTGGTGATACAGCTAGACTCCAACAAATTGTTTGGAATTTGTTATCGAATGCCATCAAATTTACCCCCAATCATGGACGAGTAGAAATTCGACTCCAGCAAATTGATAACCAAGCACAAATTATTGTTAGTGATACGGGTAAAGGTATTAACCCTGTTTTTCTTCCACATATCTTTGAGTCATTTCGTCAAGAAGATGCTTCCACTACTCGTAGGTATGGTGGGCTAGGGTTAGGATTGACCATCGTCCGTCAGCTAGTTGAGGCTCATGGTGGTACCATCACCGCTGATAGTCCTGGTGAAGGATTGGGAGCTACCTTTACGGTTAGTTTGCCACTGTTGAATGATACATCGCCAACCCCGCAAACAGATAAGTTATCACTACCAGAATTACCTCTGGAAGGAATTCGCGTCCTCGCCGTGGATGATGAACCTGACAGTCGTTATATCTTAGAATTATTACTTTCTCACTACGGTGCAGAAGTGATGGTGGTAGCATCGGCGATGAAAGCGTTGATTTCTCTGGAATCCTTGCAACCGGATATCCTGATCAGTGATATTGGAATGCCAGATATGGATGGTTATAGTCTGATGCAACAGATTCGGACTTTATCTCCTGAAAAAGGCGGACAAACTCCGGCGATCGCCTTGACAGCCTATGCGGGAGAATCTGATTACCAGCGAGCTATAGCCAGTGGATATCAGACGCATATTAAGAAGCCAATTGACCCAGAACAGTTAGTTGAAGCCGTGGTGAATTTAACAATGAGTAGAGCCTAGAACCATCATGGCGGTTTAAGTAAAATCATCTAGATTGTAGTACTGCAAATTAGAGAATTATGGAGTCAGATCGGGCGATCGCAGGGGGTTGAAAAAATTTTTTTTATTTTAGGAATTTCATATTTTTCATATTGACAATTCATACCATCTTCTGTAATCTAAGTAATAGCACTACCTCGAAAGTACTTTAGGTTACAAAACTAACAATACTTGTATGACTGAGGAAAAAGTTTTTCATGGTAGGAATTTCATAGTTTTCCCATAGATATCGAGACTTGACTGATTGCTAAGTACACTGTAAAAACTTAAACCAAGGTAAATTTATGAATTTTGAAGAAGTCTTATCCTTTGTCAAGGAGCAAGTAGTGGTGAGAACGAAACAACCGCTTACAAATATTGAAGCGGAATTATTGCGATTTTGTTGGGATAATAATTCCTATGCTGACATGGAAGAAAATTTTCATAATTACACAAGTGGTTATGTAATTACTCAAATAGCTCCTAAATTATGGAATCGCTTAACAATTGCACTTAATCAAAACGTTAAAATCACCAAAAAAACTGTCAAAAATGTCCTAATGAAAACTCTGGTAGAATATAGAAATATCAAAGGTCAAGTTTTGAAAGAAAGATTTTTAATTAATGAAGTTATTAATGAAGGGGAATTAAGCAAAATTTACTTAGCCCAAGATTTACGTTTGAATAATCAGCTTTGTATGGTTAAGCAAATGATTCGGAAAACCAATGATGAAATAATCCATAGAAAATTTAATATCGAAATTAATTTTCTTTATCAGTTAGGTTGGCATCCCCAAATTCCTGGTTTAATAAATCACTTTGAAGATGAAAATAGCTTTTATTTAGTTTATCAGTATGTAGAGGGGGAAACCCTGAGTCAACAACTACCTGAAGACAAACTGGGTAGTCGTTGGGATGAAGATTCTGTGATTAATTTATTGATGGGAATTCTGAATATTTTAGAGTTTATCCATAAAATGGAAACGATTCATCGAGATATTAGACCAAGTAACTTAATCCGGAATTCACAAGGTAATATATATCTAATTAATTTTGGTTCCATCAAAGACTTAGGCTTATTGCGAGAACGCACATTTTTAGGAACTATAGGATATAGTGCACCAGAACAATGGTCAGGAATCCCAAAATATCAAAGCGATATTTATTCAGTAGCAATGTTAGGGATTCAAGCTTTAACTGGAGTTCCACCAATTAGATTTAAAATGACTGATGATGCAGAAGTTATTTGGCAACAAGAAGCAACAGTAAGCGAGAAATTAGCAAAGATTCTGAATCGAATGGCTGATCCTGACTGGAAAAAACGCTATTCATCGGTAAGAGATATCATTAAAGATATGCAGCAATTATCTGCTGTTAGAATTTGAAGTATCAAGATTGACAAAATCTTAAATTTTCATCAACTCAGGGAATGTAAATTCATGTTTAAAGAAAAGACGGTACAAGAAAATATTATGTTGGTTAATCGCTTTCAAATCATCAAAACTTTAGCGGAGGGATCTTTTAGTGAAACATATTTAGCTATTGATACCCATAATCTAGGTGAAGAGGTTGTGGTCAAAAAACTCATGCTTGAATATATCAATGATATTCATAAAAATAAAGCCAAAGAACTATTTGAAAGAGAGGCAAAAACTCTTTCCAAATTAGGTAGACAATATTCTCAAATACCACAACTAAAGGCTTATTTTGAAGACAATGGTAATTTATATTCAGTGATGGAATATATATCTGAAAAGAACATGAGAGAGGAGGAATTAAGAATTGGAAATAAACTGGATGAAAATCAAATTATTGATATCTTCACCAAGATTTTAAAAGCCTTGAAAGTTGTACATACCGAAGGATTAATTCATCGCGATATTAAACCTGATAATTTAATTCGTAGAAAGGAAGATAAACAAATTGTTTTAATTGATTTTGGTTCAGTTACAAAAGATATAAAAATTCAACAAGATATGCGAGAAAGAAAACCGACTATCACTGGGAATAGGAAATATTCTGCTCCCGAACAAAATTGGGGAAAAGCATATTTTTCTAGTGATATTTATGCCGTCGGAATGATTGGTATTGAAGCTTTGATAGGACTAGAAATTACAAATTTAAAAAATCTTGATACTAGTACTATTGAATGGGAATATAAAGCACCAAGCACTTCTAAAAAACTGAGACAAATTATTCAAAAAATGACTCGTTATGAACCTATACAACGTTATCAATCAGTAGAGCAGGTTTTAGAAGATTTAAATGCTCTAAAACTTGAACAGAGAGACTTATTAATTAAATCATCACTCATTTTTTTGGTTTTAAGTGGAACTATTATTTCTCTAATATTGTTTCTTTACAATATATTAGAAACACCACCACCACCACCACCACCACCAATAATAATTAAATCTACTCCTAAATCCTCTCCCATCGTCGAATAAGCGTCTTCCCTGCCATTTGAGCCAGGGCAGGCAAGATGCCTGCTCCACGGATTTAGCATGGGCTTGGTTTGATTTTTAAGCTTCCCCGGTCTGAAGACACGGGGATTTCTGAAGAGTCCATAAAAGAACTTTCTTAGGCTGACTTAAACAACCTCTACTGATTCCAGCTAAATCAAATTTAGCCATCATCGCTACTTTTCGGATCATATTTGCAGCACCATTACAGTCTGCATTTATTTTGATTCCAGCTAGGGTTTTGAACAAACCGCGATTAGTTCTCACACCACTGCTTTTCCACCCGTCGGGTTTTTCACCGATTGTAGGTAGGACATCATTATCTAAAAATGATGCCTTTGAGGTATAGCTTTCTTCGGTTTCTATAAAATCTATTCCGTATTGCTCACACAACTGTTCAATCCGGTCTTTTAGTTTGGCTGTAGGAATTTGTACGAACTTTTGATTATTCTTTTTTCCCATATCAGCACCATCTTTTTGACCCTGGTTCCAACCAAATACAATTGAACCAATATTGTTGTCAATACAATGGTTGATGACAATTCTTGCCGCTTTATTAACAGCATCACGCATCTGTCTATTCCGTTTTTCTGTAATTGCTGCAAGTCGGTTAGACCAAAAGCCTTGAGGTTTATTCTCTTTGATTTTAGCAACTGCTTTGTTGTACCACTGGTTAAAAGATTTGAGATGTAACCCGTCTACAATAAACGAAGTCCCAACATTGGAAACACAAGTTAACCAATTGTTTAATCCGTGGTCTATACCAAGAACTTTGGATTGATCAAGTTCAATAATTGATGTTTGTGTTTGATAAACAAACTCGGCATAAAAACATCTATTTCTCGGTAAAATTCTCACCTCTCGAATAGATTTGAAGTCTAGATTTGATGGCATTGGTAGATAAAATGCATCAACTCCAAACCACGTTTTTACCAGACTTCCCAACGGAAACCGAATCATTCCATCTTTCAATTTCAGAGAACGTCCTGTAAAAGTTGCTAGTGCTAAACCACCTGATTTTCGGTAATTGGGTAGTCTTGGTTTTTGCGTAACTGTACCTTGTTTAATTCCCTGAAGCAAACCAAGATATGATTTAAAAGATTCTGCCACACCAGTTAAAATCTGTTGTGCTGTGTCTGAGTATAAAGCTTGATAATGCTTGTTCTTTTGAATAGTCCCTATCTGTTTGTGCAAATCAGCAATACTCGGAAACTTGCCAGTGTGGAAATAATATTGACGACTGTAATAAATACCACAGTTAATCAAATTATTTGCTTCTGTACAAACATACTCAAGCAAAGCTTTTAAATCCCTGTCAGGACTAATTAAAATTTGCTGGCATCCGTACACTGTGGAACTACCTCTTTTGTTATTTGTCTTGACCTATCAACGATAACTAAGTTAAGCTATATTTGTCAATAGGTTAGAGGAAAAAACATGAAAACTGTTTTAGAGTACAGAACTGCCAAGCATTCAAAAGGCAATGCCGTAGTTCATTTAGTGTGGATTCCTAAACGACGCAAAAAAGTTTTAACTGGAGAGATAGCTAAAAGGCTTCGACAAATAATTAATGAGTTAGCACTAGAAAAAGATTGGGATATATTGGCTTTAGAAGTTGCACCTGACCACGTTCATGTCTTTGTGGAGCATCAGCCAGATACAGCCATTAATCAAGTTGTTAAAGCACTTAAAGGACGTTCATCTTATGTATTACGGAAAGAATTCCCAGAGTTACTAAAATTACCTAGTCTATGGACTAATAGCTATTTCTATTCAACAGCAGGTCAAGTCTGTGCCGAAGTAATCAAAAGGTATATTGAAGACTCTCATCACGGTTAATTGTGACAGCGAATAAATTCGCCGTTGGCACTTCCTCCACTGTCTAAAGCCAAGTGGCTTCCGTGCCATTCAGCGAGTTTCTTGTGAGGCTTAGAAATAGCATACCAGTATGTATCTATGCTTTTTGAAAAAGGAGTATGGGGGGTGGTGGTTAAAAATCTGCACTCAACCTGGCTTTCGTAAGAATAAATTTGAACATAGTTGTTTCTCTGGCAATAATATCCACACTTCCCTGCATCCCTGGAGTAATGGAACACTTATTTTTTTCTTGAACTAGAACATCAGTTTTTGGTTGAATGATGACAAGATAAGGAGCAGGAGCATTAATTTGACCGACAGAGGTAGCAGCAGTATCAGCTCCCTGATTCACAACATTTTCCGTATCAGGAGATATTTGAATAACCTTACCTCGCAATGTACCATAATCTGTATAAGAGCAGGCTTGAACTCGCATATGAACATCTTGGTTAAGTTGGAGATAATTTTTGTCTTGATTGGCAACAGATGCTTTAATAACTAGAGGAGCATCATGGGGGACTAAGGTAAATAGTTTCTCTCCCGCATGGACAGATTGACCTGAGTTACGAAGAGTCTTGGAGTTGATAATCCCATCTGTGGGTGCTTTAATGAGCATTTTTTGTAAATCCTTATTTATTTGCGCTAATTCATGACGAGAGCTAGCAATAGAGGATTTAATTTGGGTTTGACGTTGTCGCAAATCATCCCGCTCTTTATTAAATGTAGCAATAGTTGATATTTTAGTAGCTTGTTGTTCCTCAATGCGCTTTTTAGTAATCTCTATATCCGATTGAGAAGATTTAAGAGCTAAAACACCTTGTAATTTAGCCTGAGCTACTTTGACAGTTTCTTTGAGTGAGTTTATCTGTTGATAATGACTTGCTAGTGCTGTTTGGGCTTTTTCTTTTGTAGCTTGACGTTGAAGAACTTCAATGTTACTTTGCTCTAATAAGTCTTTTGATAATGCTATGCCAACATCTTGATATCTTTTTGATTTCTCTTGAGCTTTTTTTAAGGTAAGTTCAGCTTCTTTTAACTCTGTTTTGAATGAGTTTAATTCCGATTCAGCTTTCAAGAGATTTTTCTTAGTCTGATTCAAATTAGCTTCGGCTTCTGATACTTGAGCTTGTCTTGTTTGTCCATTTTCTATATATTTTTGTTTTTGATTGCGGAGTTCTTCTTGCAATGAATTAGCATTACTATCCATGCGTTGTTTTTCAGCAGAAATCCGAATATCTTGTTGTTGAATCTGAGAAATAATTTGAGTTTCTTGTAACAGAAGTTGATTAATTTCATTAGTTAACTGCTGCTTTTTAGTTTTCAGCTTAGGATTATCCAGCATCACCAGAATCTGGTCTTTTTTCACAGAATCATTTTCTCGGACTAGAATTTCTTTGACAACTCCTTCTATTCCTGTTTCAACTACAGATAATTCTCCTGCTGGTCGAACTTGAGCATTGGCTTTAATCACAAAATTATAAGGTATGACAGCAGATAAAGCGATTACTAATCCTACCGACCCTGCTAATAATAATCCTCCTAATTTAGCCCATCGACTCATAGAAGGAAGAATATCTTCATTTTCTAGAAAGGTAACAAAGTTTGTGGGACGATTATCTTGATTAATTTCAGCAATGACAGGTGCTGGGACAGGTGGTTGAGCTAGAGGAGTTTTTTCAGTCATCACTATTTGATTTAACCGATGCTCGAAGCGACGAATAATGAATTTTTTTTCCATCAATCCGACCGTCCAAAAAATTTTTCCTTTTTGGATTATTGGGGTAATCAAATGTTTCCTTTTCAAAGATTCTAGAGCATAATTAATATCGGAAGTATATAAATCACGGTGGATTTCTTGTAAATTTTCATGACATACATATTGGTCATTAAACGCAATAACTATTAAAATCTTACGTTCTGTATTCGAGAGATTTTCTATTTTTTTATGCAAAACATCTTCAGCATCTTTAGGGATAACAATTTCCAAGAAAGTTTGTTGACTTAAGAATTCATGAATACTACCAGCATACAAATCCTTAATCTTAGTTGCTATTTTTTTCAAAATATGTGGATTAGCATCATAACGACGGATTAATTCTGCAAATAGTTGTGGTTCAGATAATCCTTTTTCTTCAAGAATAGCTGTTGCTACTTCAGCAGAACCAGACACAAGTAAAGAACGGACTAAATCTCCTTCCCATAAATCCAAATCTACTGGTTTCTCTTCACTAATAATCAACAAACAGCCTAGATGATAAAATTCTACCATCTGTTTTAACATTTCCCGATAATGAAGTTTGTTATCCTCATCTTGAATAGTGTCCCAGTTATCTAAAATCAGTAAGCTCCGATATTTTTGTAACTGCTGAATAAGTTGACTGATAGGGTCAAGCATTTCTCCCATTTGATAATGGTCTTGTCCATTAGATAAAAATTTGGAAATTTCTCCCACTAGTTTATGCACAGAAAACTGGTCATGAAGGTTAATCCAAGATACCATCTCAAATTCATTTTTTACCGACTCAACTACTTTGGCTACTAAGCTGGTTTTACCAATACCACTTTTTCCATAAATAGTAATAATTTTGCACCCTTTTTCTAACCAATGCTGTAAAACTTGTAATTCTTCTTCTCTTCCATAAAAATTTCGAGTATCACGTTCTAATGATTTTTTCATTTTTGAAAATTCTCCTTAATAGTCATGCTCACAATTAATAGGATGGTTATGGATTTAAAAATTTTTCGTGCTGCTCACCAAAATCTTTGACGGTTCCTTCCATAATCATTTGACCATTCTCTAAAAGAACTATCCAATCTGCTTGTCGTATTACTCTAGGTCGATGACTAATAAGAATAGTGGTTTTTTCTTTTCTATGTCGAAAAAGAGCTTGTAAAACTTCTGCTTCACTAACTGGGTCTAATGCTGATGTACTTTCATCTAAAATCAAAATAGGCGGATTATTAACAATTGCTCTTGCTAGAGCTAATTTTTGTCTTTGTCCACCAGATAAATTTGACCCAAATTCTCCTAAAACACTGTAGTATCTATCAGGAAGTAAACCAATAAATTCATCAGCACCAGTAATCATACAGGCTTGAACTATTTGTTCAAAACTAAGATTAGGATTACCCATTTGAAAATTCTCTAGGATTGACCGATGCCAAAAATGAGCATCTTGAGGAACTAAAATAATTTGTTTTCTCCAACATTCTAAATCTATATCTTGTTGATTAAATATGCCAATGCGGATATTTCCAGATTGTGGGGAATATAAACCAGCTATAATTTTAGCAAGTGTACTCTTACCACATCCAGATCTGCCAATCAGAGCAATTACTTGTCCTCCAGTTATTTTTAAGGAAAAATCATTTAATAAAGTTATTCTTCCTAAATGATAGAAGTTGATTTTATCAATATAGATATCAGCTTTGGGAGAGATGATTTCCCACGCTTTACGTGGTTCTTCCGGTTGCTCTAAGGGTGTGTCAATTATTTCATTTAAACGCTGTGTAGCTGTTCTAAAACGACTAAATTGGTCCACTAGACCAATTAGAGCTAGCATAAACGCAGTGACATTGGCAAACATGGAATTAAATGCTAACAATTGTCCCGTGGTGATTTCTCTATTAATTACTAAGTTACTACCATACCAAAGTAAACCAAGACTTCCTATTCCACTCACTAAATTAGAGAACGCATCGTTATAAATACCAATTTTGATAGTTTTTAAGGTTAGTGAAGCTAGATTACTAAATCTACCATAAAATTCCGAGGTAAATTGATTTTCTGCGGTAGTTGTTTTGACAGTGATTGCACCCTTGAAAGTTTCAACTAGTACACCTTGATTTTGGGCTGATGAAGCTAAAACTTTACGTGTCTTTTGGTCTAAGCTGGGGAAAAAAATAATCGTGGAAGTAGTCATTAATAAAGCCAAAAAAACTCCAGCTATAGTTAATTTTTGGCTATAGGATGACATGACTAATAAAGATACGATGGATACAAAAAACTGACTTGGTAGATTAATAACAACATGAGAAGCAAGTTGATTTATGGATTGTAAATCCTCCAGTCTACTCAGTATTTCACCACTGCTCCGAGATTCATAATAATTTAGAGGTAAACGGAGAATTCTTCGACCAAACTCAACGGCTGAATTCAGTTGTAATCTCTGTGAAAAATTACCGATTAAATTAGACTGAACTATTTTTAGACTACTGCTAATTAATTGGATAACAATAATCACCATTGCTAACCTAGTTAAAAGAGTTAAATCACCTCTTACTAGAACTTCATCTGTAAGAAACTGAAGCAAAAATGGTGATGCTAGTGACAAAATTCCTAAACTAATGTTTAAAAACAAAATTTGTCCAATAGTACCACCATTAAAACTAACATATTTTAAAAATCAATTGATACTATGCTGTTTTTTATCATCTCCTAATTCTTTATAAAAACGCATAGGATCTGGCTCTAATAAGAGCATAATCCAATCAGACCAATATTTTTTTAATTCCTTTTCAGAGAGATAACGTAAACCTTCTGCTGGATCTCCAACTATAAACTTTTTTCCTTGTTTTCCAAATAAAACACCCCAATGAATACCATTTAAATGGATGATAGCAGGTAATGGAGCTTCATCAAGACGATTAATTATCTCCGGAGAAGTCTTCACAGGACGAGCATTAAATCCTAGACGTTCAGCACCTCGATGTAGGTCAGTCATCGTAGAACCTTGTTGTCCTGTTCCAATTATTTGTCTAGCAAATTCTATCGTAATGCTACGTCCATAATGTTTGACTATAGTGGCTATAGCCGCATGACGACAGTCTTCAATTCTGCTCTGACGAATACACTGAGGTTTTCGTTTTTTCATGATTAATAATTGATGAGTTTAGTTTGGATAATTAACTAGAAATAATGCCAAAATTGATAGTGTTATAACTTCCAAAATTAATATTTGACATTTGTAATCCATTGTATCCATTAATCTGGTTACCAGAGTTATGAGAGTTGTTCTGGAAAGTCATATACTTAGAAGAACTCGAATGTCTGTTAAAACTGAATTTATTGGCATGATGAACTCGGTAATAGCAACCACCATTGATATGATCACTCTCACTAGCAGTTAAGTTATTAAACAAGGAATTTTCTGCGGAATTAGACATAATTTTCCATTTTTCTATTTACTAAAAACTCAAGATTTATGAAATGAAATTATTCCCCATTTTAGAGGAAAATTATTTACTCCCTACCTACATTAAGATTTTTAAACCTTCTGGGATTTATTCTTAATAATAGGAGGGAGTATTAACTGTTACATTATCTCATCAACGAAGAATACCAAAGTTAATGACATTAGCAGATCCAAAGTTACTGTTATTTGCAATTATGGCTCCGTTATAACCGTTGATTTGATTACCAAAATTGCCAGCATTATATTGGTTAGTAACAACTTGAGAAGAGTTAGAAATACTGTTTAGGTTCAGGTTATTCAATTGTCCAATATAATCACCGTAGCCACCTTTGACAGTATCAGTCTCACTAGAAGTGAGTTCATTAAATAAGGAATTTTGAGCGAGTTTAGACATGATTTTTTCCTGTTTTTACAATGTGGTCTGAGATTATCTACCAATGACACCAAAGTTAATCAAATTGCTGGTTCCAAAGCTACTATTGTTAGCAACTAAAGCTCCGTTGTAACCATTGATCTGATTACCAAAATTAAAAGAATTGTTTTGAGAACTGTAAACTCCAGAAGAGTTAGAAACACTATTTAAAGTCGATAGATTCAATCGTCCAATATAATCACCATAGCCACCTTTGACAGTATCAGTCTCACTAGGAGTGAGTTCATTGAATAAGGAGTTTTCTGCAAGATTAGACATGATTTTTTTCCTGTTTTTCTGGTTGTTTAGAAGTCATTAGTAAATGAACTTTCTTGCTTTTATACTCACACAACTATTTTTAGTTTGTCCCATATAAAATTTATGAATTTTCAAAACTTTTCTGAGAGGGGGGGGTTTGAAAATTCCTAAAAAGTATAATTAACTACTATTCGCATACTGCCTTTGACTTTTTACACATCATATGAAAAAATATACAAAATTATTGTAAATATACTTGTAGCAATCGCCAAAGCAGTTAGGACATTCATTGATAATGGAATTCCCTCTAACCAAGCTTTTTACTGCTGAATGCTGCTATACAATCACTCCTAAATCAGAAACCATCCCAAATGGGGGGGGGATGATTGACTTCCTGACCGAAAATCAGTCATTGGAGTGAGAATATGGGATGATTAAACTAATCTATTTGACTAAAATTGAAACCAAATATTTAGACCCCTTGACCGCATCAAAGATTGTTTATGAATCAAATCTTGCGTACTATCTTAATTGTTGACGACTCTCCAGAAGATATAGAAACTTATCGACGTTATCTGCGGAATCAGCAATATTATTCTTACACTATTCTCGAAGCAAGCAGGGGAGATGAAGGACTAGAACTATGGCAGCAATATCAGCCTGATGTGGTATTGCTTGATTTTCAATTACCGGATATGAACGGACTGCAATTTCTAGCTAAATTACAATCGCCAAATCAACAATTATGGCTACCTGTGATTTTTGTAACTGGACAAGGTAGTGAGTCCATTGCGGTGGAGGCCATCAAAGGGGTTGTGACAGGATTATCTGGTCAAAAACCAAATTACCAAAGAAAAGTTACATATAGCGGTGAATGCGGTAATTGAAACAGTGAAGGTACATACCGAACTACAACAACGTATTAAAATACAGCAATTATTCTCACAAATCACTAGGCAGATTAGTCAAACTTTTGACCTAGAAGAAATTTTACAAACAGTTGTGGATGAGGTCAGGCAATTTCTCCAGACTGATCGAGTGTTGATTTTCCAATTACAGTCAGAGGGTTGGGGTACGGTGATTAAAGAATCGGTGGCTCCCCAATGGAGTTCCCATCTCTCCACTTCATTTCATGATTCTTGTCTGAATACACACTATTTTGAATCCTTTCGTCAGGGACTCATCACCCTCAAATCGGATATTTACGATGGTAGCATTACTCCTTGTCACGTTGAACTCTTGGCTAAGTTGCAAGTAAGGGCAAATTTGGTTGTGCCAATTAGGCAGAAGCATCAACTTTGGGGCTTATTAATTGCTCACCATTGTGCATCTCCTCGACAATGGCAAGAGTTAGAAATTAACTTACTCCAAGAATTAACTTATCAAGTGGGAATCACGCTCCAGCAAGCAGAACTCCATCAGCAAACCCAAAATGAATTGCTAGAACGGAAACGGGTAGAGGTAGAATTACGCGAGAGTGAACAACGTTTCCGTCAGATGGCGGAAAATATTGATGCGGTGTTCTGGATTGTAGAGATGCCTGGACATACGGTTTTATATGTTAGTCCTGCATATCAACGATTGTGGGGATGGAAACCAGAGGAACTATATGAATCGCAACAAGTATGGATCAATCATATTCATCCCGAAGACCGTGAATCGGTAGCTCTTGCCTTTGCCGAAAAAGCCGCTAGAGGTAGATTTAATGAAGAATATCGCATTATCTTATCTGATGGTACTATTCGCTGGGTACGCGATCGCTGTTTTCCAATTTTAGATCAAAATGGGCAAATTTATAGATTTACTGGTATTGCTGAAGATATTACTAACCGCAAACAAATAGAACAAGCTTTACAATATACTTCTGAGCGATTGGTAATGGCTCTAGATGCTACACAAATGGGCGTTTGGGATTGGGATTTACTCACAAATAAAGTAGTCTGGACACCTGATCATGAAATTTTGTTGGGTTATGAACCAGGAACGCCCCACCGTACTTACCAAGATTGGGCGGTTCGGGTTCATCCAGACGACTTGGTAAACGTGGAAACTATTATACAAGCTTCTATAGTTCAGCAGCAGGATTATCAATGTGAATATCGGGTGATTTGGCCGAATGGCAGTTTGCATTGGGTTTCTGCATTGGGAAGATGTCATTTTGAACAAGGTCAACCTGTTCGCATGATTGGGATGATGTTTGAGATTAGTGATCGCAAGTTTGCTCAACAAAAACTGGAGCAACTTTTGGTGCAAGAACAATTAGCTAGAAAAGAAGCTGAATATGCCAATCGCATCAAAGACGATTTTCTTGCTATTCTCTCTCATGAATTAAGGTCGCCTCTCAATCCGATTTTGGGTTGGGCAAAACTGCTGAAAACCCGCAATCTTGATGCTGCTAAAAGAGAGAAAGGTCTAGAAACGATTGAACGCAATGTGAAACTTCAAGTCCAATTGATTGATGACCTGCTGGACATTGCCAAAATTCTACACGGTAAACTGAGCATAGATATGACTCCTGTTGATCTAGTGTTTATAATTAACTCAGCACTGGATACAGTTAAAACCGCAGCTATTGCTAAATCAATTGATTTATCTTCTGTACTTCCCCCAATTGGACAGGTATCGGGTGATGCAGCTAGACTCCAACAAATTATTTGGAATTTGTTATCAAATGCCATCAAATTTACCCCCAATCATGGAGAAGTAGAAATTCGGCTCCAGCAAATCGATAACCAAGCACAAATTACTGTTAGGGATACGGGTAAAGGCATCAGCCCTCTTTTTCTCCCACATATCTTTGAATCATTCCGTCAAGAAGATACTTCCACCACTCGGAAGTCTGGTGGGTTAGGATTAGGATTAACTATCGTCCGTCAGCTAGTTGAGGCTCATGGTGGTACCATCACCGCTGACAGTCCAGGTGAAGGTTTGGGAGCTACCTTTACGGTGAGCTTGTCATTATTGAATATGACATTGCCAATCCAGTCAACAGATAAGTTATCATCCTCGGAATTCCCTTTGACAGGAATTCGTGTCCTGACAGTTGATGATGAAGTTGATACTCGTTGCATATTGGAAGAATCACTTTGCCACTATGGTGCAGAAGTTCTGGCTGTGGCATCAGCAGTGGAAGTACTGAATTCCCTGGAATCTTTTCAACCAGATGTCCTGATTAGTGATATTGGGATGCCAGATATTGATGGTTATACTCTTATACAACATATTCGGACTTTACCTAGTGAAAAAGGGGGACAAACTCCGGCGATCGCCTTAACCGCCTATGCTAGAGAATATGATTACCACCAAGCCATAATCAGTGGATATCAAATGCATATTAAGAAACCAGTTCAGCTAGAACAGTTAGTTCAAGCCGTGGTGACTTTAACCGCGAATAGGGAAAAAATCCATTAAAATAGAAAATAGTTCTGGTTAGGAGTAAAAACTATCCCGACAGCAGCACAACAACTAACTTGCTTTATCCTTTGCACTTAGCTACGTGCGTCAAAACGATACAGTATTTCTGGATCATGATTTAAAAATTCAGCGATAAATGCTGAACCATTATTGACAATCACGTTCCATGCTGGGTTAACTCCCAAAAACATCCCCCCACCAATTTGCATAATTAAGTTGGGAATCACAATCATCGCTGTATTTTGGTAAACTATTTCCATTGTTCTTTTGGCGATTGCAATTCCATCCACTAATCCCCACAAATTATTATCCATCAGCATAATATCTGCTGTACTATTAGCGATATCATCTCCATCAGCAATAGAGATGGTGTGAATATTTTGGGGAGAATCATGATTATCTGACAAGACGGCGATGATTTTTCCCTGAGTTTGGAGTTGCTCAATTAATTCGGCTTCTATATTCTGGTGACGATGGAGATAAATCACGATTCCCTGTTTTTGGAGCATATCGATGACTTTCTGACTATCTCCCTCCAGTTTCCCAAAGATAGATTCATCCACAACTAGGGTATCTACCTGGGCTAAAATTTCCAAAATCCTACCACTGCGAATGTATATACCATTGCGAGTTGCTTGAGTTAAAGCCGAAAGCATAGTTGTAGAAACCGTAATCGGAATTCCACTGCCAAAATCAAGTTGATAGGGAGAAATTGCCGCACCAATGTTTCCGGTCAAAGCAAAAACTATCCCCCCAACAGCTAAGGTAGGTATAATTGCTTGTTTAGTTAATTCTGCCTGCTGTAGAGCTATTTGAGTATCATATACAGGAGCCGATTGGATTAAATTGGCAATTAATCCGAACTTAGTCTGATTACCTGTCCGTTTTACTAATATAGATAATTCTCCGGTTTGTAATCCAGAACCAGCATAGACGTATTCACCTGGTTGACAAAATACAGGTGTATCTGTCCCCAGTTGATCAACAGAATTCACCCAACCACTACCAGAAATAATTTGCCCATCTACCGGAATCCGCTCTCCAGAATATATGGTAATGCGATCGCCTATTGGCAATTTTTGCCATTGTGCTTGATTCAGATAATTTAAAAGTTCTACAGCGGCTTGCTGTTTGGTTTCGAGGACTGTACCCCGAAGCGCACGACGGATTTCCACTAAACTAGTTTTCAGTGCGGGAGCAATATATTGTCCTTGGATGGTTTGTAAAGCCATCCAGGTATAGTCTAACAGGTCGATATTGGGTTGCTGATCCTGAATAATGCTATTACTTGCCCGTTGTAACCAAGGCATGGCAGCCCCAGCTATAGCGGCGCCCACTAATATAACTGGTAATTCTAACGGTGCGGCTAAAACCGCTAAACTGAGGGAAAGAATTGGTAAACCTAAATTTTCCCATTTATTGACGGTGGGAATAGAGTCATATGCTTCTGTGTGAACAGTTGCGGGAATGGGAATGATTTCTAATTTTATGTTATTTGCTGATTTAATACAGTTAATAATATGCTGTTGGGCGTCTTCCTGATTAACGATGTCAGGTTGATAAATAACGATGAGGGAACTAGCTGATGAGTTAATCCGAACTGATGTGACAAATTTTAGAGATGTAACTAAGTTACTCAATCTGTTAGCAAATTCCACATCAATTGCTAATCTGGGTATGCGAATCCGATAACGCCCCCAAGAACTATGTACAACTTGATACATCTAAGTCAATGATTATGAATTATGAATTATTCTATCGACTAGGGGTAACGTCACCAAATTTAATCACTAAGGCAATCGCTAAAGTAACTAACATAATTAAAGTCATACTCAATGCGGAACCAAATCCCCAATTCAAGGTAGCTTGGAGAAACTGATTATAAATTAACCGGGCTACTGTCATACTAGAAGTACTACCAAGTAACTCTGGGTCAACAAAATCTCCTAATGCCGCAATAAAAACTACCATAGAACCAGCTGTGATACCTGGTAAAGTTTGGGGTATAGTCACTCGCAAAAATGTTTGTAGAGGATTAGCACCCAAATCAGCAGCTACCTCCAGCAATTTTTGATCTAGCTTTTCTAAAGATGCATATAATACTAAAACCATATATGGTAATAAACTGTAACTCATGCCGATCAATACCGCACTATTACTGTTGAGGATTTCTAAAGCAGGTAAGCCAAAAATACCAAGGATATTGTTGATTAAACCAGTAGGACGGAGGATAGTAATCCAAGCGTAGGTACGCAATAAAGAGGAAGTCCATAACGGCAAAATAAAGGCTAATAATAACGAAGTTTGCCAGCGTTTTGGAACTATTTGCGCCAGCCAATAAGCGACAGGAAATCCCACAATTAAACAGATAATCGTGGTACTAATGGATAAATAAACCGAGTGCCAGATTACCTGTAAATAAAGCGGGTCTAATATTCGTAAATAGTTTTTTATGCCACTGGGGTTAACGATATCTCCTGGTCGGATGTCGGGAACTAAACTTAACTCGAAAATAATTAATGTTGGTAATACCAGGAGGAAAAATAACCAAATAGCGGCTGGTGAAAGTAAGAGTAAAGGTGCCAGCCAATTTAACCGTGGATTTATTTTTTGAACTTTATTAAGTTTGGCAGGTAAATGATTGCTTTGTATATTCATAAACTTATAATTTGAATTATTATTGTTTAACTAACTACTAGTCAATTGTGTCCAATAACGATCATAAACTTCTTGAAAATCACCAACAAGAGTTACACGTTCGCAATTTACCAGACTTGACTCTTCTGGAAATAGTATTTTATCTACTTGCCAATTTTTTGGTAATAAATCAAATCCAGCTCGATTGGGTGTAGATATTTGTAAACGTTCACTAATTTTAGCTGCTACATCTGGTTGCAAAATTAAATTAATCCAAGCATAAGCTCCAGCTAAATTTGGAGAATTTTTAGGAATGACGATAGTATCAGTCCATAAAGAGGAACCACTCCGAGGAATTACAAATTTTAGTTTGGGATTGTCTCTACAGATTTTTGCCGCATCACTTGAGTAACACATTGCTAATATTAAATCTCCAGCCACAATTTGATTTCGCCAAGCATCAGTGTCAAATGCAGAAATATCTGGTTTTAACTCTTTCAATTTTTGGTAAGCTTGTTTGAGTTCTTTTTCCTCCTCGGAATTATAAGAATAACCCAGCATTTTTAGGGTCGCTCCTATCACTTCTCTCACATCATTAAGCAAGGTCATTTTATTATGAAGTTTGGCTTTGTTCCGCCAAAGATATTCCCAATCATCGGGAATTTGGTCAATTTTCTCTGAATCATAAATAATCCCTGTTGTTCCCCAATTAAAAGGAATACTATAGCGATTATTAGGGTCATAACTAGGATTATGAAATTGCGGAAACAAGTTATCTAAACCAATTAAGCGGTCATGATTTATTTCTGTTAGTAAATCTTTATCTACCATCTTTTGTACGATATAATCAGAAGGATAGATAATGCTGTAAATGCTACCACCTCCAGCCAGAAATTTCGCCAACATCACATCATTAGAGTCATAAAAATCTGGAGAAACCTTAATTCCAGTTTGGGTACTAAACGCCTTAAATAATTCCTTATCAGTATATTGATTCCAGGTATAAATATACATCTTGTCACGTTGATTAGAGTTGGGTGAATTAGCTCTAATACTAGCTAGTCTCCAACCACAACCAGTTAAGGATAAAGCTAGAAAAAGCCGCCATCCCTTGTAAAATCTTTCTTCTGTTCATCATTGACTAATAGCTAAACAGTCAGTTTCTGCCCACCAAGCATAGATGGTGTATTACTATCTGGTAAAATACCAAAGGTATTAGGTTGCAAAACATTAATATTAATCCCATTAGTCAATTCCACCAGATAATTAACATGAGTACCCAAATACATAATATTAACTAGCCTACCTTCAAAGCAGTTGATGGGTAGATTCGGTTGATAAAGAGAAAGCTGAATTTTTTCTGGACGGACACTTACTACTACTGGTTGTGATAATTCAATTGGTGTAGTTTCCGAACGATTGACCAGAATTTTTAGTCCGGTTTTCGTCATAATTTCTACGTTAGATGCATCTACCGCCGTTATTTCACCACTAAATAAATTAGTATCACCAATGAAATCAGCGACAAAGGGAGTTTGAGGAAATTCATAAATTTGCACAGGATTACCAACTTGCTCAATTTTGCCTTGCATTCATCACCGCAATGCGATCAGCTCAAAGATAACGCCTCCTCCTGATCATGTGTCACCATGATAAAAGTCAAGCCTAGTTCCTTGTGTAGATTTGATAACTCAACCTGCATTTCCTTGCGGAGTTTTAGGTCTAAAGCTCCTAAAGGTTCATCCAATAGCAATACTGCTGGACGATTGACTAAAGCCCTAGCTAAAGCTACCCGTTGTTGTTGACCACCAGAAAGCTGACTAGGAAAACGCGATCCGCAAACTTTCCATTTTTACTAGTTTTAAAGCATCTGTGACTCTGTGTTCAATTTCTGACTTAGAACGTAATTTTTTTAACCGCAATCCAAAAGCGATGTTATCCCATACATTTAAATGATTAAACAAAGCATAACTTTGAAATACAGTATTCACGGGTCGGCGGTAAGGAGGGACATTAGTCATAGACTGACCTTGAATTAGCAACTTACCTGCATCCACCCTATCAAATCCAGCAATCAAGCGTAGTGTAGTTGTCTTACCACAACCGGAAGGGCCTAAAATACTAAAAAATTCCCCCTGTCTAACATCCAAGTCTACGCCATGTACTGCTGGTTCTTGGTTGAAAAACTTGAACACATTACGTAGTTCAACATCAAGTGGCTGAAAAGCTTGTTATACCTCTCTGATTCTGCATCGCAGTTTGAGCCATAATCTTCAGTAGAATGCCGTGATATTACAAGATGTGGTCAATTAATGTAGTCTATTAAGCAGACTAAAATATGACACTTGGTTTATTGTATCCGGCAAAAACAATTTCTTTCAGAAATATAATTTCCCATTGTCTTTGCAATTCTGGTAGTACAAACTCTAGGAATTGCTTCTGGCTCATGCTCAACTCAAACTCTCCCTTGGTCTTATGACTATTTTACCAACACCATTACTTAGTAGTAAAAAAGATACACGCACAGTCGGTCGCGGTTTCCAGTCAATATTTTTAATTATATTTACCTTATTGATGATATCTGGAATTGGTGCGCGTTTAGCATATTTACAAATTATTGAAGGACAAAACTCCGACAGCGAGCAGAATCTAACCGAATTCGCATGATTCCCAAACAACCAGAACGAGGCAATATTTTTGACCGCAATGGCAAACTATTAGCCAGTACTCGTTATCCTCGCTCTGTATATTTATGGCCAATGGCACATACTAAGCCCTCTTGGTCAGTGGTGGGTCCTCGGCTGTCCCAAATTCTGGATATTCCCCAAGAGGAAATGGAAAAGAAACTGGAACAAGCTGGTGCTAACTCTTCTTCTCTAATTCGCATTGCTCGTGACTTAAATGAAGCCCAAATTACAGCCTTAAAAGAGTATGAAAACGAACTACCGGATGTAGAAATTAATACGGAAGCAGTGCGATATTACCCTCATGGCAAGGAATTAGCACACGTATTGGTTATACTCGTGAATTAACCGCCGAACAGTTACAAAAAAAGAAACAAGAAGGCTACCGTTTGGGAGATGTAATTGGTCAAATGGGGGTGGAAAAAGCTTATGAAAAAAACTGCGCGGTGAATGGGGCGGTCAGCAGCGTAGAAGTAGATGGTGCTGGTAGACCGATTGCGGGTATTAGGAGAAAACAAGCAAAAGCTGGTAATGATTTACATTTAACCGTAGATTTAGAACTGCAAAAAGCCGCCGAAAAAGCTTTGGGAATCGCAATGGTGCCATTGTCGTCATTAACCCCAACAATGGGGGGGTTTTGGCAATGGTATCTCATCCTACCTTTGATCCCAATATTTTCTCTAAACAAAAACTCTCTCAAAAAGATTGGGAAACCGTCCAAGGTAAAGACCATCCTCTGGTCAATCGCGCTTTGAGTGCTTTTCCTCCTGCTAGTACTTTTAAAATTGTCACTACCACCGCAGGTCTAGAATCAGGTAAATTTACCCCTGATACCATCTTACAAACCTATGGTTCTTTAACGATGGGGGGTACTAGACTTTGGGGAATGGAACCACGCTGGTTTTGGCCATTGGGATTTTGTCGGGGCAATGGCCAGTGGAGTAGTGATACCTTCTTTTATCAAATTGGTAAAAGAGTTGGTGGACCGACTTTGATTGAATGGACTCGAAAATATGGCTTTGGTCAAAAAACTGGGTTTGAGTTTGCGACATGAAGAATCAAAAGGTTTAGTCCCGATGATGATTGGAAGCAGAAAGTTTTTAAGATTCCTTGGAGTGTAGGTGATACTATCAATATGTCCATTGGTCAAGGTGCTTTACAAGTTACACCTTTACAAGCAGCAGTTATGTTTGCTGTTCCAGCTAATGGTGGATATCGAGTCAAGCCACATTTGCTGAAAGACAATGAAGAAGCTAAAAATTGGCGCGAATCCTTGAATATGAAGTCAGACACCATCCGAGTTCTCCGCGATGGATTGCGGAAGGTAGTGACCGAGGGTACTGGTAAAAGTTTGAATTTGCCAACTATTGCTCCCGCATCCGGAAAGAGTGGTACGGCTGAAGCTGGTACTGGTCGTGCTAATCACACTTGGTTCGGTGGTTATGCTCCTACTGATAAGCCGGAAATTGTGGTAGTTGCTTTTGGCGAAAATAGTGGTGATCATGGTGGAACTATTTGTGGACCAATGGTTTTACAAGTGATGGAAGCCTATTTTCATCAAAAAGATCCCCAGAAATATCAAAAATCTCAGCCGGAAAAATCAGCATCTCGCCCGGAAAATGCCACAGTTCATACTGGTGACTAATTGACAATTCAGAGGGAACAGGGAACAGGGAACAGGGAACAGGAAAAACTCATGTTTAAAAACATGAGATTGAAATAAGGACGCCGTTTTTTTTTCTCTTCTCCTTCGGAGACGCTCCGCGAACGAGACGCATTGCGCGTTCGTGCCACTCTCCTTAAAAAACATCTTTTTTCTGAAGAAGGGAACAGGGAACAGGGAACGGGGAACAGTGAATAGAGATAGGACTCCGATTTGATTTTTGAACAAACAACATATTCTTTCCCTGTTCCCTGTTCCCTGTTCCCTGTTCCCTTTACTCAGAACTAAAGTTTTAGGGAACTCCAGAACAGGACACTTTCTGTTCCCTGTTCCCTGTTCCCTGTTCCCTGTTCCCTGTTCCCTGTTCCCTTTCTTGGTGATCGCCATACTTAGTGAAGATGAAAATAATTTAGATTCAGTATTTGGTGTTGAATAGAGATTTTGCGTATGTATTTTCCGGGTACTCACTAGAAATAAATACTACGTATTCTTTTCCTAGTGGCAGTGTTAATGCGGATGTATTTAACCTGGCTCTAGCTGCAATTATAGAGAAATTACGGTTTAATCAAAGCTAGAGAAAGGATATTCTATATTCAGGAGAAATAATCATATCCATACATGAATGGAGCAAATAATCTATGTCATAGAACTTAAATATGTTTAATTTTACAGAAAATCTGGATATTATCTCGCAACTCTAGAGAATTAAAAAAAATTAATGGCTTATTGATCCGAAGTTGAATCAAGATAATCACAGGTGAAAGTAAAGTATTGATTAAATGTTTGTAATTTACCAGGTGGAGCAACACAACTAACGGTAAAAAGAAAATACCAAGGAGTTGGGTGCAATCAGATAAACAGACGATAACATTATCCAAAAGCGTGCCAGTAATGAAAAAGCGTTTATCATCACCGCCACAACAGCACCAAAATGACTTAGAGCGAATACAAATATACCCTCTGAAGCTAATGCCAAATCAGGAAATCACTGCCTCTGCATTAGTACAAAAGATTAACCAGGTGATTGCTAATACCTCGGTGTCTGCCTTGATGTTGCAAGAAATTGCTCATTTGTTAGGGGTGGCTTTTCAAGCTGATTGCTGTTGTTTAGTCACAATGATCCCAGAAGTATCTGGTGAACCAATTACATCTCATTGGTGTTCTGAAGAGTATCTCACTTTACCTCAT
Organism: uncultured cyanobacterium; assembly: GCA_963766435.1. Classification (GTDB taxonomy): domain Bacteria; phylum Cyanobacteriota; class Cyanobacteriia; order Cyanobacteriales; family Nostocaceae; genus CAVXZH01. The sequence continues at coordinate 1,094,111 of CAVXZH010000004.1, forward strand.
CCTCATGAAACTTGCTCTATGGAGAAGTTGTTAATGAATTTACCAGTGGTAAAGTGTGCATCTGAAACCTTGATTATTGAAGATATTTCGGCTATTCAAAAAAGTTTGGTGATTGGATGTCAGTATTTGCCATTACCGATTAAGTCCGTTTTAGCTATTCCGACTCGATTTGGTGGTCATAATAATGGTGTGATTAGTTTAATCAAGTTTCACCCTTATGATTGGTCGGACTCAGAAAAACATCTGCTCACATTGTTGGAGTCATCTTGTGCGATCGCATTTTCCCAAGTCCTACAAATGCAGCTAATTGCTTCTCAACAGCAGTCTCTAATTCAGAATACTCAGCATCAAAGTCTAATCAAGCAATTAACAATCCTCAATAAGAGTAATTTAGAGTTAAATCAAATGCTCCAGTTGGTGATTACCTCCACTGCTACATCGCTACAAGCAGATCGAGGATTATTGATTTTACTAAAATATACAGACCCTTTATTTAGAACTCAATCTAAAAAGCAAGTTCCCAGAGCCAAAGCCACAATCATTGGTGAATGGAATCAAAAACAACAGCTATCTGATAGCACTAAAGCGGATGGGGAACAGAAATCTTGGTGGTTATCAGAATGTGGTTTATGTCAACAATTATTTACAGATTCAGGTGTTTCCGTCATCGTTGATAACTATAAAGACAAAAAGCATAACTGGAAAGCTACACCTGTATTTGAAATGGAAAAATTTCCGGCAGTATTATTGATTCCCTTAGGGTCTCAAAATAAGGTGCTAGGCTTTTTAGTGCTGCAACAATCAAAAGCACGTTGTTGGCAACCAGGAGAATTAAATTTGCTGGAAATGGTCTGCGCTCAGGTCAGCAATGCCATCATTCAATCACAAACTCTCCGACAAGTCCAAAACTTAGTGGATGAGCGCACCGAACAACTGAAGCGAAGTTTAGAAGTACAAGGAAAATTACACGAAAAAACTCGGCAATATGTGGAGCAGTTACAAGAACTGAATGAACTCAAAGATGAGTTTTTGAGCAACATGAGCGATCGCTTGCGCTATCCCTTGACAAATATGATGATGTCCATCAAGAATTTACGTCTACCGGGAATCGGTGTAGAGCGTCAGGGTAAATATATGGATATCCTTGAGCAAGAGTGTACTAAAGAAATTAACTTGATTAATGATTTGCTCAAACTTCAGAAATTAGAGACACATCAAGAAACACCACACTTAGAAACTATTGATTTAAATATGAGGCTTCAGGATTTAGCTGAGTCTCTAGCGCCTAAATTGGTGGAGAAATCCTTAAGTATTTCTGTATATTTACCTAAATTACCGTGTCAAATCAAAACTGAACTAGAGAGTTTTGATCGGATTCTGCAAGAACTATTCACTAATGCCTGTAAATACTCGGAACATAATACGACTGTGATTTTGCAAGCAGAACACCGTGTTGTGGAACAAGTCGATCAGGTTATGATTAAAGTGACTAATACAGGGCGGGGCATCTCGACAGAAGAGGCCACCTATATCTTTGACAAATTTCGTCGGGGTAAAGGTCGCTGGATTCCCGGTACTGGCTTAGGACTGGCTTTAGCTAAGTCTTTAGTGCAGCATTTACAAGGAGCGATCGCGGTTGAGAGTATTCCGATTCCTGATTCTCAACTCAGCGAGATTTGCTTCACGCTGACTTTACCCCAATTTTCTGACATAAGTAAACCATATTCTCAAAGTGACTAAACCACAATTCACTCTAGAGGAAGCCGATGACAGCACCTCTACAGGTTATAACCAGCCAGATGAAAATTTGCCATCTGATGTCATTATCCAAGTGGAAAAAATAGCCGCCAGACAAAGACAAATTACAGCTACGGTGGAAATTCCGCATCCAGTAGCAAAAATCTGGAAGATTCTTACAGATTATGAAGCCCTAGTGGAATTTATTCCTAACCTGGCTCAGAGTAAATTATTAGAGCATCCTCAAGGTGGGATTCGATTAGAGCAAGTGGGAGCTCAACGGTTACTGAATTTCAAATTTTGCGCTCGTGTGGTTCTAGATTTGGAAGAACACTTTCACAAAGCCATTAACTTTCAAATGGTAGAGGGGGACTTCAAAGGCTTTTCTGGTAGCTGGAGTTTAGAGCCTTATTCAATGGGAGCAAATGAAGGCACAATTCTTTGCTATACCATCCAAGTTTGGACTAAACTAACCATGCCGATATCCATCATTGAAAACCGCTTGAGTAAGGATTTGCGGTTAAATTTATTAGCCATCCGCGAACGTGCAGAAATTTTGACTAATTAAATGTGGCTCTAAAATTGAAAGGTAGAAGGAAATCTAATTTCTTTCTACTCTTCAGTTTAGATTTAGAAATATACCCCCAGGGGAATTCGAATCCCCGTCACCTCCGTGAAAGGGAGGTGTCCTAGGCCTCTAGACGATGGGGGCGCAAGCACCAACTTCTATAAGAATAACCACTTTTCCAGCAGATGTCAATAGTAATTTGAAAAAAATCTAGATTCAGATGCTAGCGTTGTTTTAACCTTGATTTCCAGAGAATTTAGGGCATGGCTAATGGGATATAACTAAAAATTAAGACCCTGAGGATGCTAATCAGAAATTTTATTGTGATACTAAAAATGGGATATTATAATGAACCGCCGTTAATACGCTCTGATCTATTGATGTAGAGTTATCAGCAGATGGATTCGGAGTTGATCACCATGCACACCAGTATTTTATATGACCCCGTACCCACTGAAATTAACATTTACAGTTCTTTACAAAAGATTTTGAAATCAATCACTCAAAATCTACAACATGGAAACATCTTTTGATATCACCTTACAAATGGTTGCTACTGTCCTCGCTGGCATTAGCGCCCAAGTTCTGGCGGCATTTCTAAAAGTACCCAGCATTGTTTTATTATTGCTGTTAGGCATTTTATTCGGTTCTGATGGCATTGGTCTGTTGCACCCACAAATGCTAGGGACTGGATTAGAGGTAATTGTGGCCTTAGCAACGGCAATTATATTGTTTGAAGGTGGACTCAACTTGGATTTGCGTGAGTTAGGAAGAGTCTCTGTCAGCCTACAATTGCTGGTTACTTTAGGCACGCTGATTACATTGATAGGTGGCAGCATCGCTGCTCACTGGCTGGGTGAGTTCCCTTGGAACATAGCTTTTCTCTATGCTTCCATCGTCGTGGTGACAGCGACAGCAGTGGTTCACCCCTGCTCAAGCAAATTAACGTAGATCGACAAGTAGCCACCCTTTTAGAAGGGGAAGGGGTAATTAATCGATCCAGTGGGAGCTATTCTAGCTTTCGTGGTTCTAGATACCATTTTGAATGGCGATTCTGACCCGATTAATGCCATTATTGGTTTGCTAATTCGTTTAGGTGTGGGTGCAGCTATTGGTGGTGTGGGTGGTTATTTGATGAGCGTGATTTTCAAACGCGCTAATTTTCTTTCCTTTGAGTTGAAAAACTTGGTGGTACTAGCGGTTTTATGGGGTCTATTTACCCTATCACAAACGATTCGGAGTGAATCGGGGGTGATGACCACCGTTATGGCTGGTGCTGTATTTGCCAATTCTTCCGTACCAGAAGAACGTTTGTTGCGAAGCTTTAAAAATCAGTTAACTATTCTCAGTGTCTCCGTCCTGTTTATCCTCCTAGCAGCGGATTTATCCATTGCCAGTGTATTCGCTTTGGGGTGGGGCAGTTTGTATACTGTGCTAGTACTGATGTTTGTGGTTCGCCCGATTAATATCCTCTTGTGTACTTGGAATAGTACCTTGAACTGGCGACAAAAGCTGTTTTTGAGTTGGGTCGCACCCAGAGGCATTGTTTCTGCTTCTATCGCTTCCTTATTTGCTATTTCCCTGACCCAGAAGGGTTTTAACGGTGGTGATTCCATTAAAGCTTTAGTGTTTTTGACTATTATCATGACTGTAGTTTGTCAAGGACTCACGGCTGGGTGGGTAGCTAGATGCTTGAAAATCACTTCCAAGGATGCCACGGGAGCTTTGATAGTTGGTTGTAATCCCCTGAGTCTATTGATTGCTCGTTTTTTCCAAGAACGAGGAGAATTAGTAGTATTGATTGATACCGACCCAGAGTATTTAACCCAAGCGGAAGCGCAAAATTTGCGGGTAATTTCTAGTAGCGCCTTGGATACTGAGGTGTTGGAAGAAGCCGGATTGGCAACAATGGGTACTTTTTTGGCAATGACTAATAATGGAGAGGTAAATTTCGTTCTCGCTCAACGAGCCGCTGAAGAATTTAATCCCCCCAGGGTTTTAGCCGTTTTCCCTCGCGACCCCCAAGCTAATACTTCCAGTAAGGGTAAAGTTAACCAAGCTTTTGCTTCCGACTTACCCATTAAAACTTGGAATGAATACTTAAATGATGGACGGGTGAAATTGGGGACGACGACTTTAAATGAAGGGGAATTTTTGATTCAGCAAGAGCATATACAGGAAAAAATTCGGGCTGGGGTGTTAGTACCATTATTGGTAGAACGCAAACAATATTTACAAGTAATGTCAGCTCATCAAGATTGGGAAATTGGCGATCGCATTATCTACTTGTTATATGATTCTCGCCCGAATTTATTAAAGCGTTTATCTGGGGTCACTCAGTCTACTCCCCTGTCATTGGAAAGATTACCAGAAGTGGAAGAGGTTCCCCTGCCAAATTATCTCAACTTTCTACTACCGAAGTTAGTAGTGTGTAAACTATGAATATTCTAGAGTAATTTTACCGACTGCTTGATTGGCTTTATTCCTAGCATCTTGAATATGCTCACCTTTTGCTAAAGCTACCCCCATCCGTCGATAAGGATGCGCAATTGGGTTTACCAAATAACCGAATATCTACATCTTTTTCGGCTAAAGCATCAGCGACACCTCTAAAACTAATAAATTCAGATTTTTCTGTAGCTAAGATTACAGCACTAGCAGCAAGTCCTAAGTTGCTCAATCTGGGGAATAGGTAAACCTAAAATTGCTCGCAAATGTAGTTCAAATTCATTCAAATTTTGAGATATCAATGTTACCATACCTGTATCATGAGGTCGGGGAGAAAGTTCGGAAAAAATCACTTCATCGGCAGTAATAAAAAATTCCACTCCAAAAATACCCGCTCCTCCTAAAGCATCCGTAATTTTTTTGGCGATTTCTTGAGCGGCTAATATGTGTCTTTCTGCTATACCTGCTGGTTGCCAAGATTCTTGATAATCCCCCCTTTCTTGACGATGACCAATGGGAGTACAGAAAATAGTCGGTGCGTTCCACTGTTTGATAGTCAGTAAAGTAATTTCAATTTCAAAATTAATAAATTCCTCCACAATCACTTTTTGGCTATCACCTCTAGAATTAGCAATCGCATAATTCCAAGCTGTTTCCACATCCCCCTACGCTGGGACTACAGATTGACCTTTTCCAGAAGAGGACATCACAGGTTTAACAACATTAGGAAACCCAATTTGCTCAGAAATGGTAATTAATTCGGCTAAGGTGGTAGCATAGCCATACTTAGCTGTTCTAATACCCAATTTTTGATGTGCGAGTTCTCTAATTCTATCGCGGTTCATTGTATAATTAGTTGCCGCAGCCGTCGGAATAACTGTAATTCCTCTTTGTTCAAATTCCAGTAATTTTTCAGTTCTGATGGCTTCAATCTCAGGAATAATAAAATCTGGCTGATGTTTGTTAATCACTGCTTCTAAATCATCAGCACTCAGCATAGAAATTACTTCTGAGCAATCAGCTACTTGCATTGCTGGAGCATGAGCATAACGGTCAACCGCAATCACATAATTTCCCAAGCGTTGAGCAGCAATAACAAATTCTTTCCCAAGTTCTCCAGAACCAAGTAGTAATAATTTTTGTGGTAGCTTAATTGAATTTTTCATGATTGTGATTATGGTCAGGAGTCAGAAGAAATAAAGACAAAAGCAGAAATCAGGAGATAGAATACAAAATTTATTCTATCTCCTTACCTATATATATAGCAAAAGCAGAACTGCTCCACTACCTAACCAAGGTTGAAAGCTACTGAACCAACGACTAACTAAACCAAATAAAAGGGCAGCACTGTAAAAGAAAATACAGGAAGCTGACAAAATAGTGTAATAGCTAAAAATATGACTTATATCAATTTCTGCCGAAATTCCTGCCCAAAAGTGTAAAGGAATTGCTGTAGCAATAAACAGATAAATTAAACTCGGAACTCCGATTAATTTACCAGTTAAGATAGTGGTTTCTGACTGGGGACTAAGACGAATAAAATTGAGTGTACCTCGATGTTCTTCTTTCGCTAAATCACTGATGAGTAAATAAGTTCCCGCAACTAATAGCGCAAACACAAAAAACATACTCATTGATATGAAGATGTGTTGCCAATGTTCTACCCACCAAGATGACCAATCAATTTTATCGGGGGGACATATTTCATTCCCATCACGCCGTTTCTGGAAAAGACAATACTCACCATAAACAGAGTAGTTTTCATCAGGAAAGTTTCCTAACTGAAATAAAACTATTCCTAATTGTAAGAGTAGAGATGAAGTAACTGCGATCGCGACATTCATCAATTTCATCCGTCCTTTCAATTCCCGGAATAACTGCGGATTCCATTCACCTACTTTGTCTACTAAATTGATTATCATTGTCAAATTTCTCCAAAATAAAATCGGGATTGACTATTACTCATCAAGATGCTTGTTTGTGATCTAATTTGAGAAAAATAGTTTCTAGGTCTTCTTGGATACATTGGAAATTAGTAATAGGAATGCCATTGCTGACGAGCGATCGCAATAAATCAGCGCAGTCTTCGGGTGTACCGGAAAAATTGACTCGCATACTATTATTTCCTAATATCACTTGCCAATCTTCTACTAGGGGATGTGTTTTCAATGCATTCACTAGTGTTTCTAGATTACCCAAAGTAGAGATTAAAATTTGCTGACGAGATAAACGCTGGTAAAGTTCTTTGAGTGAAGTACTTTCTACCAGAAAACCCAGTTCCATAATCCCGACAGAAGTACAGAGTTCTGCTAAGTCACTGAGAACATGAGAAGAAATTAAGATTGTCATTCCTGCTGCTTGCAAAGCTTTGATAATTTCCCGGAACTGCATTCTAGCAATGGGGTCAAGTCCAGAAACCGGTTCATCTAGCAAGAGTAAAATTGGTTCGTGGATGATCGTCCGCGCTAAACTCAAACGCTGCTTCATCCCCCTTGATAAAGTAGCAATTTGACTATGGCTTTTATTACCAAGTTGGATTATTTCTAAAACTTCATGTAAACGTTGAGTCCGTCTAGGTTCCCGCAGATGATATAATCGAGCAAAGTAATCTAGATAATCCCAGACTGTCAATTCGTCATAGAGGGGATAATCATCAGGCAAATAACCTAAACGACGTTTGAGAGTAGGATTACTTTTGTCCCGAAGTAGGCGATCGCCATTAATATAGATTTCCCCAGTAGTTGGTTCTTGTGCAGCTGCTAACATCTGAATCAGAGTCGTTTTACCTGCACCATTTGGTCCAATTAAACCATAAACTTCACCCATCTCAATTTCCAAGTGAACATCATTCACCGCCATATGTCGCTCAAATTGCTTAGTTAGTCCACAGGTGCGAATTGCTAATTCTTTGACCATTGTGTGTTCAGGTAAGACTGGTGATAGAAGTCAAGCTAACTTTTTCTACAATACTGGCAATGCTTGTTTCGGAAATTATCACCATTGATTTGAGAAAAAACCTCTACCGGGGGTTTTAGGGTTTCAGGGTTGAGGGTGTCAGGGGTGAGAGGTTAGAGTCAATCACAAAGAGAGCAGAGTAAATTAATTTCAGGTTGATTCACTAAATCCGTGGAGCAGGCATCTTGCCTGCTATTGAGTTCAGGCAGGCAAGATGCCTGCTCCACAAATTTAACCTGAGTCGCAACTTCCCAGTCTAAGTAGTTAATTAGGAAACTGGAATTATGGACTTTAATACAATTATTAATTTACCCATTATTGGACAGACTATTGCTCATGCCATTGAAGGAGGTAGGGTTTGGGGTAAAAGCTATTTGGAAGATTCTCGTTGGCAAAATGATCGAGAACAAATGGTAAATAATGTTATATTTCAGTCTACTGTTTGGTCAATGGGTGAAGGTTTTATCAGTGGAATCGGTGGGATTGCAGGTATACCTGTAGATGTTGCTAGTACATTTTATTCGCAAATGAAGCTAACATCCACTTTATTTACTATTCACGATATTGATACTAAAAGTGAAGCTGCACAACCGTTAATTTTAGCAGCAGCGACGGGAATTAGTTTAGGGGAATTAGCTAATTATTTAGGAACCCAAGCAGTATCACAAGCCATTGAGAAAGCTCTACTGTCTATACCCAGCAGAAGTTTTACTCAAATAAATCAACTTTTGGGAATTAAGTTAATTTCTCAAGCTGGGGAAAGAACATTAGTTAATGTTGCGAAAATGATGCCTTTGATTGGTTCTGCGGTGAATGGGACAGTTAATGGCGTGATTATGGCTAGTTGTGGAAATTCTGTGTTGGTATTTATTAAGACTTGGAAAGATGCAAACTAATTTGACTGCGGTAGATGTAAAAATCTACCACAGGTGAAATCAACTTACAAAGAAAGGGAACAGGGAACAGGGAACAGGGAACAGGGAAAGAATATGTGAATATGTTGTTTGTTCAAAAATCAAATCGGAGTCCTATCTCTATTCACTGTTAAGCGTTCCCTTTTAAGAGTTCCCTTCTTCAGAAAGTTTTTTCAAGGAGAGTGGCACGAAAAAAAAAACGGCGTCCTTATTTCAATCTCATGTTTTTAAACATGAGTTTTTCCTGTTCCCTGTTCCCCGTTCCCTGTTCCCTCTGAAGTCAAACTTTGAAAATACGCATCTAAGGCTGCATGCACTAATTCAGTCATCGGTTTCCCTTGACTTTGGGCTGTTTCCTTCAGATGTGTATATACATCTTCTCTTAAACTCACCCGATGACGAGATTTACCACTAGAGGTAGGTGCTTCTGGGTCATAAGTGGCTACAAATTCCCGAATGGCATCAAACCCAAGGCGATCGCAAAAATCACCAAAACTCTCTTTCCCCTTCTTCGACTTTTTGAAGAAGACAAAAATTGGTTCTAGGAAACTTTCAATATCATTCTGGTGCAATTTATCTGTATAAGCCTGTGCTAACCGAGTTTGATCTGGTGAACCCCCCAACCAAACTTGATAACTTTCGGGAAAGCTACCCACAAAACCTAATTCTGCCATATAGGGACGAGCACAACCATTAGGGCAACCTGTCATCCGCACCACAAAATGCTGATTTTGTAAACCTAGTTTATCTAATAAGGTACGAATTCTGGCTAAAATATCTGGTATGGCTCTTTCGGCTTCGGTAATTGCTAAACCGCAAGTAGGTAAAGCTGGACAAGCCATAGCAAAACGTTCTAATGGCTCAATCTTGCCAGGGTCAGCGACAACACCACGAATATCCAGAATTTCTTGAATTGCATCTTTGTTTTCAGGATCAATGTCGTAAAATATGAGGTTTTGATTAGGAGTAAGACGAATAGGTAAGTTAAAGCGCTGCACAATTTCACGGAATGCAGTTTTTAGTTGTAGTGAACCTTCATCCTTAATCCGACCATTATCAATGGAAATACCTAAGAATAATTTCCCATCACCTTGTTCTTCCCAACCCAGGAAATCTTGATACTTAAATTTAGTCAGGGCTTTAAAAGGTGCTAGTGGTTTACCCAAGTATTGCTTCAACTTGGGTACGGAATTTATCTACACCCCAATCATTGATTAAATATTTTAATCTTGCATGTCGACGATCACCGCGATCGCCATAATCTCGTTGAGTAGCGACAATCGCTTTGACTAGATCATAAACATCATCTTTACCGACATAGCCAATGGGGTCAGCTAACCGAGCAAAAGTTTCTTCTTTATTATGTGTCCGACCTAAACCACCACCAGCAAAAATATTAAAACCATCGAGAAGACCTTTTTTATTGGTAATGACCACCAAAGTTAAATCTTGGGAATATAAATCAACTGAATTATCGCCTGGTACTGTGACGCAAATTTTAAATTTGCGCGGCATATACTGAGAACCATAAATTGGTTCTTCGGTATTATGGATAATAGTGCCATTTCCATCTCTTTGTCTGGCGGCTTTTACCTCTGGCTTTTCTTCAGCACTAATTGCTTTTTCCCCATCTAACCAAATTTCATAATAAGCACCGGTTTGGGGAGAGAGTAAATCAGCAATATTTTGGGCATATTCCCAAGCATATTGGTATTCTGGGACGATTTTTCCAAGGAGCAGGTGGAGCCATAACATTCCGGTTAATGTCACCACAAGCACCTAAAGTTGAACCTAAGTTAGTAGCTATATGAGCAATAGCGGCTTTGAGATTTTGCTTTAAAATCCCGTGGATTTGAAATCCCTGACGAGTAGTAGCTCGTAACGTATGATTACCATATTCATCAGCCAGATGGTCTAAAGCCAAATACAGCTGCGGTGGTACAAGCCCACCTGGGTTTTTTGTCCGCAGCATGAATTGGTAATCTTTTTCTTGTCCTTTGGCACGATGATCCCGATTATCTTGTTGATAAGAACCATGAAATTTCAGGATTTGGACTGCATCTTCGCTAAAATGAGTGGTATCTTCCAGAATTTCTGTAGCTATAGGCTCACGTAAAAAATTACTGTTTTCCTTGATTCCTTCTACTTTGGAAGGCTTTTGATTGGCAAGGGGGGAGGTAGCAGAGTTAACCATTACACTTGTATATTTTTCAATAAAGTTGTTAATTAAAATCAATGCGGTTACTTCAATTTGGCAGGTCTGATTGACTTGTTTGATTAGTAGCACTTCTAATTGTAACACGCCAATAAGCTGACTTTTTGAAAATCAGCTTGAATCGTGATAATTTATGCAATGTTAACAGAATTACCATAAACCGAAAAAACATACAAGACTAGTTACCCTAGTCTTGTATCGGTGATTTATTGATGTATCTTTTACAACTCTTACTTGAAACGATAACCAATACCACCATTGATACTGACAGCAGAAGCAGGGCTATTTTGGTAAGCACGTAGTCCGACCTTAGCATTGGTATATACCAAGAAGTTCTTAGCTACTTCTGACTCAACTCCAGCACCAACTACGACAGAATCTCTGTTACCTAGAGGAGTAGGTTTACCATCTTTTTCGACAAAGGAATAACCACCAGTGATAAAAGCGTTAGTTTTACTGGCGACAGGAACATCATAGGAAAGTTCGGGAATAATCGCACTGGTTTCATCACTCCAAAGCACGTTACCACGGATGGAAACTGGAGCGCTACCCAATTTTAGCCGTCCGGTAATATTACCACCGAGAGTAGCAGCATCATGGTTAACACCGCCATTGGTCACACCAGCGGCTACACCAGCACCAATGTAACTAGCATCAGTACCTTTTTCAGTTTCTGCCGCAGCTTGACCAGCTGATAAGACGCTATTGGCAATTACTAAGCTAGATAAGGCGGAGATGGTGATAAAAGTCTTAAGTAAATGTTTCATAATTTTCACCAATTTTGAGAAGTTATATTTCGTTAAATTCCAGGTCGAAAACTAGGGAAAATTGTTCCAAATGCCACCTGGAGACAGCAAAAAATATTGCTTACATTATGGCACAAGCATAAATCAATTAGGGAGTGAAAAAAGTACTGAAGTCAGGAGTCCTGACTCCTGACTCCTTCTTCATTTTGTTACTGTCATAGCAATAAAATATCGAGAAAATCTATAGAGTTAAATTTTGGGAATTTGCATGGAGATGGAATCATGCTAACTGCTGCAAAAACATTGTCTGGTCTGATGGGTTTATGTGTCGGTGATGCATTAGGTGTACCTGTGGAATTTACTACTCGTGCTGAACGAGTAAATTCTCCTGTCACTCAGATGCTAGGTTATGGAACTTGGAATCAACCACCGGGAACTTGGTCAGACGATAGTTCTCTCACCTTTTGTTTAGCAGAAAGTCTCTGTCGTGGCTATTCTTTAGATGCGATCGCCAATTCCTTTTGGCGTTGGTATAAAGCTGGCTACTGGACTCCGCGTGGGGAACTATTTGATATTGGTCAAACTACCCATGAGGCAATTATGCGTTTAAAACAAGGGGTAGCACCACATCAAGCCGGTGGTAAGGTGGAAAACAGCAATGGTAATGGTTCTTTAATGCGAATTTTACCAATGGCTTATTGTCATAAAACCTTAACTTTTGATGAATTGATGGCGCGGGTACATGACGTTTCCGCTATTACTCATGGTCATCCGCGATCGCAAATGGCATGCGGTATTTATATCAGTATTGCGATCGCGTTATTAGAAGGGGTTGACCTGGAAACAGCTTATATAAAAGGATTAAATAAAAGTCAGCATATTTATGATCAGCGAGAATTTATTTTAGAACGACCCCATTTTAGTAGAATCTTGAGCGGCAAAATTGCCCAAATACCTGTAGAAGAAATTAATTCTGGCGGTTATGTGATTGATACGTTGGAATCATCTTTATGGTGTTTGTTAAATAGTTCATCTTACTCAGAAACAGTATTAAAAGCAATTAACTTAGGGGGAGATACAGATACTACCGCCGCAGTAACTGGTGGTTTAGCGGGAATTTATTATGGGATTGAAAATATTCCCAGTCAATGGGTCAATCAAATAGCCCGTAAACAAGATATAGTCAACCTATCAAATAGATTTACAGCAGCTGTTTATGGTTAAGACAGTAGGGAACAGAAAACCTGTTCCCTGATCTGGATTAAACCAAGGACAAAGAATAAATCTGACCATCAATTAGCAATCTAGTAATGCCTTTGGCTTGTAAATGAGTACGAGCCTTGTGTAGCATCTTACTATCAGGGACTTTAATGACGCGATCGCGCTTAGTAGAAAAACGCTTGGCGACTCGATGGTTATCAAAAACAGGCAAGGTTTTTTGCTGAGTTTCAATGTTAGGAATTTGACCTAAATCACCAAAATCCTTGAGTGGACGAGTAATTAATTCCGAAGACCTATCAATGACCAAATAGCAGGTTTTAGGTAAATGAGCAATAGACAGTGGTAAGACCTGAACAGGCGCTTCCCCTGGTCTGCGTTTAGCAAAAAGGGGTTTTTGGTCTTCTAAGTCATCATCATCAAAGTCCTCATCATCCTCAAAATCTTCATCCTCTAAATCATCTAACTCCTCAGACTCATCCAGCAAATCTTCACCCAACATCTGAGCGATGGCAATAGTTGCTGGACGTTCGTCATCTAGAAGCGAACTAGAAACCAGAGGTGATTCCAAAGGTGGCTTTGGTTTGATGATTTCCAACTCTTTGAGGATTGGTGGTCTAGGTTTATCAGTGGCAGAGGAACGAGTTTTTACCCGTCTAATAGGCTGATATGAATCTTCAATCCCATCTAAATCTAGTAATGACTTCTCCTCCATCACTGAAGGTTGATGTGATACCACTGGTAACTGCAAACGGGGAATATCACTGCTAGGTAGTTCCGGTTCTGAATCGGGTGGATTCAACAACGGTAACTGCTCATAGTTGACCTGTGCTCTACCTTCAGGAGTTCTAGCTGCACGTTTTAAAGAAACCAGATATTCATACTCATCTTCTGGTAGAGTACTTTTGAGCAGACGACTAATTGTTGAGTTACTAACACCATAGCGGTCAGCCAAAGTTGAGGTTGTTTCGGCGGTTTCTCGATACAACTTGAGAATTTCTTGCTTGTCAGGATCTGTTAATTTTCTCACGGTAGATACCAAAATTCTTTGCTAAGTTCGTTTTCGTCCAGAGGTACGCCGTTTACGGTTGGATGAATCGTATTCTAAGACAGCGCCCATACCAAATAACACTCCACTAAACACCCAAAACACTTCTAGTATGTCTCCACTTTGATAGTTTTCACCCTGGGCATATTTAAACCACATATCTGCAATGTAGAGTGAAAATGCAGCTGCGGCAATCATTCGCCAGGACAAAGAAACTTTTCCTCCCCAGAAGGTTAACAGCAGAGTCGTGGCTGTGATTAGCAAAAATACATCACTAACTATATAAAACCAATTCAAAGCTGTTGTCGGAAAACTATCTGGTATAGTCCTTTTTTGAGAGATCCACCAAGCTAATAAACTTCCACACACCCCAATGGCTATGATAATTGCCCATTGCCATTTTTCTAAATTAATCCGCCTGGAAGTTAGAGCTAAAATCATGCCCGTACCCAAACACAGATAATTAATGACAAAAAAGATATCACCGAAAGATATATCTGGGTCTTGCTTTAAAACTATTTCTGTATAGTCAAAAATTATTCCTCCAATAAAGTAAGATAACATACCTAAACCAATGGAGAGCCAAACATTCCGACTAGAAACAATTTGGGGACTGAGCCAGTTCCTTAAGCATAAGACAGATGCACCCAAATAAGCGACAGATTCAAAAACATATGTCCCAATCAAATACCACTCGTCTCGGAGTTCTTGGCCATTGCCTGTGGGTGAGGGAAGTTTAGCACTAAACAATAAAAAGTATAGCAGTGCCAACACAGCCCAGCCAATGCCAATCAAGACCAGGTTTTGAGTGGTGAAAATAGATTTGGTAGGATACCCGCTGTCGTAAGAGTTACTCATATCGCTTGATTTTTGTAAATTCACTCTGGGAATAAAGAGGGAACAGGGAACAGGGAATAGGGAACAGGGAATAGGGTTGAAAGTATTGTATTGTATGACCTTCTTGGTTAAAGTTATATTTCACGCAAGTACATATCGCTATATCTATTTAATGGATAAGAGATACCAGATACTAATATTCTCACAGTAAACACGGAAACGATTGGCGATTATGATCGTTTCCGTTTTGGGATACGTCGCGTACGATTCAATGATGCGTCATATTCTAAAACAGCGCCCATGCCAAAAAAAACTCCACTAAATACCCAAAATACCTCTAGTATGTCACCACTTTGATAATTGTCACCCTGGGCATATGCAAACCACATATCTGCAATGTAGAGTGAAAATGTAGCAGCGGCAATTAATTGCCAAGACCAGGAAATTTTTCCGCCCCAGAATGCTAAAAGCAAAGTAGTGGCCATAATCAGTAAAAACAAATCACTAATGATGTAAAACCGACTCAACACTAATGCTAGAAGATTGGAAGTAGCTTCTTGTTGCTGAGAAATCCACCAAGCAAATAAGCTACCTGATACAGCGATGGTGGCAACAATTACCCATTGCCATTTTGACAAGTTAATCCGTCGCGAAATCACAGCTAGAACCATGCCTATACCCAAGCAAATATAATTGGTAACAAAGAAAACATCGCCAATAGACACTTCTGCCTCTTGAGTGGCAGCTATTTCCTGATAATCAAAGATGATTCCTCCAATAAAATAAGACAACATACCTAAGCCAATGGAGAGCCAAATGCTTCGACTAGAAACAATTTGGGGACTCAGCCAGTTCCTTAAGCATAAAATAAACGCACTCAGATAGGCTACAGCCTCAAAAATGTATGTCCCAATCTGATACCACTGATCTCGAATTTCTGCGCCATTTGCTCCCACTGAAGTTTTAGCACTGAACAAAAGAAAGTATAACAGTGCTAGTACCGCCCAGCCAGAACCAGCCAAAACAATGTGTTGAGCACTGAAAATGGCTTGAACTCGGTGAGAATTGTCATCAAAGTTACTCATACAATAAACCAACTAAATGCACTCTAGCAGTATTTTTGGGGGCTAAATGATTGTGCGTCTAGTAGTAGGAACTACTAGCTAATACACAATCTAGCACCAAAAGCAAGTATCAATAGACAGTTTGTACAGAAATACCTGCTAGACTAACGCCAAAGTTTATGCAGTTGAGCTTGATTTAACCAGTCAATAAACAGTGACAATTCTGCTTCCGGTAAATTTTCTAAGCGGTCAGTTAATTCATTCGCAAAATTAGTATTACCAAAATAAGACTTGGCAATCCGATGCAATTCTTGTAGAAGAAGAATAACGTGTGTCTCTTGCCAACGAGGAAGTTTAGATATTGGAGAAACTTCAGCAGTTAGCATGATTTTCACCGCATCGGCAGAAGATACTTGGGGAAATTGCTTCTGGACTAAAACATCCGCGATATCTTTCTGAAATAGAGCCGCTTGCCGAGTACCTAAAAAATCTTCAATTTCTAAGTAAATCGCTTGCAGCAGCAAAATACTAGCAAGAGTTAAAATCTCTGTCTTGCTATGGCTACCTGTATCATTACCTAATTGTTCTAAGCGGACTTTGCCCCAGACGCTAAATCGTTCTGGCTCCTCAAGTAAGACACAAGCTTTGCCCCTATTATCAGTTAGTTCTCTCCACAAGGCTCTAGCATCTTCCTCTTGACTGGCTTTGAAAACGCTAATCAAGCGAAAGGTCTGCCCCTGATAATGGAGGATCGGCACTTGCTGATCCCGTGATGGGTGCTGAATACTGGATATTTCAACATCCTGCCGTTTGAGAATAAACATGGCACTAGCAAATAACTCCTCACAGGGGACTTTGTTAATCAGGGATATATAATGGTATTTGACAGCATTGCCAAGGCATCATCCCAATTCAAAATTTGAAATACCCTCTGGGAAGGTAAGCCGACAAAATTCAAAAACCAGAAAGTCAGATTATATCTTGGTTTCTTGGTTTGTATTTGTGACATTCTCTTCGTGAATTGGGGTCATCATTTAGCTTATCGTTGGGGTAGACTTGGCGTAAGCCAGATACTTTCCCTAGAATAAGCTACTTAGACAACATTCCAGCCCCTAACCTTAGGTATCGGGTTTGTCAGCAACCCAGCCCTAAAGAGACTGTAGCTCTGTAAGAGAAATCAAACAAGTTGTGCTGACCAGACCACTCTAGGCTTAGTCTTAGGGTAGCCGTTATTAGAGTCACGACACCTCGGAATGCGTTCGCGTCAGCGTGTCGTCAGACAAGCTAGTTCCCCGCTCTGTCATTTGCAGTTAAACAGTTTTAAGGTAACAGAAACAGTGCTGTAAGTCTAAAAAGCTCTGATAACAGGTCGTTAGCGTAGCGGTAGCGAGGAACGAGCGTCAGCTAACATTACACAGCAGGAGACAACCATATCTCCACCGCAGAGGCAACGATGTCTCTGCCCCCCTCACAGGGGTAGAAGGTAAAAACCTTTCGTGTCGCTTCCCTCTGGCACTAAAGGGACTGAGTTTCCCGCATACCGAATATTTTATGACAAGATATCTAACTAATAACCCAAATGTATCGTTTTTAGTGTACATCGACTGATCGACTAAATAATTAATTCGCTGGATACGGCCGGAATTTGTGGCTTTAATTTAATTTAATAAATTTTCCATTTGATCTTGCTCCTTTTGACTAGAAACAGATATAATCTCTATAAATACATCTCACCGAGAGAATTTATAGTTGTTAATTTGGGCGCATAGCTCAGTGGATAGAGCATCCGCCTTCTAAGCGGATGGTCGCAGGTTCGAGTCCTGCTGCGCCCGTTCAGTCAATTTTCAAGGTTTATCAAGAAAGGGAACAGGGAACAGGGAACAGAAAGTATCCTGTTCACTCTGAACCTTATAAGGTGTAGGTAAAATCCTCTACCAACATACCGGGAACTAAACTACCTCCCAATTGCCGACTTTCATAAGTGCCAACTTCGGGAATAAAATCCTGAAAATTGGTAAAGTTCACCAGATTTTCCCCCCAAAAACGATAGAGACTTTCATCAAAACGTAAATTAGCGATGGGAGCGACAATTTCCCCATTTTCTACCCAAAAACAGGCGTAACGCGTCATTCCCGTAATTCTGCCCGTGGGGCGATCACTCCAATTCAAGTAGTGTAAATTTGATATATATAGTCCAGTATCCAAGGTCTGGAGAATTTGTTCCTGGATTAAATTACCGGGACTTATCTCTGGAGCTCGTAAAGTTTCGGCACTATTAGCACCATTAGCGATAGCTCCATATTCCTTAGCTGTGCGAGAATTAACTAAAGTGTTCACCAAAATTCCTTGTTCAATTAAAGGTAACTCTGGTGCCATCACCTCCCCTAATTCATTAAATCGCGATCACTAAACCCCGCTGAAAATTTTCTTTTAAACTGAATTTAGGAGAAAGTTGTTTTTCTTGACGCCAGAGAGATGCTAAAGCACTATTCCCTTGCTGAATATCAGCGTAACTAATGGCACCCCATGAAAGCATATTTAATAAATCAGCCACCGCCGCAGGTGCAAAGTATGTTTTGTATTTTCCCCTTGGTAATTCTTTTTCGGTCAGAGTCAGTAATTCTAATTGTATTTTATCAGCGTTGATTTTGGCTATATAAGCACTTTCATCCCAATCATTCCCGGCAAAAGTACCTTTAACAGCTTGGTTATAGCGATTAAATATAGAATAATCTAAAGTGAAAGTATCAGTAGCAAACCAGTGTTTTTGCCCACGAGAATCACCATAACCTTTGATGACAACTCCCCCAGCATAGAAGCCCGTAAAATCTAGTTCATGCACTAGTTCCAGCACATTTTCCACCACTGTTGTGGTGAGAGTAATTTGCCTATATTTACTTCCCGACTGTGATTATTTCCTGATGGTAAAACTAAATATGTATCTTCAGGCAAAAGATGGATTTCTTGACGTAATTCCTGCAAAGCAGTAGATGCTGTTTGCCAGTCTATTTCCCAATTACCAGTAAAAGGAAACTGACGAAAACTGCTCCGTTGATTGCACATTAATGTCAATTTAATCCAACCATCAGTTACAGTTCCAGTTTGTCTGACTTTGGCATGATTAAACCGGGTAAATTGACTGGTTTCGCTACTAAGTTTCAGCGTAAATTCTTCATTTTCTGCTTTTTCCATAAGCAGAGTTTCCATAATTTTATGAAAACTAATTTCTAACCCTGATAACTCTACAATTTTCATCGTCATAATTCAAAATTCAAAATCAAGAAATCTAATTGACCAGCATACTAATTTTTCAAAAAACCCCATCTCCCCACCCCCCATCTCAATTCCCACCACCAAAGACTTCTATATTAGAAAAAACACAAACGGGTGAACCATGTCCTACCCCAATAGCTTGATTTGGTTCTCCTTTACCACAGTAAGGAGTACCATACATTTGCCATTGTTCAGCATTTCCGACTTGAATTAAGTTATGCCAAAATTCTGGTGTGGTAGACCGATAATTAGGATTACGAAGGGTTTTAGTTAACTTACCATTTTCAATCAATTTAGCGTATTCACAACCAAATTGAAATTTATAACGGCGATCATCAATTGACCAAGAACGGTTAGATTCCATATAAACACCAGATTCAATTCCCGCAATCATTTCTGCAAACGAGATATTTCCTGGCTCTAAATTGAGATTAGCCATACGGTCAATAGGTGGACGGTTCCATGAGCAAGCACGCGCACAAGCTACTCCTGGTACACCTGCTCTAGCTTGACTTTCCAAACTACCTAAACCCCGTTGGAGTACACCTGCTTGAATTAAATATTCTCTTGTCGCTACAGCACCCGTGTCATCAAAGCCATAACTAGCGAATTCACCAGCTACGGTGGGGTCAAAGGTAATATTGAGTTGTTCAGAACCATATGCTAATTGCCCAAAATCAGTGAGGTTGAGAAAACTACCTCCAGCATAGTTACGTTCATCACCTAAAATGCGGTCAATTTCTAACGGATGTCCAATACTTTCATGGATTTGCAGCATCATTTGGTCGGGAGCCAAAACTAAGTTGGTGCGAATACTGGGACATTCATCTGCTGTCAATAGTTCTAATGCTTGTGAACCAACTTGCTGGACTCGATGCCATAAATCATCTGCTTTGAATAATTCCCAACTCCCTTGGTAACAATTAGCACTAAAGCCGTGGTTAGTTCGCGGTTGGACTAAGGCTCCATCTTGAGCCATTGCACCATAATCTGTTTGGATGGAAATAAACTTTTGATAGACTTCTGAACCATTACTACTAATAAACCAAGTTTCTCTTTCAGTGGTATTAGCACTAGCTGTAGTTTGTACAATCTTGTCCCCAACTTTTAAGGTTTGGCAAATCCGAACCAGTAAATCATTAATTTCCCCAGGACTTAGAGCATCTAATGATTCTAGATAGGGTGAATTATATTCCCCAATCACCTTGGGACGTTCCGTGACTCGGAACGGATAAATACTCCATTCGCTGGCTGCTAGTGCTTGTTTATATGCTGTTTCGGCTGCGGATTGTAGGGCTGATTGGGTCAGCGAATTCGTAGCTGCATAGCCAAAACAGCCATTGACTAAGACTTCTACCATAGCTCCCAGAGTCAAAGTTTTTCCGTTAGCTTTAGGTAGAGCATCACGAAATTGACGGATGGAAGTAGATTCCTGAACGGCTCTAATCCCAATCCAATCAGCAGGAATATTTAATTGACTAATTGCTTTTGTTAATTCAGACCACATAATTGATAATTCAAAATTCAAAATTCAAAATTCAAAATTCTTTAATTCTTGTGCCAACGGGTTCCTTCACGGCTATCAATTAATGTAATACCCTGGGAGAGTAATTCATTGCGAATGCGATCACCTTCAGCAAAGTTCTTGGCTGTTCTTGCTGCTACTCGTTGTTGAATTAGATTTTCAATTTCTGCATCACTTAAACCATTACTAACTGGTGTTTCTACTTCTGGCTTCGCAGCTAAACCCAATACATCGGAAAGAATAGTTAGTAGTTGCCAGCTGTTGAGTAAATCTGATGGTGGTGTTTCAGTTTTTCCTTGATGAACCAGGATATTACCCTCACGATTCAGTTCCTTAGCTAATTCAAAGATGATTGTTAATCCGCCTGTAAAATTAAAATCATCATTCACCGCTTCGATAAAACGTTCAACTTGGGAATTGGGGATTTCAGCATGGGGAGCGAGAACTGGAGCAGATTCTTCCCATCCTAGTTGTTTACCATGTTGGGAATAGAAGAGTAAACCTGTTTTGATAGTTTGCCAACCATTGGTTGCAGCAGCAATGGACTCATCGGTAAAATCAATCGGCTTGCGATAATGTGCCATGAGGACAAACAAGCGCATAGCCATGGGGTCAACACCTCGATCTAGGAGTTCCCGAATCGTGATGAAATTGCCCAACGATTTAGACATTTTTTCACCATCTACCTTCACCATGCCATTATGTAACCAGTAAGTAGCTAAGGGTTGACCTGTAACTGCTTCTGATTGAGCAATTTCATTTTCATGGTGAGGAAAAATTAAGTCAGCACCACCAGCATGAATATCAATGGTATCACCCAGGCGATCGCGCACCATTGCCGAACATTCGATATGCCATCCGGGACGACCTTTTCCCCAAGGTGAATCCCAAGCAGGTTCTTCTGGTTTAGCAGCTTTCCACAAAGCAAAATCAAAAGGGTCTTTTTTCTTTTGATATTCGGGGTCTTCCACATTTACCCTAGTGCTAGCACCAGCTTGTAAATCATCGAGATTCCGTCCAGACAGTTTCCCATAACCATCAAAACGACGGACAGCGTAGTAAACATCCCCATCCGAGGGATAAGCAAAACCTTTATGTTCTAAATCGTGAATTAATCGCTGAATTCCATCCATCGTGTGAGTAGCACGGGGATACTCATTTGCTCTTTTAATACCTAGCCGATCCATATCCTCAAAATATGCTTGAATAAAGCGATCGGCTACAGCTTGCATGGTGGAATTTTCTTCTCTAGCTCGTTTGAGAATTTTGTCATCAATATCAGTAAAATTTTGAATGTAGCGGACTTCATAGCCGATAAATTCTAAATATCGACGCACTACATCCCAAACAATACAAGCTCTGGCATGACCCAAATGGCAGTAGTCATAGACCGTTACACCACAGTAGTACATCTTCACCTTTCCAGGTGCGACAGTTGTAAATGGTTCTTGACGACGAGTGAGGGTATTGTAAAGGGTTAGGGTCATAACAGAGTAAAGAGGCAATTCAGACATTAAGCAATGGTAACGTAAGTTGCTAGTTAGAGACAGGTTAAATGCGAAAAATATGTTAAAATTTAATGCTCTAGCAATGGGAACGGCCTTAATGATAATTCACTATAGGAATCCTATTTGATTTTTGAACAAGGTTAAATATTAGAACAGGGTGAGTTAAACTAACGCTAACACAGCCTAGATATCTATAATTGATTGTAAATCATACCTCGTCAACGTGTTGCCATAAGGAGGTAAATTGTGATTCAAGTATTGCCGGAAACGAAACTAGTAACATTTGAAGAGTTTGTGCAGTGGAAGCCAGAAGGGAAAATGTATGAACTACACAACGGAGTGATTATTGAAATGAATCAACCATTGGGTCAGCATGAGTGGATTATCAGCTTTTTAATCGCTAAAATCACCTTAGAATATGCTCGTTTAGATTTACTCTATGGAATACCTAAGACTGCTTTAGTTAAACCACATATCAGTGAATCGGGTTACTCACCAGATATTTTGCTGCTAAATGGTGCTAATTTAATTAATGAGCCATTGTGGAAAAAGGAATCTACGGTTACTCAGCGTGAATCAATCCCATTGGTTATTGAAGTGGTAAGTACTAACTGGCGTGTTGATTACTTGACGAAGGTGAAAGACTATGAGGAAATTGGTATTCCTGAATATTGGATTGTTGATTATTTAGCTTTGGGAGGAACTCCCTACATTGGGAACCCTAAACAACCAACTATTTCTATTTATGACTTAGTGGATGGGGAATATCGAGTTAAACAATTTAGAAATAATGACCCTATAGTATCAGTTAATTTCCCGGATATCAACCTGACTGCTAATCAGATTTTTTCAGCAGGTACAATTTAAATTAGATATTAAGTTCATAATACCCAATTCAATTATGCAAAAATAGGTTGTAGATTTAAAATAAAACCAGGGAGAACATCTTCACCAGATAAACTTGTAGGAGATTGTAAAACTTCCGGTTCTTGATGAGGACGATAAATTATTACTTGTTTGTGTTTAGGATTAATTAACCAACCCAGTAATAATCCTGAAGCTAAGTATTCCCGCATCTTGGCTTGAGTGTCTTCCACATCATCAGTTTCTGAAACCAATTCCACTGCAAAGTCAGGACACAAAGGAAGATATTTTTTTCTTTGCTCTGGTGTGAGAGCATCCCACCGTTCCATTTTCACCCAAGAAGCATCAGGAGAACGAGTTGCACCATTGGGAAGTTTAAAACCAGTGGAAGAATCAAAGGCTTTTCCTAAATTTTTTTGACTGTTCCAAAACCATAGTTGACCTAACAAATCAAAATTACGGTTTCCCGTTTCTCCTCCAGTGGGTGACATAATTACTAATTCTCCTTCCGCAGTTAATTCCAAACGTAACTCTTGATTGACAGCAACAAGAAGCTCAAATTCCTCATCAGTCAATTTCAGATTAGGAGGTAATTGTAAAGTTAAAGCAGTCATATCTGTACATTTAATACCCAACTAGCTTGATAATCGCATCTTATTCTAATATCTGTGTTCGACAGATAGATTGATTGGTCTATGATAGGAATACTCGCAGTCTTGACAGCGTTTTGTCCAGCATTCCTGTACTAGTGTTTTCTAGACATTCGACTTGAATTTTGAATTTTGAATTATTAAAACCGTGCTATGCAATCAATAGTTACCACCGAATCTCAAACAATGGATGCCCCCAAACAAGGATTACCAGTAACAATTATTACTGGTTTTCTTGGTAGTGGCAAGACCACTTTACTCAATCATATCCTGAATAATCAGCAAGGACTCAAAACCGCTGTCTTAGTCAATGAATTTGGCGAAATCGGCATTGATAATGAGTTAATCGTTTCCACTGGTGAGAATATGGTGGAACTAAGCAATGGTTGTATTTGCTGTACCATTAATAATGATTTAGTCGATGCAGTTTACAAAGTATTGGAACGAGAAGAAAAGCTCGATTATTTAGTTGTGGAAACAACTGGATTAGCAGATCCTCTCCCAGTAGCTATGACCTTTCTTGGCTCAGAATTGCGGGATTTAACCCGTCTAGATTCGATTATTACTGTAGTAGATGCAGCTAACTATAGCTTAGATTTATTTAACTCTCAAGCGGCTGAAAGTCAAATTGCCTATGGAGATGTAATTATTCTTAATAAGAGTGATTTGGTAGACGAAGCCACATTAAACGAGGTAGAAACAAAAATTACTCAGGTGAAGGAAGGAGCCAGAATTCTCCGCACCAAGCGTTCAGAAGTTCCTTTACCTTTAATTCTGAGTGTTGGTTTGTTTGAATCTGATAAATATTTTCAAACAGTTGAAGATGAACATGAGCATGAGCATCATGAACATGACCACGACCATGACCACGACCATCATGACCATTCTAACTGTGGTCACGAGCATCATGACCATGACCATGACCATTCTAATTGTGGTCACGAGCATCATGACCATGAGCATCATCATCATCATTCCAATCATTTAGAAAATGATGGATTTACTTCTATATCTTTCCAGAGTGAAAAGCCATTAGCGATTAAGAAATTTCAGTATTTCTTAGATAACCAATTACCTGATAACGTTTTTCGCGCTAAAGGAATTATGTGGTTTGATGAAAGTCCCAAACGGCATATTTTCCACCTATGTGGTAAACGCTTCACTATAGATGATGATGACTGGAAAGGTGAAAAGAAAAACCAATTAGTTTTAATTGGTCAAAACCTTGATAGTGAAACTATTCTCGCTCAACTAGAAAAATGTGTCTGTCTCTCTTCCGTCAGTCGGGGTAAAGGATTTGGGAAATAAGTAAGAGGGAAAGAGGGAAAGAGGGGGGATGGGGGATGGGGAGATGGGGAGATGGGGAGCAGGGGGAGAATTTTTTCCTGTTCTCTGTTCCCTGTTACCTCCTTTAATGTGACAATATGAGAATAACCATTACAAAACTTAAAATTCTTTCTTTATGGCGAAAATCCAGTTTTCAAGGGGCCTTGACGAAGAAGTAATCCCAGATGTCCGCTTAACGCGATCGCGTAGTGGTGATAGTGGGACTGCGAATTTTATTTTTAAAAATCCTTACATTTTAAGTCAAGGGACTACTGAGGACATCACCGGGATGTATTTAATTGATGAGGAGGGTGAAATCATCACCCGTGAAGTCCAGGCTAAATTTATCAACGGTAAACCAGAAGCATTAGAAGCAACTTACATCATGAGATCCGCTGAAGAATGGGATCGCTTTATGCGCTTCATGAATCGGTATGCTGAGGAAAATGATCTAGGATTAAGTAAATCTTAAATAACAGGAAATAGGGAATAGGGAATAGGGAACAGAGAAATTCCTATAATTAAAATCAGGGGATTTCTATCAAAAAGTTTGACTTAGTAACTCCTGACTCCCGACTCCTGACTCCTGACTCCTGACTCCGGAAATAAAAACAAACTATGACACCACATCCAGATTCACCAGGAATAATAGTCAATTGTGCTGTGGTGACAATCAGTGATACCCGTTCCCCAGAGACAGATAAAAGTGGTCAGCTAATTCAGCAATTACTGGTTGGTGCTAATCATCAGGTGGGAAGCTATATCATTATTAAGGACGAACCCATCCAGATTCAAGCGCAAATAAAAATTTTAGATAAAAGCAGTAATTTAGATGCTGTAATTTTCAACGGTGGGACAGGAATTGCACCCAGAGATACTACTTATGATGCTATTGAGCAGTTATTGACGAAAACCTTACCAGGATTTGGGGAATTATTTCGCTATTTAAGTTATCAGGAAATTGGTTCACGAGCGATCGCATCTCGCTCTGTAGCTGGTATTTATGAAAATAAATTAATTTTTTCGCTTCCCGGTTCTACTAATGCGGTGCGATTAGGAATGGAAAAACTGATTTTACCAGAACTAGTTCACTTAGTCAGTCAATTACGAAAATAAGGGCAGAGGGGTAAGAGGACAAGGGGCAGGGGGCAGGGGGCAGGGGGCAGGGGGAAAGAGAATTAAAATATCCCATCTCCCCATCTGCGTTCCTCCCCCTTGCTCCCTGCTCCCCTGCCTCTTCCTTCTCCCCATCTCAATATTCCTGATGGAAGAATTCACCGAATCACCATAGAGATAACTGCTAAAAGAGCGCCGATTACATAAAATACAGAAACTACTTGTAATTCTGACCAGCCAGTGAGTTCGAGATGATGGTGTAGGGGAGCCATTTTCAAGAGGCGTTTACCTTTACCATCTGGGCCTTTTGTGGCTTTATAGTAACCGACTTGAGCCATTACTGACAAAGTTTCTACGAAAAATATCCCACTTAGAATAAATAATGCTACCAAGCTATTAGTCAATAAAGCTACAGATGCTAAAGCACCTCCTAAAGCTAAAGAACCAGTATCACCCATAAATACACGAGCTGGGTTACGGTTATGAGCCAAGAAACCTAAGCAACTACCACTTAAAGCCGCCGAGAAAATCATTAATTCTGGTGAAGTGGGTGCAATCAAAACGCCTAAAGCAAAAAGGGCGATCGCGACTGTACCACCAGCCAAACCATCAATACCATCAGTTAAGTTAGTAGCATTACTTTCAGCGACTAGAACAAAACCAGCTAACGGCCAGAAAAGTAATCCCATAGGTAGAGAAAAACTCACCCAAGGCAAGGCAATATTTGTTATACTGTTGTCATGGGTAAACATCAGCCAGAGACAAAAAACTGCGGCAAAAATAATCTGCAAAGCCAATTTCATTCGGGGTGATATACCCTTATTGGACTTACGACGTAAAATTTGCCAGTCATCAATCCAACCAATGAATCCATAACTCAAAGTCAAAGCGGAAACAGCCAGTACATCTGGAGCGAAATTAGCTAACACATTAGCAACAACTACTGCTACAGGTACAAAAAATATACCTCCCATAGTAGGTGTACCCGCTTTTTTGAGATGAGCTTGAAGTTCGATCTTCGCGGATGATTTGTCCAGTTTTGAGAGCTTGCAGTAGGGGTATAACCCAGAAACCTACCGCTGCTGAACCAACAGCACACAACAAGAGAGGCATAGTTAGAGAAGTAGTATGCCAAGGCAACCTATTTCCCATCCCATCTAAAATCAGTGCTGCCGTAGTTAACACCAAAGCCAATAAAGAGGCTGTACCGATTCCAGAAATGCTTAACCCTTGGTCAGGAGATAATTTAGCGTCCACAGAAAAATTTCCTTCACTCCACACTTATCAAAGCCGAACAATGGAAACCTAAATTTCCCTAAATTTAAGAACATTGGAGATGAGAGTTGGAATCTCCATCACCAAAAGGCTGAAATTGTTTAATCCTCACCTATACCTATACTGATATCATCATCATCATCATAGTCAAGGTCACCTATCCCTTCTCCACTCAAAAACTCAGAGATTTCTGCTTCTTGATCAGAAAAATCTGGTTCGTGAACATCTCTTGTGATCATCCGACCGCTAGATTGTAACCAAATCAAGAGAGAGGTTCTTGTCTGGAAGGAATAAGAGCCGCACGCTGGTTGCGGGGTGCTTCACGTAGAGGGGAGTTTAACATATCCAGGAAAACAAGCAGAGGTTCGTGTAACTAGACATTAAAAGTCTATCATTTGATACGAGATCATCTTAGTTAATTCTTCAAGTCTTTGACTGATAAATCCGAATTAAACATTTTTTTTATGGAACTGGAGTCTATGTTCAACACAAACTATATTCCTAGTTAGTTGTATGACTATAGACATTTAGTTTTTGATTAAAACTGATTTCATGGCAAAAACTTTTGGAGGTAATCGGTGATGATCACTAAAACAGATCTGATCGAGGCAATAGTGGGTACAAATAGAGGTTTGTTAGCAACTGCGACGCAAAAACAAAGCATCTTAGCGGCTATCGCCAGTCTAGAAGATTTTAACCCCACACCAAGACCATTAGAAGCAAGTGAGTTGCTAGATGGTGATTGGCGACTATTATATACTACCAGCAAAGCTCTATTAAACTTAGATAAATTTCCCTTGAGCAAGCTTGGTCAAATATACCAATGTATTAGGGTAAAAACCAGTAGTGTTTACAACATAGCTGAATTTTATGGCTTACCTTATCTGGAAGGATTAGTCAGTGTTGCTGCTAAGTTCGAGCCAGTTTCAGAACGTCGTGTCCAAGTGAAATTTCAGCGCTCAATCATTGGGTTGCAACGGTTAATGGGTTACAGTTCCCCAGCAGAGTTAATTCCACGGGTTGAAGATGGCAGAAAATTGACAGCTATAGATTTTCCCATCCAAAGTGAACAGCAACAAGGCTGGTTAGATATCACTTATCTAGATAATACTCTGCGTATTAGCAGAGGTAATGAAGGTAGTGTTTTTGTTTTGATCAAGACATAATATTTTTCGCAAGAAGTGTTTGTTTGGGATGAACATATTCTATTACGAGTGCTTTGTCAAGAGTTATTGGGGGATGGGGGATGGGGGATGGGGGGATGGGGAGGTGGGGAGGTGGGGAGGTGGGGATGCTTAAGAAAATAATCCAGATTCTTTTTCTCGATTAATCCAAATTCCTCGCAAACCCGCAGCTTTTGCTCCTTGGTAATCTTCAATCACACTGTCCCCAATGTGCCATGCTGCTTCGGGAGGACAATTATGCTTTTGTAGTGCGACAGCAAAAATATGAGGATCAGGTTTAGCTGCGCGTACCTGAGTAGAAATAGTAATAGAATCAAAATATTCTTTTAGTCCCAAGCTTTCTAATACCGGATACAAGCGAGAATCAAAATTAGACAATACACCTAATTCAACTCCTAATCGTCGCCAATTTACCAAGGCTAACTGCACATCAGGATAAACAAACCAAGGAGCCGCAGTCCCAAAATGAAGATACAGCTCCCTAAAAAAAGCTGAAAAATCAGAAAATTGCTTGAGAACCCCAGCTCGCTCAAAGGTGTTTAAAGCTATAATCCGCCACCAATCAAACTCCCTTTGAGCAATATCTTGGTCTTCAGCATCTAAAAATATCGGGGGTGGTGCAGTTTTAAAGCTTTGAGTAAAGGTAGTATTCAAGGTTTTTGCACTCACCTTCACACCAAATTGTTGGGCTATGTCACTATAAATTTCACCAACGCTACCTTTAACACCAATAATGGTACCAACCGCATCTAGGAAAATTACTTTTGGTTTTTCCATAAAATCAAGAATATCAAGTGTTAATCTATTATCTTCTCGATTTCCATATTCAGGCGAAAAAACCAATAAAACCGCTTAATATGTTTATTATTATGTCTCTATCTCAGCAATAAGCTGCGGATAGTATACTTACTCCCAATTAAAGCCTGAAAATGAGTAATCAAAATCAATTTTCAGGGAGAAACTAACCGACGTAAAGACTCAGCACGACGTTTAGCAATGCTGTTTTTAGGCGCATATTTCAGTGCGGTTTCATACATTTCTAATGCCTGAGTATTTAATTTTTTCCGCTCATAAGCATGACCAAGATTATTCAGTCCTGTGACATAATCTGGTTTATATTTGATAGCTTCTTTGTATTGACGAATTGCCAAATCATACTGCTCTTGGATGAAGTAAGCATAACCCAAAGCATTGTAAATTGGGGCAATATTTTCTTCTTCTTCTTCGGCCGCTTTCAGCGCTTTTTGAAATAGCGGTATTGACTGAGTAACTAATTTCTTCTCTGTATAAATACTAGCTAATTCGTAATACTCTTGCGCTGTACCTTTTTCTTTCTCCAGCTTTTTTCTCAGTCGGGCTAGAGCGCTTTCACGCTTACGTGTTTTCAGTACCTGACCAAAAACACCCACAACAGCAAATGTGAGTATACCTATGAAAATTGACAGATAAACAACTACTAGATTATTATCCATTGCTTACAAACACAAATATTACTAAGGAGTCAGGAGTAACTGAGTCACCGAGTCGGAATAAATTCTCCGTGACTGGTGGATGAATAATCATTGTACAATCCCCAATATTGAATCCGTTCTTTAAGCCAACCTTGGACTAAGTAACGAGCGATCGCTTCATTGACACGTTTTCTTAAATCCTGGTATTGCAATCCTTTGGGCATAACGACAGATAAGGGTTGGCCTGATAACTTAGTTATTAGTATATGGTATTGGGGATCTTGTTGTACCCAACCACTGAGAACACTAGCATCAGCAGCAAAAGCATCAACCTGGTTATTTTCGATTTGCTCTCGTGCTTCTTGGTAAGAATTCACCCCAACTAATTTAGCTTTTGGTATAAAATATTTTATCTGAGCTACAGTGCTTGAGTGATTGAGAACCGCAATTTTCCGTTGTGTTAAGCTACCTACACCATTTATAGCTGGATTTTTGCTGACTAAAATCGTGCTATCCAAATAGTAAGGAAGACTGAAATCAACTAAGCGGGAACGGGATGCGGTGGCTGTCACTCTGGCAATCGCCAAATCAACTTTGTGGTCTAAGACCAGAGATAAGCGATCTTGATTAACCACAGGTTGTAACTTGACAGCATTGACATTACCTAGTAAATCCACTGCCAATTGCTTGGCTAAATCAATTTCCAAGCCTTGCAAATTGCCGTTAGCATCTCTAAATCCCAAAGGACGTAAGTTATCCTTAACGGCAATTGTTAAATAACCCCGCCGCTGAATTTCTGGCATTTGGGCGGCAGATGCATTTAAACTGGTTCCTAAATAGGAACAGCTCCAAGTTAAAATAATGGTAGCAGATATTACTAAAGGTAGATGTAATCGGGATAAAGGATAAAGGATAAAGGATGAAAAAAAAACTTGTTGCCAAAAATTAATTATCAGCAACAATGGTTTTTTCCAGTCCCCAGATAACTCTTTAGGGTACACTTTCACCTTCATACTTCATACTTATATCCATTTATACCTTTTACTTTTGTACTTGACTAGCAGCTAAAGCGGCAACTTTACCAAAACTAGCTGGGTCAAGGATAGCCAATTGAGACAACATTTTCCGGTTGAGATTGACATTGGCTTTTTTTAAGTTACCAATCAACTGACTGTAACTCAAACCATGTTGTCTAGAAGCAGCATTAATCCGAGCAATCCATAAGCGACGGAAATCACGCTTTTTCTTTTTGCGATCGCGGTAGGCACTCCGTAATGCCTTCATTACTTGCTGGTTAGCAGTTCTAAACAGAGTTGAGTGGGAACCGCGAAAACCTTTAGCTAATTTGAGAACTTTATTGCGGCGCTTACGAGCTACATTACCGCGTTTTACCCGTGTCATAACTTAATCCTGGCGAAAATGGGGAAAAATTTACAAATATGGAAGCATCAAGCGGACGTTATCTTCATCGCGCTCATGCACAACTGCCATTTTCGACAAGTTGCTCTTTTTGCTAGAAGACTTATGCTCTAGAAGGTGGTTTTTGAAAGGCTTGCGACGCACGATTTTACCGGTACCAGTGGCACGGAATCGCTTGGCTGCGGCTTTGCGAGTTTTTAGTTTAGGCATGGTCTATCTTGAGAATGGACACAATCGACAATTATATACTATATTCTGGGAATTAGATCGGAAGTAAGGAGTAAAGTCGGGCGCTTTTTTTAAGAACCAAAGATTAAGTATGTATTTTTACTTAGTGTGAATTAGTAGATAACCAAAGTTAGAACCTGTAAGTTAAATTATATAGTACAATTATACCATTCCCTTGATGTTTCCGATCATAGCCAACGTCAAGGTAGTTAGGAAATTTCTCGACTCCGTACTCCCTGTTTAGTATTTTTAAGGTCAAAAAATGACATCAATAAATAAACTCGTCAGACCATTTTTAAAATGGGCTGGGGGAAAAAGACAATTAATTCCGATTATACAAAGCCATCTTCCTAAAAATTTTCATACATACTACGAACCTTTTATTGGTGGAGGAGCGCTTTTTTTTGCATTGCAACCAGAAAGAGCCGTTATTAGTGATAGTAATGCCGAATTAATCAACTGCTATCAGGTAATTAGAGATTTTTTGGATGAATTAATTGATGATTTAAGCATCCATCATCAGAATTTAAAAGAACATAAAAATCCCGAAGATTATTATTATCATATTAGATATTGGGATAGAGATGAAGATTATAAATTTAAAACTCCAGTTGCGAGAGCATCAAGAATTATATTTTTGAACAAAACTTGTTATAATGGATTATTTAGGGTTAATTCTCAAGGCTTTTTCAATGTACCTTTTGGTAGATATAAAAACCCCAATATTTTAGATACAAGTGTTTTGAAAGCGGTTAATAAATATCTAAATCAAAATCAAATTAATATTTCGATTTCCGATTTTCAGCAAACTGTTAAAGATGCAAAAAAGGGAGATTTTATTTATTTTGATCCTCCTTACGATCCAGTTTCTGATACAGCTTCTTTTACTGGTTATGATGTGAATAAATTTAATAGAGATGAACAACAAAGATTAAAAGAAACTTATGATGATTTGCATCAACGGGGTTGTTATATTTTATTGAGTAATGCCCATACCGAATTTATCTTAACCTTATACAAGCAATATAACCCAATTAAAATATCTGCGATGAGAGCCATCAATTCAAATGCTCACAAAAGAGGTAAAGTGGATGAGGTTTTAGTAAAAAATTATGAGTGACATTGCAGATAAAAAAACCAAGTCTAAAAATGATATTGCTTGGGAAAAACTATTTGAAAAATATAGTATTTTAGATGAAATCACTCAAAAAGGTTCTTTTCAAATAGATTCTTCAAAAATCAATGAATTTAGAGAAAGTAGGTTAATGGCAAAATTCGACCATTCTGCTAATTTACCTAAAATTTTTAAAGACCATCAACTTTCCATATTACCTATTTCTAGAAGTAAATATATAATTGGACATTTCGATACATATTTAAATGTGAAATATGATCAGGATTTGGAATCCACTCACGTTGATTTCCCAAAAGAGATTGAAACGATAGACTATACAAATCTATCTTCAGAAAGTTCAGTATTAATCTGTGCATTTAATACAGGAATTATCGAGAATTTATTAGATACTAATCAGGTATTTTATACAGTTTACGGGAGAATGTCCACAGGGGATTTCCAATTTTCTATTAGAAATAAAAAAAATCAAACTTACTATGATATTAATGTCGATAGTTCTCAATGTGAGATAGATGCAGGATTTGAGAGTGAAAAATATTTTTTAATCGTAGAAGCTAAAATGTATGATGTAGATGATTTTTTAGTTCGACAACTATATTATCCATATAGACTTTGGACAAATAAAATTCCTGCTCATAAGCAAGTAATTCCCGTTTTAATGACGTATTCTAATTCTAGCAATATATTTAAATTTTTTATTTATGGTTTTGATGACGTTTCAGATTATAACTCTATCAAGTTAGTTAAACAAAAAAACTATGTTATATCTCCTGAGAGTATTTCCAGGGAAGAGATATCAAACATATTTGCACATATTGATATTATTTCTGAACCAGATGTCCCCTTTCCTCAAGCAGATAAATTTGAAAGAGTTGTAGATTTACTCACAATTTTAAGAGACAAGGAATTAACCAAAGATGAAATTACAGCAAACTATCAATTTGATATCCGACAAACAGATTATTATACTGCAGCTGCTAGATATCTTGGACTTATCAATAAATATTTAAACTCAGGAGAAATAGTTTTTAGATTAACCACGGTCGGAAGTGGTTTAATCACAAGAAGACATAAACTCAAAATACTAAAATTAATTCAAAAGATTTTGGAGCATGAGGTTTTTTATAAAACCTTTAGTTCTACGCTGATTGATGGAAAAATACCGACTAAGGATGAGATTTGTGAAATTATGTCTGGTTGTAAATTGGATATAAATGGTAAAACCATTATCAGACGTTCCAGTACAGTTCGTGGATGGATAGAATGGATTTTAAGTATGATTTCAGATAAATGATATAACTATAGCAATCCTTGACTATTCGTGAGAAAATACTTATAATGGCGATAGGCAATAATTACAACAAAAAAGTATAAAAATAACTATGTGGATGCAATTGCTAACAGAATTTATCGACAATACTAAAAACAAGCTTGAAATCCAGCGAGCAACAGCAGTGAAAATGTTATTGTCAGGATATACACATAAGGAAATAATGCCAATATTGGGAGTTTCTAGTGGATTTCTGAGTAAGTATAAGAAAGCATTTTTTCAGGATGGAATTGAAGGTTTAAAAGTCAAATATAAAGGAAGTCAAGGACTACTAAGTTCAGAACAGCATTTAGAAGTGATTCAATGGCTACAAAGCAAGAATAGTTGGACTTTAGACGAGTTAGAGTACTACATTGCTGATAAATATGAAGTGACATTTGAATCTAAACAGAGCTATTATAATTTGTTTAATGAAGCGGGTATTAGTTGGAAAAAAGCACAAACAAATAATCCAAAATATGATCCAGAATTAGTAGAATCAAAAAAAAAAGAAATTTGTGTCCTCCTGGAAACGCAACGTCAAGAAATTGAATCTGGAGAACTAGTTGTATTCATGATTGACGAATGTCATTTAGTTTGGGGAGATGTATGTGGGTATATTTGGGGTAAAACTCAAGAACGAGTATCTATTCCAGTGGAAAATATCCGTTCTAGGCAAACTTATTTTGGTGCATTGGACTACAAAACCAAGGAATTTTTAACTTATTCTGCTAGTAAAGGGGACTCAGAAAACACAATTAATTTCTTAGAATATCTCCGCTCACAACGTCCGGAAGCAAAACTGTTAATTATCTGGGATGGTGCAGGTTATCATCGTTCAGGGCAAATTAAAGATTATTTAAATTCTTTGAATAATGGATTAGAAAAACAAGATTGGTTGATAACTTGTGAGCGATTTGCTCCAAATGCACCACAACAAAATCCGGTAGAAGATATTTGGTTACAAGCTAAAAGATTCATTCGAGAATTTCATTTTTTCTGTCGTTCTTTCTCTGTTGTCAAGGCTTTGTTTGATATTTCCATTAATGGTCAAATATTTGACTTCCCTAAACTCCATGAATATGGTGTTTTATCATGAATGATTTAGGATTGCTATATACCTCTCTATTTTAGCTAACGGTAGTGTATTGAAGTATAAACTTGTAGAAGTTTTGAAGATAAATAAATGTTAGATTTTGGATTTTAGATTAATCCAAAATCTAAGCTCAATTTAATTGTAAGAAGTCAGATTTTTAAAGATATAGCCAATTACTACACCAATCAACAAAGCCCATATTTGACCAGTTTGGACAAAGTGATTCCAAGTGTGTTGTATTTGTCCCAGCAAATCAGGATCATGGATTTCCTGAGCTAGCAAAATCGTATTTGCTGGTAAATAAACTGCTTGAGAAATCAAATCATTAAAGTAGTTCATACTAAGTAATTAAAGAAATTTAAAGTAGAAGATGCCGAATTTGTCACTACATTTACCTTACGATATAACTGATGCTAAACGCAATTTTTCCGCAGTTCGCAATATCTGTCCTGCTAAAACTGCTGCACCAAAGCCATTATCAATATTTACGACACCTACCCCCGCAGCACAAGAGTTGAGCATGGTTAATAATGGAGCTAGACCACCAAAACTGGCACCATAACCAATACTAGTGGGAACAGCAATGACTGGACAATCGGCTAAACCAGCAACTACACTAGGTAAAGCACCTTCCATTCCCGCCACAACTATTAATACTGATGCTGACTCAATCAGGTGACGGTTGCTCAACAAGCGGTGAATTCCCGCTACCCCAACATCCCAAAGACGCTGGACACGAAAACCAGAAAGTTCCGCAGTCACCGCAGCTTCTTCCGCAATGGGTAAATCCGCAGTACCAGCAGAAAGAATGCTAATCTGACCGGGAAATCTTGGTTCTAGGTCAGCCGGAACAACCGCACAGATTTTTGCCATTTCATAATATTGTAAATTCCTCACCTTCGGTTGTAGTGCTGTATAGACTTCTGGTTCAATCCGGGTAGCCATGACTACTGTACCGTGTTGAATCATTACCTGCATAATTTGAGCAATTTGACTGGGGGTTTTACCCGTTCCCCAAATTACTTCTGGAAATCCAGTTCTTAAGCTACGATGATGGTCAATTTTCGCAAATTCACCTACAGATTCATAAGCTAAATCTTTCAGACTCGCTAATGCCATATCGGTGGTAACATTACCATTTTTTACTGCTTCTAAAAGCGATCGCAAGGTTTTTTCATCACTCATACTATTAAGGGAATAGGGAGTAGGGAGCAGGGTAAATAGTATTTTTTACTATATTTAGACTTTTTTTTACTGAGAAAGTCTGAAATTAACCGTATTGCAGTATAACCCGGATTTGATATATTAAAACTAAGCTACAGTTAGCTGTTTAGACAAATGGCAATTTCGGCAAATAATTATGGCTAGCTTCATTGGTAAATTCCGAAACATAACGGTAAAAGGTTTTCGTCGTCTGGAAGATGTGGATCTGGAGACGAGGAATCTTACTGTAATGATTGGTGCAAACGGATCGGGAAAAACATCTTTTTTAGATGTTCTATCAACCTTAGCTGCTTCAGCTAGTGGTAAACTGCATGATACATTGCAACTCAACGGTGGTTTAAACGAAATTTTGACTAGAGGGAAAGTACAAAAGCTGGAAATTGCAGTGACAATGGATGTTCCAGACAGAGAACCTTTGAAATATGCTTTAAGTCTCTCCCCTAAAGGCTTATCTTATGAAATTAAAGATGAAACTTTAACACAGCAAAGTAATCCACATAAACCAGAAACTTTTAAATATATTGATTCGCATGGACTAAATATTAAATATTATAGCCAAGAAAATAATAAATTTTTATCTCCCAATTGGGAACATGATTATTTAGAGACATCACTTTCTCAAGTTCCTAAAATGTATCGCGAACCAGAGAACTTAAGAAAAAGCCTAGCTTCCTGTACCTATTATGGCGCTCTTGATGTTTCTCCACAAAGTCCCATCCGTTTACCTAAACCAATACGTCCTGCAAAATTACCAGGTGTCAATGGTGAAGATTTAGTTTCTTGTCTGTATGATTTACGAGAAACTGATAGCGATCGCTTTGAAATGATAGAAGATATTATCTCTACTGCATTTCCAGATTTTAAACGATTAAACTTCCCCCCATCCGCTTCCGGAATGATTAGTATGACCTGGACAGATAAAAATTTTTCTCAGCCTATGTTTATACATGAATTATCAGAGGGAACATTACGTTTTCTTTGGTTAGTTACTTTATTACAAAGTCAAGAATTAAGCACAATTACTTTGCTAGATGAACCAGAGGTAAGTTTACATCCTGAACTTTTGCGACATCTAGTTTATTTAATGAGAGAAGCTTCAAAACGCACACAGCTTATAGTAGCAACACACTCAGATCGGTTAATTAGATTTCTTAATCCAAATGAAGTTTTAATATGTGACTTGGAAGAAGGTAAATCAAAAATGACTTGGGGTGATACTTGTAATTTAGATAAATGGTTAGAAGATTATAGTCTGGATGAAATTTGGGCAAT
Organism: uncultured cyanobacterium; assembly: GCA_963766435.1. GTDB lineage: Bacteria > Cyanobacteriota > Cyanobacteriia > Cyanobacteriales > Nostocaceae > CAVXZH01. The sequence goes on from CAVXZH010000004.1 coordinate 1,131,716, forward strand.
GAATTTAATAGGTGGTCGTCCATGAAAATTGCTATTTTAGTGGAAGGAGCGACTGAACTGGCTTTTAGACAGAAACTTAATGAATTTCTACAAATTTGTTTAGAACAAAAAATGCCAAAACTGAAATTTATTCCACAGAAGGGTCGAATTCCTAAAGAAGATAAGTTCAGACGGGTGGTTGAGAATTTATTAGATAACGATGGTTATGATGCGGTAATCGCACTTAGTTGTTTTGGTGGTGATATCGTAACGTCTTTTACCTCTTGAAGTACTGAACCCTTTGATTTTACCCTCTTCTTCCCAATGTCACAGGGTTCCTTCGTTAACTTCCAAAGTTCTAACTGTCTCGCTGGGGGAAACATATTTATCTGACATGGCGCTAATTTCAACTACTCATCTATTATAACACTAAATCCGGCAGTATCCAGCGAATTAATTATTTAGTCGATCAGTCTTAATAAGAATATTCCTATAGGAATCCTACTTGATTTTTAAACAAGACTCCGTACTCTTTCCCTGTTCCCTGTTCCCTGTTCCCTGTTCCCTCTCTACGCAAATACGTTCAAAACTCAAAGCGGATTCCTATATATATAGCAATCCTGACCTATTGGTGAGAAAATACTTAGACGAAAATCCCTATTCTATAAGCATTTGATGGATTTTAAACTCTCTCCTATCATTTTTAGGATTGCTATATGATAAATTAACTATTATGTAAGTTGACTAATTACCAAGTATTTCCATGAAATTAAACAGCTTTAAAAATTTGGTTTTAATTCTGCTATTTACAAATCTGATGATTGTTTTTAGTAGTTTATTGAAATCTGAAGCTAAGTGCAATCGCTTTGATATAACTTGCAACCCTCACATAAAAACGATTACAAAACCTTTAGCGGAAAATACTTGGGGAGAGGCAGGTTCTGTAGGATACCAAGCTGCGACTAAAATTATGAGTGGACGTAATGGTAGAGGTCAAGGATTGGACGCAGTACAGAAAAGATATCTCCAGCCTCATTTTGGTAATCTTGTAGACCGAGTAACCATTGTTTATGGTGCTAGAATGATGAGCGAATGGTGTGGTATTGGTAAGTGCGTTAATATGGGAAAAGTACACTCAGCCGCTCAAACTTACTGCAATAAAATATATGTGGGAGAAAGTTATAAGCCTAATAATATAAGTCAAATTCGCTTGTTAGCACATGAACTTGTTCATGCTAGACAATGTGAACAGTTAGGAGGTACTGGTAAATTTGGTTATCATTACTTCAAAGAGTTTAAAAAAGCGGGTCAAAACTACGAGAATAATGCATTAGAAAGAGAAGCTCGTGATTTTGCAGTCCAAACCCGAATTTGAATGATTAAAAACTAAACATATAGGATTCGTACTTGATTTTTGAACCTATTTGCGTACTCTTCCCTATTCCCTTTCTATGTAAATAGGTTAAAAAATCAAATATAATTCCTATCGTATTGACGACGCCCCAAAACACCCAAATCTCCTTACAATTTTTGTCCTGTGTAAATTGATCGCACTTCTCCATTCCGACGGACTACAGCTTCATTACGATTAACTTCTACTAATGTCCAACCAGTTGTACCAATACTTTCTCCCACTTTGATCGTCAGAGTTGCACCTTCAATTTTAAATAAAGCCGCAGATTTACTTCCTAATTCTAATAATCCCACTAATTGTCCTTGGATGACTGGTGCTGCTGGTGCTAATGGGACAGTGGGTAATTGTGGTTTTGGTATTGGTGCTGCACTCTGGATGGAGATAGGATTCTGGGGACGGATAGGAATTGCGGGTAAGGTCTTATTTACTGGTTTGGTTTTTAATGGTTGAGGTAATGGTGCAGATGATTGAGTCGGTGGATTACCAATTTTGGGTGGATTGTATCCAGTGATGGATGGTTGTGAACTCAACGGACTCATGGGAATATAAATCCGTTCGATAACATTTGCGTTGCGGTTATTAGTAGGTAAAATATTGTTAGCGTTTAAAGGTACGGGTAAATTTCCCAAAGGCTTTACACTAGGTAATGGCAATGCACTTTGATTTAAATCGATATTTCTAGATAATCTCGGTTTATTCGCGGTGGGATAACTATTGGTTTCTGGTTTGTCAATCACAATTAGCGATCGCGACATATAATCAACAAATTCAGCCATTGCATCTTTTTTCTGTGGTAACTGCACCTGTGGTTGAGGTGTAGATGCAGTTTCTGGATGGAATATCATCATCACTCCTGACTGCATCAGGTAGATAATCCCCGCCGCGACACTTAAGGTTACTCCGGCTAATAGCAGTTTATCCCAAATAGTTCTACTTGATTCATGCTTTTCAATGGTTGTCACTATTGGTGGTGTAACTACTAAAGCAGCAGATTTTTTGTTTTTCTTGGGTCTAGTGGTTTGGGCTGATTCCACTGTTTGTGACCAGACAACTTGCGGTACTGTCACCATGACTTTATGTTGGGGTGCTGGTGCTGTCCTTTTGGGTTGGTGTGGAGTCGCATTACCATCTAGAATCTGGTCTATGTCGGTAAAGAGTTCATCCATCAAACCATCAGCATAGGTTTCTACCGTCCAAGGTTCGGTGACGATTAAATCTTCTGATGATTCCAAAGTAACAAGATGGTTGCTGGCTTTTAGTGACATACGCGTTGCTGGTGGTAGCTGTTGACGGTTAACTGTTGACGGTTAACGGTTAACTGTCAACTGTCAACTAACTGGTGGTATTAAATTCAACTTTAAACCGGAAATCGTTAACAACCACGTTTTTAAAATGGTGTCATGGTTCATACAATTTTCCTTCTCTATACTATACCCACCTTTAAGAGAGTTTTATCGCTGATAATACGGAAAAATCTGGCTCTATCTTCGTTTTACGCAATTCTAAATAAATCAGTAAAGCATTTACATCCGCTGGATTCACTCCCCCAATCCGTGACGCTTGACCAATGGTAAGCGGTTTTACCTGATTTAACTTCTCTCTGGCTTCTTTAGAAAGGGTATCAATTGTTGTGTAATCTAAATCAGTTGGTAGCTGACGATGCGCTTGACGCGCTATTTGGTCAATTTGATTTTGTTGTCTGACTAGATAGCCGGAATATTTAATGTCAATTTCCGCACCAGCTTTTTCGGCTTTATTCAAGGTAAGATTGCCTAGTCCATACCGATCCAAGTCTACATAATGGAAACCTGGACGACGCAGTAAGTCAGCGAGGGTAATGGAACCTTTAATTGCTTGTTGGCTATCATTGGCGATCGCTTGACCAATGGCTTCATGTTCCTTGACTCTAATGGCCTGTAATCTCACCTTTTCTGTGCTAATTTGCTCTTGTTTGCGAGTAAATAAATCCCAACGGCGATCGTCAATTAAGCCGATTTCTCTACCCAAAGGCGTCAAACGTTGGTCAGCATTATCAGAGCGTAATATCAAACGGTACTCCGACCGACTAGTGAGCATCCGATAAGGCTCACGTAAATCTTTAGTACAGAGGTCATCTACCAAAGTACCGATGTAACTTTGTTCACGGGCGAAGACAATCATCTCCTGACCACGGACAAACCGAGCCGCATTAATTCCCGCCACTAAACCTTGAGCAGCAGCTTCTTCATAACCAGTTGTCCCATTCACTTGTCCAGCACAGAACAACCCTGGAACTGTCTTAGTCATCAAAGTGGGATAACATTGAGTTGCAGGTAAATAGTCATATTCCACCGCATAAGCCGGACGTAACATGACACAATTTTCCAAACCAGGAAGAGTCCGTAACATCAACAATTGCAAAGTTTCTGGCAACCCAGTCGAAAAACCTTGAATATATAATTCGGGAATATCCCTTCCTTCTGGTTCAATAAAAATTTGGTGGCTTTCCTTATCAGCAAAGCGGACAATCTTATCTTCAATACTAGGACAATAACGGATCCTTTAGCTTCCACCCAACCACCATAAACTGGTGATAGATGGAGATTTTCTTGAATTAGACGATGGGTTTCGCTAGTGGTGCGGGTGATATGACAAGGGATTTGTTCCCGTTCTACCCAAACATCTGGGTCAAAACTAAACCAATTGATTTCTTCATCCCCTGGTTGAATAGTCATTTTACTATAATCAACCGAGCGCTTATCAACCCGTGCAGGAGTACCAGTTTTTAACCGACCAGTTTCAAAACCCAAACGTTGGAGAGTTTCGGTCATCCCTTCTGCAGCAAATTCACCAGCCCTACCTGCGGGCATCGATTTGTTCCCTACCCAAATCTTACCCCCTAAGAACGTCCCTGTAGTTAGAATAACTGCTTGACATTTAAATCCCATGCCAAAATAAGTTTGGACACCAATAATTTCATTATTAGCGCCTAACACCAAGTCTGTAGCCATACCTTCGCGGATGGTTAAATTATCTTGATTTTCCACCACAGTTTTCATAACTGCGGCATATTCTCGCTTATCAGTTTGAGCGCGTAAAGCCCAAACTGCTGGACCCCGTGAAGAGTTGAGGATACGTTTTTGCAAGTAAGTGCGATCAGCTATCTTACCAATTTCTCCACCTAACGCATCTATCTCATGGGTCAACTGTGACTTAGCCGGCCACCCACAGCAGGGTTACAAGGCTGCCAAGCGATTCTATCTAAGTTAAGCGTCATGAGCAGAGTGCGACAACCGAGGCGAGCAGTAGCAAGTGCTGCTTCACATCCGGAGTGACCTGCACCGACGACAATCACATCAAAAGCGTCTTGAAATTCAACACAATTGTGCATGGTCAGGGAGTAATGTTATGTTTTGATTTAACTAACAACCATTATATTCTCTAAATTTGAGGTTCTGCCAAAGATAAGTGATTTTGTTGATTGATTTCTGCTGGACTTAATTTTTGAGAATCTTAGTACCGCACAAAGAAGGCTCATCTGATCGGCTCATCGGTAAAATAAGATTTTTGACGTTTGACGCGACCTAGTTGCTACTCTTATCTACGCGAGGCTCCGTCAACGGGAACGCGAAGCGCGAACATACTTCGAGTTTGCTTACCCAGTTTTTTATTAACACAGGAGATTACAATGAAATTAGATAAATTTGTTCTAGCACAAAATATGGCTTTTCTGATATCTATTCCCCCAGAAAGCAATCTTGGAAAATTACTGGCTTTTTGCCTGAGTACAAAGGCTAGGGAAAATACTAGAGGTACAAAAATTTTGGAGATGACTTATGAGTTAATGGAAAATCCATCTAAGTTGGCTTATTGGACTCAAGACATTATGGGACAGGATTTAGATTACACCCCAGAGGAATGGCAAGCATTGGGAAAAATGGGGATTAAGGATGCTAATGATTTTATGAATATTCTCTGGCAGGAATTAGAAAATCTGAACTTTTAATTTACAGTGTTTTAAATCACGAAATAGGGATTTAAAAATTTAATGAATTTTCAGATATTATTCATATCTCTAAATTTGCTAGATTCCTGTCTAAAAAATTTAAGTCAGCATTGTTGAATAGACAAATTTATAATTTTTAGAGAAAAATATGTCATTAAATGTTCAGATTTTAGAGCAAAGTTTTAATCAAATTAAACCCCGCGCTAGTGAATTTGCCACCAGTTTCTACGATAATTTTTTTCAACTTTACCCAGAAGTGAAGCCACTATTTAGTCAAACAGATATGAAAACCCAAGAGAAAAAATTGTTAAATTCTCTGGTTTTGGTAGTAGAAAATCTCCGCAATCCAGCAGCTTTAGAATCAGTTCTCAATGCTCTAGGTGCTAGACATATCAGCTATGGAGCTATTCCCAAATATTATGAATCAGTGGGGGAAGCATTGCTGATGACGTTTGAGCAATATCTTGTTGAAAATTGGACTCCTGAAGTTAAAAAAGCTTGGCTAGATGCTTTCACAGCTATTAGTGCATTGATGTTAAAAGGTGCAGGTGTAGATAATGCACCAACAGCAAATAAATCAGAGATAACAGCAAATTCAGAACAACAAGCAGCTATAAAACCAATAGAGGAAACATTAGAAGAAAATCCACAAGTAGAACCAGTCAAACAAATATTTACAGAAATACTAGAAGCAGAATCTTCGGAATTACCTGTAGAAATATTAGTAAGCAGTTTTGAAAAAATTAAACCTCGCGCTGATGAATTTGCAGTTAGTTTTTACGATAATCTTTTTCAACTTTACCCAGAAGTGAAGCCACTGTTTAGTCAAACAGATATGAAAACCCAAGAGAAAAAACTGTTAAATTCTCTGGTTTTAGTAGTAGAAAATCTTCGCAATCCAGAAGCTTTAGAACCAGTTCTTAAAGCTCTAGGTGCTAGACACATTAGTTATGGAGCTACTTCCAAATATTATAAACCAGTGGGAGAAGCACTGCTAATGACGTTTGAACAGTATCTTGTGGAGGATTGGACTCCTGAAGTCAAAAAAGCTTGGTTAAATGCTTATAGAGCTATTACTGCTTTGATGTTAAAAGGTGCAGTGGGAGAATCTTCACCTAAAGTTGTCTCATCTGATAAATCTGCTGTTGTCGCAAAATCTATCCCAGAAGAAAAACCTGCGCTTTTAGCAAATTATGCAACATTAAAAACCGAAATTACCCAAGAATCTCAGCTATTTCAGTCTACAGTCGAACCAGAGAAAAAAGTTCTGATATCAATTCAGATTGATTGGGAAATTTTGCAAGAAATCATTAATAATTTCAATAATAATTATCAGAAATTTCAGACTAAAATATCAGAACAGCCATTAAGTCAATCCCTAAAATCAATTCCCAGAAAACTTATTCATACTTTCTGGTCAGCACCAACATGGTTAGTTGTTCTAGTTTCCACATTGATATTTACCATATTTGTTGTGATTGCTGATGATAATTCTTTACTAGGAAAGGCTTTAGGTGCTGCTGATACTATCAGTTTAGTGGTGGGATTAGTTCTATTCATTAAAGAAGCTCCAGATCGCAGAAAACAATTTCATTATCAAGCATGGAGTACAATTGATGCTGCAAACAATGTTAAGGCTAGTTATGCCAGAATTTTGGCCCTACAAGATTTAAATGAGGATGGAGTTTCTCTGAGAGGTTTGGATGCTCCTGGTGCAGAATTAGTAGATATTAATCTCTCTCATGCCAATTTGAGTAAAGCTAATTTGATGGAATGTGACTTGAGTAAAGCTAATTTGACCTATGCCGACTTAGATAATGCTAATCTTAATCAGGTTAAACTTAGTGGTGCAAATTTAAGCCATGCAAAATTGGGTTTTGCTCACTTGAGTGAAGCTAATCTTAGTAGTGCTAATCTCAATCATGCTAATTTGATTTGTGCAGATTTGAGTAATGCTAACTTAAGTGGTGCTAATTTGCAAGGTGCTAGTTTAAGTGGTGCTAATTTGCAAGGTGCTTACCTCACAGGTGCTAATCTGACAAATGCTAAAATCAGCGATTATGAATTGAGTAGTGCTTTCCTGGAAGGTGTAATTATGCCTAATGGTTCAAAGTATAAATCTCCAGAAAATGGGTTCAAAGATAAATAAATTCATATTTGAATTTTCATACTTGTGTGAAGGATGAATAAGTTTGTCGGTAAATCAGCCGCTAGTGATGAATGCGTGGGACATATTTGCTCATTCTCTCTTCCTCACGAGTTTGAAGAACTTTGGTTTTACGTTTTCTATACCTTGAATGGTTTTGAATATTAGACGATAGTTCTTCCTTATCGACTTCATTCTAACAAATCTCCAAATGGAAATCAATCCTCCATTTGATATAGGTTTTTTAATCTCAACATCGTCTTGGAATTCAACACAATTGTATATAGTCAGGGAGTAATGTTATGTTTTTATTCAACTAATCACCATTATATTCTCTAAATTTGAGCTTCTGCCAAAGGGTCGTTTTACATTACTTAGTCCAAACTCCAGTATTTTGACAGAAGAGGGATAAGTATATAACAATAAAGGAGTCAGAAGCATGCATATTGCTTGTTTATTGACTATATAGGAATCCTACTTGATTTCTGAACAAGACTCCGTACTCTTTCCCTGTTCCCCGTTCCCTGTTCCCTGTTCCCTGTTCCCTGTTCCCTGTTCCCTCTCTACGCAAATCCGTTCAAAACTCAAAGCGGATTCCTATAGATTCTACCCGCAATACTTCCTGCTACTGCTTCATGGGGTCCGGTAGGTTCCATATCTCTGATTTCTCCATCAATCAGTTGATAGCGTGTATTGTCTCCATATTGTGCGATAAAGTCCTCAAAGCTTAGTAATTTGGGTGGGGTATAAGTCATAATTTTTGCTGACTAGAGGTAGTTTAATGATAAAAAACTGTTAAGCAATTTTTATCTAATAGTGTTATAAATAAGATAAAATAATTCTATCACGGGAGATATAGATAACTAGGAGATAGTGTAAATGCAAAATCCTTTTCCTGGGATGAATCCTTATTTAGAACAACCTGAATTGTGGCATCAAGTACATAACCGTTTGATTGTCGCTTTAGCTGATGATTTAACTCCTCAAATTGCCCCTAAATACAGGGTTTCTATTGAAGAGAGAGTTTACACAAGTATAGATGATATTTTCCTAGTGGGAATTGCTGATGTAGCCGTTGCCAAAAGAAATAATAATACAGAAACTGGAACAACTTTAACTACTACAAAATTGGCTGAACCGAGTAAAGTTAAAGTTCCCATGTATGAAGAGGTAATTGAGCGATTTCTGGAAGTCAAAGCCACACAAAGCCAAGAAGTAGTGACTGTAATTGAGATACTTTCTCCCAAAAATAAACGTTCTAAGGAAGGTAGAACTGTTTACGAAAACAAGCGACAAAAAATTTTAGCATCTGCAACTAATTTAGTAGAAATTGATTTATTGAGATTAGGTGAATCTTTACCAATTATAGGAGCAACTAAAAGCGATTATCACATTTTAGTTAGTCGTAGTCATCAAAGACCAGATGCAGACCTTTATAGTTTTGATTTGCAAGATAATATTCCTGTTTTTCCTGTTCCTTTACGTTGGGGAGAAAATGAACCTATGATTGATTTGCAGAGTCTACTTAATGAAATATATGAACGGGCTAGATTTGATTTAGCAATTGATTATTCACAATTTGTAAAACCTGCTTTATATTCTGAGCAAGAAGCTTGGGTGAGAGAAATTTTAGATAATACTCTCGAATAAGATTTTACCAAATCCGTTGCATATTCAGGATAAAACCAGGGAAAATGCTTTCCCCAACAAGAGTTTGAGGTAATTTTAAAACTTCCACTTCCTGTCCAGGACGATAAATTTCTACTTCCTGTTTTTTTCTATTTATCAACCAACCCAAACGACACCCATTTTCGATATACTCATAGAATTAAGGTTTAATGTAAGTGCTGTCATATATTCTTAAACTCCAGCCCGCGCAACTATTTTAGCATCTAAAACTTACTTACACTTTTTCCAGCCGGGAATTTGAATAGGGGCGTATGGCAATACGCCCCTACAACACCCCATAATTTCCGAATTAGGGACTTAAAACCAGGTGTGAGGGATGGATGTTAAGCTGCAACAAGATTGGGAATATATGCGGAAGAATCCCCTTTAACTAATTCGCGTAATTCCCCGGTCTTCTATAAGCCGGGGATTTAGCTCGTTAAAAATGAAACGTTCTCAAGATATTTTTTGGCGTAGCCAAAAGAGTCTGGAGGACAGTTGAGTTTTTAACAATATATATTGTATTAGATTTTCGGTGTTTCTTGGGATTGTATATATTCCCTGATGATATTTAATGGTGCGCCACCAGATGAGATGATACAATAAGCATCTGTCCAAAAACTAGGATCTTCCTTTTTCCAGTAAAACTGTTTTAGATATTCTTCAAACTCTTTTCTGATAATCCGACTTGATGCGGATTTTAGAGAACTAACCATCTGTGAAATATTATTATCTGGATGTGCGTCAACCAATAAATGTACATGATTTTCTTCTCCATTGAATTCCAGTAATTCACATTTTCTCTTTTCACAAACTCTGCTAAAAACTTCTTGCAATTTATCCAGGATTGCTTTATTTATTACATTTTTGCGATATTTTGTGACAAAAATTATATGAAACTGAATCTTGAAAATAGCATGAACACCTTTCCTTAGTTGATTTTCCATATTGACAACTGAATTATTTTTCTGTTATGATAAGCATATCATAAATAAAACTTACCAACAGGGAGGTGATTCTATATGGCGTTACGTAGGGCAACTTTTAGGCTATACCCAACTAGGGCAGTAAATGATAAATTATACTATCATCGCTGGCTTCACAAACAACTCTACAACGCCGCAGTCTACAATAGAATTACTGCTTATAAGCTATCGGGTAAATCTGTCTGTTACCTACAACAACAAAATTGTTTACCTGATTTTAAAGACATTTGGACAGAATATAAAGAAGTCAATTCTCAAGCGTTACAAGCTACCTTAAAAAGAGTTGATTTTGCTTTTCAAAGGTTTTTTCAAGGACTATCAAAATATCCTAAATTCAAATCAATTCGTCATTACTCAGGTTGGACATATCCATCTTTTACTGGATGGAAAGTACATAGCACAGGAGATAATGGTTATTTAGAACTAGCCAAAATAGGTCAAATTCAAATGCGTGGTAAAACTAGGCTTTGGGGAAATCCTAAAACCCTAGACATCGTTTATCGCAATGGTAAATGGTATGCTAGTATCACTTTGGAAATTGATGAAATTTTGCTGAAAAATAGTCGGCAAACTGATTCAGGAACTATGGCGATTGATTTAGGATGTAATGATGCAATTGCTTGGACTAATGGTGAAGAAAACGGTTTAGTTCCTGCACCAAGATTCTTAAGGCAAGCCGAACCAAAACTTAAACGGTTAAGTAAAGCTAAACGCCGAAAACGTTCTCCTAATTTCAAAAAAAAGATTAAGGCTTCTAGAAGATGGAAAGCAGCCCAAAAAAAGATTAGCAAACTAAATAGAAAAGTTGCTAATCAAAGACAAGACTGGGTACATCAAGAAACTACACGAATTGTATGCGGTAATAGCACGGTAGTTTCTGAAAAGCTAGAAGTCAAGAAAATGACATCCAAAGCTAAAAAGGGCAAGCGCAAAAAACAAAAAGCTGGACTAAACAAGTCAATTCTTGATGTGGGTATGGGGATGATTAAAACTGCACTAAAAGCCAAATTAGATGATGTTGGTGGTGCGTTTATAGAAGTACCTACTCGTCAGGTGAAACCATCTCAAACTTGTCCAAAATGTGGATATCAAGAGCAGAAAAGTTTAGCCGAAAGAATTCATTGTTGCCATGAATGCGGGTATACACAACACCGTGATATTGCCGCAGCAGAAGTAATGTTGCTTTGGAGTCAGAATAAATTGCCGGGGTTTGGAACGAGCCTCGTAGACGTAGATGGCTCTAGCTCTACTTCAAATACTAGTAAGCGCAAGCAAACTGGAAGTATGAAGCAACTAGCTCGTGTGAAACGTCAAAAATCTCATTTTACTGATGGGGGCGCAGAAACCCCATCTTCAACGAAGTAAGATGGGGTAGTTCATTGGCTTGACTATATTTACCGTCAATACCTAAAGGCAGATCACCAGCAATGGTAACACGCTGTACTCGACGGGGTTGATCTCCATAATCTGCGATCGCATAATGTTGAGTAGCACGATTATCCCAAAATGCGATATCACCAACTTGCCAACGCCAACGCACTGTATTCTCTAATCGTGTAACATAAGATTGTAATAGTCGAATAATATCTCGTGATTCAGTGGGAGATAAACCGCAAATTTGACGAACAAAACCACCGATAAATAAACCCTTTTCCCCAGATTCAGGATGAATTCTCACGACTGGATGCAAAGTCTCATACACCGTTGAAGTAAACACATCTCGGTAAGATTTTACTTCTTGAGGTAAATCAAAGGCTGTGGCATAGTCAAAAGCATTGCTATGTACAGCCCAAAGTTTGTCTGCTAAATTACGCAAATGCTCCGGTAAATCTTGATATGCAGTTACCGAATTTGCCCATACGGTATCCCCTCCGGCGGGGGGAATTACCAATGCTCTCAAGACTGAGCCAAGGGGTGGACGATCTACAAATGTGACATCTGTATGCCAGTTATTGGCACGGGAAACGGTACGACTATAATCTAAATCCAATACTTCTGGATGTCCAGGAAGTGATGGAACTGTGGGATGTGCGGTGGTGATTTCACCGAAACGACGGGCAAAATCTACTTGTCCATTCGCATCTAGTTCTTGGTTACGGAAGAAGATGACTTTATATTCTACTAGAGCTTTTCTAATTTCGCTGATAATGTCATCACTCAGGTGTTCCGCTAGGTTCACACCTTTAATTTTTGCTCCGATTCGTCCAGCAATTGGTTTGACTTCTATGTTTTGATAACTCATAAATCTCTGTAAATCTGTAATCTGAATTTAGGGATATTTGAATGTAGCTTTGTTTTAAGCAGCTACGGGAACAGGAGTAGCAAATTTGGCATTTTCTTGAAGTACCAAGCGGGTACGGTGAGCATAAGGACAAACTAATGTAGTATAAATTTTGATTTCAGCCATGTTTTAGTTCCTTAGTCAATTCATCTTTTCATCAATTTAACTGTTAATTCCATATACTACATAAATTCGATAGATTAACAGTAGTTTTATTTATAATGCTTCATAAACCAAAAACCAATCAAGTATTAGCGAATACAATAAATTTAAAATTCATAAGATATGTATTTTAAGGCACTAAATAGAAATACTTCTTGCTTGAGATGTATTTATTCTGCGTGTTCCTTCGGATTGAGCGATCGCCCACTCTAGAGCAGCCAATACTTTGAGAATCTAACTATTAGTAGCTCATAAATTTAGTAAAGCATATTTTTTTGTAAAGATACTTGCTTTTTCGTCAGAGTCATGAGATTCTATCCTTAAGCTACGATAACTCAGTCGAGATTTAGTGGTTTAATCTTACTACTAATTGAATATGCAGCAGTTGGATTGATGTATTGGACAAATATCATGCCAGAAAACAGTTATCATTCTATATTCATTTAGTAAAAAATATTACTTGGAGTTTGAGATGAGTAAACAAAAAAAACAACTAAGACTTGGCGCATTTTTACCCGGAGCAGGTCAGCACGTTGCGGCTTGGAGACATCCCCAAGCCAGACGTAATGGTGCTCTCAACTTCGAGCATTATCAGCAAATAGCCCAAACAGCCGAACGTGGTAAATTTGACGCCTTTTTTCTAGCTGACGGTTTAGCGTTACAACATCGTCGCGGTGCAGAAGGTCGCACAGCCTTCGGTGGAGACTTTGAACCTGTTACCCTATTTTCAGCCTTATCTGCGGTGACAAAACAAATTGGTTTTATTGCCACCGCATCTACTACCTATGAAGACCCGTTTATTCTCGCACGCAAATTTGCTTCTCTAGATCATCTCTCTGGGGGCAGAGCAGGCTGGAATGTAGTCACCACAGGTAGTAGTGAAGCCGCCGGGAATTTTGGTCTAGAAGCCCATCCGATTCATGCCGAACGGTATATCCGCGCCCACGAATTTATTGATGTAGTCAAGGGTTTATGGGATAGTTGGGAAGATGATGCTTTTGTTCGTGATCAAGAAACAGCTTTTTACTACGACCCCAATAAAATCCATCAACTTAACCATAAAGGCAGATTTTTTTCCGTGCGCTGAGCATTAAATATTGCCCGTCCACCTCAAGGATATCCTGTAATTGTCCAAGCAGGTTCTTCGGAAGATGGTAAAGAACTGGCTGGTAGAACTGCGGAAGTTATATTTACCGCTCAACAAACCCTAGAAGATGCTCAAGCCTTCTATGCAGATGTTAAAGGTAGATTAGCAAAATATGGACGCACATCAGATCAACTCAAAGTTATGCCCGGTGTCTTTCCAGTGGTGGGAGTAACAGAAGCGGACGCAAAAGCCAAATATCAAGAACTACAAGATTTAATCCATCCTCAGGTTGGTTTAGCTTTATTGCAAGGACTTATCGGTACAGACCTTTCCGCTTATCCTCTGGATCAGACTTTTCCATGACATTACCAACAACTAAACTCGGTCAAACTGGACTCACCGTTTCCCGACTCGTTCTGGGGACAATGACCTTTGGACTACAAACCGACGAAGAAACTTCTCTCAAAATCCTGGATACCGCAGCTGAAGCGGGAATCAATTTTCTTGATACAGCCGATGTTTATCCTCTTGGGGGTGGACTACCGACGGCTGGACGCACTGAAGAAATTATTGGTCGGTGGTTAAAAGGTAAACGAGAACATTTTATTATTGCCACTAAAGCCGTTGGTCGGGTTGGTCGTGCACCTTGGGATCAGGGGTCTTCACGCAAACATATTTTAGATGCCATTGATGCTTCCTTGAAACGATTGGGAACTGATTATGTTGACCTATATCAATTGCATTCTGATGATGCTTCCACGCCTCTGGATGAAACCCTAGAAGCCTTAGATGCAGTGGTTCGTGCTGGTAAAGTACGCTATATCGGTGTTTCTAATTTCTTAGCTTACCGACTGGCGCGGGCTTTGGGTCGTGCAGATGTGCGTCATCTGCATCGTTTTGTCTCCATTCAACCCCGCTATAATCTCTTATTCCGGGAAATTGAGCGAGAATTATTACCCTTAGCACAGGAAGAAGGCTTAGGTGTCATTCCTTACAATCCTTTAGCAGGAGGTTTACTGACAGGTAAACATAAACAAGCTGAAGGCTCAACATCAGGTACTCGTTTTACATTAGGTACTGCCGCCGAGCGTTATCAAGACCGTTATTGGCATGACCGCGAATTTAATACGGTGGAAGAATTACGTACAGTTGCCGATTTAGCTGGATTGTCGTTGACTACTCTCGCAGTGGCTTGGGTTTTGGCTAATCCAATCATTACAGCCCCCATTATTGGTGCTAGTCGTCCAGAACAACTGCTTGACTCTCTCAAAGCTGTAGAAGTCAAACTTGACGATAATTTGAAGCAAAAATTAGACGATATCACCGCCGAATACCGGAGGGGAGATTCTCCGCGTTAGATGGGTTTTAGATAATTTTTTAAACTTGACCAGACGGTTAATATAGCCGTCTATTTTTATCTTTTACCGCAGATAAGATCATGACAAAAGTAAAACTTTCCAAATCTTTTCAACGCGCTCCGAATGCGCCAGAATTGCCAAATACTCCCTTTCTATTTATTTGCTATTTCGTTAATCAGTTTCGCTGGTGGTATGTCTTAATGGTGTCCCTGGAAATTATCCACGCCACCTGTGGGATTATGTTACCATATGCTATTGGTGAGATCATCCGCAGTGTGACACGCTCTACCGGAGACAGCAAACTCATTTTTGATACCTTACAGCAACCTCTGCTCCTGTTCACAGCTTTGAGTGTGGGTGAAGTGGTATTTGGACGTTCAGAGGGGCTGTTGCAAACTATTCTCCATCCTGTCCACAGACAGTATATTGTGCGATCGCTATATGCCTATTTACAACAACATTCCCATCGCTATCTGAGCAGTAGTTTTGCTGGAGCATTAGCACATCGGATTGCGGAAACTTCCTTGGGTGTCACCCAAACGATGCAAATGATGATTACTGAATTTATGCCAGTAATTATTGTCTATATCGTTTCTACGGTGTTACTCTATCGCATCTATCCTCCCCTAGCTGGATTTGTGGGGACTTGGGCAGTTGTATTTATCAGTGTTTCCTTCTGGTTAGCGACTCGTTGCCGAATTTACTCCCGCAAAGCTGCTGCGGCTAGAAGTGAAACTACAGGCATTATTGTAGATACGGTGACGAATCTCACCAGTAGCCGACTGTTTGCCCGTTTGGGTTTTGAACGACGCTATTTAAATGACCAATTAAAGCGCGAACTCAAAGAGGTGAGAAAGTCTAACTGGTATTCTGAACGAATTCGCTGGTTTCAGTTTATCTCATCTGCTATTTTGAAAATTGGTACTTTGTATTACTCGCTTTCTCTATGGAGTCAAGGAAAAATAGGTGCGGCTGACTTCGTGGTTGCCACCAGTCTATCACTGTTAATCATTAGTGAAGCTCGTAATTTAAGCAAACGGTTTATGGAATTTTTTGACCATATCGGCAATGTTGCCAATGGTGTTTATACGATTATTCAACCCCATGAAATCATTGATCAGGATCATGCCATAAATCACGCCATCACTCACGGTAGTATTGAGTTTCGGCAGGTGCATTTCAGCTACTCGTCAGAGAAGACAGTATTTAACAATCTTTCTGTGACTATTCAACCAGGAGAGCGGGTGGGATTGGTCGGTTTTTCGGGTTCTGGAAAATCTAGTTTTGTCAATCTGATTCTGCGTTTATTTGAACCTCAATCGGGACAAATATTGATTGATGGGGTGGATATCAAAGATATGACTCAGGAAGCCCTACATTCACAAATTAGCTTGATTCCTCAAGACCCTTCTCTATTCCATCGCACTTTGTTAGAAAATATTCTGTATGGACGTTTAGATGCTTCAGAAGCAGAACTAATCGAAGCAGCACGGCAAGCTTATGCTGACGATTTTATTGCTCAAATGAAGGAGGGTTATAATTCTTTGGTGGGGGAACGGGGTGTAAAACTATCTGGTGGACAAAGACAACGGATTGCGATCGCCCGAGTTATCCTCAAAAATGCACCAATTTTAATCTTAGATGAAGCCACTTCCAGCCTTGATTCAATTACGGAAAAAGCGATTCAAGAGACTTTAGATTCCGCAATGAATGGAAAAACAGTCATTGTCGTGGCACATCGACTGTCTACTATCGCTCATTTAGACAGGATTTTGGTATTTGACCACGGTCGCATTATTGAAGACGGTACACACTCTCAATTATTGGCTAAAGGTGGGGCTTATCACAGATTATGGAAAATGCAAGCTGGTGGATTTTTACCAGTAGCAGCCGAAATTCCCTGGCGATAATAGCGGTTGAAATGCAAAAGCAAGTTCACCCTGGCTTTAGCAAGGACAAAATGATGCCAATCAGCGCACCAAAAAGTAATGCCATACCACTAAGAGAACTAATTGCAAAACCTGGTATCCGGTTTTCAGCAGCTTGATAGTATCCCCAAGCATATACAATCCGACCGACTAGCCAAATTGCACCAATACCTGCACCCCATAAAGGATTAATGTAAAAGGAAAATAACCACAAACCAGGTAAAAATAAAGCTAGTTGTTCTAAAGTATTTTGTTGAACACGCAAAACTCTTTCAAAGTTAGGATCTCCAGTTGTTTGGGGAACAGGCACTTTATACTTAGCTCTGGCTCTACCAACATTGATAATTAATACCAAGTAAAGTACAAGTGCCAGCACAGTGATTAAACTAGTCCAGGGTGACATAATCATGGGTTGTTCTGCGTTTTATGTGAAAAATTTCCGAGCAGGGAATAGAAAATTCCCTGTGGTGATGATTTAATTCTGTAATTCTGTGCGTAACTGATTAACGACTTGATCTAATCCCACCGAATGAGCAGCTTTGAAAAGTACCCGATCGCCCTCTTGGACAAAAGTTTTTAATCTAGCGACTAAATCAGCATGAGTAGCAAAGCACTCAGATGGAATACCTCCGGCACTTTTGGCGATCGCTTCTGCATCTTGTCCATCCACCAAAACCAATAAACCATCTAAATTCAGTTTTTGGACAGTTTCTCCCACTCGCTGGTGCAACTGCGAGGATCGATCACCCAGTTCTTTCATCGCCCCTAAAACGGCAATTTTCCGTTTTCCGGGCGTATCGGCTAACAGCTGTAAAGCTGCTACCATCGCTTCTGGTGCAGCATTATAAGTTTCATCCAGAATTAATACATCATTGGGTAGAGTAAATCGCTGCGACCTTCCCATAGGCATATTCACCATGACACCATTTTGTAATGATGACCAATCAATATCTAATACTTGAGCCACTGCTAAAGCAGCTAAAAAATTAGTAGCATTATGACGACCAGGTAAAGGCAAAGGTAGCTGCATTCCTGCTACTTCCAAAGTTTGCTGATCCCGGAATACTCCTTGAATATCTCCACCAGATAAGCCATATGTCAAAATCCGTCCTGACCAGAATTTTGCCGCAATACTCATCAGTAAAGAATTATCATGATTGAGAATAGCCACACTATTTTCCGGCATTTCGGCTAATAATTCACACTTGGCTTGGGCGATCGCTTCCTCAGAACCCAACAACTCTATATGTGCTGTCCCCACATTAGTAATTACTCCAATCGTTGGTTTAACTATCTGTGTTAGTTCAGCAATTTGCCCTCTACCCCGCATCGCCATTTCAATTACCGCAAAGTCATGCTCCACACCAACTTCTAGAAGAGTTTTGGGGACGCCAATTTCGTTATTGAAATTCCCATAGGTTTTGTGAACCCGTCCTTGTGTCGCTAAAACTGCTGCCACTAGCTCCTTGGTCGTAGTTTTTCCGACCGAACCTGTAATCCCAATCACAGGAATGGACAGACGATCCCGCCACCAACTAGCAATTTGCTGGTATGCACAGAGAGTATCTTTAACTTTGAGGACAGGGAAATCTGAATCTGGATAATTAAAATCCACCACTGCGGCTATAGCACCTTTAGCGATCGCGGTGGGGACAAAATTATGTCCATCAAACTTATCACCACGTAGAGCAACAAATACTTGACCTGGTTGCAGAAGACGAGTATCTGTTTGTAAACCCTGACTCCATTGTGATAGAGCCGAAGCAGATAAATTGACAGGATTAGCAGAGAGGGTAGTAACCAGTTGGGATAGAGTGGCAAAACTAGGCATAATAAATAATATTTATTCCCCAGGATAGGATGTTTTGACGACAGAAGCAAAAAATTGCGATCTGATCCTTGGGGTGCGCTCAACTATTGGTGAAAACTTACGGTTCTCCTGTTTTTTCTATAGTCTCAATCACGGCTAAACCGATACTAGAACCTGCGATTAACAGTATTACTGACACTAAATAAGTGTGAGTAAGCATCCGCACCGCATCATCAAAGAAAATATAGGTGGTCATTTCTTCACCCTTGGAAAGTTGTACTCCTAGTGCGATCAATTTCTCTGCACCTGGATAGGTGAATTTTGCTGAGAAACTGATAGCTATATCAGCTTAACAAAACTTTAGCTATTTATGAATACTCCTCAAAGTTTTTCCGGCTGAAGATTTGATCAACCTTACTCATGCTTGTATAAAATTTGCACCTGTATCTTTTTTCCATCTATGAGAATAGCAAACATCGCTCAATGGTGGCAATAACTGATTGAGATAGTGCTGAAAAATCATAGCCACCTTCTAAACCAAACAAAATTTTTCGTGTTAACCCTAGACAATAATCAGTAAATAAACCAAAATCTTGTGGTTCCAAATTGACCCCAGCTAAAGGATCTGCGGTGTTAGCATCGTAACCAGCACTGATAATTAGTAAATCTGGGGAAAAGTTAGCTAAAAATGGAATCACTTTTTTCTCAAATAGTGGCTGATATACATGAATATCACTAGTAGGAGGGACAGGTAAATTTAAGACATTATTATGTGAACCTCGTTCAGAAGCTTTACCAGTCCCAGGATAGCAGGGGTACTGATGTAGAGAACAGTAAGCAATTTGCGGGTGAGTTTCGACAATTTCTTGAGTCCCATTTCCATGATGTACATCCCAGTCCAGGATAGCCACACGGTTAATTCCTGGTTGTTCTAAAGCATAGAGAGCAGCGATCGCGGCATTGGAAAACAAGCAAAAACCCATCCCACAATCACTTTCAGCGTGGTGTCCGGGTGGACGTGCTAAGACAAAAGCTGGATGAGCGGTTGTTAATACACTATCAACCCCATCTAACCAAGCACTCACTGCTAATAATGCTATCTCATAACTACGGGGAGAAATTGGGGTATCTCCATCCAAATAACCACCACCACTAGAAGCGATCGCCTGGACTTTATTAATATAAGTGGGAGTATGTGCCTTGGTTAAAAAAGATAATAATGCAGGTCGATCTGATGCGGGTGTAGGTTGATGCCAAGTAAGCTGCTGGGCAAATGTAGCAGCTTTCAAAGCTGTGACAATTGCAGTTAAGCGTTCTGGTTTCTCTGGATGGTAGGTCCGGTTTTATGTTCTAGGAACTCATCAGAATAGATAACTGATAACATAGGATAAAGTAGTATCATACTGACTATAATTCTAACTCAAATATTTTTTTTGTGATCATAAAATCAAAAACGGCTATAACGGTTAACAAAGGTAAGATTTACTTTAAAGGAGGTTCTATGATGACTTTACAAGAAATTATTCATTCTATTGAAAGTTTGCCCATAGAAGAGAGAGAGTATTTATTTGAGTTTCTTTACCAGCAACGAATTGAAAATCGACGGATGGAAATTTTGGCTAATGCTCAGGAAGTGATGCAGGGTTTTAAGGATGGGACAGCAAAGAGGGGAAGTGTTGATGATTTGATCGCTGATTTACTAGGAGATGATGATGGAAGTTATCTTTGAAAATTTCGGGTAATAAAGCAACAGTTGAAATCTGGAAGATAGAATCAATAGAAGTCCAAGATATCAAATACGTAATTTGAAATCGAGCTTTTTCTAGTAAGCGAAAAAAGCTACTCACAAAGATCAGAGAGCTAAGGTATAATTTGCTGCTAATTGTTCTTCCCTGCATAAATACATTCAAAAATCAAAGCGGACTCTTATTACACATCAGTTGATGATAAAACTGCCTTGAACACCAGGATTTTACTCCTGACTCCGGCTCTATGACAAAAGTCATGGTAGATTAATTACTTTTTTCCTAGTTAGAGTAGGAACTTTAGCTCATGCCAAAGGCTATCATAAACTTTTAAGATCAACGGGTATGGATAATCCAGAAACTTTTTAAACATCGCTTTACCAGTAAATTCATTGAGACATTATTCATGAATCGACTTTTTCGCAAATATCATCGCTGGATGGCGATCTTGTTTTCCTTACCATTAATGTTGACTGTTCTCACAGGTATAGGTTCTACTATTGCAAGTGAATGGTTCCATCACAGACCAGACATAACTTCAGACCGGGGAAGCTTAAAAAAGACTAATTTTCGATTTATTGGTAAAAATAGGTCATGTTAAAACAAACATTAATGGTCAAGATTAAATTCGCAGCGATCGCCCTACTCCTGATTGGCACTAGTATCTATACCTCAAAAGCTTTAGGGGAAGCCCAATCTAACCCACGAAAACTGGTAGATGATGTTTGGCAAATCGTGAATCAAAATTATGTTGATGGTAGCTTTAATCATCAGGACTGGCAAGCAATTCGACAGCAATACGTTGGTCGTAAATATACCTCTACACAACAGGCATACACTGAAATTCGCACGATGGTGGCTAAATTAGGCGATCGCTACACCAGCTTTTTTGACCCCAACGAATACCAAGCCCTCAATAGTAACCTGTCTGGTAATTTCACTGGTGTGGGAATGCAATTAGCAGAGAATGAGAAAACTAAAGCTTTAACTGTGATTGCACCAATTGAGGGTACCCCTGCTTTTAAAGCCGGGATTTTACCTAATGATGTCATTGTTCTGATTGATAATCAATCCACCCAAGGAATGAAAATTGAGGATGCTGTCAAGCGGATTGTTGGTTGCAGTGGGAACTAAGGTAGCCATCACCATTCAAAGAGGTAAACAAACCCAAACCTTTCAACTGACACGGGCGAATATTGCTATCCATCCTGTAACTTACAAGACACAGGAAACCTCAACAGGTAAAATTGGCTATATTCGTTTACCAGAGTTTACGAAAACTTCTCCCAAAGAGATGCGTCAGGCTATTCAATCATTGGAAAAACAGCAGGTACAGGGTTATATTTTGGATTTACGTTCTGACCCTGGTGGGCTTTTAGATGCTAGTTTGAAAATTACCAGTATGTGGTTGAAGCAAGGAACGATAGTTTCTTTGGTGAGTCGAAACCAAATTAAAGATAGTTATCCTGTCACCGGAAATTCTCTCACTGATAAGCCATTAGTTATTCTGGTTAATAAAGGATCAGCTAGTGCTAGTGAAATTTTGGCAGGAGCGTTACAAGATCATCGGCGGGCGACTTTAGTGGGGACTCGGACTTTTGGCAAGGGTTTAGTTCAAGCTATACAGCCATTAGATGACGGTTCAGCCCTGAAACTGACTATTGCCAAGTATTATACACCTAAAGGTAGAGATATTAATCATGTCGGCATTACACCAGATGTTACAGTAGAGTTAACGGAGGCACAACAGAAAGCACTGGTGCAAAACCATTCTCTGGCAAGCTTAACTGATTCTCAGTATACTAGTGCTGTGGCTAACCTAAATAAATTGATTCAGACAGGCAGAAACCGGGTTCGTTTACAACAGACTCCTTAAACACTTGAAAATTCCAGATGGTTTCAGGTGGCGATTCACAATCGTTTTCAGTATTCTGAAGGAGTAATTAATTTTGTACAAGTACTTAAATTAAAATTTATTGGAGGTTCTGATGAACCATGAAATCCCTAATCAGGGTTTGACTGAGAATGTTAACGCTAATGTGATTGAGAATATTCATGAGGATATTACTGAGGATATTCATGAGGATATGATCGAAACAAAGCGCCCCAAATCACCCAGACGAATTCTTTGGGTGGTTTTAGGTGTGATGTTGCTGATGGGGATGGGTTTATTTATTATTAATACTAGTGTTGCTAAAACAGAGAAAGGTGGCAAAAATCGCGATCGCGGCAAGCAAGTAACAGTAGTCACGGTGGCGTTGGTGACGCAAAAAACAGTACCAGTCCAATTACAGGCGATTGGTAATGTCCAATCAGGGGCTACGGTATCGATTACACCTCAAGCTAGTGGACGTATTATTGGCGTTTATTTCCGCAAAGGTCAGGAAATCAAAAAGGGACAACTTTTATTTACTCTGGATGACCGCTCTCAAAATGCTTCGATCCAACAAGCTGAAGCCGTATTAGCTAAAGACCAAGCCCAAATAGAACAAGCTAGAGCTACTTTAGCTAAAGACCAAGGACAGGTAGAACAAGCTAGAGCTACTTTAGCTAAAGACCAGGGGTTAGTCAGACAAGCTAGAGCTACTTTAGCTAAAGACCAGGGGTTAGTCAGACAAGCTAGAGCTACTTTAGCAAAGAATGAAGCTCAAGCCAGATATGCTCAGGCTCAAAGCCAGCGTTACAATCAGTTGCAAAGAAGTGGTGCGATCAGTCGCGACCAAGCTGAACTGTACGCTACTAATTATCAAACATCTGCGGCTACCCTACAGGCTGATCGAGAAGCAATCAAAAATGCTGAAGCTGTGGTAGAGGGAGATAAAATCGCGATCGCCAATGCTCAGGAAGTGGTGAAAAGTGATATTGTGGCGATCGCCAATGCTCAAGCAGTGGTGAAGGGAGACTTAGCCGCAATCCGAAATGCAGAAGCAGTGAAGAAGACAGACCAAGGAGCATTGGATAATGTCAAAGTCCAATCATCTTATACTAAAATTTATGCACCCATTGATGGTCAAGTTGGGAATATTCTCGTTAATCAAGGTAACGTAGTTCAGGCTAATAGTACAACGCCCCTAGCCACAATTACCAAAACTCGACCCATTCAAGTGGCTTTTTCTATCCCAGAGGGGAATCTAGCTCAAGTCCAAAAGTATATGGAAAATGGCAAATTGAAAGTTGATGTGACTTTCTCCGGTAAAAATAATTCTATACCTGGTACTTTAAGTTTTGTAAATAATACAGTTGATAATTCCACAGGGACAATTCAACTGATTGGTGATTTTGATAATGCGGATGGACAATTATTTCCTGGTCAATTTGTCAATACCACACTGACATTAACTCAAAAACCAAATGCAACGGTTGTTCCTGCTCAAGCAGTACAGAATTGCACCAGATGGACAGTTTGTTTTTGTGGTTAAACCAGATACAGATGCGAAACCAGAGGGAAAACAAAATGCGAAACCAGAGGGGAAAGAAGGAAATTTCTTCACCAAGCTATTCTCATTTTTGCCTAATCAGCCTGCACCAGAAGCGAAATCAGATCAGAAAGAAGCAAGTATGAAGGTGGAAAATGTTCCCGTTACAGTCAGCAATAGTATTGATGGACTAAACGTGATTGAGAAAGGAGTGGAACCAGGTGATCAAGTAGTTACTGATGGTCAAGCAAATCTTACTTCTGGAAGCAAAATCCGCATTAAATCAGCAGCAGAAGCAAGTGATGGGAATAATTCCGGAAATGACCCATCCAAAAGCAAAGGTCATCGTCGCGGTAAACGCTCAGAAAACAAAGAATAATCATCCCCCCTCTCTCCCCACCACCCCACCTCCCTATTCCCATGAATATCTCAGAATTATTTGTTCGTCGTCCCATTATGACGACGTTGGTGATGGTAGGTATTTTGATTTTTGGGTTTATGAGTTATCGCTTATTACCAATTAGCGATTTACCTAGCGTCGATTATCCCACCATTCAAGTCAGTGCTGCTCGGCCAGGAGCTAATCCAGAAACAATGGCTGCATCAGTCGCACGTCCATTGGAAAAACAATTTTCTAGTATTGCGGGACTAGATTCCCTCAACTCTACCAGCACTCTAGGTAGAACTCAAATTACCCTACAATTTAATTTAAATCGGAGTATTGATGATGCTGCTCAAGATGTAGCTTCGGCAATAGCATCTGTAGCGGGACAAATTCCCAATGATTTACCCAATCCACCCACCTACAGTAAAGTTAACCCTGCTGATCAACCAATTCTTTACCTCTATCTCAAATCTCCGACATTACCTCTATCCCAAGTAGATAAATATGCGGAGACTTTCTTAGCCCAAAAACTGTCTACCATTAGTGGAGTAGCACAAGTACAAGTTTACGGTTCCCAAAAATATGCGGCTCGGATTCAACTTGATCCGCAAGCATTAGCAGTCAGACAAATTGGATTAGATAAAGTCCAAACAGCTGTACAACAAGGAAACGTTAACTTACCCACCGGAAGTCTTTCCGGAAACTATAAAAACTTTACCATCCAAACCAACGGTCAACTTCAGGACGCAGCTGCTTATCGTCAACTGATTGTGGCTTATAAAAATGGTACACCCATCTATCTAGAACAATTGGGTCGGGTGGTTGATAGTGTAGAAAATGATAAAGTAGCAAGTTGGTATAACGATACCCGTGCCATTATTCTTAGCATTCAAAGACAACCAGGAACCAATACAGTCCAGGTTGTCGATACAATTAAGAATCTACTTCCCAGCTTACGGAAACAAATTCCCGCATCTGTGGAAGTTGGTATTTTATATGATGCAGCTGAGTCAATTAGAGAGTCAGTCTTAGATGTACAATTGACGCTGATTTTGACCATTGTCTTAGTTGTGGGTGTGATTTTTCTATTTTTGCGAAATCTCTCCGCCACAGTCATCCCCAGTTTAGCATTACCTGTTTCGCTGATTGGTACTTTTGCAGTGATGCATCAGCTTAACTATTCCTTAGATAATTTATCACTGATGGCATTAACCTTGTCCGTCGGTTTTGTGGTGGATGATGCTATTGTCATGTTGGAAAATATTGTCCGTCACCTAGAAATGGGAGAAAGTCCTCTCACCGCAGCTTTGAATGGTTCCCAAGAAATTGGTTTCACAATTCTGTCGATGACGCTTTCATTAGTTGCAGTATTCATCCCCATGTTGTTTATGGGTGATTTATTGGGAAGATTATTTCATGAATTTGCGGTAACTATCGCTGTTTCTATTCTTGTCTCCGGTTTTGTTTCCCTGAGTCTCACCCCCATGTTATGCAGTCGCTTTCTGCGTCCTGTAGACCACAAACGTCAAAGTCGGTTATATCAGATTTCCGAAGCGGTATTTGATCGTATTCTGAGTTTATACGATTCGAGCCTGAAAATCGTCTTGAAATATCACCGTACTACCATGATTTTATCAGCAGCAATGTTGGTAGTCACCATTGGACTTTTTGGCATAGTACCGAAAGGTTTTATTCCCAGCGAAGATACCGGCAGAATTACCGGAATCACTCAAGCTGCACAGGATGCTTCCTTTGATAACTTGGTCAGTCACCAGAAGGAAGTCGCGAATTTAATTACTCAACACCCAGATGTAGATGCTGTTAACTCTAATATTGGCGCTGGTTCTAGTGCTAGTGGTGGTGGGGCTGCGGTAGCAAATAATTCTGGGAGTTTGTTTATTCGCTTGAAACCCCGACATGAACGCACTTCTAGTGCCCAAGAAATTGTCCAAGAACTGCGATCGCAACTGGCTAAAGTTCCAGGGATTCAAGTCTTCTTACAAAATCCCCCTGCGATTCCCATTGGTGCCCAGCAAAGTACTGGTCAATATCAATTAGCATTGCAAACCACAGATGTCAAACCTTTGCGAGAGTATGTACCGCAACTAGTTGAGCAATTAAAAACGCTTCCAGAACTCCAAGATGTGAACAGCGATTTACAAATGACTGCCGAGGTAAAATTAAATATTAATCGGGATAAAGCCTCAGTGCTTGGTATCACCGCTATGCAAATCGAAAATACCCTCAGAAATGCTTATAGTGCTTATCAAGTTTCTACTATTTACGCAGCAAGTAATCAATATCAAGTAATTCTGGAATTAGCACCAGAGTACCAACAAGATACTAATGCATTACTATCATTATATATAAATTCCAGTAATGGACAAGCAGTGCCATTAAAAACCTTAGCCACCATTGAACAAGGTGTAACACCCTTGATGGTCAATCACTCAGGACGGATGAATGCAGCGACAATTTCCTATAACCTCGCTCCTGGTGCAGCATTAGGAACTGCAAATGAGAAAATTCAGAAATTGATTAAAGAGGTTATTCCTGATAGTATCAGTACAAATTTTCAGGGTGCAAGTGAGGTATTTCAAAGTTCATTGCCAAGTTTATTAATATTACTATTAATTGCCATTTTAGTAATTTATTTGATTTTGGGTATTCTCTACGAAGACTTTATTCATCCCATCACAATTCTTTCGGGTTTACCTTCCGCAGGGTTTGGGGCATTATTAACATTAATGATGTTCAACGTGGAACTGAATGTTTATTCCTTCATTGGCATTATGTTGCTAGTGGGTATTGTCAAGAAAAACGGGATTATGATGGTGGATTTTGCCATTGTTGCTCAACGGGAAGAAGCTTTAAAACCAGCAGAAGCAATTTACCAAGCTTGTTTAGTCCGTTTTCGTCCCATTATGATGACAACAATGGCAGCACTAATGGGAACCTTACCAATTGCGCTGGGATTGGGTGCTGGTTCTGAATCCCGTCGTCCTTTAGGGATTGCAGTAGTGGGTGGGTTGATTTTCTCGCAAATTTTAACCTTGTATTTAACGCCTGTATTCTATATATATATGGAATCATGGCGGAAACAAGTCAGTCAGGTGAAGCTAACTCGATTGTTTGCATTTACAGGAAGTCGTCCATGAATCTATCAGAAATCTTTATTCGTCGTCCGGTTATGACCACCCTGGTGATGATAGGTATCCTCATTTTTGGGATTATGAGCTATACCCTATTACCCATCAGTCCTTTACCCAGTGTGGAATTTCCCTCCATCCAAGTTTCTGCAAGTCTTCCTGGTGCAACACCGGAAACAATGGCGTCCTCAGTTGCTTCACCGTTGGAAAGACAATTCACCGAAATTGCTGGACTCAATTCTTTCAATTCCACTAGTTCCACAGGTACCACCAACATCTCCCTTCAATTTGACTTTAGCCGCAGTGTGGCCTCAGCGGCGAAAGATGTCCAAGCAGCCATCTCCGCAGCAGCAGGACAATTACCTTCCGGGATGCCTAAACCACCTACCTATCGTAAACTCAATCCCTCTACCGCCCCAATTCTATATTTATATCTTTATTCTGATACAGTTCCTCTTTATACCGTAGATGAATATGCAGAAGTTACAATTAGTCAGCCTATTTCCTCACTGAATGGTATTTCCCAAGTGCAAGTATTCGGGCAAAAGCAATATGCAGTGCGTGTTCAACTTGACCCACGCGAAGTTGCATCCCGGGGCATTGGATTTGAACAGGTGAGAGCCGCAATTACTTCCGGAAATGTCACCTTACCAACAGGTAGTCTTTCTGGTAAATATAAAAGTTATTTAATTGGGGCAAATGGGCAACTTACTAACGCCGATGCTTATCGTAAGTTGATTGTGACGAATACAAATGGTGCAGTAGTACGACTGGAAGATTTAGGACAGGTAATTGATGATACGCAAAATAATAAAGTTACCAATCGTTACAGTGATAAAAAAGTCTTTAACCGTCGAGCGATAGTTTTGGCTGTGCAACCAGAACCGGGTGCTAACACAGTAGAAATTGTGGATGCAATTAAGAAACTTTTACCCACACTCCGTCAACAGGTTCCCAAATCCATTGAAATGGGAATTTTTTATGATCGCTCTTTATCTGTGCGAGCTTCCATTGAAGATGTAAAATTTAGCTTAGTGTTGTCGGTTTGTTTGGTAATTTTAGTCATCTTCTTATTTTTGCACGACTTATCTGCCACGATAATTCCTAGTTTAGCTTTACCTGTGGCTATTATCGGCACTTTTGCCGCCATGTATGTGTTAGGCTACTCTTTGGATAATCTTTCCTTGATGGCGTTGACACTTTCCGTTGGCTTTGTAGTCGATGATGCGATAGTAGTACTAGAAAATATTGTCCGTTACCGGGAAATGGGTGAAGCACCATTAGCAGCAGCGTTAAAAGGTTCTAGAGAAGTCAATTTTACAATTGTATCCATGACACTTTCCTTGGTAGCTGTGTTTATCCCCATCATCTTCATGAGTGGGTTAATCGGTCGGCTATTTCATGAATTTGCCATTACCATTAGCGTAGCCATTCTCATTTCTGGGTTTGTTTCTCTCAGTCTTACCCCCATGTTATGTAGTCGTTTTCTGCGTTCATCCCATGAAAAGCGGCACAATAGACTATCTGATTTTTCAGAGAAGGGATTTGATTTACTACTTCAGGGTTATCGGTGGACACTCAAACCCGTTTTAAAATATCGTTTACTGACCTTAATTGCTTCTGGTTTATTGTTGGTACTCACCTTTTATCTGTTCACCATCGTTCCTAAAGGCTTTATCCCCACAGAAGACACTGGACAATTGATGGTGAATACAAAAGCAGCACAGGATATTTCTTTTGATGAAATGTTGCGTCACCAGCAACAGGTTGTGGATATTATTCGTAAAAATCCCAATATTGAAGCTGTAAATTCCATAGTGGGTGCAGCCGTACCAAATGCATCTGTCAACAGTGGACGGATTACAGTCCGCTTAAAACCTCGTGAGGAACGCAAACTTAATGCTGAACAAATTATTGCCCAACTTTTACCCGATCCAAAAAAAGCTTCCGCATCATCATCCCCAACTTTTTGGGAACCACTACTGAAAATACTGGGATTTGGCTCGCCCACTTCCCAAAAACCTCTCAGATCACCTTTAAATAATATCCCAGGAATTAAAGTTTTTATTCGCGCTCCGTCGGCAATTCCCATTGGTGGACAACAAACTAATTCTCAATATCAATTTACATTGCAGAGTTTAAATTTACAAGACCTCCGCCAGTATGTGCCTATTTTATTAGATAAAATTAAAGCCATACCAGGATTGCGGAGTGTTGATAGTGATTTACAACTGAGTACTCCTCAGATAGAAGTGAAGGTTGATCATGCCAAAGCTTCAACTCTGGGAATTACTGCTGCACAAGTTCAGAGAACCCTTAGCTATGCTTATGGTTCTAGTCAGGTTTCTACTATTTATACGCCGAATAATCAGTATTATGTAATTCTAGAGTTAAAGCCAGAGTATCAGCGTGACCCCAGTTCTTTATCCATGATCTATTTACGTTCATCAACTGGAAAATCCATTCCTTTGAGTGCGATCGCCAAAATCTCGCAAAGAGTGGGTCCGCTTACAGTCACCCACCTAGCTCAACTACCTTCGGCAACGATTTCTTTTGATACTTTACCAGAAGTATCTCTAAGTCAGGTAACACAAAGTATTGAAGACCTGGCTAAGACAATTTTACCTGCCACAATTACAGGCAGTTTTAAGGGTGAAGCGGAGGTTTTTAAAGATTCATTTGGTAGCTTAGGTGGACTGCTACTAGTATCTATCATAGTGATTTATCTAGTTCTGGGTATCCTCTATGAAGATTTTATTCACCCCATTACTATTCTTTCGGGTTTACCTTCAGCCGGTTTTGGTGCATTACTAACACTATACGTTTTTCAGGTGGAGCTAAATCTTTATTCCTTCATTGGGATTATTTTGCTGGTGGGTATTGTGAAGAAAAATGGGATTATGCTAGTAGATTTCGCCATTGAAACCCAGCGAAATGAAGGAAAAAGTCCCTTAGAAGCCATTTATGAAGCTTGCTTAGTGCGCTTTCGCCCGATTATGATGACCACAATGGCAGCATTAATTGGGACATTACCCATTGCCTTAGGTACAGGTTCCGGTTCAGAAGCACGTCGTCCTTTAGGAATTGCAGTAGTGGGTGGACTGCTGTTTTCGCAAATTTTGACCCTGTATTTAACTCCGGTTTTCTACACTTATATGGAAGCATTTCGGAACAACTTTGGTAAAGGAAAGGGAAATATTGGTTCTTCAAAGTTAACAGGGGTTAAAAAATCAGGTAAACAGCAACCTGTTTCCACAACTAAAGTCTGATATGAACTTGAATAGGAATCTGTAAAAACTGTTGTGGAGCAGGCATCTTGCCTGCACAGTCAGTTAAGCTGTTTGGGTCTAACCAAACCGTATAGCGTGATAATTTTACAAAAATATAAAAAGAATCAGGAAATTCACTGTATACTGATACCCAGTATTCAAAATATTTCTTGATTCTGGAAGGTGAGGTCAAGCATGGGTTATGAAAGAGTGCATAAGAATGACTCATCAAGGAGTCCATCTTTCTACAACGGGTATGATCAGAAAAAATCCAAAGTAGAATCTTTTGGTGTCCAACCAAAACCAGATACTCATGCAACCGTACCTCATGTAAGTAAGTCGTATTCTAGTTATGCAGCTGACTTGATCTTAGCTAAAATGACTAGAGGATTGAATGCAAAAACCGAAAACCAATCAAGTCAAACCCCAGAGCATCAGTTAGAGCCAGAGACAAAATCCAGCAAAGTATCGAGTGAGAGAGGTTCTGTTTCAGGTCAGGGAGAATCTGGTGATGAAGATGGTAACTCAAATTCACGGGGAACAAATCCGATTCAACCCAAATTGACTATTGGTACACCAGGGGATAAATACGAGCAAGAAGCAGACTCGATAGCAGCAAAGGTGATGTCAACAGACATACCTACTCGATACCCAATAATTCAGCCCCGGAGTATTGAATCAGTACAACGACTACCAAGACCAGTATTCACTACTCTAAGGCGTCAACCTCAACAACCAGAAATTCCTGTCAAATCATCCCCAGCGACACCAGACTTAGAAACTCGTTTAAGCAGTCAAAAAGGTGGGGGAAATCCCTTAGATGAGCAGACACGCTCCTTTATGGAACCTCGTTTTGGCTCTGATTTTAGTTCTGTGCGAGTGCATACAGATAGTTCCTCTGTGCAGATGAACAAGGAATTAGGAGCACAAGCATTTGCACATGGTAGTGATATTTTCTTTGGAGCCGGAAAAACTCCTGGTCAGAATGAGTTAACAGCACATGAATTAACCCATGTTGTGCAACAGGGTGGTGCTGCGCGGATGAATCCTGAACCCATTCGCGCTAAAAAATTGATAAATTACGAAGTTCCGGCAAATTTTAATCAGGAACATCACCAACCAAAATTAGAACCAATTCAAGCAAAGCAACTTCCTAGTGAAGCTACTTCATTAATTAATAACAAAGAAGTACATCATTTCCCTCTAGAGTCAGAACAACCACTTCAAGCAAAGCAACTATCTGATTCTATTGATTCATCAGATAGCAACAAAGAAAAACATACCTTTCTCCAGCAAGATGTTAATTCAGTTCCAACAAAACATATCAGCACATTGAGTGTTAGTCCTCGTATTCAAGGTGGTTGGTTTGACTGGTTAGAGAATGGCAAACGGACATTAATAGAGGAAGCAGCAAAGACTCTTCAGAATATTCCTGGATATGATTTATTAGTCTTAGCTTTAGGTCAAAACCCAATTACTGGGCAAGCTGTAGAACGTAATGCGACTAATGCAGTTGGTGCTTTTCTGAAATTAGTACCAGGTGGTGAGAAAATATTTGAGAACTTAAAACAATCAGGAGAGTTGGAAAAAGCTTTTACATGGTGGCAAGGAGAAATTACAAAACTCAATATTACTGTTGAAAATATCAAAGGATTAGTTAAACAAGCAATAGATTCTATTGGATTAAGTGATGCTATATATGTAAGTAAAGCAATTGAAAGAATTAAAGGCATTTTCACACCCACAATAGATCGTATCAAAACCTTTGCTAGCAATGTCACTAACAAAGTGGTGGAAATAACTTTAGAAGGATTCATGAAAGGTGCTGGTGGATACGTTTCACGGGTGATGGATATTCTGAAAAAAGCTGGGAATGTTTTCGGGACAATAGCTAGTGACCCAATTAAATTTTGTGGAAATTTAGTGAAGGCAGTCACAGGAGGATTTTCTCAGTTTCAGAACAACTTCGGTCAGCATTTTCAAAATGGGATGATCAAATGGCTATTTGGAACATTAGCTACTACTGGAATAACAGTACCGAGTGAGTTTAATGCTGAATCATTGATATCTATTGCTTTGGAAACATTGGGGATAACTTATCAACATATACGTCCCAAATTAGTTCAAGCCATAGGTGGTGATGAGAAAAAATTAGCTAAAGCCGAACAGGGTGTGGATATATTACAGAAAATGCTCCAAGGTGGTTTAGGAAAAGCTTGGCAAGAAATTAGCGAATTGATGGAAAATCTGCAACAGCATAAAGATGAGATGATGCAAGATTTGCAGAAGATGGTGATAGAAACTGTAATCAGTGCAGCCATTCCTAAATTGTTATCGTTGTTTATTCCTGGTGCTGGGATTATACAAGCAGCGATGAGTGTGTATAACACAATAGTGTTCTTCATCGAAAAAGCCCAAGAAATAGGAGAATTAGCTAATGCAGTATTTGATTCCATTGGTAATATTGCGTCTGGAAATTTAGCAGCAGCCTCGAATTTAGTAGAAACTGTCATGGGTCGTAGTGTATCATTAATTATTGGTTTCTTAGCACGGTTGATTGGTATAGGTAATTTGAGTGACAAGGTTAGGAAGTTGATTGAGAAGATCAAGGATAAAATTGATAAGGCTCTTGATAAATTGGTGCAGTCTATTGCAGGTAAGGTTAAGGTTTTTATATCTCAAAATCCTACAATAGCTGCAATCACGAGTGGTGGAAAACTAGAAAGCAATTTAAAGCTAAAGATGGTGAAACACATACATTATTTTTCAATGGTGAAAATAATTCCGCTAAATTAATGGTTGCTAGTACACCCAAAACACTAGCAGAATATTTGAAGAATCTCAACGAGAAAAATGCTAAACTATCAGATGATAAAATTAAAAATGATAATAATAAAAAAATAGCCTCAATAGAGTTAAGTGCCAATAACATTGACAAGATTAAATTTGGATTTAATGAGATAAAATCACTACCTGTCACAAAGAATAGAGGAGAGGAAATATCAAAAGAGTTAACCAGCATTGCCAGTAATCTTGCCAGTATTCAGTTATTAGATGAAGGAGTACCACCATCTCATGTCGAATGGACACAGCAGGGTGAAGATGGTAAATCTATGAAAGCTGAACCTCTAAGTTTAGACCCAGGTGGATTAAAAGGTAGTGAACCTTATGAATTATCAGCTCTATGGAAAAAAGTATCTGTCAGAAATACTTCCAACAGCACCACATATATAAGGGGTCATCTTCTAAATCATCATGTACATGGACCAGGTAGTAAGGGAAATTTAACTCCCATTACAGGTGCGTTGAATTCTCAAATGGAGCGTGAAGTGGAAAGTACTGTGAAAAATAAGGTTTTAGGGGAGAACAAAGTAGTTAGCTATCATGTTAATGTTGAATATGGAGGACATCCAAATAGAATTAATATACCAGAAGAAGCTCAATTAGCTACATCCTTGAAATTTGAACTTCATGAGATGGAACCTAAATCAGGAGAAGACCCAAAACAACCATCAAGTTGGAAAAAAGCCAAAAAAATTGTAGTAACTCCAAAAATGGATCATGTTCTTCCTCGCGATTTGGGTATAGGTGAAAGACCTACCATAGATTTTGGTAACGGTTCTCCAGATGATATTGTCAAGAAAATCAATGAAATAGATTTCAATCAAGGTAAAGGTATAGGAAAAGAACCTACACAACAAATTATTAATTTAATCAAAAGTCGTGGTGAAAATGAACGTAAATTTGATTTAAGCGAAATTAGTGACTTACCTGGTATAGGTTCTCAAAGAGTTGCTAAACTAAAAGAGAAATTTAAATAAAATTTAGGCAGTTAATTATGCCTATCTAAAAAAATAACCTTTCAACTAGTTAAGAGAGATTAATTACCATGAGTAACGCTGACGACAATTCTAACACAAACATAAATGAGAATAATGGCTTCCAAGCACTAGAGACTTTGGGAAATTTTTTAGAAGCAGATGGATGGAATCCTCAATTTGTAGAAGACCGACAATTTTATAAAATTAACTTTGAAAGTGAAACAGGTCGTGGATTAGCTTATGCTCAAATTCTCACAGACATGGAGCAGTTTTTATTTTATGTACTTATGCCATTTAAAATACCAGAAGAATCACGCAATACCATAGCTGAGTTTATAACAAGAGCAAATTATGGCTTGCGTGTAGGAAATTTTGAAATGGATTATGAAGATGGAGAAGTGCGCTACAAATCTTGTCTAGACTTTCAAGGAGAAATTTTGACAACTGGCTATATTAGAAATACTATGTATCCAGCTTTGAAAATAATGGAACTGTATTTACCTGGCTTTTTAAGTGTAGTTTATGGTGGACAAACTCCTGAAGAAGCGATCGCTTTGTTAGAGAATGCTGAAGAAGCTACAGCTATGTTAGAGGAGTAAAATGGCTTTTAGCCAAAAATAAATGTCTATGACTACCCATACTCAAACCCACGAACTAAATAGCGCATTATCCTTCCACGACACAGTAAAAACTTCCATAGCTATCCACACCGTCATCCTCACCCTGACAACTCAAAATGACTCCCTGATTGAATCTCGTCTTACTCTCCAACTCAACCCAGAACTCTACCGAGATATTCACACCGCAGCATTATTTAATCTGCAACCAGAATTACTTGGTTCTTTGACTCATGGAGAATTTGACAACGAAACCAATATCGAAATCATCACCAGCTTAAAACCAGATTTTCTCCCCTATTTTCAAGACCATCTAGATAATCCATCAATTTATTTAGAACAACTCAGTCAAACAGAAGCAAATCATCCTCTTTTGTTTACTGAAAATTGGTTAGCTTTACAAGTTACTCAACCATGCTTACCAGTTGCAACTGGTTACACTACCTTTTGGAATTATGTAAACTTTACAGCAATTACTGGTAATAGTCTTGATAGTGAAAGAATTAGTGATTCAATATTCCAATTTTTTCAAAATTCTGTAGAAACTGGTCTTGAATCCATAGTTGATAATGCTATTGCTGAAGCTTTATCTAAAGTCAATCAAGAACTAGAAACATGGGTTGATAGTAGCATTTCCGATATACCTTCATCTCAATTATTTACGGAAATCGTTAATGACTTAGAAAAAATAGCTGAAAGTAGTGGAGGTGAGAGAAATCAGCAAAATATATTTACAGAAATGGTGAATTTCTTCACAGTAGACGATTGGCCTTATAGAAAAATACCAGATAAAATAGGATTAGAAACAGCTTTTTCAGGAAAAAATGGCACCTGGAATTGCTATGCTTTAGTGAGAAATGATAAACAATTCAGTTTTTACTCAATTTGTCCAGAAGTAGTTCCACAAAATAAGATTTTAGCTATATCTGAATTTATTATTAGAGTTAATTATGGTATAGTTGTTGGCAACTTTGAGCTAGATATTGAACAGGGAAATATCTCCTATAAAACTAGTATTGATGTTTTTAAAGATAAGCTTAGTTTCAATATTATTAAAAATCTGGTTTATACCAATGTCACTATGATGGATAGATACCTCCCAGGAATTATATCCATAATTAATGATGATGCTTTACCTACATCTGCTATTGATAAAATTGAGCTAATTGAAGATATTCCTGAATCATTAGATGTGATATCTGATGAGCAGGAGTCAGAATTACCAGTTAATACATCTTTCCAAATAGAAGAGGATTCAAAAGAACCCCACATACTATTAATATTAACACCAGAGGAAATTATTCAATTTCATCAAATATCAGAGATGGTAGCACCTTATCAACGTAAAAAAGTTATGGAAATGAGAGAGAAGCTTCAAAATATAATTATTGCTAGATTAGGAGATATAGGAGTAGAAACATTTACGAAAGCCTCTACTTTTTTCCTGGATTTTAAACTAGCAGCTAAAAACTTA
The DNA here is from genome assembly GCA_963766435.1 of uncultured cyanobacterium. Taxonomy (GTDB): domain Bacteria; phylum Cyanobacteriota; class Cyanobacteriia; order Cyanobacteriales; family Nostocaceae; genus CAVXZH01. The sequence continues at coordinate 1,168,396 of CAVXZH010000004.1, forward strand.
AAATTAATTCAACGTTATTCAGGATTAGCTGGACGAACCAAATTACTTTTACATGATTTCCAAAATGGGAATGAGCAAGATAAAGAATTATCAGTAAATTCACAAGTTGGAGAAGCTTTAGTAGAGTTAGATAAATTATTTTGGCAAATTAATAAACGTTTACAAGAACTACCTACAGAGGAATTTCCAGGGAGAAAGGAGGTAGAATTATTAATTGAATTGGAAGAAATTAGAGAAAAATTGAATTTTTATAGTAAGTGTAAGTTATGAGTAAAACTAATTTAATTTAGAGATCAGTATAGTTTATTATAATCACTGAGTGAGAAAGAGAGATTAATTATCAATGACTACCCATACTCAAACCCACGAACTAAATAGCGCATTATCCTTCCACGACACAGTAAAAACTTCCATAGCTATCCACACCGTCATCCTCTTGATGAAAATGTTACCATATCATTTTTCTTGATCAAACGCCAGAAAAGTTAAAATGATTTTACACAAATTAAAAGTTACTTAAAATTAAAAAAATAGACCACAATATTGCAGATGATTTCATCAAAGCAGATGCTCTAACCTAGCAGAGTATCTAATAAATATTCTACCATGAGCAATCTGGGCAAAAAAAGATTAGAAGCTGCTTTGGTGATCGCTGCGTACACTATTGGAGGGGGGACGGCAATGGCAACACCAACCCCAGGTGGAGAAATTCCTAAACAGCTGATTCTCACCGCTTCTGACCTTCTCATGTACACCAGCATTTGGAAAATATATTTTGAGGAGGATTTATGTAAGAAGGAATTGCTGGAAATTCTAGCTGAATTAGGTTTAGTAGTAGTTTTGACTACAGGGGTTGCTTATTTAGTGGCGAAAGTCAGTACAGCCATCTGTAAGGAAATTATCAACTGGACTGAACTTCTAGGTTGGGGTGTTTCTGCGGTGATTGCCAGTTCCCTAATTGGGTTATTTGGTGTCGTTTGGGCACTTTACTGCGATCAACTTTACTCTCAAAAAACGAACCAATCTGTTTTCTAGGATTGACTTCAACGCGTAGATATTTTTTGGTAGCAAGTCCTGGGTAATCGGGTGAAAATATCCTCGCAGCATCTCGTAGAGGCGGATTTACCTTGTTTTGGTAATATAATTGAAATTGCTGCATGTAGGAGAGACATTAGATGTCAGTAATTACAGCCAAATGGACTCTAAAAGAATATCAACGGATGCTTCAAGCAGGCATTTTAGATGATCGTCAAGTGGAGTTACTGAGAGGAGAAATAGTAGAAATGTCCCCGGAAGGAGAACCACATTGCCTATTCTCGAAATGAAGCGGGAGAATACTTAGCGACATTACTGGGAAATCTGGCTAAAGTCCGTCAAGATAGTCCGATTACTTTACCCAATAACTCCGAACCAGAACCAGATATTGCCGTTGTCCAAAATCTAGGACGAGAATATCGTTCTCATCACCCCTATCCCGAAAATATTTTCTGGGTAATTGAATACTCTCAATCTAGCTTGAATAAAGATTTAGAAATTAAAAGCAAAATCTACGCCGAAGTTGGCATTCCTGAATATTGGGTTGTCAATTTAAATGAATTACAACTGATCGTGTTTCGCTACCCTGAAAACGGGGAGTATACCTTTCAACAAATCTTTACAAACGGCACAATTAGTCCCTTAGCATTCCCTGAGATTGCTACATCTATTAACTTGATTATCAACGGTTAGCATTATTCTGCTAACGTATTTGCCCCAATCGCTGAAAATCACGCTGCACTTCTTGCCACAAAGCTTTATTGTGAGGGTCGGTTTTTAAAGCTTTTTGCAAATAAATTTTGGCTTTAATTCGTTGATTACCATCAATTAGCGCTCGTCCCCAAATTTGATAAGCGATCGCTTGCCATTGACGAACTTCTGTATCTTTTGGTAATCGTGCCGCTAAAGCTTCCACTAAGGCGATCGCTTGCGGGAATTTTTTTTCTTGTAAAAAACGTTGCAATTGCTCATAAGTTTTCCATTTCAGCCGTTCTTCTATTTCTGCCAACTTTGGTGATGCTGGAAACGTCGTTTTAGTGGCTGCGGCAGCAGAAATTTCTGGATCATCAGAAGATGCTGGCGAATAACTTGACTTAGGGACTGTTTCCTCTGGCAATACTACCAGCTTGCAGCATTTTATACGCTTCAGTTAAAGCAATAAATTTTTCTTTAGCTTTGTGGTCATCTGGGCAGAGGTCGGGATGATATTGCTGTACCAATCTTCGGTAAGATACTTTGATTTCAGCAAAAGAAGCTCCCGACCTCAAGCCCAATAAGCGGTAGCAATCTCCAAGATCCATCTTTAGGGGCAGGGGGCTTCAGGGGCAGGGGACAGGGGGCAGGGGAGATGTTTTTCCGTGGAAAATAAATTTTCTCCTCTGCACCTGGGCGGCTTATTTTTGGTCAATTACACGTTCATTAGAACGTTCTTCAATCACACGGTCAATTAAACCGTATTCCTTAGCTTCAATGAGCAGACATAAAAAAGTCACGATCCATGTCTTTTTCAATTTTAGCTAGAGTTTGTCCAGTATTATCAACATAAATTTGATTAAGCTGGTGACGAATCCGCAGAATTTCCCTAGCTTCAATTTCGATATCGCTGGCTTGTCCACGGGTACCACCAGAAGGTTGGTGAATCATAATCCGTGAATGAGGTAAAGCCATGCGTTTGCCTTTAGTACCAGCAGCTAATAGGAAAGACCCCATCGAAGCAGCTAAACCAACACAAATTGTCACCACATCTGATTTGATGTGTTGCATTGTATCATAAATTGCTAGCCCAGATGTAACCATGCCACCAGGGGAATTTATGTATAGAAAAATATCCTTACCTGGGTCTTCTGAATCCAGATATAGCATGACGGCAATAATTTGATTAGCAATTTCATCGTCAATATCGCGTCCCAAGAAAATAATTCTTTCCCGGTAAAGGCGATCATAAATGCTGATCCAATCTGTGTACTGACCTCCCGGCATCCGGTAAGGAACCTTAGGAATACCTATAGGCATTTTTGCTACTCCGTTTGTAATTAAGTCATTGAATCATTACTCATTATTTTCTCGTACTTACTGAGAACAAATGAGCCATGATGCCGTTTATAGGATACTAGCAGGGATGGGAGGATTGGCGAGTTCTTCTTTTTCAAAAACGCGGTCAATCAAACCATAATCCCTAGCTTGATAGGGAGTCATGTAAAACAGACGATCCATGTCTTTAGTAATTTTTGCTGGTGTCTGTCCAGTGGTAAAAGAGATAATATCTACCATTGAAACTTTGTTCGCCAGAACTTCCCTAGCCCGGATTTGAATATCCGTTGCTTGTCCTTGAGCGTAACTCTTGGGTTGGTGTAGGATAATGGAGGCGTTAGGCAAACTAGCGCGATAACCTTTTGTCCCAGCACTGAGAAGCATTGCCGCCATACCCATCGCCGAACCGATACAAATGGTATGGATGGGGGGCTTAATGTATTTCATGGTGTCATAGATGGCGAAAGCTTCGGTTTCAAAGCCAATGGGTTCGCCACTATAACCAGAGGTGCCAGTGGAGTTGATGTAGATTTTAATCGGCTTTTCGGGGTCGTCGGACTGCAAATACAGCAACTCAGCCACGATTAATTCTGTGACAGCAGGCACCAGTGGCATCCCCAGATAGACAATTCGCTCCTTCAATAATAAAGAAGGTAAATCTGGCGGCGGTGTCCGATAGAAATTATCGCCGTAATAAGGGGCTTGAACAGCCTGGATGGGGGAAATGTCCATAGCAACTGATCGCCTGAAACTATGCCGTTAACTGTAATACATCCTAGCGCGATGCTAGCTCTCTTTCAGGTGTGGATTTCTCGCTATAAGCTAAGTTTTTGGAGGTAAGAGCGATATTTACCCCGCTCAGGAGGGCAATTGAAGGCAATTAGTTGGTTGAATTGGTTAAATTAAAGTTAAATTAAAAATTAACATCCAATATTACCGCAAATTTTTCCCCGAAAAACTCTGACCAGTTTCCTGACGCCCTTTTTAATCAGGCGCTAGTTTTTCCGTAGTGCTAAGGCTGTCCTTTGAATATATTAATTAATATGTAAGTTTCATCATGGGAAGTTTGGGTAATGAAAGTTAATTTGCAGCCTACCTTGAATGACGCTAATTTGGATGCCCAGCAATCAAATACTCAGCGTCAGTTAGCAATCTCCATTTCCGCGATCGCCGATATTCAGGATCGCTCTGTGCCACTGAATTTGTGCTTGATTCTTGACCATAGCGGTTCTATGGGGGGACGTCCCTTAGAAACAGTCAAAAAAGCGGCAACTCTGCTAGTTGATCGACTTACTCCCCAGGATCGTCTGAGTATTGTCGTTTTTGATCATCAAGCTAAAGTTTTAGTGCCCAATCAATTGATTGAAGACCCAGAACACATTAAACAGCAAATTAACCGCCTTTCTGCTGATGGTGGGACGGCAATTGATGAAGGTTTACGCTTGGGTATAGAAGAATTATCTAAGGGGAAAAAAGAAACTGTTTCTCAAGCCTTTTTACTCACTGATGGCGAAAATGAACATGGTGATAATGATCGCTGTTTAAAATTTGCTCAATTGGCAGCTAGTTATAATTTGACTTTGAACACTTTAGGTTTTGGTGACAATTGGAACCAAGATACTTTAGAAAAAATCTCCGATGCCGCTCTAGGTACATTGTCTTATATTCAACAACATGACCAGGCAGAAGTGGAGTTTAATCGTCTATTCAACCGGATGCAAACCGTAGGATTGACTAATGCCTACTTATTATTTTCCTTAATGCCCAATGTGCGGTTAGCAGAACTTAAACCGATTGCTCAAGTCTCTCCAGATACTATTGAGTTACCAGTGCAAACGGAACCTGATGGCCGATTTTCGGTGCGGTTGGGAGATTTAATGCAAGACTCAGAACGTGTAATTTTAGCTAATATTTATTTAGGACAATTGGCAGCAGGTACACAGGCGATCGCCAATATTCAAGTCCGTTACGATAATCCGGTGCTGAATCAGACTGGATCATCTTCTCAGTACACTCCTGCCATCCCTATTTATATGAACGTGATGCAGAATTACCAACCTGCACTCAATCCCCAGGTACAACAGTGGATTTTAGCCTTAGCCAAGTATCGTCAAACTCAATTAGCTGAAACTAAGTTACAACAGGGTGATCGAGCTGGTGCCGCTACCATGTTGCAAACTGCGGCTAAAACTGCTCTGCAAATGGGAGATAGGAGTGCAGCGACAGTATTACAAGTTTCTGCTACCCGTTTGCAATCTGGACAAGAATTATCCGAAAGCGATCGCAAGAAAACTAGGATTGTCTCCAAAACTGTGTTGCAAGATACACCTCCGCAATGAAAGTTCAATTGTTATCAGCATTAAATGATCGTAATGTTGACGTAGGACAATTAAGCAGTCAGCGTCAACTAGCCATTTCCGTTTCCGCCCAAACACTGGTTGGGGAAAGTGACGAAAATTTACCCTTGAATTTATGTTTAATTCTTGATCGCAGTGGTTCAATGGATGGTTCAGCGATGGAAACAGTGATTCAAGCCGTCGAACAGCTATTAGGACAGCTAAAAGTAGGCGATCGCCTCTCGGTGATATCTTTTGCAAATACAGCTGAAGTGGTAATTCCTAATCAAATTGTTCAAGACCCAGAAAGCATTAAATCTCAAATCCAGAGTAAATTAATTGCCAATGGGGGTACAGTCATCGCCGAAGGATTATCTTTAGGAATTACTGAACTGCTGAAAGGAACTAGAGGTGCTGTTTCTCAAGGATTTCTCCTTACCGACGGGAATGGGGATACGGGAGTGCGAATTTGGAAGTTACAACTGACACCAGATGATAACCAGCGCTGTCTAGCACTAGCTAAAAAAGCTACCAAATTCAACCTAACCATCAACACACTGGGTTTTGGTAACGACTGGAACCAGAATTTACTAGAAAAAATTGCCGATGCTGGTGGTGGAGCTTTAGCTTATATTGAACATCCAGAACAAGCTGTAGAGCAATTTAGCCGATTGTTTCACCGGATGCAGTCGGTAGGATTAACTAATGCTTATTTGCTATTATCTTTAGTACCCAATGTCCGATTAGCGGAATTAAAACCCATAGCTCAAGTAGCTCCAGATACAATTGAATTACCTGTAGAAACAGAAGCTCATGGTGGTTTTGCAATTCGCTTAGGAGATTTAATGAAAGATGTAGAACGAGTAGTTTTAGCCAATCTTTATTTGGGGAATCTACCAGCAGGTAAACAAGTCATTGGTCATTTGCAAATTCGCTATGATGACCCAGCGCTAAATAAACAAGGTCTACTCTCTCCTTTAGTCCCCGTTTATGTTAATGTCACTAAAGCTTATCAACCAGCAATTGATCCTCAAGTCCAGCAATCTATTTTAGTCTTAGCTAAGTATCGTCAAACTCAATTAGCCGAAATCAAATTAGAACAAGGCGATCGCACCGGAGCCGTAACCATGTTGCAAAGTGCGGCTAAAACTGCTTTGCAAATTGGGGATACCGGTGCAGCGACAGTTTTGCAAACCTCTGCAACTCGTTTACAAGCCGGTGAAGAATTGTCAGAGAGCGATCTCAAAAAGACCCGCATCGCATCAAAGACAGTTTTGAAACATTAAATCTAAAATCTACCGTGGAGCGGCGAAAAGCCCGCCTGATTTCAATTACTGAGTTCCGATTTTTTTATTGCTTCTATAACTTGGCTATGAAGTTTATCAAAAAGACTTGCTTCGGATAAGGTTTTAGGTGATTTTCCTGTTACTAAATTAATACAGTTTATAATCCTTTTTTGCCATTGTTCTGAGTTGATTATATCGTTACCCCAAGCGTTAAACACTTCTTTTTCTGCTAAACCACCTAAACGATGAGAAAAATAATTTCTTGCTTTCTTTGCTGAATACCAAAATGCTCTAAAATCAATACTAGTTATGGTTGCAGGGAGAGCAACACATAATAGATCCTCTAATAATTTGCCTTCTAAATTGGCTTCTTTTTTATGGACTTCTTCTTTATTGAAGTAAGTCTTTAAAGACGGATATTTTTGCAAAATAGAATCTTTAATTAATGGATATCTATTTTCTCTTTCTTCTACATCATTAGGAAAAGAATCAGCAGCCCACCAATATAGTAGACCCTCAATAGCCCGATAGCTATGTAGCATTGCTTCTGTAGTATTTAGTTGCTCAAGGCGAATTACACCTAAGTATGCTTGTTCATAAGCCATCCATAATCTACCTTGTATATTGGGTATTTTAATAGAACTTTTAGCTAAAGGTAAGAATTTTTCAAACTGTCCTTGATTCCAAGCTATTCCAGCTTTTAATAAATTAGGTATTGCTCCAAAATTAGAAGGTGACTGCTGAAAATAAGGTTTTAATAAATCATAGGTTTCGGCATAGTCGTAACTTTCTAATAATTTTAAAGCTTGTTTTTGAGTTCTATCCCAAAGATAGTTAGTACCTAAAAATGGACCGCTATAATCGGAAGGAATACCACTACGATTAGCTAGGGTGTTTTGTTTAAATTCAAAAAATAGAATGCAATCGCCATAGAAACTAAGTCCTGAAATCCTTGCTGCTTCAGAAGTTTGACCTACACCTCCTTTTAAACATATCCAAATAAATTGATTTTGATCAATGCTAATTTTATTTCTCCAAGTTTGCCGCCACCAATTAAACATTTCTTCAAAATTAGATGGATTAATTCCATCTTGACCTAAAGGAATGATTGTCACATTTTCATGATGAAGATGGCTAAAATTATGAATAATCCATTGTTGAATTATCATGGCTGCATATAGGGTATCTTTTTCTCTTTGTGTTACTGCCTCTTTTTGGTCAGTAGCTATTAAATACACCTTTTCAATTTCTGATGCTCTATCATTGAAAATCTTACCTATAATTGGTGGTTGAATAGAATCTATGTAAATTTTAATATTATCTAATAGATACTTGGTTAAATCTCGAAAAGAAATATCATTTAGCCCTAAGTCAGAAATAACTTCTGCTTGTTCACCAATAATTTCTCCGTTCTGCATTCTATCATCACCAACATTGAACCATTTACCTGAGGTAATTTGGAACATTAAATCTCTAGTACCAATTGTCGCAATTAAAACTGATTTCATATTTATTGTTTAAGTATTTTTTTGCTCGAAGAAGGTGGTGTTTCTTTAGTTGAGTCGAGGGGGGATATTATTTACCCTCGACTTAACCAGTGTTTCTCCAAATACTAAAATTGCTCCTTGAGTTTTTAGCTCCTGAGCAAATTCTTTGCGCTCTGGGTGATCAATCCCAAAAATAGTAATAACTTGATAGACTGAACTATCAGTAAATAATGACTTAATCCACACAAAAGAAGGTGTTTCCAATGCACCTCCAACATTAGGATTTCCTTGTCCTTGGCTTTGTCCTTTAAAGCGGTTATCACTATAAAGTAAATCTAGTCCTGTACCACGCACTTTACTAGAACTTCCATCAGTTCGCCAGTTAGCGACTTTTTGAGGATGAATTTGTGATGATGATTTTAAGAGCCAAACCTGAGCATTATTATCTAATACATCTTGTTGTCTCGCTCTAGGTCTACCAGGACTAACTATATAAGAACCTACGGGTGTTTGTATTGCTTGAAATACTTGCTTTACTTCAGTAAAAAATTTACGCCATTTTTCAGCGTCATAATTGAGAGGTAAATCTTTTCCAGTTACTTCCCAGTGACAGCCACGCATTCGATTATTTAGTAAATGCAAAGGACGACGAGAACCACGTCCTACTCCACCTAATTGAACTGCTAAAAATAACAATTTTTCTGCTAGATTTAGATACTTGATTTCCGTGGCTTCTAAGTATATTTTACCAGTGTACAAATAAGGATTCTCCTGTTTGGCCGGATTAACTTTAGAGCTAACGGAAATTTTGCCTTGTTTGCCTAAATTACCGAATATTTGTGCTTCCAAAGCTTGACAAGTTTGCACATCATATAATCCCAATGCTACAGCACGAAACCAATAGCGGAGTATCCCTCTAACAGCAGAAGGACGAAATTCTGAATCTCCTTGATAACGATTTTCTTTTGATGGTGGATTACTACCATATATCCCTTGAGTCCACAATTCAAAATCATAGCTTTTTCGAGTATTGGGGAAATGAGTGCTACCCAATGCCTGACCATAACCACTACTAACGCGAGAACCTATCCCACTATTAAGAGCATTCTCTAACCATGATTTAACGGTCTTAATATCATCCTGGATGGAAGTATAATTTCTCACGCTAGTAGGACGTAATCCTATTAAAAATTGAGGCTGTTCTAAACTTAAAAGTGGGTGTGGATCAGGTTTATAGACGACTTTATTATCTTGCCAAGACCATTGAGGTGTGGCAATATCTATACTCAAACAAGGTTTGGTCGGGAAAGCATCTAAAAACTCTATTTTAGCAGCTTTAGCTTCTTTACCATTCAGCATTCCTAATAGTTCTTGTACTTGCTGTGGTGTATCATTTTTTCTTGCCCAGGCTTTTGCTGCTCCTTTTAATGTTGAAGCGGGAATATAGGGAATACCGAATATTGGATGTAATACTGGTAACAATAATTCCCTGAAACCACGAGTTCCCCCAATACGCATTCGCCAGTTAAATGACACTGGAATCGTGTTTTCTTTACCGTTAGCTAATTGTAGGGTGCGTTGATAAAGTTTAGTATAAATGATATGACAACCTTGCTCTGCGGCTACTGTCTGTTTGAGAATTTTCATCCTTTGATTAGCATCATCTTCTGATAAAAGATTAGGTTCAACCCAATACAAAGCTTGTAAGGGATTATAATTTTTGGGTGTATTTGCAACTACGAGAATGTTAGCTTTGGCAACAGGAGTATTTGTTACTATTATAGAACTTGTAGAGCCAGTAATAAAATTAATGCGATCGCAAAATAATTGATGCTGTTCTTTGAGTTTTTTCTGAATAGTATCTCTTTGTCCTTGAGCAGCTTTACGAGAATTATCATCGGGAAAATAAAGTGTTAGAATTGGTTTTTCATAACCACCATATTGAGATGATGTTAAAATATTACCGAGTTTTGATTTATTTTTAACTTCTGATTGTACAAATTCCCGCCAGATATCTGCTTCCGATTTCTTATTTTTCATTCTTGTTCTGCCTCACCAAGGATAGGTACTGCCCAAAATGACCACTCTTTTGCTAGTTCAATTGCCAACCGATTTAGACCAGTGTATTTTTCTAATTCCAGATTAATTAAACTACTGGAATCATCATAAGCAAAAGTTACTTTACTTAATGTTTGTAAATTTTTGAGAAATTCTTGATATACATAACCTTTGTATTTAGTCTCATGAGAACGACTATTCATATACTTTAAACCGTCCCCAGATAATCAATGCAATCCCCATGTAGAAATATATACAGATAATCCTTGGACAATCCCACTGGCTTTTTTATGGTCAAGAAGTCGCACTTTACTTTTCACCTCATTTAGTCCGTTGTAAGCATGACGACTAAAATCTCTAGTATCTAATTTCTGCATTAGTTATTTTCCTTGATTTTCATTAATTATGATTGTTTTATTCTCAGTCCAACCTCTACCTAATCCCTCAAGTCCACCAAATTGAAGTCTGTCATTTAAAATATCTATCAGAGATTTTCTAACTTCTTTGGTTTTATTAGTTTCTTTTTCAGATTTCATACCCCAAGGAAAAAATAATAGCGTTTCTGAAGGTATTGCTTCCTCTGATCGAAAAGAACCACCAGCAACAATTTTTTCATTTTGATCTAGTGTAATACGAACTTCTCTTTGTAATCCAATTTCTACTAATGAGCTACAGTCTTCATTAGCAAGAATGACTAATTTAGTTTTTAAATCTAGAATACTATTGCCATCAGGAATATCCTTAAATAATTCCCAATCATCATTACTTAGGCTAATGGGTTTAATATCAGCTTCATCAAGAATAGCACCTCGCAAATAAATTTGCTTACCTGATGCTGATGTTATAACTTTTTTGCCATTAATTAATAAATCAGATTGCCATTGTTGAATTAAATTAGTTAAATTATCATTTCTTAACCACCGATTCCATCTACTCAGCCATAATGGGCAAGTAATCCACAAAAATTGGTGGCTAAATGAAGCAATCGGAAATAATAATAAGGTAGCATCTGCAAACCATACCTCTCCCTCTGTAGGTTGCTGACCATCTTTAATGCGTTCTCCAAAGAAAGTACCTGCTTCGGTTTTTATTTCCGCTATAGATTCTAATGATGAACGTAATTTACCTCGCAAGGAAGATGAAGGAAGATAAGGTAATTCAGTTTGTGCTTCACGAGCAATACCTAATTGATTACCAGCTTGGGTGCTTGCACCTGTATGTAATGGAGTTAAGAGATAGCTATAAGTTAAGTAGTTCATATTTTGCTCTTTAGTCAGATGAGTATTGAATCCACAATATTTCGGAATAACCTAATTGTCTCCAATTATTGACATTATTTTTAGATTTATCCGGAACTTAATTTTTGATCCTGAAATAATTTTTCAGGTTTCTCCAAATAGTATAAACTCCCTGGTGGTGCTGCAAAAACCTGTGGTGCAGGAATGCTTGTATGGTCATATTTATCTTTGATTCTGCAACTAATTGGTACGGCTTTATCTGTAGCCATGCTGACAAAGTTACCGTCTTTTATTTTCCATTCCCAAGGATAAGGACGACATAGAGAAACCTGTTGATTAAACTTATTTCTATGTGGTCTTTCAAAGACTCCAGGGGTAGTTAAATAAGCTATTGATTTACCATCATTTTTGAAATTATTATCCGAAGTTATTTGCAAATTCTGCCATTGTTCCCCCAACTCTGGACATTCTTCCACAATTACTCTGTGTCCTTCTCCTCCTAATCTAATTATAGCAGGTGTTGTGATTTTTTCACAAATACCTATAGCTAAACTCCAATTTTGATATAGACGAATAGCATTTTCCACAAAATAACCATCGGCATCTTTTACCTGTTTTGTCCCTTCCATAAGAGAATTATGAGAACGGGTTTCTATTGTCCAAGGTTTATCTTCATGACTTCCAGCAGTTACTTTCCAATCATTTTTGTCTATTTTTCCTGTCTTTAAATACTTTTCAACAACTGGAAAAGGTAAATATTGTCTGAATTTTTCTTCAGAACTTGTTTCACATTTATCTAAACTATTTTTTTCATTTTGCTCATCTTCCTCATCTTTAGCATTATGTGGTTTAACCAAAGGACAAGGTTGAGTTTCATCCCGTAATGCATAATTTATATAAGATTTAGTTTCCCATGCTAAAGGAATCAGCGGTATAGAGTTCACAAACCCCAAAGGACGGGGAATATATAAGGTATTTTTGTCGGTTTGATAGCATAGAAATAGACAGTAATCTTCAAGTCTTTCTTATCTCCTATTAATCCCCGCAATGCTCCAGCTAGAGTATGACCATTGGGAGGAAATACACTACCAGCCCAAGCTCTTTGTTGTGGTGAGAATGGTTTGGCATCACGTAACATTAAGACATCCAATGGTGTCAGCTTGTACCAGTACATTATTTAACACCTCCTGGTTTGATATGACGATTTCGCTTCACAAAAGCCGCTAGTTTCAACCAATTTTGAATTTCGCTGTCTAGGTCTTTTGCTTGGGTGGTCAGGGATAAAGCATTCAGAAAATTAGCAAGGTTTGCTTCAAAGTCTTTTTTGGTAGTATCATTAGTTTGGAGTTCGTCACGGCGATCGCAAAATACTTTTGTCCAAGGTACAATAGCATCTAGACTGGGTGCTGGGTGTTGACTCCACAAACTCGCAGCTTGTTCAAATATTGCACTGTCTTCTTTACCAATAATTAATTTTTGCCATTTGTGAAAAACATCAAATTTAGACGTGGATTTTAAGGTGTTACCGTTACCATATAATACCCGCACTTGTACAGCATCTTTTTTGTGAACAGCAACTTTTTGATCTTCAGAAGGGTGGTGATGATGATATTCGTGTTTTTTTGCGGCATTTTCCGCTTCCCAGAGACTTTCTAAAGATATTGCTAACGGGACAGAATGATGAGCAATAACTACACCAAAACTAATGGTCGCAGTGCTACCCATTGTAAATAATGGACGGTCAATCAAACCAACTGGCTGATGATCATCTTTTAAATATTGCCAATAATCACCATTATTACTAAATTCACATTTGGGGTCTTCTGCTCCTTTAAAACATTGTCGAATATCCCATAACCAATCATCCCATTCCCAGAGATTAGTATAAGCTAAAACATCATCACCACCACCGTAAATTAATTTACCAGCATAGCGGGTTTGAGTTAAGTAAGGAACTAACTGATTAGAAAAATCCAGTAATGCACGACTTAATGCACTGTGGGTACTAGGTCCCATCCTTTTGTTCATGTTTAAGAACTCTGGGAATTTTGTGAGTGTTACTTTTTCTTCCAACCCATCTGGAATATAATCGCGATAGGGTTTCATCTTTACCCCCTTTAACCATTCACTCATTCCATCCCCATCCCCAGCAGCTAATACATACCAGCTAGATGGATTATTATTGGGATAATATTTGCTAATAATTGCATCAATTTCTGTAGTATATTCCTCCTTACGTTCATCACTATTTTTTAAATCTTCTAATATCCAACCCACATTAAGTAATCGAGGATGATATTGCTTAGGATTATTTTTTTTATCCATCCAAGGAATACCCCATTTTCCGCGCACTTCGTCGATAACGGCTTTGATTTCAGGAAATATGGAAATTATTTCTTGACAAGCACTATCAAAATTACGTTTGTGGTCTGCATCTGCTTCATTAACTTTCAAATATCCAGCCACACCCGAAGTTAAATCTGGATAGGATATAGTAATATCTTTTTTTATGCCTAATAACTGCGGGAGTATTTCCGATAAACCCCGTTTGACTACTTCTGAAGCATTTAGTTGTTCTGTACCATCAAATAAACCTGCATTACTTTGCCATAATTTCTTAGTATCACCTTCTGTAATCCAGTCCGTTCCGTCCTTACCAGGATTAACAACCGGACCAATACCAGAAATAGTAGAACGGGTCCAAAAGCTGTAGGGATTTCCCAATTACGAGCATTTTTAACAGATGCTAAACTAGCACGAGTAGCATCAAAGATATATCCCCACCATGAACCAACATTAGCACTAAAACCTCTTTTTTGTCTTTCCCAACGTTGTTTATATGCCTCTCTTAATAAATCTGATTCTATTTCATTAAAAAGCCGAGTTTCTTTAGTTTTTAAATTGTATGTTTGGTTTTGAGCATCTGACCATTTTTGAAATTCCGAATCTTTATTTTCGTCAGTAGAAAATTTAAACTCTTGTCCTGGTTGACCAATAGGTAAAGCTGTCCAATAAAATTGCCATTGTGATTTCAACCATCCTTCCCAACTAGTATGATTAGATTTTAAATCTTTCATCCAATCACGCTTATGTAATTTATCAAAGACAAGATTACTAATTTTCAACCATTCCTCTGATAATGTTTGTTGTGCCGTTTGCATAGCAGCTTTAACTTTATCTTTGGGTAAAACTAAGACGATAACATTAGGAAATCCTGCGGTTAATAAAGAATCAGGTGTTTCTATCCAATCTTTAAAATCGGGATATTGCTCCAATAACCAATAATCTATTAATGGTTGTTGATAAAGACTAGGATAAAGCAAAACATCAGGTTCCATATTGATTAGCTAGCACCCAAGAAACCTTAGCAGACAGATAATGCAATAACCAAGAACCAGCCCAAAAATCACGCATTTTCCGACTAGACTTAATTAATTCTTGGACTGGACTAAAACTAAATACAGCTAAATAGGGATGAGAAACTTCTTTGTTTCTTGGCCAATTTTTGACTTCCTCTAATGTTAAATCAAATCCAGCGAATCCACCCGCTAATGCTGCGGTCATACTAACATGACTCCAAATAGAAGCATCAGGAATTCTAGTTTCTGCCGGCATTAACATTAATGAACTATCATTAAATAAATCACAAGTTGCTTGGGGTAAACAACGCCATAACCACCAATATAGCTTTTTAATCTTTTTTTTATCAGTTTGAATATCCTCCTGTTGTAATTCTGGAGGTATGAGTGCTAATAATTGATTTTCCTTATTTTCTAAATATTCATGACGTTTAGACTTGATAAATTCTGTGTGTGATTTAATTTTGAAGTCTTGTTTTGCACCTGAGAGCAAGTGAGTAATTTGTAATCCCTGGTCACGATTATCACCAGGAGCATAATTAACAACAGCCGTAGTACTACCTATAGCTGACCGATCACTTGCGGAAGCGATATAATCTGCTAACAATATATTTGCTAAAGCTTTACCACAGGATTCATCAGGGGTTTTTCCGCAGTCAACCCAAGGTTTCATCACTTCTAGTTGTTTATAGAAGCTATTTTCACCTCGTCCAGTATTATTGTGTAAAGCCTTGAAGAGAGGGTCATGAAGTAATCCCCAGATTTTAGCCCGCCAATATTCTTCTGACACCAGTAATTTCCTCGTGCAACCGATATAAACTATAGTATAGTCGTAATTCTGTATTTGTCCATAAATATAAAATATTGCCATATTTATCTATATACTGCCTATAATCCTTGATTAGTAAGCTTTTTATGTCGATAAGAATTTGATTACAAATATTTTCTTGTGTTTGACATCAGACGTTGTTTATGTATATTAATGACGCAACCAGGCTAAGTGATGCAAAATTATCTTGGGTCGCGGGCATCTTGCCCGCACAGTGAGCATCTAGTAGGGGCGTATTACAATACACACTTATTTCCAGTTTCCATTCAACTAAGTAGGTAAACAAAAATAAATATTCGTTCGTAGTTGCGCTTCAGCGCCCTCAACCTTAAACGCAAGCGAGTTACATGGATTTTTCATAACTTCATATAGTTAGTATTATTTTCGTTTATCTACTTAATATCCCTAGCGAGTAGGAATAACTAACATGGCTAACGGTGACTTGGCAAGTGGCTTTTCATTCAACTAATATCCCTAGCGAGTAGGAATCAATCTGGACAACTTTTTTGTCATCTGGTTCCTCCTTTCCATTCAACTAATATCCCTAGCGAGTAGGAATCAGCGTGGGGATAGACTCTCGCTTCGCGGCACATTCCTTTCCATTCAACTAATATCCCTAGCGAGTAGGAATAATTCCAGTCCAAGCTTGAACAGCACAACAGAGAGCTTTCCATTCAACTAATATCCCTAGCGAGTAGGAATTTCTCCCCTACTTTAAACCCTGTTATGGTGTGGAACTTTCCATTCAACTAATATCCCTAGCGAGTAGGAATGAAAAAAATGAAACTCTCTAATATTATTTTGGCTACTTTCCATTCAACTAATATCCCTAGCGAGTAGGAATACAACAACAAATTCACTGTGACTCAAAATGGTGAAGTTCTTTCCATTCAACTAATATCCCTAGCGAGTAGGAATAGGAGACTTTGTGTTAGCTCGTAAAGAAATCTCTTATGCTTTCCATTCAACTAATATCCCTAGCGAGTAGGAATCAGATTGCATTTTTAGCATCCTCATCCTGTAATAAAAATACCTTTCCATTCAACTAATATCCCTAGCGAGTAGGAATAATAAAGCTATAGGAGACTAAATATATGGGTCTGTTAGGCTTTCCATTCAACTAATATCCCTAGCGAGTAGGAATTTGATTTAGAAGGAGCGTCTTCAGATAAAATTGATGGCTTTCCATTCAACTAATATCCCTAGCGAGTAGGAATGTAAAAATTTGCCAGAAATAATTGAATCACCAATTTCTACTTTCCATTCAACTAATATCCCTAGCGAGTAGGAATGGAAGATAGTAGGCGCACTTCCATAGCCAATACTCAGCTTTCCATTCAACTAATATCCCTAGCGAGTAGGAATAGTCCCAGCTAACACCCGCAAGCGTAAATCTGTGGTAGAGCTTTCCATTCAACTAATATCCCTAGCGAGTAGGAATGACAAAATTTTGTCTAGCATATTTTTTAAGAAGTTATCTTTCCATTCAACTAATATCCCTAGCGAGTAGGAATCATTGCAAATTTATATTTATTGCGGGGGTAGTGGGTTTCTTTCCATTCAACTAATATCCCTAGCGAGTAGGAATTTGGAGAGAATTTAGAGCGAGTCAGGAAGATTGTCAGATTTCCATTCAACTAATATCCCTAGCGAGTAGGAATATCACTGGTGAAGTGCTAACGTTTATCACTTCTGGCTCAGACTTTCCATTCAACTAATATCCCTAGCGAGTAGGAATAGTGGATAGTCGTTTTCTGTTGGCTACCAGGAACATACAACTTTCCATTCAACTAATATCCCTAGCGAGTAGGAATTATCAGTTTTACTGGCTAGTACCAATGTGTCATTAAAAATAAACTTTCCATTCAACTAATATCCCTAGCGAGTAGGAATAAGTTCATTTTCTCCAACTAACTTGATTGACTGAGCTTTCCATTCAACTAATATCCCTAGCGAGTAGGAATTAGAGCAATATCAAATTCAGGTGCATTAGCGACTGGAGACTTTCCATTCAACTAATATCCCTAGCGAGTAGGAATCGGAGTCCACTGGGGCGGCTTTGGGAAATCTTGAGCTTTCCATTCAACTAATATCCCTAGCGAGTAGGAATCCCTTCATTTTAAACCCTTGCCCAGTAAGGAGTCCAGACCCACTTTCCGAAGGTCAGGAATAAACGCAACCGAACACCCAAAAAAGCAATCATCAAAAACCGTGTAACCCTTACCCAGTAAGCAACCGAAGCTCAAAACCATAAAATCAATACTCCAGCGATTTTACCCGAACTTCGGGAGTCAACTAAACAATAATCGAACGAGGGGGTTGAGTTACAGGAATACCAACACCCCAAGCTTCCACCTGAGACAGAGTGTGTCGCGATAAAGGATAAAACCTAACGTTATCTTCTTCTAACTTCAGCTTTTTCCTTAACTGACGACGCAAATCCTGATATTTTTCTGTAGTTAACTGACATTCAAATACAGAATATTGCACACGCTGTCCATAACCTTCCAATAAATCAGCTACTTTTTTACGCCGTTTATCACAAGGAATATCGTAAGCAATCACATATAAAAACATAACATGATTTTAGTCAATTCGATAGGTTTGATATTGATGACTAGGATTATAGACAAACTGCTTAAATGCTCTTACTTGTTGAGTTAATATATCCCATTTTGGTTGTTTAATTCCCTCGTCAGTTTGTATTTCTTCCGACATCCTTTGCAAAAATGCTC
The DNA here is from genome assembly GCA_963766435.1 of uncultured cyanobacterium. GTDB lineage: Bacteria > Cyanobacteriota > Cyanobacteriia > Cyanobacteriales > Nostocaceae > CAVXZH01. Next base: position 1,186,790 of record CAVXZH010000004.1, read on the forward strand.
GCAAAAATTTCTTCCTTCCGGCATCATTCAAATAACAGCCACCATTTTTAAACAAAAAATCAGATCCAGCATTCATGATTTTGCGATTAATTAACCACATCACCAAAGAATCTATCACCGGAGCACGAAACTCCTCAATTAAATCAGAAGCTAAAGCCGCATGACCATCATTTGCTTGATGCAAACAAGCATAATAAGGGTCAAGTCCTTGAATTTCAATTAATGCTAATAAATGATTCCAAAGCACTTGATAACCAAAACTTAGCATCGCATTAACTGGGTTTCCTGGAGGACGACGACTCCGACCAGAAAAGATAAAATCAGGATTGGTCAAACATTCACTAAATGCTGAAAAATATTGAGCCGCACCAGCACCTTCAAATCCCATTAATCTTTCACAAGTATCAGCTTTTGCTGCTTGGTCAGCTAAATAATCTAAACTTTCTAAAACTCGTTCTAAAACCTCAGATTCCTTTTTTTTCCTCTGTCTTCTCAATAGCACTCTACTATTTTTTAACTTTCCCTTAATTATCGCTCTAGCAGCAACTAACTTGTCTACAGGAGTTAACTGCTGTTGATAACGCGATAATTGCCGATAACCTCTAGAAATTGGTAAAATTCTGCCATAGCAATATCCCATTCTGGATAAATAAGCAATGGGAATGTCTTTCCATAAACAAGCACGAATCACTTGCGTGGTGATTTGCGATTTACCAAAAATCAGAATTTGCTCTAGTAGAGGTAACTGCACTTGTGCATGAATAGTTTCCCCTTGTTTAACTAGCAAAGTCTCTTTTTGTAAACAAACATAGCAATTTTGCTCAGAAACGTAAAGAGTCTGCATATCTATTAGGAAGTAAAGTGCAGAAAGATTGATTTCAAAGTGATGATACTAACTACGATAACTCTAGAATCACTCAAAAGCCAGAAAAAGGTTATAAACTGAATTATGATGTTTATCTTTCCTAATTTAGGATAGACAAGACTTCTAGCTCATCTTTATTGGGAACTTGAATATTTTCTTTTTTGATTTCCATTAATCACATTTTTTGTAAGTGTACTTATTTTTACTATGCCTAACAAACCTACTCATGCTTATACAGAACGTCTAGCTTTTGAACGGTTGATGTTGTTAATTGCTACTCTATTAAAACATCCAGGTATTGGTAGTCCTGATTTTCTGAACTCCAGCAGTGATGAAAATCATGATGCAATTAGTGCGGTGAAACTACATTTGCAAGAATTAGCAGCAACACTAAATATAGAATTACCAGCAGGATATCCAGCAGTTTCTACGCTCCGAAAAGATTTAGAAACATTAAGACGTTATGCTATCCTTGACCGTCGGATGTATCGTTGGGGATATTATTTAGGTACTGGTGCGCTCTCAACGACAGAATTAAAAGTAGCATTCAATGCTTTAGCATCTCAAGCTAAATATCAAGGTGATGCTCAGGTTAGACGTATTGTTGAAGTTCTGAGTAAAAGATTACGTGGGTTAGATATGGAACTCAATGGTGAATTTTTTTATCCTACCCGTGAATATCTTAATCGAGCAATTATTCATACTGACCCAGAAGAAATGGCAGCTAAGGGAGAAAATCGTGATACATTATTTCATCAGTTACCTTTAGTGGAAAAAGCAATTAGTAAAGGAGAAGCTATGGAAATTTGCCGTAGTTATGACCTCTATGGTTCTAATCGGATTGGACGGATACAAATTTTCCCTCTCCAGTTAATTTATCATGATATTGCCTGGTATTTACTATATGAATATTGCGAAAATGGACATTTAGTAATAGGAAGATTAAACCGTTTTAATAATCATTGTGAGTTGATTAAAATGTCTCCACGAGGTTTAGAAAAACAAAGGGAAAGTTTAGCAAAAGCATATAAATTAATAGAAAATGGTTGGGGTTTAAATTTGGGTGAGCTAGAAGCACAAAAATCTGAATTATCAGGAAGGTTGAAGTTAATTCATACTAGAGTACGTTTTTTCCCTCCTATTTCCGCATTTATTTTAGAAGGAGAACGTCGTCATCTTCATCAAAAAATTACTCCTGGATTAATTGATAAAATCACCGGAAAATATGCTTATATAGAATATGCTGTGGATTTACCACCTCGTTCTTTAAATGAATTTAGTGTCTGGGTTTTTCGTTATATGGATAAAGCCGAAATGTTATCTCCTCCTCAATTAGTGGAAGAACACCGTCAATCAGCACAAGCTTTATTTGAACGCTATTTTCTAAAGTAGGGAGTTTACCAAAAATGAAGAATGCTAATTAGATAAGTTTATTAGCAACCCAAAAACCTAAAATTTTTTACTATCACTCACTAAACAATATCATGAAAACATCTGGCATTCATCATGTGGCTATTATCTGCTCTGACTATGAAAAATCCAAAAATTTTTATGTCGAAGTTTTAGGATTTAAGATTATTCAAGAAACATTTCGCACTCAGAGAAGTTCCTACAAATTAGATTTACAAGTGGGAGAAAATGCCCAAATTGAATTATTTTCCTTTCCTAATCCTCCCCAAAGAGTTAATAGTCCAGAAGCTTGTGGTTTAAGACATTTAGCTTTTAAAGTTGATGATGTTGAAGAAACTGTGGCTTATTTAAAATCTCACAACATCGAAGTAGAGAATATTAGAATTGATGAAATTACTGGAAAGAAATTTACCTTTTTTAAAGACCCAGATGATTTACCATTAGAAATTTATGAGGAAAACATAGTTTAGGGTTGCTTTTTGTCCTTGATTACCAGATGAAGGAGTTGTGGCTCTAGCCCTAACTCTATATAGACATCTGGTAAAATTAATTATGCGTTCCTTAACACCCTTGCTAGGGGCGTATGCAATACGCCCCTACATCATTTGCGATCGCACTTTTATAGTGTAATTTCTTCTAACGTTAATTTCCAGTGATCGCACTTCTAATCATAACTTTCTAAACAAAAACCCGTGAATACTTAAAAGAAAAACACCTGTCGGGGAGCTTGAATTGATCTCAGATTTTTCGTAAAATGGTATGGCAAGATGAGAGGATAAAATTAGAAAAGCCTATGAAAATCAAAAATAATTGCTAAATTCTGCGTACCAATACCATCACATAAGTGCCTATTTTCCTTACTGACATTAAGATACTTCTCTAAGTAACCGCGTAATTAATTGCAACCATCATGACTACAGAACAACGACTAGACCAACTTGAAGACGAGTTTGAAACTGTTAAACAGTTGTTAGTATCTACCGCAAGATATGCTGAGTCAGCAAACAACAAAATTGAAAGACTATCTGAAAAGCAAGACATTACCCAAAGACAGTCTGGATCAATTGTCCGTCACAGTTCAGATAATAGGTGAAAAAATTGAAAGACTATCTGAAAAGCAAGACATTACCCAAAGACAGTTGGATCAATTGTCCGTCACAGTTCAGATAATAGGTGAAAAAATTGAAAGACTATCTGAAAAGCAAGACATTACCCAAAGACAGCTAGATCAATTGTCCGTCACAGTTCAGGTAATGGGTGAAAAAATTGAAAGACTATCTGAAAAGCAAGACATTACCCAAAGACGGACTGGATGGATTGTCCGTCACAGTTCAGGTAATGGGTGAAAAAATTGATCAATTAGCTGTTAAAGTAGATGCCTTTATTGATGCAACTACAATACGCAACACTGTTATAGACAATGCAATTTTACGACTTGAAGAAAACCAAAAAACAACAACTGCTACTCTTCAGCAATTTCAAGCAATTCTACTCAGACTGATAGATCGCGATGGTGGGATATAGTAGATCATAGACTCTTAAAGGCGATCGCGCTCCAGGTAATAACCGTCTAAACAAAAACCCGTGAATATGTCCCAGAAACTACCATGACACAAATCACTCTTTCCTACCTTTCTGAGAGGATGTTTGAAAAGTCTAATTTATTACTTGCAATAGCGCCTAGAAGTCGCCGCTACACAGACAAAACCCATCTTCATGGTGCAATTAGCTGTAAATTAGGAAAATATAGGAATCCGCTTTGAATTTTGAACGAATTTGCGTAGAGAGGGAACAGGGAACAGGGAACGGGGAACAGGGAAAGAGTACGGAGTCTTGTTTAAAAATCAAGTAGGATTCCTATAGGTTCTATATCGCTTTGCATCTCTAGTTAGTAATGGAATTTCTCGGATAACGGCATGAGCACCAATATAAAAATCTGGTAGAGGGGAACGGCGATCGCCTCTACTCTGTCGATATTGCTGAAATGCTTTACCTGCAAGAAAAGCAGCTTCCCAAGGTAAGGGTTCACGCTGAAAGAAGTTTGGGGGGATGATGCTATTAAGTTCGTCTGGTTGGACAAAGCCAATAGAGATTTCTGCATAGATGATCGGGTTGATGAGGAGATTTCCTCTACTTTCACATTCTATGAGGTGCAGGGATGACCATTCAAACCAGTTTGGATCTTCGGTGATGATATCGAGAATAATATTGCTATCAACTAAAACATCAGTCATGAGTCGAGCGGGTGATTTCCATAATTTCGTCAGTAGTAAGACGGTTAGTTGCTTTTCCCCGCATAAGATTGATTAAAGTCTGGCCTCTGGGGGGACTATTTTTTTTCTGAAGTTGTAATATGTTCCCAATAATTTTTAACTCAACCTCAGTACCTGGTAAAAATCCTAACTCTTCTTGAATATCCAGTGGTATAGTAATGCTTCCATCTTGGGTTATTTGCATTTTTATTGCTCCTTGCTCTTTGCTACTGCGATCGCACTTTTATAGTGTAATTCCTTCTAACGTTAATTTCCAGCGATCGCACTCCTGATCGTAACCGTTTAAACAAAAACCCGTGAATACCTAAAGGAAAAACAATCAAAAATCGGTGCAGTTTCCCACACCGACTTTTATCAATCTATGAATTCAAGCTAAAGCAGAAGCTTGGGGTTTAGCAAAAATCATCCTTCCGGCTGAAGTTTGCAAAGCACTGGTGACAACTACTCTCAGTTCACCACCCACATAACCACTACCTTCTTCAACTACCACCATTGTCCCATCATCTAAATAACCAATTCCCTGACTGGGTTCTTTTCCTTCTTTGAGAATTTTCAAATCTAGATTATCCCCAGGTAAATAACTAGGACGCACTGCATTTACTAAATCGTTCACATTCAAAACTGGAACTTTCTGTACACTAGCAACTTTAGATAAGTTGTAATCATTAGTTAGCAGTGTGGCATTGATTTCTTGTGCAAAACGAACTAATTTAGCATCCACTGTGGCTACATCTTCATAGTCAGATGAATTAATTAAAATCCGCTCTGGGTAAGCTTCTTTAATGCGGTTGAGAATTTCTAGTCCTCGTCTTCCTCGTACCCGTTTTTGGTCTTTGCTGGCGTCTGCTACTTGTTGCAATTCTTGCAAGACAAATTGTGGTACAATGATTACCCCTTCCAGAAATCCAGTTTCTAGTAGTGTTTCAATCCGACCATCAATAATACAACTAGTGTCTAAAACTTTGGTATTCGCTGGTTTTAAAGTTCCTTCTACTACTAGGGTTTCTACAGTGTTAGGGTTAATTAATCGTAATAATCCTCTCCCGTGGGTATCTGCTAAATTCATACCAGTCACGGAAAGTATAATACTTCCTACCACTGCTACCAGTGGTTTAATAAATCCAAAATCGGCGGGTATGGGTAATAAAAATAACGGGGCTAGCATCAAATTGGCTAGTAATAGTCCAATCACTAAGCCAATGGCACGAGTTAAGATTACTTCCAGAGGCATTTCTCGGATTTGCGACTCTAGACGACGATAGGTGGTCTGGAAGCTCAACCCAATCGCACCACCAATAATAGCGGCAAAAACTGCAACTACCATCCGTAATGCATTCAGATTGGTAACTCCATCCAAAGTACCGTCAGGAAGTAGGTCTGTGCTGTAGTAACCTATCCCCGATGCTGCCAAAAGAAATGAGAGAATGATAATGACGTCAAGCATGATTGTCTTGTTTTCCTACAACTGTGTAACCTGATAGAATAAGGTATTTTTTGTCTCAACGGTGTTATTGATTTAGAAATATCGTCTTAGACTAGAGGTTGGAGACAGTTTACATATATATGCAAAATATTATAACCAATTAGTTTAGGCTTCAGGTTAATCTAAGTTTTGTTAAAGCTAAGATAAAAATTTATGACCCAAGCAGTTAATATTTCTGGGATTCCCAGTTCAGTTTATATTCATATTCCTTTTTGCCGAAGACGCTGTTTTTATTGTGATTTTCCGGTGTCGGTAGTTGGCGATCGCGTGCGGGGAGAAACATCTGGTACTATCAGTCAATATGTAGAAATATTATGTGCAGAAATTGCCCTAGCACCAGTTTTTGGTCAATCCTTAAACACAATTTTCTTTGGTGGTGGTACTCCTTCATTACTATCTATCGAACAGTTACAGCGGATACTTTCAGCCGTAGAGAAGCGTTGGGAAATTGCTTCAACAGTGGAAATTTCGCTAGAAATTGACCCAGGTACATTTGATTTAGCACATTTGCAAGGATATCACCAGACAGGTGTTAACCGGGTGAGTTTGGGTGTACAGGCGTTTCAGTCCGAATTATTAAAAATTGCGGGGCGATCGCACTCGATAGAAGACATTTTCGCATCGATAGATTTAATTCACCAAGTCGAGATTCCCGAATTTAGCTTAGACTTAATTTCTGGGTTGCCGCATCAGTCTTTGGATCAATGGCACGATTCTTTGCTTACAGCCGTAGGGGTTGCACCAACTCACATTTCCATCTATGACCTGACCATAGAACCAGGGACAGCCTTCGGTCGTTACTACCAACCGGGGGACAATCCCTTACCGACGGATGAAATGACCGTCAAAATGTACAAAATGGGTCAGGAAGTTTTGACTAATGCAGGGTATGAGCATTATGAAATTTCTAATTATGCTCAATCTCAACATCAATGTCTTCATAACCGAGTTTATTGGGAAAATCGACCTTATTATGGTTTTGGCATGGGAGCAGCTAGTTATTTACAAGGTAAACGCTTTACCCGTCCCCGGAAAACTCATGAGTATTATCAATGGGTGCGTAATGGTGCAGTGGTAGATTGTGAAGTTACACCAGCTCAAGATATTTTGTTAGAAACCTTGATGTTAGGATTGCGTTTAGCTGAAGGGTTGAGTTTAGCAGTTTTGGTCAAAGATTTTGGGGAAAGAAATTTAGAAAAAATTCTTAAGTGTTTGCAACCTTATATTGATCAGGGTTGGGTAGAAATCGGAGCGGAAAGATTGCGGTTAAAAGATCCTCAAGGTTTTTTATTTTCTAATGTAGTATTGTCAAAATTATTCGCTGATTTTGGGGAATAATATATCAGTAGTGTTTACCTTGACAGTGAGATAGATTTATGAGTCAAAAAATTCAGGATAGAATCTGTTTGCAACGTCCCAAGCGTTTACTATCAATTGATGGTGGTGGTATCCGTGGTCTGATTGCTGTTGAGATATTACAAAATATAGAAGACATTATCTGTAAAGAAGGTACACCGTGGCATTGTTTAGCAGATTATTTTGACTTTATTGGTGGGACAAGTACTGGTTCAATCATTGCCGCAGGTTTAGCGAAAGGAATGAAAGTACAAGAGATTTCTGAATTATATCACAAGCGAGGAGAAGCAATTTTCACTCCACATCAATTAGATGATAAATTGCGAGATCAAAAATTAGATGAGTTGTTAGATCCTGTAATCAAAAAGTTTGGCGTTTGGTGGCCTTTAGATGGTTGGCTGAAAGATTTAGCTAAACATAAATTTGCGGAGTGGATAATGCAAGAAAATAAAAATTCTCCAGCATATCAATTAGCGCTCCAGTTTCTTATTGGCTCTTTTTACACTCCTAAAATTCTAGAAGCAGAGCTAAAGAAGAAATTTCCTGAAGATATGACTCTGGATTCAGATGAACTAAAAACTCTGTTGCTAATCACTACCAAAAATGCCACAAATGGGAAAACATTCTTCTTTTCTAACAATCCCAATAGTGACTTTTTCCAGAATAATAAAACAATTCCACTTTGGAATATAATTCGAGCTAGTGCGGCTGCACCTACCTATTTTCCTCCTCATACATTTTCTGTTGGTTCAGACCAGAATGAATTCATAGATGGTGGGATGAGTATGTATAATAATCCTTCTTTTCAACTGTTTCTGGAAGCAGCTTTAAACGATTATAAAATCGGTTGGGAGACAGGATTGGATAAGATATTCATGATTTCAATTGGCACAGGATTCAGCAGTAATGAGGTAGAATTTGAAAAAGCTAAAAATTATAAAATCCAGGACTGGGGCGGTTATTCTGTTGGTACTCTGATGGAGGATGCTAACCTGGGAAGTAATACCTTAATGAAACTGATCAGTAAAGAACTTGACGGTAAGGACAATGACGATAAACCCAGTTTTAATAATACTAACAATGGTGAAGTAGATTGGCTTACCTACCGTCGTTATACAATTTCATTTAACGATAGAAGTTTTGAGAATTTGCAAAAATATGGTTTACCAAAAGATATCAAACCAGAATCGGTAAAACCGATGGATTGTGTAGACAAAATTAAAGAATTAAGTGAAATTGGCAAAGCAGTTGCGAAACAACAAGTTCGTCCGGAACATTTTCAGAATTTCCTGCATGATGATCAGGGGAATAAATATTCGCTCTAGAACCCTGATTTATTAATCGGAGTGGGTGTGATAATATACCCACTCCATTATTAACCCCCTATTACCTTGACTTCAGATATTTAAATAACCTGGGAAGTATTGAGGTGTTTGGGAATTAATTATATTTAATCTTCTTGGACATCAACCCAGATACTACCTTCTTCCACCCGCACCGGAAAAGCAGGGAGTGTTTTCTCCTGAGATACCATTCCCAATACCTTCCCAACTACAGGGCCAAGGACACCAATCTTTTACTTCACCAGTCTGCAAATCAAAAGCGCTGCGGTGAAAACCACAGACGATTGCTCCAGATTCGGTTATCTTACCATTTTTCAACGGCATTTTTAGATGTGGACAAATATTATCCACCGCATAAAGTTGATTTTCGTGGTTCAAAAGTAGAATATTCCGCTTCCCAACTTTTACCACTTGTCTGGTACCAGGGGAAAGTGCATCAGTGCAAGAACTTTAGTCCAACTCATTCGGTTCTCCTCTCTCTTCATAGACCTATTTTTAGTGTCTCGCAATTTTGACCCATGCGATCGCCACATTTTCCTGCGGGTGAACTTATTCTTGCCTTAATAAATTTCTACTTAGTAATTAACATTCCTTTATAGCGTAGTGTGGTGTTTTTGCGTAGAGGTGTGTTATCCTCTATGGAATATGTTGCGTCTAGCTTAGACTTGACTTATAAGTGGCATCTGCGAAATTTAGATAATGGAAATTACTTTTGATGCAAGTCTTATAAGTGATTTCCATTAGAATCATGGCGACAAAAGCAGATTTGTGGAAATCCAGTGTTTAACTAAGTAACGACGTGATTAAAAATTCTTTTCCTCGTGAATTTACGTCGTAAACACCCCAGGAATTTAATCGGGACTGATTTGCGAAACTCCCATTCCGTTTCAACTTTATTCAACAACTTAAAACCACATCCAACTTTAGAGAGATTTACATAATGGCTAATATAACTGTTACCAATACCAACGATAGTGGTGCTGGTTCTTTAAGAGATGCGATCGCCAAAGCAAATACAGGAGATACAATCTTATTTGCTTCTAATTTAGCAAATCAAACCATTACGCTCACGAGTGGTCAACTACTTGTCCGCAATGGCAAAAATTTAACCTTTGACGGTTCTGGAGCCGCAAATTTAACTATTAGTGGGAATAATACCAGTCGAGTCTTATTCACCCAGGATGGTGTCAATATCACCCTGAAAAACCTGATTTTTGCCAATGGAAATGCTCAACAAACTACCACTGATGATGGTAAAGGTGGTGGAGTTAAAGTTGGGGCTTTCTGTAATGCAACGGTAATTAATTGTCAGTTTAATAATAACACTGGTGTTCAAGGCGGAGGACTACAACTAGGTTTTTCTACAGATGCAACTGTAACTAATTCTAGTTTCAATCAAAATGATGGTAGTGTAACAAACAACGGCTTTAGTGCTGGAGGTATTTCTAATGAAAATAATGGTTCACTCAGCGTCACCAATAGTACATTTACCAACAATAAAGGTAATGTAGGTGGAGGAATTTATAGTTTATTGAGTCCACTAACGGTAGAAAATTGTGTTTTTCTTAATAACAACTCCAAATTCGGTGGTGGAGCAATTTTTACAGATGGAGCCAATCCTTCCGGTTCCAATCCTAACTCTAGTACTGTGGGTGGTACAGTCAAAATTAGTGGCAGCTTATTTGATGGCAATACAGCGCTGGCTCACGGAGGCCGACTTTACCTTTACATCTACAACCCAGATCAACTAATTATTCAAAATAGTACAATTATTAATAATAAGGTGACTGCTGATAGTAATGGAGTTGCTGAAGGAGGAGGATTACGTGCTAATGGGAATGTAACTCTGACCAATGTCACTTTTGCGAATAACACCAGCGATAAACAAGGTGGAGGATTATGGCTAGATGGGGATACAACTTCCCAAAATGCTGTTATCAATATTAATAATAATACTTTTTCTGGAAACCAAGCAGATACTGGTGGTGCTGTAAATATCAATCCCAGTGCATCGGCTACAGTTAATGTCGTTAACTCTACCTTTGCTGATAATTATGCTAAAACCAATGGTGGAGCTTTTTGGAATCCTAGTCAGCAAAAAATCACCGTTAAAAATTCCATATTTGATACGAATACAGCAAATAATAGTTTAGGATATGGTCAGCAAAGTTCTTATCCCTTAACTGATGGTGGTGGTAATATCGAATTCCCCAATCCAGTAACTGCTAACAATTCTAAAATAACTGCTAATGCTCTACTGGTTGACCCATTATTAGATCCCCTCACAAAAATCAGTGTTGTGATTAATGGGGTAACTCAAAATCTATGGGTTCGTCCCTTGCAACCCGGTAGTCCGGCTATTAATGCAGGTGTTGCAGGTGCAACAACAACCGATGAACTGGGTGTTCTTCGTGATAGTCAACCTGATATTGGCGCAGTTGAATTTGTCAATACAGCAAAAGCAGGTGTAATTATTACAGAAACAGGTGGTATCACCAATGTCGTGGAAAGTGGAGTGGGAAATACTGATAGTTACTCAGTTGTCCTCAAGAGTCAACCCACCGCAAATGTCAACATTGCCATCAACACAGATACACAACTTAATACTAATCCTAAAACCCTGATATTTACGCCACAAAACTGGAATATAGCTCAAAATGTCACGTTAACGGCAGTTAATGATTTCATTTCCCAAGGCAATCGTCTAGACCCCATCCAGCATACAGTTACCAGCACTGACAGCCAGTACAATGGTATAGCTGTTAGTCCTGTCGTAGTTAACATTGCAGATAATGATACCGCAGGTGTGATCATCACCTCTACAGGTACTAGTCTCAATGTTACAGAAGGTGGTGCGACTGATAGTTATTCAGTTGTACTCAAGAGTCAACCGACGGCAAATGTCAGCATTGCGATTAAGACCGATAACCAACTTACCACTAGTTCTCAAACTCTCACCTTTACTACCCAAAACTGGAATGTAGCTCAAACTGTTACGGTGACAGCAGTTAATGATTCTATCGCTCAAGGCAATCGTTTAGATACTATCCAGCATACAGCCACTAGCACTGATAGTAAATATAATGCTATTGCGATTAATCCTGTTCAAGTAAATATTACAGATAACGATACTCCTGGAGTCACAATTACTAAAACAGGTGGTAGTCTCAATGTCATAGAAGGTGGTGCAACTGATAATTACTCAATTGTTCTCAATAGTCAACCAACTGCGAATGTCAGTATTGCGATTAAAACCGATAACCAACTTACCATCAGTAATCAAACTCTTACGTTTACTACCCAAAACTGGAATGTAGCCCAAAATATCACCGTTGCCGCAGTTAACGACTCTCTTGCTCAAGGTAATCGTCAAAATACTATCCAGCATACAGCCACCAGCACTGATAGTAAATACAATAAAATAGCGGTTAATCCTATCCTAGTAAACATTACTGATAATGATACCGCAGGTGTGATTGTTACAGAAACAAATGGCAATACTACTGTCACTAAAGGGGGAACTACTGACAGCTACTCAATTGTGCTGAAGAGTCAACCTACCGCTGATGTTAATATTGCGATTAAGAATACTAATCAAATTACAACTAATGTTCAAACTCTCACCTTTACTACCCAAAACTGGAATATAGCCCAAAATGTAGTAGTCACAGCTATCAATAATCCAGTCGCACAGGGTAATAGTCAAGGCACTATCCAAAATATAGTTACCAGTAGTGATAGCAAGTATAATGGTATACTTGCTAGTCAGGTTCAGGTGAATGTGATTGACCCATATACTCCAGGTGTGATCATCACCGCCACAGGTACTAGTCTGAATGTCACCGAAGGTGGTGCCACAGATAGTTATTCAGTTGTCCTCAAGAGTCAACCCACTGCAACTGTCAACGTGGCGGTGAAGACAGATAATCAACTCACCACTAATCCCCAGACACTTACTTTTACGACTCAAAACTGGAATGTGGCGCAAACGGTGAATGTCACCGCCGTGAATAATCCTGTTGCTCAAGGTAATCGTCAAAATACGATTCAGCATACAGTCACTAGTAACGATAGCAAATATAATGCGATCGCCGTGAATTCGGTTCAAGTGAATATTACGGACCCTATACTCCAGGTGTAATCATCACCAAAACAGGTACTAGTCTGAATGTCACCGAAGGTGGTGCTACAGATAGTTATTCAGTTGTCCTCAAGAGTCAACCCACTGCAACTGTCAACGTGGCGGTGAAGACAGATAATCAACTCACCACTAATGCCCAGACACTTACTTTTACGGCTCAAAACTGGAATGTGGCGCAAACGGTGATTGTCACCGCCGTGAATAATCCTGTTGCTCAAGGTAATCGTCAAAATACGATTCAGCATACAGTCACTAGTAGTGATAGCAAATATAATGCGATCGCCGTGAATTCGGTTCCGGTGAATATTACTGACCCCTATACTCCAGGTGTGATTATTACTCAGACAGATGGGAGTACTAATGTTACGCAAAGTGGGACAAAAGATACTTATGCAGTTGTGCTGAAGAGTCAACCTACCACCAATGTCAACATTGCCGTCAATACAAATAACCAACTTACCACTAATCCCCAGACACTTACCTTTACTCCACAAAACTGGAATGTAACTCAAAATGTCACCGTCACAGCAGTTAATATTGCTGGAAATTCAGGCGATTGCCAAGATATCATCCAACATACAGTTTCTAGTGGTGACCAAAACTACAATGGGATTGCAATTAGTCCGATTCAGGTAAAAATCACTCAAGGTCAGAAAATACTAAGTGTGGGCGGGACAATAAATGTGATCGTGAATGTAGACAAAACTCCAGGTGTAATCATCAGAGAAACAAATGGTAGTAGCAGTATCAACGTTACCGAAGGTGGTGCAACTGATAGTTACTCAGTTATCCTCAAGAGTCAACCCACCGCCAATGTTAATATTGCCATCAACAATAATAACCAACTTACCACTAGCACCCAATCCCTTATCTTTACTCCTCAAAACTGGAATGTCGCGCAAAATGTGACAGTTGCAGCCGTTGATGACCTAATCGCACAGGGTAATCGTCAAGTCAGTCTTGGGTATGCAGTCACCAGTACTGATGGTAATTATAATAACATCAATATTAACCCTGTGAATGTCAACATCACAGATAACGATATTCCCTTAGTTAATAATACTGACAATAATATCTTTACCATCAAAGGTAATACTAGCCAAGCCACATTGCAAGTCACTCTCGCTGGAGTTAATTCTAATCTAATTAATGAATTAGGTGTATTTGCTGTTGATGATGCTCAAGGTACAATCAATGGTATTGCACCGGGGGCAAATGGTTATGCTCAAGCAGCTTTAAATCGAGCTAAGGTTGTCTTCTCAACTATTGTCAATAATCCTAATGGATTTGATCCTAGTAATCTGACGAAATTGCTGCAATTTAATTCTGGTCAGCAAGTAAGATTTTACTTAGTAAAAGATAGTACTTTATCTAATGTATTAGCTAGAGTAACCCCAGCCACAAATGTATTATTTTCTGATGCGACAACAGAAAAAATTACAGATTTGGGTAGTAGTACATTTTCTCTAGGCTGGAAAGATGGATCTGGGAACAGCGTCACAGATTTCAATAATTTAGTGGTAAATGTTAAAACCACAAATCAACCTTTAAAGTTAGGAACAAATTTGCAAGGGAATCCAGAAGGATCACTGATTGATTTACAGAATGTGACGCAACAGATAAATGCTAGTTTTTTGGTTAGTAGAGAAGCTGGATTCAATGATGTAATTGGTTTTTATAAGGTGGTGGATGGAAATGGTGGGATTGATATTAATGGTGATGGTAAAACAATAATTCTTCCTGGACAAACTGGTTATGTTCAAGCAGCCATAAATAGGCGTATTGGTGGTATTAACTTAACCACAAGTAACAAGACAACAACTTACAATACGACTTTGCAACCTGGTTCTATCTATGCACCATTTATTATTGCTAATGGTCAACCTGATGCGGTGCTGAATAACAATTCAAATAGTAAGCCACCAGTTTACTTCTCATTTGCAGGTGCTAATACAGATAATAAAAGTCATATTCGCGTTTTAGCAGATAACGTTTTTGGCTTTGAGGATTCGCAAGATTTCGATTTCAACGATATGACTGTCAAAGTTAATTTAACTACTGCTTAAATTTGTTAATCTGAAAAAATTAGAGAAATCTTAATAGGAAAAAGGAAATATTTTTCGTATTAAGATTTTTTTTTAATTTTGACTTGGTTAAGCTGGTTGTGAATGACTATTTTCTGCTGCTGATTCTACACCATATCCAATTGTTTCTCCAATCACTTCACCTATCTTCTCACCGACAACTGCTCCCACTTCTGAACCTATCGGTCCTAACAGAATTTCTCCGACAGTTCCTCCGACTAGTTCTCCAATTATCTCTCCAACTCCTTCTCCTACATTCTCATCTGTGGATTTAGATTCTCCTTCAGCTTCACCTTTTTTAGTATTATGTCTATTTCTGGCTTCTTCCAGAATTTCTTCAAATGACACTACTGTTTGTGCAAAACTAGTTTGAGAGTTTTCCCATGTTTCAAAACCCCAAACTAGTGTATTTATAGTCCATTCTTTTGCAGACTCTAAGAAAGATTCATCTGGTTTAGAGTCTTTCTCGGCATGAGGATTTGTTTCCACATTAGAGCTAACTAAGTAGGTTTTCATAAAAAAAGGCGCAATATGTTCTCTCTTGTAACATGGCTGAAACTTAATTACAATAATGCTTTGAGTCAACTTTACATAACGTTACATGGATTGATTTTTTTCAGTTTACCTGCTTACTGCGATGATTGGTGTTAATATAGCAGCACCAACAATTACAGCTAAAGCTGTTAATGGTTCCATTCCTAAGAGGATAGCTTCAAAATTCATAATTGACAATTAACCTGATTTAGTAAACAATAAAATTTCCCGAAGGAACAGGGAACTCTTCACCGCAAAACTATTGCTAGTTCAGTAATTCCTCCTTCGATGATTTTACCGTTTATTGGTATAGCACGGAATCGGGAAATCCGGTTCCCTCTCCTTACTAAGGCTACGGTGTACACACAAGTAGGGGCGTATGCAATACGCCCCTATTCGAGTCACCGCAGACCCCAAACCAAAGCATGAATTCCACGAATGTTTTGAGGTTTATCACCAGACTAACTGACAAGTTGAGCCGTAATTTTCAACTCACACCTGGTTTTAACTCCCTAATTCTGAAATTATACGGTGGCGTAAGGGCGTATGCAATACGCCCCTACACAAATTCCTGGCTAAAAAAAGGCCCAAACCTATGCTAGGATTACTTGTGTGTACACCGTAGTAAGGAGAGGGTTAGGGTGAGGTTCTTTCGGGATTTGTGTGTACACCACTGTAGTCTGTTACGTAGGAGCAGGATTGTTCTCAAGTATGTTTCCTTACTCTATCCACATCAAGGATTTTGAACATGGTCAGGAAATATAGTTTTTGTTCAATTCGGATTTTTTGGGTTAAAATCTAGTGATATAGCGTCTGTTAAAAAACTGTAGATTTATGAAGCGACAATCAACTTTCACAGCAATTGTCTATTGGGAAGAAGATGTATATGTAGCTGAATGTCCAGAAGTAGGAACAGCTAGTCAAGGAAAAACAATAGAAGAAGCAATATCTAATCTGAAAGAAGCCACAGAATTATATTTAGAAGAATTTCCTTTATCTAAACCTTCCCCTCGATTCTTAACTACTTTTGAGGTATTAAGTGCCTAAATTACCAAGAATAACAGCAGCAGAAGTAATTTCTGCATTGAAACGCTTGGGTTTTATACAAGTGCGTCAACGTGGAAGTCACGTTATTTTAAAAAAACAATTTGCTAATCAGAATGAACCTCAAGAAATAATAGAAATAGGTTGCGTAGTACCACTACATCAGGGAACTATTGCAGTGGGAACTCTTAAAAGTATTCTTAATCAAGCAGGTATTTCTGTAGAAGAATTTTTAATGTATCTCTAATAGATTATTTTTGCTGAGAAATCAGAGTCTTTGCGAGGTGTAATTTGTCGTTATCACATTTTTTACAAGGAAAGAGAACTCTTAACAGGGAACAGAAATTTTCCTGGCATGGTAGTTGAATTTAGTTTATTTTAGCGCTAAGTTGTCACTACGAGGGTTTTAGCGCTAAAGCGCAACTACCAACTGAGTAAAATCTTATTAGTCAGCAATTTGCCACCTAACGTAGGGACGGGAATCAACAATGGTACGAAGACTGAAACCAGATGGATTAGAGGGGGTGTCTTTTGGGAGAACAACTCGGAAAGAAATTTTTCCTTTTTGCAAGCTTACGTAATAAAGATTATCTTTATTTGCACCACCAACACAGGATACATAAGCTTTTTTCAATGGTGCTTGGTATTCCACAAATTTCTTGCCCGATGTTATTAACTTGACTGTCCCGGCAATGGGTGATGTGTTAGCTATTACAGTAGTCTCTCCCCCTCCTTCATAGTATCGAAAGGTAATCCAAAGTCCAACTATCTGAGGACAGTTACCGCTTTTCTTCGCTATTTCTAAAACTTCATTCGGTGGTGATGTGGGGATTTGTGGTTTGGATTTTGCCGGAGCGACTTGAGGCTGGAGTAGTTATTGCTACTATTGTAGTGGTGAGGAGGGTGGCGATTAGGCTCAATGTTGTGGTATTTTTGATTACAGATTTCATAATTTTTTTGCTGATTGAATATTTTCTATTCTTAATATATGTATACTATAAGTAATGTAGCTAAGTTTTACTTAATTAAGCTAATCAAATTTCTTATCTATCTCTGAGGAGAATAACTGCTATGGTAAGGCGAGCCAATGGCTTGTTTCTAGATTTCTAGATTAGCTATAAATCAGGTATGATATTTACCATTACTTGACAAAAGAGGGGTAATTACGAAATAAAACATTACATAATGTAAATTATACACTATAATTTATGTCAAATATCACAATGAGATTGTATATTTACTAAAGCCATGAATAATGTATATGATACAAGAATCAGAAAAGTGGGAACTTTCTGTTTTCTAAAAACATCTTTTGGTGTATTGCACCATTTTTGTGGTGGTGGATATGTTTGTACTATTTTGTCAAATATCTGAGGATGCTCCCCAGACAAGAGCAACCTTTATTAAGGTGTAGTTTCAATACCTACTGAATTTGATGATTACTAGTTTGATATTCTAATCTATTTTTTATGTCCCAATTTCACTCAAAAAATTTAACCAAAGCATCAAATAATTCTTATGGTAAGTGTTTAACATCCTTTCAGCGCAAACTTCTGGAAAAAAATTTGCAAGAGGAATGTTTAGACTCTTATCGCCAACGAATTGAAATCATGTTATTGGTAGATGAAGGAAAAACACAAACAGAAATTTGCCAAATCTTAGGGTGTTGTGCTGCTACAGTCAGACATTGGATGCATATCGCTCGGACAGGAATGGCTCATCAGTGGCAAGATTGTCCGATTGGTCGTCCCAAGACTGTGAATGATCAGTATTTAGAGCGTTTGCAAGAATTGGTTAATAGTAGTCCTTATGACTATGGTTATTCTTTTCGACGATGGACAGCGAACTGGTTGCAGAAACATTTAGCTAAAGAATTGGGGATTGAAATCAGCGATCGCCATATCAAAAGACTACTCAAAAAAATGGGTTTATCTACAAAAATCAAACCTAATCAACCTCCAGAAAATAGCCATCAACCAGAAAAAGAAAATAAAATTCTCATCCAAGACTTAAAAAACACAAATATCCTGGAAGACTCAGAATTTGTAGCTATTAATTTGCCAAAACTAGGGAAAGAATTAGATATCTATGGTGCACAATCTATCCGCTCAGTTGTTGACCTTAGCACAATTAAACCAGATTTTGGGTTATTCTCTTACCGAAGCAGAATTCCAGTACTGTCTCACACAAATTAAATCCCTCAATCCTAAAGTCGGCAAATTTTGGCAAGGAACTGAAGTTGAAGCTGGTATCTATATTGTGATTACTGGTAAAGCGAGGTTGCTAAATGAAACAGATGAGTTAATTGCTACTTTAGAAGCAGGAGCATCATTTGGTGAATTCACTTTATTCCCAGAGTCTGAATTTCAACATTATGGGGCAAGAGCTTCTGTAAACTTACAGCTATGCTTTATACCAGCCCATACCTTATTGCCATTAATGGCTAAATATCCTCAAATTCGGGAGTATTTGTGGCATGAGTCCCAAAAGCGTAATTCTCTACTGATAAAATCTGGAACTCCAGAACTAACGGAAGCTAGGGATGTTCTACCACCACCAACATTAGCACCAAAATCAGACAACAAGATTAGCAAAGCCTATTTTCCTAGTCCCACTCAGCAAATGGGGCAGATATGGCAAAGGGTGATGCGACGCTACCCATTTTTTGCTCAACAAAGTGCTTCTGACTGCGGTGCAGCTTGTTTGGTGATGGTGTCTCGTTATTGGGGGAAACGTTTCAGTGTGAATCGTTTGCGAGATATTGCGAATGTAGACCGGAATGGTTCATCCTTACGAGGTTTATTGACAGCAGCAGAAAGTCTTGGTTTTGCGACCAGACCGGTCAAAGCCAGTCTGAACCAATTAGCTAAACAAAAATTGCCAGCTATTGCTCATTGGGAAGGTAAGCATTATATCGTAGTCTATGAAATTACCTCTCAACACGTTATTGTCGCTGACCCTGGCATTGGTCAACGCACCCTCACTCACAGAGAATTTCAAGCTGATTGGACTGGTTATACATTATTGTTACAACCAACAGCCATGCTCAAAGATGCCAAAGAGACTTCAACTACTTTTTGGCAATTCTTTGAATTGATGAAGCCACACTCTTTAGTGATGCTAGAAGTGTTGATAGCTTCCATATTTATTCAGATATTTGGATTGATTACTCCCCTCTTCACACAATTAATTTTAGATCGGGTAGTAGTGCAGCGTTCCGAACTGACTTTAACGACTGTGGGGATAGGGCTATTAATATTTAACCTGTTTCGTGTAGCAATGACCGGGTTGAGACAATATCTCCTAGACCACACAGCCAATCGAATAGACTTAGCCTTGATTGTCGGATTTATTCGCCATACCTTGCGTTTACCCTTAAGTTTCTTCGAGTCCCGTTATGTGGGAGATATTATTTCTCGTGTCCAAGAAAATCGGAAAATTCAACGTTTCTTAGCTGGGGAAACATTATCTATACTTCTAGATTTATTTACGGTTTTTGTCTATTTAGGACTAATGTTTTGGTACAGTTGGAAAATGGCTTTATTATCCTTAATAGTTGTACCACCTTTTGCCCTATTAACCATAATTGCCACACCTTTTCTCCAAAGGATTTCCAGAGAAATATTTAATGCTGTTGCTAAAGAGAGTAGTTACCTAATTGAAGCATTAACTGGTGTAAGAACCGTCAAAGCTACCGCAGTAGAACAAACAGTCAGATGGCATTGGGAAGAATTGTTAAATAAAGAGATAAAAACTAATTTTTCTGGGCAAATTATTAGTAATCGTCTGCAAATGTTTAGCAATACAATCGAAGCCCTAGCTAGTACAGCTTTATTATGGTTTGGGGCATATTTAGTGATTAAAAACCAGTTAACCGTCGGACAGTTAGTAGCATTTAATATGCTTTTAGGTCACGTAATTAGTCCATTTCAACGCTTAATTGTGTTATGGAATCAATTACAGGAAGTGGTGATTGCTGTAGAAAGGATTAATGATGTATTAGACACAGAACCCGAAGAAGATTTGCAAAATCAGTTAAGA
This sequence comes from uncultured cyanobacterium, assembly GCA_963766435.1. Classification (GTDB taxonomy): domain Bacteria; phylum Cyanobacteriota; class Cyanobacteriia; order Cyanobacteriales; family Nostocaceae; genus CAVXZH01. The sequence goes on from CAVXZH010000004.1 coordinate 1,207,364, forward strand.
CAAAACTTACCATCAATTCAAGGAAATATTTGTTTTGATAATGTGACATTTCGCTATCATCCAGAAAGTGATATTAATATTCTAGAAAATCTGAGTTTTGAAATCAAAGCAGGACAAATGGTAGCATTAGTAGGACGTAGTGGTTCAGGCAAAACTACCATTTCTAAATTAGTAGTTGGGTTATATCCACCTACAGATGGTAAAATATTGATTGATGGACAAGATATTACGAGTCTTTCTTTGCATTCTTTAAGACAACAAATAGGAGTAGTAGATCAGGATACATTTTTATTTGGGGGAACAATTCGAGAAAATATCAGTTTAGGGCATCCTAGTCTAGGTTTATCAGAAGTAATCGAAGCCGCAAAACTAGCAGGTGCTGATGAATTTATTAAAAAATTGCCGATGGGATATGAAACCCAAATTGGTGAAGGAGGAGGACTATTATCTGGTGGACAAAGACAACGAATAGCCATTGCTAGAGCCTTATTGGGTAATCCCCAATTATTGATTTTGGATGAAGCAACTTCTCATTTAGATACAGAATCAGAAAGAATTATTCAACAGAATTTTAATACAATTCTGAAGGGAAGAACTACCTTAGTAATTGCCCATCGTCTTTCCACTGTACGCAATGCTGATATGATATTAGTATTAGACAGAGGTGTTTTAATAGAAAAAGGTACTCATGAAGAACTAATGACAAAAAAAGGACATTACTTTTATCTTAATCAACAACAGTTAAGTACCTGAACAAGAGTAAAACAATTTACTTTTATTAACTTTGTAAAACTTCCTCACATAATAAGAATTATTTTTGTGTATCGAAAGTAAATAAAAAAATACCAACCAAATTATGACAGATTTATTCAATGGACGGCAAATAGAAGCCTCAATCAAAAACGCATCTGAGCCAGATAATCTAGCTCAGAAATTATCAACATTTACAAATGAAGACTGGTCGGAAATTACTAAAGAAGCACTCGATAGCTTACCTCAAGTTTGGACAAGAGGATTACTATATTTATTAGTAGTGATTATATCTATAATTTTACCTTGGGCAATGCTATCTAAAGTAGATGAAACTGGAACTGCTAGAGGTCGGACTGAACCTAAAGATAAAACAGTTAAATTGGATGCTGCGGTAGCAGGAACAGTAGCTCAAATTCAGGTTAAAGAAGGTGAATCAGTTCAAGCGGGACAAACTTTATTATTGCTAGAATCAGAATTAGTTAAATCTGATTTACGTCAAGCCCAAGATAAATTAGAGGGACAGTTAAATCGACTTGCTCAATTAAATTCTTCCAAGAATCAGTTAGTTGTATCCTTAGCAACTCAACAACAACAAAATCAATCACAACAGTTAGAAAAACAAGCTCAAGTTGACCAAGCTCAACAGAACATCAATACTCTAAAAAATGGGTATCAATTGCAGAAAGAAGAAAGATTATCTCAACTTAATCAAGCACGACAAACTCTCAGCTATAATCAAACTGCTAATAAATTACTAAGGAGTAGTTTATCTAGTACGTTAAGAGAGATAGAACGCTATAAGAAACTAAATAAAGAGGGTATTGTTGCCGAAATTAATGTTGTAGATAAGCAAGATTTAGCTAAAGATAAACAAAGATTGTATGAACAATCAACATCAGATATTAAACAATCTAAGTTACGTATCACCGAACAAGAGAGTAGTTATGAGCGAAATCTTCGTCAATCTAACGCTGATATTGCCCAGGCTAATTTGCGGCTACAAGAACAGCAGAGAGGCTATCAAACGTTAACTCGCACTGGTCAACTAGCAGTGTTAAAAATTGCCGAACAGCAAAAAAGTCTAGAAACAGATATTAGCTCTATTAAATCAGAAATTGCTCAAACCAAGAGTCAGATAGACTCATTAAAATTTCAATTAGGACAAAGAGTATTGAAAGCACCTGTGAGTGGTACACTATTCCAGTTACCAATATATAAACCTGGTTCAGTGGTACAACTAGGGACAATGGTAGCAGAGATAGCACCTTTAAATTCTCCTTTAATAATTCGAGCGCAAATGGCGACCACAGAAAGTGGTTTTTTGCGAATAGGATTACCAGTAAAGATGAAATTTGATGCCTATCCATTTCAAGATTATGGTATTATTTCAGGAGAACTAATCAAGATTTCTCCCAATACTATAGAGATGGATACACCGAATGGAAAAGTTCCAGCATATAACTTAGAAATTGCCCTCAAACAAAATTGTATTCCCTCAGCTAATAAATGTATTTCTTTACGTCCAGGGGATACAGCAACGACTGAAGTGATTGTGCGTCAACGACGGATTATTGATTTTCTGATTGACCCATTTAAAAAATTGCAGCAAGGGGGAGTCAAATTGTAGCGATTTCACTGTGTTTATATAGGAATTACATCTCACTTATTTAAGGATAAAACCATACCATGTCAGAACCTATTACCATTACCAAAGAAGATATTTTTCAACAAATCAAACTATCCTGCAAAATTCCTGAGATAGTTGAGCAAATTGTTAGTCAAAAAGTGATTAAAGCTGCCGTGGAAGAAGCTGGAATCAAAGTGGAGACAGAAGAATTACAAAAAACAGCAGATTTATTGCGATTAGCGAATAAACTCACCAGTGCAGAAGATACTTGGAAATGGTTGGAAAAATATGGTTTATCTATAGATGATTTTGAAGAAATTGTTTATAATAGTATAATTTCTAGTAAATTAAATCAACATCTATTTGCTGATAAAATTGAACCTTATTTCTTTGAACATCAGCTAGATTATATTGGTGTGGTTATGTACGAAATTTTATTAGATGATCAAGATTTAGCATTAGAACTTTTTTATGCTATTCAGGAAGGTGAAATGAGTTTCTATGATGTGGCTCACAAATATATTCAAGATATAGAATTACGCCGTAAAGGGGGATATTTAGGGACATTGTACCGCAAAGATTTAAAACCAGAAGTATCTGCTGCTGTCTTTGCCGCTAAACCACCTCAAATTCTCAAACCAATAGTAACAGCTAAGGGAGTAAATTTGATTTTTGTTGAGGAAATAGTTCCAGCACAATTGGACGAGAAAATACGACAGCAAATAATTTCTGTTCTCTTCTCTGATTGGTTGCAAAGAGAAACTACTCAAATTGAAGTTTTGCAAACTATAGATTGAGTAGGTGAATAATAATTTAAGTATCATTTTCAGTGGTAGTGAAACATTTCACAACCTTGTCATCACAGCGCGAGATGATTAACTTTATTTAGCGTGAAAGTATAACACCATTAATCTGGAATAGGTTATAATCTACCATTGTTTTAATATTTTCAGGGTATTAAATAGATATAATTCATATCAATACTGTTGGGTTAAGCGGGGAACTTGATAATGTCATTCTGATGATCAGAAAGAATTCCGCAAGATTCTTTCCTACGGAATGCTCCCCACAAACGACTGTCAGAATGACAATTTAATAAATACTCATTTTTCAGCTTAACCGAGTAGTATTTCGATTCATAGTTAACCCAATTTAGATTAAGTCTATACATGAAAACAATTATAACGATATTAAGTTATGTAAATCTATGAAACTCGCTTGTGTTTAAGGTTGATGGTGCTAAATCGCAACTACGAGCCAATAGTTTTATTTTGTTTATCTACTTAATAATTTGAGTAAAGTTATTGAAATTTTATTAGATTGATATACTTTTTATGTATAATTAAATTTAAATAATTTAAGGAAAAAGCAATGTTAAAATCTATAACGATTACCAATGAAGATATTATTCAGCAAGTTAAGCTATCCGGCAAAATTCCCGAAATAGTAGAGCAGATTACCAGCCGAAAACTGATTTTAGCTGCTGTAGAAGAAGCTGGAATGAAAGTAGAAGCAGAAGAGTTACAAGAAGCAGCAAATTTATTCAGATTAACGCATAAACTCTTCCATACTAAAGATACTTGGAAATGGCTAGAAAAAAATTGTTTATCTTTAGATGATTTCCAGGAAATGGTCTATAACAGTATTATCTTTACGAAGTTGACTAACTATATGTTTAAAGATAAAATCGAACCTATTTTTTTTGAAAATCAATTAGATTATCTTGGTGTGGTAATGTATGAGGTTGTCTTAGATGATGAAAATTTAGCCCTAGAACTTTTCTACAATATTCAGAAAGGTGATATAAGTTTCCATGATGTTGCTTATAAATATATTCAGGATAAAGAGTTAAGACGCAAAGGAGGATATTTGGGGATGGTATATCGGAAAAATTTACAGATAGAAATTTCTGCTCCCGTGTTTGCTTCTACACCACCGCAGCTTCTTAAACCGATAGTAACTGATAAAGGTACACACCTGATTTTTGTGGAGGAGATTATTCAAAGGGAATTGGATGCTATATTACGTCATGATATTGGCTTAGATTTGTTTTCAGCTTGGTTAAAACAAGAACTTGATAAAGTTGAGATTATCAGGCAACTTGATTAATAGTAGAACTTGACATAAATACCTCAACCATTTCAAACCCATGAAACACTTACTCTGTATTGATTTTGAATTCCACTTGGTGATACTAGTATTAGTTGCATTTTAACAGTGTTCCTTAAGTAGGGAACTTTATAATATCATTATGACCCAAGAGAAGAATCGCGTGAGATTCTTCTCTTGGGTCATAATGACAATTTAGGAAATCTATTCATCTTTAGCCTTAACCGAGTAGTATTATATTTCCGACTATTGATATTAAAAATATATATGATGATTAACATTACTCCCATTATTTATGTAAATTAAACTACTTAGGAGTTACGCATTCTCAAAATCGCCATTATTTATAGTAATGCAATCTGTTTTTTCACGCCTATAAACCCAGATTTGGATTAATAGTGATTTTTTTAATCACCATAAACTATTGAGAAATTAGGCTTGAATAGCTGAAATTCAGATTTACATATTTAGGGATTTCTATCAATGCGTAACTCCATTCATTTAGGACTCAGATTTTACTGCTGTATCAACTTGAGCTTCAAGTCTACATCTTCTTCCACTGAAACAAAGGATAGTTTTAGTAATAATGACAATTCCTCCTATTACATTTCCTGTCTCTTCATTAGACAGTTCAGTGAGAAAAGTTTCAGAATCGTCGAATAATTCAGCACCTCTGGGTCGTAGCTCAGAAATTGTGATGATAGCCATTAGTAAGTCTCCTTGTAAATTAAACTATTTCGTTCTGGCTTGAAAATTTAATTTTCAATTTCTATACCATAATCGCTTATTATTCTAATTCTAGAAAGTTATTTTTGTAAAAAAAAAGGACAAAAATAATACAGTTTGATTTAATTTAATTTTCGTTAAAATTAATATACGTAAATAAAATTCTCAACGAGCTTGTGGAGGAATAATGTAATTAGTGTAGTTAAACAGGAATTTTCAAACACCCTATAATTCAATACGCTTCAGTTAAAGTTAAAAATCACGCTAATGGGAGCAAGATGATCGCTGTTTGACCACACAACCGAGCTTAACTGAACCGTATTGCCCTATAATTATGTATTACAAACAATTAATTATATAGCCCTTCCCAAATTAGTGATATATATCAACACTTTTTCTGATTAAATTGTTGATATATGTCATGCCATAATGAAAGACCTATAACATTATTCAAATACTATATAAATATCTTCAGAACTAGCATTAAGATATGATTTTTCTATATTTATTCCCATTCGAGAAAATTGTGACAAAATAGCTTTCATTCTCCCATCACTTGAGTTATCGTCTTGATACCAAGCCTCTAATAAACCATTTGCCACAATTTGACATCTATTCATCCCAAAACTTTCTTGTTCAGCAAATTTTTGGTCTGGTTCTTCTGCTAAACCTAATCCATCTGCAAGTTTTTTTGTAAATAGAGGAACTTCTGATTGAAAATAATATTTATTTTTCGTATATAAAACTTGCAGGACTTTCCTAACTTCCTCGTAATCTCTTTTATCAAAATACAACACCCCTGAATCCGGTCTTCCATACTCTTGAGGATTATACAAAACCTTAAAACTAAAAGGAATTGCTATCTTATTAAGATACTCTGTTAAACTTCCCATGACTATAACAGCACCTTCAGGAGTCAAATTGAAATAAATTCTTACAGTTGTGGACTGATATTGACTATCTTCAACACGACTAAACCCCTGATTACCAACTGCCATATAAAAGCCATTTTGCACTCGATTTTTGGGTAATTTAATGGATACTATATTTCTCAATACAGCCTCTTTTTCAAAAGATTGAAGATGTTTATCACGCTGAATATGTAGCGTCAAACTACCTTTTTTTACTGCTAATGCTCCATCAGCTTCTTCTTTAATGATAGACCAACCAGAGTCAAAATAACCATCTCCACAATTACTTGTATGCAATCGTTCATAAAATTCTATGTCTACCCCCAATAAAGTATTATTTTCTAAATCTAGAGGTAAATTATTTTCTTCTCTATCTAGTGCCAAACCACTTCGCATTGCACCATTATAATAAATACCATAAAGAAAACTTCGCAGTTGCAAACTCAGATATTTTTGCTGCATCTGATTTGACATTAATTGAAAACGTTCAACTACCTCAACTGCTAATTGCAAGGGTTTATAATCTGGATGGTGAATCGAAAAATCTAATCTAATTTCAACTTTCTCAACAATATCTTGGAGAATCTCTAGTAATTTTCCAGTTGGATTTGTTTCTAGTAAAGGCATAATTAATTATTTAGTAACTACAAAATGAATCATACAGCAGAACTATTAAAGAGATTCAATTCAAAATCAGCATCACCAAAAACCGTTGGTATTGATTGTACCGGACGGCATAATAAAGTTTTAGCTACCTGAAGCATAGCAATTCCTACATTACCAAAATATCTTTGATATTGAATCATAGATTGAATCTGTTGAATCAAAGCAAAACCTGAAAATTGTACCACTCGCTGTAAGAAATCAGGACGATGTTGTAGAAGTTCAGGAAAAGTAATTAAATAAGCTTTAACTAAAGTAGCAATTGAAGGTTGGAGTACTTCTAAAGGCGTAATTGCCAAACGCAATGATTCTTCAATACTCAAAGAGTTACTAATAACTAAACTACTTAACCATAGTTGTATATAGTTACCAATGAGTGTACCCAAATCAAAAGCTGGATCTCCCCATCCAGAGCGTTCCCAATCAATTAATCTGATTAGATTAGGACTGGAGTTTTGCCAATTTTTTTGTAAGAGAATATTATTCAGCTTTAAGTCATTATGGGTAAGACACGAGGGAACTAATGCATTACCTAATTCTGATATTGCTTTTCCTAAGCTATCATACTTTTGATAGAGGGCAAAAAACTTTAAACCATCACTGGGAACTAAACCAAAAATCTCTGGTTCAACTCTCTCTAAACTCTTAATTAAATTTAATATTTGATTGAAATCAATAGAGTCTCTCAAGAAAAAATCTTGATATTCTTGATGATTGAAAGTGTCCTTATGGATAGTTCCTAAAATAGTTCCTATTATTGTAGAGATTTCTGTAGGAAATTTCTTTTCTCTACTATAAAACTTCATTAAATCTTGATAATCATCCAAATATTTGAATATCAGAAGAGAATTATCTTTATCAAAATGTATAAAATCTGGCAAAAATTCACGATAGTGACTGAGCATAGAAAATTTTTGTAAAAACTCTTGGATTCGCCATTCGATTAAAAATTCACCTGCTGCTTTTCCTTCCTGATTATATCTTTCTTGTTTAAGCAGAAATTTATTGTTATCTGCGAACGTTAGTAATAAATTAAAGTTCTTACCTGGAATTGACTCTATATTACTGAGTGGCTGCTGAAATGAAATTGACAACTCTTTGTCAACTAAATAATCTAAAACATTATGAGAGTTTAAGATAAATGGCATGAGCTTTATCGAGAAATGTAGGTGGAACCAAGAGATATCTATAAAAAATTGTTTTCTAATATTTATTGAATTTAATCAATAATCTCTCAAGAAATGAAAGATTATTGATTAGATTACAAACCTAAATTAGCGGGTAATCTTATACCTGCTTCTTGTTCAATTCTATCTAAAGCTTTCTTAGCCTTAAAAATAACTCGTAAATAAGTTAACTGACTGTTCCAAGCCTGACGAGGCAACAGCATATCTGGAGACTCAGATAGGGATGAACTACTATCACTAATAGTTGTATTTTGAGAAGGAAGAGAATTAGTGGACATAATGATTAATTTGTAACTAAACTAAAGATTTTACTAATACAGGTTGCTCTTGCCATTCTTCTGGCCATTGAATCAGGTCAGCAGTAAAGTGAAGAGGATCATGATCTGGCCAAGGAGTATTAATGGATTCTTCAATTAAGCCAAATTCACCATTATCAAAGGGCTTACCATCAGACTCGACGTTGAAGAAACACTCGCTCTCTAATACCACTTTTTTCTTGAGTCAGCGCCCGATGATGACAATAAGGATTATTCCCTCGCTTGTCAAAGAAAACATGAGCAGTCCAACTGCAACCACCACGACAGAGTTCTGCAAATTCACAAGTTTTGCAGAAACCCCATAAATGTTCTGTTCCTTGAGGAGTCCCAGCCCCAATATTAAACCGCAATTCTTCGGTTTCTTCAATAATTTTCCGCAGCGAATGGTCGCGGATATTACCTCCAGTGTAAGCTGTAGTTGGTAATGAGGGGCAACCTTTAATTGCACCATCCGCTTCTATACCTAAAGCAGATAGTCCACTGTACATCCTTGCCAAAAAGACCAAGCATCTCCCCCACGCAATAATCGCTCATAACAGAAGTAACCGATGTTATTTCCTGCTTGCACTTCTACCCCTTCCTGTTTTGCTCTTTGGGCAACACGAGCAACCATTGGATACACATCAATTAATTCATAGGGTTGTAACAATATCTCACTATTATCTGCTGCATTCCCCATCGGTACAGTTAACTGAATTTGCCAAGCAAAAATACCAGCATCACGGATATATTCGTAAATTCGCGGAAATTCTGGTGCAGATAGACGATTAATTTGCGTATTACAACCAAAGGAAATACCTGCTTCCTTCAGATGGCTCATGGTTTTCAAGGCCCATTCCCAAGAACCTTGTCTACCACGAATTCGATCATGTGTTGCTTGTAAGCCATCTACGGAAACAGAAACTACTTGAATTCCCGCTTCCTTCATCCGGTGTGCTGTTTCTAGAGTGATACCATATCCCCCGGTAGTCATACCACAAACCATTCCGGCTTTGGTAATTGCTTGAGCAATTTCTAACCAATCAGGACGCAGAAAAGCTTCACCACCAATGATAGTCACTTCTGTAATTCCTACTTCAGCCATTTGTCTTACTAAGTCAAGAGCTTCTGCGGTAGAAAGTTCTTGTGTTCTTGCATGACCGGCACGAGAACCACAGTGTTGACAAGCTAGATTACATTTGAGTGTAATTTCCCAAACTGCATAACTAATTCGGCGATAATTCATTCAAATATCCTCAATTTTTCTAGAAAGGGATAGATAGAATTCTTATCCATCCCTCATTAATTTGAGTTTTTGGTTCAAAGTCTCTTGGGACGGCATTTCACCTTCTCAGTGTCAAGTGAAATCCTACATAAAGATTTGCCGTACTCAATCAGGAAATTCTCTTTTTAAGCTAGGAAAGTATCTTTGGGTGCAGGACCTCCATATACAGTCTGAATAGGTGGACGAATCACAACTCCATATAGAGGACGAATCTTTACGGGCCAGTTAGTCCACCGAAAACTGCGGCTAATTCTTTTTCACTTAAATCTTTGAGTTCACCTTCATCAGCTGCTGATTCTAATAATTGAAAAGTATATTCTTCATACTCTTCTAGCGTGAAGTCAAAACCAGATGCTTTAACTATTTGACTACATTCTTCTTTACTGCTAACACCTTGAATTTGGGTGCTGAATTCTTAATCATTTGCGAGCTTTTCATAGAAAGCTTTCACATCTGATAAGGACATAATTTTCTCCTCAGATTATTTCAAATTAAAAACAGTTTTAACACAATACATTAGTCTATTGATTTTGGCCATACAGTTCCATAAGGTGGTACTATAGTTCTATACTGACCACCTAAGACATAAGCAAGTTCTTGTTGATCCAAGTCTCGCATTTCACTTTCACTGAAATCTAATAATTGATTGGTAAAGTATTTAAATTCATCTTCAGTGAAGTCATAACCAGCAGCTTTGACTATTTGGGTACATTCCTCTTTATTAGTAGCATTTTGGATTTCCATCCGAAAAGCTGTATAATTGGCCAGCTTTTCATAGAAAGATTTGATATGTTCTAGGGACATAACTTTATTGAAAAACAACTTGAGTAACATTAGGACTTACCCATTAAATCAGAAAACTCAAGTTTTTTAAATCCCTAAATTTTCCCCACAATAAAAAACTAGCAATTTTGCGTAAATCCTAAAATTTTATCTCTTTACTTAACCAGCAATTGGTGTTGCTACTTGAATAGCTAATTCCGACGCGTTGTAATTATCTGTAATTACTTGTGGACAACGCATACAAGCAGCCTTACCTTCTTGATTCCACCAACGACAATCTCGACGGATAGAACAAGGTGGTAACTCATCTACTACTGTTGGTAGTTGTTGCACCACTCGCATTGCTAAACGGCAATCTTGTCCATCAAAATGTTGACAATCCTTTGTGGCACAAGTTGATGCGGTGCGAAAAACTTCCCCTGGTGTCACAGGACTAACTTTGGCGATTAGTTCATCCGTTATAGGTTGGGGCTGTTTGAGATAATCTACACGCGGTTCTGCAACTGTTCCACCAATGATACCAAAAACAAAACTTTCTCCAGGCTCTGGTCTAGCACTGGGACAAAGTGTAGTTTGATTACCAGCAATTTCTTCTATCAATTGAGCCTCCTAGTCAAGAGGATTTGTATAACTAAGCGATGTCAGTTTCAGTTGCAATCAGCCCTATGGTAATAATTTTACCTGTGATAATTGGACGCCGACCACATATTATAGCCTTAGATGCTAATCCCCCCGCAATATTTTTCGCTTCTTCGTCAGATACAGATTCCACGGCTTCAGTTCTACGTGCTAAGGCATTAGTAACTGCATCCTCAATCAAATCGTTAATTTCTAGACGATTGTTAGTTTTCATATTTTGGTGTCGATGTAGAATTCTTTATCTAAAATTTTATCTAGAGTTTTTAGGTTTGCATCACAACATATAGTGCCAAAATAGTTTCATTTATATTTAAGTATTATTTATATTCAATACCTTTGCCAAAAAAATAGCATTCTAACAAGACAGCAGATAACAATTAATAATTTTGTTAAAATACCGATTTAATGATGACAGAGCATGCGCTAAAGCGCAACTACGAGCCAATAGTTTTATTTTTGGTTTTCTACTTATCTTCATGTACAATTTTGTGTTATAATTAAAACCTTTATGTCCCGAAAAATTTCCATTATAACTGAAACTTTTATGTCCCGAAGACTTCTAACTATAACTAAAACCTTTATGTCCCGAAAACTTTCCCCCTGTTAGTGACCAAAAATTTGATGTAATTACCTCACAAACAAAGCTCGATAAACAGGTTCATTTTTATTCTGGGTATACACTTCTCTCTCTGTAGGAACTGGTAAGGGATTATCTTGTAACCATTTTTCTGTGCCAACTTGGACAAAATTGGGATTTTCCTGAAAGCGATTGCACATTTCCACGGCAATAAATTCTTGATCGGATTGCAGAAAAACTGTTCCCCCTACCACCAAATACTTAGCTAAATCTGCTACTAGTTCTGGTTGGACTACTCGCCTCTTAGCATGACGAGTTTTAAACCAAGGGTCAGGAAATTGGATGGTTACTCGTTGTAACCTTCCTACTGGTAGTGAAGATAACAGAGGAGATAAAGAATTATTGGCGTTACAAAACAAATAATGTAGGTTGCTTAAACCTAATTCACCACGTAACTTATTGGCATCTACTACCAAAGATTCTCGAATTTCCAACCCTAAAAAATTCCACTGCGGTTCCAGTTGAGCCATCTTCAGTGCAAAGACTCCTTTAGCACAACCAATATCTAGATGTAGAGGTTGCTGGGGTTGTGCATAGAAACTTTCCCAATCCAAGGGATTCGCGGGTGTTTGATACTTTTTCGCCAGGGGGTTAACATGTTGGCGGACTCTCACAGCTGCCAAAATCAGATTCTCCGTTAATTTTCACTATCTTAGGCGATCGCCTGGAAATATGTACAGAGTTTCTAGATTGTATTTTTGTTCCAGCAGAGGATAAGATACTTATAAAGGTACAATTGCTACCAACTCATTCTCAAACTAGCGTTAGCTATACTTATTAATAAATTTATACCTGCTATAATTATTGTATGGGGAGCAGGCAAGATGCCTGCCTGATTTGCCAATAGTAACTTCTCAAGGTGTCCGACTAATTTTTGTGGAAGAGATGATCGAACCTCAATTAGATAAAAATCTTCGTTGTCAAATTATTTTCCCATTTGTTAAATGATTGGCTTAAGCAAAAAAACCAGCAATTTAAAATTAGTTGGAAATCATCAGATTCTTAAATAATAAGCTAAATATAAAGTCCTATGTTTTCAGACTTTATATTTAACTTTTACCCTGTATTTACCAGAGATATTTTTATTTTAGCAAAGAACTAATTTGATTGATCAAAGTATCTATCTCCTTGCCAATTCCTACTAAATCGATATTGCCACCTTGAATTTGGCTGAGTTCGGTAGCATCTACTTCGCTGATCAATTCTTGAACTTCTAGGTTTTGGATGGTGATTTTAGACATGATAAACTCTCCTGAAATCAGTTGGTTTTATTTTGGTAATTCAGAAAGTAAAATTTTAAACTTCCTTGCTAATATAATATACTTTTTTGTATTTTATTTCAAGACTTTACTTGTATCAATAAGAGACAAGAAATATGCTACCAACTCATTCTCAAACTAGCATTATCTATACTTATCAATAAATTTATACCTGGTATAGTCATTGTATGTGGAGCGGGCATCTTGCCCGCCTGATTTGCCAATAATAACTTCTCAAGGTATCCGACTAATTTTTGTGGAAGAGATGATCGAACCTCAATTAGATAAAAATCTTCGTCGTCAAATTATTTTCCCATTTGTTAAATAATTGGCTTAAGCAACAAAAACAACAATTTGAAATTAGTTAGAAATCATCAGATTCTTAAATAATAAGCTAAATATAAAGTCCCTATTTTATCAGACTTTATATTTAACTTTTACCCTGTACTTACAGAGATATTTTTATTTGATTACATTAGCAATTGATCCGAGCAAATCAGCTATTTCTTGGGCAATTGTGAGGAGATTGCCACCTTGAATTTGGCTGAGTTCGTTAGCATCTACTTCGCTGATCAATTCTTGAACTTCTAGATTTTGGATGATGATTTTAGACATGATAAACTCTCCTGAAATCAGTTGGGTTGATTTTTGTAATTCCGAAAGTAAAATTTTAAACTTCCTTGCTAATATAATATACTTTTTTCTATTTGATTTCAAGACTTTATCTGTATAAATAAGAAAGATCCAAAAAAATACAGTATGGGATTTTCCCTCAAAGCGATCGCACATTTCCAGCGTCATAAATTCCTGATCTGATTGCAGGAAGATGCTCCCCCACAGCAAATACTTAGCTAAATCTGCTACTGATTCTGGTTGGGCTACTCACCTCTTAGCAGTTTCGACCTTTCTACTGATAGCGAAGATAACAAAGGAAATAAAGAATTATTGACGTGACAAAACAATAATGTAGGTTGCTTCAACCTAATTGACCACTTAACCAGAGTTTCCAGATTGTGTTTTTGTTCAAGGATAGGATAAGATACTTATAAAGGTACAATTACTACCAAATCATTCTCAAACTAGCCTCAGCTATACTTATTAATAAATTTATACCAATTAAATCCTAGTTATATTTCGGAGAACAACCAACAAACCCTCATGTCCCAACCACCAGAAATTGCCGTTGAGTTTCAGGATGTCAGTTTCCAAATTAATCAGCGTTCCTTATTATCCCACTTGCATCTGACCATCTATCAAGGGGAAGCACTCATCTTATTGGGACGTAGCGGTAGTGGTAAAACCACAACTTTAAAATTAATCAATCACCTCCTCATTCCCACTCTGGGTCAAGTGTTAGTGAGCGATCGCCCCACCACTAACTGGGATACCATTGAACTAAGACGAAGGATTGGCTATGTCATCCAGGAAACTGGTTTATTTCCCCATTTTAGCATTGCCGAAAATGTGGGACTAGTACCATCCTTAAAAAAATGGAAACCACACCAAATTGAGACCCGAGTTTATGAAATGTTAAACTTGGTGGGTTTAGACCCAGAAAAATTTGCCCAACGTTATCCCCATCAACTATCTGGGGGTCAGCGTCAACGGGTAGGTGTAGCTAGGGCTTTAGCTGCTGACCCACCGATATTATTGATGGATGAACCATTTGGTGCGCTTGACCCCATCACTAGACTAGAACTGCAAAAACAGTTTCGTTACTTACAAAGACAACTAGATAAAACCGTTATTTTTGTCACCCATGATATCCAGGAAGCATTTTTTCTAGGTACTCGCATTGGATTAATGCATGAAGGAAATTTAGTTGTATTAGGAACTAGAGAAGAATTCCTCCAATCGGAACATCCAGAAGCACAAGCTTTTATTGCTTGTTTGCGAGCGGGAGAAGATTGGAAAAATTTTAATTGAAGGAGACGATTTTGTTTTTCAGCCAATACATCCCCGAAATCATTTTACGTAGTGGTGAACATTTAGTATTAGTCGCTATCTCCATGATAGTGGCTATCTCTATTGGTATTCCCGTCGGGATTTTCATCACTCGTAAACCCCAACTGGCTCCACCCATTCTTGGTTTAGCTAACACCATTCAAACTATTCCTAGTTTAGCGATTTTTGGTTTTCTGATTTCCGTGCCATTTCTGGGAGGAATTGGCAAAATTCCCGCGATTGTGGCTTTGACCCTGTATGCTTTACTTCCTCTGATTCGCAATACTTATATTGGTATTAATAATGTTGATCCAGCGATTCGAGAAGCGGGAAGAGGGATGGGAATGACCGATTGGCAATTACTATTTCAGGTAGAAATTCCTCTAGCTTTAGGAGTAATTTTGTCAGGAGTCAGAGTTGCCACAGTTATTGCTGTTGGGATAGCTACCATTGCCGCAGCCATTGGTGGTGGTGGCTTAGGGGTATTTATATTTCGGGGAATTTCTACAGTCAATAATCAACTAATTTTAGCTGGAGCCATACCTGCTGCTGTCATCGCATTAGGTGCAGATTTTGCCTTGGGATGGTTGGAAAAATCCCTGATGCGACAAGGAGAAAACAAGAAAAATATTAATCGTAAATTAGCTATTTTTCTGGGTATAATATCATTAATATTTATGGGATTAATTGGTTTGGCTTATCAGCAAACCCCACCAACAATTGTGATTGGTTCTAAAATTTTCACGGAGCAATTTATCCTGGGAGAAATTCTAGCACAGCAAATTGAAAGTCATACTAAATTAAAAGTTCAACGTTCCAACTTAGGAGGAACTTCTATTTGTCATGAAGCTGTAAAAGCCGGAAAAATTGCTGGTTATGTGGAATATTCAGGAACAGCACTCACAGAAGTATTGAAAAATAAACCGATTAATAGTCCTCAAGATGTTTTTGAAAAAATCAAACAGGAATACAACCAGAAGTTTAAATTAGAAGTGATGCCATCTTTAGGATTTAACAACACCTTTGCCATGATTATTCGCGGTGAAGATGCTAAAAAGTGGCAAATAAAAACCCTTTCGGAATTTGCTAAATATACTCCTCAAATTCAAGCAGGATTTGGTTATGAATTTATAGACCGAGAAGATGGTTATCCCGGACTAGCTAAAACATATAATTTTCAATTTACTAAATCCCCTCAACAAATGGATTTAGGATTGATGTATCAAGCTTTAAAGGAAAAGAAAGTAGATTTAATTGCAGCAAATTCGACAGATGGTTTAATTCCGGTTTTAAATTTAGTTGTTTTAGAAGATGACAAGAAATATTTTCCCCCTTATGAAGCCGTTCCCATCTTTAATCAAGACATTTTGAAACAATATCCAGAGGTAGGAGTGGCTATTAATCAATTAGCAGGGATAGTTTCTACGGAAGAAATGCAAAAGATGAATTATCAAGTAGATAAAGAATCTCGTCGTGTGGAAGAGGTTGTGCGTGATTTTCTAAAGTCAAAATCCAAAATCTAGCTAGACATTAAAACTGCTATATTTCCTGTACGTGGAGCGGGCATCTTGCCCGCCTGATTTGCAAAAAAGACTACAAGTAACCTTACTATATTGTCATTCTGAATGGAGGGAAGAATGACAAATTACATCTTCTCGTAAATAATTATACTATAAGTAATTTAATGACCTGATCAAAACTCAAGATTACAGCAATTTTCACGTAGATATGTTTATTACTTAATCTATGGATATAATATCCAGATTAAGTTAGTTTTACATGAATGCTTACCCTGAAAGCATTAGAGGTTTATTACTTAATCTATTGACATAATATTCAGATTAAGTTAATTTAGATATTAATGATATACTAGGTCATAAGATGCGAACTTACAACCTAATGTATTATCAAGTTCCGTTTCAGTTTAGCGCTTTGTTAGCAGTAACAGAAGTAGAAGAAACTGATTTGTAAGAGTGAGAGCGGAAAGAAAACAAATTAGAATGAGCATAATTCGCGCTCCTCTGCGCTATATTTACTTTTGCTGCTATGTTGGTATGTGTCTTCGTACATAAAAAGGAAGATAAATGCCAATTTAGCAGTATGTATCAATAGTATATCGACATTTAAGAAAAATCAAGTGATTAGACAGTTTTTATTTAAAGGCAATATTCGTATAATATATTTATTTAGTACAGATACAGATTTTTCTTAACATATTACTTGTCAAGTCATTTATGTGACTTTCAAAGTATTTTGTTTTCTGCATCATTTTAGCCGCATATCCTTTTTTCAAAGTCTGGCAAGTTAATTCTATAATCTCAGAAAAATTAGTTACTTTTTTGTGTAGGAAGCAAAAATGATCATTACGTATTTTCAAAACTCCAAAGCCAGTAAATATCTCTTCAATTTTATTAAAGTTATTCGTAGTTTTGTTGACTTGATTTTTGTAAAAGAAAAATCCGAATTAGCAGAAATTAATGCTTTAGTGCAACGTCTACAAGAACTTCCAGAAGTACGTTCGGTTCAAGTAATCCGGGATAAAAAGCAAAATCCTCGTAAATTGATATTTCAATTACTTGCTGATGTTAGTTCTAATACAAGAGTTAATCTAGTAAAAACAGCTATTAATTTAGCAGTTGATACAGAATGGAAGCTCGATGCTCTGACAAAT
Source organism: uncultured cyanobacterium (assembly GCA_963766435.1). Lineage (GTDB taxonomy): Bacteria > Cyanobacteriota > Cyanobacteriia > Cyanobacteriales > Nostocaceae > CAVXZH01. Next base: position 1,224,854 of record CAVXZH010000004.1, read on the forward strand.
ACCAGAGATTGGGACTGTGATGTTCAAGTAGTTAAAAAACTTAGAAAAGATTAAATTAGAACAAAAAATTTCTTTTCAACAATGGTGAATCAAAACATCCCAGACTCAAATCCTAGTATATACGAGCTACAAGCCAGAGTTAATGAAGAGACTGCAAAGTTAGCTCACAAGGATTTTCCTGAGTGGGCTATTATTATGTATTTCTATGCTGCTCTTCATTGGATTAATGATTACGCTTATAGAAATAATCAACTATCTGTATTGGATAAATCAGATGGAATATCACAACATACTAGTAGAAAAAAATACGTAAAAGAAATTGCTTATAAAAAAGGTTGTCAAGATATATATGAAAATTATAAATTTCTTTTTGATGAAAGTATGTTGGCTAGATATTTAGAAAATAATGATGAGGAATTAGATTCTACTAGTAGAGATTTTTTTAGTAATGTTGATATTAAAAAATATAGTGATGCTTTGTTTATAATTAAGAAAAGACTTAAGCAAAAATAAAATTCTGTATTTTTTTTCTCCTGTTATGACAACCAATTTACCCATGAAATTATCACACCTGCCCAAAAGTTTACCACTAGATGGTGCTATTCGCATTGAGTTAGTAGAAGGAGTGCCAATATTTCGGGCTTCTAACTTAGTCCAGGGACGAATTGAGACATTATTAACCAAACAAAAAATAGCCTCACTAACTTTAGAAGATGAGAAAGAATTAGATGACTATGAAGAATTAGACGATTATCTGAGTTTAGTTAATCGAGTTGTCAGAAATTTATCTTGACTCAAAACAGATAAACTTTTGCTAAGAAATATTTATATTTGACTATATTTTTCTTAGAATTTGAGAATACTTCTCAGAAAATAATTATTTTCATCTCTGTTTTAAAAATCACATTAAATCAATGACCCTCAATTTTCGTTTTGCTATAGTCAGCGATTTACACATCGCCCTACCTCACACAATTTGGAATCATCCATCCCGATTCCATCTCGTAGAAGTTAGTATCCCCGCTTTTGAAAGTGTATTAGAACATCTAACCCAACTAGATTTAGATTTCATCTTACTTCCGGGGGATTTAACCCAGCATGGTGAACCAGAAAATCATGCTTGGTTACAAGCGCGTTTAAGTCAATTGCCTTTCCCCGCTTATGTAATTCCTGGTAATCATGATGTACCAGTACTCATGGCTAATGAGCAGTCCATCGCTTTTGCTGATTTCCCCCACTATTACTACAAATTTGGCTACGATAATCCTCAACAACATTATTACACTTGTCAGTTACTGCCAGGTGTGAAACTGATTGCTTTGAATTCTAACTCTTTTAATGATCAAGGTGAGCAAGTAGGACGCTTGGATGATCAACAATTTCAATGGTTAGAAGCTCAACTAGCAACTAAGGGTGATGAATTAGTTCTAGTCATGATACATCATAATGTGATTGAGCATTTACCTAATCAATCAAATCACCCCTTAGCAAATCGCTATATGTTGGAAAATGCGCCAGAACTTGTGCATTTACTCAAACGATATGATGTGAAACTCGTATTTACTGGTCATTTACATATTCAGGATATTGCTTCTGCTCAAGGAGTATATGATATTACGACGGGTTCCTTAGTTAGTTATCCTCACCCTTATCGAGTCCTAGAATTTTGTCGAGATGACAATGGTAGAGAATGGTTAGAAATTTTATCCCATCGAGTCGCATCAGTACCCGATTTTCCCAATTTACAACAATCATCCCGGCAATGGATGGGCGATCGCTCTTACCCATTCCTGATCAAATTACTGACTTTACCACCCCTCAGCCTCCCATTAGCTGAAGCTAAACAACTGGCTCCTAGTTTACGAGACTTCTGGGCAACTATTGCCGATGGGGATGGGATGTTGGATTATCCTGATTTTCCTGTGGAAGTACGCCGCTATATTCAAGCCTATGGAGCTTCCACTAGTGATACTCATACCAAGATTGATAACAATAGTACTCTACTTCTAGAAAATACTTCTGTGCATCGCCATTTATCTAAACGCTATTCATATTGTCGGCAAATTGCAAATACCGAAGTGTAACCGTGGAGAAACGTACTACCACTCACCGGTCCAATTTCCCCATTACAGAAAAATCCACCGATGGGGATATGATTGAAATAGCGTTTAAATAACTCAGAATCAAAATTCGGTTTACCATAGAGTCCTTCACCTCGACCTAAACAGGTAAACATTAAAGCACCAATGGGTGAGGCTTCATGTCCGTGTTGGTTTTGATATCGTTCTAGGAGTAATTCTAGGTCTTCCGCAGAAGCGCGGGCATCACGCAGGTGAAATTGTAGCCTTTGACCAGAACGAATGCGATCGCCAATTGCGATCGCCCCTGCGGATGGGTCTACACCTAAAATATTCCGAATTAAAAAGTCTCCCTGTTGTAAAGAAGATTTAAATTCATCCATAGCCACACCCACAAATAGTGAATGTTGAGCTAGCATCCTTTCTTGCTCAGTTAAACCACTGATTAAATCACGTAAAACCACTAAGGGCACTTGTTCATCTAATTCCAAAACAATATTGCGATCAGCTTTTGTCACTTGTAATGGCTGACCAATGGGTTTACACCCCTGAGCGACAATTGTTTCCAGGACAACATTACCACTCAACGCAATCCCGACAGTTCCCTCACGATAAAGACGTTGATTACAAAATAAAGCTATTTTTCCCCCCATACCCCCACCACTGGCTTGTCCACCGACAATGACCGAGCCTGGATAAGCAAAATCTATCCCTTGCAATAAATCTTTAATGCCCGCTGCAAAGGAACTGGAAAGTAAAATAAATTGGGGTACTGGTGAAGTTGGGACACCCAACAAATTAATCCAGGCATCTGGTGAACTATCTAAATCCGGTAGTTCTTCAGTGACAACATGAAAAACTTGAAGATTTACTCCGGGTAGGGAACCCAATGTCAAGCTAATAGCCGGCTCTGATTCTAGCTCTTGAGTTTGTCCCTTCATGGTCGTACCAATTACACCTGCACCACTACAACCAATGAGTACAGGTACTGAAAGTTTATCAGCCAACAAAGGTAAAAGTCGGGAATACTCACTGGTAAAAGCAGAAGAAATGAATACCAGCCCCAGATCCGCTGGTGCTTTTAAAGATGAGACAGCTTGCTCTACTACATCTGTGACAGCGGCTTCTAAAGAATGATGAGTGGATAGGGCGTTAGTCCAGTGCATTTGTTCTGCCATGAGTTCTGCGCTTCTTTTTTGTTTAGGCTAATATTTGTTCATTTTATTCAGGGGAAGAAATGCATGTTTTTGTGCAAGACTGTCAACAGGGACATATAAGCATAATTGTTGCGTCCGTTTTTTTCCCTGATAGGTTGTATCTGTGGTTATAATATTCCTAAATAACCGGATGCATCCTATTCTAAGATATATTTGGTCATTAAAGGGTTTTTAAACTCCTTCTATTCTATCAAGTTTTACTGACATATGTGCAACTTTGGCTAGGTAATTGACTAATGGTTAAGCCATTTTTTTGTATCTCCCTGATATTCTCCATCCAGTCAGGAATCTGAATAAATCAGCACCTAACCAGATCCCAAATATATTGTAAGATATTTAGTCTATAGTAATAACAGCACAAAATGTTAAAATAAAAAGGTGGATGTGGGATAAATCAAATGATTTACACTATTAGTTAAGGATTATCAGGCTCAGACCGGAAATTATTACCTCAATTGTTAGAATCATTAGCAATAGCAGCCTAAAGCTACACTTTTGTAATTTTTCTATACTGGTATAAACGAAACACAACGAGACTAAAACAATGACTAACATTCAAGAAAAAGTAGCCACCGATATTCAAGAGAAAATCACCGAAGAAGTAGAACAAGCCCGGACTGTCTGTGACATATCAGGTAGTAACTCAGCCGAGTGTGCTGCGGCTTGGGATGCAGTAGAAGAACTGCAAGCTGAAGCCTCACACCAACGTCAAACTAAGCCCAAGAACTCTCTAGAGCAGTATTGTGATGATAATCCAGAAGCAATTGAGTGCCGACTCTACGAAGACTAGAAATGGCATGATTTGAATTTTTTGATCAAGTTAGCAAGCATCTGGGATTTTGAATTCCTAGTATTGCTTGCTTTTTTGCAAAATTACATCGGGAACAGGGAACAGGGAACAGGGGGAGAAGAGGAAAAGGGGCAGGGGGCAGGGGGCAAGGGGGAGAATATTTGTACCTGTCTCTTCCCTCTCCCCTGCTCCCTGCTCCCTGCTCCCTGCCCCCCTGCCTCTTCCCTCCCCCCTGCTCCCCGCACCCTGCCCCCCTGCCTCTTCCACCTCCCCATCTCCTGCTATAACAGATATGTTTTTATTTATTTTCTGATAAAAATTATGGAACAGCCTTGGTTTCGCTATTTAGTCTGGATTGATTATCGATTAGCATTGTTATTTGCTGTATTCTTGCCTCTGGTATTATTGATATGGGCGTTTGTCCAAAAAGCTGATAGCATACAACGCCTGTTAACTATTTACTGGCGTGTATCAAGTTTGCTGGTAATTACAGTTTACTTAATGATTAGCGAGTATGGGGTCAGTTTTATTTCTGGCTTGATGGCATTGATATTAATTCCCATTTCATTATGGTTTTGGGTGGATCTCAATGATGAAATTGAGTATCAATCGAGTGGTCTACTGAAACTGATTTTTACGTCTTGGCGTTGGGCTATCACTGTTTATTCCATTTTAAGTGCGGTAGCTTTTGTACCTTTTCTGAGTTGTGCTTTTTCTATTAGCGCCCCAAAAACTCCCTACTGTCACGTCTGGTTAGAAGCACCATTATTATTTAAAGACTATTTCCATCCTCATAGTAAACCAGCGTTTCTGGGTTTCTTAGGTATTATTGCTTTAGTTGTTTATGTGCTGTACTTAAGTTACTTTGTCATGTTTAAGGTAGGCAAACAGAAACGATCAGCTACACAGCACTAAAATTGAAAATTCCAGAGGTTGGATGAGGAAACTAGATAAAAATCAACAATCAAAACATGAATTCCATTGGTAAGCGTCTCGAACGGTACACCATCAAACGCCCTCAGGAAGTCTTAATTGTGACTATAGAGATTTCCTCTGAGCATGATAAAATTGTAATTTTTAAAGGCTTTTCTAGTTCTTTAATGCGTTCAACTGCATTTGATCCTGATGTCCCTGTGTTACTAGATCAGGCAAATATTATCAGTATTGACCGCATTGCTAGTCCTTATAATCCGGAAGCACCTCGTTATCTTCAAAAAGATATTTCTTGGGAAAATATGGAACTTCTTTTATTAGAAGTTGGTGCGTAGATTGGAGAGGGGGAGGTGGAATAGGCAGGGGAGCAGGGTGCAGGGTGCAGGGGGAAGAGGAAGAGGCAGGGGGGCAGGGTGCAGGGTGCAGGGGGGAAAACCGGAGATGGGGAGATAGGGAGATGGGGAGAATATATTTTAAATTCTCTTCTCCCCCTGCCCCCTGCCCCCTGCCCCCTGCCCCTTGTCCTCTTCTCCCCCTGCCCCCTGCCCCCTGCCCCTTGTCCTCTTCTCCCCCTGCCCCCTGCCCCCTGCCCCTTGTCCTCTTCTCCCCCTGCCCCCTGCCCCCTGCCCCTTGTCCTCTTCTCCCCCTGCCCCCTGCCCCCTGCCCCTTGTCCTCTTCTCCCTGGCTATAGCATCAGCAACTAATGAGACTTCATGCATTTGCTGAACATCGTGAATTCTGAGTATATCCGCTCCATTAAAAATAGCTGCACAACAAGCCGCAGCAGTTCCCCAGACTCTAGCTTTGGCTTCTGGTTGGTTGAGAAGCCGACCCAGAAAACTTTTCCGGGATGGTTGCAACTAAAATAGGGCAATTCAGTCCCGTTAGCGATTGCAAGCGGCGAAAAATTTCTAAATTTTGCTCATCGTTCTTAGCAAAGCCAATCCCAGGGTCAATCACTATTTTCTCGTTGGTAATACCCGCAGCCATTGCTTTTGTAATTTGTGTAGATAAAAAACTATAAATTTCTGCCATCAAATCTTGATAATCGGTTTGTTGATGCATTGTCTCTGGAGTTCCTCGAATATGCATCAAGACAATAGGCACATTTAACTCCGCTACTACTGAAAACATTTCTGAGTCAAATGTACCACCGGAAATATCATTGATTATATCTGCCCCTGCACTTACAGATGCCTTAGCTACTGCTGCTCTAGTTGTATCTATGGAAATAGGCAGAGAAATTTCTGATCGGATTAACTGCAACACTGTTAGTACTCGGTCAAGTTCTTCAGTTACAGAGATTTGTTTTGCCCCAGGACGAGTTGATTGACCACCAATATCAATGATGTCAGCACCAGCCGTTACCATTGCTCGTGCCTGTACTAAAGCCGCAGTGGGATGCTTAAAGTCCCCACCATCACTAAAGCTATCGGGGGTAACATTCAAAATTCCCATTAAATAAGTCCGCTGTCCCCAATCAAAACAGCGATCGCGAATGATTAAGTTGTTCAACATAAAGTAACAATCATTGGCAAATAACGAAGGTGGAGCAGGCATCTTGCCTGCCCTCAAAACGGTATTTTCAGCCTATTTTCTCAAAATTGACAATCCTAGCAAAACTATCAGGTTCTAGACTGGCACCTCCTACTAAAACACCATCAATTTCTCTTTGAGTCATAATCTCATCAATATTATTCGGCTTAACGGAGCCACCGTATTGAATAGACACATTGGGATTAGTCAATTGATTGCGAATTACACCAATTACCCGATTTGCCTCCGTTGATTCACAGGTGTCACCTGTACCAATTGCCCAAATTGGTTCATAAGCTATCACCAAATTATGTTGGTTTATATCTACCAAAGCTGTTTTTAACTGACTGATAATAAACTTTTCTGTTTCTCCAGCATCTCGTTGTTGTTTAGTTTCCCCCACACAGAGAATAGGGGTAAGTTTATGCTTTTGAGCTGCTTTGAGACGAAGATTAACGGTAGCATCCGTTTCTCCAAAAAACTGTCGTCGTTCACTATGACCGACAATAACAAAGCGCACCCCAGTTTCTGTCAGCATAGAAGCTGCAATTTCACCTGTGTAAGCTCCATTCTCTTCCCAATGAACGTTTTGCGCTCCCAACTGGACACGGCTACCGTGTAAATATTTGGAGACTACGCTGAGATTGGTAAAGGGAGGACACAGGACGACTTCTCTTTCTGAGGGTGTTTCTTCCAAGTGAGGCAGAAATCCGCGTAAAAAATCTTCGGATTCGGCCTGGGTTTTGAACATTTTCCAGTTACCGGCAATAACAATTTTCCGCACAGGTGATTTAGTCAAGTCCTAACGCTACTAGATGCATTTTTCACTGTACTACTTTTGTGGCACTCCTTGAATATTTAGGAGGGTGAATAGTGTGGATGTAGGTTCGCAGAAATTATTGGGTCTAGGTGAGGCGCAAAAGTACATACTCGCTGGTATTGATTTTCGGATAGGCTGGATTTATACTGAGAATAAGCCTAAGTTTAAATTAACTACTAAGTAAAAAATTAGGAATTTGTCCATAAATCGCTACAAGTTCACTTGTATCTATGTTCTTAGCATTATTGATTAGCTTCTTTGCTACCTTCATCCCGGAGAAAATTAATGAAATTTAGTCGATCGCTGCTCAGAAATATTTGTATATTTAGTATATCCCTTTTACTGGTTATTACTAATCCTATAGTGACGGTACAAGGACAACCACCACAGGATTTAATCAAACAAGCTCGGATTCTCTTCAATGCAGGTCAGTTTCAGGACACCGTCCCCTTGTTGGAAAAGGCTGTGGCAGAATTTAATGCTAAAAGCGATCGCCTGAATCAAGCGATGGCTTTAAGTAATCTCGCTGCCAGTTGGGAGCAGTTAACAAAGTGGGAAGAAGCTCAAAAAAACATTACCGACAGTTTATCTCTACTAAATTCTCTATCTAAAACCCCTGAACAGCAGTTAGTTCTGGCTAAAACCCTAAATATTCAAAGAAATCTACAAATAGAAAAAGGAAAGCTTCAAGATGCAATTAATACTGGGACAGAAGTAACTAAACTTTACCAGCAGCTTAATCTCAAACCACAACTAATTTCCAGTCAGACTCATCAAAGTCTAGCTCTACAAGAATTAGGACTCTATCCTCAAGCTTGCAAAACCCTGCTGACTGCTTTTGAACTAGAGGCATCAAATTGCGAAATTTCTGCCGATGCAAAGCAAAAACTGCAAAGCCTATCACCTTCCATCCCAAATGTGCGAGCCATCAATGCTTTAGGTAATACATTACGTGTTTTAGGGCATTTGAATGACTCGAAGCAAGCATTAACAATTGGGTTACAGATGGCCCAAAAATTAAATCTGTCTCAAGAACAGTCCGCTATTTACTTAAATATTGGTAATACAGAACGTGCTTTTGCTAATCAGTCTAGATTGGGATCTGAAGAACGTAATCATCTCATAAGTGCGTCTTTAGATGCTTATACCCGGTCATCTCAATTAACAACTCGACCTAATACTCAAGTTCAGGCTAATCTCAACCGTCTTAGTCTATTACTAGAACAGAAAAAGTGGACAGAAGTAGTTGCTTTAGGGCGATCGCTTTCCACTCCAGTCTCCCAATTACCAGCTAATCGAGTGGGACTCTTTGCTCAAATTAACTTGGCTGAGAATTTACTCAAATTAGCAAAGGTTTCTGATGGTGAGACTGTCTCTATGAGTGAGATTGACCAAATTCTGACTCATGCTTATCAACAATCGACATTGCTTGATGATCCTCGTATTATTGCTTATGTTTTACTATCTCAATCCAAATTAGCTCAACTTCAACAACAAGGGACTTTAGCCGAGAGTTTGATTAACAAAGCTATCAGTCTCGCACCATCAGAACAGTACCCTGATATTGCCTATCAACTATTTTCACATAAGGGAAAACTGCATCAAATTCAGGGGGATACAGAAGGTGCAATCGCTCAGTTTACTCAATCTGTAGATATTCTCCGTTCCCTCCGCAGTGACTTAGTAAAAGTTAATTCTAGTGTACAGTTTTCCTTTCGAGAAAGTGTAGAACCTATTTATCGAGAATTAGTGGGGTTACTCTTGCAATCAGAAAATCCCAGTCAAGTTAAATTAAAACAAGCTCGTCAAACCATTGAATCGTTACAATTAGCGGAACTAGATAACTTTTTCCGTGATGCTTGTGCTAATGCTAAACCTCAGCTACTTGATAAAATCGATCCGACTGCTGCTGTTCTTTATCCAATTATTTTGGGTGATCGTCTAGATGTAATTTTATCTATTCCTGGTCAACCTTTACGCAAGTACAGCACTTATAAATCGGCAGGAGAATTAGAAAAAATCTTTAAAAAAGCACGCAGATCCTTAAGAATGACTGCTTTTCCCCAAGAACAATTACAGTTTTCTCAACAAATTTACAACTGGTTAATTCGTCCTAGTGAGCCAGATTTAAATGCCAATGGCATCAAAACACTAGTATTTGTTCTCGATGGCTACTTAAGAAATCTTTCTATTGCTAGTCTACATGATGGGCAAAAATATATTATTGAAAAATATAATATTGCTCTGGCTCCGGGAATGCAACTACTGCAATCTCAACCGTTGAAACAAGTCAAATTGAAAATGCTAGTAGGAGCGTTAACCGAAGGACGTCAGGGCTTTTCCGATTTACCAGGAGTAGCTAGTGAGATTGAGCAAATTTCTAGTAAGATTCCCACTGAGAAACTTGTCAACAAGTATTTTATTACTAAAAGTTTAGAACAAGAAGTCAAAAACAAGTCTTTTTCTATTCTTCACTTAGCAACTCATGGTCAATTTAGCTCTAATGCCGAAGAAACCTTCATTTTGACATGGAATGAGCGAATTAATGTGAAAGAATTGGATCAATTATTACGTTCTCGTGAGCAAGAAAATCAAGAACCTATCGAGTTACTAGTACTGAGTGCTTGTGAAACTGCCACTGGAGATGATCGTGCAGTTTTAGGTTTAGCTGGATTAGCCATTCGTTCTGGTGCTCGCAGTACGGTGGGAACTTTGTGGCAAGTAGATGATCGGGCTACAGCTATCTTTTTTAAAGAGTTTTATCGACAATTAATTAATCCCAATATTAATAAAGCTCAAGCTCTGCGTAATGCTCAATTAGCCATGATGGAAAAAAGTCAGTTTCAAAATCCATATTTCTGGTCTCCTTTCGTTTTAATTGGTAATTGGTTATAGACCATAAGAAACAGGGAATGGTTTTTTTATTCCCTGTTTTTTTTGACTTCAAGTAATCAATAAATAAATTGAGTCAAATCCAATACAATTAAATAGAGTAATATATCAGTGATTCCTCACTATACAGTATATTTATTGATGAATGAAAATAGTTTATAGCCGTCAAAAGCTGTAAAATCAAGTAAAATTTGGACAAATGGTTCATCTCAACTCTCCATATATCCCAACATCAAGCTGAATATAGCTATGGTGATGGGGTTAATTGACAATATCACTATCTTTACTATTCAAAGCATTTGAGTTATGAACTTAAATTTAAATCAGCTACTCTTATCTCTGGTATTAACTCCCCTCTTCGCAGTCTCAACATTATTACCAGTTACACAGCAACCAGCCGTAGGTATTACGTTTCAACCTAAAAGTAGACCTCAAAAAACTGCTGGAGGTGCATCGCGAGGACTTTGTGCTGTTGCCAACGGTGTATCTGCTACCCAAACTAAGGAAAATAAGCCCTGGGAACAGAAGTTCAAAGCTTTGATTCCATCTACAGAAATGGAATTTACAACCGAGGACTATCCCTCGATTTTGGTCAATTATTCCGAATTTCAGGCCGCTGATATGGAATTTTCATTGTTTGATGAACATGGTAAGGGCATTTATCAAACTACTATTCCGGTGCAAGAGGAATTATCTGGTATTATTAACCTGAAATTTCCTCAAGCTGCTGGTTCATTGGTAGTTGGCAAGGAGTACAAGTGGTATATAGCTATTATCTGCAATCAAGATGAACGTCAACGAGATGTAGTTCTAGAAGGAAAAATACAACGGGTGATCCCAAATGCTCAGGTATTGAATGACTTGGCGATCGCCAATCCACTGCAAAAGGCGAATATCTATGCTAAAAACGGTTATTGGTATGAAAGTGTCTATACATTATACGAACAAAGACGCTTACATCCAGAAAATCAGCGTTTTGTGGACGAATGGAAACAACTTTTGGATTCTGTGGGTTTAAAGGAACTTAGTCAAGTACCAATTGCTAATTGCTGCGAAGCTACACAATGACTAAACGCAGCCAGATGAAGCAGTTACTCAATCAAATCAATAACTGGCGTGTAATTCTGGTAATAGCTCCAACCATAGGAGGTTTAATTCTCGTGATCCGGATGTTGGGGCTGCTACAAATGCTAGAGTGGGCTGCATTTGATCAGTGGTTTCGTTTGCGTCCTCTAGAAAAAGTTGATGACCGGATTGTGATAATCACTATTGATGAAGCCACAATTAGAAGTGTGGGTCAATGGCCGTTACCTGATGCAGCTTTTGCTAAGGTTTTAGACCGGATTCGTCAGCAAAAACCCCGTGCAATTGGCTGGGATATATATCGGGATTTACCCGTGGAGCCAGGTCATCAAGAATTAGTCAAAATCCTCAACTCTACCCCTAATTTGATTGGTGTACAAAAAGTAGTGGGTGATGACGTTGGTAGTGAAATCAAAGCGAATCCGGTTTTGCAAAAACGTGATCAAGTTGCTGCTTCTGACTTAATTTTAGATGCTGATGGCAAAGTGCGTCGGGGATTAATTTCTCTAGAGAATCAATCCGGTCAAGTAGTTTTGAGTTTAGGGGCTAGACTATCTTTAATTTATTTAGAAGCCCAGGGTATTCAGTTACAACAATTAGAAACAGATTCTACACCACCTCACTATCAACTAGGAAAAGCTAAATTTGTTCCCTTTCGTGAAAATGATGGTGGTTATGTCGATGCTGATGACCAAGGTTATCAAATTCTGTTGAATTATCGAGGTAGAGAAAATTGATTTCAGCAGTATTCGTTTACACAAGTTTTAAATGGTAAATTACCTCCTAATTGGGCTAGCTATTCGCATAAGTCTTGATAGGTGCAACCGCCCCTAGTCTGCATGATGATTTTTTTAGCCCTTATAGTAGTTCTTTTAGTGCATTTCCCGAAAGAATGCCTGGGGTAGTAATTCATGCTAATTTAGTTAGCCAAATTTTAAGTGCTGCTCTGGACGAACGTCCCATGATTCAAGTTTGGAGTCAGTCTAGTGAATGGTTGTGGATTTTGGGATGGTCTACAGTTGGGTCGATACTGGGTTGGTCATTACGCTCACAAAAATTATTCTCACCAAAAGTTTCTCTACTCGGAACAGTTTTCAGCTTGGTTTTGACTGGAACTGGTTTAATCGGCATTTCTTACATATCTTTTTTACAGGGATGGTGGCTTTCTCTAATTCCTAGTCTACTAGCTTTAGGAGGATCTGCTGTTACTGTTGCAATCTATACTTCTACCTTAGAAAGACAAGACCGTTCCATACTCATGCAACTGTTTAAACAGCAAGTTACACCAGAAGTAGCTGATGAGATTTGGAAGTTTCGTCATCAATTACTTGAGAAAGGCTCTATTGTCGGTAGAGAGATGACAGCGACAGTATTATTTTCAGATATAGAAGGATTTAGTACTATTTCTACCAAAATTTCAACCACGACTTTATTGACTTGGCTGAATGAATATATGGAAGGAATGACGGAAGCTGTCGTCGAACATCATGGGATGGTGAATAAATTCATTGGTGATGCTGTTATGGCACTCTTTGGTGTACCCATTCAACGTCATAGTCCAGAAGAAATTGCTACTGATGCTGAAAATGCGATTAGTTGTGCTTTAGCAATGGCGAATAAATTACAATCATTAAATCAACGATGGAAGTTATTAGGTTATCCCACTATATCTATCCGCATCGGAATTACGACAGGAACACTAATTACAGGCACTTTAGGTAGTTTCCAAAGAGCAGAATATACAGTTTTGGGAGATACTGTAAATATTGCCGCTCGACTGGAGAGTTATGATAAATCTCTTAAAGGTGGAATTTGCAGAATTTTAATTAGTGAAGAAACTTATGTGCATATAAAAGATAAGTTCCCGATTAAATTTATAGGAAAAGTTGAATTAAAAGGACGTAATGAACCCACAAATATCTACTTGGTTTTACTAACAGAATCTGAAGTAGGTGGGGAGGTGGGGTAATGGGGAGGTGGGGAGGTGGGGAGGCTTTCAAGGGTAGGTTTTTTATTCATGAAGGTAGGCTACTTATTTCCTGCTTTCTGCCTTTCTTGTTGACAAAGCCCAGACGCAATCATTTTTCCTGCCAACTGATGCCCCGAAGCATTCCAATGCCCTACACAGCCAAGAGTATCGTCAAACCCGTATAGGCAAGTATTGTTCTGCTCGGTATAGTCCAGCAAAGTCGGGCTGAGATTAAGTACACTGAAGCCCTCACCCTGACCCAAAGCTGTAATTCGCTTCTCAGAATAAAACCAATCAGTCACACCAAATGCTTGCATTTCTTTTTGACGCGCTGAAGGATTGCGTTGAAATAGACGCCAAAGGTAACAACTACAAAATCTGCTTTCTTCGCAATCACCTCATCGTGCATTAAGCTAATCAGTTTCTCTGTGACTTGCCATGCCTGTTGCCATTCAGGGTCAGTAGGTGTTTTGTAGATATCATAAAACCATTTCGACTTTCGATCATGTTTTCCATTGCTAAATAACGGCTCCTCTATTGCTTGAGGAGAAAGCCTCCAATTAAGGTTGTTAAGAGAATCTTGTATGATGTTCACAACTTGTAAAATCCGCAAGTGGTCTTTTATTTTGATATAAGCTTTGCCCCACCATGTCAGCTTTGAGCGATAAGTATCTGTATTGACAAACGAAGTATCAACAACCAGCTCACCGTCTTTTAATATAAAAAACGGTTTTAGTAAAGCTAGTTCACCAGCATAGAGTTTCTGACTGATAGCACGGGAGTTATCACTGATGTCGTTGCCAATATAAAAATTCAGCACTACCATATCAGGTGAATAGTCCCAAACTTTCTCCCGTAGGGTAATTAGTTCTTGGTCTGTTCCATAACCAGTAACCCCGAACTTAATCACTTCCACCTTTCGTCCAGCCAAAGCTGTACAACTACTTAGTTCTCGTTCTATAACTGCGGCCAAACCTTGATCCAACGGCACTTGCAAAGCCTCTAGAAAGGAATCTCCTAACAGCGCTATCCTGAAGGTATTTTCTGGTTTCACCTTGGTGTGTTCTCGATCTCGAAAGCCATCACTATTCATCTGGATGTAAGCTTCACCTTCGCTTTGATACCACCCGGAAACATGAGGTCGCCCTACCCAACCTCTCTGTTCATCAATGGTATGGAATGCTATGTACTCGATCCCAGCGACACGTAAACCAATTTCCACGAATACCACTCCAAAGATTAACCCGCAGAAAATCAACGTGCCGATCAATGCTATCTTTACCCAACCCTTCAAGTTACTCATATGGCAATTTTTAAAAAAGAGTGTAAATGAACGGCGCAATCGCAGAAGATTGAGCGAAGACAATTAGCGCCCCCAAGGATACCAGGGTGATAATCAGGGGAATCAACAAGTAGTTTTTTTGTTCTTTAATAAATCCGCTAATGTCTTTAAGAAAATCCAAAGTGTCTTTTAGCATTAGAATGGTTTCTCCATACTTTCTGTAGTTCTTAACTTGCTCAATTGGCGATAAGTGGGCAACTCTGGATTTAAGCTTCGCATCATTGGAGCTTGATTCAACAGCCGCTTCATCAATCCTATTGGGGTAATCATTATGTAAAATAAAACCCCTAAAATAATTCGTGTTTGTATCCAACCTAAAACAAGTCCAACCCTCATCCAGTTTTTGTAAACAAAATTTAAAGTTGCAGGTGCGATTATTGCCCAAATCCAGAGAATTACTGCAATAACCCAAGGGATAACTGACAAGGAATGATGGCGTATAACTGGGAGTAAAAAGCCGAATAAAACTGCCACTATGGAACCGCCAATCAGTCCAAATTCACGCAATCCTTTTTGGTCAAGTTCCTTTATCTGTTCCATCTTTATTTACTACTTTTTTTGTGGGAAATATTCACTCGTGAGTTAATCTAACTCGAATTTTGTTGCCACGACTCATCACTATTCCCCTGTGGCTGTTCAGATTTGACCAACAAGAAATTCTCCATAACCAAATAGTCCATTTCAGTTCTCATAAAACATCGATAAGCATCTTCTGGAGTACAAACAATTGGTTCGCCCCGTACATTAAACGAAGTATTCACCAAGACAGCACAACCAGTTCGTGCCTCAAAATGACGAATTAACTCATAGTAACGAGGATTAGTTTCCTTGTGAACTGTCTGAATACGAGCCGAGTAATCGACATGAGTGACCGCACGGAATTTCGGAACGAGGAACGTTCAGCTTCGTCGATCCCAAATAGCTGCTGTTGCTCTTGTGTCATCGGAATGTGTAGATTCTCTTTGATTGGTGCTACCAACAGCATATAAGGACTAGGACGATCAAGATCGAAGTAGTCGGAGACTCTCTCCGCCAAGACTGAAGGAGCAAAAGGACGGAAGGACTCACGATATTTAATTTTCAGGTTCATGACCGATTGCATTTTGGAACTGCGTGAATCGCCAATAATCGAACGACTCCCCAAAGCACGCGGCCAAACTCCATCCGCCCAGAAAACCAGCCAACAACATTTCCCTGTTCTAAAATTTCTGCAAGGCGAGGCATAAGTTCGCTATCAGCGAGTCGCTGGTAAGGTATATTAACAGAGTTGAGATACTGGAGAATCTCAGCTTCGCTAAAGCTACGTTAGAGATAAGACCCTTGCATCGGATCGCCTGCTGTTGGAGTGCGGGGTTTGGCATGGTATTCATGCCAAATCGCTAATGCTGCTCCGACTGCACCACCTGCATCTCCGGCTGCGGGTTGAATCCAAATATCTTTGAAGTCACTTTCTCGCAAAATTCGTCCGTTGGCTACGCAATTGAGGGCGACACCACCTGCTAAACATAGATACTCTGCACCCAGTTCTTTTTTGACAGTTTTCGCCAAACGCAGTACCACTTCTTCAGTCACCTTCTGGATGGAACTGGCTAATATCCATTTCTCTTTGGGTGATTTTTCCTTCTGCTTGGCGTGGTGGTTCCCCAAACAGATTCGTGGAACTTATGATTGGTCATGGTTAACCCAACTGTGTAGTTGAAGTAGTCCATGTTCAACCGAAAAGTGCCATCTTCTTTGAGATCCAACAGATGGTTGAGAATTTGGTCTACATATTTGGGTTCGCCGTAGGGAGCTAAACCCATAAGTTTATACTCACCTGAGTTAACTTTGAATCCGGTGTAGTAGGTAAAGGCTGAATAAAGCAAACCGAGGGAGTGGGGAAAATGAATTTCCCATTGGGGTGTGAGTTGATGCCCCAATCCCATCCAAACGGAGGTGGTTGCCCACTCTCCTACACCATCTAAGCACAAAACGGCAGCACGCTCAAAAGGACTGGGAAAAAAAGCAGAAGCCGCATGGGCTTGGTGATGTGAGGTAAACAATAGAGGAGGCAATTGAGAAGTTTTGCACTCCCCCAAGAGTGCCAATTCTTTTTTTAAGATTGTTTTTAGGTAAAGCTTTTCTTTTAGCCAGATTGGCATGGCTGTGATAAACGAGCTAAATCCATTTGGCGCATAGGCTAAATAGGTTTCCAGCAATCGCTCAAACTTGACTAATGGCTTGTCGTAAAAAACAATTTGATCGATATGTTGTAACTTGGTTCTTGCTTGTTTTAGACAGTAAGCGATCGCCCCAGTAGGAAAACCAGCATCGTGCTTTCGTCTTGAAAAACGTTCTTCCTGGGCTGCGGCAATAATTTCGCCATCAACAACCATAGCGGCAGTGCTATCGTGGTAGTAAGCTGAAATTCCTAAGATATGCATTTCAACGCCTTGTCGGTGAGTATAAGTTGACTCTCTTCCTCGTTATCACTATTAGCAATCTTATTGCCAATCACTTGATAAAAACGAACAATTAAAATGACTGCTGAGAGTAGTGGACTCAAAACCATAGCTAACCAGATACCGATACCTCCCCAACCTAAAATGATGGCCATGAAATAGCTTCCTGCCAAACCAAGACCCCAGACAATTAAGTTCATTAACACTGGTACTAACGTATCTTGCAATCCTACCAAAGCCCCAACAGTAATCATTTGAATACTGTAAAAAATTTGGAATAATCCCGCCAAAGCGAGAAAAGTAGTTGCTGTCTTAATTGCTTCGATATTCTCTGGATTGTTTATATTTAAATAAATTCCCGCAATTTGATATGGAAGTAACCAGAAAATGAGTGCCGCAGCACTCGCAAAAATGGCACCTATCGTAATCCCAATCAATGCTGCCCTTCTTGCACCCAAAGGTTTTTTTTCTCCCAGGGTCTGACCTACTCTCGTGACAGCAACATTGCCGACTCCGAGTGGTATCACCATCGCCATCTCTGCTGTTTGGGCTGCAATCTCATGGGCTGCTAGTGTTACTGTTCCTAAATATCCTGCTAGCCAAGCGGTGACGTTCAATAGTGCTGTTTCCGATGCCCATTGGAGCCCCATAGGCCATCCAGTTTGAAAAATTTTGACAAACGTCTGTTTATCAAACTGATGCATATAGCGGAAAAGTTGATAATCTCTAACTTTTGGGTAGAAAATAAGTAAGATAACTCCTGCTATAAAACTAACCCAAAAAACCAGAACAGTTGCCCAGCCTATCCCCACTAAACCAAGTTGAGGAAGACCAAATTTACCAAACATTAAGACATAATCGGCAGCGGCATTCAATATCAGCCCAGCCAGCATAATGACAGTCATCAATTGGGGGACGTTGACAGCAGAGCTTATGCCTCTTAATATCAGAAGACCAAGTGCAGCAGGAAAGCCCCACACAATTGTCTGTAAATAGATTTTTGCCAGTAATACAGTGCTTTCTTGTTGACCTAATAGCAGCAAGATAGTATTAATATGCCAAAGCATAAGCATTGCGGGTATAGACAAGGCAACTGCTAGCCATATTTGCCCACAAGCAATACGACTAACTTGATCTATTTTATTTGCCCCAAAAGCCTCGGATGCTTGTGCTCCTCCTGCTGAGGTAATACCATAGCAGGTAAATAAGAAATTCAAAAAAGCGAGCGAACCCAAAGCCCCAGCAGCCAAAACTTGTGTACCAAGTAAACCCATCATGACTGCATTCACTGTATAAATACCCGTTTCGCACATTTGCGAAATGACTAAGGGAATTGCCAATTGTAGGCTGACTCGTGCTTCTGATATAAGCTCTGACTTATATCCTGTTGATGTTATTGCTGCCAATCTTATTTGGGGATTTGTCATATCTTAAATATCTTGCGTCTATTTAATACACTCAATGCAACTCAAATTAACAAACACCATAAGTAACACCTAGTTCCTTTAGCCATCGACGATAGGCAACTGTGCAGCGATCTGATGGCACATGTATTTCCTGTGGCAACCATTGCGTGTTTATCTGCTTTTGGGGTAACAGTGGTAAGCGTGCTGGGTGTTGAGAATTTATGATCGGTATATCTTGTTCTAATGTTTCGTAAAATTCGGCTAGTAGCTTTGACTCCAATGTTTCCAATGTTTTAGAGTCCAACATTTCAGGGCAGTTCCACGTGATCAACATCTGCACTAAGCTGTTGTCTTCATCAATCGGTGTTACCAGCATCAAATCCGCCGTCCGAATTTCAGAGGATTCCGCAATGTAGTATTGACATAAAGGGTGACTAATCCTTTGCCAAAGAGTCCATAAGTCATATTTAATACTGCTGTTTAACCTTGGCATCTGGAGTTGAAGGTGACCCATCGTAATACCATCTTTGTCTACTTTCACCTCA
Source organism: uncultured cyanobacterium (assembly GCA_963766435.1). Classification (GTDB taxonomy): domain Bacteria; phylum Cyanobacteriota; class Cyanobacteriia; order Cyanobacteriales; family Nostocaceae; genus CAVXZH01. Next base: position 1,243,906 of record CAVXZH010000004.1, read on the forward strand.
AAGTCTTCAATTTTTGCGTGGTGGTGATCGCCTAACCCGCCATCGTGGACAAAAGGAAAATGAGATACATCTATGAAATTATCCATCACACGAAATGCACTAGATTGGATCAAGTGAGACTTAGTACAAGTCTTGTGATAATTCGGATCGTCCCATTCGGGGAGTGAAGGTATATCATTAACAGGGTTCCCTAAACAGACCCACACTAAACCGTAGCGTTCCTGGCAATGATAGGTCTTAGCTTGTGCATTTGCTGGGGGTACCATATCAGGGTGAGCGGGGATGTGTACGCATTTACCAGCTTGATTGTATCTCCATCCGTGATACGGGCAAACCAAAGTATTATTCGCAATTTCTCCCCTAGACAGAGCCACACCTCGGTGGGGACAGTGGTCTTGCCATACCTGTATGGGTGAATTATCTTCATGACTGCGCCATAGTACCAAGTTAACTCCCAATAAACGAGCTGTGGTGATACTTCCTGGTCTACAATCTTCTCCGTTTGCGACTACGTACCAGTCATTGATTAAGATGAGGTCGGCAGTTGTCATGATTGTCTCCTGAGTTTTACTAATTTATACCACTCTGGTGAAACGATAATTAAGATAAATATTAAAAATAGGACTGGAGAGTTCCTCGTCGGCGAACATCTAACGTTGCACAGTGAAATGAGCCTAAAAAGGGATAGTAGCTTTCAAACGAGCAAACAATAGGCTTAAATCCCCAATCTTTGAGTGCTTTAATCATCGGCTCCTGGTTTTTTTCTACAATGATTCGCTCTTCATCTAACATCAGTACATTCAATCCTGCCCATTCACTGACTAATCTCAGCTGGTTCTGGGGGATATGGTTGGGGTAAGGTGCAACCAAAATGTCCCAGCTTTTCAGGATTTTTGGCAATTTATTAACATCTACAAATTCTGGGTTAACTAGTATTTTGCCGGGAGCAAGAGGCATTAAGGTGGTATCAATGTGCAGTGCTTCCGGACAATGCGATTCAATCATGTGAATGCGGTATTCATCTTCCAGGTGGCGTTGTAACCACTCTATACCCAAACTATTAGTGACATGACTTTTTTGACCAAAAATATCCCGTCCGCAGCGCACAAAATCTGCTGCATCAAAAGTTGGTTCAAACTCTGTAACGACAAAGCGCGACGGCTCCCCTGTTTGAGGAAACTGGAAATTTAAATCATACTGTGCGTCCAATAATTGTGGCTTCGGTGCCGCAGTCCACTTAGCTCCTGCCTGAAAATATTCCTTGAGCAGCTCTCGATACGCCCAAGTTTCAAAATAGCGGTTGCGATCTGCCATTGGTGCTTCAATAATCTCATTGCCAATCACCAAAAAAACATCACGAGGATTGGCGGCACAAAAACCACTTCTTACTTGCCAAGCTGGTGTGGAAAAGGAGGCAGAGAAATCTACAGGTTTAACTCGACGAACTTTGACTCCTTCTGCTTCAAGAATGTGAATAAATTCATTTAGTTCTTTGTGTGCTAATGCAATCATCTCTGGTGGATAGGGAATTCCTCCCCTCTCAGAGAGTAACTTTTGAGCAGATGCCAATTCTTCAAGAGGGAATGTCCATTTGTTGATTGGTTCTAGGGCAGGTAACATTGCACCTTCAACACTGCCAACAATGACTTCTTCAAGCGCGTCCCACTCATTATAAGAATTGACAGGACATGGCTGCTTGGCGATTGGTAAATTGTTCTCTAATTCTTGGTTATTTTGATTGGTCATAAGTTGTTTTCCTAATCAATAAACAGCATATCATTATTCACTGGAGTTTACACGGCTGGATATTTTATTGTTCATATCTCCCTAATTGCGCTTTTATTCCCTGTCTGAACGGTTATGATCAAACTCGGTGTTCTGACCATTCAAAACTATGACAATGCTGTAAGAGTTTTTCATAGTAAGGAATAGATTCATCTAGCAGAGGTATTAAGTGATCTGGTAATTTTCTCTCCTTCTTTTCATAGGGGAGAAATGTTTGGGACAATCTTAAAGTTTCAAACCAGGCTTCTGAACTGCTAAACTCAGAATTAGCAAATAATTGTTTATACAATAAATAATTGGAATCTTCTAGATTTGCTTTCCATGTCAGCATCCTTTTATCAAATGCAATCTCTAAGTTTTTACACAGCCATTCCAACGCAGAAGGAGGGTTTTTAATTATATCATCTGAGTGAATAACTAAAGGTATTTGTCCTGTAATAAGTTCAATCTGTTGGAAAACTTGATAAAGTGTTTTCATTCCAATCATTTGTTGTGTGAATGGTTCTGTGATACCTGTCTTTTTCTCCGCTATATCGAAAGACAAAATAATATCTTGAGGATGCCTTATTAAAAATAAGTTAGTTAGCTTTTTTACCCAATCTATTCCAAATTCAAATCTATAGTCACCTGTTATCATTTTTTGAAATGAGAATAATTTTCCGTCCGGTAAATTTCCAGTTATTTTTTCTATAACTTTCTTGATGTCCGGTTCAAAATTATTTTGCGCCAATAATTGCTTTAAGTTTTCTTCTTCTAATGTACGACTGTTAATAGTAGTGTAAGTTTTCATAAAGACAGATGGAGCGAATAGAGGCTCATCATAAACAATACATCCATCCAAATTCTCAAAAGCACGAGTAATGACAGTAGAACGACTTCTAGGACAAGCCCACATAGCTATATGTTTGTTTGTTTTCATTTTTTTTTTTGAATTTCCAGCATCAAGGGAATTAATATTAGGAATTATTCATCGACTATTAGTTTCATTCACCGATATTGAGTCTAAACTCCAGTAGATAGACTTATGCCGATACAGAAAACATATCACAAATTGACTCTATTACGGGCATCTGATTAGGAACCGATAATTGGGACATTTGTATCATATTTTAGAAACATCTCTAATTACCTTCTGTAGTTGGTCGAATCAAAATTTCATTCACATTCACATGAATCGGGTTGTGTCACTGCATAGATTATAGCTCTGGCAATATCCTCACTTTGTAAAGGTGTTATTGTCTGAAGTTGCTCTTCACTAAGCTGTTTGGTGATGGGGTCAGAAATTAAGTCAATGAATGGTGTATCGACTAAACCTGGTTCAATGATGGTAACGCGAATGTTGTCTTTATACACTTCTTGGCGTAATGCTTCTGAAAGAGCATTGACACCCCATTTGGTAGCACTATAAACTCCAGCCCCAGCTTGCGCTATCCTGCCATCGACAGAAGATATGTTGACTATATGCCCGGATTTTTGGGCTTTGAGAAGAGGTAAAACTGCGTGGATAGCATATAAAACTCCCAGAACATTCACATCGAATGCTCGTCTCCAGTCTGCGGGATTCCCAGTATCAATTGTACCAAACACACCAATTCCTGCGTTATTCACCAGAATATCCACATGTCCAAGTTCTCCATTAGTTTTTTGGACTAAGTGATTTACTTGTGCTTCATTCGTAATATCTGTAACAATAGGTAATGCCTGACCACCACTGGCTGCGATCTGTTTTGCTAGTACATCCAAATGCTCCGCACGTCTTGCAGATCGCGACTTTTGCCCCCTCCGCAGCTAAGGCCAATGCTGTAGCCGCTCCAATACCAGAGGAAGCTCCAGTAATAATCGCTACTTTTCCATCCAATTTACCTGCCATCAGTCACTCCTTCTTTTGGTTTTGCTCGTGCGATATGTAATAAGTGCGTTTTGTACTTGATTTTGTTTTTTGGTAATTTTTATATACAAAAGCTTAAAGTGCTTACAAAATAAGCACTATGGGTTTTCTTCGTGCCATTCAACTGAAGTTAACAAACACCATAAGTGACGCCTAGTTCCTTTAGCCATCAACAATAGGCCACTGTGCATCGATCTGATGGCACAATGTATTTCCTGTGGCAACCATTGCGTGTTGATCTGCTTTGGGGGTAACAGTGGTAAACGCGCTGGCTTTTGGGAATATATGATCCGAATATCTTGTTCTATTGTTTCGTCATATTCGGCTAGTAGCTTTGACTCCAATGTTTTAAAGTCCAATATTTCCGGGCAGTTCCACGTGATCAACATCCGCAATACGCTGTTGTCTTCATCAATTGGTGTTATCGTCATCAAATCCACTATCCGAATTTCAGGGGATTCTGAAACGCAGTATTGACATAAAGGCTGACTAATCCTGAACCAATTAGCCCATAAATCATCTTTGACACTGCTGACAATCCTTAATGTCTGGAATTGATGCTTACCCATCGTAATACCATCTTTGTCTACTTTCACCTCAAAGTCTTCAACTTGTGCGTGGTGGCGATCGCCTAACCAACCGTCATGGACAAAAGGAAAATGAGATACATCTAAGGAATTATCCATCACACGGAATGCACTAGCTTGAATCAAGTAGGACTTAGTAGAAGTCTTGTGATAATTCGGATCGTCCCATTCGGGGAATGAAGGTATATCATTAACAGGGTTCCCCAAGCAGACCCACACTAAGCCGTAGCGTTCCTGACAATGATAGGTCTTAGCTTGTGCATTTGCTGGGGGTACCATGTCAGGGTGAGCGGGGATGTGTACGCATTTACCAGCTTGATTGTATCTCCATCCGTGATACGGGCAAACCAAAGTATTATTCGCAATTTCTCCCCTAGACAGAGCCACACCTCGGTGGGGACAGTGGTCTTGCCATACCTGTATGGGTGAATTATGTTCATGACTGCGCCATAGTACCAAGTTAACTCCCAACAAACGAGCTGTGGTGATACTTCCTGGTCTACAATCTTCTCCATTTGCGACTACGTACCAGTCGTTGATTAAGATGAGGTCGGCAGTTGTCATGATTGTCTCCTAGTTTTACCAGCCAGCAAAGCCTAAGTCAGAAAATTTGTTATTTTTGACATTATTGAAGTTTATGGTTGAGCTTGCCATCACTAGATTCTACCTTTCAAAGCATCGACCAACATCGGTTGGATGTTATTTTTTGTAAAAATCAGAGTTAGTATCCAGTAATTGGTAGTTGAAGTATTGGCATCTGCGGTGTGCCATACAGTTGGCGTATAAAACATTGCTGCTCCCGCAGGAAGTGGAAGACATATTTCTGTATCTAGTGAATTAGCAGAAGACGGATCTAATGAGTGTTCCCATCGGTGGCTATTTGGTATAACTCGCATTGCACCCATAGCATTATCAGTATTCTGTAAATATATGGTTATGAATACAGTAGTTTGCTGGACTACGGGAAGCACCAACCGAAAAACATCGTCATTTAAGACGTTTGTTGACTTGGATTCAGGTGCGATCAATACTTCAACTAAATATCCATGGTCTTGATGCCAAGCAATATATCCTGTACCCGCACGAATTATGGCTAGATCGGTAATCAATAGGAAGATATCAGAACCAATTAGGGCTTGCACTGGTTCCATCACAGTAGGAAGCTCTAACAGCCTCTGAATTATCTTTTGATACCTAATTTGGTCTGGGATAGTATAATCAGACCACCATTCATAGTCACCCGCCAATACTCCCCCACGTTTTTGTGCGGTAATAAGTTCTACTTCATGCCGGATTTCTTCAACTAGCGCTTTTGGTACAACTTCTTCAACTGTGAAATAACCATCATTTACGTAAGCTTGTTTTTGTTCGACTGTAAGCATCTCTTTTATCTCCTCGCAATCCAAAGGATTTAGTGGATATTAATGTAGGTCGTAGTATAACCATACATTAGGCTCAATATATATTCCCATATTGTTGGGATAGTCAATTTTGACAGGTACTAATCCTTTTGAAATAATATAGTCACCAGTTTCTGGAAAACTCATTCCCACTCTATTTTCCCAACCATTAATAGTATCGCTAATTGTCGTGGATTTAAAACAGATGCCTGCAATTTTAGCCCCGTGTTTGACATTAACTCGTAACCAAGGGTCAAATAGAAGACCACTTTTATCGCGCCAGGTAATATAACGCTCTATGGGTGTAAGTGGGTAAAGATACTTCAGGCTTGGACGTGCAGCCATGATCAGCGAACTAAGACCGTGCGATTGGGCAAGTTCTTTCATGTATCCAATCATATACTGACTTAAGTTTTTGCCTTGATACTCCGGTAGGATGGAAATTGATACTGCACATAACGCATTAGGCTGGCGGTTCTGTTCTCGATCTTCAAATCCCTTAGCTAAAGCCCAGTCACAACCTTCCTCCGGTAACTCATCAAAACAGCTTTCCCATGCTAAAGGGAGACAGTTTCCTTGGGCTATCATCCGCTGTGTAGTAGCTTCTACTAAGCCAAACTGGAATTCTGGATAAATTTCAAATAAAGCTAGGGAATTTGGATCTGCCCAGACATCATGTATCAAAAATTTTGGGTATGCTTGCTCGAAGACATTTATTGTCCTTTCCACAAAATCAGAAGTTTCGTTTGCGGTTACAAAGCTATACCCTAAATTGCGTTGTACAAGTTGGATGGTCATTGGTTGTTGGCTAATTCTTAAATTTATACTGCCTGAAAGTCAAATGAGATGTCGCTATCGTTATCATCCGGAAGCACTTGCACTGTTAGTTCGTTACCGACTTTGCCACTCCCAGGCATAATTAATAAGTTAGGGTGAGGTGGAATGCCGTCGTACTCGCTGACGCGGCGAAAAACGCTCGAATTCTCCCCACCGTGTTTACTCAAGAGGACTTCAACTGGTGTGATGACAAAAGTCATTCCCGATCCGAGGTGGCGCGATCGCCGCTTATGATTTGCTGGAGTGGAAACACTAACAAATAAGGCACACCCTCCTAGAGAATAAGACCAGTTAGGAGACTGTGGATCGGCAGACCAATGGCAGGGACAAGATACCGCATCAAGGCTATGCAACGCATTTAAAAAGTCAAATGCCTGACGTGCATATTCCTCTACTGTGAGAACCGTTGGTTCAGGTGGGAAAAAGATAACAAGTGTCAGAAAATCAGCATTCTCATGCTGAAGCAATTCATTTTCATTGACTTCATCAATATAGTTGTAGACACCCTCAAGCGTATGCTCAACCACGCTTGGCTCGGTTAAAGATGAGGCAATTAGGTATCGAATCATTCCCTTCTGTTCCCCGATAGTTCCCCAGAAGCAAGGGAAGGCAGGATCGCGGATTGTTTCCACAAATGTTGAGTAGTTAGTGCGTACCCAGGCAGGAAGACACTCCTCTACAAGAAAGGATTCCATCTGGCTTGTGTTCCAGATTGGTGTAACTCCGTCAGGACATAAATTCTTGATTACCATAGCTGAGTTCAAGAGTGAGCTTATTTATACAAAATTCTTAGCTCTGGCTAAGTTTAGGTAAGTATTTTTGAAGCAGTTATTCAACAAGACCGAAACGTTATTGTTGCCAGAATTTGTCACAGCCAGGTCAAGCTTGCTGTCGCCGTTGAAATCCCCAATTGCTATAGATTCGGGATTAGTACCTACCTGAAAGTTAGTTGCTGCACCAAACGAGCCATGACCATTTCCCAGTAAGACCGAGACGTTATTGCTACTATAATTTGTAAGAGCCAGGTCAAGCTTACTGTCGCCATTCAAATCGGAAATCGCTACAGAGTAGGGATTAGTACCTACCGGGAAGTTAGTCGCTGTGCCAAAAGAACCATTACCATTTCCCAGTAGGACTGAGACGTTATGGCTGCTAGTATTTGCAACAGCCAGGTCAAGCTTACTGTCGCCATTCACATCCCCAGTCGCTATAAAGATGGGATTAGTACCGACCGGGAAGTTAGTCGCTGCGCCAAAGGAGCCATGACCATTTCCCAGTAAGACCGAGAACCTTATTGCTGACCCAATTTGTAACAGCCAGGTCAAGCTTACTGTCGCCATTCACATCCGCAATTGCTACAGAGATGGAATAAGTACTGACTGGGAAGTTAGTCGCTGTGCCAAAGGAGCCATTACCATTTCCCAGTAAGACTGAACCTTATTGCTGACCCAATTTGTAAAAGCCAGGTCAAGCTCACTGTCGCCATTCACATCCCCAATCGCTACAGAGTAAGGGTTAGTACCGACTGGAAAGTTAGTCGCTGTGCCAAAGGAGCCATTACCATTTCCTAGTAAGACCGAGACGTTATTGCTACTAAAATTTGCAACAGCCAGGTCAAGCTTGCCGTCACGATTCACATCCCCAGTCACTACAAAGACGGGATTAGTACCGACCGGGAAGTTAGTCGCTGCATCAAAAGAGCCATTACCATTTCCCAGTAAGATCGAGACGTTATTGTTGACCCAATTTGTAACAGCCAGGTCGAGCTTACTGTCGCCATTGAAATCCCCAGTCGCTACAAAGTCAGCATCAATACCGGACGGGAAGTTAACAGCAGTGGCATAACATGCTGGAACAGACCACTTGACGATAATACCATCCGAGTTGTCGTTTTTTGTGCCAATAGTTTCAGTAGCCACAAAAGTTAAACTTTTATGCGGAGGAAAAGTAATTGTGTTTGTTTCTATACTATTATAAATGAGGTTGACAATATCATTACTAGCAGCCCATTTCCCAAGAGTTGTGAACGTCTCAGGTATTGATTGATTAGTTCTGTTGGCAAATCTCACTCTTGCATCCAACTTAACCGGAACACTAAATTGCCCAGAAAGCTTTTCATTCTTAAGATAATGGTCTGTTGTATCTGCTAATGCAACAGTGGTTATACATAGGAATGTACTGACAAACAAGAGTGCTGCTAGAACTAATGAACTGAGCTTTTTCATGAGTTGTATTGTCGAAATTTGTTAATAAGAGTGTACTTAGCTAATATACATTAAGGTTACCAATGATAGATACAATATTAATCCTATCAAGAGAGTGGACTGTAATTTTTCTTACAGGTTTAATCTTCTGGCTTTGGGAAGTTCACTCTCCTTTACATGAGATTAAATATAAAGATAATTTCTTTAAGGAATTGGGATGGGCAGGAATATCATTCGTCTTTAGAATTATTTATGCATATGTTTCTGTGGTCATGATAAAACTATTGACTTTTCTATTTATGGGAGAGTCAGCAACTTTTGCAGGAGTAATGTATGTCCCTCTCTGGCTGAGGATCATCACCGCATATATATTGCAGGACTTCACTGACTATACATTACACAGGACAATGCATAGTCATCAGTTTCTGTGGTTGACCCACAAATGGCATCATTCAACAAAGCAATCATGGTGGCTGAGTGGAAACAAAGATAGCTTTACTGGCGGACTTTTATACACTGTTACATCTTTATGGTTTCCATTGCTGGACATTCCCTCAGAAGTTATGTCTGTAGTAGCAGTGCATCAGGTGATTCATAATAATTGGATACACCTCAATGTGAAATGGCACTCCTGGTTAGGAATATTGGAATGGATTTATGTCACGCCCCGTGTTCACGCTTTGCATCATATTGATACAGAAGGAAGAAATTTGAGTGGTATGTTTACTTTCACTGACCGATTATTTGGAACCTACGTGTTTCCAGAAAACTTTGATCTAGAAAAACATAAAAATAGATTGGATGATAAATCAGTAACGGTAAAGACAATTGTGGGTGTTTAGTAGACCTGAGTTCCAGCGGGAGTTTAGACCAAAATATCAAGGCTAGCTCCTAAATTCTATCTATGGGGGTAAGATGGGAGGGAATATGTCAACAAAGTAATTTGCCTCTTGTGGATTTAAGTAAAGTTTCGGCTTGACGAAAATCTTTTAGCTACTAACCGTTACTCACCGCTATCGAACCCATAACGGCATGGGTGGCACATAACCTGAGCGTCGAAAGGAAGAAAATTAGATGAGCTACCAAAAATTTGTTAAAGATGCAACTCATAAACTCGCACCTTTTAAACCCAATCGCTTTGCCAAAATTTCTGAAAGAGAAGATAAATGTGCTATTGAAGCGTCTGCTTGGAGAGCGCTCTTGGAGAACCGCGATTTGTCAACTTGGAAAGGGATACTTTTCGCGAAAGGTTCCACTGAAATTGCCCTTTATCCAATGCTCTTGTATGAACTCTGCCCGAAAACCATCATCGAAATAGGCGCATTAAGTGGTGGTAGCGCGATTTGGCTAGCGGATCACTTGGAACTGTTCCAGATAGAAGGTTGTGTCTATTCTATGAATATCGATCTTTCCCTACTCGACGAGAAAGCAAAAACTGACTCTCGCGTTCATTTTTTAGAGGGGGATTGTAACAATATGGGTGAAATAATGCCGCCGGAATTGCTTTCTGGACTTGCTCATCCCTGGTTGATCATAGAAGATGCCCATGTTAATATGGTGGGAGTAGTTGAATATTTTCATGAAAACGGTCTAAAAGTGGAGACTACTTGATTGTCGAAGATACTAATAAATATCTATGGGAGTTGAACGCGGAGTTGGACGAGGATTCGGATGACCAAGAAGAAACAGAAAAAGGAAAGCGTAAATTAGCGGAGTTAAAAAGCTGGTTAATGCTCCACGAAAACGAGTATCTTGTTGATACCTACTACCAAGATATGTACGGTTACAACGGCTCGAAAAACTGGAATTCTATCATGAAAAGAGTATAAAAAACTTTTTAGTCATACTATAGTCTAAGCAGATAAACAAAAATAAAACTATTTGTTCGTAGTTGTGATGTCTTCGCAATCAACTCTCAACCCAAGAGAGTGCATCGACTTGACATAGTTAGAATTATTTTCGTTTATCTACTTAGATTACTTGCTCTAAATTGCAAGTACAGACTTATGGACATCCTGGGAGATGAAACCTTGGTTTTCTAAATATTGAAGCACTTGGTTAACACACTGCTCAATAGTAAATCTATCAGTTTGACAGATAATATCTGGATTTGTTGGTTCTTCATAAGAGTCAGAAATGCCAGTAAAACTCTGGATTTCTCCTGCTCTGGCTTTAGCATAAAGTCCTTTAACATCACGCGATTCGCAAACTTCTAAGGGAGCTTTAACATAGATTTCCATAAAATTGTTAGATGTCTGTTTCAATTCATCTCGAATTTCATGATAAGGGCTGATAGCAGCAACGAGTGCTATGATACCATTCCGACTCAGCAAATTAGCAACAAAGCCAATACGGCGAACATTTATGTCTCGGTCTTGCTTGCTGAATCCTAATCCTTGTGAAAGAAAAGTGCGGACTGTATCACCATCTAATAATTCTGTTGAATAATTCTGCTTTTGGAGTTCTTGCGCTACTCTAGAAGCAATAGTGGTTTTACCAGCCCCACTTAGCCCTGTAAACCATAGCACTGCACCTTGTTGTTTCACGTTCATTTGAATACTTAATAGACTCATAGCTTCAAACTCCTTTTTATACGTTCCTATTTTCTGGTTAGTGTGATAAAGTTTGTGGGTATTGTCAACTTAAAATAGCTTAGGTATACACTTACTACAGGTTCTGAAAAATGCAGGCAGGTGGATTTTTGCCACAAGAAGCCGCTCCAAGTAGTAAAGTATAAACTTGAATGCCAACAAGGAGGAAAAGCAATTGCTGACAGCCTATAGCGACACTGAACTACAATTAACTGCTGACGTGCTGGTAATTGGTGGTGGCTCATGCCGCCGCATGGGCAGCATGGGCAGCCGCAGCCCAAGGTGTTAAAGTCATCATTGTTGATAAAGGTTTTCTAGGTACGAGCGGTGCTGCTGCTGCCAGTGGTAATGGCATCATGGCTCCTTCTCCAGAGAATTGGGAGAAAGTTGTATCAGAATGTTACCACGCAGGAAATAACCTCGCTAACTTACATTGGATTGAACGTGTAATTGAAAAAACTTGGCTGAGTTTGCCCTTAGTGGAAGGTTGGGGCTATCGTTTCCCCAAAGAAAATGGGGAATCCGTGCGCCAGAGTTATTATGGTCGGAATATATGCGGATACTTCGCAAAAACCTGTTGCGTGTGGGTGTGCAAATTTTAGATCAAAGCCCGGCTCTAGAACTGTTATTAGCCGAGGACACTCCGTGGCTGGAGCTAGAGGTGTACAGAGGCAAAATCATCGCACCTATACTGTTCGGGCTAGTGCAGTAGTTCTAGCGAATGGCGGTTGTGCATTCCTAAGTAAAGCTTTAGGTTGCAATACCAATACAGGCGATGGACTGCTGATGGCGGTGGAAGCTGGCGGCGAACTCTCCAGTATGGAAGCTTCTAACTACTATGGCATCTCGACCGCTTTCAATGCCACAGTCACAAGGGCTGTTCCCTTTGGCTGGGCTAGTTACACTGATGAGGCAGGTAATGATCTTGGTGGCTATATCAATGGTCGTCGCGATCCATCGTTCCTGCCTAATGCCCTTCTGAAAGCTCCCGTTTATGCTCGTTTGGATCGAGCCACACCTGAAGTCAAAGCAGTGATTGAAAAGTCTCATTTCATCTCCTTTCTACCCTATAAAAAAGCTGGCATTGACCCTTATACAGAACGAGTACCTGTAACACTGGTTTTAGAAGGTACAGTCCGTGGTACAGGTGGAATTCGGCTTGTGAATGATAGTTGTGGTACAAAAGTTCCTGGACTGTATGCCGCCGGTGATGCAGCATCGCGGGAGTTTTTAGACGGTTTAGCTTCTGGTGGTGGTCTTAATGCTGCTTGGGCAATCTCTACAGGACAATGGGCAGGGGAAGGTGCAGCCGCCTTTGCCAAGAGTCTGGGCGCTCATGCCCATGAACGGGTTGTGCGTCCAGCAGGTCAAGCCGGATTACGTTCCCAGTACCCCGGTTCCGAAACATTCGATAGCGAGGCAGTTGTGCGCGGTGTACAAGCCGAGATGTTCCCATTAGAGAAGAATTACTTTCGCTGTGAGCAGAGACTTTTGGATTCCCTCGCCAAATTAGAAATGCTGTGGCAGCAAGTACAAGGAAACCCGAAACAAGATACTGTGCGCGATATGGAATTTTCTCGTCGGGCGGCTGCTCTTGTGGCTGTAGCACGATGGGCATACTTTAGTGCTTTGCATCGCACAGAAACACGCAGCGAACATATTCGCATAGACTATCCCGAAACCGATCCAAATCAGATTTATTACCAAGCCACAGGCGGCTTAGAAAGGCTTTGGGTGAGACGGGATTGGGTGAAGGATGCGATCGCTACGCCACCAGTATTAACCACTCAAACCACAGCCTCAGTATTAAAGTTGTAGCAGGAGCAGGATCATGATTCAGCTGATCAGCCATAAACTCTGTATTAATTGTAATGCTTGCGTCCAAGTATGTCCTACCAATGTCTTTGATGCAGTTCCCAACCAACCACCTGCGATCGCCCGACAGGAAGACTGTCAAACTTGTTTCATGTGTGAAGCATATTGTCCTGCGGATGCGCTCTATGTTGCGCCGCAATCTCATACCAATATTGCAGTCAACGAGGATGATTTAATTGACAGTGGCATTATGGGTGAATATCGTCGCATCTTAGGTTGGGGATACGGCAGAAAAAACAATAGCGAATTGAATACTGATCATAAACTGGCGCTATTTGAATAATGGGAGAGTACAAATGGGCCAAGGATTTGAGGATTGGAGAGAAATTGTTTGTTTTCACAGAGATAATTGTGCCAGTTGCATAAGTCCTGTTATTATTTTAAAATTTAACTGCCAATTAAACAGTTACTTAATTCCGGTCATAACCGATATTTACATCATGTTGAAAGCTTTCAACCCTTCTTTCATGGGAACACTAGCATTCGTCTTCGCATTTGGTATTTTCTTAACTACCGGAGTTGGCATTGCCAAAGCTGACTATTTAGTTCAAGGTGGAAAGATTACCAATGTTCAAAATACTTCTTCTAACGGCGATAATTATGCTGTTAATATCAGCGGCGGACTCTTGTGCAGATAGAGTGATCATCTTACCAGCTTCAGGAGTACTAAATCGAGACATTCATACACGTGGTTATAAAGCTGCATTAACTGCATTATCCAATGGCTTTTTAGTAGATATTTACGACTATACTGGCTCTTCTTGCAGCAATGGTGGCCAAGTAACTATTACCAAATAATTAGGTACGCAAATTAAAATTCTCATTAGACCTGTCTGAAATATTAACTAGGTGTCAAAAAAATACTAGAGTGGAACTTTGACCCTCTAACAAAACGAAAAATCCACTTCATAATATTCAAGAATATCTGCACTGTACAAAACAATCTAAATGTTACAAAAGATTAATCGCTATACCCACGGCTTTGTTGCGGTTCCAGTGATCCTCGCTTGTCGAGAAAAAGGTTTTTTCCAGCTACTCGCCCATGAAAGTCCTCTCTCCTTAGAGCAAATGGTCAAGCATCTGGGAGCTAATACCGGACATTTCCAAGTTGCTTTGAGGATGCTCGAATCTTTACATTGGCTTTCCCGAAATGAGCAACTTCAATATTCTCTGACCTCAGAAGCAGCGATTCACAACCAAATTCCAGAAGACGTTCTCCAGTTGTACGACCTACCAATTGAGTCTTATTTACAAGGAAAACAAGAAAAGTTGCTGGGAAGATGGATCTGAGCGTTCTTGCCAACGGTGGAATCTGGATCATCCCTTAATAGCAGATTTTTTAGATGGACTACTGCTGATCCCACTCCTGCTGACACTCCAAAAACACAACTTGCTCGCAGAGTCGGAAGAGAACCCCTTGTTCTCCTCATTAAGCAGAACAGTGCAAGAAGAATTGGGCAACTGATTTTTCCACCTTGGTTGGGCTGATCTTAAACCAGGTCGTCTGACTCTAACCGAACTCGGTCAATTTATGGGGGAGCGAGCCTTGAATACCGCCGTAGTGGCTTCCTACACCCCTATGTTGTCTCGCATTGATGATGTACTGTTTGGCGATTGTCTTTCAGTATTTAAAACCGATGATTCCGGTCACGAAAGCCACATTGATCGTACCCTCAACGTGATCGGGAGTGGATTTCAACACCAGAAATATTTTGCCGATTTAGAAGAAAGTATCCTCTCAGTATTCAATCAGTTGCCATTGGCAGAACAGCCCAAATACATTACTGATATGGGTTGTGGCGATGGAACTCTCCTGAAACGAGTCTGGGAAACCATTCGGTTCAAATCTGCTAGGGGAAAAGCGATCAAACAGTATCCCTTACGTCTTATAGGTGTAGATTATAACGAAGCTTCTTTAGAAGCTACTACACGTACCCTTGGTGACCTTCCCCATTTAGTTTTGCAGGGAGATATTGGGAACCCGGAACAAATGGTGCTTTCTTTAAAGGCTCATGGCATTGACGATCCCGAAAATATCCTGCACATCCGTTCGTTCCTCGACCATGATCGTCCCTTTATTCCTCCCCAGAAAAGCAACGAAGTGGAAGAGCGTTTTCACCTACCTTACCAAACAGTCTGTGTCGATGGTCAAGGAGAGCTGATTCCTCCTCATGTTATGGTGCAAAGTTTGGTAGAACACTTAGAACGATGGTTCTCAAGTGGTCACTAAGCACGGTTTAATGATTTTGGAAGTCCATTGTTTGGCACCAAGGATATTATATCAGTTTTTAGACAAAACCGAAAACTTGCATTTCGATGCGTTTCAGGGATTTTCTCAGCAGTATCTTGTGGAAGCCAACGTTTTTCTCATGTCTGCCGCAGAGGTAGGTCTATTTCCAAAATTAGAGCTTTCTAAAAGATACCCAAAAACGTTTCCTTTGACTCGCATTACACTTAATTTTTTTGAGAAAAGACCTTACAAAATTCGTCATGCCTATTTGTCAGATTTGCCTACCTTGGTTAACTTAGAGGTCAAGTGTTGGTCAGAACATTTACAAGCATCTGCTCATGAAATTCGGCGAAGACTTGAGCTAAACCCACAGGGGAATTTGAGTCGCTCATTATAGAAGGTCAAATTATTGGTGCGGTTTATTCCCAAACAATCACCAGCACTGAGGTATTAGAGAATGTAAAATATGAGCAAGTGCCGTCGTTACATACTCCCCAAGGGTCGGTTATTCAACTGCTCGCACTAAATATTCTGCCTGAGTTTCAGGCGCGGGGGCTGGGAAATGAATTGCGGGACTTTATGCTCTACTACTGTACCCTGAAAGGCGGCATTGAGAGCGTGGTGGGTATAACTCGCTGTAGAAATTATGTCAATTATTCCCAAATGCCAATGACGGAGTACTTGAAGCTACACAACGAGCAACGGCAGCTTCTAGATCCGATTGTGGGGTTTCATCTGTCGGGGGGAGCCGAAATTAGGAAAATTATTGCTAATTACCGTCCGGAAGATACAGATAATTTCGGCATGGGTATTTTGATTGAATATAACCTCCGCGATAGTGCTTTGCACCCGCTTCGCGATCGCCAACCACTATATACCAACTCAGCAATTAGTTCACCAGTACAAACTTTGCCAGCAACATCTGCAACGAAGGAAAACGAAACTGTAGCCGCTGTGGTTAAAGAATGCGTTTTCAGGGTGCTGGGTTTGCAGCGCCAACCAGCATATGCTCCAAAACAAAAACTGCTGGATATGGGACTAGATTCTTTAGATTTATTAGAACTGCAAACGCTGTTAGAGGAAAATTTAGGGGTGAATCTCTCTGGGACGTTCTTTTTACAAAATAACACTCCAACTGCCATCATCACTTATTTCCAAAACCAAGTAGTACAAGAGAAACAATCTGAGCTAGCCTCTCCTGTTGACTCAGCCAACGAAATCAACACTCTAGAAAACATAGTTAACCAACAAAAAATTCCTCAAGTCACAAGAATCGTCACAGAACAACAAGGTCGCAAGGTACTAATTGACGGACATTGGGTGATAGACTTTGCTTCTTGCAACTATTTAGGTCTTGACTTGCATCCAAAAGTTAAGGAAGCGATTCCACCAGCTTTGGAAAAATGGGGCGTACATCCAAGCTGGACTCGGCTTGTTGCTTCCCCAGCCATCTATGAAGAGTTAGAGGAGGAATTAGCCAAACTTTTAGGTGTACCTGATGTTTTGGTATTTCCATCTGTAACGCTGCTTCAGATGGGAGTTATCCCGCTATTGACTGGGAATAATGGTGTCATTTTTGGTGACATAGCTGCACATCGTTGTATTTATGAAGCGTGTTGTCTGGCTCAACACAAAGGAGCTCAGTTCATTCAATATCGACATAACGATTTGAACGATTTAGCCGAAAAACTAGCAAAATATCCGCTTGAGCAAGTAAAGATGATTGTCATTGATGGAGTGTATTCCATGTCGGCAGATTTTCCCGATCTGCCAGCTTATGTGCATCTAGCCAAGGAGTACAATGCTTTAATTTACATGGATGATGCACATGGTTTTGGCATTTTGGGCGAAAACCCCAGCAGTGATATGGTTTACGGGTATAAAGGAAACGGCATGGTGAATTACTTTGACCTGCGGTTTGCAGAGGATAATATCATCTATGTCGCTGGTTTGTCCAAAGCCTATTCCTCCTACGCAGCATTTGTAACTTGTGGTGATATCCAGATCAAAACCAAATTCCGTAATGCTTGGACTGCCATATTTTCTGTCTTCTCCTGTTGCGAGTTTGGCAAGTTCCTTAGCTGGACTAGAGGTGAATCGTCAGGAAGGGGAGCAGTTAAGAAAACAAATTTATCACTTGACTCGTAAACTCGTTACACAAGCAAGAGCCATTGGATTTGAAGTGGATAATTATGCTTACGTTCCCATCGTCAGCGTGTTAGTTGGAGATGCTCAACATATGATTGATGTCTGTCAACTTCTTTGGAAATATGGTATTCTAATTACTCCGGCTATTTTTCCGATCGTACCTTTAAATAAAAGTGCTTTAAGGTTTTCGATTACGGCTGCCAATACTGAAGAGGAGATAGGTCAAGCAATTAAAGCTCTGGAAGCAGTTTGGGTTTTGCTACAAAAGGAGAAATAACCCAAATGACCCATGTAACATTAGAACAGGCGATCGCTCAGGTTCCACTTTCCATTCAATCACAGTTAAGGACAATTCTTACCCAACATGCTGTAATTGACTCAAGTGTTGTCACCTCTTGGCTTGATCGACTTGGTATTGATATTGGGATGTTAATGATTCAGTTACTACCCGTGGCCACAGCCTATGCTAGGGTACCAATATCGCAGTTTTATGTAGGGGCGATCGCTCTTGGTAAACCAAAATCTAAGCATCAGGTGGATTCTGGAACTCTTTATTTTGGTGCCGATATGGAATTTGTAGGGCAGGCACTTAGTTTTTCAGTTCATGCAGAACAGTCCGCCACCATCAATGCATGGCTGCACGGAGAGACAGGTTTGCAAGCCTTAGCAATCAATGAAGCGCCATGTGGATATTGCCGACAGTTTTTATATGAGATGGCAACTGTAAATCAGGATTTTGTGATTCTCTTGAAGTCCAACAAGACACAAATAGAGCAAACTTATACTTCAAATAGACTCCCATATTTTCTACCTGAGGCCTTTGGACCAACAAATCTTGGACTTACGAGTGGATTAATGGAAACAGTATTTCATGGTCTGGAGACTTGTTCTACCGATGATGTTGTGCTTGCTGCTCTATCCGCCGCCAATCAAAGTTATGCTCCCTATACGAAAAATTTTGCAGGGGTAGCGTTAAAAGATTCCGATGGGAATATATTTACAGGTCGGTACGCTGAAAACGCTGCTTATCATTCATCCATGTCTCCGATGGAATCAGCTCTGACCTACATGAATATGAATAGATATCCTCAATCACTATTCGACATTTGTGATGCTGTTTTAGTTGAAGCGGAAACTACCATTAGTCAAAGATTTGTCACTGAAGCCTTCCTTTCTTCTATCGCCCCTAAGGTTGAGCTGAGGTACGCCCCTGCAACTCTCTCAAGTAATAAGTTAGGACTTACACATTGACAGAAACTGAATCATGTATGTTCAAGCCCAAGAGTTATGATTCTGTGGTATGGTCAAAAACACAACTGATTAAGAGAAAGCACATTATGTCTACTGAGTTGACAAACGAACAAATATTTAAACTGATTTGCATGGAAGTCATTGAAACCATGGGATTCGCACACTTTCCTCCTGTCATTTTAGTCTATGAGATGACTAATTCCGGATTTGTAGATTGGTGCGAACAGATGGTTTTTGTTGATGATGATGGTAAGCTCGATGAAGGAGAAAAATTCTTATTAGATTGGATGAGACAGAACGTAGGAAACTTCGATCTGATACGTCAATTAATGCCCGTTGCTGAACGTCTAGAAATAAAAATGAGGTCTTAATTTTAGGTATTTAACTTCAAATTATCGAAAAAGGCAGGAGGCAAGCGATCGCGAAGCGCTGCTACAAGCACCCATAGATTCAATTTGCTGTATCTCTTTTAACCTCACCGAATGTGTTTCTTAGGAGTTAAGTCTGTTACTATTCTTCTTTAAGCTTGTTTCACTGTGGGAAGTTGAGATGACAAAGCAAGATGTAACAGAACTCCAAAATAGCTTGGATCAGGTTGAGATGACAACATCTGCCCCAGAAAATAACCGATATATTTTGGGTGTGCTGTCGATTATTCTGGCAACTCTAATCTATGGCTCAATCTTCCCAGTTACGAAGGGTTTAATCAGTCAGTTTTCTAAAGAAGTGCTAATGGCAGTTCGCTTTACAATGGCAGTCTGTAGTTTTTACCCCATTCCTTCGTAATCTGAATATCCGCCTAGTGCGTGATGGGGCAATCCTCGGACTGTTGTCTTTTTGTACGAATGTTAGCGCAACCTTTGGGCTGGAGACATTCTCCGCCAACCGAGGGGGATTCGCCTTCGGACTAAGCGTGATCTTTGTGATTCTGTTTGATCTGCTGTTGGGCAAGCGCATCGCTCCCAGAGCCATACTAGGAGCCGTGCTGTCCTTCAGCGGAATTGGGGTAATGTTTTGGGGGAGTGGAGAGTCTCTTAACGGCGCTGGTTGGCTGCTCCTTTGCGCCCTGTTCAACTCAGCTTACTTAATAGCAATTCAGCAGTTTGTACAACGTCATCCAACTGTGCAACTAGTTGCAGTTGGATTATGGGTGCCAGCAGTCGCAAGTTTGTTGTGGGCTACTCCCGAACTAACTAGTCATTTTGAGGCAATTGTGGCCAGTCTCAGTGTCAATCTCGGTGGTCTCATCTATCTAGTGGTAGTTGATACTATTGTATTTACCTGGTTAGAAATGATAGGACAACGCTGGGTTCCAGCTAACGAAGTAGCAATCCTGCAAACGCTGGAGCCATTGGTGACGGCAATTATCTCGTTTTGGCTACTGGGCGAGACATTTGAGATTCACGATTTTATTGGCGCTGACATGATATTAGCGGCAATGATTTTGATTGTAACCCGCCCCACCATTGAGGAAACTAGTTCGCCTGTCTCGGTGCCAACAGAAAGTGTTCCACAGCCTCTCGAATTACCCGCAACGAGTGAGGTGCCTATTCCTATCATCAATTTGCAACTGCAAACAGATGAGCAGCAGATATTGGATGAGATGTAAAAGAAGGTCCGATAAAATTCGGCTATTTCTTTCCAAATTGGTCATACTAAGGGAGGGAAAGAACTTAAAACCACTCCCTATTGTTTTGGCAACAAGGTTAACCACCAAAAATGAGACGTAAAACTACTGCTAAACCCACTACTACAGCTAAACCCTTTGCTTCCCTATCATCAACATTAAACTTTACTACCATTGCCGTTTTGGGAGGGGTAATGATTCTGGGTATTGGTATTGGTATTGCTTTTAGTTCTACCACTACCTTGACTCCCTCAAATGTGGCTTCTCGTGAATTTATCGACACTAAAGCCCCAAATCCTGATTTATGTGTTCAGTATGGGGCTAGTGCGATGGTGATGGATGCTAGATTATTCGTAACTCTTAATCCCTTTAATGTCTATGTTGCTCAACCGAGTATGCGTCCTGGTTGTGTTCTCCGACAAAATAACTGGGCGCTTTTAGAACAGAAAAAGCTGGTTACTTCTGAGCAAGTTAATGAATGCAAAAATCGCTTAAATACATTTGGCTTTACAGGTAATTTAGATAGTGAAAAACCTGATATTAGATGTATATATCAGAATGAATCCGCTCAGAACTTCTTTTTATCTCAACCAGGAGCAGTTGCACCAAATCAGAAAACAGATAGATTTTAACCTATTTTTTCGGCAGTGGTTGACCAAATTGAATTACCTTGATTTCAGGCTGTTTGTTGGTTTGATTTCCCGAATTGGATGGGATGGTAACACTGTTTAAATTATCGGACTGTTTCGGGAAAGTGGCTGGAGGCAGAGCATTGTTTGACCCCGGAAAAGAATTGGCAGAATTTAGGGGTGGTACTGTAACTAACGGTAGTTGTGGTTTAATTTGGTGGTGAACTGGTGGTAATTTTGTACTTATAGGTTGATTCGGTACAGATGCTTTATTTGGGAGGATGACTGGACGCAATACCCAGCGAGTAGAGTTGTTTGGAGAAATTGGTTGCAGTTGGATTTGATTTGGTTGTATAGAAGTTCCAGGTGCTAAATCTAAAACAATCCGAGTCACGTTAGCATCTAGTTGACCAACCCGAATTTTCTGGATGTTTCCAGAGTAGCTTTTTTCGGAACTAACACTACCTACTTTAGTATTAGGTATATCTAAAACTAGACGTGCAGGTTGTGGAAGATAGAAATAATGAGGGGTTTCACCTGAGCTAAGGGTGATTTCTAGTTGTGCTGTCCGTGGATAAAAGCGCCATTCTTCTAGGTTATTTGTAGGTAAGGCTAAAACGCTACTCGTTTCTAGGGTGATGGCTGTAAGCAAGCTGATGCTCAATAGCTGTGAATAGTATTTGCTCATGGAAATTATTTTGGTTGAGAGGGAGATGGGGTAGTGGGTAAGCTAATACTAAAGCATCTTCAATTTTTAATTTTTAATTTTTAATTTTTGAAGTGGTTCAGCAGTAAATTCCAGAGTTTTAGGAATATCATTAATAGTTAATTTGCCAGGGAAATTACCTTTATCTACTAATGATATTTGCATAATAATTGAGTTTTCTTTATCTGGTGAGCCTTGCGGTTGTTGACAAAGAAGCGAATGTGGTACTTTTCCTGATAAGCTCAAATTCTGCTTGTGCAAAATGCCTAAAAGAGAGAGTTCTTTTTCATCATTATCTTTGGCATTTTCTGATGACAAAGAAGCATTCAAATAAACACCTGATTGCAGAATATTTAACAACACAGTTTTTGCTGGTTGACAATGTGAGGAATTTCCCTTCAGTGTCAACCGATAACGACTATTATAGCAACCGCCATTCCGGTTAGGACGCGGTACGAAGCACATCTTCCATCGCATTCCGAAGACAATCAAATTGAGTAAGCTTTTTACGAATTCGACTTTTCAACCATGACCAACATTGCTCAATTTTATTAAGATCAGGTGAATAAGATGGCAAATATTTTAATTGACAACCTGCCGCTTCAATTAATTCTTTAATACGTCCACCACGATGAAATGTAGCATTATCTGCAATTACTATTTGTCCAGGTTTAAGTGTTGGTATTAAGCAAGTTTCTAGCCAAGTTTCAAATACCATTCTGTTACAAGCTCCTTCAATAGTAAATGGAGCAAATAAATTACCATTACAATATGCAGCAATCATATTAACTCAACCTTGTCTTTTTCCACTCTTGAGGGCATAAAATCTCTCTCCTTCAAGATTCCAGCCGTAGGCATAATCTTCTCTATTATCCATTCCAGCTTCATCTATATAGACTATTTCCTCTGGTTTGTATAGCTCTATCTCTTTTCTAAATTCTTCTCGTTTAACTTCATCTCTTTCTTGATAACCATAAGTTTTTTTTTTACGAGTAAACCCAATTTTATTTAAAGCTCTTGATATTGTGCGATCGCTAATTTCTCCCGGCCATAATTCAGCCATTTCTACTTGAGTTTTATCTCCATTAGCCTCTACGAACTTCTGAAATTCTTCCCAATCAGTAATTTTATGACCAAATCCTGGTGGTTCATTGGGTAATGCTTGGTAGTCTCCAGTTTCAGATTTCCTTTGCAGCCATAGGTTAATTGTATTTCGACTAATTTGAAAAACTTGAGCGGCTTCAGTCTTGGTCATCCCATCTAATTCAATTGCGTTAATTACTTTCTGACGTAGGTCGTAGCTATAGGGTTTGGGCATGAATTCCTCCTCTTGTATCCGCTTAAATAGACCGTAGTATTGCTACACCCTTCTATTATACAGCTTGTCCTAACTGGAGTGGCGATTGCTATAATTTGTGGAGGTGCTTGGAGTGACTTTCTCCATAAGCAGTAACACCTTTGAATAAAATTAATACTGAAGCAATCGCCACTCCATAAAAGCCTAAAGATTTGAAATTAAAATCATTCATTATTTCACCCCCAAATCAGAAGTTTGAACACTGGTATCAGGAAGCAGGGATAATAAATGAGAGGTAACTTGACTGTATCGACGGGTAATTAATAGGGAAGACACGCATTGAATCGCGAGTTGGTCAGTATACCTTCCCAAAGTTTGACGTTCAATCCCCCAAGCACGACTAGTACCAGCAATGGTCAAGTCAACACTTTCTGATGCGGTAACTACAGCTTGCATTGGTTCTACGGCTTCTAGAGTTTGAATGACAATGCGATCGCGCACTGTTTTTGGTAATTGTTCCATCATATTGTTGAGTTCATAGCTCAATTCATCTCTCAAGCTATTCTCGGTGGTAAATTGTAGAATTCGCAACATACAATTTTCCCGATTGATTAATATTCTCAGGGCTAATATTAAAGCCAAATCATCGTGAATATTCGATGAATAAGGGACTAATAGACTTTCTAATCTTTCCCCCCCTCGGTCAATAAATACGGCTACATCCACGGGTGACGTAGTAAGGATTTGACCAACTCTACCACCTAAACGATTAGTACTAAAAGCTGGACGATGCCATCCCACTAGAATTAAATTTGCCTGTTCCAGGTCAGCAATTTGCGCGGTTTCTCTGGCTACATTACTGGATAAGCGCACGATAGGATGGATATAGGATTTAATCGACTCTGGTTCCAGAGTATTAATTAATTCTGTCAACTCTTCATGACGCTGGGCTATTAAGCGGTCAGCTTCCACAGGAGTACTTTCAAAAGCATAGTCTTCTTCAAACTCAATTAAACTGAGGGGATTAACTACCGCAGGATGTTTGTAATTGAGAGCGATCGCTACCGCTAATTGCAACAAACCTTTTTGAGTACTGGGATTAGCCACAGGGACTAAAATCCGGTAAGGATGAAAATGAGCATCACCAAGAACAACATCAACGATATTTAATTCTGCATCGGACTCCGTTTCTACCGTATCTAAACGAATTAGTCTTTTCGGATATGTCCATTCCAGTAACGGGGAGGTCATAAATGTAGTTACCAATGCCATAATTACTAGCATGGTAAATAGTAGAGGTGAAATTACCCCCAACTCTAAACCAATATTCAGGACAATCAATTCTGTTAAACCACGAGTGTTCATTAACCATCCTAGTGCGGAAGCTTCACGACGATTAATCCCACTCATGCGAGCCGCGACATAAGTACCTATATATTTACCAGCGATCGCAACTGCTAAAACTAATGCACACAATACCCATAATTCAGGACGATTCAGTAAACCGATTTGGGTTCGCAAACCACTGTAAGCAAAAAATATGGGTAACAAAAAGATGAGGACAAAATCCTCAGTTTTGACAGCTAGTTCCCTGACTAAATCAGCATCTTTGGGCATAGCTGCACCCAATAAAAACGCCCCAAAAATCAAGTGAATACCAATGAATTCGGTAATTAAAGCGGAAGCTACCACTCCCATATAAATCCCCGCTAACACCAATTGATTTAAACGTCTGGTACGCTGATAGTAAGTAGTCAGACGTTGTAAGAACCAACGACCCACTGTAAACATCAAACCAATATAGAGTATGCTTTCTAAAATAGTGAGGACAACTTTTTGGTCAATGCTACCATTACGAGCCACAGCGATCGCCGCTGCTAACAAACACCAAGCCGTGACATCATCAACTGCGGCACAAGTTAAAGCTAATGTCCCTAAACGTGTTCCCTGCAAATTATTCTCAGTAATAATCCGTGCTAGTACGGGAAAAGCTGTAATCGACATTGCTGCTCCTAAAAATAGGGCAAAAGCAGTAAAGGATACACTAGCATTAGAAACAAGGGGATAAAGCAGCAAGGACAAAATCGCTGCTAAAGAAAAGGGAACTATAATACTGACGTTAGAAACGAGAATTGCGGCTTTTAAGTTACCACTCAGGTATTTAGGATTTAATTCCAATCCAATCAGAAACATGAAGAATATCAATCCCACCTGAGACAATACATTGAGATAAGGTATCGTTTCTGGAGGGAAGAGGGTAATTGCTATATGGGGAGCCACTAAACCAAATAAAGATGGACCCAGCATAATACCCGCGACAATCTCACCAATCACCAATGGTTGCTTAATGGAACGGAATCCCAGTCCTACCAGTCGTGATAGTCCAATGACAATTAATATCTCAACCAGAACCTGAATAACTATTTGCATGATTACCTCTCAAACAACTATCCGGTTTTTCTAAGATGATTCTGTAAATGAATGTAAAATGTCAACCTTATTTCCTAAGATTCAATGTTCATTTCCAGATATTTCCGTTGTTAATTCTTGTTAAGACATCACCCTAAACCCTAAAAATAACTTGTGATTAAATTAAGAGCTAATCGCATAATAATTCACGAATTAGCCATATAAACCCAAATATGAGCAATCAAAAGAAGAGCAAGTAGGGAGTCAAGAAGAGGAGAATGTGTACGGAGTTTTTACAAAAATCAAATATTATTTCCAATTTAGCTAGAGTTTTTTTGCGTAATTTTTCTGAAAATATCTTCAAAAAATACTACTTCTGTAACGAATTTTAAAAAAAATTAAGTTCCCCACATAGAGGATTTTTTCTAAAATTCTCGTTGTCACCAAAAAATAATCCCTTTGGTAATTGCTATATTAAAACCTAAAAAATTTTCAGGTTTGGATAGAAAAATGCTATACACAGTCTCTATCCAAAAGAAAAAATATAAGTATAACAAGAAATAGCAGTACAATATCAGCATAATACTATACGGATTCCTGAATATTTCTGTATTTATATTATAGCGGTATCCGCTGGAATAAGATACAAAATTTACCGAAAAAGCTATACAGCTAAGGACTTTTACTCCTGAGTGCTGATTCGGTGACTCCTGGTATATATATTATGTTAGAAAGGTTGAAATTGATGTGGTGATTTACCCATATAAAATCTGATTGCTACCGGAGAATAAAAATGATAAAATCAGAAATTGCTGAAGATTTGGGACGTTTATTTGAAATAGGGTTTAATATTGGTATTCTTGCTGCTATTGAACAATTGAAAATAACACATAAATTTGGTGATTTATATCGTCAGGAATTACAGCATTTAAAATTGCCCAAAATGCGTCAAAGAATTATTGATAAAGTTATTAGTCCTCTGGAAAGAGAGATGACTGAAAATTGGTGTAATTTTTTTGTTCAGAAAGGTTTTTTAAGTGGGTTGAATTTTTTCCAAGAATACATAAAATCTACAGGTTGGGAGCAACCACATAGGTTAAAAAATCTGGATATTTTATATTATCAATGTAGATTTAATGGTGATAATAGTATCGGAACTTATCATGTTAATGATGGGGAATGGTATGGTCAGGTATTATCTCAATTTAAAAATTTAAACAATCCATCTCCATATATTAAACAATATCAAAAAAAGGGTGAATTCCTCAACGCTGACACATTAATTTTATTACGTCATCGTCGGAACTATCGAGCTATTTGTGTCGATTTATCAGTATTCTCTATCAATTCTAATCAAGATATTCAAAATTTAGATTATATCGAAATTATCCGACGTTTATTAATCCGGGATATTAGTTATTTACGCTCAAAAAGTGTTTTTTCTAATCTTCGTATTGATACTCAAACTTTGGGGTTAGAATTTTCAGAAGACTTAAAGACATACTTCACTGCTTTTAAATATAGAGATAAAGAAAGTACTAAATTAATTCAAGCTGCTAGCTATCTACATAGTTTTCATGAATTTCTCCAGGAAACATCTATACTTACAGATACGGCAAATATCATGTTTAGTTCCATTGGATATAGCGATCGCCTTATTAGTACGATATCAATTCAACCGGAAAATTTAAACATCCTAAAAACCTGCTATGAGATTTATAAATATGACTCCAGACCTCAAGAAATTCCCGTAGCACGTCAAGAGGTTTTAAATCGAATTAAGAGAAGTGCTAATAGTAGTTTTGAGCGAGGGAAAGAGTTTGTCGATTCTCTTTTAGCGATTCCAGCTGATTAAATCACTGTTTTACCACGTCATACAGAAAAAATCACGGGATTTATGAATTCGGTAGGACAAGTTCCAGCAAAATTAATGTCTGAATTGGAGTTAACTGGAACGATGAATTTGAGAACAGCGCATGCAGAACTGATTAAAAAAGCTCTGATCACTGAGGATACATATATATTTTTAACGGGAAATCCAGGGATTGGTAAAACTACAGCGATTGTCGATTTTCTCCTCAAACATATAGATGAAGGATTTCTATTTTTTTATGTCAGTCCTAGAAAACAAGTGAATCTCGATATTATTGAGAAATTCAAAGATGAAAATACGAAAAAATTAAAAGATGACAAATTATTAGCTATCAACACTCATAGTCATCTGATAAAAGATAATTTTGGTAGCTATACTATTGAATACACATCTAATCAATATCAAGGAGATTTTGTCGAAAAATCTGTCAAGTTTATGGATAGTAGAAATGTAGAGAGAAAAGGAATTCGTTCTGATAGACTTAAACGAACTACAGAAAATGAAATTCAAGATATTGGACAAAAAACCAAGGGTGTTTTAAATAGTATTTGTGAAGCAATAGCGACTATTGTAGAGATGCAAAAATCAAACAATATTATAGCTACTACATCTATTCAGTCGTTAAAAATGACTGATGATGGTAATACTTTAAAACATTTAGAGAAAATTTTTAGAAATGCCTATAATCAGAAAGAAGGTAAAGTATTTCCAGCCAGAATGCAAGAAATATCTCGTAAAATCAAACATTTATTTATCATGATAGATGAAATCACTGGAGATGATGGAGGTGTGGAATTTTTAGAAGGAATTCATCAGATTATCTCTAAATATCAACTGATGGATTCTCAACATGGTTTTAATACTAAAGTAATTGTTGCTGATGCTTCGATAGTTGATAAAAATGTAATTAATCAACATTTATCAGACACTTCACCAGAACCAGATAAAATATATTTTCGTCGTGCTGTAGATCATGCTCAACCTCTTTCTGTCCAACCATTAAAATTTAAAGGTTTACCTGCAAATGTGATTAATACTAATTCTTATCCAGCTAGTAATTTAACTATTAGCTATCAGGTCATAGTAGAATCTGGTAAATTTAGTGAAGCAGAAAAATTGAAAGAAAAATCTAATTTAGAAGATAATTTGCAAACTGAAATTTTAAAAGATATTCAATCTCTCCTCCAACAGTCAGACGTTGAACAAGTGATAGTTTATATTCAAAACAAACGTAAATTAGCAGAATTAATTGAGAAGATTAAGAAACACCGGGGAGAATTTGAAAAATTTACCGATTATTTAGAAATACATGCAAATATCTCAGAGGAGGAAAAGAAGAAAATTAAAGATTTTCAAAAAGATGTAAAAGTCATCTTCATGACTGCTTCTGGTAGTAGAGGTTTATCTTTCCCTAAAGCTAAACATATTTTGGTGGAAATTCCTAAGTTTCAAATTGAGAAAAACCTAATGGAAGTAATTCAGGTAATATATAGAGGTCGAGGAAATGATCAGATTGATAATCAAGATAAAGAGTTAATTTTTTATTTAGCAGAGAAATCAATTTATTATGAAGATCAACCAGAAATTTCTTTACAAGAAAGCGTCTTGAGTCTGTTAAATATTTTATTGATTTTGAAAGCTTCCATGATGACGAGAATTGTTGGTTCTGGTCGCATAGGACGAGATAATTTTATTCTTATCCCCATTGGTGGAAAATCTGTTTTTACTGCGGGAGAAACTTTTTCTGACCAAATAGCAAATTTGATTACTCAATTAAAAAGAGAATACCAACGGAATAAAAGTGATGTTTTATTAGAACAGGTTTATTCTAATTTGGAAAAATTACTAGGACATACAGATTTTGTGATTCAGGATGCAACTAAATCTAATTACTTAGCATTACGTCAGTCTTTTAATGATGAGTTTTCGCAAATTTCTTATACTTTAGATAAGTTACTAGATTTAGGTAAAATTGAATTAGGTTATATTAGTGGTAATTTGTTATTAGTTCCCCTGGCTAATCAGACTTTAGAAGAAACTTACCAAATGCGATTAACTGATATAGTCAACTATGCTAATGAAGAACTTTGGAAAAATATGCAGAGGATTAAACATCGTAAATCATATTATCCCGAAAGTATTCACTTTGCTATCAAAGATGCAATAGAATTAGTCAAAAAATTGCGAGATGGATTAGAAAAAACTCAACGACTTGAACAAAAAACTCACCGATTTGATCAATATTATTGTTTACCATTATTTGCATTTATTATTGGTGATGTCATGAGTGAATATTTTGCTAATAACGTGGAAGAAACAGAAGATGAAAGTTTTCGGGATATCCTCGCTGCATATATTCGTTTACTGTATCCGGTCGGGAATATTTTACCAATTGGTAGCAATTATAAAGATTTTCCCTTTGTAGTGTTTAGAAGTTATAGTTTGGCAGAAATCAGACAAAAAATTTTCACAGACAAATATTTGCTAAATTCTTCTGAGTTGAATGTGATGAATTTAATTCTTTCTCAGCAAATTTAGCTCACATTCAGCAGATGAAACCTAGTGAGTTAGAGTTTCTTCATCTTCAATATCACCGGAGAGAATATTGATTCCATCTTTAATTAAACCCGCTACTGGCACCGCAATTAATAAACCTAATACTCCACCGACATAACTGCCTACAAGCAAAGAAATAATCACCCAAATCGGTCTAAGACCTGTGAATTTACCTAAAAGACGGGAGCGATTGCTCCATCGATTAACTGGTCAACCACTACTGCTATCGCTAATATTTTCACAGATAACCAAAAGTCATAGGATGCAATAATTAAATTAATTACCATCAAACCAACCACATCTCCAAAGGGAATTAAACTCATAATTCCAATTCCTAAACCAAATAATAACCCAAACTCAACTTGAAAAATTAGAAATACTGTGGTTTGGGAAATACCGATTAAAAAAGCTAAACTTACCTGACCAATTAAGTAATTTTCAAAGTTTTGATGGAGAGAACTTCTAATTTTTTCTCGCCAATTTATAGGTAATTTCTTAAAAATACCTTCTGATAATCTCTGACTATCCAATAACATATAAAATGTGAGGACAATTGTAATTATACTCACAGAAATACTATCAATAGTTTCCAGGAGAACACTAAGTATACTATTCCCTATATATTCTAATTCATTTGGTAATCTGTCAATAAGATTAGTTAATATTTCCCCTAAATTAATTCTGAGTTTTTGAGTTAAAACTAAATCATTAAACGTATGTAGATTTTTTTCAGTAGAATCAATCCATTCCGGAAAGAGTTTAACAATTTCATTAAATTGTTCTAAAACTACAGGTAATAAAGTAATACCTAAAGTCAACAAAATCACAAATGTTAATATAATCACTAATGCTACTGCATAGCTACGTTTAACTCCCCAACGTTGGAAAATTGCTACAGGATAATTTAAAATAAAAGCTAGCAAAGTAGCTAAAATTAAAATTGTTACTAGCGGTTTGAAATGTTGAAAAGCTTTAAAAGCTAACCAAACATTAAGAAAAATCAATGGGAAAATTAAGGTAAAGATTAACAGTTTAATTAAGTGATTCAAAGAAGAATTCATAATTCTAGTTTAAAAAGATAACCAGCGAGGAAAATCCTGAAGCACATTTAATCCCAGATTCTGTAAATATTTTACCCAAAAGCTAAAAACTGCTCATCCGTTATCCGTCCTGCTTGATAAAGATTAATGATGATTTCGGAAATAGTTAAAACTGCATGACTACGATAACCATTTTTTTCTAACTTATCTTTTACTCCTTGTTCATGGTCAATAAATACGACAATATCATGAATATTTAATCCGGCTGATTTTAACTTTTCTGCACCCTCCATCACACTGTTACCAGTAATGAGGATATCATCAATTACTACTACTGTTTCTCCTGGGTTAAAATCACCTTCAATTACCTTGCGAGTTCCATGTGCTTTTACCTCCTTGCGAGGAAAAATCATCGGACAATGAAGACGTAAAGATAAACCAGTCGCTGTGGGTAGAGAACCATATGGAATCCCAGCTAATCGATCAAAAGTCAAATTCTTGATAATCTCCTCATATGCAGTGAGAACTTTATTAAAAACTTGAGGATTAGAAATAATTTTGCGTAAATCAATATAATAGGGAAAAGTAGCTCCCGATGCTTGAACAAAGTTACCAAACATAATGCAACCGATATCATAAAGTTGTAAAATTAAATCCTGATGAGGGTTAGTATTTAAAGTACAAACATTCGGTAACCATACAGCGCAGGAAGAACCATCCCAAATAATTTCCGTTTTCGCTTCATTTATTTCTGTAGATAAAGCTTGAATTTCTTCACCTAATTTTGGACTACCTAACATATCTTGAGGTACAGGAATCAATAATCCATCACCATTAGCATTTAACCCTGCTGCTAAAATTTCCTTGAGAATACCATTTTTAGCCCAGATACTACGAGACATAATGATCCGCTCTGGTGCGATTGCCCGAATTGATGATAATATTTGTGGATTAGTCGTCCCCACTTCCAAACCCAACTGTTCCGGAGTCCCCCAGTTTTTTGATTCTTTCACCACCTGTAAATAAAAGGGTGAATCATTACCATTACTAGGATATTCTTGTAAAATTGCTGCACTTGGATTAGAAGTACAACATAAAATAAACACTGCTTGATCAGGATAAACTAAAAAGGGTGCTACATGATCTTGTCCAGTATAAGGACTGAGAGTAATCGCATCAACTAGCCATTCCGTAAATACAGTTTTGGCAAAAATAGTACTGGTATTTAAGTCGCTATGTTTAGCATCTAAAATAATCGGAATATGAGATGGAATATTCGCTAAAGTTTTCAGCAGTAGCTCCAACCCAGGTACTCCCAAAGCTTCA
The DNA here is from genome assembly GCA_963766435.1 of uncultured cyanobacterium. Classification (GTDB taxonomy): domain Bacteria; phylum Cyanobacteriota; class Cyanobacteriia; order Cyanobacteriales; family Nostocaceae; genus CAVXZH01. The sequence goes on from CAVXZH010000004.1 coordinate 1,276,165, forward strand.
TAAAATCCCAGTGTAGGCTTATAAGCACAAACGAAATCAGCAGTTTCGGCAATAATAAATTCTAACCAATTTTCTAAACCAGTAATTATATCTGGAGACTGATAACGGGAAGGAATCATCTCCAGGTTGGGGTCAAGTCCTACGAAAAGTAAACTTTGATTTTGAGAGATAGCACCATTTAATTTATCAAAAAAGTTCATAATTATTGATATTTATTTACAGTCCAGCAAACCATTCGTAGCCTTGATCTTCCCAATACCCCTTAAAAAGGGATAAATGACTAGTCAATGTAATTTGAGTTACCCACTTACTTTGTTTATAACCAAGTTTAATGGGAGCAGCTAAACGTAAGGGGGCACCATTTTCCACAGGCAAAGGTGTACCATTTTTCTGATAAGCTAATAAAGTCTGAGGATGTAGTGCTGACGCGATATCCCAACTTTCGTAGTAGCCATCAGCAGATTGAAAATAAACATACTGAACATTGGACTTAGGTTGAGCCAAAGCTATAATATCACGCAAGCGGATACCTCCCCATTGTACAATCGCCGCCCAACCTTCTACACAAACATGACGAATAATCATTGAAGTCATAGGTAAAGCTTGAATAGAGGCTAGACTAAGACTAAGCGGATTGTTGACTTCACCATCAACAATGAGCCTATATTTGGTGAGGTCAATGATGGGAGTAGACCGAAAACTATTAATTATGAGTGCATCTGGTTCGATTTGATTTGCAGAAAACTCTGGAATCAGTTTCTGTGGTTGAAATATTAACTTTTCCAGCTTTTCATTGAGTGGTTCAGAAATTTTCCCGACCACATCTTGAAAAATTGGTGTACTACAACCACCAAGCACAAAACCCATACCGGAAAGCCCAGAAATTTGTAGAAATTTCCGACGTGTTAATTGCGGACGATTTATACGGATAAGATTCATAATATTGTAAAAGTATCTTTCTGTATGGCTTGTGGAGCGGGCATCTTGCCCGCCATTGAAGTCTAAAACATAGATTTTATCAGTTTTTCACCACCGATTCTACGTCCTAATGTAAAATGAATAATTGAAAATAAGATAAATATTGGTACAGAAGAAAAGTGAACTATTCTCAATGCTTGCCAACCACCAAAAATATCCACAATCCAGGGAAATTGAGCAGGTTTATACATTCCTATCCCTGTGAATATTGCTAATAGTAATATCGGCACAATCGCTGTATAGATGATACGATGCCAAGCGTAAGTTAATCTTTGGGCATTTTTAGTTTTTTGCAAAGCTTTGAGGTCATTGACTCCCACAAATTTATGTTGCCAACGACGGGTAATGACAATATAAATTCCATACCATAATAGATTGAGGGAAAATAACCACATAGCCGCAAAATGCCAGTGTCTACCCCCTGCTAACCAACCTCCTAAAGTGAATAGGGGAGGAATTGGTAAACCACCACGTCCACCAAATACGGGGTTAGCGTTGTAAATTTGTAACCCACTAGCAAGCATAATTGATAGGCTAATAATATTACCAGCATGGAATATTTTCGCCCCTAATGCTTGATTTGGTAACTTCTCAGGTTTTGTAGAAACGGTAGAAGTCATAAATATTCACTGGAATAATTACTTAATCTTAGCTGAAAGTGTCATGTTTCTGGGATGGATATTTTTTCCAGATTTAGCTTGACACAAATATTCTATATATGTCATATTTAGATAGTTAGCAGTATTCTGTATATGTCATACGACTAAAGCATTATCCAAAATAGTGCTTTAGGACACACTACGCTTATAGATCCCGCTCTTGGTCATTATTCTAAAAATGTAATATTATAAGTTAGGGGATCGGGGAGTGAGTGAACTATGGGAGATAGTCTACTACCAAGAAGTAGATGGAACTCAACCAATTCAAGAGTTTCTTCTAGACCCTTCACTCAAACCAGGGGAAAAGAAGCAGTTACAAGTACGCCTTCATTTGTTAAAAATAAAGGGGTTGTCTTTATTGATCGAACGTGCGGATATCCTAGACAAAATAAACACAGAAGATAATCTCTATGAATTACGATTAGATAATACTCCCAATAACCCTCGGTTTTTCCTGTGTGCATTAATAGGTAGGCGTTTAGTCCTACTGCACGCTTTTAAGAAAAAAGGTCGTAAAACTCCTCAAAAGGAAATTAATATAGCAGCTAAACGGAGAGATTTGATACTAGCAAAGGAGGAAAGCAATGACAAATAATCCACATTTGGGAGATGACGTACTAACTTTCCTAGATTCTATTATTCCAGACACTTTAGAAACTCGACTTGCCGAACGACAAGAACTTTTTCGTATTGCTTTAACTCAAGCAATGCGAGATGTTCGTAAGCGTGTAGGATTGACTCAAAAAGAATTAGCTGAAAAACTGGAAGTCGGACAAAGTTGGGTTTCTAAATTAGAAAGCGCGAATAATGACCATACCTTTGAATCCGTAATTGCTTATTTAAATGCTTTGGAAGCTGATTTTGAGGCAACAATTCTGCTCCAAGGAGAAAAAGTAAAAGTAATTGCTGCAAAAATAGGAGCAAATCAACAGGAAATAAATGCAACTATTGAGCCAATTTGGGAAAATGCGGAAGATAAAGAACCTATAGAAAAAAGCCAAAATCCAGATTTTCCATTAATTACACCGGAAAAAAAGATTCAATGTGATCAGGCACAGAAACACATAGCAAAATTTGGATTATGGGGAACAGCAGCATGAAAACTATTACATTTTATTCTTATAAAGGTGGTGTAGGTAGAACCCTAGCTGCGGCAAATTTTGCTGTTTATTTAGCCAAGCTAGGATTGAAAACAGTTTTGATAGATTTTGACCTAGAAGCACCAGGATTAGATGCTAAATTCCCATTTTTGAAGTTGCCAATTGAACAACAAGGGATTCTCGACTATATTCTAGAATATCAGAACAATAATCAAGATCCTGGAAATGTAAAAAACATAAGTATTCCTGTTCCTATTGCGTCTTCAAATAATAATATACCATTATGGCTAATTCCTGCGGGTCAATACCTTTCTGAAGAATACTATCGAAATCTTAGCTTACTAGATTGGAGTTTGATTTTTTCTGAGCAAAGGAATGGAGTGGCTTTTTTTCAACAATTTATTGCTCGGATTGAAAAAGAATTTCAAGCTGATTTTGTTATTATAGACTCCCGTACAGGTTTTACAGAAATTGCTGGATTATGTACCCAACAACTAGCAGATGAAGTTGTAATGTTGTCTTCTCTAAGTTCAGAAAGTATTAATGTTACTAAGCATATTAAGCAGTTAATTCAACAAAGTAAGTTTGCAAAATTGTTAGATAAGTCTATTGATGTTAAAATTGTTGTATCAAGAGTACCAAAGCCTCAAGATTTAGATGATTTCAAAAAACTATGCAGTCAAATCTTTGACATAAATAAAAATAAATTATTTTTCTTATTCTCTTGTCCATCTTTAGAAATAGAAGAATTCCTGGCAGTTATAAACTCAGATAAAAATCAGGAACTTCTTAGTAATTATGTTCAACTTTTTTATAATTTAGATTTGAAAATAGCCACTAAATATATTCTTACAAAGATAGAAAATCAAGTAGGTAATATACTTTCATTTACTCAGGAGGAAGTAGAAAAAAGAATTTTAGAGTTAGCAGTTCTGTATCCTCATCCAGAATGTTATAGAACAGCAATGCGATATTTCCGATTACTTAAAAAAGAACCTGAACTAAAAACTTATGCTTACAAAATATTGGAGTTGATACCTAATGATGAAGAAACACAGGAGATTCTTGCCAAAATATATTTAGCGGATTTGAATAAAACTTTTTCCCTCAATGAATTTATTCAGCATGATAATATAGCTATGAAACTTATGGATTCTCTTTGGCAAAGGGGTGATTTAAATCCTAAAGAAATAAATCTATATGCATCTTTTTTGGAAAATTCAGCGCAGTTTTCAAAAAGTCTTGAAGTAGCCTTAACTTTATGTGATAATGAAAATATTGATGACAAAACTCGAACTGAAGCTTGCTGTATAGCATATAAAAGTGCTGTAAAACTAAACCACGTTGAATTAGCAGATAAATTAAAACCAAAAAATTGCACCCTTAATAAAGGACACAAATGTAATTACGTATTAGGGATTCAACTTTGATTTTAAATTTCAGCTTATACTGCTCAACCCATGTTTACTAACACCATGTTTGCAACACCTTACCAGAAATTTGTTGTCCAAACCAAGGTGTATTATAAGAAAGTGTATAAAGATTTTGGCGATTAACTTCCCAAGTTTGGTGTGGGTCAAATAAAGTCAATTCTGCTGGTTGACCCGGTGCAATAGCCTCCACTTTCTGATTTAAACACACTGCGGCTTGACTACTCAAAGCCCGCCATAATTCTATAGCTGTAAATTCTCCAGTCTCCACCAGATTTTGCCATAGTAATGGTAATGCTAACTCTAAACCAATCGCTCCTGGTGGTGATTCTGCAAAAGCTTGGACTTTTTCTTCATAGGTGTAAGGACTATGATCAATAGCGATCGCATCCACAATCCCCTCCCGGACACCCTGACGTAAAGCTACCACATCACTAGCATTACCTAAAGGTGGATTTAAATGCAAAGCCGTATGATAGCCGTTCACCGCTTTAGTGTCCAATAACAAATGCATCCAAGTAGTACTAGCTGTAATTGGTAAACCTTGAGATTTAGCCACAGCAATTAACTCAACACTACGAGCTGTGGAAACCCGCATAATATGTACAGGTGTGCCAGTAGCAGCAACTAATTCCAATAAAGCAGCAATCGCAGTAGTTTCTGCGATCGCGGGAATAGGAGGTAAACCCAGACGTAAAGCTTGTGAACCTTCCCGCATCACCCCATGAGCAGATAATTGGAGATGACATGGTGAAAAGGCGATCGCTTTCCCAAAAGGTTGGAGATATTCCAACACCCGATGCACCAAGGCGAGATTTTCCCAAGATTGACTGTCAGTAAAACCCACCACTCCCACAGCAGCTAAATCTGCTAATTCGGCTAACTGTTTACCAGCTAAATTTAAAGTAATTCCCCCCCAAACGTAAAGTTGGGGTAGAGAAAAAAGTAAACTTTCATGTTTCCTTTTCTTTTGTAACTGTGCAACTAGTGCCGGATTATCTATGGGCGGAGATGTATCAGGTAAAATATTGACTCTAGTAAAACCACCAGCAGCAGCAGCTTGCAAAAAAGATAATAAAGTTTCTCTTTCTTCAAAACCTGGTTCACCAGAATGACTATATAAATCGATCAACCCAGTTCGAAGAACGAATCCCTGAGAATCCCTAATTTGAGTATCTGGAGTAATATCAGAAATATGAGGGTTGATGGCTTGAATATAATCCTCAGTAATCAGTACATCAGCTAAATGGTCAGTTTCAGAAACTGGGTCTATCACCCTTACTTTTTGCAGCAGTTCAGTTGTCATTTGAGTATGAAGAGTAGGAAGTAGGAAATAGGGAGTAGGGAATAGGGAATAGGGTTTATATTGCTGATTGCCTTTTTAACACTTGGGTGATCAGGGAGTATTTCCTAGCTTTCAGCACAAACCCAAATCCCAAATCTAAAATCTAAAATTTATAATGCTCCGGTTGCAGTTTTATCCAAAACACCTCCACTCAAATGAGAGGTGATATTCATCGCTTGTAGCACTGGTAAGCCATTTAATCCCAAAGGATAATCAATCACACTAACAGCACCATTACCTTGACGAAAATTCCAGAAATTTTCTGCTGATAATCCTAGCAGATGACAAAGCAAAGTTTTATTAGTTGCATCATGAGCTACCACCAAACCAGTTTGTAGCTGATTTGCCAATGCATTTTGGACAATGGCATCCCAAGTAGCAACAGCACGTTCCCATACCTGTTGTAAATTTTCACCTTCTGGCATTTGTACTAATGCTGGTTGGGTTCGCCACTGGTGTAACTCGTTACCGAACTCTTGCTCAATTTCTGGTTCAAATTTTCCTTCCCATAAACCGTGGCTAATTTCTCTTAAACCAGGTTGTAACTCTAGATTTATCTGGGGATGATGCTTCAATATAATCTCAGCAGTTTCCTGGGGACGCAACATAGAACTACTGACCGCGAAATCAATCGCGACATTTTGCAAAAATTCTCCGGCTTTACTAGCTTGTTGTCTACCATGATCGTTGAGAGGAACATCAATCTGTCCTTGAAATCTTCCTTGACGATTCCATTCCGTTTCCCCATGACGTACCAACAACAATCTCACTCCTTTGTGTCCTGGTCGTAAAGAGGATAGAGTTTCACCCATATGTTGGGTTTGATTCATTGACTCTAGCTGCACAGGGTCTCCCAACTTACCAGCAAAATTAAGAACAGTGATGCCACAGTTAGATTGCTGGATAGAGTGGTAACGACCAGGAGAAATACCCAAAGCAGTGCTAATCAAGGCGCGATTTATACCATTATGCCCCACAATGAGAATAGTTTCTCCTTGATGGTGGGGTAATATTTCTTGCCAAAACTCCCGTGCTTGAGCGTATAAAGCCAGAACTGGAAAATACTCTCTAGTGCCATCTGGCTCATTAATTAACATCCGCAGTTGATCAGGATGTTCTTGCCAAAGAGTATAATCAGCAGCAAATTTGTGCTTAACATCAGCGGAGAGCATTTCTGCCCATAAAGGTAAGTCTATTTCCAGAAGATTTTCTGAAACTTGGGGAAGAGTAGACTTATCCACCAATTCATTGTGAATAATTTCTGCTGTCTTTTTAGCCCGTTGGAGACGACTGCTATAAATGGCATTAAACGAAATATTGCTGAGGACTTTACCTACTTTACTGGCATCTGTACAACCTTTTTCCGTTAATGTTGATACATCTGTACGCCCTTGAATGCGCTTCTCAGTATTATAAGTGCTTTGACCGTGGCGCACTATGATGACTCTGGTCATCTCCATTCCCCTCCTCTATCTAATTGCCAAACAGTTGCAGGATATCACAACTAAGGGAAAGGGAGTAGGGAGATGTGGTGGTGGGGAGATGGGGAGATGGGGGGGTGGGGAGATGGGGTGGTGGGGAGATGGGGAGATGGGGGGGTGGGGAGATGGGGGGGTGGGGAGATGGGGAAATGGGGGGATAATTTTGCTACTTTTGATTATGCAAAATAGTGGTAATTTGGGCAGAAAAAATGTTTTTTTGTAGAACTTCCGGATTTGCAGAAAAAATTGGCGTGTATTGTTACACCTAAAAATTAGAAATGATGAATACCAAAATTAACCGCAAAACCCGGCCTTCTTTGGCATCACTATTTATCTTACTGATGAAAGAGGGTGTGACTCCAGATCAGATTATGGTTGGTATTGTCCAGTTAGCAACTGACACTCAAGACTTAGAGGGCATGATCGCATCAGCTGATTGTCTTCGGTGTCTTCTGGGAACATTACCTGTTGATATCGACGCTAAAGGTATTATAGATTTTGTTTCTTCTTTAGGGGTGGAGGGTGTGACCACCTTAGCCCTATTAGATGCCTTAGGCATTGCTTGCTATCAGTGTTCTCATCGTCAAGCAGCGGGGATTATTCGCTTGGCTTATCAGAAGTTGGTAGCAGATAATTTCCTTGGTCAATTGCTGAACAACTAAAAACTCATGACCTATAAATATCATGTTGTTTCCCCATTGCTGGCAATGGATAGATTGATCAGCTCATATGTGTTTTTGGTTTTATTATTAGCCAGTTGTAGTGAAGCGATGACTAAGTGCTGCTTTTTGACTCTTTCACCCAATATTGGGCTAACAGCACTTGGTCAACAACTGGCGTTGAGGATGGGAATCATGAGGTGTGGGGCAAACCGTTCCTCATGTAATTTACCACTATCCCGTTCCCTTGTGATCTCATTTAAACTCGAATCAATTAATTTGGGATGCCAAAATGCCGAAACCTTCCTGTCTAAGCTTGCTATCGACTGGTAACACCTTTTTGGTAGCATATCTAGCCAATCTCTACTAAAGAAGTTTTTAGAGCTATTTTTAGCGTCACAGCAGCGCCGCTTCTCACTTAACCAGAGAGCATAATTTAGCACGGCAAGACACACTAAATTATAATAAATTGGGATTATATCCATTCAAAAACCAGTATTTTCAATTTCCACTGCGGTTAAAATCGCTCGTGTCGCTTACCTCTGGTCACTAAAGGACTGAGTTTCCCGCATACCGAGTATTTCTATGAAGTGGCAAAGCCACTTCATTTTTATGGATGAACAAAGTCGAAGAATTGAAGTTTATTTAATCATTCACCAAATCATCTCGTCGTTGCTCACGCGTTTCCCGAATTTCTACATCATCGGTTCGCGCTAAATTCCAACTTCCCCATTTTAAAGCTTTTTGTCTTTCCAGATGGTTAACAAAATGCATAATTGCCTGATCTGCCTTAATGGGTGTTTTCAGATCAAACTTAATCGTCTCGAAGATTTTGCTATCACCTTTAATGAAGTGATGACCCAGAATTTGAATTATCCCCAGGATAACTTTATTATACAACTTCCCGAAAATACTTTTACGTTTCTTGCTAATAAATAAAATTTGTCCTTCGGCTTTTCCTGCTTCTAAAAGACGCATAGCAAACATGAGATGTATATGGAAGAAATCACAACCTAATGTAACTATGCTAGTAGAGCCATACCAATAACAAATACTGTAATTAATAGGATTTCTAGAAAAGCGTCGGTACAACTTTAGCAAAAATGAATTTTCAGTTAGGCGTAAATTGTTACTGAAGGAAATAGCATTCGGGTTCAGTTCTTGTTTTTCAAAAGCCAATTCTAATGGCAATTTATGGAGTTTATGGAAGTGTTGAGCATCAATATTATTAATTATCACCACATGGGGATGACAATTAGCCGTAAATTGATAACCCAGCGCCACATCACACTCTTTTTGTTCTAACTCTGGGACAAAGGGGAGTAATTGTTTAGGGATTTCCCCAGTCCAAACCCAAATCAAACCATATTTCTCGGCTGTAGGCCAACTTTTGATTTTTACTGGTAAAGGTTCTGCTAAACAGGGAATATCAACACAAATCCCCTCAGCATCAAATTTCCAATGATGAAAGAAACAACGTAGTTCATTATTCTCCACCTTACCTTCAGCTAAGTGAGCACCCATATGTGGACAATAAGCATCTAATATGACTGCTACTTTATCTTTCCCACGATAAATTACTAGATTCTTTCCCAAAATTGTGATGGGTTTTACAGTCCCCACTCCCAGATTTTGAGAAGGTAGTACCCAATACCATCCTTCCACAAAACGTTCTGGATTATTGAAGGTTTTAGGTTTACGATTTGAGCCAAAATTCTGTGAGTTGACGTTCATTTTTAGGGTTTCACTTCCAGTGAAGCGGTTGATCTAGAAATAACACGACAATTTCCCAGAAACAGTTATTTATGGTACTATAAGCATAGTATTTGGTCAGGAGTAGGGAATAGGGCGTAGGTCAGGGCAAACGCATCTAAATTATGATGTATTTTATATTAATTCTGCTCGTTTGAATCTTTTATTTATCCCACTACTACTCCAAAGCGGAATTAAAAATTAAAAATTAAAAATGAAGACAGAGTAACCATTTAAGGAATTTGAAATGGGTGGTTATTTACGTCAAGCTTTACTAGATTAAGAAACAAATTTAAATTCAGTAATTTCAATATCTTTTGCTGTATATTTTTGTCTATTTTTTTACCTACACTTACTTTGTAAAACTTCATCATTATTGTAAAGGATTAAGATGCTTTTGCAGTGAAACTTTAACTGCTTGCAAACGCTGAAATTTAGTTATACTATATTATTATATATAGTAGCGAATCTTAACAAAACAATTAAGATATATTGGCTACGTATAGCAGTCAGAGTTTTGTTGCCAGTTAAGTATGGTATTGGTTATAATTTACAGCATTGGCTATAAGTGGTTTTTGAGTAGTCATCTTGCAAAAGACTAGTGCTATTGCATCTGCCCTATTTTTCATCCTCATCAATTGTCAAAAGTATTGGATAAATAAGTCTTGTGGTTAATAGATTATGAAAAACTTAGAAAATAATCGACATTTCCAAGCACCATCAGCAAAATCCACTCTCGAAAATGATTTCAACAGAAGAATAGGACATTATTATTTACAACGTTTCAGTAGATTTAAAGCTTTTCGTCAAGCTTATAGTTGTTACCAAAATCATGTCCAAAGTTGGAATCCTGATCATTACATACAGCAATTAAATATGTTGGAACAGACACTCTTCCCCAATCTGGAAGTAGATGAGCTGGTGAATGAGCTAAAAACAAATTCAGTTGCGTATGGATTACAACTACCTGATCATATAACCAGTGAAATTCTAGATTTTGCTACTCATACACCTGCTAGAGAACCTCATTTTGATGATGTTTTTGTTCCCCAAGATTTGCAAAATAGTCGTTTAAGTAATGGACGTTATGTGTTGAGGGGCTTGGTGAGTAATGTGATGGATTGTCCAGCCATTAAACAACTTGTGTCCGATCCTTTGTTATTAACAATAGTTTCTAAATATCTTAATTATTGGCCAACTGTCATCACTCAACATCTCACTTGGAGTTTTGTCTCTGACCTTACAGATGCAGAAATTCAGAAAACTTACCCAGCAACTAATTTTCATTATGATATTGCAGGTTATAACTTTATGACATCCTATTTCTATATTACAGATGTAAATTTAGATTCTGAACCGCATATCATGATCAAAAATTCTCGTGATCAAAAGCCCTTAAGAATGTTATTTAGTTCTGGTCGTCAAACAGATGATGCTGTATACAAGTATTATGGTAGAGATAGTGAAATCATCATTACGGGAAAAAGTGGATTTGGCTTTATGCAAGATCCTTCCTGTATTCACAAAGTGAAACCACCGACTACTCACCATCGCCTACTTTTACAAATTAGGTACTCATAGAAATATTCGGTATGCAGAAAACAATTCTCAATCATTTGTGAAATCTTGGCTATGCACTGTTGAAGGTGAAGGTATACAAGGTTTTTACTTCTGACTCCTGACTCCTGCTATAATTCCAAAAATAAATACTATTTCTCTGGTTATGTTATAAGGAAAAGAAATATACATTAAAGAGAGTAGTTTATGCAATTCCTAGTTAAAGGTGGTATGACAGCAATGTTGAGCTGGTTGCTATGTTCAATAGTTACACCAGTAAGTTACGCTAGCACTGTCAAAAATCCAACTAATGCTGCTAGTGGTTCTATTATAGCAAATACCCAGCTATCAGAATTAAATAATCATATTTCACTTTCAGGTCAAGCAGTTAATCCAGTCAATAATCCCACGATAAAGACAAATTTATTATCAAATTCAACCCCAGCTACTGGTGTAAATCCAAAAAAACAGTCTGTACCAGAAACCCTCACACCAGTTATAGTCAATGAAACAGCAAATGTTGCCTCTCTTCTACCAGCAGATACACCAGTAGTATTTTCCATAACTACTAAAACTGAGCTTTGGCAAAGCTTAACTCAGTTTCAATTGTTTCAATCAGCTTTTAAAGCTATTTTACAATATATACCCCCAACGGTTAGTGCTAACTACAAGTATCTAAAATACGCTCAATCTTGGTTAGGAGATGAAATCTTCTTAGCCTTCCTACCAGTAACCGGAAATAGCCGTAATCCAAAGATAGACTCTCAATTATTGGTACTAGTACCAGTCAAGGATAGTAGCCGTTTCCAGGAAATTATCGAAAAATTCTCAGCCCAGCAAACTGGGTTTACCCAACGAGAATATAAGGGTGTCACCATTGTGGAATGGGAAACATCCACTGTTAATCCTTTCTCACCACCTCCTTTACCTGAAGCTCCGACTATTAATTTAGTTAAACCCCCATCTATACAACAATCTAAATCAAAATTTAAGCGGCATAAAATGGCGATCGCCTATTTATCAGGACATTTAGCGGTGGGGACGAATGCTCAAGTCCTAGAACAATTAATTGATGTCAAAGATGGTAATCACCCAGTCCTAGCGAATGAACCTCAATATCAGAGAGCTAATCAGGATAGTCCACCTGCAACGACCCTAGTAAAATTATATGAAAATCCAGTAGCATATATAACTTTTCTGAGAGCAGTAACTCAAGATCCGAGATTAGCTATTCCTAGTAGTGTTTTTGATGGTATCAACCTAGATCAACTCAAATTAGCTGGTGGGATTCGGGGGTTAGTTTTTATTCAACCCGAAGGTTTGCGAATGCGTTTGAATGCTTATCCAGAACCAGGTCTCAAATTTAATCCGATCATATCGGCATCTGATACAATTTTCCCACGTATGCCTGGTGCTACTTATTCTGCATTGATTGACAAGAACTTAAACTTACAATGGCAATTATTCTCTCACGCTATAAGCACTCAACCAAAATTGAAAGAATATCTAACTTCATTTCGTAGTTATATCCAGACCACCACTAAATTAGATCTAGACAAAGATATCTTTAGCTGGATGGATGGTGATTATGGTTTTTTTCTGTATCCTACTAAGGGAGGATTATTTAAATTAGTTGGTCAATCCATAGGAACTAATTTAAATCTGGGGATAGGAATGGTGATTCAGACCAATCATCGTCAAACCGCAGAAACCACCTTCAATAAATTAGATGAATTAATCAAATCTTTTTCTGAACAAGCTATAGGAGTTAGTAATCACAATCTTAAAGGTCAATCGGTTACTAGTTGGGATTTGGAAGGAAAATCTTCACAAAGTCTACTGGCTTATACTTGGGTAGATGATAAAACAGTCATGATTACCACTGGGTTTGGAGCTATCTCAGATTTAGTCCCAGAACCTACTTTGAAATTGCCTTCAACCTATAATTTTCAGACAGCTACTAAAACACTTCCTACTCCTAGCAATAGTTACTTTTATGTAAATATGGGTTCTTCAATGTCCTGGATTTATGGGATGATACCGAATCAATACAAGGATAATCTGTACTTTAAAATTTTCCAACAAAGTATCGGCTCAATTTATAGCATTAGTGCCGCAGATTCTTCTAATAAAGATAAAATCCAATTAGATGTTCTCACTGTTTTAGCACCTACTAGAAAACCGTTAAGTTCAGGTTTTTAATTAATCAGGGAATAGGGATGGGGGGATGGGGAGAGTGTACACACTAGTAGGGGCGTATTGCAATACGCCCTAAATTTTGTGCAATACACCCCGACATTTTGGTTTTAAACTAAATCAGGAAAAGCTTCCTGTACCCCTGGATAAACCAGATGATGATTCTGTACATTCAAACCCTTAGCTAAAATTGGGTTTACTTCTAAAGCTTTAATTCCCAAATTTGCTAATTGTAAAACATAAGGCAATGTACTGTTATTAAGTGCTTGAGTAGCTGTCCAAGGAACTGCACCTGGCATATTGGGAACACCGTAATGCACGACTCCCTCATCAATATATACAGGATTTGTATGAGATGTGGTGTGTAAAGTTTCTACACATCCTCCTTGGTCAACGGCTACATCCACAATTACTGCTCCTGGATGCATTTGTTGGACTAATTCACGAGATACTAAGATGGGAGCTTTTCTTCCTGGCACTAAAACCGCACCAATCAGTAAATCTGCTTCTCGGACACCAGCTTCAATGTGGGTAGAGTTACTATACAGCAACTCCACTCTGGAACCAAATAAAGTTTCTAAATAGGATAAACGCTCAACGTTAACATCTAAGATTTGGACATTGGCTCCCATCCCGACAGCAATTCTCGCGGCTTCTGTACCAACTACACCACCGCCTAGAATTACTACCTTTCCTGGTTTGACTCCGGGAACACCACCTAACAGTACACCTTTACCACCTTGTTGACGTTCTAAATATCTAGCCCCAAATTGCACGGATAATCGACCAGCAATAATGCTCATGGGAGTCAACAACGGGAGTCGGTTTTGTCCTGGTTGCTCTACGGTTTCATAGGCGATCGCACAAATACCAGAATCAATTAAATGCTCGGTTAATTGACGGTCAGCAGCTAAATGTAGATAAGTAAATAATATCTGCTCCTTCTGCAAAAATTGATATTCGCTGACTAGTGGTTCTTTGACCTTAACCACCAACTCCCGATGCCAAGCTGCGGCTGATGATGGGACAATTTCTGCTCCAGCGTTGATATAATCATCATCTGTAAATCCTGCACCATTCCCAGCTTCTGTCTGGACAAACAAGCGATGACCTTTTTCCCGTAGTACTCTAACACTAGAAGGACTTAACCCGACACGAAACTCCTGATCTTTAGTTTCCTTGGGAATGCCGATTTCCATTGACAGCCTCTAATAATTTTTTGTTTGACTGTAGCATGCCTTGCTCTAGCTCACTACTTCCGTATTAGAAATAGCGGACTTCTACCCTAACCTCGTTTCCTGACTTTGGAAAGAAACTAATTTTTGATAATTGTTTACTCTTGACTATTTCTCCCAGATTCTTACAATGGATAAAGAATAATTACAAATTGTAAAGAGGTGGTGAGCTTAACTGCTGCTGATCACCCGTTACTGGTTTCTCAGATTACATTAACGCTTAAGCACCGCAAATTGCTGAGAAGATAATTTTAAATTTTGTTTGCTGACCCGAAAAGAGGAATTGTTGATCATGACACAACCACAACCCACCGTTCACCCCAAAATAGAGGAACCTAAGTTTGGCTTTAATGAATATGCCGAGCGATTGAATGGTCGAGCTGCCATGATTGGCTTTATTTTGATGGTAATAATTGAATACGCTACGAATCAAGGTGTGCTAGCATGGCTTGGTTTAAAGTAGTTCTAAACCCTCAGACGTTGTAAACTAGTAATTAGTAGAGTTTAGACCAGCTGAAATACTCAGTCGGTTTTGACTTAAACATAACTAAGACTTACGCACTAAGATCATTTGTTAAGATTGGGTGTAAGGTTGAGAGAGTAAATGTTTATGTATAATGATTAACGGAAATCAATCTGTGATGAACGCTGTAATACCTCGTTTTGTGAAGTCATTCTACCGCAAAGAACCCATCATCAGTGGTTTGGTGACGATGGGTATAGTAGATGCTTTAATTGGTGGATTAGATGATAGCTGGTCTTTATTTGCTTTTGGCTTAGGAACCGCTGGAGTAGCTCTAGTTTTCAAACTATGGCGTATTCAACGGCATCACTCGGTTACAGAGGAGCCTGTAGTACAGCATTACTTACCTTCTCGTTCCTCTAGTACGGCTTTACCAGTGATAAATGTTTCTAAGAAAAAACCTTCTCGATAGATGGGAATAGGGGTCAGGGTAAGTTTTTATGCGTCGTCATGTCATTTTGGGGTTGATGGCGGTTGTCTCCTTGTCAGTTAGTATCTGGCAAGAGTATCATTTACAATCTGCTGCTGCTAATGTTGAATTTATACCTAATTCCCTAACAAATCAAGGCTTTACTCATCCTCACCTACTTCATTCTGTGAAGGGACATGAGGGAGCAGTTAAATCTCTTACTTTTAGTCCTAACAGTAAATTCTTTGTCAGTGGTGGTTCAGAGAATGATGGTATAATTCTTTTCTGGAATCCTACTACAGGCAAGCAGCTAGCAAGTATTGGCAAGGCTCATAAAACATCTGTGGAATCATGATCATTTCCCCAAATGGTCAAATTCTAGCTAGTTGCAGTAGTGATAATATAATTAATCTTTGGCACTTAAAAAATCAGGAATTTAGCCGCTCTTTTGTTGGTCATACTAGTAATGTATTATCTTTAGCAGTATCACCGGATAGTAAAGTTCTAGTCAGTGGTGGTTTAGATGGTATCCGTCTATGGGATTTAGTTCAAGAACGTCCACTCACAACATTGGTGCAATTTGATAATATAATTTATACCTTAGCCATCAGTCCTGATGGTAAGACTTTAGCTAGTGGAGATAGCAACGGTATAATTAAGTTATGGGATTTAAGCAAAAATAAATTAATTCGGCAATTGACAGCACATTCTCAGATTGTGACTACGCTAGCTTTTACACCTGATGGTGAAAGTTTAGTTAGTGCTAGTCGCGATTGCACCATTAAAATTTGGAATGTGCAGAAAGGGACGAGAGTCCGGACTTTAATGGGACATAATAACTGGATTAATGCGATCGCGATTCATCCCCATGGAGAAACCTTAGCTAGTGCGGGGAAAGACGGGATTAAACTCTGGAATTTACATACTTATGAATTAGTGGATACGTTAACTGGTCATACTGACTGGGTGAGTGCGATCGCTTTTAGTCCCGATGGTAAATTCTTAGCTAGTGGTGGATATGACCGACGTATTAATATTTGGAATAGTCAATAAAATTTTAAAACTCTTGGGTCGCAGGCATCTTGCCTACCATTGTGTACTTTACTCATAGGAAATGTGCTGTAATAAGTTTAGGCAAGTCCATCATTTTCATCCGGTTCAGGTGCTAATTCAAACTTTTCAAAATATAGATCATCGGATTTTTCTGCTCCTATGTTAACGTGAGCAAATAAACATCTATTCGGCTTTAGTGCATCTTGTAGATGTTCAGGAACAAGAGAAGCTGGAAAACGAACAGCTTTACGGGGATTCCAACCTGGAATAAATGCATCTACAACACGTTCATGAGATTTTTCATCAATATTAGTAATTCTTACTATTGTTCTATAAGATTTTCTACTACTTAACATTGTGGGATTAATGGCAGTTGTGTCTTTACCAGTTAGTATAGCCTGAGTCAGGTGTCATACCCATTCAAGAAATATCTGATATATTTTAGGTTTATACAAAAACCATCAGTATTGATGTATCAAATTACAAAAATTCTTCTACATTAAAGTAAGGTAAAACAATATAGTGATGATCCTCTTGTCCTTGATAGTAAGCTTTTCGATAAAAATCATCATCTCGTTCAACTCGGAAGATTGTGTAGCTTTTTACTGTTAAAGAGTTATGAAGATGCTTGCTAAGTTCTTTCTTACCTTGTTGAGAGAGGACAGCAACAGGATAGTTACCATTTTTTGAACAAATTATACCAGGGTCAGATGATGGAAATAAATAAAGTTCACCCCATTTACTAGCATAAGATTCTATGTTTTTGCGCCCTAAATTGTTAATAATTTTTTTCTCACTCAAAAATAAATCCTGTGGTTCTAGAAACCACTGATAGCAGATACTAGCAGGCAAATTAATTTCATCTACTACAACCTTTTGAATACAAGGAGAATTAAGATTAGTTAAAACTTGGATTAAGTCTGGGCAAATTGATTGGACATTTGTAGATAGAAGAATATATAATTCTTCCTTAGCTCTAGTAAACCCTACATATAACTCTCTCGACCGACTATCGGGTTTATTATCATTATAATAACCATTTTCCAAAATAAAAACATGACTAAATTCTGAACCTTTTGCACTATGAAATGTAGACAAAATTACTCTTCCTGGTCGCAAAGGACGTGCTTCTTCTAAATAATATGCTATATCCTCTTGTGTTATTTTTGAATATCCTACTAATGCGTGTAATAAAGCAGGCCAAGCAGCATCACAATCGCTATAACCCAATTGTTTTCGTAAGTTTTCAAGGTAAGCTTGGGGATTATCAACACGCAAATCAGGTTGTTTCATTAATTCCTGTAGAATAGCTTGTCCAATACAACTATTAATAGGACGTAGATCATCTTTATTCGTATAAAATTGATAGGCTATATCTTGATCATCTCCCCATCGTTCTTTGATAACGTGCTGTAAAAAACGTAGGTCTTTCCATTGGTGAGCTAAAACTGCAATATTTTCTTTTGGAAGGTTTGGATTTGTCAATATCTCAGCAATTTTGTCTGCTATCCATGATGCTGCATGATATGGATGATGATACTCACCCCACAATATTTTTCCTGGTTGATCATTATTGACAGATTCTATTCTTTCCTGAACTCCTTTAAGTCTTTTTTCAGGAGATATTGTTTTTTCAATAAAATTATTGGCAAACTCAACAATTGTAGGACGTGAACGGTAATTTTGGATGAGAGAAATTCTGGCTGCATCTGCTATTTTATAGTCTTCACAAAAACGCTGAATAAACTTAATATCAGCCCCTCTAAACTGGAATAAATTTTGATCATCATCTCCTACTACCGTCAAAAAACTTTTCTGGCTTTCCTCTTCATCTTGATTATCAAAACTAGCTAAGGATGTAATTACATTGTACTGTAGTTCATTAATATCTTGATATTCATCTATTAATATGTACTGGTATCCTGGATGATTTTCGCGAATATGATCAACTAGTTTAACTAAAAGCCAATCGAAAAAATTCTCCCCATGATCATTCTTTTCGTAATTACTTTTTTTTAATCCGGTCAGTTTAGTAGCAAGTGCATGAAAAGTTAAGGCATGTACCCTTTTTCCACTTTGACCTAAGAGTTGGTAAAGGCGTTTTCGCACTTCAGCCGCAGCGGTTCGATTATAAGCTAAAACTAAAATCTGTTCTGGAGGAACACTCTTTGCTGAGATTAAATAACCTACACGGCTGACAATTGTATGTGTTTTACCTGAACCTGGTCCAGCAAGTATCAATAAGGCGCGACTTTGATCATCTGTAACAATTTGCTTTTGTATTGGATTAAGATTTTCCAATATTTTTTTTGCAATAGGTGAGTTCCAAGATTCTCCCTCTAAATTTTCAACTTCTGAAAAATATAACTTATCAAACTCATCTAAAGATTGTGTAAAATAGTGTTGCAAAATCTGAATACGTTCTTTTTCTTGCACTCCTTCTTCGAGCAATAGCCTCATTGCGTGGATACGCCGTTTTCTTTGTTCATAATGTTCAGCAAGAGGTTTATATACTCCTTTCGACCATTTTTCACGGTTTTCTCCTGATTTTAAATGATAAAGCATTTCTATACCAAAATTACCTCGACCCATTACAACTAAATTTAGGCGTTGCATAAGAAACAAAACTTCCCAAATATTATTAATTTCGTGATTTTTGCTTTCACAGAATTTTTCTAATTTTGCAAGATCAAGTATTTGGCTATCTTCTATTGCCCATTTTTTCTTTTTAAATAACTCATCTAAACATTTTTCAACATTATCAATCTCTTGCCATTTATCTTCTAATTCTTGGTAAGCTATATTTAACCATTGCGTTAGTCTTTCCTCTCTTTTCAGAGATAAATAAATTATTTCACGATTTTTTTCTTTATAATTAACTAATTTTAATTTTTTAAGAAATTGCAAAGATTCTATTAGTTCTGCTTTTTTCAACTGCTTTAACTTCTGTTCTAGAGCATCTAGATGAATTTTTATATATCCTTCTACTTCAAATTCTGGTGATTCTGTATTTAACCAATTTAAAAAAGATTCAGTGCTTAGTTTCAGTTGGTCTAATTTTTTTCGTGTTCCCTTATTTAGTTTAAAAGCGATTTTATATTCCCAATCGGCTAATCCGTCTTTAACAAATTGACGAACAGACTTAATTACTTCTATAGGTGATATACCTATTGATAGCGATATATCGCGTACATCTATGGGAATGGATTTTGTTTGAGGATTTCTCAAACCAATTTCAAAAAGAAACTGTCCTATTATTTTACTCTTATTATGTAACTTATTAATTTCTTCTTGGTTAAGTTCTTTCTTGAGGCAAATATTTAGATAGCAAGGACAAGATTCTTGTTCTTTAATTAATTCAGATTTTTCCAAATAATAAATGGCCACTCTTGTTTGAGTTATTAACAGGTCTTGATTTTTCTGACCTAAGGGAGTAGCAAAATCCAAAGCACTAACCCACACTTCTCCTCTTTCTCTATTTTTCTTTTCTATTTTTTCTTCGTCTATTTTTCCTTCGTTTAGTCGAGATAGAATTATCTTCCAGCAATCATTAAGTGCTTTAAAACTAATTTGCGATTGCGCTTCTTGTTCAAAAATCCGGTTAAAATCATCCGGATGCCAAAATAAATAAGCTGAACCTTTCTCTCCTTCTTTACGAGCAAGTCTACCAATTTCCTGTACATAAGCTTCTGGGGTTGCTGGTGGTGCGACATGAATAACAGTATGGATACGTTCTCGGTCAATACCCATACCAAACGCATTTGTCGCAACTACTACATCAAGATTCCCGGCTTTAAAATCGGCAATAACCTGTTGTTTATCCATAATTTGAGCATGGAAAGGTTTGGCTATAAAGTTAGAATTATTAAGTGTGTGAGCATATTTCTCGGCCATCTTACGAGTGGGAACATAAACAATAGCTACTCCTAAACCTTTCCCTTTTTCTAGATACTCTTTAGTTTTCTTAAATCGCTGGGAGTTAGGAATTTCATTTATTGATTCATGTTTTTCTATTATTTCTACATGAGATGTAATTTCTTCTCTCCACTGGAAAGATTTTTCACCAATAGGTAAACGCTGAAATGAACCATTCACTAATGAACCAAGTTGTTTAACAGCTTGCTCAATATCCTGCTCTACTTTTATTGTTGCAGTAGCAGTTAATAAGCCAAAACTGGCAGATTTATTGCTCCCGTGATAAAATTTATTTAGACCATTAGCAATTCGCAAAAAATCAGGTCTGAAATCATGTCCCCATTGGGAAAGTGTGTGTGCTTCATCTAATATCCAAATATTAGGTAAACGATGTTTTAAAATACGTTGGATAGTTGGTTGTCTTAGTCTCTCAGGAGACAAGTAAAGAATATCAATTTCTCCATGCCAAAGACTATCAATTACATGGCGTTGTTCTATTAGAGTTTGAGTTCCTGCTAGCATTTCTACTCGCTCTGCATACTCAGGTAGTTTTTGTTCTTCCAGCTTTTGTTTCAAATTCTGCACTTGGTCTGTCATCAGCGCCTGAAGGGGCGAAATAATGATAGATAAACCTCGATGATAGCAGGAATAGATAAGCGCAGGAAGCTGAAAAATAATACTTTTACCACCTCCTGTGGGTAAAATTCCCAGAGGTACTGTTTTTCCCTTTAATATTGCTTGAGTTATTTCTAGTTGATGTTCACGAAATTTAGTATAACCAAAAAAATATTGAAGCTCATTTAAAAGATTTTCCTCATCAACTGGTATGGAAAATGCTTGATTTTCAGCTGCACTAAAAGTAGGAAATTCACTTTCTAGCCAAACAGGTCGGCGGACTCTAGACTCATTTAGCTGATATAGCCAGTTCAAAAAGACGATAGCACCTAAATTTTTAATGTGCCTTGATAGTCCTTGGAGATAATTTTCTAAAGCCACACTATTTAATTTAGTGTATTTCAGTCTATCCCATTCTGTTTTTTCTAATGATTCAGCTTCATAAATCAGATCACGGGGATATCCAGGTGGAAGTAATTGCCATGCCCAATAACGTACTAGCAGAGGTAATTCGGGACGATTATCAAAGATGGTTTTATAGATAGCATAACTTTCCCAAGCATCTTCTATAGGATTATTTAATCCCAATTCCTGACGATAAAACTTGTTTAATTTATGTTGTGGTTGTCCAACAAAGAATAAACTAGATAATTCTAAAGTATCACAAATTTTTGCACTAAGTTCTGCTGGTTGCTTACGTTTTGACGCTGTATAAAGACTAGGTATATCATGACCACGAATATTATGTCCGACAATAACCTGAGCTTGTTCAATGTGTTCTAAAACTTGCCTTAAGTCAGTATGAGTGAGTTGAGGATCATGTTCTTTTTCATCGGAATATACTAAAGCTATTTCAGTAATTTTCCATTTTTGATTTTCATCAAGTGCCCGTTCAATGTCAAGTAAAACAAAGCCAGGTGAGAGTGAACTACTACTCTCAGTATAGAATTTTATGCTTTTGGAAAGGGGAGTGATGGATATATCTACCTTAACAGGATACTCCTGATGATGGATATTATTTTTACCCGCTTTCGATTTTCTATTACTTCTTCCCATATTCCCTCAGTATAAAATAAATTACAGCATAAATTTAAGGTGCAAAACCTTGTTTACTATCCATAAGAAGCTACTAGATAGCATTATTCGGATAATATTCTAGATGTGGTTATTACAATTGCCCCTGAGCATTTAGGTTATCTCAAATATTGCATTTGATAAAAAATTCAGTATTAAACGAAAATAGGAGAATAAAAGTAACAATTCTATTTGCCGTATTGAAATATAGTTCAGGTAAAAAATGGCGGATTTGATTTGAGTATCCGCCTCTCCATCTACAACAAAACATATGAACATTAATCATTTTACAAGCTGAGAATGTCTTTTTAGCTACAGAATGGAATAATCGCATTAGTTTTATGCAAAAATTGCAATCCCTGTAACCCATACCTAATCTGACTTTCTTGTTTTTGAATTTTGAATTTTGAATTTTGAATTTTGAATTGGTATGACCTTATTCAAGTTCGGCAATTAAATTGAGAATTTGCTGATAATATTGTTTATTTCCAGCTTGGTAATAGAGAGTAGCGGATTTATGAAAATCAGCGATCGCACCTGGTTGATCACCTAATTTTCGTCGTACCTCTCCGCGCACCATATAAGCACAATCCCAGTCAGGTCGCAATTTTAAGGCTGTTTTTAAGTCTCCCAACGCACCAGGTAAGTCTTTCAATAAAATCCGACTCCGACCCCGATTAAACCAGTCTTCCGCTACATGAGGGTCAATCTCAATAGCTTGATTATAATCTACTACTGCTGATTGGTATTCTTTCAGTACATAGTAAACATTAGCACGAACACTATAAAATTTCGCTGAATTAGGGTTGAGGTGTAGAGCTTGAGTAAAATCAGCGATCGCACCGGGATAATCTTCTAAATTATAACGGGTAAAACCTCGATGATAATATGCTTCAATTAAGTTAGGATTAAGTTGTAAAGCCAGATTATAGTCTTTAATTGCTGCTAAATTATCTCCTAATTCCCGTCGGGTATTACCACGTAAACTATAAACTAAAGCTAAAGTTGGATTTTCCTTTAAAGCTTGATTATAATCAGCAATTGCTCCGGCATAATCTCCCAAAATATTTCGCACTAAACCCCGCTCATAATATGCTTGAATATCATCAGGATTTAATTTTAAGGTTTGATTAAAATCAGCAATAGCAGCATCATAATTCTGCAATTGAGCCATGACTAAACCTCGATTATAATAAGCTTGAGCAAAATTAGAATTAATTGCTAAAGCTTGGTTATAATCTGCAATTGCTTTTTCATAATCAGCTAGAGCATAGTAAGTATTACCTCGATTATGATAAGCTTCCAGTAGGTGAGGATTTAACTTGATGGCTTGGTCATAATCTGCGATCGCTTGGGAATACTGTCCCAAAATATGGAGAATATTGCCCCGATTGCTATAAACTGTCGCAAAATGGGGATAATAATCTAAAGCTTGCTGAAAATCAGCCATTGCACCAGGAATATCCGACCGATCAAAACGGGATATAGCTCGATGATGAAATACTGTCGCTAAGTCAAAATTGAGTTTTGGGATGGGTTGAGGGCTGTGTTGGAGAGCTTGTTGATAATGAGCGATCGCTTGTTCATAGTTTGAGAGAATAAAATACACATTACCTAGATGATGGTAAGCGACGACAGAATCAGCATTCAGGAGGATGACTTGCTCAAAATTGGCAATCGCTCCGGTCAAGTCACCTGCTTGCGTTTTCTGTAATCCCTGTTCAATTAAATCACCGATATTCATATAAATTATTTAAATAATGTGTGTACATTATTTAAATGTTCTACCATAAATTTAGGTCAGGCAACCAGTCAGCGCAAAAATTAGGTTAAAGTCAAGTTCATTTCTAAACTAGAATCAACCATCTCATTACCAATCCCTTTCATTTGCATTAACATTAACTCATCTCGATGTTGCCAAACTGCAAATATTTTCTGTCTCCCATCATCTAAGCTCTCTAAATCAATTTGATAAAAATCATTTACTGGCTTTAACTTCAAACCCAATAAACCTAACATCCTACCCAAGATTTTAATTCCTTCCACACTTTCTTTACTTCTCAGCAAATCAATACCCAGCGCTCTTTTAATATGCTTACTACTCTGAATAGTGGCATTTTTCAACCAGATTATATCAACATCATCCTCGCTAAATATTTTTTCTGGTTCTAGAATTTGCATCATTCCTAAAGCCCGCATAGCTTCAACTTTTAAAGTATAGGTTTTTAAATCTGGGAGAAAAACCTTCCCTTCACCCCAGGATAATTGCTGATACCATTCTTGTTCATCCCTCATATAAAAATATTCACTTTCATGAGTTAGATAATAATGAGTTAATAATTGTCCATAATAACCCTTATCATCCTGCAATTTTAGCCAAGGGGTAACTGGAACACCATACCTTTGCTTCAGAATATATTTATTAACTTGATTGCGTTCAATATTGCTCAAAGAATGTTTAGACAACAATTGGTCATATTCTGAATAATCAATATCTCTAGCTTGAGCTACAGCAGTTGCAGATGCTAATTGATTCCGTTGTTTAATATCTTTTATTTTGCGTTTGATTTCTTTAGCTTTTTGACGGTCTTCTGACCAATCTTTCTGTACCTTCACAATTTCCAAAATCAACCTTTTCCGAGTTTCTAAATCTTGAGGATCGGCTTTAAAAAAGGCTAAACGTAAATCCCGAATAATATTATTATGAACTGCATTACTCCGAGTCCAAATTTGATGTCCATCTGTGGTCAAACCATCTTGCATTGATTGACGATACAAACGAATAGAAGCATTGACTCTCGCAGATAATTTTGCCCAAGTCCGTAAATGAATTGGGTCATAAACTAGAGGTAAATCTACATCTATTTTATGTAAAGGACTCAGCAAAGATAAATTCTCTTTTTGATTTTCTTGATACCAATAAGATAGTAAACGATAATTAGTACTACCACTACCAATTAAACCAATCCCTCGTTTAGCACACCAAACAATCCGGGGGACATCATCTCTAACTCTCGCTAAAGCTTGTCGTGCTTCTGAATCAGGGATTACCCCTTGAAAAATACCATATACTCGATCAAAATGTTGGACATCAATACTAATTCCTGTCCCCAAACTAGGAGTCACAAAAATCGTTTCATATTCAGGGATTTTTTGGTTAATAGCAGCAATAAAGTCCACAGCTTCATGACCAGGTGTATTCGTAGTCATACTACTAACTACTAAAGTTTTTGGAAATTGCATTCGCAATCTTTGTAAACGTTCTTTGAGATAACGTTCTATAGTTTCACAACTATAACGTCCAGAACGACTATCAGTAGTTACATAACATTTGCGTCCAGCTAATAAATCTAACTCTAGTTGATGAATGAGTGGGGTAGGATTAGGAGAATCATAAAAAGTTACATCCCAACCTTGTTTAGGTTTCCATTGATTTTCCACAATCCAAGGAGTTAATTTAATTCCTGATAATCCTTGTAAATATTCTAAGGAAACATCTGATAAATCTGCATCTTGAGCAATCACTAACCCTCCAGTTGTTAAAACTGTAGAAATTAGTTGTTGAAAAATCCTCAGAATCTTGACCCGTTTTTGTTTACAAGTATTGCTATTCAGCAAATGCCATAAAGATTGCTCAACCTCATCTAAAATTATAATTCCTCCCTGCCAATCTTCTGGGTTGAGTTTCCAAATTGAATCAATGCATAAACCAAAAGATTTAGTACTTGGTAATTCCGGATGATTAATCTGGATAGTAGATACGTTTTCTAAAAATAATAGCTCTTTTTCTATCCCCCACTTAATCCCAATTTTTTCACATAAAAACCGACCTAAAAGAATTCTATGGGTAATTAATAAAACTGGCTGATTTCGAGATTTTGCTTTTTCAACTACAGTTTGTAGTCCGGTCGTTTTACCTGTACCTTTAGCTGATTTAACTCCCACTAAACCAGAAGTAGGAAAAGGTATTTCCCCTAAATAAGGACTATTAATTGTCAGTGATGCTGGAATAGTTAGCTCACTGTGAGGTTTAGTTTGGGCTAGATAAATCTCTAAGTCTACACTTTGACGATAAGTTTTTTCAAAAATAGCAGATCCTTTAGCAACGATAAATTCATCAACACCTTTCTCCATTCCCGGAAGTTCAATCACCTTAACTTGGCAATTTTTCTCTTGGAATAAACAACCTAATTGCGCGATCGCATTATTGACAGCAGCAATTTTCTTAGGTTGAGTTTCAAAATCAAAACATATATAAAAATCTCGTTTATTTACGGCAAATTTAGCTAAATCAGGAATTAGCTGACGACGAGTAACCTTGCCAAATTCATCCTTGATTACCCGATAACCACTAGTAATTCCGGGAATAGCAATAGCAGCATAAGCTTGGGTTAATAAAGTTGCGGCTTTCTTTACCCCCTCACAAATAATTAAAGGGAGATTATTTTCCATCACCCATTGCCAAAAGCCTTCAGCTTCACCATCAGGCGTAATAGTAATCTGATCTGGTACAACTAGATGGTAACGTTGGGCAATTTGTTGCCAAACCTGTAAAGACACTCGTAAACAAAATATCCGCGTGGGAGTGCTAGGAGGATGTTCATATTTAATCGACTTACCATTTTGATTTTGTCGGGGTTGACTGGGTTTAAAGCATCCCCATTCCATCATTTTCCAGTTATTTAGTGGGTCTAGTCCTGAACACCACCAACCACCTTCCGTGACGTGAGCATAACGCTGTAACCAACCATTTTTGATCATCCCAGTATTCGTGCGCGGAAGTAGATCAGAAATCAGCAGATATTCATATGCACTGACACCTTGGAGTGATCTAAAATTCAGACCAACAATATTTAAATCAATACCACTGCTGTTGACTAATTCTTGAATATGTTGCGGACATAAATTATGGAGATGCATAGTTAAAAAATTTAAAATTCAGAATTCAAAATTAAAGAGGTTTTGTGGTGAGGTATAACTTACCAGCACAAAACTACCACTGATAAAAGTGGGGTCTCTTACTCCTGGCTCGAAAACAGGAAAAACTGTTCTCGCATTGGATGAAGATAAAACCTTAGCACGCTGATTCTGGTTTTTTGGCAGAAAATTTCTGGATTTTTTTGGTGACAATAAATACTTTGTTTTTGGATATACTGCGGTGAATACATAATTGGCTGATTTTGCCTGATGAATGGTGAAAATGATAACTTTGTATTGTGATATTTATACGATATATATTTTTATTTATCAGTATATTTTCAATAAAAAAATTGTGTAAACATAGTGTTTTCCAGTGGTAGCACAATATTTCCCGATCAGGATAAAAATCAGGAAATATGTAGCTAAATATACTATTGCTCTAGTGAAAGTATCGCCAAAATATTCCTTCAGGATGATTTATAGCTGATCAGGAATTTTTCGGGTAAATTCGGAATCTGGGGACTCAATTTCTGATCAAGTCTTGAACACAATATGGAAAGAATTTAAATAACCCGTAATAGTTTTAGCTAAATGCTGATGCTGTTTTTTAGACACTATGGCAATTACTTGATATAATCTGTCTTGAGCAATATACATTCTATTTCTAGTCACCTTACCTCGACCATCTACATATTCAATTTCTCTCCCTAGATGATTGTTAGAGCTACGAATATTACGTTGACTAAGTAGAGTACTACGGGTAGTTTTTAATGCTGCTGCCTGTGCTTGATTGAGGAGTTCTTGAGGAGTATGCATTTGAGCATAACTATCGGGAAAGTTGTTGTATGTCACCACATAAGCAACTTCTTGTTGCGCGGGTTGGACTTTAAATATTTCTAAATTAATTTCCCCCATATAGGTTTTTTGGATTTGAATTTCCCTTTGGGGTTTTCCTGGCATTAAAACACTAAAACTACCATCTGGAGATGTGAATACTTTCCATTTTGGTTGTACTATTTTAGGAACTGTGGGTTTGTTATGTGTAACTGTGGGTTTAATAGCAGGCTTTTTGCTGAGATGTACCTCAGCGAGAGCATATTCACTGTATATAAAAGTGACAGCAATGGCAGACAGCAAAAGTCTTGTAATCATGGTTTTTATACTGAGAAGATATAGAACTCTTGCTGCTATTTATAACTCACTCTGGTGTATTTATGGCAGTCCTTGAAGCCGGGATTGGGGAGAGTATTCTTTATACAGCAGTCTTCATGAGCAGTTAGGACATTTTTCTCTTCCCTGTTCCCTGTTCCCTGTTCCCTGTTCCCTGTTCCCTGTTCCCTGGTATTGATTTTTTACATATCCACGGGATGTTGCCCATAATAAGGTAAAGCCTCTGACCAATCAGGACATTGACCTTGTTGCCAATCAAGATAAGCTAATTCTAAGACACTTGTCACTGTTGCCGCTAATTCAGATTTAGCGAGAATTAACTGATAATTAGAATTAAAATTAACTAAAGTTTCTTGCCATGTTTCTGGTGTAAACACACTATCTGATAATAAAACTTTCAGTCCAGAAACATCAGCATTTATTTCATAAATTGCACCATAAACTTGTCCCCGTTGTGCTGGCATTTCTACAGCAAAAATAGGATGGGATGTTTGACGATTTTTTTGACCTTCTTTCCAAGCGACTGCGGCTAAAGTGGAAATGGTAAATACGGGAATTTCTAACTGTTGCCCTAAAGTCCGAGCCGTCACAACACCGATGCGAGTACCAGTAAAACCACCCGGACCTTTAGCAACAGCAATAAATGACAAATTTTCCCAAGTCTGTGGTTTGATAAAGTCAATTAAGTATTGATGAATTTGACAGGATAAATCCCGACCTAAATTTTCAACCAGAGAACGACTTTCACCAGAAAAATTACTAATTGCTAAACCTAATTCTGGCGTTGTGGTGTGCAACGCCAGAGCATATTGGGAGTCAAGATGTTTTATGGAAATCACAAGGCTTAGGCAGTAGGGAATACGGTTACTATAACTGTATTCTATTTTGAATTTTGTAGGTTTACCTTCCCGGAGGGTATTTTGAATTTTGAATTACTTAAGTTGGGACTAATTCACCAGGACGTAATTTAGCCCATTTACCAATTTCTTCTTTAAAGCTGAGACAACCAACAACATCCCATTCCATTTCAATCATATCCTCTTTGGTGCGAATATTGACGTTGATAGAAGGTTCATTCGGCTCGAAATCTGGTGTTTCGGTTAAATGAGGCTGTTGGTGCTGTGTTTCTACGGCATTATAAGTCACACAGTTGTCTACATAGTGGCAGTTGACACAAATACACATAATGGAATCAACTCCAGAAACCTTTATATTTAATCTAGTGTAAGTCACAATCATAATCATGAGTTGTGAGATTGATTTTTATAAAAATGGATAGTTCAATTTTTTCGCGTCTAGCTCCCGAAAACTGGCCTTTTAGTCCAGAATGCTTACCACAACCTGTTTATATGGTGGGTGGTGCTGTCCGTGATGCTATTTTGGGTAGAAGTCGCGAATATCTGGACTTAGATTTTATTATCCCATCTGATGCGGTGAATGTGGCTCGTGCGATCGCTAAACATAATCAAGCTGGTTTTGTCTTACTTGATGCTGAACGTCAAATAGCTCGTGTGGTGTTTCCAGAAGGGACGGCTGATTTTGCTCAACAAGAAGGGGAAACTTTAATCGGGGATTTATATAGAAGGGATTTTACCATTAATGCGATCGCCTATAATCCTCACACCCAAGAAATCATTGATCCTCTTAACGGTTGTCAGGATCTTGAGAATGGTGTATTGCGAATGATATCTGCTGCTAATCTCCAAGATGACCCATTGCGATTAATGCGAGCATATCGACAATCGGCTCAATTGAATTTTACCATAGAACCGAATACCCAAGCCACAATTAGGACTTTAGCTAGTTCTTTAACTCAAGTAGCAGGAGAACGAATTAGGTCAGAAATGAGTTATTTACTAGCAAGTTCTGCGGGTACTGTAGCCATCACCAATGCTTGGGAAGATGGTTTACTAAATACTTTTTTTGCTCATGCTACCAATCAAAGTTTAATGAAATTAGCAGCAGTTGACCAAGCGGCGCTAATATTGACAGAAAATTGGCCGTTTTTGGGACAAGAACTACAAACCTATGTTAGAGATACAGTGAAAACTACTTGGTTAGGGATTGCTAAACTTGCTTGTTTAGTGCATCCTAATCCAGAACTTGTGGAAACTGAGTTACAAAAACTTACTTATAGTCGGGTTGAGAGTCGTGCTGTAGCTACAACGCTAAAATTATTCCCAAAAGTGCAAGTGGAAAATATCTCCCTGAAAGAACAGTACTTTTTGTTTCAAGAAGCCGGAAAAGTATTTACTGCGATCGCAGTATTAGCCTTAGCAAATCATATTTTGGTAGAGCCGATAAGTGGCGACAAGCTACTACAGATTTATTCACCATTAATCAGCCGCTACCTCAACCCTGATGATCTGGTCGCTCATCCCATTCCTTTAGTGAACGGGCTAGAGTTAACTATAGCATTAAACATTCCCGCTTCACCATTAGTTGGCAAATTGCTGCGAGAGATTGCTGTAGCTCAAGTGGAAGGGAAAGTGACTACAGTTGAGCAGGCGATCGCTTATGCCAGAGAAATAGCTAAAATATGAGTAATGACAGTAGACATCTCCAGAAATGATGTAGGGGCGTATTGCCATACGCCCCTGTAATTTAGATTGTATCTATTCATCAAGTCCACAGCCGTAAGCTTGATTAAGATAACTAGGAATTGTGGGACGACACCAAATGCGATGATTACCTACAGCAGTATTTGTGACCAGAATTTTCGGATTGATATCTTCATCTCTAGTTTTGCTCGGTTTATAGTCTTTCGGTACGAGAAGATAATTATCCTCTCCACCACCATCTACAAACAAACCTAAAGTGAACATGAACTGCCTTAATCCTAGAGGCTGAATTTTAGATTGACCATAAGAAGCTTCACTAGCGAATAATTCTGCAAAAGATATATGTGCTATAGCTATTAGCTTTATCGGTAAAGAATAATCAATCTTATCGGGAAAAGGCTTTTCTAATAAAATCAGTTTGCGATAATGAATTAATTGAGATACTAAACCTCTATCTTCTTCATTTTTTAACTCAATTATTACTGGCTGTTTTTCTAATTTAGTACAACACAATAAATCACACCTCTGACCTTGAACTGTATATTGTCTCTTGACTAACTCTAATTCTGTAAATATCTCCTGAAAATAATTTTCGATGTAATTCTCTAAATCCATCTCTGATGGAAAATGTATTTCCCTCCCGGTGTAGATTAATTTACAATTATTTTGATTTAATTTTTCATTAATTCTTTTTCCTTGTTTTGTTAAGTGCTTGGCTTTGAGATATGACATAATTTTTTACTGCATAGTTATTAAACGGGAATATTATAGATACAACCGCTTAATACTGTATTAAATCAGATTTTTTACTAGGCTTACTACAGTATTTTCAACTAATTTGATTAAATTATTATCAACAGAAAACAATCAATATTAACTATATATAATAAACACCAGTATTATTCCTTAAGTAATCTGAAAGAAAGTTGAGATAAGGGTATTCAGAATTGATATCACTATATACAAAAATAACTCTAAAAACAGGCAGCTACACCATCGCTAATCTGAATTTTTGCGATACCGTTACCAATTTCAGAAGCATACGAAACGAAGTCAGCGAAACTACGAAGCGGGAAAATTGGCTCGTAGTTGCGCTTTAGCGCATGCTGCATCATTATTAAATGAGTATTTTAACAAAATTATTAATTGTTATCTGCTGTCTTATTAAAATGCTATTTTTTTTGCAATCTTGAGTAAGTAGGTTTCCATAAAAAAAAGCGCAATATGTTCCGTCTTGTAACATGGCTGAAACTCAATTCAAATAATACTTTGAGTCAAAGTTACATACCGTTACATGGGTTGATTCTTTTTAGTTTACCTGCTTACAATCATAAGTAAATCTAGCACATCTATCATAAACGGTAAGATCAACTGAAACCACTGCTACTGTTGAAAGGACAATATTAGCATTGTTATAGGCTAGCACTACCTAAATTTCCGTGACTTCCTTGATAAAAGTTGTTACCGGAATTTTCTTCAAACCAATCAACTCTCCAATCCCAACCTTTACTTAAACTTTGACTAATTCTTACTTTATAGCGATCACATCCTTGGTTATGGATTAATAATCCTGTCCCAAAACTACCATTTTACTAGGCTATGGATTCAGATAATAAACCTGACATATCCAAAACTTGCTCAGACCAAACACCAGATTGTTCTGCTACTTCAGCACGAGCTGTTTCATTCTCCCAAATACTATCCCAACTCAATTCCCATCTTGCCAATTGAATTTGAATGTTCACCAACTCTTCAGCTTGTTCAGGCTCTATTTCTGCTGCTGTCCATTCAATCAACCATGTAGTTTCTGAAATGACGCTAGCTACAGCCTCTTTATGAGCAACTTGAGAAAAAGACCTGATCCGAGACAAGTTAGACGCGATGTGTCCTAAGCGTGTTGATGTAGCAAAACTTTGAAAGCGTACTTGTTTTTCATCTAATTTCTGGTTCATAACCACCTATCAAGTTTTGAGTAATTTGTGTCACCCTTTTCTTTATGGTAGGGTCTTGAATTAACATTGAGCGATTATTTTGACTAGGCCGAATGTTAATAATTGATTCAAATGCGATGGTTTGCGTAAAAGGCATCCAATCAGCACCCCAAATGTCTCTCTGACGACTACCATTTGCTAATAAAGCTACTTCGCATTCAGCGTGTTTTTCTCCACCTCCTGCAAGAATACCTTTTTCTATATCTACTGCTATTTTGATATAAAGTTCCAAAGTTCGTAGCATTTGTTCAATTTGCTCGGTAGTAGCAGGCTCCTGAATAACAAGTATCAAATATTTCCTCCACTCCATTTACATGATATTTGCGACACTATAACTGCTGGTACTAGCTAAATAGTATATTTTATACGGCGTAATGATTACTTATTTTTATGATTTTAACAAATAAAAATAATTGCTTCTATTGTTTAAACTCCTTAAACTGTAGTTAGTTTCCCAATTAAAATTGAGTTTTAACGACGTTGGACTTTTGTACCAGAGTCGAAAAACCCAAAATTTGGGACTTTTATCCACGAATTTCAAGCATTATCCCTGTGGAACTGTCTAATAAATCAGAATACGCAATCCTAGCCCTGTTAGAATTGGCTACTAGCTATTCTAAGGGTGAACCTCTACAAATCCGAGAGATAGCGGTCTTGCAACATATACCTAGTCGGTATTTAGAACAATTACTAGCTACGCTAAGACGCCGGGGTTTAATTAAGAGCATCCGTGGTGCCAAAGGTGGTTATGTTCTAGCGCGGGAACCTTGGAAAATCACTCTCCTAGATGCTGTCATCTGTATGGAAGGTTTAGATCCTGTTCCTTCCGATTCTGACTCTAGTCCCGTTACTGTCGATGGTGAAGTAATTCAGGATGTTTGGCAAGAAGCACGTCTGGCTGCTAATTCTGTTTTACAGAATTACACTCTCCAAGATTTATGTGAACGACGAGCCACTAAAGAACGCAAGGAGTTAATGTATTATATATAGTAGGAGTTACCAGTAAAATCCGATGTTTTATCAAGAATTCAAAACAATTTCGGCTCTCAATACAGTATGATCACTTGTAGGTTCGATGCGAAAACCTAGACTCTGGCATACTTTTTGCATTCCTACGTTATCTACTAAGATGTCGCCCGAAATACTTTGAATTTTTTGATCTCGGCTAATTTGTAATAATCTTTGTAGTAATTCTGTACCTAAGCCTTGGCTTTGATAGATGTCGCTGACCAATATCGCAAATTCTGCGGTATTTGAGCCATGCAATTTAGTTAATCTCCCCACGGCTAAAATTTCCTGTGCATTAGTTTTGGGATTTTGATATTCTGCCACTAGTGCCATTTGCCGATCATAATCAATAAAGCAAATCCGCGTCAGTCGTTCATGTGTAATCCGCTGACTCAATTTAATCAAATGAAAGTAGCGAAAATAAACGCTAGTCTCTGAAAGTGTTTGGTGAAATTTCACCATTAATGGTTCATCTTCGGGACGAATCGGACGGATGGTAACGGATTTACCATCTTTCATTGTCCATCCACTTACATATAGAGTCGGATAGGGAAGAATAGCTAATTTAGGTAGTTCGGCATCTTTTGGATGTAGGACGATGCGACCATCTAAGGCAATTAAACCACCAGCGTTGACAGCACTGGGAGGAATTGCTAATAAGGGATTGATATCAATTTCTTTAATGTCACTTTGTTCTACTACTAAATCGCTAAAAGCTACCATCAATTGCTCTAATGCCCCAATATCTATACTCTTTCGTCCCCGCACACCTTTCAACGCTGTGTAAATTTTGGTCTGCTCCATCATCCGTCGAGCTAAAGTGGTATTCAGAGGTGGTAAGGCGATCGCTTGATCTTGAAAAACTTCTACCAATTGACCCCCAGCACCAAACAACAGCACTGGTCAAAACTGAGAATCAATACTGCTGCCAATAATTAGTTCATAACCATCTATTTTGACCATTGGCTGTATGGTTACACCCAAAAAATGCTCTTTACCTACTTTCTCTTCGACTGAATCAGCAATAATTCGATATGCACGTTTGACTGCATCTGCATCGGGAAGATTTAACTGTACACCACCCACATCAGTTTTGTGGGTAATTGTATGGGAATAAAGTTTTACCACGACTGGATAACCAATATTGTCTGCACATTGAATGGCTTTATCTTCACTATCCGCCACACAAGTTGGGACTACGGGAATTCCATAAGCTGCTAAAATCTGTTTAGATTCAAATTCGGTCAGAATTGTGCGTCCAGATTGACGCGCTGTTTGAATTACATTTTTGACTAAACTCCGCGAGCGGAATCCCAGAATCACCATTAAATGTAGGTAATGTGGGAGTTTCATAAATGCTCTTTAAATTATAACTAGATTGCCACATATAACTAAATACACGGGCTGCTGTATCGGGATAAGCATAAGTAGGAATACCGTGACGATTAAGAATCATTTCTCCCATCGCTACATCTGCACCGCCCATCCAACTGGCTAAAATGGGTTTACCAGGAATTTTGGCATAGGGTTGTAATAGTTCTGCGGTTTGGGTGGGATCTGTCATCGCTTGGGGGGTGAGAATCACTAATAATCCGTCACTATCAGCATCTTTGACAGCTACCTCTATGGCTTTAGCATATCTTTGGGGGTCAGCATCTCCCAAAATATCAATCGGGTTGCTATGACTCCAATGTTTGGGTAGGATGTCATAGAAAGAGGCGATCGCTTCTGGGGAAATAGGTGCTAATTCTCCACCCGACTCAATCAAAGCATCTGTAGCTAGTACCCCAGACCACCAGCATTAGTTAAAATTGTCAAACGCGGTCACTTGGGGACGGGGTTGTTTTGCTAAGACTTCCGCCATATCAAACAAGTCAGAAATACTGTTGACTCGTAAGACTCCACAACGTCGAAAAGCTGCATCCAGTACAGCATCACTTCCCACTAAAGCTCCTGTGTGGGAAGCAGCAGCTTGAGCAGCAGCTTGAGTACGTCCGGCTTTGATGACAATAATGGGTTTAGTTAGGGCTACTTCTCGTGCTGCTGATAAAAATGAGCGAGCATCCCCAATGGATTCCATATAAATGACAATACTTTTGGTTTGGGGGTCATCACCAAGATAATAAATTAAATCTCCCCAACCCACGTCTAACATGGAACCCAGCGAAACAAAGGCGCTAAACCCGACGTTTTCTCGTAAACTCCAATCTAAGATAGCTGTACACAGCGCCCCACTTTGACTCAGAAAACCGACATTTCCTGGTCGGGCGATTGTACTGGCAAAAGTAGCATTTAAACCGGTGACTGGACTCATTAATCCTAAACAGTTCGGTTCGATAATTCTCAGTTTACTGTGACGGACTAACTCTAGAATCTCCTGCTCTAGAGCAATACCTACTGCACCAGCTTCCTTAAAACCAGCAGAAATAATGATTGCTCCTTTGACGCCTAATTTAACACAATCAGCAATAATGCTCGGTACTATAGCTGCTGGTGTAGCAATAATCGCTAAATCAATCGCTTCGGGAATATCAAAGATGCTAGGGTAAGCTCTAATCCCTAAAATACTATGGCGTTGGGGATTGACTGGAAACACAGTTCCCCCAAAGGGATGGCTAATTAAATTCCACAATAGAGTTCGTCCTACACTCCCAACTTTTTCAGTAGCACCAATGACAGCAACTGTTTGTGGGGCAAAAATGGCATCCAGAGGATTAGGAGATGTGATCATGGTTGATAATTTCGATAATTTTGGTTAATGCGATCGCCATTCCTTGTTCTGCTATGGGGGAGAGGCGATCGCCGATTTCAAAGTTGATTCCTGGTACTGTTACCAACCAAGCTGAGGGACTATTACCATAAAGAGATTTTGTTAACATCAACAACGACTGAGGATTGGCTAAATGACTATGGATACGATGACTGGATACAGGTAAAATTGATTGTACTTGTACTTCTAGGGGTGGATATCCAATACTAGCATCTACAAAAATTGCTAAATCGACACTGGCCAAATTTATAATTAGTTCAGGAGTCAGTTGTTGAACTGCCAAGGATTGCACTCTAGCTAGATGCCATGATTCAATAGTATTGGCTATTCTTCTCCGATACCATCATCACTGCGTAAGTCGTTACCATAACCAATTACCGTTACTGTTGCTGGTAATTGCATTTTTTTTGAACGTGGTGAGTAGTAATTTTTATATTTATCAACATTGTTGAAGCTACAAGATAAACCTGGTTCCAACCAAATACAATTGAACCAATATTGTTGTCAATACAATGGTTGATGACAATTCTTGCCGCTTTATTAACAGCATCACGCATCTGTCTATTCCGTTTTTCTGTAATTGCTGCAAGTCGGTTAGACCAAAAGCCTTGAGGTTTATTCTCTTTGATTTTAGCAACTGCTTTGTTGTACCACTGGTTAAAAGATTTGAGATGTAACCCGTCTACAATAAACGAAGTCCCAACATTGGAAACACAAGTTAACCAATTGTTTAATCCGTGGTCTATACCAAGAACTTTGGATTGATCAAGTTCAATAATTGATGTTTGTGTTTGATAAACAAACTCGGCATAAAAACATCTATTTCTCGGTAAAATTCTCACCTCTCGAATAGATTTGAAGTCTAGATTTGATGGCATTGGTAGATAAAATGCATCAACTCCAAACCACGTTTTTACCAGACTTCCCAACGGAAACCGAATCATTCCATCTTTCAATTTCAGAGAACGTCCTGTAAAAGTTGCTAGTGCTAAACCACCTGATTTTCGGTAATTGGGTAGTCTTGGTTTTTGCGTAACTGTACCTTGTTTAATTCCCTGAAGCAAACCAAGATATGATTTAAAAGATTCTGCCACACCAGTTAAAATCTGTTGTGCTGTGTCTGAGTATAAAGCTTGAT
Source organism: uncultured cyanobacterium (assembly GCA_963766435.1). GTDB lineage: Bacteria > Cyanobacteriota > Cyanobacteriia > Cyanobacteriales > Nostocaceae > CAVXZH01. Next base: position 1,313,704 of record CAVXZH010000004.1, read on the forward strand.
AATGCTTGTTCTTTTGAATAGTCCCTATCTGTTTGTGCAAATCAGCAATACTCGGAAACTTGCCAGTGTGGAAATAATATTGACGACTGTAATAAATACCACAGTTAATCAAATTATTTGCTTCTGTACAAACATACTCAAGCAAAGCTTTTAAATCCCTGTCAGGACTAATTAAAATTTGCTGGCATCCGTACACTGTGGAACTACCTCTTTTGTTATTTGTCTTGACCTATCAACGATAACTAAGTTAAGCTATATTTGTCAATAGGTTAGAGGAAAAAACATGAAAACTGTTTTAGAGTACAGAACTGCCAAGCATTCAAAAGGCAATGCCGTAGTTCATTTAGTGTGGATTCCTAAACGACGCAAAAAAGTTTTAACTGGAGAGATAGCTAAAAGGCTTCGACAAATAATTAATGAGTTAGCACTAGAAAAAGATTGGGATATATTGGCTTTAGAAGTTGCACCTGACCACGTTCATGTCTTTGTGGAGCATCAGCCAGATACAGCCATTAATCAAGTTGTTAAAGCACTTAAAGGACGTTCATCTTATGTATTACGGAAAGAATTCCCAGAGTTACTAAAATTACCTAGTCTATGGACTAATAGCTATTTCTATTCAACAGCAGGTCAAGTCTGTGCCGAAGTAATCAAAAGGTATATTGAAGACTCTCATCACGGTTAATTGTGACAGCGAATAAATTCGCCGTTGGCACTTCCTCCACTGTCTAAAGCCAAGTGGCTTCCGTGCCATTCAGCGAGTTTCTTGTGAGGAAAGCAAAAATTTCCGCAAGTCCTATATAATCTGATCAAAATTCAGTTTATATATTACCTTAAATATGATACTTATATAAGTATAGCCGTCGCCAATGCAGTTAGAACATCAATTTATCATGGAACTCGCTCTAGAAAAGGGTTTTACTCTTGACTCCGGACGGGCGTGACTCCTGCTATATGAGTCTCTAACTTCTAGATGGCGAATAGAAAAAACTAATCTCTACTTCCTGGTTACGATATTTTATGTCTGAAGCAAATTTACATCCCATTAATAATGCGACTAGTCTCATAGAAAGCTACACAATAGGAAAGCGAGACTTTTGTCGAGTCTGAGTTGAGTAATGCTAATTTATCTGGTTTTGACCTAAAAGGTGCAGATTTTAGCTATGCGGACTTAAGTAATACCAACTTGAGTGGTACTAACTTACGAGGATGTGACCTTAGTTTTGCTGACCTCAGTCAAGCTAATTTACAAAATGCTGATTTACGAGGAGCTTTGTTAATTTCCACAGATCTCCGTCAAGCTAATCTGGAAGGAGCGCAACTGGAAAAAGCTGATATTGACCACACCACCCATTTTCCGCCCAACTTTGATTTGGTACAGGCACATCTTCAAGGTAAATTACCCACCTCTAACACAGAATACTGAGTATAGCGTGGGTTGTGTACTGGTAAGTAAATATTATATTCAGGCAAAAATAGTCAAGTGTCAAAGATGAGTCAATTGAATACCAACAATAAAAACTTTCAAGTTTCTTCCACCGTTTTTTCATCCAGTGTAACTGAATATTGTTGGGGAATTTTAATCATGAATTCCGTTCCTGTTCCAGGACTAGATATACATTGTAATTCTCCATTATGTTTCTCGACGACAATTTGGTAACTAATAGATAATCCTAGTCCAGTTCCTTTACCTACAGGTTTTGTGGTAAAAAATGGGTCAAATAATTTCTGTTTGACATCTTCTGGAATTCCCGTGCATTATCAATAATCCGAATAATTACTTGTTCATCATCTGCTAATTCGGTGCGAATACGAATTATAGAAGGGTTTTGAATGGGAGTGTCACCCAAGGCATCAATAGCATTAGCGATGATATTCATAAACACTTGATTGAGCAGTCCACCATAGCATTCCACTGAGGGAATTTGATTGTATTCTTTAATAATGGAGACACCTCTACTATTCTTGTGGCTTTTAATCCGACTTTGTAAAATTATCAAAGTACTATCAATTCCCTCATGAATATCCACAAAGTTTCTCTCCGAGTCATCTAATCGAGAGAAATTTCGTAAGGAGACAATAATCTGTTGAATGCGTTCACAACCAAGTTTCATCGAAGTTAAAAGATTGGGAAAATCTTCCGTGATGAATTCTAGCTCCACTTGCTCTATGAAATTTTCAATTTCTGGGACAGCTTGGGGATAGTATTGTTTGTATAAATCATTCAGTTCAATCAGAGATTTACTGTAGTTAATAGCATGAGCAACATTACCAGCAATAAAGTTAACTGGGTTGTTAATTTCATGGGCAATTCCAGCTACTAACTGACCTAAAGCGATCATTTTTTCATTTTGCAGTAATCGGGTATAGTTATCTTGCAAGTCACGAAAACCCTCCGTGGCTATTTTCGATTGTGCTTCTACCTTATCTAGTTTGTTCAGTGTAAAAGCATAAATGTGAGAATAGGCCAAGAGCAACTGCTGAAAATCAGCTAGTTTATAGCCACCGAATTTATCTTCCACGACAATTGGTTCATACACAAATTCGGGCTATTGCTGTAAAGCTAATTGAGTGGCTTCCACGATTTTGCTATCCTGACTCAGAACAAAGATATCTGGGCGCAGAAATTTATAAAGATTTTCCACCGGTCGCTGAGAAAATAATCCAGAACTATAGGGACGACTCATGTGTTCAAAAAATCTCTGTCGGGAAATCATACTGACAGAACGATGATTTTTAGTTAAGATAATTCCTGGAAGTAAAGGCTCTAACTCAAATAGCACAGTCAGTTCATTACCTGGTCGATCTAGTTCTATATGAACTTCCCAAAGCGGTAATGCTTGCAAAGTTGAATCTAATTCCAAGTCTAGATCAGGACTTAATAATATTTTTGACATCCTTGCCACACTTGCCGATGTTGAATAACCTACACTAGGACTAGAGTTGAGCTTTTTCATGATTTAATCTGAAACTTGCTTTTTCCAGTTTTAAGCACAATAATAGTGTATTACTGTTTACAACGGTAATGCCACGGTGAAGACCACAATTTTTTAGTTTTTAATTGTAAAGATATGGTATTCGGAGTAGAAATATATCGTTAAGACTACTACCAATCTTGCCTAAGATTACACATATTGTTAGAAAAACACACAGAGTATAGTTGAATTCTGGCTAAACACGCCAGCAGTATAATTATAGTCCTAACCACTTACTTTGGCAATTATACTTTGTGATTTTTTATATATTAATATGCCACTTATTAATCTTGCACAAATTCCGGTTGAATGTCATCGGTATATGTATATATGAGAAATGTTCAAGAATATTTATGGAGGATGAGATGCGGTTATTTTAACCTACCATGTACAAATAATTTCCATCATCCTCCCTCATTGAACTAGTTCTGATTTAAGGTCTAGGCAGTGAATAACAAGATTAACACTACTATTTTTGGTGAGAGGATATTCATTAGAGATGTGAGCAGGATTTTAACATGGTTATAGTCAAAATTGACCCCTGTGAAGATTTTTGTATCCAGGTGAGAAATTTATATATAGAGAAAAGATAAAGTTTAGCTTTATACTTGGATTTTTCTCAACCAGTTCAATTTTTAATCCTGACTGTCCTTACTTGCAACCAACACAATGAAGAATTATGTTAATTACTACACCGCTAATCCGTGGCGATCAAATTAGTGAGCAAATTGATAACAGTTTCTATACATCAGTTAATCGATCCTTAAGAGTCAGTGATAGTCAAGCTGCTCTACAGCAATTGAGGAGACAATGGAATTAGACCAAACTGAACGCGATGAACTGGCACAGATGAATCTCTCTGCTAGTCGTAAGGCCAGGGTTTCTACAGCCTATCAATTAACTTATGAATATGCTGAGATAGGGCTAAATTTACTAGGGAGTCACGCTTGGCAACGGCAGTATAAGATGACTTTAACCTTGCACGAACTAGCCGCAGAATCTGCTTCACTCTGTGGCGAATTTGACCTCATGAACCAGTGGATAGACGCTGTGATTGATCATGCTGAAACTGCCCTCGACCAAGTAAATGTTTATATAGTTAAAATTCAGGTACTGGCATCCCATCATCACTTTCTAGAAGCGATTTCTACTGGTTTATCCATTCTCAAGAAATTAGCAGTTGAGTTCCCTGAACACCCAAATCCAGCCCATATTCAGGAGAAAATCCAGGAAATTAACCAATTAATTGATGATGCCTACTGGTGTGGTCAACCTTTGCTGGAGTTAGAACTCTTATTTAGAGATTATCACCAGCAGATGTGGAAATTAAACCAATTTACCATCGCCAATTTTTGTTTAATATATTGGCAAACCACGATATTTTTACTCGGTAATCCTGACAATATTGACCTTCTTTTTCAAGAAACTACTGATGAAGAGGAGTTAGATGCTGAGTTGTTTGTCTCTAATCCGGCAAAAGGATACATATTCTATCTGTACAGAGCCGTCTTGAGGTTTCTAGTGGGAGATTTTACTCTAGCTTTAGCAGATATGACTAAATTAAGACAAGATTTTTTCCCAGAAAGTTCTACCGGAGCTATTTGTGAATCTATCTTCTGTTTCTATGACTCCCTCATCGTCTTGGCTACTGTAACTGATATAACTATTGAGTCGGAAATACAACAACGAGTTCAGCAAAATCAATCTTTATTGCAACACTGGGCAGAATATGCACCAAAGAATTATTTACATAAGTGGCAGTTAGTAGAAGCAGAAAAATGTCGGGTTTTGGGACTCAAAGCTGAAGCTATTGATCTTTATGATGAAGCTATTGCTGGAGCTAAGGACAATGGATATATCCAAGTAGCAGCACTTGCCAATGAACTGACAGCTAAGTTTTATTTATCCAGAGGCAAAGAACTAATTGGTAGAGCTTATATGCACGAAGCTTATTACTATTATCAGCTTTGGGGTGCAATTATAAAAGTCCAGGATTTAGAAACCAAATATGCTCAATTATTAACAACATTTATTCCCATACTTACAAATACAAAAAATACGTCAACATTCAGAAGTACTAGCTCTAGTACTAATAATAATTTAGATATTGACACGGTTATGAAAGCTTCTCAAGCCATAGCTGGGGAAATTGTTCTAGATAAATTGCTGGCTAGTTTGATGCAAATTATGATTGAAAGTACAGGAGCACAACGCGGTTATTTAATTTTATCGACTCAGGGGAAATTGTTAATTGAAGCTGCTAGTGAAGAATTACGTGATCATCTGACAGGTAAGATAAATTCTCATCAGATTACTGTCTTGCAATCTCTACCAGTTGAAAATTGTCAGTTTCTGTCTGAAGCCATTATTAATTATGTGGTCATAACTCAAGAAAGTGTAATATTAAATGATGCTGCTCGTGAAGGCAAATTTGTTAACAATATTTATGTTAAACAGAATCAACCAAAATCAATTTTATGTGTACCTCTGATTAATCAAGGTAAACTGATTAGTATTGTTTATCTAGAAAATAACTTAACAATAGCAACATTTACTCCTGATAGAGTCGCAATTTTAAAAGTATTATCTTCCCAAGCTGCTATCTCTATAGAAAACGCTAAACTGTATAATGAACTTTTTCAACTCAATCAAGCTTACCAGCGATTTGTCCCGCGTCAATTTCTAGAATTTTTGAATAAATCTAGCATTATTGATGTCAAATTAGGTGATCAGGTGCAATTGGAAATGTCGGTGTTGTTCTCTGATATTCGGGATTTTACTGCGCTCTCGGAAACAATGACACCTGAACACAATTTTAAGTTTATCAATTCCTATTTGAGTCGGATGGAACCTGTAATTACGGAAAATCATGGCTTTATTGATAAATATATTGGTGATGCAATTATGGCTCTTTTTAGCGGGGAAGTAGATAATGCTGTCAAAGCGGGAATTTCCATGCTTCACCACATTGCCGAATATAATAGACATCGCGCTAATTCTGGGTATTCTTCTATTAGAATTGGTATAGGAATTAATACGGGTTCTTTGATGATGGGCACAGTTGGTGGACAAAATCGCATGGATAGTACAGTAATTAGTGATGCCGTGAATTTGGCTTCTCGTTTAGAAGATTTAACTAAAAATTATGGTGTATCCCTATTAATTTCTCAAGAAACGTATTCCCGTTTACAACATCCTACTGACTATGCTATTCGGATAATTGATACAGTCCAAGTTAAGGGTAAATCACAGATGGTAACGGTGTATGAAGTATTTGATGCTGATCCTCCAGAAATCAAGGCCGGAAAGTTAGCCACACTGTCAACCTTTGCTGAAGCCCTAAAGTTTTACGATGAAGGTGATGTCAGCCAAGCTGCAAGATTATTTGCCGCCTGTTGGCATGCTAATGGAGGCAATCGCGTGGCACAAATCTATTTTGAACGTTGTCAGTTTCGTTAAATTTTGACAACAATAAATGCTAGGAGGATACATCTGTCAGGAGTTAAGAGTTAAGAGTTAGGAATAAAATTCCCTTTATGTATAGATTTTTCTATAAATTTTGGATCTAATTTAAGTACATACCGCTATATATTTAAAAATACTACAAACCATAATCTTAGGAATTATATGAATCTTGATTCCCCATCGGAAAGTAAAGGTAATATTCTCATTGTCGATGATATTCCGGAAAATTTACAATTACTAAGTAATTTACTGCTGAGATCTGGTTATACTGTTCGGAGTGTGACTAGTGGACAAATGGCACTGAAAACCATCAAGGTGAAGCAACCAGATGTGATTTTCTTAGATATCAAAATGTCAGAAATGGATGGCTATCAAATCTGTCAATTTTTGAAAAAGGATAAAGACTTACGCAATATTCCGGTGATTTTTATTAGTGCTTTAGACGATGTTTTTGATAAAGTAGCGGCTTTCCAGTCAGGAGGGATAGACTATATTACCAAGCCCTTTCAAATAGAAGAGGTAATCGCACGTCTAGAAAATCAGTTAACGATTCAACGTCAACAACGACTTCTGGAACAAGAAAATCTGGAACACAAGAAAACTAAAGAAGTGTTGCTTCAGTCTAGGGCATTATTATCCAGTGTGTTAAATAGTTCACTGGATGGGATTGCGGCTATGGAAGCTGTCCGTAACCATCTAACCGGGAGAATTGAGGATTTTCGTTACTTGGTGATTAATCCTGTGATAGCCAAAGTTTTTGGCAGTATCAATGCGGATGTATTTGATAAATTATTACTCAAAAAACACTTGCAGTTAATCAAGCCAGAACTTTTTGATCAGTTTGTTCATCTGGTTGAGACAGGAGAAACTTTAGAACAAGATTTTTACCATCCCAGTTCCGATGCTTGCTGGTATCACTTTATTGCAGTGAAGTTGGATGATGGTTTTGCTATTACTATACGTGATATTACTGCACGTAAACAAATTGAACTTGCTCTCCAAGATGCAAATCAAAAACTAAAACAACTGGTGAATCTAGATGGTTTAACTCACATAGCTAATCGGCGTTGTTTTGATGAACAATTACAAAAAGAATGGCAACGTTTAGCTCGTGAAGAAAAACCTTTATCACTGGTTTTATTAGATGTTGATAACTTTAAATCTTATAACGACTACTATGGTCATTTAGCCGGTGATGATTGTTTAATCAAAATCACACAAACAGTACAACATTCAATTCATCGTTCTGCTGATCTATTAGCGCGTTATGGTGGAGAAGAATTTTTCGTCCTCCTTCCCAATACTGACTTAGAGGGAGCAATAAAGGTAGTAGAAAATATTCGGCAAGGAATTCATCAGCAGGCTATTCCTCATCCTAAATCTAATGTCAAGGATATCGTTACGGTTAGTTTTGGCATTGCTTCTGTGATACCTACTCCCAATATTAAACCAGATTCGCTCATTGCCTTGGCAGATAAAGCACTATATAATGCTAAACAACAAGGACGCGATCGCTATTCTTGTCATCATTAATTTAGTCTTCTTTTGTAGGCATAAAATAATACTTACTCGAACCAATGCGCTGAGACTTATATATACCACTATGACCAGAAAAAAGATAGCTGGTCACACAAGCGATACTAATCAAGACTCCCGATTCCAAACCAAATAGTTCAATTCCCATTAAAATTGAGGCTATGGGTGTATTTGCCGCTCCACCAAAGACAGCAACAAATCCCATCCCAGCTAGTAATGGTGATGGTAGTGCCAAGATTAAAGATAAAGCATTCCCTAATGTTGCACCGATATAAAATAGAGGAGTTACTTCCCCACCTTTAAAACCTGCTCCCAAAGTTAAAGCCGTGAAAGCAATTTTGACAGCAAAATCCCAAGGTGGTAACTGGATGTTAAAAGCATCTATAATTGTAGGAATACCCAGTCCAATGTATTTTGTAGTTCCGATTGCTCCCACAGCCAAAGCCACAATTAAACCCCCAATGGTAGGACGTAAAGGAGGGTAAGAGATTTTTTCCTGAAAAATATGACTGATTTTGTGAGTCGAGCTGGGCAAAAATCATCGCCACAATGCCAAAAACTCCCCCAGCAATAATTGCAGAAATCAGTCCCATCAATGTGAGTGTAGGGACAACAGGTGCATGACGATATGCAGTATGATGCAAACCCAACATTAAGGTAACTCGATCACCGACAACTGCTGCAACTAAACAGGGAAAAAGTGCATCATGTTGGATTTTACCAATCGCTAAAACTTCTAAACCGAAAATGGTTCCCGCTAAGGGAGTTCCGAAAACCGAAGCAAATCCACCACTTAAACCAGCCATTAGTAGAATTCTTCGTTCAGCGTGTTTGAAGTAGAATATTTTTGTTAACCTATCGGCAAGTGAAGCCGCTATTTGCAGGGCTGTACCTTCACGACCCGCAGAACCTCCCAATAAATGAGTTAGGTCAGTCCCTAATAAAACCAGAGGAGCCATTCGCAAGGGAATAATATCTTTGGGATCATGAATTTCTTCCAGTAGCAGGTTATTTCCTCCTTCTACTCTCTGACCAAATTTATGATAGACCCAACCGCTTAAGAAACCACCTAAAGGTAATAATGTAATTATCCAGAGATGAGATTCTCGCCAATTAGTTGACCATTCCAAAGATACCAACAGAGCAGCAGAACCGATGCCGGCAAGAATACCCACTATCAAGGAGATGATTAACCATTTGCTGAGTTGAGGTAAGGCTGTTAACTGCTCTAAATGATGTAATTTATTCATGATTTTTCCATAACTCAAAGATGCTGTGCAAGTCAAGATATTAAACAAATTTAAAGGTTAGTTTATGGATTTCCTATCTGATACCGTTGCCCTATCCCGGATGCAGTTTGCACTGACGGCTATTTTTCATATGCTATGGCCTGTTCTCACCACCGGCATGGGTATTTATTTAGTTATCGTTGAAGGACTATGGCTAAAAACACGTAATTCCGATTACTATCACCATGCTCGTTTCTGGGCAAAGTTATATGTGTTGAACTTCGGTATTGGTGTAGCATCTGGTTTGCCGATGGAATTTCAATTTGGCACGAACTGGGCACCGTTTTCCGAAGCTGTAGGTGACTTTTTTGGTAGCATTTTAGGCTTTGAAGCTTCAATGGCATTCATGCTAGAAGCTGGATTTCTGGGCATTATGCTATTTGGTTGGGAAAGAGTAAATCCCATAATTCACTATTTCGCGACTATTATGGTCGCTTTTGGCGCTAACCTATCTACCTTCTGGATTTTAGCAGCAAATTCTTGGTTGCAGACCCCCGCAGGTGGAAAAATGGTGCATGGGAAGTTTGTTGTTGATGATTACTTTCAGGCCATTTTAAATCCCTTCATGCTCAACAGTGTTTCGCATATGTTTTTGGCTACACTGGAAACTTCTCTGTTTGTAATTGGGGGAATTAGTGCCTGGTATATTCTTAACCGTCGTTATGAGGCTTTCTTTGCCCGATCACTGAAAATTGTCTTGGCAATCGCGATCGCTGTAACTCCTTTGCAAATTTATATCGGGCATCTCAGTGCCGAACAGGTAGCTCACTATCAACCTACCAAATTAGCCGCAATGGAAGCCAAGTGGGAAACTACTCCTGCTGGACAGCCTGCTCCTTGGAGTGTGGTGGCATTACCTAATAACCAAACTGAGCAAAATGATTGGGAAATTTCGATTCCCAACGGCTTAGGATACATTTTGGAATTTAAACAGAACCTTTCCAAACCTGTTCTCGGACTAAAAGAGTGGAAACCTGAAGATCGTCCTCGGATGGTTGGTTTGATTTATTACTCCTTCCGCATCATGAGTGGTATTGGCTTTTTCTTAGTGGGATTGATGGGTATTAGTGTGATTCATTGGTGGTGGGGTAAACTCTCTCCAGAGGCGATCGCCCAGCAGAAATGGCTTTTGCAAGCTTGGATACTGGCAGCTCCCCTTGGCTACATTGCTGTGGAATCAGGTTGGATTGTGCGCTGCGTTGGACGACAACCTTGGGTAGTTTATGGGCAAATTCGCACAGCCGATGGAGTTTCCCACTTACCTCCTGGTGAGGTTTTGACCTCATTGCTAATCTTTGCCGGAATTTATACTGCTTTGTTTATCTGCGCTTTGTTCTTTGGTAGTCGGATCATTCGTCAAGTGACCAATTTAAAACTTCCGGTTCCAGGTATTGAAAGCCAACCGGGAGTAGAAACTACCCGGCTGAATTTGTTCCCGATCAACGTCCTGTGGAAGCACAGCAATAAAGTAGGAGTCATATCAATTAAAAATTAAAAAAAATCAGGAACTATATGGATAATCTAGAACACTTTTTGGCACAAGTCTGGTTTGTGATTCTTGGCTCTGTTTTTATTTCTGTACGTCATGTTAGACGGTTTTGATTTAGGTGTAGGCATTCTCTCGTTAACTAGTTCTAATGAGGAGCGACGTGACATTTTAATGACAAGTTTGGGTAATATTTGGGATGCGAATGAAACCTGGTTGGTGTTGATGGGAGGTGCTTTATTTGGGGCATTTCCTCTGGCTTATAGCACCATTTTGAATGCGCTCTATATTCCCATTTTTGGGATGATCTTTGGCTTAATTTTTCGGGCTGTAGCATTTGAGTTTCGAGAACATTCTACGAACAAACTGTTTTGGAATGTGGCTTTTGGAGTTGGTAGTTTTATGGCAGCACTGTTTCAGGGGTTTGCCTTGGGTAGCATTTTAGAAGGCATTAAAGTGGATGAATCAGGTCACTTTATTGGTAGTATGTGGGACTGGCTCGATTGGCGATCTCTTTTAGTTGCCTTGACATTGATTCAGGGTTATGTATTAATTGGCTCCACGTATTTGATTCTAAAAACTGAGGGAGAACTGCAAACGTCCCATTACCGCACCGCAAAAATTGCGGCTTGGACAACACTATTAGGTGCAATTTTCATCACTATCGCCACCCCTGTTGTCTATGAAAATACCAGAGCAAAATTATTTCACCAGCCAGAAGTATATCTATTTTCAGTTATTCCCGTGGTAGGTGTGTTGCTAATTGGATTATTAATTCAAAGTCTGAATCGCAAAGCCGAAAGGACTCCTCTAGTTTGGACAGTGTTACTTTTTCTACTTACCTTTCTGGGATTAGGATTAGTGGTTTTTCCCTATATCATCCCCCCAGGTATCACCATTTATCAAGCAGCGGCAGCACCTAGTGCATTAGTGTTCATGATTATCTTTATTGGATTTCTGATTCCGATTATGTTGTTTTACAACATCTACAATTACATTGTATTTCGAGGGAAAGTCTCAGGTACACATTAGAGGTTGTTTGCAAAGTCAAAATCAAGGTCAAATACGTCTTCTAGAATTTTTTCTGGTAAATTTATGACTACTATAATTACAACATCTAACAATTATAAAACCCAATCTTATGATACAGCAATCGCGGCTGAACTTGCTTTATTTCAGTTGTGGCGATCGCAGAGTATTTTACAAAGAGCAACTAACCTTAATCATACTACCAATAGTGCCCGTTCTACCGCTTGGTACATCGCCAAAACAACCTTAGCAAATCAAAAGCAAAGCCAACAAATTCGTTATTTTCTCAAGAAAGTACTAGATAATAATTGGATTGATTGCCTAGAAATGCAAGAGGAAATAAAAATGACAGGTGTGATTGAAGAAGCCTTAATTATAGCAGAAATTTTAGAATCATTAGATATTTCATACCTGGTGGGAGGTTCGGTTGCTAGTGGTATTTGGGGGGAGATGCGTTACACTCAGGATATTGATTTAGTGGCTGATATTAAAGCTAGTCAAATCCCTTTATTAATTAATGCCTTTTCACCCAGGTTTTATCTAAGTGAAATTGCTCTGAGAGAAGCTATAGAATTAGGTCAATCATTCAATCTAATCGATAATCAAACAGGATGGAAAATTGATATTTTTATCCTAACTCAAGACCCCTTTCAACAATCCAGATTTCAGCAAAGAAAACGGATTGCTGTCAATGAAATGGGACAAAATCTTAATTTTTCTAGTGCAGAAGATACCATTTTACAAAAACTAATCTGGTATCGAATGACTGAAAAACAATCTCCTCAACAATGGCGAGATATTTTAGGTATTTTAAAACTTCAGCAATCAGAACTTAATCTTGATTATCTTGAACAATGGGCTAACATTTTACAACTTTCACAGGAATTAAAACAAGCATTCACAGAATCTAGTTAATTAACTAACTCAATCGGTTTATGGAAAACCTCGTAAAGATGGATTTTTTTAGATTAATGATGCAATAATTTTTTTCTTTTTCGCTCCCATCTCGATTATAAATACTTTTCCAGACTTATCGAATTAACAGGGGATAATCAAGAAAAAAATCTATCGTAGGAAAGAAGATTGGCGCGAGCAGAAGAGGGATGATTAACTTAGATAATGGGAGTGTGACTACACTTGTTTTTAAATAGTAACACTCCCATTATCTTGATTCCATCTTATCAAGATTTCTTCATCATCAACAACCTCCCAAAGATGGATTTTTTTCAGATTGATAGTGATGCAATAATTCGTTTCTTTTTTTGATTCCATATCTAGTATAAATACTTTTTCCGCTTCATCAAGATTTCCTGAACATCAACAACCTCCTAAAGATGGATTTTTTTCAGATTGGTAGTAATGCAACACTTTTGCTTTGTAGATATCTGAGTTTGTTTTCTTCCATTCTTCCCATTCATGCTGTCAATACTTTTCTAGTTCATCAAATTGGATAGTTGAGCGAGAAAAAATCTATCGTCAGGAAGAAGATTAGCACCAGCAGAAGAGGGATAATTAAATTAGATAATTGGAGTGTGACTACAATTATTTTTAAATAGTCACATTCCCATTATCTTGATTCCATCTTATCAAGATTTCCTGAACATCAACAACCTCCTAAAGATGGATTTTTTTCAGATTGATAGTGATGCAACACTTTTGCTTTGTAGATATCTAAGTTTGTTTTCTTCCATTCTTCTCATTCATGCTGTCAATACTTTTCCGGTTCATCAAATTGGATAGTTGAGCGAGAAAAAATCTATCGTCAGGAAGAAGATTGGCACGAGCAGAAGTGGGATAATCAAATTAGATAATGGGAGTGTGACTACAATTATTTTTAAATAGTCACATTCCCATTATCTTGATTCCATCTTATCAAGATTTCCTCATCATCAACAACCTCCTAAAGATGGATTTTTTTCAGATTGATAGTGATGCAATAATTCGTTTCTTTTTTCGCTCCCATCTCGATTATAAATACTTTTTCAGATTTATCAAATCAACATGGGATATCAAGAAAAAAATCTATCATAGGAGAGAAGATTGATGTGAGCAGAAGTGGGATAATCAACTTAGATAATGGGAGTGTGACTACACTTGTTTTTAAATAGTCACACTCCCATTATTTTGATTCCATCTTATCAAGATTTCCTGAACATCAACAACCTCCCAAAGATGGATTTTTTTTCAGATTGATAGTGATGCAATAATTCGGTTCTTTTTTTGATTCCATATCTAGTATAAATACTTTTTCCGCTTCATCAAATTAGATGAGTTGAGCGAGAAAAAATCTATCCGCAGGGAGATGATTAGCACCAGCAGAAGAGGGATAATTAAATTAGATAATTGGAGTGTGACTACAATTATTTTTAAATAGTCACATTCCCATTATTTTGATTCCATCTTATCAAGATTTCCTCATCATCAACAACCTCCTAAAGATGGATTTTTTTCAGATTGATAGTGATGCAATAATTCGTTTCTTTTTTCGCTCCCATCTCGATTATAAATACTTTTTCAGATTTATCAAATCAACATGGGATATCAAGAAAAAAATCTATCATAGGAGAGAAGATTGATGTGAGCAGAAGTGGGATAATCAACTTAGATAATGGGAGTGTGACTACACTTGTTTTTAAATAGTCACACTCCCATTATTTTGATTCCATCTTATCAAGATTTCCTGAACATCAACAACCTCCCAAAGATGGATTTTTTTTCAGATTGATAGTGATGCAATAATTCGGTTCTTTTTTTGATTCCATATCTAGTATAAATACTTTTTCCGCTTCATCAAATTAGATGAGTTGAGCGAGAAAAAATCTATCCGCAGGGAGATGATTAGCACCAGCAGAAGAGGGATAATTAAATTAGATAATTGGAGTGTGACTACAATTATTTTTAAATAGTCACATTCCCATTATTTTGATTCCATCTTATCAAGATTTCCTCATCATCAACAACCTCCTAAAGATGGATTTTTTTCAGATTGATAGTGATGCAATAATTCGTTTCTTTTTTCGCTCCCATCTCGATTATAAATACTTTTTCAGATTTATCAAATCAACATGGGATATCAAGAAAAAAATCTATCATAGGAGAGAAGATTGATGTGAGCAGAAGTGGGATAATCAACTTAGATAATGGGAGTGTGACTACACTTGTTTTTAAATAGTCACACTCCCATTATTTTGATTCCATCTTATCAAGATTTCCTGAACATCAACAACCTCCCAAAGATGGATTTTTTTTCAGATTGATAGTGATGCAATAATTCGGTTCTTTTTTGATTCCATATCTAGTATAAATACTTTTTCCGCTTCATCAAATTAGATGAGTTGAGCGAGAAAAAATCTATCCGCAGGGAGATGATTAGCACCAGCAGAAGAGGGATAATCAACTTAGATAATGGGAGTTTAACTACAATTATTTTTAAATAGTCACACTCCCATTATTTTGATTCCATTTTATCAAGATTTCCTGAACATCAACAACCTCCTAAAGATGGATTTTTTTCAGATTGATAGTAATGCAACACTTTTTGTCACTTTACCGATAAAATGGCAGTGAGATGGAAGCATAACATGGCAGTAAAAATGGCTGAAATGTTTATTTTTTCATTGAAGCTAAAAGCGTTTTTTTAAGTTACTGGAAGCATAATATGGCAGTAAGTATAAGAAAATGGAACCATAATGTGGCAGTAAGTATAAATCAATAACTAATAGCCTCCAAAGTCTTTTATCCACAAGACTTTGGAGGAATTTCTATTTAAGAAAAATAAATGCTTAAAGTCACTATATTCTGTAAAAAATTAGCTGATGAATCACCCTGATTCCTAATTTAGCTGTCAAAAATGATGTTAAATTTGATTTAGAGGTGAATTGCTTGGCTTGTTTATAATTCGGGTATTTTCATCTGAAAGGTTTACCAATAATAGCTTTGAAAGTCTTTATCTTAAAAAAAAGAATCATAAAGTGGCAGTGAGTATAATAAATTAGTGAAAAAATGCTTTAATGAAAGAAATTATTGATGGGAAGATAAATATTCAACCTTAGTAATAACTACAGTGCTAAAGTAAAAACAATAACTTTTTAAAACATTTAATACTTAAGATAAGGTCGGAAAAATTAGCCATGATTTAGCGTACTTCTAGATATTTATTCTCATAAGTAAGGTCACATAAATTCTTTAACCACAAGCCTTAAGAGTAATAAAATTTCAATTGGATGCCATTGCCTACTTTGATCAAGCTATCGCCTAAAAAGTTAAGGAGATATTCCCAGTATCATGTATAATATCTAGTGTATTCAAGAAAATTCTACTTTCTCACCTTTATGGAAGCATAAAATGGCATTACCCTTGTGGAAGCATAAAATGGCATTTACTGCCACATTATGCTTCAAGTGACACTTTTGCTTTGTAGATATCTAAGTTTGTTTTCTTCCATTCTTCTCATTCATGCTGTCAATACTTTTCCGGTTCATCAAATTGGATAGTTGAGTGAGAAAAAATCTATCGTCAGGAAGAAGATTGGCGCGAGCAGAAGTGGGATAATCAACTTAGATAATGGGAGTGTAACTGCACTTATTTTTAAATAGTTACACTCCCATTATCTTGATTCCATCTTATCAAGATTTCCTGAACATCAACAACCTCCTAAAGATGGATTTTTTTCAGATTGATAGTAATGCAACACTTTTGCTTTGTAGATATCTAAGTTTGTTTTCTTCCATTCTTCTCATTCATGCTGTCAATACTTTTCCGGTTCATCAAATTGGATAGTTGAGTGAGAAAAAATCTATCGTCAGGAAGAAGATTGGCGCGAGCAGAAGTGGGATAATCAACTTAGATAATGGGAGTGTAACTGCACTTATTTTTAAATAGTTACACTCCCATTATCTTGATTCCATCTTATCAAGATTTCCTGATGATCAACAACCTCCTAAAGATGGATTTTGCTATTATAGAAAATATAGTTTTAAACAGCCTCTTAGATTTTTTTTAGCAGAAAACTTGACAATGCTCTAATATCCGTTGTCTCACTCGTTCTCTAACAACTTCTTCCTCAGTAGAAAGCCAATCAAATAACATCTCGTATATCAATGGTATCCCCAACTCTAACTCTGTCAAAAGTTGACGCTGGCTAAATATATCTTGTGGTTTACCCTCTACAATCAGTCGTCCTTTATCCATGACAAAAACCCAATCTGCCCACAAATAGACTAAATTTAAATCATGGGTTGCCATAACTAAAGTAGTTCCATTACCATGAATTTTCTTTAGAGTTTCTAATAAGTTACGAGTATGTTTTATATCTAAATACGCAGTTGGCTCATCCAGCAATAATAGTTCTGGTTGTAACACCATAACATCAGCTATAGAAACCCGCTTTTTCTGTCCTAAACTTAGGTGATGCACTGGTTTTTCTGCTAGAGTATTTAGCTCAAAATCAATTAATGCTTGCTCTACTCGATTTTTAATTTCCGATTCTGGTAAACCCAAATTACACAAACCGTAAGATATATCTTCTTCTACAGTAGAAGCTACTAATTGTTGTTCCGGATCTTGAAATATAAGCCCAACTTTCTGCCGTAATTTACTCAAATAATTCCGATTATAAATTAAGGGTTGATTGCGCCAACTTACAACACCAGAATTAGGTTTATATAAACCATTTGCTAATAAAAATAGTGTGGTTTTTCCACAACCATTTTGACCAATTAATGCACATTTTTTCCCAGAGGGAATTTTCATTGTTAGACCATTCAAAGCTGATTGCTCTGAACCTGCATAGTTATAGTATACTTGCTCAAATTCCAGTAAATATTCCTGCATTTTGGGAAAATTCTAGTCCTATTAAGATTACGCACCCAGAAATTGCTTCGATTATATATCGCGCTTGTGGACGATAACTCCGGGAATGCAAAACTCGGAATTCACTTACAAAACCTCGTGCTTCTAGTCCCAGAGAAAACTGATTATATCTTTGTAACGTTCGCTGTAATAATTGTCCGATTAATAGTGCTAAACTTTTCATTCCTCTTTGCCAATTTACGTAGCCACCACGGGATTTTTGTGCTGTCCACAATTCACTAGCTGTATTCAAGAGTATGAAAATAAACCGATACATTAGTAATAATAAATCCGTTAAAAGCACTGGAAATTTTAAGTAACGTAGAGTTTGTAAAATTTCGGTAAAAGGAACAGTTAGCATCATAAAATACAAACAAGAAATAGAGGCTAATGATCTGGTTAAAATTCTAAATGCTTGTATACTGCCACTATGACTGATATAAATGTAGAAGTTTTGGAAAGTTAGTCCATACAATGAATCTAATTGCACACTTGGTAAAGCGTTAATCGTCACTCCATTCACCATCAGTGCTGGTAAACTGGTTAAACAAAAAATTAGACTTAAGCATAACAACCGAACATAGACAATAGCGGAAATTCTTGCATATATAACTGTCCAAATACTCATCCACAGAACCATTAATATTTGTACTAGTGGATGGGTAGTCAGGGAAATAGTAAGAGTAGTGAATGCAAAAATTAGTTTATGTTCTGGTGGCAATCTTCTGAGTCGATTAGTATAGGCTAAAGTATCTATTTGTATGGTCATTGTTTAGGTTTTTGTTGTTGGTAGCGTCCTTTATACAATCCAATTGCATAACCAACTACTCCCGCACCCAAAGCTGCTTGGGAAGCAAATAATAAGCTTTCTATTTCACTACTAGCTGGTTTGAAAAATGATTTAAACCAAGGTTTATATCCAGGTTGTATTTCCGTAATTGCTTTTTGCGCTTTTCCATCTGAACCAGTAAATTCTGCCCCACGAACAAAAACTAATGGTACACCTGCTAAGGTGATGACTGCTCCTACTAATAACCAGTTACTTAATCCTTTGTTAGACTGATTCATGATTTTGACTTCCTCGTTTAATTAATTGTAACAATTCCAATTCTTGAGGATTATAGGATTGTAACCAGTTCCACACCAATACAGTTAGCAATCCTTCACTAATTGCTAAAGGAACTTGAGTAATCGCAAAAATGCCCGCGAATTTGCTAAAGGAAGCCATAAATCCACCTACAGGTGCAGGAAAAGCTAAAGCCAATTGGATAGAAGTGATGATATAGGTGAGCAAATCGGCAATCGCAGCTGCTAAAAATATCGCAATTTTTGGCTGACCACCCAATTTTGTGGTGAAGTTATAGATCCAATAAGCAGCAAAAGGCCAGCGATCGCCATTGAAAAAGCATTAGCACCCAACGTGGTCAAACCACCATGCGCTAGTAATAAGGCTTGAAATAACAAGACGAGACTACCCAAAACTGACATGGTGAGAGGTCCAAATAACACAGCACCTAGCCCCGTGCCAGTAGGGTGAGAACAACTACCTGTAACCGAAGGAATTTTTAAAGCTGATAGCACAAAAGTAAAAGCACCAGCCAAACCCAGCAGTAGTTTTAGTTCTGGGTTAGCTTGGGTAATGCGAGTGAGACTACGCAATCCTAGTAAGAAAAATGGTAATGCTACCATCCACCAAAAAAATGCCCATTGCACTGGTAAAAACCCTTCCATAATGTGCATAGCATAGGCAGGTTTTGGTAAACCAACTACTAAATAAAAACTGATCACTCCCATCAGGATGAGACTGACAAACCCCTGTTTTTTTCTGGACATCATCTGTACCTCGCAGATTGATCAGATTGGTTCTCGTCGGCGGGTATTCTGACTCACCAAATTTTGGCTCACAGTTGCGGGACAGCGCCGGATTGTCACCGGACTTTCCCCCTTGCGTCCGATCAGCGCAACATAGCATAAGCTATTGGTTGCTTCTGATCAGAACCGAATTCAATAACTATATCACCGTTACCAAATTTTGAGCAACGATTTTTGATTACATATTCACAAAGCTTACTCTCTAAATATAACTAAGTAGATCAAAGCCTTTTTGAGTAAGATGCCATGAAAGTTACAATTATAAATTAGCCCTGATTTGCAAGCCATACATGACGGGTTCACCAAATCCCGCAGTTACATTTGGGGGTGGGAAAAAGAAACCAGACGTAATATAACGAGTGTCAAACAAGTTGTTAGCAAATAAGTAAATACCGTATTTTTCCCCTTCATAACCAAGGCGAGCATTTACCACTACAAAAGGGTCTTGCTTAATCTGATTCGCATCATCAAAATAATTTATGCCGTAGCCGCGCAATTCTGCACGAGCAAAAATACCGCCAGGACTGCGATACTGAGTCTGCTAAATTGTAAGTTAATTCTGGTGCAAGAGGAACACGATTATTACTGTAATTTATCCCTGTAAATGGATTACTGTAATTTTGAAATTTGCTGTTCACATAGCCAATACCAGCAGTTAAATCTAGTCCTTGTAGAGGTTGGGATTTGACCTCGAATTCTAATCCAGTGATGTTGACATTTGCATTGGCAACATTGCGAAAAAATCCATCATTATCAGTGAGTAACACTTGATAATCATTGACATTGGTATAAAACAGCGATAAATTTGAAGTCAAGCGATTATCTAGCCAAAAAGACTTGAGTCCAACTTCGTAAGTCCAAGATTTTTCTTCTCGAAATCGGCGTGTGGCTTCATCGTCAGCACGGTAATTGAATCCACTGGGTCGATATCCCTGGGCTATTGTACTGTAGGCCATTAAATTTGGGGTGATTTGATACTGCAAGCCCAAGCGAGGGATTAATGCACTACTACTAATTTCTGCTCCTCGCAGTTCAGATCCAGATGGTGTAACTCCACCATTAGCTGCCTCAAAGACACGGCGACGATTGAGTGTGCTATCAGCAGCTTCGTAACGCAAACCAACAAATAGGGTTAACGGGTCGATGGGTTTATAGTCTAATTGACCAAAGACGGCATAAGTATTCCGAGCTTGTTCTGCCGAAACGCGGTTGCGTCCTGCGGGTAAGCCAAATAATTTGGTTGCGTCTGCTGTCCTTTCTATAGTATCGTTGACAACGTTGAAGTCACGACCTTCATAATATCCACCGAGTAACCATCGGAGGCGATCTTGACTTTTTGGCGATTGTAAACGAAATTCCTGTGACCAAACTGTAGAGTTGATGTCTATAATTTGCCGCAGTAAGTCAGCTTGAGGAAAGTTATCTCCCAGAAAGTTAGATTGATTCGTAAAGCGCCTAGCGGTAATCGAGGTAGCACGAAATCCTGCACCGTCATAGCCAATTTTGAGTGCTTGAGTATTACTACTTAATCGAGCAAAGCCATCTACACTTTGATCTATTTTGAAGGGGTCAGCAGCATCGCGAAGATTATAACTAGGATTGCCGCCATTATTATCATTAGCATAGGTGTTAAAGGATACACTCAATTCTGGTGTTGGTGTCCAAAGAACTTGAGCTTTACCTGCCACTTTTGATACTTCGCCAACCGTGCGATTTAATGTTGTATTATGAATGAATCCATCTCGTGCACTGTACACACCCCCTAATCGAAATGAGAGTTGATCGGGAATCATCGCATCGCTGACGGACAATTGCACTTCTCGATGATTATGGTTGCCATAATTGGTGGAAATTGTAAATTCTGGTTTTTGTGTCGGTTGACGGGAAATAACATTAACTACTCCAGCTGAACTGCTTCTACCATAGAGTGTACTTTGGGGACCCGCAGCACTTCAACTCGTTCCAAATCAGTTAAACTTAGGTCTAAAAAGCCACCATAATCAAATGGCACATCATCAATGTAGAAAGCTACACTATCCTGACTGGACAGATAATTGAAGTTACTCAAACCACGTATACTGTAGTAGTTGTATTCAGTGCCACCAGTAGAAGTGGGAGAAAAGCTAAAGTTAGGCGTGTTGTTAGCGATATTTTGGAAAGAACTAATTTGAGCGTCTTCGAGTTCTTTTCGAGGAATCACTGTGAGACTAAGAGGTATATCCTGCACTTCTTCTGGCCGTTTCTGAGCAGTTACCGTGAGTTCTATCTCCGATTCAGTGATTACAGGTTGTAAAACTAATATTAGACTCTGATCGCGAGTTTTGAAAGTTAGAGTTGGAGGTTTTTCTGAGCCGATTATTTCTACTCGTACTTGTTCTGGTTCAACTTGACTTACTGTAATAGATTCAATTCCTTCTATTGGTTGTGAAGCTGTAAACGCCTGTTGATTTGGAAGTGCTAAGAATACTCCACTAATCTCTGTCGTTAATTTTTTTCCATCATTGGATGAGGTTGGTATCTGTGGTATAAGTTGTCCGGCTGGGGTTTCTAGGATCAGTTCTAATCCCTCTTCATTTGGTTTTAGTTCTACACCAATAATTTTGATCAGATGACTCAATTCAGCTTCCTGAGCTAACCACTCTTTGACGGTTCTAGCCGGAGGTTGAATCTTTAGTAATCAATTTATTTTTGTTGATGTTAATCCCTGTGTTACAGATTTATCTATTTCTGCTTGGGCTGGTTGAATAACTAATAATACAATTGCTGGAGCAATCGCCAGCCCTGGATATAGATAAATTTGATTCATCAACCCCTCTTTACACTTAACGTATATTACAAACATCAAAGGTTACACTATCTTCTTGCCATAGCTGGTGTCAAAAGACATGCTGTAAAAGCAGTATAAGTCCTGATATAGCAAGAGTCAGGAGTAAAAATCTTGTGTGGAAGCACTAAATATATTTCTCCTACTCCCTACTTCCTCTCTAGATAGATACGTTCAAAAATTAAAGTAAACTCCTATACATATATCGCGGAGAAGATACGTATTTAACTAGAGTTTCATTTAATGTATAACACGTCTGATATTGTACGTATTTACTCTAGTAAAAGCATCTATTCTGACCTTTTTACTTCTAGTCATGGATGAAATCTTGATTAAATGTAATGTTTTACCGTTCGTCTTTTGACAGTTGGAGAAGATTACTCCCATAATAAGCTGCATAGCAAAAAGTCAAAATTCAGAAATTCTCAATACTTTTAGCTATTAAGATGAAGATTTGGATAAAATAGCTATTCTTGATTTTGTTTCGCTCACAGTCATTCTGACTTCTTCGGATTGACGGGTTTTTTCCTATTTATAGAAAGATTAAATATCTAGAAAACCTCAGGTTTAAATAATTGGCAGAAAACAATGAAAATAAATAGACCATTTTCAGGATTGATTGGTGCAGAAATTTTAGATATAGATGTTGCTTCAGTTAATGAAACCGAAGTCGAAACAATTAAACATCTGGTATATGAATATAAATTAATTATCTTTAGAAATCAGCAGCTTAATGAAAATAAATATTTAGAATTTGCCAGAAAAATTGGCATTCCACAAATCTATCCTCAAGACAACTATCATCACCCTGATTTCCCAGAAATATTTGTCTCCTCTAATATTACTAAGGATGGCAAAAAATTTGGAGTTAAAGGAACGGGTAGATATTGGCATACTGACTGCGCTTTTTTGAATGAACCATTACCATTGACGATGCTATACCCGCAGGTTATCCCAAACTCTACTAGAGAAACTTATTATATTGATATGCAGCAAGTTTATCGAAATTTACCTGAAAATCTCAAAATTTATGTCGATGGTAAATATATGATACATGAAGCAAAATGGCGTTATAAAGTTCAAGAATGGGATATTGACAGAGCCATAATAGATATTCTGAATGATTTTGAAAATAGATTTCCTCCTGTTCAACATCCAGCTATTATTATTCACCCCTTCACTCATGAAAAAATCCTTTATATGAGTCAAGGGTTCACTACTGGTATCGTGGATTTGGATAATCAAATAAATCAGAAAATTTTATGGGAATTATTTTCCTTTATTGAGCGTGAACAGCATATCTATACTCATGAATGGAAAAATGGAGATATTCTTTTATGGGACAATAGAAGTCTTAATCATAAAGCATCTACAGTTCTAGAAGGTGAACAAAGTCTAAGCTATCGGATTGGAATTTACGATGGTTTACCATTTTATGACTGTGCTAGAGAATAGGAAATAATCCGGAATTTTAGGGAAAAATCAAATAGGAGTTTGCTATAGATATTTAAAGCCAGCATTCAGAACCAAAAACTTAAATATGTTTTAGCCAATTTTCTCTATTTCTTATTTGATAATTATTTCTGACAACTAATCACTGAGAGCTAACACCTAAATTATGAATATAAACCAGGAATTCATCAAAACGGATGTATTAAGTCAGGATTTATTAACATCTTTTCTTGAACCATATAAAGAAGATTGTAAATATCTAAAAAAAGCCGAATTTCACTATCCAGATCCTCGAAATATCCTGGATAAATCGAAAATTGAAAACCAAGTATTATGGTTGATAAAAGCTGATTTCTCTATCGCCGAATCTTGTTATATTGCTGATACAGGACATTTTAATTCAGTAGAGTTCAATATTTGTTACAATCAGTTGTTTTATGTAATGATTGCTTATCTAATAGAAAATCAGTTATTATCAGTGATGAAACATTGGGATTTAAAAATCTACAAACGCCGTCAGACTGAGTGATTTTCTAATTGTGAGATTTTCCAGTACTTTTAAAAAACCAATCAATTCTAGTAATTTTCAAGGGAGTTTATCTATTAATAAATACTCATCCCGTAAAAATTTAATTATTTTGAAAACCTCATGTACATTTTCTGACGATAATGATGGTTGGTCAGAAGGAGAAGTTACCATCGTTATCTTAGATGGTAAGCCAGAAGATAATTTTGATGGTTTTTACCAAACTACATTGACTTAAATCATTAGTATTTTCATCACAACTTAGAACAGTCTGATTTATTTTATGCAATCCGAATCTATTGGTAAAACTGAATTAGAAAAATACCCAGAGCCAATGTTGGTAAACGATTTACAACTTTTACAACAATTACGGAAGGTAACTGTCGATGAACGTCAACTAATGTTGATTACTTATATTCAAGAACAGATTACTAAAGCTTTGGGTATCCATCCATTAGAATTAGATATACAACAGCCTCTGAATTATATGGGAATTGATTCTCTTATCGCTGTTAAATTGAGGAACCAATTCAGAAATGAGTTGCAAGTAGAAGTACCTGTGGTGGAATTTATGCAGAATACAACTATTGTTAATTTAGCTACTCAAATGCATGAACAAATTATCTCAGAAAATCGTGGATATTCTAGCTTAAAAGCCATGAATAATCAAGATTTACTAGAAGGTGAATTATGAATTTAATTGAGTTTATACAAGAACTTTCACGACAAAATGTAGAACTGTGGGTTGATGGTGACCGACTTCGTTATCGTGGCACAAAAGAAGTATTAAATACTACGGTAATCCAGGAGATTAAGCAGTATAAAACCGAAATTATTCAGTTACTCAGTGGGGGTTTTCATCTCTCGAAAACTTATCCCCTGAGTTATGGTCAACAAGGACTATGGTTTCTATATAAATTAGCTCCCACAAGTGCGGCTTATAACATTGCGTTTTCAGCACGTATACGTTCTGAGTTAAATATTCCCGCTTTACAAAGGGCTTGTGCTACGTTAATCCTTCGTCATCCAACCCTGCGGACTATTTATGGTCAAAAAGATGCAGAACCTTTTCAAGAGGTGCATGAATATCGAGAAGTCTGTTTTGACAATACGACTGTTGAAACTGGGAATGAAGATGATTTGATCAACAAGGTAGTTGAGTCATATCAACGTCCTTTTGATTTGCAACGAGAAATACCAATCCGATTACATCTGTTTACTCAATCCGACCGAAACTATGTGTTTTTATTAACAATACACCACATAGCTGTTGATGGTTTCTCATTTGGTATTCTACTCAATGAATTGCGATCGCTCTATCAGTCAGAAAGTAATGGTCAAGTATCTACTCTACCACCAATTAATTGGCAATATTGGGACTTCCAAAAATGGCAAACAAAAATTTTAGTCAGTTCAGTGGGAGAGAATCTCTGGGAATATTGGTCGCAACAATTAGCTGGTGAATTGCCAATATTAAAGTTACCCACTGATAGACCCAGACCACCTATTCAAAGCTATCATGGAGCTTCCCATCACTTTGAGCTATCTTCAGAGTTAACGAGCAAACTCAGACAAATGGCTCAGGCTCAAGGCGCAACTTTATATATGACTCTCCTGGCAGCATTTCAAGTTCTGTTGTATCGCTACACGGGTCAGGAAGATATCATAGTCGGCTCTCCCACCGAAGGAAGAAGTCAGCCTGAATTTGCCAATACTGTAGGCTTTTTTGTGAATATGCTAGCTCTGCGAGTAAATTTGGCTGAAAATCCTACATTTGTTGCTACTTTGGCTCAAGTGCGCCAAACAGTATTAGCAGCCCTCGCACATCAAGATTATCCTTCTCCTTTATTAATTGAGCGATTGCAAATTAACCGGGATTCTAGCCTCTCTGGATTGTTCCGTGCTTCATTCAATTTATTGAAATTGTCGGAAATGGCCGCAGACTATGAATTATCTGTATTTGCTCAAACAACATCTAGAAAAGATTGGGGAGGATTAACTTTAGAGCCTTTTGTCATTCCCCAGCAAGAAGGACAGAATGATTTAGTCTTCGATATGATGGAGACAACAAAATCACTTCTTGGTATTTTCAGATATAACACAGATTTATTTGATCAAACCACGATTATTCGCATGGCTGATCATTTCCGCATTTTGCTAGAGGGAATTGTTGCTAATCCAGAGCAGAAAATTTCCTTATTACCTCTACTAACAACAGATGAACAACATCATTTACTATGGCATTGGCATCATACTCAAGTAGATGCCCCTGCATATAAATGTATTCATCAGTTGTTTGAATCCTGGGTTCTAAAAACACCAAATGCTGTCGCGGTGATATTTTTGAACCAACAACTGACTTATCAAGAGTTAAATACTAAAGCCAATCAATTAGCACACTACTTGCAAAACTTAGGAGTTGGTTCGGAAATACTAGTAGGTATTTGTGTTGAGCGTTCCTTAGAGATGGTGGTGGGATTACTAGCAATTCTTAAAGCCGGAGGAGCTTATGTACCCTTAGACCCTGCTTATCCCCAAGAGCGTCTGACCTTCATGCTCTATGATTCACAAGTTTCAGTACTGCTAACTCAACAAAAACTAGTGGTAAGTCTTCCCGTGCTAGCTGTACCTGTAGTTTGTTTAGATCAAGATGGGGAAATCATTGCTCAAGAAAGTCAGACCAATGTTGTTAGTAATACTACACCAGAAAATTTGGCTTATGTAATTTATACATCAGGATCTACAGGCCAGTCCAAGGGAGTAATGATTACTCATCGCAGTCTACTTAATGCTTATCAGGAGCTGGGAAAGTGCGTATCAGCTTCAGTCTGTGACTAGTCATCTGCAAATGGCTAGTTTTTCCTTTGATGTCTTTTCTGGTGATTTGATTCGGGCACTTGCTTCTGGAGCCAAGTTAGTATTATGTCCACGAGCATGGCTTTTAGAACCAGAAAAACTGTATGCACTCATGGAAAAAGAGCAGATTGATAGCGCTGAATTTGTTCCGGCTGTGCTGAGAAATTTGATGGAGTATTTGCACTCAAGTCAGCAAAACCTCTCCTGGATGAAGTTATTAATCGTAGGTTCAGATAGTGTATATGCGAAAGATTATCAGGAGTTTCAGCATTTCTGTGGTGCTGAGACTTGGTTAATTAATTCTTATGGAGTAACTGAAGCTACTATCGATAATACCTATTTTGCTAATACAAAGGTTAAGTTGCCGATAGAAGGGCTAGTCCCGATTGGTAAACCATTTAATAACACGCAAATATATATTTTAGACCGCTATCTTCAGCTTGTACCTGTGGGAGTTCCAGGTGAACTTTGCATTGCTGGTTTTGGTTTAGCTAGAGGCTACCTCAATCATCAACAGTTAACAGAGGAAAAATTTATTCCTAACCCTTTTGATCATTCCCAATTCCATCGTCTTTACAAAACAGGGGACTTAGCTCGCTATTTAAATGATGGTAATATTGAACTACTGGGTCGAATCGATCATCAAGTCAAAATTCGCGGTTTCCGGATTGAACTAGGAGAAATTGAAGCGGTGATGGTTACACATCCTCAAGTCCGCGCCGCCGTGGTGGTAGTTAGAGAGGAAACAGTAGATAACAAGTATTTAGTTGCCTATGTTACATTGCATCAGAAGTCACTCAAGAATAGAGATTTACGTAAATTCCTTCAGGATAAATTACCTGAGTATATGCTCCCATCTGCTTTTGTAATTTTAGATGCTTTACCTTTAAGTCCCAATGGCAAAATAGACCGTCTTGCTTTACCAATACCAGATTTGGCACAAAACCGCCAGCAAGTTTTTGTGCCACCCCGGACACCAACCGAAGAATTAATTGCCAATATTTTTGCTTCAGTTCTCAAACTCAAACAAGTAGGAATTCATGATAACTTCTTTGAATTAGGTGGACATTCCCTCCTAGCCACTCAAGTAGTTTCTCGATTACAGCAAACCTTTAAGATTGAATTTCCCCTAAGTAGTTTGTTATCGTTCCCAACAGTTGAAGGAATCAACCAGACCCTTTTAGAGTCTGATGAATTTGCATCTTTTACTCCTTTAACAACAATTGTACCCGCCCCAAAGGACTGCTATCAAACATTCCCATTGACTCACATTCAACAAGCTTACTGGTTGGGTCGTAGTCAAGCTTTTAATCTGGGTAATATTGCTGCTCACGGTTATTTAGAAGTAGACACTCAACACTTGGATATACAACGGTTTAATGAATCGTGGCAACAACTAATTTCCCGTCATGATATGTTGCGGATGGTGGTTTTACCAGATGGTCGGCAGCAAATTTTAGAACAAGTTCCTCAATATCAAATTGAAATTTTAGATTTGTGTGGACAGACCTCTCTAGTTGTCAATGCACATCTAGAGTCGGTTCGCGAGCAAATGTCTCATGAGATATTACCCGCCGAGGAATGGCCTTTGTTCAAGCTGAAAGCTACTCGTTTAGATCCACACCGAATCCGAATTCATCTCAGCTTTGATGGTTTAATAGCTGATGCTTGGAGTATGTTTATCCTCATGGAAGAGTGGCATCAAATTTACCAAAATCCTCAACTTTTATTATCACCACTAGAACTGAGATTTCGAGATTATGTTTTAGCTGAGTTAGCATTAGAACATACATCACAATATCAACGTTCTCAAGAGTATTGGTTTAGTCGTTTAGATAGTTTGCCTCCAGCACCAGAATTACCTTTAGCTAAAAATCCTAGTTCCATCATCAAACCTCAGTTCAAACGTCGCACGGCACAACTTTCTCCATCTACATGGCAACAAATTAAAACCCGGGCTAACCAAGTTAATTTAACTGCTTCTGGGGTATTACTCTCTGCTTTTGCTCAAGTATTAAGTCAATGGAGTAAAAGTCCTCACTTTACGATCAATTTAACCTTGTTTAATCGTCTACCCCTCCATCCCCAAGTTAATCATCTGGTCGGAGACTTTACCTCTCTGACACTTTTAGAAATAGATAATTCAGTTCCCAATAAATTTATCCACCGTGCTCAACAATTGCAACAACAACTATGGCAAGATTTGAACCATAGCTATATTAGTGGTGTCCAGATTCAGCGAGAACTTAGCCGTCAGCGAGCAAATTATCAATTAATGCTAGTGGTATTTACTAGCACACTAGGTTTAGAATCTCTTGGTAACACTTTGGGGCTGAATCATTTTGGAGAGATAGTTTACGGGATTAGTCAAACCCCGCAAGTGTTACTGGATCATCAAGTTACCGAACAAAATGGTGCCTTAGTCTTCAACTGGGATGCAGTAGAAGAACTCTTTCCTGATGGTCTGTTAGATGATATGTTTGCAGCTTATCATTATCTTTTACAACAGCTAGCAACCACAGACTCGGTTTGGGTGGAGGACTACTTAGAATTATTACCCCAAACTCAATTAAGGGAGCGATTAGTCGTTAATAATACGACTACAACCGTTTCCCCGCAAACCTTGCATAGTTTATTTATCCACCAGGTAAAACTGCGATCGCCATCAAAAGCAATTATTAGTCCACACCTGACTCTAACTTATCAAGAACTCTCCCAAAAAGCTCATCAATTAGGACACCAATTACGGCAATTAGGCAGCACTGCTAACACTCTAGTTGCGGTAGTGATGGAAAAAGGATGGGAGCAGATTGTTGCCGTCCTGGGAATCTTAATCTCCGGAGCGGCTTATTTACCTATCGACCCTGGACTTCCACAAGCACGACAATGGTATTTACTTTCTGAAGGGGAAGTCAAACTAGTGGTTACCCAACCCCATCTCAATCACCATCTCTCTTGGCCATTAGGAATTCACCGTATAGAAATTAAGGCTTTCCCGTCGGAAGATGACCACGGGGAGGTGATTGACTTTCCAGATGTGGAGTTACCACAAAACCCCCAGGATTTAGCTTATGTCATCTATACTTCCGGTTCTACAGGTCAACCCAAAGGAGTGATGATTAACCATCAGGGGGCTGTCAATACGATTCTAGATATTAACCAGCGTTTTGCCATTGGTTCATCTGACCGTGTGTTAGCTTTATCATCCTTGAACTTTGACCTCTCAGTGTATGATATCTTTGGTACCTTAGCAGCAGGAGGAACCATTGTTATTCCTGCTCACACAGGAACCAAAGACCCTGCTCATTGGCTGGAGTTAATGCTGAGTGAACAAGTCACTATCTGGAACTCAGTCCCAACTT
Source organism: uncultured cyanobacterium (assembly GCA_963766435.1). Classification (GTDB taxonomy): domain Bacteria; phylum Cyanobacteriota; class Cyanobacteriia; order Cyanobacteriales; family Nostocaceae; genus CAVXZH01. The sequence continues at coordinate 1,344,226 of CAVXZH010000004.1, forward strand.
TAATGCAAATGTTAGTAGAATATTTATCTGATCAGCCTGAACCAGCATCATCATCACTACGTTTAGTTTTATTAAGTGGAGATTGGCTACCTCTGAGTTTACCAAATCAAATACAACGGCTGTGGAAAAACGTGCAGTTAGTGAGTTTAGGAGGAGCTACAGAAGCCTCAATTTGGTCAATTTACTATCCAATTAAGATAACAGACCCAAATTGGCGGAGTATTCCATATGGAAAACCACTACAAAATCAGCGTTTTTATGTTTTGAATGAGTTGATGTCATCTTGTCCGGTGTGGGTAAGTGGACAGTTGTATATTGCCGGAATTGGATTAGGATTAGGTTACTGGCGTCAAGCCGAGAAAACCACAGCTAGTTTTATTACTCATCCACAGACAGGAGAACGTTTATATAAGACTGGTGACCTGGGACGCTATTTACCTGATGGTAATATTGAGTTTTTGGGACGGGAGGATTTTCAGGTCAAAATCAATGGCTACCGAGTGGAACTTGGTGAAGTTGAAACCGCATTACAACAATATCCCATCATTAAAGAAGCAGTGGTGATCGCGGTAGGAGAGTCACAAAACAAGCAAAGACTGGTGGCTTATGTTGTTCATACCAGTCAGCAACAACTAGAGCAAAATTTAGTCGAAGCCTACCAACCACAACAACTGACAGGAATAATTTTAGATCCGGGACAACGGATTGAATTTAAGCTGAAACAACCTGGATTAAGAGAATTTGAATCGGCTCAAATCATTATTCAGTTACCTTTACCGACAGAATATCAAAGTCTAACTGAAGCTGATTTTAAACGTCAGAGTTATCGGCAATTTTTAGATCAACCTATTTCTTTAGAAGAATTTAGTCAGTTTTTAAGCTGTCTAAAGCAGATACAATTGGATGATTATCCTCTACCAAAATATGGTTATCCTTCGGCGGAGTCTTTATCCTGTACAGATTTATTTATACATTAAAACCAACGGAGTAGAAGGACTAACACCAGGTATATACTACTATGATTCTGTCCAGCATCAATTAGTATTACTCGATGCAAACAGCACCATTGATAGCCGTCTTTATGGCGGAAATCAACCAATTTTTGCCCAATCAGCCTTTTCAGTGTTTTTGATTGCTAAACTAAATGCGATCGCCCCCATATATGGAGAATTAGCCCAAGACTTTTGTCTATTAGAAGCAGGTCATATCGGTCAATTGCTCATGGATAGAGCGCCTACATACCAAATCGGTCTATGTCCCATTGGCTATTTAGAATTGACTAAATTAAAAGATTTATTTCAATTGGAATCAAATCAAATTTTACTTTACAGCTTGATAGGAGGGAAAATAGATACAGCATGGACAAAACAGTGGTTATCATCAAAAATTAATCAGCGCTCACTCTCTAGTTCTACCCAGTTACAGGAGTACTTGAAGCAAAAATTACCAGCATACATGATTCCTTCGGAGTATATTTTTCTAGATGCTTTACCTCTGACTCCCAATGGGAAAATAGACCGTCAAGCTCTACCGACTCCCAAAATTGGAGTTTCCACATCAGCAGAAGTTTTCACACTACCAACCAATGACATAGAAAAAGCTTTAGCTAATATTATACAACAACTCCTCCAGATAGAATCAGTAGATATCCATAACAATTTTTTTGATTTAGGCATGGATTCCCTAAAATTAGTCCAGTTTAAAAATCAATTACTCTCTGGATTAGAAGTGAATATATCGATACAGCAGTTGTTAATAGAAACCAATAATATCGCCAAATTAGCTTTAGCTATAGACGAGCAATTAACCTTAGCAAAAATCAAAATAAATCCCTCCTTAAATCAACCAGACGAAAATCAAGAAATCTTCAAAATTTAGTCCTTATAACTCAATACATTTCATTTACAACTCCTAATATGAACAGAAATGAACTTTTAACTGAACTCGATAAACTTGGTGTAAAACTATGGATAGAAAATGAGCAACTAAGTATTCAAGCCCCGAAAGGGGTTTTATCAAAAGAACTGCTTGATTCACTAGCAGAACATAAAATCGAGCTAATAAGGTTGTTAAAACTGACTAATACAAAAACTATTTCTTCACCAGTCATTGCACCAGATTTTAGTAGCCGATACGAACCTTTTTCTCTAACTGATATCCAACAAGCCCATTGGTTAGGACGTAATAGTGCATTTGAGTTAGGTGATGTAGCTAATCATCATTATCTTGAATTTGAAGTTAGTAATTTAGATTTATCACGCTTATCAGCAGCTTGGGGAAAATTAATTAAGCGTCATGATATGCTACGGGCAGTACTATTATCTACAGGTGAACAGCTAATTTTAGCGGAAGTACCATTTTATGAAATTGCTATATTAGATTTGCGAGGTCTACAAAAAAACGAAGTAGAACTGCATTTAGCAGGTATTAGGGAAAAATTATCCCACCAAGTTTTACCATCTCACCAATGGCCTTGGTTTAACATTAGAGCCACTTATATAGATCAAGACTGCATCCGAATTCATATTAATATGGATTTATTAGTTGCGGATGCAGCCAGCGTGAGAATTATATTTCAAGAGTGGCATAAATTTTATCAAAATCCTGAACTTTTATTACCACCGCTAGATTTATCATTTCGAGATTATGTAATTAATAAAAATAAGTGGCAAGATTTAGAATTGATGGAAAAATCTCAGAATTATTGGTTCAGTCGTTTAGATAATTTACCACCAGCACCACAATTACCTCTAGCTTGTTTTCCGAATGAATTAAAAACATATCAATTCAAACGTTACCATAGTCAACTTACACCTAATATCTGGCAGCAATTAAAACAGCGAGGTAAAAATTTCGGTTTGACTCCTTCTGTGATTTTACTGACTGCTTTTGCTGAAATTTTAACAATGTGGAGTAAACATCCTCGCTTTACCATCAATCTGACTGTACTAGACCGTCTTCCCATCCATCCTCAAATTAATCAGATTGTTGGGGATTTTACAAATATAAATCTTTTGGCAATAGATAATTCAATTTTAGATAACTTTATGGTTCGTGCTCAACGAATTCAACAGCAATTATTGTCAGATTTAGAGAATTTACAAATTAGTGGAGTTGAGGTGTTGCGGGAATTAGCCCGTCGTCAAAAAACTGGTTTAACTGCTACTATGCCAATAGTTTTTAGTAGTGTTTTAGGTTTAAATTCTTTCACACAGGGAGATCTAGAATTTAGTTTTTTAGGAGAGTTAGTTTACGGTATTAGCCAAACACCACAAGTTTCGTTAGACCATCAAGTTACAGAGCTAAATGGCGCACTAATATTTAACTGGGATGTTGTAGAAGCACTCTTTCCCAATGGTCTGATTGAAGATATGTTTGGGGCTTACTGTCTGATGTTACAGCAGTTGGCAGCAGCAGACGCAGTATGGGAAACTGTAAACCTAGAACTATTACCACCAACCCAGGTGAAACAACAAGTAGCGGTGAATGCTACCCAGACAGTAATTTCGGAAACTCTACTCCATAACTTATTTTTTCAGCAGGTGTTAATGCGTCCGCAGCACATAGCTGTAGTGACGGCTGATCAGACTTTAACATATCAAGAATTAAGCGATCGCGCCACCATTTTAGGATCTCAACTGCGACAACTGGGTGCTTTACCTAACCAACTAATCGCAATTGTGATGGAAAAAGGCTGGGAACAAGTTGTAGCTGCTTTGGGTATCTTAGCTGCTGGTGCTGCATATTTACCTGTTGACCCAACACTGCCAACGGAACGCTTATGGTATCTTCTAGAACAAGCAAGTACTTGTCTGAGTGGCTCACTCAGACTCGATTTGACAGCCACCTAGATTGGCCAAAGAACATACAGCGTATTTGTCTGAGATCCTGTGCTTCCATCTTTTCGTCAGTGTTTTTTGACAGCAATCCCCAAACCAGAAGACCTAGCCTATGTAATCTATACATCCGGCTCTACGGGTATACCCAAAGGTGTGATGATTAGTCATCAAAGTGTAGTTAATACTATTCTGGATATTAACCAACGCTTTCAAGTTGATGCTGAAGATCGGATTTTAGCACTATCCTCTCTCAGTTTTGATTTATCAGTTTATGACATCTTTGGTACTTTAGCTGCGGGGGGAACTATAATTATTCCTGAAGCCAATAGTACTAAAGACCCAGCTGATTGGACAGAATTGATCACAAAGCATCAAGTCACAATTTGGAATTCAGTTCCAGCTTTAATGCAGCTATTAGTAGCATATAACTCACATAATCCGGAAATTGCATTCAATAGTTTGAGGTTAGTGTTATTGAGTGGGGATTGGATACCACTGAATTTACCAAAACAAATCAAAGTTTTATCTGAAAAAGTAGAAATAATTGCTTTAGGAGGTGCTACGGAAGCATCTATTTGGTCAATTATCTATCCTATTGAGGATGTCAATTCCATTGGTAGAACTATTCCATATGGTCGTCCCATGACTAACCAACAGTTTTATGTGTTCAAAGAAACTCTTAAATCTTGTCCGGTCTGGGTTCCTGGAAATCTTTACATTGGAGGAATCGGACTAGCTAAAGGTTACTGGTGTGATGAAGAGAAAACTAAGACTAGTTTTATCATTCATCCTCAGACCAAAGAACGGCTATATAAAACTGGTGATTGGGGTAGATATTTACCTGATGGGAATATTGAATTTCTGGGACGGGAGGATTTTCAAGTAAAAATCAATGGCTATCGTATTGAACTTGGTGAAATTGAAGTAGCATTGCAAAAACATTCTCAAACTCAAGAAGTGATCACTCATGTCCTAGAAGCACAAGGAAATAAATCATTAATAGCTTATATAGTTCCCAAATTTGAAGAAGGTTGGCAAATTAAGCTTAGTTCTACTGAATTGCGTCATTTTCTCCAAGAAAAATTACCAGAATACATGATACCTTCATTTTTTATGATATTAGAATCACTACCATTAACAGCTAATGGTAAAATTAATCGTCAAGCACTTCCCTTACCTACAAGAATAACAGAAGAAAAAACTTGGGAACTTCCTAGAAATCCAATTGAGGAAAACCTCGTAGGGATTTGGGTAGAAGTATTCCAGTTTGAGCCGATAGGAATTCATGATAACTTCTTTGACTTGGGTGGGGATTCTTTTTTAGCGTTAAAATTAATTACAAAAATCCATCAACATCTTGATGCTAATATAAATATTAGGACATTTTTGTATCATCAAACAATATCAGAATTAGCAGATTATTTGAGTAAAAATATTCATGTATCAGGAATATCTCTCTCCACAGCTACTAGCATATCTTGGGGTTGTGGAATAAACTATAACTGCGATTAACAGCATTCAGAATTTGTGAATCTATAATTCAAGTTTGAGAAATTTAAAGAATCTAATTGTTACCATACTGAACCAGATGATATATAATAACCAGATCACCACATTAGCTGATTTAGCAAGAGTACAAGCCGAGAATTTTCCAGATGATAAGGGATTGATTTTTCAGGATGAAACTCTGACTTATTCACAGTTAAATATAGAAAGTAATCGTGTGGCTAATGCACTTTTATCTCAAGGAATTAAAAAGCAATCACGAGTTGCATTATTGGCTAAAGATTCATTTAAAAGTTATACAATATTATTTGGATGTGCAAAAATTAATGCTGTATTAGTGCCTATTAATTGGCGTTTAGCTGCTTTAGAGATAAACTATATACTTAGGGATGCTAATGTTGAAGTTATTTTTGTCGGTTCTGAATTTAAGACATTGATTGAAACTATTATTAATGACCTAGAGCAACTGAAAAAAATTATCATCCTACAAGCAAACTCTGACAATAAATGGTTAAATTATGATAGTTGGTGTCTGGTTCATAGTGATGTTCAACCTATTATTACTATTGAGCCAAATGATGTTGCTGTCCAAATTTATACTAGTGGTACTACAGGACAACCTAAAGGAGTACAACTTGGACATTATAGTTTTTTTGCTATTGCTAAAGAATTTTTTCAACAAGGTAAAAGTTGGATAAATTGGCAGAAACAAGATAAAAGCCTCATTGTTTTACCTTTCTTTCATATTGGGGGTCTATGGTGGGCTATTCGTGGTTTAGCTGCTGGTGCAGAAAATATCTTATTGTCAGATTTTGACAGTTTGGAAGTATTGAAGAGTCTGGAAAAATATCGGATTACTAAAACTTGTATGGTGCCAGCAATGATACAAGTTTTATTATCTGAACCCAACTGTAAACAAACAGATTTTTCATCATTATTATATATTGTTTATGGAGGTTCTCCCATTGCTGAATCATCTTTGAAAGCAGCAATATTCACATTTGGCTGCAAATTTGTACAAATTTATGGCATGACCGAAACGGGAAATTGCGCTGTTTCTTTACCAGCAGACGCTCATACAGTGACAAATAATAATCAGCGACTTCAATCTGTTGGTAAACCCTTTCCGGGTGTGTCAGTCGTGATTTTGGATAGTCAAGGTAGAGAAGTATCTTGCCATCAAGTGGGTGAAATTTGTATTAAATCACCTGCAAATATGATTGGTTATTGGCAATTACCCGAAGCCACAGCAAATACGCTGGTAAATGGCTGGATACATACTGGTGATGCTGGCTATTTTGATGAAGACGGTTATATTTACATTTGCGATCGCATCAAAGATATGATCTGTTATGCTGGGGAAAATATCTATCCAGCGGAGATTGAAAATATCTTATATGCACATCCAGCAGTGGCAGAAGTTGCTGTAATTGGTGTACCAGATGTAGATTTTGGAGAAAGTATTAAAGCTATTATAGTTTTAAAAAAATCGATGCAGGTAACAGCACTAGATATAATTCAATTTATTCGAGGTAAACTAGCCAATTTCAAGTTGCCTAGAAGTGTTGAGTTTGTTGAATCTTTACCCAGAACCCCAAGTGGTAAATTACAAAAAGGCAAACTGCGGGAAAAATATTGGCAAAGTCATCCGCGGCAAGTTAATTAAAACAGTATACATGATGGTGTAGTGTAATATTTTGGAAATTTTAGATGAAAAAAACTGCAAATTCCAGTTTTTGGCAACCGTTAAGAATACGCGACTTATCACTTCTATTCATCGGTGAAAATATTTCCCTTTTAGGAGATCAATTCTATTTAGTAGCATTACCTTGGTTGACGATACAGTTAACTAACTCTGGTATCAGTTTAGGTACAGTGCTAATGGCGGCGGCAATTCCCCGTGCTGTTTTAATGCTAATTGGAGGTGTCATTAGTGATCGCTTCTCACCTCGTTTAGTCATGGTGATTGCCAATGCCTTACGTGCTTTACTGACAACTCTACTGACAATAATAGTCAGCTTGAGAATCACTCAGCTATGGTATCTTTACCTGTTTGCGATTAGTTTTGGAGTCATAGATGGCTTTTTTATCCCACTGCTAAATCCATCATACCTAGTCTTGTCACCAAGGAACAATTGGTAGCAAGTAACACCTTATTCCAAGGAACGTCCCAATTGATTTTATTAATTGGACCGGCTTTAGGTGGTTTACTAATTGCAACTAGTGGGATTGAGAAAGCATTTGCAATTGATGCCGTCACTTTCATTATTGCCATGATCACACTTTTACTAATGAAAGGCACTTTTCCAGCAAATCTTATGATCAAGAACACAGAAAGTGTCGATGCATCAATGAAAAAAATGTCCTCAAACAGTAAAACTTTTAGTGTAATTACTAGTATTAATGAAGGACTGAACTACGGATGGCATTATCCATCTTTGAGAATAGTTTTGTTGGTATTAATAATGTTAAATTTTTTGATTATTGGTCCAATACAAGTCGGCATTACTTCACTAGCGCATAGCCGCTTTTTAGGTGGTGCAATTGCTTTAGGAATCATGAATTCGGCTTGGGGTGGTGGTGGTTTGTTAGGAACATTTATACCTCAATTACTACCACACCTGCCGTCATTAGGAGTATTAATGCTAAGTCTTGCTAGTATACAAGGCTGCGGTTTGCTTTTACTTGCCTTTACACCAAATATAGTATTAGCTAGTTTGATTCTCTTTGTATTGGGGTGTTGCAGTGGCTTTTTTACAGTGGTCAGCATTACCTGGATTCAAAAGCGAACTCCACCAGAAATTTTAGGTAGAATTATGAGTTTGGCAATGCTTTCTTCTTTTGGTATTGCGCCTTTTTCCTTGGCTTTAGCTGGTTTATTAGCTGATTTAAATCTGAGTATTCTTTTTATTGTTAGTGGTGGTATTATGCTAATTGCAATTGGCTGGTTAGCGATCAACCCATTGGTACGGACAATTGATTAATCTTCCTCTTGATTTAACAGCAAAAATACACTCAATAAACTCACCAATGTACTGATAATAAATATGAAAGTGTAACCTGTTCTACTGGCTACCATTCCGCTCAAAATTGTGGCAGCAATTCCACCTAAAAACATCACAGAAACCTGAATTGTGTAATCAGTAGCCGCAGTGATGCGATCGCTCTTACTCATCATGGCACTAAGTAGGGCTGTATATGCCATGCTTTGGGTGATATTAACTAGAATACAAACTGTATAAAGTACAATTAAACTGCTCACACCAATAGCGGGAATAATATATAAAAGTGTAGTCAAAGCTGCGAGTAATCCAAATAAAATTAAAGATTTTTTCTGCCCTAATTTTACAATCAATAATCCAGCAATCAAAGCACTAAAAATGCGAGCAGTATAGCTAACTATTCCTAAAATCCAACCAATATTTGATAAAGATAAACCCCGATCTACTAAAAGTGGACGAATCATCAAACCTGTGACACTATCACTAGCCATATATATCAGCAAAATAAAAAGCCAATATCCTCTATTTGGACGGGATAAAAAGTTAATAAATGTTTGAAAGTAGTGCTTAAAAAAACCTATCTTTTTGGGGTTTATCCTCACCTCTTCTCGATAAATTAATATAGGTAGTAAATTTACTAACATGAATATTGACATAGTTATTAAACTATATTTCCAGCCAATTTTCTCTAGTAAAATAAGCATTACTCCACCCCCAATGACTGCACCAAAAATGTTCCCTCCAGATTGAATAGCGTTTCCTAATCCCCGTTCTTGCGGTTCAAGTATATTTATTGCTAATGCATCAGTTGCAATATCTTGACTAGAGGAAAATAAAGATGCTAAAAGCATACAAATTACTAATCCATTTAAATTATTTTGAATATCAAGAAAAGCGGTTATTAACATGGTTAATGATAACAATAGTTGAAAACAAATAATCCAACCGCGATAATGTCCTAATTTACCCAAATGATAGCGATCAATTAATGGAGACCAAAGAAATTTTAATCCTGATGGAAGAATTAATAAACCCAAGAATCCAATCACGCTCAGGGACATTTTTTGTTGTCGCATAAAAATGGGTAATGCTTGGATGAAGAATGTTGTAGGGATAAACTGCGAAACATAAAGACTTGCGAGTAAAATTAATTTATAAAACATTGTATGTAAGGATTCAGGTTAATTGAAAAGTTGACTATTGCGCGTTCGTTGAATGTCATTTTAAAATCGTGGCTCTTCGGTACTTGTTATGCTAAACCATTAATTAATCAGGGAACAGGGAACAGGGAACAGGGAACAGGGAACAGGGAACAGGGAACAGGGGAAAGGCATTAAAATTGTGTAAGGCTTGATGGGTAAGGATTTCAATTTTTATTAAGCAGCATTAACAATGGTTCAAAGTTGGAATAATAGTCTTTTTTCCCTTATTCCCTTATTCCTATCTTCACTGTTCCCCGTTCCCTGTTCCCTGTTCCCTTTCTTTGTAAAAATCAAGCCTGGTATATTCTCGCAAGAATTTTGTTGCCAAAGTTTTACAGTTTGTCTTTTGACTTGGTATTGATGATCATTTAATGTAATCAAGGTTGGTGATTTTTTAACCTGTTTATGTAAATTGCTATATCCTAATTAGGAATAAATTATGAATTCACCGAGAATTATCATTGAGGCAAGAGAAAAAGAAACTTCAAAGCTGAAATATTTTCTCAGTTTCAGTTTGATTGGCTCATTTGTACTCCATTTTGTCATCCTTACATCAATTGCTGGGGTTGTTTGGCTTAAAACATTAACTAAAAAAGATAAACCAATTGAAGTAATATTTGTAGAAACTTATCCAGAAAAACCAAAAGATACAAAACAGGAGAAAGCCAAAAACACAATGATAACTTTTCTTGATACTCCGGTCAAAAACGCCAATGAGATTATTATCAATAAATCCCTAATAAATAGAGAAAAAAAACTTCCATTAGTAAGTATTTCTACACGAAATTCTTTGTCGAGACAAACCTCAAAGATGACTTCACAAACTCAAAATCTAGAACGAGTCAGAAAATTGCAGACAATATCTTTATCTGTAAAACCAGCAAAAACTTACACACAAGAATTGACGAAGAAACGAGAAGCAAATCAATCTACTGCTATAACAACTAACTCTTCAGTTCAGACTAGAAGTGCTGGTACTAGTCATATTGGTAGCAGTAGTAAAGGTAATGGCAGTGCGATCAATTCAGATCGTACTAGTGGTAGTTCTAAAGGTACTGCCAATGGTACTGTTCAGACTAGAAGTGCTGGTACTAGTCATGTTGGTAGCAGCAGTAAAGGTAATGGCAGTGCGATCAATTCAGATCATACTAGTGGTAGTTCTAAAGTTACTGCCAATGGTACTGTTCAGACTAGAGGTGCTGGTACTAGTCATGTTGGTAGCAGTAGTAAAGGTAATGGCAGTGCGATCAATTCAGATCATACTAGTGGTAGTTCTAAAGGTACTGCCAATGGTACTGTTCAGACTAGAGGTGCTGGTACTAGTCATGTTGGTAGCAGTAGTAAAGGTAATGGCAGTGCCACTTATACAAGTACTATCAAAACTTCAACAGAAGCTTCAGCGTCCAGAAATTCAAGCCCAAATTCTGTACCGAGGCATCGGGAGGGTAGTGACTATTCCAACAGTAGAAGTGGACGTGCAGCATGTCGTAAGTGTGATGCTAATTATCCAGAAACTGCTAGACGCCGAGGTATTGAAGGAAGAGTTGAAATCTCCGTTGATGCTGATTCAGAAGGAAATGTTACCAAAAAGCGTATTACTCGCTCTAGTGGTAACCGTGATTTGGATCAAGAAACTTTAAAACAAGCAGGTAATTGGAAATTAGACAAAAAAAAAGGAGGAAGGCAAGGTGTCTCTATTGGTACTGAATATACCTTGGAAGGCTCACAACGTCACCGCTCTAGACAAAAACAGAAAAAGAAAAAAGAAACACCAGTGATTAATCAGGAAAATACTACTGAGGATATTCCTCGAAGTAAAAAGTAGACTGCTAAAAATCTTGATTCATGGGGATATTCTTTTTTACTCGCAAAGGATTATCAGTAATGCTATTGAAATATAAACCCCCAATAGTAATCACAAATAATACATATCCTACTGCTTGGACTAGATAAAGATTATCTCTGTAGCCAAATAAGGATTTGAGAATGATGCCAGGGAATTTCTCGTCTGGTAAGATATTATCAGTATTCCAAACCAATGGCTGAGAATACAAGAGTGGATTTTGGTAAAGTGTTCATAATAAAAACACAGATTTTCAGACGCACGATTGCTTAATGCTAAGTTAGCTACCGCATCATCAAAATGTTTCAAACCGGAAACAACTAATCCCGCTACAATTAGTACTAAGAAAACTCCCATGACTTGGAAGAATTGACGAATATTAATTTTCACACCCAATTTAAATAACAACACACCAATGGCTGTTGCTGCTGCTAAACCACCCAGCGCACCCAAACTCGGCATTAAACCATTTTGAAAATTAGCAGCTACAAATAACACGGTTTCAAAGCCTTCTCGGACTACAGCTATTAAAATTAAGCTAAAAACTCCCCAATTACTATTTGAGTTTTCTGATAGTGCTTCTGTTAATGCTCCCTCCACTTTCGCTTTCATAAATTTGGCTTGCTGAGTCATCCAGATCAGCATCCAACTGAGCATGGCGATCGCTAATAAACTAAATACACCCTCTAAAGTTGGTTCTACCACAGAAGTGTACTGAGGATTAATGTCTCCTAAGTATTTAATTATTCCCGTAAATAGCACACCAATCAAGACGCTGAGGATAATGCCAGCGACAACACCAGCATATACCCAAGAGTTAAGTCGGGATTGCTTGGCTTTCTTTAATAACGCTAGGACAATACCAATAACTAGGGCAGCTTCTACCCCTTCTCGTAGCGTAATTATAAAAGTAGGTAAGGCAGTAGTAAAATCCATTGTAATTTTTGATTAACTAGTTAGTCACTAGGGTAATAAATACTCCGCTAGTGACTATTAAAGACTAACTGAAATCGCGTAACATTTTTTTCAATTCGAGATTATGCATCTCTTCTTGACCAATCATACCACGAGCGAACTCTTCTAGATAAATACTAGCATTAGTCACTGTCTCTAATAGGTCTTTATACAAATCTAATGCAGTTTTCTCGTGAACTAAGCTTTCTGCCAAAATATCTTTGACATTATGCTTGTATGTTTCTTCCATCGAGGCAATTTTTAACGAGGGATGTCCATCTAAACCTGTGAGAATTTCCCCCACTTGTTGGGCATGTAAAAGTGATTCACTAGCTTGGGCTTTGAAAAAAGCCACAATGGGAATCCGATTGGGAGCTGTCACCATCAAGGAATAGTGGGTATAGCGCACTACTCCAGCTAATTCAAATTCCATGATGGAGTTGAGGAGGTCAATTGTTTTTTGGTGGTCGAGTTCTTGCATTACTTTTTTAAGTTTAGTTTGAAGGGAAGTGGGGAAGTGGGGAAGTGGGGAAGTGGGGTGGTGGGGTGGTGGGGTGGTGGGGTGGTAGGGTGGTGGAGAGGTGGGGTGGTAGGGTGGTGGGGTGGAAAGAGAATTAAAAAGATATTCTTCCCCATCTCCCCATCTCCCCATCTCCCCATCCCCCCATCCCCCCATCTCCCCATCCCTCTTCCTTTCCCTGTTCAATTTTCTCTCTTTAAAAAATTTTAAAATGTTTGCTCTCTACTTTCCATAGGGCTATTTTTGCGCTTCTGTGCCAGATTTAGTCAATAGTTTTTGGGAATTTTGCTCAATGGTTTTTACTAATTGGGTAACATCACTAGGAATTTTAACGGCTTGAGCAGGTGGAACTACTGACGGCCAAGTTTTACTCAATTCAGCTAAAGAAGTATCAATCGCTTTATGTACTTCTGGGTTAGCTTGAGCTACTTGACTAGAAATACCTTTATATAGTTCGTTGCTATAGGTAACAAAACCACGAGAATCTTGATACTCAATTGGTGCAGTGATTTTCCCGTTAGCAATCGCCGCACCATATTCGGAATTAGCCGCATCTAATAACCCATTCATCACCTGAAGTACAAAGTCTGGTTGGGAACGTTGCTCGGTTGGTAAGGCGGCGATCGCACCATCTACGGAGGTCATCGCTGTAGTAAAATTGCTTTTTATACTTGGAGCATTGGGTTTAGATTTAAGTAAATCCACTAAACTGACTAAATTGCTCTTAAACTCTTTAACTTTACGCTCATTTAATTGTTCTTCTATATCAATATAAATTTCTTCAACTGGATGTCCAATATGAGGTTGAGCTTGTTTTGGCAAATTCTGATCAAGCAATTCTTTCGCTACTAAAAGATGCCCTTTCATCAATCCCAATTTGATTAAGTAGTTAACATCTTTAGCAACACCTGTCAGTTTTACTTCTTGCACACTCACCAAATCTTTGATTTGATTGAACTGTTCTTGAGTAATAACTTTTTTACTGACTAGATCTTCGGAACTAGCATAGGGACGACTAGCCTGAATTTTGTTAGATAAAGCCGGAACACCTAGCTTGGCTTCTAATTTATCTAACTCTGACAAAATAGCATTATTAATATTGATTTTTGCCTTAGTACCATGTCCGCTATGATTAACCATTTCGGTATCTGGGGTTTGAGAGCTACTACTAGATGTATTAATGTTTGAGGTTGTTGGGGTACTATTACAGGAACTAATAGTAATAATTATAGCAGTTGTAATTGCTAGACAAATATAACGTAATTTGAACATTTTCACTCCTGAAGATAAATGATAATTTTTCTCAAAAACAAGCAAAAATTTTACAAAGAAAGGGAACAGGGAACAGGGAACAGGGAACAGAAACTGTCCTGTTCTGGAGTTCCCTAAAAACAAAAGTTGCTGAGTTTAGAGCTTCAGTCAAGAAAAAAGATGTTTTTTAAGGAGAGTGGCACGAAAAAAAACGGCGTCCTTATTTCAATCTCATGTTTTTAAACATGAGTTTTTCCTGTTCCCTGTTCCCCGTTCCCTATTCCCTCTGAATGATAGAGAATAAACATCTAGCACTTGTTGTTTATGGAAGTTAACTAAAAAGGTTAGTTAGGAATTTTTCCCTGGATTTTTGGTATTGCTTTCAGGGAGGACTTCAAATTGACCCATACATCCATTTTCAGCGATTAGATCCTGATGGGGATGAAACATATATTTACCGGGATACCGAAAAGTAAATTCCAAGATATGCCTTTCTGCTACACCCATCGTAATCACATCGGCTTTTTCTCTGGGAGTCATAGTCATCCCAGTCGGATAGACATCAAAAAAATTAGCATGGAGGTGAAATGTCACCGCTGGCTCAAATTCAATAATATTCAGGAGATATAACCGAATCAATTGATTTTGGTAAATGGGAACAGGATGATGCATATAGTGATGCGGCAAACCATTAAAAGCATAATATTCATTATGGTTATCATCATTGACATCATATCCAGCCATGACTAAGACAATTTCATCAGCTGGGGGACGGGGTGTAGGTGGGTCAATAATAAACATCCCATATAAACCCTTGGCTATATGACGAGTAACTGGTTGAATATGGCAATGATACAAGTGAACACCATATGGTTCGGCATCAAATTCATAAATTGTGGCGCTACCATTACTAACTGGACGAATCCCATCCATTTCTGATGTATGTACACCATGAAAATGTAAAGAATGGGAATGTCCCGCTTGGTTGAGGAATACTATCCGCACGCCATTGCCCTGTTTTGCTCGCAGTGTCAACGGGGATACGACCATTTAAATTCCAAATGTTATAGGAGACAGCATCATTAAGCTGAATTGTAGAATTACCCGCAGTTAACTCAAACTGACGGATGGTACGGCCATTTTCTGATTTTACAGTCCCATAATCAAAATTTCTGAGTACTGTCATTGGACGCGCCGCAGAATTATTTCCTGCCATAGATATCTCGGTCGGTGGTACTCTGATTCGAGATTTCTGATTAGCATTGAGTATCTGCCACAGTGTTGTCGCACCTACCACACCAGCACTTGTTAAGCCCAGTGTCAGCAGTTGACGCCGACTCCAAAATTTTTCTTTACTCAAAGTAAAGTGGTTGGGCATGGAATTTAATTACACTCAGCTTCAATATAGAATTGCCAATGATTTGCAATTACTCTTTTGTATAATAGAAGAGTTAGGAATTATTGTCAATAACTCTCCAAAATTTTTTCACGTACCAATTCTTTCATGGTTAATGTGAAGCATATTAAATTAAAATTAATAAAAGTTCATATTTATGCAAAGAGGTATATAATCGAAAGTGTATTTTCGGGAAAGCCTAAGTAATTAAACGTAAACAACCATCAAAAATCCCCTCATAGGGCATTGCCAAAACAGGATAATTCCTGTTTGTTATTAAGTTAGGGCAGTAATTTCTTGCTGCTGCCTAATTTTTGTGCAGAAACCGATTAAAAACAGGGTACATCATGCATATTCCAGATGGATTTATTTCATTACCAGTAGCCGCCACCACTGGTTTAGCGAGTATAGGCGGAATTTGCCTCTCCTTGCAGCGATCGCCCACCGCTTTTGGTCATCGTCGCGCTCCCATACTAGGCTTAACCACTGCGTTTATTTTTGCAGCCCAAATGATCAATTTCCCTGTGGTTGGAGGTACAAGTGGTCATTTATTAGGAGGAACCTTAGCGGCGATTGTGTTGGGTAATCCTTGGGCGGCTACTTTAGCTATGACCACAGTTTTTGTAATTCAGGCAGTCTTATTTGCTGATGGTGGTATTACTGCACTAGGGGCAAATATTTTTAACATGGGAATAGTGGGAATTTGGGTGGGTTGGTGCTTGTATCAACCACTACAAAGAGTGTTGGGAGGGTCGAAAGCACGTTTACCTTTAGCCGGAGGTATTGCCGCCGCTATTAGTGTAGTAGCATCTTCTATTGCCTGTGGGATTGAGCTGGCAGCTTCAGGAACTATCGCTCTAAATATAGCTTTATCGGCTATGGCTAGTATACATATTTTAATAGGCATTGGGGAAGGATTAATTACTGCGGGTGTATTAAGTTATTTTGTCAAAGTTCGACCTGATCTTTTACCAGGAGAACAACCTCAATTACAAAAGTGGTTAATCCCGGTGGTGAGTATTTTGCTAATAGCTGGTGTCTTATCACTATTTGCTTCCACTTGGCCTGATGGTTTAGATTCGGTAGCAGAAAAATACCATTTTAAAGATAAAGAAACTAAAGTAGTGCAAATTTCCACTCCTTTGGCAGATTACAAAGTCACAGGAGTTAATGAGAAAATAGGTACTAGCATTGCTGGGCTAGTTGGATCTAGCTTGGCTTTCGGTGTTGCTTTTGGGATTGCCAGCAAAATTAAGCCAAAAAATGCTTAAAATTTCCTTACCGCTACGTTTACAGCTGTCTCTAGTCCTGGTAATTGGGACAGCTTTATTAAAACCAGGAGCTTGGGTTCATTTAGTTGTTTATGGAGCGATCGCTCTGGGATGGGTGGTTCTATTACGGGTAAAAATTCCTGAATTGGGAAAATTACTAGGTGCGGAATTACTGCTCTTATCGTTGCTGGCATTACCCTTAGGATGGGAAAAAGCTAGTTTTTTACTAGTGCGTTCCCTGATTTGTTTAATCATCATGAATAGTTTTTTATTAACTTTACCGCCCCATAGTTTAAGTATCGCTCTCAAAAGTTTACCAATACCCGCAGTATTAGCGGAAAATTTGTTGTTATCTAGTCAATATCTGGAAATTTTGCGCTCCGAAGTGACGCGAATGCAAAACAGTGCTCAATTAAGAGGTCTGAATGGGACTGGAGGATGGCTGCGTTATGCTAGTTCTGCCATGATTGGGGCATTGTATCTCCGGAGTCTAGACCGAGCCGAGCGAGTGCATAACGCGATGATGATTCGTGGTTACAATGGTCAATTACCCATCAATTCATCCCAATCACCTCAAGAACGTTTTGTGATTTTAACCACTGCGACTATTTGCAGTTGTTTAACCTTCAGTTCCTATTTTCAACGACTTCATTAACCATAGATTTTGCGTGGTGCATCTTGACTTCAATAACTTCTCACACCCAAACTTCTATTTCTGACTTGCACCATAGTGGAATACAGGTGCAAAACTTGAGTTATGCCTACTCTGTGCAAGAATCAGTCTTACAAGATATCTCCTTTACATTGACAACAGGCGATCGTGTCGCCTTAATTGAACCGACCGGATCAGGAAAAAGCACTTTATTGGAGAATCTAATTGGCTTAAAGCAACCACAAAGGGGAAAGGTATGGATTAATGGTATTCCTGTAGAAGCAAAAACCTTACCCCAAATCCGACGACAAATTGGCTTTACGTTCCAAGACGCTAATGACCAATTATTTATGCCGACTATTCTAGAAGATGTCACCTTTGGTCCGCGTAACTATGGTGTCAGTCCAGCATTAGCGATTCAGCAAGCACAACAGTTATTAGGGGATTTTGGTTTAGCTGGATACGCTCACCGTTCAGCCCATGAACTCTCCGGAGGACAAAGACGGTTAGCGGCTTTAGCGGCAATTTTAGCTCTAGAACCAAAAATTTTAATTTTGGATGAACCTACTAATGGTCTTGACCCAGCATGGCGCCGACATCTAGCCCAAGTATTACTTAAGTTACCAGTGCAAGTAATATTAATTGCTTCTCATGATTTACATTGGTTAGGTAAAGTCACTCAACGGGCTTTGGTGTTATCGAATGGTCGGATTCAAATTGACAGTGAGATTCAGCCACTTTTACAAGAAAAGCATACTTTAGATCAGTTGGGTTTACCTACAGATTGGTAATTATTAAGAAACGTAGTCAGGAGTTAGGAGTTAGGAGTTAGGAGTGAGAAAGAAGAATAAATCTACTTCCTAGCTTCTCTATCTCCTGCTGCTAAAATTGTCAATTATTCACAGTTACAGAAAAACGAGTAAATTATTAGTTATTATTGTTTGGATTTCACTGCCGTTGGGGTATTAATGTTTGTTTTGCATAAGTTTACTGCTATTGCTCCTGTGAGTTTGACCATCACTTTGTTGATGACTGGTTGCAGCGAAACAAAAGTTTCCCAGTGTCAACGACTGATTCAGGTTGTAAATCAAGGTACATCATTGATTGATACTAATAAAGGTAAGCAGGTAACAACCAGCTTGCAATTGTCAAAAGATTTGGAAAATGTCACCAAATCCCTGGGGGAGCTTAAGTTAGGTGACCCCAAGCTCAAAGAATCTCAAACTGCTTTTGTGAAAGTTTTTACAAATCTTAGTGAGGCGATTGCCAAAGCTGCTAATGCGCTGAATACAGCTAAGACAGCAGAAGCATCACCAGCTGGTAGAGAGAAAATCCAACAAGCTAGAACCGAAATTGATTCCGCACTCACATCCGCAGCTAAAACTGCTGGTAAGGAATCGGATTCTTTAGGGGTGCAGCTAAATAAATACTGTAGTCAACCCAAGTAATTACCTCCCTAGTATAAGGCTAGTAAACGCGAAATTTAATGGGTAATTACACGATGCTTAATGGACTAAGCAGCGTGTAATTACCCATTTTCTGATTAATTCAAGTTCAATGGGTTTTCCCCAAAAGGAAAAACTCTTATTTTTAAGCATTTCTAGCGATGATCGACAATCCCAGGGAATAATTGGATAAATTTGACAGTACCCCTGATCATTGTCTAGCATAGAATGAATAGGCTTTGATTAACAGCATCAAACAAAGTCATATTAATTTATATATATCAGTATGCATTGGTATGAGATACGACATTTATCTAAAAAACCCATACATCAAAAAACTTTCTGCCTTCTTCCCTGTTCAGACTGATCCGACGCTCTATCGGACTAATTTCCACTGCGGTTAAAACCGCTTGCGTCGCTTCCCTCTCCGTACTAAAGTAACTGAGTTTCCCGCATACCAGGTATTTCTATGAAAGAAGAATTAATCGAATTAATTGTCAAAGCCATCTATATCCTCCGAATTAATATAAGTTGGATGAGTTGGAATTTATTTCTGGCTTTTATCCCCTTAGTTTTAAGTGTCTGGTTATTTCGGATTAAATATCATCGCTCTTGGCTCTGGTGGCTAGGGTTTGTAGTTTGCTTTGCTTTTTTACCCAATGCACCTTATTTATTAACTGATGTGATTCACCTGATTGACGATATTCGTCGTATTCACTCAGTTTGGGTAATTACACTGGTAATAATACCAACTTATTTGTTAGTAATTCTCTCTGGTTTTGAAGCTTATATCATCTCTTTAATTAATTTGGGTTATTATTTGCATCGAATTGGCAAAAGCAAATGGATTGTGTCTGTTGAGTTAATTACCCATGCTATCTGCGCTGTAGGTATTTATTGGGGAAGGTTTTTACGTTTTAATAGTTGGGATTTTATTACTCAACCGGATGCTGTATTAACTATAGGCATTGAAGAACTTATGGGTAAGCAGCCTTTAGTCATTATCGCCGGGACTTTTGTAATTTTATCTGCTTTATATTGGATCATGAAGCGAGTTACTTTGGGTTTTATCCATCAACCAACTCATAATATAGTCCTTAATTCATCATCTACCAATTCCCATACTCCCAATATTTAACTCTCTGGAAATATTCCTTTCTTTAGATGGAGGCGCGGACTAATAAATTTTGGTCAAAAGAAAGATGTAACTTTACCACATGAGGATTTTAAATGAATCTACAGTGGATCGGAGTTATATACTATGGCGTTATTATCTATAAGTGAACTGAAGACTTTAGTAGAAAGTCCTCAACCTCCATGCGTTTCTTTGTATATGCCTATGCAAAAAGCTGGGCCAGAAGTTCGACAAAATCCCATTCGCTTTAAAAATTTAATTCGTGAAATAGAAGAACGATTAGATGCAATGGGAATTAGACATACTGAAGCGGTGGATTTTCTACAACCAGCAAAGGAACTGGATGAAATTGAATTCTGGAAAAATCAGGCTCAAGGTTTAGCAATTTTTATTTCCTCAAATTTCTTCCGCTACTATTGTCTACCAATTGAATTACCAGAATTAGTAGTGGTGAGCTATCAATTTCATTTGAAGCCATTACTGAATTTAATTAACGATGATGGTAGTTTCTATATTTTGGCTTTAAGTCAAAAGAATGTAAAATTTTTTCAAGGAACTCGCTATACTTTCAATCAGGTAGAGGTGGAGAATTTACCCCACAGCGTCGAAGAAGTTCTTTTAGAAGAAGAAATTCAAAAAGGATTACAACGCCGTATCGCTACAAGTACTGGTGGAAGTGGGAATATTTTTATGCATCCTGGTGGATTTCATGGTCAAGGTAATCCTGATCTAGATAAACATCAAGAAGATATTCTCCAATTTTGTTATGCAGTCGATAATGCTTTGCATGAAACACTCCGGGAAGAAAAGTCTCCTTTGGTTTTAGCCGGAGTTGATTATCTTTTCCCCATTTATCAACAAGCAAATAGTTATCCTCATTTATTAGAGTCAGGTATTACTGGTAATCCAGAAGTTCTCAAACTGAGAGAGTTGCATGATGAAGCTTGGCAAATTGTTCAACCTTTATTTTATCAGGATAAAAATACCGCGATCGCACTTTATCAGCAATTAGCGGGAGAGGGAAATAGCAGAGCTTCTAGTGATATTCAAGAAATCGTTGCTGCTGCTTATTATCAAAAAGTTGATACTTTATTTGTGCCCATCGGATGGCAGATTTGGGGGAAATTTGACCCAGAAACTATGAATGTTGATGTACATCCAGAACCAGAACTGGATGATGAAGATATGTTAGATTTTGCGGCTATTCATAGCCTTTTAAATGGGGGTAGAGTTTATACAATTAAGCCCGAAGAAATGCCCAATAGCGCCCCAGTAGCGGCAATTTTCCGTTATTAATCTTCAACTCCTATGCTGATACCAATAAAAAAACCCCCAAGAGGGGGCTGGTAAAGTTATTCAAGTGGAGTGAATTATGTAGGTTGGGAGATGGGGAGATGGGGAGTAGTACATTTACCCTGTTCCCTGTTCCCTGTTCCCTGTTCCCTGTTCCCTCTACTAGAGTGAACAACTGAATAATTAATACTCAGAGCAAATAGAGCAATCCGAATAGAATTATCCAAATTACATCTACAAAGTGCCAATAAAGTTCAGCCGCTTCAATTCCGAAGTGCTTTTCATTACTGTAATGTCCGGGAATACGCGAGCGCCACAACACAGCTAAAATTGCTAAAACGCCAATGGTAACGTGTAAGCCGTGGAAACCGGTTAAAACATAAAAGGAACTAGCAAATAAGTTGGTTGTCAAACCAAATTCTAAATGGGTGTATTCATACACCTGTCCTGCTAAGAAAGTCGCGCCCATAGCCGCAGTAATGGCTAACCAAATACGCATTCCTTTAGCATCATTCTTTTTGATAGCAGTATCAGCATTATGCATGACAAAACTACTGCTGATCAAATTGATGGTATTTACGCCAGGTAGTAAAAGTTCTAACTCTGGTGTCCCTTCGGGAGGCCATACAGGTAATGTCGAACGGAAAGCTAGGTAAGCTCCGAACATCCCCATAAAAATCATCCCTTCCGCAATTAGGAAGACCACTAGACCAAATAAACGATGATCTGGATGTTCTTCATGATGGCCATCAATTGCTGCTGCATGGTGATGACTGACTTCAGTTTGGTTTGGGTCAACAATTTGACTTTGCATTTTTCTAAGTACTAGACTTAATCGTTGGATATGGTTCGTCAGGTGCAATCAGCAAAACTGGGCTATCAACTAAAGACACAGCATTTTGCTCATGTACTACACCATAGTCATAAGGTCGGTGGTCAATACAGGAGTTTTATCAAAATTCTCAATGGCTGGTGGTGAGGTAGTCATCCACTCTAAGGTTAATGCTTGCCAAGGATTATTCTCTGCTTTTCGTCGATATAACCAACTCCAAATCGCGTTGATAATGAAGGGTAATGTGGAAATCGCTAGTAAATAAGACCCATATGTACAGATTTCATTCAAGGAAGTAAATTTGGGATCATATTGGGCAATCCGACGATTCATTCCCATTAGTCCTAATTTATGCATGGGTAAGAAGGTCATATTTAGACCAATAATGGTCAAAACCGCATGTACTTTTCCCCAAAATTCATTTAGCATCCGTCCCGTCATTTTCGGGAACCAGTGATATATGGCGGCAAAAATTCCTAGTACACTACCGCCAAATAATACGTAGTGTAAATGTGCCACAACAAAATAAGTGTCGTGAACATGAATATCAAATGGTACTGAGGCTAACATTACACCACTAATACCACCAATCACAAAGGTGCCCACAAAACCAATCGCAAAAATCATCGCGCTATTCAGGCGGATTTTGCCTCCCCACATTGTTGCTAACCAGCTGAAAATTTTAATGCCTGTGGGTACGGCGATAATCATGGTGGTAATCATGAAGAACATCCGCAACCAACCAGGTATCCCACTGGTAAACATATGGTGTGCCCAGACGATTAATCCTAAAAAGCTAATCGCTAGGGATGAATAGGCGATCGCCTTATAACCAAAAATCGGTTTACGAGAATGGACAGGAATAATTTCGGAAATTGCCCCAAAGAAAGGCAAAATCATGATGTAAACGGCTGGATGGGAGTAAAACCAGAACATATGCTGGTAAACTACCGGGTCGCCTCCACCTGTGGGATTAAAAAATGTTGTCCCAGCGATTAAATCAAAGGACAGCAAAATTAATGCCCCTGCCAATACTGGTGTAGATATCAACACCAATGCCGAAGTGGCGAACATTGCCCAACAGAACAAAGGCATTTGATGAACACCCATACCTGGAGTCCGCATCTTAATCAAGGTGACAATAAAATTAATTGACCCCAAAATTGATGAAGTACCCAAGAGTAAAACGCTGATAATCCAAATCGCCTCACCCACTTGTCCGGTGACCAAACTCAAGGGAGGGTAAGAAGTCCAACCTGCATCTGGAGCATCACCAACTACTAAACTGGCAATTAACAATAAACCCGCCGGAGGAATCATCCAAAAAGCGACAGCATTTAATCTGGGAAATGCCATATCTTTTGCCCCAATCATCAGGGGAATCAGATAGTTAGCAAATCCGGCTCCAGCGGGCACAATCCATAAAAAAATCATGATTGTGGCATGGAGTGTAAACAAACTGTTATAGACTTCGGGCGTCACAAAATCCACATCAGGAGTGCGTAGTTCTGTCCGCACTAAGTCCGCCATTACACCACCGATGCAGTAGAAAATAAACGAACTGACTAGGTATTGAATCCCAATCACTTTATGGTCGGTGCTAAAGCCAAAGAAATCTTGCCAATGTCTTTCCTCTGGTTCTTTTCTAAAAACTGGGTTATTAGCTGTTTCTTGTATCTGTGCTTGTGTCATAAGTGATTTGTCAATGGTCAGTGGTCATGATGACTGATGTGATGCAGCATTTCGGGGTGAATTCCCATGTTCTGAGTGTAAGGAGCGAGAAATTCATCAGGGGATTGATTCACAGGGTTAACTGCAACGGCTTGATTGAGAGTTTCACGGTTAGCAACTAGCTGTTCTTTCATCCATTCATCAAAAGCGGCTTGAGATTCAACCACCACGACACTTTTCATCGCTCCATGATAAGGGTCACAAAGTTCCGCACAAATCAGGTCATAGTCACCTGTTTTTCTAGGTGTAAAGCGAAATTGGCTTTGTCTACCGGGGATTGCATCCTGTTTAAGACGAAATTCTGGTACCCAAAACGCATGAATGACATCACTCGCTGTCATGTCAATTTGCACTTCCCGTCCGATAGGAACGTGTAGTTCCCCCGTTGTCACCCCAGTTTCGGGATAGGTAAACATCCAAGCATACTGAAGACCCTGAATATCCACTTAGTGCTGGTGGTTGACCTTCGTTTTCTGAACTTAGTCCCAAAGCCATTTGCGCTGGGGAACTTGGATTGACTGATTCAGATTTGACTAGAGTGTGAGCGGAGGTATCGTTGAAAGTAGCCGCTATGGCTGACCCAGGCATTTTCATTGCTTCCTGAGTCATGGGTGCTTCATGAATCGCATGGGGATCAAAGCCACCAATATCATTATACACCTCAAAACTGTACACAGAAATACCGAGAACGATAATTGCGGGGATCGCCGTCCAGAGTATTTCTAGTGGGACATTACCTTCAATTGGTTGGACCGTCTTGATTATCACCTGCACGCCGACGATATCTAATCGCTGCGTAAATCAAAATACCTTCTACTATTAGAAATATACCTGTAGAAACGATCATCATCGTGTTAAACAGACCATCTACTAAAACGGCTTCATCTGATGCGGCGATGGGCAACAGTCCGTGATTTTGACCATACCAGAGGCTGACTAGGGTTAGTACAATGCCAATGAGTAATGTCCAGATTGAATTTGGAATTTTCACGGCTCACTTGATTGAATTTACTACGTTATGGCCAAACGGCTCACTTACTAAGGTAGTCTAGGCTTTCGGTTATGGGGTATGAAGGTGCGAAATTTTTATTAAATTTTTCGACTACTTTCCTAATCTTGAGTAAAAGAGATTTATGTCCTATTGCCAAGAGTAAATGTAAAATCGTGAGTAAATTTAAGGAAAATTTCCCAAAGATTAAATTAATTGCCATAATTTCCGATTCACATCTTAAAAAATACCATTAGCTTCTGCCTAAAAGCAGCTAGAGTGATTCAAAGTATAAGTACCAGCCAGTTTCTAAACCCTAGACTATACGCTAGGGTGGATAGGGGTAGGTACTAAAAAATAGAAAATTTTTGCAAGGAGTTCACCCATAACGGGCAGAAGGTATCGTTCATGAACGAAATTGTCCTCAATCAACAAAATGAAGCGGCAACCAAGCAGCAAGAGTCATCAGGATATGATTCGCAGCTTGGTGTGGAAGATGTGCATAGCCACCTTGATTTTGATGGCCATAGGCAGTGCCACCCGCGTAATGAATGCTGGACTTGCTTGCCCAGACTGGCCTTTGTGCTATGGGGAACTGGTACCAGCCCAAGCAAATGAATTTCCAAGTGTTCTTGGAGTGGTTTCACCGACTTGATGCTGCTTTCATTGGTTTTAGTGCGATCGCTCTTTGTGTTTTATCATGGTGGCATCGTCGTACTTTACCCAATTGGTTGCCTTGGGCATCCACATTTGCCCTATTTTTAATCGTCTTCCAAGGCATTTTAGGAGGACTGACTGTAACTGAATTGTTGCGGTTTGATATTGTGACCGCCCATTTGGGAACAGCGTTATTGTTTTTTACAACCCTCCTGGTTATTGGTACAGGCACTTAGTCCCTATCAAGGAACTGGAACTGCGGGTAAATTACCTTGGTTGGGTGTAATTGCGTCAATTTTGGTATACCTACAAAGTCTTTTAGGTGCAGTGGTAGGCTCTCGCTGGGCGCTGCACCAGTGTTTTGGTGACTCTCAACTTTGTGGAGTCATGTATGGCCATATTTTCGGCTTAGTACCGCCCACAATTGCCATTTTAGCCATGGTTTTCGTCTCTTGGCGAACTCCAGCCCTACATCCAGCATTGCGACGATTAGCTAATATTGCGGGTGGATTGCTAATTTTACAACTTTTGTTGGGCGTTGCGACTTTCCGATTACATCTTCAAGTTCAACCTCTGACTGTCTCTCACCAAGCAATAGGAGCGTCTTTGCTGGGTAGTTTAGTCGTTTTTACAGTTCTCGCCCTCCGCGATGGGGCTAGTAGTCGGGAAATCAAAGTATAAGGAACTAGAGCCAAAATGATTGAGAGTAACGTCTCTCGCCACCACGAAACATTTCTCCAAGTAATTCACAGTTACTACCAGCTAACTAAGCCACGGATTATTCCGTTACTGTTAATTACCACCGCTGGAAGTATGTGGATTGCCGCCAAGGGAGAAGTAGACCCCTTACTATTGCTAGTAACTCTAATTGGTGGCACTTTAGCTGCTGCTAGCGCTCAAACGATTAACTGTATTTATGACCGAGACATAGATTATGAGATGGAGCGGACACGTCATCGTCCTCTACCTTCTGGTAAGGTACAACCCCGTGAAGCTCTAATTTTTGCGATTGTTCTGGCTGTAAGTTCCTTTGTACTACTAACAGTATTTGCCAATTTATTAGCAGCATTGTTGGCATTTTCAGGGATTGTTTTCTACGTTTTGGTTTATACCCATTGGCTAAAACGCCACAGTGCTCAAAATATTGTCATTGGTGGAGCAGCAGGGGCTATCCCCGCATTAGTGGGTTGGGCTGCGGTGACTGATACTTTAAGTTGGGCGGCATGGTTGATTTTTGCAATTATCTTTTTGTGGACTCCACCCCATTTTTGGGCGTTGGCACTGATGATACGAGATGATTATGCAAAAGTAGGTATTCCTATGCTGCCAGTTGTAGCTGGAGATAAAGCAACAGTAAGGCAAATTTGGTATTATACCTTGATTACAGTAGCCGCCACTGTGTTGCTATTTTATCCTTTGGGAGCAAGTGGAATTTTATATGCAGCGATCGCTCTGTGTTTGGGAGGATTTTTCATCCACAAATCTTGGCGTTTGTTACACAATCCAGAGGATCGAACTATTGCGAGGGAATTATTTCTTTATTCCATTTCCTACATGATGCTGTTGTGTTTGGGAATGGTGGTGGATAGTTTACCTATTACCCATAGTTTAATTACGGC
Organism: uncultured cyanobacterium; assembly: GCA_963766435.1. Taxonomy (GTDB): domain Bacteria; phylum Cyanobacteriota; class Cyanobacteriia; order Cyanobacteriales; family Nostocaceae; genus CAVXZH01. The sequence continues at coordinate 1,371,362 of CAVXZH010000004.1, forward strand.
GGCAATTAATCAGCTGCGGTTAATGAGTTAAGGGTCATTTCCGAATGCAATGACTATAGTTAGTAAGGTGATAACGTCAACAAGTTTGACGTTATCCCTTGACTTTCCCTATTTCCCAATTAACTGAACGATTCAATAATCCCACCACCTAATACTTTATCCCCCTCATACCAGACAGCAGCTTGTCCAGGGGTAATACTAAATTGGGGTTCATCAAATACTAAACGCACACGAGAGTTTTCTAAAGGAATAACGGTGACGGGGACTGGGATAGAACGATAGCGAATTTGCACTTGAGCCGGAATCGGGGTCGTAGGTTCAGCGATGGAAACCCAATTTACCTGATTGACAGTGCATTCTGACTGGGTTCCCTTCGTGCGATCGCCCACAACCACTTTATTATTAACTGCATCAAGTTCAATCACATATAAAGGTTCGGCTGCTGCAATTCCTAAACCTTTACGCTGACCAATGGTGTAATGATGTACACCATCATGCTGACCTAAAACTTTACCAGTAGTATCAACAATATCACCTGGTTTTGGGGCAAGATATTTATCTAGAAATGCCCGCATAGAACCGTTACTTTCTACCAAGCATAAATCCTGACTTTCTGGTTTATCAGCAGTTTTCAGACCATATTCTGTAGCGATGCGACGGGTATCAGTTTTTTCTAATGTTCCCAGAGGAAACATAGAAGCCCCTAGTAAATCTTGGGACAAATCATAAAGAAAATAAGATTGGTCTTTATTGCGGTCAACCGCCCTTAATAATTGGTAACGTCCAGTTAATTCGTCATAGCTAATTTGAGCATAATGACCCGTAGCGATGCGATCGCATCCCAATTCCTCACGGGCATATTTTACCATTGGCCCAAACTTAACTGTTTTATTACATTGAGAACAGGGTAACGGTGTGATGCCCACACTGTAACCTGTCACCAAAAAATCGACAATTTCAGTTTGAAAGACATCTCGAATATCTACAACCTGATGGGGAACACCCAATTGTTCACAAATTTGTGCCGCGTCGATCATTCCTTCAGAGCAACATTGACCCTTACCTTTCATCAACCAAAGGGTCAAACCAATTACTTCATAGCCCTGATGATGCAGAATAGCAGCGGCGGTGGAACTATCAACACCACCAGAAAGACCAACGACGACTTTTTTCATAACTTTAAAAAATCTGGATTTTTGTGCTAGCAGAGGTTTGAATTACCAGCACCACACAGGATTTGCATGACTTTGCCGATTGTAACACATATATCGCAGGGAGATGGGGTGGTGGGGTGGTGGGGAGATAAAGAAAATTTTTTCCTACTCCTTATTCCCTACTTACGTATTTATTGTCACTTGAATAAGCTAAGATATTACATATTTAACCTATGCACAATCAACAGCCCAAAACACTTACCCAGACAGGGTTTCCTACTTTTTAAATCTTGAATTGCTTACTTATGTTGAATAAACTACTTGGTTCATTTGTTTCCTTGCCTATGCTATCCTTACTTTTTGGTGGATGCTTGGCATTTATGACCAACTCTAATCCTGCACAAGCAGAAATTCATCACCACAGGGTTTTACTAGCAAGGTATCAAAGTCATCTCCCCTTAATGCTCTTGAATCAGCAAGTATTACCTCAGATAGAAGTCAAGCCAGTGGTCGATAAGTATAATCACATTCATGATACCTCTGAAATACTAAAAGTCAGTCAATTAAACCCGAATTTTGAGCGCTACTTTGTTTATGTGGAGAGTAATAGCCCTCTGATATTGGAACAAGTACGTCAAACTGAGAATAGTGCTTATTTTCGGCAGTACAATGGACGGACAGTAATCCAATCCGGAGTATTTAATAATCCAGCTAATGCTCAACAGCGGGTTCAAGAATTAGCATCCAGAGGTGTCTATGGTGCAAATATATCTAGTTTTTCTAATACCCAAGAAACAGTTTTTCCTGCTGGTGTAAACAACAATAATAATACTACTCAAGAGATTGGCAAAAATTACCAAGTTGCCCGCAGAGACTTTTATTATGTGGTTATTCCTGTAAAACGCCAAGATTTAGTAAATGTAGCGACTCGAATTCGTCAGAATATTGACCCAAGTATTGGTGTATATCGAAGAAATCAACCGCGAGGATTGCATATTGCTGTAGGCCCTTTTACTCAACGTCCAGAAGTAGAGCAATGGAATAAATATCTACAAAGACTGGGTTATAGTAATGCTAGGGTTTACTACGGGCAATAAAAAATATATGCGGAATCAGGTTGGCTGTTAACCGTTGACAGTCAACTGTTAAACTGAAATTATTAGATTTTTCGTTTTTGCAATTAGAGGATGATATTATGCCTAGAATAGGTGGTAATCCAGACTTAGTTCATCATCAATTTCAGCCTAAAGGAGATGAGTCGAATAATGTCCGTCTTGGACTTTGGATTAGTCAAAGCATGATGGAAGCCTTAAAAGCCAAGCCGAATAAAAATGAATTTGTTCGTCAGGCGATTGCTCAGGCTTTGAAATTAGAACATCAAGCCCATGAGTAATACCAAATTTTAGTATTTTTATTTCCAGTACAGTGAAATGGAGTGGAGTTGTCAGGGCACTACATATAATTTTCGTAAGTTAACCTTACAACTCAACTCCAAAGGAAATCACGGAAACAATATTTTATTTTCGCGACAATAAAAGGATTTTTAAGTTGTTTTCTTAGATACCCAGTATTTATATGAAAAATCGGTTAGAACAAATTTCGCAAATAGTAGTTACCGCTAGACAAATGCGGGATATTGAAGATAGAATTTTTGCCAATGGTATGCCTGTAGTAGCTTTAATGGAAAAAGTCGCAGGATTGATTGCTCATCGGATTCAATCTTTATTTCCGTTGGGAAAACAGATTGATAATAAATCATCACGGATAGGAATTTTAGTCGTCCTGGTCATAATGGTGGTGATGCTTTAGTGGTAGCTCGTGAATTACATTTTCGTGGCTATGATATTTGGATTTATTCACCTTTTCCAAAACTGAAAGAACTAACAGCACTACATTTACAATATGCTCAAAGTTTAGGAATTTACTGTTATGCAGAAATCGAGAACTTACCAGATTGTGATTTTTTAATTGATGGATTATTTGGTTTTGGTTTAGAAAGAAATCTCACAGATAGTATTGCGACAACAATTAACCAATTAAACGAAGGTAATAAACCCATTATCAGTATTGATTTACCTTCTGGGTTACATACTGATACAGGTGAAGTTTTAGGAACGGCAATTAAGGCTACATATACATTGTGTCTAGGTTTGTGGAAATTAGGATTTTTACAAGACCAAGCTTTAGATTATATTGGTAAAGCTGAGTTAATTGATTTTGATATTCCTTTACAAGATGTGTACGCTGTTTTGGGAGATACACCAAAAATTAAACGTATTACTAAATTAACGGCATTGACAAGTTTACCTTTACCACGTCCACTAGTGACGCATAAATATAAAGAAGGACATTTATTATTAATTTGTGGTTCAAAACGTTATGCAGGTGGAGCGATTTTAACAGGTTTGGGTGCAAGAGCAAGTGGAGTGGGAATGCTTTCCATTGCAGTTCCAGAATCTTTGAAATCCTTATTGGTTTCCCATTTACCAGAAGCTTTAATTATTGGTTGTCCAGAAACGGAAACTGGAGCCATTGCGCGATTGGAATTACCGGAAAAAACTGACTTGAGTTCCTTTAGTGCGATTGCCTGGACCTGGTTTAACTCAAGATAGCAAAACAACTGTAGAAGCAGTTTTGGAAAGCGAAGTTCCTTTAGTGTTGGATGCAGATGGTTTGAATATTTTAGCACAATTGGGAACCATCTCTACTTTAGTGAAGCGTCAAGCAATTACATTACTTACACCCCATACAGGTGAATTCCAGCGATTATTTCCAGAAATAGCTGATCCAAAACAGGACAGAATCAAAGCTGTACAAGAAGCAGCCCAGCAAAGTGGGGCAGTAGTATTATTAAAAGGAGCGAGGACAGCGATATCTAATCCTCAAGGTGTCGTTTGGATTAATCCCGAAAGTACTCCAGCATTAGCTCGTGGTGGGAGCGGTGATGTGCTGACTGGATTACTTGGGGGGTTATTAGCACCAGCGAGAATTAAACAGGTTCCTATTGAGGATATTGTCGCAACTGCAACATGGTGGCATGCTCAAGCAGGAATGTTAGCAGTACAAGAAAGAACAGAGTTGGGTGTCGATGCATTTACGTTGACACTGTATTTAATGCGAGTTATTAGTCGTTAAGGTGATTGGTGCAATTAAAAAAATGACAAATCAAAACAAAGATTACAGTTAAAATTGAACTTGGTGAGAAGACTTTATGACCTGGGATATAGTGGAGAACAAGTTCGGCAATTATTCCGCTGTATTGAGTGGATGATGGCTTTAACCGAAAATTTGCAGGATGTTTTTAAAACCCAATTAAGGCGTTATGAGGAGGAAAAACGGATGACTTTTATCACTAGTTTTGAACGAGATGGAATTGTCAAAGGTAAGATTGAAGGCAAGATTGAAGGTAAGATTGAAGGCAAGATTGAAAATAGTCGTGAAAATGTAATTGAAGTTCTAGAAACTCGTTTTGAAAATGTACCAGCAGAGGTGAAAAATCAAATTAATTCTTTGAATGATTTAACCTTGCTCAAAAATCTGGTCAAACAAGCAGTTATCGTTGGTTCTCTAGAGGATTTTCAACAATTACTAATATCAAACCAAGCGGAAGTTCCGTAAGCTAGAGATTAGCTAGAGGAATTCTACTTGATTTTTAAACAAGACAGACAATGCTTTAGCGAGTTTGAAACGCCATACTATCAATTATCTTCCAGAACTGGAAAAGGCGATGCCTTCGGCGCGGCGTAGCCATCGCAGCTATCAAGAGTTTGGAAGCAGTTGACCCAAATTCAGAAGAATTTAGTCAAGCGCTTGCTGATTTACACGTCGCAGCTACAGTTCTGGAACCCTATTCTCAAGGTATGGTATTAGCGATTGAGCATTTTACCGAAAGTCGTCCTGATTGATAACTATCTGAATCAACTTTGTCGTATTATTATGGCGATTGCTAGTAGGTGAACAAAAATAAATATTCGTTCGTAGTTGCGCTTTAGCGCCCTCAACCTTAAACGCAAGCGAGTTACATGAATTTTACATGGTTAATCATTGCTGTCAATCAAGTACAAGGTTAAAAAGGAAGTGAAATGATGACTCTTTGAATAAACTTTGTTGTGCTACCATAATCGCTAGTAGGTTATACTATATATTATACTCTCAGCAATGAAGTAGAGAATTGAGATAATAAATAGTATCCCTTAATCAATTTAAACATAGATTTGCTTTCAACGCTATGAATCAGCCGTTTCTTCGTTTTCTTAGGACAACAAATTTTAAAAATCTCTCCTTAGAGAAGGAAATTGAGCTAGGAAAAATTAATATTTTTATAGGTTCAAATGGTTCAGGTAAAAGCAACTTCATTAGCTGTTTAAGATTTTTAAGAGATTCTATAAATAATACTTTTTATGAAAGTCGGGGTATTAGTGATTTTTCAAATGCTATTAACGAAATGGGTAAAATTTTAGATAATACTATAGAAAGTCCTGCTGTAGTTAGATTTGAATACTGTTTTTCTGAATTTTTACATACTGTTAATAACAAAACAAATAATATAGTGCTTGACATAAAAATTTCTGTTTCCAAAAAAAAGAATTCTATCCATAACGAATCATTATATAGTGCAGAGGATTTATATAAATCTGATTCAATATTTTATTATTATGAAATAAACCAGGGACAAGGAAATATATCAATTTATAATACTTCTGGAGAAAATTCAATTACAAATAGTTATGAAATTTTAAATAATATACCCACAACTCAGTTAGTGCTAAGTATTCTTCCTGAGCTAATTGAAAATATTATATCCACTCCTCAAAGTATTCCTGCTTATAAAATCAGAAGAGATTTAATTGAATTTATTTCAAGATGGTGTTTTTACAATGCTAATAATATGGATTTAAACCTGATTAGAAAATCAGAACCAAAAATAGGAGGTAACGATATATATTTGTCCCCATCTGGAGATAATTTACCTCTAGTTTTAGAAAATTTAATTCAAGAAAATATTGACTTTGAAGACAGCATTAACCAAGCAATGAAGTCAATCTTACCGAAAACTCGTCGGATTCGTCCTATACGTTCTGGTCGATTGTCTCTAACTGTAGAATGGTATTTTGAAAATGTAAAAGAACCTTTTTATCTGAGTGAAATGTCAGATGGAACTGTCAGAATGTTATGTTGGGCTACTATCTTACATTCTCCAGTGCTTCCCTCATTATTGGTAATTGATGAACCAGAATTAGGTTTACACGTATCCTGGATGAGAATTTTAGCTGAATGGATTAAAGAAGCCGCAAGGAAAACTCAAGTAATTGTAACTACACATAGTCCTGATCTTTTAGATCATTTTACAGATTGTTTGGAAAATGTTTATTGTTTCTACTCTCAAGATAGTACACATTATTCAATTAAAACTCTATCCAAAGAAATACTCAATCCTAGTCTTGAGGAAGGATGGCAATTAGGTGATTTATACCGTGTTGGTGATCCTAATGTGGGAGGATGGCCGTGGTAGTATGGGTTTTTGCTGGTGGTGGTGAGGCTGAAGTTGCAGGACTAATTCCATTTTTAGAAAAAAATTTTCCTGGTTGTAAATTTGAACGCAAAACACCAGTCAAGAAAAAACCTGGTTCTAAACCTGGTAAGGAAAATAGTTATGGTGCTACAGGAAAAAGTTTAATTGCACAAATTAATAAAATATTACCTCTTGCTTTACAACAATCAGATAAATGTGATTTGATTCTAGTTTTTGATGATTTAGATTGTCGAGATTCAATTAAACAAAAAGAAAAAATTTCAGAGGTGCTATCAAAAATAACAGCAACTCATAAGATTAACCAGTTTATTGGTTTTGCTGCACCTGAACTAGAATCTTGGATTATTGCGGATTGGAATAATTCAATAGCTAGACATCCAAGTTTTCGCGGTAGACATGAGCAAATGCGTTGGTGGTTGAGTACGGAAAAAAATATTCCTTTTGATAACCCAGAATCATTTAGTGAATATGACTCTCAAAAGGATTGCTGTCAACAAAAGTTATCAGATGCTCTGATTGAATCAAGTGTTTTGTCTGAATTTGATAGCAGTGTTACAAGGCTTTCTAAAGCATTACACACTCCTGAATTATTATTAGCAACAAATCCAGAAGAAATACAAAGAAAATGTCCTTTATTTCGTGAACTCTATAACTATCTTAATGATTATTGTGGTCAGATGATCAGCTCATAAGCAAAGTTAAATAAGTTGTAACTATTGAATTAAACTTAATTCGTGATAGTGTTAATTGATGCTAGTATTTAAGTGGTTAGCGTATATTAATATAACAATAACCCTGAATATAAAAAATATTGCCATTGCTAGAGTAATTGACAAAAAAATAAATTATTCATATCTGGCTTGTTCAGTGCTAGAATTATCGCTGTTCAGCAATACTCATTTTTATTAAAGATCAGGAAAAACTAATGAAAAATATGATAATTGAGTTATTAGTGATGGCTTTACAGTAACTTTATAATTATCAATGTGTTAGAGAAAGCTAAAATAACTACTTACCTGAGTATGTTCTGTAAATTACAGTCCGTCTATCACTAATTTGAGGGCATTAACACAAAAAATTACTAGTCTAACTGTCTGAATCTGATGAGATAGACTGACTAGATTTAAAAAACAAGATTCTGTCTAAATGGTATGTTAAATCAACTAATTTCAACCGAGGAATTAAATTCTTATCAACGTCTACAAATGAAACATGATGAAGCTTATCATCATGACATTATTGCGCTTGGTATTTCTCGACGAATGAATCATATTGCGCTACATCTCATTAAATACCTGGGAATTCTTTCTTCTTTACCTATTTCCGCAGCAGAAAATAGGAGGGCTTTTATTGATTCATTTATAATGATTGTTTCTGCGAGTAATTTATTAGGAATTCTTTTAGCAAAAGAGTGGACAATTAATGGAATGCACTATAACTATATTAATGGTAATTTCATTGATGAATATATTCAGCTTCTTGCTCAACTAGCTAAAGCATGTGAAGCAACAGATCATCAAGAGGATTACCCGATTAGAGCAACTTGGAATAATAATATAAGAAAGTTTTTCTTCTTGCTTATTAAGGAAGCAGATTCGCGAAACATTTCTATTTTAGAAGAGTCTATTCAGCGTTTAGCTTCTGTGGAAAAAAAACATTTACTCCATGATATCTTACAGTAACAAATAACAAAAATGAGTTTTTGGTCATCTCAAACTTTGCGTTCTCAACTTCCTTCCTTAATTAAACCATTTAATGCTGATCAAATCCAGTCGGCATCCTATGAATTATGTTTAGGTGAAGAAGTTTATATTTCAGCCCTTCCTAACACACCCCTGAAAGACCGGAGAAAAATATTTCTAAAAGAGAATGAAACTGTTCCTATCCCCCCAGGACAGTTTGCATTTTTGATAACTTCAGAAATAATTACAATTCCTAGCAATGCACTTGCATTTATTTCCATGAAATTTAAATTTAAATCACATGGACTGATTAATGTTTCAGGTTTTCATGTTGATCCTGGTTATAGTGGAAAATTAATTTTTGCGGTTTATAATGCTGGACCCCTTAACTTTCATGTAGGGAGAGGTGAGAGAATTTTTTCTATATGGTATGCAGATTTGGATCAAGATGATGACAGTCCACGCAACAAGATAGGTTATGATTCAATTCCCACCGAATTAATGAATAGTCCTGATTTAGTTTCTTCTCTTCCTTATCTAGTCACACGTTTAGATGAACTGGAGAAAAAAGTAGAGAATTATTCTATTAGACAGACTTTTATTACGACAATTGTTATTGGGCTTACACTTACGTTTTTCAAGCTGCTGGTGGATATATTTACACAGCCTTTACTCAATCTAATTCAATCTTTTTTCCCCATCCATTAATTTTCCATTGATGAAATGAATCCAAGTTATCGCTATCTACTTACACGAAATATTACGGCTACATCAAATCGTGTTTTATTAGTCTGTATGCTTAACCCATCTACAGCAGATGAGGAAAAAAATGATCCAACTATTTCTCGCGTCTGTCGTCTTGCAGAAAATGGTGGATATGGTCGGTTATTGGTTTTAAATCTTTTAGGTGTACGTGCTACTAACCCTATGGATATTTGGTCACATGAAAATCCGCAGGGAATAGATAATTGGAAAACTTGGGAGTATGTTTTGAAAGATTTAGTTCCAGAGCGAGATAATGTATGTGTAGCTTGGGGACGCGCACCTGTGGCTCGGAATCAATTATGTCAGTTTATCCCCGCATTAGTTGAAGCATCTTTTTACTTAAAGGTGTGGACACAACCCCTAATGACTTGGGTGAAAAATGCTGACGGTTCACCTCGACATCCACTTTATATTAAAGTTCACACAAAATTACAGCCCTATGACCTTGATAGTTATATCAAATATTTGTTAGAGCGTAACAAATTAAAAAATTGAGATATAGTATTTTCCTTAATTTCAAGGCTTGATTTATTTTACACCAGTGGATAAAATTCCCAAAATTTTATTTACATCATTTAAAAAATACTCAGCCAAATCAATCTGCACCCGTTCACCTGATAATTTTAAAAACTTCCAAATTTCTCCCGTAGTCACCACTCCATAAATTTCTGTAATTTCATTTCCTTCCCGTTCATTAAACAATCTAGCCGCATACATTTCAGCTATACATTGTCCCAAGCCTCCTTTAATATTTTCTTTCTTTGCTTCTACAATTACAATTATAGGCGCATTAATCAATAAAATTTCAGGAGAAAGACTAATTAGGAAATCACAATTTCCACTTAAACCATGACTAGGTTCAATATTAAATTCCACACCAGAAAACAAACTAATTTGATTAGCAAAATTTTTAGTTAATTCTAATAAAATTGGTGTAATAATCATCTCTGAACGAGATTTTTCTGTATTACTAGCTAAAGCAAAAGGGACATTGTAAGCTAAAGTTTCCTGTAAATAATCACTAACTGGTAATGGTGCAACTTGAGAAAAAATATTTTCTCTTGTAGAAATACTGAGATTTAAACTTTTCTTGACAGTTTCTAAAGTAAAATCACTGTAGGACATAATATCATTCACCTAAATTCAACGTAACTTTGATGGCAAAATAAATTTTTTAATATATGTAAAAGAATTATCTTAGGACGAGTTTCTGGATTTTCCAAATGACAATTAACCGCATCCTTAACTATCATTTTTAAACTTTGTAAATCATCAGCTTCAGTAAAAATAGATTCCTCTAAAGCTCTTGCTGTATAGCCACCATCAGGATCATCTTCCACTAGAAAAACAATTTCTTTAACTTGACTCATCAACTTATTCTCCTAAAATTGACAAAACTAGCTAAGGGAAAATTATCTAAAGCTTTACAATAATAATTATAACACATTATGTACTACTTTTGCTCCCAAGCATCCTGCTGTATCTAGATGGACATTAACCCGTGATGTCTTCTTAGATCGAAAGTAATGGACGGCGTTTGGATTCAAGAGATTAAGTGATGCTCCTTTCTAGCTGCTTCTTTGCTTCATTTAGGGAGATAGGCGATCGCTAAACACAGCTATAAACTAAAATTTCTTGAATATCGGACGAATATATTCAATAATAAAAATAAATATCTCTGGCAGGCAGACTGATGAGCGAACTTTACGGAGAAACCGATCCTAGAGACATTCCTACATACTCCATTAATGATGCTGCCCGTTATTTACGCATTCCAGCAGGCACGATTCGCTCTTGGACGGTTGGACGACATTATTCAACTTTAAATGGACTCAATTTTTTCAAACCACTAATTGGGATTAAATATCTTAAACCAATACTTTTATCATTTACTAATTTGATTGAGATTCATGTTCTGAGAGCAATTCGTAAACACCATAAAATTGATTTAGGCAAAGTGCGAATTGCCCTAGATTTTATTGATGAGCAATTTTCTGCACCTCATCCTTTGGCTAGCGAGAGATTTTATACCAATGGTGTTGATTTGTTCATCGAAAAGTATGGTTCTTTAATTAACACTTCTGAGCGTGGACAAAGGGAATTAAAAGATGCTATGAATGCTCATCTACAAAGAATTGAGTTAGATGATACTGGACTTGCTATTAAACTTTATCCCTTTACTCGTTCTGACGAAGAAGACAACCCTCGTCTAGTCGCTATCGACCCGCGAATTGCTTTTGGACGCCTTGTTATTAATGGAACAGGGATTGCTACCAGTGTACTAGCAGAACGTTATCAAGCAGGCGACTCAATAGATGATCTGGCATATGACTACGAATGCGATCGCTTCAAGATTGAAGAAGCTATTCGTTGTGAGATGCCTGTTGCGGCATGATACAACCTCAATCAATTACCTTTTTTATAGATCGATGTCTAGGTAATAAAGGTATAGTGGAAAAGCTCAGGGGTGCAGGTATCAGTGTTGAAATTCACGATGATCATTTTTCTAAAAACTATTGTGCCGATGCAAGAATTTGTTCGGAAAAATCCTGCTCCGTTTATAGCCAAAGTGTATCGCAATAATCAAATCACTTTATGGAAAGACAGTCAAATGTTATTGGCTGAATTAAATCTACTTTCATCTGAAGACAATTTTTAGCGATCGCCTTTTGCTGATCCAGAAATCCAGGGTTATTGCCAAGATTTTTCTAGTCAGAATCACCATTCTAAATATCATTTTTCTGATTATTATTTTAGTGAATTTCAATTTATTGCCCTGGCGTTCAAAATCAATATTTGAACCATACGATTATTAAATATAATTACTTATCATTTTTATCATTTGCCATAAAGAAGATAATTCTATCAATTATTAGAATTAAACGCAAGGAATTTGTAGCAATACCAAAATCAGTCTGTATTCCACCGTGGCATATTTGATGACGATTAAGTTTATTTTCTTCATCTATTTCTTCTTGTGGTTTGTATAAATAAGCAATTACCTTTGGGAAATTTTCATCGAGTAAAGCTGCAAAAACTCCCATAATGTCATTCTCTTCTTTCCATTTTCTTGCTAATTTATCTGCTGCATTTTGAATACATCCTTCTGTTAGGGTACGTAAGTTAACGTCTTTAATCTCAGCCTCTTCTACGGCGTTTTTTAATAATCCTTCAATTTGTGGAATTAATGTAGATACACTTAAATAATACTTTTCTTCTAAATGGGCTGTAATGGCTTCCTTTAAAATAGCAATTCTTTTTTTTACACAGCTATTATTTTTTTGTGTCCAAGACTCTAGAGTTTTTATAATTCTGGATGATACCATTAATTTATTCAGGAAAATTTTATCACATGTTAGACCTTCTTCAAACCCATCATCCAGAATTTGTAAAATCGGTGTGCCTTCAAAACCTTCAAAAGTTGAAGTTGGTAAAATCCATATAGGTGTAAATGAATTTTCCAAGTCTATGATTATAGCAGATTCAATTGAATTACTCATTTGTGAAAGTTTTTTCCAAATATTAGAAATTTGAATTTGATAATTTATGTAAATATCATCTTCATATTTTTGGATAAATTCTATTAGTTGTTTCTTAGATAATTTTTCCATATTATATGTTCTAGGTATAGAAATTTCCATTTGAGAATACTTGTATTCACCTTCTTGTATACATTCTTCTACTGGTTCTATAACATCTTTTTTACTTAATTCTGAGGAATTCTTAACACTTTCTAATAAAGTAGTTATGTAACCAAATAATAAATCATGATCCTTCTGTATGTCCATAAGCTCATTGTCAAGCTCACTCTTGACTTGATTTGAAATACTTTCTATTTCTTGTAAAAAATTTCTTAAATATTTTTTTGAATATTGTTGATTATTTTCTATTTTAGAATAATTCTTATTGATAAATATTTTTAGATATGATATTATCCTTAATTGAAAATCTTGTAAGGTAAAAATTTTCATTTCATTATCTGAATAATTCACTATAGACTCCTAATTGATAAACTGAATATATTTTTTTTGACAAATTTCAGCAGAATAGCGCAATTCGCTTTGAGTTTTGAACGTATTTGCGTAGAAAGGGAACGGGAACAACTTGCATTTTTTGTCCAAGAAAAGATTCAATTCCTATGTAGGGGCGTATGGCCATACGCCCCTACAAATTTTTGGTTAGTAGGATTTTCCTCATCCAAATCCCATTTAGCCGGATTATTGATAATGTATTCTCGGATGCGATGGAGATCATATTCAGTCCGAATAATAGATTCATAGTAATTACGCTGCCATATTGGTGTTCCTGGTAAATCACGCATTTCGTTAATTTGTTTAGTTGAAGCACCTTTGAAGCCCCGTATAATTGCGCCTATTGTTTGAGAAGGCAATCGCAATAGGGAATTTGATCCAGGACTGGATTCTGTGGTAGGAGTGTATTGCAATACACGGTTACAGATAATAATTATTGCGTGTAAATGATTAGGCATAACAATGAATTCATCCAATTCAAGATTTGGACGCAATTCAGGAGTTCTTAACCATCCTTTAACAATTTCATGACCGTATTCATTTAATTCTATTTGAGAATTAATTATACTGCCGAATAGACATTCTTTATTGTGAGTACAAATTGTAACAAAATATGCACCTTCTTGAGAATAATCATATCCTTTCAGACGAATAGAACGACGATGAGGTTTTTGAGGATTATATGTCATAATTTACTAAGGGCGTATGGCCATACGCCCTCTAATATCGAAATTTGTAAAATTTATTTTAATATATTATCCTGACATTTGTAGGGGCGTATTGCAATACGCCCCTACGCCAATTTTCCCAGTTAAATAAATTGTCAACGCGGACAAATAATTTGACAAATCACAAGTTGTACATTAACTAATTATTTGACAATTTAACAGAATATTGTCACAAAAAACAAAAACTATTGAAACCCTTCTTTAATAAGGATTATAGCAGGGTTTAGTTGTTATACCTTCTAATCATTTTCTGAAAACTTTTTTAACAAATTAATTGTCAAAAAAAGGAAAATTAACAATTTAAGTGTCAATTCCCAAAATCCATGTAAACTACTCTACTTCTGAAAATTTCACACATTAAATGTCACTTTTGATTTATCATGTACAAATATGTTCCAATTAAACATCAATGTATATGAGGAATGAAACACCTATAACTCCAGATAACTTAGAAACTGAAAGTGTTACCGCCAAAGACACTCAAATCCTTGTGTCGGAACTTTCCGACGAGGCGAAACTAAAAATGGAGGTTATTCAAAGTTTATTAGAAGCAGGCGATCGCACTACCTATGCTCAAAGACTCAAAGAAGCAGCAGTAAAACTGGGTAAATCAGTACGAACAGTAAGGCGACTGATTGATAAATGGGAACAGGAAGGCTTAGTTGGTCTGACGCAAACTGACCGGGTTGATAAGGGTAAGCACCGAGTTGATGAAAACTGGCAGGAGTTTATTCTCAAGACTTATAAGGAAGGTAATAAGGGCGGTAAACGCATGACTCGCCAACAAGTAGCAATCAGAGTGAAGGTAAGAGCGGATCAACTAGGTGTCAAGCCTCCTTCTCACATGACTGTTTACCGTATTCTTGAACCTGTGATTGAAAAGCAAGAAAAAGCAAAAAGCATCCGCACTCCTGGTTGGCGCGGTTCTCGATTATCACTGAAAACCCGTGATGGATTAGATTTGTCAGTGGAACACAGCAATCATATCTGGCAATGCGATCACACTCGTGCTGATATTTTACTGGTGGATCAACACGGTGAACTTTTAGCTCGTCCTTGGCTGACAACCGTGATAGATACTTACTCTCGGTGCATCATCGGCATTAATTTAGGTTTTGACGCACCAAGTTCTCAGGTTGTGGCTTTGGCTCTGCGTCATGCCATATTACCTAAAAAATATGGATCAGAATACGGACTACATGAGGAATGGGGAACTTATGGCAAACCAGAACACTTTTTTACTGATGGGGGTAAAGATTTTCGCTCTAACCATTTGCAACAGATTGGTGTGCAGTTAGGATTTGCTTGCCATCTCCGAGATCGCCCCAGTGAAGGCGGTATTGTCGAACGTCCCTTTGGTACTTTAAATACTGATCTATTTTCTACTTTACCAGGATACACAGGTTCTAATGTGCAGGAACGTCCAGAGGAAGCTGAGAAAGAAGCCTGTTTAACTTTACGAGAATTAGAACGTCTATTGGTAAGGTATCTCGTAGACAAATATAACCAAAGCATTGATGCTCGTTTGGGAGATCAAACCCGTTATCAAAGGTGGGAAGCTGGGTTAATTGTTGCCCCCAATTTAATCTCAGAAGAAGA
The DNA here is from genome assembly GCA_963766435.1 of uncultured cyanobacterium. Taxonomy (GTDB): domain Bacteria; phylum Cyanobacteriota; class Cyanobacteriia; order Cyanobacteriales; family Nostocaceae; genus CAVXZH01. Next base: position 1,386,854 of record CAVXZH010000004.1, read on the forward strand.
TTTGCGTATTTGTTTGATGAAGCAAACTCGACGCTCGATTTACAGGGGTGGATATCTGCAATTTGAAAATCTCACCTATCGGGGTGAAAACCTAGCTGGTTACGCTGGGGAAAGCGTGGTCTTGCGATTTGATCCCAAAGACATTACAACTATCTTGGTTTATCGCCAAACAGGTTCTCAAGAAGAATTTTTAGCTCGTGCTTATGCTCAAGATTTGGAGACGGAGGAATTATCTCTGGATGAGGCTAAAGCCATGAGTCGCAGGATTCGACAAGCAGGTAAAGAAATTAGCAATCGTTCGATTTTGGCTGAAGTAAGAGACAGAGAAACTTTTGTTAAGCAAAAGAAAACCAAAAAGGAACGCCAAAAAGAAGAAATTGTTGTAGTTGAAAAAGCCAGCAGTGAGCGAAGTCGAACTGTTAAAAAACCTGTGATTGTTGAACCAGAAGACATAGAAGTGGTATCTGTGGAAACTGCCACAGAACCAGATATGCCAGAGGTTTTTGATTATGAACAAATGCGCGAAGATTACGGGTGGTAAATTATGACTTCACAACAAGCCCAAAGTGTTGCTCAAGAATTAGGTGATATTCTCCCCAATGATGAGAAATTACAAGCAGAAATTCACCGATTGAATCGGAAGAGTTTTATTCAATTGGAACAGGTGAAAATGCTCCATGATTGGTTAGATGGCAAGCGACAATCACGGCAGTCTGGGAGGGTGCTAGGAGAGTCAAGAACGGGTAAAACTATGGGTTGTGATGCCTACAGACTTAGGCATAAACCGAAACAAGAACCGGGAAAACCCCCGACTGTTCCTGTTGCTTATATCCAAATACCGCAAGAATGTAGTGCTAAGGAGTTATTTGCCGCAATTATTGAGCATTTGAAGTATCAAATGACTAAGGGAACGGTAGCAGAGATTAGAGATAGAACGCTGCGGGTTCTTAAAGGGTGTGGGGTGGAAATGCTGATTATTGATGAAGCAGATCGTTTTAAACCCAAGACTTTTGCAGAAGTGCGGGATATTTTTGATAAGTTGGAAATTGCGGTGATTTTGGTGGGTACTGACAGATTAGACGCTGTAATCAAGCGAGATGAACAAGTTTATAATCGTTTTCGTGCCTGTCATCGGTTTGGTAAGTTTTCTGGGGAAGATTTTAAGCGCACTGTGGAGATTTGGGAAAAGCAAGTTTTAAAACTGCCTGTTGCTTCTAATCTTTCCAGTAAGGCAATGTTGAAGACTTTGGGTGAGGCAACTGGGGGTTATATTGGGTTGCTGGATATGATTCTGAGGGAGTCGGCTATTCGGGCTTTAAAGAAGGGATTATCAAAGATTGATTTGGAAACTCTCAAGGAAGTAACGGCGGAGTACAAGTAATGGAAGTTGGGGAAATTAATCCTTGGTTGTTTCAGGTAGAACCATATCCGGGAGAAAGTTTGAGTCACTTTTTGGGACGCTTTCGACGGACAAATAATTTAACAACTACTGGTTTGGGTAAGGCTGCTGGGGTTGGGGGTGCGATATCCAGATGGGAAAAGTTTCGTTTTAATCCCCCACCGTCTCGGCAACAATTGGAGGCTTTGACTAAGGTTGTGGGGGTTGATGCTGATAGGTTAGAGCAGATGTTACCACCTGCTGGGGTGGGGATGAATCTTGAGCCTATTCGGCTTTGTGCTGCTTGTTATGTGGAGTTGCCTTGTCATCGGATTGAGTGGCAGTTTAAGGTAACTCAGGGGTGTCAGCATCATAATTTAAGTTTGCTGTCTGAGTGTCCTAACTGTGGAACGCGGTTTAAAGTTCCGGCGTTGTGGGTCGATAGCTGGTGTCAGCGTTGTTTTTTGCCTTTTGGGGAGATGCAGACAAAGCAAAAGAGAATTTAAAAATAAGCATCTTCCAGTTCAAGGAGGAGAAATAATGGTCAAAATTGATCGCCCATCAGCTTAAGCTTTTAGCTAAGTGTTCGCAGTGTGAAGCGCGATTCAAGATGCTTGCGCTGTGGGAGGATGGGAGATGCGCTTGCTGTGCCAGTTGCGTAAGTCCTGAAGATACAAATCTATCCAAAATCATCTTAACATCAGCCGGACTTCTTGATATAGCACATTGCTAACAACCAAAGGTTTCATGCTAATTAAGCGCATTTTTATACTGTAGTTCTTGTCTGGATTTCTAGTTGCGTTATGATATTCTGCACGTCAGCATAGACTTGAGCCGTTTGCGTCGTGTCTTCGAGGCGTACAACTACTGCATAAGGTACAGGTTGATCATCCCATTTTTTATAAGCAGCTATAGCTAATGTGTAGCAATTTTGACTGTATTCTAGCTTATGTTGTTTCCACTCGCAGATTCCATGTTGAACTGTTCCTCTAGAACGCAGTGTAATACTTGGAAAAAAGTTTAATTCTTTCAAATTTTCTGCTGTTTCTTCATCATCTTCATCTCCTTCGATAGACATAGATTGAATAATATCTTCCTTGCCCACATCTCCTCGAAACATTCGCCATTTTAACGTTGTTCCTAAATAGGATTCTAGTCCCCATCTCTGAACTTTAGGTGCTTGAACTACTGTTACAGTTAATCGTTTTGTTCCCATTTCTGCGTGTGTTAAACACTCAGGAACAGGAATATCAAAATAAACAACTGTATTCGATTCAATATCACCTTGAAACAATAAAATTGCTGTATAAGGATCGCATTCTGTTGCTCTGATATCATCTGGTATTCCGTAACCAACAACATTTAACCAATGCTTAGGCTGAACCTCATCCATTGCTTGTTTAAAATTATCAAAATTTCCATAATAGGGTGGATAAATAGCAGAATTGATAGTCAACGCTTTCAGTAAAGAGGCAGAAATATTATCAAAACCGAAAGACTGCATATCATACAGAATACGCGCCATTTTGTGAGCAACGCGGGGAGCAGCAAAGCTCGTTCCCGAATTATGAGCAATTGCAGGTGTAAGTTGATGACTTGCCATCATTACATTCATTCCTGGATTTTCTCGCACTGAGCCATTTTCATCAATTAAATAATTACCACCATATTCGACCAACTCAGGTTTAATTTCGCGGTTAATTCCAGGCCCACAACGAGTAAAAGGAGAGGGTTGATGTGATTCAGCAATTGCCATCGCTGTTGCTATTTGACCAATTGCTTGAGTGCTAGGAGCGATAGAACCTACTGTAACAGCTAATGCTGCTTGACCAGGATCATAAATAGAGGATTCATTCTCTATGAAATATTTAGGATAAGGTAATCCATCCTCGTGATAGTATCTAACATTAAACGTTGATATATTGCCTGTAATTGTAACAAAAATAACGTCGTATTTTCTTGAAAGGTTATCAATTGTTCTAGCTATCCAAGAATTACGAGGAACGGTTCGTTTAGCTTCTTCATGCCATTTTCGATTAGTAAATTGAAGAGAGAGATTAAAAATTTTAATATTTAATAAATCAAAGTCGTGTACAATTTCTGCTAAGATTTTGGAAAATAATCTTTCATCTTCGATTTCATTGTTTTTATCCAAAATTCTAGCACTGGCGATCCAAATTTTTCCTTTATTTTCTGATTTTGGGTATAAATTCAAGGCATAGTAAGAAATTAAAGAAGCAACACCAGAACCATGACCACATTCATCATAAGGATTATCCTGATTAGATTCAGCGTTGAGATAAGAGCGAATCAAATCTTCTCTAACAACAGGTTTTAGAAAAGGATTTCCAATCGTCACTCCTGAATCTACAACACAAACCATTGGAGCATCTTGAGGAGGGCTAATGAATTCGCCTAAATTTTGAATTTGGAAATTTTTAAGCGTTTGATGAAAAGTTTCAAATTTTGGACGCTCATCAAAATACACTACTTTATTCTGCCATTTTTTACCTTCTACTAATTCTTGAAAAATCTCCCCAGTACATTTAATTACAGCACGGCAAGTTCCTTTGATTTCTTCATGTTCAAATAAATGTCCCTTAATTCCACTCTGAAATAAATTGCATATCTCGTTTCTGATTTTTAACAGTTCTTGTCTCTGTTGTGTAGATCCTCTTTCTAAAGAAATCATTTCAATTTCACAAATTATCCAATCTTGCTGAATTAATTTGTCATATTGTTCAAAAAATAATTGGCAAAGACGATCTTTGGGTGAAGCTTCTTCAATAGAAGTAAGAAAGGCGAAATTTTTATTAGGTGGTTGGCCTTTGTTTAATTCCCCTTCTCCAAAGTCTTCAATTTTTTTTTCTAGTTGATCTAATTTTTCAGTACGAGGAACGGCAAGGGTAAAATTTTGAGTAGATTCTGAAATTGGCTTTAAACCTGTGCCAGATAAAGAAATTTTTTGCTCATGTTCTAGTTTGATTAATATTGCCTTTCTTTCCTCTTCAGGCATTTTTTGCAATCTTTGGGAAAGTACTCGAACTTGCTGCTTTAAATTTTCAGATTTTTCTTTTCGCTGCTCTATCTTCTCTCGTGAAAGAGGAACAAAAGGAGGTTTTACTCCACGACGTTTAGCGTTTTGAGGTTGAGTTAGTGAGAAAAGAGGGAAATTTTGATTCATATCAAATATTACTATTGTTAATTTTTGCTTCAGATGTAACTTTTTTAAAGGCTTTAAGTTGCTCAGAAATATCCTGGCTTTGTAGATTTTCCCTGCCTTCAAGAATCATCGTTTTAATAGCTTCAATAGTAATACGCTGAATATCGGCATAAGAAAGTGAACTCATATTCTTCACTACATATTCTAGTGAACCATCAAAATTAATTCCATTTAAAAGGCGTTGAAGATAAATCTCTCGTTCCATTTTGCCCGGTAAAGGAAACTCAATCAGATCATCAAAACGTCTCCATAAAGCGGGGTCAAGCAAATACTGGTGATTACTAGCAGCAATAAGAATACTTTTAGATGAATCAAAGAAATCCATTGCTTGTAGTAAGCTGTTGACAACTCGTTTAAGTTCTCCTACATCATTGGGATCGTCTCGATTTTTTCCTACTGCATCGACTTCATCTAAAAGAAGCACCATTGGAGTTGTATTAGCCAAATTAAAAACCCGCTGGAGATGAGAAGCGGTGTCTCCTAAAAAACTAGAAATAACTGCATTTAGTCTTACAACACCTACTGGAAGGCCAAGTTCATGAGCCAAATACTTAGCCGTAAAAGTCTTACCACATCCAGGTAGACCCCAAAAGAGTAGTTTTGTCTTAGGTAAGTATCCATACTTACCTAATTGTTGCCGTTTACGATGCTCTTCTAAAACTCTCTCTATTTTCCCTTTGGTTTCTTGATTAAAGACGACTTGAGTCGAATCTATAGAGCTTTCTTCTAATAAAACCAAATCATCGCCACTGCGACGATCTTTAGGGAGTAACCTCAATCCATTTTGTGTCATCTGTTTCATCGGTTGCCTTCCTAACGCTTGCTGTAGCTCCTGAGCAATAGCATGATGATTAGCAGTGAGTTCATCTGCAATCAAAGCTTCTGCTGTTCTGTAAAAAGCAGCATCATCGCCCTCTTTGAAGGCTTGAAATAGCCTTTTGAGTTGTTTGTCAGCTACCATCATCTCATGTTATGAATAATAATTTTACCTCTGGAGATTTGTTTAAGAGGCAGAATGCGTCTTTGCTATTTACACAGTTATGTTGAATACCCTCATTTTCCTTATTTAAATATTAAGCTATATCAAATATAACTATACTATTAAAACAGAAAATAAATTTTTATCTTAATTTTACTTATATCTGGCACTTTTGCCGAACTTTTTAAGTATTTTCTGCTATTTCTATACCTAGCTTATGAATTCAAACCAAGCATACCAAAATCTAGATCGAGGGATATGTATTCTGTCCCCTTCACCTTACTTACTCTTAACTCATCTGCCCTGGAAAACTACTAAGATTCTCGCGTAAACGTGGATGAATGCGATGACCCCAAAACGGCACAACAGCCAATCCCTGATTAATTGTTGCCAGCGCCAAATCGCTATTAAAATCCACCAAACGCCGCTGTTTTGAATCCATTAACAATATAAAGCGTTTTATCGGCTTTTCTGCCACCGATTGCCCAAACAGCCACAACTCCCTGAATTTGAGAACTTCCAGAACTTCCCGACAAATATCAAAACTCAAGCCTATAGGCAGCAATTACTCTATAACTGTCAACACTAGCAAGCCAGCTTCACAATAATATACATTTCGACCTTTACCAGTAGGGTTAACTGTTGGCACAACAACTCACTTCTCGCGCCAATACTATAATCGCCGCCAAATGATCCGGTAATTTGCGTCGCTTCTGTACTGATGTAGAAATCAGCCATTGATGATAGTCCTGCAATTAAACTTTCAATTTTTCTTGTAACTGTTGATAAATAACGTCTAACCCCATAGGAATAACAGGCTTGCCTTCATCCAAGGATGCGATCGCTATCTTGATAACTTGCTTGCTAACCTCTGATAAATAACATCTAACCACACAGGAATCACAGTCTTACCTTCATCCAGGGATGCGATTCGCCCTTTCCCGATCAAACTCCACAAGGGAAAGCGATTGAATTTTCTCATCCCAGCATAACATAAATCGCTTGCCTTTACCAGCAGTAAATAACCCTGGCTCTTCCTCTTTCAGCTTTTTCAGGGTTTCACAAGCTATATCAAAGTTTATTCCTACAGATAACCAATATACCATTGCTGCCAGTTCTACTAAATTAGACCTAGAGTAATAAATACTGCGACCAGTTCCCGTATCACTAATCACAGGTACAACAATCCCCTTCTCTCGCCAATACTGTATCTGACGAAGGGTACAACCTGTAATTTGAGAGGCTTCCTTGCTTGTAAAAAACGTTTCTTGCATAAAAACCATTTTACAGAAGCTCGTCTTCTACATATATGTTATTATTAAACAAATTTGTTTAAAAACGATGACTCAAGTTACTATTCAATGTCGTTTAGTAGCCAGTGAATCTACCCGTCAACAGCTATGGCAGTTGATGGCAGAGAAAAACACCCCATTAATTAACGAATTACTGATTCAGATTGGTAAACATCCAGAAATTGAAACCTGGCGACAACAAGGTAAACACCCCACTGGTATAGTCAAAGAACTGTGTGAACGTTTGAAAAGCGATCCGCGCTTCATAGGTCAACCGGCAAGGTTCTACACCAGTGCCACAGCATCAGTAAACTATATTTATAAATCCTGGATTGCCCTGATGAAGCGTTATCAATCGCAACTGGATGGTAAATTACGCTGGTTAGAAATGCTCAATAGTGATGCTGAATTAGTAGAACAAAGTGGAGTTTCATTAGATACTCTACGTGCTACATCTGCTAAAATTTTGGCTCAATTTGCTCCACAAGAAACCAACGGAGATACACCAACCAAAGGTAAAAATTCTAAAAAAGGGAAAAAATCTGAAAAGATAGATAGCGAAAGAAATTTATCAAAACACTTATTTGATACCTACGAAAATACAGAAGATCATATAACTCGTTGTGCTATTAGTTATTTACTCAAAAATGGCCGTAAAATTAACTACAAAGAAGAAAATCCTGAAAAATTTGCTCAACGTCGCCGTAAATTAGAAATCCAAATTCAACGCCTCACAGAAAAACTAGCAGCCCGAATACCCAAAGGAAGGGATTTAACTGATACACAATGGATAGAAACCCTGATTACGTCTACTCAGACTGTTCCCGAAGACGAAACAGAGGCGAAAATATGGCAAAACTATCTTTTAAGAAAATCTAGTCAAGTACCTTTCCCGGTAGCTTACGAAACTAACGAAGATTTAGTATGGTCTAAAAATCAATTTGGGCGCATTTGTGTAAAATTCAGTGGTTTAAGTGAACATACATTTCAAATTTATTGTGATTCTCGCCAACTTCACTGGTTTCAACGCTTCCTAGAAGATCAACAAATTAAAAAAAATAGTAAAAATCAACATTCAAGTGCCTTATTTACCCTGCGGAGTGGTCGTATTTCTTGGCAAGAAGAACAAGGTAAAGGAGAACCCTGGAATATTTACCATTTAACCCTTTATTGTTGTGTAGATACTCGTTTGTGGACGCAAGAAGGAACAAACTTAGTCAAAGAAGAAAAAGCCGAAGAAATTGCCAAAACCATCACCCAGACAAAAGCCAAAGGTGATCTAAATGATAAACAACAGGCACATCTAAAACGCAAAAATTCCTCTCTAGCCAGAATTAATAACCCATTTCCTCGTCCCAGCCAACCTTTATATAAAGGACAATCTCATATTCTAGTTGGTGTGAGTTTGGGTTTAGTAAACCCTGCCACAATTGCAGTTGTAGATGGTACTACGTGCAAAGTTTTGACATATCGGAACATCAAACAACTACTGGGTGAAAATTACAACCTACTCAACAGGCAACGACAACAAAAACACCTTTTATCTCATCAACGCCATATCGCTCAAAGAATAGCTGCACCAAATCAATTTGGAGATTCAGAGTTAGGGGAGTATATAGATAGATTACTGGCAAAGGAAATTATTATAATTGCCCAAATATATAAAGCTGGGAGTATTGTTATACCAACATTGGGAGATATGCGAGAGCAAATTCAAACGGAAATTCAATGTAAAGCTGAACAAAAATCAGATATAATAGAAGTCCAACAAAAGTATGCCAAGCAATATCGAAATAGTGTTCATCAATGGAGCTACGGTAGATTAATTGCCAATATTCAAAGTCAGGCAAATAAAGCAGAAATCGCTATAGAGGAAGGAAAACAACCAATTCGAGCGAGTCCACAGGAGAAAGCCAAAGAATTAGCGATAAGCGCCTATCAATCCCGAAAAGCTTGATTGACAAAACACCGAACCTTGATAATAGAATAGGAAATAACAATAGCGCCGCAGTTCATGTTTTTTATAAACCTCTGTTCTGTGATAAATGCGGGTTAGGTTGACTGTTGTGAGACAGTTGTGCTTTCTGACCCTGGTAGCTGCCCACCTTGATGCTGCTGTTCCCAGTGAACAGGAATAAGGTGCGCCCCCAGTAATAGAGGTGCGGGTTTACCGCAGTGGTGGCTACCGAATCACCTCCGAGCAAGGAGGAATCCACCTTAATTATTTATTTTTGGCAAACCATAAGCGAGGTCAAAAACCCTGGGGTTCTGCCAAAAGTCCAAATCCCTTGTCTAGTCTGTATTCCAGATATTGAGATGCTTTGATAATCCTCCATTGAGAGAGAAATTAAGAGCAAATTTAGGACATCTGCCAAAATTGCCTTTGGAAGTGTCTTTAGATAAGGGTTTGGTCGGGCGGGTTTCAACACCCCTCCCGGAGTGGGGCGGGTTGAAAGATTGATCCCATTGTCCCAGAAATAAATTAATTTACATATATCAACACCCCTCCCGGAGTGGGGCGGGTTGAAAGACCTTTATGCAGGCATATAAAACATTTTAGGTGGGTTGAAAGGCGCACTTCGTTCGGGATTTTCCGTAACTGAAGCAATACCAATAAATAAAAGCTATTATTGTAACAGCTTTCAATGCGAACACACCATGATGATCAGGTAACAAAAAATAAAAATTATTGAAACCCTGCTTTAACAATTAATCTGTCAACACCAGCTTAAAGAAAAAACAGGTCAAAGTGACAATTAATTTGTTAACAGTGACACGAATTAGTTAAAAATGATATTAATCTGTTAACAGTGACAAATAAATTGTTAATGTACACACAAGTACAAATCGGGATGACTGGATTCGAACCAGCGGCCCCTTCGTCCCGAACGAAGTGCGCTACCAAGCTGCGCTACATCCCGTAATAAAAAATTACGCTTCATAAATATGATATCATAACCAGTGCTAATTGACAAAATTATCTCAACAACAGATTCTGACCTGAACAGAATTGATTGTTACGATTACATATGTATAACTTGACTGGTGAAAACGGATCGTGACTGTAAAACCTGATTGGTTGCGGGTAAAGGCCCCTCAATGGGAGCGTGTTGGTAACGTTAAAGAAATTTTGCGGGATTTAACCCTAAATACAGTTTGTGAGGAAGCGTCTTGTCCCAATATTGGGGAATGCTTTCAAGCTGGTACCGCGACATTTTTGATTATGGGGCCTGCTTGCACTAGAGCTTGTCCTTACTGCGATATTGACTTTGAGAAAAAACCAAAACCCTTAGACTCCACAGAACCAACAAGATTAGCGGAAGCTGTTCGGCGGATGCAACTCAAGCATGTGGTGATTACTTCAGTCAATCGGGATGATCTCCCTGATGGTGGGGCTTCACAGTTCGTGGAATGTATTACCGCAGTTCGTGCTGTCTCACCTAACACTACCATAGAGATACTCATTCCAGATTTATGCGGTAATTGGGATGCCCTGGAAATCATGCTCCAAGCTGCACCAGAGGTGTTGAACCATAATACGGAAACAGTTCCCCGCTTGTATCGTCGAGTACGTCCTCAAGGTAATTACGATCGCACCAGGGAATTACTTTTATTGTCTCGCCAAATTGCCCCTCGCATCTACACTAAATCTGGTATCATGGTCGGTCTGGGTGAAACTGATACAGAAATTCGCCAAGTTATCCAAGATTTACGAGCGGTAGATTGTGATATTCTCACCATCGGCCAATACCTCCAACCTAGTGATAAGCACTTACAAGTTCAGGAATTTATCCCTCCTGAACAATTTGCCCAGTGGAAAGCATTTGCCGAAGACCTGGGATTTTTACAAGTTGTTTCCTCTCCACTAACCAGAAGCTCATATCATGCTGAAGAAGTGAGGAAATTAATGGAATTTTATCCTCGCTAGCTAATTTGAGACTGGAAATTTAAATTGGTGATCAGGGTTTTAAGGGAGTAGGGGGTCTAATGCAGTAGGGGAGATAATCAGGATGACAAAAATCAGAAAACCTAAGAAGATAACCAAAGCATTATGGATGGAGTTGGCGATATCTCCCTTTTATACTTGATGCACATCTAGACCCTTACCTCTGTAATGACTAATCTCACATCCCAAATCTCACATCGGAAATCATCTGTAGCCATTCTGGGTGCTGGTGCTTGGGGTCAAGTTTTGGCGAAACTGGCCGCAGTCAATAGTGATCAGGTGCATTTGTGGTCACGTCAGGGGCCACAAACTTTAGCAGATGTTCTACAAAATGCCGAAATCATTTTGTCGGCTATCTCGATGAAAGGGGTGAGGGAGGTTATTACTCAAGTACAGTCTATTCCTTTATCCCCAGAGACAATTTTTGTCACTGCCACTAAGGGATTAGACCCTCAGACAACTGATACACCATCACAAGTTTGGCAAACTGCGTTCCCATCTCATGCTATTGTTGTCCTCTCTGGTGCAAATTTATCTCAGGAAATTGAGTCGGAGTTGCCAGCAGCTACCGTAGTTGCTAGCTACAACATGAATGCTGCTTCGAGAGTGCAACAAGTATTTTCTTCTCATCGCTTTCGGGTATATACTAATCCCGACCCCGTGGGAGTGGAATTAGGAGGGACACTCAAGAATGTCATGGCGATCGCCGCTGGTGTATGTGATGGTTTGCACTTGGGAACCAATGCTAAAGCTGCTTTAATGACTCGTGGATTAACGGAAATGGTTCGGATCGGTACTATCTGGAATGCTAAACCGGAAACATTTTACGGTTTATCAGGTCTAGGAGATTTGCTGGCAACTTGCAACAGTTCCTTAAGTCGCAATTATCAAGTTGGCTATCAATTAGCCGGTGGAAAAACACTTACCTCGATTTTGGCTCATTTGCCAGGAACCGCGGAGGGAGTGAATACTTGCCAGGTCTTGGTGCAAAAGCTCAAACAGCAAAATATCTCTATTCCCATTACTGAACAAGTTTATCGACTGCTTGCAGGTGAAGTCACACCCCAACAAGCTCTTGATGAATTAATGTTGCGAAATATTAAACCAGAGTATAATCATTAATTTTGCCTGATTTAATCAATAAGCCCTTAGTCATAGTGAGTTTAAAAATCAGATACTGAATGACGGGAGTTCATCGGCTACAAAGATAAAACTAGCCTCGGTGGGTTAATTACCCTGGAGTTTCCGTCAGCCTGCATCAAAAAACTATTTTAGAAATAGGCTAATCAAGCGCCTACGTTTGTATAGCCAGGATTTCTCATCACTACGGTTAAGTATTACTGATTTTTCCCTCTGAACTATTACCAATGCTTATTACCAAAAAATCCTGAGAAAAAAACTGCCAAATTGTCAGGAAATCACCAACCTAATAGTGTAGATATGACTATGTAGTTGATTTTCTTCATATTCATCTCGAATATGTTTATACTTCGTTACAAAAGTAACACACAAAAACCGTCAAAATGAAAATGTTGACTAGGTGATTTCTAATTAAAACCTAGCTGTAGATTTGAATAGCTATTGGTTCAATCAAAGCGCTAGAGCCACCGATGGAAATCGGGAATAATGTATCAGTCAAAAAACAGCATATTTTTTTATTAAAAAATGTGCTTAAATCCTCAAAAGTGTTATTTTTATCTAGAATCACGGGAACAATAGCAACAGTTGATTAGCTGACCGTAATTTTAGCTGACCGTAATCTATTGTTACCTGGAGCCATTGAGACAATATGCCAGCAACATCTTTTTACGCAGACGCCGCCTATGATAGCCCAAAGTCTAACCAGATTTTGGATCATGATCTCACGGTTGATGACAGTGAGTTGTCGGTAGATGATCTGCAGGAGCTGGAGATGGCTTCTGTTGACCCTGCTAACTTTGCTGCTAATACCAACCGTCGTAGTACAGACTTAGTACGTTTATATCTTCAAGAAATTGGGCGAGTACGTCTTTTAGGGCGAGATGAAGAAGTTTCCGAAGCTCAAAAAGTCCAACGTTATCTCCGGATGCGGGTAGTATTAGCAAATGCTGCCAAACAAGGAGATGAAGTCATCGCACCTTATTTGCGGTTAATTGAAGTTCAGGAACGTTTAGCTTCTGAATTAGGACATCGTCCGTCTTTAGAAAGATGGGCTAGTACTGCCGGGATTCAATTATGTGACCTTAAGCCCACTTTGGCAGATGGTAAACGTCGTTGGGCGGAAACTGCCAAATTAACGGTGGAAGAATTAGAGCAAGTTCAAACCCAAGGACTTCAAGCTAAAGAACACATGATTAAGGCTAACTTACGCCTGGTTGTGTCTGTGGCTAAGAAGTATCAAAATCGGGGTTTGGAATTATTAGATTTAGTTCAAGAAGGTACTCTTGGTTTAGAGCGAGCTGTAGAAAAGTTCGACCCCACCAAAGGTTATCGTTTTAGTACCTATGCTTATTGGTGGATTCGTCAGGGCATTACTCGGGCGATCGCGACTTCTAGCCGCACTATCCGCCTACCTGTACATATTACTGAAAAACTGAACAAAATTAAAAAAGCCCAACGCAAAATCGCTCAAGAGAAAGGTCGCACACCTACCTTGGAAGACCTAGCGGTTGAGTTAGAAATGACCCCAGCGCAAGTGCGGGAAGTTTTGTTAAGGGTACCACGTTCTGTTTCTTTGGAAACTAAGGTAGGTAAGGATAAAGATACAGAGCTAGGGGAATTACTGGAAACTGATTGTGTTACCCCAGAAGAAATGTTAATGAGGGAGTCTTTACAAAAAGACTTGCAGAATCTGCTCGCAGATTTAACTAGCCGGGAACGCGATGTAATTCTGATGCGGTTTGGTTTGGCTGATGGTCATCCCTACTCCCTAGCGGAAATTGGTCGCGCTCTAGACTTATCGCGGGAACGGGTCAGACAAATTGAATCGAAAGCTTTGCAAAAGTTACGTCAACCAAAGCGACGCAATCTCATCCGTGATTACTTGGAATCTTTAAGTTAGTTCTAAGTTAAGCGATCATATCGCAGGAGTCAAGAGGTAAGAGGCAGGGGAGCGGCGGGCAAGGGGGAGATGGGGAGATGGGGAGATAAGAGGCAGGGGGGCAGGGAGCAGGGAGCAGGGGGGAGAAACGGAGATGGGGAGATGGGGAGATGGGGAGAATATATTTTAAATTCTCTTTCCCCCTGCCCCCTGCCCCCTGCCCCCTGCCCCTTGTCCTCTTTCCCCCTGCCCCCTGCCCCCTCTGCCCCCTTTCCTCTTCGCCGTAACTTCAGCTACTTCATATTTAATTAACTATTCTCAATAAGCTATGATTGTTGCAAATTGGGGGAAATGTTTGTTATATTCTCAATTAACAGGCTTTGTTGAGAATTTTTAGTATGACTGTCTACACAACTGGCTCACTCAAGGCAGAACTAAACGAACGAGGCTGGCGTTTAACTCCTCAGCGAGAAGTAATTCTCCAAATTTTCCAAGACCTTCCTCAAGGAGAACACCTCAGCGCCGAGGATTTTTATCATCGCCTTGAAACAGATGGTGAAGGTATTAGCCTGTCTACTATCTATCGAACTTTGAAGTTGATGGCTAGAATGGGTATTCTACGGGAATTAGAACTGGGAGAAGGACATAAACATTATGAAATTAACCAGCCATACCCTCACCATCACCATCACTTAATTTGTGTCAAATGCAATAGTACTATTGAGTTCAAAAATGACTCAATTTTAAAAATTGGCGCAAAAACGGCCCAAAAAGAAGGCTTTCATCTTCTCGACTGTCAATTGACGATTCATGCAGTCTGTCCTAAGTGCCAAAGAGCATTAATGCCGCTTTAGCAAAGAATAGGGAACAGGGAACAGGGAACAGGGAACAGGGAACAGGGAACAGGGAACAGGAAACAGAAAGTACTTTGGCTACTGCTATAAAACTAATTCCCTGTAATTACAAGCAAATGGGTGAGGGAATCATCTACTTACTCTGTGATCCGGATTAAAAATTGCCGCGTTTGATGTCGCTGAGGCTAATCCCGTAAAACTCTTGTGCTCGTTTGATAGCTTTTTTCGTATCATTTGCCATCATGCCGTTGAGTTGTCCTTTATAAAAGCCCCTCTCTTGTAATCGTCTTTGGATTTCCAATGTGGTAAACTCGCCCTCGGAATTGTTATTAACTAAGCTATATAACTTTCCTCTGGTGGACGAGCCTGCAATACCATTGGCTTCCAACTGATGAGCTTTTTGAAAACGGGTGACGGCATCGGCAGTATTGGAACCATAATAGCCATTGGGTTGTCCCTTCAGATATCCAGCTTCAATGAGATGTTCTTGTAGAACCCTCACCGCTTCACCGCGATCGCCTAAATGGAATTTATCGCGATTCACTACCTTTTTGGGAGAGTTTTCTGGATTACCGACTGCGACTGGGGGTAATTTAGCTAATGTAGCTGCACCCACCACACCATCAACTTTTAATTTGTAAGCCGTTTGGAATCGCTTCACTGCTTCTTCGGTAATTGGTCCAAATATGCTGGTGGCGTTACCATAATAAAAACCAGCAGTTCGTAATCGTTCTTGCAAGGACTTGACATCTTCACCTTCATCACCTTTCTTCAAAAAGTGAGAATGGTGAGATTGGCCAGGAACTATTTTAGAAGAAGTAGTGTTTTTGGGGTGTGTAATTCCAGTAAGATGTTTGTTAGTTGTTTTACTCACATTTTTACTTTGGCTGGCGTCTATACCTGGAGAGGTGCGCCAGCTTTTTAATTTTGCTAAAGTATCGGCGTCAATCACACCATCAACGGGTAAACCAGCTACTTTTTGAAAGTGTCGCACCGCATTTTCAGTGGGAAGATCATAAACTTGAGTTATGGAAGCATGATAAAAACCTGCTGTTTTTAATCTCTGTTGCAAATTTCTGACCGAAGAGACTTGATCACCTCTTTCCAGAGCGAAAACATGACTCACAGTGCCCAGAAGAGATATAGTCAAAGCGAGGGGAAGCATATACTTCCAAGCTTTGCTAGACAAGCGTTTCCAGTCTGGAACTACAGATGGATTGAATAAATCCTCCCAGGAAACCAATTCATAAGTTTCATGGTCTTCATAAGCAAAAGCTAAATGTAAATACGCAAGATTTTCCATATTTGTTTCCTACAGACTTATTTTTCTTCGATAGCTGCTTCCGCTTGATGTACTAGATTTCGTAAATTTTCCAGTGTTTGTGTACTTACATCCTCCCATAAATGGCGCTGATGTGCTTCCAGCAATCTTTCGGCTATACCACGCAACGCCCAAGGATTCTTTTCCTGAATGAATTCTAAAACTACAGGGTCAAGTAAATAGGAATCTACTACACCCTGATACATATAATCAGCTACACATTTAGCAGTAGCGTCATAAGCAAACAAATAATCAACTGTGGCGGCCATTTCAAAAGCACCTTTGTAACCATGACGCATCACTCCCGCAATCCACTTGGGATTAACGACGCGAGAACGGTAGACTTTCGCAATTTCGGCGCTAAGTTCTCTGACTTTTGGTTGAGCGGGAATCGAGTTGTCACCAAAATAGGTTTGGGGATTTTTTCCTTGAAGAGAGCGTACTGCTGCGGTTAACCCACCCTGAAATTGGTAATAATCATCAGAATCGAGTAAATCATGTTCACGATTATCTTGATTCTGTAACACAATTTGCATTTTCTCTAACCGTTGTTGAAAAGCTTCCGGAATTTTTGCTGTTTCCCCCAGTTGACTATCACTGGCAGAATAGGCG
Organism: uncultured cyanobacterium; assembly: GCA_963766435.1. Taxonomy (GTDB): domain Bacteria; phylum Cyanobacteriota; class Cyanobacteriia; order Cyanobacteriales; family Nostocaceae; genus CAVXZH01. The sequence goes on from CAVXZH010000004.1 coordinate 1,403,478, forward strand.
TAATCACTCCAATTGATATAAGCTTGAGCTAAATCTTGGTCATCTTTCCAGTTTTGGGCTGCAATTAAACCTTGGAGTCCAGCACCATAAGTACCTGGTTGTGAACCAAAAACCCGATAGAGCGATCGCCTTTGTGCTGTTTCTAAGGTTAAACCTTGTTGAGTCCATAAATCAGTTTCTTGACGAACCGCAACCGCTAAAGGATTTTGCTCTGGTGGTTCATCTAAGTTTGCCACTGCGGTCACAGCTTGAGAGAATAAATCTACTAAATTGGGAAAAGCATCCCGGAAAAATCCGGAAATTCTTAAGGTGACATCAATTCGAGGACGTCCCAAAATTGCCAAAGGTAAGATATCAAAATCTACTACTCGTCGGGAAGCTCCATCCCACACAGGTTGAACACCGAGTAAAGCTAACGCCTCAGCCATATCATCACCCCCAGTTCGCATGGTAGATGTACCCCATACAGATAATCCTAGTGTTTTAGGATATTCACCATGTTCTTGGGTATAACATTCAATTAGAGCTTCTGCGGCTTTTCTCCCGATATCCCAAGCTGTTTCTGTGGGGATAGCTCGAATGTCTACAGAATAAAAATTTCTCCCTGTGGGTAGAACTTCTGGTCTTCCTCTGGTGGGTGCACCCGATGCTGCACTAGGAATATATTTACTATCAAGTCCCCTTAATAAGTTAGTAATTTCAGCTGAAGTTTGTTGTAAAGCCGGAAGGAGTTTTATTTGAATCCAATTTAGGACTGTGTTAATTGCTGACGGTGGATTGCTGATGGTCGATGATTCATGAATGACTTGTTCCACCAAAAAAGCCGCGTGTTCTTCTAGGATGGACACAACATCGCCGACAGTACGACAGGATACAAGTAAATGGCAGCCTTCCGATGTAGATTTGGAGGCATCAAGAGTAAATCTATCACTTAAATTAGTGGTGAGGGGGTCAAAATCTAAACCCCAATCTTGAGCTAGGGCGCGGGTAATCCCCATAGAGTAGCGGTTGGGAAGACGGGCGATCGCCACGATTAAATCTCGGAGTTGTCTTCCTTGGGGACATTGACCAAAAATGTGTAAACCATCGCGAATTTGAGCCTCTTTTAATTCACAAAGATAACCATCGATGGATTTCAGGATTAAAGATTCTAAATTTAAGATGTCTTTTTCACTCTCAATTCCTAAATCTTGATAAAGATTTTCGTTGACAACTAATTCTCGAATCCGAGAGCTAATGGTCGGTAAACGGGAAGGGTCTAAACTTTCAGCTTCATAATACTCATCAATTAAATTTTCTAATTTTTGCAAAGAACCATAGAGTTCTGCACGAGTCATGGGTGGAGTAAGGTGATCAATAATCACAGCTTGGGCTGCGACGTTTGGCTTGTGAACCTTCACCAGGGTCATTGACAATAAAGGGATAGAGATGAGGCATTGCTCCCAGAGCTACTTCCGGATAACAATTATTTGATAAAGCCAAGTTTTTACCAGGTAGCCATTCCAGATTGCCATGTTTTCCCACATGAACCACTGCATCAGCAGCAAAAGATTCTCTCACCCAATAATAAAATGCTAAATAAGCATGAGTAGGAGGTAAATCTGGCGCATGATAATTCAAGCTAGGGTCAATGTCATACCCCCTAGCTGGTTGAATCCCGATAAAAATATTTCCCAATTGAATCCCAGGAATAGGAAAAAATGGCGAAATAGACAAATAATCTTTCCCCATCTCCCCACCTCCCCATCACCCCATCACCCCACCTCCCCACCTCCCCACCTCCCCATCCCCCATCCCCCAGCGCTCAGAAATTCCTTGCTGTACGGCAGGTGGTAAAGATTTAAAATAATCTTGATATTCTGCTACGGCTAAACTTTGTCGCACCGGACGCCAATCTCTACCCTCTGGGTCATTGGTAACACCTGATGTCAGACGTTCAATTAATTCATCACCATTAGTTGGTGGATTATCTACTTGATAACCAGCTAACTGCAAAGCTTTGAAGAATTTCTAGACAACTAGCTGGGGTATCTAGTCCTACACCATTAGCAAGACGACCATTACTGTTAGGGTAATTGGCTAGAATTAAGGCAATGCGACGTTCTTGGGGAAGTTTTTTGCCCAAACGTACCCAATTAGCTGCTAGTTGAGCCACAAATTCAATGCGTCGAATTGACTGGTTCATAAACTACTACATCTGTTTCCAAATCAGAGTTACGAGTTTGAATAGCTTTAAAGGAAACAGCTCGACTAATAATTCTGCCGTCTACTTCTGGTAATGCTACATTCATGGCAATATCACGCGGTGTTAGTCCTTGAAACTGAGACTCCCATTGCTCCAAAGCACCACTACTGAGGATGACCTGTAATACAGGAATATCTAATTTTTCCCAAAGTTCTATTTGAGGTGTTTCTGTTTCTAAGCGTGCGAGGGAAAAGCTAGTGGTATTTAGTAATAGAGAAATAGGCTCAGATGCTTGGGGTTGGAATAACTCTATTAACTGATGACTGATATTAGGATCTCGAAGAGAAGACACAAAAACTGGTACAGGTTGTAAATTCCTTTTAGCTAAAGCTGCACATAAAGCATCAATTACCCGAATATTTCCTGCTAAATAATGAGCACGATAGAAAAGAATCCCAACTTTAGGAATAGCCAGAGATTTTTCCTCCTCCCCTGCTCCCCTCTCCCCACCTCCCCATTCATACACACCCACCATAGGAATAGCCTGCGGTGCTGGAGGGTTAAAAGCGGTTAATAGAGAATGGTCAGCAATAAATTGGAGAGCATTAACAAAATTTTCCACTCCACCTTGGCTAAAGTACTGGCATACTTGGTTAACAATAGTTAAATCTACAGTAGAGTGGGAAATTAAATCGGGATCAAGACCATCGTCCCCTGGCATTACAATAAGGGTTATGTCATTACGTTTGACAATTTCCTGTACTACTTCTAGTCCATAGCTCCAGTAAGAACGTCCTCCCAATAAACGGAGAATAATTACTTGGGCTAGCTCTAAAACTTGCTCCGCATAAGTATCTATGCTTAGTTGTTGTTGTAATTGCAACAAACTAGCTACTCTTAATGCCGGGAATGTGGTCGGTAATTTAGGAACTGCGGCTGCTAGGGTTTGAATATCTGTATCGGCAGCAGTAATAAATACAAAAGGAGCTGGTGTTTGTTCTAAGAAAATCAACCCTTCTGACTGATTCCATCCTCCGGGAGTGGCATTTATACGATGCATAATCTTGTCTTATCGCCTTAAATTGGTTGGTTAATACACACTTAAAAAACGTATTTCCTAACTCCTGACTCCTTTTCATCTAGCATTCAGCCCTTCTTACCAGATTTTGAACATGCTTAGTTCTCCCAATTTGAGCTTTACACGAATTTTGCCCTTAAGTGTATTTAATCAGCTTCGGGAGTTGTTGCACCAGATGGCTCAAGCAGTAGGAAGTCCCAGTCTGTTAGTGACAGAAGCAATGCTAGTGCGGCTTTCTCTTGCTGTAGAATGGCAGGAACAACGTTTTATCCTGCTAGTTTCCGAGGGATTTAGTGTACTATTAGTGGGCAAGATAGAGCAAGGGGAATCAGAAATTTACTCAGCACTGAATGTAAGTTTGACATTTAACTCCGATGCGATCGCCACTTTTTTAGTCAAACTGAGAGATTTATTTGCATATAATTCCTGCACCTACCAGAATCTAGAACACTATCGGCAAATTCTGGCTCCCAATGATGCCATACAGCAAAGTAAATTTACTTTGTTATTATTAGAATATTTATGCCCTGGGTTAGATGCAGAAACAGTCACATCATCTACCATTAGCAATCTTGAGATTGGTAATTGTCAAGTAGTAGAAGATGCATTAATCAAACAGATTGCTCAAGAGCAGTTGTTAAATAAGGTGACAAGCCAAATTCGGAAAAGTTTAGATTTACAAGTAATTATAGCCACAGCAATCACACAAGTACGCGATTTTTTAAAGTTAGATAGATTAGTAATTTATAAATTTGAAACCAATCCAGTTAAAACTCAATATACATCATTAAATGGTCAATATTTACCATCTGGATCATTTAACTCCCAATCTTCATCAGAAACCTGGCAAATACATAGTGGGTATATTGTTCATGAAGTCCTGGCTCTCGATACTATTCCCTCAGTGTTATTTTATCAGGAAGCTAATTGTTTACAGCTAAATTTACCATGTTGGGAGAAATATCGTCAGGGTTTTACATTAACTGTCGATGATATAGAGCAGACTTATATTTTAGAAGAATGTTTACTGAACTTTTTAAGAAAAAGTCAAGTTCGGGCTAAATTAGCAGCACCGATTATTTTTGAAGATAAACTTTGGGGGTTATTAATTGCTCACCAATGTAATCTTCCCTATCATTGGAGTGAGAGTGAGAAAAAACTATTAACTTCTGTTGCAGAACAATTAGCGATCGCCATTCATCAGTCAGAATTAATGCAAACGTTGCAAGATGCGACACAAACGCTGACCAGAGAAAAACAAACTTTAGAACAACGAGTGATTGAGCGGACAATGGCTCTACGTGATGCTTTATTAGCTGCGGAAGCTGCTAGTCGTCTGAGAAGTGAATTTTTAGCGACTATTAGCCATGAATTACTTACACCATTAACATATGTAATTGGGATGTCTTCTACATTGTTACGCTGGCCATTGGGAGAATTGAGTCCCCGACAACGGGATTATTTGCAAACTATCCATGACAGTGGAGAACATTTGTTAGAAATGATTAACGACATCCTGGATTTATCTCAAATTGAAGCGGGTAAAATAGCTTTAAATATTTGTGAATTTTCGTTAGTGAAAAGTGCTGAAAGTACAATAGAATCCTTAAGAGAAAAAGCCACAGCGAAGCAAGTTAGTTTGAGACTAGATTTACAAATTGACCCAAAACGCGATCGCTTTGTAGCTGATGCCTGTAGAGTCGAGCAAATTCTATGGAATTTGTTAACAAATGGGATTAAATTTACCCCAGAAGGGGGAAGTGTTACTTTAAGATTTTGGGTAGAAGATGATACTGCTGTTTTTCAAATAGAAGATACAGGTATTGGGATACCAGAAGATCAATTACCTCTACTATTTGAAAAATTTCAACAATTGGATACACCCTATCGTCGGCGCTATGAAGGTACAGGACTAGGTTTAGCTTTAACCAAACAACTGGTAGAACTCCATCGCGGACGAATTGAAGTAGAATCGACGGTAGGAATTGGTTCAATTTTTACTGTGTGGATTCCTATTCAACCTATGCAATTAATGAATGTGGAAAGATGAAAATTAAAGTCAAAAATTTCTTAGAATTTTAATTAATTCTTTTGCTAAATGTTCAACTACAGGTACTGCAACAGCATTTCCGAATTGCTCTTTAGCAATATCTTCATTTTCATGATATTCAAAATCTGTGGGAAAACCTTGTAGTTTGCAAGCATGTTTTGCTGTCAATGGAATAAATTTTCGTTTTTTGTAAACTTTTTCTAAAAATAGTTTTTTGTATTCATCAGGATGATTAGCATGAATTGATAATGTTGCAATGTAGTCTTTACCTCCTGTAGCAGTTAATGTAGGAAAAATATCAGCAGTTGGTAAAATGATTCTATATATATCATTAATACCAGTCATATTTTTTGAATTAACGAACTCAAATTTATGGTCATCAGTAATCCGAAAAATACCTTTTTCTACTAATGTATTTAGCTCTTGTATTTTAATATTAGGAATTATTTCTTGTAAATTATCAAAAGATAGTGGATTACCATCTTTCTCACCATATTTCTTACTTCTTCTATGTTTTAGAAGAGACAGACAAATTTCTTTTTGTCTATCGTTTGTTTTAATAATATCCCAAGAATGGATAGTTGTATGTCCATTTCTCAAATCAGAGAAAATAAAAAAATCATTTAATTCATCGTCTTTTTGAAATCTAGTTCTAGAAGGAGGTATAGAACCTTTAAATAAAATCTCAGATTCTAATTTTACTTTCTCAATAATTTCAATTCCTTTAAATTCATCTAAAATATCTAATACTTTAGGATGTAACTTTAAAGGATCAGGAAAATTATATTCCTGACAGCTATCTATATCATTTCTAATTCCGACAATAAAAACTCTATCTCTATTCTGTGGTAGTCCAAAATCATAGGAGTTTATAACCTTCCACTTTAAACAATATCCTATGCACTCAAAACTACTTAAGATTAATTCTAAATTCTGTCTATTTGTTGGACTAGATAATCCTTTTACATTCTCAAAAATGAAACTTTTAGGTTTACTTTTTTCAACTAATCTAATTACATCAAACCATAATTTTCCTCTAGGATCTTTCAAACCCTTTTAGTTTTCCAGCTACTGACCAAGGCTGACAAGGTACACCACCAACAATTATATCTAAATTATGAGGAAGTTCATTAATTTGGGTAATATCTCCTAATTCAATTTCATCTTCATTCAAATAATTAATGAAATTTTGTTTGTATACGCTAATAGAATGTTTATTAATTTCAGAATATCCTAAGCATTGACCACCCAAATTTTCCAAACCAATTCTAAAACCACCAATACCTGAAAACAAATCAATAAAAGTAAATTTGTTTTGAATGATTATAGACTTTAAAGGTAATTTTATTTGTTTTGCTTTAGAGAAGGTTAAGGTTTTCATATTTAAATATCAGTGTCGTAAATTACTTTAATGGTTTTGTGTACTGTACATCATTAAGTTGCCTTTCAACATGATTGAGTCTTTCACAAGCTTTAGAGAAGAATTATCTAAAATTATATAACTGTATTTCTATACTATTGGTAATTTTTCATTATTTTTTCTAGTTTTTTGTCAAAAATTAGCACTAAATCCTGTAAGGCTTATTCTATTTTGTTGGCGATATAAAATTTTACTTGTTACAGTATTTCTGGGTATTTACCAAATCTTAATGCAAACTGAATATGTGTTTTATTACTTATTTTTATATAAAAATTATTTTATTGTCAAGACTAGTCATATTATGACAATTAAAATCACATATATACTGTTAATTGACTTCTATTTGCTGGTACAAGTACAAAAATCTACGATAAGTATAAATGCTCAGGATGAAGAAGTGCGATGGTGCAAGCACCTACTATAGGTGATCGCAATTCGAGAAAATAAGGTTCTTCCGTACCTGTTATGCTAAATTATCAATTTGAAAGAGGGAACTCTTAACAGGGAACGGGGAACAGTGAAGATAGGAATAAGAAAATCAGGGAAAAGAGACTATTATTCCCACTTTTAACCATGATTGATGTTTCTTAATAAAAATTGAAATCCTTACTGGGCAAAGATTTCATGATTTTATTTATTTTCCCTGTTCCCTGTTCCCTGTTCCCTGTTCCCTGATTAATTAATGATTTAGCATAACAACTACCGAAGACCCGAAAATAAGGAGAGAATAGTCGGTTCCTAAAACTCAACTCGTTTTATGCACGCTAGGAAGGTACAGGATTAGGTTTCGCTTTAACCAAACAACTGGTAGAATTCCATCGCGGAAGAATTGAAGTAGAATCGACTGTAGGAATTGGCTCAATTTTTACTGTGTGGATTCCTATCCAACCAATGCAATTAATGAATGAATGTGAAAAGATGAAAATTAAAGTCAAAAATCTTGGCGTTTTAAAGCAAGCTGAATTTACACTTGGTGACCTAACAATTATTTGTGGTGGCAACAATACTGGTAAGACTTATGCTACATACGCCTTGTTTGGTTTTTTGTATCATTGGCGGCAAATGTTTTCAATTAACATCAATAACGATCTGATTGAGCAACTCCTCACTGATGGCGTAATTAATCTCGATATACAAGAATATGTCAAACAAATTGACCAGATTGTTGACCAAGGATGCCAAGCATATACTCAGTTACTGCCACGAGTTTTTGCTACACAGACAGATCAATTTAAAAGAACAGAATTTCATGTGAACTTAGAAAACCAGTATATTAGTCTAACAACCGAATTAAATAAAAAAATGAGTTCTGGTGAAGTCTCATTTTTCTCTTTTACAAAAAGTAAAGAAAGCACAGAATTAGTTATTACCCTATTAGTTGAGAAAGAAAAAGTAAAAATATCTACTGGTATTCTTATAAATATCATTGCTGACCTTGTTAAAGGCATTATTTTTGCTCAAATTTTCCCTCGTCCTTTCATTGCTAGTGCAGAAAGAACTGGTGTGGCTATTTTTCATAAAGAATTAAGTTTTGCTCGTAATCGACTGGTTGAAGAACTAGGTGAGGCGGATATAAATGTCAACCTTAGAGAGCGTTTACTTAAAGATTATCAAGATTATGCCTTGCCGATAAAGACCAATATAGAGTTTATACGACAAATTGAAACGATTATCAAAAAAAACAGTTTTATTGCTGAGAATTATCCTGACATACTCGAAGATTTTGCTGATATTATTGGTGGTGAATACACTGTTACTCGAAATGATGAACTTTATTATCTGCCAAAAGGTAAACGGGTCAAGCTTTCTATGGATGAAAGTTCCAGTGCTGTGCGTTCTCTGTTAGATATCGGCTTTTACTTGAGACACGAAGCCAAGATTGGTGATTTACTGATAATAGACGAACCTGAATTGAACCTACACCCTGAAAACCAGCGCCGTGTTGCACGGCTTTTTGCACGACTGGTGAATCTCGGAATTAAAGTTTTCATCACTACCCATAGCGATTATATAATTAAAGAACTGAACACGCTGATCATGCTAAATCATGATAAACCTCATCTCAAGCGAATTGCCCAAGAAGAAGGTTATCGGACAGAAGAACTGATTTCCTCTGAAAATATCAAAGTCTATATTGCAGAAGAAGCAGAGATACAACTAGAGGGTAAAAAGGGAAAAACTAAATGTCAAACTCTTACACCAGCTGAAATCAATCCAGAACTGGGTATTGAAGCTCGCAGCTTTGATACTACCATTGAAACGATGAATCGGATTCAGGAAGCGATTGTCTGGGGTAAGGATTAATGTCTGATATTGCTATCCTAAAAGAGATGATCAAAAATACAGCTACCGTACCATTACAAGAAGATCCATATGGTAAAAAACAGGTAAGACTTGAAGAACCCGATCTCCCTAATTGTTTTGTAACAATTTATGGGATGCCCAATGACGATCAAGTTATTGTCATCAAGGCGGATACTTTTAAATCACCAAATACGGTTTTCACTGGCTCAAAAGGTGAATGCAAGCGTGCAGATTTTGTGATCATCGCTAATACTGATACCAAAAAGGTCATCATCTGCATTGAAATGAAGGCAAAATCAACAACAAGTTCAGAGAAAGAAATAATTCAGCAACTTAAGGGGGCACAATGTTTTGTTGCCTATTGTCAGGAAATTGGTAAAATTTTTTGGGAACAAAAAATATTTCTTGACGATTATATTTATCGCTTTGTCACTATCAGAAATATCAACATAGATATGCGACCAACACGAGAACAAAAAACTATGACCCATGATAAACCGGAGCGGATGCTAAAAATTAGTTCTCCAAAGTACCTTGAATTCAATCATTTAATTGGCAAGGAAAATCAAGACAGGGGGAAAAGACGTTAAGTTTTCAATACTTACTCATTTTATGCCATACTCTTAAAAAACTGCTCTTACACCAATTCACTAAAAGAATACAGAAAATTCAAACGCTATAACTCAGATATCATCTGACTTTCTTGTTTTTGAATGTTGAATTCGTAATTACCCTATTCCCTTAAAAAAATGACAAATTCAATTCAAATGTTGAACAAAGGATTAATTGTTTCCTGTCAAGCACCTGCTGACTCCCCCATGTACGAACCAATGGTAATTGCCGCAATGGCTCAAGCTGCTGTTAACAATGGTGCAGTTGGCGTTAGAATTGATACGCCAAATCATATTCGAGCAGTGCGAGAAAAAGTACAAGTACCAATCATTGGTTTATGGAAGCAAGTCATAACTGGTTCTGATGTTTATATTACCCCACAATTTCATCATGCTATGGCTGTAGCCGCAGCTGGTGCGGATATAATTGCCATCAATGCCACCACCAGAAAACGGCCTGGTGGTGAGCAGTTAGCTGATATTATTGCCCGAATTCACCAGGAATTAGGTAAACCAGTGATGGCTGATGTGGATACAATTGAAGCTGCAAAATTATCTATAGAGGCTGGTGCAGATATAGTGGGAACTACTCTTTTTGGTTATACTGGCGAAACTAAACATCTGTCTCCTCCTGGTTGGGAACTTTTAAGGCAGATGGTAGAAGAGTTAGAGGTTCCGGCTATTTGTGAAGGTGGAATTGCTAGTCCACAAATGGCGCGTCAAGCTTTAGATATGGGCGCATATGCGGTTGTGGTGGGAACAGCGATTACTGGTATTGATTTACAGGTTAAGGCTTATCGTCTAGCACTTACTTAAAAAATTAAAACTCAATACAATATTAAGGCAATCAATATATTCCTCCAGGAGACAGTATGGCAAGAGTGATGATAGTTGGAGCTGGTGGTGTCGGCAACGTTGTCGCACACAAATGCGCTATGCAAGAGGAGTTTTCGGAAATTCTTCTGGCTAGTCGCACAGTTGATAAATGCGATCGCATTGCGGAACGGATTAATTCACCAAAAGTAAAAACTGCTGCACTGGACGCAGATGATGTAAATAACACAGTTAAACTGCTCAAAGAGTTTCGTCCAGATATTCTGATCAATGTAGCACTTCCCTATCAAGATTTAGCACTGATGGATGCGTGTCTGGAAACAGGAGTTCATTATCTTGATACTGCCAACTATGAACCTCCGGGAGAGGCAAAATTTGAATATAGTTGGCAATGGAAATATCAAGACCGCTATAAAAACGCGGGACTAACAGCGATTCTCGGATGTGGTTTTGACCCTGGGGTAACTGGAGTTTTTACCGCTTATGCACTGAAGCATTATTTTGATGAGATTCACTATCTTGATATTGTGGATTGTAACGCGGGAAATCATGGACAAATATTCGCTACCAATTTTAATTTAGAAATCAATATCCGGGAAATTACTCAACCAGGTAAATATTACGAAAATGGTACTTGGGTAGAAATACCTTCTCTTTCGCTTCATCGTCCAGTACCTTATCCAGAAATAGGTGATAAAGAATCATACCTTCTCTATCACGAAGAACTAGAATCTTTAGTTAAAAATATTCCCACCATCAAAAGAGCGCGTTTTTGGATGACGTTTTCACAGAGTTACATTACCCATTTGGAAGTATTAAAGAATGTGGGTTTAACCAGAATTGATCCGATTGATTATGAGGGAACTCAGATAGTACCACTGAAGTTTCTCAAAGCTATCCTGCCAGAACCTTCATCTTTAGGTGAGAAATATACAGGACAAACATCCATTGGCTGTCATATCCGGGGGATAAAGGATGGCAAAGAACGCAGATATTACATTTACAACAACTGTGATCATGCTAAAACATATCAAGAAGTTGGTGGACAAGCAATAGCTTACACAACTGGTGTACCTGCGGTAGTTGGTGCGCTGATGGTGGTAAATGGAATTTGGAAACAACCGGGAGTGTTTAATGTTGAGCAGTGTGACCCCGACCCATTTTTGAAATTGCTAAGTCCTCTGGGTCTTCCGTGGCATGAAGTGTTTGATAAAACATCACCTTTTGACGAAGAGTAAGAATGAATAAATTTTAGATTTTAAATTTTGGGTTTTGGATGGAATATTCAAAATCCAAAGTTTAAAAATTCTGAGCATAATTGAAAATCTAAAATCCCAAATTCTATATCCCAGATGAACAACACAGTTTTCACCACTATCCCATCACCTTGTTTCGTTTTAGAAGAGGAACGTCTTGAGCAAAACCTGGCAATTTTTGAGCGGGTGCAACGCGAAGCACCTGTAAGAATTTTGCTGGCTCTCAAAGCTTTTTCTCTCTTTCATAGTTTTCCGTGGATTAACAAAATACTTCCAGGAGCATCAGCTAGCTCGGTCTGGGAAGCACAATTAGCTGCGGAAGAATTTGGTGGAGAACTGCATGTTTATTCACCTGCTTATCGTGATGAGGATATACCCGCGATTCTGCGCTATGCTTCTCATATTACCTTTAACTCTATCAGTCAGTGGGATAGATTTAGCTACGTGATTGAGCAATCGTCTGAGCAACCATCTGTAGGACTGCGAATTAATCCTCAGTATTCACCAGTTCAGACTCCACTATATAATCCTTGTCAACCATCTAGTCGTCTGGGTGTTTCTCCAGAACATCTTGGTGATGTATTACCAAAGGGAATTACTGGTTTTTTATCCCATAATTTATGCGAGAGCGATTCCTATGCTTTGGAAAAAACTCTTGCTAATATAGAACACTTTTTTGGACATTTGCTACCACAGTTAAAGTGGCTGAATCTTGGTGGTGGTCATTTAATGACTCGACAAGGGTATGATATTGCTCATGCAATTGAAGTTTTGACAACTTTTCACCACCGTTATCCTCATCTGGAACTGATTTTAGAACCAGGTTCAGCTGTCGCTTGGGAAACTGGATTTCTGCTGAGTACGGTTCGAGATATCATTCCCACCTCAGAAGTGACGAATATCTTATTGGATGTATCGTTTACCGCTCATATGCCAGATTGCTTAGAAATGCCCTATAAACCTGTGATTCGTGATGCTCATGAACCACAAGAGGGAGAAACAGCTTATCGCATGGGTGGTTCCAGTTGTTTAGCAGGGGATTTCCTGGGTGATTACGCCTTTGGACAGAAGTTATCTATTGGCGATCGCCTTATTTTTGAGGATATGATGCACTACACAATGGTAAAAAGCAGTATGTTTAACGGAGTCGTGCATCCATCAATTGGGATTCTGAAAAAAGATGGTACATTTGAGTTATGGCGACAGTTTTTTTATGAAGACTATCAATCTAGACTTGGTTAAGGCATCCAGCTAAAAATATAAGTCTTGTAAAATTAAATTACTATTGTGGAGCAGGCATCTTGCCTGCTCAAAATCCATGTGTCAACCAAAAAATATTATTCAACTCGTCGTAATGCTTGACGATATAATTTAATTGCTTGGGTTTGATTAGTTTCATTAACAAAACTAGCTAATAAAACAAAATCTAAATCCGGTAATAAAATAGTGTGTAAAATTTGAACATATTTATTTTCAATTTCATTTAAAGAATAAAAACTAAACTTACCCTTTTCCCAAAACCAAACTTCCTTCACACCCAAACCCCGATAAACCTCTAACTTATCAATTCCTCCACTGCTAATAACAATTTCTATAGAAATATCTGGAACTTCATGAAAATCACCTAAACAGTAGCATTCATCCGGTTCTACACCTCTTTGAACTGCTTTTTTGCGAAAAGTAGCATTACCATAACCGTTTAAATTAATATCCTGTTCTTCTGCATAAGCTTCTAATAATCTAGAAATTATTTTTTTAAGCCGTTCATGTTCTAAAGAAGTAGTCATAATAATTTCTAGGGTTCCTTCTAAATAAGTCATCCGAGGAAATTGATCTACAAACATATCTGATAATTGTTCGTATTGTTCCCAAGTAACTTCATAGAGAATAATTCGTTGGTCTTCGGTAGGTTGGAGAGTTTTCAGGTCTAGAAGTAACATAATTCATTAATCATTAAATTACTAAACATCAATTTACCCGTTTTAAAATTATCATTTGATTACCAACAACTGGATTACGTGCTACTAGCTTATCTTGGAAATCAATTATTTTCAAGTGGGCAAAATCGAGTTCTTTAGAACGTTGTAATATGTCATTGGCAAGTTTATCCTGTTGGGATTTCTGTAAATTATACCAGTATTCACTAATTTTAATAGTTAAATCGCTAGTCCGGAGGTTGGGTTGAATAGATTCTATCAAATTTCTGCTGGTGTCAGTATCACCTTTACTAAGCTCTAAGTTATGGCTAATTTCCACCATTTGATTTTTGATGAATGTAATTAGGCTTTGTTCTGGGGTTAATTGTATAATTGGTGTTGGTGTAACTTCTAATTTCGGTATTGGCTTAACTTCTGGTGTGGGTGTGGGGACGGGACTTACTTCTGGTGTTGGTATTAGCTTAACTTCCGGTGTGGGTATTGGTGTGGGGATGGGAGTTACTTCTGGTGTTGGTATTGACTTAATTTCTGGTGTGGGGATGGGAGTTGCTTCTGGTATTGGTGTTGACTTAACTTCTGGTGTTGGTGCTGGAACTTTTTCAACGGGAGGAACTATTGGTACTTCAATAGGTTTAGCAGTGAAGAAAATGGTGGAAGTTGTCCAAATGATGGCTACAGCTATTACCGCAATAATTCCCAATAAAACTAGATCAGATAAATTATTGGATACACTAGAAGGCAAAAATAAGCGAAATGTTCTTAAAAATCAATTCAATGAAGAATCGACCCACTGTAAAAAAGTAGTTTTTCTCCCTGTACTAGCGGGTTGTGTTGCTTCTAGCTTGACTACAGTTGTTTGTAAAGCCCCAATTGTGCCATTAAGAATGCTGATAATTATCCGCTTCCAAATTGGCTGATTTTTCTGATTGTCGGGTTGGGGTGGTGGAACTTGCGGAACCCTCCGTTTAGACTTATTTTTTGACGGTTGTGAATTTGGATTGTCTCGTGACATGGAACTTTTACCACCATTAGCGAATCAGGGAGAAATTAAGTACATTATTACTTGTATTGTCCCCTCCGTTCTCTTCTTTACTCCCACATCATTGGTTATGAAACTAAACCGTCGTCAATTTTTATTTTTTGGTAGTCTTGGTACTATTATGACCGGATTTATCGGTTGTGCATTAAATGCAAATAGCAAAAATACTAGTGTTCTTAATTCACAAGCAGTTCCAGCAACAACTACAGCATTGACAAAAGACTTGCTATTTCGGTTTGTATCTGTAGCTGATACAGGAACTGGAGATCAAGGACAGTATACTGTAGCGAAAGGCATGAGTTTATATCACCAGCAAAAACCCTATGATTTAGTCGTTTTAGCAGGAGACAATATTTATACTAATGGTGAAATACAGAAAATAAATGCTGTTTTTGAAAAACCTTACCAAGATTTGCTGAAACAGGGAGTCAAATTTCATGCTTGTTTAGGTAATCATGATATCCGGACAGCTAATGGTAATCTTCAAGTTAAATACCCTGGCTTTAATATGAAGGGGAGATACTATACATTTAGCCGTGGAAAAGTGCAATTTTTTGCTTTAGATACTAATGGTAATGCGGATTGGAAAAATCAATTAGTTTGGTTAGAGAAAGAATTAAGTACTAGTCAAGCACCTTGGAAAGTGGTATTTGGTCATCATCCAGTTTATGCATCTGGTATTTATGGGAGTAATCCGGAGTTTATTAAAACCTTAGCACCGTTGTTTAAAAAATATGGTGTGCAAGCTTATATTAATGGTCATGAACATCACTATGAAAGAACTCGTGCTATTGATGGAACTACTTATTTAATTTGTGGTGGTGGTGCTGGTTTGCGTGATGTGGGTCATTCTGAGTGGACGGAATATTCTGCTAAGAAATTGAGTTTTATGGCTTATGAGGTTTATGCAGATAGAATTGAGGTGAGTGGTATTGGTGGAGATGGTGTTGTTTTTGATCGGGGTGTGATTAAGTTGAAGACTGTTTAAAGGTAGAGGAGCGTAGCGGTTTTTTTCTGGATACTCGCTACGCTGTAAGATTGATTTTTTTCTCGCGCCAAGACGCAGAGGCGCAAAGGTGTTATAAAGGATAAAGGAGTTGTCGGGTAAGTTTGAAGTATTTAGTAAGTTGATGGGGTGGATAATTATGAGAGTTAAGCGTTTAAAAATGCAGTCTTTTCGAGGTATTGGTGATTTGACGTTGGATTTCGATGATGTGGAACCAACGGTATTTGTTGGTATTAATGGGGTTGGTAAGTCGAGTATTTTGGATTGTATTGCTATCTTTTTATCACAAATCATCGGAAATATTGTGAATCCAGGTAGGATAACTCTTGTTAGACGGGATACAAGTAAAGTGGCTTTTGAATCTGGAAATAATGAAGCAAATAACCAATTTACAACTAAAAATCCGGATATTAAAAAGCGTTATTTCAATCAAAATGACATCAAAAATTCAAAAGAAGATACAGAAAATGAACTAGATATTGTTTTGATATCTGATATATTAAAGTTACGTATGTCTAAATCAAATATAGTAATAAAAGGACAAAGAAAATTTAGAGATAAGTCTAGAAATTTTAAAAAAACTACTGATAGTATTTATTTTCAATGGAAGAATAATAAAAATTTCAACCTACCAATAGCAGTTTATTATACGGTTAATCGAGCGGTTCTTGATATAGATATAAATTTAGAAATTATAGATGTAACTTTGCTCAAACAAATAGATGCTTATGACCAAGCATTAAATGGAGTAAGAATTAATTTTAAAAATTTTTTTCAATGGTTTAGATCCTTAGAAGATTTAGAAAATGAAAAAAGGTTGGATAAATCAGAATATTTAGATAACCAACTACAAGCTGTAAGAAAAGCCATTTATTTACTAATATCAGAGTTTTCTAGTTTACGAGTACGTCGCTCCCCTTTGCGAATGACTGTACAAAAAAATGATGAAGAACTAAACATCAACCAACTATCTGATGGGGAGAAATGCCTACTAGCAATGGTAGGAGATTTAGCTAGACGTTTAGCGATCGCTAATCCTGGTTTAGAAGATCCACTTGCAGGTACTGGAGTAGTTTTAATCGATGAAATTGAATTACATTTACACCCAAATTGGCAACGGAAAATTATTCCTGCGTTGACAAGAACATTTCCCAATTGTCAATTTATTATTACTACTCATTCCCCTCAAGTAATTAGTCATGTAAAACCTCAAGGAATTTATATGTTGAAAAAGGCTGATTCTGGTGTTATTGCTCAACGTCCAGAGAGTTCTTACGGGAGAGATAGTAATCAAATTTTAGAAGACATCATGGATGATACAGAACGTCCCCTAGAAATAAAAGATCGTCTACATGAATTGTTTCAACACATTGAAAAGGGAAATCTTGATGATGCTAGACGATTATCTCAAGAAATTGCTGATAATATGGGAGAAAGTGACCCAGCATTAGTAAAAGCGCGTGTATCTATTCGACGTAAAGAGATTTTAAACCGGTGAAATATATTCAAAAAAGTCAGGAACCCAACAGCTTTACTATTTGGAAAGAACAAGAAAATGAAGATTGGAAACCCAATTGGGATAACTTCAGTAAACCACAAAAAACTGATGTCCATGATTCTTTATTACAAGAGCAGGGTTTTATTTGTTGTTATTGTGGAATGCTTATTGATAATACAAATAGCCATATCGAACATTTAAAACCCAGAAAAAATCATCCTGATTTAACACTAGATTACACAAATTTACTGGCTTCATGTCAAAGGAAAAGAGAACCTAAAGAACCTCTACATTGTGGAAGTCAAAAGGATGAATGGTATGATGAAAATTTGATGGTTTCACCACTAGATATTTACTGTGCTGAATTTTTTAGATATACAGAAGATGGACAAATCCTATCCACAGAAATTTTAGAGAAAAAACCTACTGCTGATACAACTATTGATAAACTTGGCCTAAATATTAATAAACTCCAAAAAATGCGTGCTGGAGCAATAGAAGCAATTTTAGAGGGTTTCGAGGATCTTACGGATGATGAGAGACTAAGTTTATGGCAATCTTTTAGTGAGATTGATGAAAATGGCAAAAATCAAGAGTTCTGTGCGGCAATTAGCTATATTATTAGCTCATATCTTACATCTTAAGAATGAACGATATTCTTATCCGTAAAAAGGAAATTCTACAAAATCAAATAGGAATTTTACTAAATAAAACTCCTATTTGATTTTTAGCAAAACTACACCAGTGCTAAACCTGGAACTCCAACCTCTAACTGAACTACCCTACCAGGTTCAACTCCTGTGGATGGTGGAAAAGACATCCCCCCATTAGTTGTGACATAGAGATTGCTGGAATTATTTTCTCCTCGTCCAAAAGCAACCGCAGTACTCCCGGCCATTCCTTGTTCAATTTGAGCGATAGTAGTGACACTTCCATCTGGTGCAATTCTCACCAGACTATTGTAGATATGGGTTGTACCGTAAAGATTACCCATCTGGTCAAACGCAAAATCATCAATATTCACATTTTCCACAAAGATTTCCGGTGTACCTGCTTGATAATTTGCTTGTAAAGGAATTTTAATGATTTGGGTATTTTGTGTATTTGAAGCATACAAAATATGGTCAAATATTTTTAATCCATTCACTCCTGGAACAGGATTTTCTGCGTTCCCTCGCGCAAGCAAGGGATGCTCTAACCAGATTTCTACACTACCCTGAACAGCATCCAATTCCCAGATTGCACCCCGGTAAGAGTCAGCAATTAGGTAGCGAGTCTCTGTCAACCGAGTCAGTCCATTCAAAAACACCGCGTCTGGTAGTGATACTAGATGATTTACTATACCATCAGGAGTAATACGCCAGATTACAGAGGTTTCTTTTTCATCCCAACCTGATAATAACAAATCACCTGTTGATGTAGCTGCAAGTCCTGTGGCTTTACCAGCTACAATTGCATGAGTGATTGGTCTACCATCTGCACCAATGCGAATTACCTTTCCTTCATAGTGACTGGTGATAAACAATGTATTATCATCATCCACAACAATACTTTCTAAAAATGTATTGACCGGAAATTCTGCAATTGTCTTTGCGGGTACAGGTCTGATGGGTGTGTTTGCAAATAGAGAAGGTAATTCCATAAAAATCAAACTCCTAATCTCAAAATTTCAGTAATTCCAGCTTTTTTAGGTTTCTTCAGAGATATTATCTCTGAATTTCCAGCTATATCGGATTTTTTCTCTCTCAGTAAACATCTGGGAAAATTAATTATGCCTTCGTTAAAACCCTTGGTAGCAATACAGGGGCGTATGGCAATACGCCCCTACATCATTTCTGGAGATGTCTAATCAATCCACCATGTAGGTAAAGGCAAATTTTGCTCATCAAGAAATTGCTTAATCGCTGGTAAACCTAAAAGTGGAATAAATTCAAAGGTAATCATCCCCATTTTGAAAAAGGGATAGGTGGAACAAGCTGCTTCCGCATCCTGAATACTCTCACATTCCAAGAGCAAGTAAACGTTTTTGTAATTCCTGTCCATGTAACCTTGGACAATTACACCTTGTTCAAATAAACGTTTAGCAGCTGCAATCTCAGCTTTCATTTCCTGCTGCATTACTTCTGGTGTGGCTTTCTCTGTTAATTTACTGATGGCTAAAATCCGCATAAAAAGACCTCTGTTTAAACTATTGTTACCAAGATAAAGATATAGCACCACCAAATTTTCGCATTTCGGCAAAAAATTTGCCTTGAGCACCGCCATCTGGTAAAGTTGCTAGATACACAGCAGTTTCAGCTCCTTCATTCGCTGTAAACGGAGCATTTTCTCCTCCCATATCGGTTTTCATCCAACCTGGTGAATAAGCATTCACCAAAATATTTGTTCCCTGAAGTTCTTTAGCTAAAATTGGCGTTAACCCATTTAGTCCCACTTTAGAAAGTCGATAGGAAGGAGCTAGTGGATAGTAATCACTACTCATGTTTTCTAGAGATGCCATCTCAGTAGAAACATTGACGATTCGACCATAATTCTGTGCCTTCATCATCGGAAGAAGTGCTTGGGTAATCCTGGCAACTGCGATTACATTGGTTGTCAGTGTGGAGAGCATTGTTTCCATTTGCACGTGTAACGGGAGCAGCAGAGCAAATGAATATTGGACAACCTGCGATGAGTGCTGCTCTCAACCGTTTACGAATTTTGTTTGATGATCAACTCTTTGTCTGATTGGGACGAAAAATGCCACCAACATTGAAAGCATTAAAACATCACCTTGGACAGTGTCTATGTTGTAGAGTGTATTGAGTGATCAAGATGAGGCAAATTCTTGGTTACGGAATACAATTAAAATGATTTGTCAGCAAAAAATATAGGGTTTAAAATAAAAATATTAGTATTATGTAATTTGGAAATTTTATGATTCTTGAGGCGGTTATGCTTAACGTTAAAACGGGTTTAGAATCTGATTTTGAATTAACTTTCAAAGCAGCTTCTAAGATTATTTCTACTATGAATGGATATTTATCTCATGAGCTTCATAAATGTATAGAAATTCCAGGTAAATATTTATTACTAGTTCGCTGGGAGAGTTTAAAAGCTCATACCGTGAGATTTAGAGGTTCTGCTGAGTATCAAGAATGGAAAAGACTACTGCATCATTTTTATGACCCATTTCCTATAGTTGAGCATTTTACAGAGGTAGAACTATAGGAAGCCGGAAAAGGAAAAGATTACTAACAATTTTTAACAAAAGTGTGCAAGAGTTGCAATCAATGAGACAATCTCACATTAAATCAACCCAAAAAAAGATATGGATGATCGCGCAAGAGCACTCAAATCTCTCGTAGCTGAACGCTGGAAGGTATCGCTGATACTGACTGGGGCTATGATGTTTATCTACTTTGGTTTTATCCTACTGGTTGCTTACGATAAACCCCTGTTAGCTTCCATAATTTTTCCTGGACTTAGCTTGGGTATCTTCTTGGGAGCATTAGTGATTGTTTCCGCATGGGTATTAATTTTTCTGTACGTGCGGTGGGCTAATAACAGTTACGACAGCAAAATCTCTAGATTATTAGATAAATAATTGTCATCCCGTACCAAATCCAAAATCTAAAATGATCATAAATAGTATTCTGTGGTGTGATTTACCGCTGGGGGTAGTGGATATCAGTGGTCTTGGTCACTTTAATCCCTTAGCGATCGTCTTTTTCTTGCTGTTTGTCACTTCTTCCTTAGGTATTACCTACTGGGCGGCAAAACGTACCAAAAATACAGCACAATTTTATACAGCCGGTGGTAATATCAGTGGTTTACAAAATGGATTAGCTCTAGCTGGAGACTTTATGAGTGCAGCTAGTTTCCTGGGTATTACTGGACTAGTAGCACTAAATGGTTTTGATGGTTTAATTTACTCCATCGGGTTTCTAGTAGGTTGGCCGATTGTGATGTTCTTGATTGCAGAACCATTACGAAATTTAGGTAAGTACACGTTTGCCGATGTAGTAGCTTTTCGCTTAC
This sequence comes from uncultured cyanobacterium, assembly GCA_963766435.1. Classification (GTDB taxonomy): domain Bacteria; phylum Cyanobacteriota; class Cyanobacteriia; order Cyanobacteriales; family Nostocaceae; genus CAVXZH01. The sequence continues at coordinate 1,424,716 of CAVXZH010000004.1, forward strand.
AACAAAAGCCTGTACGTATCGCGGCGGCGATTGGGACTTTGACAGTAATTAGCTTTTATTTAATCGCCCAAATGGTAGGTGCAGGGGAATTAATCAAACTGCTATTTGGCTTTGAATATGAATTAGCTGTGGTCATCGTCGGTGGTGTGATGATGGCTTATGTAATTTTTGGCGGTATGATTGCTACTACTTGGGTACAAATTATTAAGGCAATTTTGTTACTGGGTGGAACAATCTTACTGGCAATTTTAGTATTAGCACAATTTGGGTTTAATCCTTTTGCACTCTTCGCGGCTGCGGCTGAGAAATATAAAGAAGTTTTAGCTCCTGGTAAATTAGTGTCTGACCCTTTAGATGCGATTTCTCTGGGCATGTCATTAATGTTTGGTACTGCTGGATTACCCCATATCTTAATGCGGTTTTATACTGTACCTGATGCCAAAACGGCTAGGAGTTCGGTTACTTACGCTACCGCTTTTATTGGTGTATTTTACCTGCTCACCTTTATTTTAGGTTTTGGCGCAATGGTATTAGTAGGTCAAGATGCCATTAAGCAAATTGGGACTGGTGGTAACATGGCTGCACCGATATTGGCATTATTTCTTGGTGGTAATGCTTTCTTGGGCTTTATTGCTGCTGTTTCCTTTGCCACAATTTTGGCTGTGGTGGCGGGATTAACTCTTTCAGGTGCTGCGGCATTATCCCATGATTTATGGGTGAATGTGGTGCGCTCTGGTCATGCAAATGAATCAGAACAGCTCAAAGTCGCTCGTGGTGCAACTATACTTTTAGGTGCTTTGGCAATGTTGTTAGGCATTTTGTTTAAAGGGCAAAATGTTGCTTACATGGTGGGTTTAGCATTTGCGATTGCCGCTAGTGCGAATTTTCCAGCTTTGCTACTATCAATGATCTGGCGACGCTTCACTACTTATGGTGCAGTTGCTAGTATATCTGTAGGTACTTTTTCTTCCTTAATCCTGATTTATTTGTCTCCAACAATTCAGGTCACAATCCTCAAGCAAGCTACTGCACTTTTTCCGTTAAAAAATCCAGGATTAGTGAGTATTCCGCTAGCATTCGCGGTGGGGATTGCAGTATCTTTACTAATGCCTGAGCAAGAAGCAGAAGAGAAATTTGCCGAAGTGGAAAATCGCATCCACCTTGGGTTCTAGAATAGCAAAAATCAAATACTGGGGGCAACATTTAGATTGTTCCCAGTTTCTGACCGCTTACTCATGCAAATCTTGAGAAAATAGCTGATTTTGGTTTAAAGCAGCTTCAATGTGAGGATATGTCTCTTTATCATAGAAATACTCGGTATGCGGGAAACTCAGTCCCTTTAGGGCTGGTTTACTGACCAACTTTTGCTCTAACTTCCAGCAATTCCTCTAGAGAAAGTGCATTTAGTTGCAGCATTATATCAAGCTTAGAGCTTTTTACCATAATTGAACCAGAAATATAAGCTTTTTTATAAAATTCTTAATTTTCTGTAGGCATTACTATTATATAATATATTTTTATTTGCGAAAATATAAATCAAATTTATGAAAATCTATCATCTAGAGTACGAGGATCACGAATATCAATGGAAACTTGAACCAGTAGAATTCTTACCGAATCTTAACCTTCTAGTGGGTATATCTGGTGTAGGTAAAACAGAAATACTTAAAGCAATTAGTCGCTTAAAAAAAATAGCTAACGGAGCATCTTTAAATGGAGTTGAATGGAAGATAAAATTTTCCACTAATGATAATATTAACTATTATTGGCAAGGCAAGTTTGAACTACATCAAACAGCGCCAATTATTGATCATCAACTAAATGAAGAAGAAATTTCTAACTCTAAGCATGAGAAATTTAAGATTCTCTCAGAAGAATTATATCGCAATGATTCAATAATTATTAAACGTGATGAACAAGGAATTATATTCAATGATGAGAAAACACCTAAATTATCACCTTTCCAAAGTGTAATTCATATTCTCAACCAAGAAGATGATATTATTCCAGTTAAGGAAGAACTGGAAAAAATAATTTTTACTGATTTTGAAAACCCAAGTAAAATATGGAAAGTTTCTATATCTTTTATCAAACAATATGAAAATTCTTCTTTTAAAAACCTAAGAAACAGTGACTTACCCATGATTATCAAATTATCTATATTATATAAATATTTTCCCCAAGAATTTAAAAAAATCAAAGAATCTTTTCAAAACATATTTACGAAAGTAATTGATATTAAAGTAGAGTCATTTAAACCAGATAAATTAGAGCAATTACCTGTAGCTTTATCAGATATACTTAGAGATGCTATTACTATAAGTTTTAAAGAAAAGAAAATAAATAATTGGATAGAAAATATTTCATCAGGAATGTTAAAAACATTCATGTATATCAGTGAATTATATTTATCACCAGAAGGTGCAGTCATTTTAATTGATGAATTTGAAAACAGTTTAGGTGTTAATTGTATTGATAGTGTTACTGATTTAATTTTAGAAAGTAAAAATATACAATTTTTTATCACCAGTCATCATCCCTATATCATCAATAATATTAGTCCAGCATATTGGAAAATTGTCACTCGGACAGGTGGTTCAGTTAGCGTCAAAAATGCTGAAGATTTTCACATATCAAATTCCCGACAAAAGGCTTTTATTGATTTAATTAATATCTTAGAAGATAATGATGAAGATATGGAGGAAGAGTGAATATTTATTTTTTGGTGGAAGGAAGACACACAGAGAAAAAGATTTATCCTGAATGGCTTAAATATTTAATTCCTGAATTACAAAGAGTTGAATATTATAATGAAGTGATAAAAAATAACTATTATATAATTAGTGGTAAAGGTTATCCTTCAATTTTAGGTGATCATCTTGTCAATGCGGTTGATAAAATTCAAGAAATGAATAACTATGATTATTTAGTACTCTGTGTTGATGCTGATGAAGAAAGAGTTGAAGAGAGAGTAAGTTATATTTATCAATTTTTAGAAGATAAAAAATTTAACTTAGGAAAAACTGAAGTAGTAATAATTGTGCAAAATCGTTGTATAGAAACTTGGTTATTGGGAAATAATAAAATCTTTGATTCTAGACAACCTAAAGATAGTCCTCTTTTATTATATGCAAAATATTATGATGTTTCTCAAAATGATCCAGAATTAATGGGTAAATATGATCAAGGAAATCATGCTGAATTTCATGAGCAATATTTGAAAGAAATATTTAATGCTAAAAATCTAACCTATACAAAGAAATTTCCGGGTGAAGCACAGAAGAAATATTATTTAGAACAGTTAATCAAGAGAATAGAAAATAATCATGAGCATTTAAAAACTTTTCAAGCATTTATAGAATTTTGCACACTAATTAGACAAAAAATATCTTTAACTATGTAGGAAATTAACCCATAGTGAATATAATGAAGGGAGGTGGAAAAAATTATAAAATTCATCGGTATTCGTTTACCAAGGCTCTGTTATATGACCAATACACTGAGCAAGGAAGAATACACCAAGCTACTTGCGGAAACCTTACCACGAATTATCGACTCAGATACAGAACACAAGCGTCTACTTAATGAAGTGGATAAACTGATGGATTTAGGTGAAAATCTGACTCCAGAGCAGGTGGAAATTTTCCAATTGCTCGTAACTCTGATTGAGCAGTATGAAAATCAACATCACCAACTGAAAACTGCAACTCCTCTGGATATATTGCAGGAATTAATGTTAGCACGAGATTTAAAACAGAAAGACCTTGTGGAAATTTTTGGGTCTAAGGGTATTACTTCTGAGGTGATGAATGGGAAAAGAAGTATTAGCAAAAATCAAGCTAAGGCTTTAGGAACTTTTTTCCATGTATCACATACACTGTTTTTGTAGACTTAATATGGGGGCATAATTATTAAAAAATTTGCCCCTCTGCTTCTAATAATAGATAAAATCCAATCGCTATCATCATATTTTATGCAATATTTTGCCAAGATATTCAAAAGTTTCTGTTTGTTCTTGTTCATCACCCTCTTCCTCCCACCTTTTCAACAATTCAAGTGCTTTTTTGTTGTTATTTTCTGTGGATTTTAATTCTTGTTTAACCACAATCATTGCTTCTAATTGTTTGATGTAATCCAATAGCTTTTGATAGGATACTGCATCCTGTAATACTAATTCCGCTTGACCATTAATTGTTAAAATCAGAGGATTTCCGCTTTCTTTCATCTGGTTAATTAATTCATTGGTATTCTGTTTAAAGGTTAAGAGGGATTGAATATCTTAACTTAGATTAATCATAGTTTGTAACTCCATCCTAAATTTAGATATAGTCTAATGTTAACACAAAATACCAAAAGTAATATGGGTATTTTTCTATGCAGCTAGAACAAGCAAGAATTTACCTGATTTTAACAGAATGTATCTGAATTTACCTAAATTTACTTGAATTTAATTAAATTTCAAAATCCTGAATTTAACTGAATTCTGAATGGATTAAATCGAATATACTTTTTTTTGTAAATCCAATCTCCCCTCAAAGGAGCAGTTGTATGACTCATTCTTTTGCGAAAATGATTCGTGTTGGTGTAAAAGTTTCTCTCTCAGTCATGCTAGCTTTTGTTTGTCTACTGAGTTTCAATGCTAGTGCTTTTGCTAGTCCACTGTCAGGGTCTTGGCAACTTGTTTCTCCTCCACAACCTTCATCTGAGTCTGCTCGTCTAACCACTATCGAGTTTGAGAGGAACAGGCTGTTTGGTAATGCATACTGCAATACATACAACGCAGCCTATATTTCTGCGGGAAATCGGATTAAAGTTGATGTGATAGCTACAACTAAGATGGCTTGTCCAGGAATAGGTAATCAGTTTGAACACTTCTACTTGTCTCGGCTGCAAAATATCCAGACATTTACCACAGATGGAGTTCAACTCACTCTAGGAAGTCTAGAAGGATTTAGAAGTTCTTTAGTCTATAGAAGAATTTCGCCTACACCGGCTCAATAGACATCTCCAAAAATAATCTAGGGGCGGATTGCATTACGCCCCTACCAAGGGTTTTAACGAACGCATAATTAATTTTCCCAGATTTCTAATCAATAGGAAGATTGCATATCTCCTACAAAATCGCTCACCGAACCACTTTTGTAGTTCGGTGAGTTCCTCAAAAGAGGACTATCTCACGAGAGTTTTTTATTATACTATCTTTGTTTTGCTACACTGTGACAATTTTTTCACTAATCTACTTTTTCTAACTGTGCTACTCTGGGATCGACAATTTTTTGTCCTAAACTACTAAATTTAATAGCTACAGATAGTTTACTTCCTTCCCCAAAAACATGGGTAATTTCTCCAATCCCAAAACTTTTATGTAAAACTGTATCCCCAACTTGCCAATTCTGATTTATGTTCTTTTTCCCACTTTTGGCAGATGCGCTTTTAGTAAAACTCCGGCTACTCTTATGTTGATTCGTTAATAACTCTTCTGGTAACTCATCCAAAAATTGCGATCGCATGGCGGGTTCCCTAGAGCCATATAAACGACGTTCCCGCGCATGAGATAAGTATAATTTTTCTTGGGCACGGGTAATCCCCACATAACACAAACGACGTTCTTCTTCTAAGTTAGCTGGGTCTTGTAGTGAACGATAGTTAGGAAATAACCCCTGTTCTAACCCCACTAAAAAGACCACCGGAAATTCTAAACCTTTGGAAGAATGCAATGTCATCAAGGAAACTGCTGTTTTTCCTTCTTTGAGGTTATCTAAATCTGAACTGAGCGCAGCACTTTGCAAAAATCCTTGTAAGCTGACATCTTCATTTTCTTCTTGAAATTGTTGAGCCGCATTATAAAGTTCTTTGACGTTTTGCACTCTATCCTCGGCTTCATCTGTCCCTTGACTAAGCAAATCTTCCACATAACCAGAGTCTTGTAAAATTCCTTGCAAAACTTGGGTGACGGGAACTGTACCCATTTGCTTTTGCCAATGTCCTATCATTTGAGCAAATCCATTGACAGCTTTGGTTGCTCTCCCAGCTAAGGTATTCACTGATGTTTCATCGCTGAGGATTTCCCAAAGGTTTGTGCCTAGTTGATGAGAAGCATTTACTAGTGCGTCGATAGTGGTTTTACCAATTCCCCGTCGCGGAGTGTTAATAACTCTTAATAAACTGACTGTATCGGATGGATTGGCGATCGCTCTTAAATAAGCTACCACATCTTTAATTTCTTTGCGATCGTAAAATCTCATTCCTCCCACAACTGTATAAGGAATTCGATATTTTACTAATAAATCTTCAAATGGTCGAGATTGGGCATTTGTGCGATATAGTATAGCAAAACTACCCCAATTTAACTCTGGGTTTTGGTCTGCGGCAATCCGGATTTGATTAATTACAAATTCTGCTTCTGCGGTTTCTTCATCAGCTTTATGACAATAAATTTCTTCTCCCGTTCCTCGCGTTGCTTTCAGAATTTTATCAATCCGTTGGGTATTATTTTCAATTAATTCATTCGCAGCTTGTAAAATGTTTTCACAAGAACGGTAATTTTCTTCCAGTTTAACCATTGTCCGCGTGTCATCATCTCCTAAACCATCGCCAAAATCTTCTTGGAATTCCAGCAAAATGGTAAAATCAGCCATGCGGAAACTATAAATGGATTGGTCAGCATCACCCACTACAAAAACTGAGCGATTTTCCCATTTCCAAGCTTTTTTATCATTTTCACCATTGGTCACTAACAAGCGGATGAGTTCATATTGAGTCCGATTAGTATCTTGATATTCATCTACTAAAATATGAGCAAATTTCCGATGCCAATAATCTAAAACTTGTTGATTTTGCTGAAATAATCTGGTAGGAATCAGAATCAAATCATCAAAATCTAAAGCATTATTCTCTGCTAATTTATCCTGATAACTATTATAAACTTGCGCGATAACTCGACCCCGATAATTAGGTTGTTCTCGCTCAAATTCTTGAGGAGAAAATCCTTGATTTTTAGCATTACTAATCGCAAAGCGGACAGAGCGAACATCAAATTTTTTATCGTCTAGATTTAGCTGTTTGGTAATAATCTCTTTAATTAAACCTTGGACATCCGATTCATCAAAAATGGAAAAGGTTTTCTGCCATTTTCGTCCTTTTTCATCAGTGTATTTTTCAATATCAAAGCGGAGGATACGCGAAAATAAACTGTGAAAAGTACCACACCACAGATGTTTGATCGTACTGCTATAGACTTGCGATCGCAATTGGTTTTGCTGATATTCTGATAATAACTCCAATCGCTGTCCATGTTGTGAAATAGCCAACTGTTCAGCAAATAACTTCTGAATACGGGCTTTCATCTCCTTCGCGGCTTTATTGGTAAATGTCACCGACAGGATATTTTCTGGGTCTACCCGATTTTTGAGAATCAGGTTCGCAATGCGATAAGTGAGAGCGCGGGTTTTACCGGAACCAGCACCAGCAACAACTAACAATGGTCCACAGTAGTGTTCTACCGCTTGACGTTGACTTGGGTTGAGATGACTGAGAAAATCAATGCTTGTGGTCATGGAGGTGAGAATTTCCCAAAAATGTTATACTAATGCTTTGAGTAAAGCTTGAAGTTTGAGTTGCACTTCTGCAAATTCCTTTTCAGGGTCAGAACCGGCAACAATACCAGCTCCTGCATAAAGTCTAGCGCGATCGCCATCTATCAAGGCAGAACGGATGCCAACAATAAATTCACAATTACCTTTAGCATCTATCCACCCCAATGGTGCTGCGTATAAACCCCTTTCAAAGTTTTCATAACACCGAATTTCGTCACAAGCAACATCTCTAGTCTCCCCAGCCACTGCTGGTGTAGGATGTAGTTGGGACACAATTTTCAAGGGATGGATATGATGGGGAACTATGGCACTGATTGGTGTCCAGAGATGTTGGATATTAGATAATTGTCGCAAACGGGGTGCTAAGACTTGAGGGAATAAACCTAGTTGAGTTAGACGTTGAGTAATAAATTCAATCACTAATGAATGCTCATGTCTTTCTTTGACACTGTTGACTAAACTATTAGCATTAGCTGCATCTTCCACAGGTGTGTTACCTCGTGGTGCAGAACCCGCTAAAGCATCCGTGATTAATTGGTGCTGATTAATACTAATTAATCGCTCTGGACTTGCACCGATAAAGTTTTGTCCCCGTCCATTACTGGTAGAAAAAACACAACAATTAGGATGCAAATGCCGTAAGTTATTTAAAGATTTAGATAAATTAAAATGCTGGTGTGACTTTACATCTAGGGTATCCGCTAAAACTATTTTATTTAAATGATGAGAGCGGATTTTTTTTAAAACTGATGAAACTGAATTTTTAAATCTAGTCGGGTCATTAATTATTTTTCTATCAGAGAGGATTGGTAAATGCTCAACATTTCTAAATTCATCTTTTAAAGATTGCAGCATCTCAATTTTGTCATGTAAATTCTGGCAGATTTTCTGAATATTTGTCCCAGAGTTAATAAATGTATTTAACTGGAGGATACAACGGTTATTTTTTACAGCTACTTGCCAACTTGGTACAAAAATCATTGCCGCAGGAAATGGATAATCAACTTGAATATTTTCATCAAAAAAACTGAAGCTACAAAAAAAATGAGGGATAGATATCTCTCTATTTTGATTAAAGAAAGCGATTTTATTAAGATGTTTCTTGATAAAATCTTCACTTTTGATAAACCGATCTTTTCCCGAAAATTCTAATTTAGCTATAGCATCAACAGCAATTATCGCTTCATTTTTACTCTTGTTTTCCCAATAAAAGTTTAATTGATTTGATGTGACAATTTTATCAAGTATCACTAGAGGATCAACCAAGTCGATTTCTAGGGAAATACTGGCAATTTGTGTACTATTCTTTTCACTGGTTATTTGATAGCAATCTAGAAGAAATTGTTGTAAATCTTGACTTATTTTCAAAGTACTAGTGTTATGCGTGACGATGAACATAGTCTTTATGTGTAAACATCTAAAAATAATCGTAACATTTATAGAAAATAGCATTTCTAAATCATACATAAAACCAAGTAGATTCTATAAAAATGACGAAATCCAAATTTTTATCTCCGTAAATTTTCAGAATCAAGATCGGATGATTATCTGATAATGGTATTTTTATTCCTGGATATTATGGTATGATTATATACAATTACTGAGTAATTTTGACATCAACAATCACGGTTAAGAGGAGAAAGCAATTGATGAAGCTGAGTTTCAATCATTATCTACCAGCACCTCCAGAGGCGGTTTGGTCTTTTATAACTGAGCCGAAACTCATTAATAGCTGGTCTACTGCTTTAATTGAAACGCTGAATTTAGGTGATCGTCAAGAGCCAGGAGCGATTGGTGAAACCCGACAGGTAATCATCCCAACACCTATAGGTAAGATTCAAATCCAAGAAGTAATCAAGCATTCCCAACCACCAGAGCTATTAGTGTACCAAATATATCAAGGAGATTACATAAAATATCACCAAGGAAAAATACATCTGACTTTGCAAGGGGAGGGAACTTTACTACGATGGGATGTAGAATATGAGTTTTTTTTACATGGTTTAGAAGAATACGTACGCTATATTATTGAACCACAAATCCAGAAAAGTTTAATTTCACTGGCTAATCTGGTTGATAGTGCGCTATCTAGAAAATTTAATCCTTCGATAGTAATTGATGATAGTGAGGAATTACCAGAACTTTGGCAGCAGGTAGAGCAAGTTTTAAATGAGCAGAAAATCATGGCTGACCGATTGGAAAAAGCACAAGATCCCAAATTCTGGTTTACACGAGTGTATCAATTTGTTACAGAAAATCAGATTAAAGCCTGCCGTGAGGGTAATATTATCCATAAAGGCTGGGTTTTACGACTTAACTGCCGATTTCATGAATATTACTATGAAAATCTCCACTGTTGGTTAGGCGAATCATCTGGACAAGTGGAAATGCACTGGCGTCGTGCTTTTGAGATGATGGAACAGGGACAGTATGAAGGAGGAGATGCAAATCTTTTTCTCCAGGGATTGATTAGTGGTATATCAGCTCATATAGAGGAAGATCTCCCACGAGTTTTAGCTGAGGTTTATCTCCGGCATTATGCGAGTGTTTGTAGTTATGGACGGATTAGAGCCGACTACTTGTTAATGTTGAATATCTTATATGGAGATGCAAATCAATTAAAACAGAGACTTCCTCAAGATTATATGCCTTTACTCATACGTCTAGTTCAACCCATCATCTCAGATGAAATCCAAAATGACATGATGGTAAGAAATTTTTATAATGTACCTCAACAGCGGATTCTGGCATTTGAGCGCGGGGAGCGACTAGTTAATTTCATCACTGGATGGAAAAATCAATCTTTTAGGTAATTAGTCAGCTTTACTGTGTTTATGCGATTAGGTGCATTTTCAGTATTTATTTTCATTACGCTATATAAAGCTTTATTTATGCTGCGTGAAGAAGGTAAGATCACTTCTGTTGACTTTAAAGATAATATTTTGCATGGATATCAAATTAATGACTCCGGATAATTATAAATTATGGATGGCTGCCATTAAACCACCAATGTACAGTGTGGCAATTATGCCTGTATGGGTAGGAACATCTGTGGCTTTTGCAGAAACAAAGGTTTTTAATAGCGTCGTCTTTTCTACTTTTCTCGGAGCATTAATTTTGATTTTGGCATGGGAGAATATTAGTAATGATGTTTTTGATTCAGAAACCGGGATTGATAAAAACAAACATCATTCTCTGGTTAACCTCACTGGTAACAAGTCATTAGTCTTTTGGTTGGGAAATTTATGTTTAGGGTTGGGATTGCTGGGGGTAATGGCGATCGCTTTATGGCAACAAGATATAACTGTAATCAGCGTGGTTTTAGTTTGTTGTGGATTAGGGTATGTCTACCAAGGACCTCCCTTTCGCTTAGGATACCAAGGTTTAGGAGAGATTTTGTGCTTTTTTGCCTTTGGTCCGTTAGGAATGGCCGCAGTATACTACAGTCAGACTCAATCTTGGTCAATTACTAATTTTGCGGCTTCAGTGATTGTGGGAATTGTTACGAGTTTAATTCTATTTTGTTCGCATTTTCACCAAGTTGAAGATGATATTGCTGCGGGGAAGCGTTCTCCTATAGTCCGTTTGGGTACAGAAAGAGGCGCACAAATCTTAATTTGGTTTACAGGTTGTATTTATCCCTTGAGTTTATTACTAGTTGGATTGGGAATTTTCCCAATTTGGACTTTATTAAGTTGGGTAAGTTTACCTTTTGCAGTCAAATTATGTCGTCATGTCCAAGAAAATCATCACCAACCGGAAAAAATTAGTAATAGTAAATTTATTGCTGTTGCGGTGCATTTCTGGAGTTGTTTATTATTAGGTGTAGGATTTATGATCAGCTAATGAACTATCAATTTTCTTTTCATCCGATTAGTCGAAAATTTATTCATCCTGTGATTACTAATCATGGAATTTGGGAAATACGCGAAAGTATTATTCTCAGCTTAACTGATGAATTAGGTAAAATTGGTTGGGGAGAAATTGCTCCCATTAGTTGGTTTGGGTCAGAAACCCTAACACAAGCATTGGATTTTTGTCATCAATTACCCGCACAAATCACAACAGAGCAGATTTTTGCCATTCCTGATGAATTACCTACTTGTCAATTTGGTTTTGAATCAGCATTAGAGGGAGTAGGGAAAGAAGTTGAGAATTTTCCTAATCTCAGTTACAGTGGTTTATTACCTGCTGGTTCAGCAGCATTGCAGCAATGGCAAGATTTATGGCAAAATGGATATAGAACATTTAAATGGAAAATTGCTGTCCATGATATATTATTAGAATTAGAGATTTTCCAATCTTTAATTCAGGCTTTACCATCTTCAGCCAAACTGAGATTAGATGCTAATGGAGGATTAAGTTATGAGCAAACTAAATTATGGTTAGAGAGTTGTGATAATTTTTCCGAAAAAATTGAGTTTATTGAACAACCTTTACCTGTGACTCAATTTGTGGAAATGCAAGAATTGAGTAAGTGTTATCAAACCAGAATAGCCTTAGATGAATCTGTGGCTAATTTACAACAACTAGAATATTTATTTCAACAAGACTGGAAAGGTATTTTTGTAATTAAACCAGGAATAGTTGGTTCACCATCTCGGTTGAGGAAATTTTGCCAACACAATAATATTGATGTGGTGTTTTCATCAGTATTTGAAACTGAAATTGGTAGACAAGCTGCACTGAAGTTAGCAGGGGAATTATCTCACAATCATCGAGCAGTAGGTTTTGGTATTAATTATTTCTTAGCCGCTACTTAGTTCGATGAATATAGCAACGGCAAATTATATCTATAAATATCATAAAAAAATATAGGCTGTTTGTCAATAGCTGGAATGACTATTTTTTCGTGGCTTTATTGAGAATATTTGCAATAATATTGAGAATAGAGGCGGATTTATTGCAAATGTTTTAATTTTCAAAATTTCAGTGTCATTCTAAACTTAGAGTAGCATTATATTGTCATCCTAAACTTAGAGTAGCATTATATTGTCATTCTAAACTTAGAGTAGCATTATATTGTCATCCTGAACGTAGCGTAGCGTAGTGAAGGATCTCTAGCTGTGTTGACAAGAGAGTTATCATGTATCAATATTAAAGGTAATTGGTATTAGCAAGACGTTCCGTGAATGCGATCGCTCGGAATGACAATATAGGGATTCTGCCCATTTTCCAACTTACAGCAATTTTTATGTAAATGAACCACATTTTTTTGTCTCAAGCATTCGTCGAAGACGTTCCCGCAGGGTAGGCGCATTCGCTGAAAGCGTTCCCGTAGGGTAGACGCAAAAGCAAGAAGTTCGCAAAAATTAACTGTGGTTTAAATAGATGAAAATTGCTGTAAATGTCTTCGTGTATAAAAGATTATCCATCGCCCAAATATTCGAGATTTTGACGGCATGTTAAAGTATGAGGATGATTTGGTCCAATTCAATTAAATTGAAAACAACTGTTTGTAGGGTTTCTTTTCCGGCAATAGCTTCTAGATTCTCATCTAGTTGATGTCGAACCATTTGCTCTAGGGAATCTTGACCAGGAAATGCTTTTAGCAATGCGAATTCCAATTCTTGATATTCTTCTTTCTTTAGCTCCATTTATTTTTTTAGACAAAAATTTTGGGGTATTGTGAAATCCAGACTAGCTAATTTTTGTGGGAAGCAATTTTAATTTAGCATTGATAGTGAATAATTGACAATCCTTTATTGACAAGTTTATATTGAAAAACCTCTCCCTGGTTTTGAGTCGAGCAAAACCTGTCCCTCTCTGCTTCGGAGAGGGAAAATTTATTTATACTTCTCTGCCTTGCTAGTATCTTTTTTAGCCTTCAAAGCCCCTATCCGCGTCGGAGAGGGGTTTGGGGAGAGGTCTTTCACTTGTGTGTACATATAGATATAGGATAAATTATCACTTCAAGTACATGAAAACGGCTTTAAATTATCTAAAAAATCCCAAAAACCATGATTGGCTAATTACTGAAAACAGTCATAAATTTCAACAAATAGCTGAAGAATCATATTTACAACTCACCCATTTATCACTACAAAAAACACCACCTAAAATTATCTTAGCTGAACGTGAACCAGTACATTTTTTAGCGAAATTCATAGCTGCTTGTGCAGCAAATTGTCCAGTTTTTCTTGGTAATCCAGATTGGGGAACAGAAGAATGGCAACAAGTTTTTGATTTAGTACAACCAAATATAGTTTGGGGAATAGAAAAAGAAAATAATTACTCTTCTGCTCAATCCCAAATCCCAAATTGGATTATGATTCCCACAGGTGGTTCTTCAGGAAAAATTAAATTTACCATTCATACCTGGGAAACATTAATGGCATCTGTAAAAGGTTTTACTGAATATTTTCAATTACAACAAGTTAATTCTGTTTGTGTATTACCTTTATATCATGTCAGTGGTTTAATGCAATTTATGCGCTGTTTTACCACTGGTGGTAAATTAGTGATTACTCCCTTTAAATCTTTAGAGTCTGGAAAAATATATAATATTAATCCCTCTAGTAATCCCTCAGAATTTTTTATATCTTTAGTTCCTACTCAGTTACAGCGATTGTTACAAAATTCTGAACAAATCCAATGGTTATCCCAACTTAAAGCCGTATTATTAGGAGGTAGTCCAGCATGGGATGATTTGCTAGCAAAAAGTAAATTCCATAATATTCCCTTAGCAATTACTTATGGAATGACAGAAACTGCTTCCCAAATTGCTACTCTGAAACCTGAGGATTTTCTCAAAGGTAAAATTAGCAGTGGTCAAATTCTTCCTCATGCTCAAGTGCAAATTCGTAATTATGACGGGGAAATTTTACCTAATCAAGAAATAGGAAATATTACCATTCAAGCTCAATCTCTCACTCTTGGTTACTATCCTCAAATTTGGGAAAACCAGGAATATTTCTCAGTCGATGATTTAGGATTTTTTGATAATGAAGGTTATTTGAATATTGTCGGACGGAACAGTGATAAAATTATCTCTGGTGGTGAAAATATCTATCCTATCGAAATTGAAGCCGCAATTAGAGCAACTCATCTGGTTGTTGATGTTTCTGTAATTGGTATCCCAGACCAACATTGGGGACAAGCATTAACAGCTATGTATATTCCCAAAAATGAAAATACTTCTAGCTTAACAATACAAACTCTACTCCAAGGAAAACTAAGTAAATTTAAAATTCCTAAATATTGGATTCCCCTACCAAATTTACCTCGTAATTATCAAGGTAAAATTAACCGTCAACAACTTCAAGAAATCGCTACTAAATTAATTACCTAATTCTATCACCAAACCATATATAACAGGAGTCAGAAATCCTAACTCCTGACTTCTGTTTACATAATTTCCTCTCTTGATTTTCTTCTCTCTTCACCTTCAGATTCCCGACGATTTGTGTTTAACCAAAGTTTAATCTCATCCGGTAATTCTAGCTTACTTCTAGTATTAACATCAATACATACGTGTCTACTAATTGCTTTAGCCGCTATTACCTCATTGTGACTAATTTCATAGCTAATTTCAAATTTACTTAAACCTAGTTTTTGGGGAAATAAATTAATTACTAAATTATCTCCACAAAAGATGGGACGGAAAAAATCTACACTGGCATGGACAATAGGTGAAATGACCGTTGGGTTAGTAAAAAAAGTTCTCAGATCAATACCTGAAACTCTCAAAGATTCTTCATAAGCTTCATGACAAATCCCTAAGATATTCGCAAAATATACTACTCCAGCAGCATCTGTATCTTGAAAACGCACGATGCGGTTATAGGTAAAATTCATGGGGGGAAATTGAGATTAATTGAAAAAATAGGCAATCAGCTTGCTATATATCCTCATCATACGGGCAAAAAGCATAAAGAGGAATCTGTTTCGCAAACCCAGCAAAGGACAATTTCTATTTCCACTGAACTTATCACTGATGATTGGGTGCAGATTGCAATCGCTGATCATGGTTTGGGGATGCCTGAAAATGTGCGATCACGAATTTTTGACCCTTTTTTCACCACTAAACCCATCGGGAAAGGTACAGGTTTGGGTTTATCAATTAGCTATAAAATAGTCACGGAAAAACATCATGGCAAGATGTGGTGTAATTCAGAACTAAGAGAGGGGAGCCAATTTGTGATGGAAATACCAATTCAACAACCTACACAAATTGTCAAATTATGATTTGGGATTATGTATAGTCAGGATTAGATAGTAGAATAGAAAATCTTGTGGTGTCTGAGTTGCACGGAAAATTATGTGGCATAAGTTGAAATACCAACTGTGGCAATGGCGTGGTATCCTTGTTGCGGCTCCGAGTGTGGCAACCCTAGTATTAATACTGAGGTTTACTGGACTGCTACAAATGTTGGAATTAGCAGGATTGGATCAAATGTTTTTGCTCCGACCTGATGAAGGAATTGATTCCCGGATTGTCATTGTCACAATTAATGAACCAGAGGCGCAAATTCTGGGAAAGCGTCGTCAATGGCCTTTACCTGATCATATTTTAGCAAAACTTTTAGCAAATATCAAACAGCAAAAACCCAGCGCGATTGGTTTAGATTTATATCGAGATTTTCCGGTGGGAACTGGAGAGGAAGATTTAGCCAAGATATTTACATCTACACCAAATTTAATTGGTGTGCAAAAAGTAGGAGAAAACCTTGATAGTTCTGGAGTTGCACCTAACTTAGTTCTCAAAAAATTAGACCAAATTGGTGCAAATGACTTTCCACTGGATGGAGATGGGAAAATTCGTCGTAGTTTAATCTATTTGTCCGATAAAAATCAGGAAAATGTGTTTAGTTTTGGGTTTAAACTAGCTAATTTTTATTTGCAGGATAAAAATATTGAGGTGGGACAAACCAAAGATTTTTTAGTGAAAACAGGTAACATAATTTTGCCATTATTTCAAGGTAATGATGGTGGTTATGTCCGAGCCGAAGACCAAGGTTATCAACTATTATTAAATTATCGTGGTTCCATTAATAGTTTTCTACATATATCAGTCTTGGATGTTTTAGAAAATCGGATTCCTCAAAACTTGCTCAAGGGTAAAATTGTTTTGATTGGTTCCACGGCGGAAAGTTTAAAAGATATATTTTACACACCTTATAGTAGTACAGTATTAACCTTACCTAAACGGATGGCAGGGGTAACAATTCATGCTAATCTCATTAGTCAAATTTTAAGTGCAGCTTTAGAAAATCGTCCTTTAATTAAAACTTGGCATAAGTCCCTAGAATGGTTGTGGATATTTATTTGGTCACTGATTGGTGCCACATTAATATGGCAACAACGATATATTGGGACTTCTGTAGATAAAATTATGGTGCGGTTAGTTACTGTTTTACTAGCTGGATCTACTTTGTTGATTACTGCTTACTTTGCTTTTTTAGCTGGTTGGTGGATTCCCGTTGTCCCAGCATTAATAACTTTAATCGGCTCAGTATTTGGTGCGACAATTTACATTGCTCAAAGCGCAGACGAAATTCGTAAAACTTTTGGACGTTATCTGACTAATGAAATTGTTGCGACTTTACTAGAAAATCCCGAAGGTTTGAAAATGGGAGGAGAAAGAAGAAAGATTACCATGCTCACTTCTGATTTACGCGGATTTACAGCAACTTCGGCCCGATTACCAGCGGAGGACGTAATTAATATCATTAACCTTTATTTGGGGTATATGGCCGATGTGATTACTAAATACCAAGGTACTATTGACGAGTTTATGGGTGATGGTATTTTAGTTTTGTTTGGTGCCCCCATCAGCAGAGAAGACGATGCAACGAGAGCCGTTGCTTGTGCTGTCGCAATGCAATTAGCGATGACATCAGTCAATGAGAAACTTCAGCAAATGCAATTACCAAAATTAGAAATGGGTATTGGGATTAATACCAATGAAGTTGTTGTCGGTAATATTGGCTCAGAAACCCGCACTAAGTATGGTGTTATTGGTAGTGAAGTAAATTTAACCTATCGCATTGAATCTTATACAATGGGAGGACAAATTTTAGTTTCTCAATCAACTATAGAAGCAGTGGGTGAGGCTCATATCGGTAAACAAATGGAAGTTCATCCCAAAGGATTAATGCACCCCATCAATATTTATGAGGTAAATGGAATTTCTGGTAATTACAATTTATTTCTCAGTCAGCAAGAAGAAGAAGAATTTTTAAATCTATCCACACCAATTCCACTTAGCTATGCAATTGTAGATGGTAAAGATATTAGTTCTATGGTCATCGAGGGAAAATTAGTGAAGCTTTCCGATAAATGTGGACAAGTATATATTGAATCAAAGGCAAACTCTGAAGTTTTGTCCCCATTTACTAATATTAAGATTAATTTTATCATGGATATAGATGGAGCAATGAGTGATGATATTTATGCTAAAGTTTTAGAGAAAGAATCGGAGGCAAATAGCTTTTATATTCAATTTACAAATCTGGCACCAGAAATAAAATCAAAATTAAATAACCTCCCTAAGTAAAAATAAAGGTAAAAAAGTTACTATACTGCAATACAGTTCACTTAAGGGAGGAAGTAATACTGTCATCCTCGTGACTTTTCAAACACCCTCTAAAAATAAACGAACAAATAGTTTTATCTTCTCCACGCAGCATCACGATAAATATTTAAAAAAGGTGGGATGGGACAATCTAGCATAATCGCAACTGTTCGCAGTAAATCTGCTTCATTAGGGGTGGTTTGATGATCTAATAGCACTGTATAAGCACAAGCATCAACTACTTTTTGTTTAATTTTAGGACTAGCACAACGTAGACGTTCTATACTTTTCTGGACTTCGGTTAAGTTACAATTCATCGGTGCTGTTGGTTTTTCTAAATTGTTAGGTTGGGGAAGTCTGACAATTCCGGCACGAAACGCATAGTTAATATCTTCAACTTTTGTTTGTCCAATCCGAGCAATAGCTGATAATAAAAGAATACAATCTGACCAAACTTCTTCTAAAGTCGTGAATTGAACTTTGGGATTTAATTCCGGGTTGATATGAGGTTGTAGACGATGCCACAATACTAATTGTATTACCCATTCCCAAAGTGAAAAGTATCCACTAGCTTTGACTAGACCTTGAATACATTTATATAGTTTTTGGCATTCCTGAGCAGAATTTTGTCGTAATGCAGGTGTGGTTAAATCTAATAGTTGTAAGCGAAAACTGGGATTAATTTGGCTGATTTCTTGATTAAATACTAAAATTCTATCTACCACATCTGTTGGTTGTACTTGTCGCAACCAAGTAATTTGCTTCTCCATGAATTCCGGTTTTTGGGTATTCAGAGTTAAAGCATAAACAATGGTGATCGCATTATAATGTTCCCGAACACCCCAGCGCAAAGATTCTGGTAATTGAGCCAATAACTCTTGAGCATGAGCAAAATGATCTGGAGTTACTGTTCCCACTTGAGAAACAATTTCTTGAGGATTAATTGTTGTACTAGTGTTCTCACTCTCACCACTAGCAAATCCCATAACCACAGAATCATTACCAGAGGTAGATGAAGTTTGAGATAATTTAGAAAAGGGCACACCTTTGATCCGGTGAATACGTTGTTTCAGTGGTGGATGAGTATCAAACAAATCAGTCCATGAGATTTTAATAGCATTGCCAAAAAACATATGACTAGCTTCTTCAGCATATGGTGAACTTAGACGTGAATCTACCTGAGCCAGCTTTTCTAGTACACCACTAATACCATCAGGATTACGAGTAAACTGTACTGCGGAAGCATCAGCAAGAAATTCTCTTTGTCGAGATATAGCGGCTTTAATCAAGCGACCACAGACTAAACCAACACCACCAACTGCTATCAATGCAAAACCAAATAAGGTAAACACACCAAATATATTTTCTTCATCACCATCAGTACCACCACCATATTCCAGCATTAATCTGCCAGTCATATAGATAAATAAAATACCATTGACCAAACCAATTAACCGCAAATTCAAGCGCATATCTCCATTGAGAATATGACTAAATTCATGACCAATAACACCTTGCAATTCATCTCGGCTTAAATGTTGTAAACAGCCACAGGTAACACCGATAACAGCATCATTGGGTGTAAAACCAGCTGCAAAAGCATTAATACTATATTCTCAATCCAAGATATAAACTTGAGGTACAGGAATACCCGCAGCAATAGACATTTCCTCAACTATATTTAATAGTTGTCGCTCTTGTCCACCAGCCGTTTCTGGTAGTAAGAGTTTTCCCCCCAATTGCTCGGCAATTACACTTCCCCCGGCACGTAGTTGTAAGATTTTTACTAGACTAGCAATAGTAATTCCAGTAATTATGATACTAGTTATTAGTAAAAATAATCCTGAATGCCACCAAACTCTAGGTGCTAATTTCAACAGAAAAAGAGCAATAATATAAATAGATAAGATGATGATGACTATAGATAGAGCAAATAGTCCCACCAATCTTTGTGTGTTTTGACGTGCTTGGTCTTGATGTTCAAAAAAGTTCATAGAAATATATCCCCCCATCTCCCCATCTCCCCATCCCCCCATCCCCCCATCCCCCCATCTCCCTAAAACGACACTCGTGGAGCATTTTTCATTTCTGGTGTCGCTTCTAGCAACCAATCGGCCGCAGTAAAGTTAAAAGCACCAGCAAAAAAAACACCAGGGAAAGATTCGCGACTAGTGTTATAAAGAGTTACCGCATCATTAAAAGCTTGACGCGCAAAAGCAACACGATTTTCTGTGGAAGATAGTTCCTCCATCAGTGTCATCATAGTTTGATTAGCTTTGAGTTCAGGATAAGATTCTGCAATTACTAATAAACGGTCTAAAGCACCAGTTAAGATGGTTTCTGCATTACCTAACTGCTGCATAGCTTGAGGATTACCAGGATTTTGACTGCACGACTACTAGCACTAATCGCAGAATTACGTGCAGAAATAACTGCTTCTAAAGTTTCTCTTTCATGTTTTATATATCCTTTGACCGTTTCCACTAAATTAGGAATCAGGTCATAACGACGTTGTAATTGGACATCAATTTGTGCGTAAGCATTTTTATACCTATTCCGATATTTGACTAAATCGTTATAGACGTTAATCACAAACACTACAGCAATAGCAATTAAAACAACTAGAAAAATTACCAGTCCCATAACCTACCTTACCAAAAGTATACATATTACCTAGATAATTTTCAGTTTTCTAATTTAATGAATACTGAAAATAGCTGGATATCTGCAAAATAATTTAGTAACTAATCTTACAATAAAACTATTGGAAAGTATAGAGCGATCGCTAAATATATTTTAGATAATCATGTATATAATCCAACGAAGTAATTAAAATAGTATATTCACATATCATATTGGACACAGTATTTTCCTCGCTATCCTCGATTCCTTCTTCAAGATTTTTTAACTTTAGCCGTAAATCGGATGATTACTAATTGAAAAAAG
This sequence comes from uncultured cyanobacterium, assembly GCA_963766435.1. Taxonomy (GTDB): domain Bacteria; phylum Cyanobacteriota; class Cyanobacteriia; order Cyanobacteriales; family Nostocaceae; genus CAVXZH01. The sequence continues at coordinate 1,445,773 of CAVXZH010000004.1, forward strand.
AGTAATAATGAGAATAAAAGGTTCAGGGTGTAAAAACTTATGGAAATGTATTGATTTATTAGTGTGTTTGATTTAGACAATTTTTCTAGAGAACAGTTTCACTCAAGGGGAGGAGTTGAGATGAGTCATCTTCTTTATGAAAGCTCAGTCTCATATCACGGTTATTTGATTATTCCATTTGTTTTTGGCAAAGCTGATAATTACGAAATTTATTCGTATAAATTATTGGCAGAGATTGGACATAAAAGCCAATTTCACAAAGCAGAAAATCCAGCAGAAGTTTATGGCAGTAACATCAGTAATATTGTGGTTATTGCCAAAGAACATATTGACTTACATTCAGATTTTGTATCTCAACGGGATAATTTTAAGTCTCGATATGTTTACCGCCAGAATTTGATTATTATTTTAGAAGCAGGTGGTAAATATTTCTATGACCATTATCCTCCAGAGTTATTGAATAATATTGCTGCTCCCAAATTATTCAAATCAGAATATGAATGTTTAAGTTGGATTCAGCAAGGACTTGAGGGACAAAATCTCCGACAAAGAGCTAAATAAAGATAGAATTGGTAGATTGTAGATGGGATGTATACCCCATCTATAATCTACCACTTAATAGCAAATTCAGAGATACTTGGCTGATCCTTTTAACCTAAACTTTTAAACTTCTCTTCCCTTTGACTAGTAGACTAGCTCCCAGTGAACCCAGAGTAATTAAACCTAAGATAGAAGTAGGCTCAGGAACAGCTATTCTCGTTGCAGAAAAATTAATCCGTTTCTCGCTAGAAGTAGGTACAGATGGTGCAGAAAAGAAGTCTAAATAGCCTGGTACTGAGAGAAAATCAGCAAAAAATGGATTAGAATAATTTCCGTTAGCAGTGGAATACCCAAAGCCATGAACTATTAATTGCTGACTACCAGAGCTAATTAAATTATCAACACTATAAGGTTCATTTCCAGGTATTGCAGATACTTCAAGTTCCAGTCGGTTGCAGACCAGTAATTATTTGATTATTTCTTGTGCCAGTAATGCCAGTAATGCCAGTAATCTGGTAAAAACCCAAACTATCAGGAGTATCATTAGTTGTGAAAGTACCACCGGCTGTGATTCCAGTCCCAAATATACGCAGAAGACAATTATCAGTAGAGGCAAAAAAAGCAGGTGTTATTACTTATTCTTCAGGAAATCATGGACAAGCGATCACTCTAGCTGGAAAATTTGAAAGCAATAAATTGAAAAAGCAGTGAAAGTTAATTCTCACTGCTTTTTCAATGAATAAAAACGGAGAGGGAGGGATTCGAACCCTCGTATACATTGCTGCATAACAGCATTTCCAGTGCTGCGCCTTCAACCACTCGGCCACCTATCCAAGCTCCACGAATATCTACTATAAGATAAAATTCCCAAAAATGCAATAGTTTGCGAAAATATTTTTTATAATGAATTTCCCACCCCTCATTCCCAATCACAATGGATCGGACATACCAAATTACAGTACATGATCGCACCACTGGACAAACCCATATCCTGCAAGTCCCCCCAGACCGCTACATCCTGCAAACTGGGGAACATCTGGGAGTAGAATTACCATTTTCCTGTCGGAATGGGGCTTGTACTACCTGTGCCGTTAGAGTCCTCTCAGGAGAAATTTACCAACCAGAGGCTGTGGGATTATCCCCCAATTTACGGCGTCAGGGTTATGCCCTGTTATGTGTTAGTTATCCCCGCTCTGACTTGGAAGTAGAGACACAAAATGAAGATGAGGTTTATGAACTCCAGTTTGGGCGTTATTTTGGTAGAGGGAAAATCAAGAAGGGTTTACCCTTGGATGAAGACTAAAATTTGCTCTCGGTGTTTTAATTTGGGTTTCTGGTTGCAAAAAATAGTCATACTAGTTGGCTTGTTGCTACTAGTCAGTTGTCAAGCAAAAAATCAGCCCACGGATAATCTAGTGCAAGTGAAAGTAGCACGGGTAGTTAGTGGGCAAAGTTTAGAGGTATTGGGTATGGCTGAACAACCCAATTTAATTTCCCAAGTCCGCTTAATTGGCATTGATGCACCAGACTTAAAACAGCGTCCTTGGGGAGAAGCTGCTAAACAACAGCTAGAAACATTGATTGATAATTTTGAAAAACCTGTGATGTTAGAATTTGATTTAGGCGTTAAAGATAAAATCGGCCGGACTTTGGCTTATGTCTGGAAAGATAAACTCTTGTTAAATCAAGAATTAGTCAGACTGGGCTATGCTTTGTTTGTGGGGCGATCGCCAAATCATAAATACGACCAAGATTTAGAGCATTCTCAACAATGGGCAAGAATTATGGGTTTGGGAATTTGGGACAACGAAAAGCCGATGCGTCTGACTCCCTCTGAATTTCGTCATTTAAATCGGTGAATAAGAGGGAACAGGGAACAGGGAACAGGGAACAGGGAACAGGGAACAAGAAGAAGCATTAATCTCCCCACCTCCCCACCTCCCCACCTCCCCACCTCTCCATCCCATTCCGTTGTATTCTGAAATAGTTTGTCCCATCTCAAAAATAGATGACTAAATTACAAATTTTTCTGGATATCGCGACAGAAGCCGCATTAGCAGCGGGAACAGTATTAGAAAATTACTTAGGAAAAGTTGAAGATGCAATTATCGAGAAAGGACGTCCTGGTGATTTAGTTACCGCAGCTGATCAAGCTTCAGAATCAGTAATCGTTGAAATTTTACATCGCCATTTACCCGACCACTCGATCTTGGCAGAAGAGTCAGGTAAGATCGGAAATCAAGATAATGAATATCTATGGGCAATTGATCCATTAGATGGAACCACCAACTACGCTCATCAATACCCTAGTTTTGCTGTTTCCATTGGATTATTAATTAATGGCATCCCATCCGTTGGTGTAATTTACGACCCATTCCATCATGAATTATTTCGGGGTGCCACTGGTTTGGGTGCGACACGTAATCGTCGTCCCATCAAAGTTTCAGAAACATCCGAACTCAGTAAAAGTTTGCTAGTAACCGGATTTGCTTATGATCGTCGGGAAACACCTGACAATAATTATGCAGAATTTTGTCATCTCACTCATATGACCCAAGGCGTTAGACGTAGTGGTTCAGCATCCTTAGATCTGGCTTATGTAGCTTGTGGACGTGTTGATGGTTACTGGGAAAGAGGTCTTGCTCCTTGGGATATAGCAGCTGGTATAATATTAGTACAAGAAGCTGGAGGCAAAGTCAGCGCTTATGATGGTATACCCTTAAAAATTGAGTCTGGGAGAATCCTAGCTACTAATGGTAGTATTCATCATCCTCTTAGTCAGGTATTAAGCCAAATTTCACCTCTATCAACTTGGTGAAAAAAAAATCTAGTTATACTGTAAGATTAATGACAATTTAGCATTTAACCACAGTAAACTAGGAAAAATATAAATGCTCCTTGGGTGCAACTATTCTTTATGTCTTTAAAAATAGAGCGTGGACTTTTTAAATATGACTTCATCGACTACCATGCAGTTTTATGTGTTCCTGTTGATGCGGAGGTTAAAGATATCCGCAAACGGTATCTAAAAATTGCCCGTAGTCTACATCCAGATAGCTGTATAGCTACTAACGAAGAAGAGAAACGGTTAGCAAATGAATTGTTATCCAAGTTCGTGAACCCAGCTTACGAAAAGTTGTCTTTAGAGCGTAATCGTGCTGAATATATTCTCGTTTTATCGCAAATAGGTAAACGTCTCATCCAAGAATCAACGAAGGTAGAACTAAACGGCAATCTGTCTAAGCAATTAGCTACTGCGCCTAATCCTGACCTTCTGTACAAAAGCATGATTAGTAAAATTGCAGATACCCAATTTGATAATTTATCGCAAGTACCACAAGTAATATCACAGATTAGTGAGTTAAACTTGGTATATCTAATGCGGATGGCTAGCCAATCAATGGCAGCAAATAATCCCCAAAATAGAATTAATTCCAGTCCATCAAAACCCAGCACAACTCCTACAACTCCTATAACATCAGCATCAGCACCAGCACCAGCATCAGCACCAGCACCAGCACCAGCACCAGCGAAAGAGGACTCAGCCGCAGAACATTACATCCGTCGGGCAGAAACTTTGATGCATAAAAACCAATTTGCCCAGCCAAAATAGAATTACAGGATGCCCTGAAGCTAGAGCCAAAAAATAGTCGCTGTCATAGCTTGATTGCAGTGACCTATTTACGGCAAAATCAGCTAAAAATGGCCAAGGTTCATTTTGATAATGCACTCAAGTTAGATCCCAATGACAAATTAGCTTTGGAATGGAAACCCAAGGTAGAAAAAGTACTAGGGAAACAATCTGGTGCAACTCAAGTGAATTCATCTTCAGAAAATTCTGGAGGTGGTATATTCGGTGGTTTGTTTGGTGGAAAGAAAAAATAATGGTATATCAGCCAGCAACGGGAGCCAGGGATTTATTGCCACTAGATGTGGCTCAAAAACGCTGGATTGAGGATAGATTACAGCAGGTATTTCATCGTTGGGGATATCATCAGATTATCACCTCAACTTTAGAGCGCATGGACACCCTGATGGCGGGAGAAGCAATTAACCGTCAAATGGTGATTCAATTACAAAATGTTCAAGATGAAGAATTAGGGCTGCGTCCAGAACTAACAGCTTCTATTGCTCGTACCGTAGTTACACGTATGTCTGATGTAACTTATCCCCAAAGACTGTACTATAATGCTAATGTATTTCGTCGCAATTGGGAAGGTAAACACAATCATCAGCAAGAGTACTATCAAGCTGGAGTAGAGCTGTTAGGGTCTGGGGGATTATTAGCTAATGCTGAAGTTTTGTTGTTGGTAGCCGATTGTTTATCCACTTTAGGTTTGCAGCAATGGCAATTTATTTTAGGTGAAGCAGGAATTACTAAATCCCTTCTCAATGCTTTTCCCATCCATTTACAACCTCAAATTCGGCAAGCGATCGCTCATCTGGATCGGATTGCTATAGATACTCTACCTGTTAGTGAAGAACTTCGTCAACGGGCTAGAATCATGCTGGATTTGCGCGGTGATAGCAAAGATGTGTTAGATAAAATTACCAGTTTAAATCTAGACTCTCAGCAACAAGCCGCTGTCAATGACCTAAAATCTTTAGTAGAGTTATTGCAATCCGAGGGCAAATACCCTTTAATTCTTGACCTGAGTTTAATCCAAACGATAGACTACTACACTGGTATCGTCTTTGAGATTGTCAACCATACTGAGTCAAAGACACAGGTTTTAGGTCGGGGTGGTCGCTATGATCAACTTTTAGGACTCTATCATCCCCAAGGGAAAAGTATCCCTGGCATTGGTTTTGTTTTAAATATTGATGATTTATATCAGGTGCTATCATCTCAATCACAATTACCTAAAGCTGTTGTGGCTTCTAACTGGTTAGTAGTACCAGAAACAATTGATGCTAATGCTGCGGCTTTCATCTATGCACAAAAACTGAGGAATTCTGATCATTTAGTACGAGTGGAAATGGATTTAGGGGGAAAAGATCAAGCAGAAATATATCAGTACGCACGCGATCGCTCAATAGCCCAAATTGCTTGGATTAAACCTGATGGTACACCCAGAATTGAGCCATTAGGTTAGTTAGGTTTAAGTAAGTTCTATCTAGTTGGGAATCGAGAATATGCCGCATACAATTGTTACGGATGTTTGTGAAGGTGTTGCTGATTGCGAATCTGCTTGTCCTGTCGCTTGTATTCATCCCGGTTCGAGGAAAAAATGTGAAAGGAAATGATTGGTTCTGGATAGATTTTGCCACTTGTATTGATTGTGGGATTTGTCTCCAAGTTTGTCCAGTAGCAGGAGCAATTTTGCCAGAAGAACGACCAGAATTGCAGAAAATATCAGAATGATCTAAATGGGGGCAGGGGGGCAGAGGGGCAGAGGGGCAGAGGGGCAAGGGAGAAAAGAGAATTAATATATCATTATCATCTTCACCCACCACCCCACCACCCCACCACCCTACCTCCCTACCTCCCTACCTCCCTACCACCCCACCACCACCCCACTTCCCCACTTCCCCACTTCCCCACCTCCCTACCTCCCATGATTAATGAAAATTTATTAGCAGTGGAAAATGTCCATGCTGGATATATTAAAGATGTAGATATTCTTCAAGGTATTAACTTCCGCGTAGCACCTGGAGAATTAGTAACTGTCATTGATCCAAATGGTGCTGGTAAATCTACCTTAGCAAAAACCATCTTTGGGCTATTGACACCCCATACAGGCACTATCACCTTTAAAGGTGAAAATATAGGTGGGTTAAAATCCAACGAGATTGTGGCTAGGGGAATGTGCTATGTACCCCAAATTGCCAATGTTTTCCCCTCATTAACTATTGAAGAAAATTTGGAAATGGGAGCTTTTGTCCGGAATATTCCCCTCAAACCCCTCAAAGATAAAATATTTACAATGTTCCCCAAACTAAGCGATCGCCGTCGTCAACGAGCAGGGACATTATCTGGTGGAGAACGTCAGATGCTAGCAATGGGTAAAGCACTGATGTTAGAACCGAGTTTACTACTATTAGATGAACCTTCAGCCGCATTATCTCCGATATTGGTAACACAAGTATTTGAACAAATTAAACAAGTTAATGCCCAAGGAACCGCAATCGTCTTAGTAGAACAAAACGCTCGGAAAGCCTTGGAAATGGCAGACCGAGGTTATGTATTAGAATCTGGACGGGATGCGATGTCAGTCTAAGGACAGGAATTATTAAATGATCCAAAGGTGGGAGAACTGTATTTAGGTACTAGTAAGGTGCATTAAAACTAGGTTAAATTTAGTTTAATTTATTATCGGATACTACTGTAACTGGTATCCTTTTTCAAAGGAACAGAGATAATAGAAAACACTATTTTCTCTCCATCTGTTCACTTTGGGAATGAAAATACCAAGTATTTATCGGTGGCATTTATGAGTAAGATCAATGGATTTGTAGGACGTCGTAATTTCTTGAGAATAGCTGGTGCTGGTAGCATTGGTGGCTTATTATGGGGACAACAGCCAGCTTTAGCTGCTGGTGGAACCGGACGAACCCCAGTGAATCCCGCAGTAGCTTTGCAAAGATTGAAAGACGGAAATTCATTCTTTGTGAGAGAAAACATATCCCTAATCGCAGCGGGGAATGTTTTATCGAGTCGCTCACGATCACGAGTGCAAGAGACAGCTGCTCACCAGTATCCCTTTGCGGCTATATTAGGGTGTGCTGATTCCAGAGTCCCTTCGGAAATTATTTTTGCTCAGGGAATTGGGGATTTATTTGATGTGCGAGTAGCGGGTAATATCGCTAGTAGGGAAGTTATAGGCAGCTTGGAATATGCTATATCCCAATTAGGAACACAACTAATTGTGGTTTTAGGGCATGAAAGATGTGGAGCAGTTAAGGCAGTAGTGGAAAATACACCACTTCCTCCTCAAATTAACTCCCTTGTTCCATATATCCAACCAGCAGTAAATAGTGTTCAAGGACAACCTGGTGATAAACTAGAAAACTCTGTTATTGCTAATGTAAGATACCAGGTATTAACATTAAGAGCAAGTTCAGCGATTTTAAGTCAAGCAATCAGTAACCGTACACTGGATATTGTGGGTGGACGTTATGATTTGGATACTGGTGCAGTAACTTGGTTGTAGTGAAATTGGTAGTTCTAGGATATTCGGAAAGTTTAGTGAAGGAAGCTAAACTGAAGTTGGTCTGAGAACGAGAAAATCTCCATCTTTATAGATGGAGATTCTCTTACTAGTCAAAAAATTAAATACATCAGTAAAAACGTATGACGACTACTATCATTTTTTGTTAAGATCAACACTCCCTATTGATTCATTCAAACTACTATGCTCAATCCCAATCTGGATGAAATCCAGTTGAACAAAGACGATTACGAACGATACTCCCGACATCTGATTTTGCCAGAAGTGGGTATAGAAGGACAAAAACGCCTCAAAGCAGCGAGTGTCCTCTGTATTGGTACAGGTGGACTAGGTGCACCATTGCTATTATATTTAGCCGCAGCAGGGATTGGACGTATTGGTATTGTTGATTTTGATGTGGTTGATACATCCAATCTGCAACGACAAGTCATTCATGGTACATCTTGGGTAGGTAAACCCAAAATTGAATCAGCAAAAAACCGGATTCACGAAATTAACCCTTATTGTCAGGTTGATTTATATGAAACTCGTCTGAGTGCAGAAAATGCCTTAGACATTATTAAACCTTATGATATTGTGGTGGACGGTACTGATAACTTCCCCACTAGATATCTAGTCAATGACGCTTGTGTATTGTTAGATAAACCTAACGTCTACGGTTCAATTTTCCGTTTTGAAGGACAAGCAACTGTATTTAACTACGAAGGTGGTCCAAATTATCGCGACTTATATCCAGAACCACCACCACCAGGAATGGTTCCTTCCTGTGCTGAAGGTGGTGTGCTGGGAATTTTACCAGGAATTATTGGTGTGATTCAAGCTACGGAAACAGTCAAAATTATTATTGGACAAGGTAATACCTTGAGTGGAAGACTGTTACTTTATAACGCTTTGGAAATGAAATTCCGGGAGTTAAAGTTGCGTCCTAATCCAATCCGTCCGGTGATTGAAAAGTTGATAGATTACGAAGAATTTTGTGGTATTCCCCAAGCAAAAGCAGCAGAAGCGAAGCAGCAGATGGAAATTCAAGAAATGACCGTGACGGAATTGAAGCAATTGTTGGATAGTGGTGCAAAGGATTTTGTCTTGTTGGATGTTCGTAATCCTCATGAGTACGATATTGCTAAGATTCCTGGTTCTGTATTAATCCCTTTACCAGAAATTGAAACTGGAGAAGGTGTTGCTAAAGTCAAAGAATTACTCAATGGACACCGTTTAATTGCCCATTGTAAAATGGGTGGACGCTCTGCTAAAGCTCTGAGTATTCTGAAAGCAGCAGGAATTGTGGGGATAAACGTCAAAGGTGGAATTACCGCTTGGAGTCGAGAGGTAGATTCTTCAGTTCCCGAATATTAAGTCCGAAATCTCACCCTAGTTTTCCTGTATACGAAAGCAATAAAATAACATCTTATTCCCTCCCCTTACCCAGGGAGGGATAGGGTGGGTTAATTCACTTTTGTATACACCATAAGTCCTCTACAAACTGGGTACTTTAGACCCTGAAATATTAATTTGGTTCTATTAAACAGGAATTTCCACTATAAATTCTGCTCCCTCTCCTGGTGCAGATATGCAAAATAATTTACCTCCATGTTTTTCTACGACAATTTGATAACTAATGGATAAACCTAAACCTGTAACCTGTCCCACCGATTTAGTCGTGAACAGATGGTCAAATATCTTTTGCTGGACAGTTTCCGTCATACCCAGTCCATTATCCTTAACCCTAACTATAACTGATTGCTGATTGTCAGCTACTTCAGTGCGGATAATAATCCGTTTACGGTGACTAGTACACTTAGCACTAGCTTGAGATATAAAAAATTAAGCATCCTAACAAGATTGGAGTCGCGGCTACAATCTAGTAGGATGCTTAAGATAAAGAATTGTTGCTCATGCAACTAAAAAATCAACTAAATAGAATATTAGCTGAGAGAAACTTTCAAACTACTGGGTTGTGCTAAATTACCGATGAATATCACACCCCGTTGATTAGCTTGAAGATGACGCAGGATTTTATAAATGGCTTCTACTTGGTCAGCAGCACCAGCTTTGACGGCAAGTTCTTCTACAGAAAAGGCTTTCTTTTCTTTTTGCAGAACTTCCATCACCCGCTTTTGTAAATCCAGAATCTCAGCAGCAGCTTTTTTACCAGCTTCTACTCCTGGTTGATGATAAGCATTAGTATTAACTAAGCTAGCATATAACCCCACCGCCCGTTCGTACAGAGCAATTAATGCCCCTACAGTCCGGGAGTTAACTTGGGGAATAGTAACTGTAATCGAATCCCGATGATTTTCATACAACGCTTGACGAGTACCCAAGAGGAAACCAGCTAGATAATCACCTGCTGTTACACCTGGATCAATTTCTGGGGATTGACCTTGACGATCTTCTAAAACTTCTATCAGGGTAGCAAAGAAATTTGGTACACCATCCCGTAGCTGTTGTACATAGGCGTGTTGATCAGTTGAGCCTTTGTTACCATAAACGGCAATACCTTGATGGACAATATTGCCATCTAGGTCTTTTTCCTTACCCAAGGACTCCATCACCAACTGTTGCAAATAGCGGCTAAATAACAACAAGCTGTCTTTATAGGGTAAGACAACCATATCTTTTTCGCCTTTGCCATTACCAGCATAGTACCAAGCCAAGGCTAATAAAGCTGCTGGATTATTTTTTACATCGGGGATGCGGGTAGCATCGTCCATCTCTTTAGCACCTTCCAGCATGACCCGAACATCAATGCCCTGTAATGCTGCTGGTACTAATCCGACCGAGGACATGACTGAGGTGCGTCCTCCCACCCAATCATACATGGGGAACCTGGCTAGCCAACCTTCAGATTTTGCGATTTTATCCAAGTTGCTATCTACGCTTGTAATCGCAACTGCATATTGAGCAAAGTCTAAATTTTGTCCCGCATAAGCTTTTTTGACTTCAATCATCCCGTTGCGGGGTTCCGGTGTTCCCCCAGATTTAGAAATCACTAAAACTAACGTGCTGGAAAGGCTGTTTCGCAGGTGGGTGAGAATCCGATCAATACCCGCAGGATCGGTATTGTCGATAAAGTGAATTCTCAATGGGGGGAAATCAGGCGCTAGGGCTTCAGCGACAAACTGTGGTCCCAAGGCGGAACCACCAATGCCAATGGAGATAATATCAGTGAAGCGGCTAGCTCTGGGAGGGTGAATCGCGCCTGTTTGCACTTTTTCAGCAAAGGCTTCTATTTGCTCTATGGTTTGGACAATTTCTTGCGTTAGCTCTGGAGTCGGTGCTAAATCCGGATTCCGCAGCCAGTAGTGTCCTACCATCCGGTCTTCATCAGGATTGGCGATCGCGCCTGCTTCCAGCTCTACCATATCGGCAAATGCCTTGTCAAACTTCGGTTGCAATGACTTCACAAAGTCATCGTCAAATCGCATTCGACTTACATCTAGATACAGTTCCAGTCCCTCGTGGAAATATAACCAGTTTTGGTATCGTTGCCAAAGTGCCCTAGCATCCATAGGGAAATCTCAACTAAAGTGTTTGTCAAAAACCAGTTTAATTTAAGGCTCTGGCGATCCCTGCTTTGTCTTATACAGTTTTAAGTGTTGGATAAATCCTCACCTTAGACATCTGGCATAGGGATGACACGCAAAAATTTGACGATTTCACCCCTAATTTCTATGCCTATAAGATAATTATCAATGGTAAAGCGATAAAAAATCCCCTCATCATCTAACTGTCTTAACTCCGGTAAGTAATGCGGTTGCCATTTTTCAGCTAGTTGATTAAATACAAAGCTATACACCCGCTCGTAAGCAGCAGGTTCTAAACTCTTCAGGTCTAGTAAAAAAGACCTAGCATAGCGCACTTCCAGATTCACTATTGAGTTACCTTCACCACAACTTCCGTCCTCAATGACATAGTGCAGATGGGGAAAGAGGCAGGGGGCAGGGGGCAGGGGGCAGGGGGCAGGGGGAAAAGAGGACAAGGGGCAGGGGGCAGGGGGCAGGGGGCAGGGGGAAAGATAATTTAAAATATATTCTCCCCATCTCCCCATCTCCCCATCTCCGTTTCTCCCCCCTGCTCCCCGCACCCTGCTCCCCTGCCTCTTCCCTCTCCCCCCTGCTCCCCGCACCCTGCCCCCCTGCCTCTTCCCTCTGCCCCCCACCTCCCCCACTTCCGCTAGCGATTAAAAAAACATTAACAGCCGTTGTGCCTCTTCATAGGTTAAGATATCCCACGGTTGCTGCGATCGCTTAACTTGTTCTATAGCTCTTTGCATATAAAAATCAAAATGTAACGCTTGGACAACGGTCCAAATGCTTTGCAAATCTTCATCTTCAAACTGCTCGATTAAGTGATGCATTCTAATTCGCAGCAAATTCATACCTAAAATTACCCATAACTTAACAACAGTAGTTTTCCCAAAAATTATTATCTATAGTTAATAAATGGCAAAACTTCACTATACCCAAGCTACACTAAAATTTATTCATCTGTGAAATACTCAATCCGCCAGAAACATCGACTTCAGTAGTTTTCCTATGCTATATATTCATTTTCAGTAATTTCATGTATATTTTTTTATGGTAGATTACCTCATTTTCCTAGCAATCTCTACAGCAATTTTCGCTTTATTTGGATTGGGGCTTAACTTACAATGGGGCTTTACGGGATTAATTAACTTTGGTCATGTTGCTTTTATGACCTTGGGAGCTTATACCACAGTCCTGTTAAGTTTAAAAGGAGTACCCATATTAATTTCTACCATCATCGGGTCGATAGTAGCTGCGGTTTTAGGCTTAATTATTGGTTTTGCCACATTAAGGTTACGGGAAGATTATCTATCGATTGTGACGGTTGGTGTCGGGGAACTAATCCGTTTAATCGTCAATAATCAGGATTTACCTGTGGGTGACACTTGGGTATCTGGGTCTTTTGGTATCCAAAGTTATACTATACCTTTCGCCTCTACACCAGATTTAGTTTGGCGACTGTTATTAATAGGTTTATTAACTCTATTGACAATGATCACTTCTTTTTATTTGTGGCGTTGGGTTCGTACTGCTCAAGTATCAGTAATTCAGGATAGAGCTAGTCAAAATAAAAAGTCAGAATTTATTTCACATCTAGTCATAGCCGTTATTTTCAGTTTATTGGTACTAGCAATTTATGCGTCTGGGGTAATTGGCTTGTATAATTACAATCCTAAAGCGGGTTTAATGCTATTATCTCTATCCGTCTTAGCTTTTGTATTTTGGCGGTTAGAAATTTTAGTGCGATCGCCTTGGGGAAGAGTTCTCAAAGCGATTCGGGAAGATGAAGAAATCCCCAAAGCCATGGGAAAAAATGTTTTTTGGTATAAATTACAATCGTTAATGCTGGGAGGTGCGATCGCTGGCATTGCTGGTGCTTTGTTCGCTTGGCAACTCAGTGCTATTTATCCAGATAATTTTCAACCACAACTTACCTTTGATTGTTGGATTATGGTAATTTTAGGTGGTTCTGGGAATAATATTGGCACTATATTAGGTGCAGTAATTTATTTTGCATATGATGCGCTGACTAGAGAATTCCTACCACGTTTAGTTCCTCTCGATGTAGAAAGGATTGGTGCTTTTCGGATTATGGTGATTGGGATGATTTTAATGGTACTCATGATTTGGCGTCCTCAAGGTATCTTAGGGAAAAAGGAGGAACTTACCCTTGGTAAATAACCAATCTTCTGTCCCTTTACTTGCAGCTACTGGACTTTGTAAAAGTTTTGGTGGCATCAAAGCCGTAAACGAGGCGAATATAGAAGTAGCCAAAGGTAGCATCACAGGTTTAATCGGTCCAAATGGGGCTGGGAAAACGACTTTATTTAACCTACTTTCCAACTTTATCCGGCCCGATAAAGGTAGAGTAATTTTTGATGCTGAACCAATTCATCAGTTACAACCATATCAAATCGCCCAACAGGGACTAGTACGTACTTTTCAAGTAGCGAGAACACTTTCTCGACTATCTGTATTAGAGAATATGTTACTTGCAGCCCAAAAACAAACTGGTGAAAATTTTTGGCAAGTACAATTACAGCCGCATACTGTCGCTAGAGAAGAACGCGAATTAAAAGAAAGAGCGATGTTTTTGTTAGAATCTGTGGGGTTGGCGAAAAAAGCCCAAGATTATGCTGGTGTTTTGTCTGGTGGACAACGCAAGCTGCTGGAAATGGGAAGAGCGTTGATGACTAATCCCAAATTAATTTTGTTAGATGAACCTGCTGCAGGTGTCAATCCTCGATTAATTGATGATATATGCGATCGCATTATCACCTGGAATCGTCAAGATGGCATGACATTTCTGATTATTGAACACAATATGGATCTGATTATGTCTTTGTGTGATCGAGTCTGGGTGTTAGCAGAAGGGCAAAATTTAGCTGTAGGTACACCAGCAGAAATTCAAAGTAATGCTCAAGTTTTGGCAGCTTATTTAGGAGAATAGGGGAGGCAGGGGGCAGGGGAGCAAAGGGAGAATAAAAGGTTTTTTCTAACATTTTAGTCACAGAAAAATTCCCTAATCAGAAATTTTCCCCTCTGCCCCTCTGCCCCTCTGCCCCTCTGCCCCCTGCCCCCTGCCCCCTGCCCCCTGCCCCCTGCCTCTTCCCCTAGAGCTATTTAACTGCTTGTTTTAGCAATTCTGCTTTATCAGTACGCTCCCAAGGTAGATCTAAGTCAGTACGCCCAAAGTGACCATAAGCAGCGACGTCCTGATAAAAACGTCCGCCTCTTTCACTTGGTAAATTGCGTAAGTTAAACGTATGAATAATCCCGGCTGGACGTAGTTCAAAGTTTTGTTTAACTAATTCCAACAAAGTATCATCATCAACTTTGCCAGTACCAAAAGTTTCTACTAGAATGCTGGTAGGTCTTGCTACACCAATGGCATAAGATAGTTGAATTTCAACTTTATCTGCTAAACCAGCGGCGACAATATTTTTAGCTACATAACGAGCTGCATATGCAGCGGAACGGTCTACCTTCGTGGGGTCTTTACCAGAAAAAGCACCACCACCATGTCGTGAATAACCACCGTAGGTATCGACAATAATTTTTCTACCTGTTAGACCAGAATCTCCCTGGTGGTCCACCAATCACGAATTTACCAGTAGGATTTACTAGAAAACGTGTTTGTTCATCTGGCTTAACGTTAATATCACCAAAGACAGGCTGTACTACATATAACCATAGGTCAGCTTTAATTTTGGCTTGTACAGCGGCTTCATCTGTGATTTCTCCAATAGTAGCGGTATGCTGAGTAGAAATCAAAATGGTGTCAATACCTACAGGACGTCCATCTTCATAAACTACAGTTACTTGAGTTTTACCATCAGGACGCAAGTAAGGTAAGTCACCTGTTTTTCTAACTGCGGCTAGTCGCCGAGCAATGCGGTGCGCTAGACTAATTGGTAAAGGCATTAGTTCGGGAGTTTCGTTACTAGCAAAACCGAACATAATTCCTTGGTCGCCGGCACCAATTTTATCAAATAGTTCATCACTATTTTCACCACGAGATTCTTGCGCGGTGTTTACACCTTGAGCAATATCAGGTGATTGTTCGTCCAAAGCAATTAGTACGCTAGCGCTATTAGCAGAAAAGCCGTTATCAGCGTCAGTATAACCAATTTCGGCGATTTTCTTACGAGCTAGATTGACATAATTTACACTGGCTTTTGTGGTAATTTCCCCTGTAATTAGTACTAATCCAGTATTAACCACCACTTCAGCAGCAACACGACTGCTAGCATCTTCGGATAGTAAGGCATCGATAATAGTATCAGAAATCTGATCACAAATTTTATCTGGATGACCTTCGGTAACTGACTCGGAGGTAAATAAATAGCGACGAGACAAAGGACATTCCTCCTGTAAAAGTTGATTCACCGACTAAATACTTGTAGTTAGTGCAGTTATTCTAGTTTATAAAACCATAACAATAATTACACAATTGATAAAAAAAAGGGGGCAATAAAAGTCCCCCTCCGCCAGATTTTACACAAAAACTGATGTTTTAAACTTCAACGGCTAGTTTTGTTTCCTTAACTGTCAACATCTCATATGCCGCACGCATTTTTAAACCTGTCAGCACCTGGAAGAAACCCGTTCCATTATTAGATCCTGGATACTCACGGTGCTGGAGTAATAGATGTGTTAATTCACCCTGATATTTGGTAGATGTTTTACTGAGATGGGTTTCGATATAAATGACTTCTTCCAGATTGTCAAACTGACCATCTACTTCTAATACTGAGACGTAGCGACCATAGTAAACATCTGAACCGTAATACAATTGCATTCCTGGATAAGAACAGGTTAGCTTACGTCCACAAGGAGTCCAATTAATGGTTGAACCTTCATCAAACAGATAAGATGGGTCAAAACCTTCCTTACCTTCCCGTTGCAGCATCCGTACCCGTAAAACTTTACGCTCTGTATCGTTTTTTATCAAATTGGTAGGCAATACTTGGAGAACTACATCAGCAAATTCTCTTTGTGGTTCAATAAACTTTTCAAAGTCGGGTTTACGAGAATTGATTTGAGCTAAAACATCTTCATAGCGATGTCCTCTTTCAGCCATATCTCGTTGGATTTTCCACGCAATTTTGACTTCATCACTGATATCAAAATAGACACTGAAATCAATCAGCGATCGCACTCGCTCATCATATAAAGGATGTAATCCCTCAACCACGACGATATGATTTGGCTGCACCCACTCTGGGGGATCTATCAGGCCGGTTTCGTGGTTATAAATCGGCTTATGAATCGCTTGACCATTTTTGAGCGCATTTATTTGCTCATACATCAAGTCAAAATTGTTAGCTCTGGGGTCTAGGGCTGTGATGCCAGTTTCTTTACGTTGCTTACGATCTAGACAATGATAGTCATCTAAACAGATGACAGTCATAAAATCTTCCCCAAACAAATCGATCAACCGACGCAAAAATGTAGACTTACCACATCCAGAGTCTCCAGCTACTCCAATCAGTACCACGCGTTCCGGCTTAATGGTCATAAATCTCCTCTAAAATACTAAAAAAAGATGTCTCAATCAATAATTTTTCACCAAAATCCTCACGCCAGGAGTTTACCTCAATGGTATTGACCTGGGTTCTGATTACCCAGCACGCCGATCATATATCTAGAAGATGGACAACATCGTAGTTGTTTCTCCTGAGACTGGCTTGAATGCGGTGCTGGTAAGTATTTAATCCTAGTGGTATATTTGATTTTAACAGAGGTGGGTCTTCTATAACAATATTTCCTTTCCCTGGAATGATCCCACCAACGGTGGTCGAATTTCCGACGATTTGATATGCAGTGGTAAGCTGGCGCTAAAAAAAAGCTTAAATTGATTCGTGACTAACATTCTCCCCTAGACTTATCCTCTACCTTAGAAGGTGAACAGGTGTGTTTTTTGCTATGCCTGTATGCCCTTGGTGAGTTTACTTCGCAAGGCATCAGTTGATGATGCCATTTTCCGTCCCAAGCCAGTTTTATGAAACAAAAATCCGGTAAACTAAAACTGACTGAGGATGGAAATAGTTTTTTTGATAAACGGTTAAGTAAATATCGGAGTGGTAGAAAGAATGTACAATCAAGGTGCTGTTGAGGGTGCTGCCAATACAGAATCAGGTAGCCGCGTCTTCGTTTACAAAGTGGTAGGTCTACGTCAGAGCGAAGAAACTGATAAAATCAACTACCCAATTCGTAAAAGTGGCAGTGTGTTCATCAGAGTGCCTTATAACCGGATGAATCAAGAAATGCGACGGCTCACTCGCTTAGGCGGCAAAATTGTTAGCATTCAGCCTATAACATCTCTACAACTAGCAGGATAGTCCAGTGGTAGAGGTTAGTGCTAACAGTGAGGGAATTGGTAAAGCCACACCTGTTCAAAGTAGTAGTGAAGTTAAAGGCTTCGCTAAACCACCAGCTGAAAAACAGCTAAAATAAGGATAATCAAGGCAACACCATGACTCAAGCGAAAGCCAAGAAAGATGCCCACGCTGACGTTCCTGTAAACATTATACCGCCCTAACGCTCCATTTATTGGTAAATGTATATCTAATGAAGCGTTAGTTAAAGAAGGTGGAATTGGTATTGTTCAACACCTCAAGTTTGACCTGACTGGCAGCAATTTGAGATATTTGGAAGGCCAAAGTATTGGTATTATTCCCCCAGGATTGGACAAAAATGGTAAGCCAGAAAAACTCAGACTGTACTCCATTGCTTCCACTCGTCATGGGGATGATGTAGATGACAAGACTATATCACTTTGCGTCCGTCAGTTGGAGTACAAGCATCCTGAAACTAATGAAACAGTCTATGGTGTTTGCTCCACTTATCTGACTCAGCTCCAACCAGGGGCAGATGTAAAAATCACAGGACCTGTAGGTAAGGAAATGTTATTACCTGCTGATCCTGATGCCAAAGTGATTATGATGGCAACTGGTACAGGTATTGCGCCCATGCGGACTTATCTCTGGCGGATGTTTAATGATGCCGAACGCGCTGCTAACCCAGAGTACCAGTTTAAGGGTTTTTCTTGGTTGATATTTGGTATACCCACCACACCCAACATTCTTTACAAAGAAGAATTGGAAGCAATCCAAGAGAAGTATCCTGATCACTTCCGTCTCACTTGTGCCATCAGTCGGGAACAAAAAAATTCCCAAGGTGGTAGAATGTATATTCAAGACCGCGTAGCAGAACACGCAGATGAATTATGGCAGTTGATTAAGGAAGAAAAAACCCATACTTACATCTGTGGTTTGCGAGGTATGGAAGAAGGTATTGATGCGGCTTTATCTGCTGCTGCTGCCAAAGAAGGTGTAACTTGGAGTGATTACCAGAAGGAAATCAAAAAAGCTGGCCGTTGGCATGTAGAAACATATTAAGTCACAGATTAGTCATTCATAATCTTTCTTTAGTCTTGACCTTAGGACAAGCAATAATTTTGTAGGTGGGGCTTTGCCCCACCTACAATTGTTTTATATATAGCTGAAGAAATTATTTACTCAGCATTTAGAAATACATTGGGTGTAAATTTGTGGGTGTGAAACTGGGAATCTTAGGATTAGGAACTGTGGGCACGGGGACAGTAGAACTGTTACAAGATACAGTTGATCGTCATCCTTTGTTGCCGGAAATAGAAATCTATCGAGTCGGTGTGCGATCGCTCGACAAAGCTAGGACGGTAAAACTACCACCTGGGGTATTGACTACCGATTTAGCGGGGATTGTCAATGATCCGGAAATTGATATAGTTGTGGAGTTAATGGGTGGATTAGAACCAGCGCGATCGCTGATTCTGGAAGCGATTAGGCATGGGAAACATATCGTTACGGCCAATAAAGCGGTGATCGCTCGGTTTGGGGCAGAAATTTTTACAGCTGCGAATCAATCTGGTGTTTATGTGCTGCTAGAAGCTGCTGTGGGTGGGGGTATCCCTGTGATTCAATCTTTGAAACAGTCTTTAAGCGTGAATCGGATTCACACTATCACTGGGATTATTAATGGTACAACTAACTACATCCTCACCAGGATGCAAAGAGAAAATATCAACTTTAGCGATGTTCTCATTGATGCCCAACAATTGGGTTATGCTGAAGCTGACCCTAGTGCTGATGTAGATGGATTCGATGCTGGAGATAAGATTGCGATTTTAGCATCTTTGGCTTTTGGTGGCAGGATCAATTTAGAAGATGTATATCGGGAAGGAATTCGCCAAGTTAGTCAAATAGATATTAAATATGCCAAAAAATTGGGCTATGTGATTAAATTATTAGCCATAGCCAAAAGTCAACCTGATGATAACCTAAAATTATCAGTGAGAGTGCATCCTACTTTAGTAGCTAAAACTCACCCATTAGCTAGTATTGATGGAGTTTATAATGCCATTCTGGTGGAAGGAGAACCTGTAGGACAGGTGATGTTTTTTGGACGTGGTGCTGGTGCGGATGCTACAGCTAGTGCCGTATCTTCAGATATCCTGAATCTGTTGGCCAGTCTGAAGACAAGTACTACTAACCTCAATCCTTTATTAGGTTGTGGACATAATGATTATGCCGAAATTGTGCCCATGACAGAGCTAGTAACTCGATTTTATGCTCGATTCCTGACTAGAGATCATCCTGGAGTTATTGGTAGTTTGGGGACGTGCTTCGGCAAATATGGTGTTAGTTTAGAATCAGTTGTCCAAAAAGGTTTTCGTGGTGAACTAGCAGAGATTGTCGTTGTTACCCATCATGTTCGGGAAGGGAATTTTCACCAAGCCCTGGCCGAAATTCGGAGCTTGGACACTATAGACAGTATTCCCAGCTTGTTGCGTGTACTCTAATGGCGAGGGGGAAGAGGCAGGGGGGCAGGGTGCAGGGTGCAGGGGGGAGAAACGGAGATGGATGGGGAGATGGAGAGATGGGATATTTTAATTCTCTTTCCCCCTGCCCCCTGCCCCCTGCCCCTTGTCCTCTTTTCCCTCTACCCCCCCTGGAGAGATATTCAAAATCCAAAATTAGGAAGTGTTGATATTTGGGAACAATCTACTAGTTTTTGTATTTTGAATGGGATGGGAGGGTATTAACTATCAGATATTCAGCTTACTGAGCTTCCTTGCCCACAACTTGTGATTTGAGGGTAGTAATTTCACTAGTTAACTCTTGTCTAGTTGAAGCTTTGAGCAAATAGCGGTAAACAAACCAGACCGAGTAACCAATCCCAATTAACTCAAAGGTTGGTGCTACCAAAGGAACATCGTTTAACGCATCTAGTATTGCCAATAGCACTTTAACCGTAACAATAGCTGTTACTACTAAACCAACAGTAACTAGAGGTTGTTTATATTTATTGAAGAAACTACCCACATATTCAGGTAATGTACCTAAAAATCCAGATACCTGTTCTCCATACTTGAGCCATTGCTCTTGAGATTGTACAGGAGGCTGAAGTTTAGTAATAGTTCCGGCTTGGGTATTTATATCTGGAACTGTTGTCTCTTTTGACTTGGTTTCTAAAAATTCTGGTTCTTGCATTTTCACTCCCATAATTTTGACAGTTGAGTTGCTTTAATCTGGAAAATTACTGACCCCAAAGCTGTTGAATAGGCTGGAATTTAGAGGACAAAGGGTTTTATGGCTTTATCAGCCTAGTTGTCCTGTAACCTCCACTGCATCAACTACAGGGTAGAAATTTAGTCAGAGGATAGAAGTTAAAAGGTGACAGGATTGATGAAAACCACCATATGTCATTCTGTTTTGCAATCAACAACAATCCTCCAGTGGTGTTTTTTGCTGTATCATTTACTAGCAATGGTACTGTTAAAAGTACAAATCATGCGAAAACTCAACCACCTCTTCCTTTATATAAGTTGGAACGTCAGTTTTATCTGATATTAAAGCTATCTTAAGCTGTGTTAGTCAATTAACTTAATGATATTAATATCCAACGTCATAAAATTTCTATTTTGTTCACATATACTCGACTTTCTGACTATTTTATGATATCAGCTATACATGATCAGGGGAAAAACATAAACAAGCCTGGAGACGAGGTGGAGACTTATCAAAGCAGCAATCAACATCCTCGCTAAAACAGTACGTCAACTCAAAATTTAATTTGTCTAGTTAAATGGCAAAATACCATCAAGTAGAGTAGAATATCAGCTAGATACTTTGTGAAAATTAATCCTCACTCAAGGCACAGTAAATTACACCGTTTTACGTCATTTCGCTACGTTTAATGAGTCTCCCATCGACAGACGAACTCCCAACTATAGAATTTCCTTCCCGAGGAAAACTCAAAGCTAGTTCTTGGCGTATTCATCAAAAAATTGGCTATGGTTATTTTGTCGCCATTGGTATTGGCTTTTTTGGTTCATTGACAGGATTAATACTTGCCAACTACTATCGGGGAAGAGAAATCAGACAGTTAAATCAAGCTACTGAGCAAGGACAACTGCTGATTAATTACAAGGATGCGGTGATTGGGGCTCAACTACATAGCTCCAATCTGGTTGCTGTCTTGGAAGATAGGTCTAGACTCTCCAGCACTAGAACCGAATTTCTTCAAAGTGCAGATAGAGCCAAGAATTTGGAGCAGAAAATTGCCGGCTTTATTAACAGTAAACCAGCTAGACTAGCTGCCACTAGTGCTACTTTACAAACTTTGTTGCAGGACTATGCAACCAATTTAACATCCTACATTAACCAAATAGAAACTGTATTGCAAAAAATAGACTCTTCCCCAGCGCAACCAGAGCAAATTATCTTTGCACGGGAACAGTTGTTGAAAATTATGCGTGGTGAAACGGCTACGCAATTAGATCAGCTTTCAGATAAATTAAGTAACATCCTAAGAACTGCCCAAGAGCAAGAACAGGAAAGACAAGGGGATGTAGAACAGGCTAAAGTGGTCGAGAGATTAATTTTCATTGTCAGTATGTTAATATCAGTGGCTATCGCTGCTGTAGTGGCATGGCGGACTAGTAGAGCGATCGCGGAACCAGTGATTACGGTAACTCAAGTAGCTGAACAAGTAGCCAGAAAATCTAATTTCGATTTGCGAGCACCGGTGACAACGGAAGATGAAATTGGGCTATTAGCAAAATCTCTGAATCGGCTGATTGAAAGAGTATCTCAACGAACTAAGGAATTACAACATGCTAAGGAATTAGCTGAAGCTGCTAGTAAAGCAAAAAGTCAGTTTTTGGCAAATGTTAGTCATGAGTTAAGGACACCACTAAATGCAGTAATTGGTTTGAGTCAATTACTTCAAGATGATGCTCATGATCTAAGTTTGTCAGGGGATTTTACCACTGATCTAGAAACCATCAACTCGGCGGGTAGGCATCTTTTAGAATTAATTAACGATATTCTAGATTTATCAAAAATTGAAGCGGGAAAAATGACTCTTTATCCAGAGACATTTGCGATTGAGACATTAATAAATAATCTTGTCCTTACAGTTAAGTCAGCTATAGAAAAAAATGGCAATGTTTTAGAAGTGGATTGTGAGCAACATTTGGGGACAATGTATGCTGATCAAACTAGAATGAGACAGGTATTACTCAATTTACTCAGCAATGCTGCTAAATTTACCACCAATGGGAAAGTGACACTAACAGTGAAGTCTGAAAAAGCAGACTTACTCAAAGATACACCCTTCGGTATTATTAGTTTTATCATCACAGATACAGGAATTGGGATATCTCATAGTCAACAAAAAGAACTATTTAAACCCTTCACTCAAGGGGATAACTCAACTACAAAAAAATATGGGGGTACCGGATTAGGTTTAGCAATTAGTCACCATTTTTGCCAGATGATGGGTGGTGAAATTGTCGTCAAAAGTCATCCTGGTGTCGGTTCTACTTTCACCGTTAGACTACCTATTACTGAGCAAGATTAAAGATGCAATGTTTAATTATCCAGCAATTATGGGTATTTCGATGATAAACTCCGAGCCATAATCTGGTAATGAATTACATATTATATTCCCTTTGTGCTGATTTACTACAATCTGATAGCAAATAGATAAACCTAAACCTGTACCAGAACCTACAGGTTTAGTTGTAAAAAATGGGTCAAATAATTTATTTTTTATTTCCTCATTCATACCTTTCCCATTATCTTTAATACTAATCATTAAGCAATCTTCATGATCGTTTATTTGAGTATGGATAATAATCTGACCTGAACTTAGCAAATTTTGGTTATAATCTTCTTGTAAAGCATCAATTGCATTACTTAAAATATTCATGAAAACCTGATTTAATTGTCCCGCATAACAAGCAATTTTCGGAACATCTCCATATATTTTGATAATTTCAATACTTGGGTAATTTCCTTGTCCCTGAAGACGATGTTGCAAAAGTAATAAAGTACTATCAATTCCTTCATGAATATCAACAAATTTCTTTTCTGATTCATCAATCCGCGAAAAATTCCGCAAAGTCTGGATAATTTCTCGGATGCGATTAGTACCAACTTTCATAGAAGACAAAGTTTTTGGTAAGTCTTCTATAATAAATGTAAGGTCATGTTCTTCCATTAATATTTCTAGTTCAGAATCATTTTGGGGATATTTTTGCTGGTACAGTTTAACTAACGCTACTAAGCTTTGACTGTAGTTATTAAAATATTGTAAATTACCATTGATAAAACTAATCGGATTATTAATTTCATGAGCAATACCAGCAACTA
Source organism: uncultured cyanobacterium (assembly GCA_963766435.1). Classification (GTDB taxonomy): domain Bacteria; phylum Cyanobacteriota; class Cyanobacteriia; order Cyanobacteriales; family Nostocaceae; genus CAVXZH01. Next base: position 1,469,719 of record CAVXZH010000004.1, read on the forward strand.
ACTGACCCAATGAAGACATTTTCTCAGTTTGTACTAATTGGGCTTGAGTTTTTTGTAAATTAGATAAAGCCACTTCTAATTGCTGTGCTTGTGCAGTCGCTGTAGTTGCTAATTTTGCTTGTGTTTGTAAGGCTTCTTTTAGTTTAATATTTGCTTGTTTATTTTCAGTAATATCTCGAAGAATTATAATGTATTCTTTCATAAATTCTCCTGAACGTTGGGAAATTGTGGCTTCAATAATACGTGATTTTTGATGGCGTTTTAATATTTGTTCACTCCGGTTTTCCCAGTAAATAGTATTTTCCGACAACCCTGGCAAAAAATGATTTAATTTTTGTCCCAAGAGTTTATATTTTTCAATTTCAAACAACAACTCTGCTGATGGATTTGCCTGATTAATAAATCCATTTTCATCCACTACTAAAATACTATCTGGAACAGTGTCTAAAGCAGTGATGAAAAGATTTTCAGCATGTTGACGAGCTTCATCCACCGCTGTAACTTGAGGTAAACTAGTCCAACAGGCGATCGCCACACTGACAAATGCTAGAGAAATTAGCAAGATGACAAATAAATTATTACTTTGATAACTCAAAATTTTATTGACAATACCCCTAAATACCCAAGTAATAATCGCCGTACTACAAACCAAAAGTAGTAAAACTATGACTTGAATCGCAATAAAATCTTTTTGGGCAATATGTTTAGGTAGAGGATGACGCTGTAAACCACCCCACCAAGTATCATGCTCTATCCACCAACGGGGACGAAACGGAGCCAAGGGAATACGCCGAATTACAAAATCTATGATCATAATCGCTATAGGCAATATTATGCCTATAGTCCAATCTTGCCAACCCCAAGCCCAACCCCCCACCAATAAGACTGCAATCTCTATCAATCCAATACCCAAAGACCACCAAGGTGCGAAACTCTCTGAATGGTGACGATGTAGCCAAATTCCTAAGTGAAGGATAATCATTGCTACTACATAGCTAGTCCCAGTCACCATAATGATGCGGGATACATCTCCCCAAATCAAGCAAATCAGACTCAGAAAAAGTGTAAATATTAGACTTGGGAAAAATACACCACGGTGAGACAACACTCCAAATACTGGAGATAAGTAGCCATCTATAGCCAGTTGGTAAAATATGCGGGGAGAGTTAGAAACTGCTGTAGCTGAACTTAAAAATGCTCCAGTCACAATTAAGAAAGTCACCAACACACCAGCAGATTGACCCCAAAAGGGAGAGGATGCTGTTAATAGGTTTAAAAATGTATCTTTCTGTGTGTATGCACCTGTATCTAAGCGCATCAATACCCAAGAACCACCCAAATAAACAATGGGAATGAAATAGGTGGTTAACTTCAGAAAATTCAACGTTTTCTGAGGGTTTTTACTATCAGCAACAAAGGAGGAAGCTGTTTCTCCCGCATATGCACCATAAATAGCAATAAAAAACCACTTAGCCCAATCGACAAAATGTAGAGGTTTTGCTGACCATAGCTCTGGTTCAGGGAAAAATCCTGGACTGACTGGAGATAATGCTAACCAACCTAAACCTTGAAGAGAAAAGGTAATTAATAAACCTATGGCTGGAAGTACAAAAAATAAATGTAGGATACTGGAGGCACGGATATTACTAAAAGCTAAAATGAAAGGAATGACTGTAAATATAATTTTTAGGAAAGTTTCTGGACAAGTAATACTTAAGGGTGTCAGTTGAGACTTGATTAATTCCGTGAGAATAATCCCATTAATCGGTGGTACAGATACCCAACCCATCAAATAACCAATGGCGCCATAAGTAGCTATATAGGGATATTTTTTGAGTAATCTAGTCAGATAGTTAGGAGTCCCTCCAGCTATTTCTAGATGATGGGTTCCCAGTCGATATACTTGTAAGTTCAGCAACATAGATACTAAAGCTGCTGGTAACCAAACCAGCATGGCTTGGGCAACCAAGAGCTATATTTAAGTCTGGTGCTGTTCCTAACCACAACAATAATCCGCTGAGACTGAACCCACCAGTTTCTAGGGCATTTAAGGTTGGTTTTAACCGACGTTGCTGTAAGATATTACTCTTCATCCCAGACCTTTAAGCCAAATAAAATATACCCTGAGTCATTGAGAATTTCTCCATCCAAATACTGTTGTAAGCTAGAAATATATATAATGGATATATTCCTAAAGTAGCTTCATATTTATTTATCCAGATATTTATCCAGATATTTATCCGAAATCCATTTGTTTATTACCTTTATTCATGACAAAAATAGCGGATAAACCACAGTTTAGCGAAATAGATGATTATGTTCAGGATCATATAAACGCGATCGCCCTTTTACTTCTGACAGAGTGCTGGACTGACAATATAAAGTGTAGTCCGAATCAGTTGTTCTTCATGGGTAGAATCTGCCATTTGTGTGAGGGGAACCACCTGAATTTTTTCATCTGGCCATCCCACCCGAAAACAAATGGCGACGGGGGTGGTTGGTGGGTAGTGTTCTAGGAGTTTACTTTGAGCTTTAGCTACATGACGCGCACTCAAATACAAGCAAATACTAGCTTGATGTGCGGCTAAAGAAGTTAATTCTTCGCTAGTGGGAACTTCGGTTCTGCCACTAATCCGGGTTAAAATAATCGTTTGCACAATACCAGGAATAGTTAGTTCTACTTTCAATTTAGCAGCAGCAGCTTGAAAAGCACTAATCCCAGGTATGACCTCAAAAGGAATATTTGCTTCTGTCAAAAGGCACATTTGCTCATGAATAGCACTGTAAAGACTAGGATCACCAGAATGTAGACGGACTACAGATTTTTGCGATCGCACCTGAGCCATCATCATGGCTACAATCTCTGCTAGAGTTTGATTTGCTGTGCCGATAATTTCTGCATCTGGACGACAAATAGCCAAAATTTGCTCTGGTACTAAAGAATCAGCAAATAAAATCACATCTGCTCTAGCTAACAGTTTTTGTGCCTTAACTGTTAATAAATCTGGATCTCCTAACCTGCTCCCACAATATATACCATTGGGGACAAATTACAGGTACTATTCCCGCTATTAATACTATTCGTATAATCACTCATAACTATAAATACAGAAACTCTCTAAAAAAGTTTTTTTGGCATTTTCGCAGTATCTTTCCGGTTTAAGCCACTTTGCCTAGTAGAGATAAATGGTAGATGCACCCTGGTTAAGCCCTAGAGAATACTCTGGGGCATTTTTTATTCAATCTTAGGTTTCAGGTGTCGGTGTCAATTACCAAATATTCTCTGATGGACGATTATTCCATTGCTCCATTAGCTTTTGAGGAAGAAACTACATCAGGTAAAGGGCGATCGCCATAGATATAGCCAAGCTAACCCAGATAACCCTAAAGTCATGCCGATTAAACTCACTACTTGAGCAATTCGCAACGGACTTAGCATTAAACTATCTGTGCGTAAACCTTCAATCCAAAAGCGTCCGATGCTATAGATGACCCAATATACTAAAAATAAAGTTCCTACTTTCAGACGGAGTTTACCAGATAAAGCGAGAAAAAACAATGTGATCAAGATGGCAAATACCATTAAATTCCACAAAGATTCGTAGAGAAATGTGGGATGAAAGTATTCAAAATTGACCAAATTTGCGGGACGACGCTCGATGGGGATATAAAGTTTCCAGGGTAAATTGGTGGGATCACCAAAAGCTTCCGAGTTGAAAAAATTTCCCCAACGTCCAATCGCCTGTCCTAAAATCAATGAAGGAGCGACTAAATCTGCTAGTTGCCAAAAAGATATTTGCTTGATTTTAGCAAAAATCAAAGTTGCCACCACACCACCTAATATCGCTCCATGAATGGCAATACCACCTTTCCAAATGGCAATGATGTCCTCAGGATGTTGAGCATATTCTGGCCACTGAAATAAAACATAATACAAACGGGCTGTGGGAATGGCACCAATAACCAGCCAAATTGATAAATCACTCAGCAACTCTGGATTAATATGACGACGTTTTGCTAAATACTGGGCTAGACTAACACCTAATAAGACAGCAGCAGCAATCAAAAAGCCATACCAACGGATCATAATTGGCCCTATTTTCAGGAGAATCGGACCGGGAGAAGTAAATTCAAATGCTAAGGGCAAAATGGGAAAATCTAGAATCATGCAAAATTACCTGAATAAAGGGAATAGAATAGCACTTTTTCCATCAAATGTTAAATTTGAGTAAGTTAAATAAAATGCTTTCGATATAATCACCAAAACAATTTTGACACACATAAATCTGATTGCTATTTATCCTGGTAGTTTTGACCCTATTACCTTGGGACACCTTGATATCATTCAGCGAAGCTGTCGGCTGTTTGATAGAGTTGTAGTTGCTGTCTTGAGGAATCCTCAACAAAATTCCCTTATTTACAGTGCAGCAACGCTTAGAACAAATCCGTCTTGCTACCCAACATCTACCGAATGTAGAAGTAGATAGCTTTGATGGTTTAACGGTTAACTATGCCCAAATGCGACAAGCACAAGTTTTGATTACGGGGTTTGCGAGCGGTTTCCGATTTTGAGATCGAGTTACAAATGGCTCACACCAATAAAACCCTTTCTACTCACATAGAAACAGTCTTTTTGGCAACCTCTAATGAGTATAGTTTTTTAAGTAGTAGTGTGATAAAAGAGATTGCAAGGTTTGGTGGCTCTGTTGATCATCTCGTTCCTCCACACATTGCTCTAGATATATACCAATGCTACAATCACCACTCTCCAACCTCGAACCCAACCAAAACGGAGATAATTCCTCCTACCAAAACTATGCTAAAGTCTTCCCTACCAATGGAGACAACTCAGGAGCATCAAGAGTAGATATTCAAAACGAACTCAACCGTTTAGAGGAAATGATTCTGTCTAGCCTGCGGATTCCAATTATAGGACGCACACTGATAGATGAAGAAAAACTGTTGGAACAACTCGATTTTATCAGGCTCTCCTTACCATCAGTTTTCCAGGAAGCAGTAATTATTCTCGAACAAAAGGAGGAAATTCTCTTATCTGCTGAAGAATATGGACAGCAAGTTGTCGAAGCTGCTCAGGTGAAAAGAGCGCAAATTTTAGCTGACAGTGATATTATCAGGCAGGCAGAAAAAGAAGCCGAGCAAATGCGACGTCAAGTAAAGTTAGAGTGTGAAGCAATGATGCAAGATACTCTGGCAGAAATTGACCGTCAACAACGTGCTAGCCAAATAGAGTTGGAAGACTTGCGTCAAGCGGCGATTGCTCAGGCTCAAGAGATTGAAGATGGTGCAGATGAATATGCTGATGGTGTGTTAGAAAACATTGAGCAAGACCTCAAGGAAATGCTGCGAATTATTACTAATGGTCGGCAACAATTGCGAATGGATACTCCGCCACCTCCATCTCAGTCTTCTAAAAGGAGATAATATAAATAGTGAAAATTAAAAAACGTCTGGGAGTGTTACCGTGTTTCCACCCCAGACGTTTTTTAAATTCAACATTGCTCCTCACACACAAATATATAGTATCAGCAGTTATCTAAAAGCGCAAGTATTTTTTTATTTTATTTTTTCATCAAAATTTCCTGAACAATAAAAAGCGGTCGGGAGTGTTACCGTGTTTCCACCCCAACCGCTTTTTATATTTAACATTGCTCCTCACACACAAGGTCACTATATCATTGGTGGTGATAGATGGCAAAAATAGAGTGGCACTTTGGAAACTGGCACATTCAGGGGGACAATAATATCAATTCTAATGTAAGAAATGACGTTTACCTGTCAATACCATGACTAAACCCAATTCGTTAGCGGCTTGAATGACAACTTGATCTCGTAAACTTCCCCCAGGTTGGACAATAGCTGTGATACCCGCAGCTGCCGCGGTTCTGACAGAATCATCAAAAGGGAAAAATCCATCACTAGCTAAAACTGCACCTTGAGACTTTTCTCCAGCTTGTTCTAGAGCAATTTTGACTGAACCGACACGGTTCATTTGACCAGAGCCTATTCCTAGAGTAGCCCGATTACCACTGACAACAATGGCATTAGATTTAACGTGTTTACAAACTTTCCAAGCAAATAGTAATTCACTTAACTCGCTGGTGGTAGGTTGACGTTGAGTAACCACTTGCCATTGATCAATATCGACAATGGTATCATCAACCTCTTGTACCAGAAAACCACCAGCGATCGCTTTGAGAGTTTGCTTGCGTCACTGCTAAAGTCTGGTAAAATTAAAACTCTGACATTAGCCTTGACGGCGAGAATTCCTTCCGCTTCCGGTGTACAACCAGGAGCGACAACACATTCTAGAAAGGTTTTGGTTAACTCTTTCGCGGTATCCGCATCAATAGGACAGTTCAGAGCGACAATTCCCCCAAAAGCAGAAATTGAATCGGCATTAAAAGCCTTTTGATATGCTTCAAAAATGGTGTTACCTTCAGCAGTACCACAAGGATTAGTGTGTTTGATAATGGTGACTGCCGGAGTTTCTCTGAATTCAGAAATTATTTGCCGTGCTGCTTCTAAATCCACTAAGTTATTATAGCTCAGTTCCTTACCTTGGAGTTTGGTCGCAGCTGCCCATCCGCTAAGAGTAGCACCAGTTTGATACCATCCTGCACTTTGATGGGGATTTTCACCATAGCGGAGAGATTGTAATTGTTTTCCGGTGAAAGTGTATTCTTGGGGTGGAGGTGTACTCACAGATGCGGCTAAATAGGAAGATATGGCTTGGTCATAACTGCTAGTATGCAAAAATCCTTTCAAAGCACATTTTTGCCTAAATTCTAAAGACGCTGCCCCATTTTCCCGTAATTCTTGCAAATACTCATCATATTGAGATGGGTCACACAATACAGTTAAATGAGCAAAGTTTTTAGCCGATGCTCGTAATAAAGTCGGACCACCAATATCAATTTGCTCAATCGCTGCTGATAATGTGATCTCTGGATGGGCGATCGCTTCGACAAAAGGATAAAGATTGACCACCACCAAATCAATCGGACGAATTTGGTTATTTTCCAAATCAATCAAATCTTGCTCTACATCCCGTCGAGCTAAAATCCCACCATGAATTCGGGGATGAAGAGTTTTCACTCTTCCGCCTAAAATTTCTGGTGAACCAGTATAGTCAGAAACTTTTGTTACTGGTATTCCCGCCGCTTTCAGAGCTTGAGCAGTTCCCCCACTACTAATGAGATCAAAACCAAATTCTGTCACTAAGCTACGGGATAACTCAATTAAGCCAGTTTTATTAGATACACTTACCAGGGCTAAACGCGCCATAGTTCCCCAGATTCCTTAAAGTTGAGAGCAGAATTTCATTGTACCCAGGACTTACGCACTAATTACCGCCGGAGTCAGGAGTAAACAGCAAGTGTGTGATGGATTTTATGTATCCAATCTCGTAAAAATAGTATTTCCGACTACAGCCCTGGCAAATTGAAATAGACAAATAGGCAATTCTACCATATCTAGAATATAAAAATTGCATAATAATCTGAAATGTAGATGAAGTTTCAGTTAGACAAGATAATTTTACTGAAAAGGAGTTGAATATGTTAAATCAGTCCCGACTGATGAAATGTCGAAAATTTCCAGCTTTAACAGCAATATTAGCGGCTAATTTAGCAACTACAGTTATGGTTCCTCAAGTCTTTGCAGCCACAGTATCATCTGCAATCAAGACTATAGCTTTTACCTGTAATGATTCTGAAGCAAGCATCAAGGCAAAAAAAGGGTCTGTAGTCAATAATGGCAGCACCAATATTTATATTGGCTATCAACAAGTATCATATAATAATAAAAACCCGATCCTGATTCGTTTCGATAATGGCGTCAAAAAATGGTGTCGTACTGACTACGAAACTACTGGAGATGATGGTTCAGGTTATGGACTACTTTGGGATCAAGGAAGTAATTTATTTGGTGTTTTTTCCTCTACAGGTAGTCAAAATAATGGTGTTGATTTTCGTCGCTTTGCGATCGGTCGTTGGTTAACTTCTTATGGTAGTGGAGGTCAGACCAAAAGTTGCCGTTATAGCCAAAATCGATCCTAGCAATGGTGACGTTAGCTATGCTACATTTCTTACATCAAAAAAACCGACTGATAAGACAACTAATTCTTTACAAGTAACGGGATTATCATGGAATGGCTCCAGTTTAACTGTGCAAGCAGATTCATATTGGACACCTCGACGTATTGATACAAATGCAATGAATTGTTCTCCATCATACTCTTCACCTTATAAGTACACAGTGGTATTCCCTGCTAGCTTAATCAAACCTACTTCCGCAGTCGCTGTCGGGTGCAGTTAATTAATTCAAAATTTAAAACCCAGAAAATTAGATTGTCATCTAATAGCGAACAGGGAAAAAAGAGAGAAAGGGGGGTAGGTGAGGAAAGAGAATTTAAAAAATCCTCCCCATCTCCCCATCCCCCCATCCCCCGACTCCTACAATATTTCCCAATCTAAATTAGACGCAACTTGAGCTAGTTGATCCAAATCATTCAAATTATCAAAATATGGTAAACAGCCTAAAACCGGAATATGAGTTAAGGATTGAATTAACTCTGGTGGTGTCCAGTCAGTTATTTCTTCATCAGTACGGGGTTGTACACAATTCAGAACAATACCTTGGAGATTGACTCGCTTTTCTCTCGCTAACGCTACATTGGCTACAGCTTGAGCGATCGCACCTAATCTGACGGGTACTACCAGGAGTGTTGGTAATCGCCATTCTCCTGCTAAATCGGCGACAGTTAATTCTTCCGTAATGGGTGAGCCTAAACCACCCAAAGCTTCAACTAAGACAACATCATAACGTTTTTGTAAAGTGGTGAGAACTTGCCAAACTAGGGCTAAATCTACACAGCGATTTTCTCTAGCCGCAGCAATGGGAGGAGCTAGAGGTGCTTGAAAATATAAAGGTGTAATTTCTTCGGGAGACTGGTCTAGATTAAATCGCGTTTGATACCATTCGCGATCGCCAATTCCGGCTTGAATTGGTTTCATAATTCCCCAACTACGTTGGGGATAATATTTTTGCCAATAAGCAGCTAAGGCTGTGGTCAGAACCGTTTTACCTGCTTCCGTATCAGTTCCTGTAATCAGTAGTGTATTCCAATGCATAATTTTTTGAGTCGGGAATCAGCATAAATCTCAATAATTCTATCTCCTCACTCCTTCTTTCTTTTTACCTCCTGATTCCTGAGTCCCAATTCCGGTTTGATCAATATTGTTCTGTTTCGACCCTGGAGTTGCTGGCGGTACAGGCGTTGATTGATTCGGTGATTCACTAACACTAGGTATAGTAGGAGTGGGTACAGATGTAGGTATAGGTGTGGGTACAAGTGTGCCCGTAGGTGTAGATACGAGTGTGGGTGTAGGTTTAACTTCAACAGGGTTTTCTAAAGAAACGTTCAAACTATAATCACTCGCAGCCAAAGATGAACCTAGCGTTAACTGAATAGTATATTGTCCAGATTTGGGTAAAATCCCAGCATAGGAAGTTATTTGCTCAGAAGCATTATGAATGGATTGGCGATTTGTATCTAAGATGGTGAGTAAAACACCACTTTCTGGGTCAACAGAGACAATTAATTTTTGCCCAACTATCCCGGCAAATCTGTACTGAGTAATTTGATTGGATTGAATATTGCCAGTAATTTTAGCTGTATTAGATGCTCCTAAATTCAGACGCTTACTAAATATTTTGGGGGGTACAGATGCGTTGGTGGGTTTGGATGTCGGTAAATTAGTCGGAGTACTAGATAAATTAGGAGTAATCACCGGGGAAGGGAAAGATTGGATTGATGTTTCGGGGATGGGTTTTTTATTCTGACTGCGAATAAAATTTACCACAGTCCAAGAACCTAATCCAGCGACAATCACCACAGCACTAATAATTGCTCCCACTGCCCAAGGACTATCTAAAACTGAAGTAGTATGGCTGGGTGGAATGATCTGATTTGGTTTGGGAGCTACAGATGGATCTGGTGTTGGTAATGGGTCCGGACGATGACCTACTGCCATAGTTTGTACAGAAGATAAATCTGGAACCAAAGGTTGATCTAGCGATCGCAATACTTGAGCGACATCAGCAGCTTTTTGATAGCGAGCGCTGGGTAAGTGACTTAACATCCGTTGCAAAACTTCCGCAAATCGGGGATTCACTTTCACCAACTGCTGCCAATTCCAAGTTAACTGGTGTTCGTCAAATAAATCGTGAGGTTCTTTACCAGTCAGCAAAACAATCGCAGTTACGGCTAGAGCATACAAGTCACTACTAGGGTAAGCTCGTCCCGTTTGCATTTGCTCAGTAGGGGTATAACCTAATTTGCCCACAGTAGTGATGGGGGTGTTAATGGGAGACTGCAATTTTGTCGCTAGTTCTTTGACCACCCCAAAGTCGATTAATACAGGTTGAGAATCGTTAGCTCGCAAAATAATATTTTCTGGGGAAATATCCCGGTGAATAATTCCTCGATTATGAATATGCTCTAAAACTGGTAACAATGATTGCATTAAATGCAATACTTCTGCTTCAGTAAAAGTCTGGTGAACGGATTGACGTTCAAGCAGTAAAGTTCTATATGTCTGACCCGCAACATAGTCCTCGACCAAAAATAAGCGCTGGTCTTGTTCAAATCTTTCCCGAAATTTTGGCACTTGAGGATGTTCTATTTGATATAAAGCCAGTGCTTCACGCTCAAATAGTTCTTGTTCTTTGCCCCCTGGAGAACCCCCTGGTGCGGTGAAAATCAATTCCTTAATGGCACAAAGTTCGTTAAAACGTCTTTGGTCTTCCGCAAGATAAGTTCTTCCAAATCCTCCCTGTCCGAGAATTTGAATGATTCGGTAACGATATTGCAGTACTGTACCAATTTTAATGGGTGGTTGCATGAGCTATTAATTGAGTTTAGTGGCAACTGAGGATACAGTCATCTAAACAATGCAGTATAAAGGTTACTGGCTCAAGAATTCAAAATTCTCTAGACTGATCGGATGGGGAGGTGGGGAGGTGGGGAGGTGGGGAGATGGGGAGAAAATTTACTACTTACATAAATAAGTTTCAGAATTAAACAAGATTCTTATAGAATTATTAGTCTATCATATCAACTTTTATGGACATGGGTTGTGTACTTAAATCTAATCGCTCGTCAATTTGTTACAAAAAATACTGATGCACGATTATTTACTTACTTATCCTCTACTTAGATAGATTGAGTTAAAAACTCTGCGTCAGATTCCTATATAATGATTTGATTACCCAAAGGACTAGACCATTGGTGCCTAAAAATTTTGTAGATAAATGTTTAAAGTTTCTATGAAAGTTTCCACAAAACTTACAAATGATTTTTGAGGTTATTTCGGTTAATTTTCTAAATCGCTAATGATACTATTACTATGAATGCACATCGAGGATCTGCTGTGCTAAGTTCCGCAACTTTAGCAGTCGGGCAACTAGCAACAGGACTGACTGATAATCATCGTCTACGTCTATTTTCTGGCTCCGCCAATATCCAATTGTCTCAAGAAGTCGCTCGTTACCTGGGAATGGACTTGGGCGCCAATGATTCGCAAAAGATTTGCGGATGGAGAAATCTATGTTCAGATCCAAGAATCAATTCGGGGTTGTGATGTCTACTTAATTCAGCCAACTTGTCAACCCGTGAATGATCATTTAATGGAATTACTGATTATGATTGATGCCTGTCGTCGGGCTTCTGCACGACAGATCACCGCAGTGATTCCTTACTATGGTTATGCACGTGCTGATCGGAAAACAGCAGGAAGAGAGTCCATCACAGCTAAATTGGTTGCTAACCTGATTACTCAAGCAGGTGCTAATCGGATTCTAGCAATGGATTTGCATGCGGCACAAATTCAAGGCTATTTTGATATTCCCTTTGATCATGTTTACGGTTCACCAGTTTTACTAGATTATCTAGCTAGTAAACAACTGCCTGATTTAGTGGTGGTTTCCCCTGATGTCGGTGGTGTCGCTAGAGCTAGAGCATTTGCGAAAAAACTCAATGATGCTCCATTAGCAATTATTGATAAACGTCGTCAAGCTCATAATGTTGCCGAGGTGTTAAATGTTATCGGCGATGTTAAGGGTAAAACTGCGGTGTTAGTAGATGACATGATTGATACTGGTGGTACAATTGCTGAAGGTGCACGATTACTGCGTGAAGAGGGGGCGAGTCAAGTATATGCTTGTGCGACTCATGCTGTATTCTCTCCTCCAGCCATTGAACGATTATCTAGTGGTGTTTTTGAGGAAGTTATTGTCACTAATACCATTCCTATCCCAGAGAGCAATCATTTTCCTCAATTAGTTGTGCTTTCAGTAGCTAATCTTTTAGGAGAAGCCATTTGGCGCATTCATGAAGATAGTTCACTCAGTAGTATGTTTCGTTAGACTAATCAATTATGGTCAGGATTCAGGTTAGTTAATGGTTGACCGTTCACCGTTGATCTGAATCTTAATCATCGGATTGACTATATAACCCCAACTATAATCTTGGATTTAGTTGGGGATTTTTTTATTTTAAATGGGAAATTTTTATGTTCTGTTGAGTTCCAGAATTTCCAGTGCATCTTAATCACATAATCTTGTGCTACTAGTCACTATTAGTTAGTGCTGCTAGTCACCATAGTTAAGCGACTAATATCACTTTAATTGCATGGTGGCTATCACTTCTTTTTCTAGGATTCAGGGTTAAAAATATAAGTTAAGCACTAAAAATCTGAAAAAGTCTGATTATAAAACCATGAATACACTGCAAATATCAGCAGCAGCTAAATCAATTTTGAAGGCAATGCAGACACAAGAAGGACAAATCCACCAAGGTGAGGTAAAAGAATTAATTGAAGCATCAGAAGCTTTAAATTTCTTTTACGATTACAAATTAGTTTCTAATAGTAAAACATGGGAATTCATTGCTTGGGACTTACACGATGAAGAGAAAAAGGCTCACATTATAGTGCAATAAAATATACTGTAGTAGCAGGAGTCAGGAGCAAAAGCCTTTTGTAGCAGAGGCTGTAGAATATGTTTAATTACTATTTTCACCCCTATTAGAGATAATCAGATTAGAATTAATCAGATTAGAATTAATCTATTCAAATATAGGGCTATGGTACGTTTAAAAATCTGGCAGTGGATTGTATTGGCAATGCCCATTGCTACAATTATTATTTTCTTACTTGTGTCCGCAGGTTTGCAAATCCATACTTGGGGCATTAGTTGGGTTTGGGCTATATTTACCTTGGTTTTTGTGGGTTGGCGTTGGTTACTGGTAAAATGGACGAAACCAACAATCCAGCAAATAGAATCTGTTTTCGCCGAAGTTCGGGAAGAACTAGAATCAACCAGAGTTCATCATCTACAGTCACTCGCAGAACCAGATGCTTTTGAGCAAGCAGAAGTGTCTTTGCAGGAAATTCTGACTATCGCAGCAGCGATCGCCCAATTTGGGAAGATTGGCAAACTTTCTGGATTAGATGCCAAGATTTAGTGGTGGCAATTTCCCATATCTATTATCCAGAAGTAAAATATCCCCTACTCAATATTTACATCCCCCAAGTCTATGGACTAATTCGGGGCACAGTGGATGATTTAGATCAGTGGATGCAAAAATTGTCCCCGGTGCTGAATCAAGTTACGGTCGGACAGGCTTATCAAGCTTATGAAATCTATCGGCAGTTAGAGCCATCGGCACGGAAATTTTGGCAAGCTTGGGGTTGGGCGCAATGGTTTTTGAATCCTGTGGCAGCAGTGGCAAAACAAGCTAGTCAGGGTTACAGTCACCAAGCAAATCAAGAACTATTGGTGAATTTGAGTCAATTACTCCGAGAAGCCGCATTACGGAATTTATGCCGACAAGCGATCGCCCTTTATAGTGGTAAAAAAGCTGCACTTCCCACTCCTGAAGTTTCCGCTCCGACGAAAACCCAAACCCTTCGGGATATCCTCTCTGTGGCTGAACCAGTGGAAGTGGTGGAGCAAAAACCTGTTAATATCTTATTGGTAGGGCGGACAGGTGCGGGGAAAAGTAGTCTCATCAATACTTTATTTGCATCTGATTTAGCTAAAGTTGATGTATTACCCAGTACTGATGAAATTCAGAGTTATGAGTGGCAATTACCAAATGGTGAAACCCTGATACTTTGGGATACTCCGGGTTATGAGCAAGTTAATCAAAGAAAACTTCGGGATTTAGTTTTAGATTATGCTGATCATGCTGATTTATTGCTGTTAGCAACTCCTGCTCTTGACCCAGCTTTGCAAATGGATGTAGATTTTCTCCAGGATATAAAAGCGGAGGTTGTCGATTTACCAATCATTACCGTGGTGACTCAAGTAGACCGCTTACGTCCGCTCCGGGAGTGGGAACCACCTTATAATTGGGTGATGGGCGATCGCCCCAAAGAAATTAATATTCGGGAAGCCACAGAATATCGTCAGCAGCGTTTGGGTGAATTTAGTAATGTGGTTTTACCAATAGTGACTGCGGATATTCAAGTCAGTCGAGCTGCTTGGGGAGTGGACGCTTTATCTAGGGGATTAGTCAATGCGATCGAGCCTGCTAAACAACTGCGTCTAAGTCGCTTTTTGCGTAATTTGGAAACCAGAACCATTGCCGCAGCAAAAATCATTGACCATTATACATTTCAAATGGCCACGACTCAAGGACTAACCGCACTACTGAAAAGTCCTGTACTCCAATTTATTTCTACTTTATCAACTGGCTCTCCGACTCTCGCCTACCTTTTGGCAGAAAAAATTCCTGTGGAGCAATTACCAATTGTCATTGGTAAACTACAAATGGCTTATGAACTCTTCCCACTTTTAAATCCTGATACCTCACGTAATCTCAGCTTTGATTTACTATCTATCTGGCCACTATTACTAGAAAATTCGGCTGACCCTGACCGGAATGCTTGGGCATTTGGTCACGCTTTGATAGAATACTGGAGTCAGAATATTACAGTTGAACAACTCCCAGAAAGATTCCGTTATTACCAAGGAGTCGGGAGTCGGGAGTAGATTTTCTGACCAGATATCAAGCTAATCTCTTGATTTCACCATAGGCACGGTAAAAGCCACCACTAGCAGATTCACGCACCTCTTCCACCAGATAGCGATGTCCTTCCTGA
Source organism: uncultured cyanobacterium (assembly GCA_963766435.1). Taxonomy (GTDB): domain Bacteria; phylum Cyanobacteriota; class Cyanobacteriia; order Cyanobacteriales; family Nostocaceae; genus CAVXZH01. Next base: position 1,484,907 of record CAVXZH010000004.1, read on the forward strand.
CGAATATCTTTAGGAAATTGTACTTTCCAATGGGGGTTATATCCTGGAGAAATCACCCGAACTCTCAGCTTACTTCCCTCGGCAAAACATTCCAGAATTACACCTTGACTAGTATCTGAGATAGTTTCCAGAACAGTAGAGGGTAAAGTTCCTTCCCCTTTTGGGGCTTTAATCATCGTGGCTTCTGGAATAGTTCCCGACAATGCTGAGGCGATCGCCATTTCACTGGCATCAATACAAGCTAGAGTTCCATCAGTAGTAACAATATAAACGCGGTCATTAAAAAACTGCATCGATAAGGCTGAACCACAACCCGTACCAAGCTTCCAAAGACGTTCCCCAGTTTGATTAAAGCAGTAAATGGAAGAACTATTATCACCGGCAAACACATACTTACCATCAAATGCCGTTGCACAAGAGTAAACAGCATCATCACATTTGTATATACAAATGGACTCACCCTTTTTGCTAAAACAGTAAACTTTATTGTTGCTTGTACCTGCATAAACTGCGGATGCTTCTTGCCAACCGAATAGTACACTACCGCTAGTCTGCTGATGCCAGAGTACTCGACCCTCTTTTTGATCATACATAGTTACACCCCGACTATGACCATGATAAATACCAGCTTGATCACAGCGTACCATCCAACCATCTTGACCTTGGCTCAAACGAGTCCATTGCAACTCATCATCGTGATCAATAGTGGTAACACTGCCCTTAGCATCAGATACTGCTAATAAACTATCATTGATATCTAGCCAGAAAATATCGACATTTTCATCAATCTGGTATGCCACCCGTGGTAACTTGCCCGTAAGGTCATAGATATTACCATCATCACAACCAGCATAAATCCAAGCACTATCAGCAACTAGACATTTAACACCATCAGGGAGTTTAAATTGATTGAGAACTTGACCCTGATGATCAAGAGCAAAAACTTGACCAGATTGGTTTCCCATCCAACAACGTTTCGCATCAATAAAAATCCCAAACGCAAATGACTTAGAGGTAAATTTCCAGAGAATTGGTGCTGCTTTGGCAGTGGAAACAGTACTAGTAACTGTACGCCTAGTAATGGGACGTTTCTGACGAACACCTATAACAGCTTGTTCATAGCCTTTTTTCAGCTTTTCATTAATCTTTTTAGTAGCTTCTTTTTTAGCTTGGTCAGGATGAGCATAAGTTTTAGTTTGAGTCTGTCCAGAGTCACCAATCCGACCGTAGCGGATGGTGACTTGGGTATCGTTGAGAACAACTTCATAGAACTTATGGGCACCACCATCAACTTCGGAAAGCTCCAAGTATGTTTTTTCTTCAGCCATAATCTTTACTTGTTCAACTAATTCTTGACTATTTATAGCAGGAATGTTTATTAATGCCTGTAGTATGTGAATTATCGTCACCACAGGCATTAATTTATTTAATACACTAAAATCAGTAGCTTTGAGCAGAACATCATATTTTATTTAGCTGAATTTATTTATTTCATAAATAATAGTGTGCTATAGTTTACAGAACTATTGACTAGTGGTAAAATTTTACTACCTATCTTGGATTGAGATAAAATTTGGATACATTAAATGACATCAGACGAATTACTTCCACAAAAAGTATTAAATAAGGTAACTAAGCGAATCATTCCTTTGTTGTTAGGACTTTATATTATTGCTTATTTAGATCGGGTTAATATCGGGTTTGCGGCTTTGCAAATGAATCAAGATTTGGGATTTAGTCCCACAATTTATGGTTTAGGATCAGGGATGTTTTTTCTGGGTTACTTTTTGTTTGAAGTTCCCAGTAATCTGATTCTAGAAAAAATTGGCGCTAGAGTATGGATTGCTCGAATTACGATAACCTGGGGAATAATGGCAATTGGGATGATGTTTGTCAATAGCCCTTTGAGCTTTTATTTACTGCGTTTTCTCTTAGGAATTGCGGAGGCTGGGTTTTATCCTGGCATTATTCTTTACTTCACTTATTGGTTCCCCTCAATTCAGTATGCGAAAACTGTAGCATTATTACTAATCGGAATTCCTATAGCTGGAATTCTGGGAGGACTGATTTCCGGTATCCTACTGAATCTGGATGGAACTATGGGATTAGCCGGTTGGCAGTGGTTATTTTTATTAGAGGGTTTACCAGCCATCATTCTGGGTTTCATCGTCCCGTATTATCTTTGCGAACGTCCAGAGCAAGCTGAATGGTTGGAACCAGAGGAACTTTTATGGCTTCAGGAGACATTGAAACTAGAATCCGAGTTAAAAGAACACCACAACAGTTTTACCTTCCTTCAAGTTTTGGTGAATCCTCAAATTTGGTTACTTAGCTTAATTGATTTCACTCTAGCAATTAGTTCTTATGGGATTAGTTTCTGGCTACCACAAATAATTAAAGGTTTTTCTGGATTAAGTGATTTGTGGGTGGGATTTATCTCCAGTATTCCTTATTTAGCAGGTGGGATAGGAATGATCTTGATTAGTAATCACTCAGACCAGACCAAAGAACGTCGCGCTCATGTTGCTATCCCAGCTTTGATCGGGGCATTTGGTCTATTTCTCAGTGCTTACTTTGATCATCCTGTTATTATTATTTTATCCCTTTCCTTGGCATTAATGGGAATTTGGGGCACTTATGTAGCCTTTCTGGGCTTTATCCGCATCCTCTTTTAGTGGTAAAGCCGCAGCTGGTTCCTTCGCCTTGATTAATTCTCTTGCTAATCTAGGCGGATTTATTAGTCCATATGCAATGGGTTTAATTAAGGATGCTACTGATAGTTTTACCGGAGGGCTGTTGGTAATGGCCGGAATACTTCTCGTTGGTGGAATTTTGACTCTATTTGTGCTTCAAGATGACTCTTATCGCCGGAGTCAGGAGTTAGAAATCACAAGTCAGGAGTAAAAGTTCTTTTCTGTATTGCTTTTTAGGTAAATACTGTATTTTATAGACTTTACTAATCAAAATTGTAGGGGTACATTGATTGTACCCCTGAACAATATATTGACATATTAAGCATCTTCTAGCTCAAATTGAGCCACTGTCACGGCATTAACCGCAAAGGCAAAAACTAATGGCATCGGACATTTGAGTACATAAGCAGAAGCTACTGCTAAAACTGTGGTGGCAATTGCCGAGAGTGACCATACTCTTTCTTCCACCGTAAATCCATTTTCTTGTTTAATTAATCTTAAAGCTTGAACCGGAATCGGTTCTGGCATTACTCCCCCAGGAGGAAAAGCCCAAAAGTTATTACGCCGTTCTATAAATAAATCTGTCCAGCCATTTTCTTGGCACCAATTTTCGATCCATTGAATAGAATAGTGATTAATCATGGGGATAGTAATTCCGGTTAGTGAATGTTTTCTGTTGGTTAATATAGGATTTCCGAGATTATAAGCAAGAAGCTATAAGAGTGAAGTTTTGTCCTGATGTTGCATGGTTTTGCAGCAGTGGTTGATGCACTTGCCATATTTAAAAGATTAACAGCTAAAATTAGATGTCGAACTCAAACTATAATAAACTTTACTTAATAATCAGCAATATGAAAATTTGTAAATCAAAGTTTAAGCAATATTGAATTACTTGACTAATCTCACCTTTAAATCACGTTGTATTGTCAAGAAATGTAAAGACAGCCAATTAAATATTACGAACCTAATTACAAAATGTTAAGCAAAGCTACGAATATAAGGTAAGCTGAAAAATAATATACACGAAATGGATAAACGGATATGGCGTGGCATCGAGGTCTAGCATTAATTTTAGGAATTATCATCTGGTGTATGGCTAATCCTGTCTTAGCTGACTGGACACATCCCCTATCATTTAGCAATGCGGAATTGGGAAGACATGATTTTTCTGGACAAAGTTTACAAGCGGCGGAGTTTTCCAACGCTAATCTAGAATTGGCTAACTTTGCAGGTGCTGATTTGCGGGGAACTGTGTTCAGTTCGTCGGTGATGACACAAGCAAATCTACATGGAGCAAATTTAACTAATGCCTTGGTGGATAATGTAGATTTAACTAGAGCGGATTTAAGCGATGCCGTTTTTTTAGAAGCCTTATTGCTTGGTACCATCTTTAAAGATGTTAAAATCGAAGGTGCAGATTTTACTTATGCTATTTTGGATAGATTGCAAATTAAGCAACTATGTCAAATAGCCGGGGGAGTTAATTCCCAAACTGGTGTGCAAACTCGCGATTCTCTAGGATGTTAATGAAACGTGTTGGTATAATTGGTGGTGGGCAACTTGCCTGGATGATGGCTGCTGCTGCTGAAAAGTTAGGGGTGGAATTAGTTATTCAAACAAATAGTGCTGAAGACCCCGCTGTATCTATTGCTCAAGAAACTATTTTTGCAGCCGTTGATGATGCTGATGCCACTAAAGTATTAGCAAGTAAATGCGATGTCATCACCTTTGAGAATGAATTTGTTAACTTAGAGGCATTATCAATTCTCGAACAAGAAGGTGTTTGCTTTCGTCCTCGATTAGCTGCTCTAGCTCCTTTGTTAGATAAATACCATCAACGTTGTTATTTACGGGATTTGGGTTTACCTGTACCTAAGTTTTTTGCTTTGGAACAGGATGAAGGTCTAGAAGATAAAATTGCATCTCTAGGTTTTCCATTAGTTTTAAAGTCTCGCCGTCATGGTTATGATGGTCAAGGTACTTTTATCATTCCGGATTTGGCTAGTTTAACAGAATTAGTCGATAGGTATATCATAAAAAGAAGTATTAGTCAACCACTTTTTTTATTAGAAGAATTTGTGGCTTTTGACAAAGAACTAGCTATAATAGCAGCGCGTTCTGTGGATGGGGAAGTTGTCACTTATCCAGTGGTGGAAACCCAACAAGAACAACAGGTTTGTCGTCGAGTCATAGCACCCGCCCAAATTACATCCGAGCAAACAATAATTATAGAAGCGATCGCCCAGACCTTATTAAATCATCTAGAAGTGGTAGGGGTATTTGGGATTGAATTATTTTTAACTACCGATGGCAAAATACTGGTAAATGAAATTGCTCCACGCACCCACAATTCCGGGCATTTTTCCTTAGATGCTTGTGAAACATCTCAATTTGAGCAACAGCTAAGAGCCGTTTGTGGTTTACCTTTGGGTAACACAGCTTTACGTTCTAGTGCAGTGATGGTGAATCTTCTGGGTTATGAAAATTCTCAGAGCGAGTATCAAAACCAACGTCAAAAAATTGCGGCAATTCCCAATGCTCATGTTCACTGGTATGGGAAGACAGAATCTCGACCAGGACGGAAGTTAGGACATGTGACGGTGATGTTATCCCCGGAAAACCCCAAATTAGGTGAAGTCATCGCTGGGAATATAGATTCCATCTGGTATTCCAGCTAATTGACCAAATTTTTTTTCAATTTCACACACAACCTATTTTTGAAAGCTATAATAGGCTAAGTTGCACTACGACGTTGGTGACTGCCAACAAGTTTTTTGATCTATGCCTTTAATGACAAGGGAGCTAACATTTTTCGTGGCAGTATACCGGGCATTGCACTCGGAAACTTTAAACGAGATACACCAGTTCCCACCTGGATAAAACCAGGTCATAAACTTAGGTAAAACGGCGTCGCGGTGAACTCAAAATTTTACTAACTTGAATCATAGACATCTCCAGAAATGATGTAGGGGCGTATTGCAATACGCCCCTACCAAGGGTTTTCAGGAATGCATTATCAACTAGACATTAAATCGGAATAACAACACATCACCTTCTTGCACAATATACTCTTTACCTTCACTTCTGACTAAACCTTTTTCCTTAGCTGCATTCATAGCACCAGTAGTTACCAAGTCATGGTAAGCAACAGTTTCAGCGCGAATAAACCCCCGTTCAAAATCCGAGTGAATGACCCCCGCAGCTTGAGGAGCAGACATACCAGCATTAATCGTCCAAGCACGAGTTTCCTTTGGACCACAAGTGAAATAAGTCCGTAAACCTAAAAGAGCATAAGTAGCACGAATTAAAGATTTTAATCCTCCTTCCTTTACCCCCAGAGATTCCAGAAAATCAGCTTTATCAGCTTCTGGTAATTCCACTAACTCAGCTTCCACTTGAGCAGAAACTATCACAACTTGGGCATTTTCATGAGATGCAACTTGTCGGACTTGTTCAACAAAATCATTCCCTGATGCTAAATCATCTTCAGACACATTTGCAGCATAGATAATGGGTTTATTAGTGAGCAGTCCTAATCCTTTAATAATCAGGGATTCTTCTTCAGTCAAAGGAACTTGACGGATGGATTTACCTTCATTTAAAGCCACCGATAACCTTTCGAGGATTTCCACTTCAAACTGAGCATCTTTGCTAGTCCGAGCGAGTTTGCGGGTGCGGTCAACTCGACGCTCAATTTGAGATAAATCAGCTAAACCCAGTTCCAAATTAATGATTTCAATGTCTCTTGCGGGGTCAACCGAACCAGCAACGTGAATAATATCATCATTTTCAAAACATCTTACCACATGGACAATGGCATCAACTTCGCGAATGTGAGATAAAAATTGATTACCTAGACCTTCACCTTGACTAGCACCCTTAACCAAACCAGCAATATCAACGAATTCAACCCGTGCGGGGACAACTTGTACAGAACCGGCGATTTTTGCTAGCACATCTAACCGTTCATCCGGTACTGCGACCACCCCCACATTCGGTTCAATCGTGCAAAAAGGGAAGTTAGCAGCTTCTGCTTTCGCATTAGCGACTACAGCATTAAATAAAGTAGATTTTCCGACGTTGGGAAGTCCGACAATTCCGGCTCTTAGCATTTTTGATTGAGGATAGAGGTTACATGGACAAAGCAATTTTATACGGGTTCAGGAATAGTTTGGGGAATGGGAGCGGGAACTGTTTGCGGAATGGGAGCAGGTACTGTTTGGGGTACAGGTTCCGGGATGGGTGGTGGTGTTGGTTGAGGACTGGGGAGGGGATGGGGTTCAGGTTGAGGTATCCGTGGTTCGGGTATCGAAATAGCCGTGGGATAAATGATCATAGTCTAGTGTAGATTATGGTTCTTCTTCAAGCTAGTTGAGAATTTATTTATCTGACATCTCCCGAAATAGCTATACCTGCAATTAATCGTTCTTTTTGCTATCTTTCCTCTTGTGTACGTTCTCTTTCCTGTTTTGTGGGAATCAACACCGCATCTCAAACTTAGCTCAATTGTGCAACCAATTGATTTTCTAACAAAGTTTCACTGGTTAACAAATCCTCCACTGTGATTCTTAAAAAACGTTGCTCATCTACCTGAAACAAAATTTTAATCCGATCGCTTCCTGGAAATCCCAGTGGTGTCAACTGAGCAATGGTTCGCGCTCCTGCTTGCTCATTCAACGGTTTTACAGTAGTTGCATCACTCTCAACCCGACGCGTAATTAAACGCTCACCATCAAAATAAACTTCTCTTCCCCCAGTTTCTGCACCCAATTCCCCCATAATTAACTCAATACTAGGTTGATTTTCCAAAGAAGCACCTAGAACTAATTCCACTGGTTGCGTCATTGGGTAAGCCTGTCCAGCTTTAATAATAGAATGCCAATTGTGACGATTTTGACGCTTATCCCAATAACGCACACCATAACTATGATAGAGAAAATCCTTAATTTCTATCCCTTGGGTAATTTGCAGTGCTCCTTGAGCGATCGCCTCAAACGGACGTTCACAACGAATTTGCTCTGGTTGAAAATACTGCTTCACCCATGTCTGTACTGCTGATAACTGAGCGGAACCACCCACTAACAAAACAGCATTAATATCAGCTATACCTATATCTTGACGTTGCGCTTGCTGGAGCAAACTGGTCATGGACTCATCCAATAACTCAAAAAAACGATGTTCCTTCAGAATGTCTGCAAAAACGTCCCGATTTAGCGACAATTCATAACTTTCAAATTTCTCATCATCAAAATAAACCTCACTAGCTTGACTCTGAGTAGATAATTGAATCTTCACCCGCTCTGCTAATCGTGTAGTCAAAGGACTAACCACCAAACCTTGAGTCTTAGCAAAATAATCAACTAACCAATTATCAATATCAGTCCCACCTAAATTTTGTCCAGCTTTAGCCAGAACACGAGCGGTTTTTACCTTTTGCTTCGAGTCTTGAGCTAAAGACTTATTTCCCCACTTCAGCAAAAATCCTAAAGGCTTATTACCACCTTCCACCCTCTGGTCTAACTTTACCAAAGATAAATCTAAAGTTCCACCACCAAAATCAATGACCAAAACCATTTCTTGGTCAGTCAACCCATAACCCAAAGCCGCAGCAGTAGGTTCATCTAACATCCGCACTTGGTCTACTTTCAGAGATTGACAAACCTGACCCAACCAATGACGATAAACCTCAAAACTATCGACAGGGACTGTTAACACCAGAGCATCTAAACCCCCTTGTAAAGGTGCTAATTGCTCAATCACCTGAGTCAAAAACCATTCTCCCACTTGCTCAAAAGTCACAACCTGTCCATCTAGTTCTGGTAAAAACCCTTGAATATCTGCACCAATGCCCCGCTTAAAACTCCGAAAAAATCGGGATTCACCATTGATATCTAAACCGCGATCGCGTACTTGTTGTCCCACTAAAACTTTACCCTGTGAGGCATCCTCCACATATACCAAACTGGGAATTAGCGGTGGATTCAGACTTTGTTGCATGGATAAACCAGGTAAACTCAGGGTTTCTGGCTGCTGGGTGATGGGATTCCAACGAGTAATAACTGTGTTGCTAGTGCCAAAATCAATCGCGATCGCCATAGTTCTATCTAATGTAGTGGTGAATTGTATCTGGAGCAGGAAGGAATTTTGAGATTATTTGGGTAATCCCCTTGAAATATACCCGTCTTATATTGTATTATTTATATTAGATTAAATTTTGTATATTTTTTAGGTGATTGAGGAACAAAAGTGCTTCATTGATTCAGCCTCGGATTCTTCACCAACGGAGTAGAAGACCATGGACAAACCGCAAACAGTAAGTTCTCAAGAATTTGTGATCAATCTCAAGAATGGTGTTTGGCTGTTTGGTATTTCATCTTGGCTATTTGGAATCACAGACCGGAGTATTGCTTCCTTTGCAGATGGTTATCTATCTGCGTTGGATTTAACGCAACTGTTTACCGCCGCAACCTTCTTTGTGGCTTGGCTCTTTTTAAAGCCGGTATCTAGAGCTTAGTTGCATTGTCAGTGATGTTAGGTTCAATCGCCACTTTAATTACCTTCCGCGCTCGCATATCATTAAATACCTGCTGTAAATCTGATAACGGGCGCTTTTCACTAATTAGTAATTCAAAAGGGATTTTACCACTAGCAATTAATGATAAGGCAGCGCGGACATACTTGGGAGTATTATGAAATACTCCTTTTATAGTTAATTCGCTATAGTGTAACTGTTCAGTGTTAACAGTAATTGATGTATCTTTAGGACAACCACCAAATAAATTTACTGTCGCTCCAGGACGAGGACAAGCAATCGCTGTTTCCCAAACACTAGGAACTCCAGTGGCTTCAATGACTATATCTGCACCTAAACCTGAAGTTAATTCCTTCACCACCCCAGGAATATCAGTAACTTGATGATAATTAAAAGTATGAGCCACACCTAATTTTTTGCCAATTTCTAATCTGTGGTCATTTCCTCCCCACAATAATACCTCAGTTGTATCTGCTAAAACAGCTGCAAACATCAAACCAATTGCCCCATCACCTATAACCACTACTCGATCATTGGCTTGGATTTGAGTGCGTCCTAACCCGTGCAATACACAAGCTAAAGGTTCTGTCATCGCGGCTAATGCCAAAGGTAACTCCTCCGGAATCCGCAACATATTTTGTTCTACTATTGGTGCGGGAATCTTCAGATATTCGGCGAAAGTGCCGTTATTCCAAATCAGATTTGGACAAAGAGAATATTCTTGACGTTGACAGAAAAAGCAATTTGTGCAGGGAGCCGAATTATTAGCCACAATGCGATCGCCTATTTGCCAACCAGTAACACCAGCACCTAAAGCCACAATCTGTCCAGCCGCTTCATGACCAAATAAAGTGGGTGGTGTGAGCATTTTTGCATGACCACCACGACGCCAAACCTTTAAATCAGTACCACAAGTAGTTGCGGCTCCCACTCTGATCACCACCTCACCTAAACCGGGAGTGGGGTCAGGGACTGACTCTAAACGTAAATCTTCTTGTCCATAAAGCACTGCTGCTAACAAAGTCTTTCATCCTGTGATTGAGAACCAAATAATTTTACCAATCGAAAGCCTACATTGCTGTTTTAGACTGAATATAGGCTTTTAATCAGCAAAGGTGTCAGCTAAGAATTAACCACAGGTGGAGCGAGCACCACAGTATTTCGGGTATTCACATTCGACAGGCGACTGATAGTTAACTGAGGTACTTCTTGGCGGCACGACAGACAAAACCAATACAGTTCACCATGACGGACATGACGCAGGATGGAACCACCGCAGCACGGACAAGTGTTGGCTCTCATACTCATACCAATGTCCTCCTTTAAAAAGTGTTGTTTAAGACAAACAAAAAAAACTTGTAGATTAAACCAGAATTTTGGCAGTATTTAATGTGACCATATCAACGAACAGTTAAAAAAGACGCCTTTATTAACCATTTTCCAGTATTGTTAACGACTAGCCTTGTCATTTTAGGGAAACAGATGATGGACTGCCTACCCTCCTGAAATTTAAATTAACCTAACTGACTGCCAAATGTACAATATCGGTTAACTATAGTTTCAAACCATTACCAAATCTAAACTTAACCCATGAGAAACTGTCAACAAGTCACCACTTTATTAAACTACCCCCTCTACTCTCTTATTTTCCTCTATCTTGGGGATCATTAGCAATTTGAATGTTTTGTAGTCCAGCTTACAAAAATACAAGAATTGTAGCTACAAATACTAAAATTTGTAATGGGATCAATTACCTAGACCCGAAACTGCGACAAACTGCCACCAGAAAATATAGATTCTAATTCCTCAATTATCAGGAAAAATTTACATAATTTATAATTCGTAATTTCATAGTAATTTTCAACTACGATTAACTACATTTTTTATGTTTCATCCCAACACGTATATTCCATTGCGTTGAAAACTTGACTTTCTATATGTAAATCGGCAATTTTTGAGGAAATCACTCGGTTTTGCTCTGTTGCATCTACAGTGTAATTTTCTAAAGGGTAAATATCATCATATCTCTCTCTCCGTACTAAGGCTACGGTATACACAAGTAGGGGCGTATTGCATACGCCCCTTACCCAACACATAAAACCTAACCCCCAACCCCCTTCCCTGCGCTCCCTAATTCTGAAATTATCCGGTGGCGTAGGGGGCGTATGCAATACGGGGGCGTATGCAATACGCCCCTACACAAATTCCCGGCTAAAAAAAAGCCCAAACCTATGCCAAGATTACTTGTGTGTACACGGTAGCCTTACTAAGGAGAAGGACAGGTTTTACGCAGTAAAACCTGGGTGAGGTTCAGAGCTAGTCAGTCGCTTGCCAATAAAGTATAATTTTGTTTGCAATATTTCATCAAATGCTTGACCAACACCAAGTAACCTTATATTAACACTTTAGAATTCCCATGAAGCTAAACAAACAAGATATAAGAGAGTTATATGTTGCATTACTCAGTGCATTTCCTGCCAAGGATACACTATCACGAATGGTTTATTTTGAACTGGATGAAAGTTTGGATACCATTGCTTATGGTATAGAGCAATCCACAGTGATTTTTAACTTGATTAAATGGGCTAAATCTAAAGGAAAATTATCAAAATTAATTTTAGGTGCATATCAACAAAATCCTGGTAATCCTGAATTAAAGGTTTTTCATCAAAATCATTATGAAACAATTAATCAATTAATTCATTATGAAGGTATAGCGGATAGGAAAACACAGCCTCTCATTGCTTGTGCAGGTAACTCGCTAAAAGAAGAAGACTGGAAAAACTTGTTTGAAATATTATCTCCAGATGATTTTGCCTATCTGCAAATAGCATTTTTTCGCGCCTTTAAAGCTGCATATAATATGGAATTTTTGACAATACGGCCGGACAGTCCACAAATGAACAACCTTGATGATATTCAGAATTTGTTAACACAGTACAATAAACCAACTCTATTTCTCCATTTTGTCGAGTTTGCATTAGAGTTGTTTCAGAAAGAGGATTCTAATGACTTAATCGCAATGAGAGAATGGTGCCATCGCATCTCAAAGCAATACAAAGTTCCTTCCCGAACCATTGAATCAGTTCCAAAAATTGATCGCCAAGGTTACTTGTTTGTAGCTTTGGAAGAGAGTGGTTCTGATGTGATTGTCTATCCTGAACTGCGTGTTGCGGAAGAAAAAAAACCGATTGAGTTTGGTGTCTCTCCTGTAAAATGCTCTTTTATGGACAATACCTTTGCCAAAAAAATAGCATTCTAACAAGACAGCAGATAACAATTAATAATTTTGTTAAAATACCGATTCAATGATGACAGAGCATGCGCTAAAGCGCAACTACGAGCCAATTTTCATAGTTCGTAGTTGCGCTTTAGCGCATACTTCTTAAATTGGCAAAGGTATTGATTCCTGAAGGTAATTTTATGATGGGTTCACCAGAAGATGAGCTGGAACATCGTAATTCAGAAAGCCCTCAGCATTCAGTAAACATTAAGCAATTCTTTATGGGTAGGTATCCAGTTACTCAAGCACAATGGAGAGCAGTAGTAGCACTACCAGAAATTGATAGAGAGTTAAAGCCTGAACCATCGTATTTCAAAGGCGATAAACGACCAGTAGAACGAGTTTCTTGGTATGATGCGGTGGAATTTTGCTCCCGTCTTGCCGCGCAGACAAAAAGACCTTACAGCCTACCCAGTGAAGCGGAATGGGAATATGCTTGTAGAGCCGGAACCATAACACCGTTTCATTTTGGGGAAACAATTACAACTGATTTAGCCAATTATCGAGGTACAGATTATGAAGAATTTAAATTATCAGGTTCATATGGACACGGGCTGAAGGGAATTTATCGTGAGCAAACAACAGAAGTAGGAAGTTTTGGTGCAGCTAATGGGTTTGGATTATGCGATATGCACGGGAATGTTTGGGAATGGTGTCTTGACGATTGGCATGATAATTATGAAGGAGCGCCGACAGATGGTAATGCTTGGTTAGATGAGAATGATGATCGTTCTCAAGAACAGCAAAAAAGCACCTGTCTGCGGGGTGGTTCCTGGTATCTCAATCCTGGACTCTGCCGTTCCGCGTCCCGTAACTACTACGATAGGGCTGTCGATAACACCAATAATATTGGTTTTCGTGTTGCATATGGGGTTGGGAGGATTCTTTGGTAGCTCTTTATACTTTATTTCTTTTGTGCCACATTTTTATGTCTCACGCATTCGTCGAAGACGTTCCCGCAGGGTAGACGCATTCGCCGCTAGGCGTTCCCGCAGGGTAGACGCAAAAGAAAGAAGTTCGCAAAAATTAACTGTGGTCTAAATACATGAAAACTGCTGTAAATGTTACGTACCAATTATTGAGCGATTACCAAAGATTCACAAATTCACATTAGGATATAGAATAATCAATATTGACCTCATTTGACAAAATTAACCATACTCGTTTTGAAAATCGCCACTTGGAATGTCAACTCAATTAGAACTCGTTTAGAACAGGTTATTGACTGGTTAAAGCAAAATCCTGTCGATGTGTTATGCTTGCAAGAGACTAAAGTTATTGATGCTGATTTTCCGCGATCGCCTTTTGAGCAATTAAACTATATTCCCTACTATTCAGGACAGAAAGCTTACAACGGTGTAGCTCTAATTAGTCGTCACCCCTTAGAAAATGTCACCGTAGGTTTTCAGGGGATTTTAGCGGATATTTCCCCAGAATGGGAAGAACAGAAACGGGTAATTACTGGGAATTTAGCAGGGGTTCAGATTGTAAATCTCTATGTTCCCAATGGATCAGCTATAGATAGTGATAAATATATTTACAAACTAGCTTGGTTAAAAGTGCTGAAAGAATACTTACAAAAGATACTGGTATCCCAGCCAGATATTTGTATGTGTGGTGATTTTAATATTGCGCTAGAAGCGAAAGATATTCACAAACAAGTAAAAACCGAAAATCATATTATGTCTTCGGGTGCAGAACGGGAAGCTTTAAAAGAGATTCTGGCTTTAGGGTTTGCGGATGCTTTTCGCAAATTTAACCAAGAAGAGGGGAAATTATAGTTGGTGGGACTATCGTACTAACGCCTTTAAGCGTAACTTAGGTTGGCGTATTGACCATCATTACTTGACACCTGCTTTGTATGAACGTGCTAAAAGCTGCGTTATTGATGTTGAACCGAGAAAGTTAATCCAACCTAGTGACCATACACCAGTAATTGTAGAGTTTTAGTTAATAATTAATTAACAGGAGACAGATTTTGAACTTTCAACCTGACCAATTTTTTAGCATTGAGCAACAAAAACGATTATCTGAGCTGATGAGTATGTGGAACACAGCACGAAATCAAGGACAAACCCTACCGACTGAAGTACAAATTGAATTAGAAAGTCTTGTCAATACTGAATTTAATGCTGCTATTGCTCGCACTGCATTTTTGGTAAAAAATGGCACTAGGGTATATTAAGCTGGTAGGACTTTCATTCCATGACTTCACCAGCTTAATAGTTCCCCAAGTTAGGATTGAGATTGTAACCAAGCTTCTAGATCGGCAATTCCTCTAAAATTAAATAAGGCCTCACCTAATTCTTCTAGCCGCTCAACAGATAATTTTTGCACTTGCTCTATTATTGCTGGATTAATTTCACCTAATCGATGATTAAGTAAACGTATAATTACCTTCTGTTCACCTTCTTGTACAGCTCGCGCTCTATCTTCTTCGTAAAGTGGTGCTAATCGCATAATCAACTCCTGATCATCTGGTTCTAGATTTTGATTTATTCTCAAATTTTGCTGTAAGTTATACAACAATTTTAAAGCCATTTTTTGAAATGGATGATTTGGTGGTAAAGCTTCAAGTTCGTCAATTGCTTTTCTCTGTATTTTCCCTCTCCCTAACATTCTGAGCCACAATGTTTCAGGCGTTGATGGTAGCTTATGAAAGTCCTTTGAAAATTGGTCGTAAACAAAACGAGTCATTTAAGTTAGTTAATGGATAATAAAACAATATCTGCAAACTAGTGGCTTAGGTTACAATATTTCCTACCCATCTATATTAATATCTAAATTGCTCCTGCGAGCAGAAATAAAAAACTTTGTGCGTCACTATTTAGAGGATGTTTGAAAAGTTAAAATAAAGGTAAAAAACGTGACTGTATTGCAATATAGTTCAGGTAATGAAGGAAGTAATACTGTCATCCTGACGGTCGGGAAGGATCTCGCGAAATCCTTCCCGACCGTCAGGATGACAAATTACACCTCCTCATGACTTTTCAAACACCCTCTTAGCAAATGGAATTAGTCAATTGTTAGTGGTAAAAGCAAATAACTAACAATTGAAAATTCACCACTAATCACTAATCACTAATAAATTTTTATGAAATATTCCCTAGCTGCTAATGCTGCTCAAGCACGTCAAACGAAACAGAGATTTGCTCAACCAGATGAACAATTATCTTATGAATTGGGGAAAGCAGTACAGGAACTACCTCCTCTGTATATTAGATTATTAGCCGGAACAATCAGTGCGATTATCTTAGGAACAATTACTTGGGCGAATTGTTCTCAAATTGACGAAGTAGCGACAGCATCAGGGGAATTAATCGCTTCTACTCAAGTTAGACCCATCACCTCCTTGAGTGGGGGGTCAATTGTCGCAGTCAAAGTCAAAGAAGGCGATCGCATCACCAAAGGACAAATTTTACTAGAGAAAGACCCCAACATCCAAAAAACTGATGTTGACCGTTTTGCAAAATCCAGTCAATTGATTGAAGACGACTTACAACGTTTAAATGCAGAACTTAACGGTAATAAAACAGCCGGAACAAAACTACAAGACGAACTGTTAAACTCCCGATTATCAGACTATCAAGCCAAACTAGCAGCAGCAACAGCAGAAGCGAATCGGCAATTAGCTATAATTAGTCAAGCGAAAGTCCGCTTAACACGATTACAAAATAATCAAACCAACGCCAAAACCAGCGTCACTAATGCTAAAACCAACCTAGTCAACTCCCAAAGCATCTACGTTAAACTGAAAAGTAATTTGACCCTAGCCGAACAAAGAGAAACCAACCTCCGCACCCTACTGACTCCTGGAGCTATCCCCAGAGTTGATTACTTAGATGCTCAAGAAAGGTTAACGAGGACAAAAACGGAAATCACCAAAGCCAATGATGAAGTCACCAACGCCGAAAATCGCTTAACAGAAGCTAAAGATAAAGCTACATCCCTAGAAAAAGATATCGCTGCTCAAGTCCAAGAAATTCATCAAGCAGAATCAGCTTATCAATCTGCTCATAATCAGACTCTACGTTTAACATCAGAACGACAAAGTGAGATTCTCACCCAAATCAATAAACGCAAAGAGGAATTAACCACAGTTGTCGGTCAATTAGAACAAGCAAAAAAACAGCAAGCGTTAGCAACGATTGAAGCTCCTGTGGCTGGAACAATTTATAGAATTAAAGCGACAAAGGGGCCAGTGCAATCTGGTGAAGAATTATTATCAATTTTGCCAGAAGGGGAAGAAATGCTTTTAGAAGTGAAAGTACTCAACCGAGATATTGGGTTTATCCGTCAGGGAATGAAAGCAAAAGTTAAACTAGCAACTTTTCCCTTCCAAGAATTTGGCACGATTGAAGGTGAAGTTTTGCAAGTCAGTCCTAATGCAATTGTCGATAAAGACTTGGGCTTAGTTTTCCCTACCAGAATTAAATTAAACAAACATTCCGTAAATGTTCGGGGTCAAGAAGTAGAATTTACTCCGGGGATGGCAGCGAATGGAGAAATTGTTACCCGTAAAAAATCAATTTTAACGTTGATTATCGAGCCAATTACACGTCGATTTAGTGAAGCATTTTCCGTCAGATAAAAATTGGAGCGCAGCGACCGTCAAGTAGTGAAATTTCGGTGCAAAACCGTACTTAAACCGAATCTTCTCATGGGGTGCATTTATTCTAGACTACAATAAGTACAAAGGCAACGCTCTACGCCAGTGAGTGACATCACTCAATTGAGTATAAATAAAATGGGATTCTTCGATTCTGAGATAGTACAGCAAGAAGCTAAACAGTTGTTTGAAGACTATCAAGCACTGATTAAGCTGGGAAACAACTACGGCAAATTTGACCGCGAGGGTAAAAAGCTGTTTATTGAGCAGATGGAAAGGATGATGGACCGATATCGAATCTTTATGAAGCGGTTCGAGCTATCAGAGGATTTCATGGCACAAATGACTATACAGCAACTGAAAACTCAGCTAGGTCAATTTGGTGTGACTCCACAACAAATGTTTGAACAAATGAATGTGACTCTGGAACGAATGAAGACGGAGCTAGAAAAACAAACCTGATGAATTTGAGATTTGAGATTTTGGATGATTGTGACTCGAAAACCCAAAATCCCAAATCCGTGAATTGAAGCAGATTACTTTTCCCAGTTCCCTATTCCCAGTTCCCTGTTCCCTGTTATTGAGAACTAGGACGAGTAAACTGGGAAGGTGGCTTGAATTTTTCGACAGGTACACCCTTAAGCGCCTTCAGCATGAAATCACGCCAGATGGGAGCAACTATTACCCCACCAGTTGCACCACGAGCTAATTGTCTATTGTCGTCCCTACCAATCCATACCGCAGTAGTTAATTGTGGAACCGTTCCCACAAACCAAATATCTTTTTCTGAAGAAGTTGTTCCCGTCTTACCCGCTGATGGACGGTCAATAGCGGCGTTTTTACCAGTACCTTCATTCACCACCGATTGCATGACGTCTAGAATGGCAGCTGATGCCCAAGGGTCAAGAACTAATTGAGGTTTAGGGGTATTATCTAGTAACACATTACCACTACTATCTGTGACGCGCACAATGACGGTAGATGGGGATTGCCAACCATAGTTAGCAAAAGTAGCATAGGCACTAGCCATTTCCAATGGTGTCACACCAATCGCACCTAATGGCAAAGAACTAACAGGTTCCATCGGACTCATAATACCCAAGGTACGACAAGTTTCAATTACCCGATTCATCCCCACCGCTTTACCAAGTTTAATCACTGGGATATTACGGGATTGGGCTAAAGCGGAGCGAATGGACATGGAACCATGAAAAGTATTATCATAGTTTCTGGGAAAATACCAACCATTCCCATCTCGATAGCTGACTGGACTATCATCGACAGTGCTATCTGGACTATATTTACCAGTGGCAAAAGCAGTATAGTAAACAAAGGGCTTAAAGGAAGATCCTGGTTGCCGTTGAGCTTGAGTAACGCGATTAAATTCACTAGTTTTTGAGTCTATACCACCCACCAAAGCTTTGACAAAATGAGTGCGTGGATCAATAGCTACTAAAGCCATTTGATTATTGGATAAGCCATTACCCAATAAGTTTTTATGCCATTTCGACACAGTTTCCTGTGCCATTTCTTGGAAGTCGGCGTCAACACTAGTTTGTACTCGCATTCCCCCTTTTAATAAGGCTTCTCGACCAAACTTCTTCGCCAATTCCTGAGCTACGGTATTAGTGACATAAGGTAAGGCACTACCTTGAAATGACCTGATTCTACCCAGTTTAATGTTTTGCTTAAGAGCATCATCATATTCTTGCTGGGTAATCCAGTTCAGCTCTATCAGCCGACCGAGCACTTCTTTTTGCTTTTGTTTAGCCGATTTCATGCTCACAAAAGGACTAAATTCCTCTGGAGCTTGGATTAAACCGGCCATCATGGCTGATTCACCGATAGTTAAATATTCTGCTGATTTATTAAAGTAACTACGTGCGGCTGTTTGCACACCATAATTGTTATGACCCCAATAAACTTGATTGAGATACATTTCCAAAATTTGGTCTTTAGGCAAAATTTGCTCTAATCTAATTGCTAGCACCGCTTCCGCTATCTTTCGTGTGAAAGCCCGCTTTTGAGATAAGAATAGGTTTTTTACCAACTGCATGGTAATGGTAGAACCACCTTCTTTTACCCCATGTGCAGCCCAGTTAACCACAACAGCACGACCGACACCGACAGGATTAATCCCGTGGTGAGAATAAAAGTGACTATCTTCACTAGCTAATACTGCCCGTTTGAGATTAGGGGAGACTCGATCTAGAGGTACCACTTCCCGATTAGCTTCTCCGTGGATACTAGTTAAAAGTTTACCTTTGACATCGTAAATGTAAGTGGTTTCTGAGGGAGAAAAGCTACGGATTTGTCTCACATCCGGCAAATTACGAAAACTAATGGCTAAACCAACTAGTCCTCCGGCAACAATAGAACTTGCCAGCATTGTGATGGATAAAAGAGTACCGCCAGTGATCTGACCTACTCCCTTCATAAATTCAAAACCTGATGAAGCCCGACCTTGTGGCTGTTTGTCTGCAAAAGTCCTAGACGACACGGCGATTTCACTTCCTCACTTGTAAATTTAACTGTAATTCATTCGGACTAAGCTGGGCGGTTAATTTTTTGCAATTATAGTAGTTTAGTAGATGCGAACCTGGACAAGTTGCCAGAACATATCGTCAAACCAACTTCTAAAATTCTCAAGAGTTAATAGCGAATCTTATAGTATGGCGCAAAATTTTGATTGGCTGCGTCGTGGTGTGGCAGAAATTTTTCCTCAACCCGATGATTCTGATAATGATACTGAAAGTCTAGAAAAGCGTTTGATACATACAAACCGTCCTTTAAGAGTCAAATTAGGTATTGACCCTACAGGTGCTGATATTCATCTTGGTCATAGCATACCAGTAAGAAAATTGCGAGCATTTCAAGATGCAGGTCATACGGCAGTTCTAATTATCGGTGATTTTACCGCCCGGATTGGTGATCCAACAGGTAAATCTGATGTGCGTCGTCAGCTCACGGGAGGTGAGGTAGAACACAATGCTCAGACTTATCTTGACCAAGTGCGTCCTATCTTGGATTTTGACACACCAGGCCGATTAGAGGTGAAATACAACTCAGAATGGCTTTCCCATCTGGATTTGGGGAAAACTTTAGAGTTGCTCTCTACTATGACTGTAGGACAGATGTTAGCCAAAGAGGGATTCGCCGAACGCTATAAAAAAGAGAATCCAATTTTCCTACATGAGTTCCTCTATCCACTTATGCAGGGTTATGATTCTGTGGCTGTCCAAGCTGATGTGGAATTAGGTGGCACTGACCAAAAATTTAACATCGCTGTGGGACGCGATTTACAGCGTCATTTTGGACAAAATCCCCAGTTTGGTCTGTTGTTACCGATTCTGATTGGCACTGATGGAGTTCAGAAAATGTCTAAGTCTTTAGGTAATTATGTGGGTTTGGGAGAACACCCAGCACAGAAGTATCAAAAACTTCAGGGTGTGCCAGATAATTTACTGTCACAATATTTTGAACTCCTGACAAATCTACCTTTAAACCAGCTACCAGAAAACCCTCGCGATCGCCAAGAATTGTTAGCTTGGGAAATTGTTAAACAATACCACAGTGAAGCTGATGCGAATCAAGCTAGGGATGCAGCTAAAAGTGGTGGTAAGGAAGGTGCTGTTCCGGAATTTTCTCTTGATGCTGTCCAATTCCCAGCCAAGTTAGCTTATATACTCAATGCCACTGGTTTGTGTAAAAGTACGGGAGAAGGTAAACGCAAAATTCAAGAAGGTGGTGTGCGTCTAGATGGTGATAAAATTAATGATGCTGATACTACTTACCAACACCCCAGCGAGTTATACGGTAAAGTTTTACAAGTCGGTAAGAACAAATTTATCCGCTTAATAGAACTAAGCAATAAATAAAAAATCTCTTTTCTTCCCACCCCACCTCCCCATCACCCCACCTCCCCACCTCCCCACCTCTCCACCCCATGCCCCATCACCCCATCATCGTCCCTCTGGATGTCTCAGACTTAGATAGTGCGATCGCACTGGTGGATAAATTTCCCCAAGTTAATTTTTGGAAAGTTGGTTTAGAACTATTCACTAGCACCGGACCTACCATTCTAGAAATTCTCAAATCCCGACAAAAGCAGATTTTTCTGGATTTGAAGTTTCACGATATTCCCAACACTGTCGCTGGTGCTTGTCGTGCTGCTTCTGGTTATGGGGTGGATTTATTGACAATTCATGCGACTTGTGGTAAAGATGCTTTGAAAGCAGCCGCAGAGGCAGTACAAATTGGCGCTAATCAAGCGGGTGTCAAACCACCAAAATTAATCGCTATTAGTTTATTAACTAGTATTTCTGCTAGACAATTAGCATTTGAGTTAAAAATCCCGCTAGAGTTACCAGAATATGCTTTAGAAATGGCATTAATGGCAGAGGAAACGGGATTAGATGGAGCAGTCTGTTCACCCCAAGAAGTGGCACAGTTAAGACAAACTTGTAAAGATGACTTTTTGCTAGTTTGTCCGGGAGTTAGACCAACTTGGTCTGATTTGACTGACCAAAAGCGATCGCTCACTCCCTCGGAAGCTATCCAAGCAGGTGCAAATTATTTGGTGATTGGACGTCCCATCACTGCTGCGGTTGATCCAGTGTTAGCATGGCAACGAATTTGTGAAGAGTTAGAAGGGCTACGATGAGTTCACAAAGCAGGATAAATTATGGTTTTTGCTTAATCTTTGGCTGTGGTGTAATTACAGTCTCTAGCTTTAATTATCCTGCATTTTCTCAGCCCGTCATTCCTAAAGGTCATAGTCTGCAACAGAGAAAAAATCCCCAGTTAAAAAACTCCTGTCCCCAAGAAAATCTGGAATTATTAGCGACAGAATTAATGAAGGATTTACCAGGTTATGCTAATCGTGCTAGTCAACGTGCTCGTCGTCGCGATCGCAGTATTCAACTTTATTCATATGTATTAGCAGCAGGAAAACCTGACTTTCAACCGCTACCTTTAAAGTCGGTGGATCATACTTCCCCAACCTATGAATCATCGGGGGTGGAGCAGGTTTTCTTTACCACCTTAGAGCGGGAGTATTTCCGGAAACAGGTATCGCTATCACAACAATTTCACCGACTGTTGTTAACCAAAACCAATAGCGGTTGGAGTGTAGTGATGATGTTTACTGCAACTGGTTCCTATCCCGCAGGAAAACCAATATCACCACCACGAGATACCACAGACAGTGCTGTGGGTCAAGGTGTGAAAACTTGGTTACGAGATTGTGAAGCAGGAGGCAGGAGGTAGGAGGTAGGAATAAAGCCTTTTTTTGCAGAGAATTTATTACTATTTTGGTGTCGCTATATTAAGTATTAATTACTACTAGTTGCGTCCCAGGCGTTGGTTTCGACTAGAGGCTGGATGGTGAAGAAACGACGATAAAACCAGTACAATGTCAGGTAAATCAAACTTACCAATGTGAGGAGCATAACCCCGAAAATAGTTCCGTAAGCGTGAAAATGCCAGAAAAATCGCTGGATTTGTAATTTGCTTAGATGCACTAGCTTCCCCAAGTAATGGGAATTGACTGGTTGAGAATCTTGAATATTAATTTCTAATCTTGTCGCTAAGTTGTCCTGTATTATTGCCATTTTATTTACTCCCTCAAGTTAAACTACGGTAATTCGATAGGTTTTTAGTTGTATTTAACTAATATCTCATAGCTTGATGTAATAAGCAAGCTGAAATCTAAAATTAATTGTGTCAATGTGGGAATAGAGGTATCAAACCTCTTGGTTATGAGTCTGTTAAAAAATGTTACATCAAGCTTGGTTATCACAATTGCAGCAACACAAAGCGATCGCCGTGATTCGCGCTCCCAAAATGGCATGGGGAGAGCAAATGGCTTTTGCAGTAGCAAGGGGAGGAATGCAACTGATTGAAATTACCTGGAATTGCGATCGCGCTCCCGAACTAATCAATCAACTACGGTCACAATTACCCACTTGTATAATTGGGACAGGAACGCTGTTTAATGTGGAACAGGTGCGAGAAGCGATCGCTTGTGGAGCAGAATTTCTGTTTACACCATATGTGAATGCGGAAATGATTACCACCGCAGTCAAGCATAATATACCTATTATTCCCGGTGCGCTGACCCCGACAGAAATTGTTACCGCTTATCATCAAGGTGCAAGTTGTGTCAAAGTCTTTCCTGTGCAATCTGTGGGAGGGACAAAATATATCAAAAGTCTCCAAGGTCCGATGAGTCATATTCCTTTAATTCCCACGGGAGGGATATCGGTGGAAAATGCAGTGGAGTTTTTAGAAGCAGGGGCGATCGCTGTCGGTTTGAGTAGTGAATTATTTCCACAAAAATCCATTATCGAGGAAAATTGGACAGGAATTACTGAACAAGCTAAGAACCTGATGAGAAAGCTAAAGTAAAAGAGAGCAAAGGATAGAGAATACGGAGTTTTGTGCAAAAATTAAACAAGAGCATCTATAAAGTGTTGATATCATGAAAACCCAAATACCAAGTGGTTGGATACGTGGCGCTGGAATATTCTCTACAGGTGTAGCGCTGACATTGGCAAATATGTTCTCTTGGACACCACCCATTGCAGCTGATAGACATGCAGACACAGCCCAAGCAACCTCTGCGGCAAATAAAAGCACTAAGGTATCAAAACGGAAACCCAATTCTTCTACACGCTGGATTGAGATTGATTTATCCGATCAACATCTCAAAGCATGGGAAGGAAAAAAAGTGGTTTATGCTTTTCGGACTTCTACTGGGAAAAGGTCAACACCTACACCTGTGGGTAAATTTCGGATTAATTCTAAATATCGCACCAGCCGAATGCGGGGTAGGGGCTATGATATTGCCAATGTCCCTTATACCATGTATTTTTATCAAGGTTATGCCATTCATGGAGCTTTTTGGCATAAACGGTTTGGTACTCCCGTAAGTCACGGTTGTATCAATTTACCAGTTAGTCAGGCACGTAAATTATACAATTGGGCAGATACTGGGACATTAGTAGTCGTACACAAATAATCTATATCTGTATCCGGTTATCTATTTGCTTTCTTTTTAGTGGTAGATTGAGTACTTCTTGACTCTAATGTAAATTCGGGAATTTCCTGAAGTTCATCTTCAGTCAAATTATATTGTTCACACACTAAACTTAAACGATATCCTGGAGTTTTGACGACATTAACAGAATGAGTTAAATCACCTTGAAAACAAAGTAAGGTATTAGATTGGGGTTTGATTTGTCCTAGTTGACGTTTAGAAGATTTTAAAACTAATTCTCCTCCTTCCATGTTTTCTGGTATCCGCACATAAAGGACGCTAACTAAGTTCGGTGGTTGGACAGTTTTGCAATAGGAACGCAAAGAGCGGTCAATATGTGGGTCAACTCTAGAACCTTCTTTCAATAGTAAAGGATTGAGATAAAAAGCATTACAACTAGGTTGGAGAGCTAAGTCTAAATAAGGTTTGAAAAATGGAAATTTCTGTTCGACTTCTATAATTCCTACACGTTGAAATACCACGGAGAAACCTTTGGTATTAACAAAATCTCGATTGAGATTGTTAATGGAAAAGTAAGGTGAAGCATGGATTTCTCCCCACAGGTCGTTGAGGTAATTCTGGGAGAAAAGATTCGTTTGTTGTTGATAGTTTTTCATTTTCTTGTTTTTGAATTTTGAATTTTGAATTTTGAATTGATATTACTCCTTACAGATAAAGTCCCATTTCTTTGGTAATGTCAGCCGTAATTTTTTGTCTTAAATCCAAAGGTAACAAAATTTCGACTTTTGGACGCCAAGCTCTTAACCTCATAATTACATTATTATCCCCATGTCGATATTGAAGACTATAATAAGCATCTTTGGGAGAACGATTGGCAAGAATTTCCAATAATGCGGCTTTCTCTTGTAAATTCACCACAGACATTTGAATCAGGTTTTTAGCTTTTTGGTAGCCAATCCATTTAAAAGTATCATGTCGAGAAGTATTTTGAATATAGCGGTCATGATATTCACGGTCAAATCGGAGCAGCATGAGTCGAGATTCTAAATAGAAATCAAATCCTAAGGCTTTATGCATTTGGAGTTCAATTTCTTCGGGATTGGGTAAATTCCTTTTTTGGTAACGCTGTTGTAATTTCTTAGGAATACCAAAATTAGACCATTGTAGGGGAGTAATCTTTTGGATTCTATCCATGCGAAAGTTATACCAATCCGTTTTGCAATCAGGACTATCTCCAAAAGCACAGAGATACACTGCTCTTTGCACATAGTAAATACAGACTGGATAAACTACACATTCTACAGTTGCTTTTAATCTGGCACTACTATAACTTAAACTAATGGGTGGGACTGGGGTTTGCTCCCAGAGTTGTCGGAGTTCATACTGCCAATTTTCAACTTGGTCGATAGCTGTAACAACATAATCTAGTTTACAGAAAAAACGCCGCACTCCGCCAATTTGTTGCGATAGGTTTTGAGCTATTTCCTCTAAATCTATTTGATTGAGAAAATGTAATTCATTATGATTATCTTTGCTGATGATGGGAATATTAGGTAAATATTGGACTCGATGATATTTTTGGTTTTGATTTTCTAACCAACCTAATTCTTCTAAGATTTGTAAATCAGCTTGGAGAGAACGACGAGTTACCCCAAATAATCGTTTCTGGAGGATTTCGTCTAAACCAGAAATATTCACATGAGATAAGAGCGATCGCTTCCATTCATCTGGATTCAAACCCACTTTAACATCAAATAACCAATCAGCAGTAGTTTTAGTACAATGACAATCAGGGTCATGGAGAGTGGGAATGGTGTCTCCTTTGGGGTGTGTAGAACTGAAGAAAGCATTTTTCCAATCGACCAAAGTAAAATCATCCTCTAGTGATACACGGTCTTGACTTTCTCCATAGAGACAACGTAACCACACCCACAAACGAATAGCACGCAGTAGGTTTTGCTTGAGAGAACCGCGTGCTAACCATTGCAGTAGTTCTACCTGGGGAAGGTCGGAAAAAATTTGTTCAGACACTGATTTAAGATTTTTATCAAGTTATGTTATTTGAATACCAATTATAGAATTTTTACCAGGTTGTGTCTTAGCAACTTTTAATGCAAGATAAACTTCTTGAAGAGAACGTCCATAACCTATAGAGCAAGTCAAACCTGACGTAATATCACAGTACATATTATGTATATCTTCAAGCATATTTTCATCTAAGTTTGCCTTAAATAATAAATCATCTCCAGCGGCAAAAATTATGGAATTATTTTTTGAATTTTTAGTTATTTTCTTTTTTATTTCATCGATAGCCTTTACTATTGAATTACTAACTTTTTTAAATTCATCTTCACTAGTTGAAGAAATAAATAGTTCTTCTAATACCTTTCCTGTATTATCACCATCTAAACCATAATAGATAATCTCATCTGATTTAATATCTCCTTCAGATATTTTTTGGATTGTTTTAAGTTCTTGTATAAATGTAATATCTGACAATAATATTGGATATATTACATCAATATAAAATTCTATGAAAGGGAAGGACATTTTTACGGATAAGTCAGCTTTAAATCTTTCTAAATCAGTTAGGATCTTACCTTTGTGTGTCGTACTATTTCTAAGATACAACATAAAATCATTGAATTTTCTAAAAAACTCCAGATCAAAATCTTGAGGACAATTATTCTCTATTTTTAAATTAATTTGTTGAAGCTTTTGACCTAGTGTAGCTTTCTCAAGTCGAAATGATCTATCATTTACAAATTTTTTAATTAATAAAGTAATTAAATCTTCAATACTAGAAGAAATTGAAGAAGCGGCTATTCTGTATATTGCATTATCCTGGTTTTTATCTCCTTGAAGTTTAAGCTTAATAGAATGAATTAGATTATCTTTAAAGAACTTAAAATCTGAATTTTCTTTGTCTATTTCAACATATTTATTTGCATGAGTCTCAATAATTTTTTTATATCGAATTATTTCTGCTAAATTTAAATAGGCAATTCTATCAAGTTCAGTACTATCTGGCGTTGATATATAACTTGGTAAAAGTACATTAACAGATAAAAATCCTCTATCTTGAGTTAGTTCGGATAGCTTTATAACATCAATCATATATTGATGCTTAATGTTTAAAACATATGAAGCTATAGATAGTATATTCTTTTGCAATGAGGTTCCATTGCTTAAATCTACTATTAAATTAGAATCATCCAATCCACTTTTTATGACTTGTTCTATAGCACTTATGAATCTATTAATTGATTCATGATTAGAATGAATATCTACTATTCTATTAATAAATAAAGTTTGTTGTATATCATTTTTCTCTAAGAATTCTATCCAATCAGATTGAGACTGTAAAAATCTTTGAGAATCTTGAGAATGAAATATGTAAATATTTGATAGTTTCTCATGAAAAATTTCTAAAGATTTATGGTATGCAACAAGAATAGAATTTGCAAAAGTAAATTGATTGATATTACCTATAGCTATAAGATTTACCATTATTGATTTCCTTTTTAGATTTAATAATTTTTTGAATTGGAGCGCAATGATAAGCTAGTATTTAAGCTCTTAATTAAAATAGTCCTAAGAAAGGTGCTACTTAAATAGGAAGTTTATCAGAACACTATGTCTATATTGGTAGGTCGATAGGCATAATCTCTTTAAATTGGGTGCATATTAAGTTCGGAGTAATTTTGTTAGTTGATCATCTGATTCACTTGTAGAAGTGTACAGCAATAACCCTCTTTTGTCAACTCAAGGATGAAAAAATAATTCCTTAATTTTGAAATCCAGATTCATGGGGGGTTTCCGCCTTTTATTTCTTAAAAAATCTAAAACTTCGGTAAATTCAGAAAAGCTTTGATAAATAAGGGGCACAAATTTTTATCCTAATCACTCTGACAAAATAGGAATAAGATGGAATTTATCTCGCTCGTGTAAATTTTTGAGATACCGTATATTTCTGGGCTATCACATCTAAATTTTTGTGAACCTCACTTGACAAAAAGAAAAAGGTATGAATATTTTGTGTCAGTAATATGGCATATATTAACTCAAAAGTATTATTTTTCACTCTACCTAAATATTTATAAGCTTTATCTTATAATAAATATCTGGTCAGTAATTGATAAATATCACTAACAAGCAAAAGACTGGTTTTCTGGATTAATGAATTGGTATTGTTTCTATTTCAAAATTATGCTTTTCCATAATCTTAAATTGTTGATGAAGAATATTGTATCAATCATATCTATAGTTTTACTATTCATGGGTTGCAATAACAAAAAGTCATTTTTGATTAAACATAAAGAATGTATTAGCTGTGATTTAACTGGAATAGACCTTCATGGAGAAGACCTGAGTGGAGCTAATTTAGTTTACTCTAATCTCACAGGGGCTAATCTCAGTCATGCAAATTTAACTAAAGCTAAACTTAGTAATCCTCCTTCAATGTTTAAAAGTAGTACTGACATCACTGTTTTGAATAAAGTAAATTTGAGTGGTGCTAACTTAACTCAAGCTGAAATATATGATACCAGTCTTAAAAAAGCTAATTTACAGGGTGCTAATCTCACTCAAGTAAACTTGCAAAACTCTGATTTGAGTAGTGCTAATTTAAGTGATGCTAATCTTCAGGAAGCAAATTTAAACCGTGTAAATTTGACAAATGCTAATCTTCAAAATGCTAATTTAACTAATGTTAATATAATCTCAGCAGCATTTCATGGTGCTAACTTGACTCATGCTAAATTAATCAAAGTTCGGTTTTACGGTGGTTCTTTATTGGGAGCTAACTTAAATAATGCTGATTTGAGTGATGCTGATTTAAGAGATGTTGACCTGCGAGATGTAAATTGGCAAGGTGCTAACCTTCGTAATGCTAATCTAACAGGTGCAGGATTAACTGGACCTTATCAACCTGAGAGGGATTTTCAAGGTGCTCGCTTATGTAATACCCAAATGCCTAATGGTAAGATTGAAAATCGAGATTGTTCTTGATCGTATCTGTAATTTTCCATTGACGATGTGCAACAGGAAGTTAATTTAGGGATACAAACTAGTAGAATCAATATCTAACCGCTCAATAGCTGCATCTAGAATCCCTTCACAAGAAAACGCATCAATTACATCCGAGCGTTTTGGTGCAGGTAAGAAAAAGAGAATATAATGAAAAGCTCACATCTTGCTTGCTACCCTACAACTTAAGACTTATGAATTCTCAAGGTAAATTTTTGTATACATAATTCACAAGCTGACAACTAAAGTACTATCCTCCGTTAGGAATATTGTCAGCAATTACCTTTTGTCAAAATTTAGAAAGTGTAAAAATTATGTCACCGCAAATTTCAAGTCTTCCTACACTGCGTAAAGGCTCTCAGGGTGAGCCTGTTTACATTGTACAACTACTTTTAAACAACTTTCATGGTTTGGATATTAAAACTGATGCAATTTTTGGACAGGAAACAGAGAATGCGATTAAAGACCTTCAACAGTTCCGTAAGTTTTCTCCAACTGGAGTTGTTGATAAACTTACTTGGGAAGCTTTAGCTACCGCCGACTAATTACTTAACTGTTATCCAGTGTTATGTGGACGGACTAATTGAAGCTGACTTCTTGAGAATGAAGCAGGTACTAAACGAAGCTCAAGGTATATTTTAGAACCAAAATATGGGAAAAATCTTCTATTGTAAATGAGCGATGGCGTGCCAAGTATATCTGTGGATAATTATCTATAGTGGTCGGTTACACCATCGCCACCAGAACCAAAAAAACTTTTATTAAATGATAATATTGATAGATTTTGTGCAGAATCATATAATTGTTCTTATGACCCAAGTGATTCAAAATCCTTAAAAGATGGAACTGATGCAAGAGTTGAAGCATTTTCTTACAACAGTATAACTATCCAGCTGCGATCGCACAACTCCGACGTTTATTATCATCAATGGCATTACGGTCAGATATTAAGCGATAAGTTCAGACTTTATTAGCTTGCTGTTCTGGTCTAGATACTTGGGATAGATTTGAGCATAGAGATGCTTTAGAGTTATTAGAACCTCAAATGAGAAATCCTGAAATTAGAAATTTAGCTATATTTTTGAAGCTTTCTTTTGCTTCTACCCTGCGGGAAGGTCTTCGACGAATGCGCGAGACATAAAAATGTGGCTTATCTACATGAAAATGGCTGTAAATCTAATATCATATAAAGTAAAGCTATCATAGTCAGCAATACCTCTAAATCCAAAATATCAACCAGGAAATAAGATGAAAACTAAACCTTTTAGTGAATTGCGAAACCGGATGAAACCTGAGCAAAGGAGAAAAAGCGAAACTCTTTCTAAGCTCATATCATTTCACCTTAACCTAATAGAACTACAAGAATTACTACAGTTGCTACAAGATGATTTGAACACAAAAATAATTCATGTAGAATCTACTATTTCTGAGTTTGACAACCCAGAAGATATTCAAATATCCAGATCCAATGAATTCTAAAAATAAAAATTATGAATTATAGTATAAGTCCAATGCAGAAAATTTTATTCAAAGTAGTTTACGGAAAAATTGAACCTAAAACTACTTGGATTAAAAGTAATTCTCCTGATTTACGCTTAACTCATTACCAGACAACGAAAAATTCTACTTTTATTCTTACTGAAATACAAAAATTAGTTGATGAATTGGTTGAAAAAATAGAAGAAATAGAAAGAGTTATCGCTATTGCTACCTATTTTCCTGATATTCATTGGATTGATTTTAAGATTAAGTTAAAAGAAGATACCGAATTATCAGATGAAACTTGGGATACAGTTCAGGATATAGTAATTAACTGTGAATGGAAATTAATTGATGATTCTGCTGAAGGATGGTATTTTCATCCTCAAATAGTAGATAGATTTTATTTACTTAGAAATAAAAAAATCGCTGATTCTCAGAGGATGTTTTAAAAGTTTTTATGAGGTGTAATTTGTCATTCTGACCGTAACGAAGTGGAGGGAAGAATCTCAATTTTGGGATGCTTCACTACGCTAGCGCTTCGTTCAGCATGACATTTTTGACTTCGATTTTGACTTTTCAAACATCCTCTCAACACGTAATTCAAGAACATAAAAATATTAGATACAGCATATTTCCTTGATGTGAGGTACATAAAGGCAGGCAAGATGCCTGCTCCACCCAGAAGATATTCAAGTATAGAAACCAGAGAATTTTCAGAAGAAAAATTATGAATTATAGTATAAGTTCAATTTTTCATCCAAAAGCTAAATTTAAAAAAAAAAGACAAATCAAATCTCATCAGATTACGACAGCGCATGGAAAGAAGCTATAACTGTCTACCTGGAACCATTTCTGGAATTCTGTTTTCCACAAGTTCATCAAGATATCAACTGGCAAAAAGGGTATGAAACTCTAGATACTGAATTGCAAGAACTGATTCGAGATGCCGAAACTGGAAGACGTTTAGCCGACAAGTTGGTAAAAGTTTATCTCCATAATGGAGAAGAAGCATTAGTACTGATACATATCGAAATCCAGGGACAAGAACAAGCAGATTTTGCGGAGCGAATGTATATTTATAATCATCGCTTATTTGACCGCTATCGACAACAAGTATTTAGTTTGGCTGTACTGGCAGATGATAATCCCAAATGGCGACCAATATCTTATAGTTATAGTAGATGGGGATTTGAGAGTCGGTTACAGTTTCCCACGGTCAAGTTATTAGATTACCCTGTGGAAACACTGGAACAAAGTCGCAATCCCTTTGCCGTTATCATTATGGCACATCTCCAAACCCAAGCAACTCAAAGCAACTCACCACAAAGATTACAGTTAAAATTGAACTTGGTCAGAAGACTTTATGACCAGGGGTATAGTGGAGAACAAATTCGGCAACTATTCCGCTTTATTGAGTGGATGATGGCTTTAACAGAAAATTTGCAGGATGTTTTTAAAACCGAATTAAGGCGTTATGAGGAGGAAAAACGGATGACTTTTATCACTAGTTTGGAACGAGATGGAATTGCCAAAGGTAAGATTGAAGGTAAGATTGAAGGTAAGATTGAAACTAGTCGTGAAAATGTAATTGAAGTCCTAGAAACTCGTTTTGAAAATGTACCCGCAGGCGTGAAAAATCAGATTAATTCTCTGGATGATTTAACAATGCTCAAAAATCTGGTTAAACAAGCCGTTATCATTCGTTCTCTAGAGGATTTCCAACAGTTACTAATATCCAACCAATCGGAAGTTCAGTAACAGAGGATTTGAAAAGTTAAAAAAGGTATAATTTGTCATGCTGAGGAGAGGGAAGGTTCTCGTCAGCATGACAATATGGGTTTCACGGCTTAGAGGAAAAGTTATAAAATACCAAGGGTATATACGACATATATCTCGCATCAGTATATTCCAGAATCAGACCATATTCGTGTTCTTATTATACTGAATTTATGTTACAGTAAAAATACTAAAATCACACAAGTAACCATTTTTTGTTATACAAAAAGATTACAGAGATTTTCACAATTTCACCCATCTCTACCCGAATATTCAAAATAAAAGTGTAACTGAAGCCACTATTTTCTATAATAGGAGAAATCGGAAAACAATTACAGAAGTAAGTCCAGTGGCTAAAGATAAGTCGAAACACCATTCACCACCACAAGTCTCTAGCACAGGGACTAAACTTGCTGAAAATTCCTTTCAAACCCAATTGCAAGAATTGCTGAAGCAGGAAAAATATCGGCAAGCATTGGAAGAAATCAAAAAAATTCGCA
Organism: uncultured cyanobacterium; assembly: GCA_963766435.1. GTDB lineage: Bacteria > Cyanobacteriota > Cyanobacteriia > Cyanobacteriales > Nostocaceae > CAVXZH01. Next base: position 1,517,810 of record CAVXZH010000004.1, read on the forward strand.
AATCTCAGTCTAATATTGAATTTACTCCTCCCGAATCAGAAATTTGGTTGCTGCGGGGTCAAAAAGAATTCCAAAAGCAAGATTTTAAACAGGCTGAGAAATCCTTTGTCCGAGCTATCGAATTGGGATTGACCGGAGCTGCTCACTATTGGCAAGCTAAGTGTCTGCTAGAGTTGAATCAATTGGATTCAGCCTTAAATATACTCCAGAATGCTTTTAACGCAGGCACGCTTACCCAAGACTACACCATTGCTTATCTGAAACTCCTCTTGCTGAAGGGAGATATGACCACTGTTGAGCAATTAATCAATCAAGAATCCTCTCATTTGACTTCAGACCAACTCGACTGGTTACAAGGGGTAATTGCTCTCAAAAATGGTCTACCAGCAGCAGCTTTGACCTCTTTTCAGAAAATTAAGCATCCCATCACTCCTGGTGATTTACCCATTGCTTGGATTGTTTATAGTCAGCAAGCATCTGGTAATTGGAGTGCCGCTACTAGTCTGTTAAAATCATCGTTATCCACAGATGATATCTTGTCCCGATTGGCAACTTACCAACGAGCAAAAACTGGAGTTCCTTCCCAACGTTCTTATCATCTGGAACAAAAAGATCCCATTATCCAAGATGCAATATCAGCGCTGCAAGTTTTACAGCTAATTAATGATGATAAACCTGATGATGCTGTGCATCTGTTGGTTCAGATGTTAAAGCGTTCCACTCGTTTTTCCGAATTAAGTAATCTTCGCATCCCATTATTGACTCTGGCTGGTCAACAGGCATTTAATCAAGAAAGAACAAACCAGGCTGAGTTATTGTGGCTACCTTTGTTAATAGAGAAACCTTTTCACCCTCAATTGGCAGTTAATCTGTTACAAGTCTTAGATGAAAATGATTCTGAGAAAGAACGTCAACGGGTTTTAACCCAATTTTTGCGCTGGTTGGAGCAGGAAGCTAAACAAAAGCCCCAAGAATGGCCAGAAACCCGCTTAAAATTAACCTTGGCGCATCTTCATTGCTGGATGGCAGATAGTCAGATGGCACTAGGTCACGAGCGTGCTGCATTGGCAGGCTGTTGCAACAAGCAGAACGAATCTGTCCCACCTCACCAGAAGTATTGGGACGCAAGGGACTAGTGGCAGCGATGGATGAAAATTATCCAGAAGCGATCGCCCTTTTAGTTCAAGCCATTGAAAGCGGATGTCGATTTATTCTCATTTATCGAACCTTACTGCATTGTTGGCACGAACTAGATGATAAACAATCATTTAATCAAGCCCGTCGTACTTTTGGCAAATACTTTGGTGATATTAATATTGAAAATGAAGTGGAAATATCACCTTGGATAGATGCTATGTCTACGCTATTTTATCCATTATTTAGCCATATGGTGGAGGAAGAAGATAACAAAGATCCGGCGATACATGCTTGTCAAATATATGTGAATTCAGTCCAAGGTACACCTACTTCTGGCGGTAGAGTTTCATTAAACCAAAAAGCAGCAACCCAAGCATGGGATAATCTCCTGAAAAAATTATCCCCCAGTGAGCAAATTCCTGTATTAGAAGCAATTTCTCTTTCTATCTATCTCTTCTCCAAACGAGAAAAAGGTATTGCGGCTTTGGTAAATCAGTATTTGCAAAAATTGCTGAATCTATCTAAAGAACACCCAGAAGCGAAAGTTGCCCATTTAGTAGTCTTAGCAGTTAAAGAAAATAGTCCTAAAAAACTAGAGATGCCTCTGCGTGTTTACCTCGATACCATGCCTCAACCAGGCAATGCTTTGGCACATCTCCAACTCCAGGTGCGTTATTTTGGTGAAATTAAAACCCTTGTCCCGGCTCTAGACCAAGCACTGGGTCGAGAACCCCAAAATCCTCTGCTATTATTAGCTAGAGCTACTACCTATCATCTGGATGACCCCAAATATGAACAATTAAGGCAAGAAGGTTTTGAATTAGCGCGTCGTCTTCAAGATGCTAAAGCATTACAGGCATTTCGGGAAGAACAAGCATTTGTTTCCTCTCAAGAAATGAATGAAAGGTTACTGGACTCGGATGACTTTGATGATGTAGATGATGAGATAGATATTTCCAATCTGGATGAGGTCTTATCACGAATGCTGCAAAGATTATTTGGTCGCGAAGTTCCCCCATCCGAGCTAGCCAAGATGCTTCCAGAAATTAAGCAAAGACTTTTAAACAATATGCCCCCTGATTTCTTTGAGGATGATGAGGAGGATAATGAGGATGATGATGAGGAACCAGATATAGATTTCATCTTTAGAAATTCACCATCTAACCCTAAAAAACAAAAGGGTCGGAAAAAAGGAGGTTTTCAAGAATTGTTGTAAGCTAAATTACAAAGAAAGGGAACAGGGAACAGGGAACAGGGAACAGAAAGTGTCCTGTTCTGCGTTCCCTAAAACTTTAGTTCTGAGTTTAGACGCTCTCAGTCAATAAAAAAGATATTTTTTAAGGAGAGTGGCACAAAAAAAAGGCGTCCTTATTTCCATCTCATGTTTAAAAACATGAGTTTTCCCTGTTCCCCGTTCCCCGTTCCCTGTTCCCTCTGAATCAATATCTAGGAATTTTTATGTCTAACCATTACGAACAATTAGGAATTTCACCAGGAGCAACTAGCGCCGAAATTAAATCCGCGTATCATAGCAAACTGCGTGAATTTCCGGCGCATACTTATCCAGAAGAATTTAAGGCAATTCGACTAGCTTATGAGGCATTGCGGAAAGGAGAGACAATCCCGTATCAGGATTTCTTAAAAGTTCGTCCTTTGGAAGTAGAATTGAACCCAGAGTTATTAAACCAGATTCGCGAACAAGCGATCGCTCAATTAGAAGTTAGTCTAGATGATTTGATTCGTGCTACATTTTGAGAGTAAATAGATCATCAGCTATCAGTAAAATATTTGCCCAATGACAAATGAAGCTCTATTTGCTAAATTTCTAGACTATTTACACTCAGAACCGCCATTACCTGAGTATTTAGGTGAAGTACCAGAATCGGCTAATTCTCATGCCTTTGATCCTTATCAAATGGTGTCGGAATGGACGGCTCTACGTCATGAAGTCAAGCAACAAGGTAAACTCTTACATTCTACTCAAGATGCTCTGGTGCAAGCATTAGCGGCAACTCGTACCGAGCAAGAACAATTGCAAATACGTCTAGAAGAAAGCCAAAAACAGGGATTGCTTCAATTTGAGCAACAGCAAGAAAAATTACTCAAAGATTTGCTGGGTATTCTCGATGCTTTAGATCGAACTTGTCATTATTGGCAAGAACAAATAGAAGCATTATCTGTGACTCCAAATTTAAAACCTTGGCGTCGAAAAGGCTTTTGGAATTGGTTAGAAGAGTGGATTACTGGTAAGGAAGTTCTATCTCCTGGATCTGAAAAATCACTTAATTCTGCTGAATTAAGGGCAATGTTAACCAGCAATCAACAGGGAGTAGAGTTAATTAGGCGATCGCTTTTAGATGTCCTCCGACAAAGACGTGTGACTCCCATTCTCGCTTTAGGCAAACCCTTTGACTCCCAACTCATGTATGCTGTGGGACGTGAATCCAGAGCAGATGTTGCCGATAATATCGTCATTCAGGAAGTAGTTCGAGGTTATTTAATCGGCGATCGCATTCTCCAGAGAAGCACAGGTAATTGTAGCCACACGAGCCACTTAAAAAAACTAGTTGAGATAACTTTTTTTTAATTATGAAAGCAATTGGGATTGACTTAGGCACAACAAATTCTGAAGTAGCAATTGTTGAAAACGGACAGGTGCGGATATTACCAGGTGAAGATGGCGACCTGATATTACCTTCCTGTGTAGGATTTAGCGATACGGGAAAACTGGTAGTGGGACGGGAAGCACTCCGTCAATATGCAGCCGCACCGGAACGGACGGTGAAATCAATTAAACGCTGGATGGGAACTGACCACAAAACCAGTTTAGGAGATAAGGAATATTTACCTCATGAAGTTTCCGCCATTATTCTCCGCACTCTCAAACAAAGAGCAGAGAATGCCTTGGGAGAAACAATTAACCAAGCCGTAATTACAGTTCCAGCTTACTTCACCGATGCTCAACGACAAGCCACAAAAACTGCGGGGGAAATAGCTGGTTTAGAGGTACTGCAAATTATCAACGAACCCACCGCAGCGGCTTTAGCTTATGATTTGCGCTCGGAAGAAACCGAAAAGGTGGTGGTGTATGACTTGGGAGGTGGTACTTTTGATGTGTCGATAGTGGAAATTACTGGTGAAGTCACAGAAGTATTAGCTAGTCATGGGAATAACCGTTTGGGTGGAGATGACTTCGACCGACTTTTGCAACTCCATTTGGTGGATTTATTTCGTAAACAGCATGGTGTGGATGTCCCAGATGATCCAGCGACACAAGCCCGTCTGCTCCGAGCCGCAGAGCAGTTAAAAATTGAACTGAGTACTCATGCCTTCGCGACAGTTAGAGAAGCCTTTTTAGGTAGTAAAGGCAAAACTGCTCTGCATTTAGAAACAGAAGTAGCGCGAGCAGATTTTGAAAAATTGGTGCGTCCATTATTAACAGAAACCTTAGATGCTATCGACCGCGCTCTGACCGATGCTCATCTAGAACCGAAGCAAATTGACCGCGTTATCTTAGTTGGTGGTTCTACACGCATTCCTTTGGTGCAAAACATGATTGAAAATCATCTGGGACAAGCTCCTACAGATGGTATTCAACCAGATTTTTGTGTGGCGTTAGGAGCAGCTTTACAAGCTGGGGTATTAGTCGGTGAATCTGTAGATGCGATTCTGGTGGATGTAATTCCTCATTCCTTGGGTATTTCAGCCGTGGTAGATACACCAATGGGGATAATGCCCGGTTACTTCAGTGTAATTATTCCCCGCAATAGTGTGGTTCCAGTTTCTCGCTCTCAGGTTTATTACACTGTGCGAGATGAGCAAGAAGCTGTGGAAATTGAAGTCTTTCAGGGAGAAAATACCATAGCTGAAGAAAATGTTCCCCTGGGTTCTTTTAAAGTCGAGAATTTACCACTCAAAGCCGCAGGAGATATTCAAATTGAAGTTCACTTTGATTTTGACCTGAATGGTATTCTCACTGTCACTACCACCGAAAAAGGCAAAGGTCAACAAGGGACTTTGGTGGTAAATAATGCGGGCATCCAGAAACTTTCTAGTCATGAATTAAAGCAAGCACGAGAAAATTTAGAAATATTGTTTGAAAGTGATGAAACCATTACAGTGTCTTCGCAAGAAGTAATTAGTACAGAAATAAGTTCTGTGGAATTATCACTAGTTTTAGAACGTGCTCAAGACGTACTTCCAACTTTGGATTCAGAGCAAGCAGAGGAATTACAAGATTTATTAGCCGAAATAGAAACGGCGATCGCGGTGAATAGTCCAGAACTACCTGAGTTACAAGACGAACTGGAAGATTTTCTTTACTACGCTAGTACCAATGAGTCCGAACCATGAAATGTCCTGTTTGTGGTGCAGTTTATCGTCCGTCCAAGGCAAATCAAGAATCTCTGGAGTCGGGGAATCATCATGTATCTCGCTCTCCCAATTGCCGACGCTGCAAAGCAGATTTATCTGATTTGCTCCGTCTACATGACCAAGCTATGTGGCATTACGCACAGGCATTAGACTTAGTAACACAAGAGCATTATCCAGAAGCAGGGGCGCAGAACCACCAAGCGTTAGCTTTATATTATAGTAATGCCGATTTTCATGCTTTAGCTGGGAAATTATCCGCATTACAAGGAGAATTTCCCCAGGCGATCGCATCTTGGCAACAAGCTCTTAAGTTTGACCCACAACATATCATTGCTGGTAATTGTTTGCAAATGATTAAGCAACTGGTGGAAACATCATCTTTGCCAATTTAAGAAGCATACGAAGACAGCGCAACTACGAACCAATTTTGCTGCTTCGTAGTTGCGCTGTCTTCGTATGTTGTGAAATTATTAACCATTTCAGCTAATAACTTAGCTTTATCTGTTTACTGATCTCAAAGCAAAAACAATCCCTTGGACTATATCATAACAAAATACAACAAAAGTCAAGCCTTCTTATCAATCTTTAGACTGAACTATTTGCGTTAAATTGTAAAGAATTGTATCAAGATTATTGAGAATATTCTCAAGATTATTGAGAATAAAACTATTTTATTGAGAAAATGGTAGTGTTGTCACAATTTCCGAAAATTGATATTTAAAAAACTTATATATCAATACGGTTGGTATGAAAGAAGCAAGTAATACCGTCAGAATCACAGTATAGGGATTTTATTCATTTTTTTTAGCTTAACTGAACGTATGGCTATAAAAATACCAAATTGTTAAGAATTAATAAGAAATCAGCTAAGATTCCGTTCAGGTTTTCGGAATTTAAAACTGGAACGTGAACAAAAATACAAGGAGTGGAGAGTTGGGATTGGTGCAGATAATCCAAAACCGAATAATAAAGTCCTTCACAAACAAATTTACCACAGTCGTAGCTAATCTCCACTCCTGCTGTTGCGTTGACTAATTGTTCAACATTAACAGTTGTGTGCAAAATACTTTGTTCATCCTCCACCATCACAATCTCTGGATTCCTGGCCAATACTTCTACAGTTAATTGGGAACGACTAGCTGGCCATACCACAGCAGACTACGTAATCAGGCTGAATTTGCCTGATTTTGGCTAAAACTAGGGAACTAGCTGGCTTTATATCTACAGGTAATTGTCTTAAAAAAGTTAGCTGGTGAGGAGTTGAAGCCATTTTGGCTAGTTCTAGTAATAAATCATCAGCCGCATTTGACTGTTGACTATCCAACCAAGTGTCAAAAGAAGTTAATAATATTGTTTTCTTCATAAGAATATTATTTACTATTAGAATAGAAGAAAGTCCTTGACAATAAATTTACAGGGAGTAAGTAAATGCCAGTCATTGCGGTCGTAGATTACGATATGGGAAATTTGCACTCAGTTTGCAAAGGGTTGGAAAAAGCAGGAGCAACTCCGAAAGTGACTTATTCACCCCAGGAATTAGCAATGGCCGATGCGATAGTTTTACCAGGAGTGGGAGCATTTGATCCAGCGGTGCAACACCTGCGATCGCGTGGTTTAGAGCCACCGATCATTGAGGCGATCGCATCGGGAAAACCATTCTTAGGGATTTGTCTGGGATTACAAATTCTCTTTGAATCAAGTGAAGAAGGAACACAACCAGGTCTAGGAATTGTGCGGGGAAAAGTGCGGAGATTCCGACCCGAACCAGATATTGCTATTCCTCATATGGGATGGAATCAACTGGAACTGACTCAGCCAAAAAGTATTTTATGGGAACATTTGCCATCATCACCTTGGGTTTATTTTGTTCATTCCTACTATGTTGACCCTATTGAACCACAAATTCGGGCAGCAACTGTAACTCATGGTAATCAAACCGTGACATCAGCTATTGCTCGTGATAACCTGATGGCAGTGCAATTTCACCCGGAAAAATCCTCTAACATTGGTTTACAAATCCTGTCTAATTTTGTAGCCCAAGTCCGGGAAAAAGTTCCTGCTTAAAAATGTCAGTTGTCAGTGGTTAAATAACCAATGACTAATGACTAATGACCCAGGACTAATTGATCATGAGTCTGAGAATTTACGGGAATCGCTTGCTTAAAACGTTACCAGGTAAAGATACTCGACCTACCTGGCGCGGGTAAGAGTAGCCGTATTTAATATTTGGCAAGGAACAGTTACAGATTGTCGCTGGTTAGATTTGTGCGCGGGTAGTGGAGCAATGGGTGCAGAAGCTTTGTGTCGGGGTGCTAGTTTAGTCGTCGGCATTGAACAGTCTAGCCGAGCCTGCACTATTATTCAGGAAAATTGGCAGCAGATAGCTAATAACCCGCAAAAGTTTCAGGTCTTGCGGGGAGATGTAATTCAGCAATTAAAAAAATTATCAGGTCAGCAGTTTGACCGAATTTATTTTGATCCACCTTATGCCAGTGGATTATATCAGCCTGTTTTAGAAGCGATCGCTAACCATGAAATTTTAGCTGCCGATGGTGAAATAGCTGTGGAACATAGTCCACAAGGATGGACACCCCCAAAAATTGCCTGTTTGGAGATTTACCGACAAAAAATATATGGTAATACCGGGTTAACTTTTTATAGGAGAGAGGGAGAGGGGGGAGTAGGGGAGTAGAGGAGTAGAGGAGCAGGGAAGAAAAGATAATTAAAATATCATCCCCCCATCACCCCATCCCCCCATCACCCCATCACCCCATCACCTCAAGAGAGGAATCAACCACCTAATTCGTTGGGACGCTTGTACTGCTTATAAGCTGCGTAAAAAAGTCCCGACAGGGTGACAACGACTAAACCGAGAACAATACCTGAGAGCAGGGGTTCAACCACTGTAAATCTCCTCTTTGTAATTATGCACTATGCTTTCCTGTTTTTGATTTTACCAAATTTGAGATAAATCCCGCGCTTGATTACATCCCCAAAAGAGAATGAAATTGGAAATACTCACAAAAAAATAATTATCTGTGCTTGCAGACACTATCAAGAACTTTTAAGCTATGTGTAGGAACATAAAACTTTCTTGCACACTTAGACTGTAATAGTACATCCTTTGGCTAACCAGATCACTAAATCAGAAACTCTCGTCCCGCAGCTTACTTTATTCGCACTAGTAATACTGCTAGCAATTCCTGTGAGCATTTTCGGGGTACAGATAGTTCAAGCATCCGACCCATATATCAAAAGTGTTCTCTCACAAACCGGAAATCCCGGACAAGGACATGCGATTTTTCAGATCAACTGTGCTGGTTGTCATGGGTTAGAGGCAAATGGACTAGTCGGGCCAAGTTTGCAAGCTGTCTCCAAGCGTAAATCTCAATATGGCTTGATTCATCAAGTTATTAGCGGTGATACGCCACCCATGCCTAAGTTTCAACCTAGTGTTCAAGAAATGGCGGATCTTTTAAGTTATTTGCAAACACTTTAACTTTTACCTTGGTAAAGTGTTATTTTCCTAATCCCGCTTCCTGATCAGCTTGTAATTTTTCAATTAATTTTTGCACAATTACTTCTGGATCATCTGTCACTACTCCCACCTGTTCAGCAATTTGCTGGCGCAGGTTCTCATCTTGCTGCAACATCACAAATAACTCATCCAGAGTCACTGTTTGTAATTCTCCTTCTGGGTTTTCTGCGATTGATTCTAGGGAATTGAGTTGATCTGGAATAGTCGCTTCTTCCATATCAGGCCCTTCATATTCCCAGATTGGTTCACCGGGGTTACGGGTTAGAAGTTGCATACCAATATCATAGGCAACGTCACCCACATCACCCACACCCAATTCACCCAACTGTACCAATCTTGAGGCTAATTCATTATTAGGCGATCGCGCCGCCAGCAATTTTTCGCCAAAAGCCCCTAACCAATCGATCCAACGTTCGGTGCTGATGCGATGTTCAATATTATGTAACCACTTTTGTGCCCAAGCTTGACCTCTAGCTTGATGCACTCCTTCTAAAAGTTCGGTGAAGAGAAATTCCAGATCCATGTCGCTCAGGGGTGGCGCTGATTCTGTGTTGACTTCTCTTCTATTGGGCGAGGAAGTTGGTTTTTTGCCAAATAAACTGCTAAAAAACCTTTTGAGCCACTGAACTAGCCGCCTGAGCATCTAATATACCCTTGATGATTACCTGAGAATTATAAACAAACTTGTACTGATAATGGCATTTTATTATATTTTTCGCCACAACTACAAGTGACACATTCACCGTTGACGCTGGGAATTTTAGATTTTAAATTTTAGAGCGATATCTGTAAACACTAGCTATCATGGCTCAGTATTCCTTATCCCTGATCAACCGAAATTCATCATCTAGCTACAGGTATAAAATAAATGCAAAATAAAATAATAAACGTTAAAATGCCTTCTTTAGATAGATGTTTTAAGTGATTTTACTAAATTAGATGTATTTAATTATTATGTTTACAGAAACTAGGAATGCTCAAGAAATTGTTAAAATAGTAAAACCCAAACTCATCTGGGCGCTACAAATCCACCTTGAAAGGCATTGAAATTTCCGGCTCCATGTCTTACGAACCCCTGCACCACAAGTATCGCCCAAAGAGTTTTGCTGAATTGGTAGGTCAAGAGGCGATCGCTACCACTCTCATCAACGCCATTCGGGCGGCTAAAATTGCCCCTGCTTATTTGTTTACTGGCCCAGAGGGACTGGGAAAACATCGAGCGCTCGGATTTTGGCTAAATCCCTGAACTGTTTACAAAATAATCAACCCACGGCTGAACCCTGTGGAGTTTGTAATGTTTGTAAAGGCATTACCAATGGTTACTCCACAGATGTAATTGAAATCGACGCTGCTAGTAACACTGGTGTTGATAATATCCGTGAACTGATTGAAAAAGCCCAGTTTGCGCCAATGGAGTGTCGTTATAAGGTTTATGTGATTGATGAATGCCTAACTGGAGATTCTCTAGTTTTGACCGATCAGGGACTTATCCGCATTGATGACCCGAATATTAAAGACAAAACTGTACTTAGTTACAATGACTCATTAAACAAATGGGAATGGAAGCAAGTTCTCCGATGGTTAGACCAAGGAGAACGGCAGACTTTAGTGATTAAGACAGCCAACCGAGAAATTAGATGTACTGATAATCATTTAATTAGGACAGAACAGGGATGGACGAAAGCCAAACACGTAAAAGAAGGAACCAAGATACTATCCCCTGTGAATGTGGATGTAGAGATGACATCCTTCTGTACACATTTGGAAACGGTCGAATCTGTACACCTCGCTGGAATTGAGAAGGTTTATGATATTGAAGTTGAGGATAATCATAACTTTGTTGCGAATGGTCTTCTAGTTCATAATTGCCATATGTTAAGTACACAGGCATTTAATGCGTTACTAAAAACTCTAGAAGAACCACCTAAACACGTTGTTTTTGTCTTAGCCACCACTGACCCTCAGCGAGTATTACCAACCATTATTTCCCGTTGTCAAAGGTTTGATTTTAGACGGATTCAAGTAGATGCGATGGTGCAGCATTTAAGAGCGATCGCCACCAAAGAAAATATTCACATTTCCCAATCAGCTATTACCCTGATTTCTCAAATTGCTCAGGGAGGATTACGAGATGCAGAAAGTTTATTAGATCAATTAGCATTGACCGCAGGAGAAGTCACACCAGATCAAGTGTGGGATTTGGTGGGGACAGTTAGTGAACAAGATTTATTAACATTGCTGGATGCGATCGCCCTCAAAAATGGTGTAGCGATATTAGACTACACCCGGAAAATCCTCGACCGAGGAAGAGAACCACTAATTATTCTCCAAAATCTAGCTGGTTCTTATCGGGACTTACTAATTGCCCAAACAGCACCTAACCGCCCAGACTTAGTGACTTGTACAGAGCAAACCTGGACAGCGCTGATAGAATTTGGTCGCAGGTTTAGTACATCAGACATTTTGGCAGGACAACAACACCTGAGAACAGCCGAAATCCAAATTAAAAACACCACCCAACCCCGTTTGTGGTTAGAAGTAACGTTACTGGGTTTAATTAGCATTCAGCCACCAGTCGCAGCTTTACCAGCAAATAACACTCAACCTGTCAATTATCAACCTACAGTAGTAGCAAATAATGGTATTAACTCACCACCAGTTAATCAGAATCATACACCTCCCAATTATCAACCTACAGTAGTAGCGAATAATGGTGTTAACTCAGCACCAGTTAATCAGAATCATACACCTCCCAGTTATCAACCAGCAGTAGCACAAAATAATGTTGTTAATTCACCACCAATTAATCAGAATCCAGGAACTAATTTAGAACCTCAACCAATAATTGAACCTGCAACCCCAACAATACCTCCACAGGAAGTTGCTGCCGGAGCACAATATGATTTAAATCAAGTTTGGCAACAAGTACTTGCGAATTTACAACCTATTTCCAGAAGAGAAATGCTCCGTCAAATGGGTAATCTGATGGAATTTGATGGTAATACAGCTCGAATTGCGATCAAAGAAAAATGGTATAACAGGTTACAAGCTTCTGACTTGCAAATGGTGACAGTGGCTTTCCAGCAGACTTTTCAACGAAATATCCAAATCAAAATAGACAAAGTAGCCTCTTCCTCCTCTGCTGGATTCAAATAGAAATAATACTCCACCAAAAAACTCTACTAATTTCACGCAAGCAACACAGGTAATATCACCACCAGCAACACAGGTCATACCACAACCACTACCAACTCAGGTCACACCACCACCAACACAAGTCACACCACCACCACTACCAACTCAGGTCACACCACCATCACCACCAACTCAGGTCACACCAGCAAAAATTGAGCCAGTAGCATTCAATAATGGCAATGGAGCGCAAAATTTGCCACCATCATCTAATGGAGCAAATGTATCAAATTGGCGCAGTGAAGAAGTAGAAAATGCCGCTAAACGTCTAGCAGAGTTTTTTAAAGGTGATGTTATTAGACTTTCAGATGAAGCCATAGATTTCGAGTTATCGGAAACTGGTACTACAGAGGATATTGCCGTATATGAATCAGATATTGACGATGATTGGTAATATAGCAACATAGGCTGTCCCCCCTGCCATTTAACCTGCTAGACCTCACGAAAAGACTTTTTCAGCAAGCCCTATTTAGTTTCTTTGAATGGCATAACAGAAGCGACCAACTAAGGGTTGACCATTTTCTTTAGTCATTAAATCAGTGGTAAGACCTTTAATCTGACGCATGAATTCTGCTAAATTGTAAGTCTTAGATCCATCAGTGATATTCACATCTGTTGAACTCCATTCATCCCACCATAAAGGCTTTTGTAAATCAGCAGCAATAACATTTACAGTGAAAAAGTACACACCTGATGGCATTTGTTTCGGATTAATCTTAGTAGTAAAATTTAGTTTTTGATTATCTAACTTAAATCCACTGATTTCTAAACCCTGTTTCCCTGAAGAATCTGGTGTTTTTATCACCTGTTCACTATCGAAAGTTTTCACTTCTATTTGAGACTTAATAGAATTATAGTCAAACGGTAAAGTATAATCCAAACTATTCAAAGAAGCTTGATGATTAATCGTAATTTCTTGTTCTTCTTTTTTACCGATTTCCAGAAGTTCAATTGATTCACTTTTATCTATGACGACTTTACCATTATTAATAGATAAGGGCTGTCTGATATCTAGCGTAGTGGGAATAATAGAAGTAAGGTCTTTAAATTGTAACCTATTTTTAATGAAATACTGAGAAGAGAAAATCACTGAATGACTATCTATAATTGAATTTCCTCCTGCGACAATTTCTTTATTAATCTGAGAAAAATAATCAGCTATATCAGCATATTTGCCCAAAAAAATTATATAAAACGGATGATATTTTGCTGAGTTTTTACCCTGAGTACTGTAAGCAAATTTGGATATTTTTTCTTCTTCAGTATATACAGTTCCTTGGAATTGACTTTTAATCGCCATAATTCCTACAGCATATCCTTGTTGTAACTGCTCAGAATTGAGGAAATTTTTCTTAATTTCCTGACTCACTTTAGTAATATCTGTATTTTTCTGATATAAATCTGTAATGATAACATTAAGTTGATTATTTTTTGCTTGAGGTTTAATCGCTTTCTCAATCTGACTAACACTCAATAAAGGATATCGAGGATTTTCACCATTGTAAAAATTGGGTGATTGTGCATCAGTTTGATATTGTTCACGACTAATTGATTGAACTTCCGTTCCTAAACGTTTGTATTCAACTTTCCGACTTTTGAGAGAAAATACACTGTCTAGCAATTTCAAAGTTCGACCATAATTAGTGGGAGTATTGCCGATGACGTACCCTTCCATAGAAGGAGTACCATCTACATAAACACTAATGGTCAGATTATCTAATTGTGATGCTGGATTGTTTATATTTGGTAGTTTGCAGTTTAAATCTATTTTCTCTGGGGGTTTACAAGCAACTAGCAAGAGCAAAATTGACAACACTTCTAATAGCCTTTTTGGTTTAAGCATAATTTGTTCTTATTGATTGGCTAGATATTTATTAGTATTTTTTATTACGGCATAATGTTGATTTTTGTAAACAAGTTGTGCTGTTTCTGAATCAACACCACTGAAATCAATACACAAGGAGAACTTTCTAGCTACTTAATAGCAAGCTAAGGATATGTTAAGAGTGCAATTAAGAGTGGTGAGAGGTGCTAAGTTGTGTCTATTACAGTACTCGACAATATGGATTATAGCCTAGAACAGATGTTTCACCTGTGCTAAGAAATTTTGTGGATAATTTTTATGACACCTCACTAGAAATTGCACATAACTTGCTACTATGATGAATAATGCGTATTTGTAGAAAAACTCGTTTAATCAGAAATTCTTATAAATGGTTAGGAGAAGAAATGAAGGCTAGCGAGATCATTCGTATTATAGCTGTGAGTGCTTTGGGTGCAGTTCTCATGTTCTTCATCCAACCCTGGGTTTATCAAAGTAGGCTGATCCCTATTCAAGATGTTCGAGTTGAGGTCTGGCTGAGAGATTATTACAGCACGGGAGCTAGTATTGTTTTTGCAGCTTCTGTAATTGCTGCTATTGCTTGGTATTTTATGGCCGCTAAGGCCAAAATCCGAGGAGTGAGTGATACTAATGGGTGGCGACTATTTTGGTGGCTTTTATTACTATTACCTATTCTCAGCATTTTTTTAGGAATTTCCATATTTAATCCTAGTAAAGATGCACTATTATCTTTGACTGGTTTTTATATTATTGATGGAGCTTTTCTGCTGTATTGGTTACCCACAGCCATTAGTTCTCCAGGGACCTTGATGTATATTCCTCCAGGTGCCTTTGTATTACGTCGTCTGATAGGAACCTAAAAATGACACTTTATTTAATTGGTATAGGTGGGACGGGGGCTAAATGTCTAGAGGCTATTACTCATATAGCAGCTACAGGTCTATTTGATGAAGAGTCAATTAAGGTTTTATTTATAGATGCAGATGAAACCAACGGTAACTTAGAACAATCCCGAATTAGTCTCAGCATCTATCAAAACTGTTATCAGTTAATGCAAGGAGATAAACAAGAGTGTTCTTGGTTGAATACATCGATAGAATCCTTTGATATCTGGTCTCCTTTTGGAAATACCAGCATTAACAAAAATCTCTCATCATTTTTTAATTACAACAGCATTAAACAGAATCAACAAAGTCAGGCTTTAGGCAACTTATTCGATATTCTCTATACAAAAGAGGAACGAGAAGCTAATTTAGATGTAGGGTTTCGTGGTAGACCTGCCATTGGGTCAGCAGTAATGAGTCGATTAGACCTAAATGACTTTGACCAAGAACCTTGGGGAAAAATTATTGGGCAAATTCAAGCAGATGTTAGCAGTGGAAAATCACCTAAAATCTTATTTTGTGGGTCAATTTTTGGAGGAACAGGGGCTTCTGGTTTGCCAACTATTGGGCGGTTATTGTCTAATAAATTAGAAAAAGAAAAAGTACGTGGTCGAGTTAAAATTGGTTGTCTATTTGTACTACCCTATTTTGGTTTTGCACCTAAACTAGGAGAGACTAAAGAGGAAGTTTACGCACGGTCAGAGTTGTTTTTACTAAATACGGAAGCAGCGCTTCGTTATTATGTTCAAGAGGCAAAACAGTTTGATACCATTTATTTACTAGGCAATCAGAATTTTTCGCAGTACAAATTTAGTATTGGGAAAAAAACTCAGCGCAATGAACCTCATTTTATTGAACTTTATGCAGCATTAGCAGCACGGCATTTTTTAACCGCCATTTCCACAATTCAAGATAAAGTCATATTAATCAGTCGTCAATATAAGGACAAGTTGATTTGGAATGATTTACCAGAAAGTCATTTGGTGAAAGAAAAACTAGCAAATGCTACCCGCTTTGCTGTTGCGTGGTTAGGAAACATTGCTCCTGAACTGGACACTGCTAGACAAATAGGAGTTGTGAAATTTCAAAAAGCTGCTCCCTGGTTTACTAAATTCTTCCGTTCTCATCAAGGCGGTCTGGGGACATTATTAGGGAGAGAAGCTGATTTACCTGATTTCAATAACTCATCTCAACAGGAAGCTATTAGCATAATTAGCAACTGGTGTCAGGACTACCTCCGATGGCTTTCTCAAATTCATAATGATAATGGGGACAGCATTCAACTTTTTAATCGGGATAAATTAGTAAATCTAGATAGTCAGTCACGGGAAGAAGAACTATCACATTTACTAGTTTATGACCAGCGTGATACTATTATTAAAGGACAGGACAATGTCCAAAAACTCAAGGAGTTATTACTAGATCATAGGGCGATAAATCCTCCCAATCAAGGTACTGCTGGTCTAGCAAAATCTATATATATTCTCTGTAATTTGAAGAAATAAAGTCATGAATAATCCAGTCAATCAGGAATTGATTTTATTGTTACCAAAGTTAAAGCCAGATTCGGATGTCAAAGCTTCTAGCAGTCATGGGTCATGGGATGCCCAACAGAGTAAAGCCTTTGGTGATGTAGCTAATAGCTTAGATTACGAAGCACCTGGAGTTGTCAAGAATATTAGTTCTGTACCCACTATGTGGGCGCGACCTCAGTTGATGGAAATGGCTTTATTTAATCAGGCTCATCCTATTCACCAGCAAGTAGTTACACAGTGGCAAGGGATGTTAGCGGCGATCGCATTAGCTGAGGTACGAGGGTTTCCACTGAAAGCACAGTTAGTAGAATTAGAACAGTCGAAATACATAGAAGATTTTGCAGAAAGCTTGTTTCAACTTTTACCTAATCCAGTTAATTCTCTTTATACCTTGGATAGTGGTAAAAATCCTTGGCAAGATATCTATATATTTTTGTGGGATAACAGGCCTGTAGGCATGACTACACCAAGTACATTGGTAGTTCCTTCTGAAGATGGAGAATGGAGTGGTTTATCTTGGTGGCAAGAAGAAGATGGTAAAAGACGGTTATTTTCTCCTCAAACTTATTTAAATGCTAATGAACAAGCATTATTATGGTGGTGGCTGGAAAATTTGCGCCGAGAATTAAAGCAGCAACAAGGGAATAAAAACGCAATTAATATTATTAGTGGATTAATAGGCGATTTTCAAAGTAGTTTGAAACAAGATGGAGATCAAACCCTAAGTTTAAGTGAAGATCCCCAATTTTTTGGTATTCATTTAAATCGAGGGGTACTAAAAGCCTTAAATCGTCCCATCAAAGTAGCAGAAAAATCATCAGGAGTGAAGGTAGTCACTGGTGCCAAGAAACCAGCAAAACCTTTATTAATTATCGACCCAAATATTGCTAAAGATTGGCATATAGCACCACAAAATCTTTGGGTACATGGAGGTAAAACCTTAGCATCTTTAAAAATTGAAGAATTACCAAATTTGAAAAATCTTTGGCAAGACGTAGTAATTATTGAACCACACGAATTATTTCTCGGAGAGTTTATATTTATTGATGCTGAGAAGGCTTTACCAAAGAGTTTATTACCTAATGGTACTGATTCATTAGAATTTAATGTGAAACACATTACACCCCTAATTCCTCTTAATCCCATTCTGTTAGATTATTTCACCCCAGAGGAGCTAAATAAAAAAATTCAGTTTCAGCCTTTAAATGGTAGTACAGGTTCTCAGGTGCGAGTAACTATAGATTTACCTCTGACAGGGTTACAAGACGGCAACCCTCAAAACTACCGATTGTCCCAAGATTATGCTCTGAAGGAAGAAAATGCCTTACCCCAAGTACCTGTACTGGAAATATGGCCAAATTTCCGATTTCCTGGTTGGCAAGAATATTATGCTTTTTATTATGATGGAGAATATGCGGAAGAGACTTTTCAAATCCATCTACCACAAGCTAAAGAACCAAAAATTTTTCAACAAACTAGAGGTTCTTATCAATTAGCACGTCTGGATGAATTTCCTGAATACATTCAATGCCAAGATATGAATCGTAAACTCATAGGGTTGATTTTACTTCCAACTCCCATCGAGATTAAGCCTCATGATTCTTGGTTAGTCGGGGTAGATTTTGGTACTTCTTTCACAAATATTTATATCAACAAAAATAGAATTGCCGAACCAGCATCTTTAGAAGATTTACTATTTCAAGTCACAGATTATCCTAGCACAGCCCGCATAGATGTACTGCTGGAATATTTTATCCCAGAGAACTTTATTCCCAAAGAACAACCCTTGCCTATGTCTAGTGTATTGACTACCAAGGGAAGTCAAGAAACAAAAGAAGATAGAGTTCGTCCTATCTTTGACGGTCGGATTTATAGTCCTGACAACACAGAAAGATTTAAACCTTTAGCTAGTTGGATCAAAACCAATCTCAAGTGGTCAAAGGAAAATATTGCCTTTAATCAATTATTTTGGAAGCATTTAGGATTGCATATCTCTGCCTTAGCAGCCAAAAATGGTGTCAAGGAAATTCAATGGTGTATTTCTTACCCCTCGGCTTTTTCTCGGAATGAGACAACCCGCTATGTCCAAGAATGGCGGAAATTAACAGAGGAACTACAGATAAAAACCGGAATTACTCACAAATATCCAGATATTACGAATCAACAGTATTTACGAACTGAGAGTTTAGCTACTGCTCAGTATTTCCGAGATCAGGAAGGTCATAGATTAGTCAAAACTACTTGTATTGATATGGGAGGTGGTACTTCAGATATTTCTATTTGGGAAGATAATAAACTAGTGCATCAATGTTCAGTCCAATTAGCTGGAAGAGATGTATTTTCTCAGTTTTTAGAACTGAACCCCCAGTTTTTAGAGGGGAAATTTAAAGCTAATCTTTCTGACTGGAAAGGATTAAAAGGAGGAGCTTTTAATGCCAAATTAGATGTTCTGCTTCGTTTGGAGGCTGATAACTGGTTGAGGAATGGTAGAACTCGTGTTGAGGATGATGAGGATTTTAAAGGATTAATCCGACTTACAGCTATTGGTATGGCTGGATTATATTACTACGTAGGAATTTTGTTGAAGGTTTTAAATAAAGAAAATAAGTATAAACGTAAAGCAATTACTGAGGTTTATATTGGGGGAAATGCCTCACGTTTTTTAAATTGGCTAGCAGTTGGAGGTCAGTTTGATGCTAATGCTGAAGTTAATGATTTATTTAGTAGAATGTTAAGCAAAGGTTCTGGTTTTAAGGATGATCAAGTCACTACACGATTGAGTCAAAGACCTAAAGATGAGGTAGCTTGTGGTTTAGTTTTGAGTGATACCCCATTAGAAGGAAAGAACCTGAAGGATGAAGACCCCTTGATTGCTGGAGAATCTTGTGAAATCAAGATTGCTGGAGAATCTTATGAAATCAATGGCAAGAAAATTAGTATCTACGACCCATTGAATTTTGATGAAGAAGATAGCAACAAATTTACCATCCGTACAGAACATGGTGAAAAGTCTATTATACTTAGAGTTGGTGCAGACGATAAATTAAATTTTGATGAAGAAGATATCAGGGAATTTATTATACCAGAGTTAATTATTTTACCACAATTTCTTGATGATTTTCATCAGGCCTTAAAAGACTTGAAAATTGAAAGTATTACTCCATTACCAGTCTATAAACCCAAAAACAATCATGAAAAAAGCAAACTTTGGAGTGAAGTAAAAGATGAGCTAGATAGTTTATTATTGGATCTTAAAGGTAAATCGGAAAATATTCGTTTAGAGCCACCTTTTATTCTTTCATTAAAGGCTCTATTAAAAGTGTTAGGTGGACAATGGGCAAGGAAATAATAATTTTCAGTATATTTCAGGGGGAATTACCCATAATTTCCACGGAATAGGATGGAAAAATTTAAGTAAAAGGAGGACTTTTATGTATAAGATCCGTTTTTGGAAGTACTTGATAGTTATAGTCTTGGTAGTAAGTTTATTAGGAGGATGTCTAGGAGGAGGACAGAAAGATCATAATATGTCTGGATATGGACAATTTAGCAATGATAATAATCAAATATTAAGCCAAGCAGAGCAGAAGCTTCAGGATAAATATGAGGAAGTAAAGAAGTTAACTTTGCCGTTTATCGACCGAATTAAAAATATCAACAATCCCAATACAGAGATTAATAGTATTAGCTCTTCTGAAGCTAGAAATAAACTTAAAGAACTATATGACTTAAATGAAAATCTAATTAAAAATAATTTTCCTAAACAAGACCAATTACAAAAAATAAAAATATTAATAACTGAAATTAGCAATAATGTAATTCAACCAACACAGAAAGGATTAATACCAGATTCAATCAAACAAATTCAAAAGAATTTAGGACTTGAAAATACTGGTAATTTTGATCAAAATACTCAAGTAACAATAGTTAATTATTTAACAAATAAATTGATAGAACTAGGAAATGAAATTGTATATTTAAAATCAGTAAAACCTACAACGAATGATTTAATTAAAGATTATTTAGATAATTTTTATAGAGAGGAGATTAATAAAAATAGTAAATCAATAGAAGATATTAATCAGACAATAAATAATCTTTGGCGTTGCTTAAATGTATTGGTGGTTATGAATTTAGTAGCATTAATAGCATTTATTAGATATATCTTTGGTAGGAGAAGTAGAGAAAGACAAAATGAAAAAGTTACTTCTCCTCCACCAGAAACATCAGATTATCCAGGCTTAAATCCTCAGCAAGAGCAAGAGATTTTGGAAAAACTCAGGATATATGTGAATGATATTATTAAACAGACCAATAAAGGCTTAAATCCTCAGCAAGAAAAAGTGATTTTGAAAAAACTCCAGATATATGTGAATAAGATGATTAAACAGAACAATAAAAAGTTAAGACAATTAGAAGATAATACGACTGAAAAAATTCCTTCTCATCCAACTTCCCCAGCTAAAACTAAATCATCAAATAATAATTTAGTAGATCAGTATAACCAAAATCCAGATTATTTTTTACAAAATAGTTTTGAAGTTTCAGAAACAAAAGAGAGTTTTGAAAATCGTCGTGCTGGTTATAATCAACCACCAATATTGACTAAATCTGACAGAAATCGAGGAATTGGTTGGATTACCTGTTTTAATAATAGTCATTATCTTGTACCTAGAGCAAAGTTAAAAATTAATCAACCTAATTATAAAATTCTGGAAGGTTTTTTTAATTGTCAAAATTACAACCCAGAATATCCAACTGATAAATTTACTTTAATTAAAGTAGCGAGAGTCAGTCCTTATGGAGAAGATTGGCAACTTTTAGAAAAGGGGGATTTGAGATTTGACTGATTTTTTTTTCATAGTCTCTTAGAAAAATAAGTAAATGTTTAGAAACAACAGTATTTACCCTATGTATAATATTTTTAAATCCATTGAGTTAACCAAAGAGGAATTATTAGGAATTTACCATAAAAATCCTGAAATTTTCTCAAAACTCGTGAGTATTAAAGCTTATCTCACAGAGAACGGTGTGGGTAATAATCAAATAGTAATTGTGCCACAAGAGTTTAGTAATGATAATTATTGGCTAATAGAAATCAGACATAATGAGTATTATCTTGTACCCAAAATTAATTTTAAGATAGATAATTCATTGTATCAAAACGTTCAAGTTCTATTTCAATTAGAAAATTATCAAAATCAACAAACTATATATTTTAATGTCAAAAAACCAGCTAGAGTTTCTAAAAATTTTCGCGGTGAATGGACATTGGAGGAAAAGGGCATCCTAGAATTTAGTCAAACTGATTCTGTTTTACCACAGGAAACTGAATTCCAACTAGAAAGTAAATTTAAATTACTAGAGGAAAATTTGCGGTTGCAGTTAAATGAAGCTAATACACAAAAAAAATTACTTGAAAATGAAAAAGAAGCATTTAAAAATGCAAATATAACTCTCGCAAAAAAATTAAAAAAGTCAGAACAAAAATGTGAAGAACTGGTATCTGAGTTAAGTCAATGGGAGCAGGAATATCAACAACATCTCTTATCTATATTAGGTATATCTGAGGAAGAATTAGAACAATTCTTATATATTGCTGAAAAATTAGGGAAGGGAAGTAAGAAATTTGAGGACTTGAGCAGAGCTAAACTTATAGCAAGTACACCTGAACAGACTAAAATTCCAAAAGCCAATCTTAATCATCCACCTGAACCCTCACATGAATCAAAAAAAAATACTCAAACTAAATCAACTCCTGAATTGAATCCAATAAGCAAGAAAATAGTAGCTCAGTATAACCAAAATCCAAATTATTTTTCAGAAAAATCAATTGAAGTTAATGAAACGAAGGATAGTTTTGAAAATCGTCGTGCTGGTCATAATAAACCACCAATTTTGACTCAATCACAAAAAAATCGCGGAATTGCTTGGATAGTTTCGGTTGATAATATTAATAATGAACTTGTACCTGTGGCAAATTTGAAAATTAATGAACCAAACTATAAGCTTATTGAGGCTTTGTTCGATTGTCAAAATTACGACCCAGAATCCTCAAGTAGATTTACCTTAATTAAACCAGCAATAGTTTCTAATTCTCAAGGAAATTGGGAACTTAAAGAAAAGGGGGAATTAAGATTTGAGTAGTTTCTTGATATTAATTTAGAAAATTTAAGTCCAGCATCCTACATACTACTATTTATATTATGACTGATATTATTAGACAAATTTATTTAACCCTAGAGGAATTATTAGAAATTTACCATAAGAGTCCGGAGATTTTCCGAAAATTTCCGATGATTAATGCTTCTATTCAAGAAAATGGCAATCAACTAACGACAATACTGTTAAAAGAGTTTGACAATGGCAATTATTGGCTAATCATAGAAAGACATCCTATTTATTATCTTCTACCCAAAAGTAATTTAAAAATAGATGATTCAGAGTATCAAAACATTCAAGTTTTATTTACATTAAAAAACTATCAAAATCAAAATAGTATACATTTTAATGTCAAAAAACCAGCTATAGTTTCTAGGACTGGGGATAATAACAGTTGGAAATTGGACGAAAAGGGGATACTAGAATTTAACCCAATTTCCTCTGTGTTCTCACAGGAAACTGAATTACATCTTACAGAAAAATATCAGTCCCTTCAAATACAATCTGAGCATTTAAAATCGCAGTTAAAGGAACTTTATGTGCAAAAACAGGTATGTCAAGCTAAATTAGACTATTCTGAGCAGGAAAATCAACAGTTTTTATCTAGATTAGATGATTCTCAGCAAGAAAACCAACAACTCTTATCTAAATTAAGTTTATCTGAACAGGAGCATCAACGACTTTTATCTAGGTTAAACCAATTGGAAAAAGAACATCAACACCTCTTGTTTAAATTAAGTTTATCTGAACAGGAGTGTCAACAATTTTCATCTAGGTTAAAGCAATCGGAACAAGAACGTCAACAACTTTTGACTAATTTAGAAAAATTAGCTAATACCTATCAAGAAAGTCTTGCTCAATTAGCTAACTGGGGAAATTTCCTCAATCATACACAACAAATTTTAGAAGAACGCGAGTTTTTACAATCAAAAATCAAGGAATTTAATCAGGTTTTCATTAGCTTTAAATCTAGGGTAGATACAATCAATTCACCTGTTAACTCTAGTAATTCATCTGAACCTACATCTGAATCTATTTTAAATTCCAGTAATATACTGGAAATGTATAACCAAAATCCATATTATTTTTCAGAAAAGTCAATTGAAGTTACGGAAACAAAAGATAGTTTTGAAAATCGTCGTGCTGGTCATAGTAAACCACCAATCTTGACTCAATCACAAAAAAATCGAGGAATTGCTTGGATAATTCCTTTTGACAATGATCATAATTATCTTGTACCTGTGGCAAATTTGAAAATTAATGAACCAAATTGTAAACTTCTTGAAGCTTTGTTTGATTGTCAAAATTGCAATCCAGAATCCTCGAATAAATTTAGCTTAATTAAAGTAGCAAAAGTTATTTGTATTCAAGGAAATTGGCAACTTATAGAAAAAGGTGAATTGAGATTTGAGTAATTTTTTCATATTCCATAAAAACTTGAGTTAAACAAAAACAAAAAATACCAATATCTATGATTATGCTATTTACATTTAAAGAAACTAGTTTGACCGAATCAGAATTATTAGAAATTTACGAGAAATTTCCTAAATTTCTCCTAAAATATTCTACTAAAGTTACCATCAATGAAAATAGTCTAGGTAGACCAAATCAAGAGCTAATCTTGTTAAATCAAGCTAATAATGGTAATTATTGGCTCCTAGCGACAACCGATGTAAATTCTTATTACCTGCTACCCAAAAATAATCTCAAGATTAATCCTCACGAACAACCAACTGCTGAAGCTTTATTTGATTTAAAAAACTATCACAAAGAAACCACTAGAAACTTTACCCTGGAAAAACTAGCTAAAGCTTCTCTGTCTGCAAATGGACAAAGTTGGACATTAATCGAAAAGGGAATACTAGAATTTAGTCAGACTTCTTTGGTATCGCTGGAAGCTAAATTACAAGAAAAGTGCGAGCAATATCAGTTAATTGAGGAAGAATTAAATAATTTGCGATTTTCTTCAGAAAAGGCTAATCAGGAAAACCAGAGGCTTCAATCTAAATTAAGTCAATCAGAAGAAGAAGGAAAGCAATTGTTATCAATCTTATCTAACTTAAAATATTCTGAACGGGAACGGCAACAATTTTTAGTTAATTTAGAAAAATTAGCTAATACTTATCAAGAAAGTTTTGCTCAATTAGCTAATTGGGGAAATTTCCTCAATCATACTCAACAAGTTTTACAAGAACGCGAGTTATTACAATCAAAAGTTTATGAACTCAATCAGATTATCAGTAGCTTTAAATCTAGAATAGATGAAATTAATTTACACGTTAATTCTACTAATCAATCTAAATCTCCAAATCGAGTTATTGAAAGTAATACCAGTAGTTCTCATACCATATCATCTAATGAGTATATTTCTGAGAAATATTCATTAGATGATATGGTAGATATTTATAACCAAAATCCAGATTATTTTTTACAAAATAGTTTTGAAGTTTCAGAAACAAAAGCGAGTTTTGAAAATCGTCGTGCTGGTTATAATCAACCACCAATATTGACTAAATCTGACAGAAATCGAGGAATTGGTTGGATTACCTGTTTTAATAATAGTCATTATCTTGTACCTAGAGCAAAGTTGAAAATTAATCAACCGAATTATAAAATTCTGGAAGGTTTTTTTAATTGTCAAAATTACGACCCAGAATATCAAACTGATAAATTTACCTTAATTAAAGCAGCAAGAGTCAGTTTTGATGGAGAAGATTGGCAACTTTTAGAAAAAGGAGAATTGAGATTTTACTAATTTATGAATAGTCTTTGAGAAAAAGTTGAGTTTAAGAATACCAAAAAATCATTATTTATATGTCATTCAAAGAAACATTCACAATCAATTTAACTGAATTAGAATTACTAGAAATTTACCATAGATTTCCAAAAATTCTATCCAAATTTTCCACTAAAGTTACCATCCAAGAAGATAGTTTGCGTAAATCTAATCAAGAACCAATACTCCTGAATCAAGCTAATAATGGTAATTATTGGCTCATCGCAACCAGCGATAATAATTATTATTGCCTATTACCTAAAAATAATCTCAGAATTAATCCTTTTGAGTATCCCACAGTTAAAGCTTTATTCGATTTAGAAAATTATCAAGCAGAAACTACTGTATACTTTACCCTCACAAAGTTAGGTAAAGTTTCTCTTTCTCTAAATGGACAAGATTGGATTTTAGAAGCAAAGGGAAAATTAGAATTTAGCCAAACTTCTGAATCGCAACTGGAAAAAGAATTACAGCAATCCCAGGAAAGATATCAGTTCCTTGAAGAACAATTTGAAAATGCGCGATCGCAGTTAAAAAAGGCTGAAGAACAATCGCAAATTCTCAAATCTAGATTAACTCAATCGGAAGAAGAACGTCAACAACTATTATCTAGTTTACAACAATTAGCTCAGACCCATCAACAAAGTCTTTCCCAGTTAGCTAACTGGGATGAATTACTGAAATATAATCAACAGGCTTTAGAAGAACATGATTTACTACAATCAAAAGTTCAAGAATTTAATCAGGGTTTTAATAACCTTAAATCCAGGGTAGATGCCATTGAGCAAAATTTACAATTCAATTCTATTAATCAATCTGAATCTTCATCAAATAGTCTGGAGGATATGACAAAACTCATAGAACTTTACAACACAAATCCAGATTATTTTGCTAAAAATGCCATTGAAGTCTCCGAAACTAAAGATAGTTTTAAAAACCGTCACGTTGGTGATAATCAACCCCTAATTTTGGGCAAAAATTCCCGGAATCGAGGTTTTGGTTGGATTATTTATTTTGGTAATAACTATTATCTTGTCCCTAAGCCAAATTTAGAAATTAATGAAATAAATTATCAACTGATACAGGCTTTTTTTGATTCTCAAAATTATCATTCAGAATACTTATATTCTATCTTACTGAAGGCAGCACGAGTCTCTCCATTAGGAGAAAATTGGCAACTCATAGAAAAAGGAGAATTAAAATTTGAGCAGGAAATAAATCCCTCACAGTCAAAAAACACAAAAAATATGATCGAGAACCTGGTAAAACTATATAACAAAAATCCTAATTCTTTTATAGAAGTTTCTGTGATAGAACCTAATAGCTATCAACGACGTCTTGGTTATGATCAAGTAGTAATTGGTAAAGTACCTAAAGGCAAAGGTAGTTTTTGTGTACTATTAGAATCCGATTACTTGCTTGTTAAGCCTGGTATAAAAATCGATGCGGAGAATTATCAAGCCGTACAAGCTCTATTTATTTGTCATAATTATCAACGAGAGAACATAAATTTTGAATTGGTCAAACCAGCTAAAATTGCTTCTCTTAGTGAAGGTGAGACTTGGCAAATTATGGAAAAAGGTGAATTGCTATTTTCTTAGTTTGTAGGGGCGTATTGCCATACGTCCCTACTTGTGTGTACACCATAGCTCCGAAGCGGAGAGGGAAAATTTATGTATATTCCTCTGTTTTACTAGTATCTTTTTAGCCTTCTGAGCAAGTCTCCGCGTCAGAGAGGGGTTTATTATATGTTATTAAAAATCTAAAATTTAAAATTACTACTATAGGTATGGTATTATACAATTTATGTCATTAATGGTAATGGCTGATAGGGATGGCATTTTAGTATAAATACGGAGGTTGAGTAAATGAATATTTACTGTACACGTCCCTTGTGTCCAAAACCTAGAAACTTTTTTAATGATCTAGAAGAGAATCAGATTTTTTACGGTGGAGAACAAAAATATTGCCTCAAATGTGGAATGCAATTGATTTTAGAGGGTAGATATCTGCCTTTAAAACCCTTGGGGAAAGGGGGTTTTGGGATGACATTTCTCAGTGGCTATTGCCTTAATCCTCAAAAAAGTTGTATCATTAAGCAGTTATTACCACCTGCTAAACTTAACTTTGAACAACTGGAATTAATCAAACGCTATTTTCACAAAGAAGCAGAATCTTTGCAAAAACTCAGTAAACATCCTCAAATTCCAGAATTATTTGCTTTTTTTTCATCACCTGCTCCTGCTTCTATGTTATTTCCACAGCAGAGCTTTTTTTATCTGGTGCAGGAATTTATTGATGGTGAGAATTTACAGCAGGAACTAGAAATGAAGGGGAAGTTCTCGGAAGAGGAAGTTTTACAGTTCCTGCAAGAAATGCTACCGATATTAGATTTTATTCATAGGAATGGCTGTATTCACAGAGACATTAAACCTGCTAATATTATATGTGATCGCCATCAGCATCAACTCTACCTTTTAGATTTTGGTACCGTGAAGCAAGCAACAGCTGGAATCCCAACTGAAAATTCTCTAGTCTTCGCTACACCGAGTTTTGCACCTCAGGAGCAGATGGAAGGCAAACAAGTCTTTCCCTCCAGTGATTTATACTCGTTAGCAGTGACTTGTCTTTGCTTACTGACAGGTAAAAAAGTCTCAGATTTATATGATATATCTACCAATAAATGGAATTGGATAAATTATACAGAAGCAGGAAGTTTAGCTCCAGTTTTAGAGCGGATGCTGATGCCAGAACCTCACCAACGCTTTCAGCAAGCTAAGGACGTAATTAAGGCACTGGTTGATCAGAAAACCAAACTGAGTCTTGAAGACCCTCCCGATATTGAAAAATTTGGCAGTAAATTTTTCCCCCAGATATATGTATTAGACTTATTTTTGAATATTATATTTACAGGATTTGAGGGAGGGTTATTCTTAATTGCCATTTTTAGCTTGTTGGGAACATCTTGGATTAGTAGTGGATTTTGGTTACTGATTTGGTTGGGCCTAATTTTAATCCAATATCGGCAAGTGATTCCCAAAAGTCAGTTGTTTATAATTGCTTTAATCACCTTAACAATTGTCTTATTATTTCCAGAATTACAAAGTTTTATAAAAACTTCTTCTAATTTCAAGGGAATTGCTATATTTTTATTAGCTATATTATCTGGTCTTTTAACATTCAGTTTAATAGCTCTGTATCGACTTATTTACCAAATATTTGACCAGTTTCTCTAAAAAAAAAACAGACTTACTAATACTATTGAATTAAAAATTAGGAGTTAATTTATGTCAGACAAAAAAGATATTACCCTGAATTTGATAGCTTTCCTGACGGCAGCCGGTTTTATCATAGGTCTAACATTTGTATTGAGAAATTTTTTAAGACCATCGAATTCAGATTCTGATGGTGTATTTATCAAAGGGGTATCTCCGACATCAACCACAACTCCTAAGAGTATAGAAATGGAAATACAAATTAGTTCTGGTAATAAAATTTTAATTGATAAAGAAGAAAGTAATGTTAAAAATGCAGAATTTCAATTAGCAAAAGGTGAGGGAGTAAAAGCAATGGCATCTGGGCATTATGATCAAGCTATCCCTGAATTCGAGAAAGCAATTCAGAAATATCGTAATGCTCCCGAAACACTTATTTATCTAAATAATGCTAGAGTCGGTAATAACAAAGCCTATACAATTGCATTAGTAGCACCTATTGGTGATGATGTAGACTCAGCTTTAAAACTTTTGCGGGGAGTTGCCCAAGCCCAAAATGAAATTAATCAATCTTCTGGAAAAATTAATGGGATACCTTTAAAAATACTGATTGCAGATGATCAAGGTAAAACAGAAATTGCCAAACAAGTTGCAACTGAATTAAGTAAAAACCCAGAAATTCTTGGTGTAATTGGACATCATTCTAGTGGTACATCCTTAGCAGCAAGAGAAGTTTATGAGTCAGATAAATTAGTAGCAATTTCTAGTACAAGTACTTCTGTGAAACTTTCTGAACCAGCAGCAAATAGTTTGACACGCTACGTTTTTCGTACAGTTCCCAATGATGCATTAGCTGCTAAGTCTTTAGCAAAATATATGTTAGAAAAACTAAAGAAGCGCAAAGCCGTAATTTTCTATGATCCTAACAGTGCCTATAGTATGTCTCTCAAAAAAGAGTTTATTGGGGAGGTTTCTCAAAGTCAAGGGGAAATTATTGATGAATTTCAAATATCAGATAAGGATTTCAATGCCTTCAAAAATGTGAAACAAGCTATTGATAAAAAAGCGGAAGTGGCAATGTTAGCAGTTCCTTATAATCAGTTAAAACAAGCCTTAAGCGTTATTAACGTTAATAATAAAAAACTCAGTATTTTAGGGGGAGATGCTACTTACAATATCAAAATTTTGCAAGAGGGAGGAAGTAGAGCGGAAGGTATGGTCGTAGCAATGGCTTGGCATCGAGATACTACTCCTAATTCTATATTTGTCCAAGAATCTCAAAAACTTTGGAATGCTAATGTAGATTGGAAAACAGCTATGACCTATGATGCTGCCCAAGCATTGATTGCCGCTTTAAAAATTAACCCTACTCGAACTGGAATCCAACAAGCATTATTATCTCCTGATTTTCAAGTTGCTGGTGTGGCTAATCCAATTAAATTTGAGAAGTACACAGGCGATCGCATTGGACGACTTCAGTTAGTGCAAATTAAAGCAGTAGCTAATTCTAGTTCTGGGACTGGTTATGATTTTGTGCCATTACCTTAATATATGGACTCATATTTGATTTTTGAAAAAACTCTCCATTTCTTATATTGATTTACATATTTTCCGGACATCTGCTGATTCTTGTTGATGACTAGGAACATCTAAGTAATCTTTCAACCAACTACAACCATCGTTTTACGTGACCATCTTGTAATATAAAAGCAATAGTTTTGTTCAACGGGTGAAAACTAGTTGAATTTCACCAGATTCTAAAGTAGTGGTAAGAAACTTATCATCAGGAGTAAAACTGATTTGATAACTTTCACCGTGTTTTTCCAAAAAATTATTTGGCTGATTTTTTTTCAAATCCCAAAGGATAACTTTACCATCCTTTGCAGATGTAGCAATA
This sequence comes from uncultured cyanobacterium, assembly GCA_963766435.1. Classification (GTDB taxonomy): domain Bacteria; phylum Cyanobacteriota; class Cyanobacteriia; order Cyanobacteriales; family Nostocaceae; genus CAVXZH01. The sequence continues at coordinate 1,548,363 of CAVXZH010000004.1, forward strand.
TACAGTTAAGATGGATAAGGCTAGAGCAAAACAGTTTTTGGTTGATCAGTATGGCGTTCAGTAGCTATAAAGATATTGGCTCAGTTCTCAAGGAGTTTCAGATTACATATACTAAAAGTAATTTCATGGGTGAAATTGATTTCAGTATAGCTGACTACTTCCGAGAGGACTTAGAGATTATTATGGAAGATGGCGCACCTGATGCCTCAGAGTTCTCCATTTGCGAGAATCTCATTTATCCTGTTCTGAAAGAAGTTTGGAAATGCGATCGCAAAAAATTTGTCTTATGGGGTCATAAGTCACTCAATTATGATGAAAATCTGTCAGGCTTTCCTGAGTATATTCTGGCTAAACGCTCTCCTCTAGGAACAGTAGTGTTCGATAAACCTTATTTACTCTTGGTGGAAGCCAAGCAAGATAAATTCCATGAAGGTTGGGCACAATGTCTAGCGGAAATGGTCGCAGCACAGAGATTGAATGACGATTTACCAATAACTATCTTCGGAATTGTCTCTAATGGTGTATTTTGGGAATTTGGCAAGTTAGACAAAAATTTCTTTACTCAAAACAGTAATCGCTATATGCTCCAAGATTTAGACAAGCTCTTTGCTGCTGTCAACTACGTTTTTCAACAATGCTCAAGGCAATTAGATATGCTGATTACTGCTGCGTAAGGAAGAGTATTTCCTCGGTTTTTCTTCGATATGAAATGATACAAGCTAGAAAATTCCTATTTGATTTGAGAAAAAACGATGCTTCTAGCTGTTGACCGTCAACCATCAACAGTCTGATATTCGAGATTTCACAAATCATTTAGGACAAATATACTATTCCCCAGTACCTGTATGTACGGTTTTCACCCATTTTAGGCGTTTTGGTCGTACAGACATCCGAGCAGTAGTACTACTCATCACTACTAACCAGTGCAACATATAGAGACTACCTCGCAAAGTCTGAAGAAACAACAACCAATAAGAAATTTTGAATTCCTGATTTTGTCTGATGCGTCTTAAACCAGCTACCATCCCTACTAGTGATATAGTCACTGATAAAGTAGTGACAGGACTTAACATTGGTAGACGATGACGGAGCCACCGACATAAATAAATCTGGGATTGCTGCTGTGGGGAGGATATACATAGTGAACATAAATATCAGCAAATCCCAAGATTTCCGAGTCCCCATCCGGTTTTTGAGAATCAGATCCCAGTAATCTAAATAGCGCTGATATCCGCCTTCTGCCCAGCGATTACGCTGATGCCAAAGAGCGATCGCATTTGTTACCCCTTCTTCTTCCACGGGTGGATAGAATACACAGTCAATATCCCATTTTTGTAAATGTAAGCGGATAGTCAAATCTAAATCATCGGTAATAGTTTCTTCATTCCAACCACCACAATCAGTTAAAGCGGTGCGACGGACAAATTGACCATTTCCGCGTAATTCACCAATCCCACCCAACGCAGACCTTTGTTGCTGAAACCAAGTATCCAGCGCCATTTCTGCCATTTGTCCTTTAGTCCAAAAATTTTCTTTGGCATTGGCGATCGCTTTTCGCAATTGCACCGCCCCCACATTTTCTTTTTGAAATAAAGGTATTACTTGTAACAGTAAGTCTGGTGTGACTTGGGCATCAGCATCAAATACAGCAATGATTTCTCCCTGAGTCAGGGGTAACACCTGATTTAAAGCCCCTGACTTACCACCACTAGCTTGGGGTGAGCGTCTGAGTACCTTGAGTTGTGCATATTCTTGCTCTAACTCTGCTAATAAATTTGGTGTCTGATCACTGCTGTTATCGTCAATGATCCAAACTTCATAATGTTGATCGGGATATTCCAGACTACAAAGACTCTTAACCAATCTACTAATAACCGCTTCCTCATTTTTGGCTGCTACTAAGATAGAGACAGAGGGAAAATCACCCTGGATTTCGGAAGGATGATGACGGGATTTGGTAAGTACAACTACTAAAGCATGAATACCTAAGATAGTTGTCAGTCCGAGTATAAAGATGGAACCCCAAGAAGCTAAATGTAAAGCTATAGTGCCACTCCAGACTACAGTTAAGACCAGAGCAGCTTTACGTCTACGACCTTGAAATCGGGATGATGGTACAGCTACAGTATTTATTTTTACCACTGATTCCTCTTGAGCCGATAGGTCGGTTAAGAGAGAGTCTAGCGGTAAAGAGCTACCATTGTCAGCGTCATTTTCAGGCCAGGAATTCGCTGGCATAAGCTAGGTGATTAGAAAATCAGTATTTTTGGGCTAAATTTTTGTTTTGGCTATTTTAAGGAGTTTTAGCCATCTCCATCGAGCAATTATACCATTTACGACAGTAAATTGTATTTTATAGTCGGAGTAGGGGGGTGGGGAGGGAAGAGGCAGGGGGGCAGGGAGCAGGGTGCAGGGGGGAAAACGGAGATGGGGAGATGGGGAGATGGGGAGATGGGGAGAATATATTTTAAATTCTCTTTCCCCCTGCCCCCTGCCCCCTGCCCCCTGCCCCCTGCCCCCTGCCCCCTGCCCCCTGCCTCTTTTTCAATCTGTGAAAATACAGGTTTTTTAGGGAATAATATTGATTAATAGTCACTCAACATCTATAGTTTCCCTATTTTTTAAGGAATTTTTCACAATGTCTATCGACCAAATTCAACCTGTTACTCCACAACAAGCGAGTGTATATTCACCTTACACTCAAAATAATAAGCGTAATTTCTTACCCTATGCCATTGGTCTTTACCAAAAAGGAGTTTTAGAAGGACACCGCAAAATTGAAGCTAGTGAGCATATTCCCTTTGTGGCAACTTGGAATGTTGCTACCTTACCATCTGATTTAACCCGTTGCCGGATTCAGTTTGATGGTAATGCTGATTTAAGTTATGAAGTCATGCTAGCTAGTTTTGAATTTATCAATTGTTTAATTGAACTGATGGAAAACTATAAGCGTTATCGTCTGACTGATTTTTCCCAAGCATTTTATCGCAAATTATTGCGTATAGATGAATAACTTGGATATAACCCTCAGACTGAATGATTATAGGATGTTGGTACAGACCAGACTAGAAAAAGTCTTTTTTAAGCTGTTTATATCTAGCCGCTAATTCATTTACCCAGCCGCATACGAGAACCATTAAAATTAATAAACGCCTAATCGAGTTCTCAAGACTTTTGCTTTCTAGGAGTTATTGTGTGCCAACATCCGCTAAATATTTGTTGATTGGATCAATCCAGACTTACAGTGGTAAATCGGCAACGATTATAGGTTTGTCTTCTCTACTACAAAAAAAAGGGCTAGATATTACTTACGGTAAACCCCTTGGTACTTGTTTACAAACATCTCATGGCAACGTAGTTGAAGAAGATGTGCAGTTTATTACTGAAAGCCTTCATTTACCTACAAATCGCGTTGCCCCTACCATGCTGGCATTGAATGATACTAATATTCAAGCCCGCTTACGAGGAGAAGATACCACTAATTATCAGCAGTCCTTGGTTCAGCAATATTTACAAATGTCCCAGGGGGATTTGGTATTGTTAGAGGGGCCTGGTGATTTAGCTGAAGGACAATTGTTTGACTTATCTTTACCACAAGTCGCTCAAGTGTTGGATGCATCTATTCTCTTAGTCATCCGCTATCAGTCATTACTTTCCGTGGAATCTTTATTATCTGCTCAACAGCTGTTGGGCGATCGCTTAATTGGGATTGTGATCAACGAAATTCCGGCTGAACAACTACAATCAGTCAATAGTATTTTACGCCCGTTTTTAGAACACAGGGGAATTGCTGTATTGGCAATGCTACCTAAAAGTGATTTATTACGTAGCGTTAGTGTCGGGGAACTAGTCAAGCAGTTAAAAGCCGATATTCTCTGTCGAGCTGATCGTCTAGATTTACTAGTGGAGAGTTTAGCAATTGGAGCCATGAATGTGAATTCTGCGGTCAAGTATTTCCGCAAACGCCGAAATATGGCAGTAGTCACAGGGGGCGATCGCGTGGAAATACAACAAGCGGCCTTAGAAACATCGACCCAATGCCTAATCCTGACCGGACAACTACCACCTCCCCCATTTATTCTCAATCGGGCTGAAGATTTAGAAATTCCGATTCTGTCAGTTGATTTGGATACTTTAACCACAGTGGAAATTGTCAACCGCACGTTTGGTCAAGTTCGTTTCCACGAACCAATTAAGGTTGAGTACATTCGACAATTAATGGCTGAACATTTTGATATTGATCGCTTTTTAGCCAATTTAGGGTTAAACCCAGCTCCGGTTTTATCCTAAACCTTGAGTATCAGCGTAAATCCTACCTTCGACCCACTCAAGTAACCAAATTATTCGGTTACTTAGCAGTTACATCGAGAATATCTAGCAATATCTAACTCAAGCTAGCGTTACACCTACACGCTGTTTGGTAAAATGTGTGGGTCGTTTCATCTGATTATCTCGATCTTTGAGCCAATCTACAGATATCCTCAACCTTGATACCCTAGCCCAAGAACTAGCAACAATCCAGCAAACAGGTTCTAAACGAATTGCCTTGTTGGGTTCACGCCATGTTCCGATTACACATCAGAGTTTGATTGAAATGATGACCTATGCCCTAGTTTTATCTGGCAATCGCATCATTACTTCTGGTGCTACAGGTAGTAATTCAGCAGCTATTAAAGGCGCAACTAGGGCTGATCCCAATTTATTGACGGTAATTTTACCCCAAAGTTTGGAGCGTCAGCCACAAGAATCGCGTCAACAACTAGAAAATGTCATGCACCTAGTTGAAAATCCCACTAATGATCATTTACCCTTAGCGGAAGCTAGTTACTTGTGCAACAAGGAGATTGTCTCCCGTTGTCAGCAACTAATCTGTTTTGCTTTTCATGACAGTCGGACTTTGCTGCAAACTTGTCAAGATGCAGAAGATCAAAGAAAAGTAGTAACTTTGTTCTACTTTGACTAAATTGTGATTTAGTCTCTGGTAAATCTCATGATAGTAAGGGGAAAATTTCATGATAGTAAAGGGTAATAATTTTCCTGATTACCCTTTACTTATTGCTCAAACTAAAAATTCCACATTCACAATCTTCTATGGCTTCGACATATTCCTTTGACATTGTTAGTGATTTTGACCGTCAAGAAATGGTCAATACCATTGATCAAGTGGAGCGAGACATTAAAAGCCGTTATGATCTCAAAGACACGAAAACCACTGTTGAGTTAGGTGAAAATATTATTACCGTTAATACCGACAGTGACATGACCCTAGAGGCTGTACATGGTATACTTCGCGAAAAAGCCGCTAAACGCAACCTTTCTCAAAAAATCTTTGAGTTTGGCAAAGTTGAATCATCCAGTGGTAATCGCGTCCGTCAAGAAATAACCCTCAAAAAAGGTATCAGTCAGGAAATTGCTAAACAAATCTCCAAATTGATTCGGGACGAATATAAAAAAGTGCAAGCCTCAATTCAAGGAGATGCAGTGCGGGTTTCAGCTAAATCTAAAGATGATTTACAAGTTATCATCCAAAGACTTAAGGAAGAAGATTACCCTGTGGCTTTGCAATTTAGCAATTATCGTTGAAAACTTAAAGAACTTTGTGAGTATGGGAATGCTGTTTTACATTATCTTCTTTGGTAATAACTCTAGCAGCATTTAGCACTCGTTTACGCTCGATGGAATAATTAAACCCAGTGTAGCTCGTGTTCAACGGAATCAGTGCTTGAGCAGATTCACGACGTTTATAAGTGCGAGCAGCAGCATAAGCCCTGAAGGCAAATTCGTCACTGAACTGAGCTGACTCTGGGAAACCATCTGGCCTGAATATATTATCACCATCTAGTATTGATGCCAAAGTTGTGGCACAAGCTAGTTTATAGGAAGTCGGAATTCCTTTGAATAGCGCTTCCAATGCTGAAGAGGGAATCGGTTCAATCACTTCAATTTGATGTACTTCACCATCTTCCTTCACAAAGCAAGTAGCTAAACCCAAAACAATGTAATCATTACCACCTAAGTCAGAAGTGTCAGAATCGGAAATTGTGGTTGTCATTAGAAAAATCTTTACATAACTTAAAAATAAACTGTTCAGACTGAGGGGTAGCAACACCTGGGAACTTGAAAAAAATGCGTTTAATATTCTCTATATCCCAGTTGCTCAAAGGTTTTGCTAATTCAACAGTCTATCTTGCAACTTCAAGCCACAAAATTTGCTACTTCTAACTTTAACATGGGAACGACTAATTTTATGAGATGGGGAGATGAGGAGATGGAAAGATTGGGAAATGGGGAGATAGGGAGGTGGGGAGGTGGGGAGATGGGGAGATGGGGAGGTGGGGAGATGGGGAGGTGGGGAGATGGGGAGGTGGGGACGAGTGAAAAAAACAATACTTTCTTTAGTTGTTACTGCGATCGCTACTGTCATTGTTCCCTGATTTCTCCATTTTTACCGGCTCTCCAAGATAGATATTGATTGTTTCTGGAATTTGTCTTGATGTAATGGTATTTATGATTGAGTTTGAGATTTAAGCCTAGAGTAGTCTAAATTCTTGCCATCAGGCAATGCTGAACTGCTTTTCCGGTTTAAAGTTGCCTCTTAAGTGTTCCCTCTTTATGAAAACTTACGCATTTTAACGTAGTTATATTATCCTGAAGGTCGCAAAAGCAGTGTGAATAATCTTTTAAATCGTTAGCTATGTGGCATTTTGTCCAGGATGAAAGTTTAGATACTAAGTCAGCCTTGATTTAGCCTTGATGCTTTCACTAAAAGTGATCATAGACTCCTAAACAAGTGACACACTGGCAACTCCACTAGCAGGGAAAAAACTATAATTTTGATTTCACAGAGCAAGTGGCTCAAGCAGGTAAATATGGATATTCACTCATTTTTAACTTCTGGCAATCAACAAAACAAGCGTTATGTGCTTGTTAAAAATAATACTTTTTTAGATAAGGAAGATACTGCAAAATCTCAGGTAAAATCGACAACGGAGGACAGCTACTTACGCTCTTGCGCTTTGAAATCAGCACAACAGGGAGATTACACTGAAGCGATCGCCTTATTAAGCCAACTTATTTATCGTCATCCTGAAAATGCCGTTGATTACAACAATCGGGGGTTGATTTATTTTCAAAGTGGCGATCGACAGAAGGCTCTCTATGATTATAACACTGCACTAAAACTAAATCCTAATTTAGCTAGTGCTTATAACAACCGAGCTAACTACTATGCCGCTTGTGGGGAATTGGATGCAGCTTTAGCTGACTATGACCAAGCTCTAGATTTAAATCCTCGTCATATTCGGGCTTGGATTAACCGCGCTATTACCTTGCGGGATCGAGGTGAATATGAAGCTGCGGTGGAGAATTTTGAAATTGCTTTACTGTTTGGTCAATTAGAAGGTCATATTTGGGGTGAACGGGGTAGAACTTATCATCTTTGGGGTGACTGGAATTGTGCGATCGCGGATTATCGTCGAGCTCTAGCAAAATTACCCTCTCCAGATAGTTGTCGGGAAGCTTCTAGCTATCGTTTACGTTTACAAATCGAAAATTGGTTAAACGAGCTGCTGTTTACTGAATATTCTGATTGAGAAATTATCGCCAGGAGTCATAATAATTCAAAATTCAAAATTCAAAATTCAAAAACCAGAAAGTTAGATGAGGTCTGGGTTCGGTGCGATTGAATCTATATCAGGATTTCCGCGACATGGTATCAGGAGTGCAGGAGTCAGAATCAATACAAAAATGCAATTTAATTCTCTAAATCTAAATGTATCCATAAAAGGATTGTTTTCAGAAGGGGTATAAATCCCCATCTGAAACTACCTATAATTTTGAATTTTTTAATGTTGTATATACTTCAGTAGCAAGTAGCCGCAATTACCTATCACCTCAATCTTATGGTGATGAAGTTGACGGTTCAATTGGTGTCCGCTCCTGATTAATGATCACAATTTGACGTTGCTTCGGATCAAAACGGTATGCTTTTTGCTGCATAATACTTTTAGCTTGGCTGGGATCAAAATTCTGGCTAAATTCCGCTTGTAATTTATTAACACGAGTTTCCATCAGCTTCACTTCCATGCTGATTTCCTGCAACTTTTCCTGCTGTAACCAGTGATAAGGTAAAAGTTGCGTGAGGGCAGAAATTGCTGCACCGGAAATAACCAGGTTAACTGCGATCTTAGCTGTAGTTTCTAATCCCATAATCTGGTAAGAACGTTGGCGAAGATGTCGCTTGGGTCGAGGTACAACTCGACGCTTTTCTAGAGGTTGTAGCGGGGATCTGGTCGATTCTAACGCGTTCATGATGCTAAAGAGGGCCTCACTGATGGAAGGGAAGCACTATCAAAACCAGGCTAGTAATAGTTGTGGCTTGATTTAGCTGCCATATTACTTCATTTTTGGGAAATTACTACAAGTGTGCTATAGTATAATAAATACTTTTTTGACTTAAGTAATTGTGCCAGTAAAACAGAGGCTTAGGCAGGTTGGCACTGGTAATGGGTGAAAGAGAGGATTTAGGCAAAAACTAAAATTATTACCCATCACTCATCATTTATCACTCATTACCAGTATAAAACGTTGCTGTCAAATTCACGATGACATAAAGCCATGATGAATCTGGAAACTTTACCTTGTTATGCCAGGCTGATTAAGTCGTTCAATCGTGGCACATCTTAGTCTTACTTGTAAAGTTCTGTCGCTAACCGCCAAGCGAGAATTCCTGGGATTAGAGCCACAACTAGAGCGATGTAGACTTGGGTATCAGAGATATTCATGGTTTGTAGCCTCTTGGGTTGAATAAATTTTCAAGACTTCGTTTACTACTTTTCACTGTTTTGCCAAGCTAGGGGAATATCTTGTTACAAGATGCAACAAAAACCATAACTTATGCTCTCTAGGATACAAAATACCAAATTCCCCCGAAAAAACCAGGCTAAAACAGCATTCTGGCTACTAAATGCGTAAAAATTAACAGGAGAGTAGCCGAAAAATCATAAATTTAGTGATTTTATTTGAGAAAAATTTATGGATTTATATCTAGGTATTGATTTTGGTACTTCTGGCGCTAGAGGGATGGTAATTGATCATGAAACTAGCATTTGGGCGCAAATGCGTTATCCTTGGGGGTCTATAGTTAGCGATGATTGGATTAATTGCTGGGAGACAGCTTTATGGACATTACTCGAACTCACCCCAGCCGAATTACGTCCACAAATTCGAGCGATCGCCATCAATGGCACTTCATCTACAATTTTACTGGCAGATGGTGCTGGTAAGCCTGTGGGAGTCCCCCTGTTGTACAATGACGCTAGGGGTGCAATTGCATTAAATCAATTGCATCAGATTGCCCCAGCCAATCATATTGTTTTAAGTGCCACGTCTAGCCTAGCTAAACTATTATGGATGCAGCAACTACCCTCATTTAGCGAAGCCAAATATTTAATGCATCAAGCTGATTGGTTAGGTTTTCTTCTGCATGGACAATTGGGAATCAGCGACTACCACAACGCTTTAAAACTAGGATATGACGTAGAAAATTTCCAATATCCAGAATGGCTAGAAAATCTGCAAATTCCGATTCAATTACCAAAAGTATTAGCACCAGGGACAACCATTGCCAAATTATGTCCAGAGATAGTGGCTAAATTTGGTTTTCGGGATGATTGTATAGTACGTGTCGGCACCACAGATAGTATTGCCGCTTTTATTGCCAGCGGGGCAAAATTGCCAGGGGAAGCTGTCACCTCCCTTGGTTCCACTTTGGTACTGAAGCTGCTCAGTCGTACCCGTGTAGAAGATGCACAATATGGTATTTATAGTCACCGTTTCGGTGATTTATGGTTAACAGGGGGAGCTTCTAATACAGGGGGAGCAGTCTTGAAGCAATTTTTCACTTATGAAGAGTTAGAAAGCCTGAGTGCGGAGATTGATCCTGCTCAACAGAGTGATTTGGATTATTATCCTTTATTGAAACCAGGCGATCGCTTTCCGATTAATGACCCACAATTACCCCCAAGATTGGCACCCCGACCAGAAGACCCGAAAGAGTTTTTGCATGGCTTATTAGAAAGTATGGCGCGGATAGAAGCGCGGGGGTATGAGTTATTACAGCAGTTAGGAGCTAATAAATTAAGGCGTGTTTATACTGCTGGTGGTGGAGCAAGTAATTTTACTTGGAATGCGATTAGAGGAAGATGTTTAGGTGTGCCTGTGTTTGCTTCTGACAATGTAGAAGCTGCTTATGGGACTGCGTTGTTAGCAATGGGAGTACTAGATAAATAAAATACTGTAGTATTCATATAAGATAAATTACACAATCCGGTTAAAACATACATAAGAGGTTGTTTGAAAAGTTGAAAAAAGTATAATTTGTCATTCTGACCTTTATTTTGACTTTTCAAACATCCTCTTACAACCCTCCCCATCCCCCCACCTCCCCTTACCTTTTCCCAATACCTTGCAAAATCCCTCGACCAATCAACCCTAATCCTCTACCAATTACTTGGGTGAGAATGAAAACAATCCCACTCCCCAAAAAGGCTAATAAGGATTTTAACCGTGGAGCGATCGCATCCCGAAATTCTAGAATTAATGTCACTAATAAAGGAATCCCTCTCAATCTCACTAATTCTTGAGAACGAGGTGCATAAATTGATGTTTTCGCAATACCGCGAGATGTTAAAACCAACATTTCATAACGACTTTCAAAAATTGCCTGAGCTTCATTTACATAATAGTGCCAACGATATTTCCATGATAAATCATTTCTAAATCTTTCAATTTCTCTGGTAGAAATCAATTTACGACTATAGAAATTTTGTTTAATTGTTTCTAAATCTGCCAAGTAATTTAGTAGTGGCTGTATCACTCCATTAGCAATCTGAATTAATAAGTTTTCTAAAATTAATAAAGCCTGATTTTTAGCTTCATTACTACCCGCCAAATAATAGTTATTATCAACTTGTAAATCTCGTTGAAATAATAAATAAGAAAATAATTCCATGACTAAGGGAATCTTATCGAGAATTTCTATTTGGACAATTTTTCCATTTCGCAATAATAAATTAACTACTTCTATTTGTCTATCATCTACTTTGACACGAGCAAATTTCCCAAAAAAATCATTAATGGTCATTTGCCATAAATCAGTGAGGATAGTATTTCTCAATTCCCCTATTTGCTCAAGTTCAATTTGGGAATCACGTATTTCATCTAGTTCTAAAGATAATTTCTGCAAAATGATATAAAATAATTCTCGTTTTTTATCTTCACGTAAAATATCAATCTCTAAAGGAATATCTGTAAGATTTTGTAAAGAAAATTGTAGTTTACTAACACAGGATGCAAATAACACTGATTGCAATGCTCTGGGATTTATTATGGATATATCTGAGGGCATAATAGCATGATTAACATCTGGCATTCTGGGGACATTATCGGTAGAAGTAAAAAATGGCGACGGTTGTCCTGGCTCACCTAATAACTTAGTCAGTAGCCAACGAGCTGCTAATAATTCCCGTCGCTGTCCAGTTAGAATTACTTGATCTATTAATGTTAATCCAGGGATTTTTAATTGTGCGGTTACTTTGGTCAAGTTAGTATCAATTTGTCTAATTCCTGATAACCGAAGATTTTGTTGCAGTTGAGAAGCTATCTTAGTAAGTCGATTTGGTAGTAGTAATGGAGATACAGTGGATGGGGAAATTATATTCATCTCGTCAAACCAATAATCACCACCGCTGGCCACCTCCTGCATCGCCGTCACTAATTCAGATAGGGGTGCATCCTTGGGACAGTAGCCTTTTAAACCGAGCTTTCTAGCGGTTAACAATAATTCTGGTTGGGGAAAGGAACTTAGGAGTAATACAGGTAGCTCTGGATACAAGCTTTTAAGCTGCTGATAGAATTGTCCATCTAATGGTTGATGATGGCTGTAACGTCCAGTCCCTAAAGCCCAAACCACTAAATTTATGTGTTCAGAGTCTTTTAAGGCAATTTGGGCTAAAATTTGCCAAACGACAGTATCCGTTTCGGCATCTGCTACTACTTGAATATGGGGAATTGTTTCCAGTGCTATCTTTAATCCTAAACGAAAGATAGGATCTGGATTGAGCAATAATAATCTTAGAGGGCGATTGCTCATAATGTTGGGAGTCAGGATACAGGAGTCAGGAGTCAGAATAAATACAAAGAGAAAGAATCCTAACTTTAATACAAAAATATTATAGGTAAGCAATTAGAAGAAATTTTGCAATTCTATCTCCTGATTCCTTCTTTATTTCTGCTGACTCCTGACTGCTGACTCCCGACTCCTGACGCAATTTTTAATTTAGTTGGCAGAGTTAAATGAGTCTAAACATTCGGTACTGGTTGACAGAACACTATCTAGAAATCGAGCAAATCAAAGGATTTTCATCGGGGCAAATAGCAGGTATTGCCTATCATATCGTTGAGGAGATGGAAGTTAAAAGCCTTGTGCCATTTGATATTTGTACTTTAGTAGAAGTACTAGAACTGCCTCTAAGTATTATTTGGTCACAAATTATCCCTTTTGCTCAGTTAACGGAAAGCCTGTTATGTAGTCTGAGTCAGAAAAAGCCTGTCAAACGGAATGAAGGAACTTGGTTAGCTTTTCAAATTGCCTATCTTCAAGCTTTACACCAAATTCTTGGCCAGGAAGCTAGTCTTAACCGCTCCTGGTTAGACCGAGCTATGATCATTACTCCTATACAAATACCACAACAGAATACTAGTGCATTTGTACTACAACATTCCCAGTTACAAGGGCTACTCAAAACTCTTCGTCCAGGTAAATTAACAGATACTCAAGCCGAACAAGCTTTGTCTTTAATCGCAGACTCTTTGCTGGTAAGACAAATAAATCATGCGGTCTTAGCTTGGTTAATTGCTAATGGTGCTGAAGAACCAGAGGCAAAATTGCTGATCCAACGTTTAATTAATTCCTTGGTTGGTCACTTACTCATTGTTATTGCTAATCATGCTGCTCCTTTAGCCCAGCTACAAAAATTTGTTCATTTGGGAAATTATTTCCAATCAGCTACAGTCAATGCTCAAACTGGAAGGTCAGGAATAGCACCTGTCTCTACCGTAGGCGATAGAATTGATTTATATCGTGAATATTACCGCGCTACTTTATTGCAAAATTTAAGCAAGCCATTATTTTTAGAATCATTTTGCCTCAAAGATATTTATATTCCCCTGACAGGGTTGTTAATTGAAGACGACTATTTTCAACCTGAGCAAACAAAGGCCAAAGCGGTGGATTTAATGTTCTGGGCAAAACAACAGTTAGATGATTTAGATACTATTGCCATCATTGAATCAGAATCGGGTCATGGGAAAACTAGTTTCTGTCAAATTTGGGCTGCTCAGGTAGCACGAGAACTATATCCTGATTGGATGCCTGTATTAATTCGACTGCGAGATGTGACTTATGGTAGTACTTTAGCTCAAACCTTAAATTCTGCTTTTGAATTTAATTTACATATTAACTTGGACAATTGGTTAGAACAGGACTATCCTCGGTGTTTGTTAATTTTAGATGGTCTAGATGAACTACCTGGTTCTGGCTATAACCACCGGAATCAAGCCAGATTTATGCAGCAGTTAATCAAATTCCAGTCTCAGCATCGTCACAAAATTGTTTTGACTAGTCGAAATCCAATTGGGTTGTCAATCAATCTAGAACTACAGCAAGTTAAGCGAATTATTATTCAACCATTCGATGTAGATGGGCTGAGACAATGGTTTCAACAATGGTCTACAGTCCAATCTTTGTCAATCGCCCAAAACTTGTTTACATTTTGCAAACAGGCGGGATTATTTGCAACTCCATCGCGATTACCTACCCTATTTTCCCTAATTCGTCAACCTTTCATGCTTTATTTGCTAGGAATTTTGCATCGTGATGGGATTTTAGATGAAGAAGTCCTGTCATTAGCTGCTAATACAGCACATACAGGTGTTGTACCTCTACTTTGGCAAATTCATCATCGTTTGAGTTGCTGGTTATTGGGGTATCCTCAAAATGATAGTCTCAAAACTATATTAATTCGCTCCGGCTTTGCTCATATTCACCGGACTCCCCATGCGATCGCTAAATTGCTAGCAGGTTCCCATCCTCAAGATTTATGGACACAAATACTGGCGATCGCCCTAAAAATTCTACACAGTCAAAGACAGCAAATTAATTTGGGTGAGGAATTTAAGCCGGAAAATCTACCATCTTTTTATTTTCACACTCATATAAATATGCAAACACAACCAAAAACGAAGATTGAATTTTCTCATCCACAGTTGGGGGAATATCTTTGTGCTGAGGCGATCGCAAGTCAGTTACAAACGATAACTCAATATCAAAAGGAAATTTATAAAACAAATATTTTTATTCTTGATTCTCCCACTCGTGTTGCCGAACATCTTTATAAGTTATTAGGTTATGGTATTCTCAGTCAGGAAATTGAAGAATTTGTCATTGAAAAATTGCGACAACTACAAAAATCGGAATTTTGTTTTACAGTTTTATTTCTGCGGTTAGAATCTTTCTGGCGTGATTACTGTCAAGGTCGATGGTTAGATGAAGGGATAGCACATCAAACTTTACCTTATTTTCGAGAAATGCACAATCAACTGAATGTGGAGCAAGTAAATGCCGCAGTAGGATTAAATGTGTTTCTATTACTTTGTAGTCTTTATCAAGAAGCTAAAGTTAATTTTTGGGCTTGTGGTAATCCGGCTAATATCATAGAATTCAATCCCATAGCAATCAAAGAATTGATTAGTAAAACAGTGGTTTTACATCCAGATACTTTTAGGATACGAACTCGCGTCAAATGTCTAGCGGGACTCAACTTATGGGGTGTATATTTATCCTCAGTCATGTTCACGGAGGCTAATTTACAAGAGACAAATTTATCGGATGCAGAGTTAACAGGAATCAATTTATCCGGTGCAAATCTCCAAAAAACAGTTTTTACAGATGCAAATCTCACGGGAGCTAACTTGACGGGAGCTAACCTAACGGGAGCTAACTTAACGGGAGCTAACTTAACGGGAGCTAACTTGACGGGAGCTAACTTAACGGGAGTCAATCTCAATGCGGTTAATCTTACCAATGCTTGTTTATTTCATGTGACTTTGAATGAAGCAGACAAAGAGTTTGCAGCTTTGAATGGAGCAATATTCTCTCCATATGATTTTCCAGCGACAAAAAATTTATCATCTTCAGAATTGGCAAATGCTAATGTTGATCCTGACGCGGAGCCACCTACAGAAATTTGGGTTACAAATTCACATGATACCTCTGGAAATATCGAAAGTGCGGAAGGTATCCCAGTTTTTATCGTAGATTTAACTGATTTATAAATATCCTTCATTTTCAGCAAATGCGCGTAAGCGAGGCAAACATTGACGCTGATAAAAACTACTTAGGGTGGGAATTGATAAACCAAACTCCTCAGATAGTTCTCGCCAGCTTACCTCTGGAGGCAGACGTTTCAAAATTAACACCTGACAATTAACATTTGGATGTCCTTTCACACAAGTACCACGCAGATCACCATCTGAGTCTGTGATCACCCAATTTTCCAAATGTTCCAAAATCGGAGGTGTTGATGGAGTAGCTGGTAGACTATCAACAGGGTCAATGATTTCATGATTATGACCCTGTTGTGTTCTCACCGGAGCAATGATGGCTTGCTCTTTTTGCTGGTGAAGATAAAAATCTTGTAGTCTACGTTTCAGATAGGCATTCAACCAGGTAATAACAGTTCCATAAGTGGGGTCATATGGTTGAGCCGTTTTCCCTTCACAAATATTACGGCAAAAATACAACCAAGTTTGTTGTAAAGCATCTTGATAATAAGCTGTATTTTCTCTCCAGAGTCTACTTCCACTCAAGCGGATGATTTGCGTGAGCAGCTTTTGACGCTGAGGGCTTCCAGGTGGGTGTCCGCAGACTTGGGCAACTAAGCGACGTAGCTGTTCATCAAATTCAACCATAGTAATAAATTTCTAAATAATATGAACTCACGAAAATCCTGCCCACACTACTTTGAGGTTGGAGGTGGGAATTCTTAGTTTTACCTAAATTTTCTTATTCAAGAATCGTCATACATAATTAGGTGATAACACAACGAGGGAATGACTTTTTTTAAAGTATAAAAGTGTGTTATCATTCAGGGTAATCTCAGTTGAATTGTGAAATTTGCTCACTAAAAACTAGGTATATTACTGAGATTTATCTTCATTTTTTTGGCGCATATCATTGATATTCCAGTTAGTAACCTCAGATAGAGTTTGTGCTTCTTGTTCATTTTATACATCATTCCGATATAATCCTAACCAAGCCATGAAATTATCCCACCAAGACCTGCGAACATTACTAATAGTCAAATTCATGTTCGTCAGATTCATTTTTTGGCGAATATTATTAATATTCCAGTTCGTAAGTTGGGCTAGAGTTTGTGCTTCTTGTTCAAATCTGGGTCGCAAAGAACGGCGATATTCTCTACCAGCTTGACATTGGGTTGTACCAGTAAAGGGATGTTGTAAGATATAGCGTCCTTGAAAAGATTCGCGATTAGCTGTTTCTTGAAACATCGGGTCTTCGGGAAATTTATCGCGGGTATAGCGGATATGTAGACGGGTGATAAATACACCACTGCTAGGGAATGAACGACCAACGCGAGGAGATTGCTGATTATTTAGCCAAAATACACCCGCTTGTTTGAGTTCTTCAGGAGTCAGAGGGTCAGCAGAACAAGGGTCACAGCTACTCATATCCCAAGCATATTCGACAAATGCCACTCGTCGATCTTCTTTAACATAGCTGGTTTGAAATAAAGATTTGTAAAAATCACCAAATTCATTTTTGACAAATACAGGAATATTGGCGTTGGAGGGAATTTTGACGGTGCGGTAATTAGTAATCTCGGCTTGTCCTTGAGGAGAGAGAACATAGACCAATAAATCTTGCTCTTGATTCGCATTAATCATACCCAAGCGAATGGGCAGCATAAATTTGGGTGATTGGTAAGCAATTTGAATGGGACGGAGCAATTGATATCCAGATGTTTCAAATTTATTCAGATTGACTTTAGCGACAAAAAACTTCATCGAGGAACGGACATAAGGTTTCAATAACTCTCTACCTCCTTTGGGAATTCTGTAACCATTACGATTAAGCCAAGTTTCTAGTCCTCCAGATTCTTTAGCACTGAGAATTAAAATGTCATATTCACCAACGCTGAATTTAGCTTCGATAGTCACACCTAAATTATCCCTGCGTCCACGCGCTTTTTTTTCACTTGCTGCTGGTGCAGCAGCAGGTAAATTTAATGCTCTATCCTGATATTGGTCTACAGCACAGGGGTCAGGGTCAAAATATTCGACTAATCGTGGGGCGCTGAAAGCATCTAATCTCTCAATAATTTTCGGTTCAGCGACATGAACTTGCTCTTTTTTAAGGACTGTGGGTACAGGGACAACGATGGCAAAATCTTTTACTTCCCCTTGGAAATCATTCGCCATTGTAATTACCGTCTGTTCTCCATTTCGCGCCATAACGACTTGAGAAGCTTTGTTATAAAGCTTTGTATCGGCTTTGGCTACGTAAAATCCACAAAATGCTGACGCAGCAGGTGCAAAAGATAGTACTGCAATCAATAGCATTAGCAATGGAATTAAAAATTTGATTTGTTTTATTTTATACATGACTTTGAATTCCTAACCAAGCGATAAAGTTATTCCACCAAGATTTGTCAACATGACTGAAATTTAACTTCATTTTCTGACGAATATCATTAATATTCCAGTTAGTCAGATGAGCTAAATTTTGCGCCTCTTGTTCAAATCTAGGTCGCAAAGAACGACGATATTCTCTACCTGCTTGACATTGAGTTTTACCAGTAAACGGATGTTGTAAGATATAACGTCCTTGAAAAGATTCGCGATTGGCTGTTTCTTGAAACATCGGGTCTTCAGGAAATTTATCGCGAGTGTAGCGAATATGCAGACGGGTGATAAATACACCACTATTAGCAAAGGAAGATTCTGGATTATTTAACCAAAATACACCTGCTTGCTTGAGTTCTTCAGGATTGAGAGGGTCAGCAGAACAGGGGTCACAGTTACTCATATCCCAAGCGTATTCTACAAAAGCCACTCGTCGATCTTCTTTCTCGTAGGAAGTTTTAAATAAAGATTTGTAAAAGTCACCAAATTCATTTTTGACAAATACAGGAATATTGGTGTTGGAGGGAATTTTCACAGTGCGGTAATTGGTAATCTCGGCTTGTCCTTTGGGAGAGAGAACGTACACCAATAAATCTTGCTCTTGATTGGCATTAATCATCCCCAAGCGAATGGGCAGCATAAATTTGGGTGATTGATAGGAAATTTGGATGGGACGAAGTAATTGATACCCAGATGCTTCAAATTTATCCAGATTGACTTTAGCCACAAAGAATTTCATCGAGGAGCGAACATAAGGTTTCAATAATTCTCTAGCTCCTTTAGGAATTCTGTAACCATTGCGGTTGAGCCAAGTTTCCAATCCTCCAGATTCTTTGGCGCTGAGGATTAAAATATCATATTCACCCACACTGAATCTGGCTTCAATCTTTACACCTAAATTCTCAGTTCTTAGACTTTCTTTGGCAAAACCTGCTGATAATTGCGGTGACTTAGGAACTGGAAGTGCATCATAAATTGGTGGATTACAGGGGTCAGGGTCAAAATATTCAACTAATCGTGGGGCGCTGAAAGCATCTAATCTCTCAATGATTTTTGCTTCGGCGACATGAACTTGTTCTTTTTTTAGGACTGTGGGTACAGGTACAACGATGGCGAAATCTTTTACTTCCCCTTGGAAATCATTCGCCATTGTAATTACCGTCTGTTCTCCATTTCGCGCCATGACTACTTGAGAGGCTTTGTTATACAGCTTTGTATCGGCTTTCGCTACGTAAAATCCACAAAATGCCGCAGCAGTAGGGGCAAAACATAATACTGCTACTAATAGTATTAGTAAGGGAAATAACAGCCTAATCTTTTTCATTTTATACCTCTACTTTTTGAATAGCGAATCCTGAATTTTCATTTTCTTCATCTTTTGACCAAGAAAATCTCGGACTTAACCAAATGAAATCTATGAAAATAGTGATTGGTGATAGGACAAATAGCGCCCAGAAGACAGCAGTGGATAGGAAAAAATAATTCCTGAAAATAAATGTCAGTATCGCAATAGATATTGCCCAAATTATCCTTCCCATTCGAGCATTGGGAATTGAGCGAGGATCTGTGACCATAAATAACGCAAATAATAGGAAAGACCCACTCATCAATCGGTGTGCATAAACATCCCAAGTCCAACCCAACCAAAGATTCCGAATTGCTTCTAGTAGAGAGTAAGACCCAAAAAACGCTGCTGTAGTATCCCAACGACCAACCCGTTGTAAAATCATTCCCCCAGCACCAGCAAATAATAGTCCATATAACCATTCTTCTCCCCATTGACCAGGAGAAACCCAAGCATCATGGGTAAGAACCAACGCGGAAATTATCCCAAAATTAGCTGGATTAAAGAAATGCTTTTCTCCAACTTGGAAAATAAATTTACTGGCGATCGCCAATGTTGCGGCTAAAACCATTGTCGTCCAGCTATCAGACCTTAACAGTAAGCTGAGTCCCAACGAAGTGATTAAAGCACTACGAAGATTGATTTTTGGTGTTTCCGTCTCTGACCAATAATTAGTGATCAATGACAAACATAACTGTACAGATAGACAAGTAGCAATGGACACTAAAATTAAGATAGGTCGTAAAGTCCAATCTCTGGTGCCGATTCCCAAGATTAAGAACAAGCTCAGAAACAGAATTTGATAGTCTCGTATATCTTTAAACAAGATTACCTCTCTAACTCCAGGGATGTCCCCTAGTTTTCTCCTTAATTTAGATGAAGAGAAGCAGAAGAGAGCATGGTGTTACAGATTTTGTTACAAACCAGAGCAAATAACCAGATATATCTTTGGGTATTTCTTCATCTGCACCATCAGGCAGATAACAATCAATAAAATAATCTTTAGTATACATATACGCATAAACGACATGGTAACAGATACTTCAGTAACACAGCCTTAAAGGGATTGTGGCTCTGTAAGAGAAATCAAGCCAGCCATACTAACCAGTATAAGTTCCTAGTCAATGGGGAATGAAGAGGTAGATGCACAAAAGTATATTCTCTATCACTAATCAGCGGATGAAGAAGATTTTAGTCTAGCTATCCACATATCTGATGGGTCAAAATAGTAATCAATTTCCTCAACTTGGTAACAGTAAGATTGATTATTTGCTTCCCAAATAATATAGTTACCAGGTTTGACACCTGCACCAGATCCAGTCATATATGCAGCTTGACCTTCATCTATCCATTCAAATATATAATCAATACCAGAAACTAATTTTGTGTAATTACGGGTTTTTAGCTTCTGTTTGATGACATTGATTAGATAAGTAAATAATTGCCAACAATTGAAGAAATCTAAATTTGGGTTGATACTCATGGTGAATTATAACATATAAGACGGTTATTCACCTTGCTGGTAAATGATGATTCAGAAGCTAGAACTATGTTTTTCATCCCAACATTTACCATCATGCCAACTTCGATCAGTATGCTCACATTCAGAAGCATTATCTATCCAAGGAATTGATGTAGGATGGAAAGATAATTTTTGGGGACTGAATAAGTAAGTAGTTAAACCTGTTAATAAAGGAAATATTAAAGATATTGTCAGAAAAAGCCCAAGGGGTAGAGCTATAACCACTCCAATAGATAATAAAGTTTTATTAGCTAACCAATGGGTATTTTTTTGATATTTAATCTTATTTTTGACATCAGGTTTTGTTTGAGAAAAAGGCATATTTGTTCGTTCCTGCTGATGATAAAAATAAATCTTCAATACAATCTATTATTGAATTTTTATATGTTGATGTCAAAAGTGTAAATGACTAATCTAGAAATCTATGACTTGTTTATTTTGTTGGGTATTTACTTATCTATCAATGGGGTACACACATAAGTTTTACGGAGAAAACAGATGAAAACAGGAAAATTTGATTTGATTGTGGAATTTAGTGCGTAGGTAGGGAGTAATTTTGTCTCTGCGATTCTGGCTACATTGTCGTCGATTTATTCAATGGATTCAGATTCGATTTGAGCGTATTTAAGTTTTAGTAGACTTTTAGTAGACTTTACTAGTAAACTAGTGTGTGAATTCTATATAAAATTCCAGCAAAATAGTTCCTGCTATTTTTAGACGTGGAGCGGGCATCTTGCCCGCCATTGAGGTCAAGCGGTTCGCAGGCTATACTGCTTGTAGGTTTAGGACGATTTTAGTACGATCCTTTCCTCAATACTGGATAATAGATATGCAAAGCATAAGATTTATCTGACCTCACTCAACCTAGCCACTTGCTTGACTCAGTAGAGTTGTTTGCGATAATACCGAGTGAACTAAATACATAATTACCCCACCATAATGACCTATATCGAATATAAGGTACTATCCTAGTCTATACTAACTTAACCCAGCTTAGAGAGGCTTACAGACCCCGCTAAGTGAATGACTGAGGATGAGATGGGGAAAACCTGGTGAGGTATACAGTTAGTGACAGCATCCAACTGTAGTAGACTTTGCTAATATAGTGAGCAGATTATATAACTAAGTCATATAGATTACACACTAACTATAAGATAAACTTATGTAGATATATAAGCTAGAATGCTTAGTGAATGGACATTCCAGGTTATCTATACGCTCTATTTTGATGAATTGTGTAAATGGCTCAGAGTGGATTTGAACCACCGACCCCAGGCTTATGAGTCCCGTGCTCTAACCAACTGAGCTACTGAGCCAAAGTTTTTCTTTTCACTTATTTATTAATATATCAGAGAAAGAGAGAGATGACTAGCCCTAAAACCAATTTCTAGTGGAAAATTTTCTAAAGATTGCCGAGGGAGATAAACTCCCCCAACAAACCGGGACATGATCACAGACCAAGCCAGAATTAGACGCGATTGGGAAGGAAAGCAATGGGGTTAACAGCACCCTTACCACCAGGATGAACTTCAAAGTGGGTGTGGGGACCAGTACTAAATCCAGTACTACCCATAGCGGCGATATTTTGTCCTTGATGTACTTGTTGACCTACTTGGACAAAAATCCGGCTGTTGTGACCATAACGAGTCATGCTACCGTCAGCATGGCGAATTTCTACCAAGTTACCGTAACCACCATTATTCCAACCTGCGGTTTGGATGACACCATCAGCAGAAGCAAAAATTGGTGTGCCGGTGGAGTTAGCGATGTCAATGCCTCGGTGCATTCTGCCCCAACGCATACCATAACCAGAGGTAAGAACACCTTTAGCTGGCCAAATGTAAGCTACAGAGGTTCTAAAAGGGCTAGATGTAGCGGGGTCAATTGCTCTGGGTAGATATTGATCTACTGCGGCTAAAGGCGGTAGGCTAGGAGAAACGGTAGTGCCTCTCAATCTTCCTAAAGACTCAGAGGAATTAACCGCACTACGGGAGGGATAACCGTCAGCACTGGCTCGATTTGGTAGAAACTCTGGATTAATAGCTTCGTTCTGAACTGATCGACTCGCTGAACGGTATAGATTCCTAACTGGTGCAGCACTGTAAGTAGGCAAAATTGGGTTGGGAACAGCAATCTGCACTGCATTTGGCAGATAGTTGCTAGGACGAGAGAAATTACCAGGTCTAGACACAGGAATGGTGATGGCAGCATTATCTGTTTCACTAACTTCTGGTCTGGAAACATCAGCACTAATCTCTGATGTGTAAACACCAGACTGTTGTGCCCGATATTTCTGGCGTAATCTCTCAATTTCCTGTTGTAAGCTGCGGAGACGTTCGTTACCTTTGCTTCTAGCTACTGTTTGTTCTGGGTTTTGCGCCAGATTAATTTCAGTAAAGGCTCTAGGTACTGGAGTATCACCACCCATACCGTAAGACTGTACCGGAGCAGGAATCGTTTCGGGAACGTTGCCTGTTACGGCGGTAGGAGTGCTAACGCTGTTATCGTTTTTAGCAGTTACTGTTGGCGATAACTTTGTCGTTCTTGGCAAGTTAGCAAAATTCACTCTAGGGTAGCTATGAGGCTGAACTATAGTGGGTTGTATTCCTACATTTGATTTGCTAGTGGTCTTGCTTTCTTCTGTGGCGCTGGGAATCACCAGTTTTTGGCTGATTCGCAGTTGATGAGCATCACTCAGATTATTGGCTTGTAACAGTTGTGAGACAGAAATACCATAGCTACTCGCGATGGATGCGATTGTATCCCCTGGCTTGACTTCATAGGTTCCCGCCGCAGATTGTACCGCAACTTTTGGGGCGGCTGGTGCAGCTGTTAATAATTGCTGCATTGCCGCACTATTTTCCCGGCTTTGCTTTAATCTGGAAATCAGGCTAGATTGTTTTGCTTCAGTTGATGTTCCTATCTGTGCAATAACAGTATTTCCAGATGTTATTGTCGGCTGTACCACACTCTTGCCAGGTTGTGATAAATTTTGGGTTTCCCCTGACCGTAATTGAGCTAGACTCTGTCTTAAAATTTGTGATTTTTGTTGGAGGCGATTGAGAGCAAACTCTTGCTGCGCCTTCAGTTGTGCATTAACTTGACCATTAGCTGTGGTTGCTGGTTGCCCTGCTAGGGATGATGCGGTTTTATTACCAGCAACGCCCTCAGCATTGGAAAATTCTTGTCCTGTTTGTAATGAGTTATTAGCTGTTTGTATACCCTGTACTACTTGGGGTTGCAAGTAGAGGGAATTTTGATTAGCAACTTTTGATGATTGAGAACTGGCTTCTGATGTCGGAACATTTACAGCCATTTTATTGGCAGCAATTTGCCATTTAGCTTCAAGCCCAGGCACCTGTGAAACTGCGGTTGGTTCCACTATGACAGAATTTTCCGGCACGCTCTTGAATGAAACGGCCTGGGATTCCAGCTTGGTGGTGACAAATTTCATCTCAGTCTCAGAAGCAGCAGGAATAGATGTGGCTGCATTTTGACTGCCTACAGGAGCCGCTGCTTGGGCTTGATCGCTTTGTCGAGTCACCAAAAGGCTGGTTGCTCCCATGGAAATTGCCAAGCCAATCATGGCGGCTTGGGTTCGCGCCCGGCGATTTGCTTTGGGATTAATCATTTGGGACGGCTCTACCGGGGCTTCATTCTTGTTGGGGATGTTGTTCAACACAGCTTTTACTCTCTTTTTCAATGCTCGTTTCAAAGACGACCTCCTATGATCACTAGCGCTTAACTGATCTCGATTTTCCAGTTGGATATTGGTCAATTATTTAGATCACATCAAACTATAGATCAAGATCACACTCACCAGAGATACTTAGGCAAGAATAACTTGCTTCTCTGAGTTTAGACAAGTTTACACCAAGAAGTAAATCTTAATTTTTATGGCGTATATCTTGCCTGAATCACTCCTCACAACAATACGAATTGTTTGCCATTAACAGTTCTCTTTTGCTTAGTCTTGCCTTCAGAAGATTTATTGGACAAATTTAGTAGCTCTATATGGCTTGTGATTAGTCCACTATTTCTGTTGTTGGCCATGAAGTCATTCCGACTTCCGAAAAAGCAGCGCTTCCTGCTGTAGATATCTTCAAGATATTTTTTACGCAATCCGTCTTAACAACACGAGACTTTACGTTGATTGTTCCCTAAAAAGCAACCGTATCAACTAACGCTTCCTTAAATCTGGATTTGACTGCCTTGGGAAACAAAATTGGCTAAACCCTTTACTGGGAAAGGAGTTTGGGCGATTTTCTGCGGATTTTTAGCTCCTGTGAATTTATTAAAATCTATCATTTTTTTTTGTTTTGCCATCAATCCTAATATACAAATTTCTTATACTACTTTAGACAGATTAATTGGAATTTTTCCTTAAGAATGATGCTTCCCAGGGTGTTATGTATGCTAGATTACTTTCTAGATAGATAAATCTAGTAGAGTAATGTTTCTAGTTTTCTTGGTGGTCTATTTGAGTAGTTTTACTTAATGTCTGGGGCTGGTGTAGATAACCTAACTGACGACGAGATTCAAATAAACTTATCGCCACACTGACTGATAGATTCAAGCTTCGTACTCCAGGTTCAGTCATGGGAATATAAAGAGTGGCGTCACAGGTACTAGAGCAGTATATCTGGTGGTAATCCTGTAGTTTCACTACCAAATAACAGCCAATCATCTGCTTGAAACTGAAAATTAGTAGTTAAAACTACCACTAACACTAAAACCTAACAGTCTACCTCCATGCTGTTGATGGATGGTTTTGAAATGTTTCTAGAGATTGATGATAGTGCAACTTGACATAAGGCCAGTAATCTAAACCTGCTCGTTTGAGATAGCGATCGCTAATTTCAAATCCTAAAGGCCCTGACTAAATGTAATTCTGTACCTGTAGCAGCACAAGTTCGAGCAATATTACCTGTATTAGGAGGAATTTGTGGATTAACTAAAACTACCTGCGGCATGATCGGAAAATATAGTTTATATATCAAAAAATAGGTGGATTTTGCATAAAAGATACTTAGAGGTGGAGTCCATTCATAGGTTTTACTAATCAGTAACTCACAAAGTATCATCTATTAGATTTTCTAAACTCACAAAAACTAGGAAATTAGGGATTTATGTATTGTTATTTACAATACATCTAAATCCCCTGCCTGTTCCCCATGCTTAAGCAAAGATGGATGAACACAATTTGTTTTCTAGTTCTATTTCTCGTTCTTGGGTGGTGATAATAGCCTGGCTAATGACTCGATTGGTATCAAAACCAACTTTGTGTAACTGTAGCCACTGTTGAGCTTCATTCCCTTCCCGGAGAATTTTGTGGAGGGGAGAAAGGAAACAGCTAAAGTTATTTTGTTTAGCAATAGCCCAAATTTTGGGTGTATAGTTCCTCAATCCAATCTCTAGCCGAAATAGTTCTACCATCTTGCCAATGTTGCAACTGAGCGTCAAGACTGGATAGGGCCGCAGCCAGTTTCATTTTCAGCCGTCAAGGTAATAAGTTCTTCAGGAGAGAAAGTACTGTGGATTAAGGGGTCAATGTGGGGATTTTCCAGAATTTGTAATAACCGGGTTTCCAATAAAGCCGTAATGGCTAATAAAGTAATGGGATCGGTGACTAAATCGCAAATTCGCAGTTCCAAACGATTTAAATCATAAGGACGGCGATCGCCATTTGGACGAACTGATGACCACAAATGTCGCACATTTTGCATTGTCCCAGCGATCAGTTGAGCTTCTACCCAATGAATATGATCGGCATGACTAGCAAATAAAGGAACATGACTGGGGGTTTGGGGAATAATCCCCAACGAGTGGAATGATAGCCAGTGGTTTTACCATCCAGAAAAGGAGAAGAAGCGCTAAGAGCCAGAAATAATGGTGCTTCTAGACGAATCACCCGACAAGCACGCATTAATAGTTCCGGGTCACTGATGCCAATATTAATGTGAACGCTGGCGGTGACAACTTTGGTGCCGTAAGTTTGTTCAATATAGTCATGATATGAATTGGTGGGGTCAGAACGGAAAAGCGATCGCTCCTCCTAAAGATAATGTGCTACCGGGTATTAAAGTATAGTTACCTAAACGTTGTAAATATTGCCGTAACTTGCGACGGGGACTAAGTAAAGCACACAAAAGATTTTCATAACTAGTGCTTGGCTCAGTGACATATTCAACATTGCGACTATCAGGTTCACGCATAAACCCATTCAAGTCCGCCACAATCTTGTCGGAGAGGCCAATAATTTCACCTTGAGGGGTGCCAGTATACATCTCAATCTCAAAGCCCTTCGTTAAGACCACATTGTTCTCCTTGGCTCTCCTATTACTAATCAATTGTATCAAGTTAGACGATTTTTGGGTTCTACTGCTTTGATTAATATTTCGGGTGATTCGTCTACTTGAACAATTTGCAGACGTAAAAAATCAGACCAAACTTGCTCAGTGAGTAGATTTAAAGCAGCTTGACGATTTTGACGAGCGATTTTTTTGATAATTTGACGCCATCCTTGACGGAGGGCTTCTAAATAAATATCTGTGGGTGAAACTTGATTTAATAATGTGAGAGCAAGAGAGAAAATATTTGATTCTAAAGGTATTTTTCTAGATATCAGTCCTTGATTAACTACACCTAACCAAACTGGAAAAAGTTCTAATTGTTCATTTTCCTGTATTTTTGTAAGTGCATAATCTTCCATCGCTAACGCCCCCCAAATGCACAGAGATTGCATAGCTAGTTTAATATCAGGTTTTTGTAAAGCATCTTGCCATAATTTTTCGGCTTGAGTTTGGAAGCGATGAGCAAGAAACTGGTATGCTTTTTCAACTTGCTCAGGAATAGTAACTTTATAAACTGACTCACCTCTACTCAGAACATCACCACGATAGGAAAGCCAATTATGAGAACCACAAAGATGAATTTTCTGATCAACAATAATTTCTTTAACATGGGAATTTCCTAACCAGAAAACTTGGACAGCAGGTAATCCATTAGGTGTTTTTATATCTCGCAATTTAGCTTCTATATCTGCTGATATTGGTCGGTCTTCATCTTGTTCTTGTTGTGAAATTCCATGTCCAATTAAAATCCAAACTCCGTCATTAGCTAATTTTTGGAGTAACCGAACAAATTCTTGATCGACAACTTTTTCGTTTACCCAAGGAGAATAAATAAGAATTTGGTATTTAGCTGATTTTAAAATTTCCCAGAAAGATTGATGAATATGTTGGTCACGCAATTGTATAGCTGTACCTGAAGACTTAGTTGAATTTGGGTTAGTTTCTAGAGCTTTTTGGCGAATTTTCTCCATTCTAGCTTCGATTTCCGGATTCCTTTGCTTCAGAATTATTTCCCGTTCAACATTAATGGTTTCGTCAGCTAATTTGCACAATGATTGTAGAGAGACTTTATCTTGAGACAAAAGTAAATCCAATTGGTTTGAAGCAGATTCTAGAATTTGCTTCCCGCTTCTGAGTTGGATACTTAATTTATCTTCAATCGCATCAAAAATCACAAATAGCGATATATTTTTCCAAATTATTTTAGCAGTTCCGATAACTTTGAATCCGGTAACTAATTTTCCTTCTGTGGGTACATGAAGCGCTAAATCGGAAGTTTGGATAATTTGCTGTATTTCGGAAAGTTCCAAAGCCGAAATATTAATATGTTCTTGATCAAACTTGACAAAAGTTGCTAAATCTGGTTGGTTAATTATGGAATCATCTAATGATTCTGACTGAAAAGTGATGGTTTTTGAGAATGGGTGAGAAATAGCATAAATTTGGATAGAGTAGGGAGGTTTAAGTACAGAACCTTGTTCATAGAATAAACGACCTTCAGATGTAACTGTAATTTGGGGTTTAGGAGCTAGAGTTTGTAAAGATTGAAGAGTGGTAATTGTACTTTTTACAAATACAGCATCAAGACCGAGAACAGATGCTAATTCATCTGGGGTTGGTGGTGGTTCAAGTTCAAGTCCAGCGCGAATAATGAATTCTTCTAGAACATTAAATTTGCGAGGTTCTTGAATGATTAATTCAACAGTATTTTGACGTAAAGCATAGCGAAATTGACGTGCGGCTAAAACTGATAGACTATTACTTTTGTCTTCAATTTCCTTTACTGCTTTTTTGAGATTTTCATCAATAGGTTTAGTGGATGAAGTGTGAAACATTTCCAGATTAACTCTCCTGCATAATGAGATATTGCTGGTATATTCTTCTATTCTAGCAATACATTCGGCAATATCTAGTACATAAAGTGTTTCATCTCTCATAGCGCGATCGCCTCTTACAGAAACCCCCAGTAAGCCCCTAAGAACCTCACCCTAACCCTCTCCTTACTAAGGCTACAGTGTACACACAAGTAGGGGCGTATTGCATACGCCCGGCGTATTGCATACGCCCCTATTCGAGTCACCGCAGACCCCAAACCAAAGCATGAATTCCACGAATGTTTTGAGGTTTATCACCAGACTAACCGACAAGTTGAGCCGTAATTTTCAACTCACACCTGGTTTTAACTCCCTAATTCTGAAATTATCCGGTGGGGTAAGGGCGTATGCAATACGCCCCTACACAAATTCCCGGCCAAAAAAAGGCCCAAACCTATGTCAGGATTACTTGTGTGTACACCGTAGCCTTACTAAGGAGAGTGACAGGTTTTACGCAGTAAAACCAGGGTGAGGTTCTTCAAGCTACCCAGTCTTTGCACAACAACTCAGCTTGTTCTAAAACAGTAACGGTTGCTTTCTCTTGTTTATCGGGAGGATAACCATATTTTTTGAGTAATTTTTTAATCGTCACTCTTAATTTAGCTCTCACATTTTCTTTCACTGTCCAATCAATTGTTAAATTAGAACGAATCGCTTTGACTAAATCACGAGCAATAGCTTTTAGGGTATCATCTCCTAACAAAATCACTGCACTGTCGTTTACCTCCAAAGCATCATAAAAAGCAGTTTCATCCTCAGTCAGTCCTAAATTCTCACCTCGTTTTTGCGCTTCCCGCATATCTTTGACTAGTTGAATCAGTTCATTGATAACTTGAGCAGTTTCAATCGCCCGATTTTGATATCTTTTGATGGTATTTTCTAACATTTCTCGAAAAGAACGTGATTGAATTAAGTTTTTCCGAGAACTGGTTTTGATTTGGTCATTAATTAATTTTTGCAGCGTTTCTAGCGCAACATTCCGGTAGGGTAAACCTCGTACTTCTTCTAGAAATTCATCGGATAGAATCGCAATATTCGGTTTATTTAATCCAGAATGAGCAAAAATGTCGATTACCTGGTCGCTTGTAATTGCTTTCGAGACAATCTGACGCACAGCAGCATCAATATCTTCTGGACTTTTACCATTGATGTGGGTGTGTTTGAGCATCACCGCTTTGATAGCTTGGAAAAATCCCACTTCATCCCGAATGGCGATCGCATTGTCTGTACTAGAAACTAATGCAAAAGCTTGAGAAAGTTCCGTAATAGCTTTAATATAACGTTGTTTCCCATCTACCAATCCCAAGATATGATTTAGAGCAGCTGGAATGATGGAAACTCGTTCGGTCGGTTTACCTGTAAAGAACTTGCGATAATCAAAGCCATGATACATTGCTTGGACAATTTCATATTTTTCCTGCATTACCACTACCGCAATGCTCGCATCAATCCCGGTTTCACCTCTATCCCTTTCTGTGTAATCCTTCAAAGCGTCTTTAAGTTGGTCAGCAATCCCCAGATAATCAACCACCAACCCACCAGGTTTATCCTTAAAAACGCGATTCACCCTTGCAATAGCTTGCATTAAATTATGCCCTCTCATGGGCTTATCTACATAGAGAGTATGTAAACTAGGAGCATCAAAGCCGGTTAACCACATATCGCGGACAATGACTAACTTAAAAGGGTCATCAGGTTTTTTAAAACGTTTAGCTAAATCCTGACGACGTTGTTTGCTGCGGATGTGGGGTTGCATTTTCGCTTCATCAGCAGCAGAACCAGTCATGACAACTTTAAGCAATCCTTGATTATCATCTGAATGATGCCAATCTGGTTTAAGTTGAATGATAGCATTATATAAATCTGTACAGATACGACGACTCATACAAACAATCATCCCCTTACCATCTCGGAGTTCTGGAGCAGCAGTACGATTTTCAAAATGTTCAACAATATCCTGAGCAACTTCCCGAATACGTTTTTCTGCACCGACTAAAGCTTCTAATCTAGCCCATTTACTTTTGAGTTTTTCTTTCGTGGACAATTCTTCATCTTCTGTCACTTCCTCAAACTCCGGATCAATTTTCGGACGTTCAGAAGGTTCCAAATTTAGTTTAGCAAGTCGTCCTTCATAATAAATTTTGACAGTAGCTTCATCTTCCACCGCACGTTGAATATCGTAAATATCAATATAATTGCCAAAAATAGCCGCAGTATTTTTATCAGTTTGGGAAATCGGAGTTCCAGTGAAACCGACAAAGGAAGCATTAGGGAGAGCATCCCTTAAATATTTAGCGT
This sequence comes from uncultured cyanobacterium, assembly GCA_963766435.1. Lineage (GTDB taxonomy): Bacteria > Cyanobacteriota > Cyanobacteriia > Cyanobacteriales > Nostocaceae > CAVXZH01. The sequence goes on from CAVXZH010000004.1 coordinate 1,579,518, forward strand.
AACCATAAGTCACATAAGCTTCATCATTCCTGGTGATGACTTTAGCTTTTAAAGCATATTGACTTCGATGTGCTTCGTCTGCGATGAGAACAATATTCCGTCGAGGAGAAAGTTCTGGATATTCGTTACCTATTTCCGGAGCGAATTTTTGCATAGTGGTAAAGATGATTCCCCCGGAAACAACACTCAGCAGTTCTCTTAAACTTTCCCGGTTATCAGCTTGGACGGGAGTTTGACGCAATAAATCAATACAACCAGAGAAAGTGTTAAATAATTGGTCATCTAAATCATTGCGGTCTGTGAGAATAACTAACGTAGGATTTCTCATATCTGGTTCTTGAATCAATTTCCCACTATAGAAAGCCATAGTCAGACTTTTGCCACTACCCTGAGTATGCCAAACTACACCCACTCGACCATCTCCATTTAGACGAGTAGCTTTGATGGTGGAGGAAATAGCTTTATTAACTGCATGATATTGGTGATATCCTGCCATTTTTTTGACAATGATATCTTGGTCAACTTCAAAAACAATGAAGTATTGGATAATATCTAAAATAGTAGTTTTGTTAAAAATACCTTTGATGACAGATTCTAGTTCTGATTGACCTTTGGGAAAAATAGATTTACCATCAACAGACCTCCAGGACATGAACCGTTCCCAATTAGCAGTGAGGGTTCCAACTCTTGCATAAGTCCCATCTGATACGACGAGGATTTCATTATAAGGAAATAAACAGGGAATATCATTTTTATAGGTTTGTAATTGCTGGAAAGCACCTCTAATAGAAGAGTATTCTTTGATTGGGTTTTTGAGTTCAAAAACTGCAATAGGTAAACCATTGATAAAAATGATAATATCGGGACGACGATTGTTGTTATTTTCAATAATGGTAAATTGATTAACTGCTAACCAATCATTATGATGAATTTCGTGAAAGTCGATTAACCAGACTTTTTCGTATTTGGTGCGTCCATTTTGTTGATATTCTACATCTACACCATCGGTAAGGTATTTGTGAAAGCGACGATTGTTTTCATAGAGGATGGGAGTTTCGGTGCGGATAATTTTTTTGATTGCGTCTTGAATAGCAGAGGGAGGAATATCAGGGTTAATGGTTTCTAAAGCAGATTGTAAACGATTAATCAGGACAATATCTTTATAATTTTGTCGTTCGGATTGGGGTTCATTGGGAGCGATTTCAGTAGCATGAATGGTGATATAATCTATTTCTGCGAACCATTCTAGAGTAGCTGCTTCTACATCTTGTTCCGTGAGATATCCTGACACCTGATTAATTCCTTATTTTCAAATAGTATCAATTTGGAAATTGTGGGGATTTTGGAGAATTAAATGGTCATTTTCTTTAACTAAATCACCTGTACAGCGAATAGAAAAACGTTCCTGATATGCTTTTACAGCTAAAATATAATCATGGTCTGATAGTTCTGTGGTAATCTGTCTGAGTTTATCAAAAACCACACCAAAGATTTTAATTTTCCCGTTTAATTTATGAGTAGTTGGAGATTGAATTTGCATAACTACACCTTGAATAGTTAAATTGGGAGCATTAGTAAATATTTCGCTTAAAATATCAATTTGTGAGCGATTTTCAGCTTTCTCTAAAATTTGGATTACCTCAGATATGCGGAGGGAGTAATCATCAAAATTTTGGTCTACAGGTAATTGAATTTTTAATTGGGTTTGTGAGTAATTATCATGTATCCAAATCGAGACTTTGTTAGGAATAACTTTTTGTTGAATCCAACCTGTAGATTTTAGGTAGTTTGCTATATATTGAGGTTGTAAATGGTTGAGAATTTCTATATCGTTGATAATTGCTTTCATAATGTACCTCTAGTTTGGATTTGACTCATTAAGTTTCTTAAAGCATTAACCGTAAATAGATTTTCACGGGGAATATAAACAGTAACCGTTTCAGTATTTGATGTTTGTGGTTGTCCGCGTAATGATACCCAGTAAGCACAACGACGTAAACAAAGTTCTGTTTCAGATTGTGTAATCCATTCTTGCAGATTTTCAGGAATGAGGACAACCACCAAAATCCGAGGTGCAACTGTTCTTTCTTTTCTTAATTCATTATAGTTTTTAATTTTCAAGGGATAATGAATAAATTCTGTACCCAGGATATCTAAAGAAGTAGATTTTACCTGTAAATCTAGTTGGGGTTCATAAAGCGTATCTTCTGATACTGTTCCCGTAAGAGTTGCATCAATTCCACTGACATCTAAGGTTCTAGAGGATTTTTGAAAAGAGTAACCTGCTGCTGTTGTAATAGCATAAATATAAGCATAACTAAATTCCTCTTTTCTTAAATTGATATCCATAACTTTAAGCAGGTTGTTTTCAACATATCTGATTTTTCATATCTATCTTAGAGGATGTTTTAAAAGTTATGAGGAGGTGTAATTTGTCATCCTGACGGTCGGGAAGGATCTCGCGAAATCCTTCCCGACCGTCAGGATGACAGTATTACTTCCTCGCTTAACTGAATCATATTACAATATAGTAACGTTTTTTACCTTTATTTTTACTTTTCAAACATCCTCTTAGATAGTCAAAAGGTTTATTAATCATGCTACAGCCTCCAATAATGTTTCTGCTTCTTTAATTTTGATTTCTGCTGATATCAACTTGGGTAATAGTGAATTTCGGATAACAGCCAAAGTGTTTGATTGTTCAGTATTAGCTGAAATTTTTATCATCAATGACTTAACTAAATCTCCAAATTTTAAAGCTATTTTTTCAGATGGAACAGCCATTAAATATTGACTGAAACAGTTTGCTGGTGTTCTTTGCCGACCACTAGAACCTGTCATATTTTGGATAGCAAATGTTTTGAATTCTTCCTGTCTAGCTAAATAATAAGAAAATTCAATTGGAAGTGGATGTTTAGAACGAAAAATGAGATATTCTGTTGAACCCCAACCAACTTGTTCATCTTGTAAAAAATCAACAAACGCTGTTTTACCATTTTCTAGACAAGGTGTTATTCTTGCCATTAAGGTATCACCATTAATAAACTTAGTACCAGAACCAAAAGGTCTATCAATCCAATAATCAGGTCGGTGTCCCTGAATTGGCATATTTTTCATATCTAAATAAGGTGCAATTTTTCCTTTAGTCAGTGAGCGTTTAGGATTAATATCTATGAATTCCGGTAAGGATTGAACTTTCCACCCCTTCGGAATCAATCCCAAAGACGACTCTTCAAACTCATCAGGGAATAAATCTGCTGTTGCTGAATCCATACCTAAGGGTTGTCTTCCTTCCATTTTAGCGCGTACTGGGTCAAAGTCCACAAACCAGGACTTAAAAATTGCCCTAGCCATTGCTTCTAGGGTTTCGTTCATCTGTTGGTTTAGTTCGATTTTGTCATCTAGAGTTCCCAGAATGTGCGCGATCGCTTTTTGTTCAGAAAGAGGAGGGATATCACAGATAACAGCTAATAATTGTTCTTTAGAAATATTTGGAAATGTGGAACCAGTAGCGAGACTAAGTAATAAAGGTAATTTAAACTGTAACAAACCTCTAATAAAATGTTTATATTCTGAACCTTTATTATGCCTAATTGCTGCAATACCCCGACCGATAGCATATTTCTGATCAGACCAATTCATTCGTCCAGTCGTAGAACCACGAACACAGAAAAGTATATCTTCTGGTTCGGAAAATTTTTTAGGATCAACCGTGAACTGAACAGGAATCGGGTGATGTGAAAAAAATTCAGTTCGTCTAATTAAGAAGAGGAATCCCTAAATGTTGGTTATTACAGGTTTCACCTTTTGGTGATTGACCCATAATGATTTCAACTAAATCAGAAAGTTTTCCTAAATGCCAATTATTTTGCATATGCTAACCCCAATAAATTTGTTTTCATCTTTTTTTATGGTTTTACACCTGAGTACATTGAACATAGACCATTTTTTATTATGCTATTAATAAATTTGTGCAAGATGTGCTTACACAAATTAAAAATCCAAATAATTCACCTCCCTATTTACCATAACCTAACCCCCTCAAATTTTCCAAAATCATCATTTCTAATTTTGCACTCTCTGCAAATTGCTTTTCCAATTTCGCTGTCAACTTTTCCATCTTTTCATCAAAAGGTTCACCATCATCCTCAATTTCTTCAGCCCCTACATACCTTCCCGGAGTTAACACATAACCATTTTCCTGAATTTCTTCAAAACTCGCACTCTTACAAAAACCAAGCACATCTACATATTTTCCTTTACCACCACCCCGCCAATTATGATAAGTTTGAACAATCCTAATTATCTCCTCCTCTGTCAAATCCCGATGCACTCTATCAATTAAAACTCCCAACTTCCGACCATCAATAAATAAAGTCTCTCCTCGACGTTTACGAAACTTACTTGCTGATTTAGAACGAGTTAAAAACCATAAACAAGCTGGAATCTGAGTATTATAAAATAACTGTCCTGGTAAAGCTACCATACAATCAACTAAATCAGCTTCAATTAAAGCCTTTCTAATTTCTCCTTCTCCAGATTGATTAGAACTCATCGACCCATTAGCTAATACAAACCCCGCATAACCATGAGGAGATAAATGACTTATAATATGTTGAATCCAAGCATAATTGGCATTACCAGTAGCGGGAGTACCATAAAACCAACGTCCATCTTCTCGTAATCCTTCTCCTCCCCAATCACTCATATTAAAAGGAGGATTCGCTAGAATATAATCTGCTTTTAAATCTTTATGTAAATCACTCCGGAAAGTATCAGCATTTTTTCCACCAATATTCCCATCAATACCTCGGATAGCCAAATTCATTTTACATAACTTCCAAGTAGTCGGATTCGACTCTTGACCATAGATAGAAATATCCCCAACCCTACCACCATGAGATTCTACAAACTTCTCGGATTGAACAAACATCCCTCCCGAACCACAACAAGGATCATAAACTCGTCCTTTGTAAGGTTCCAACATTTGCACTAACACCTGCACTACACATCGAGGAGTGTAGAATTGTCCCCCCTTCTTCCCTTCTGCATTCGCAAACTGTCCTAAAAAATATTCGTAAACCCTACCTAAAATATCCTTGGAGCGACTTTCGGCATTTCCTAACCCAATGGTGCTGATTAAATCTATTAACTCTCCTAATAACCGCTTATCTAAAGACGGTTTACCATATTCTTTTGGTAATACTCCTTTGAGAGAAGTATTCTCCTTCTCTATTGCATCCATTCCATCATCAATCAATTTACCAATCAGAGGGTTTTTAGCACTACTCTGGAAATGTAACCACCGAGCAGCTTGAGGGACATAAAAAATATTTTCCGCTTTGTATTCATCCCTATCTTCAGGGTCAGCGTATTCATCCTGAGATAATTTATCGTAAATTTCAATAAAAGCATCAGAGATGTATTTCAGGAAAATCAATCCTAGAACTACATGTTTGTACTCAGCAGCATCTAAATGACCCCGCAGCTTATCAGCCGCTTGCCATAATTTTTCCTCAAAACCCAATTTGGTACTACCGTTTGCCTGAGTCTCTTTAGTTACCACTTATGCACCCCCTGTTTCCCCACCTTAAAACCTTAAACACATACAAGTGCAATTGCAAGCTACAAGTACTAGCTTTTTTTGTGTTGCTAAAGTTAATTTGATGCTATGTAACTAAGTGATAACTGAATTTTGATGAAATAACGGAACCTATATAATTAAGTAATCGTCTAGTGGATTTACTAGCATTAAATTTTGACCAAGTAGTGGAAAATATTGTAAATAAGAGCTATCTACGCTTATTTCTGCTTTAGCTATCAACAGGATTATTATGGCTAGTCTAAGAGAAAATACATAAGACAACATAGATAAAATCTCGTAATTCTACTTAACTTGTTTGCTTACTGCTTATTAATAATTTACATAAAAGGGAATAAATAAAAAGGGAACAGTTAACGGTAAACAAAACCAAGCGTACTTTTAAATTTCATGACCTGCGATATGAGAGTAGACATCTGGGAAAATAATTATGCATTCGTTAAAACCCTTGCTAGGGGCGTATGCAATACGCCCCTACATCATTTCTGGAGATGTCTAGTGATAAAACCTGTATTTTTGCTATAATTGGAAATTAATATCTCTTCAATCTTCAGGATGGCTTGACTTATGTATCAAACCGATCCACCGTCGATACCAAGAGTACTCTTACCGACGATGTATGACCTCCCCAGCGAAGACCCGGAGGAGCCTGGCTTGCCCGATGAGTTTCATTTACTACAACCCCGTCTACTGCATGACACTTTCCGTCCACCTCATTACCCTAGAGAGCAAATATTTGTCGGTAGTGACATCAATCTCTATTATGATCTACGGCATACACAGTGGTACAAACGACCAGATTGGTTTGCTGTATTAGGTGTCAGCCGGATGTATGAACAAAAAGATTTACGTTTAAGTTACGTCATCTGGAAAGAAGAAGTGAGTCCCTTGATTATCGTCGAGTTACTTTCACCAGGAACAGAAGACGAAGATTTAGGTAAGAAATTACGGGATGCTGAACAGCCACCAGGAAAATGGGAAGTGTATGAACAGATTTTAAAAGTGCCTTATTACGCAGTATTTGACCGCTATGAGCATCAATTCCAGATCTTTGAATTAAAAGATGGTCGATATACTGAGGCGACAATTTTAGATGACAGATTTTGGATACCAGAATTAGAATTAGGTTTAGGAGTATGGCAGGGAAGCTATGATGAAACTACAGAACAGCCTTGGTTGCGTTGGTATGATATCACTGGGAATTGGGTGTTAACTCCTGAGCAATTAGAAAGACAACAGACTGAAGCCGAACGACAACGGGCTGATGCCGAACAACAACGGGCTGATGCCGAACAACAACGGGCTGATGCCGAACAACAACGGGCTGATGCTGCACAACAACAGGCTGAAGTTGCACAACAACAGACTGAGGCTGCACAACAACAGGCTGAGGTTGAAAGAGTTCAAAAGGAAATGTTGATCGCACAATTGCGATCGCTCGGTTTTGAACCTGATTTACTCTAGCTAGAACACTGATGTAGTTCGTTTCGGAAAGTCAGTTTGAATTCAATGGTGAGCTTTCCGACCTATAACCCAATACGGTTTAGTTAAGCCGAAAAATGGCTAGAATCCTTATACTGTCATCCTGACCGGAGGGAAGGATCTCGCGAGATCCTTCCCTCCGGTCAGGATGACAATATTACCTTCCTCCCTTAACACCAAGCGTATTGACCTATAACGCAAGAATTAATTCAAGTCTTTAGCTAACCCGAAAAATGAGAAATATCAATAAAACCTCCATGAGTACCCACGATATTCGCAACTTCAGAATACATAGTACCCACCACCCCAGATTTACTGGTAAATAAATCGTGACAACCCACAATTACCAATAACTCTTGAGCACGAGAAAAAGCCACATTAACTCGTTCGGGTTTCTTTGCAAATCCTACATCACCCTGGTTATTATTCCGAACCATGCTGACAATCACCACAGGTCTTTCCATTCCTTGAAATCTGTCTACGGTACCTGTTCTAATTTGCAGTGATGGAAATAATTCAGACTGTAGACGCTCATCTATTTTTCTGAGTTGAGCACCATAAAAAGTAATGATAGCGATTTCTTTTTTGGGTTCACCGTTAGCAACCTTCTCCACCCAAACAGCTTCAAACTGCTGACACATACGCTCAATTACATCAATTTCCTGAATGTTAAAAAAGGAAGTTCCCAAACGTTCCTCTTGAAACTGATTTTCTCTGGGCGTTTTTACCCAAATCAGATGATGATATGGTTGAATGATTTCCCCTGCTAAATTATGAGCGCGTTTACTATCGGGGTTCTAAAATTCCACATTCTAATTTACCATCATAAAATTGATTAATTGCACCCATGATTACTGGATGCATCCTATATTGAGTATTTAGCATTTTTTTACAACTTTTATCAGCTGCTTCAAACTGACTTTTAAATAATGATTCCTCTAAAAATTGTAAGTCTTCTCTTGTATTACCCAACTTTTGAGCAACTTCTTCCACGGTGCTAGTATCCAGCATAGGTGGTAATTGTCGATGATCTCCCACCATAACTAATTTTTTACCTTTCAAAGCGGGAATTAATAATTCTGGTGGTGTACATTTACTAACTTCATCAATAATTACCACATCAAAAGACTGAAATTCTTCGGAAAAATTATAATTTGCAGCTTGAACACAGGTAATCCCGACAACATTAGCATTATCTAAATAAATACGTCTTAAATCTTGACTATCTCTTTCTGAAGGTTGACGTAATTTTGTAATCCAGTCTTGGACAAAGTTTTGATATCGCTGAAGATATTTTTCTTCGGTTTTTAGTTGCTTTTTCCAGTCAGAGAACTGATTTTTAATGCTGTGTAACCAATCTAAATTGAGCAGGTTTTCTACTGGAGTTTCTGGTTTGAATTTTTCTGGTAGTTTTTGCCAAGTTGACTCCCACCAATTTCGCTCTATGATTAAACTATCTGGTACTTCTGATTTTAATTTTTCTTGCAATTCTAGTAATCGGAGCGGTGATTTAGCAATTTTCTCTCTAGAAATCTCAATTTCGGCTTCTAGTTTGTGGAGATGTTCAGATAAAGATTGTTTGATTATATCTAGGATGGTAAAAGGTTCTAATGATAAAATTAAGCTTTCCAACTGATTGATAAAATTTTGCCAATAATCTACTTGTTGAGAAAACTCTTGAGGTTGTTCCCAAATATTGGATGGTGTGATGAGATAAGTTTCCCATAAAATACGTAATTTTGGTGGTATTTTTGATTCTGGATGGATTTGCTGTAAGATAGAAATAACTCGTTCCCGTTTGATATTAAAATCCTGTGTGGCTTTTTCTATCTGAGATTGAATTTCCAAAATTTGCTGTTTAGTAATTTCTTGTTTTTGAATTTCTTGAAATTGTTCTTGTAACTTTAACAGTTGTTGGTCATTTTTTTGTTTAAGAGGTATTACACATTCACGTGCATTTGCAAGAATTATTTTTATCAATTCTTGGGTAACTTGGATAAGAGTAGCATCAATATTCTGAAATTCCCAGGATTGACCATATAGTTTTTGGGTTTTGGTCAAAAAATCCCGTGTTTCCTGAATCAATGATTTTCGCTGTTGAAGATGGAAAGATTGATAATTTTTAAATTTGTGGTGAATTTCCAGCAATTTGGTGCGATGTTCTCTGAAAAAATAATTGGTATTTGCATCAAACTTTGCTCTAAAAAAGAACTAAAACTATGCTGATTACCCTTTCTATCCACAAAATTTCCTTCTTCTTCATACTTGAGAGCATTTTCTAGTCTGGGAAAATCTAATAAATTCAAAGTATAGTTTTTCGGTAAAATAGATAAGTTTGTAGAACCAGCAAACTTCAACAAACCTGATGGTAATTGCAGCATAGATTCTGTTAAAGGTTGGGAAGTTTGTTTAGCTTGATGAAAAATTGGAAGTAATCTATGTTCAGCTTGAGATTTCCATTCTTTCATATTATTGATAATTAAATCAATTTCCTGTTTCTTCTTTTCCTCAGTTTGAATTAATTGCTGGAGATTTTGCTGCTTACTTAAAAATAGTTGATAATCTTTTTCCCGTTGATTTAAAGATGCAGAATTTTTTTGAAAAATCTGGATAGATGTAGCTATTTCCGTCATGAGCAGAACTGCATCTTGAGCAGAACTGAATACTGTTTTAAATTCAGGTATTTCCATTAATACCGTTTCTTTTAACCAAACAGCTAATCCAAATGCACCGAGAATTGGTGGAACCAAGCCAATTTCTTCACTGTATTTAATCGCTTGACTAACATTTTTGCGAAATTGTTCTACTTGCTGATGATTCACTATATATTTCTGAACACCAGATAAAATCTTTCTAGTTTCTGATGAATCCCATCTAATATTTTTGGAAGAATTCAATAGTTTATCTAATCCCTCAATCAGAAATTTAAATTCATCTGCAACTACTAAATCCTGATGATATTTAGTTTTGATATCTTCTTGATTTGTCTCTATATCTAATTGAATATTTCTAAATTCCTCTTGCTCTTGATGACATTTTTCTTCTAATTGTAAATATTCTAAAAATCTTGGTAATAATGCTAATATTTCCTGAAAAACTTGGACATTTTCTAGACGTTGTGCTAGATTAATTTCACAATCATTAGCAGTATGCTTCAGCCATGTACCAATTACTTGGTCTTCCAGAAATGGCTGTCCTTCCTCACTAACTTTTTCAGCTTTCCCTTTGCGAATTGCTCTAATGACAGGATTGTGAATTAATCGACTCAGAGCATTATCGACTGCTAAATTTGCTTGAGAAGTAATTAATGTCCGTCCACCTCGCAGTGCAACTTGATAACAAATTTCGGCAATTACGGTAGTTTTCCCCGTCCCTGGTCCTTGAATCAAAACTAAATCCTCCGCAGCAAGTACCATTTCCACTGCGGCTTTTTGACCGGAATTAGCTGAAGATAATAATAAATCTTTGGATTTCAGTTTTACCTTTTTTTTAATTAGTCTAGCTTGGGAAGCATCAAACAAGAAATTACCCAAATACGGATTTTGAGTTCTTCCTTGTCTGAGTTGTTCCAAAGCTTTTTCTTTACGCTCAATCTGTTTGATATCCCCAGCAGCATCAAAAAATAAATATCCTTTTGGGGCTAATTGATAATTACCTTGTAATATATATTCAAATAAATCTCGATTCTAATCTAACCTGAATAATATAATTTTTGGGGTCAATTTTGTCAATAGTTCCTAATTGACGATGATGACGACGGATTTTTTCTGTAGGTACTGTTTCCGAGAAATTTACATCCTGGTTTTTAGCTTTTTTAACCCGTTCCCAAAAATTCTCTTCACCTAAGGAATTTTCTTCATTACCGTCTAAGGTAGCTGAGTTAACATCAATTTCCAGGGTAACTTGTCTAGTAGCTGAACCATGATTTTGAATCAAGAACGATACACAAAATTGACGTGCTTTAGCAATACGCTCCTCAACTTTGAGAAAAGCTTTCCAAGCTTTGAGTTGTTCCTCCGTCGGTACATACTGTCCGCAAACTGGCATAGTTAATATTTTTGCCATTACTTTGGGCGGAATACCTAGACGGTGCTGATGTTGAGGAATCAGAGATAATTGGAAAGGTACAGCATAACCATCCACATTTCCCCGTGATGGTGGGAGTAAATAAATGGATAGAATTTTTAATCCGCTCGCATCACCCTGTCGGACAGCAGCTTTAAATCCTAACGTTTTTCCTAGTTTTTCCAGTCTGGTCGGTAATTGGAGATGATTTTGATCCGTAGCTATGGTCAAATCCCAAATTTCCTCTCCCGTTTCTTTTCCAAAACCTTGACGACGAATATAGAATAAACAGGGTTTGCGACCTACACATTCAAACATTAACTCATTGGCGCGATTCTCGTCGCTCTCGAAATTCTGGATATAATTTCAAGGTTGATTCACCTTCCAGGTTACGAATCAAACCATCAATAGCTGAAGCTATGAATGTATAACCGCAATTTTCTGAATCTATTGACATAAGCACGTAGGGAATAAATTTATTGACAAAAAAATGAAAACAATTGATGGGGATATCCTAATTTTAATCTGAGTATTTTTCTATGGTCTATTTCTGATTGCTGATTTCCTTTTATAATTTATAATGCTGATGAATCTGACTAGCCGCACGATGCAACAGAGAATGACGCCACACTAAAGACTTCATATCATCAGCATAACCGCCACCAATCACACAAGCCACAGGGAAACCTGCGCTCACACAAGTACTCAAAACTTGCATTTCCCGGCGAAAGATACCAGTATCCGTTAAAGCTAATTTTCCTAGTTTATCACCGATATGGATATCAACACCAGCATCATAAAACACTAAATCTGGCTTGACATTTGCCAATAAATCTGGTAAGTATTCCGCCAAAGTTTGTAAATAGGTATCATCTTCCATCCCCACAGCTAAAGGAACATCCAAATCACTGGTTTGCTTGGTTCCGGGAAAATTAACTTCGCAGTGCATTGAGAAAGTGAATACACTAGCATCATCTTGGAAAATAAAAGCTGTACCATCTCCTTGATGTACATCTAAATCGATAATCAGGATTTTGTGGACAAGTCCGATTGTTTGTAAAACCCGAGAGGCAACTGCTAAATCGTTGAAAATACAAAAACCAGAACCATAACTAGGAAAAGCATGATGAGTACCTCCCGCAGTATTACAAGCTAAACCATAATTCAAAGCTAGTTTAGCAGTTAATATAGTACCACCGACAGCGGTACAGGTACGATTAACTAAAGCCGGACTCCAAGGTAAACCAATTCTTCGCTGTGCTTTAGGTTCTAGAGTACCATTACAGTAAGATTGTACATAGTCAGGAGTGTGAACTAACTCAATCAAATTTAGTAATGGCGGTTCAGGTGAGTGAAATTGCTCTGGATGTGCTACCCCATCCGTTAATAGTAACTCATAAAGTTGTCTAAATTTAGACATAGGAAACCGATGTCCCACTGGTAGAGGTGCAACATAATCTGGATGGTAGATAATTGGGAGATGCATTGAGAAAATTCAAAATTAAATAGCAATACAGTTCAATTAAGGAAAGAAGTAAGAGAATTCTACCCATTTTTATCTTAACCTGTTTATTATGGGGATTTATATTTCATTTTTTCAGAAACTAAGTATACAAACTCTACTCTTTACGCCCTTTGATTATGATACAATGGATTTTGCCGATCGCATTTATTCTAGCTGGCTTATTAGCGGGACTAGTTGGCGAAAAAGTTTTTTTTAAAAGACTGAAAATATTTTTTGCCAAAACCCAAATTCCAGGGAGTGAAATTGTATTTGAATCCTTGCATCGGATGACATTTATTTGGTTTATCCTAGCAGGCTTTTTTTGGGCAGTTCTGAGTGCGCCAATAAACACTAATATTAGCACAGCTTTACACAAAATTATCACCATAATTTTGTTGCTTTCCGTCACATTAGTTTTAGCCAGATTAACTGCGGGATTTGTAAATTTATTTATTCGACGCACGGAAGGAGTGTCCACATCATTAATTTCCAACGTTGCTAAAGTTGCAGTTTTAATTTTGGGAATATTAATTGTACTCCAAACAGTGGGAATAGAAATTACTCCCATAATTACAACATTAGGAGTGGGAGGTTTAGCAGTTGGTTTAGCCTTACAAGATACTCTTGCTAATTTATTTTCTGGTTTTTATTTAATTATGTCCAAACAAATAAAGACCGGGGATTATATCAAATTAGATAGCGGAGGACATGAAGGATATGTTACTGATATCACTTGGAGGAATACCACTATTAAAGAACTTTCCAATAATGTAATTATTGTCCCTAATGCTAAATTAGCATCATCTATTTTTACGAATTACCATCTTCCCGTTAAAGAAATCACATTAACTATTAATGTGGGAGTTAGTTACGATAGTGATTTGGATTTTGTTGAGAAAATAACTTTAGAAATTGCCGAAGAAGTAATTGGAGAAATTGCTCCAGAATTAATTACTATTCGACCCTATATGAGGTTTAATAATTTTAATGCTTATAGTATAGATTTCACTCTTTATATGCGGGTGAATGAATATTTTGACCAACGAATTGGGAAACATTTATTAATTAAAAAATTACACCAACGCTATCACTTAGAAGGAATACAAATTCCTTTCCCTATCAGAGAAATTCGTTATAATTAAAACTGAGTTAGGGCTATAGCAATATTATTAGGTACTCAATCATTCATAGTTGATTACATGAGCAATCAATTAATCCCGTAGTATCTTGTTATCCTAGTTTACTTAATAAAGAAACAATATATTGATTGAGACTCACTCCTTCTCGTTCCGCAGTTTCAGCTAAATTTCGATGTAATGATTTAGGAATTCGTAGCAGTAGTTTACCGCTATAAGTTTCATCAGTACTAGGTAAAGGAATATTATCTCCTGCTTCATAAGCAGTCTCTATCCACAATTCCCGCACTTCACTAATATTTATCATTGCTTCTTCTACAGTTTCTCCTTGGGTGAGACATCCAGGTAAATCTTTAATTTGTGCTACATATCCCCCTTCAGGGTCTGGATACAGGGTGACAGGGTATTGTAGGTTTAAATAATATTCCAGGGATGTAGTTTTAATCTGCTTGTCCATTGAAGAATGATACTATATATAATATCATAATTTGAGAGCATAGAGAAAATAAGTCATCAAAATTTATCAAATTGGGATGGGTTACACCCTGCTGGAGGCAATCGCACTCGAATTCATCAGTACCTATCACCTCCACTAGATAGACAAATAATGCAAGGCTCGTAGTTGCGCTTTAGCGCATGCTTCTTAAAATACGGGCGTATAGCAATACGGGCGTATAGCAATACGCCCCTACTGCTGTAATACGCTCCTACTGCAAAAATATTCTCTAAAATTATCAAAATTTAAGAAAATAATAAATTATCTTGCATATAACCATATTCATGTACTTGTCCTGAAAATATGACTCATCCTTTCCTTGAACGCTTACGTAGTCCAGAATGCCCAGTTATCGTTTTTGACGGTGCAATGGGAACCAACCTGCAAACCCAAAATCTCACCGCAGAAGACTTTGGTGAGCACAATATGAAGGCTGTAATGAATATCTAGTCCATACTAAACCAGAAGCCGTGGCGAAGGTTCACCGGGATTTTCTCGCTGCTGGTGCAGATGTAATTGAAACCGATACCTTTGGCGCTACCTCGATTGTTTTAGCAGAATATGATTTAGCAGACCAAGCTTACTACCTCAACAAAAAAGCTGCAGAACTAGCTAAAAGTGTCGCTGCGGAATTTTCCACCCCGGAAAAACCTCGATTTGTCGCTGGTTCCATTGGACCAACCACTAAACTACCCACTTTGGGACATATTGATTTTGACACGTTGAAAGCATCCTTTGCCGAACAAGCAGAAGCACTTTGGGACGGTGGTGTAGATATTTTCTTAGTGGAGACTTGTCAAGATGTGCTGCAAATTAAAGCGGCACTCAATGGAATTGAAGAAGTTTTTGCTAAAAAAGGGGAAAGACGACCCCTGATGGTTTCTGTGACGATGGAAAGTATGGGGACAATGTTGGTAGGAACCGAAATTAGTGCTGTTGTTACCATATTAGCACCCTATCCTATTGATATTCTGGGTTTAAACTGTGCCACTGGTCCAGATTTAATGAAACCACATATCAAGTATCTCTCGGAACATTCGCCTTTTATTGTTTCTTGTGTTCCCAATGCAGGTTTACCCGAAAATGTGGGTGGTCAAGCACATTACCGTTTAACACCGATGGAATTACGGATGTCCTTGATGCATTTTGTTGAAGATTTAGGTGTCCAAGTGATTGGGGGTTGCTGTGGGACACGTCCAGAACATATTCAACAATTAGCGGAAATTGCTAAAGATTTAAAACCAAAAGTTAGACAACCAAGTTTAGAACCAGCAGCAGCTTCAATTTACACTACTCAACCCTACGACCAAGATAATTCTTTCTTGATTGTGGGTGAACGTCTCAATGCCAGTGGTTCTAAAAAATGCCGCGATTTGCTAAATGCGGAAGATTGGAATGGTTTGGTATCAATGGCCAGGGAACAGGTCAAGGAAGGTGCGCACATTCTGGATGTGAACGTTGATTATGTGGGACGTGATGGGGTGCGAGATATGCACGAGTTAGTTTCCCGCATTGTGAATAATGTGACTTTACCTTTAATGTTGGATTCCACTGAATGGGAGAAGATGGAAGCGGGTTTAAAGGTCGCTGGTGGTAAGTGTTTGCTGAATTCCACTAACTATGAAGATGGAGAACCACGTTTTTTCCAGGTCTTGGAATTAGCGAAAAAGTATGGGGCTGGTAGTAGTTATTGGTACAATTGATGAAGATGGGATGGCGCAGGACGGCTGAGAAAAAGTTCCAAATTGCTGAACGTGCTTATCGTCAAGCTGTGGAATATGGTATCCCTGCCTACTGAAATCTTCTTTGATACTCTAGCTCTACCAATTTCTACTGGGATTGAAGAAGACCGAGAAAATGGCAAAGCAACCATTGAAGCTATTCGGCGGATTCGTCAAGAATTACCTGGTTGTCATGTGATGTTGGGTGTTTCTAATATATCCTTTGGTTTAAATCCAGCATCGCGAATGGTATTGAATTCGGTATTTCTGCATGAAGCGATGAATGCGGGAATGGATGCAGCGATTGTTAGTGCTAGCAAGATTTTACCACTTTCAAAGATTGATGAGCGTCATCAAGAAATTTGTCGTCAACTAATTTATGATGAACGTAAATTTGAAAATAATCTCTGCGTTTATGATCCTTTGGGAGAACTCACTACAGTTTTTGCTGGGGTGACAACTAAACGTAATCAGGGTGTTGATGAAAATCTCCCCATTGAAGAACGTTTAAAACGTCATATTATTGATGGTGAACGCATTGGTTTAGATGCACAACTTACCAAAGCTTTAGAATTATATCCTCCTTTAGAAATTATCAATACTTTTCTCTTAGATGGAATGAAAGTGGTGGGAGAGTTGTTTGGTTCTGGACAAATGCAATTACCTTTTGTTTTGCAATCTGCGGAAACCATGAAAGCAGCGGTGGCTTTTTTAGAACCTTACATGGAAAAGTCGGAATCTGGCAATAATGCCAAGGGAACTTTTATCATTGCCACGGTAAAAGGTGATGTTCATGATATTGGTAAAAATTTGGTGGATATCATCTTATCTAACAATGGTTACAAGGTGATTAATTTGGGAATTAAACAATCTGTGGAAAACATCATTGAAGCTTATGAACAGCATAAAGCTGATTGTATTGCTATGAGTGGTTTGTTGGTGAAATCCACTGCTTTTATGAAGGAGAATTTGCAGACATTTAATGAAAAGGAAATTACTGTTCCTGTAATTTTAGGTGGTGCGGCTTTAACTCCTAAATTTGTCTATGAAGATTGTCAAAATGCTTATAAAGGTAAAGTAGTTTATGGCAAAGATGCTTTTTCTGATTTGCATTTTATGGATAAATTAATGCCAGCCAAAGTTGCAGGTAATTGGGATAATTTGCAAGGATTTTTGGATGAAGTTCAAGAAAATAAACATCAGTCGGTAGCTTTAGCAAATGGGAATGGGAAATCAGATACTGAATCTCCAAAAGAATTGGAAGTAATAGATACTAGACGTTCAGAAGCAGTGGCAGATAAATATTGATCGTCCCATACCACCTTTTTGGGGAACGAAATTATTACAACCTGCTGATATTTCTTTAGAGGAATTATTCTGGTATTTAGATTTGCAAGCTTTGGTCGCAGGACAATGGCAATTCCGCAAACCGAAGGAACAATCTAAGGAAGAATATCAGAATTTCTTGCAAGAGAAAGTATATCCAATTTTAGAAAAGTGGAAACAGAGAATTATTGAGGAGAATTTGTTGCATCCTCAAGTAATTTATGGATATTTTCCTTGTCAATCTGAGGGAAATTCTCTACATATATATGATGCAGAAAGTAAATCGCAGCAGGTTGACTAGTTTTGAGTTTCCTCGTCAAAAATCTTTACGTCGTTTATGTATTGCGGATTTCTTTGCACCAAAGGAATCTGGTCAATATTGATGTTTTTCCCATGCAAGCGGTGACGGTAGGAGAAATTGCGACAGAGTTTGCTCAAAAGTTGTTTGCGGATAATCAATATACAGATTATCTCTATTTTCACGGTTTAGCTGTGCAAGTAGCAGAAGCTTTAGCGGAGTGGACACATGCGAGAATCCGTCGAGAATTAGGTTTTGGTGATGATGAACCGGATAATATTCGCGATATTTTAGCGCAGCGTTATCCAGGTTCTCGATATAGTTTTGGTTATCCAGCTTGTCCAAATATTCAGGATCAGTTTAAGCAGTTAGAGTTGTTGGGCACTGATAGAATTAATTTGTATATGGATGAGAGTGAACAGCTTTATCCGGAGCAGTCTACTACGGCTATTATTGCTTATCATCCGGTAGCAAAGTATTTCAGTGCATAATATAACCTTCTAGGCATCATCCGTGGAGCAGGCAAGATGCCTGCTCTTTAAATCAGGCAGGCAAGATGCCTGCTCCACAAATAGTCTAACGGTGAAATTTATACTTCAGTTTAAATTCTCCTTAATTTTGATTTTTTTTCAGCCCCCTCAAAGTAAATTAGTTCATTTTTCTTTACAAATGTGCTGAATCGCCAAAATCACAAAAATATTGTGTTTTAGGATACAAGCGTAATTTCGCGTCAGTTTTACAATTCTTTACAATTCAACATCTTTGTCAGAATCTAGTCGAGTTAATACTTGGCTCGAATGTCGCTGTTTTCAAGGGAAAAAGGGAATTAACCAGCTAAATCATCCCAGCGAGTTATTAATTTGTTTAAAGTTATGTAGCCTTTTGACTACGACCTATCAAGCAGTGCGGTAGACTATGCGTTGATTATGATTCTTTCGCAGAGAAGAACACTCGAAAGGAGCCGTTTTTTCCATGTCTCACGCCGTAAAAATCTACGATACCTGCATTGGCTGCACACAATGCGTCCGCGCTTGCCCCACTGACGTGCTAGAGATGGTTCCTTGGGATGGCTGTAAAGCTGCTCAAGTAGCCTCTTCCCCCCGCACTGAAGACTGTGTAGGCTGCAAACGTTGTGAAACAGCTTGTCCCACCGATTTCTTGAGCATCCGGGTTTACCTGGGCGCTGAAACAACTCGTAGCATGGGTCTAGCTTACTAAGGAGTTTAAACAACTCTGTTATTACCTGGCTAAGGATTGAGGATAGAAGAGTTAAGAAGTCAATTAGATCAAAAGATTTCTTAATTTTTCCCTCAGTACTTAGCCATACTAGTTATTACAAAAAACCTTTCTGTAATAACTAGCTGGTTAGTTAAGACGCAAAATTTTTTGTCGTGTCTTGATAAAAATTACTTTTAGCCTTGTGGGGTGGGGATTTTCCACCGCACAAAGTTATCTATTTTGTCATTTTGTCTAAAAACCAAAACTTGATCACAATCATTCACTAACCAAGGAGCATCAGCTCCTTTTTTTATTGACTAACCGCTCATTTTTGTGGTGAGTACTATACTAAATCTAATCATCCTGCAACCGGAGTGGTGTAAGCAATGTGCGGAATAGTTGGGTATATCGGCACTCAAGCAGCAGCAGATATTTTATTATCTGGGCTGGAAAAATTGGAGTATAGAGGCTATGACTCAGCCGGAATCGCGACTATATGGGAAGATCAGGTTCAGTGTGTTCGGGCTAAAGGTAAATTACTTAATCTCCGTTCTAAACTGGAACTGATCGAAACCCCGTCCCGAATTGGTATTGGTCATACTCGCTGGGCAACACATGGTAAACCAGAAGAACGCAATGCCCATCCGCATCTGGATACAGGCAAAACCATCGCCGTGGTGCAAAATGGCATTATTGAAAATTACCGCGAGTTACGGGAAAAATTAAAGCAAAAAGGATATATATTTGTTTCCGATACTGATACTGAGGTGATTCCTAACCAAATCGCCGAGTTTTTACAGCATTCTCCCCCTGATTCTCTCTCGGCATCTCCTTTGTTAGCCGCTGTCCGTCAAACTGTAAATATTTTAGAAGGGGCTTTTGCGATCGCCGTGATTTCGGCTGACTATCCCGATGAATTAATTGTGGTCAGACAACAAGCCCCATTAGTGCTGGGTTTTGGTCAAGGTGAGTTCTTCTGTGCTTCCGACACCCCAGCGATCGCACCATACACCCGCGCTGTATTACCGCTAGAGAATGGGGAAATTGCCCGTTTGACTCCTTTGGGAGTGGAAGTTTATAACTTTGCGGGAGAGAGGCTGAAAAAACATCCTTACACCCTGAACTGGAATCCGGTGATGGTGGAGAAACAGGGATACAAGCACTTTATGCTCAAGGAAATCTATGAGCAACCAGGAGTAGTCAGAGCTTGTTTAGATGCTTATTTGCATCCAGAATGGAATGCAAAGTTAATAGACCAATCACCCATTAATTTAGGCTTACCTGAAGAAATTTATCCAGATTTAGAACAGATCCAAATCGTAGCTTGTGGTACTAGTTGGCATGCGGCTCTAGTAGGTAAGTATTTGCTAGAACAACTAGCCCAAATTCCTACCCAAGTACAATATGCTTCTGAGTTTCGTTATGCACCATCACCCCTAACCGCGAATACACTAACCATTGGGGTGACACAATCAGGGGAAACTGCGGATACTTTAGCGGCTTTGTCTATGGAAAAAGAACGTCGTCAAAGTCAAGAAGCTAAGTATCAACCCCGACTCTTAGGCATCACCAATCGTCCAGAAAGTACATTAGGGCAAATAGTATCATCGCTAATTAGTACTCATGGGGGGATTGAGATTGGGGTTGCCGCCACAAAAACCTTTGTTGCTCAATTAATGGCATTTTACGCATTAGCTTTAGATTTAGCTTATCGTCGTCAAACAATTACTGGTCAAAGATTAGAAGAGATTCTTGGAGGTTTACGTCAACTACCCATAGAAATTGAGCGAATTTTAGAAATTCAAGAACGTTATATTGAGCATTTAGTGCATGATTTTTCCGAAACCCAAGATTTCATCTTTGTGGGTAGAGGAATTAATTTCCCTATCGCTTTAGAAGGAGCATTGAAATTAAAAGAAATCAGCTATATTCATGCCGAAGGATATCCCGCTGGGGAGATGAAACATCGGACCAATCGCTTTATTGGATGCCAAAGTGCCAGTAGTGGCGATCGCCATGCCGGGAACTGTGTATGAAAAAGTGATTTCTAATGCCCAAGAAGCAAAAGCTAGAGATTCGCGTTTAATTGGGGTAACATCTGTAAATCATGGAGAAGCTGCGGAGATATTTAATGATTTAATTCCCGTTGCTGATGTGGAAGAAATACTTTCTCCAATTTTGACAGTGATACCTTTGCAATTATTAGCTTATCATATTGCTGCACGTCGCGGTTTGGATGTAGACCAGCCCAGGAACCTGGCAAAATCGGTCACTGTAGAGTAATCAGAACATATTTATAAATTAAAATGTTTCTGTGTCGTGGAGCGGGCATCTTGCCCGCCATTGAAGCCAGGCGGTATTAGCTTCAAAAGATACCAAAAATATGCCGTGATTGTTTCTGAAGTGAGGGAAGTTTAACTCTAGTAAAAGTTTCATAATAGGACATCCCAAGTAACTAGATTTGCAGTAGGTTCGACAATATCTCCTGTAATGTTACCGCTATCTTTCATCGCGCCAAATCCGGCTCTTTTGCTTTTCTTGATGGGGGATATAATGGCGAAGGGGATACCATTTTGGATAATAGTGAGGGGTTCACCTGTTCTTTGGGCTTGGTTAAGTAGGTTTTGTAGGTTTTGAGGAAGTTCTGTAAGGGTGATTTGTGTCATGATGGGTTGAGGATAAGGGGATGGGAATTTGATTCTATTTTAATCGGATTTAAGCCAGTTTTCTATTTTACAAACTTTATCTTGGGCTTACATCCTCCCTACAAGCGCCCTTACACAAACTATGGTGTTGCTTAAACTACTGTGAATGAACTATTCATCTATAGGAGATTTTTTTGGATAAAAGTTAAACTACCATTAAAATAGAGAACAAAACCTACCTTTAAACACTATGCAGTATCAAAATATTATTACTGATTTTTAGTTCAAGTAGGTTTACTTAATAGACAATAACTTTTATTGAAGTCAAAAAAATATGACACAAACTCCATCAGAAAGAATTGTCAGACGTGGTAGGGTATTTCCGGAAATTCAATGGACAGAAGCACAAAAAGCTCAAGAAAAAGCTAGAAGGCAAGCATTTTATGAGCGATGTTGGGTAATTTTTGAGCGTTTAAAGCCAGAAATACTAGACAAATACTATGGTTGGTACATTGCTATTGAACCTGATAGCGGTGATTATTTCATTGATCAGGATAAAGAAGTAGTAAGTAAAATGTCTAGAGAAAAATATCCTAATTTGATTCATCATATTTTTGGCATTAATGAAACAGGAGTTAGTGGCAGAATATGATTCAGGGAAGATTTGGAGAAAATGGACAAATTTATTTTGAAATTGATTTAATTGGTGGAGATAATTTTAGTTTTCCTGTAGAAACAATGTTAGATACAAGATTTACTTTGATCTGTTGACATGAGGGCGATCGCAATTTTACCAATGAGATCGCCCAGATACTCCATTCCCCTTTAGTACTTAAGCTTAAATCCTTTCGCGGCTAATTGTTGACGGAGACTTTGAATAATGGCCTTGTCAAGAGTATTATTATTACTATTGACATTAAGTTGACGTTTTTTAGCCACATATACATCACGTTTTTGAGATAAATCGCGGATAGTGGCTTGAATTCTCAGTCTTTCAACTTTTTTGGTAGCTACATAATCCCGCTTTTGAGCTAAAGTCATATTTCGCATCACTGGTGGTAAACCATCAGATGATAATTTTTCAATATTAACAACTCCTCGATCAACACCATCAATTAAGTCCCAAGAAGCATTATTATAATATCCAGAAGCTTTGGAGTTACTGCGTGATGCTATATTGGCAGCAGAATTACTATCTTCAGTAATCTGTCGTTGTTGTCCAACTGTTCCTTCTACACCATATGGAATATAGGTTTGATTCAGTTGAGAATTCAAAATAGTAATTTGGTCGTCGTAAGGTGATTTAATAAATACAATTTTTTCGTCTTGGTTAATATTAAAATTTTTGCCTTTTCCTAAATTAGATCCTAAAATCCAAAGTTTTCGTTCCCCATTGTCGGCTGAACCACAGTAAATAGTGTTAACCAAAACATCTTTTTTAGCAGCAAGAGTCACAGAGTCTTTCCAAGGGATTGAGACTTGATCAAAGGGTTCATTCCCGGCAATAAAAATCACCCGAAAATCTTCTTTATTTTGATTCCAGTTTAATTCTTTGAGAGCAGAGCGCATTACCGAACCAGTGTACTCTTGACCCCCATTAGTTTTAATACTAAAGAGTTTCGAGGAAACTAAATCTAATTCTGGAGTAAATCCCGTTAAAAGTCTGACAAAACCTTCTTGGGAGGGTAAACTATCATTACCATAATGATAGAGAGCAACTTCTAACTCTGGTGTTTCCCCATCTTTGCTAACTTTAGTTAAGAAATTAACAACTTCCCAGATTTGATTACGAGTTTGGTCAATTAACCCATCCATACTGTTACTAGAATCTAGTAGAATAGCCATTTGAATTTTGGCTTTAGCAAAAGCTTGAGTGGGAAAGGATAAGCAACTCAAGGTGAGGGCTATAGTTAAGCAAATTCGAGTCAGTTTTTGCATGGATTTTTGATGCTTTATTTAATGATTTGGTCAATATTTTCTTGGTTAAATTTAGCATAATGAAGTGAGTGATCGCCCTATCAACACATAATAGTATAAAAAATAGCCTAAAATTCTGTTATTGTATTAAGAATTATCTCAACAATTTTATAAACGTGTGTTCCTGGTGTATGAGGCCAATTATGTCTATGGTTTGTATCTAGATTTTTAGCACGTTGTATAGCTTCTTGAACATATTCTTTATATAAACTTAAGTCAAGATTACTTTTGTTATAACTTCCTAACCTTGCACGAAGCTTATTATCAATAACTGCACATGGTTTATCATTAAGCTCTAAATCATCAAAGTGTAGATATAACCAACTTTCAAAACAGGGATTGCTAATTGCTAAATGATATTTTTTCTTTCTAGCTTCACGGCAAATGTGACTTAAAGTTTTATGAGGCCATCTTATCCACATCAAACATGAACCAAAGACTGTCTTCGTCATGTAAATCATATTTTTTGACAAATTCTTCTAGTCTTTCTAAAACTAAAATTAGTTAATGAATATGGTTAAACAATCTCATTTTGCCATACTATACACTTTTAAATGTTATGGTTATAATTTATGCTGACTCTAACTCAACGTCAACCCCCTAACCCCGATGCTGTTGTTACATTCTCTTTACCCCTCACAGCCGAAGAACGCACTCGCAGTCGTCATCGTTGGGAAACGGAAGATGGTCAAGTTCTATTTTTTCATTTACCTAGAGGTACGGTTTTATCTGATGGGGATTTGCTGGCAGATGACACCCATAGTAATTTAATTAGAATTATTGCTAAACCTGAACCAGTATTAACTGTCTTCGCTCCCACACTGTTATTATTACTCCGAGCTGCTTATCATTTAGGTAATCGTCATGTACCTGTGGAAATGACGCTGAATTATTTGCGTTTATCCCCAGATCCGGTTTTAGGCAATATGTTAGAACAAATGGGATTGCAAGTTAAATCCGAAATTGTCCCCTTTCAACCAGAATTAGGCGCATATGGCAACCACCATCACCCTCACTAATAGCAATTTTCTATCTATTTTACAACTAGCTAGTCCGGCTTTACCTGTGGGAGCTTACAGTTATTCGGAAGGGTTGGAAATGTTGGTGGAAAATGGCACTATTTCTGATGCTGACCATTTACGACTTTGGTTAGAGGCTCAATTGCGTTATGGTGCGATACGGTTAGATGCGGCGGTGATGGTGCGAGCTTGGCAATCTGCACAGTTAAATGATATGCAGGCTCTGTGTGGTTGGAATTTATGGTTGTCCGCAGCTAGGGAAACTGAAGAGTTACGTGCTTCTAGTTGGCAAATGGGGCGATCGCTCTGTCAATTATTTGCTAAAATTCAACCAGATATTTTACCCTTGGTGGAGATAATCGGTCATCCTTGCAATTATGCGATCGCTTTTGGAATGATTAGTGCTCATTCGGGTATTGATGTGCAAGTGGCTTTGTTAGCATATCTGCATAGTTGGGGAAGTAATTTAATTACCACGGGAGTCAAGTTGATTCCGCTAGGACAAACCATTGGACAAGAATTATTATTAGGATTACAAGAATTATTCAGCACGACGACACATGAAATTCTGGCTTGGGAAGATGATGACCTGTGTTGTTGTAGTTGGAGTTTATCTCTAGCGAGTATGCAACATGAAACCCAATACACGAGACTCTTCAGAAGTTAAATACTTGGGGAAATGTATCTAAAACGCCTACACTAACAAACTTTCAACTCTGTTCCCTGGGCTATAAAAATAGAAAAAACTATCCCTGATTCCCTTCAATGTAGTATATTCGGCTGTAAAGTGCCGTTTAGTCGATTTTGCAGGAGTTTTGGTCATGACAGCAACAGACCCCGTTAAATTAATGAAGCAGGAAGTTGGCAAAGCCGCTGCCGCTTTGGTAAAATCAGGTTCAATTGTGGGATTGGGTACGGGGTCAACCACAGCGTACACCATTCAATTTTTGGGCGATCGCCTTAAATCTGGGGAGCTAACGGATATTATTGGTGTTCCCACCTCATTTCAATCAGAAGTCTTAGCCAAGCAATATGGCGTTCCTCTCACTACCTTAGATGCCATTGACCACATTGACATCGCTATTGATGGTGCTGACGAAGTAGACCCGCACAAAAATCTGATTAAAGGTGGTGGTGCCGCACATACCCGTGAAAAAGTGGTAGATTACTTAGCGAATCAATTTATCGTGGTGGTAGATAGCGGTAAATTAGTAGAGCGTTTAGGTTCTAGCTTTGCTGTCCCAGTGGAAGTTATTCCCATGGCTATTACCCCTGTGACTGATGCCATTAAGAAACTTGGGGGTAAACCGGAACTGCGAATGGGTGTGAAAAAAGCAGGCTCAGTCATCACCGACCAAGGAAACTTTGTCTTAGATGTCAGATTTGATGCAATTAATGACCCAGAAAATCTGGAAAAAACCCTAAATAACATTCCTGGGGTTTTGGAAAATGGTATTTTCGTCAATTGTGTGGATTTAGTTCTGATTGGTGAAGTTATTGATGGTCAACCAGTAGTCCGTCAGCTATAAAAACAGAAATTGGTGAGTGAGTTAGAATACTTAAATAACCCACTCGCCAATTTTATAGGCAAAATCTAAAATTATCTTATGCTATATAGAAGATTTGGACGCACAGAATTACAAATGCCAGTGTTTTCCTGTGGTGGAATGAGATATCAATTTAAATGGCAAGATGTTCCAGAATCAGAAATTCCCGCAGCTAATCAGAAAAATATCGAAGCTGTTATTAATCGGTCATTAGAGGTAGGAATTAATCATATCGAAACAGCCCGTGGTTACGGTACTTCGGAAATGCAGTTAGGAAAAATATTATCCCATTTACCCCGGGAAAAATTAATTGTTCAAACCAAAGTCAGTCCGGTGGCAGATGCTAAAACATATCGAAATACTTTTGAAAAATCATTGGCATATCTCCAGCTAGATCATGTAGATTTACTGGGATTGCATGGTATTAATAATGCTAATAACTTAGACCACGCTATCCGTCCTGGTGGATGTTTAGAGGTAGCACAGCAGTTACAAGCTGAAGGAAAAGTCAAATTTATCGGCTTTTCTACTCATGCGTCAACCGATATAATTTTGCAAGCAATTAATACCAATCAATTTGATTATGTAAATTTACATTGGTACTACATTAACCAATCTAATTGGCCAGCAATTACAGCCGCTAAACTTCACGATATGGGAGTTTTTATCATTAGTCCATCCAATAAAGGTGGTTTGCTATATCAACCATCCCCAAAATTAGTCAATCTTTGTTCCCCTTTGAGTCCGATGGGATTTAATGATTTATTTTGTCTGAGTCATCCAGAGGTGCATACACTCAGTTTGGGAGCTGCTAAACCCCAGGATTTTGATGAACATCTCAAAACTTTAGGATTATTAGATCAAGCAGCCGAAATTTTACCTCCGATTTTAGCGCGACTGGAATCAGCAGCGATCGCTTCTTTAGGTGCAGATTGGGTAAAAACTTGGTCAACTAATTTACCCACCTGGAACAATACACCTGGGAACATAAATATCCCAGTCATTTTATGGCTGTGGAATTTAGCGATCGCTTATGACATGGTAGAATATGGTAAAATGCGTTACAATCTTTTAGGTAATGGAGATGCTTGGTTTCCGGGGAATAGAGCTAATTATTTAGATGAACTAGACCTGAGTTCATGTCTTGCTCATAGTCCTCACGCGGATAAAATCCCTCAAGTCCTTAAAGAAGCACATCAATTATTAGCAGGTGCAGAAGTGAAAAGGTTATCTCAAAGTTAAGCATCTGGAAAAACCATGCTCCTCATCGCTCTCCCCTGGAAAGCAATTCCGGAAAGGGATGATATTTTTAGTAATTTGAGTTATTCTAGTAAATCTTGCAGATCTTTTCTTAAGAATAGATTTTAGAGAAATTTCTTTGTCTAACTCTGCCATCAGGCTAGTCAAGTATAAAAAGTTATCTTTTCTCTAAGATTCGATATTCAGACTACAAATTCTCAAAAGTATATTAAGATATGAGACTCATCAAAAAATCTGAAAAACTAATCCCTCAGAACCCGGAAACCTCTGGGGAGACAGACGAGACAATTCTGACCACTGATACAATAAATAGTCAAAAACAGACAGTTGAGGAAAAGCCAGAATGGGATACAGAATATCCAGAACCCAACTACATTCCTGCACGCGATAACCCCATAGTATTATCTGTTGGTAATACAGGGTGGCAAGTTTCTGATATTTGGAAAGATATTAGATTGGATAATTTCTAAAACTCCCTCTATTCCTTGGTTCATCGAGGTTTTTCATTTATTCAGCATCCCCTAAGTAAAGCAATACATAAATTTCCCCTCGGTCGTAGCTCCGCTTCAACCGAGGGACAGTTTTGCTGGACTCAAAATCAGGGAGAGGTCTTTCCCAAAACTTCAAAACATTTTTAACCAATCAAATACTTGAGTAACTGTTATTTGCAAATCTATCTCCGCTAAAACTGGGAGCTGCTGATTACCTTGTAAAAGTTCTGGTAGCTGATGGGGACGGAATACTAAAATGGAACGATCTTCCGGGTCGCTGGTAGCTTGAGAAAATTCTCCAAAGTTAAAAATTGAGTAGTTACCGTAATAATTACTCCTAGTATACAAATTGATGTCAATAAAACTCAATCTTCTTTTAGCATAATCTGCTCTCCAAAATCATTTCGGAAACATTGCAAATTGCCCATCTTACCCTCCACCACCACCGCAGCTGCAAAATTATCTGCTGGTGTTAACTCACATAAATCCCAATCTTCAGAGATGAGCAATTTAGCTGGTGTGGTCGGAGTTAAAGAAATTTCAATTTGCTCTAGTTTCACAATTCCATCTCCTGTGGCTTTTAAATAAGCTTCTTTACAAGTCCAATATCTAAAAAATATTTCTGGCTGTTGTGGGGGAGCTAGCGATCGCAGTAAAGCATATTCTGAGGGTAAAAAGAACCGTTTACTCAGTCCCTCCAAATCAGAAAGTGGACGGATGCATTCTATATCCACACCTACTTGTCGCTGATAACTGACTGCACACAAACCCAACTTCTCAGAGTGAGATAAGTTAAAACAGATGCCACTATCAATCAATGTATCCCCTAAGATTGGTTTACCACGGGGTTGATAAGTAAACTGGATTTTTGCTGCTTCAATACCCAAATAACCACCTAGTATGGCTCTGAGGATACCCCGACCAGCAATAAAACGTTGTCGATGTTGAGGAAAGTAGAATTTTTCCGCCCGCATCGTTTCATCACTAGAAAGGGTTTGAGCTAAAAATTCTAATTGTGGTTCTGGTGGCTCCAAGTTTATTAGCCAAAGATGTATATCATCTGCTAATAACCTCATCTTATTTGGTGGAGACAACCAGATATTATCTAACAAGTGACATCCCCTCTACCTTTTGTGTACGCTTCAACTCTAACCACTGTAAAACCCGATTCCAAGCCCACCAGGGGTCTGGGTCTTGAGCTTGACGTTGACCTGTTTTACTACTTAAATAACCCACATGTCCTCCATGACGTGTAAGTAATAAATCTATCATCTGATTACTGTCACAGACAGCTTCTAAATCAGGCACAATTCCCGGATGGAAAAATGGGTCATCTGCCGCGTAGAGGATTAAAGTGGGTTTAGTTAAGTGGGGTAGTAAGTGTAGGGCACTAGTAGCTTCATAATAAGCTGCAACTGTCGCAAAACCCAAGCGGGGAATGACCAAATGTTGATCAAATCCTAAAATGGTGTTAGCCCGCTCAATCGCCGCTGGGTCAAGAGAGCCAGGATGTAATTCATGTATCCGCCATGCTAATTTTTTCAAATTTTTGGCAATTAGCATTTCAAAATATTTGCTAATCGGTTGTTTGACTAAATAAGTGAGCGATCGCCAAGAATCCAAATTAGGACAAATTACAGCTGCACCAGCAATATCACTATCTTTGAGTCCTAAATATTCTCTACCACCGATCAAATCCGTGGCTATTTTCAGCCCCCACAGGGCTAACTGTCCACCTAAAGAAAATCCCGTAAACCAAAATTTCTTGGGACAACCCATAGCCGCAGCAGCAGCAGCGATGTGGAAAAAGTCTTCCCCCTCATATAAACCATCAGAAGTCAAAGTTGGAGATAATTCCGCAGTTTTACCATGCGCTCGCCAATCAAATAGCACCACAGCATAACCTTGAGCATAAGCTTTCCGCCCTAATAGCTGTAAATTCCATTGCTCACTCAATTCCCCAGTAATCCCATAAGTACCAATAATGGTGCTGTGAGCGTTCTCCGGTATAGCAACCCAGGCAAAAATTGGCACATTTTGCCCACCCATAAAAACTGTGTGCTGATAAGGCGGTTCCGACTCTATAGTAGTAGTTTCCCAATAGCGTTCTCCCCACAAGGCAGTATATACAGTCAGCGCCACACCATTTTGCAAAAATTGGGGTGGTTTGTAGGCGGGGTAACACATCATATAAAGAATCTAGTGTAAGTTAGACTTAATGGTTGAGTTCTTTAATCTTAATATTTATGTAACATTTCCAATCTTTTTTATAATCAAGAAAGTAATCTTTGTATCTTGCAAGGGTTCTTAATTAACCTTAGATAAGTAGTCATAAATTTTAAAGAATGCCAAGGATTCTTGTCATAGACGATGACCCAGCGATTTCAGAACTTGTTGCCGTCAACTTGGAAATGGCTGGCTACGATGTTAGTCAAGCTGAAGATGGCATCAAAGGTCAAGCTTTAGCCCTTCAGCTACAACCGGACTTAATCATGCTTGATCTGATGTTGCCCAGAGTAGATGGTTTTACTGTATGTCAACGCCTGCGCCGAGATGAGCGGACATCTGAGATTCCCGTTTTAATGTTAACGGCCCTCAGTCAAACTCAGAATAAGGTGGAAGGCTTTAACGCTGGTGCTGATGACTACCTGACTAAGCCCTTTGAAGTCGAAGAGATGTTAGCACGGGTAAGGGCGCTATTGCGACGTACTGATCGGATTCCCCAAGCCGCAAAACATAGTGAAATTCTTAACTATGGGCCGCTTACCTTGGTGCCAGAAAGATTTGAGGCGATCTGGTTTAATGAAACTGTCAAATTGACTCATTTGGAATTTGAGCTTCTTCATTGTTTGCTTCAGCGTCATGGTCAAACAGTTTCCCCCAGTGAGATTTTGAGAGAAGTTTGGGGTTATGATCCTGACGATGACATCGAAACTATTCGTGTACATATCCGTCACTTGAGAACCAAACTCGAACCAGACCCCCGTCATCCTCAATATATCAAGACAGTCTATGGTGCAGGATATTGTTTAGAGTTACCCAGTGTATCACCTACACCTGAGAATTCTACTGTATCAGTGGTTGAGTAAAATTTTACTTTAGCCCTATCAATCAAATATATCAATTAGCACTAACTACGACGCTACTGTTAGTGCTAATTTTTGTAAAGAAATTATTTGATGCATAGATTATCCGTTAAACTACTTAATTGTCATCATAGAAGGCATGATAATAATGATCGGTTATCAGCATATTGCATTTCTCAAACAGATAATCAAGAGAATCGGTGTATTTGTCTATAGAATAGCTATCAATAAATATCTCAATATCTATAAAATTCACCATAAGTTAGTGTATCTAGCAAAGCAACAACCAGAATCGGAAAATTACTTATGCATGAATTTTGATTCAAAACACAATCCATTTAAGATGCTTTTATTCAGACCTGGTTATATGGAAGATAAACTGGCTGAATACGAAACATATGAACCAGAACTCACATTATTACTATCTTTCTTTATGAAAACTGATGGAGTTTTTTTAGATATTGGTGCAAATATAGGTTTTTACACTTTGTTTATAGCGAGTTCTTTTGAGAATTCACAATCCATTGCTTTTGAACCTCATCGCTTAATTTATCAACAGTTAAATCAAAATATAAAATTAAATGAGAATCTATCAAATATTGTCACCTGGGATGTTGCTATCAGCAATTATTGTGGTGAAATTGATTTTTATATGCAAAAAGAGTCTGCTTTTCATCGTGCTCTTTCTAGTACAATTTATAATTGTGACCTAGCTAACAATCCTCAGATGGTTGAAAAAGTTCAGGTTAAAGTTACAACTATAGACAACTGTATAGACAATGATATTAAACCAAAAGTATCAATTATTAAAATAGATACTCAAGGCAATGAATATCAAGTTATCACTGGAGCACTTAATACCATCGCAGTATCCCATCCAGTGATAATTTTTGAATTTGAAGTTCGTTATCATGAAAATCCAGAAGAGTATTTCCACAAAATACTAGCCATAATTCCTGAATATAAAGTATTCTTAATCAGAAAAGATGCTTCATTTCAGAAATTTAATATATCAGAAATATGTAAGATCAAAAGTTTTGGTGGTGATTTTATTTGTTTACCACCAGAAATTATTCTTTAGCCGAATACTCTTTTTTGCAAATTGACAAAAAATGCCAATTATGCAAACCGCTGGGGCAGCTTGTATATATAGTTACCGTGTATAGAAAGATTCCAGGAGGTAAGAGGCAGGGGGGCAGGGAGCGGGGGGCAGGGGGGAGGGAAGAGGCAGGGGGGAGGTGGGGAGATAGGATATTTTAATTCTCTTACCTCCCCCTGCCCCCTGCCCCTTGCCCCTTGTCCTCTTCTCCCTCTGCCCCTCCGCCCCTCTTCTTCCCCCCTACTCCCTGCCCCCTGCCCCCCTGCCTCCTCTAGGGTGCGAGGGCGTTACCGCGAATTAGACTACCAATGGTTTTGGCAGTAATCTTTAATTGGGTAATGGGATTAGCTGGAACTACAGTTTTATACAAGTAGCTATCAAAAGTTAGCTTTTGTACATCCATATCGCCGCACATTTCTACAAATGCTTCGCGGGTAGCATCGGAACGATAAAATACAGATTGTAGAATGTCTAACACTTTGTAAGTGAGTCCATATTTTCTATCCCAACGCTTGAGATAAATTTTTAGATCACCTTCAGTAGGAATTCGCGCTCCATTGTTGGAAACTTCCACAATGGTTTCTGCACACATCCGTCCAGATTTGGCTGCAAAGTAAATACCTTCTCCAGAAGATTTGGTAACATAACCAGCCGCATCACCAACTAAGGCAATCCGACCCACAACACGACGAGGACGGGGATGTTCGGGAATGGGGTGAGCTTCTACTTTGATAATTTTCCCACCAGCTAGTTTTTCAGCTGCACGGGCGCGGATACCTGCTTGTAATTGTTTGATGGTCGCTTTGTTGAACCTGCATTGTGCCAGTTCCAACAGCTACGTGGTCATATTTGGGGAATACCCAAGCATAGAAGTCGGTGGAAACGTCATCGCCTACATACATTTCGGCCATGTCGTTGTAATAGTGCCATTTTATCTTCTGGAAGACGAATTCGTTCTTGGAAGGCGATCGCATAATTGTAATCTCCAGCATCCATTTCCTTAGCAATGCGGGAATTTGCCCCATCCGCCCCAATCACTAAATCCACCTGGAGAGTTTTAGCTATACCTTCACTTCCACCTTCTGTATGGTCAACATAATGGATAGTGTAGGGGTCAGTTTTATTGGTAGGAATATCTAACTTTATGAACAGTGGCGTTAATTAAAATTGCACCTAGTTTAGCTGCCCGATTCCGCAGAAAACCATCCAGCACTTCCCGGCGGCACATTCCTATATATTCATCTTCATTTATCAAATTGATATCAACCTCACGATTGGAGGGTGAAATCATTTTCATCTTCCGGACTCGGCGATCAATAATTTCTGGTGGTAAGTCAAACTCACTCACCATACACAGAGGAATAGCACCTCCGCAAGGCTTGGCGTTATCTAATTTCCGCTCAATCAGATAAGTTTCAATTCCAGCTTTAGCCAGTGTTTCAGCGGCAGATGAACCAGTCGGCCTGAACCCACAACAGCAACCCGTAATGTCAAAGGTTTTCTCCCAATTTTAACATTTACCCAAAGCATCCTATCATGGACTTTTGGCTGATTTGTCGCTCTACCTTCAGGTTTTGCCATAATTGCAATATTCCTTAACTTTTGCTTGGGTAAGTAGGAAATCGGAAGTTTTTGGCAAAATCAACTAAAAGTTTTAATATTTGGTATCCTAGATACGTCCTAGTGCTGATGACTTATGCAGATTTCTTCCCTTAATTCTTGGAGCAGGCAAATCGGTGTCACTGCTATTACTGGATATCAAAGACATATTTCTCCCCACAAAGGCTTTAGTTGCGCTCATCGACTGTTATATGGTGATGAGTCTTGCTCACAATATGTCAAGCGGGTGATTGCTCAAGAAGGTTTAAAGGTGGCATTTGTCAAGTCTCGTGCTAGATTTCAAGCTTGTAAACAAGCTAACCATATTTTACGATGCCAAAGGTTAGCTCAGTCATCATTGAAAATTCAAGATACTGCTCAACAGAAATATTTGATGCGATTGCAAAATGATGATTTAGAACCGACGGAGGAAGAAGTAAATATACCAATAGAAGAAGGTACACCAACTCAACCGACTAAAAAATCATTGTTCCGTGGTTTGAATGGTAAAGATTGTAACTGTTGTGTGGACTCAAGTTGTAATGGTGCAGAACTATTAACCCTAATTCCTGATTGCAGTACGCTAGATTGTGGAGCTGCTAGTTGTCATGGACTTGATTGTAGTGGGCTTGATTGTGGTGCACTTGATTGTGGTGCACTTGATTGTGGTGGTGCTGATTGTGGAAGTTGTGGAGGCTGATTTTTTCATTCAAAAATCGCGTATCAATTTTGAACGTATAATCAATCGTTATAAGGCTGTGGGTCAACAATCTCTATATCTCCTGGTGATACTAACTTAACCCCACCAGTTGGATATAAATCCTGTGGATTGAGAATTTCCACAATGATTCCCGAACCATTATTACCTAATTGATACCCTCCAAATATTGCGTATTCACCAGTATTCTTAATTCTCAAAATTAATTTGTAACTTTGCCCGGAAGAATTAACAGCTTTATAATTTCCGCCTAATATTTGTTTCTCTTGAAGCGAAAATTTTTGTAGTAAAATGTTAGCCTGCTGATTATCTTTTGGTACAAATTTGGGTAACCAATATGAAGCCTTAGCCACATTCAGAGGTTTTTCTGAATTGAGTTTCTCAGATAAAACAGCTATAATACGTCGAATACCAAGACGTGGGACTAAATACTTTAGCCAAATTTCTATATCACTAGCATTGGCTTTCTCCAATCCTTGTTCAAATAAAATATTAAAGTATTTTTTATCTTTCAGAACTGCATTAGCTAACTTTAAACCAATCCGAAAATTTTGATTTAAAATAGTGTTTATCTCTTGGAATCTAACTTCTTCTGGTAAATTCATTAGTTCTTTTTGGAGTATTTTATACTCATTAGCATCATAATTACGAGGAAATAGGGTAGTCATATTTTTTACCTATTAATATCTTCAGACATTTTTGGTGTGATTTAAATTACACCCTCCTACTTAATTCAATTTCATGAACTAACACTAATTAGACTTGCAAATCGTCCTGATTCAAACAGTTCTTCAGGTAAACCCTCTAAAACCGCATTATTCATCGACTCAGCATCAGGTTGATAATGTCCAGATTCATTAGTCCACTTGCGAATAGTACCTCTATTATAGCGTCCTGAAAAATAAATCTTACCAGCATATTTTACATCTTTTCCCTGAGCTAAATCTACATGACCAATGAAAATATCTGTAACCTTAGTTGAGCTTCTACGGGCAAATATCGTATTTTCTAATACAACAAAATTATAGGCTCCTGATGCAGTACGTTCTTCCCCTTGCTGTGTAACCTCCAGCCATTTTCCTTCTTTGCTGCGAACAAGTTTTGATCTCTTGATATTTTTAGGCTGATCATCGGGAAACAGATTTTTGAAATTTTCCAACGCTAAGACTCCCCCATATTTACTGTGCTTAATATCATCGTAATATATGTATGTGTAACTTTATTTCTCTTGATAAGTATGTAGCTAAAAGCTGTTTTTATAATTATTACCGATGTGATGAAAAATCTTTCTAAATCCAGTGATTCAATGTTCAACCATTTATGCTATATATAAAACACAGTAATCCTAGCTATAAGCCGTAGATTAATTTGCAGGGGTGTATAACCAGTGGGCATACAAGTTCAGAATATATCGAAAAAATTTGGCAGTTTTCAGGCTGTTGACCAAGTTAGTTTAGAAATTAAAAGTGGTTCGTTGGTGGCTTTACTCGGTCCATCTGGGTCTGGTAAATCTACTTTATTACGTTTAATTGCTGGATTGGAAACTCCAGATAGTGGGAAAATATTACTGACTGGTAAAGACGCTACGCATCAAAGTGTGCAAGAGCGAAATATTGGGTTTGTATTTCAGCACTATGCTTTATTTAAGCATTTAACTGTTCGTCAAAATATTGCTTTTGGGTTAGAAATTCGCAAAGCCCCAGAAAAGAAAATTAAGGGACGGGTAGAACAGTTACTAGAATTAGTGCAGTTGAGTGGATTGGGCGATCGCTATCCTTCTCAATTATCTGGTGGTCAAAGACAACGGGTGGCTTTGGCTAGGTCTTTAGCGGTAGAGCCAAATGTGCTGTTACTAGATGAACCCTTTGGTGCTCTGGATGCTAAAGTGCGGAAAGATTTGCGAGCTTGGTTACGTCGTCTACATGATGAAGTGCATGTGACTACGGTTTTTGTCACCCATGACCAAGAAGAAGCGATGGAAGTTTCTGATGAAATTGTGGTGATGAATAAAGGTAGAGTTGAACAAGTCGGAACTCCTGCGGCAATTTACGATCACCCTGCATCGGCTTTTGTGATGAGCTTTATTGGTCCGGTGAATATATTATCTAGCTCCTCTCGGATTTTCCAAAATACTGGTGTTGACTCTTCTTATCCCCAAGTATTTTTACGTCCCCAAGATGTAATTGTGGAAAAAGTTGCGAATGGTACTACTGCAACTGCTACAGTCAGCCGTGTGATTCATTTGGGTTGGGAAATTCAAGTAGAATTAAATTTAGATGATGGTCAATCAGTAACGGCACATTTAACCCGCGATTGCTTTGATCAATTGGAGTTGGAACCTAGACAGCGAGTATACGTCAAACCGAAGGATGCTAAATCCTTTCCTGTGTATTACACTATTTAGTAGGGAGTAGAGATTCACGGGGATTCTCCCTCCCTCTCGTCAGGATTTTCATGATAGCCATTATCAAATCAATTGGGTAATCAAATTCATCCCCATCTAACAAAAACACTGTCGTTGCGAATTCTTGTAGCTGAAGACAATTTAGTAAATCAAAAAGTGATTTTGCTGGTACTAGGAAAAATCGGATATCGAGCCGATATTGCTATGAATGGTTTAGAAGTTGTGGCAGCTTTACATCGTCAAGTATATGATATTATCTTGATGGATGTACAGATGCCAGAAATGGACGGTTTAGAAACTACTCGTTATATTTGCCAAGCATGGTCAGTCTGATTTACGTCCATATATTATTGCGATGACAGCTAATAAAATGTCAGGCGATCGCGATGCATGTTTAGCCGCAGGTATGGATGATTATATCAGCAAACCAGTGAAGATAGAAGAACTAGAAGCGGCTCTGAGAAGATGCAAATTTCATGATCAGGTTGAGTTAGCTAAAAATTCTCAGCTATTAGTGCTTGATTCCCAAGCCTTACAATCCTTAGAAAAGATGATGAATGGAAATCAATCTGCGGTAATAGCACTGATTAATTGTTATCTAACCACAGCTCCCAAGTTAGTCCAAGTTATCCTTGATGCTAGTAAAATAGGGGATTTTCCGACTCTCTGGCCAGCTGCACATAATTTAAAATCTAGTAGTGCTACACTGGGTGCAACCTGTTTAGCTGCAATATGTCAAGAGTTAGAAATATATGGACGCAATGGTAATATAATTAAAATCGGAGCACAAGTTATTAGTCTTCAAATTGAATACGATTTAGTTAAAGCTGCTCTGGAAAAATTAACCCAAGAAAAAAGTAAGTATACCCACTACTGACCTAACTATAGCTATGATGGGATTTTTCTAGAGGTTGGAGATGAATACAACAGTATCCCAAAATCAAGTTCCTCTAATTTTAATTGTCGATGATGATCCTTTTATCCGGATGCAGTTACGCTTATCTTTAGAAGCGGAAGGCTATCAAATAGTAGAAGCTCAAAATGGGAAAGAAGCATTAGCAGTCTTTGAGCAACAACAACCAGTAATAGTCTTGCTAGATGCGATGATGCCAGAAATGAATGGTTTTCAATGTTGTGCTCAATTACAAATCCTGACTCAGGCAAAAAATACTTCAGTTTTGATGATTACTGGGTTAGAAGATAAAGAGTCTGTGGATCATGCTTTTGCGGTGGGAGACTGCGGACTATGTGACTAAACCTATTCATTGGGCTGTTTTGCGTCAACGGGTGCGACGTTTAATTCAGCAATCTCAACTTCAGCACCAATTAGAAACTGCGAACCAAGACTTACTGCGACTTGCTTCTATTGATAGCTTAACCCAAGTTGCTAATCGTCGTCGTTTTGATGAATATTTGGATCAAGAGCAACGACGAATAATCCGCTCCCAGTTTTGTACTCAGAAAGCTAATTCCATTGCTATTTCTCTGATTTTATGTGATATTGACCATTTCAAACTTTATAATGACACTTATGGACATTTAGCTGGCGATCGCTGTCTGCATCAGGTAGCTCAAAAAATACACAGTACTGTAAATCGGCCTATGGATTTAGTCGCTCGTTATGGTGGGGAAGAATTTGTGGTGCTATTACCACAAACAGATGTGGAAGGAGCTATCCACATTGCTAGAAAAATTTGTGATCAAGTGCGAAGACTGGAGATTCCTCATTTGAGTTCACCACGAGGACATATTACCCTCAGTGCTGGGGTTGCAACTAAGAACCCCTGTATTGAATCAGAAATGAAAAATCTGATTGCATCAGCAGATCAAGCTCTTTATCAAGCTAAAAAAAACGGACGTGATTGTTTTTATGCGACCTTATCATCAAATCCCAATTATTGAATCTGGGGAACCAATGCGGGAAATTCCCCTAGAGCTATTTGCGGTAGAATCTCCTCATCCCTATGCAAAACTTGGTGCTCCTTACGGAGAATATTCTCCCTATTATCTCCGTCAAGGTGTAGTGGAGCGTTTAATCCAAGCCCAAAATTATTTAGCATTATTACATCCTGGCTGGTATATCCAAATATTTGATGCCTATCGTCCGTTAACTGTACAGCAGTTTATGGTGGATTATAGTTTTAAGTTAGCAATGCAGGAAAGAGGATGGACGGGTGTATCATTATCACCTCAGCAACAGGAAGAAATTTGGGAAGCAGTATATAAAATTTGGGCTGTACCCAGTTTGGATCTAAAAACTCCCCCTCCACACAGTACCGGAGCCGCTATCAATATTACGCTGGTGAATGATGCTGGTGAAATTGTGAATATGGGTTCACCAATTGATGAAATGTCCGACCGATCGCTTCCTAATTATTATAGTCATCTTTCTCAACCGGACGCACAGCAGTATGACGCTGCTAGACAATTATTGTTTGATATCATGTTAAAAGCCGGATTTCAACGTAATACTAGAGAATGGTGGCATTTTTCATATGGTGATCAAATGTGGGCTTGGTTGCATAATCAAGCACACGCAAATGATTCTGTAACTGCAATTTATGGACGATTTGCTCCATCTACTATCTAAATTCATAGAAGTGAATATGGAACTAGAAATTTCTGCCGATTGGGAAGAATATTGTGATACTAATTCACTGAAAGGATGATGTACGTAATTTGAGTCAGGGAAAGAGTTCCATATCTTAAAATATATCAAACATTTCGTGAATTAGTATGAGATCCTTTCCTACGGAACGCTCCGCGAACCTGACGGTCAGAATGGGATGCTCCCAATTTCACTGCTTAACTGAACCAGATTGAATCAAATATATTATATATATTTATTATATAGGATTTTTGTGTACCTTATCTAGCATTTCTGAAATTAGCTTGTCTCGTTCTAGATATGAACCATCTAACCATATAACCTCACCAAAAGTATCATCAATAATTTTTGTATCATTTTGATAAATGTGAACATGAATACCAGTCTCTTGGGGTTGATTGCTCGTCCAAAGAATAGCTGGTGTTGATGCCCAAAGCTTAAACTGGTAATCTTGATAATCTCTAAGATCAAGAGTACGATCACTATTAATGAAGTCGAAATTTTTTGTAAATGTATCTACTAATTCCTTAATTGGACTGCTGATAATTGGTTCTTTTGACCAGTTAGAATCAACACCACAATTACCACAAAAATGCTTTTTATGAGGATTTTTTGCAAAATCACCCAAATCTAAATGTGGATGATGGCATTTATTGCAGTTAAGTAGATCCAATGGAAGATTATTAATTAATGCTTCTAGATATGCTAGTGCAGATGGTGGAGCAATCACAATTCTCTTTTTCTCTCCGATCACCCCAAGCAAAGGTAATATGTCATTTGCTGTTACTACCACTGCGGGGAAAGTCTTGTCAATTATCTTTTTATCGCCTATTTTAGGACGTGCATGTACATGAATTTTGACATCCTCAATTTCAGGCTCATCTGTATTGTTAATTGCTGTTGGTAGAGCTGCCCAGATACCAATTCCTCCTTCATAATCACTAGGATCAATTACGAAAGGGTTTTTAGTGTAATCCATACCCTGTCTTGAATTTGCACATTTGATACACTCTTCCCCTTCCTGTGCCGCTTGCAGCAAATCGGCTTTAGTCCCCCAATGTACTTGATGTGTACGACACCACCAACGCTCCGCTCCATTACGAAATTTGCCGCAATTAACAATATCGCAAGGTAAAATAACACCTTCACCGCTGTTTTCAGGTGGAAATTGTCCTATAACAGTTTCACTAAAGGGAACAGCATTTCCTAGAGTTCTTCCCTTTCCCCAAACTACCGCAAACTCCGTGGTCATTTTAGCAACAGTAGCTGGTGCTTCTACACCCAAACCTTTAATCCTTTTTTTCTCAAAACGTTTTTTTTCTTCGCTGTAGTATTCTTCCATTAGCTCCAAATATATAACTCCATTCTTTCTTTTGCGCTCAATCAACATATTTCTTACCTCATGTTTAAGTTCCGTATAGAGTTAAATGGCTATCTTATCAAGAAATATTGTATCAAATCACGCGCCATTTTTGAGGATTTGGTGCGTTATACTACTTTTATTGCAACCGTAAAGGTTTTTAGCACATTCTTGGATTCGTCCTGCTAATACTGTAGCAACCCAGATATCCTCAGAAACGGTGAGGTAGACAAAAGCAGGCAATATGCCTGCGACCCAAGAGTTTTACTATTTTATTTGTACCTCGCTTATCTACGATACCCTGTATCAATAAAAATGTCAGCACAGATACATTCTAATTACTATGGCAATCTTTCCCATCACCATTATCACAGTACCACCAAAATCCTCACAATTATGTGATTATATAGTATATCGTTTACCATGAAATTTTCTCAGCATCATATCAACAACTCATCAAAATGTGTGTTCTCTAAAAACATAGAAATTTCCTGGCTTCTGTGATCAAATTCTCTACGAACCTCGTTAAGTTATACACCTGATCAATGCTGACATCTATCATAGCCCTCACACAAGCTGAATTAACAACAGCAATTGTTCGCAATCCACTGACGGTTGCACCTGATACTATGGTTATGGATGCGATCACTCTGATGAGTGGGTTACATGCAGTATGTTCCGCTTCACAAACTACTGCTCACAAACTACAAGATTTACATATTGAAGCCCGCTCCAGTTGTGTATTGATTGTGGAGGGGAAAAATGTGGTAGGAATTATGACAGAACGGGATGTGGTCAGGTTAATTGCCGAAAAGCAATCTTTTCATCATCTAGCTATCCGCGATGTCATGACCCCAAATATTTTGACTATGCGGGAATCAGCTTTTACTAATCTTTTCTCAACGATTAATTTGCTCCAGGAGCATCGAATTCACCATTTAGCAATTCTCAATGACCAAGACCAATTAATTGGACTACTGACTCATGAAACTTTACAGGAAATATCCCGTGAAGGAACTCTGTTGCGATTGCGTTTTGTCGCTGAGTCGATGACATCTCAGGTAGTTTGTGCAGCGGCTGATGTCACCATTCTACAGATTGCTCAATTAATGACCGAGCATCAGATTGGTTGTGTGATTATTGTCCAATCAGAGAAAATCCCCATTGGCATTATTACTGAGCGGGATATTGTTCAGTTTCAAGCTCTAAATCTGGATTGGGAAACTTATCAGGTACAGGCGATTATGAGTACACCTGTGTTCTCTGTGAGTCCTGATCATTCGCTGTGGGATGTACAGCAAATCATGGCAGAAAGATTCATCCAGAGATTAGTAGTTACAGATGAACTGGGGGAATTATTAGGCATTATCACGCAGAGTAGCTTACTGCAATCACTTAACCCATTAGAACTATACAAGTTAGCCGAAATTTTAGAACAGAAGGTATTGCAGTTAGAAGCAGATAAAATTAGACTCCTAGAAAGTCGCAATATTGAACTAGAACGCGAAGTCAAGGAACGTACTGCTGCACTGCAAGCGAAAATTCAGCGAGAGGAATTAATTGCTAAGATCACTTCCCAAATTCGAGTATCTTTAAGTTTACCAGAAATCTTGAAAATGATATGTGAGCAAGTACGAGGGTTTTTGCAGTGCGATCGCGTTTTGATCAACCAGTTTCAACCTGACGGTCGGGGAATTGTGGTGGCTGAATCCATTGTGGAAGGTTGCCAACCTTCATTGGGTAAAATCATTCAAGACTCATGCTTTACAACAGATTGGATGATCCCCTACACCAATGGCAAGATTCGGATTGTCAATGATGTAAGCACCTATCCCATGAGTCCTTGTCATCGAGAATTTTTAATCCAGCTGCAAATTCGAGCGAAGATTATCGTCCCACTGATTGTGGAGCAAACATTTTGGGGTTTGATGTTAGTGAGCGAAAATGGTGCAGATCGGAACTGGCAACCAGAAGAAGTTAATTTGATTCAACAAGTATCAACTTATGTAGATATTGCCATTCAACAAGCAACTGCTTACCAAAAGCTGGAAATCGAATTAGCAGAACGACAACAAGCACAAATAGCTCTACAAGAACTCAACCAATCTCTAGAAATCAAAGTTAAAGAACGTACTGCTAAACTTCAAGCACATGAGCAACAACTCCAAGAAATAAATATCGCTTTGGCAAATGCAGTGGATGGGATTTCTCGTCTAGATATCCACGGAAATTATCTCTACGTAAATCAAATTTATGCTGATACTGTGGGGTATCAACCAGCAGAAATGGTGGGATTGCCTTGGCAAATCACTGTACATCCTGATGATTTAGATCATGTGTTTGTCGCTTATCAACAAATGCAACAAGATGGCAAGGTGGAAATTGAAGCCAAAGGTGTTTGTCGAAATGGCTCTATCTTCTATAAACGATTGGTGATGGTTTCCATTTACGATCAGCAACATCTGTTCATGGGACATTATTGTTTTATGAAGGATGTGAGCAATCGCAAAAAAATCGAATTAGCTCTGCAAGAAAGTCAAGCTAGGCTATTAGAAGCCCAGCAAATTGTCAATATTGGTAATTGGGAATACAAGTTGTCTACAGGT
Source organism: uncultured cyanobacterium (assembly GCA_963766435.1). Classification (GTDB taxonomy): domain Bacteria; phylum Cyanobacteriota; class Cyanobacteriia; order Cyanobacteriales; family Nostocaceae; genus CAVXZH01. The sequence goes on from CAVXZH010000004.1 coordinate 1,622,785, forward strand.
GAACTGATCTGGTCAGCTCAACTATTCTATATGAATGGGCTAAATCCCTCATTAGGTGAACCTACTTATGAAGAACTTTTGAGATTTTATGATGCTGATAGTGCTTCAGCACTGAATCAAGCGGTTCAACAGGCTATCTCGGCTGGAATACCCTATAAATTACAACTTAAATCCTTTAAACCAGATGGTTCGATCCGGTATACAGAAGCCAGAGGACAGGTAGAATTTAATGCAAAAGGAGAAGTGAGTCGATTATTTGGTACATGTCAAGATATTACGGATCGGGTTTTGGCAGAAACCGAATTACGCCAAAGTGAACAACGATATCAGTCTGTAATTGCAGCTATGTCGGAAGGGATTGTCCTCCATCAAGCAGATGGACAAATTACCACTTATAATGAAAGTGCAATTAGGATTTTGGGACTGACTCCCGATCAATTATTGGGACGTACCTCTATCGATTTAGATTATCGCACTATTTACGAAGATGGTTCTCCCTTTCCTGGGGAACAACATCCGGCCATGGTGACATTAAAAACAGGACAACCCCAGTCTAATGTGATCATGGGAATTTGCAACAGTGAGCGGATTAAAACCTGGATTACCATTAATTCTCAACCTCTTTTTCATCCTGGATCAGCTTTACCTGATGCGGTAGTAGTTTCCTTTGCAGATATTACTAATCGTAAACAAATCGAATCAACATTACGGGAAAGAAATTACTTTATTCAAAAAATTACTGATTATTCAGCCCAAATTCTCTATATTATGGATACTAATCTTTGGGCTAATGAGTACATCAATCGTCAGTGCATAGAGATTTTAGGCTACACCCCAGAAGAATGGCAGCAAGGTGGTTCTCAGCTGTTCCTAGAAATATTGCATCCTGAAGATATCTCTTTGATGTTACGTAACATGAAACATTGGAAAACTGCCCATGATAATGAAGTCTTGACCACTGAATATCGGATGCGTCACAAAGATGGTAGCTGGCGTTGGTTACGATCGCAAGATGTGGTTTTTGCTAGAGATGAGCAGAATCGAGTCACTAAAGTCCTCGGTACGGCTCAAGATATTAGTGATCGCAAACAAGTAGAAGCCACTCTCCGGGAAAGTGAAGAAAGATTGCGTCTAGCTTTTCAAGCTGCTCAGATGGGTAATTGGGATTGGGATCTCATCACCAATAAAATTATTTGGTCGGAAGGTTTGGAACGGATTATGGGGTTAGAGCCAGGAAAGTTTGACCAACGGATGGAAACTGTGGTATCAATGTTTCACCCTGATGATAGGGAAAGAATTTTTGCGGCTATCAATCGGACTCTTGAGGACAATCAAGAATATGATATTGAGTTTCGTTTTATGAAACCTGATGGTAGCATTCGTTGGGCAGCCAGTCAAGCAATTGTGCTACGAGATAACGCTGGTATCCCCTTACGGATGCTGGGTGTGGATGTTGATATTACTGAACGTAAAGAGTCAGAAAAAGCTCTAAAACAAAAAATAGAAAGAGAACAAGCCCTGAATCGAGTTGTGCAGGTAATTCGTCAATCTCTAGATTTAGATACTATTTTTGCCACTACTACTACTGAAATTGCTCAACTTATGCAAGCTCGTCGAGTCGCTATTTTGCAGTATTTACCAGAGCGCAATTGCTGTCGGGTGATGTCGGAATATCGGCAAACTTCCGAAATACCTAATACTGTAGGTTTGGAAATCCCCCATGCAGGTAACTCCTTTGCTAAAATACTCAAAGGTTTTGAAATCGTCCAGATTGATTCTCCCGAAATGTGGAGAGATCAACTAATCGATGTACCTATGCACCAAGAATTTGTGAAAATGTTTCCTGAAGCTTGGTTATTTGTACCTTTGATTGTGAATCGGGAATTATGGGGTAGTTTAAGTTTAATTAATTCTCAATTAAATACAAAATGGACAGATTCCCAAATTGAATTAGCTCAAGCTGTGGGTAATCAATTGGCGATCGCCATTCACCAAAGTCAACTTTATCAACAGACACAACGACAAGCTCGACGTGAATTAGCATTAAATTGATTAGTAGAAGCCATTCGTCAGTCGTTGGATTTAGATAGTATTTTTGTCGCTGCTACCAGAGAGATGGCTCAACTGCTGGGGGTTGAGAAAACACAAATTGTCCAGTATGTACCTGAACAGAAATTTTGGCGAATTGTGGCTACTTATAAACAAAATTCTGATTTACCTGATCCAATTATCTTAGAAGTTCCAGATGCAGACAATCCCTTTGCTAAAAAACTTAAACAGTTAGAAATTGTCAGAGTTGATGATACAGATATTATAGAAGATGATATCAATAAGAGCATTGCTGACAGTATTCCTGGTGCTTGGTTATTACTGCCCTTAGTTATCCGTAATACGATTTGGGGAAGTTTTTCATTGATTCATTCTCAAAAACCTTTTGCATGGTCAGATGAACAGGTAGAAATAGCTCAGGTCATGGCTAATCAAGTTGCGATCGCCATTCAACAAGCAAATCTCTACCAGCAAGTACAACTGGAACTAGCTGAACGCAAACGCATAGAAGTATCACTAAGACAAGCAATGCAAGCAGCAGAAGCTGCCAACTTGGCTAAAAGTAACTTCTTAGCCAATATGAGCCATGAATTACGGACACCAATGAATGTGATTCTCGGCTTTACTCAAGTAATGGCCAATGATGTTACTTTAACCCCAACTCAACAAGAGGATTTACAAACGATTCGTCGCAGTGGTGATCATCTCCTGAGTTTGATTAACGATGTTCTTGATCTCTCCAAAATTGAAGCTGGACGGAGTAACCTGGAAGAAACCGAAGTTGACTTGATCGCTTTGTTGCATGCTCTGCGTAATATGTTGTTCACTCAGGCAAATTCTAAAGGATTATGGTTCCAATTGGATATTGCTCCCGAAGTCCATCAATTTATCATTACTGATGAGCAAAAACTGCGTCAGATATTGCTGAATCTTCTCAGTAATGCCATTAAATTTACGCTTCAGGGTGGGATTATCTTACGTGTAAATTTACAAAATCCACCAGCAATAGAAGATATTACCTCTATACAGATATTAATATTTACAATTATAGATACAGGTGTCGGTATTGCCCCAACGGAACAGGATATTATTTTTGATGCCTTCATTCAAGGAAAAGTCGGGAAGAAGTCAATGGGTGGGACTGGATTAGGACTGACCATTAGCCGGAAATTGCTGAAACTTATGGGAGGGGAAATTTTTGTGGAGAGTAATTTAGGCAAAGGTAGTACATTTTCCTTTACTTTACCAGTTCGTCCTAGCATTGGTAATAATATCTCATTAACACACAGCGATCGCCTAGTGATTGGATTAGCTGCTGGTCAATCCCCTCCCCGCATTTTGATCGCTGATGATCGACCAGACAATCGACTCCTGCTAGTGCGATTACTAACCAAATTGGGGTTAGAAATCCGGGAGGCTAAAAATGGACAAGAAGCAGTTAAAATCTGGCAAGAGTGGCATCCTGACTTAATTTGGATGGATATTTGGATGCCTATTCTAGATGGATATGAAGCCACTCAACAAATTCGAGGTATGGAACCAGGAAAATCTTGCATTATCATTGCTTTATCTGCACAAGCTTCCCAGAGCGATCGGGAACTAGCAATAGCCGCAGGTTGTAATGACTATATCAGCAAACCCTTTCGAGAGGAAACCCTATTAGTCAAGATGAAAGAATACTTAGGGTTAGAGTATCTCTATTCCGAAGCATCTTCACCAATTGAAACAAAACCTACTTCTACACAGGGAGTTAATGAAAATTTGTTAGCATATATTCAGCAAGAACTCGCCAGCCAACCCCAAGCATGGTTAGCTAAAATAGAAGATGCGGCAATATGTGGGGAAGATCAAATAATTACTCAACTTGTTAATCAACTGAAGAACTCTCAACCCCAACTAGCCACCTATTTAATCCAACTAGCGAATGGGTATCAATTTGAACAGATACTTAAACTAATTAAACAGGAGTCAGGACTCAGAATAAACACGAAAATGGATTCTCAGAATTAGTAGAAAAAACCACCTATATTTACCCTACCCTCTATTCTCTATCACTAATATGGTGAATCAATTTAAATCCCCAACTCAGATAAATATCCTGATTGTAGATGATACCCCTGACAATCTCAAGTTGCTAACTAAAATGTTAGAGACACAGGGTTATATTATCCGTAAATCTCTAAGTGGTAAAATGGCATTACAATCCGCTTATTACAACCCACCTGATTTAATTTTACTAGATATTAATATGCCAGATATGAATGGCTATGAAGTATGTGAAGAATTAAAACTCTCACCAAAAACTGCTCACATTCCCATTATTTTTATTAGTGCGCTTGATCAAGTTAGTGATAAAGTAAAAGCATTTAAATTAGGTGGACAAGATTATATTACCAAGCCTTTTGAAGAATTAGAAGTATTTATGCGCGTTGCGAATCAATTGACAATTTTGCAACAAAAAGTGATTCTTCAGGAGCTTAATGCTAATTTAGAACAACGAGTTAAAGAACGTACTCATGAATTGGAATTAGCTTTACAACAATTAAAAATAGAAGTTGAGGAACGAAAAAAAGCTGAAGCACAAGTCCAACAATCATTAGAGAAAGAAAAGGAATTAAGTGAATTTAAATCTCATCTCATTACTTCCATATCTCATGAATTCCGCAATCCGTTATCTGTGATTCTGATGAGTTCAGAAATATTAGAATCTAGATACGACAGAATGGAACAAGAAAAGCGATCGCAAAAATTTCAAACGATAAAATTAAATATTAATCGTATTATTAAAACCTTAGATAATGTCTTAGCTATTAATCAAGGTGAATCAGGAAAACTATATTATAATCCTAGTCTTCTACAATTGGATGAAATTTGCGAAAATATTCTGAAGGAATGGAAGCTAATCAGTCCTGATAAACACAAAATTGATCTAATTGTCAGCAACAGTCCTCTTCCCCCTATATATTTCGATCCTAACTTACTGAAACTAATCTTATCTCATCTACTAGAGAATGCAGTGCGATATTCTACCTCTAGCAATGTTCTCAAGATGAAATTGACTGACATGAAGGAAATCATGATGATTCAAATTTGTGACCAAGGAGCAGGTATTGCTAGAGAAGATATTCCAAAAATATTTGACAAATTTTATCAAGGAAAAAATTCTAGTTCCGTGGTTGGTACACCGGGAATTGGATTGGGACTAGCAATAGTTAAACAAGCAGTTGATTTACATCAAGGTACAATTTCAGTAGAAAGTGAAGTTGGTCAGGGTACAACTTTTACTATTTCTCTGCCAAAGTAAAGAGGTAATAGGGAATATGAGAGGGGGAAATCAAAATGACACTTCAGCACAGTCTGATTCAGCTTATACTTCTTTGGATGACTTCGTTCTTATCAGTAGACCATGCTTGGGTGCAAATATCATAGCTATTACAAATATTGTAGTTTGCAATACTACGATACAACCTCCAGTAGCTCCGTCAATGTAATAGCTAATGTAAGTTCCCATAACACTGGAAAATACTCCCGAAGCCATAGCAATCAACATCATATAGTCAAAGCGATCTGTGAGCAAATAAGCGGTTGCACCTGGGGTAACTAACATCGCGACCACGAGGATAATTCCCACAGTTTGTAATCCAGCTACAGCAGTTAGGGAAAGTAAAGACAGCAAAATATAGTAGAGCGCTCCTGTATTTAAGCCAATGGAACGTGCATGGGTAGGGTCAAAGCAAAATAAGAGGAAGTCTTTGCGTAAGATAGCAATTGTGGTTAAAGTAATCACGCTAATAATCACAGTCTGGATGATATCTGACTGAGAAATGCCCAAAACATTACCAAAGAGGATGTGGGTTAAATCTATACTACTAGGTGTTTTAGAAACTAATACCAATCCTAAAGCAAAGAAACCTGTAAATACTAAGCCAATTACTGTATCTTCTTTAATTCTCGTTTTTGCTTTGATATAACCAATAGCAATTACAGCACCTACCCCAAAGACAAATGCACCAATAGCAAAAGGTATTTTTAGAATATAGGCAATGACGACTCCAGGCATCACTGCATGGGAAACTGCATCTCCCATTAAAGCCCATCCTTTCAGGGTCATATAACAAGATAAGACGGAACAAACTAATCCCACCAAAGCACTAATCAGAATAGCCTTGACCATAAATTCATGTTGCCAAGGTGTTGTAAACCACTGTACTACTTCCATCTTTTTACTTCCTAATGAATTTCTCTCTCCCCATCCCCCCACCACCCCACCTCCCCACCTCCCCATCACCCCACCTCCCCACTTCCCACTCCCTCCGCAAAATAACCACCGAAGGTAAGAGATAGATTCTCTTTGGTAAAAACTTCCGAAGTATTACCATAAGCTAAAATGGTGCGATTGATGAGAATTACTTGATCACAAAAAGTAGTTATTGAAGCTAAATCATGAGTAGAAATTAAAATTGTATGCCCTTGCTGTCGGAGTTCTAATAATAAATCAATCATACTTTTTTCTGTTTTTATATCCACACCAGTGAAGGGTTCATCCAATAATAATATCTTCCCTTGTTGTGCTAAAACACGAGCAAAAAAAGCCCGTTTTTTTTGTCCACCCGAAAGTTCTCCAATTTGGCGATCGCGCAGTTCCCACATTTGCACCCGTTCTAAACTTTCTCTCACTACTTGTTTATCTCTGGTGGAAGGAATTCTGAATATATTCATATATCCATAACGTCCCATCATCACCACATCATAAACACTGACTGGAAAATTCCAATCTACTTCTTCTAATTGTGGGATATAAGCAACCAGTCCATTTTTTTGCACCATTCTCATGGGCAAACCATTAATCAAAACCTTTCCAGTAGTGGGTTTAATAAATCCCATAATTGCCTTAAATAGAGTGGATTTACCACTACCATTCATACCCACTAATCCATTAATTGAGCCTGCTTTGATCTGCAACGAAGCTCCATGTAAAGCTACCTTGTCATGGTATCTTACTGTTAAATTTATTACGTCAATAGTAGTTTCTTGCATATTGATTAAAAGGGAGAGGGGTGGAGGTGGGTTGGTGGGGAGGTGGGGGGATGGGGAGGTGGGTTTTATTTTGACTTTAGTCCTTTAGTAAGGGTGGTCACATTATGTTCTAATAATCGAAGATAAGTTGACGCAGGTCCATCAGGAGGAGAGAGGGAATCAACATAGAAAATCCCCCCAAATTTTGCTCCAGTTTCCCTCGCTACTTGAATTTGAGCCGCATTATTAACTGTACTTTCACAGAAGACTGCGGGTATTTTATTTGACTTAACAGTATTAATTACTTTTTCAATTTGCTTGGGAGTGGCTTGTTGTTCAGAGTTAACCGCCCACAGATAAACTTCTTTCAAGTTATAATCATGAGTGATGTAGGAAAATGCTCCTTCACAACTAACCATGTAGCGCTGACTGGGTGGAACTGTCGATATTTCTGTTCGCAGTTTTTGGTCAATATCCTGAATTTTTTGGCTGTAAGCCTGAGCATTAGTATTATAAGCTTCTGCATTAGCAGGGTCTAAACTAACTAATGCCTTGCGAATATTTTCTACATAAATCAAAGCGTTTTGCGGTGACATCCAAGCATGAGGATTAGGTTTACCTTGGTAAGCATCTTCGGCAATACCGATAGGTTGAACACCCGTACTTAATGTGATATGAGGAACTTTAGGAACACTGTTGTAAAATTTTTCTGCCCATCGTTCTAAATTTAGACCATTATCCAAAATTAGATTAGCCTTTTGCGCTCTTACTAAATCGCTGGGTGTAGGTTCATAACCATGAATTTCTAAACCTGGTTTGGTCAGAGATTCGACAATGGCTTTATCTCCTGCGACATTTTTGGTCATATCAGCAATGACTGTAAAAGTTGTCAGAATTACCTTTTGGTTTTTGGTTTTCAGGTTGGTAGTATCAGCTGGTTTTGAATTTACCTGGGATATTTCAGGATTAGAAGGAGTGGATTTACATGCATTCAGCCAAAAACCTAGTAATACCACAGATATTACAGCCAGTTTCTGTCGGTAATGGGATTTTAATATCAAGCTATTCTGAAAAATGAATTTCATGTAACTAAATTTCATAATTTTCTCATTTTTTCAAATATAGCAAGGAACAGGGAACAGGGAACAGGGAACAGGGAACAGGGTGCGGGGAGTAGGGGAGGAAAGAGAGAAAGGGAGATGGGGAGAATATATTTTAAATTCTCTTTCCCCCTGCCCCTCTGCCCCCACCTCCCACCTCCCACGTTTGTTGCATAAATAGTGGTTATTAACGCTTTTTATGTTATAAAGCTCACAGAAAATTATCTCAGTTAGGAAACTACTCTATGGAACCAGAGAAACTGAATCGGTTTAAAGAGTACGGTGAATTTATCCTGCATAAGATAGACTCAGTACCTCAACACCCTTCTCAACAAGAAGATTGGGTTCCCGCTAGTCTGGATAACTGTCTAGTCCGGTTGCGGGAAACGGCTCAGAAAACTGTAGAACTAGCTATATCACCTGTAAAAATTGGGGTGATGGGGGAATTCAGCAGCGGTAAAACTTTGCTTTTAGGCAGTTTAATCGGCTATGCAGATGCTTTACCCATCAGTGAAAACCCGACTACGGGAAACGTTACTGCTATTCATATTCGATCACAAGATGAGTTTGCGACTACCCAAGTAGATAATTATGTGATCGAGTATTTATCTCATGAAGGGGTAAACGAATGTGCTAGCTTCATGTTAGAAGAAGCTAATCGTCGCGACAATAGCCGCAGGACTACCAGCAATATCCTTAGCCAAGATGAACACTGGTAAAGATATTATTGCCTGGTGTGAGGAAGCATGGAAAAGTAGTAGTAATCTAGAATTACGCTATCTATTGCGGGAGTTAGTCTTGTTCCTCCGAGCTTATCAGGCTTATGGGGAGGCTCTATGCAGTAAACGCTATGAAATTGATGCTACTACTGCCCATGAAGGGTTAAAACTGGCAGAAATGCCAATGGCTATCCAAACCTTGAGATTTGAACATTTACCACGGCTCATATCCGCTTACCAACCGCTCCTCAATCAGCTATCTAATCAATTATTGCAAAATACTTTTCCCCTGATTCGTCGGGTTGATATTGATGTGAAAATATCACGGGAAATTTGGGATTTAGCTGGAGTTTCGGAATTTGTACTTTTAGATTTTCCTGGTTTAGGGGCAGCTAATTCCGGCGCACGAGATACCTTTTTATCATTGCGAGAATTGGCTCAAGTCCAAACAATCCTGATTTTACTCAATGGTAAATCACCTGGGAGCGATCGCGCCCAGAAAATTTTCACAATGATGCAGCAGCAACGACCAGGACAAGACCTCAAGGATTTAATTCTGGTTGGTGTGGGTCGTTTTGATCAACTACCTTTAGAGAGTGAAGGTGGTGAAAGAGAACTTGATTATTTAATTGAAGATGATCCAATTCCAGAGCCATTACAGCAGAAACAGTTTTCCAAAAACTGAAAGTTTTGCAAACTATTATTGATGGTGCTCAGATGCTTTTACTAACCAAAATGACCGAATTGTTTTATTATCCCCATTATTAGGATTAGCTGAATTAGCCAAACGTTCGAGTACTGTTAAAGCAGGTTCAGCAGAATTTCTCGCTAATTTAGATTATCCTGATTATCTAGAAAGCTCTAAACGATTCCAAGAGAAATGGTTACAATTAAGTGAAAAATTACTAGCATCAGAATCACGTAATCATTTAGGTAGACAGTTAGGTTATTTTGCTCAAGATGGTGGTATTAGTAAACTGCGGGAATTGATTCAAAATCATGTGGCTAATCATGGATTAAAGCAATTATATGAAGATACCGAAAGGGCGGCTGATGCTAGTCAAAATACAACAAGAACACCTCAAAGAACATCATAGAGGAAATTGATGAACAAGGCATACCTACAGCAGATAGTCCAACTTTAAGTTGAGTTGCGTTCAGCGATTGAAAGTTTAGATAAAATTTACCGAAACTTCCAAAAAGAATTAGGAAAAGAACCTCTCAAAGACCGTCGGGGATTTATTGTCAGTGATGTGGTCAAAGATGAACTGACTTTAAGAATTTTAAATTGGCATCAGTGGACTTTACTATTTAATAAGGCCAATAATGGGACAATCTCTATAGCTGAATCTAAAGGTGCTGCGGGAAAATTATTTGATCGTGGAAACCGAACTAATAATTCTCTCCCCACTAAGAGCGATGATTTCTATGCGGCATTTGTGAAAACTGTAGAAGAAGTAGAAAGTTTTGCTCGCGATCGCATTCGGCAAGCGGTGATAGACTGGTTAAGTAAATTGGCTAATCAAGTCGTTACGGAACGGGAATATTTACAGCTAATTCTTGATCCGGAAATGGAACAAAATATTGAATCAGAATTTGGAGGAGAAGAAGCTGACCTATTTTATAAACTACTGCTCGGATGTGACCCTAATCAATGGCAATCAGCAATTATCTCGGAAGTCAATAGTCAAGAAAAAAATATTGCTCCAGAAGTGATATTTCCTCTCGCTCGTCAAGATGAAAAACATAATATTGGGCAAATTTTTGATTGGGCACCAGAAAGAAGTCAAAATTCGGCAAAATCGGCTAATCACCAACTTTTTGTTTTACGATTACGCGATGAAATTACCGCTAGTGCTAGTTTGCATCTAGTCCAATATGTCAGCGAAGTTAATCAGCAAATCAATGCTGAACTAGAGGGAATTTTGGATCAAATCATTCCCAGTTTGCAAAATGTCTCTAAAAAAGAAGCTTTGCTCAGATATATTGCTGCGGGAGACTCACCTCCGCAATTAGCAATTCCAGCTTGGTTACAAATTCTTTCCGATTTGGCAAAAATTGAAGTTAGTGAAATTTAAGGAGAAAACCGGAAACCCTTTTGGTACAAATGAATTAAACCCCGACTGGAGGAACTTAGAAAATGTCTGTGGAAATTCGTCTTACTCCCAGTTTCCAAGTGCGGATTAAAGAAAATAATGAATTGGAACTTCCTCTGATTCAAATTACTCCTGATGGGAACAATATCCCTCATATTTCCCGCATTTCTTGCACTGTGAGAGGTACACCCATAGAAGTAGCAGTGCAAATTCAAAAAGCATATAAACCTTTCAGTTCTTTTATTCCCACTGAACTTTCACAGCTATGGCAATTGGAGCAATATCCTTGTAAATTAGAACCATCCTTAATCCCAGGAATCAATTGCACTTTACAGGTAGTTGTGGAATATTTTGATTCTGACGATGAGGGAAATCCCCTATTGTCTTTACAAAAGCATATTGGCAATTCTTGTTATCTATCATCTCCACCAGATTTTCAACCCCAGATAGTCAAGCAAATAGCAGTGGATACAGTAATGAACCCTTTTCACATTAATAACATTCTCAATAAATCTGTGGAAAAACAACCAGTAGATAAACAGCAACAAAAAAGATTTCCGGGATGGTTTGCTTTAGATTTTGGCACATCTAATTCCACAGTTACTCTTTTTGACCCCATCGAAGTACCCATTGCGGAAATTTTACCCAGAGAACAAGAAATAAGATTGCGCGATCGCATGGGAAAATGGCTGAGTTCTCCCGCAGCGATTGCTCTCCCGGATGTCAGTGTCGGGGAATGGGAAAAATTCCTGGCCGACATTAGCAAAAACTTGGAAATAGAACCAAAACAGTTGGGGGAAATTTTTGAGGGAGATAATAAAGACCAATTTTTAGAAGCAATTCGTCAAATTGAATTGTGTTTAGGTAATAGCGATCGCTTCCGTCGAGCAGTTAGTAAAAAACTTTACCAGATATATCATGAGGTATTTCGGGTTCCCACCTTGGAATCCCAAAATTTAATTCCTGTCGTCCTGGATATTGACCGTCGAGATACAGAAATACCCAGCGAATTAGAGGTATCTAAATTGACGGATTTAGAACTGCGAATGGGTCGGGAAGCTAGGGATAATCGTAAAAAAGCGATCGCACAAGGAACTAGTACTTCGCTCAAGGAAATCATCAGCAGATTTCACCACTCCCCCAAACGTTACTTTGGTCAAGAAAGGTCTTTTCCCGTAATTTTAGATGGGGAAGAAAAAACCATCCAAGTTAACCAACTGATTCAAGCAGCATGGAGTCATTTAATTGAACTGACTGAAGATTATCGTCAAAGAGCGAGAAGGAGATTTTCGGAAGGAGATTTTTTAACTGCTGTGGTTACTTACCCCACCGTTGCACCACCAGTAGTCCGCAAGGAAGTCAAGGAATTAGTGGAGCAGTTGGGAATTGATGATGTCCAAACAGCTTATGATGAAGCAGTTTCTGTGGCCATCTTCTTTTTGTGGCGAGAATTTGGTGGTAATCTAAACATTGGGATTGAGTCATTTAAAACCCGTTGTCGTCAAGAGGGAAATAAATGGTCACAAAATGTCTTGGTTTTAGATATTGGTGGTGGGACTACAGACCTAGCTTTGATTGAATTGACATTAGAAGATAAGACCCCCTTCTTCGCTGATCATGAAGATAGGGGTTTAGGAGGACGTTATTATCGGCTTACACCCAAATTATTGGGTTCTTCGGGTCATTTACAATTAGGTGGTGAATTAATCACCTTAAGAATTTTTAGATTATTAAAAGTAGCGATCGCGGATTTTCTTTTGACGGCAATTAACACAGGTGATATCATTTGTGATAAACTTGAAGATTTAATTAGCTCTGAATTAAATGAGCGCTTCTTAGAACAAGGTAAATTTAAAACTGGTAGTTTATTAAAATGTCAAGATCGGGAAAATCCTGAAGGTGATGTCGCTTCTAAAGATGCGCTAGATACAGCCGAGAAAGTATTACCTACCCGTTGGCAACAAGCCCCACAACGTCTACAAACATTCTATACTCTTTGGGAATATGCCGAAGCAGCAAAACTCAAATTGGGACAGAAACCACCAGAAGATAATTCTTTGTTAACATTCACTTTAGATGAACAGCAAATAGGTGAATTACTGACTCAAAGCGGGGTAAAATATCAGGTTTTGAATCCTAGTAGCATGAATGTGACTATAGACAATCACCAGTTTAATCGAACTGCAATTGCTTCCATCAGAGAAGCCATTGGCATTGCCAAAGGATTAATGAATAGCCGATTAAATCACAGCATCAAAGATACGAATAATACCCCTAAAGTTGATTGGCTAATTCTTTCGGGAAAAACTTGTAATCTGGATTTAGTGCAACAGCAAATCTACCAAGAATTTAGTAAATCCCCACATTTTGTTTGGAATCCAGAAAGAATTACTTTCGTCCTAGAATTTACTAAACTTGCTACTTCTGCTGGTGCTTGTTATGCAGAGAAATTGCGACGGTTAAGATTTGACCCTGAAGAATCCAAAGCCTTGCTGCGTAAAGGTGCAAACCAACTAGAAATTGATGTCAAAAACCTATTTTATTATTTGCCCTGTAACTTTAAACGCAAAACCCAAAGTAACGAACTGCTACCAATTTTTAATGCTGGACAAGAACTATATCAACTAGCACCTGGGGAAAATGTAGCTAAAGTTCGTACTCCTTGGCAAGGGATGCAATTAACAAATATTATTTATCGTCAAGACTATCAAGATGGAGATTTGAGATTATGGGGTAGCTTTGATGGGAAAAACCTCATGGGAAAATTAGGGATGGAAGAATCAGAATTCCTGAGAAAAATCAAAGTCCAGTTTGAAATTGACCAAACCCTACAGTTTACTGTATTATTATGTCAAGGAAATCCTCATTACTTAATAGATGTTTCTGGGATTGATTTAGGTGCAGTCATCTCCAAAAATTCAACCAAAACCGATTTATTTACTGATGGTCAATTGAAGTGGAATATTGCTGTAGAAAAACAGAGTAAAGAATTAAAAGATGGTGATATTGCCATCAATGTTTTAGAATCAGCCACAGTTGATCAACCAGATGCTTATCATTTAGTATTTACCTCCGACCATGAAGAAAATAAATCCCTGGAAACTTTTCACTATATCCGTGACGGTGTTACCAAACCAGGAAGTGGTGTAATCAGTCATCCTTTACCCCCCTTCCCCCAAGCTGGTCAGCACACTTTTTACGTTTATCAAACTGACCCAGAAACTAACAGCAAAAAATGGATTAGAATTGGTTCCCTGAGTAAACCGGATGTAACTACAGATTATCCTTGCCAATATCGTGTTACTCTAGATGATAAAGGTATACTACGGATGCATGCTGGAGAAGTACCTTATTGGACAGCCAAAAACCAGGAAGGACTGAAGGAAAAAGGATGTATTTTTCATGCAGAATTAGAATTGCAACCTAATGAAGTGGATAAAGACCGTGATCCATTCTGTGGCATACATTGAATCAGGAGTCAGGAGTCAGGAGTCAGGAGTCGGGAGGGGGGAAGGAAGGAGTTATTTCTTTTTTCTTACTCCGACAATCTGAGAAGCTTTGAAATTTCCCATTCCCGCATCGGAAATGGGGGTTTGAGGATGAGGTTTTGAGTGTTTATCGGTTTAATGTCATACTTTTAAACATCCTCTCTATCGTAGTTTTGGCAATGTACCAGGTAGCAAAATGGGTGAGATAACGTTCATGGAGCATCTACGTCAATTATTAGAAACCGAAAATTCCCAGTTAGCCCAGTTATTGCGGTTTAGCTTGTATGGACTAGAGGCTACTCTCAAACAAGCTCAAGCTGAATTACCTCTAGATCCTGGTGCTGAACTATGTGACGAGGTGTTGCAAGAACTTGACAGTTTATTACAACTCACATCTGGGACATCTGGACTGTTGGATTCTGGAGGTGAGTTAAAACTACATCATTTACGAGAGGTTTTTCTGGCTGACCCAGAATTAACTATTTATCTGGGACAAATCTCTCTCCACAGCCGAACCGACGCGGATTTGTGGAATGAAATCCACCGTTATCTATTGCGATTACCAGAGGATTTAGCTACATCTTGGCAACAAAAAGCTCTGGAATTGGCTCAAGAAGTGGGGGCAATCGCTAATCCGACCAATCTTTACCCATTACCTTTTCTCCGCGATGAAATTATTTATCCTGGACTGAGTGGTACTGTGCAAGCAGCGGGATTGTGTTTGTCTAAAAAAGAACTTCCTCCCCTACCCAATTTGCCCGGTAATCAGATTGTAGATTTAGATATACTCTTCGCATTTCTACATTTATATGAGAAACTTACCGAAATAGAACCAAATTTACATCATGCGCTCAGAAATGTCTTTAGCTTTGATGTCGTTTCCTTGCATTCTAAACCAGAACAAAGAAACCAATATTTGGAAGCTTTGAGCGATCGCATTCAAAGAGTGCAAAAAGCGGAAGAACATATTGAGCCTATTTTAATTTTACGGGCTTGGATTGACTTCGATGAAGCGGTCAATTCCTTAGTCTTCATCCCTCCAGCGGAACGCTATTCTTGGTGGGGTAAGTTGCACCAAGAGTCACGACGCTTATTGAAGAAGGTCGCTGATAGAGCCGCTAAAGCCGGTCATAATGTGCGAATCAGAAATTTATCTGGACTTTATGCCGATATTTGTAATTTTTCCAAAGATGATTTGCAATTAGATTGTGGAGGTACTCCAGGAGAAGTATTGACTTGCTTACGAATGTATGCACGGATCAATCAAGAAGAATGTCCAGGAAGAGTGCTATTTCGTTCCTCCCGTTAGATACAAGAAGCCGGCGCTAAAGCGCAACTACGAGCCATGAAAATTTGTTCGTAGTTGCGCTTTAGCGCATGTTATGTCATATTAATGATGATGGTGATGATGATGTCCAGCTAACTGTGGATTAACAGCTTTTGCTTCAGCTTCCATCAATGCAGCAATCTGAGTATTTGCCCATTCCGCAGCCATTGCTAAAAATTCGGGATGATCATTAACACAAGGCATTTGTAAATAAACCACACCAGAAGACTGTTTTTCCAAATCATGGATAATGTGGTGAACATCTAACAGGGTTTCATGATTTTCAGTTGCAAAGCCAATGGGCATAAAAATGACCACCTTAGCACCTAGTTGAATCAGGTTTTTAGCAGCTTGTTCCGCCGTTGGTTGTGTCCATTCAATCAGAGGAGTGTCATGATTGAGCCAACCTACAGAGATTAAAGGATAACGGTTAATTAACTGGTCACGAACTAAGTCATACAGAGCTTGACTTTCCACAATTCCAGAGGTGAAACCTTTGGCTTTATGAGGACAACCATGATTCATTAACACAATCCCAATTTGTGAGGGTAAATAAGCTGACGCTAAATCAGCCTGAATTTTCTCCTCCACTAAAGCAGCCATCAATTTGATGTATTGCGGTTCATTAAAGAAAGAAGGAATATAACGTACTGCTTTTAACCAATGTTCTGCACCATTAGTTAATTCATCCAGAGCATTATTAACCTGCTCCACAGCAATACCACTGGTAAAGATAGAATCCACAACCAGTAGTGGATAAATGAGGATTTTCTCAAAACCTTGGTTTTTAATTTCTGCTAAAACTTGATTGGGTAAATAGGGAGCACAAAAGTTAAAAGCTTTGAAAACTTGAACACCACCACCCCATTTGTGCTGCAATTCATGCTCAATCCCAGCTCGTTGCTGTTCAAAGATGGCATTGTGTGGGGAGATAAAATCATGATGTGTGTGTCCCCATTCATGACGATCAAATAAAGCTAAGAGCTTTGCTAGGGGGGGATAAATCCAAGTTGGGACTGGTGCAAATTTGGCAGTGAGTAGATTTAAAGCCTGTTCATTATAGTTCGCGAAGTCTTCATAGCTTTCAACTTCACCATAGCCCATGAGCAATACAGCTACACGGTCTTGACCTGATAGATGCTCGTGGGTGTGTTGCAATTTTTCTGGAGTGGCAACCACTATTAATTCCTCAATATAACTAACATTATGGGAAATTTCCCAGTTATAGCCAAGTCCAAACCAACATCTGGATCAGAGTTAGAGGATTGGTATCTCTGGATTATTTCCATTAGAATAATATCTTATCATTATCCCATCCGGGGGGATAGGATAGACGACAAATTGGCAGGAATTGGGTCGGGAGATGGGGAGGTAGGGTAATGGGTGGCTTATGAAATTTTAATCACATTATTTTTTAGCAAGCTTAATACTGTTGTGTTTTTAATCACTATTTTGGTGTAGAATTAAAGAACTGATACTAGGTTGCAAAAATTATCTAATTACGTAATATATTCGTGATAAGTATAAAAATATGTCGGACTGTCTTTAATAATACTGAAGGAAATTCTACCAATGGTATTCCAGAAAAGAATTTGGTTGCTGGTTTTATTATTGTTGGCATTAGCAGGAGCTGTTTCATTTCAAATATTCCAAATATCCCAGACTGAAAAAATATATCCCATAAGTATTTTGCAGAAGCAATATGAAGTCAAAACAGAAAACCTGTATCCTACTCTATTTACTACAGACGTAGGTAAAAGTGGATATGCATATGGATATGTCAACCAAGATGCACAATTATTTGTGCAACCCCAATTTGAGAGAGGAGGAAAATTTTCTGAAGGATTTGCACCTGTAAGAATTAATAAAAAATGGGGATTCATTAACCTTAAAGGGCTTTTAAGTATTCCCCCAAAATACGATAATATCGGTTATTTAAAGGATTATCATCATAACCTTTTAAGCGACACTTCAGATGATTATTTATTCCCACGGATTTCTTTTTCCGAGGGCTTAGTAGGTGTAAAACTTAAGGATAAATGGGGTTTTATCAATCAGAGTGGGGAATTAGTCATCCCATACCAATTTGATCAAGTTCAAAGATTCTCTGGTGGTGTAGCAACTGTTAGAGTGGGTAAATTATGGGGAGTAATTAGTCCAAAGGGCAAATGGATAATCCCACCTGTACATGAGTTGCCAATTACTTTTTTTCAAGGGATAGCATTTGTTGTCAATTCCCCTGGTAACATAAATTTTTACGATAAATCAGGACGTTTAAACAAACGGCCCAAGTTAGCTAAAGAGTTTCAGGAAGGACTTGCTATTATTGAGACAAGTGTTTTCTTTAAAAAACCAGGATTTGATATTCCTCCTACGGTAGCATCATTTGAATATAGACCTATATTATCATCTTTTTTTAAATGTGGCTTTCAGGATAAACAAGGAAAAATAATTATAGAACCATATTTTCACGCTTGTCAACACTTTTCATCTGGATTAGCACCAGTCCAAGTAGGGGAAAAATGGGGTTATATTGATAAAACAGGTCAGTTTATTGTTAAACCGCAATTTGACTATGCTGATAGATTATTTGAAGAACGTGGTTTAGTAGTCTCAAATGGTAAAATTGGTTTTATCGACCCAAATGGTTTACTTGTAATCAAACCAGAGTTTGAGATAATTATAGACTTTCCTGACGATAATAATAACTTAGTTAAGAAAAAAAACACAAAATTTTTTCAGCGACTTGACCCGTCTTCATCCGATGTGATACCCCATCGTTTTTCTCATGGGCTGGCAGCTGTTGCTTTGAAAGACAAGTGTGGATATATTGATAAAATAGGTAGATTTGTTATCCCGCCTGAATTTACTAGATGTAAACAGTTTGATTCATATGGAGTTGCTGAAGTAAATCAGCGTTCCGTTGGAGGAAAATGGGATGAATACTTGTATATAAATAGTGAAGGGAAAATATTTCCGCAAGAAATTAATAGTCTTTCGTTAAGCAATTTTTATCCAACTAAAATCAAACTGTTGGCTTCGGTTATCTTATGCTTGTTCTGGATTAGTGCCATTAGTTTTCATGAATTTGGACATGCAATTGTAGCCTATTGGGGTGGCGATTATTCAGTTAAAGACAAAGGCTATTTAAGTTTTAATCCGGTTCGATATGTTCATCCTCTACATAGCATCATTATACCGGCAATTTTTTTAGTGATAGGTGTAATTCCCTTACCTGGTGCAGCAGTCTATATTGAATTTGATGAAATTCGGAATCGTCTATGGTTAAGTGCTACAGCAGCAGCTTGGTCCCTGGCTAGTATACTTTTTGGATTGGTATTAGTTCCGATATTTCATGTCAGCCTAGCCAGCAATTTTCCTTATTGGCTTTCTGCATTGATTGCTATTTTTATTAATTTTCAGTTTATTACAGGGCTGTTTAACTTGTTACCGATTCCCCCCTTAGACGGCTATCGAATTATTTCTGTATGGCTACCACGTCAGCTACAAGATCGCACTGGTATTGCATCCATAATCGGACTATTTTTTATTTACTTTATCTTACCCTTGATTTTAATACTGATTTTACCACTTATTTCTATATCGCTTAATTTGATGCTCTCTTTGGGAATCTCTAAGGAATTCTCCCTGAATGGTTGGTACTTACTAAATCCTTTGTATGTTACACTACCTCTGATTGTGGGTGGTATTGTTTATTTGGTCTTATTGAAAAAGCCATGAATTAAGCTGTTAGAGGAAACTTAGTCTTAAATACAGTATCGGGACAAATGTCAGTAGATATCAATCCAATGGGAATTTTTCAATGTTGCATATTGAAATACATATTGAGGACGAAATAGATTATAACCTAAAAGTAATCTGAGATGGGATATTTATACCCCATCCACAAATTACCACTTATATAAATTCCCAACTTCTGATACCATTTCATAAAAACCCTGATACAGTTTCAATCCCACCAAACCCACAGATCATCTGATTTTCTGGTTTTTGAATTTTGAATTGGTATTACCCCCTACTCCTTATTCCCGATGATGAAAATAACCACTACATTTTTAGCTGCTTCCACTCTCCTGCTCACAGCTTGCGGTGGAACTAAATCAAGTACTACTAATATACCTGTTGGTATCGCTTTTGCTCAAACTAGCAACGTGGCCTTAATTGGTCAAGAGCAAGTTGCTGGGGCCAAAATTGCTGAGAAGTATTTTAATGAGCAAGGTGGTATTAACGGTACTTCCCTTAAATTAGTATTTCAAGATACAAGTGGTGATGAACCCGGAGCAATTAATGCTTTTCAAACTTTAATTCAAAAAAATAAAGTTGTGGGTATTGTTGGTCCGATCTTTATCTCAACAAGCTTTTGGTGCTGACCCCATTGCTGATAATGCGAAAGTTCCAGTCATAGGTGCTTCTAATACTGCTAAAGGAATTCCCGAAATTGGTGATTATGTCGCTCGTGTATCTGCACCTTCTTCTGTGGTTGCACCCAATTCTTTAAAAGCTGCACGCAAACTAAATCCCCAAATTAAAAAAGTTGCTGTCCTCTATGCTCAAAATGATGCCTTTAGTAAGTCAGAAACTGAAATTTTTCAGAAATCTGTGAAGGAGCAAGGTCTAGAATTAGTCACTGTGCAAAAATTCCTAACCACTGATACTGATTTTCAAACTCAAGCCACTTTTACAAATAATCTCAAACCAGATTTAGTGATTATTTCGGCTTTAACTACTGATGGTGGTAATTTGGTGCGACAAATCCGGGAATTAGGTTATAAAGGACTTATTATTGGTGGTAATGGGATGAATACCTCTAGTATATTCCCTGTATGTAAAGCACTTTGCGATGGAATTTTAATTGCTCAAGCTTATAGTCCCGAACAACCAAATCCAATTAATACTGTATTTCGTAAGACTTTTGTTGACCAATATAAAAAAGAGCCTCCCCAATTTAGTGCTCAAGCTTTTACCGCAATTCAAGTGTATGTCGAGGCTCTCAAATCTTTAGATAAAAAGAGCAAACTTGATAAGTTACCTTTGCCAGAGTTGCGAACCCAATTAAATAAAGAGATATTGTCGGGAAAATATCAGACTCCTTTGGGTGAAATTGCTTTTACGCCAATTGGTGAAGTCATTCAAAAAGATTTTTATGTGGCTCAAATTAAAATGGATCAGGATGGTAATCAAGGTAAGTTTATATTTATAAAATGATGAATATCAGTTTATTTTTGCAACAACTTTTAAATGGGTTATCCATTGGTAGTGTTTATGCTATTTTTGCCTTGGGATATACTCTAGTGTATTCCATTTTGGGCATCATTAATTTAGCTCATGGAGCAATTTTTACTCTGGGCGCATATTTCACCTATACACTTATGGGTGGGACTTTTGGTTTTAATGGTTTACTCGCTAATGCGGCTTTACCTCTGAAATTACCATTTGCGATCGCCTTAATCATCAGCAGTATTTTTGCTGGATTAGTAGGGATAGGAATGGAACGCATTGCTTTTCAGCCCTTGCGTCGTCAAGGTTCTGACCCCTTGCTAACGGTGGTGTCTAGTTTGGGTGTAGCAATGGTGATTGTTAACGTCATCCAGTATTTAGTCGGTGCAGAAAGTTATAGCTTTCCTGGGGATACTTATGGTAGTCTACCCGCTGCAATTAACTTTGGTAGTGCTAATAACCCGATTCCCATTCGCAGCGTTCAGGTAGTAATTTTCTTAGTGTCGATGGTAGTTGTGGCTATTCTCACCTACTTTATTAATCGGACAAAATATGGGAAAGCCATACAGGCGATCGCAGAAGATCCGGTAACAGCAAGTTTGTTAGGAATTAACACCGACCGTTTTATTATCTTAACATTCTTTATTAGCAGTTTTCTAGCCGGATTAGCCGGAACTTTAGTAGCTTCTAGCGTGAGTATTGCTGGACCTTATTTTGGGATTACATTTGGTTTAAGAGGTTTAGCGGTGATTGTGCTAGGTGGTTTAGGGAGTATACCTGGTGCAGTATTGGGAGGTTTAGTGATTGGATTAGTCGAAGCATTTGTTCCTTCGGAATTTTCTGGTTACAAAGATGCTGTCGCTTTTGGGATTTTATTTGTGATGCTGCTAGTTAGACCTCAAGGTTTGCTAGGACGCAAATTTATTCAAAAGGTGTAGGAGCGTATTGAAATACGCCACTATACATATATTGTAGCAAATAGTTTTATTTGGGCTATCACTACGTAAAATCTATAATCTAAAATTGACATGACTGAATTTTTCTCTACTTACGGTTCTCTAATTGTCTCTATGGTATTAGGGGCATTATTAGGTTTATCATTATATTTACCTTTGATGACGGGACAGCTATCTTTAGCTAGTCCAGGATTTTATGCTTTGGGGGGTTACATCGCCGCGATTCTTTCTACGAAAGTTTTTACCTCTAACGGTGGTTCATTTCCCATCCATCTGTTATTGCTAGAAATGTTAATCGCGGGAATTGTCACAGGTTTATTGGGTATAGCAGTGGGAATTCCCGCTTTGCGATTACGGGGAATTTATTTAGCGATCGCCACTATTGCTTTTGTGGAAGTTTTGCGGGTTCTGTCCCTGAACCTAGAAATTACAGGGGGTGCGGTGGGAATTTTTGGTATTCCTCAGCCTTTCCCAACTTCCATTGAGTATTTATGGATTGCTTTACCATTATTAGTTATTAGTATGGTATTATTTTATCGTTTAGAGCGTGTGCGTGTGGGCAGAGCATTTATTGCTATCCGGGAAGATGAATTAGCCGCAGGTGCAATGGGAATTGACCCGACTTATTACAAAGTTTTAGCTTTTACTTTAGGAGCAATTCTGGCTGGGTTTGTGGGTGCGATTAGCGCTCATTTTCTCAATACATGGAATGCCCGTCAAGGTACATTTGATGCCAGTATTATTTATTTAACTTTTGTATTAATTGGTGGTTCTAGAACTTTTGTGGGAGCAGTATTGGGAGGAATGGTATTTACCGCTTTACCAGAAATATTAAGAAGCATGGCTGATGGAGTTGATCAATTAAATTTAGATTATCTACATTGGTTAACCCAATTCTTGCGAGATGGAAGATTAATTATTTTTGGGGTTCTCATCGTTATTGGTACTATATTTTTTCCTCAAGGATTAGTCACGCCTGAACTATTAAAACGCAAACCAAAACACTAGATTAGCAAAATCTGAATCTGTACAAAATGTCCTACCCTATCTCAAACACTAACCAGGTCTTAGAAGCCAAAGCTTTAACTCGTCGTTTTGGAGGGTTAATCGCCGTGAATGATGTTTCTTTTGCCATTAACAAAGATGAAATTTTCGGACTGATTGGACCTAATGGTGCTGGTAAAACTACTTTATTTAATTTAATTACCGCTTTCATTACACCTTCTAGCGGAGAACTACTATATAAAGGGGCAGAAATTTCTCAGCTTCGTCCCCATCAAATTGCTGGTTTAGGTATCGCTCGAACTTTCCAAAATATTCGTTTATTTGGAGAGTTATCGGCATTAGATAATGTTATTATTGCCCAGCATTTACATATAAAAAGTACCATACTCACAGGATTGTTAGGATTACCTATTGCGGTGAGAGAAGAAGCAAAGAGTAGACAAAAGGCTTTAGAATTATTAGATTTGATTGGTTTGAGTAATCGGGCTGAGGAAAAAGCCAAAAATTTAGCGTATGGTGACCAACGTCGTTTGGAAATAGCCAGAGCTTTAGCTTTAGCTCCCCAAGTCTTACTTTTGGATGAACCTGCTGCGGGAATGAATACCAGTGAAAAGCACCAGTTAAGTGAGTTTATTCGAGAACTGCGGACTCAGTTTGAGTTGACGATTATTTTGATTGAGCATCATGTACCATTGGTAATGGGATTATGCGATCGCATTGCGGTGTTAGATTTTGGTCAGTTAATCGCTTTGGGTGAACCATCTGTAGTTAGAAATGACCCAGCTGTAATTGAAGCTTATTTAGGGAATGAGTAAAATGAATACAGATAAACCCGAATTAGTTCATCCACAAGATTTTAATCTTTTAGATATCCAAAATTTGGATGTCAATTATGGTGGAATTCAAGCTTTAAAAAAAGTTAATTTAACTATCAAAAAGGGTGAGGTTGTTACGCTGATTGGTGCGAATGGGGCTGGAAAAAGTACCACCCTACGTGCGATATCAAAAATGGTGAATCCCAAAAATGGCACAATTATTTATAATGGTCGTAATATTAACCGTTACCAAACTCATGAAGTGGTAGTATTGGGGATTGCTCATTGTCCGGAAGGTCGGAGGGTGTTAGCCAAGCAAACAGTTTTTGATAACTTAATGTTGGGGGCTTATATTCGTTCTGATTCAGCCCAAATTAAGAACGATATTCATGAGCAATTTGAATTATTTCCGCGATTAGCACAAAGACGTTATCAATTAGCAGGAACTCTCAGTGGTGGTGAACAACAAATGTTGGCGATTGCTCGGTCTTTAATGAGTAAACCAAAGTTATTACTTTTAGATGAACCTAGTTTAGGTTTAGCACCAGCAATAGTTTTAGAAATTTTCTCGATTATTGAAAATTTGCGCGGTTCAGGAATGACAATTTTATTAGTTGAGCAAAATGCTAATCTAGCTCTAAAAATCGCTGACCGTGGTTATGTTTTAGAAGCTGGTTGCATTACCTTATCAGGTGCAGCATCAAATTTAATTCATGATGAGCAAGTTAAAAAAGCTTATTTGGGATAATTAAGGAGATTGAGAACTATGGTAAGAGGATGTTTGAAAAGTTATGAGGAGGTGTAATTTGTCATCCTGACCGGAGGGAAGGATCTCGCGAGATCCTTCCCTCCGGTCAGGATGACAATACTACCTTCTTCCCTTAACTGAACTGTATGGCAATATAGTAATGTTTTTTACCTTTATTTTGACTATAGAGTTTATTTATGAAAATTGGTTTTTAGATATTAATTCTCCTTTTTTGGAAACTAGGATTATTTAGGGTAATAAAGAAAATAGAGAACTATGGTAAAAGCAGCAACTCGCAATTTAACTTTTTACCAGTTCCGGAACTAGCGCAGAATTTTCAGTTGACTGTAGGACAGTTATTTAATTGGTTGAAATTGTAGCTATAGCCATACCACTTTTTAGCTAAAATTTCTAAAGCAGTTAAAAGCGATCGCTTAATCATTTATATATAATGACCCAAATAATCTGGATAGCAAGACACGCTAACCGTCTTGATTTCGTTCACCCTGATTGGTTCCTCACCGCCGAAAGACGTTATGATCCACCTTTATCAGATGATGGTATTATACAAACACAGCAGTTAGCCCAACGATTGTCTGGTGAAAAAATTGTTCATATTTTCGCTTCTCCCTTTCTGAGAACGGTACAAACCGCAAATGCTGTCGCAGAAGTTTTAAATTTACCGATTCAGCTAGAAACGGGTTTGAGTGAGTGGTTAAATCCCGCTTGGATGACTGAAGAACCAGAAAAACTCTCGACTTCCGCTTTAGCCGAATTATTTCCGAGAATTGATATTAGTTATACCAGCCGTGTTGCAGCTAAGTACCCGGAAACTCAATTACAAGTACGGGAACGTGCTGGACAGACTGCTAGATGTCTAGCGATGGAATTTTTTCCAGAAGATATTTTGTTAGTGGCGCATGGTGCATCCGTACTAGGTGCAGCGATGGGGTTAGTTGGGGAAGTTGCGAAAACAGAAGTCAAAGCTTCTCTATGTTCTATAGTTAAAGTAGTACGCCAAGAATCAGAATGGTTACTAGAACTAAAGGGGGATACGTCTCATCTTCACCAAACTGAAGACTTAGTTCGATTTGTTTAAATCCTGCGGACAATTTTCGTGCTGGATTTTACTTAATCAAATTCTTAGAGTAATAACTACCGAGCTGTTAATTTTTTATGACTTTGCTACTAGCTGGAGACATTGGTGGTACAAAAACTATTCTGCGATTGGTGGAAACATCAGATGCAAATGAGTTAGTTACTCTGGATGAGAATAGTTTTCATAGCCAGGACTATCCTGATTTAGTCCCGATGGTACAAAAGTTTTTGGTGAAAGCTAATACACCAATACCCGAAAAAGCTTGTTTTGCGATTGCAGGTCCGGTGGTTAACAATACAGCCAAGTTAACTAATTTAGCCTGGTTTTTAGATACTGAGCGATTAGCCCAAGACCTTAGTATCAGCCATATCTCGATGATTAATGACTTTGCGGCAGTAGGGTATGGTATTTTTGGGTTAACTAAATCGGATTTGCTGACTTTACAATTAGGAAAACATGAGCCAGAAGCCCCCATGGCCATTATTGGTGCGGGGACTGGTTTAGGACAAGGATTCTTAATTAAGCAAGGAAATCAATATCAAGTTTTTCCCTCTGAAGGTGGACACGCTGATTTTGCACCCCGGACTGAGTTGGAATTTCAACTGATGAAATATCTGCTGGATAAACATGATATTCAGCGTGTTTCTGTAGAGCGGGTAGTTTCGGGATTGGGAATTGTGGGTATTTATCAATTTTTGCGCGATCGCAAAATAGCCGCTGAATCCCCCGATATTGCCCAAATTGTCAGAATTTGGGAACAAGAAGCTGGACAACCAGAGAAAAGCGTAGACCCAGGTGCAGCTATTGGTAGTGCTGCATTAGCAGGAAGCGATCGCCTGTGTGAACAAACTTTACAACTCTTTATTGAAGCTTACGGTGCAGAAGCTGGGAACTTAGCTCTCAAACTTTTACCCCGTGGGGGATTGTACATTGCTGGGGGTATTGAACCAAAATCCTAACTTTGATGCAAAATGGCAGTTTCTTGCTCAATTTCACCCAAAAAGGCAGAATGCGCCCCTTATTGGAAGATATACCTGTACATATTATCCTCAATCAGCAAGTCGGCTTGATTGGTGCGGCGTTATGTGCTGCTAAATTGTAGTTAAAAAGGGAACCGGAAATACTTTGATGCTGTTAGCGATCGCCAAGGTAGTAAGAACATAGTTCTATTCGCTACTCCTGTTTTGCTTCGCTAACAGCATCATTAATTTACAGATACTTCAAGTTTCCGAACGAAACAACACAATTGACATTAATGCAGCAAATAGCATAATTCCGGCAAAAATCCCTAAGGCTGTCCCAAAACCTAACTTTAATAACTCACCAAACAGAAAACTACCGCTACCAAAGCCAATAAATAAGGTAAACACATTTAATCCCATCGCTTGACCCCCACGCTTTTCATCTAAAGAAATCACAATTCCGGCTAACAGGGGTTGAGTCATATCATAACCAAGGGAGAGGATAGTGACTCCCAGCGCAGCTACCAGTAAAGGAACATCAAATATCAAAATAGTAACCGCAATACCAGCCACTGCAAAACCGATGGGGATTAACAAACTTCGTCCCCATCGGTCTGCAAATTTTCCCATCATGGGACTCAACAAAAACCCTGGAACTCCATAGCCAAGTAATGCTAAACCGATACCAGTTTCCCCTAAACCATATCGTTGTTGAAAATACAAACCAAGCCAAGTATAAACACCTGAGTGAAAAATTCCATTCAGAAGTACATAGGAATAGGTTCGCAGTCCGCGAAAAGACCCCATTAAGTTTCTATAAGTAGTGAACAAGTGAAAAATATTTGCTGTATTACCTCGCATCTTGTCTCCTAAAAGACGTTGATATGGTAAAAGTAACCATAGTAATCCAGCCCCAAGTATTCCCACGCCTAAGAAAATACCCCGCCAACTAATCAGGGGTTCAAGCAAAGCCCCAAAAGTTGAACCACAAGCCATTCCCCCAGCCATTCCTCCGAATATCCAACCTAAAGGACGACCTCGCTGTTTAGAAGGAAATAAGTCACCAATTAATGTCAGTGTTAGAGGTATGACACCACAAGCACACAATCCTGTTAAGAAACGCCAAAAAATGATTTGTGATGCAGATGCGGAAATTGCTGTCAAACTGGTGAGTATCACAAACGCTAGTAAGGAAGTCACCATAATTCGTCGTCGTCCAATATAGTCTGAGAGTGAACCGTAGATAAGTGAACCGATTCCATATGGAATCAAATATGCGGGGATAATCAGACCAATGGTTTGGCTAGAAACTTTAAACTCTTGGGAAAAGTGAGGGATGAGTGGTGCTACCATGTAAGCTTGGAAAAATATCAAGAATGTAACTGTAATCAGAATTCGCAATAAAGGTTCGCGATATTCTTGAATGTTTTCTGTGGTAGCTTTGTTGAGAAATCTAGTCATTTTATCTAATCCCTAAAATTGGTTTTCCTGAAATTGCGAGAGAGTAATACTAGAAACAGAGTTTTCTTGAGCAATATGAAAGTGTTCAGGAGCGTTGTATCCCCAAGTAGCCCAGTAAGCTGTATATCCAGATTTTTGGGCTGATAACACATTCAAAATATTGTCATCAAAAAAATAGAGTTGTTGATTGTGAATATGTTCTAAATCAGTAATTTGTTGAAAAGCCTCTACTTTGTTTTTTTGTTCTCCAAAAATTCGATTTTCATCTAAATTGATGCCTACACTATTGAGGATTTTTAGGACTGATTCCCCATCTTTAGCTGTCACGATATAAACAGGTAGTTTCATCTGGGTTAAGAAAGTTTGCATACCTGGATATAAACTGTGATGTTGCAACCATTCAGTTTCTTTTGTATTTCTAATCTGATGTCGATATGTAGTAACTTTTTGGATAAACTCCTCGACAACATCTGAACTAACTGATTCGTAGACTAAATTAAAATCATCAGCGGATATGATGGTATTTTGAGCATCCAAAAACGGGACAATGAAGTGACCTAAATGTTGAGCAAAATTTCTACATCGCTGGAATATTTTTCTGAATTTTCTGGGAATAACTTCTAAACCTTCTTGGCTAAAATCATCTAAAGATTTACCATAATAGCCATTCCAAGAGACTAAAATACATTCATTCAATGCATCACAAATTAAGCCGTCAAAATCTAGAGCTAATACTGTTTTATTCACAAACTTTCCTCCAAAAAAAAATTAACTGTGGAGTAGGCTTCCAGCCTGCTCTGATTGGGGAGCAGGCTGGAAATATTTGAAAATTTCCGACTTTAAACAACAATTAATTCTGTTAGCCTATTTGATGCGGATTTGGCTTTTTCCACAGATGCAAATACAGCTTTCATAAACTTGCCAACTTGACCGTAATAAGAGCAGGTAATAATATTACCGTCTATTACCACATCTGCGGGGATGACATGAGCACCAGAATTTGCCATATCATCAACCATACCCACATAAGCACATACAGTCCGTCCTTTTAAAACTTTTGCAGAAATCATAATCCAAGCAACATGACACAAACCTGCAACAATTTTGCCAACTACATCCATTTGGTGAACAAATGCCAAAACTTTCTGATTTTGTCTCACCCGATCTGGAGCTTCATGACCTCCCGTTAAAATCACCACATCATATTTTTCAACAGATAAATCATCGAAAGAAATATTTGGTTTAGCAGTTTTATCCATTGGTAATTGCACTCCATATTTACCAATAACAGCTTCTCCCCCTTTGGTTGCGACATCAACTTCATATCCTTCTTCCTTCAATTGATAGTAAGTGTAAACTACATCATGATCTTGAAAGCCAGTTGAGTAATAATGACAGCGTAATTCATTTGATTCTCCTCAAGTTTGCTCAGGTAAATGATAGGTTTAGAGATTTTGGCTGATAGTAAAGTAAAAATCGTTGGTGACGACTAAATCTTCATCAGGATTTTGTGAAAATACTTGAATATCGTGACTTAAGGCATTTTTGATGCCCAAGGAAACAGTAAACATTAAGTCATTTGTAGGACGACCAATCATGTCCATCCCTGCTCGTAAGCCAAAATTAAATTTATTAGCAATGCAAGCAGTGCGAATTTTGCCTTCACGGTTATACTTGACATAATTAATGTCTAGTATTTTTTGGTCTAAATTTTTCTGTTCGTAAATCTTCCCCCGTCTACCATATTTGTCATTAGCTCTAACTAAATCAAACTTGTTCCGAGGTGTTTCAACTTCAACCAATTCCAGAGGGGAATCACCAATATTTTCAGTAGCGTGAAAAACTCCTTTTCGGATATGGATACAATTTCCCGCTTCCACTAAATAACTTTGTTCCCAAATCTGAACTTTTCCTTGACCAGCGAGACATAATAAAGCAGTTTCTTTTCGGGGATGACAATGCATTGATGTGGATTGACCTGGTAAAAGCTTTAATTTCCAGATATCATATAAAGCATCGGCATAGATTCTGTATTCATGTCCCCAAGGTTTCGGAATTATCCCATCTAAATATAGGTCTAATTCAAATTGTTCTCCTTTGAGTTCAAAGTTTTCTGCCATTGATTGAGACAGCATATCTATATCTTGGATAGAAGGAGTTACTTCTTTACCAATTTGCAAAACCTGTTTATTTTGAGCAGGTAATTCTAGAATTTGTACCATCTAAATCTCCTGGAAGTGATGATTTTTCTGAACAAGCTGAATCTGTATTTATTTCACCAAAATTAAAAATGTTTCACCACCGATATTCGGATATTGAAAACCGAAGTTGAGATTTTAGCGATAAATTTTTTTGCAGTAATTACTATCAGGGTTTTGTCCGAGGAGGATTTAGACCCCGAAATTGACATTTTGCTGAAAATCGGTGAGAAAATCGGTGAGAATATGGAGGATAACCAAAGTTTATTTACTCCAACTTCCATGAACTTGCGTCAGTCTCCAGACAAGCGTCGTCTTTTACTCAACTCTCAAGGACAAGAGCGACTCCGGGAAGCAATAGTTAAAAAACTAGGACGAGATGAGTACACATTTGAGGAGTTATCAGAACTAACTGGAATAACTGGGGTGAAGCGGTTAGACCCTGATACTGTCTCCAAAATCTTGCTGTGTAAAGGAGCCGTTTACCGTAGCTCTCTTGAATGCTTGTTTCAAGCTATGGAGTTAGAACTACGTCCAAGTGACTATGATCCTAAGTCAGAGTCTAGAAATTCATTTCTAGATTGGGGTGCTGCTCCTGATATTTCGGTTTTTTATGGTCGAACTAGTGAACTAGCGCAGTTAGAACATTGGATTGTGAAAGACCGTTGTCGATTGGTAGCGTTATTGGGTATCGGGGGAATTGGTAAAACTGCGCTCTCAGTAAAGCTGTCTCAAAAAATTCAAGGAGAGTTTCAGTATGTGATTTGGCGTAGTCTTCGCTCTCCCTTACCAATTTTCGACCTTTTGACAGATGTACTCCAATTTCTGTCTCCTCAATCAACTGATGATTTACCCAAAACTACTGCTTCTGCATTGTTACGGTTAATGGAGCATTTGCGATCGCATCGTTGTTTGTTGATATTGGATAATTGGGAATCACTGTTGCGTAGTGAGCATCTAGCTGGACACTATCGAGAAGAATATCAGGATTATCGTGAGTTGATTAGACTGGTGGGAGAATCCCCTCATCATAGCTGCTTAGTCTTGGTGAGTCGGGAACAACCTACCGAAATTGCACCATTAATTGGGAGAACACGTCCGGTGCGGTCTTTGAGATTAACTGATTTAGAAAAAGAAGCTGCACAGGAAATTCTCAGAGAGAAAGGTTTGTCCCAAGCTGATAAATGGGGAGAATTAATTAAAATCTACAGAGGTAATCCATTATCACTTTATATCGTTGCGGCAACTATTATTGATATCTTTGATGGGGATGTTTGTAATTTTATCAAACAAAATACTATCTATCTTGGTCAACTCCAGACCATTCTGGAACAACAGTTTAATAGGCTGTCTGATGTTGAAACACAAATTATGCGTCATCTAGCGAATAGTCCCCAGGCTATATCCCTTTCCCAATTGCGAGAGGAACTTTCGCCATCTATATCTATGTCACAGTTAATGGCTGCGTTGGAATCATTAAAATGGCGATCGCTAATGGAAACGATTACAGAGAAAGATAAAGTTTTTTTAACACTCCAGCCAGTAGTTATGAAGTATACTATTAATTTCTTGAATATTACTTAATGTAGCTGACAGCAATGATGATTCAACCAGGGTTAATATTGCAAAATCGGTTTGTGGTGATTCAAAAGTTAGGGGAAGGGGGCTTTTGTGAAACTTTTGAAGTGGATGACCAGGGAACCAGGAAAGTTCTCAAAGTTTTGAAAGTTCCTAGATTTGTGGATGAAGAATATAGTCGGACAGTTTTGCTATTTCAACGAGAACACGAAGTATTAAGCGAGTTGGATGACCCAGGAATTCCCAAAGTTGAGCCGGATGGATACTTTACCTGGCCGCCAAGCCACTGAACCATTACACTGCTTGGTGATGGAGAAAATAGATGGTTGTAATTTAGAGGAGTGGTTGATTAGTCAAAATCATCAACCTATCACACCAGAGCAAGCGCTGATTTGGTTAAAACAGTTAGTCACAATTCTGGAAAAAGTTCATAAAGAGAACTTTTTTCACCGGGATATTAAACCTGCTAATATTATGCTCCAGCCGAATGGGCAATTAGTACTGATAGATTTTGGCGCAGTGAGAGAAGTAACTGATACCTATTTAATTAAAATGAGTGGATGCAAAGAAGTGACAGGGATTATTTCACCGGGATATACACCATTGGAGCAAGTTTATGGAAAAGCAGTACCACAGTCAGATTTTTTTGCTCTGGGGTGTACATTTGTGCATTTATTGACAGGTAAACATCCGGTTGAACTCACCCAAGATTCACAAACGGGTCAACTAATTTGGCAAGATTATGCACCACAAATACCACAAGCATTGGCTGAATTGATTGAGGATCTGATCACAGCATTTCCAGGTAATCGACCCCAAAATACCCAAATTATTCAGCAGCGTTTAGATGAAATTAAACAAGTAATTACGAGTCCGATCAATAGTGATAAGTCTTTATTTTTCGATCAAAGGAAAAAAACTGAAGGTGGTAGATTTGGTTTCACTGGAAATAAATTGATAATATCAGCTTTGTTATTATTTGGGTTGGGTAATTTCTGGGTTTTAAAACCTGATATTGCTCGTGCTTGCAATAATTGGGGATGGGAATACTACTTATCTGAACGTCTAAAGATTGCTGAAATTTTATATAAATGTGCCTTATTGATTAAACCAGATTATCCGGTACCTCATTATAATTTAGGTTTAATCTATCAAAAACAACAGAAATTTGACCTAGCTTTAGTTGAATATAAAATTGCTGTAGAGGGCAAAGACACAGAAGCTCATAATAACTTAGCTAGATTAAAAATTTATATACATAGAGATTATACTACAGCTATTGACTTGCTTCAAAAAGGGTTGCAACTTGATCCAAATGCCCAAGTAAAATCTGATATGTTCAAAAATTTAGGCTGGGCACTGAAGGAGCAAAAGCATTATAGTGAAGCAGAAATTCAATTGCAAGAAGCCATTAAACTAAAAAGCGATCGCGCTTCAGCCCACTGTCTACTAGCACAGGTAATGGAAGCTCAAGGAAATAACCAAGCAGCATTAGCAGAATGGAGAAATTGTCTGAAATATCCTCGTCCAAAAACGCCTGAAGTCGAGAGATGGAAGAATATAGCTCGTCAGCGTTTACAGAATCATATTTTCTAAGCAGTCAAAATAATAAAGAGGGTACTGAAAACTCAGATACCCTATCATAAATTCATGTTAAGTTTTGTGAAATCGACATAGTGACTACTTGACTAAATAACCAGTTATGTCAGACTTTATATGTAGTTAGTTTCGCCGTGATTGTCACCACAATTATGACGGGAATGTTCTCCTCTAAATGTTGTGTTAGTGAACGGTAGGTTGATTCTTTCGATATTTTTCTGGTTCTGCCAGTTGACTACAAAAATAGGTACTGGCATTAAACTAACCAGAGTAGTAATAACAACCACAAGTTGTATAGCATCAACTTGGATATCGATCAAAAAACGTAATTTGTTGGGAATATTTTTTTTGGTTTCTTCAGAGAGGTCAGCTTTGATTTGTGTTTTGCTATTTTTATTAAACATAAGGAGTTGCTCCTGGTAGTGTTCATTTATGAATCAATCATAAAAGAGTAGTTATCTGGATTATAGTAATACTACATTAAAAATAAGACAAAACTGATAACGTAACATTAGCTATTGTGAAAAATCGTTAGAAATTGGATGACTAATATGAATATTGAAGAAATTATAACCCAAGCCAATATTTATTGGAAAATACATAATCTACGTGCCGATTTAGAATTTGCTAAAGAAACAGAAAAAAATCGTAATAAACCACAAAAACTTACAGATAATGAGTATCATTCTCTTTGTGGATTACTTTGCAATTATAAGCCAGCTACTATCGCTAAAATTCTTTCTAAAGAAGCAGCAAGTATTAGAGTCGAATTGGCAACGGGTCTTTATCGGTATATAGAAATACTTATTCAGGATAAGACTAATCAAGAATTTATCATAAAATGGTCTGATATTCCCATACAACTTGAAAAATTAGGCTATAAAAAAAGCCCATCTATTCCACCCACATCAGCAGAGAAAGTAGTTGGATGGAGGATGTGGATTGATATTGAAGATATTGATCAAATCCAGCTTGATGCTATTGTTAAAACACTCAAGCAACTTACAGGGAATAGTTCATTGAAACTAGATAAAATAGATAAAGGTAGTATACTCCTATTCTTTGAAAGCACCCAAGCAGGATATGAGCGGATTCAGGCTTTATTTAGAGATGATCAACTAACCGAACTATTAAACGTTCCGGTTCTAGATGTTCGACTTACTTCAGAAATTCCCGCAGTGAACCCTAATCCAATAGTCAATTTAAATCAATGGTTACAAGATAATTTTGTGGAAGCGATCGCCTTTGGTTGGCAGGTAATTGAAAACATCTTACCACCGAAGCAATTAGCTTTCATGGATGCTAATGTGACTAAAAGAGGAAGATTAATTAATATTGGAGACAGTTATACTGTCGCAGTAGTAATTCAGCTTACTCGTAAACCGGAGGAATTGGTTGATGTAACTATACTAGTTTACCCTGTGGAAGAAGATAGTAATTATCTACCCGAAAATCTGAAACTCACTGTGACATTTGCCGAAGAAACTGAAGAAATTCAGACAGGAGGTGAAACTAATTTTCTACGACAAGAAATTACAGAACTATTAACAGGAGAACAGTTCAACGTCCAATTAAGTTTGGATAATGACAGTGTTAGTCTAGATTTCAGTATCTGATAAATTCTATGATGGTTTAGCGCGAGCAAAGATTTTTACTGCATTAGGTGAACCAATAAAACGCCAGTGCCAAGGTTCATAACTAACTCCTTGAGAATTATTTTCAGGAAATGATAATTCAAATCCAAATTCTTTAGCATGTTGACTTAACCATCGAAAAGCATCAGTTTGGGTAAAATTATAAGTTACATCTTGTTTAGGAAAATGACCATCTGCTACATCTAAAGCATAACCAGTATGGTGTTCACTATAACCCGGAGGAGCGCTGAGTTTAGCTGCTGCTTCTGGTGAACCCCGTCGTTGAATTTGTGCTTGAAAGAGTTTTTCTTGAGCAGCAATAGTACGGAAACCTGATACGGGAATAATCCATACTTTTTCATCTCTTGCTGCATAAATTAATTTCATTAATGCTAATGCTGGTTCTGGTGCTAGTTGCTCAAATCTTTGATATTCCTGTTGAGCATAGCTAGCAATAGTTATCATTTTTTCAGCATTACCTTCGGAATAAGGAAAATGTCCAAATTTTTGTTTTACTGCTATTTCTGGTTGAATATTTTTAGCTGATACTACATTAGTATCATCAGTTTTATTTGGAGTAGAAGTACTAGATTGTAATGGTTGATTAATAGTTGATGGATTGCTTGAACTTCCCATGATTAACTTTGTCGCAGCATACCCATTCAGAATAATTCCTAGTAAAATTATGATGGTAACGAAAACAAAGCGTAATTTTAACCATATTTTTTTGATGAATTTCATGTTTGATTTATTATTTCCTATCTTATCAGCTATCAAGAGATTTTCGGTCAGCTATTTTCCAAATATTATCCTCGAATTGCAATGTAAATCTATAGCTTTTATCATTGAGTTTATTTGATTTTAAGCTACCATATTCATAATAATATACTTGTTCGGAAATTCTAACATCAATATTTACCTGATTACCACTAACTGTAAAATAATCAAGCGGCTTAGTTATTTGCTGGCTAAATTGATAGTAAGCATTATGAGATTGAAGCCAATCAAGTGAGCCTTCGTATTTGATAATATCTTCATAAATTTTACCTGTGGTTAAACTAGCTGCTAATCGACGATCATAAGGAGGAGCAAAAATAGTGTTTTTAGATGCCATATATTTTTTAATGACATTCACCGCTTCTTCTTTGGTAATACTAATACCATTATCAGTGATTTTGGTTTCATCAATACTCAATACAGGTGGATGATTCAAGGGCTTGACAGTTATAGGAATAGTTTTTATTCCGTTCTTTTTACCACCGTTGCTAGCGGTAATAGCTAAGATATCGTTACCATTAAAATCCTGATTGCTGATGTAGATAATTCCGCTCGAATCATTCAGAGTTGAGTTAATTTCTGCAACTGTTCCAGAAATAGTAACTATTGGAGTAGAATTTTTACTAATTTTCTTGTCTATGACTCCTTGGGGTACATTTGGTTTAATAGTAAGTTTGCCATTTCTAACACTGAACGTAACAGTTAAGTTATCATTACTGGGGTTATTAATTTTGATATTGGGAATACCTAAACTGGTATTTACTTTGACTGTTTGTTGATTGGGAACAGTAATTTCAGGAGGGTTTTTTAAGGGATTGATAGTAACCTGAAGACTATTACTGCTAATCTTAGCCTTGAGAGCATTAGTTGGCCAAATTATACTTGTATCGGTTTTGCCAGAAATAATTTTGCCACCATCATTGACGTTAATTTTAAGCACGTCTTCACCAATAAAATCTTGATTAACTTTATAAGTTATGCCCGATGGATTAGCTAAAGTACTATTGATTTGAGTAGCTGTACCTTTTAAGGTTACAGCATTAGTGCCATTTTTAAGAATATCATCTGCTTTTAATCCTTCAGCTACATCAGATTTAATATTAAGTATTCCCTTATTAACAGTGAGATTAACTGTTAACTTGGAACTGTCGGGGTCAGCAATGGTAATACCACTAATAGTGAGGCTAGTATTTTCTTTAATTGTTTGTTGAGCAGGAATATTAATAATTGGCTCTTTATTTTCCGTAGTCACGATTAAGTTCCGTGAAAGTATGTTACTATCACCATTTTCTTTCCCATTATTTAACTGGACTTGTAGAGTACGAGAACCGGGACTAGTATTGTTAGAAATGTTTCGATAGTAAATATTATGCAACAAAGTCTGAGCAATATCAGGGCTCGATTGAGCATTAAATTTAATTACTAATGGATTGATACCATCTCCTCCCGTAAAACTACCAATAATAGCCCCTCCATAAGTAATATTGGCGGCATCAACTCCAATTAAACCTGAGTTTTTGCCTTGATTACGAATGATTAAGCGATCGCTAGCTGTAGAATTAGCCGCAAACTTAATTGTCAGAGTACCTTGATCAAAGTTAGGGGAGTCAATATCTTTGACAGTCACATCAGTAAACAGAGGAATACCATTTTCAATTGTTGGTTGATCAGGGGTTGTTCCTGGCGTAGGTGGGGAGGAAATATCATGCGGAAGTTGACTTAACTCGTTAGTGAGATTAATTGCTGTAAAGCCTACGAAAGATAAGATAATACCACCTGTTAAAGCTATTAGCCAACCTGATTCTGATAATGTGATTCCTGTTTTCAATAATTTGGAAATAGTAGCTATACTAATTACATTTTTTTGAGCATTCTGATCATTTATATCTATCGCTAAATTGTTATTCTCTGAAGTATAGTTCCACCGATCTAAAACAAAGTTCATGGCTTCGCGACGACGAGATTTATGGTGCTTCAATACCTCAGTTAATAACCCAGAGATAATTGCTTGATATTGCTGGCGATTATCTGTTTGACCCAAAGTTACAAACCAGGGGATCATTACTCGGTTATAAATGTTTAACTCTTCATTCAAACTTCTATACTCTGACATAAGTAGCCACCTCAAATTTATTATTCTTAATTAAGATTAATTTCATCTAGTACCAAGCTAAAAGAAACTAAAGCTTTGATTGCGATTTTCTGTGCAACTCTTTTTCGCTCAAGCTTTACCCAGCTATCCATTACTTTTTCGATAGCAGTTAAAGGACGTTTTTTTAATTCTGTCCAAACTGAATAGGAACGATTGTAAACTTTAATTTGTTGATCGCCTCCTTGAAAATTTTCTCGTTCCGTTAGATATACTATTGTTAATGCTTTGATAATTTCATCAGTTTCATCGGGTTCATCATCCTGAATATGGGTAAGCAAATCCTGCAATTGAGATTCAATTTCATGGAAGTATTTACATATGAGAATATAAACTGCTTGTATTACACCCTGTCGCACAAAGGGATGTTTTTCTTGTTCGAGAATTCCATCTAAACGACTAATAACATGATTGAGTTGAAGATTACTTGGTTGTAAAGTGTAGTCGATCAATCCATAAGTTAGAGCTACGGTTTTTAATAAAGCATCATGAGCAGTAATTTTATCAACATTGATGCTTGAAGACCTTATCTTAATAGATTTTTTGTGCCATTCTTCAAGTATGTTTGCCACCTCTACTCGATTATTTGGATAATCATAAGCATGAGACAAGCTCCGAGCGATCGCATAATTGAGGTGATCTTTTTTATGATTTTGGATTGACTCTTGAAGTAGATTACGTAATTGTGTTAAATACAAAGGTGTTAAATAATAAAGAGTATAGTTACCGTAGTATTTATGAACCAGAAAAATTTTGCTTTGCGATAACTCTTTGAGCCAGTCAAATAAATCGTCTGAGATGCGATTATTGTCATATTTTGCGGCATACATGATGGTGAGTGCCACAGTAGCGGCAATATAAGCAGTTATAATATAATCTTCTTTATCTTTCTCTAGCTTTGGCTGTTCGATGTAATAACTTTCCGGCTTCGACTCTTGATTTTCTTCTGGCTCACTTGGTTTTGATATTAACTTGTCCAGTTTTAGTAGAGCTATAATACTTTGTCCAAAGTTTTGTTGTGTGATATTTTTTAGTAGTTTGGGTTTTTCCAATTTCTTGAGAGCAGTTTTTTGCGCTTCCTTTTCTTGGTCAATAGCAAGGCTATAAAATAATTGCAGGGTTCTGAATAACTCTTGATTAGGCTTGATATGTTCGTTATGTATTACATTCGGGTCACGCCATCGACCGATAGACTTGGCTGCCACATTTTGGACAAAAAAATTATTATTTCGAGCTAAAGTAATCAAAGCAGATTGAACTGCACTAGTTGCACTTGTAGAAATTAAAGCTATTTCACTCAGAGTATCACTAATTACATCTCTTAGTTTTTGACAGCGCATGAAAGAGCCATACAATTCCCA
This sequence comes from uncultured cyanobacterium, assembly GCA_963766435.1. GTDB lineage: Bacteria > Cyanobacteriota > Cyanobacteriia > Cyanobacteriales > Nostocaceae > CAVXZH01. Next base: position 1,662,160 of record CAVXZH010000004.1, read on the forward strand.
TTGACGGTAATCTATTTTCACTGATTCTTCAACCAGATCAACTAATCCTGGTAGCGCAGCAATGATTTGCCGACGATGACTTTCCCAAGCAATTTCCAAAAGTTTTCTCCGATTTGATAGAGAAATTACTGTGATAGAACGAATATCAATTCTATATTCATTGGTTTTGACAACTTTAAAATCCTCAGGTTTTCCTTCAGATAGTTCATTATTAGTCAGGTTGAAAAAATCATTTTGTAGCTTTTCTAAATCACAATAATCTAATGCTCGTAGAGATGCATCACGTTTTTGCCAAGCAATCTGAACTATTTTTTCTAAAGCAGCAAATAATTGATCTTCAAAAAGTCCATTAAAGAAACTCAAACCTAATGCCAGAAGCTGTTCACGAGGATTCAATCTATAATTATATAACTGATTAATAAAAGCACCATCACTTTTAGCACTTTCAATTAATTGTACAATTGATAGTGATTTACTGCTGCGAAAAAGTTCTACAAAGCGAATTATATTTCTAAAGGTTCTTAAATCCTCAGCAATTAATCTGAGTAAGAGTAAAAAATCGATGGGGAAAGTATATTTCAAGTAACGCTGTAAGTTATCTTGTTCTTCATCTGAAGACAATTTATCTTTTAATTCTTGGCTGATTTCATATTTTTCTATTTGCTCATTTAATTTATGCAATAAATCATCTTGACTGTAAAAATTTACTTCCGTTAAATCTGGAAAAATATTTTTAGCCTCATCGACTAGATGCCAACTAGATAAACTTTCATCAGTGGTAGCTATAATATAATGTTTGGAAGACTTTACAGTTTTATAAAGTTGTAATAGATTTAACTTGACATCAATGGGACTAAGTTCATTGATAATAAAAATTGTTGGCAAATTTGTTTCTTGAAGTTCTAAATCAATATCAATAATCTGTTGATTTGAAGTGCGTTTCCATCGCTTAATCAATTTAGTATCTTTAGGAAGATTAGCAACTTTAATTAAGATTTCTTCTCCCAAATAATAAGCAATTTCTGAAGCTAGATCATTTTTCTCTATACCTATATCTCCCCCTAGTACTAACAGCCTCTCATCTTGAAGTATTTTCAGAAGATTATCAGTTTCTAGGTTTTTTTTAAGTTCTCGTGATTTTAGTTCTTCCAGAGTTAATTCTTTAAAATCAGACTTTTGCTGCAAATTTATAGTTTGATTACCACCGTGAAAATCACCAAAAAACTGGGCACTTCCATAATCTGTTTTTTGATTGAATTGTGTAGATGGGTTATTCATAATTTTATTCCTCTTTTTTGAATTTTAAATTCACTATTTTGTAACATTTTGGTTTCCACCAGTAAAATTACCATAAAACCGAGCATTGCCATAATTGATTTTTTGTTCTATCTTCTCAACAGATGGGTGATCACTAGAAATTTTTTCATCTGACTTAAGCTGCGTAATTATATCTATTAGCTTCTGAGCAAATTCTTGGTCTGCGAGTATTTGTGCTTTCAAAATTTCCATAAATACTAACTTATTAACATCTGTTGGCTCCTGTTGCAATTTTGTTAATAAAGTCTGCATATTAATAAGTTTTAACTTACCATAAACAATATTAAAAATTCTACCATAATTCTCAGAAGATTTTTGATAATTAGGACTTATAAAATCTAAGCCATTTGGGGATTCTAAATATGTGATTACATCTTGGTTATTCATAATTTTCTCCTTGACATTTTTGGTTGGTGGATTCTGAAAATTCCCTAAAGCTAATTCTTGCCAAGTAGCAACTCTTTCCCCTGGATTTTGACAAATGACTGGTAACCAAGTAGCACCAGGTATCTCCGTTTCTAACCCTTCATCATAGAGTCTTTCTTTAGCTTCTCTGACTGCTAAATATAGGGATTTACCGTCAGCAAATGCTTTCAAAAAATACTGTAAGAATTCATTGGCAAATTTAAATGGTAGAGGTTCCCGCATAATAATGATTTGCGGAATGTGTAAATCTTCTAACTCTTTTGCTAATCCTAACCCATCACAAGAGTTAAAAATAGCGATTCTCAAACCTCGTTCAATTGCTCTTTTTAAACCTCGCTTGAAATCCTCAATTGTTAAATTCTCATTTTCATTAATAGATATATTACCACCTTTTCCCCATTGGGAACTATGACCTGTAAAAAAAAGAATATCCCAATCTTTATCCCATAGATTATCCGTCAATTCTTTACGTTTAGGATTTTTGAGAAAAGATGAATAGGCATTAGGTAAACTTTCTATCAGCTGACGATTACGCTCAATTTCAATTTCATGACTATCACCTAAAATACCTAAAATTCTAACTTGGTGGTGATGCTTGACTGCTACTACTCTAGAAACTGGATCATAATCTGGGGAACTTAAAGCGATTTCAGATTTGGTATAAAAATCAGAGAATAAATCCCATTCTTGCCAAGGTAATTGTTTGAGTAAAAGAACTTCAGTTTGGATAATTACTCGAATTTCTTCCTGTTGATTTGGGAGTCTTTTCAGCAATTTCTCTCTGATTTTTTGCAGTTCTATATCTTGAGAACTGAGCCAAATCCTGATGCTGTTTCTCAATTCTTGTGCTTGGGACTGACATTGCTTTTTTAACTGAGCATTGTTAATCGCAAGTGGTTTTTTGAGTCTTGTCGATTTTGTGGATTCTTGGGGAGATAGCTTTTCTATCTCAGTATTATTGATAGCTTCTACAATTTCGATATCCTTTCCTCGTAAATCATTCATGAGCAAGTACTGCGAATGCCAATCTTGATAAAGTTTAGGAATATTTGGAGCAGAGGGAAAACGTCCATTAATTTCGGTATCAGAATTAATTCGCAGTGTAACATCAAATCCCTGCTGAAAGTCACCACTCTTAACATTTAGGAAAACTATATTTTCTTCTAAATTTGCTTTTAACAATTCAGAAGTATGAGTATTTTTAATCCCTCCTTCCACAATATTTCCTTGAAGAATGTCTCCTTTGATATTACTATCAGATATATTTATGGAATTATCACCATTCATAAATCCACCTCATTTATTTAATTTCTGGAGTGTCAAATCTTGATTTTTGACTATAGAAATCCTACTTAATTTTTAAACAGAAATCTATATATTTATCTGCTTCTTAAGCTCATTCTTAAAAAAATAAAGCGGATTTCTATAGCAATAAATCATTAAAAACCAACTTTATTTTTGATGGCAGGAAATGAATGATTAAAAGATTTATGAAAATGAGATTCTATTGGTAAATCAGTCACAATTCCTTTCAAAACTTTTAAAGAGCGTTGAGCTAAACTTAAGTTTTTTTGGTCACTAGAACTATGAGCAGCAGTTTCTAATACTTCTAATTCTCCCAGAATTTCTGTTTTAGAGGATTCTTGTAAAACAGCATCACTTCGTAAAATGGTTTTTAACTCAGAACATATTTTCAGAAGCTCACGATTAGATTCGGAAGTCTGAGTATTTTTAATTCCTCCTTCTACAGTATTACCCTGTAAAATATCTCCTGTGTAGGTGCTATTAGATATATTTATTGAATTATCGCGATTCATGAATATTTACCTCATTTTTTCCCAAAACTATTTAAAGCTAGAACCTTGAATGAAATTGCCTTGAATATTACTGTTGCTAACTGAAATTTGATATGTGGCTTCTTGATTAGTCTCAATAATTTCATAAATCGTGGATACAACTTGCCTTAATCCAGATTTATCAGTTGTAATAAATAGCTTTCTATCTCCTGAATTTAGAGTCATTAAAAAACCATAATGTTTGGGTTTAACAAAATTCCAAATTCCACCAGCAATTGCAGCCATTATCATCAATGTACCGACACTGGAATTAAATGGACTCATAATTAAACCTACGATGATTAGAACAATCAAAGCAAACCAAGGTATGCTTCCAATTTCAACTTCACCTTCTCCAAACCCAGTAATATTATGTGTTTGATAAACTTCCAATCCAGACCGAACTGTTCTATTAGTTATTGTAATAACTTTGTCTTTTTGCAAAGTTATATTTTGTCCATTTGAAAAAGGTGTACTTACCGACATTATTTTCTCCCCCTGAGTCTTCTAAAATTGTTAATAGACATCTCTAAAAATTAATTATGCGTTCGTTAAAACCCTTGGTAAGGGAAGATTACAATCCGCCCCTACCTCATTTCTGGAGATGTCTAATTAATCTCAATTGCTAATTAACTAAAAATCTACTTATAGAAATAAGTAAGCAGTGCTGAAGTCTGATTGAAATTTCATTTTCATCTGCCCCAGGTATTATACAACGTTTTTTTGAATTGTATATGTTTCAATTTATTTCTTTAATTTTTGATTTCGTAAAATTTTATAAACTACTCTCAGAATCTTGCTTATCCTCCCCACAAAAACTTTGTAGTTACGCCATTTGTCGCACTATCAACTGAGCAAATAAGCCCTCTGCTGTGGCTAACTCCTGAAAAGTCCCCTGTTGTACTACCCTACCTGATTGGAGTACATAAATTCGGTCAGCATTGCGGATGGTACTCAGTCGGTGGGCGATTGCAATTCGAGTCACTTGCATCTTCTCCAAACTCTGACTGACTATGGCTTGCGTCTTATTATCCAAAGCACTGGTAGCTTCGTCAAATAACAAAATATTCGGCTTCAACACCAAAGCTCTCGCAATCAACAATCGTTGTCGCTGTCCCCCAGATAGATTCCCACCCCCTTCACTAATCACTGTGTGCATTTGCATGGGCATGGAGGTGATATCATCAGCTAACCCAGACATCTTCGCAGCGTCCCAGGCTTCATCTAATGTAATCTGTGCGCCCCCAGCAATATTCTCAAAAATAGAAGCTGACATTAAGCGACCATTTTGCAGCACTACTCCTAATTGTCTTCGCACTGCATCCACATCTAACCCAGATAAATCTTGACCATCATAGTAAACACTACCCGCTTGAGGTGTTTCAAATCCTAATAACAACCGGAATATAGTTGATTTTCCACTCCCTGAACCACCTACTAAAGCAATGAATTCTCCAGGCTCCGCAGAAATACAGACATCATCTAAAATCAGTAGTCCATCACTGCGGTAGCGAAAGGTGATATGGTCTACAGTTATTTTTCCCTTCAGTTTACCAGGGTCAGCTTTAGTCAAATCTACTTCGGGAACGGTTCCCAAAATCGGCTGAGTTCGTTGCCATTGAGGTAAAATTTGGATAATTTCTGTGATTGTATTGCTTAAATCTGTACTTCCCCTGGTAAAATTCCCAAAAGCTGTGTTGAACGCTAGGAAAGTACCCAACGATAATTGAATTCCACCATTATTCTGTGGACTCTCCAATAATTGGATAGTAAACCAAAATAGTAAACCAGAAGTGATTAAGGGTAATACTGTATTAAATAGGGCTACTGCGTCTTCTACTCTTTGGGTACTGAGTTCGAGTTTAATTTGTTGAGAGTAATTTTTACTCCAAGCTGCAAAAGCTCTTTCCTCAGCACCAGCTATCCTTAATTTAGAAATACCATCAATTAACTGTACCGTCTGGCCAAATATTTTCCCTTTCACTTCCAGCAAGGGATTGACTTTTGATAACAGAAGCAGACCGGAAATGCTGGTGAGGGCGATCGCCACTACCGCAAATCCCACCGCCACGAAAGCTAATTTATAATTGTAATAAAATAACTGTCCTAAATAAAATAGTGCAAATAAACTAGTAATCAGATTAATCAGTGTTCTACCACTCAATCGTCGGCTGATACTACTCACCGATGACACACGAGAATACATATCACCTGTGGTGTACTCTCGAAAAAACGACAAGGGTAAATTTAGTAGTCTGTCCCATACTCCAGCTTGAGTCACCGCATCCGCAGTCGTTTCCATTCTCAGGAGCGCAAAGCCTTGTGCTAGTTGAAATACACCAGTACCCAAAGCCGCTATTAGTAGTCCCAGTCCTATTTGTAATAACAATCCCCGATCACTATCGGGAATAGCATTATCCATAATCATCCCAGTGACGCTGGGTGTTAACATCCCCAAGGCTGTAATTATAACACCAGTAAATACAATTAGTAATAAATCTTTAGTATGTCCTTGCAGTGCAAACCTAAAAATATCAATAGCTTTCAGAACTTGATTGGGTAAAGAGCGATATAACATATAAGCCACAGGAGCTAATGTATCCGCAATTTGCTTATTTACTCGTATACGACTATGCTCTATGGGGTCAAATATATCATATTGAGTTGCATCAACAGGCAACAATGCTACTGGTCGGTTATCCTGCAAAGTATAAGCAACTAAAAGACCTGCATCCTTTTCCCACCAATTATCTCGTAACAATACCCGACGCATCCGAATGCGAGAAGCCCGAACAATAGCTTCTAATGGTTCTTTGACTCGTTTGAGATTTTCCGAGCGAGAGGGGGGACGAATTTGCAAACCCATTGCTCTACCCACCGCACCAGCAACTACTAGTAAGGGAGTACCTTCTAGGAAAAAGTTACCATCTTGGGAACCCAAACTTGATGCTAGTTCACCAATAGCTGTTGCGGTTAACTGACGATTTAACCGTTGGCGATCGCCTAACCGAGCTAATTCTACCTCAGCTTCTCGTTCATCTAATAAATCAATCCCCTGCAACAAGTAAGAATTTAGTTGGGATAATCCGGTGAGAATAGGATTAGAGTCAAGGTGCGCTGATGTGATTTGATTGGTAAGTTGTACTTCCTCCATCGCTGACAACCAGATTTTGTCACTGAGGGGTAAAATTCCCGTGGTCGTGGTCAGAGTTAATTCTTCCCAACCCAAGCAGCGCAAAGTTCCCGCATCAATCTGTACCCAACAAATTAAACCTGTGGGAGGTTGAAAAATTTGTCCGGAAATTAGGGAAAATTTAGTTTGTCCTTCTGGTTTGATGTGAACTGCTGAGGGGGTAATGTGGGAGAATACGCTAGTTAGCTGGGATACCCAAGTTTCTATCCAGGCGATCGCTCTGGGGTCTGAGTGAGCCACTAATTCAGAAAAACATTCTCGATGTAGTTGTAATAGTTCCGTTTCACCTATGGGGACAGCTAATATCTGACGGTTTGACTGACTGGAACTAGTAGTCATTCCGAACAGAGCTTGACCTTGATTAATGCTGGTTAAATAACGGCGATTTCCTTCAATTGCACCATCTTTGACGGTAACAGCAAATAATACTAATGAACCAGACTGAACTAGCCAAACCTGATTAGGGTTATCTAGTAAAATTGGCTCATTTCCATTGACTATGTAAGTTTGTCCCTTAATTTCCATATTGTTATCCCTCAGTACGAATTAAGCGAGAATAGACACCTTCGGTTTGCCATAATTCTTGATGTGTACCTCGCTGGACGATTTTTCCCCGTTCCAGAACTATGATTTGGTCACAATCCCGGATAGTACTTAATCTGTGAGCAACAATAATACAAGTGCAACCACGACGACGGAGATTTTGATCAATAATTTGTTCTGTTTCTGCATCTAGAGCGCTGGTGGCTTCATCCATGACTAATATGGAAGGGTTGTTCACTAAAGCACGAGCGATTTCTAATCGTTGTCGTTGACCTCCACTTAAATTAGATGCCCCCTCGATAAGTTCGCCATTATACCCTCCAGACATAGACAGAATTACATCGGCAATAGCAGCATCAACACAGGCTCGCATCAGATTTTTATCAGTGACAGTAGTATCCCAAAGAGTCAAATTATCTCTAATCGTCCCACCAAATAACAAAATATCCTGCTCTACCATCGCCACAGAATTAGTCAATAACTCTTGGGGAATCTGCTCTCTAAGTTTACCATCAAAATATATTTCCCCTTGCCAAGGTTGATAAAGTCCACTCACCAACTTAGCAATAGTAGACTTACCAGAACCACTCCCACCCACCAAAGCAATTCGCTGTCCTGGTTTGATGGAAAGACTAAAATTTTGAATTAATGGTGCTTCTAAACGACTATAACCAAAAGTCAGATTTTGTAATTCCACATATCCTTGTAATTTAGGGAGAAGATAAGCGGGTTTGGATTCCTTTGGTTGTGATTCTCTCTGTTCGACGATTAAATCGGGTAGGATTATCTAAAACATCATCAATGCGAATTAAATTACCTTCCAACTCTTGTAAAGTAGTACCAAAATTCACAAGATTATTTACAGGTTGCTGAAAATTAAACATCAAACCTTGAAAGGCAATCAACATACCAATACTAAGGTGTCCATCCATCACCCGTAAACCACCCACAACTAACAAAAACATTCCCGATAGAGCGGATAATAAAGTCGGGTAAAACAGAAAAAACTTGATTTGTTTTCCCAATTCCTGCTGAGAGTTCAAAGCTTTAGTATAGTAACCTGACCAACGGGAAAAGAAATCGGAATCCAGTCCTGAAGCTTTTAAAGTTTCTATACTTTGCAGAGCAGCAATAGCAGTACCCGCAGCTTTACCATATTCTTGAATTAACCTTTGATTAGCATCGATTCTTTGACGAGAAATAGACTGTAAAGTGAAAATATTCACGGATGCAAAACAGATCAATTAAAGTTAATACCCAGTCATACTGCACCATAACTAAGGCATAAAAAAATACCATAACCGTATCAATAATTGTCGTTGCCAACTTTCCCGAAAGTACATCAGCAACTTGGTCATTGAGACTAGTCCGATTACTAATTTCTCCAGCAAATCTTTGAGCATAAAAACTCACAGGTAAGCGGAGAATATGCCAGAGAAAACGGCTGGACATACCTACAGCTAATTTAATTTTTAAACGTCGGAGATAGTGCAACCGGAGTAATGTTAATGAGCCTTGTACAACGTGGATAATGCCATTCCCATCAGCAAAGGTCGTAACCATAAATGTCTTCCCTGCACCAAAATATCATCAATAAATATCTGACTAAATACAGGTACAACCAATCCGAAAATGTGAGAAAAAATCCAGCAACTATACAATAAATTAAAGCATCAGATGCACCCTGTAAACGCTTCCATAGGGAAACCAACATATTGGGTTTCGTCCACCTTTAGTAAAGGCTTTTCCTGGTTCTATCACTAAAACAACACCAGTATAGCCCTCATCAAATTCCTCGTAGGGATATGTGACGCGGACCTGTACCAGGGTCATTGAGATAAACTCGGTTTTGACGAAAACCTTCTACTACCAAAAAATGGTTAAAATTCCAAAAAGCAATATAAGGAAGACGTAAATTTGATAATTCTGGAGTTCCTTTTTAAACCCTTTAGCTTCCATACCATATGCTCTAGCAGCTTTGAGAATATTGGATGCTTTGCTACCATCGCGGGAAACACCACATTCTTGACGTAGTTTGGTAAAGGTACAATTCGACCATAATAACCCAGAATAATCCCCAAAGCAGCTGCACCACATTCTACAGCTTCCATTTGCAGAAGTGTAGGTGTTTTTACGCGAATGTTTTTAAGTGGCAGTAATTTTTGTAAATATTGCCAGAGAGTAAACTCGAGTTGCTAAAGTCCAATTAATAGATACCACTGAAAGACCTCAAGATAGGAAAACAAAAGTGATGGGAGCGCGTTCTTCTACCTTGACACGCACAACAGTAGTAGTTCCAGAGGAGATATTGAGTTCGGTACCAATGGAAGAAGACCATTTATAGCCACTAGGAGTTATCGGGAATTGACTCTAATTCAGAAAATACTTGAATTAAACCTCCTTGCTGATTGGAGATTAAACCTGATAAAACTTCAGAACTACCCACTTCATGAGCAGCAGCTTCTTTAGTAATAGGAAATCTAGAGAATAGTAGTAACTTACCGAAAATTCCCCCAAATCTTTCCCGTTTGACAGTTTGGGGAGTAATTTGACATAGCTCATTCCCGGTTGAATTTTTTTACCTTCAGCAATGGGAAAATAAGTAACACTCATCAACTTACTTTCCGGTATTTTCGGCTTCAATAGTTCCCTAGACGGGTACCAGCATTCACAACTTGTCCTGGTGTGAGGGTAATTTCCAGAATCCGTCCCGAATGTTGACTGATAATTTGACTACTATCACCTACTTGCTGGGATAACTTAGCTATTTCCCGTTTAACTTCTTGAATCTCTTTTTTGCGGTTAGTAGTAGTTTCGAGATTTTGTTGAATTCCAGCAGCATATTTGCTGTCCAATTCTTTTAGTTGAGCTTGGACATCAGAAATGGAGTTGAGGTTCTGTTGATAGTTTTTATTTGTTTCTGTTTGTTTGACATCTAATTCTTTTAATTGGGATTTGATGTCAGCAATTTTTTCCTGATTTTGTAGATATTCTTGCTCGGCTTTTAACGCATCATCCCCAGAAATTGCGCCTTCAGTTTGGAATAGGTGTTTGCGGATTTCCATTCTCCGCAGGAAAACCGAACTTAGAGCTTGAGATTGTTTCAGACGTTGCTGTAAACCTTCCCGTTGTTGTTTAATTGAGGTATTACCACTACTTTTCAACAAAGGTGTTGTTCCTTGTAGTTCCTGCATCCGTTGCTTGAGATATTGACGTTGTTGCTGGATTGATAATTGCTCCTGTGCGAGTTTAAAACTTTGTAGTGAACCTACTGCTTGGTCTTGTGATTGTAATTCAGTTAGTTTTAATCGTTGTTGTTGTAGTTGTTTACGGAGTTCAGCTTGGTCAATTGTTGCTAGGATTTGTCCCTTTTTGACGATATCTCCAACCTTGATATTTAGGGACATTAATTGTCCAGCACTTTTTGATTGTAACTGCACAACATTGCTAGGGTAAACTAGTACTCCTTGACCTTCGACAGTGATGGGGATGCGTCCATAAATGCTCCAGATAAATGCTACTCCAACAATGGAACCTAATGCGGTAAGAGGTAGCCAACTTCTGGGGTTAATGACGTGCATTAGTTGGTCTAATCTTTCGGGGGAAGATAGACGCTCCAGGGATTCTTTACGGAATAAGTTGGATTTCTGATTTAGCATTTACTTATAATTCATTAAGTTGTGGCTCGTCATCTAAAACACCTTTATTAAAAAATAGATTAAGAAAATACAGAGTATTAACTTCTGGTACACCAAATTTCTCAAATAAAGTAACTATTTCTTTTACAGTTTTATTCCCTTCTTGTATCACCTCTCCTAACTCCTTTAAATATGGTTGATTACGAAATTTATGAGTTAGATACTTTGTGGAAAGTTGAAAACCATCAGATAAATTTTCATAATTCAAATCATCACGAAATCTAATCAAATTGTCGTATCTTACATTGAGAGGCATATTCTTAGCTATCATTTCCTCCAGCAGGATTTTTAAGCTATTGGCATCAGAGAATGTTCCTTCATCATAAATGATATAACCATTAGTCCAGCGTTCATTCGCCGGGCAGGGACTGATTAACTTGACACTTCGCTCAACCATGTTGAATAAAAATCCTGTTACACAAGCAATACTTTCTTGAACAATATTTTTATCTGGGTTTAGTTTCTTATTTTCTAGAGCTTTGCCTGATACAGCCTTAATTGATAAAGTTTCAGGATTTTGCAAAACTAAATTAACAGCAGCCAATTCTTCAGCAGTAAATTCTTGATGAATTTTGTTAAAAATTTTTAATGAAAGAATAGAAAACCGATTAAGTGTTCCACTTTTTTCCAGTGAAAGTTTTAATAAAGCTTTAACTCTTTCTGGATATTTCCAAGCTAGAGCTGTTGTAGTTTGTGGAAAAGTACCTAATATTTCGTGGAAGTCAAGACAAAATTTTTCGTATTCTGGGTTATCTAGTGGGTCTGTAGCCCAATAGCAAAATCCATTACCCTTGTCCGTACCAATAATATTTTTCATTAATTCAAGAACTTGACGCCATAATTGTGCATTTTCTTGACTATAAGTAAAAATATCTCCTAAACGTGGTGCAGAAATACCGCAGAACCAACAACCAACAGAACACCCTTTACTTAATTCAAAACACATGGGAATATGTGCAATAGATTTATGATGAATGGGGTGAAAATGACTTGCACACCTATTAATTTGTCTTTGTCGCCATGTTTTGAAGCGCAAATCTGTTATTGAAGGTAAGTAATGTAAAGATTTTACAGAATCTTCTCTTTCAATAAAATTTTTTTGGAAATTTTTCACAGAATTAGAAATTAATTGTTCTTCATATTTTTTGCCATTAATATCTATATCCCAAATTGGCCTAAGTTCTTCTGGATCAACTTGAATGTTGTAATAACCAACACATTTATTTGGCTCTTTAGATAGTTTTTCTCGAAATTCTTTGTCTGCCATCCATCTTTCATAAAACCGCTTAATATGACAAAATTTTATGAATTCTTTTTCATCTATTTGTTGAGAATTAATTATCCGATATGGTTGATTGATTTCATCTAATGGATTTGCTTTTTCTGACTCTATTAGCTTATTCATCTTAAATACAAGATTATGTGTATGGAGAATTTTTCTGAATTTGCAAACCTAAATTACTGGAGTCAATTTTAAGAAAATATGTGACTAGGTTTAATATTTATTGACTAAATTAACCTAGCCCCATATATTTTCATTAGATTTAAGCTAAGTATTATATTTCTCAAACTTAGAAATATAGACTCACCAATTGAATCTAATGCCAGCCAGCAATCCAACTACCCCGGTCATAGATAACATATGATCACCTCCGGCAACAGCTTCTAATGCTTCTTCTGATAACTCTTGAGAAGATTCTAAATCTGGCTTTACGGGTAGCACCAAGTAGATATGATTTGGTTGTTCTTGAACAATTGTAATTTGAAAGCCTTCTGGAGCTTGTTTGCCTAATTCCCGCTCATAAACTATTTTTGGATTATTGATTAGTTCTTGTTTGAAATCTTCATCTTGCCAAGCTTTGATAACTAATTCAGATTCAAACTCTTGACGAGTTTTTGGTTGAGATATTTGGTCAGACATTTGTAACTTCCTTGAAGTTAAGGTTGATGTTTAATAATTTATCAAGTTACATATATGAATACAATGCACAGTTTTTAGATGAAAAATCCCATTTTTTTAGTTTAATTTTTTTTATTTCTGTACACTAATTTTAGATACTATCCTGACAAGTAAAAATCTTAAAACATTCTAAATAATATCTCAATACGGTTCAGCTAAGAAGAGAACAGGGGAAGATTACGGAGTTTTATTCAAAAATCAATTAAGTAGATGAAAATAATTTAAAGTATATTAAGTTATGTAAATTCTATGCCAATATGGTTTAGTTAAGCTGAAAAATGGGGTAGAGTCCCTATACTGTCATCCTGACGGTCGGGAAGGATTCGCGAGATTCTTCCCGACCGTCAGAATGACAATATTACTCCTTTCCTTAACTGAACCGTATTGAATTCTATGCAACTCGCTTGCGTTTAAGGTTGAAAGCGCTAAAGCGCAACTACGAGCCAATAGTATTGACTTTCTTATATTCAAAAAAGCAAAAAAATGAGCATTGTCAAAAACAACGCTCACATCAGCCACTGCTATTTTCATAAATAATATTTTGACGGTTCAGATTCCCGATGAATCAAAGCAATCTGAAACCTATTTTTCTTAAATCGTTATTCATACAGCTACTTTCCTTAACCTTCTTAGCATCCAATCAAATCTTTTACCCGCTAGGGCTAATTGATTTAAAATATTCCCGCTCAATTCATCTTCATATTCTGCATTTTCATTTAAAGGTAGCCCTCTACTATACACTCGTCTACCATAACTCTGTTGACTGACTATTTTTTGCCATCTCTGGGAAAGCAAAATCGCAATTACTCGATAAAAACGGGATGCAAATCCAGCATCTTGCTGTAGTTTAGCTACCATTTGTGGTCGGGGAATTGATAAAATAAATACTTCTTCTATGGTTTTAACGCTAGCAGGTGGTAATCGACCATCAATAAAGACGCTTTCCCCAATAATTTGACCTTTCGATAATTTAGCAATTTCCCTGACCGGAATTTCCTCTCCTTCAATCGCTGCAAATGCACGGGTTAAGGGATTTTGGACATCTAGCGCAACACTTAGGGACATTGTGCCATCTAGTAAGATAGATAAAGCATCTACTGGACCCCCTTCCTGAATCAGTATGGTATTACCAGGAATTGTTTTAGGTGTCCCACAAGCTATCATCCAATCAATGTCACTATCATGCAGTTGCGCTAAAACCACTAACATGTCTCTCAGTGATTGACCTTGAACTATGTTGCTACGCATCAATTTTTTGAGACTATTTTGGATTCTATCGGCTAGGATAATGGCGATCGCTCGATAAAAACGTCCTGCAAAGTCAATATCCTGTTGTAACTTGCGCTCTAACTCTTCCTGGGGAATTGATATCACTAAAGATTTTTCTACCGCTTGAATGGTCGTACCTCTGGAGTGAGTAGTGACAAAAGGAATATCTCCGACTATCTCACCACTAAATAATCTGGTAATTTCTTGACCGGAATTTTCCCTATCTTCAAGCAGTACAAAAGCTCGACTGAGAAGATTATCATCAGGTTGATTAGCTGTAACTTTTAAAATTCCATCTAAGAGAATATATAAATAATTAGTAGCTTGGTCTGCGGAGATAAGTACTGTTCCCGCAGGTATTTCCTGTTGATGACCTTGATTGATAATCCAATTGATATCGCTGTTAATTAATTCTTTAAGTAAAACTTCTGTCATCTCAAATACTCCATCTCACACATATAGGGTTGTTGTTAATTTGTCTAATATCTTCCGTCCTCGGTCATGAGCCGCATCTGATGCTAATTCTTCCAGTGTTAAATAACTTAAGGTTAATAACATCAAAGTTTGGCTATTTCTGGCATCTAAATAATAATGCTCTCTTAAAATAGTGGTTAATCCTAGCAAATTCTCAGCCGCTCTCTTCACCAATATCTGAAGTACTTGAAAAGCACCGTCAGAAAGTGGAGGTTTTCCCCGATAATTTTCTAGTCTTCCACCTGTTCGGTAATCAGGAAAAGATTCCAACCCTAAAAACCGTAAACACCAATCGGCTCGATAATATCCAGTTGCGGAGGTAATCCCAATATAATCAGCAATTAGCTCATCATATATATTATTTCGCATCGAGTTAAACAAGCGACGGGTGAAGTAATGAGTACATTCATGCTCTAAGCGAATTTTGATAGAGATATTTCGCCATTCTTTGGCATCAAGTCCCATTTCCACATCAGAAATATTGCTATAAAATCCATCGCTTAAAATAATGAATTTGTCTTGATAAAGTTCCTTTTTTAGGATTAGTTTTTTAAATTCATTCGCCCAACTAGTCAGTGAATATCTATGCTGATTTTCAGCTTCCCATTGTTCTCTATATTCGCGAATTCTGTCCCAATTATTAAATCCACTAACGATACAAGCTCCCATAGATGCAGGAATTGACCGAGGTTCATTCTGCATGGTTAGCGCTTGAACTAAGGATACAAAATCTTCTCGGTTTCCAGCTAATAATACTGGGATAGTTCCCGCTAAGGAGGGATGTAGTATTAATTCCAGTTTGTCTGGTTCCTGTAAAACTAAACCAGTGGCTTCAGTCATATCATCCACAACCACCCCCTTTCTAGTAGCAGCTTTATAGGCTAATGTTTGACTGATACCCTCTTGAATAGGAAACCGGAACTGTACTAATCGTTGTTGGAGTGCTGTAAATACCCCTAGAAATTGGGCGTCAATCGCGTATTTTTCCCAAGCAGCGACATGAGCTTCTGGGCTGAGGGGAAACTGGAAGGGATGGGGTAAGATGTCATGGTTAAAGGTATTTTGGTTATATGCGAAGAGTTCCTCTAGTTGTCCCGGAGTAACTGGAAATTGTTTGAGAACCTGACTACGGAATAGTTCTTGTTTAATCATTGGGGCAATGCTTCTGTGAATCTAAAGACTAACTAGTTAAAACTAAACCAGCTATTTGCTCAGTAATGCCTTTGATAGTCTGGGTAATAGGATGATAAGGGTAATGCAGAGAAAAAAGACCTTTACTCGCTAACTGCACCATATC
This sequence comes from uncultured cyanobacterium, assembly GCA_963766435.1. Lineage (GTDB taxonomy): Bacteria > Cyanobacteriota > Cyanobacteriia > Cyanobacteriales > Nostocaceae > CAVXZH01. The sequence goes on from CAVXZH010000004.1 coordinate 1,678,172, forward strand.
CTCTGATAATGGCATAACACCAGCTACAGATACGTTGTAAATTTTCTCTACCTGCTCTTGTAAGTCAGTAAAATTTAAGGAAGGTAAAGCCTTATTCAGTACCAGAAGCATTTTCGGTACTTTCAACTTGCGAGCTACATCCACTGTCACTGCGGTTCCCTGAAAGTCTTGACTATCTGGACGTAAGATAATCAGCAGAATATTAGAAATACCAATGGAAAGTAAGGTTTCTTCATTCAAACCAGGGTGAGTGTCAATTAACAAATAATCTAGTTTCAGGGTACGAGTCAGTTCTTGAAAGCCATCGTTAAGTCGGACGACATCATACCCTTCTCGCAGAATTCTGGCGATTTCTGCGGCTTTAATACTAGAAGGAATCAGATAAAGACTACCTTTAACTGTACTGCTATGTGCTGAGTCGGCAATGAGAGTATCAGTCACATCATAAGCAGTATCTTTGATATTACATCGTCCCCAGAGATAATCATTCAGGGTACGTGCCATTTTTTCCTCTTTGAGTCGAAAAATAACGTGAATCCCTGGTGATTGGATATCTGTATCTACAATTCCTACCCGTAGTCCTTGTAAGGCCATAGTAGCTGCAATATTGGCAATCAAGTTAGATTTTCCAGTACCACCGCGAAATGAGTGAACAGCAAGTATTTGTGCCATAAATTATCTCCTTAGTAATGGGGAATTAAGTTAATTGTGGAAAAATGAACTTCAAAGAACAATCATTATTGATCAGAGGTAATAAAATTTTTCCACTGGATAGCTTGAGGTCAAATTGCAGATTTTTATGACCATTTTGAACTTCTATCAGTGCAGGTAAGCTATGAGAGTTGGGTTGAAAGTTGCTCCTATGCGCCCACACTCTCAATTCTTTTTCTCCATTGGTAGATAAGTTAAAAATGGCGTAGCGCAAAGACGTAAGCGAGGAAATATCAACTGTAGCTCCTTGATAATGTTGTTCACCTTCCATATATCCCAGCAACATATCTACTATTTTTGGTTTTCCTCCAGCCGTGATACTAAAGAAAAATTGTCCTTCTGAATGTTGGTCTTCTCGAAGTTCTACTACTAATCGAGTTGTGAAAGCTCCATACAGCTTCATGAGCAAAGTTGCTACTAATGAGAGTAAAGCAATAGATAATGCACTGATTCTGGCTATGGGATTTTGCCAAATGAATAGTCCGTGGATAGCTAAGATAGCTAAAAATAGACTGTATATACCGATTTTAAACAATGGCTGGTTGAGGATTTTCAATACTACTCCGGGGACAAGTTCTCCTTTTTGACGGCTAGAAACTAATAATAAAATGGGGAAAATTCCCCCGACTAGAGAATTACCGAGTACACCAGCAAAGGCAAGTATACTAGTAAAGGATTCTGTACCAGTGAAAAACAACCATTCCGTGAGCAGAAAAACTAACAGTAAAGGACTGATGGATAACAAAAATCGCTGTTGCTGCATTAAGTTGCTCCACAATCGTTTGGTTTGGTTTTGAGTTTTGGTAGTCGCATGATTAATATAAGTTGGTGATTTTCCTTCATAGATTAGATGCATGGGGGTAGTAATCCGCAAACAGACACTATCTTGATTAGCTGACTCTACATCTAAGATAAGATTAATATCCCATTTTCTTAAGTCTGGAAATTGATGCAGTATTTGCTGAATCTGCCAATATTTAGTAACTTCAATGTCTAGCTGGTGAACTTTACCACTTAACTGAATATCTAGACGGAATTTCCGATGAATATCTTCAGTTCCCAAATATGTTAAACCCAGATGAGGAACTGTATTAGTATCACCAGAAGGATGGAAAATTAACATTCCCTGTTGACGAGATAGTTTTAAAATAGGTTGTTTACGAATAGGTAGCCACTCTTTAGCTAAGTTGACTAAAAGACTAGAACTACGTAGCCAAGCCATTCCTAAAAGTAGGATGATTAAAATAACTCCTAAGACAGTAACTATGGAACCAACTTTTACTGCTAGTGGTTTTAAAGCTGTACCTGTTTCTCTTGCTAGTAAATCTGGTGATACAGCTCCATTAACTGCTAATATCCAGATACAAAATAAAACTGTTAAAAAAGCAGTTCCGGCTATACTACCCCAAATTAAAGATTTAGCACTAGGGTCGCGGGGAAGTACCAGTTTCCCACATTCTCCTACATAAACATGACCAAAGTAAAGCATAAGAGTGACACCAAGTACTCGCTGTAGCATCTCTGGTTGGAAAGAATGACCATTACTAAAAGGCAAATTTACATATAATAGATTTTCTATTTGTAAATGACCTAATGATAGAAATGAAAGCACCAGGAGAAGAGTAATATTAATAATTGCTAGTAGTAGCATCACAGCTACAGTAAAGTTTAGAGATTTACGAGAAGCTATATATAGTCCAGCAAACAAAAGAATTACCGCCCATAAATTTGCTGGTATATGGGTGAAGTTTGCCATAGTAGTTGATAACCCAATATAGCAAGCTAAAGCGATGAGAAAAACCCGAATACCAACAGCTAAGGAAAGTATGGATGAGCCTGTATTTCCTAAATAGTTTGATACTAATTGTTTGATAAAAGAATTACCATAACGAAAATCCCCACTCCGACTCACCGCTTCCGCCATACAAGCCATTGTCAAGATGTTAATTAATCCGATGATTAGTACAAAACCAATCGTGGCTAATGCGCCAATATCCGCCACAGCAATGGGTAAAGCTAAAAAGGCTTGAGGAAGTCCTAATGCAACAGTAATTAAAGAAGCGAGCCAAAAGGGTGGTAGAGATTCTAGTCGATAGGCGATCGCACTAGCAATCCAGTGCCATTGTTCGATTAGTGACACCTGAGTAGAAAAGTTGCTTAACAAAGGTTTTCTGTATAAACGACTGTAAGCTATTTGTACAGGTTTTTCATCTAAACCTAAAGTTCTGCGGATGTTAGGTAATTTCTGGTAGGTGAAGCTGTATTTCTGGCTCAGAGCATGAAAGATAGCCGCTTTGAGTCTAGGGTTTTCTGGGACTAGGGACGCCCATTGGTCAGCGTAGCGTTCTAAATGTTGGATATGGGGATGTAATGGTGGCGCATTTCCTAAAGCAAAAGCCTCCAGAAAAGCTAAATCACGTTCATGAGCAGCTTGTTCTGTTAAGGAAAACTCCACTCGCGATTTTGCTCTTATTTGTGCTGTCCGACTCTCAATTAAAAACAAGATAGTATTGGCTTTTTTTGCAGGTAAACCTGCTAATACTTCTTCTTTCGAGATTAATTCATCTTCCATCGACATATCTATCACCTCCTCTCATCTGGTAAATTTCTACTCTCACCATCAGCCCCAACGACTGAATTTAAGTCATCAAAATTTAGCAATCGCTCTTTAATCAATAGCACCTGATTCTGTAATCGTTGATAGTAGTCTGTTTCAGATTCTTGAACCATTACTTGGTGTGATTTGATTTGTTGAATCTTAGTTTGGATTTGCTGAAAGTGTTCATTTTCAGTAATTTCTGTTAATTGAATAGCTCGTTTAGTTTCATCAATCTCAATTCGTAACTCTTGAACTTGCATTTTCAGATTTTCCGCTCTTGTCCGAACTCCTTCCGACATCTGTAAAAAAATATGTACTAATCGACCAATATCATCTTGGCTATTAGCTATTTTGTCCAACTGCTTCCGGATTTGCAGTACATCTCCATCAAATTTATCTCGCTCCAGTGCTTGAGCGGCATTTGTAAGAGTATTAATTGGTCGGGAAATACTGCGTCCTAATAATAGAGCAATGATGGCGGTAATTCCCCCTACTATTAGCACTGTAGTACTATGCAACCAAATCAGACGGTTTAAAGGAACTACAAACTGTGCTTTTGACTGACTAATTCCCAATACCCAAGGTTGTATTTTTAAAGGTGCAAAACCGACAATTTGATCTTTGTGTGAGTAGTGATAGGTGGTATGACCCGATTGTTTAGCTTTCACCATTACCTGTAACTTGAAAATATTCAAGCTCTCAATCTGCGTCAAACCATAACGCCTATCATCCACAATCTGTCTTAAGGTTGTCGGTGATACAGGTAGTAAACTACGGTAAAGAAAAGACGATTGGGGATGACTAATAATAATCCCTTCTTGATCAATCAAAAATGCCTCACTATTTCCATCTATATGCAATCTATTCACTATATCGGAAATACCTTCTCCCCGAATTTTGATTACAGTTACTCCCACTATTTCTCCAGTTAGCGATCGCACAGGATAGGACAAAAATATCCCTGGTCTTTTTGTGGTTTCACCAACGATAATCCCAGATATATAGGATTGACCTTGCAGACCATAGCGGAAGTATTCACGAAAAGCATAATTTTTACCCACAAATTTGGGGTCAGTTGCAGCTACAGCCCAACCTTGCTTATCCATGATAAAAACAGCATCAAAATCTGGATTAGACTTAAAAGTATTATCCAGAGTTTGTTGTAAGTCAGAATATAGAGCTTTTTGTTGTTTGGGGGAAGCAACCAGAAAATTGACAACATGGCGATCGCGACTAAGTTGAACCACAACACGCTGGATATCAATAATCAGTTGATCAAGACGGCTAGCAGTACTAGTAGCTAAAAGTTCCAGTTTCCGGTATTCACCTGATTCTACTTTTTCTAAACTCTCTCGCATATTGTAGTAGCTGGTAAAGCTCATAGGTATGAGTGCTGCGGAAAGTAAGGCGAAAGAAATTTTGGCAGTAATCGACCAATTTTGGATGTAGAATGACCGATACAAGTACTTCATTATCAATTGATTTCCTAGAGAATTTACCCTTGAACCAAATTAAGGATTCAAAGGTAAATTGGTGTAAGTGGTTATATATTCAGTAGGTAATTAATCCGGACAAAATTTGGTAGTAACAACTAATTCATACATTAATTATTGGCGAGAAGGAAAACAAATCTAACTACCATAATGCATTCCAAACATCTCTAGCTGTATTCTTGATTTCACCCCAAATAGCCCTCAAACCACCACCTGCAATAGCTTCTAATTCTTCCTCGTTCAGTTCATTAGACTCAGATTTTTCCACAAAAGCTTTAAAATCTTCAGCAGTAAAACTGTAACCAGATTCTTGAGCCAGCTTTAATACATCATCTTTTTGAGATGCAGCCTGAACTTTTTGCTTTAATGTTGAGTCATTTTCAACTTGAGTAAAGAAGTCTAAGACGTTTTGATTTGACATGGTTGACTCTCCTAATTATGACTATTTAGTAGATTAGAGAAAGTCATCCATGATATCAATGCACAATATTTGTATAATATTCACATTTTTTCCGTATTATTTATCACATCGCTTAACCGCGTTGCGCCTTTCTCCAAACCTGGGGAGTGGTTCCATAATACTGGCGAAATTGGCGAAAGAAATGACCTTGATGCTGATAACCTATGCATTCAGCAATTTGATTCACCGTCTGGTTAGTCCCCAGGAGTAAAGCACAAGCTGCTACCATCCGACGTTGAATAATCCAATGGTTCACCGTTTGTCCCGTATGACGACGCACCAAGTCAGTTAAATAAGCAGAAGAGTAACCCACAGCTAATGCGACATCACACAAACTAATCTGTTGGTGATAATTAGACTCAATAAACTGGAATACCTTAGTCAACTGGGGGGGATTAGTAGGATAGATTGATGAAGGATAAATTGAATTCTCTATCTCAGTCGTATTTGTGGGTGAAGTTTCCTGCTGTTTGTGGATATCCCGAATCAATACACAGATATACTCACTACCATCTTTATAGATAATTGTGATACCCATAGGTGAATTCTGACCAATCGCAGTGGGAAATTGAAATTCCAAATCCAAATAACCCTGTTTTCGCAGTTTATCCCATTGATGCAACCAAGTTTCATGCAAAAACTCCCAGTTTAAGTCTTGCATACTCATACAGAGTAATTCTTCACGCCCATACCCAACTAAATTACATCCGGCGTCATTAACATAAACAAATCTTGCATTTAGCTGGATGCAAAAGACAGCATCGATTAAACGATCTATCAATAGTTGACTAAATTCTAATTCTGTTTTTTTTGATAGTGTATCTTGAGAGTTATGCTGCACTGAAATTGATTTTTTAAAAGTCATAGTTCTATCCACTGTAATAATATTGAAAGTAAACAGGGAGAGTTGAGAAAAATTCAAAATTCAAAAAGAAGAAAGTTAGATTATGTCTAGATTAAAGCTAGGGCAGGCAAGATGCCTGCTCCACGTCCAAAAAATTAATTGCTGGGAGATTTCTAAATTCTTGATGTCGAATTTCAATTTGCTAGAGCAGATGAGTTTAGATGTAGCGATTTTAGTAAATTAACCATTTGTTCACCTACACCTCTAGCTGATGCGGGATTTTGACCAGTAACTAGGCGATCGCAAACAATGACCTTAGCTTGAAAATTAGCAGCTTTATCAACTACAGCCTTGCGTTCAATCATTTTCGATTCCAATAAGAAAGGAACAACTTCTGTAAGTCCGACAGCAGCTTCTTCTTGATTTGTGAAACAAGAGATAGTTTTATCAGTCACTAAATACTCACCATTGCTGAGTTTGATATTGACTAATCCTGCTGGTCAATGACAGACCGCACCGACAACTCCACCTTGTTCATAAATAGCTGCGGCTATATTAGCTAATTGCTGATCATCTGGAAAATCCCACATAGTTCCATGTCCACCAGCATAGAAAATAGCGCTGTATTCAGTGGGATTAATTTGACTAGGATGAAAAGTGTTCTCAATTTGAGCAACTGTCTTCGGGTCTTCTAAAAATTTCTGGTTCAAATGGTCTTCCAAATCTACCCCAATCATTGGAGCTTTACCTCCTTGTGGACTGACAAATTCCACTGTAAAACCAGCATTTGCAAAAGCCTCATAAGGATGAGTAACTTCTGGAAGATAAAACCCGGTTTCTGTACCAGTATTACCAAGAGTATTGTGACTAGTTAAAACAATCAGAACTTTCGGCTGCATAATTTGCTCCTTCGACATTGAACTAAAAAAAAGCCATGAGAAATCTTCGTCCCCATCAAATCTGACGGGGTTATATCAGGTCAGGTTATTCATATCACTAGAAATGATGTTCCTAGTACAGAAAAACTAGTGGTATTTCTACGCAGTTTTTCTGCCTCATGTTTTTCATAGTAAGTCAGGACAGCCTAAAATAAAAATTATAAAAATTACGTGTTCCTATAAATATATTTATGGTTAGTTTTGAGTGGTATCGGAGCTTTATCGCCGTGTATCGGGTGGGAACTGTATCCAAAGCAGCTGAGGTTTTGCATCTAACTCAGCCTGCTGTTAGCCAGCATCTTGCGGCGCTAGAGTCAGCGTTGGGAAACTCCCTATTTGAAAGAACTCCTCGCAAAATGTTACCGACAGAAGCAGGAAAGCGACTTTACAATCAAATTGCAGCAGCAATAGAGAGTCTAGAATCAATTACGACTAAAACTTCCACCGTAGATGCACCGCTATTGATTAAGTTAGGTACACCCCAGGAATACTTTACAGAAAGAATTTTGCGCCAATTTCCACCAAATAATCAAACTCTGCACACAATTAAATTTGGTTTAGTACAGGAGTTAATCCCACAACTACAAATTGGACAATTGGATATGGTAATTGCTACACAAAAGCTGAGTCAATCAGATATAGAATACAAATTATTGTTTGAAGAAAACTTTTGGCTAGTCGGTCCACCTGCAACTGTAATTCCCATTTCTCAGGAAGTATTACAAGTAGACTTGACACCTTTAGCAGTGTGGTTGAGAACTCAACCTTGGATTTCTTATAGTGAAGAGTTACCAATTATACGTCGGTTTTGGCGGGTAGTATTTGGTCAAAGAATAGATGTCAATGCCAGATTTATCATCCCTGATTTAAGAGCAATTCGACAAGCCATATCCTATGGTCTTGGTTTTAGTGTCCTTCCTGATTATTTGTGTGAAGAATGGTTAGATAGTAAACAGTTAACACTAATACTCAAACCAACAAATTCTGTCACCAATCACATCTGGGTTGCTTTTAAGAAATCAGAGAGACAAACCCTAAAAGTTAAAACCTTATTGGAGTTATTGCAAGTGGTTAATTAAGAGGACACAGAGAAGTTTTTTCAGAAGTTTTTTCAATCTTACCTAATCCTTACTAAATCCACCGCTAACGCGATCGCCGATTTCATACTAGTAGCATCAGCCACACCCTTACCCGCAATATCAAAGGCAGTTCCGTGATCAGGTGAGGTTCGGACAAAAGGTAATCCAATGGTGGTATTCACTGCTCGGTCAAAAGCCATTAACTTCACGGGAATTAATCCTTGGTCATGATAAAGTGCCAAATAAGCATCAGCTGGTTTTTCGATGAAAGAATTACCAAACCAAGCTTGACCAGGTTTTACCCACATTGTATCTGGTGGTATCGGTCCCTCTAACTGTAGATGAGGACGTTTTTGCCTCTGTTCCTCTAACCAGGGAATTAACCAATCAATCTCTTCAGAACCCAGTTGTCCCATTTCACCACTATGAGGATTCAAACCAGCGATCGCAATTTTTCCTCTGGCAATCCCAAAGTCTTTTTCTAAACTCTCTACTAATAAATCTAGTTTCCTGGTTAATAATTCTGGTGTTAAAGCATCTGCTACTTGACGTAGAGGAATATGTGTGGTAGCTAATAGAGCGCGAAGAGTCCAATCGGTGAAAGGTGATCGGGCTACAAATAACATTCCAAAACGGTCTACACCAGATTTTTCAGCTAAAAGTTCTGTTTGTCCTGGATAATGATGTCCGGCGGCTTTCCAAGCTGATTTAGCAATGGGAGCTGTGACAATACCATCAAATTCACCTGCTAGAGTTTTGGCGATCGCACATTCCATGTAGTTGAAACTAGCTGCACCACTAGAAGCATTACCTGTTCCCAAAATAATTTCACCGTTGGTTGGGACATCAATAATTGATAACTCGGCAGGATTAACCAAAGGTGTTACAGTCTTAGCTAACAATTTCTCATAGGTCTGCATCAACAAATCTCGACTACCCACCACAACTAAATGGCAATTTTGCCTAACTTCGGCATCGGCCAAAGCTTTCAAAATTACTTCACTCCCAATTCCCGCCGGATCTCCCAATGTCAAAGCTAAACGGGGGATTCTTTCATCTTGATAAATTTGATACATAAATTTATATGATTGCTATTAACACTTTTTTAGCATTTTATCTGCATTCTATCTCCAGCAAAAGTAGAGCGTGACCTAGAACAATCATTCTTTAGACATATGACAACACCTCCTGACATTGTGTAGATAATAGGAATAGAAAACTTCAATATCGGAATGGCAAATCATGAGCCGTCAGAAGAGGCAAGGGGGCAGGGAGCAGGGAGCAGGGGAGAGGGAAGAGGCAGATACAAATATTCTCCCCCTTGCCCCCTGCCCCCTGCCTCTTCTGGAGCCGTGGGGATTTTCCTCAAGGCGATGTGGGATTCCACCTTCACCAACACTGTTGGCGATGTTGTACTTGATGTCCAGGATGTCTCAGATGTCTTTTGGATGTTTAGGTTAAAAGAATCAGTTTTCCCACCAAACTAGTTTAAACTTGTTCACATAAGATCTCATACTAGGGTATCTTTTCTCGGATTCGTAGTAAGACTTGATACATAATAACCACTCGCAAAGGAAAATTATAGCTATGGGCGGTGAAATCTTAAATGTAGCTCTGTTGTCTTCCGGTTTAATCTTCGTAGGTTGGGCTTTAGGTGCATTATTACTGAAAATTCAGGGCGCAGAAGATTAATTTGGAGAGATGGGGGGAGAGGGTGAAGTTCGTAGGGGCGTATTGCAATACGCCCCTATTTGTGTGTACACCATACGAGGGGGGATAAATTATTCCCTGTTGCCTATTTTATTAAAAGCAATGTAAAGTTTTATTTTGTTTATATAATTCTGTTAAGATTCTTCTCATAAAACATTAAAATTTATAACGACCCTCATGACATTATTAATCATTGGTGCCACTGGCACATTAGGAAGACAAGTGGCTCGTCGTGCTATCGATGAGGGGTATAAGGTACGTTGTTTAGTGCGGAGTTTAAAAAAAGCGGCTTTTCTGAAAGAATGGGGTGCCGAACTAGTAGTGGGTGATTTATGCTACCCTCGGACTTTAGAAAAGGCACTTGAAGGTGTGACAGGGGTAATTGATGCGGCTACATCCCGACCAACCGATTCACTTTCTATTAAACAAGTGGATTGGGATGGCAAAGTAGCACTAATTCAAGCAGCAAAAGCAGCAGGTATAGAGCGTTTTATTTTCTTTTCTATTTTAGATGCCCAGAAGCACCCCAATGTACCCCTAATGGAAATTAAGCGGTGTACGGAAATATTTTTAACTGAATCTGGTCTGAATTATACTATTCTTCGGCTAGCTGGCTTTATGCAGGGTTTAATCGGTCAATACGGAATCCCCATTTTGGAAAATCAGCCAGTTTGGGTGACAGGTAAATCTTCACCCATTGCTTATATGGATACTCAGGACATTGCCAAGTTTGCTGTTCGAGCGCTGAGTGTACCAGAAACGGCAAATCAAGCTTTTCCTGTAGTAGGAACTCGGTCTTGGAGTGCCGAAGAAATTATTAATCTTTGTGAACGCTTATCTGAAAAAGATGCCAGAGTCACACGGATGCCAATGAATCTCTTGCGTGCAGTACAAAGCATCTTACGATTTTTCCAATGGGGACAGAATGTAGCTGACAGACTAGCATTTTCAGAAGTCTTAGCCAGTGGTAGTCCCTTAAATGCCTCCATGGATGAGGTATACAGTGTTTTTGGATTAGAGAAGGAACAAACTACGACACTAGAAAGCTATCTGCAAGAGTACTTTAGCCGAATTATGAAAAAGCTGAAAGAGCTAGATTACCAGAAAAATAAAGCCAGAAAGCAAAAAACCAAAAAAACTCCTTTTAAACAATCTTCTTAATATATAGCAATAATCATCACGTAGGACGTACACTGATGATGGAAGTTCCACCAGAGCAAGGGTTTTACTCCTGACTCCTGATTCGGTGAGTCCTGATTCGGTGACTCCGGTTATAAATCATTGACTAGTAACTACAATTGTCAAAAATGTGTAAGGATTACAGAAGAAAAAGCATAGCCTAAACTTGGATATTTGAGTGTGCCGAAAGTAGGCATTATTTACAACGACATTAAACCAATAGCGACTCGAGTCGCTATTGAACTAAAAGATCAGCTAACCGCTAAGGGTTGGGATGTGTGTATCACATCGAGTATTGGCGGTATACTTGGCTATGCTGAACCAGAAAGCCCTGTATGCCATACCCCAATTGAGGGTTTAATGCCTCCTGGTTTTGATTCCGAGATGCAATTTGCTGTAGTACTAGGGGGAGATGGTACTGTTTTAGCTGCATCCCGTCAAGTTGCTCCTTGTGGGATTCCCCTATTAGCCGTAAATACAGGCCATATGGGGTTCTTGACCGAAACTTACCTTAATCAATTACCCGAAGCACTGCAACAGGTAATGTCAGGTAAGTATGAAATTGAAGAACGGGTGATGCTCACCGTCAGAGTATTCCGGGCAGATAATATCATCTGGGAAGCCCTCTGCTTAAATGAAATGGTGTTACATCGAGAACCTTTAACCTCAATGTGCCATTTTGAAATTGGTGTTGGACGTCATGCACCAGTGGATATTGCCGCAGATGGTGTAATTATTTCTACCCCTACTGGTTCTACAGCTTATTCATTGAGTGCTGGTGGTTATGTTGTCACACCTGGAGTACCAGTTTTACAGCTAGTACCTATTTGTCCTCACTCCCTAGCTTCTAGAGCTTTGGTGTTTCCTGATAGTGAATTAGTTAACATCTATCCAGTGAATATTTCCCGATTAGTGATGGTGGTAGATGGTAATGGTGGGTGTTATGTGTTAGCAGATGATCGCGTACATATAGAGCGATCACCATATACTGCCCGATTTATCCGTCTACAATCACCCGAATTTTTCCGAATTTTACGCGAAAAATTAGGTTGGGGACTCCCTCATATTGCTAAACCCACTTCTGTGGAATTACCTTAAAAAGTGGTAGGGAACAGGGAACAGGGAACAGGGGGAAAAGAGGACAAGGGGCAGGGGGCAGGGGGCAGGGGGAGAAGAGGACAAGGGGCAGGGGGCAGGGGGCAGGGGGAGAAGAGGACAAGGGGCAGGGGGCAGGGGGCAGGGGGCAGGGGGAGAAGAGAATTTAAAATATATTCACCCCATCACCCCATCACCCCATCACCCCATCACCCCATCACCCCATCTCCGTTTTCCCCCCTGCACCCTGCACCCTGCCCCCCTGCCTCTTCCCCCTGCACCCTGCACCCTGCCCCCCTGCCTCTTCCCTCCCCCTGCTCCCTGCCCCCTGCCCCCCTGCCTCTTCTCCCCCCTGCCCCCCGCACCCTGCCCCCCTGCCTCTTCCACCTTCCCCCCTCTCCCCAGCAGTAATACCCATGACAACTACTCACAGTCCCTGTGTTTTAGTAATCGAAAGTGACGAGAATCTTGCCAATCAACTCTCTTTTGATTTGCAAGAGGCTGGCTATGATGCGATTTGGGCTACTGATGCTAACAGTGGTTTGCAATATTGTCGCGATCGCCAGCCTGCTTTAATCGTTGTAGACCGAATGTTGGCAGGTGAATCTGGACTTTCGTTGTGTAAAAATCTCCGCTGTACTGGCACGCGATCGCCAATGTTAATCTTAATGGCACGAGATACAGTTGATGATCGTATAGCTTGTTTAGAAGCTGGTGCCGATGATTATATTCTTAAACCTTATCGTTCAGAAGACTTCTTAAAGTTAATTCGTCTATTTTTAAAGCCTGATGTTGATACCACAGAGCAATTAAGATTTGGGGATTTGATTTTAGATATTGCTACCCGTCGTGCCATCTATAATGGACGAACTATAGACTTAACTATGAAAGAATTTGAACTTCTGAAGTTCTTAATGGAACATCCTCGTGAGGTGTTAACCCGTGAACAAATTCTGGAAAATGTTTGGGGCTATGATTTCATGGGAGAATCGAATGTGATTGAAGTCTATATTCGCTACCTACGTTTGAAAATTGAAGATGAAGGTCAAAAACGCCTAATTCAAACTGTACGTGGTGTTGGTTATGTCTTAAGAGAAACTTAAATCAAGGAGTCAGTAGTCAGGAGCCAGTAGTCAGGAGTCAGGAGTCAGGAGTCAAGAGTCAGGAGGAGATAAAAGAAATTTGTTCCCTGTTCCCTGTTCATCAAAGAAAAAAAATTCTCGTTAACTATGGGCGTTTTGGCTTAAAGTTTGTAAAATCGAAGTCAAAATCCGCTAATTTGAAATTTTATGCCCCGTTTATTAGGTTTATTCTCAATATTGTTAACTGCTTTGTTAATGGGCTGTACCTCACCAACAACAGCTAAACCACCTATTGTCATCTCAGCATCTCCCACTCAAACACCAATGTCTATCGGTCAAAAGCTACCCATTACGGCTCAAGCTACTGTTCCTAATGGGTCTAAAATTGATTTAGAAGTAGCGCAAACCCCAGAACAGCAACAGATGGGACTGATGCATCGACCAGCTTTACCAGATGACAGGGGAATGTTGTTTACGTTTTCTCAACCACAACCAGTTAGTTTTTGGATGAAGAATGTACCAGTACCTTTAGATATGGTTTTTCTCAACAAAGGAGTAGTGAAATATATTCAAGCTGCTGCACCTCCCTGCTCTATAGAACCTTGTACGACTTATCGGAACTAGTGAAGAAATTGATATGGTCATCGAATTGCGTTCTGGACGTGCTGCTGACTTACGCTTGAAGGTGGATGATACCATCAAAATTTCTCCAGTACCTCCTAGTGATTTGAAAAAGTAAGAACTTTGACTGTGCCAATTTAGATTTTAGATTTTAGATTGAAGATTAAAGATTCAAAATCTGAAATTTAAATAGGGATACGAGAAGTAAATTTATTGGTTAAACCAATCTAAAATTTAAAATTCAACATTGATTCAACTATTTACCATATAAAGATTTGACAAAATTTTGATAAAGATTCATCTATAACAAAATTATCACTTATCTTGGTAAAAAAATCTATTACAGACTTGCTCTTGAGGGTATTACTTACAAGTATAAAAGCTTACTGAGCATAGAGCAACATTGTTTTTTTTAATTTGGTGGCAAAAATCCTCCTTTTGGCATAAGTGTAATTAGTTGTTCATAAGGGAGTATAAGCTATGGAATCTTTGTTACTTAACGTGTAATTAAATCAAGCACAGAAAGTAAATAAAATGATCCTATTTCACCAGCAAGTATCTGCCGCTGTAAATCAGGGCAGACAGCAAAGACAAAAGCTTTTATGACCTAGAAAGTCTAGAAGAATATTCTTCTAGAGATATAACCAACCAAAATAACAATGTGTTTTTTCACTAGTAGTACAGTGACACATAAATTACTGTCCATATACTACTGAGACATGGGGGACTGATATATGATAATACACACTACTCAAGGTAGTCAGATACAAATGGCACAATCAAGATATTCTCGACTGATTAATTTTTTACAAGAAGATTTGGCAATTTCTACTGCTTCCCTGGCGGTAGCTTTACGTCACCATGAACAAGAACCAGGTTCTTTAGCAATAATTCTTTGGCAGTATGGATTAATTACGCTTGACCAGCTAGAACAAATTTATGATTGGTTGGAAACGGCCTGAGGAAGAGGACAAGGGGCAGGGGGCAGGGGCAGGGGGAAAGAGAATTTAAAATATATTCTCCCCATCTCCCCATCTCCGATTCTCCCCCCTGCTCCCTGCCCCCTGCCCCCCTGCCTCTCCCCTCTCCTCTGCCCCTCTGCCCCTCTACCCCAGACTTAAAACTCTAGCGGCGGCGGCAACTCCAGCACCAGGAGTAAAGTTTTCATAACCTAGTGCAGGAAGGGTTACTTCTAACGATGCTATACAGCTGAGGATATCGCGATCGCTAACAAAACCCAAATGCCCAATGCGGAAGATTTTGTTAGTGAGATGGTCTTGACCACCAGCTAAAGCAATATCAAACCGTTTTTTCATAAATGAGCGAATTTTATCAGACTCAATCCCTTGGGGTGCTACAGCCGTAATGGCTGGACTAGCATAGCTATCTTCAGCAAACAAGGGTAAATTTAAACCTTTGACTCCAGCACGAGTAGCATCTTTTAGTCGTTGATGTCGAGTAAAGATGGACTCCAAACCTTCTTCCTTCATCATTCGCAGCGTCGTATGTAGCGCCACAATCAAATTTACAGGTGGAGTAAATGGAGTAGTATTTTTAGCGTGTAGCTTTGCTGATATTTACCTAAATCTAAGATAATACTTAGGTAATTTGGCAGTTTTGTAAGCTTCCCAAGCTTTGGGGCTCACAGAGACAAATCCTAAACCGGGGGGAATCATGTAGCCTTTTTGGGAACCAGAAGCGACTACATCTAAACCCCAAGCATCTACAGGTACATTAAAAGCACCTAAACTAGTGACGGCATCAACAATAATTAAAGCTTCACCATGTTCTTTGACATGCGGTTAATAGCTTCTAAGTCATTGATTACACCTGTTGAGGTTTCGCTGTGGGTAATGATTACAGCTTTAATTTGCTTTTCGGTATCAGCTTGCTAGTTTAGCCGCAAATGCTTCTGGGTCTAAGGGTTGTCCCCATTCTGCGGTAATTGTTTCTACATTTAAACCAAAGGCTTGACCTACTTCTACCCAACGTTCACCAAATTTACCATTAGAGCCAACTAAAATGCGATCGCCTGGGAGAGAAAATTAATGATTCCTGCTTCCACAGCACCAGTACCGCTGACATTAAGCATTAGGACATCATTTTGAGTTTGATGTAGCCATTTGAGGTTTTCTGTCACCTCTGCCATCATGTTGCTAAATTCAGCCGTGCGGTGTCCAATGGGATGCTTGGCTAATGCGAGTAGAGCTGCTTCTGGGACTGGAGTCAGTTCAGGAATCATTAGCATCAGTTTATCTTTCATTTCTATCTGTTCCTCAATGTAGGCAAATAGTATACATCAAAAATTACCAAGCCCTTTGCTAGGAACGTCTTGACAAAGAGTTTACTTTTTATGTAGCTGCTAATATCCATCAGAAGCAATAACTTTTTCGCTCTGGTGATGGTTAATCGACCAACGATGATCGACCATGACCGCAGAACCCTGACAAACTTCTTCCAATCTCTTTTGTTGAGCTGCGGCTTTTCGCATCGTAATAATTAGCTGATTAACTTGATTTCGAAGTCGGGGTTTTGACCTACGGCTAACATGGTTTGTTTTTCTAGAAGTTGAAGTATAAGTTCGTAGTGAATAGGTGATGGTAAAGGAATTTGCTCCATGAAGTTTATTGCAATTCTTAATTAAGGATTTTGTTAGTCATGATTCAGTTGTCTTCTTTAGCATGAATTATCACACTAAAGACAACTAACTTATTGCTGAGAGTGCTTATAGACCGGGTGCGGCAAATTGACTAAAGAGTTTAGCAATTCCTAAACTGGGATCTGTTTGTTTTACCAAAGATTCACCAATCAGTACAGCAGATGCACCCGCTTGATTTACCAAGCTGAGATCATCTGGAGTTTCTAGTCCTGATTCACTCACTACTAGAATGTTCTGTTCTTGTAATTTTTGACCTCTATCTGCGAGTAGTTGACAAGTAGTTTTTAAGTCAACTGAGAAATCTTCTAGATTACGATTATTAATTCCCACTAGCGATACACCCTCTAGGGCTAACACTCGGTCAAGTTCTACTAAGTTATGTACTTCAATTAAAGCGGTCATTTTTAATTTAGTCGCAATTTTGAGAAAGTATTGCAAATCTTGATCACTAAGAATAGCTGCAATTAGTAACACCGCATCTGCACCTTTAATCCGTGCCCAATACATTTGGTAAGGATAAATGATAAAATCTTTACATAGTAATGGCAAATCTACAGCGCCACGGACTAATCCTAAGTTATCAAAGCTACCTTGAAAAAATTTGGCGTCTGTCAGTACAGAAAGACAACTAGCTCCTCCTTGCTGATAAGATTGAGCGATCGCCACAGGGTCAAAATCTGGTCGAAAAACCCCTTTACTGGGAGAAGCTTTTTTCACTTCTGCAATCAATGCTGGTTTAGTCTTGCCTTGACGCAGAGCCGCGACAAAATCACGAGTGGGAGGTGCAGACAATAATTGAGGCTGCAATTCCCGTAAAGGCAGCTTTTCTCGCATTTTCTCAACTTCTATTTCTTTCTGCCACACAATTTCTTCTAAAATATTATTTGGTGCGGCATTAGGCATGGCTATTTGATAACGCAGTATAGATATATCAATAGCTTGGCTAGGTGAACGACGACGGATTTGCATAATTGAGCAGTAGTCGGTGTTTATTTGTCGATAAAAAAGAACGGTTAACAGTTAACAGTTAACGGTTAACTATTTATGGTTAACCGTTAACCATTTACTATCTAGGCGGCGATCGCTCGTTTATAAGCTTCGTCTAATACTTCCGATAGTGTGGGGTGAGCGTGAACTAAATGAGCAAGTGTGTTAACAGATTGACGATTAGCCACCGCCGCAGAGGCTTCATGAATCAGGTCTGAGGCATGTAATCCAAAAATGTGAACGCCTAAAACTTCTCCGGTGTCTTGACGATAAATTACCTTAGCAATGCCATCGGCTTCATTTTCGGCCAAAGCTTTGGAATTACCTTTGAAATAACTCTTACTAGTGGCGATTTCAAATCCTTGGGTTAACCCTAACTCTTTTGCGGCTGTTTCTGTCAAACCCACATAACTAATTTCTGGGTGAGTAAAAGCGGCAGCGGGAATACTACGATAATCCACGGTCTGATTCTTGCCCAGAATATTTTCCACGGCAATAATACCTTGAGCGGAAGCCGCATGTGCCAGAGGCATTTTCCCGGTGGCGTCGCCAATTGCCCACAGATGAGGTACAATTTCCCCAGCTGACAACACAGCCATACTGTCATTAACAGGGATATAGTTCCGCCGATCTAGTTCTACACCCACAGACTCTAAACCCAGATTTTGGGTAAAGGGAATCCGACCTGTAGCGACTAAACAAGCATCTACTTCAATCACATCGACATCTTCTTTAGTTTCAAAATTCGCTAACTCAATTACTACTGGTGAACCAGGAATAATTTTTTTCGCGTATATCCCCACTTTGGTTTCAATATCACGAGATGTAATCAAAACCCTTTCTGCCAGTTTGGCAATATCACGGTCAAATCCAGGCATTAACTGGTCTAGAGCTTCAATTAAAGTGATTTCACACCCTAAAGCTGAGTAAATATCCGAAAATTCCAAGCCGATATAGCCACTCCCAATAATGGCTACCCATTCAGGTAAGGATTCTAACTTTACACCTTGGTCACTGGTAAATACAGTTTTCCCATCTACTTCAATGCCTGGAGGTACGAATGGTACAGAGCCAGGTGCAAGAATAATATTTTGAGAGGTAATGATTTTTTCCTCTTTGTCTGTGGTAACACTGATTTTTTGTGCCCCAGCAATTTTGCCCCAGCCTCTAATAATATCAACCCCCAACCGTTTGAGACTATTAGTTAAGTCCCCTTGAATTTTGGCGACAAGATTATTAGCATGATTAGCAATCCCTTGTCGATCAAATTCCACACTACCGATTTGAATCCCTAAAGACTTGAGATGGTGGGTATTACGTAACTCCCGCACACGTCCAGATGCTGCTAGCAGTGCCTTAGAAGGAATACAGCCTCGGTTAACACAAGTGCCCCCCATTTCTGCTGCTTCGATAATCGCTGTTTTTAGTCCACAACTGACAGCGTGTAAAGCTGCACCATGGCCACCTACTCCAGCGCCGATAATGACTAAATCATAATCCAATCCGTGACTCACTTTAGTTTCCCCGTGTGCTTCGCTTATCTATTCTCAACTCGACTTTTCTTTAGTGCAACTACCTCTTATACCAGGAGTCCGGAGTCATCGAATCAGGAGTCAGGAGTAAAACTCTCTTGTTCACTGAGTTTGGTGATCAATTGAGATCCTAAACTACCTGGGCAGTTGCTTTATATCTAATTTTAGCCTCTACTCCCGATTTTCCAAATCCCTACTCTCTACTCTCGCTCTGAGCATTTATTCTCACTCAGTGACTCCTAACTGGGTGACTCCAGATAAAAAAATTTCTTTTCTTTGCAAAGTATTAACATTAAACCTCAACTAGATTTAGAATTCATTGCACGCACAGGATTTTCGCAGGCGATCGCTCAATGTCTATTTTCAACTTCAGTGAATTTACCATCCGCCGTAATGCCAATGCTAAATCTCTCCAGCGTGGTGAGGAATATTATGAGTCCGGTGCTGTTATTAGTGTCACCCAACGTGGCCGACTAATTCAAGCCGAGGTTGAGGGTAGTGAAGTTAAACCCTATCATGTCAGTCTCAGTTTGGATGAAGATGGGTTAATCTCAGGTAGTTGTACCTGTGCTTATGATTTTGAGGGCTGGTGTAAACACACAGTAGCTGCCATGCTTGTTTGTGTACGCCAATCTCAAGTAATTGAGCAACGCCCTACTTTAGAACAATTATTAGATGGTTTGGACTATTTACAAACTCAAAGGCTATTACAAGAGTTAGTCGCAGAACATCCACAACTAATTGAGTCCATTGATCATCATATTAGTTGGATGAATAATCCTCATCCTCAGAAACAACCATCAATACCCCACAATAAAATCAACGTCGCTCCTTTTCGTCAAGAAGTCCGGCAAATTCTGCGGGACGGGTTGCGCTGTTTAGAAGATGGTGGTGAAGAAAACCCCATTGATGAAGAATTGCTAAGTTTAGTGGAAACAGCCGTAAATTTTAGTGAACAAGGGGATGGGCATAATGCGATCGCCATTCTGGAAGCGATTACTTCTACCTGTGTAGAACATTGGCAGGATGTTGCCGAATATGGTGCGGAAAACCACGAAATTGCTCAAGCATTAAATGATGCTTGGACTGAAGCTATTCTCAGTATTGAACTGACTCCAGAGGAAAAAGTTGATCTTCAAGTAGAATTAGTAGCTTGGCAAGAAGAGTGGGATGCTGATTTGGCCATGAGTTTAGAGTCTTTACATCAAGGTTGGGATGATCCAAAGCTGGTACAAGTATTATTAGGAAATATTTCCTCTGGGGGAGTATGGACTGGAGAAGTTCCCGATTATGCCGATGAATTAGCATTAATTCGCCTCAAAATCTTAGCCAGACAGGAGCGTTACCAAGAATACTTGTATTTAGCTGAAGCCGAGGGGCAAACTGAACATTATTTAGAAATGTTAGGACGTTTGGGTAAAGTAGAGGAGGCAATGACAGCGGCTCAAACACAAATGACTTCTAAAGAACAGGCT
Organism: uncultured cyanobacterium; assembly: GCA_963766435.1. Taxonomy (GTDB): domain Bacteria; phylum Cyanobacteriota; class Cyanobacteriia; order Cyanobacteriales; family Nostocaceae; genus CAVXZH01. The sequence continues at coordinate 1,698,636 of CAVXZH010000004.1, forward strand.
TTTGCCTTAGCCAGGAGTTTAGCTGAACAGGGAGCATTAGTGGAAGCCTTAGAAATTGCCCAAACTGGATTAAAACTACCAGGAAATTGTCAGCATGATTTAGGGATTTGGATGGGTGACTTAGCTCAGGAACTCGGAAATCATCCCGCCGGTTTATCAGCCTTGACCGCAGCTTTTCAAGCTAAACCCTCATTGACAATTTATCAGCAAATCCAAGATTTAGCTGTAGCCGATTGGGAAAATTTGAAAATGGATTTATGGCAAATTCTCCGTACCTATAAAGGTTGGGGCATAGAATCTGCCAAGGTGGATATATTTTTAACTGAGGGATTGATTGAAGATGCGATCGCAATTGTCAGCGAACTGAGTGGCTTTTATGACGACTTAATCCATCAAGTTATGACAGAGGCTATTCCCCAGCATCCTGAATGGGTAATTGCCAATGCCTGTCGTCGGGCTGAGTCCATTATGGATGCGGGTAAGGCGGAATACTACGATGAAGCCATAGAATGGCTAAAAAAAGCACGGGCTGCTTATTCACACTCTGGGAAGGAAGCTGAATGGTCAAACTATAGATTGCAGTTGATGGAAATTCATGCTCGGAAGCGAAAGTTAATCAGCATGTTTAAGGTATCTGGGATGGAATAAATAGGGCTGGTAATTTTAATTGAGATTTAGCTCTTTATTAATACCCACTGTGTTAGAATTAGTTTAGAGGTATTTAGCTACTAGCTAATTGCCTCTGTACTTCTTAATACTGCATAATAACCAATTTTTCCCTAGCTAAATTTCAAAAATTATTTCTTGTATGCCCTCTGCTCGTATTCCTCAACCTCCCCAAAAATTTTCCATAAGCACAGTATTAATACTCTGTTTAGTTGGTGTATTTTTATACTTTTTTTCTGAATATCTCTTTGATTCTAGAAACTACAAGGAAGGTAATACTGCATTTAATCAAAATAACTGTCCTGTAGCAGTTGAGCAGTTTAATCAGATTATTAACAAATGGCGAATGTTTGATTTGTTTGGGTATCAAAGTCTAGCACAGAAGCAAAGAAAAGAATGTTTGACTTTGTTGGCAGCTACAGAGCAAGAAAAAGTCGGTAATATTAGTCAAGCTTTAGTAAACTATAACATTGTGATTTATGAAAATTCTCAGGCTGGTAAGTTGAGGGAAATAGCAAGCGATCGCTTCAATGCGATATTAGCAAAATATAATCCATCCGCGATTGTTTCCTCACAATTCTGTGATGATGTTACCAAAATAGAAAGCTTGCTCACCAGTGAAAACAGTCTCAAATTGCCATCATTTTACTTGGCATGTGGTGAGAAATATACAAATCTGAAAGCTTACGAACAAGCAAACAAGTTATTTGAGACTTTTTTGAATAAATATCCAAAACATAGCTTAATACCCCAGGTTAAAGCTGCATGGGCAAAAACACTAGTAGCACAAGCATCAGAACAAGGAGCAGGCGATTTACCAACACCACAACGTAGTGGGTTTTTTAATGATTAGATATCAGTAGTCAAGATTAGAAACAATTCCCCGGAACCAATCAGAATTATATTTAGTCAACGGAAGGTAGAATCGAGGAAATTCCCGAATGTCCTACTTGCGAAAGGTATTTTGGTAAACCACCGGATAGTTGCGAAAATAAAAGTTCAATCGCAAGTTACACTCTTAAACCCGGAAAATATGAGGTAGTTGTCAAGCACCCAGAAGATAAAGTCAGGCCTTTTAAAGGAAAATGGATCATGGATAGAGGTTGGAAATACGATAACTGTTTCTTCATTGTCACCCAACCAGCAAATACCACTGAATCGGAAGACAGGAACTCGGTGGATAATATAAACCGAGAAAAGGGAAAATCCTATAATTAAGGTAGGAGTCACTGAGTTATATTTGATCCGGATGAGCGAGATTAAAAACCACAGATATAAGTTGATTTGGCTCAATTGGTTTAGCAATATGCATTTGGAAACCGGCTAAACGCGATTCCTGAATATCAGCATTACTAGTATATCCAGTCATAGCCGCCGCTGGAATTTGTCCCCCAGCTTCAGGACTAAGTTGACGCACTTGACGAATCAAATCATAGCCATCTTGGTTGGACATACCAATATCAGATAATAAGACATCATATCTTCTGGGTTGACTGGTGAGGATGGAGATAGCTTCTTGGGTAGATGAAACCGTTGTTACCTCAGCTCCACTATTTTGCAATACCGTCATCATTAACTCACGCATATCAGGCTCATCATCTACCACGAGGACAGATAAGCCTTGTAGTGATGGAATCGTTTGTTCATCCACTAATTTGGGAGGATCAGAAAAATCGTTCACACTTAAATCATTTTGTAATGAATGCTCATCATGATGAAAATTTAAAGGTAATCTGACAATTATCGTTGTCCCTAAACCTTCACCAGGACTTTCTGCATGAACTGTACCACCATGAAGTTCTACCACATAACGAACTAGAGACAGCCCCAAACCTAAACCGTTATATATACGAGTTTTGCTACTATCAACCTGACGAAAACGCTCAAAGATATAAGGGAGAAACTCGCTGGGTATACCAATACCTGTGTCACTGACTCGAATCTCAGCCTGGGAATTAAGATACTCTACTTTGATAGTAACGCATCCCCCCACAGTCGTAAATTTAATGGCATTAGAAAGCAAATTCCAAATTACCTGCTGTAAGCGGTCTGCATCTCCTACCACTTGTCCAATTGCTGGTTGCAGTTGACTTTCAATTTGAATATTTTTTGCTTCTGCTGATAACCTGACAATGTTAATACTTGTATTAATCACAGAGTTAAGATCCACAGGAAGATTGTGCAACTGGAGTTTACCAGTGGTAATCCGTGACAAATCCAAAAGATCCTCAATCATTTGAGTTTGGGCTTTGGCACTACGGTGAATTGTGTCAATAGCCAGAATTTTTTTAGTCTCATCTAGCTTTTGTCCCTGAAGTAATTGGAACCATCCCAAAATAGCGTGCAGTGGGTTACGCAGTTCATGGGAGAGAATGGATAAAAACTCATCTTTGACTCGGTTAGATGCCTCTGCTTCTTGACGTGCTGACTGTTCTTGAGCCAATAACTGTCCGCGTTCTATTTCAAATTGCTTCTGCTGCGTAATGTCATGAAACCCTAGCAGAATCATTTGCTGATTTCCTTCTTGAACAATTTTATTAGCATTAATTAAGATGGTTTTGAAACCAATCTTGTCAAAATCTTTCTCCACTTCAAAATTTTGAATCTGAATATCATGCAGGAGAGTTGCTGCTAACAATGATTTTAGTTCAGGAATATTCCATTGACCATTTACTAATTCAAAAATAAGATTGTGTTCGGCTTGGGACGAAGATATCTGAAACATTTGGTAGAAAGCTGGATTACTTTTGATTACTTGTAAATCAGAATTAAGAACTAATAAAGGCTCTGGCACATTTTGCAGAATAGCTTCGACATAGTTAAAAGCTTCTTGGAGTTGTTTAGTAGTACGTTTAATAGCATCAATATCTAATAAAACTATAACTACACCATTAATTTGATTTTCTATAGTTTTATAAGGGCGAATTCGCAAGTTATACCAACGTCCACCTTGGTCTTGCACTTCTAGTTCTTTAATAGTGAGAGTGTCAATTACTTCTCTAATTAATAAATCTATATTATCCACATTAATGGTAGAGCGAATATCACTAAATGGTCTGCCTATATCTGTGGAAATTAGATTAAATAAACTTTGTGCTGTAGGAGTAAAACGCCTAATTGCTAAATCATTTGCTAGGATAAGGATAGGAATATTAATACTGCTTAATAAATTAACAAGGTCATTATTAACCTGGTGTAATTCCAAATTCCGGCTGTGCAATTCTTGGTTAGTTGTATTTAGTTCTTCATTGGTTGCTTGCAGTTCTTCTTTGGCTGTTTGCAATTCTTCATTAGTGCTTTGTAGTTCTTCATTGTTAGAGAGGATTTCCTCATTTGCCATTTTCAGGCTATGAGTGGTGGTTTCATTTTCCTGCGTCATCAATTCCAAATATTCTTGAGTAGCCGTAAGTTCCTGTTTAGCCGCACGCAGTTTTTTTTGAAGTTCCACTATTCCAGTTTCCGTACCTGCTACTTCTACATTTTCAGGTGTGGGTAATTCCGATGGATTGAGCGGGATAGGTACATCCTCAAATAAAACCAGACAGCACTCAGTTTCAATGGAGTCAGACTGGAATGGAATTACCTCAATATTAACTTTTTTAGCAGGAGTGATTTCTTCGATCAGAATCTGTTCTTTTCTCACCGAAGTGGATTCTTTTTTAGCTTGATAAATGGCGAAACGCAACTCTTCTAGCAATCCTTTGTGCGCCATTTTAAATAAATTGAAGCTAGGTTCACCAGGAGATGGTCTTAAGTAGGGACTAGTTTCTCCTCTAAATTGGAGAATGTCCATGTTATCGTTAACCATGACCCCAACTGGAGCATAACGATTTAATATAATCTGGTCAGCCTGTTTATTTAAATCAATAACATCCCAATTTTTACTAACTATGGGTTTGTAAGAACTTATTTTTGTATGAGTATATTTAGTAGTGGCAAAGTCAAAGTGAAGGGGAGTCGATATTATATTTCTAGAATAAATACTATGTTTCTTGTCAATTAAACTGAATAAATTTGAAAATTCTCCGACGCTTTCTGCTATCCCTAAAATTAAAAACCCATTCGGCTGAAGACTGTAATGTAAAATAGGCATTAGTCGCTTCTGCAAAATAGCTCCTAAATAAATCAGCACATTGCGACAACTAACCAAGTCTAAATTGGAAAATGGTGGGTCACTGATCAAGTTTTGTCTAGCAAATACACAAAGTTGGCGAATCGACTTACTGATTTGATAACCCCCTTCTACTTGGTTAAAAAAACGTTTTTGTCGTTCTGGTGAAACCCCAGCCATCTGATTTGGTTTGTAGATACCTAAACGAGCTTTTTCAATAACTGTTTCGTTAATATCTGTGGCAAAAATTTGGATTGTGGGTTGAGAAGTTTCCTGCTCCAAAAACTCCAGTAGAGAAATTGCTATGGAGTAAACTTCCTCACCACTTGAACATCCTGCTATCCAAATCCGTATCGGTGAGTCAACAGATTTACCTTTAATAATGGACGGAAATACTATTTCTTTCAACGCTTGATAAGCTTCCGGATCACGAAAAAAACTGGTGACGCTAATGAGAATTTCTTGATATAGTGTCAGTATTTCATTGGGATTATTTTCAAGATACTTGAGGTAATCCTTCAGATTTTTCAATTTGAATGATACCATACGCCGAGCAATTCGCCGCTTCAAGGTATTTTGCTTGTAGTGAGTAAAATCAACATCAGTGGCAGTATACAGTAAATCGAAAATAGCGGAAAAAACATTCTTATTTTCCACAGATACTCGTGATGTTTCTGATTGAATAATCTGGGCTAAATTAGGACGAGTAGCAATTTTGGCTAATTCTTCACCAATTTCTGAAGGTGATAAGATAAAGTCTACATCACCTGTGGCAATAGCACTATTGGGCATCTCACTGAATTGTGCTGATTCTTCTGACTGAGCAAAGGTAATACCACCAACGGCTTTTATTGCTTCTGTTCCCTCTGTACCATCTGCATTTGATCCAGAAAGGACAACACTGATGGCTTTGTTACCTATTGCTGAGGCTAAAGAAATAAAGAAACTATCACCGGGCATATAATATTTTTTATTGATTTTTTCACGGGAGATAAGTTGCAGTACCCCGTGCGCTAAGGTCATACTTGTATTCGGCGGAATGACATATACGTGATTCGGTTCTACAGGTAAATTATTATATACTTCACTAACAGGCATATCTGTTGTTTTAGTCAGAATCTCTGTCAACAGACTTTTTTGATTAGGGGCTAAATGTTGAATTAATACAAATGCCATTCCTGTATTAATGGGTAAATGGCTCAATAACTCTGTAAATCCTTCTAATCCACCCGCAGATGCTAAAATTCCGACAATAGGAAATGATTTATGATCCTGAATCTTCTTGCTTCTGTGTCGCTGTTTCCATAGCACTAGAATCGGATGGTAATGGCTCAGAAGATTGGTTAGAATTCATAGAAATATCGCATATGCGGAAAACTCAGTCCCTTTAGGGCTGAGAGGGAAGTCAGACGAGGGGTTTTAACTTTTAACTTTCTAGTGTGTTTAACTATAGAGCTATTACTAGTTTAGCAAAGGATATAAAGATAAACCCTACAATTTGGAAACTCTTTTTTATTTATTCCTTTTTGCATATTTAGCATTATTTTTTTATTTGACATCTGACATTAGATAGAGAAAAAATAATAATTTTGTGGAGCGGGCATCTTGCCCGCTTGAGTTTAATCTACGGCGTACACACCATTTGGGTAGGGGCGTATGGCAATACGCCCCTACATCATTTCTGGAGATTTCTTTTGTATGACTTCAAAAGTAACAATTTTCCCAGGTTCTATCATCAATGGTAAGATTTCTGTAGGGGAATTTTCCAATAAATCTACAGCTTTACCTAAAGTTAAGTCTAAATCACTGTGTAAACATAGTTCGGCTGTTGCTCCATGACATTCATAAGCACGGAGAATTAATTTCTCAGGATGATCTTCTGATAATTTTAATGCCATCAAGATTAAATTCTCTGCGGATAAATCTAAAAAACTTATCCCTTGTCCATCATCCCTAATTTTTTGCTCTTGATTGTACAATGGGTCTACCATAATTTGTAAAGGTATATTCAGTTCATATCCTTTTCTGACTGTATGTGCTGATTCCCAACTACCGGGATGGGGATACACAGCATATGTAAATTCATGATGACCTTGATCTGCTTGTGGGTCTGGCCAGTGAGGACTGCGGAGTAATGTTAAGTTAAGTTGATTGGGTTTACTGCTATAACCATATTTACAATCATTTAGCAAACTCACACCCCAACTCTCTCCGGTTAAATCACCCCAACGTAAAGCGGGGACTTCCCATTTTGCTTGTTCTGCGGGAGTTTGAGGTTGGGTAGGACGACGAATTGCTCCACAGGGAATTTCATAAGTTGCAAAGTCTGCGCTGATGTTGAACCCAAAAGCGGCTTTTACCAAAACTTGACTTTCTTGCCAATTGACTGTAGTTTTAATTTTCAGAATCCTAGATTTCGTTTCCAAAATGTAATCTTGGTTAAATTCTGACTTACCAATTTTCCGGACTACCCGCACACAATTGTATAAGCTTCCTTGCTCGAGATTAGATATAGCTAATAGTTCTGCTGCTGGTAAAGGATGCTGACTATAATTGGGGTCTATGTTCCATGCATCCCAGTATTGTCCACTATCTTGGTAGGCTTGGAGTTGATTTCCCGGACTATCCAAAATTTCTCGCTGCTGGATTTTATCAAAGATACTCGATAATTCACCTGTTTGTGGGTTAACGGTAACTTGCAAATACTCGTTTTCTAGAATCAGGTTTTCTGCTGGTGTTTGATCAGATTTTAATCTCGGTTGACCAGGACATAGCCAAAAGACACGATAACCACAAGCCGGAATGTTATTTGCTAGAAATAATATGGATGTCTGAGTGTGACTTTGTTGCGATTCTAGTTCCTCTCCTGCTAAATCACAAATTCTCCAATTCCCACTTTCACCATTTTTGGATTTGGTCAGGTTGATAGTGACTACTTGCGATCGCCCCCAATTCAAGCTATTAAATACAAATATGGCTTTGGCTTGGGGATGTGGTGGAGTTGGTAAACTGGTTTGGGATGCGATCGCTAAAAGTGATGTCTCTAATATTCTAGTCCCTACCGCTTGCACTTGCTGCCACTCGCTTAATGCATCTTCATAAACTTGAGTAATGGAGGAACCTGGTAAAATATCGTGGAACTGTTGAAACAAAACTTGTTTCCAAGCGGTTTCAATTTCCAGTTGGGGATATGTCAACCCACAAGTTAGATGAGCGAAAGTTGCAAACAGTTCAGCTTCATACAAAAGTCCTTCACTAAAACGATTCCAGCGTTTTTGGTCAGCATGACTGGTATAACAACCCCGATGGAATTCTAAATATAGTTCATCCTCCCAAATCGGTAAATTCTCAACGGGTATTTGCTGTAAATATTTTTCAGCGGTAGTAAATTCTATCTCTGGGAAAATGGGCGAATGTTGCCAACGTTCTCCTACCTCTAACATATCACGAGTCGGTCGCCACCGTGGTCGCCGACCCCAGGTAGCCATAAAGAGGTTGATAAACCAGTTTGACTATACCATTCACAGGCATGATCAATCATTTTTACTGGGTCAATACTTTCCCCAATCCGTGCAGACATTAAACTTAATACTTGAGAACCATCAGGCGATCGCCACCAAAAAGTGCCATAATCAAATTCAGTAGTATCATTCCAACGTAGTTTTTGGGTGACGAAGTACTCTACTCCAGCATTAACAAAAAATTGCGGTAAAGTCGCACAGAATCCAAAAGAATCCGGAACCCAAACCACAGATGATATCCGACCAAATTTGGCTTGAAGATAACGTTGACCATATAATAACTGACGAACAAGCGATTCCCCAGCAATCAAATTAAGTTCTGGTTCCACCCACATCGCCCCAATAACTTCCCAACGTCCAGCAACTACCTGACTCTGAATAGCGGTAAATAAATCGGGACGATGCGCTTCTATCCAAGCATAAAGTGCGGGAGTAGAATGGCAAAAAATTAATTCCGGAAAATCTGCTTGTAACTGTAAAACTGATTCAAAGGTACGTTGTGCTGCATTCCAGGTTTCGCTAACTGGCCATAACCACGATAAATCCAAGTGAGCATGACCTAAAAGGTAGATTTTCTGGAGATGGGGGATTTGATAGGGAATCAATCTTTCACGGAGAGACAATAATTGTTCCCAGTCCTCAACACCATTACATTTTATTACCTCTTCCACATCCGCAGCTAAATCTGTTAATCTATGAGGTGCAAACTTTTCATTAGTAGTCAGCACTATGGCTAATTCATCAGCTAAAAAACCCGGATCAAGAAAATTATGATCTGTAGATTCGTAAATCAGCAGCGATTTCATCATCGCTCCCTCACAATGTCCCGGACTGATTAAATTTAAGACTATAATCAACTCCTCTCCTGGTGTTACTCTTTGAGTAAGCAGCACTCTGGGAGAACAATCAAATAAATCCCCCTCTAATACCAACTCTCCATTCACATAAATTTTAGCCTGATCAGCCCACCAAACTAGACTTAACCGCAAAGACAATCCATCCACCGGATAATTGTGTAAATTTTGGGGAATTACTAGTTTTTGTACCAACCACAGCACCTTTTTTCCCCAGTCCAAGTAATATATCCTTGAGGATTAACTTGAACTGGTTGCCAATTAGAAAAATCATTAAGATTAATATCAGTGAACAGCCAGTCTCTTTCCTGATATAACCAATCAGACTGAATATTAACTTGACAATAAGAGCGTAATTTGGTAATTATCTCGGAGATAAAATCGTGAGGAGATGTCAGTAAAGCTTGGGTCATATTATCGTTCAAATAATCACAGTAGCAATAATTTAGACGTTGGTTGAGAAATAGAAATTTTAACAGAACTGAATATAATACTTAATTCTCTTCCCCACTCCTACTCCCTTATCCCTATTTATCATTATGTCTTCTCGTTATCAAAGCCAACTTTTTAACTTTGTCCATCAACAATCTCGACGGTTGACAGAGCAATGGGAAAGTACTGTCCGACAATTACAAGTTGCGACTACATTGGGTGTAGGAACAATCATCAGTCAACTGTATCAATGGTTGTACGTGGGTGAATCATCGGGAAATGTCCTAGAAACTAAAGAACCAGAAACTAGACCACAGTTACCACCTGTAGCTGATACACCCATTCAAAATGTACTAGAAATAGTTGAAAATCTGGCATTGGTGGAACCTAGTCCCACACCCACCACCGTCAACCTTTTCTCTTGGTTGTTATCTGGATGGAAAAAACTGGTTCATAAACAACCTCAAGCATTAGCGACTGAGGAAAAAAAAGTTCTCACACCCCATCTATCTACAGTACAGGGAATTGCGACAAATTTAGTCAATCGGCATTTGGTACTGGTTAATCCTGATAATGAAATTATAGATGTTTTAACTCCCGAACAACAAACACAAATAACAGATAAAATTATTGGTGAAGTCGCTAATTACTGGCATTCCTATCGTGCTTTTTCAGCACATAAAGATACTCGGCAGCTATCAGAAATTGACCGCATATTGACCAAGCTCACCAGTGGAAAGCCTGAAAATACGTCTTTTTTAACTGGGAATCGGGAAGAATATACACTTAAGCCTAATGGTGTGTTAACACTTATAGACACAGCTATGGCTAATTGGGAATCCAATGCGATTATTTTAGTCCAACAACACAGTCAGAAAATTCTTAATATTGCTCAAACGCAGTTAAATATATTTATTTACGGTCAAGAGCAGTTAGAAGCAAGAGGGAAAATCATCGAGCATGGTGATAGTTGGGAAACTTATGCTTTGAAGATTTCAGATGTGCTGGAAGCAGGACTAAATTATTTTTCCGGGGATAGAATTGGTAAAAAGTTGAAATCAAGACGGAATGGAGTTCCAGAGTTATCTGATGCTTTTGATTCTACTCAGCTACCAACAGCAGAACTAACTCTAGACCCTTGGTTAAGTCTAGGTGATTTATTTGGAGAAACCAAGCAAAACCCTGAGATAGCATCCCTGAATCAAAATCAGGTCGCAGTGGGAACAAATGCTCCCCACCACGAAGTATCACCAGAAAAACCGCGTTTAATTTGGGAGTTCTGGACTAATCGCCTCTCAATTTCTCATTATAGTATTCATCCCCCAGATTCTCAAACCGAAATAGATGAACTGACTCAAGAATTTTCTCAAGTCCAACTTCGACAAAATTATGGATTTGAACCAGAACCAGACTGGATTGAAATTACCGCGACATTATTAGGATATGAAAAACATCCCCTAGAGCAACTATTAGCATGGTTAGATCAGGCTATATTTTGGGTAGAAAACTTATTTTTGAATATCATCTACTTTTGGAAAGGTTTTTTTCAAATTAAGTAAAGTTAATTTTTGAGAAGATTTAATTTTTTTTTGCTTCGTGTCAGTTCTTTCCAAAGTCCGTGAATTTGTTTGTAAGCGTCTTCAGGAGAAAGCTTTCCATCTAAATCCGTAGAGCAGGCATCTTGCCTGCCATTGAGGTCAAGCAGGCAAGATGCCTGCTTCACGGCTAAAAATAGCATGAACTATTTTGCTGAAATTTTGTAAAGAATTAACACACTAGGTATTTACTAATGTGACAAAATTTCTTAACCAATTTTCATCTGTCTATCATCAGTAGCTCAGAGATAGGAATAATACTAGAGAACAGGTAGCTTGCTAGAACGGCAAAAAATAGAAAATAATAGATATATGAACAAACGTTATTTTTTGCAAATTAGTGCCGGATTAATTGGTACTGCCTTTTGCTTAAACTATATCAATCGGAGGTCAGAAATCGTGGCAAGTTCCAATACTGAATTTGAAATTACCAAAACTGAGACAGAGTGGAGTGAAGTTTTAGAACCAGAAGCGTTTCATGTGTTACGGAAACATGGAACCGAGCGTGCTCTTACTAGCCCCCTCGATAAGCAATATGCTCCCGGAACTTATATCTGTAATGGTTGTCAACAGCCTTTGTTTACATCGGAAACCAAGTTTAACAGTGGTACAGGTTGGCCTAGCTTTTATCAACCGATTGAAGGTGCGATCGCCACTACTGTAGATCGGTCGTTTTTTATGAGCAGAACCGAAGTACATTGCAGTCGTTGTGGTGGACATTTAGGACATGTATTTAACGATGGTCCGTGCACCCACTGGTTTGCGTTATTGCATGAATGGTGTAGCAATGAAGTTTATTCCTGCATAGTTGAATCCTCTGAGGATGTAGAGACATTGTATATAATGTCTCTACCATAATTAGATTTCCGGTCATGACGCAAAAGACGATTCATTATACTCAAATCATCCATCTGAGCCATATTATTGACCCAGATATTCCCCAATGGCCTGGAGATCCAAACGTAAAATTTACCACAATTGCCCAGATTCCCCAAGATGGTTATTATTTACGGGGTTTTTCTTTAGGAGAACATAGCGCGACTCATATCAATGCTCCGAATAGTTTTCACCATGACGGTATCGGAATTGATAAATATCCCGCCCCATCTTTAGTTGTATCAGCAGTAGTTATAGATATTCACCTGAAGGTAAAAGTTAATCCCGATTATGTATTGACTGTGGAGGATATTCTGACTTGGGAAACCCAATTTGGGAAAATTCCGGCTGAGAGCATCGTACTACTATATACTGGCTGGCAAGAAAAATGGTTGGAAGCAGATACCTTTTTTAACCAAGATGCGGAAGGAATTATGCATTTTCCTGGTTTTGGCAATGATGCGACTCAATTCCTATTACAAGAACGACAAATTAACGGCGTGGGAATTGATACTCATGGTGTAGATTCTGGACAAGATACCGACTTTACTACTAACCGCTTAGTGTTAGCTCAACCACGTTTAGTGCTAGAGAATTTAACAAATTTAGACCAATTACCAGCCCAAGGGATTACTTTGATGATGGGAATTTTAAGACTGCGGGGTGGTTCTGGTTCTCCGGTGGGAGTGATAGCCTTGTTTTAAGGATTCTATTTCTTAATCTATTTAAAACCTTATCTAAACCTTTGGCAATTAATGTTTCAGAGAATCCTTAATAAAAGCAGAGGATTAAGGCTGAATTCTGGTTTCTTAATTACTTTTTGAGGTATCAGATTAAACTTAATCACCAATTTGTAACTGGTAATACTAAACAATAATTATGCCAAAAGTAACACTCAAAGGCTTTGCTACACTCCCCGCAGATACCTTTGCTGATTGAACCTCAATCTGGTAAAGCCATCACTGGAAATACCAATGGTAAAACTATTCCCTTTGCTAAACAACCAGTGCAAGGATTTAGTGCCGTACAGGCTGCTGGTGACAATACCTTTTGGTTTATGCCTGATAATGGTTATGGAGCTAAAAGCAATAGTGCTGATTTCTATTTGCGAATTTATCGTCTTCAACCTAACTTTATTGATGCCACTGGTACAGGTGATGGTAGTGTTAAGGTACTGAATTTTATTCAGCTATCTGACCCTAACAAAAAAATTCCTTTTGGGATCGTTAATCAAAGTACGAGCGATCGCCTATTAACTGGTGCAGATTTTGATATTGAATCAATGGTATTTGCCAAAGATGGCACAATCTGGATTGGGGAAGAGTTCGGTCCTTACTTATTACATTTTGATGCTACTGGTAAACTTTTAGATGCACCTATAGCTACACCAAATATAGTCAATCTCAAAACCCTAAACGGGAAAGCACCGATTGTGATTGGTCATCGGGGAGATGCAGGAGAACGTCCAGAACATACCCTAGCAGCTTATCAATTAGGGATTCGGAATGGTGCTGATTTTATTGAACCAGATTTAGTTGTCACCAAAGATGGTGTCTTAATTGCCCGTCACGAACCAGCTTTAGCGGTTTTGAATGCTGATGGTACAGTTAACTTTAACAATACCACTACAGATGTTTACAAACATCCAGAGTTTGCTAGTCGCAAGACTACGAAAATGCTAGACGGAACCGCCGTTACTGGTTGGTTTGCTGAAGATTTTACTTTAGCAGAAATCAAGACACTTCGCGCCATAGAGCGTTTGTCATTTCGAGAGCATTCTTTTGATGGTGCATATCAAATTCCCACCCTGGATGAAATCATTGATTTAGTTAAGCAGGTTGAGAAAGATACTGGGAAGAAAATTGGTATTTATCCAGAAACGAAGCATCCCACTTACTTTGCTGACAAAGGCTATAATACTAGCCAATTGTTAATAGATACCTTAAAAAAAGATAATTTTACTGACCCCAGTCGGGTATTCATCCAGTCTTTTGAGGTAGGTAATCTTAAAGACCTGCATGACAAGATCATGCCTAAAGCGGGAGTGGATATTCCCTTAATTCAACTCCTGGATGCGGAGGATGTGCGGGATGACGGTTCCCTGATTGAAATCAAACCATATGATTTTGTCATTAGTGGTGATAACCGGACTTATGGTGATTTAAGAACTGCGGCTGGATTAAAAGATATTGCTACCTATGCAGATGGGATTGGCCCTGGAAGCGGATGATTGTATCTGTAAAAACGGTAGATAAAAATGGAGATGGTAAAGCCGACGACTTGAATGGAGATGGGACAATTAATGATGCGGATAAAGTCACCACCACTCCTACAACCTTAGTTCAAGATGCTCACAATGCTGGTTTGTTAGTTCATCCCTACACCTTTCGCAACGAAGCTCAGTACTTAGCATCAGACTACAATGGTGACCCCACTCAGGAATTTAAACAATTCATTAATTTGGGTGTTGATGGTTACTTTTCTGACTTTCCTGGTACAGGCGACCTAGCCCGCGACCAAATCACTGGACAATTTGTAAGATCTCCAAATAATCCAGATGTTCTCGCTAAAACTAAATTCGCTACCCTCAGTGGTAATGCACCGTTAGTAATTGGACATCGGGGTGCTAGTGGTTTACGTCCAGAACATACCATTGCAGCTTATCAAGTCGCAGTCGCTGATGGGGCTGATTTTATTGAACCTGATTTAGTCGCTACTAAAGATGGAATTTTAGTAGATCGTCATGAAAACGCGCTCGCGGTTTTGAATGCAGATGGAACGGTGAATACCACCAACACGACCACAGATGTTTATCTACATTCAGAATTCAGCGATCGCAAAACCACCAAAATCATTGATGGTCAGAGTGTCACTGGTTGGTTTACCGAAGATTTTACTCTAGCTGAACTCAAAACCCTGAAAGCAATTGAGCGTCTACCTGCTTTACGAGGCACTACCTACGATAACGACAATCTCAAAATTCTGACCCTGACAGAAATTATTGATTTTGTCAAACAGGTAGAAAAGGAAACAGGCAAAAAAATCGGTATTTATCCAGAAACTAAACACCCCACCTATTTTGCGACTGAAGGTAAACGTTTAAATGGTACTGCCATTAACACCAATTTAAGCCAACTACTAATTGATACGCTAGTACAGAATAAATTTACTGACCCTAGCCGGGTATTTATTCAGTCATTTGAAGTGGGCAATCTCCAGGATTTAAAAAATTCGATCATGCCCAAAGCGGGAGTTAATATTCCCCTAATTCAGTTATTTGGTTCAGCCAATACTAAACCTTATGATTTTGTTAAAAGTGGTGACACTCGTACTTACGGCGACCTCACCAAACCCGCAGAATTAGCTAAAATTGTTACCTACGCCGCCGGAATTGGCTGATAAACGTCTGATTATCCCTGCATCCACAGTGGATAAAAACAATGATGGTAAAGCAGATGACCTCAATGGTGATGGGCAAATTAGTGATGCTGATCGAGTTTTGGGAACTCCTACTACTTTAGTACAAGATGCTCATGCAGCAGGTTTGCAAGTTCATCCCTATACCTTCCGCAGCGAAAGCTTCTTTTTAGCATCCGATTACAAGGGTGATGCTAGAGAAGAATTAAAGCAATTTATTAATTTAGGTGTAGATGGTTTCTTTAATGATTTCCCTGGTACTGGTTACTCTGTAAGGCAGCAAATCGCTGGACAACCAGAAGTATCAAACCTGGGTAGTTCAAATGGATTTGAAGGAATGGCTATCAGTCCAGACCAAAAAACCTTGTATCCCTTGTTAGAGGGGACAGTTTTTGGTGACCCTGCTGATGCATTGCGAATTTATGAATTTGATGTCCCATATCAAAAATTCAAAGGTTTGCTGGGATATTATCACAAAGAAAGTCCCACTAACTCCATTGGTGATTTCACCGTCATCAACCAAAATGAGTATTTGGTAATTGAACGAGATAATGGTCAAGGGTCTACAGCTAAATTCAAAAAAATCTTCAAAGTTGATTTATCTCAAAAAGATAAAGATGGCTATGTTGCCAAAGAGGAAATTGCTGACCTATTGAATATTCAAGACCCTAACGACTTGAATAAAGATGGTAGCACCACATTTACATTTCCTTTTCAAACTATCGAAGATGTATTGGTACTAGATGCCAATAGAATTTTGGTTGCTAACGATAATAATTATCCCTTTTCTACGGGTAGGTCTTCAGCAGTTGATAATAACGAATCAATTATTTTGGAGTTAGAAAAACCTCTAAATCTTGCTCCTGCAACTCTCACCAAAAGTGGTGATGATGTCTTTAAAATCTCTGGTATTGGTCTTAAACCTAGACTAGAAGTTAAACTTACAGGACATACTTCTAGTCTAGTGAATGAATTGGGTGTATTTACTGTTGATGATGCTGAAGGTAAAATTAATGGGATTGCTCCTGGTTCCAGTGAATATGTAAAAGCAGCACTGGATAAATCGAAGGTCATTTTTTCGGCTATAGCTAATAACCCCATTAGGTTTAATACCGATAATATCTCACGTTTACTAGAATTAGAGTTCGGCAATAGCTTGAGATTTTATCTAGTCAAAAATAGTACTACTAATGCAGTTAAAGCGGGAATTACGGCTACTTCTAATGTCGTATTTTCTGACCCCTCAAAACAAAAGATTACAGATTTGGGTGCTGATGGTTTTTCTATTTCTTGGAAAGATGGATCTAATAGCACAGCTACTGAATTTCAGGATTTAGTAGTCAAAATTAGACCGACCAATGAATCTTTTGTATTGGGTACAGGATTACAAAGCAATCCACAAGGACAATTAATTGATTTACGAACTGTTACACAACAAGTGCAAACAGATTGTCAAGTGAATAGAGAAGCTGGATTCAATAATTATGTTGGCTTCTATCAAGTTGCGGATGAAAATGGTGGGATTGACACTAATAACGATGGTAAAGCTGATATTCTTCCTGGACAAACTGGTTATATTCAAGCAGCAGTTCAGGGACGTGTATCTGGACTTGATTTGACAGTAAGTAATCAAGGTATTGCTAGTTTTGCTGGAACCTTTAAACCTGGTGCTATCTTTGCTCCATTTATTATTGCTGATGGTAGACCCGATGCTATTCTCGACAGTAATTCCAGTAATGACCCAGCAGTTTACTTCTCATTTTTAGGAGCAAATACAGATAAAGTAGACCATATTCGTGTGTTAGGTGATAACGTCTTTGGTTTTGAGGATTTACGAGGTGGTGGTGATAACGATTTCAACGATGTTATTGTGCGGATGAATTTGAGTCTTTCCTGATTAGGAATATACGACATATCGCAAGCGCAGGGAAGGGGGTTGGGGGTTAGGTTTTATGTGTTGGGTAAGGGGCGTATGCAATACGCCCCTACGTGTACACCGTAGCCCTGTGTACCAGGGGGGATGTTCTTCAGTTGATTAATCCTTTTTAATCAAAATATAAGCATTAGCATATTCAGGTAATTTCTGAATATGCTTTTCAAAATCTTGTTGATTCGGAAAAATACCCGCCAAAAAATCGAGTTGATGAAGATTCGGCAAAAATGCCCCACCAGTATCAGCAATTATCCCCATTCGTAAATGTTTAACTCCATTGTGATTATTTTCAATCACAACTATTTTTCCTAAACCAATATTTAAAACATCTCCCGCAAATGTGACTCCGGGTTTAATCGAAATTTTGGCATCTATCTTATAACCATAACCTTTAATAGCATCTACTTGACGAAAATACCAATATCGTTTTTGTGCAGTTTGTGATAATTTTCTAATATAAGACATACCATTATTTCTATCCACATTAAAAAATCTTTGAGAACCATCTGTAAAATTAATCAGTACAGTTCCTTCCATTAGCGCAGCTTCTAAAGCTTCACGAGTAAGATAAGCAAGAGTCTCTACTTTACCAAATTCTTTCCCACCAGGTTCATAAATACCTGATAAAACATCTTGTTTAGTATATTTCTCGTAAAACTTATCATTGCCATAATTATCCTTTAAACTATAAAGTGCTATATTAAATTTATCAGTTCTTGTCCGAGAAGCAGGATGTTTAAACACAGCATATTTAGTGATTCTTAATTGACTTGGTTGAGATTTTTTTGAGTGATAAGCAGACCATTTAATTACTCGAAAATTAGCATTAATAAAATCGGAATTTTGTAACCGAGTAACACGATGATTGACAATATCCTCGTTTAAAACAGTAATCATAAAATCTAATGTTTTGAGAATATCTGGTAAAGTTATTCCTTGTGTACCAAGAATACCTGTACGTAAAATAGCTGGATCTTCTGCACCATATTCCTGAAAATATTTTCTCGTATTGATGAGAACAGCTAATAAATCAATTTGATTAAAATCAACTTTGGTAGATGGTAATTGTCCTGGGGAAAATATCTGATTGCTATTAATATTAAATTTGAATTTTTGCTTTTCATCAATAACTGGATATTCAGCCGGTATATTTTGATTTTGTTGAGAAACTAAAAGATTAGGAAAAACCGACATTTGTGATTTAGTTGGAACAGAATCTGTTTGTTGATTAACAGATAAATTCTGTCTAGTGTGGTCTTGTGGATTATTATATAAAGATTTAAAAGTCAAACTTAATAGTAATCCAGTTAATATCCCTATTGTAATCCGAAGTTTTCCGTTAAATATAATCATCATTCTAAGTTTCTTGTTTTTGAATTTTGAATTTTGAATTTTGAATTTTGAATTTTAAATTGTTATCATTCGTCCATTTCTTTCAATGTTGCTAATGCAGAAGGAGATAGTCTACTCAGATAACGGAAGATCCAATACTTAAATATAGTATCTAAAATCACAGGAAATGTGGCAATGAATAGAAATATCCAGCTTCTACTTGCAGATACACCCAAATGTTCAGCGAATCCTTCCAATAGTACTTCCCATCCATGAGGTGAGTGAAATCCGACAAATATATCTGTGAACAAAATAATTATAAAAGCTTTAGCACTATCACTTAAACCATAAATGATTTCATCCATGAAAGATTTCACTATCACAATTTCTTTTTTATTTGTAATAATGATGATAGCAAAACCAATTAAGGAGATAAAATCCGCAAATACGTTACTGATAGCACCATTACTTTTCTTCGCAAATTCCTCTGCTATGTCTTTAGCTTTAACCTTAACTTTTTCCTCTATTACAGTTGGGGAAATTTCTGGTGCTTGATGAAGTAGATTCTGGAATTCCAATTTTTTTTCAAAACTCTTTAATTCCTCAAGCGCTTCTTTTTCCATTTGCGAATTCAGAAAGACTTGGACTGTATTTCCACTTCTAACTCTTTCTACTATATGACTGATTAATAATTCTTTAGATAAAACTTGAGTTAAGAATGGGACAATAATAATCAGGAATAAAAATTTGATAGCACTTCTTGTCCGCTTTTTAGAAAATCGGAAACTTTTCAGAAACTCTTCTTCAGCTTTGGGATTTAAATCTCTACCAATTTGATTAATTGTTCTCCCCAATGATCTAGGTAATAAATCAGTTTTTTGAGTTATATCCGGTGATTTTGGAGGATTTGCTAGTGGACTAACTGCATAGGATTCAACTTCCTGCGGTTGAGAAATTACTATTAATTGGTTACTACTAATTGGCTCATTTGGAGGGATATATTTATATATTACTTCATCAATAAATTTTAATTTTTCTAACAATGCAGAATTTGATTTATTGACGAAACTACGACTTAAATTAAATTCGGCTAGTCTCACCTTAATAATAGCCAAATTTTGCTCTAGATATCCTAACCAATAAGACATCACACTTTCAGTATATTTAGCAGATTCACGAGAGATTTTTTGATGTTCAAAATGTTCTGATTCAATTCTTTTGATAGCTTGAGCCGCTTGATAAGCATCTAGGAGTGACCTATCTGGGGTGTTTGCAATCCATTGTTTAAATAAATGCCAGTATTCTGGAAGTGTTCTTGTCATTAATTATTGTTGGTAAAAAATTAGGTTTGTACACCAATACTAACGCCTCACCTAGACAGATAAATTCAAAAATCTGTTGCTGCTTGGGAATTTAGGAAAATGACTTTTATAACATAGAATTAATCTTAGATAGAAACTATATCTTAATGATATGACAAAAATATGATGATTATGTGTCGAAAGCATGATTTTTTTATTTTTCCCTCCTGTACCCAATTATTAATCAAAGTAATAAGTTAATAATTTTCCTTCCCCACTAAATATTTTTCTACGATTAGTTCGCAATCCGGTTGGTGTTAAGCCGAAAAATAGCTAGAATCCCTATATTGTCATTCAGCTACAGTAACTTTAGGGCTGGGTTACTGACATTAAAATAGGCTACAATAATGATAAACTATCAAGGTTTGCTGGCAATGAGCAGTAATAGAGATTTATTAATTCAAGAAATCGAATCACTTCCAACTGAATTACACTCTGAAGTATTAGATTTTATCCGTGTTATTAAAGTTAATCATGAAAAAAAGCAGATACCAGGGGGAAAAGGTATAATCAAAGGCTCAAAAGCTCAAGATTTGCTTGAATTTGCAGGCTCTTGGGCAGGAAATGATATTTAGAAAATGTTTACAACTGGTACATGATACCCGTAGTGCAACAATTTACTCATTCTCACCATATTTACAAATTAAAAATTCCTGATTTACCCTTAGAACTGTGCCAGCGTTGGCAAAAATTGTTACTGCTCCATCACCAAAGGCAACGCACAGAAAAAGAAGAACTGGTAGAAGCTATCATTGAAGTGTTAGAGTCAAATACTGCCAAACCGATGTTAGCAGCAGAAATTCGGCGTCAGCTACCATAGCGATTTGTTACCACTGAGGAAAAAAACAAAATAAAACAATAAAAATACATAGATGCTCTAAAATAGAACTTACATCAGTTTTTGTGTATTGAGACCACAGTGTATTTAGTCCTTTACGTCTACCCTGCACCGAACGTCTTCGACGAATGCGCGAGACATAAAAATGTGGTTTATCTACATGAAAATTGCTGTATCTTTATTTATCTTTTTCAGTTCATCCATTTGGGGATAAATAAAAAATGTCAACCATGAAACTTCAAATACAATTGTCTTCTGAAGATTTACTTAAAGCTGTTGAACAATTAAGTCAGGAAGATTTAAAGATATTTATCTCTCAAGTCATTTCTTTACAAGCACGACGCCACACTTCAGGGTCAAATCAACGAGAGTCAGAATTATTATTATTAATAAACCAGGTTATTCCTGTAGAAGCTGAAAATAGTTAATTTACGTCGTGTTTTGTATTCAACAGGAGAACATCCTCCATCTGAATCTTTACTTTAAAATTTATCTCTATTTTATTATTTTCAAAATTATTTAATAGGACTATTGTTTGCAATTCCAGCACAGAAATATTCCCTCGTGGAAATTACTTGTTTTCACATTTTTTTTCTCAATGTGTCATTCCCATAACTCATGAAAATCATTGCTTACAGTTATACAGATCCTTTATTAGAAACCGCTCCAGAGTCAACTACTTGGGGATGGGAAATAGAAAAAGTCTATCAAGATTTAGGTAATCGGACACAATTACAACAATTACTTATTGATTGTCAAATTGAACCTGCAAATTATCTGCTGATTCGTCGTTTAGAAGAATTAGGGGATACTCTGGAATCTGTGAGCCATCGCCTCCAAAACATCGAGATGATGGGAATCACAGTCATTGTGGTGGAACAACCCTACGCCTCGAACAACACCCAAAACGGTGCTGATCTACTCAATCTACTACAATTGATTCAAGGTGAGCAACACAGTCGTCGCATTCGTCAAGGACACGCTCGCAATCGTTTAGCAGCTGCACCTCCTCCCGGTCGAGTCCCTTACGGTTATCGTCGAGGTAAAGGTAAGTATATGATTGACCGCAGCACTTCCCCAGTAGTTAAAGATTTTTTCGACCACTTTTTGCTTTATGGTTCCCTGCGCGGTGCTGTACGTCATCTTGCGAAAAAATATGGGAAGAAAATTTCTGTCTCTACTGGAAAACGTTGGTTGATTAATCCAGTTTATCGTGGTGATACAGCTTATTTAGAAAATGAAATTATTCCTGATACTCACATTCCCATTATTTCTAGAGAAGAAGCGGCTCAAGTTGACCGACTTTTGCGACGTAATCGCCGTTTACCATCTCGCACCGCTAGTGCGCCTCGTTCTCTAGCTGGTTTAGTTTTCTGTAGCAAATGTCAGTCCCCAATGATTGTTACCCGTGTCAGTCCACGGTATCAAAATAACGAGTATCTTTATTTACGTTCTCCTCAATGTCCTCAAACTCCTAAATGTAGTGCTATTCCTTACCAAGAAGTTTTACAAGAAACAATTACTATTGTCTGTCGGGATTTACCTTTAGCGGTAGCAGGGATGAATTTTCCTCAATTAGATACTATTAAAAATAGTTTAGGAGATGCGATCGCACGTCAGCAAGAAATTCTCCAACAATTACCAAATTTAATTGAAACGGGAATTTTGGATACAGAAACAGCAGAATTAAGAGCTTATAAACTCCGCACAGAAATTTCTGCACTTCAAGCTAAATTGGCAACTCTCCCACCTGTGAACTTAAGTTCTGTAGCTCAATTGGTATCAATTCCCCAATTTTGGCTAGATTTATCGGAGACAGAACGCCGCTTTTACTTGCGAGAATTTATTCGACAAATTGAGATAATTCGTCAGGATGAAACATGGGAATTAAAGCTAATTTTTATTTTTTAATTTACTTTTGTATCAACCCTCAAGACTTTTGCTAACTCAGAAAATTCAGCACAAATACTTTCAGGAAATTCCCGTACCTGGAAATTTAGATTGTCAAAAATATTTTTATATTTATTTTTCCTGATCATGTTAATTTATCAGGAATAACTAATAAATAAGTCAACAAATTATTGAGGTAAATTTGTCAACCTATTTTTTGATTCTGGCGATATGCAACATCTCATAAATCATTGATGATGCTAATTCACTAAAAAAATATAATAAATTCAAACCCTGAAACCAAGATATAATCTTACTTTCTGTTTTTTGAATTTTTAATTTTGAATTAGTCTGACTACCCCAGTCTCTATGTAATCAAACCTACAAATAAAATGATTATAATAGAATATGCAAGAAGGAAGCTTTATTTGGAGTCATCTAGAAAAACAGCACCGTACTGTGGATAAATGGGTTGACTGGGTATGGATAATCGTATTGTTGTTAGCAGCAATATTAGTTTTTAGTATCAATCTTGGCGGTGTACCATTACAAGATGGAGATGAAGGTATTGTTGCTCTAGTGGCTAGAGAAATGTGGCGAGAATCAGCGGGTTCTTGGCATGGGCTTGACCAGACTGGGGATAATATATTCTATCATCTACAACCACCTTTAATGCATTTCTTAATTGCTTGGGCTTATTCTCTGGGAGGTGTTAATGAGTGGACAACTCGCTTACCTGGAGCAATTTTAACAGCTACTAGCATACCTTTATTATATTGTATTGGTAGAGAAATATTTCGCCAACGTTGGGCAGCCATTTATGCATCATTAATTTACTTGACCATGTTACCTGTAGTCCGTCATGGACGTTTGGCTATATTAGATGGTGCAGTTGCCACATTTTTGATGGTGATGATGTTATGTTTGTTGCGATCGCGTCGGGATTTGCGTTATTGTTTAGGGGTAGGACTCAGTTTTGGATTAATTTGTCTAACTAAAGGTGTCAGTGGAATTTTAGTAGGGGCGATGCTGTAGTTTTTCTGTTTTGGGATACGCCCAGATTACTAACTTGTTATTATCTATGGATAGCTATTTTGATTGGTAGTCTACCTGTAATGGGATGGTACGCTACACAACTCCTGTATTATAGTCAGGTTTATGCTAATCAAAACTCAGTTAATCAATCTCTAGGACAAATTAGTACATTAGCCGCAGCAAAATTTAAAATATCTTGGTACTATCTTCTGGAAATTTTAGCTTGGCCTTGGCTAGTATTTTTCCCACAAAGTGCCGCTCTAACTTGGGAAAATCGCAACCTGAGTTGGGCAAAACTCATTATTGTCTGGAGTGGAGTTTATCTACTATTAATTTGTTTACTCAATCATCAAATTTCCTGGTATTTATTCCCAATTTACCCTAGTGTAGCTTTAGCCGCTGGTTTCCAATTAGCAGAAACCGAAAATTTATCTTTATGGTCAACTTATCCCCGTGCTTGGGTCGCTAGTTTGGCAATATTAGCTGTAGTTGCTTCTGGTGGGAGCATTTATTTTAGCTGGGGTATGCCTAATCCAGAATTACAGGTAATTTTTATTACAATAGCTTTAACTATGACCTTAGCAGCTATTTTAGCAGAACGAGGTGATGGGCAATTTCTAAAAGTGCTATTTTGGGGAATTTACATTTCCTTGTTGTTATTGATGAAATCCAACTATTGGTTATGGGAATTAGCTGAAGCTTATCCCGTCCGACCAGTAGCAGCCATGATTACACGCGCTCATCCCCCAGTTAGGGAAATATATACTTCCTTTCCATATAATCGTTCATCATTAGATTTTTATAGCGATCGCCAGATTATTCCTGCCACTCTAGGAGAATTGCAATATTATTGGCAGTATCATGGCGAAGTATATTTTCTGATTGATAAATCAGCTTTAGCCAAACTGCAATTAGATGCAATTAAGGTAGTTGATCAAGCTGAAGATTGGCAACTGATTACCAAAGCAGAAGAGGCAGGGTAGTAGGGGGCAGAGGGAGAAGAGGCAGGGGGCAGGGGGCAGGGGGCAGGGGGTAGGGGGCAGGGGGCAGGGGGCAGGGGGCAGGGGGCAGGGGGAAAGAGAATTTAAAATATATTCTCCCCATCTCCCCACCTCCCCACCTCCTATCTTCCTCTCCCCCCTGCTCCCTGCCCCCTGCACCCCTGCCTCTTCTCCCCCCTGCACCCCGCACCCTGCCCCCCTGCCTCTTCTCCCCCCATCTGAAGTCATTTTCAATTTTGAAGCTTTTCTGTACTGGGGGGAAGTTGTTGGTTGTAACCAACTTTTTCCTGAGTCATAGTGATTACCCCCAATAAGACAGTACCTCCCACAGCTAAAGCGACCAGAGGACGTTTAAGGAAGACAAAATCTCGGATAATTCTTGCCAAAGGACTACTTTGCCGACGTAAGACCGAGGAAATCATCATCTGCTTCAAAGTAAAAGGATCACGAACGTAGTGACCACTTTTACAAACTACTAGCCGTTCCTGACAATATGGACAAGTAAATAAACCAATGTAAGTCTTAACTAGTTTGGCTCTAGTATTGCGTTGACAAATTGGGCAAGTAACATAATGATTATCAAAGGTGTGTGTATTCATCTACCTCGTCCGCCTAGTCCATTTACTCACTCTAAATAAAAATAGCTATATTTAATTATGTTTGGTACTTAGTAGACTCATCTGTATGGTCTTGCATTAGTTATGAATTACACATACGTTTGTCTTACTACTAAGAAGGCTTACATGGTTACAATACCAGTATAGCAAGAGGCGAGGGAGAAGTTATCATCATTACATAAAATGTGTTAACTAAGACTCCAGATACTGTATTCTGGGTAGAGAATACTATCTGTATCTACCCCATCTACCAATGAGCGCAAACCATTAACTATTAATTCTCTCCCATTTAACCATTCTCCCCACAAAAATTGTGAGTAATTGTATTTTTTTTAGGAAAGCTTTGTCAGGTGAGTAAATCAAGCATACTTGTTTGGTTGCTAAAGAATGGCTCACAATAAGAAGTAACAGATGAAAATTTAATTTTTTTTGACATTTCTCCGGTCTTTCAATGACACTCCTGCCTCCCACTCAACTTAGGAAGGTAACGGAACCACCTACTTTTCCTACACCTTCCGCCCGTTTAACCCACTTAATTAACCGTTTCCAGCCATCCCCAGAAACCGTTGTGCTGTTTTTAGCTATACTACTGGGCGGTGGCACTGGTATGGGTATTGTCACTTTTCACTATTTGATTGAGCTAGTTCATGATTTAATGCTAGAAAATCTCATGGGGGTGATTGGGGTTTGGGGTGCTTGGACTTTAGCCTGTGTTCCTACCCTTGGTGGATTAATTATTTGCTTCATGCGCTGGCGTACTCAAGACTTTGGCCTGGGCTTTCATCTTTAATCGCTGTTTCCCAAGGTAAAGAAGTTAAACAACAATTGCGTCCAGTAACAAAAATGTTAGCTGCTGCTGTTTCTTTAGGCAGTGGGGCTTCTTTGGGTTAGAAGGTTGTAGTGTAGAAATTGGTACTAATTTCGGAGTTCTATTATCAGATGTACTCCAAGTTTCCCAAGAGCGACAACGGTTGCTTTTGGGTGCTGGTGCTGCTGCTGGTCTAGCCGCAGGATTTAATGCGCCCATCGCTGGGGTATTTTTTGCCTTAGAGGTAGTCATGGGTGCTACTTCTTTTGCTACTTCTGCGGTCAGTGTGGTGCTACTAGCAGCAGTAGTAGCGGCATTAGTAGCCCAAATTGGCTTAGGAACTCAACCCGCTTTTGCTTTACCTGTCTACCAAGTCCGCAGTCCTTGGGAATTACCTTTATACATGGGTTTGGGTTTAGGCGCAAGTCTGATTTCTGTGACTTATACTCAATCAATTCGTTTCGCAAAAGCTGGTTTTGCCGGACAGGTACCAGGATTTAATTTTTTAGCCCGTATCCCCCAACCACTTCATCCCATTCTTGGTGGTGTCATTGTCGGTTTGGTGGCTTTGCAATATCCACAGATTTTAGGGATTGGCTATGGAACTATCCAAGCTATGCTACAAGATCAGGAATTTTCCCTCAACTTGTTAGTAGCACTATTAATAGTTAAGCTATTCATGACCGCTATTAGTTCTGGCAGTGGTTTTGTGGGTGGATTATTTGCGCCCGCGATGTTTTTAGGCGCTTCTTTTGGGTCAGCTTATGCTAAAATTCTAGCCCTTCTAGTCCCTAGTATTAGTGAACAGATGGCAGCTCCTCCAGCTTATGCAATGGTGGGAATGGCCGCTGTTTTAGCTGGTAGTGTAAGAGCGCCACTGACAGCTATTATATTGCTATTTGAATTAACCCGCGATTACAGGATTGTTTTGCCTTTGATGGCGGCAGTTGGTTTAAGTGTCTGGTTAGTAGAACGCATCAAACCAACTTTTAACTCTAATTCTAATCTTCAACAAATCGGTTTGTCGGAATTGAAAGACAACAATCAGAAATCGTACAGCAAATATTAGTAGAAGATGCGATGTACTCTTATCCCAAAAAACTGCCGGCTAGTCTTGGGGTATTAGAAGCAGCTCTGGAAATGACTGGCGATCGCACTAGGAGTGCGTTAGTAATTGATGATGGGGAGCAATTAGTGGGGATTCTGTCTCTGGAAAATATTAACCGTGCGCTTTCTCTATGGGAAACTTACCCCAATTCATCTCCAGAAATTCAAGATAGTTTATCCAGTCAAACTTTGATTGATATTTGTAATACGGAAATTCTCTATGCTTGGCAAGATGAACTCTTATCTGAAGCTTTAGAC
Organism: uncultured cyanobacterium; assembly: GCA_963766435.1. Taxonomy (GTDB): domain Bacteria; phylum Cyanobacteriota; class Cyanobacteriia; order Cyanobacteriales; family Nostocaceae; genus CAVXZH01. The sequence goes on from CAVXZH010000004.1 coordinate 1,726,288, forward strand.
CGGATGGCTGTACGCGGATTACATCAGTTACCAGTGGTAGCCAGAGACAATCCAGAACGGATTTTAGGTTTATTAGAAAGAGATCAAATTGCCTTAACTTGCGATTTGGCTGTGACACGTAAGGCGTTGCGACATTATTTACCAGTTATACCAGCTACAGATACAGTCATTAGTCAATAGCCGATTCTGAGTGCTTAGGGGTGTAGGGGAAGACCAGGGAAATCCGGGAATAATTCCGTCTTTATCTTCCTCCTCTTTCCCTACACTCCTATTTTTTAACCAGTGACTATGCAAATTTTAGATTTTAGATTTTAGATTTTAGATTAAAAATTATTTGGGTTTATGTCCGACCCCTCCGTGGGTAGAACAAATTTACAATCCTCGCACTACCATACCCTGGTGGTTGGGGTTAATCCAAAATCAGCCATCTAAAATCTAAAATCGTTTAGTTAAGCTGTAGTTTCTACAGTTTCTATGTCTTCCCGATCTTCTGGGTCTACTTGACGCAATCGAATATGCTTTTTGCCTAAAGTGATTAGAAACTCATCACCTGGTTTAAGATTCATCTGTTTTGTATAAGCTGAACCTATCAATAAATTCCCATTCGATTGCACACTAATTCTATAGCTAGCACTACGTCCACCCCGACCATTGGCACTTGGCGTACTGTCTAGTTGAATACCCTCAGCATCAATTAGGGCATTTAAGAATTTCATCATATTGACGCGCTCTATACCATTTTTAGTAACGGTATAGTAACCACACTGTTTGGCTTTGTCTTCTTTGCTCTCGTTCTCTAGCTCCTTGACTTTTCTGAGGAGTTCTTCACCGAGTAGGGGTTCAATTTTTTTCTGTTTAGGCATCAACTTAGGTCGAAAAGAATGTTTAATGTGGTTGAATCGATTTCATTTTAGCTGACGTTGCGCTCATAGGAACAAAATCCTTTAGTTTTTATATCAGCTTGAACAAGTATATTACACTCATAAACGAAATTGTTGCACAATTATTAATATTGTCAAGACAATGATAGAAAAGAAAATCCTGGTAATCCTGATAAATATATCTGTTTTATGAATTGCTGCTAGACTATAATTTGTTTAAGTTTTCTAAAGCAAGGGAAAAAGGTTGTCTAATGGCGCTTTGATGCCAATGGGTAATGGGTGGACGGCGGTAGTGGCTAATGGATGATGAGAAAGAGGTCACTCATCCCTAAAAAACCACCTATAACTGACAGTCAAAAATCAAAAAACAAACACCAAAAACTGAGAAATGAAACTAACCACTAGAGGACACTACAGTGTTAAAGCATTGCTAGATTTGAGTTTACAGCCAAGATATGGGCCAGTATCTGCAAGAGCGATCGCGTGCGTCAAGATATTCCCGCTCCTTATCTAGAAAAACTGCTAATAGAAATGCGTCGTGCTGGGTTAGTCCAATCAATTCGCGGTAGCATCGGTGGATACCAATTAGCAAGAGAGCCAGCACAAATTTCGGTGGGACAAATTTTAGAAGCAGTGGGTGAAAATCTCAATAACTTACCCCATCACACCACCACTGCCAATCAAGCTGAAGATTGGGTAACCTTAAGCCTCTGGCAACGACTTCACCAAAAGCTGAAAGAAGCTTTGTACAGTATTACCCTGGCTGACCTCTATTATGATGCGCGAAGTTGGCAAGCAAACCTTGGGGAAGAAGCCAGTTTTGTGGTTTAGTTATTTAGTAAAATCTATGCCATTTTGGGATGAGATGATATCTACGTCTGTGGTTTTGATTGTAGCTGTATTTTTAGATTACCTAATTGGTGATCCCTGGGGTTGGCCTCATCCAGTCCGGGTGATGGGGTGGGTAATTTCGCACTGCTGGCAATTCTCTCAATCATACTGTCAGAGTTCTCTCACCCAGCGACTAGCTGGAATCATCGTCGGAGTTATCCTCATCATTGGTAGTGGTTTAATCGGTTGGTTAATTATTGAAAGTGCTAGGCAAATTCATCCTGGGTTAGGAATGATCACGGAAAGCATACTTTTAGCTAGTTGTTTTGCCTTCAGAAGTTTGCGAGCTGCTGCTGCTGATGTTTTACAACCTTTAATAGCCGGGGATATAGAAGCCGCACGTCAGATTTTAAGCAATTACGTGGGACGAGATACAGAAAATCTCTCAAAAATAGAAATTTTGCGGGCAATTCTGGAAACAGTAACCGAAAATGCTACCGATGGAGTGATGGCGCCACTTTTTTATGCCATTGTGGGGGCATTTATACCTTTTGTCGGAGCAGCACCTTTAGCTCTAGCATATAAAGCTAGTAGTACTTTAGACTCAATGATAGGTTATCGAGAAGCACCCTATACTTATTTTGGGTGGTTTAGTGCCCGATTGGAAGATGGTTTAACTTGGTTTCCTTGTCGGTTAACAGTGATGAGTTTAGCAATTTTGTCCGGTCAACCCCTTCATGTCTGGAGAATTTGCTGTCGAGATGCGATTACTGATCCTAGTCCCAATTCTGGTTGGAGTGAATGCGCCTATGCTGCTATTTTGGGTGTACAGATGGGAGGTGCAAATTGCTATGGTGGAGTGATTAAACATAAACCCCTCTTAGGTGATGCAATTAATCCCATCACCCCAAATTCTATTACAAGTGCTTTACAACTAACTCGATATTGCTTTTTACTTTGGTTGGGAGTAGCAATTACATTCAAAGTCTTTATTTAGTTCCCTACTCCCTATTCCCTATTCCCTATTCCCTATTCCCTACTCCCACCACTTATGTCGTCTAAAGTAGTTGAAATTCTCTCATCTGAAGAATTACGTCGGACATTGACTCGTCTTGCTTCCCAAATTATTGAAAAGACACGGGATTTATCCCAATTAGTACTTTTAGGTATTTATACTAGAGGTTTACCTTTAGCTGAATCTTTAGCACGTCAAATTGAAACTCTCGAAGGTATCAATGTTTCGGTTGGTGCTATAGATATTACATTTTATCGTGATGACCTGGACAAAATTGGTTTAAGGACTCCAGCCAGAACTAATATCCCTTTCGACCTCACTGGTAAAACAGTTGTACTAGTGGATGATGTGATTTTCAAAGGACGGACAATTCGTGCAGCCTTGAATGCAGTTAATGAATATGGTAGGCCAGAGGTGATTCGTTTAGCGGTGTTGGTAGATAGAGGTCATCGGGAGTTACCAATTCACCCAGATTTTGTGGGGAAGAAACTACCTACCGCTAAAGAAGAAATTGTCAAAGTCTATTTGCAGGATGAAGATGGACGAGATGCCGTAGAGTTAATCAGTAATTAACGTCAATTTGACTGTTAATTACTAAATACTCGCTAAATTTAGCACTGAAGGGTATCACCTCTGATCCATTAACTAGTGATTTAATCTACTGTAATCATTGGAGATATTCAGGTTCAAGATATGAGTGAAACTATGTCATTTAGGTAGCCTTGGTAACAAAAAAATAAATAGATTGGAGATAGGATGTTTACCAACTAAGTCAGTAAACATCCTATCTGAGCAAGAATATGGTTGCAAAAAACTCTAGATTTGGTTGATAAAGCTCCTGACTGTATAACTCATAATATAGTTTTTACTAGAGTTACACAGAGGCTGTAACGTAGCAATTGCCCGAAATATAAAAACAAAATTCTGTTAAGATTTAAAAGTCAAGTTTGTTGTGGAACTCAAGTTTAATTATCAACCAAACCAATTTATCAATCAAATAATCTAGGATGATATCTCAAACGCAAAACCTTGAAAAAACAGTAGACCAAGAATGGGATGAGTTAAGACAAAAACTCTCCTTCCTGACTCAATCCAACCCTTTACCAGTAATTGAGTGGGATGCTGGGCTTGTCGTTACTGAATGGAATGATGCAGCCCAAAAACTCTTTGGATACCATAAAAGTGAAGTGCTTGGCTCTCATATCTATGAGTTGATTGTCCCTGACAGTGAGAAAATAACAACTAGTAATAATCTGAATGCTTTATTCCAACAAAAAGACAGTATTCATGCTGTTCATAAAAACTTAAGTAAAGACGGCAGTATGAAAATTTGTGAGTGGTTTCACTCTCCTATAATTGACTTTGAAGATAGAGTAATTGGAACTATTTCTATAGTACAGAATGTTACACAAATAAAAGACTTTGAAGATATAAAAAATGAAAGTGAGCAAAGATATCAACAGATATTAGACTCCATTACAGACATGGTATTAGTTAAAAGTGCGAAGTCAAGAATTGTCTGGGCTAATAAAGCATTTCGTGATTATTACGGGATGAGTAATGAACAATTAAAAAATATTATTGATACAGAATTTAATCAGCCGGATTATACTCTTCAGTACATCAAAGATGATGCCTATGTATTTGAAACTGGACAGACCCTAGAAATCCCTGAAGAGTTAGTAACAAGGTATGATGGTGAAGTTGGTCTTTTTAATACAGTAAAATCTTCGATTCGGAATGCCACAGGTGAAGTAGTGATGACTGTTGGTGTGTCTCGTGATATTACCAGACAAAAAGCTGCGGAAAAAGCGATACGAGAATCAGAAATACTATTGCAACAAAAAACCCAAGCTTTAGAACAAACTGTTCAAGAACTCCAATATACTCAAAGTCAACTTTTACAAAGTGATAAAATGTCTTCTTTAGGGCAGTTAATTGCTGGAGTTGCTCACGAAATTAATAACCCTACTAGTTTTATCTATAGTAATATAGCTCCAGCAGAAGATTACATCCAAGACTTATTTAACTTAATTGATTTGTATCAAGAACATTATCCTGAACCTATATCAGTTATTGAAGATGAGCTAGAAGCTGTAGAATTAGAATACCTGAAAGAAGATTTACCCAAGTTACTCTCCTCGATGAAAATGGGAGCAGAGCGAATTAAACAAATTGTTCTTTCTTTGGGAAATTTTTCCCGCATGGATGAAGCAGAATTCAAAGCTATAAATATTCATGAGTGTATTGAGAGTACTTTAGTAATTTTAGCAAATCATCTCAAGGCACAAAATAAACGGTTAGCAATTCAGGTAATTAAGGAATATAGTGATTTACCATTGGTAAAATGCTATGCTGGACAACTAAATCAAGTTTTTATGAACTTGCTGGTTAATGCTATCTATGCATTGAACGAACGAGATCAAAAACGGACTATGAATGAAATGCGGGAAAATCCTAGTATTATTCGTATCCGTACAGAGATATCTGATGCTTCTTATTTAGTGATGAGCTTTATTGACAATGAACCAGGTATACCAGAAAAAGTCCAAAAGCGTTTGTTTGATCCCTTTTTTACAACTAAACCTGTAGGTAAAGGTACAGGTATGGGTTTATCTATTAGTTATCAAATTATTACAGAAAAGCATGGAGGGTCTTTACAGTGTATTTCTACTTTAGGAGTAGGAACGGAGTTTAGAATTACTATTCCTCTATGCCAAAAATTATGAATTGGGGAGATGGGTAGATGGGGGAGCAGGGGGAGAGGAAGAAGATTTTTTAAATTCTCTTTCCTCCCCTGCCTCCCCTACCCCTCTACCTTTCTACCCCTCTTCTCCATACTCTCTACTTCCCTGCTCATAATTTTATCTAGAAGTTAGACTAGATTCAGAGTAGGTGTAGTCAGCGCAGAATCTATAACTGTAGCTCAGAGGCAATAATTTACCCATTGTTGCATCTGCCTGTCAATATCCACATATAGAAGCAGCAAACAAACCTCAAAATGCTCTATTAATTTGGATAGTAGCTCCTTATATCAGGTTTTGTCTTCTAGAGGCATAAAAACACTTGTGAACTTATGATAATGGACAAAGGGTAATTTCTATGACAAATTTCGGAAAAAAGGCATTGATGCAACAGCAGTCACCCTTATCAAAAAAACGTATGGCTTGGACTGGGGCTTTAGTCACCAGTTTACTGATGTTACCAGGAATTATTGGGGTAGCTCCAGCCTGGGGACAAAAAACAGAGCGCGATTCCTTAACCTATGGGGAGTTGATTCAGAAAACAGCCAAAGGAGAAGTGAAAAAAGTCGAACTGGATGAAGTCGAACAGATTGCGAAAGTTTATTTGGCTGGCCAAAAACCAGATGCACAGCCAATCCAGGTGCGGCTGTTAGAGCAAAATACTGAGTTAATTAATAAACTCAAGGAAAAAAATGTTGATTTTGGTGAGGTTTCCTCGGCTAACAGTAGAGCCGCCGTCGGACTATTAATCAACCTGATGTGGATTTTGCCCTTAATCGCTTTAATGCTGTTATTTGTCCGACGTTCTACCAATGCTTCTAGTCAAGCGATGAATTTTGGTAAATCTCGCGCTAGATTTCAAATGGAAGCGAAAACTGGGGTGAAATTTAATGATGTGGCTGGGGTAGAAGAAGCCAAAGAAGAATTGCAAGAGGTGGTCACCTTCCTCAAACAACCAGAAAAATTTACAGCGGTGGGCGCACGTATTCCCAAAGGAGTATTATTAATTGGTCTTCCAGGTACTGGTAAAACTTTATTGGCGAAAGCAATATCAGGAGAAGCTGGTGTACCCTTCTTTAGTATTTCCGGCTCGGAATTTGTGGAGATGTTTGTGGGTGTGGGTGCATCCCGTGTCCGGGACTTGTTTAAAAAAGCTAAAGAAAATGCCCCTTGTTTAATATTTATTGATGAAATTGATGCTGTCGGTCGTCAACGAGGTGCTGGTATTGGTGGTGGTAACGATGAGCGAGAACAAACCCTCAATCAACTGCTGACGGAAATGGATGGCTTTGAAGGTAATACTGGTATTATCATTATTGCTGCCACCAATCGTCCAGATGTACTCGACACAGCTTTACTTAGACCAGGACGTTTTGACAGACAAGTAATTGTCGATGCACCAGATTTTAAAGGCCGACTGGAGATATTAGAAGTTCATGCCCGCAATAAAAAAATTGACAAGAGCGTATCTTTAGAGGCGATCGCCCGGCGGACGCCGGGATTCACTGGTGCTGATTTAGCCAATTTACTCAACGAAGCCGCAATTCTCACTGCGAGAAGACGAAAAGAGGCAATTACAATTTCAGAAATTGATGCCGCCGTGGATCGGGTAGTTGCTGGTATGGAAGGAACACCGTTAGTAGATAGTAAAAATAAGCGTCTAATTGCTTACCATGAAGTTGGACATGCTTTAGTAGGTACATTTCTGAAAGACCATGATCCAGTCCAAAAAGTCACCCTTATTCCCAGAGGACAAGCACTAGGATTAACTTGGTTTACTCCTAATGAAGAACAAGGTTTAGTTTCCCGTTCCCAACTGAAAGCTAGAATTACAGCTACTTTAGGGGGAAGAGCAGCTGAAGAAGTTGTTTTTGGCAAAGCAGAAGTGACGACGGGTGCAGGAAATGATTTACAACATGTAACCAGCATGGCACGGCAAATGGTGACCAAATTTGGGATGTCCGAATTAGGGCCACTTTCCTTAGAAAATCAAAGCACAGAGGTATTTTTAGGACGGGACTGGATGAATAAATCAGATTATTCTGAGGAAATAGCCGCGAAGATTGATTCCCAAGTCCGGGAGATTATTCATAGTTGCTACTTGAAAGCAAAAGAACTGTTAGAAGAGCATCGAATGGTTTTGGAACGATTAGTAGATTTGTTAGCAGAACAAGAAACCATTGAGGGTGATTTATTCCGTCAAATTGTCGCAGACAATACGGAAGTAACCGATCAGCAAGTCCTAGTAATGTCTCAAACTTAAAAAGAACAGGGAACAGGGGAGCAGTTTATAGAAGTCTTTTCCCTTCCCTACTGCTCCCTGCCTCTTCTGCACATCCCCATAACTTTTCCCACATCCTCTTAGTGAAGAATTTCTACATTTAGGATATACCGTCCCAATTGGACTTTTTCCCCCCATAATTCATATTCTAATCGCAAATGCTCTGGAAATGGGTGTCCAGTCAGAACTAGACTTTTAGTGAAATTACGTAGACGTAATGGTGCTTGAGGTTTTAAAGACTCTGTTGGTAACCAATATCGACTCACTCCATAAATACCCTGCTCCCAAAAATGCCGATAACTGACTTGAGTATTACCTTGCATGGTCATAATGACTCGATAAGGGGAAATCTCTAACCACAAAATTCTGGGGCTGCTAGGAGTATAAGCGCTAACTTGAGGTTGGGGAACTGTTTCTTTTTCACTGAGAGAACTTCCTACTTCGCAGCTAATCAGAGGTGGTGCAGTCAATAAGAGATGAAATCGGTCTTTATCCTTTTGATACAGTGTTCCCGCAGTTTCGACAACAGACCAAACTGGCAGATCAGTGGAAATCAATGATAAGCACACAGGCTTGCGGTGGTGAGTCAGCATGGGAAAATAAGGGCTGGAAGTATTTGATCAAAAACAGATTTCAATTCTATTGGGTTTTCTTGAGCTTCAAGTTAAACAAAAAAATATGCAAACTTGCTTAATATTAACTGAATATGCTGATTTTTCAATATAGATGATTTAGGTGCTTAAAAATCAAGATACTGAGTATAAAAAGCTAATATTTCCCTAAAATTATCAGCTAGATGCCGAAAATCCTTGAAGATGTCTCTCAGAATGACAAATTACACCTCCCGATAACTTTTCCAACATCCTCTCAAGGATAAAAATTATTCTAGCAAAAATTAAGTAATTCCCCTAAAGCAAAAAGCGATATGATACTACATGGAAGTTATCCACAACCACACTGTTTAGTTGCTAAATAACTACCATCCCACTCAAAAGCCAGTATAAGCTAATGTCGGCTGCTATTATCACCGTAGACAATCAAGAAAGTGTTTCACATAAGTTAATTATTCAGCAACCCTCTTCGGGCTTATCTTTACAAGGTCGTATCCAAATTCCTGGAGATAAATCTATTTCTCACCGCGCTCTGATGTTGGGTGCTTTAGCTGAAGGTGAAACCCAAATTCAAGGACTTCTTTTAGGAGAAGACCCTCGCAGCACTGCTAGCTGTTTCCAATCGCTAGGTGCAGAAATTTCGGAATTAAATACTGAATTTGTGCGAGTCAAGGGAATTGGTTTGGGAAATTTGCAAGAACCAATTGATGTGTTAAATGCTGGTAACTCTGGGACTACACTCCGGTTGATGTTAGGAATTTTAGCATCTCATCCCGGACGGTTCTTTACTGTGACAGGGGATAGCTCTTTGCGATGGCGTCCTATGTCTCGTGTGGTCAAACCTTTACAACAAATGGGAGCATTGATTTGGGGACGTCAAGGAAACTCTTTAGCCCCTTTAGCAATTCAAGGACAAATCCTGAAACCAACTCACTACCATTCTCCCATTGCTTCTGCTCAAGTTAAATCCTGTATCCTGTTAGCAGGTTTATTAACAGCAGGAAAAACCACGGTGACAGAACCAGCGCTATCGCGAGATCATAGTGAACGGATGTTAAGAGCATTTGGGGCTGAACTAAGTGTAGACCCAGAAACCAACAGTGTCACAGTTACCGAACCATCTCGCTTACAGGGACAACGTGTAATTGTTCCCGGAGATATCAGTTCTGCTGCATTTTGGTTAGTCGCGGGTGCAATTGTCCCTGATTCGGAACTGGTAATTGAAAATGTGGGGGTGAATCCGACTCGCACCGGGATTTTAGAAGTTTTAGCTTTGATGGGAGCAGATATTCAACGGGAAAATGAGCGGGAAGTTGCTGGGGAACCCGTCGCTGATTTACGAGTGCGTTCTAGTCGTTTGCATTCCTGTACTATTTCTGGAGATATCATTCCCAGGTTAATTGATGAAATTCCTATTTTAGCTGTAGCCGCAGTCTTTGCTGAAGGGATTACGGTGATTAAAGATGCAGCTGAGTTAAGGGTAAAAGAAAGCGATCGCATTGCGGTCATGGCCCAGCAACTCAATCAATTGGGTGCGAAAGTCAGTGAATTACCCGATGGGATGGAAATTACTGGTGGTACTCCCTTGATCGGTACTGATGTCGATAGCCATGAAGATCATCGGATTACCATGAGTTTAGCGATCGCCGCTTTACTAGCTACTGGTACTACCACTATTCATGGTGCCCAAGCAGCTGCAATTTCCTACCCCAATTTTACAAATACTTTAGCGACAGTTTGTAGTTAACTAGGGAAAAGGGGAAAATTTTTCCCTTGTCCCTAAGCTTTAATCTCATTTGCACAAGGACGACCTTTTTCAAAATCAGTTATATTCCCTAATGTCGCATCAGCAATATTGCACAGAGCATCAGAGGTAAAAAAGGCTTGATGTCCAGTGATGAGAACATTAGGAAAAGTGGTCAAACGCTGAAAAACATCATCCTGAATAATTTCCCCAGACAAATCCTCAAAAAATAATTCTGATTCTTGCTCATAAACATCCACACCCAAATATCCAATCTGACCTGATTTTAACCCTTCAATTACAGCTTGGGTATCAATCAGCGCACCACGACTAGTGTTAATAATCATCATCCCCGGCTTCATTTGGGCGATCGCTTCAGTACTAATCAAGTGATGGGTTTCTGGCATCAGGGGACAATGAAGGGAGATAATATCAGAATTAGCGAAGATATCTGATAACTCTACATAGGAACCACCGATTTTTTCTAATTCTGGATTGCGATAGACATCATAAGCCAGAATATTACAACCAAAACCTTTCATGATCTGTCCTAAAATCAGACCAATTTTACCAGTCCCAATAATTCCCACTGTGCGACCATACAGATTAAAACCCAAAAGTCCATTCAGGGAAAAATTACCTTCTCGGACACGATTATAAGCATGATGAATTTTCCGATTCAGACTCAATATCAATCCTACTGCATGTTCAGCTACTCCATAAGGTGAGTAAGCAGGTACACGTACCACAGTAATACCTAAAGCAGCTGCGGTGGTTAAATCCACATTATTAAAACCAGCACAACGCAGAGCAATTAAACGAGTTCCTCCCGCAGCGAGAATCCCTAGTGTATGAGCATCTACTTGGTCATGTACAAACACACAAACAGCCGGAAATCCAGCAGCTAAGATAGCGGTATCGAGATTAAGACGGTGTTCAAAGAATACCAAATCATGTTGAATCGGAGAATTTGCATCTACCAAAAACTTTCTATCGTAAGTTTTTGTACTGAAAACCGCTACTTTCATGCAAAACCTCACGTTTAATGCTGCATATTTTTCCCCAAAATTATAGCTGAGGGAGAAAAGAGGCGATTGCACCTGCGATGCTTGCTAGCATTAGGGTTTAGTCTGATGGTGATGATTTTCGGAATAAAGCAAAAATTCAGGATTGATAGATTCTGGAAGTAGACGAGTACAGGTAAGTGCAGGCAAGATGCCTGCTCCACAGAAGTTTTAATTCAATCTGCGGTAAAAAATTAAATTATCCAAAAATCCTACCAACACAAAAATCCCTCTCCGCGTCGGAGAGGGACAGGTTTTACTGAGTAAAACTAGGGTGAGGTCATTTAAGACTAAAAACTACTTAATAGTTACCTTACCACCAGCTTCTTCAATCCGCTTCTTAGCATCTTCAGCAGCATCCTTAGCGATACGCTTCCTTAACAGCCTTAGGAGCAGCTTCTACCAAGTCTTTAGCTTCTTTCAGACCTAAACCAGTGAATTCACGGACAATCTTCAGTACAGCAATCTTCTTATCAGCAGGTACTGATTCAAGAACTACATCAAACTCGGTTTGCTCAACTACTTCTTCCACAGCAGCAGCAGCAGGCCCAGCAACCATTGCCACACCAACAGGTGCAGCAGCACTGACACCAAAAGCTTCTTCAATTTGCTTAACTAACTCAGAAGCTTCTAGCAAAGTCAGAGATTTCAATTGTTCTAAAATTTGTTCGGTTGCAGCAGACATTTATATTACTCCTGTGATGTTAATTAATTGTTTGTTGTTTGTTGTTTGTTGACGATGAACTAGGAAGCACTTTCGCTAGTTTCGCTAGCTTTCACTGGTTTCAGCACTTTCACTAGTTTCCACCAGTTTCACCTTTCAGCGACAGCCTGTAAAGCACGAGCCAAGGAACCAGGAACTTCGTTGATACCCACAGCAATTTTGGTAGCCAAAGCGTTGATAGCTCCAGCAATTTGCGCCATGAGTTGTTCCTTAGATGGCAAGTCTCCTAGAGCCTTAACATCAGGTTCTTTCAGCAGACGACCTTCCATGACGCCACCACGAAGTTCTGTCTTCTTGGTGACTTTTTGGAATTCTTGGTAAGCCTTAATTGCTGAGGAAAAATCTTCTTCAACTAATAAAAAGGCAGAAGAACCTTTCAGCAATTCCGCAGGGGTTGCCATTGCTTCTTGATCTTGAATGGCAATGCCCATCAAAGTGTTTTTGGTTACTTTGCAGACAGTGCCACTGGGACGTAGCCGCCGCCGTAAGTCGGTAGATTTCAGCAACTGTTAGTCCTTGATAATCAATTACCAGTGCTAAAGTTGACTCACTCAAAGTGGCTTTGAGATCAGCTACTATCTCTTGTTTGTTTTCTAGCGTTCTACCCATGTTTATTTCACCTCCAAGGGGGTAATCTTTGATTTCCCGATTTGAATTTTTGTTCTGACCTACCGAAAACAATAAACCCCAGCTCTCTTAACCGGGGTTTTACAGGAATACTTATAATGCCATGAATATTTCTACCTATTTAGGTATAAATTTCGACAATTTAAAGCATTCACCTCGGCAGGGTATTAAGCTATTAGCACCTGCTGTCTCCGGTTTTGCCTATTTAATTATTAGAATTTTAAGCGGCTTCGGTCAGTTTCAAATCCCGTAGGGCGCTGATATCGATTTTAATAGATGGACCCATTGTAGCAGATACATAAAATGTTCGCCAATAACGACCTTTAGCTCCTGAGGGACGGTTACGGTCAATCGTCTCTTGCAATGCTTTGAGATTGATTAACAAATCTTCGGGAGCAAAAGTGGCTTTACCAAACATAACATGGACAATCCCAGTCCGGTCAGCCCGAAATTCTAATTTACCAGCTTTGAATTCAGCGATCGCACTTGCTAAATCAAATGTAACGGTTCCCCCTTTAGGAGATGGCATCAAACCGCGTGGACCTAGCAATTTACCCAATTTTGCGACTTGTGGCATGACATCAGGGGTGGCAATTAGCTTATCAAAATCCATCATGCCTTTTTGAATTTGCGTCAATTAGTTCTTCTGAACCAGCTATATCCGCACCAGCATTGGTGGCTTCATTGACTTTTTCCCCTCTGGCAATTACTGCGACCCGGACAATTTGCCCTGTACCTTTGGGCAGTGCTACCGTTGTCCGTAATTGTTGGTCTGTATACTTGGGGTCAATTCCTAATCGAATATGTGCTTCTGCGGCTTCGGCAAATTTGGCTGTTGCTGTTTCTTTTAACAGAGATAAAGCCTCCAAGGGTGCATAGTCCCTAGTCTTCTACTTTTTCTAGCAACGCCTGCAAACGGCGTGATATTTTTTTTCCCATTTTTATCTCCTGGGGTAATTCCGAAGCTTGGCTTCTCCCCCGATAAAATTTTGGATTTTAGATTTTGGATTTTGCGATAAATTCAAAATACAAAACTCTGGTTAATCTGTGATCGTAACGCCCATATTTTTAGCAGTTCCTTCCACAATTTTCATTGCCGCGTCGATATCGTTGGCATTGAGGTCGGGTAGTTTGGTTTGGGCAATTTCTTGCAATTGGGCTCTAGAAATACTACCAACTTTCTTTTTGTTGGGTTCGTTAGAGCCTCTTTCAATTTTCGCTGCCTTGCGAATTAAGACTGATGCTGGAGGTGTTTTGAGTACAAAGGTAAAACTCCGGTCTTCAAATACCGAAATTTCTACAGGGATGACCATGCCAACTTGGTCTGCTGTTTTGGCATTGTACTCTTTGCAGAACATCATAATGTTCACGCCATGTTGACCCAAAGCCGGTCCCACTGGCGGTGCTGGGTTGGCTTTTCCAGCATTCAGGGCCAATTTAATGACCGCTACTACTTTCTTCGCCATTTGTATTTAGCTCTGTTTTTCTACCTGATTAAATTCCAATTCTACTGGTGTATCTCGTCCAAAAATCGAGAGTAAGGCTTTAAGTTTACTCCGTTCTGGAGAGACTTCAATCACTTCACCTTCAAAATCCTTAAATGGACCAGCAAGCACCATGATTTTATCACCTGTAGCCATGTCAATTTTGACAACTGGCTCTTGTTCGCTGGCTTGTTTGAAAATGCGTTCTACTTCTGAATTACTTAGTGGTACTGGTTTCACATGACCGCGACCCCTGCTGGAACCGCGTTTTTGTTCTGCTCCCACAAAATTAATTACATGAGAGGTATTTCGCACCACCTGCCAAGTATCATCATCCAACAACATCCGCACTAGGACATAACCAGGAAAAACTTTTTCTTCGGTATGTTGCCGACTGCCGTCTTTCGGATTTTCACCGTTGGTGTGTGGGGAATTTCCACTTGGATGATGCGTCAGCGACATCAAAAGTTTGAATCCGCTGTTCTAAGTTTGTCTTTACGCGCTTTTCACAGCCAGAGGCTACTTGCACCGCATACCAGCGTGCTTCTTTGAGGCGTCTGTTTCCCCCAATTCCTCTGATTGCAACGTTGAGTTGCGCGGTTCGTCTGTTGCAGAAGTCATCAGAACACCTGTTGATGCTGCCCACCCAAATAATCCATCGACCAAGTATATCAAAGATGCAGAAAGTGTCACCATTAACAACACAGCCGCTGATTCGCTTACCAGCTGCTTCCGACTGGGCCAAACTACTTTTTCGAGTTCTTCTTTGGTTCCCTGGAAGAAGTTGTTTAAACTGAACCCATTGGTATTTTTTGGTAGTTCTACTTCATTTTTTTTGGTCATGGTCGTTTATACCCCCGTTTGTTATACAGCTATACCCTGCTAATTTTTCCGGGTTTACAGCTTCGACTTATTTCCTGTTGACAACAAGAAAGCTGCTAGTCCCCAAAAATAATTTACCCGAAATAATTAGCATTAACCGCTATCTTAGCAGATGCATGATTGTTCCGGGCAATAATTTTTGGCTTTTGAGCGCGCCCTGGAGGACTTGAACCCCCGACATCAGGTTTTGGAGACCTGCGTTCTACCAACTGAACTAAGAGCGCACAAGCTGCTTGGGTTTTGTCATTGCGCTGGACTTTTCTTAGTATAGCGCAATTTCTTTTTGATGATAACTTATCTTTTCTAAAAAAGCAAGTTAGCGGCAGATGCCGCTGGTTGTTGGTAATTTTCCATCGCCATCATCGAAAAATTACAAGGAGCGGTCGAACCTTTGCTTGATCCGAGTGGCTTTACCCATGCGATCGCGAAGATAATAGAGTTTAGCTCGTCGCACTTTACCACGACGTAATATCTTAATGCTGTCAATCCGAGGGGAATGCAGCAGAAAAACGCGCTCAACACCCACACCTTGAAATACTCGACGGACGGTGATAGTTTCGTTGATGCCACCATTCCGTCTAGCAATCACAACTCCTTCGTAAGGCTGTACGCGGTATTTCTCGCCTTCCTTGATTTTTACGCCAACTCGCACTGTGTCACCGACATAAATTTCTGGCAAGTTGGTTTTGATCTGTTCCGCTTCTATCGAGCGGATAATCTCTTGAGCGTTCATAATCTTGACTGTCTGCTGAAAATCCCACAATCGCTAATTATAAATCCATAATTGTCTGACAGTCCAGTTATTTTTTGGGAGGTGGGAAAGAGGCAGGGGGCAGGGGGCAGGGGGCAGGGGGAGAGGACTTTAAATTGTTACTTGGTTAGTGTTTTTTGTCTATGTTCGCGTAGAATTCTGGGGAAGGTGTGTATTAAGGTATAAGATTATGAAATTTAGTGTAGTTATTACTACTTATAACCGTTTAGAACTTCTAAAAAGAGCTATTCAGTCGGCTCTAAATCAGACCATTAACTGTGAGGTGGTTGTAGTTGATGACTGTTCTACAGATGATACTCAGGCTTATGTCACCAGTTTAGGTGAGCGCGTTGTTTACTATCGTCATTCAATCAACCAAGGTCATGCAATATCAATCAACGCTGGAGTCACCAAAGCTAGTGGTGACTGGATTAAGTTTTTAGATGATGACGACTATCTAGCTGTCAACTGTTTAGAAGAAATGGAAAAAGTGATTATCATGCACCCCCAAGCTGTGATTTGTTCTTGCGTTGCAGCTCAGGTGAATGAATCTGAAGTGGAAATTAGTCGTACCCCGAAAGTTGGTCGGGATTAGCATACTATATCCCCCAAGTAGATATTCACTACGGTATGCTTTTAGAGCTTATCCCTTTTGGGACACCCGTACAAGTTGCTTGTCATCGAGAAACTTTTATCAAAACAGGTGGTTGGGACTCTTCATTAGATACTAACTGTGATGATATTGATTCTTGGATTGCTATAGCTAAATATGGTGATGCTATTTTTATCAATCAGTGTCTTGCTTATCGTACTGTCTGGACTGGTGCTTATAATCGTAAATTTTCTCTATCCGGACGACTAGCTACCAATATTCTGATTAAGGAAAAAATATATCCGTTGATTAATCAGAAATATCACTCAAAATTACCCTCTCTGTCTGATATAAAGAAATACTTGCAACTCCATTGGTGTTTAGTCGCTGTCAAGCAAAAAAATTTCAATAGTTTGTTTTTAATGTTCAGTTTAGAGATATTCCATCCCATGGCATGGCGTCTATTTTTATCGGCGATTATCGCTCGTTCTTTCCCAAATAAGACATCTTTTATTCAGAAACAAGTATTGATTGATTCTTAATTCAATTATTAATTTACAAGTTAATTTATGATGGATCAGGAGAATTTTTGGAATTAATTAATGACAGACAAATAGAGTAACTCTGGATATAATGGTGAAATATTCCAAGAATATTGGAATTTTTTCAAATACGTTTAAAGAGTTATGCGAATTATTCATATCTTGAATCATATTCAAGAAATTGGTAACGGTATTGTCAATGTCGCTGTGGATTTGGCCTGCTTACAGGCCAAAACAGGTCATGATGTAGCAATCATTTCTGCGGGGGGAGAATATGAGAAATTACTGACTATTTGTGGGGTCAAACACTTTTATTTAAATCAAAGTAGAAATCCTCTCAATCTGCTCCAAACAGCAATTCGGTATCGGGCAATTATCCGCGAGTTTCAGCCCGATATTATTCATGCTCATATGATGACAGGTATCGTCTTAGCGTGTCTTCTCAGGTATGGATACAAATATGCTTTAGTCTCTACAGTCCACAATGAATTTCAGCGAGCTAGTGTATTGATGGGTTTAGCGGAACGAGTCATTGCTGTGAGTAAAGCTGTACAGTCTTCCATGATTGAGCGTGGCATTCCCGAAACCAAGTTGCGAGTAGTCCGCAATGGTACTTTAGGTAGTCCCCGGACTCGACATATCAATGAATATCAACCTTTACCTTTACATCGTCCGGCGATCGCCACTGTAGCTGGAATGTATAAACGTAAAGGTATTACTGAGTTAATTGCCGCTTTTGCGGAAATTGCAGCGGATTTTCCCCAAGCTCATCTTTATCTAGTGGGTAATTGACCGGACAAAAAACTGTTTGAGAGTCAAGCTGAAGCCACATCTGTGAGCGATCGCATTCATTTTGAAGGGTTTCAACTAGAACCACAACGCTATCTACTATCTTGTGATATTTTTGTGTTAGCTTCCCACCGTGACCCTTGTCCCTTAGTACTTTCCGAAGCCAGAGAAGCCAGTGCAGCCATTGTTGCCACTCAAGTAGATGGTATTCCCGAAGCATTAGATTATGGGGATGCAGGTCTGTTAGTTCCAGCTAAAGATAGTCATGCTTTAGCAGCAAAAATGGTAAAATTATTATCTAGTGTAGACACGCTCAACGAATGGAAACATCGGGCTAAACAAAATCTTGAGTGGCTCAACGCATCTCGTGTTCATCAAGAAACATTGGCTATATATGATGAATTAATTGCCGATGACCGCAACTGACAGGTTGGTTAGCGTCCAGTGAGAAAAAACATCTCCTCATGGCTGTGAACTCTGCTATTGCCATTAAAACTGAAAAAGATTTATGATCAGGGGCATCGCCCATTCTTCAGAGATGAAGAAGTCTTTTGACTAATCCAGCAAATATCAAGCGATGAGTAATATAAAGTTTTGTAAAAGTTCTGGTAAATTCTGCCCCAGAAAATAATTTCTTGTGTCATCATGGTGGAGTGAGAATTAATTCGGCAGACAGTGTTTATTAGTATTGACAGGCTTTCCCTTGTGGTATTTACAGACTTCTCTCCGAAATCTAAATCTCTACACTCTTATGATTTTGGAGACATTCTATGTCAATTTATGTAGGTAACCTCTCTTACGAAGTTACACAAGACGCATTGAGTACTGTTTTTGCAGAATACGGTTCTGTAAAACGGGTTCAACTGCCTACTGACCGTGAGACTGGACGCTTACGCGGGTTTGCTTTTGTAGAAATGAATTCAGAAGCAGAAGAACAAGCTGCTATTGATGCCTTAGATGGCGCTGAATGGATGGGTCGTGACTTAAAAGTGAATAAGGCCAAGCCAAAAGAAGATAGAGGCGGTGGTTATGGTGGTGGTAGTCGTGGCGGTGGCGGTGGCGGTGGTCGTAGCCGTTACTAAACACAAATCGTTTCCTCAAAACTTTCTGGTTTTGAATAAGCTATTCTAAATTTCCATTAACCTCAAAAGTTCACTAAATAGTGAATTTTAGATAAAAGGTACTCATCCCATCTGTGGGGTGGGTACTTTTTTAAGTATAGCTTGATCATAAAAATTACTTAACAAAATTTAAAATAAGTTGTATAATTTAACGTATTATGTAATTATCTCAATAGGTAATATTTTCAGCATTTGAGGTGATGATGTCTTACTATGTAACTTTTGAACCAAATCCTACCTTTGGCTCGGAAATACTGGATAACCTGAAGTTTTTAATTAGTGATTTAATTATTTCGGTAGTTATTTCGGTAGTTGGCTCTATAGTGCTGACGATAATTTCCATATCCATCACCACTGCTTTCGGAATACCAATTTTTCCCTTATTTTTCATTTTGGTGTAGGTAAAAATTTCCTCATATCTAATTTGGGAGTAGAGCATTGGTTTTTGTACCGAGGAAGTTTCAGATATAGTGGGATTTCAAGTTTTAAATTAGGAAACAGGGAGGAAAATAATTCGGTCTTGATATTCGTTTTCAAAAGAGCATTTAGCAATGAGAATTAATTCATCTATAGTTTCACCAATTCCCATTTCTGGATTAAGTATAAAAATACCAGGAATATGACGATTTTCAGCAAGATGATCTGCTAAATGAATAGGCATGGAACGACGGTTATTTGTTACTAAAATAGTTTCATAAATCTCACAC
This sequence comes from uncultured cyanobacterium, assembly GCA_963766435.1. Taxonomy (GTDB): domain Bacteria; phylum Cyanobacteriota; class Cyanobacteriia; order Cyanobacteriales; family Nostocaceae; genus CAVXZH01. The sequence goes on from CAVXZH010000004.1 coordinate 1,745,678, forward strand.
CAAATTAATATTTCTGGGTCTAAAGTACCTTGAGGGGGTGTTGCCGGTTCCCCCACAACTTCAACCACAATATTCTGGTCTTTGCGGCGCAGTTGTTGGGGATAAAGTGGGTTAACATTTTCATCAATGAGATACTGGATTTTCATGGTTTTGTTGGGTTTTTTGCAATGCTTTAATTTCCATTAATTTTTTAACTCCAGGATGAGGATTTTTACGCTGTTCTTCTCTCATTTGATGACTCCACTCTAGCCAATCAGTTATATATTGACTAACTTTCTCTTTTTCGTGGTGGTAATAGAGAATAGTGGCATAAACTTGTTCTATAGTTAGGCTAGGGAATATTTGGGTAATTTCTTCAGGTGTACGTGCGCGATAAATGTATTCGTATAAAATAGTTTCAATACCGATCCGAGAACCTTTTAAACGAATGTCGTCAGGTCGGAGAAAATTAAAGTAGTCTTCTAGTTGCATGAGTTTGATTCTCCTGTTTAACTAAGGTTTGGATGGAAAGTTTTCCTGTCATTAGTTCTTCTAGGATAGCGTAGAATAGCGTTGAGGGGTTTCTTTAGCTTTTTGGATGATTTGGAGAATCTGTGCGAGAACTTCTCGATGAAATATTTGAAACCACAAGAAAAAAGCATGAAATTTGGGAATGTTCCTCGCGTAGCGTGTTTAGCATTTCCTACTCAAAACACCCACGGTTTTGAAATTGCTCATTTGGGAGCAATCTCCAATTGTATTGATTTATTAAAAGTTTTTTGTGAGAATGTTGATACTCATTTGTAATTTTTGCTCTTTTTCCTGCCAATCAGGCAAATAAGCAGACATGAAGCACTTAAATAGTTTACCGTGATTAGGAGCAAGCAAATGCACCAATTCATGAACAATCACAAATTCTCCCAGTTCCTTAGGTAAGTCCAGTAATTCAGTATTAATAGTTAAGCATCCGATGGTGGAGATAGAAGCCCATTTGCGTTTCATGGAACGGAATTGAATTTGTGTAACTGTTACTTGAATGCAATCGCACCATTTTTGGACAGTATCTTGGAATTCTTCCGAGTCTTTCCAGTAGGTTTGTATAGTAGTATTCATGGTTCCACTCGCTCTAATTTTAGCAGGTTATTAGTAATTTGAATAGTTTGCTCAACTGAGTTGGTCATCTGGTACAAGGTAACGTAAAGTTCAGTTCTTAAATCCACTTCGTGACGTGCATCCCAGCGATAATCTAGGAAGGTAGTATAAATGGTGTTGATGATTTGGGCTTGTGATACTTCCACACTATCTATTACTTGTTTGATAACTGTATAAATAGCATAAGTATTTTCATCAACTTGCAGGTTTTCGCGTTCTGTTTCCGCTTGAATCCGTTCACTGGTAATTTCTTCTAGTTTAGCTAATGCTTCTGTAGCATCAATTTGGCTATTTTCAAACTGCTGACGGATTTTTTCAGTGCAATCGCCTATGGAAATTAAAAAAGGAGATTTTCTACTTTTATCCTCTACATCTTTAAATAATGCCTTACTTAAATTGAGAACTTTTACAGTTTCCGTGGTGTTGGTTTGATGAAACTGTTCTAATTGTTGGGGGTTAATTTCATAGATAGTTGCTGGCATTTCTAAATCACTGATTTGGACATTTTTGCGTACCAGTTCTTTAGTTTTGGCTGTAAGTTCAATATCAATATAGGGATTAGTATTGTAAGCAGCGCGAATAGTTCCATATAATCTGATTATGGCTTTGTAATTATCCATAAAGGGACGCAGGAATACATCAGGAGAAATAATTTCATAAATAGATTGGAGTTCACGCACAAATTTAAAAAATATCTCCCGCACCTCTTTGTTCTGAAAATAAACCGCAGCTCGTTCTTTAGCTTTATCATCCCAACCCGCAGCGAGGGGTAAATATTCCAGTGCGGTATCTTCCATTAATTCACGCAAACGATCTTTGATGACATCAATATTTTGGATGATGTCGTTAATCTCTCCCGATTCAAAAGTAAGAGCTTTTTCTAAATTTCCACCAAAGATACCAATAAAATCTAAAACAAAACCATACGGTTTAACTAAACCTTCTCCATCTTCATAAGGACGGTTAACGCGAGCTATTCCTTGTAAAAGAACGTGATCTCGCATGGGTTTATCTAGATACATACAATATAGAATTGGTGCATCAAAACCAGTTAATAGTTTTTCTGTAACGATGAGGATTTTAGGTAAAGCCTTACGGTAATTTTCATAAAGTTGACGGATTTTAGTAATAACATCTGTATCACCAGTGCAAAGAGTTTCTAATTCTTGTGCATCTTTATCGTTACAGTAACCTTTAATAGTTAAGGTTTGGTTGATGCTATTATAGATAAAATCTTGATTGCGAGATTCAATAAAATTAATTACTGCATCTGACAAAGGAATTTTGGCAGAAACAACAGATTTTCTAGTAAATGATTTGCGGACTTCTTTCTCTTCTGCTTCTGTTAAATTATAATCTCGCAGTTGTTCGGCAGTAGTACGAGAATAAACAATAGTTGAATATTCAGAAGGTAGATATTTATCTAAGGCTTGTTTATATAAATAACAGGCTTCTCTATCTACACCAACCAAAAAAGCTTTAAAACCCATTGGTTCAACATTATTCCGGAAATGTTCGGACACTACCTGAGCAACTTTATTAACTCTATCATCGCTTTTGAGAAATTCTCTTAATTTAATAGCACGGTCAAGAATACCATTTAATTCATCAATATTGCTAATATTTTCTGTATTTTTTAGCTCTAAAAATTCCTTTTCTAATATGCTTTTAGGTACTAAAAACTCTGATTCAGCTATGGAATAATTAAGTTTTAAAGTTGTTCCATCTCTAACAGAGTCACCAGTTGAATACAAATCTAAAGTGTGGTTATAATCATCGGCATCACCAAAAGTTTCAAAAGTGCTTTTTCCTTTTGCCGCTCTACTAACAGGTGTACCAGTGAAACCGATAAAAGTAGCATTAGGTAATGCTGCCATTAAATAGTTACCAAAATCTCCTCCTGTGGTGCGGTGTGCTTCATCAACTAAAACAGTAATAGTCGAACGAGGATTTTCTACTTTCATTTTGTCAAATTTGTGAATCATTGTCACAATTAAACCGCGATAATCCTCTTGAATAAATTTTTGTAAATCCTCTTTTCTTTCTGCTATTTCATAACTTTTAATCCCATAAGCCATGAGATTTCTATCTAATTGATTTTCTAATTCATTTCTATCAATTAGCATAATTACAGTATTATCACCACTAATATTCCGCAGTAAAGCTGCGACTGTAATCATGGTCAGTGTTTTACCACTCCCTTGAGTATGCCAAACTAAACCACGTTTTTTATTAGGGTCTTGGATACGTTCTAGAATTTTTTCAACAGCACGGGTTTGATGTTGACGTAAAACGACTTTTGTTAAACCATCGTCACGTTCTAGGAAAACGATATAATATTTAAGAACATTCAGAAAACGATGGTGATCAAAAAAAGTTTTAATTTTTTGTTCATAGTCACCTTCTTCTCTATTTTCATCCTGTTTAGGTTTCCAGCTAAACAAATTTTTCCGGTTAGTATTCCAGGTTAAACCATACCAGAAATTCCATAATTCGGTAACTTCAAAAATTTGTGGAAATACTAATAAATCAGGAGTTTGATGATGATATCGACGAATTTGATCAATACCTTTACTAATTCCATCAGTCAAGTTTTCTGCTTTAGTTTCAGCTATAGCAACGGGAATGCCATTGACAAGAAATATTACATCAGCACGGTTGTTAAAAGCTATACCGTTTTGTTGCCATTCATCGGTAACATGAAAAATGTTATTTTCTGGTGTATTAAAATCAATAAATGTAATGTTTCTGTCTCTGTTGTCGGTTCTGACAAAAATTGATTTTTGACCTTTTAGGCAATTTAAAATTGTGCGATTTCCTTCAATATTACTATCAATATTCCGTAAATCTTGAATAATTGTATCGACATTATCAGAGGTAACAATACCGGGATTAAGTTTAATTAATTGACTGCGAAGAATATCAGCAAATATCCGTTCTTTTTTATCTCCTCCCCGTCGTTGTAATGATTCTTTTTGAGTGAGATATTCCCATCCAATTTCACGGGAGTATTTTAGCATTGGTTTTTGTACTGCCGATGATTCGCTCATATTTATACTTCGGTTAATGCACGTGTGGATATCTTACCTGTCATTAGTTCTTCTAGCATAGCGTGGAATAGTTCATCTGTTAGAGAAATTTCTTTTTCTAATGCTTGAATTTTGCGATCGCATAATTTTAAAATATCTGCAATTTCCTTTTGTTCATCAAAAACAGGTAAAGGAATATCCATAGATTTAATAATCATCGAATTCAAATTTATTTGATTTGCACCATAGCCTAATAATCTAATTTTCTCATAGTTCCAAGATAAAAAATAGAAAACATATTCAACAAAAATATTATCCTGTAATAATATTGCTGCACAAGCTTGATTTATAGCTGCATCAATTCCTAAAATTGCCACTTTTCCCCGTGTTATTCCTTGACCATACATAGCCATCAAAATAGTTCCACAAGGTATAATTTTAGCTGATGAATTTTCTAATCCTTCTTTAGTAATTTTTTCTTCTGTATCGGTTATTATACCATAATTAATTTCACCAGTTTTCACCCAAGGAATATCACCATTCCAATATTCAGACTGATTTCTGCTAGGTGTACCTCCAGAATTAATTTTACTAATATCACCTATTTTCACAAAGTTCCAACTCTGAGGTAATTCAGTTATTTTTTTTAATTCACGAGATTCATTTCTTGTACCATGAGTAAAGAGATATTCCATCAATGCTGCTTTGCGTTCCCGTTCTAATTCTAGCTCGCGCTGACGGGTTTCTTTGGCTTTTTGGATGGTTTGGAGAGAGTATGCGAATCGCTTTTTGTTCAGAAAGTGGGGGAAGATATATCTCTATTGATTTGATCAGAGCAGAATTAAGATTTTTCTGATTAGCTCCGTGTCCTAAAGTGCGAATTTTATTATAATTGTAATAAAGAGAATAGAATATAAATTCTGTTTTAGCAATATTATTATTTATATCAATTGCCGAACAAGCTTGATTTATAGCTGCATCAATTCCTAAAATTGCTACTCTTCCGCGAGTTATACCCTGGCCATACATTGCCATTAATAGTGTATTAGCACGAATGATTTTAGCTGAAGAATTATCTAATCCTGCTTGAGTTATTTTCTCCTCTGTATCTTTAATAATTCCATAATTAATTTCACCAGTTTTTACCCAAGGAATATCACCATTCCAATATTCTGGTTTAATTCTGCTAGGTGTTCCCCCAGAAGTTAGTGTAGCTATTTCTCCTAACTTAACAACCTTCCAAGCAGAAGGCAATTTTATTTGTTCCATAATTCTTACTAAAAAACTACTCTGCTGTTACTCTAATATTAAAGCTTCTCTCCCTCTTTCCCATTTCTGATAACTCCTTAAATTATTTTACCCCACTAGACAGAATTCCGAAAATTTTCTAAAGTAAAATCACTATAAGACATAATATCATTTGCCTAAATTCAACTTAACCAAAACCTCGTCTAAATCCTTATCAGCCCATTCTCTCGCTTGTTTTGCTGCGGCTAAATCTGCTAAAATATCAGTAATATCACGATGTATAAACTTCTCGCTGATATCCACAAACTGAGAAGGACTAAGATTATAATCAGCTTCTCTTAACTGTTCAATTGTAATCACCTTACTCAATTTTTCCCGTGTTTTCCAAGCGCGAAAAACCTCACCAACAACTTTAATCCCCTCTTTAGTTAAAATATTTTTCGGATCACCTTTAATAAAATAATCAGCAGCATTAATCAATAAAACTTCACCTTTACGATAGGTAGGCTTTGCTCGATTTACGAAAATAATTACTCCTGGTGCAGTAGTATTATAAAATAAGTTTTCTGGTAATAAAACTACCGCTTCCACCCTATCTCTTTCTATAAATTCCTTTCTAATATCCCTTTCTTTATTTGTTTGCTGACTTCCTGAACCGCGAGAAACAGCCCCCGTATCTAATATCACCGCTCCCCGCCCGTGGTCTTTTAAAGATGTCCAAATATGCTGCATCCAACCCCAATCTGCGGTACTTTTAGAGGCAATTCCTATCTGAAATCTTTCAAAGGAATCAGCTTCATAATCATCAGCATCATAATTATCATCATTCCACATTGGATTAGAAACAATATAATCAAACTGCTTTAATTTACTATCTTCTATAAATTTAGGTTGACGAAAAGTATCACCAATTTCAATCTCAGAATCCGTGAAATCCTTAAAAACATATTCATTTTCGCAATAGCAAAAGTAGTAGTATTCAACTCTTGCCCAAATAAACGTGGTGCTTTACTTTCTTCTCCTGGATGCTTGCGATTAAATACCAGACGGGGTTTAATTAATAACCTTCCAGACCCACAAGTAGGATCATAAACTGTAGTGTATGGTTTCGGATCAATAATTTCTGCTATTAACCAACCCACTTCAGATGGGGTGAGAAATTCTCCAGCACTTTGTCCTTGTCCTTCCGCAAATTTTCTCAATAAATACTCATAAGCTTCACCTAAAATATCAGCATTAGCATTTTTCAACCCTAAACGATGACGACTAATCACTTCAATTAAATCTGATAATCTATCATCATCTAAAATACGCTGATCATGTTGTTTTTCATTATAATCCTTTAGTGTCAACGTCCCTGATAAACCAGGGTTAAGGTTTGCTACTTCTCGCATAGCACTAGTGACAAATTCCCCTAAACCGTCTTTAGGATGAAAACGAATTTTTTCCCCAACAGTATTGTTGCGGGATATAGTATCTAACAATCGGTAAACGATTATTTTTAATTGCGTCTTGATGATCTGCTTCAATAAAATAACGAGCTAATTGTCCACTACCAAATTTTTCCGCACACTTTTCATATTCATCATCAAACACATCAGATAAACGTTTATAGAAAATTAATGGCAGAATAAAATCTTTGTATTTTGGTGCATCTGTATGAACCACGTAATTTACAAGCTGCATCCCACAACCACGTTTCCATCGTGGGAACGTCCAAACATTCTTCTTTTTTATTCGTTTGTTCTATTATAGATAACTGCTGAGAACCGTTATTTTCGACTGACTGTTTTTTAGGGCTTTTTCTAGTTCCGCGTGGCAAAATGCTTTCTCCTATCAATATATTGATTCTTGCAGGAAATTATTAGTTTAACTCAGTTTGTTCATTAATTGTTGATAAATTTAATCTAACCAAACGAGAATCACTATTTTACCTTCTTTTCTGGGGAGACAATGAGGGCGATCGCAGTATAACAAAAATTGGTTATTTTGACCAATACTACAAGCTTTTCACAGAAAGAATATCATTATTATCTACCTCTTCTATTTTTTCAAATAGTATTTCCCTTAGCTTTTGTGCATCTAAAGCTAATTCATCTATACTAACATTGAGGTATTCATCCCACATCATCAGTAGTTGCTGATTAATTTCGTGAATGAGTTCGTTCCGAGTATATGCAAATACATGAAGGCTAATCTGAGATTCTTCTATAACTAGGAGTTGTTTGGTTTCTTCATCCATTTCTGGTGTCAAAAAAAGAGGTGTTTTCAATCTCAATTTTTTATCGTGGGTTTGAATTTCTCTAATGTTAATAGGAGATAAATCAACAGGTTCTACTCTTGTTACATCTGTTAATTTAGTAGGATGTCCATCAGCATCTAAGGTAAATTTACCCGTGACTTGGATCATCTGCCGACGATTTTCAATCATTGAGTCTTCTAATTCTCCTAGATAAATACATTCAAGTTCTTGAATGCGGTTAAAACCGCACGGGTCGCTTATATCTCAGCCCTAAAGGGACTGAAGCTCTAGCTTACCGGGGGTTTCTGTAAACAATCTGCTGCAAGCCAGCTAATACACGCACAAGAATATCAACGGGAACTTCAAAATTCTCCATCTCTTGACCGAACATACGAATTGTAGCTTTAGCTTCTGGTGGTTGTGCCTCTAACATTTGTCTTTAATTTCTCAATTGTACACTTTTGATTTTCAATTTAACTAAGCGATCGCATGAAACCAAGTTTTTCAAGTTAGCTGTACAATCTTTTTTGCAGCGTTTAACAGCAGAACAGCCAAAAGTACGAATTCAAGACTGGTATAAAGATATACGAATTCAGCATTTAATAAACTATCCTGATTTTGTATTTAGAAGAAATTTGCTTAAACTTCACACTATACTTCACACTTTAACTCTATTATAGATTCAGGGAACTATAGATAGTCTTTCATAATTTCTAAGCGTCCGCAGTTTCCTGATAACCCACGAACAAAGGATGGAAAACAGTGGTTAGCACAAATCCACTTATTGCACCACCACCAAAAGAAGTTCCTTTGAAAAAAGCACCTCTAGTTCGGGTGATTGCACAAGTACGCTTTCCGCTTATTACCTCAATAGAGAATCAAAGCTTTATTGGTTCATTTCAAGAAGCGATTAGAGATAAGTATCCGATTTTACAACCAGATCAGACACGCAGTTTCGTTTTGGCTTCCCAAGGCATTATGCAGACTGAGCAAGTAACTTGGAGGTTTGTAGATGCTGAAGGTAATTGGCGGGTATCCCTAGCACCTGAATTTATCGCACTTGAGACTACCGCTTATACTAGCCGTAGTGATTTTTTATCACGGTTGAAATACATACTAACTGCGCTTAATGAACACATTAAACCTCATATTGTTCAACGGTTCGGTATAAGATATGTTGATAGGCTGGTTGGGCAGTCAGTAAAAAATATATCTAAACTTGTTCGCCCCGAAATTGCTGGTGTTACAGCATTAGACTTTGCAGAGCATATTGATCAAAGCCTCACTGAATCTTGGTTTACCATACCAGAAAGAGAAGACTTAATCATTGCTCGTTGGGGTCTTGTTCCTCCTAATACAACCTTTGATCCAAATGCCATTGAACCACTTAATGAGCATAGCTGGATACTGGATTTAGATATGTCCCTCACAAAACAAAGAGACTTTAATGTTGATGCACTGATGATTGAAGGGCAAGGTTTTGCTGAGAAAATTTATACTTTCTTTCGATGGGCGGTAACTGCTGATTTTTTGATTCATTTTGGAGGTGAACCATGACTTCTCTTTTAGACATAAAATCTTACCAACCACCAGGGACTTCTGCCCTTGGCTCAATGGTTTATCCGCCTCATTACTATCATATTGTCTCCAGAGTATTCTTAAATCCTGTTAGTACAGCTACTAATATAACTAAGTTTGATCAAAATTTATTAGTAGCTTCAGAGATGACAACCAGTGGATTAACTCTACCATCAAACAATTCTGTGGAAACAACACGAATTGCTCTCAACCAACTCAGAAAGCTGAGTGGATTAACTTGGGATCAGACTGGCTAGGCTTTTTAATGTTTCACGTAGAAGTCTTCACTCATGGGCTAGTGGTAAGCCATTATCTCGTTTTAATGAGGAGCAACTTAATCGACTTTTGGCTACTGTCCAGTATATTAATCGGGGAAGTGCCAATCTTAATCGCAGTCTTTTATTGACTCCTGGTACTGATAGTAGACTTCCTTTTGATCTCTTAGTTATAGGTAAATATGAAGAAGTAAAAGAAATTCTAGGTTATGGTAATGCTCCTGAAAAACCTAAGTTAGATCCTCTATCTGAAAATGCACTTGCGTCACGTAGACCACCAAATCCAGCCGATTTAGTTGATGCTCTGCAAGAGCCTATACATCGTGAAGTTGGACGATCCAGACCGGCTAAAGCGGTAAGGAGCCGCAGAAACAGTAGTGGACAATGAACGCGATATTTGGATTCAGGAAGTAGATGCTGTTCTTCAAAAATGGCAGCAAGGTGATTATGTACTGGGTGAACATTGGTTTATACAGCGTTGTCATCCTGATCGACCTCTAACAGAAGCATCTAAGGATGCGGCACGAGAAGAAAGTGACCTTGTAGAATCAGAAGTCAGGGGTTTAGTAGTGGTTACACAAACTTGCGATATCGTGCGTACTTGCAGCAATCGTCCGTTTATCGTCTTCTTTCTGAAAGCCTTCTTCCCAATTCATTAGAGCAATCGCTGTTAGCGACATTAATTTGCGAACTGCGACATATAATTTGCGAATGTACAACACAAGCCGATGACGGGATTTGAACCCGTGGCCTGCTGATTACGAATCAGCTGCTCTACCACTGAGCCACATCGGCATATAAACTAGTTTAACATTATAGCATATTTTTTTTATGGTAGACCAAAATTCTGAAAATCGTCTGAATTCTCCACAATACAAGCGGCTAAAAGCGGAAATTACCAATCCCTATCGAGGTTTGCGGCAATTAATCTATATTGCTTTTGGAGCTTCTGGTTTTATTGGTGCATTTATCTTCTTTTTTCGTCTACTTGCAGGTAGAGAGATAGATAGTGCTTTGCCTAGCTTTGCGCTTCAGATGGGGATTGTGGTTTTAATGGTGTTCTTGTGGAGATGGGAACAAAGGAAAATTAAAAATTAGTAAATCGAGATTATATTGTGATGATGCTAAAACACTGAAGAACCTCCTCTTGCTAAGGCTACGGTGTATATACCGTAGCTTTCCAAAGGGGTGTAGGACGGTATTCACGAGCGTCTGGCATTTAAACAACACCATTCTTTCCTTTTCCACAAAGTAGCTACAATCCAGCCATGTTGCTCTAGAGTATCCGCAACGGCTTTGGATTGCTCCAGTAAAATGCCACTGAAAATTGCCCAAGTACTAGTTTTGGCGATCGCATTCATATCGGGAATTAGCTCAATAATTACGTCTGCTAAAATATTACAGACGATACCATCCACGGGTGCATCAATCAGTTTTGCTAAAGTCTCTACACTCCCCTGCGCTGCAATTAAATATTCTGAATCAATATCATTCAAAGCCCGATTACTGACAGTTGACTGTATTGCTAAAATATCAGTATCTACCGCGTAGACTTTTTCCGCTCCCAGTAGCAAAGCCCCAATGGAAAGGATACCTGAACCACAACCAATATCCGCAATTATTAGATGTTCAGGTTTTTCCATCTCGTTGACAAAAGATTTAGGTACTTCACTAAACCTCATTTCCAATGATTCTAAACATAATTCCGTGGTGGCATGATTTCCTGTTCCAAATGCTACCCCAGGATCTAAGCGGATAACTAACCTTTCGTCTGAATCTGGTAAAGGTAGCCATGCGGGATTAATCAAAAAGCGATCGCCAATTTTTTGAGGTTGCCAATGTTGCTTCCAACTACTAGACCAATCTTCCTCATCAATCAAATACCAGTGTAGACTTGGAGTAGGTAAACCGACACATAAAGCATCTTGACGTAACCATAACGAAAGTGCAGCTAAATCTAAGTAGTTGGACTTGAAATCTAGGTAGGTAAGCCCTAACTAAAGCCGAATTCCCTTTATTTTCGCTAGCTGTACCACGGCAGCCAAAATATTCCAGTCGCCAAAAGATGATATCTTCTAGGTCTGGTTCACATAAAATCTTGAGTTCCCACCAGGTATTTGCCATAAGATTTAAGATTTAAGATTTAGATTTAATTAGATTTTAGATATGTACTCAGTGATTCGAGAAGTGAGAATGGGATCAAAGGTGATAAATTCTTCTCTCCCAATTCCCACTTCCCAAAATCCAAAATCCAAAATCTATAGCAACCGTCAAGACAATGAGTACATCAATTGATAATGAAACTCGGTTCACGCAAGGGTTTTACTCCTGACTCCTAACAGATGTCTCTTGACTCCGGCTATAAAATCAGAGTGTGACTGTAAACGCATCTCGAATTCCAGGGACTTTGATGATTTCATCCAAAATACCATCAGGTAAAGGATCATCAATACTCAAAGCCATGACCGCATCACCACGGACAATTTTCCGCCCGACTTGCATACTGGCAATATTGACATTAAAACTGCCCAATAAGGAACCGAGTTTACCGATAATCCCTGGCATATCACGGTGTAAAGTGAACACCATATACTTACTAGGAGGGACATTAATGGGAAAACCATCCACATCAGTCAAGTGTATTTCCTTATCACCCAACAATGCACCCGTAACGGAATGTGTACCCAAAGTGCCTGTAGCTTCTAAATGCAGGGAACCAGCATAATCACGAGCCGAAGCATCCCGTGTTTCAATTACCCGAATGCCTCGTTCTTTTGCTTCTATGTTGGCATTAACATAATTAACCCGTTCGCGTAAAGCTTGATAGAGTAGACCTTTGAGAGATGCAACCACTAAGGGTTGACTCTTATTAGTAGCTAGTTCGCCTTGGAGTAGAACATTCAACGTTTCTACTCTACCACCTGCTAATTGTCCGACCAAGTTACCCAAAGTTTCGGCTAACTGCATATAAGGCTTGAGTTCTTCCAGCACATCCGGTCTAGACCAGGGATATTCACTGCCGAACGGGCTGGTAATCCTAAAAGTACATCCCGGATTTGTTCAGCCACATCTATGGCTACATTCACCTGCGCTTCTGCTGTCGAAGCTCCCAAATGAGGAGTGAGAATGATTTCTTTCCCCAGCGATCGCAATTCCGACTCACCCAAAGGCTCAGTCTCGAATACATCTAAAGCTGCACCAGCGATGGTACCAGCTTTAATTGCTGCGGCTAAAGCATTCTCATCAATAATCCCACCACGAGCACAGTTAATGATTCTAGCAGTGGGTTTCATCTTCGCTAAAGTAGTAGCGTTGATTAAATGGGTAGTTTCGGGAGTTTTGGGAATATGGAGGGTGATATAATCAGCTTGCTGGAACAGCAAATCCAAATCGACCAATTGACAACCGATTTGTTCAGCCCGTTCAGTGGAGATAAATGGATCATAAGCCAAAAGCTTCATTCCCATTGCTTTAGCTACATTCGCAACATGGGAACCAATTTTACCTAAACCCACAATACCCAGAGTCTTTTTATAGACTTCAGCACCCACAAAACTATTTCGATCCCATGCACCCCGTTTGACAGAAGTGTTAGCATCAGGGATATGACGGGACAAAGACAAAATCATGGCTAAAGCATGTTCAGCCGCAGCAATAGTATTTCCCTCTGGGGAATTAACCACCACAATACCTTTGCGAGTAGCGGCGGGGACATCAACGTTATCCACCCCCACACCAGCACGACCAATGATTTTGAGTTGAGTACCAGCCTCAATAATTTCTTGAGTCACACGAGTACCAGAGCGAATCATCAGCGCATCATACTCACCAATGATTTCGATCAGTTCGGCTGGTTTTAACCCGGTTTTGATATCAACCGTGGCAACTTGGGAAAGGATTTCAATACCTGCTGGGTCAATGGAATCGGAGACAAGAACCTTGGACATAATTAATTGATTTAAGGCTACAGGTTTTGCTGCACAAGACTTTTAAGTTTAGTCCTTATCTGTGTTAATTCAGCAAAATTATCAATTTTTATAGGAAACTGACTTTGATCTACACCCAATAATGATGTTACTAGACTATTCGTGGAGCGGGCATCTTGCCCGCCTGATTTCAATTAGGGGGCTTTTCGTCCCGCTCCACAAATTTAGCATGAGCCTGACTTTGCTTGATAAAACTTAAAATTAACAATCTACCCAAATACTTAGTATCTTTACTATGAAAGGCTGATTCTGTATTCATGTTGAATTTTGAATTCCGCTTTGTGGTACTAGTGCAATACCAATATGTTGTTGGAGAGTTATAGATGAACATTCTTGGGGGTGCATCTCTTCTTTTCAAGGAATAGGGTTTTTCAGGATTAGTTCACTTTATAAACTGTCACTACATGAATTGCGTCGGCAAAAAAAAGATGTTTTGATTATTGTAATCAGCAAGTGCATGGTCATAACAGGAGATATTTATCAATATTAAAGCTGAGTTAATAATGATAATTATTTATAATTAAAAATATACATAATAACACGTCTACAAAAGAATCTAACCCATTGAAACTGTATGAATCAGATATAAATTTCAGTTTGGATTTAGAATCTGTACAAGTCTCTATTTAATAGATTGTATTCAAAAAGTATACACATAAAATTACCATCTAATCAAATTAAAATGCGTCTAAATCCAGAAGATTTTTCGGAATTAAAAAATGCTTTAATTGCTGCCTTTCCTCGGAAAGATAATCTAAAACAAATGGTGAGGTTAGTATTAGAGAGAAATTTGGAAGAAATTACAAATGCTGGAGAAATTTCCACAATTGTTTTTGATTTAATTACATGGGCTGAATCTCAGGGGAAATTAGCAAGACTAATTACGGGAGCACATGAGATGAACCCTGATAACCCTATATTAAAAGCCTTTCATGAGAGATGGATAACTATTCAAAATGCACCAAATAGTCCATCTCCATTAGAAACATGGGTTTTTCTAATTATTAAATATTCTGATAACGTTAAATCATTATTTAAATCCAAAAGAGTGCAAAAATCTCAAATTTTAAATCGGTTAACTCGGAAAAGTAGAATATTTTCTATAGTCTTGATACTAGTAATTGTCATGAGAGTATCTGGATTTTCCTTAGTAGAAAAAATTCAATCAATTATTCCTCCTTATATCTCAAATCCAGAATTATTTAGTCAAGGAGAAAAAAGTTTATTTTTAGATAATATAAATCATTATCAAATTCAAGGAATTGATGAATTTAAAAAAGGTGACTATTCAGCCGCAGAAACTTATTTTAAAAAATCTATGGAAGTTTATCCTAGCAATCCAGAATTTGAGATTTATGGGAATAATGCACAAGCACATCAAAAACAAAAGAAGGAAAATATTAAGCTTATAACTCTAGCAGTAGTTTTACCTGTAAATGCTAACCGTGAAACTTCTAAAGACATACTAAGAGGAGTAGCACAAGCCCAAACTGAATTTAACAAACTGGTGGGAACAGATCAAGGTAGCTTAAAAAACCGATTATTGAATATTGTCATTGCTGATGATAGTAATAAACCAGAACAAGCTAAAAAAGTTGCCCAAGAGTTAATTAAAGATACTAGTATATTGGGTGTTATTGGACACAGTAGTAGTGCAGCTAGCGAACTAGCACTTCTGGAATATGAGAAGGCGGATTTAGCGATGGTATCTCCAAGTAGTAGTAGTAATAAATTAAATAGCAAAGTTTTTTTTAGAACCATCCCTGATAATGAATCGACGGCTGAATTATTGAGTAACTATGCTATCAAACATAAAATCAAAAGAATGTCCATTTACTATTCATATGGAGATACCTTTAGTGATGACATAAAGGATAAATTTAAAACATCTTTTCTTAAAAAAGGAGGAACGGATATAGACCCGATAGATTTGGGAGAGCGAAATCTAGCTCCAGAGGTTTCATTGACAACTAATATTAAAAAATCTAATGGTGCTGTTTTTTTGCAAGTACAAATCTAATTTATAGTACAATTAACATCTCTCTGGCAAAAGCAAAATTAAAGTTATCAGAAAATTTGCCTTTTTTAGGATCTGGGGGTTTATATCGCTCAGAAATTCTGGAACAAGGAAAATATTTTGAGGGCTTAATAATAGCAATTCCCTGGTTTTCCGAAACACCAAAAACTCAATCATTTGCGAAGAAAGCTTTTGAAAAATGGCACCGACCAGTTAGTTGGGATATGGCTAGCAGTTATGATGCGACCCAAGCTCTGAATCGAAGCTCTAATATCTAGCGATTTTACTAGAGCATCTGTACTGGAAAAACTCAAATCCATAAATCTTTCACCTAAAGAAACCTCAGGATATCCCCTCAAATTTAAGAATCATGAACGTGAAGGTGCAAAACCAGTTCTAGTTAAAGTAGCCAAAAATATAAATAATAATGGCGATAAATGTATCTATAACACATCTGGTTATCATTTTGAGCTAGTGGATGAAAACCAGATTGCAACCCAATAAATGCAGTTTTCTGCGGAAAATGTAAAACATGATATCTCCAGGTAAGTAGATAAAAGAAAATAGTTATAAATATATTAAGTTATGTAAATTCTATGAAACTCGCTTACGTTTAAGGTTGAGGGCGCTGAAGCGCAACTACGAACGAATATTTATTTTATCTCTTAAATTTATATCCAATCCTTCATCACGACAAAGAATATCATAATAAACAGCCGCTTTGATAGCTTGCCACATTGGCATATAAATTACACCATTGATGATGCTGAAAAATACTAGATATAATGTACCAGTCAAAGTACTATCATCGGTAGAGTTTGAATACAAGTAATCTGGCTGTATTAATGTTATCATAGATACAATAATTATAAAAAGAAAGTAAGTAGTGAGAATCACTGGTACAGTGATTAAAAAAGATAATGATATGATCAAAATTAGGCGTTTTCTGGAACCACTTGTCAGCGTTTGACTTTGCCTAATTGTTCGCCAAAAACTAGAATTACTTTGGATTCCTAAAATTGGGTCGGTTAAAAATAATGGTGAATAAAACCACAGCGGAAGGGCAATATACACTATCATGAATATTAAGAAATATCCTAATCCTAACAAAATTGGAAAAATTGTTCCTAGTCCATAAAATTGTCGAAAATTAATAATTGTGCTTGTTAAACCAAAAATAATTATGGCAAGGAATGCGAACACAAAGTAGGCAATAAAGGTTTGAATTATTGGTAATATGGTTACGAAAATACCTGTAAACCAAAATTTTCCTAGTTGATTTTTGATTTTGCTTTTGGCTACCTTAATACTTTCTGGTTGACCAATTATTTCATAAAAAGCCAAACGAGACATTAACCCTGCTATAGAACAGAATTTAGCATAGCCATAAATAGGAACTAACAACCATAAATGAGCAATTAGCGAAAGTTGAAAATACTGCTTCAGGTGAGAGCGATAAATATGAAATCCTAAATTAACGATATTACCAGCACTAATTTGCTGTGGTGGTTTATTAGTTGTATTTTTGCTCACAAGTGCTTGTAAAAAGGGGATCGGTAGCATGGGTGGGAATGGATTTATCAATCAAATTTAGTTTTATAAAAAAATGGCACAAAGAACGGGAAACTTTCTGTTCCCTATTCCCTGTTACCTTTATAATTGATTTCGGGCTTTCAATTGTAAATACCGTTCCACTAATTGATCTGTAATTTGATTAGCTGGAGCATCCAGTATTAATACACCTTTTTGTTTTAATTGGGCAAATGCTAAAAGTCTCTGTGATAATAAATCTAGGGAAACTGCACGAATATAAGCATTGGTTACCTCTGCTGTGGGGGTAGATGCTAGATGATCAACTTGAGGATCTCGGAGCGTTACACAAAAGGGAAGATAACGTGGTGCTAATTTAGTTAGTGCGGCTAGGAGTTCTGTTGAAGCAGTGGTATCTACTAAGTCGGTAATTACTACTACTAATGCTCTGCGGGTTTGTTGCTGTACTACATGGGTGACTGCTCCTAAATAATCAGATTCCATTAAAACTGGTTGGATGGGAGTCAGACGGTCAATCAGTTGATTTAAGTGATTTTGACCACGTTCTGGGGGAATCCATGTATGAATTTGGCGGTCAAATACACAAACTCCCACGCAATCGCCTCGATGTAATCCTGCTAATGCTAATGACAAAGTGGCATTTAAACCCCAATCAAAGCACTGTAAACCTTTGACTTTGGAGGTCATTAATCTACCCCGGTCTAGCAAAATTAATAAGGTTTGCTCTTGTTCTGGTTCTAATACCCTCACCAATAGGACCTGTGTTACTGTGAGCGCGACGAGCGGTAGCTTTCCAATCAATAAACCGCAAATCATCTCCACTTCGATAATTCCGCAATTCTGCAAATTCTGTCCCTATCCCCATTTGCTGGACTTTACGAATTGAGCCAGATGATTGTAAGGTTAAACGAATGGAAAGCGATCGCAATCCCAATAAATCAGGATATACTTTCACTTGACAGCTTTGGGGAAGTTGCCAATCATCCCAGGCTAATCCCCAAAGTCCCAATTGTCTAACTTGAATATTTCCCCAAGGGTATTCTCCTCGGTGAGTCGGGTGGACAGTGTAACTTAATTCTTGGACAGTATTCGCCGGAATAATCGCTTTTACTTCTGGTGTGGAAGCACCAAACTCTCTAGGGTAATAGTCCCGGATTTGAATGATAGCAGTCGTTTTGCTATTTCTGACGGTTAAGGTGACGGGATTATCTCGTCCGATGGAAAATCTGAGCGGTAATTCGCGAGAAATTAGGACTCGATGCCGTCGTCCTCTTCTACCATCCACCACCATTAATCCTAAAACTAGGACATCAAAGATGAGTGTAATGGCAATGCTGACTGAGTTGCCTACCAATATAGATAGAATTGGGGCGATCGCGATGCCGGAAATTAATAAAAAATAAACTCTTTGAGCCGGAACCATATTTTAGAGTTCAAAAACCAAATAAGAACATATTGACACTAATTTGACTGAGATGCAGTAATCACAGCCACGGGACAATGTGCTTTACTCAGAATTGCATCAACTCTGTGACCGAAGAAAACGCGACCTGTAACCATGCGGATATTACTGCCTAAAATAATTAGGTCAACTTCCTGGGTTTGAGCAAATTTGAGAATTTCCCTTTCTGGACTGCTTCCTCGCAGAATATAGGTTTTAATCTGAGCACCTAAATTCCGACCAATTGCAGCTTGCTGTTCCAGCAGATCATGGGCAATTTCTCGGATGGGAGCGAGCGATCGCTGTTCATAAAGAATATACTCAGTCTGTGGCAAATTAATCACATTCACAATCATCACTAATGCCCCGGTGTGAGCCGCGATGCTACTTGCCATCTCTAGCGCATTTTTGCTGTATTCTGTGCCTACGGTGGGAACCAGAATCTTATTGAGTTTTTGTTGAGCGATTTTGCATATCTCACCCTGGGGTGGAGGTAAGTGTGATTTTACCACCATCGTTGCACAAGGGGCTTCTTGTACCACCTGGTCTACCAGCAAATTGAACAATGATTTTTGGGGGTTGATTTGTTCCGAAGCTCCCATGACAATCAAATCATAGTTCTTACTAGCTTCATTCAGAATTACCTCCGCTTTACTAGCTCCAGTCTCAGTTTTTGTTTCCAGAGTGGTATGATCAGGTAACTGCATTTCCACCGCGACAGCAGTGAGAGCCTCCTGGCCACAATATCTTGAGCTTGAGTAACCCGACGGTCTTTTTTTTGGAGATGCTGATTACTCAGGGCATATAGAGATGTAATTTCTATGGAATTTTGATGAGCTAGATGACTAACTAATTGAGCCGCAAATTGGATGTTTGGTCAACCGCTAGTAGAGATTAAAACCCGTTTGATTTGCTTGATAAAACTGCGACTATCTTGTTCTTCTTGTTCCAAACGTTGAGCTTCTTCCTCACCTATCACCACCTTAGATAAAGACCAACGCAACAGAGGTGGAGCCATAATGGAAGTAACAATTGCCACCATGACAATAATTGAGTACATCTGTGGATTCAGCACTCCCAAAGATAAACCAATCGTAGCTACGACAATTTCCATGGCTCCGCGTGCATTCATCCCCGAACCCATTGCTAAACCTTCCCAATGACTCAAACCACCGATGCGAGAACCCAAATAAGCACCTGTAAATTTGCCCACACAAGCAACAGCGAGAACAATCAAGCCAAATATTAACGTTTGCGGTACTAATAGAGCGATTAAATTCACCTTCAAACCAGCAGAAGCAAAGAAAATTGGGGCTAAGAAAGCAGCTGTAAACACTTCTAGTAAATGTCCAGCTTCATTACTAAAGCGACGGGACTGACCTGCGAGAATCCCCAAGACAAAAGCACCTAATGCTGCTTCCAGACCTAATGCATGAGTAAGTGCAGCTGCGCCCAGGGAAAGAATCACCACGATGGATATACTAGCAGAGACTCCACCCACATAGTCATCAACCCATCGCAAAATTTGATCTACAATGGTACGTCCAATGGTGAAAGCAATGGCTAGAAACAAAATAGCCGCACTCACAGAATGGAAAATTGTCCTGAAGTCAAATGTGCCGCTACTAGCTAGACCGGAAACCACAGAAAGTAAAATCCAACCAATGGTGTCGTCAGTCATACCTGCGGCTAAGGTGACTTGACCGATATCGCGTCGAATCAAGTTCAAATCCATCAGTACCTTAGCAATGACTGGAACTGCGGAAATGCTCATAGCTGTGGCTATAAACAAGCTGAAAACTAGTCTTTTGTCTGGGTCTACCAACAAACTATCTGGTAATAACCAACCTAATCCAAATCCGGTGATAAACGGGACAATAATTCCCCCTAGTGAAATTACCAGAGCCGTTTTCCCCTTACGAAGAATTAACTTTAGGTCTGTTTCTAAGCCAGTGACAATCAACAAAAATAATACCCCTAACCAAGAAATGACCGAAAGTAAGTTAGATTGTTCTTGGCTTTTAGGAAAGATAAATCCTTGTAAATCTGGAAGCAGTAAACCAAATAGAGAAGGACCGAGTACTACACCAGCTAGTAATTCTCCCACCACAGGTGGTAAGTTAATCTGACGCATCAACTCACCTAATCCCCTCGCAACCAGAAGTAATAGTGAGAGTTGTATCAGTATCAATAGCAGTTCATGATGACCGAGAGGTTTAATTACAGCATTGACTGCTGCTGTTGGTGTAGCGAGTATATGCACTAACATCAGAGGTAGGTTTTGCATATGTTCAAAGATGGGATGACTAATACCAATTCAAAATTCAAAATTCAAAATTCAAAATTCAGAAAGTCAGATTATGTCTTGGTTCCAGAGATTAAAACTAGATCAGACTTTCTGTGAAATGGTATAATTTGTTCAAGACTCTGTTGCAAGTAAATCTTGAATACTTTAGTTTGTCATCCTTCTAGAAGGATGAACTCTCAATGTTAATAGCAAGATTTTTAGAAAGCGATTATAGTTTGACAAATATTAGGTATGTAGTTGTTGCGACCGCCCAATTTTCCCCAATATTAATATCTACCCTGTACACACAAGTCGTAGGGGCGTATGGCCATACGCACCTACGTAGATATTAATATAATGGTGCTAAAGCTAAAATTTTCCTCTCATCACCAAGCAGAAAACTATCACAAAGGTTAAATAATTCCACTTCACTCTGCGTATGTCTCATCAACCGCAGAAAATGACCTTCAGCATCAACACTCAAAGCAATATAATTAAGAAACATTTTCAGATAACCTATACGTGACCTCTCTGACATATTTGTAGCTGTAGGAGTTTGCCATAAAATGTCAATATAATTACGTACATCTACTAAAGGAACTGGAGTAATCGGTTCACCGCGCAAAGCCTGACGAATTTGATTGAACAGCCAAGGATTCCCAATCGCCCAACGTCCTACCATCACACCCGCAGCACCCGTTTGCGAAAGTACTTCTAAAGCAGTAGTCGCAGAATTGATATTACCATTAGCCAGGACTGGACAATTAACTCGTTTCACTGCATCCGCAATCAAATTATATTTCACGACTCCGTGGTACATATCTTTCACCGTGCGACCATGTAAACTGAGTAAATCAATATTGTGACGATTGATGATATCGAGAATTTCATAAAAATTATCTGTATTTTCAAAACCTACCCGCATTTTCACCGTCAAAGGTTTATCATTCACTGCTTGACGTAATTCTGCCAAAATCCGATCCACTTTTTCTGGACAGAGCAATAATCCACCCCCAACATTTTTGCGATAGATTCTCGGTGCTGGACAACCCATATTCAAATCAACTCCGGCAATATGATAACGACAGAGTTCCTTTGCTGTTCTCACTAAATCGGGAATGCTTTCCCCAATCATTTGAGCAAAAACCGGGCGTCCCGTATCGTTTTCTGTAATTGCTGCGAGAATGTGACGATTCAGCCGTGAGGTATCATTTACGCGGAAATATTCGGTAAAAAAGTAGTCAGGACTGCCATAGTGGGCAATCACCTTCATAAACCACAGATTTGTCACATCTTGCATCGGTGCGAGAGCGGTAAGCGGTAAATATGGATGGAGCGATGGAGGGATGGATACCTGTGACATAGAGATTTCAGCGTTCGATTCAGCCTTTGCATAGATATGTACTACTATAGTGGAATCTTGATTGATATTGAATAGCTGATGATAGACTTTCAAAATCACCCAATACCAGTAATAATCGACACTGATGGTGGTGTTGATGATGCCTTGGCTTTGATTATGGCATTAAATTCACCTCAATTAGACCTGAAAGCTGTCACTGTTGTGGCTGGCAATATTAATGTTGATCAGGCGGCGAATAATGTGTTACGTGTAGTGAGTATTGTTGAACCTGATCAGTTACCTATTGTTGCTAAAGGTTGTGAACAGCCTCTGACAAAACCGCCATTTAATGCCGCAGGAATTCACGGAGCAGATGGTTTGGGTGAACTTGATCGCTTTCAAGAAACTGATGGTACACCCCGCTATCCCCAATTGACTATTGGGCCATCTTCCGAGAATGCGATCGCCCTACTGCTCAATGCAGCTCAAGAATACGGCGATAGTCTGACCATTATTGCACTATGACCGCTCACGAATCTAGCCACAGCAATTCAGACAGATAGTGCAACCATGAAAAAAGTCGGGCGAATTGTGATCATGGGTGGGGCTGTGACTGTACCCGGAAATATTACAGCCGCTGCTGAATTTAACTTTTTTGTCGATCCTGATGCTGCTCAAGTCGTAATGGAGTCGGGAATTCCGCTTACCTTAGTGGGTTTAGATGTGGCGATGAAAGCCCCCTTATCTCGTCAGGTGGTTGAAGATAATTTACAGCGTCGTCCCACAAAAGTTACTCAGTTTATTGCCGACTGCACGGAAATTTATATGGCTTTCTACCGTGATAATGAAGGTTTTTATGGTTGTTATTTACACGACCCCTTGGCGATGGCGGTGGCAATAGATCCGAGTTTGGTCAAAACTGAGTCCGTTTATATGATGGTGGAAACTCAGGGGCGATTTACAACTGGTATGTCACTGGCAGATCGACGCGATCGCCGAGATGAGAAAACGAATCCACCTAATGTAGAAGCTTGTTTAGATGTGGATAGGGAAAGGTTTATGCAGCTATTCCATCGGACTTTCAGCACTTACAAGGTAAAATTCGCATAGCACTAATTACTACCACTATCCAAACGCAATATAAATATGCTGTAGGTGGTGGTATTGCTAATCTCTCTGGTGAGATTTCCTCTTTGATTCAAAATTACTTATTACATCTTGCCCAAACTTTCTCTAGTTTGAGCAAGATTTAAACCATTAACTCTCCTTTGCATTCAAAGCGTAGAGCTTAAACCTTTCCAAATCCGCTTGAATGGTAGACTCCACCACCCCTCCCAAAAACAAATTATCCATAATTTTGCCAAGAAAACCAGGGATAGCATAAGAAACGGTCATTTTGACAATGCTACTAGTGTGACGGTCATAAAAACGGATTGCACCTCGATTCGGTAATCCATCCACAGATTCCCATTGAATAATTTGGTGAGGAATCAATTTCACAATCCGGGATTTCCAACTAAATTCCAATCCACCAGTACTCAACTTCCAAATCGATATCTCAGGGTCATCAGGTAGAATTTTGACCGAATCAATCCACTTCATCCACTGAGGCATCTGCTCTAAATCCGACCATAAACTCCAAACCAAATCCAGAGGAACCTCAACTTCCACCTGCACACTATGCTCTAACCAATCTGACATCTCTTAAATTCTCCTTGGCTATTTGAGGCGGTTTATTTCTTATTTCTTCAGGCTCTCCAAAATTACCTTCGCCGCACGTCGCCCAGAAATGGTTGCCCCCTCCATACTATCAATGTAATCTTGTTGTGTGTAACTCCCCGCCAAAAAGAAATTATCTATTGGTGTCTTTTGGTTAGGTCTATACACATCCATTCCTGGTGCTTCCCGATAGAGAGACTGAGCTAATTTCACTACATTGTACCAAGTCATATTTAGTTCTCTTGAGGAAGGGAACAATTCATGAACTTGCTGGAGAACATGTTGCGCGATCGCCTCATTACTTTGTTTAATAAACGGATCTCCTGGCGTCAACACCAACTGCAAGAGTGACCCCTCTCCGGGACGATAATAATCAGCGGGACTGGTTAAAGCCAAATCGGCAAAACAGGAAAAATCAGCATCAGCAGTGTACAACAAATTATCTATTCCTTCTGCCTGATTTAATTGTTTCCGTTTGGCCTCATCTTGTAATTCCGTTACCCAACCATCAAACCTTAACTGCACGGTAGCGACTGGGACAGCATCTAATTTATAAATGTTATCAAATTCTGACCATTTACGCCATTCTGGGGGCAAAATTCGCTGAATTCCTGGGACATCACCAGGCAAAAACGTAAGCATCAGCCGTAATCGTTTCTGTGGTTTCTCCTTGAGCCACCACGATACCAGTTACACTAGTTTTCCCTGCTAATTCAGCATATTGAATTTCCCGCACCTGACGACGGGTATGGATTTTTGTGCCTCTAGCTTCTAAATATTTGACAATGGGTTTGTGTAAATATTCATCGGGTGAACCTTCCAACATCCGCAGCACCGAAGCTTCAGTTTTCACTGCAAAAAACAGGAAGATTGTCAACATACAACGGGCAGAAATATTATCACAATCAATAAACCCCAAAGCATAAGCAATGGGGTTCCACATCCGTTTAATACTTCCTTCACTACCTCCGTGACTGCGAAACCAGTCAGCGAAACTAATTTTATCTAAATTGCGGATAGATTTCATGGCTCCCTCAAAGTCCACCAAACCGCGAACAATGGGACTAGTTCCCAAGGCGATCGCATTTTGCAATTTATCTAGTAGTGAAAGTTGAGAAGTAGTGAAAAATGCCTTTAAGCCATTGAAAGGAGCACCCGTGAAAAAGCGAAAATCTAAAGCTCCCGTGTGTCCCCCTTTATTGATAAAGGTATGGCTATGTTCTTTCAGACGTAAGTTAGACAAAGCGCCAACTTTTTCCATTAAGTCAAACAGTTGGTAATAACAACCAAAAAAAACGTGTAAACCCATTTCAATATGATTGCCATCACCATCTACCCAGCTGCTGACTTTACCACCAACAAACGGACGAGACTCAAAAATTTGGACTTCGCAGCCAGCATCAGCTAAATCCACAGCGGTTGCTAAACCCGCTAGTCCCGCACCTACGATTGCGACGCACATTCCCCCGTTCCTTTTCAGTTTCTTTACAAATTGTAACTGGCTGGAGGTGAGAATTTACTCCCCATCGGGAAAAAAGGTAGGGGAGCTTTCTAATTTAGGAACCGGGGAACTAGGGAGCAGGGAGTAGTATTCCCTGCGATTAGATTTTTATTTGCTCTTTTTTTTAGATATAGCAGTGGCCAAGGTAGTTAGGACTGGAATTGATGATGAAACTCAGTTCACCAGAGATTTTGACTCCTGATACCATTTCCCGTAAATTCTGATTCTAAATTCAATCCCACCAAAGCCAGATATAATCCGACTTTCTTGTTTTTGGATTTTGAATTTTGAATTGGTATGACTCCTGCTATATACGTAGACCCCCTTTGTATTTATAGATATCAGTCAATTTCCAGTAGCATTTCAGTAATGAGTAACAAAGATTACTTTATCACCAGCTTAGACCTTGGTATCGTCCGTCAGTGGTAGACCTCTAATGAGTTCCCGAATGACATCGGTGGCAGGTCTACCTGTCTGTTGACAATATTTCTCCAATTTTTCTGCTTCCTGAGTTGCCAGGTTTACAGTTATGCGTTTAACAGCCCATTTTTTATTTGTCATTTCTCTTTTGCCCAACTTCACCAAACACTTGTGGAGGGAACATCTGCAAGAACACCTGAAATTAAGCCGAGAATTGTTATTATACTTAACTGCTGAATTTTAGGCACTTTGTCATGGAATATTAGCATATATAAAGCGGTTGTAAAGTACTGAAAAGTACCCAAATATTAATGTGATGAAACTGCATAATTACTGAGATAATGGACTGAGGGTGAGAATCTGTGTACTGTTTAATCATGTTTATCTTCAACTAGGAATATGTACTAATTACTGAAAAGAAATCAATGGTATCTGCCTGATGGCATGAATAGAGCAAGCTTTTAGCTATATCATGAAACTTGAATTCACCAACTTCTGAGTTTTAATTTTCATCAATGGAATAGCATTGATGAAGAATAAAATACCAAGGAAATCTTCGTAGTTTAGTATATTTAACCCCTTCTGTATAGGGATTATTTCCAGTTTCTGAAGAATATTCATTTAAAAGATACATAATCTAGCTGATTATTTTTATTTCTTTACAAAAAACTAATCTTCAATTATTTAGACCCCTGTTTTTGATGCGTTTATAACCGTACTATCCTATGGACTATTTGTAAATAAAATAAATTAAAAATCAGAGTAATTACGTTTCTGGTATAAAAACGCTAATAAACTCTTGGAAAACTAGTCAGGAGTCAGGACGCAAACGATTTTGGATTTAGGGAATGACCAATTTTGAATTGTTCTCAACGACAATATCAATCAAATTATAATTGAGGCATGAGTTGAAGCGTTCCAATACCTAAATCTTTAGGTGAGAGGGCTTGTGCTTCAAATAGAGCCATCATATCTCGCAATTGGGGATTACCACGAGAGGCTCCTGTTAGTCCTTTGGCAATAATCAAACCGCAATATCCTTGGGTATTTTTACACCGCTGATTCCATTTTTTCCTGGCTTCTACATGAATGGGATCATCATCTAAAAATTCACCAAAGAGGTACAATTCTTGATTTTGTGTTTGTAACAAACCTAAATCATAGCGATCGCCATCCAAGGGGTCAGCACCTGGATTAAAACAAATGGCTTTCAATCCTCCTGTGGCTTCAATATTTTCAATTACAGTCTTAGCTTTAGGACGAGAAGTTTGAATTAAAATTACCGGTAAACCATCACCTACGGGTTTAATTTCACCAATTGAATAATATGTTACCTCATTACGCAAATGTTCTACCATTTCCCAAGAAATCACACCTAAACTGAGAAAGGATTCTTCTGGAATCAAATCATCTCGCAATGAGTGAAACAATGTTGATTGATTATCATCCTCATCCTCATCCTCATCCTCATCCTCATCCTCATCGTCATCCTCATACTCCTCGTCTTCGTCTTCATAAGCATGAACTACCATTTCTTCTAACTCTGCGGCCAAATCGGGTAAAGTAGCCACATTCACGGCTATAGACTTAGTAGTTGCCTCTGATTCTGGCATGGGAATCCGATAGCGTCGGCTCAGGAGAGGGAACTCTTCCCCTTGTAATTGCCCTCGATGATCACGGATAAAACGAATCAAGCTTTCTAAAGCCACAATAGCTACTACCGCTTCTTCCTCATACAAAACTGACCGGAGTCCTTCTAAGGGATGAATATTACCAAAGGTGGGTTGAATTTCTGACAAAGGTAGATCTGCTAAATCTTCTTCCTCTTCTTCCTCTTCTTCATCGGCTCTTTCAAAGGTCAGAAATAAACAATCTTGTTTGAGGAAAGCTTCTTCTAAGCCTTGGTTGATTCCTCTTCCCTTAAAACTGTCGCTCGAAAGCGTTTTAAAGAATCTTCTGAACGATAAAACAAAATCCCATACTCCATACCCAACATTCCCATGACTGAGGCATAGAGCGTGCCCACATCCCATTTATTGATTTCAATGGATAATATTTGCTGTTCTTCTAAAAATTCCCAAGGTGCAGCTTGCCAAATATTCAAGGCATTGTCTTGTAAAACTTGTGCATATTGTGGGGGTAAATCAGGAATTTGACTATCGAGAATTTCCGCAAAGGAGCGAAATAGTTCATCAATTAACAGGTAATTCTGGTGCATAGTCAATGGCAATATCTAAATCTTGTAGTACCCCACGCAGATAAAATTGAATTTCCCGGTCACGGACAACGATTCTTTGCGGTCTAGCTGGTTTAGCTGGACTATGGGGATGTTCCATTGCTCGCATTAAGGTGCGAACAATGGCTTCTGGTCCAATTCTGGAGCTACCACATCCATCCCGCGCACAATACCTTGTGAGCCATCCACCCAGAGAATGCATTCCCCTTTAGCTTCTGAGTCTGCTAAGGTTGGTTTTGTGATGATGACAATGGACGGCGATCGCCCTCCCATACAGAAGGAATTTGAGTTAATTTCTGCAACCGACGACTGGTAGAGCGATTAAAACTTGTCATAGAGATTTAGTTAATCAAAAGAAGCTATTTAGACAGTGAATTGCCAGGAATAAACTGGCCAGGGAGTTAATTTTCCTGACTTTACCTGAAGAGTGGTTGCGACCAGGCTGGAAAAAAATCACAATACCGAATCTCTCAACACACCAACTCTCTCAATTCTAGAATAGAAATCTTTAGCCGCTTTTGACAAAGTGTTTACAATTTGGTATCTAAAGGCGTTAATCTCGCTAGAATAAATATAAAACACTCTCACCCACCTTGGGGCAGAAAATCGCCTCTATCATGATTATAGTAAAACTAGTTCCGGAGTAAATACCACAAATGACACAGCAACTCAGCCTCAACAACGCGGCATCCAGTTGAGCGAAGCGGCATTACGCCAAGTCAAAACACTGCAAACCAGCCAAGGCAGTGATTTATGCCTTCGGGTAGGAGTACGTCAAGGTGGCTGTTCTGGGATGTCTTATATGATGGACTTTGAAGACTCAGCAAGATCACCCCTCAGGATGAAGTTTTTGACTATGATGGCTTCAAAATCATCTGTGATCCCAAAAGCCTATTATACCTCTATGGTTTGATGCTAGATTATAGTGATGCCATGATTGGTGGTGGCTTCCAATTCACTAATCCTAATGCCGCCCAAACCTGCGGTTGCGGTAAATCCTTTGGTGTGTAATATTGTCAGTAGTCACTTGGCTACTAGATCGGTGACCAGTACTTGACCTATTGACTAATGGCTAATAATTAATCATTTATGACTAATGACTAAAACAGTTGAATCCCTGTTTGATACAGGTTTAGAACGCTATAAAGCTGGAGAATCAGTCGATTCTTTAATTCCTGTATTTAAAGAAGTGTGCGATCGCGCTCCTAAAATTGGTTCTGCTTGGATTTGTTTAGCCTGGTTATATCTACTTGATAACAAACCCAACTTAGCTTATAAGCTGCACAAAAAGCAGTTAAGTTAAATCCACAAGACCCACAGGCTAGAATTAATTTAGCTATCGCCATGCTGGAAACAGGTAAAAAGGTTTACGGGAACACGTTGACTTTGCACAACAATTAATTTTTGTCAATCCAGAATGGCAAGAAGAAATTAAAAACAGTATTGAAGATGGTTTAACCAGAAAACCAGATTGGCAAAGTTTAGCCAAAGTTAAAAGTTGGTTGTTTGATTAATAGGGAACAGGGGAAGAGGACAAGGGGCAGGGGAAGGGGAGAAGAGAATTTAAATATATTCTCCCCATCTCCCTATCTCCCCATCTCCGGTTTTCCCCCCTGCTCCCTGCACCCTGCCCCCCTGCCTCTTCCTCTCCCCCCTGCTCCCCGCTCCCTGCCCCCCTGCTCTTACCTCTCCATCTCCTATGAAAGATAAATTATTAAATTGGCTAAACCTAATTTTAGTCGCGGATGTATTCTTAGTTTTATTCGGCTTTGGGTGGTTAGCGATTGCCGCTATTGGTGATGCATCTGGAATAAACTTGGGTTTGGACTTATGGCATCAAATTATGGCAACCCGTCTTTAATCCAGCCATTGGCATCTTGATGGGTGGAGCTATTCTCAGCGGTATTACTAGTTGGGTGTCTCGCAAATTCCTCACAAATAGACCTAACTTACGCTCTAATTCTTCCTCCTGACTCCTAACTCCTGACTCCTGACTCACTGACTCCTGACTCTCTGACTCCTGACTCCTGACTCAGTGACTCCTGACTCCTGACTCCTTAATGAAGAATTTGTGTCAGTGCTGAAGGCAAATCAGGATATTGATACTCAAAACCTGAGCTAAAGTCCGCTTGGGGAGTACTTGTTGACCTTCTAACACGACTTTTGCCCCATCTCCTAACAGTAATTCGAGTGCGAAAGAGGGAACAGGCAACCAAGAAGGACGGTGCATAACTTTTCCCATAGTTTGGCTCAACTCTTCCATCCGCACAGGTGAGGTGCAGTAGCATTATATACTCCTTCTATTTCTGGTTTAGTTAAAGCTTGTAGGATGAGATTCACTACATCATCTAAATGAATCCAGGAAAACCACTGCCTACCACTACCAATTAGTCGACCAGCAAATAATTTGAAAGGAGTAATCATCTTACTCAAAGCACCACCATTACCCAAAACAATCCCAAAGCGAAAATTACCAAGCGTACACCAGCCACTTTTACTTTTTTGGCTTCTGCTTCCCAAGCTTGACAAACTTGGGCGAGAAAATCCTGACCAGAAGGGCTATTTTCATCAAAAGTAGCCGTTTCACTAGTTCCATAGTATCCAATCGCAGAAGCATTGATTAACACACTAGGACGAGGATTGGCGTTAGCTATGGCTGTGACTATTTTTTGTGTACCCAATTGACGACTATTCAAGATGACTTGCTTATGTTCTGATGTCCAGCGTTCCTCAGCAATGGGTTCTCCGGCTAAATTCACGACACCATCACAATCGGCAATGGCATCTTGCCAAACACCATCAACATCAGGTATATAAGGAATAATTTTTAGATTAGGGAAAGCCAGAGATGGAAAAACCTTTTGGGCAAAAGTAGGGTTTCGCGTTAGCACTAAAACTATGTCGCCTTGCTTTTGAAGTCTTTCCACTAAACGACTACCAACAAATCCAGTCGCTCCAGTAATTGCTACTTTCATGTTTTACCTCGATTATAACTGGGAATAGATCGGCAATGGGCAATAGGCAATTTTTCTATTCCCAAATCATGAGTTGCCTTTTATATGCTTTGATGTTATACGATGGACGGAGTGTTGCAAGACTTGGGGCTATTATGGCTCGCTATACCTGTTCATTTATTGTTTCTATTACCAGTGATCATCTACAACCATTACTGATAGAATTACTACAGCAATGTGATTTAGATGTTCAATATTGCACGCCAGATTACGTTTTGGCTCGTGAGATACCTGGTAATGTTTCTTTTCCTAAGTTAGTTGCTGTGGAAGTACTAATTGATAAATCAAGTGCCACCGAAACAGAAACTCGGATGAGTATTGTGATTAAAAATGAAGAACTACCACTTCAGTCTGGATAACCATTGCCGACAAATGTTTGAATTTGTCAAGCAATCAATTGAGCATAGCCGTAATTGGCATTTAATTGAGAGTCTAGCAGGATGACTATTTGTGTTTTGTATCAATATAAATTGTCCTAGAGCTAGCTCTGTAGTCAAGCTAGCTCTAGTATGAAAATATTGCGATATTTGAAACATACCTAAATTGGCATACGTCAATCCTCGAAATCTTCAGTTGTACCAGGGTTAATTAGTGTAATATCGTATTCACTAGAATCAGTTTGCCCTGGACGCTGAGAATTTCTAAGTAAGTAATAAATAGCACGTACTTGAGAGCAAAAACAATCTCATCTTCATTTTTCAGATCATGAGCTGGTATCTTGCGCCCATTAATCATTAAGCCATTGGAACTAGGTCGTCCTTTAGCATCACCATCAACAATTCGGTAATAATAGCTGAGACTATTATGTTTTCTTGGTAATCTAACTAATGTCGCATGACGACGAGAGACGAATTGTGACATCAAGCGGATATCACAATCACGGTCTCTACCAATAGAATAGACAGAGTTTTCCAGAGGAAATTCCTTGCGACCTTGATCGTCTTCAAGAATAAGTAGATGGTTTTCATCAGTTTCTGCTGCCATTGACAGATAGTTAGTAAAATTAGTGGAACTGGGATGAGTTAATATTGTTGGGGGATCTTTTCCTGCCATTCTCACGCACTAAAGTCTGTGATAGTGAATTTAATCAGGTGACCTGGTTAAATAACTAGTTTAACCTGATCTGGTATTTAGGATTTTACCGGAAAACATTCCTTCTCAAGGGAGATGTTATGAGTGACGAGCAAACCGCTTTAATAAAATTGAATTGGTTACTACACTAATTGAGCTAAAAGCCATAAAGGCAGCGGCACCCGATGGGCTGAGGTTAAAACCTAAACTAGGTAAGAAAATTCCTGCTGCCAACGGAATACCAATTGTATTATATGCAAAAGCCCAAAATAAATTCTGACGGATTTTACTGAAGGTAGCGCGACTTAACTGAATGGCGGTGACTACATCGTTTAATTTATCCCGCATCAACACAATATTAGCGGTTTCCATGGCTACATCTGTTCCAGAATGTAAGGCAATCCCTACATCTGCTTGAGATAATGCTGGAGCATCGTTGATTCCATCTCCCACCATTGCTACCACACATTGAGGTTTGAGTTTTTGGGTTTTGGCTGTGTTTTCTATAGTGCCAGTTTGAAGGGATTCAATCGTACTAGCTTTTTTGGCAGGTAGAACACCGGCAATCACATCAGTACTATCTAGTCCTAATTGTTTCGCGATCGCCGTCGCTGCTTCTAATCTATCCCCACTCAGAAGCATGACCCGTAGACCCATTTGGCGTAACTGATCCACAGTAATTTGAGCATCTGTCCTGAGAGGGTCACATACAGCAATTAATCCAGCTAAAATACCATCAACTGCGACACAAACCACTGTTTTACCTGCTGTGGCTAATTTCTTGGTCATCTCTTGTGCAGCTTCATCAATGGCAATTCCGTGCCAATTCAACCACTCCCAGTTACCTAAAATTACACTCCTACCTTCTACCAGAGCCGATACACCCATACCTGGTTCTGTGTGAAAATCTACAGCATCAGGAATTGATAAATTTTGTTTCTGAGCTGCTTGTTGAATTGCTAAGGCCAGAGGATGATATGTACCACTTTCTACTGCTGCGGCTAGTTGTAATAAATCTGAAGGGTTAAGGGGATGAGGGGAAAGTTGATCTTGTTCCCATACCAAACAATCTGTAACTGTGGGTTGACCTGTAGTTAAAGTCCCAGTTTTATCAAAAACTATCGTGTTTAACTGATGAGCCTTTTCTAAAACATCACCACCTTTGATCAGTAGACCTTGTTCTGCACCTAGTCCTGTACCCACTAGAATCGCGGTGGGGGTAGCTAGTCCTAACGCACAAGGACAAGCCACTACCATCACGGCGATCGCTAATTTTAAGCTGAATAAAAGCCCAGATGCTTGAATAGGGGTGGCTAAATGCTGGGGATTATGACCGATGTGGCTGCTCATCACCATCCCATTGGCGATGGTAAGATCAGGCCAGAGATGAACACCACAAAAATACCAAAAGACAAATGTTAAGCAAGACGCCGTAATCACGCCATAAGTGAAGTAACCGGCGACTGTATCCGCTAATTTCTGTACAGGGGCTTTACGGGTTTGAGCCGTTTCTACTAAAGCGACAATTTGGGCTAGGGTAGTATCATTGCCAGTCCGGAGAGATTGCATGGCGATCGCACCTGATTGGTTGAGGGTGCCAGCTGTGACGGTATCTCCTGGTTGTTTAATCACTGGTATTGCTTCCCCGGTCAACATTGATTCATTGACTGTGGTTTGCCCAAAGCGAACTTCACCATCCACCGGAATTTTATCTCCTGGTAGCACTTGTAACCATTCACCAACACGTACTTGTGCGGCAGGGATTTCCACTATCGTCGTCCCCAGTCCGGAATTTTCTGAATTAGGATCAACAATCAATCGAGCTATTTGTGGTTGAAGTGCTAATAATTGCCTAAATGCCGCAGCGGCCCGACCCCTAGCGTGTTGCTCTAAAGTTCGTCCTAGAAGAATAAAGCCTAGCATCATGACTGGTTCATCAAAGAAGCAATCCCAGCCCATTTGCGGAAACAAAAGCGCCACTAAACTAGCTGTATAAGCTGTCAGCGTTCCCAAACTGACTAAAGTATTCATGTTGGGTGCAAGTCTTTGCCACCCCAACCAGCCATCGACTAAAATCGGTCTACCAGGAATTAGGAGTGCTATGGTTGCTAATCCACAATGAAACCAGATACTATCAAATAGGTTGCCGAAATGACTGAAGTGCCCAATTCCAGACAGAAATAGCAATAATCCTGCCACTATTAACTGTCTAATTGCCGCTTGCTTTGATTGCTGCTCTTCTTGAGAATAGTCTTTTCGAGTAGATGTTTCATCTCCTAATTGACTGTGACGGGGTTGAGTAGGGAATCCTTTCGCGGTTAATACTTTTGCCAATACATCTGGATTTACCACACCAACTTCTGACTCTACGACGGCTACTTCTGTCGCTAGATTCACACACACACTTTTCACCCCTGGTTGTTGGGTTAGCTGGCGTTCTACGGCTTGTACACATCCACCACATTTCATTCCACCAACATCTAAAATTATTTTCTCTATATCGGAAGAGGTATTTTCGGGAGTGACAAGCTGAGTTTTTGGTACAAGTTGCATAACAAGTATTGAGATTCACTACATAAACCAATTCAACGCCTGATCAAAAGCGTCTATATTTTGAGCGTAGGCGAAATTATCAACTATGACGGAGCGTAAATAATATTAAGTTTATTAAATTATATAGGGTTCAGCCGATTATCATCGACGGAATCGTAGATAAGTTACATATATCAGAGCTAAGATTTGCATTGGCGCCATAGCAATAATACTTTTTAACAAATAATTAACTTCTAAATTAGACATAGTAGTAAAATAGCCAAAACCCAAGCATAGAAGTACTATAGATGTCCAATTTTTACGTTTGATACTTAGCATAAGTATTACCCCCTTTGTATTTATTCTAACTCCTGATACCATTTCACGGAAAGTCTGATTTAGTTTTAATCCCAGTCACCAAGACATAATCTGACTTTATTAATTTTGAATTTTGAATTGGTATGACTCCTGTTTCAAAACCAACCCTGTTTATTGGTGAAATAAGTAGCCACAAATTGGTCGTGGGTCTTGTTCAAGTAAATCATGCCTTCAATCAAACCGACTAATTGCATAATGATTAACGCAAAGCCATAGGTGAAAGAACCTCCAACTAAGGAAATCACTAACATAATAAAACCTTCTAGAGTGTAACCAAGAACAAACTTATGTAGTCCAAAACCTCCAAAAAGAATACCACAATATCCAGCTAAAATTTGTTTTGTAGCATGAGAAGGATTGAGATTTGCCATATTTATTTGTACTCCTGAATCGACGGAAGTATAAAAGTAAGAATTTATGAGTTCTATATTTCCTAAAATAAGTAGCAAAAGGTAGTGGGCTACACCTCGGAAAATAACCAGCATTAATTGAACGAATTTATCTAAAATTCGCTGGAATTTTTGAACTTATCTGTGTAGATAGAGATCAGAATTTGAGGAAGTTTAAATTGTTTGCTACAACAATAAAATCGGAGTCCTACATTGCTGATTAATAAATATTGCTAAGTATGTCTACAAACTGCTATACACCAAAGAAAGACAAAGTTATTTGCGCTGTGGATATATTCATCTCTTACGCAAAAACTACTGTACTGCTATTACTTTCTACAAATTAATTAATATGATGTCCCAAGCTTTTAAAGATTTTTGACTGTTAATCAATCGCAGCCATTAATTTTAGGCAAAAGTTCGGATATAAATTTTATTCCCTACTCCCTACTCCCTACTTCCTTTTCTGTTTAATAGCTACCTTTTCCCAAGATAAATAAACTGAGCAATGTCCCACTATTCCAAAGACAGTGAAGCAGCATTGGTGCGAAAAGACTGCGCGATCGCGTGTACACGACCCCTAAAACACAACCTAGTGCGGTGAGAGGAAGAACTTCTGACAAACTCAAATGAGCCAGAGCGAATAATAAGCTACTGGCTAGAATTGATCCCCATACGGGTAAATAACGAGTCAAAGAGGATAACAAAAAACCGCGAAAGAGAATTTCTTCAAAAAATGGGGCGGCGATCGCAGCGGTAAAGAAAAAGATTCCCAATGCTACACCATCTTGACTTTCTAATGCTAATTGTAAAAGCGGATTACTACCTCCTTGTCCCTGCCATAATCGCTGATTAATTAAAGACACCACTACTACTATCGGTAAAGCGACAAATAACCTCCCATCCCCAAAAAAACCAGTTACCTTGAAAACGGAAGGGAAACCAGAATGGAGGTAAGGGGAAAAAGCGGCGGATGGAATAGTACAATATCAATAATGACCCAGATGCAACTAATAGATAACTGATTAAAACTAAAACAGCTTGTAACCTGACATCAACAATGGGACGTGGGAAGGGGAGAATGGATAATATTAAAGGGACAAAAACTTGTCCCATCAATGAAAAGCCCAATACGAAAACTTGTAAAATTATTTCCCCACCCCAAGGAGTAGACCAAGGTTCCTCTCCATTGATAGCTAAGATGGATTCTTTTCCCTTGACCAAGCGTTGACCAATTAAGAAAACTAACAGAATCATGCCAATTAAAGCTGTTAGGGTGGGAATAGTCGCAATCAATGCTAATTTCCACACAGACTGGATTGCTGCTTGCTGTTGCTCTGAGATGACATTTGATAGAGCTTGTTGGCGTTGTTCGAGTTGATACAGGTGAATTAAAGCTGTAGAACGAAACCAACCATCTAAATTGGTTTGAATTAGTGGTTGAGCATTTGGTAACAGACGTGGGGGATTATGCCATATTCCGCTTAAGGCGATAGCAGTTTCCGAAAAATTAAGAGCTTGGTTTTGTGGTGCTGACTGCTTTTGTAATTCGCTCCAAGTATGAAGTGCGGTTTGAGTTTGTCCCTGTGCTGCTTGTAAAATGCCCAAACGTAAATTTAATTCTGATTGGAATTTTCGTAAATCCTGGAGAGACTTTTGTAACTGTTTCTCTTTTGCTGCAACTGAAGTCTCAATTTCGTCAGATTCTAAAGGTAAAGATTCTGGGGGTATGGGAGTAGTGAGTTCGGCTAATTGATTTTTAGTTTTTACCAAATTAGCTTTAACTGATTCATATGCATCTTGATACTGCTTCGTAGCAGTTTCTAGGGGTTTCTGCCCTAATAATCCTTCACGAATTCCCTGGAAACTCTCATTGCTACTATTTTCTGGTTGCCATGCTTGGGCTTGGAGTGCAATATTTATTTGGTATAATTCTAGACGACTTTGTACCTGGGGTTCTTGCCAACTATTCACCAAAGACGTACCAGAAAACACCATTGCTATCAGCGTCAAGAGGATTAAAATTAACCGTTTTAATGTCATAAAAATACTCAATAAGTGGGAAACTCAGCGACTTTAGTACTGAGATAAAAACGACTCATGCAAGTTTAGTTACGGTGAGGATGATCTATGTTATGATCAATTGGTGAGTATGCATAACTATCTACATAATTTTTTTCAGCTTAGATATCGCTTTTCTGCATCATTAGGGTAGGGAAAGCGAGTAGCCCTAAAATACCTTTGCTGACGATGTTAAATTATAACCCTTTACAGTGTTTACCCTCAGCAGAAGATTTACCAGATTCAGACGATGAACCTGTGGATAATCAATTGCAAAATTTGATTCCTAGTTTGCTTCAGTCCATCTTAGCTTGGTTATGGACACCTCCCTCGTCATACCACTACTCGTAGGGATTGATTAGGAATTAGTCATGAACGGGGAACCTATCTCGGAATTACAAGAGATTGGTTGTACTCCAATACTTGAGTCCGGAAGAAAGAGCCATTACTGCGGAAGAACGTGTACAAAGATTAGCGGAAGAGTTACGGAAGTTAGGTGTAAATCCTGATATTCTGAAATAATAGTAAATTATAAAGTAATACAGGGATTCTATTCATTTTTCAGCTTCACTGAACTGTATTGATCTAGGAGTTGCTGAAAAAGCAATAAAAAAGGGATATCTATTTTGAATCATGGAAAATTGAAAACAATCCATCTATGGGGGGTTATTGGTGTTGAAAAAATGTGGAATAATCAAATTATTATAATGGGAATCTGTGCAAGTAAAAATAGATAGCCGCACTCCATTATATTTGAGTTCATCATCCCACGTTTTCCCGCCCCGCCTTTCTTCCCTACGGCAGATTTTTTTGAGCATGGGAAATTGAAAAAATCTATCTAGGAGTCAATAATGTTTACTTAAGGGAGGAAGTACTATAGGGGTTTTATTAATTTTTCAGCTTAACACCAAGCGGATTGAATGATGAAATTTAGATTTGGTAGATTTTAGGTATATTCTATCCTATTCCGCAACCAAGCACGAAAAGCTTTCAACAAAGCAATTTCTCCAACAGATTTACTTTGCTGAATAAATCCGTTAATATCGCTGACTGAAACTAACGAAAAAGCAACACTAAACTCACACTCAATATATTTATTGTCTATTAATTGATAAAATTTCAAATCTTCCCCATCATATTTCCAAAGTTCCGGTACACCCAAAGCTGAGTAAATTCTAAATTTATTAACTGAACTACTAGTGATATCAATTTCAATTGCTAAATCAGGTGGAGGGTCAATTTTTAAATCTAATTTGAGCTTTCCTCTAATAGCTGGTTCATTTCGGATATAATAACAGTTATCTGGTTCTATCCCTTGTTGAGATACTTCAGACTTCAAAGTTACAGAACCAGCACTTTTAACTTCAATATCTAATTCTTCAGCTAAAGCAATAATAAAATTACCCAAATTACATTTAGGATTTTCGTGTTCCAAAAGTGGTGTCATAATTTCTAAAGTACCACAGTCATAAGCAAAGCGAGAACCTCTATCTTCTCCTGTATCTTTCAGTAAAGCTTCAAAGGTTTCCCATCTCACGTTATGCAATACTATTCTTTCTTCTCCCAGCATTGATTTTACAAGCATATTCACCAATTTAAAAGGAATTAAATTAATCTTAGGGATAAGATTCTAGCTTAACATATTTATTTTATTCTGTCAGGATATAATAAAAAATACCGAAGATTTTATCTATATCACTAATATAATATTCGCTCAAATCAATTTCAATGACTTGTCTGGTAAGTTTTAAAAACTTCCATATAGTTCCGGTTGTCACAGTTCCATAAATTGCAGAAATATTATTTTCCTCACGTTCATTAAATAATTTAGCTGCTAACATCTCAGCTACACATTGTCCTAAACCTGCATTGATATTCTCTTTTTTAGCTTCTACTATTGTGATAACTGGAGCATTTACAATTAATAATTCTGGTGAACGACTAATAATAAAATCACAATTTCCATTTAATCCCTGAGCAGAATCTACAGTAAAATCTATCCCTGAAAACAAACTAATTTCACCATTTAAATATTTTCTAATAGCGATTAAAATCGGTGCAATAATCATTTCTGAACGAGATTTTTCTGTATTGCTAGCTAATGCTAAAGGTACGTTATCTCGTAATATTTCTTTCACTAAACTTGGACATTCCAATTCGGGTACAGATGCAAATATATCAATTTTATCAGAAATGGTTAAGTCGAAGGTTTTTCTAACTTTATCTAGACTAAAATCACTATATGACATTTTGATCACCTCTTTTAAATTAACGGTCTCTCCTAGTAATTTACTAATATTATATCTTCTCTCTTACCCAAGAGCGAAAAGATTTCACCAAAGCAGTTTCCCCCATGTTTTTGCTCTCTTGTATAAATCTACTAATATCTCTTACTGAAATTAGTGGAAAAGCAATACTCAACTCACACTCTATATATTGTTCCTCTACCAATTGATAAAATTTCAAATCTTCCCCGTCGTATCTCCAAAGTTCTTGTACACCTAAAGCCGAGTAAATATTAAATTTATTAACTGAACTGCTGGTAATATCAATTTCAATTGCTAAATCAGGAGGTGGATCAATTTCTAAATTTAATTTCTTCCTACCTCTAACTTGAGGTTCAGTTTGGATGTAATAACAATTATCTGGTTCTATTCCCCGTCTAACTAATTTTCGCTTTAATGTTGTAGAACCTGCACTTTTA
Source organism: uncultured cyanobacterium (assembly GCA_963766435.1). Taxonomy (GTDB): domain Bacteria; phylum Cyanobacteriota; class Cyanobacteriia; order Cyanobacteriales; family Nostocaceae; genus CAVXZH01. The sequence goes on from CAVXZH010000004.1 coordinate 1,785,830, forward strand.
ATTTCTCTTCCCAATTCTTCGACTAAAGTAAATATCAAGCGGTCAAACTGAATTTTAGGATTTTCATGTTCAAAAAGTGGTGTCATAATCTCTAAAGTACCACAGTCATAAGCAAAACGAGAACCTCTATCTTCACCTGTATCTATCAGTAAAGCTTCAAAGGTTTCCCAGCTAACGTTATGTAATACGGTTCTTTCTTCCCCAAGGGTTGACTTAACAAGCATATTCAATACTTCTTGTGTCAATATATTGAAGATAAAGTCTTGAAGATTTTATCTGGCATTACTTAATATAATATCGCTTTTTCATTGAACTGGATAGAATCTCTATTGTGATTCTCAAGTGAACTGGATTAGGGTGAGAAAAACTTTACAATTTACTAATTATCCGCAGTTGACATAATTATTCGTCTGATATAAACTAAAAAAGTAAAAATTAAAACACATAAACAGTCAAATGTATAAAGTATTTGACGAAATAGAATTTAAAGCCAAGTTACTGGCTCAGTACTGGCATAATTTCCACACCGAAATATCCACATACTTGCCAGATACATATCAACCCGAAATCCAAGAACTCTCCCAGAATTTAAATCAGGCTTTAACTCAGCTAGTTGATGAACTTCAAAATCCTACTCTGACTCTGGCAACTACAGGTACTACAAGTAGCGGTAAAAGTACCCTGGTTAATTTGCTTTGTGGAGCCGAAATTGTCCCGGTCGCAGTCAGCGAAATGAGTGCAGGAGCAGTGACAATTGAGTATAGTCAAGAAAAAGCTCTGATCATCCATGAAACACCAGGAGCATTATGGGAATGCGGGGAATGGAGGGATATTACTGAAGATAGAATTTATCAACGCTTATACCAAGTGATGATAAGTTATATTGAAAATAGAGAAAAACAACCTAAGTTAGCTTGTCCACTATCGACAATTTTTTACCCTTTTCGACTTTTAAAAGAATCTCAATTAGAATTACCAAAAGGTACAAAAGTCAGAATTCTGGATTTACCTGGTTTAGCGTATGTGGGTGATGAAGGTAATGCAAATGTGATTCGTCAATGTCGAGAAGCTTTATGTATTGTTACATATAATAGTGCAGAAGTTGATAAGCAGAAAGTAAAAAGTTTATTGCAAGAAGTTGTACAGCAAGTAAAAGATTTAGGGGGTTCTCCTGCACGAATGCTGTTTACCCTGAATCGGATTGATGTTTTTCGAGCCGATAGAAATTGGCCAGAAACAGAAAATCGTTTTGTTGAAAATGCGGAAATTAGTATTAAAAGTGAATTAAGTGAACAGCTAAAAGAATATACAGAAGAAATTGAAAATTTAAAAATTGTTAAACTTAGTACTTGGCCGGCTTTATTATCCCTACAAATTCAGAATTTAGATGATATTTACAGTATTGATGCTTGTAAAAAAGCTGACAACAATTTTAATGGATTAATTGAAGATATATTAGAAGATTTACCACGTAATACACAAAAATGGTCTAGACATGATAGAAATAGAGTTGCAGAAGCTTTATGGCAAAAATCTTATGCAGAAGAATTTGAGCAAAATTTAAAAGCCCATATTACTAAACATTTTCCCCAATTAGTAATTCCGCAAATTATCGAGCGTTTTAATGTCACTGCTGGAAATGCAATTACGGAATGGTCAATTCAAACTACAACAGCTATTTTGAATAGTTCCGAAGAACGTTATCAGCAAGAATGTGAAAATATCTCTTATATTCGGTCAGCAATTGAGCGTTTTCTGGAAATTAGTGACCGGAATTTAAGAGAGCCTTTTCAAAAATTAAATACAAAAGTCAAACAGATTTTAGCCGAACAGTCGGAAGATGACCCGGTTGATTATATAAAAACTATAATTTCTCAACTCCAAAATGTTGAACCTTATGATGAATTAGGAGAAAAACTATATCCGCTATTTGGATGGAAGTTGGAATTAAAGAAAGGAATTAACCAAGTCTTAGAAGCAGTAGCAAAATCTTTGGAAAATGGAAAAATAGACTTAGACAGTCCCAATCTGAAAAAAGTAAATATTTTAAATATCAACTTACTATCCAAAAATTTAACTCGTTTAGTTAATTTAGGTTATACCACCTCTGTCGCTAAAGAAGGGAAAACCATCGAAGCAAAAACAGATGCTGAAAAAAACAATCTCACCCAAATTAATGAAGAATTAAATGAGTTATCTATCCATCTCAATATTGTGATTGAAGAGTTACTAAAGCAAATTTCCACCCAAGAATTAAATAGAGTTTATCAAGCTGTATCTGAGTTATTCCGTTGTCATTTATCTTATATTGAAAAAGGAGCAAATAATACTGCACCTAATATAGCAATCAAATTTCCTGATTCTCAACTTAGTCAAGTTGATAGTCAACTGATATTGAATTTTCGGTTTCAATCAGGATTTGCTGTTACTCAAGGAACTTGGGAGGAAGAATCAAGGTTAGAAAAGAGTTAGAGCTTGGTATAAATTATGGTTAGGGAGAAAAACTATTTATGAAACAAAATATGAAACCCGTTCTAGCAATAATGCTAAACTACCTAGTGTGGAAGATTTACTTACAGGTTGGATTATTCAGTCACAGGAGGAAGAATTAAAAATAGTCAATCAAATTTCCCGTTGGTTACTAGAGCAAGTTGATTGTTTAAAAAAAAATGTAGATAATATCCAAAATGATATTATTGACCGTTACCAAGAAAGACTCGATAAAGCAAATCAAGAAATTACTTTGGATTATGAAAAACAAAGAAATATTTGGGAACCCATGCAAGAAAAAGCTCAAAACCTAGCGGTAGAATTTTCTAATTTAAACCTGGAAAATTCGAGTGCAAACTATAGTTCATGAAGTACACAAAGGCAGGCAAGATACCTGCTCCACAAGAGTTTTACTATTTTATATGTACCTCATTTATCTGGGATATACTGTAACTGATCATTTATCAATTTAGAAAACCCCAATGATATGAATTTGCAAAAAAAAGGAGTAGGGGGAGTTTAGATAAACTATATCAAGATATTTTTGAAGAAATTCATCCTCAAATTAAAAATCATAAAGTAGGAGTTTTATCGACAGTAATATATAATATACTTGCTCCAGATAATTCACAAGCTCAGAAAATATGCCAATATTTTCACATTAAAAGTCAAACATCATTAAATGATGATTTATCTATAGGATTAGACCTGATTGGAATTTTTCTGAAAAGCAATCCTAATGATAAAAAAAAATGGATAAAAGAACGGATTCACAATCTACGTAAGTCTCTTGGTAGCAAGGAAAATCATGATATGAAACTCTATCAAATTGTAGTTATAGGATGTTTGATTGTCGGAACAATGGCTTGTATTTTATATCTCCACAGAAAAAGACAACGAGAAAATTTAGGAGTATCTCCCAGAATATCAACCATTAGATAGTTCTGCACCACAAACAAAGGTTCCTGTCGCTTTGTGTCTGGTTGTACCAGCATCGGTGATAGGAAATATAAATGTCACAGAAAATAATCTAATTCATGCATCTGACATAGAAAAGCTGATAGATAATGCTTCATATTTCCTGTGTACAAGTTTAGAAGATGCTAACCAGCAAATTCTAGACCTCACCAATGAAGATATTAAAACCGTTAGTGAACAAAGAGAAATTTATGTCAGAATTAATATTGCTGATGGACAAGAAATTATCGGGAAAAAAGTCCCATATATTTTAAAGAGAAATCTTCCTGCTGACGGACAAGGTGTGGTTAACCAATTAGCTTGTCTCAAATATTTATCTGTATCTGGTTTAGAAAAATTTAACCGTGTTTAGAGGAAGTAATACTGTCATCCTGACCGGAGGGAAGGATCTGGGAAATCCTTCCCTCCGGTCAGGATGACAAATTACACCTCCTCACAACTTTTTAAATATCCTCTTAAGGAGTTCACAAAAATGGATTGGAAAACCGCATCTTCTTACTATGAAGCTCGTCTAACTGAAGCTCTAAATATCCAGCGACACGCGATTAATTTAGCGATGTTACCCCAAGCTGAAGTTCCTGAGAAATTAAAAGATATTCTTTTACAAGAAGCAGAACCTGCTCGTCGTCAGTTGGAAAGACTGAAAAAACGAGAATTTCGTATTGCGGTTGTGGGATTAGAAAAAGCCGGGAAAAGTACTTTTATTAATGCTTGGTTAGAATGTGATTTACTTCCAGCAAAGGGAGGAAGATGTACATTTACCACTACCCAAATTTATTCGGTGGAAAATGAATTTGAACAAAGACTGGAAGTACAAGCAAAAACTGAACCGGAATTTATTGAATTACTCAAGGAACTTGACAAAGCCAAAGCTCAAGAAGACCTCAATACTATTAGAACAAATGAAATAACTTTACAGCAAGTGAGAAAAGAAGGTAATCGGACTTTTGCATTTACTAGATTGGAAGATATTCGCGAACCATTAAAGAAATATGTAGCAGATGAAAAATATGCTCATGCTGTTTTAGAAGCTAGACTTTATACTAATAAACTTGCTCAAGCGGAAGGGATTGTTTTTTATGATGTTCCCGGTTTAGATTCAGGTTTAGCAAAGCATGTTGATGAAGCTCAAGCAATGTTATCTGATTGTGATGCGGTGATATTAGTACAGCGTTTTACTAGTCTCAGAGAAAAGGAACTGGAAATTATAAAATTCACAGAACTTGGAGATAAAAATGTTACTGTTGCTGATAAATTATTTGTTTTTTTAAGTCGGATTGATTCATTAGGTAGTGCTGATGCACTGAAAACCCATATTGAAGAAGCTTCTCAAGACTGGTTAAAACGTGCAAAACTTCCACCAAATCGGATTGTATATGGTTCAGCAGGTGCATATTTGATTTTAAATGGGTTAGCTGGAGAACAAACTAAGTTAGAAATTGGAGATACAAGTACTATCCAATCTCAGTTGAAAAAATTAACGGGAATTACTGACGAAGAAATTCTCAATCAACATGGGACTGGAATTCCCGAAATAAAACAGAAAATATTTAATTATATTAATACTGAACGTGTATCTATCTTAAAAAAAAGATGCGAAACATCTATCCATAAAATTGTCAGCACTTCCGAAGAAATTTATAAAATCGTCAGTAGAAAATATCCTGAAAATCCAGAGGAAGCAAAATTATTTGCAGAAAATAATCGACGGGTATTATTTACAGAATGGTGGAATCAAAAATGGGAGAAAATTAAAGCTGATTTACAATCATATTATGAAAATTCTGTAATTGGTAATCCAGCAGATAATTTAAGCGCGACATCTTTCATCCAAATCCAAAAATTTAGAACCCGATATTTAGAAATTGTTGAAAATGAAATACATAAACTCCGGGAGGAAACCTTTAAAAAGAAAGATACTATTTTCCTCGCTAACTCAAATCCAGCTTTTGACCGCATGAAAGCTAATTTTGCTTGGCGTGATGATTTATACAGTGATATCACTAAACTTTCATCTTCCATTGCTCATCAACTTGCGCTGGAGTTAAAAAATGAAGCTTTAAATTTAGTTGAATACATGACAACTTTATTATGGGGAAGTAGTCAGGTCAAAAAAAGATTAATAGAAAATTCCGAAGATTACTTCTTATCTCAATTAGAAAACAGCTTAAGCGTATTATTTTTACGTTTTGCGCGTCCAGTTGCAGAAGTGTTGATTCGTCAAGTAGTGGAGAGTGATACTCGGAATCGGATTGTCAAAAGTTTGGGAGTGGATATTGAAATTGTTGATAATTACTATAGTGGGAAAGAAGCCGCTTTTGAAAGACTGAAAAGATATGTTAAATATGGTTCAGATTTGCTTTTTAATTCTGAACTTCGTCAACAGGTTTTAGGAGTAACAGATACAGCAACACCCACAGGAAGCAATGCTAGTAATGAATTTGGTACTCTGCAAAAAGCAGTGATTTTTGAAGTTGAAAATGATATTAATGCTTGGGAAGAATATTTACGTTGGGCAATTTTTGATGCTGCTGGTTTTGAACCTTATTGTATTCAAGAACTGAAGGGATTGGTGGATAGTTTTAGAGATAAGGAAGGTACTTGGACAGGAGTTGCTATTAATGAATGGTTAGAAGGAAATCCACTGCTTTTAGCGGAAATTCCTGTTAATTTGCAGTCCCAAGAATCTAATTTAGAAGTGAGTGAGCGATTACGACAATTATCTATTGCATTGAAAAGAACTCCTTGATCAGAAGATTTATTATAGTGATGATACCATTTATGAAATTTACCTAACTCGTTGGAAGCAGCATTGCATTTACAGTGGTTTTCATGTATTTAGACCACAGCTAATTTGTGCGAACCAGAAACCACCTCTGGAGAGGGATGTGTCTACACCATAGGCTCTTATATGGGGAGATTTACCCAATTTTATCTTCTTTTCTCTATTTTACGCAATATTTTAAAAGTTAAAGCATGAAAATGGGTGGAAATATTCTAATCTATTATTTGATTGAGATTTGCACAAGGTAGATAAATGTACATGGAGCAACATATAGCACAAGTCAATTTACAGAACTTACCTAATTTAGAGGTATCTGAGCGTAAATTAGACTATTCTCTAGTGGGATACGAGTATGAACTACCGACTGATTTAATTGCCCAAAATCCAGTGGTTCCTAGAGATAGTTCCCGATTACTAGTGGTGAATTCTCCCCATACAGGTATCTCAGTCCCACCCTTACACCATATGTTTCATGATTTACCTGAGTTACTAAAACCTGGTGATTTACTAGTCATGAATAATACAAAGGTTATTCCATCCCGTTTGTATGGTTACACATCTACAGGTACTCAAGTAGAAGTATTATTTTTAGAGGAGCGACAATTTAATTGTTGGTTAGCTCTGGTTAAACCTGGTAAACACTTTAAACTGGAAACCAAGATTATTTTTGAGATTAAGACTACACCTCCATCTGCTGACGCTGGATTCACAACTCAACTGACAGCGACAGTCATAGATATGGATCAGGCTACTGGTGGACTGTTGCTGATGTTTGATGTGCCAGATGGTGAGTCTTTGCGACCATTACTTGACCAATTTGGCGAAGTACCTGTATCTCCATATATTACTTTTTCTCAAGCTGCTGATGCCCAATATCAGACGATTTATGCCGAAAAACCCGGTTCTATCACTGTACCTACGGCAGGATTACACTTTACTACCGAATTATTGCAAAAATTAAGCGATCGCCAAATTAATCAAACTTTTGTGACACTACACGTTGGGATTGGTACTTTTCGTCCGGTGGAGGTGGAAGATGTGACGACTCACCAAATGCATTCGGAATGGATTGAAGTTACTGCGGCTACAGTGGAGCAAATTCGAGCTACCAAAGCTGCTGGTGGGAGAGTGATTGCAGTAGGGACAACAGTAGTACGTGCTTTAGAAGCAGCAGCACAAAACCAACTCCAAGCATTTGTCGGCAAAACCAATTTATTTATTTATCCTGGTTATCAATTACAAGTGGTAGATGGTTTAATTACCAATTTTCATTTACCTCGTTCGAGTTTGATGATGCTGGTGAGTAGTTTGATTGGTCGCACCAGATTATTAAATATTTACCAAGAAGCGATCGCATCTCGATATCGCTTTTATTCCTTTGGTGATGCCATGCTAATTCTACCAGAAGGAAAGGGAATTAGTTAAATTTTGAATTTTGAATCAGTAATTCCAAATCGAGAACAATTTTACCTCATTTCTGTCTCAAATACTGATATTGACAAACTTTCTAATTCATACCCACCCTCTCAACCGTGAAGTAAAAATTCTTCGACTAGACATTTAAACAAACACGATATTAACATTGAAAACATGGAATTTATTTTTGTTTACGTCACTTGTAAAAACCGTGCTGAAGCTCTTAATGTAGGTAAATCCGTAGTAGAAGCCCGTCTTGCTGCCTGTGCGAACATAATTGACGGTATGGAAAGCATTTATTGGTGGCAAGGTGAATTGCAAGTAGAAAAAGAAGCTATTTTGATTATGAAATCACGACGGGATTTATTTGAAGAACTAACAGAAAAGGTGAAATCAGAACATTCTTATGAAGTACCTTGTGTAGTGGCTTTACCTATCCAAACAGGAAATCAAGATTACCTAAATTGGCTGATGGCAGTAACCAAAGCTACAGATATTAATAAATAACTGTTGTAGGAGCCTCCACCACTGCTCCTGGTGTTGCTTCAAATTCTTCATTCCACCAATCAGGCAACGCTTTCTCTCGAACAAACTTTTCCGAGAAACCCACCTCTGATAATCGCTGGTAGAGTGAAGTCATTGTTTTTAATTGAGTTTGTGTCATGCTAACACCTCCTCTGATTCTGCTCTGGATGGATAATCTCTACTTTTCAATTTACAATAGAATTCTGGGATGGTTGAATCAATTTTATTTTTTAACTTAATCCTCAAACTACTCTCAATTACTAACTGCATGACTAGCAAATTTTTGAAGGATGCGCTGACTAGGGCGAGCTGATAGACTTACTAGTTTATTAACAAGAGCTACAGGAAAGAGTGCTGAATCGTACATATCACAGTGTAATGCCTCTACATTAGCCAATATGACTTGTAAATTTGGTAAATCACTTTCAGTAGGAATCTTTTTTAGTTCTTTAACTGGTATTGAAACTACGTGCATCTGCCCTTTGCTCGTTTTAAATATGACTTTATGCCCATAGTTACTGGTAGACGCATATGGATGTTTAGGGTCTTCAGTCCCAGGTAGAATATACCGATAAATATATTCATCTCTCAAAATCAGTGCCTGTCCTGGATTCAATGATTTTTGGATTGCTTGAGCGTGATCCACAAATGAACCACTTTTTTCTAACCCAGCTAAGAGAATATTCTGTTTACTCAAAAGCCAGTTTATCAAGTCACGCATTGGTTTATGCAAGCGAGCCGTCTGCCCAAAAAATCCAGTTGGTTCATCTTTAATAAAAAAGATTTTCTTCAGTATGTCGGGTTGAGTATTGAACAATTGACGAATTAGATGAATGATAATAATTTGTTCAATGACATTTACTAGATAACCTAATATTCCAGTTGCTCCTGTCTCTTCATCAATAGTTTCATGTAATCTAAAAATATCGGTAAGATGAATTTTTCCTCCTGTTTCTGGACAAGGAAAAGTATAATTTCTATCCATATATTTCTCGAATAAAGTAACTGAATTACCATTGGGACTGAGAGGATTAGTAGCTAAATCCCAACGTTTTTCTTCTTCAGTTCTTCCCCCTCCTTTGTAACGACGAAAAACGAACCAAGCCAAAGTATCAATCAGGCTTTTATCTTCATCTAATGTATTTTTAGTAAAAAATTCAAAAATAGTTTTTAGAACACTACTTTTGAGAGTATTTTCGTCTTTAAGACGGACATTTCTAGTTGGTAATGCCAGTTTAAGCCTACTAATATTTTTGAGTTTCACCATATCTTCTGGTGCAATAAAAGCACTAGCATTAATATTGGCTAAATCCTCCTGTTTAAACAATAATGCACCAAATTGTAAAAAATGAATTGTTCTAGAGGGAAAATCTTTATCTATAATTGCCTCAGTATAACCACCATCAACAGCAATAATAGCCTCCACAGGATTGACTGAGGGGGGATTAAAATCAACAATTAAATCGTTTAAGGAAATATCTTCTAAATGAGGTGGCTTATAAATGCGCTCCATCAATGCCTGTACTTCTGGATCATTAATAAGATGATGATGAGATGCTTTGCTAGCTGACTCGAAAGGACGGCGGTTATTTCTACTAATATATCCCATGTTTTTTGGTGTTAAGTGTTTAAAGATTCTTCGGGGGGAAAGCGATAAACTTGGACAGGAATTACAAAGGCATTACTGTAAGTTTTCATGCGAACAAAACCTTTGTCCGTATCCTGACTAAAGCGGATTAAACTTTCGGTAAAGTCACTGAAATCATAATATTTACGTAATTCTTTAATTTCATCTTCATTATTAAGATGAGAGATAAACCAGTTTTGTGTTGCTTTTAAAATGTTACTACTTATTGAGCTTACTTCTTGAGTTGCATAAATAAGACCAAGATTTAACTTAGCTCCTTCTTTTGCTAAACGATTATAAATCTGAGATAAATCCTTATCTTCTTTTTTAGGAAAAAGGTTGTGTGCTTCTTCAAAATAAAATTGAATAAAGTTATTAGAACGGGTGCTAGTAAAGCGACCAATAGCATCTGCAAAAATTCGCTGGCAAATCTTTTCACTAAACATTTTTTGAATTTCAGGATTACCTAAAGACAAATCAACAATTACAATTTTGCCTTGTCTGAGATTTTTCAAAATATCTTGCTCAAAAGGTTCTTGAGTAGTGCTGGTATGTTGTTCAATTACTGGTTTTAGAATTCTAAACCCAGCACAATCAGTTCCTCTACCAGATTTACTTTTGCGTGTGAGGATAACTAATAAAGCTTTTAAATCTTCATCAGCCCATTCATGTTGCTTTTCTTGTTTATATTGAGTAAAAACGGGATCGCTATCGTAAATTTCCCATAATGATTCCCACCAATTAGCAGCATCTTCAAGGGATATACCTCTGCTAGGATCAAAGCCTGGACGAACAGCGTTACGAACATCCACATTGGCAGTAAATTTTATTTTGATATCTGATGGTTCTTTAAAACCTGCTCGATATAAGCAACAAAGGTAAACGGCTATTCTCCGGTCGTAGCGAGTAGAAACTGACCTATTCGTAGTATAGTCTTCAGATTTGGTTAAATCTATTGTTTTGAAATTGGTTACAAATCGAGTATTATCTTCAACAATAGTAGGATAAGTTCTGATTAATTCAAAGCCATTTTCAATCTCCTTATAAAAATTAACTTTCATTTCCAAAAAATCGGGTTTTGGCACAGTTGAATATCGAATTGTCCGTTCACGATATAAATCAAAAATAGCTGTACCTTGGTCTTGAAGATTAGAATTAGCATACTCACCATTGATATCAAAGATAATTTGACCAATTGGATATTTTGGGCTATTATCTTCAGTGAATGGCTTTAAAATTTCGTCACTATTTTCTTGGTCTTTATCCAGTTCAAATGTAGCTTTATTACTCATGTCAACACAAGCCTGAATAATCTTTTTAACTGTATTTGATTTACCTGTTCGAGTCATACCAAATAAAGCAGTTCTTTTTCCAGCAAAGTCAGGAGCTTGTACGTACACAGGGACATCGCTTTCAGTTTGTTGAAAGCGACGGCTAGAACTGTAACGAACTTTTCCAATTGGAATATCTCCCTCTCCTCCGGGGCTACCATTTTCTCTATAATTGACGATAGCTTTTAATAGATCTATAGATGGTTTAATGACAGAATAATTATGTGCGCTATAGAAATTTTCTAAATCTGCACCGAAACGAGTTTTAACTTTGTTCTCAAGGTAAAAAGAACCAAGTACAGAACATTCAAGTCCACTGAAAGAAAATTCATAGCGTGTGAATGTATCTAACTGTGATTGTTGATTATTACCTGTACGTATATTATCTTTGTAGTATTCAACCATACTACTAATGACTTCTTGATCTGTAGGTAGTTTTGTGGGTTGGATAACTCGCAGTAAAATTGCTTCTATATTTGCTGGATCATCTAACTCATTATCATAGTAAGCCAAGAGAAAACACCCTTGTGGAATACCATTAGCTCTTTGTTTCCACGAGTCAGCTAGTAGGATTTCTGCTTTGTTATAACTTAAACGAAATGGACGACCAACAAAAAAACCTGTATCCCATTCTCCATTATTTTTCCGCTTAAAAAAGTCAGGTTGTGTAAGTTGTCTAGTAATTCCCATATTACCTCTAAATTATTAGTGTTTTTGAACCATTACCATCGCTTTCAATATCCTCTAGGAATTTAGTAGTGGATAAAAAATTAGCATTGTCAATTTAGCAAAAAGCTATAATCACCTTTGTTTACCTCACTAGCTCTAATCATTGTGTATATCATATCATTGTCAGATGCGAGTTGTTCTGCAAACTCTTTTTTAGCTAGCACCACTGAATTATCAAACTGATCATCACCTTTAACCTCAACAATTACATAGGAACCGTTATCTTTCTGAAATAGAAAATCAGGATAATAACTTCTAACTGTATGTGATTCAGGGTCGATATATTGAATATAAAAATCAGATTGACCATGTGTGAGCATACCAGTAAACCACAGCTTTTTAATTTTATTTTCTGCTAGTAGGTTCCAAAAAATTAGCCGTTCTGGATTAGAATCAAAACAATAAGTATCTAAATGGAAACTTTTATGAAGGTAAGGTTGAGATGAGCTATCGCTAGCACGAACAATTTTATCAACCTCTGATGTAAACTGATAACCATCTTTTGAAAGCTTAACTAATTCAACTTCATATTCTTCTTTTTTCTTATATTCATCAATTTCATAAAGTTCTTTAAATAGACGAGGAATTACCCAATCATAGAGAAGTTCGTTAAATTCATTCACAGCTATTAGAATGTTTTCTGTTGTATCTTGGGTTTTTCCAAGAATATCTTCAATAAATAAACAAGATTTATTTAGGTAACGTGCAATCTCTGAAACTAAGAAAATTTCGCTAAACTGCCGTTTCTGTCGATTATCTGTAATGTCCTCAATTTTTTGCTTACTTTTAGCAGCATCTTTTAAGTCTAAACCTTCTTGTTCAATATGAATTATACGATATTTCTCAATATTATTTGGTTCTAATGCTTGATTTAACTCAAGATTAATTCCGTTAGTTATATTCTTCTCTTTTAATGTGAACTGATGACGGACTCGCTGTAGTTTAATTTTCTCTTGTTTAAGAACACGCACTGTCACATTTTCTTTATCCTTGCCTTTGCTTTCCATTTCAGCAATACTAATACGAAAGTTTTGCTGTAATTCCTCTTCTAAAATTTGCTTATTGTCCTCACTAAGATATACATAACCTGTTTGTTGCTGTTGCTTATCCCCTATTGCTCGTAAACAGCGCATGGTAGCTTGAAGAACAAAGATTTTTGATTTGGGCTGACGGAAAAGTGCAACGCCAAATAATGATCTACAGTTCCAACCTTCTCTACCTTTATTAACTAGTAGAATGAATTGCTTATCTGATTCTGGAGTATCAAGACGGTTAAATTCCCTGATTTCATCATTAGTTGTGATTTTTTCATCACCAACGTTCACCAAAATTTTGTTAGTAGAAATTCCTCTGTCAATCAGTGCTTTTTCAACTGCGGGTTTTAATTCTTTTTGCAATTCCTCAACTGTAGCTGCAAAAAATGCCAATTTCGGTAACATTTCTTCATGACGTTGGTTATTTGTTTGTTTGAGGAAATTAGCGATTGCAATATCCACAAATTCATGATTCCGAGTGTTATTATAGGTGTTAATTCTGATTTTTTTCAGATATTTCTTGTCAATAGCATCTTGTAGACTAAAAGCATAAACTACTTCTGGTAAAACTTGCTTCCCAACATAAGGTGTTCCAGTGTAGTTGTAACAAGCAACAACGTGAGTTCCTGCACTTGCTAAACTCGCAGCAAGTTCATCAACGGTATTACGGAGGCTAGTTTTACTATCTTTAATACCCATATCTGTAGCAAGTTGATTACCAAAAGCATGATGAGCTTCATCAATATAAATACCTAGTTGTGTAACTCGTCTAAGTTTTTCAAAACGTTGGTTAGTGGTGAGAGAAATTTCATCATCTGGTTCATCAAAACCGTAAAGGTCAATATTTTTATCATAAATGCTATTACTTTGATAAGTTGGTTTACCACTACTAAAGAATTTATCAATGGGAGTTGAGGCTTTACTTTGTCGTTTGAGGATAATTTTTTGAGTATTGGATATAACTACATTAAAGCGGGATTTATCTAAAATGGTTAAAGTGGCTCCAGATTCATCTAAAAAATGAAATTTAATATGAGCCGTAAGAAAGTTAACATAATCAGGGGGGACTACTTTTCTAAAGTCAAATGTTTGAATTTCTCTAAGGGATTGGAGGACGGTTTTATCAGGTGCAAAAACTAAGGCATTATGGCAATATTTTTTATCTTTAGGAAATTTATTAGCTAAGAGAAATTCATAAAAAATACAAGTAGCCATGAGAATGGTTTTACCTACTCCCATTGTCAATGCAAAAATGTAGTTAGCGTAAGGACGAGCATGAGAATGCATATTTTTAAATGCTGCGTCATATTGTTCCTTGGATATTTCCTGGAAAATATCTAACTGTCCTGAGCGTTCTACAATAGTACGTCCTTGAAATTTACCTTCATTAGCTGCCCATTCTTTAAAGATTTCATGGATAGGAGCATTATCTAAAAATTCCTTAAGAAAAACATATATTTCTAATGCTTCAAACTGAGGAAGACGTAAAAAAGCATTAGAGTTATCAGGATTATTATAATCTAAAAACCGTTTTGTTAGAGTACGATAATTTTTACGAATCCGCCCTTTATTTTGTTTATAAAAATGCAGAAGATGAATAAAAAAAGCGAAATCTAAATTAACAGCCTTACTATTTTTTTTAGCCATTTTGCACTCCTTTCTCTAACGATTCTGAAAGTAAATCAGTAATTTTTATGCGAATTGTTCCTGCATCTGCTGGTATTTCATATTTACCTTTAACTAGGTCATTTTTTTTCAGGAATGTCTATTAAAGTAGGTTCTAGTATTGCTCCGTCATAGTTCCAGTCAATCATAATTGATTCAACTAATTCGCGCCAATCTTCTATAGTTTCTTGTTCCATGCTGAGTTTTTGTAGCAGGTTCATTGGGTAGAATTTTTCAATTACTAAATATTTGCCCTTGATTTCAATTTTGGCTTCTGAGTCACGTTTAAACTGAATATCTTGTCTATCCCGAAGAATATCAACTACTTCCACATCAATTTTGTACGGTAATACTTCAGTTTGGAGTAGATCACCTAAGTTGGTTTCATGTCCCATACAAATGAGAGTAATTTTCTCTACAGGTTTACTAGGACTGTCTTTTTGGCGCTTCTCAAAAGCTTTATAGTCCAATCCTGCTATTAGTTCGTTTAAGTCAATGCGTGTTGCAATTCGGTTAACAGGCATAATTTTTATCATTCGTCCATCTTTTTCTCCATCAAATAAGTTACCTTGTTCTAATTTTTGAATTTCTAAGGCTTCTAATAATAGTTCTTTAGCTTGAATAGGGTTTCTAAAAACATCATAGTGATTAACGTTATAAACCTCAAATCCGGTGTATTTAGTTAAAGTTTCCTCTTCAGTAACTTTTAGTTTTTGCTGTTCATTTTCTTGGTTAATTTCAGAGGTGATCGCTAATAGTCTTTTGGTGGTAATTTGTACTGCACCTAAGTTAATATCTGCACCAATAAAGCGACGACCTAATTTCATTGCTACTGCTTGGGTTGTTCCGCTTCCCATGAAACAGTCAAAGACTATATCACCAGGATTTGATGACGCTTGGATTATTCTTTCTAAAAGCGCTTCAGGTTTTTGAGTAGGATAGCCTACTCGCTCATTAGATGCAGCACTTAATCCTGATAAATCATTCCAGAGAGATTGAACTGGAACACCTTGTCCTTCATCAAGATACAGTTTTTTTCGTGGGACATTACCTGGTTTAGTTTGTACTACTAAACCCTTAGCAATTAATTCTTGCATTTTTTGTTGAGAATATCGCCAATATCTAGTTATTCCCATGACTTCATATCTTGGATTACCTTTAGTATCATTTCCTGGTGCTGTCATACTTATTAATTGATATTTTCTACCATCTTCATCAGAATATTTATAAAAGTTATCAATGTATTCGTCAGTATATGAAGAAAATTGAGCATTAAAAGTATATTCTTCTCCCTTTTTATAAAAGAAAATTGTATCTGTATTAGCTGCCCATATTTTACTACCTTGTCCAACATTACCTTTGACAGTATCTGCTCTTTTCCAAATAATTTCATTAAGAAAATTATTTATACCAAAAACTTCATCCAGAATACACCTTAAGTAATGCGATTTATGCCAATCACAATGTAAATACAAGCTACCATTATCTGTCAATAATTCACGAATTATAATCAAGCGTTCATATATAAATTGTAAATATTCATCATTTGTCCAGATATCCGTATATTGCTTTTCTTCAAATGAGTTTAAATCATTAGAAACTTGCTTACTTTTTAAATTAATTTGCTTCTTATAGTCTGCTTTAGAGTCAAAAGGAGGATCAATATAAATTAAATTAATTTTACCTCTAAAATCCTTTAATAAACAGCTCATCACTTGAAGGTTATCACCCCAGTAAATCTTATTCATCCAACTATTAATTTCATCCCCATGTCGCTCCTTTAATTGAGCAGGATAATATTGTGTAGAAGTAAAAGGACGTTTACCCTTCCAATCAAGCATAGGATAGCCCTTAATCGGCTCAAATTGATAATTTCCAACTGAGTCTATTTTTCTAGTATCGGTCAAGTTAATGGTGAGTTCTGGTTGGTTAGTCATCTTAGTTTTTATTCTTCAAGATAAAAATTTTCATTCCGCAGATATTCAACTGAGAAAGCGTAGCCAATTCCTACATTAGCAGAACGCTTAATTTCTTTAGTCAAATTGATTAAATTATCGTTAATTTTTGATAATTCTGTTATTGAATATGATAATTTTGTTGTCAATGCTAACATATTACTTCTGTCATTTTCTATATCTTGTATATTATTTTGTGTAGCTGGAATGCTTGGATTATTGAATAGTACATTATTTCTTTCTCTCTGTATTCTTTTTTCTTGTGTGTATTGAAAATAATCATTATCTGATTGAATATTTTGTCTATGATTTTGTAATATATCTTTTGTGTTTTCAAGGGTTTTACGTACTTCTTTAAAATTATCACTTAATCCTGTTTCTTTACGGGTAACAATTCCAATTACTCTAGATGTATTTGGATCTATTAGTGGACTACCAGAACTACTACTGTTAACACTTGCATCTATTTGGATTTTGTTAACTTTATATTGCTCATTACCCTGGGGATCATAAATTATTGAAGTATAAAATGATGAAATAAAACCTCTGTGACTGACTATACGATAATGGTCAAAATGATAACCTATAAATAAAATTTCTTCTCCTACTTTTTTCTGCATATCGCTATCTGCTGGAAAAGTAAAATTATATAATTCCCCTGTTTTGCTTCTATCTTTTAATTCAGGAATATCTAAAACAGAATAATCGTAAGATTCCGATCCTGTTTCTGTTGAGAAAAATCCTTTACTATTGCGATATACTTTAATCCCTTCTAGTTCTAAAAGTTCATCTGGTTTTTGTTTTGGAGGATCAAGATCATAGGTTCTTAAAACAAGATATGAATCTTTTTCTGAATCATTAATAACATGATAGTTTGTAACCAAATAGCCATTAACCATAAATCCAGTACCAGATGAAACTCGTTTTCCATCTACTACATGAACTATATGAATAATCCCTGATTTTACTTCCTCTATAATATCTGGTATATGACCTTTCATTTTCCTTACTCCTTAAAATACCAATTTTTAGTATCACAATAAAACTTCATATCACAGGACTTACAAATTTTAACTGGACGTTCAGGAATGCTAAAATCCTTCTGCTCAATCCGATGCACCACCTGATCAAAAGTTTCAATAGTGCTATTAATGGACTTAGCATCAACTGAAAAACTGATGTAGGGATTCCCTGATTCTTCACTAGTATAATAAAGATGAGTTTTACTCACCTTTAATCCTGTTCTCTGTCCCACAATATGAGCATAAACTTCTAGCTGACGACGATAGCGGTTAATTTTATCCCTATCCTTGAGATTGTTAATATCTGGTTTCTTCTCCGACTTAAAATCAATAATTTCAACAGTGTTATTATCCCCCTCAATTAAATCTACACTCCCAGCTAAAATGTATTCATCTTTGACTAATGAAACATCGACTTCAGCCTCCTTAATGACAGACCAATTACCATTACGTCGTCGGTAATAACTTAACACCTGTTGTAGAGCCACATTTTTAATTACAGGAGCAAGATAAACTTTTTCACGCTTAGTTAAATAAGCATAATTAGTATCAAACCAATTGGTAATTTTTATCTCTGATAACTTTTGTTCTTCTCCCTTCAATACTGCTTTATGAATATCCTCAATAGTTTGATGGACTAATGTACCAAATAAAATCGGACTAGTCCGAATAGGAGCAAATTCTAATTCTTTAAAAAAGCGATATTGTTCAGCACAGTTTTCGTACAAAGTCAAGTGAGAAGTAAAAGAGTATTCTTTCTTGAGATTGACATCTTTTACCTTATCTAATGATAATATTCCTAGTTTAACTAATGGATGTTTCCAGTCGAGAATACTTCCATAATAATCTGTAAAATATTTAGATGGTGTACGTCCCTTTCCTTCCTTTTCTATGCAAGTTAAAATTAGTAAATTCTGCGCTCGTGAATAAGCCGTATAAAATAATCTATAAAAATCAAAATTCTTAATTTCTTCAATTGGTTCAAATGGTAAACGGGCAAAATAATTATTTTCTAAGATTTCGTTTAATTGAGTATATTGTTTACGAGGAACTGCATTTAAAGACCCAACAATAACTACTGGAAACTCTAACCCTTTAGATTGATGAATTGTTAAAAATGAGACACATCCACTAGGAGCATATTCAGCTTCGTCCTCATATTCATGAATTCCCCCATCCTGTAAAAATCTAAAAAATTGATTGAATAAATCTCTAATATTCTTGTCTAAAAATTGCTTACTAAAAACACTAATATGATTGAGATATTCAAATTTACCTATTAGCTGAGAAAATAACGCTAAATTTCTCATAGACCGACTACTAATAATTCCCTGTTGCTGTAATAGCTTTTCATCTAAAAAGCGACTAAATAATGGAAATTGTAATAGTTCATAAAATAAACCAGAAAAAGCATAATTAGTATTTTCTGTTAAAGCTAAATGTTTCTTAGCTATTTTTCTACTCCACTTGAGTAAATCTGTATTTTCAGGTTTTCTCAATTCCCCAGCAAAAAATCCAAAACATTCATCGTAGTAATCCCAAATCTCTAAATGAGCATCATCATTCCATTTTCTGATTTCAGGAAATTGAGGGAATAGAAAAATTAAAGCCCCAATCATTAAACGTATTTCTTCCCGTTCAAAAAATTGATTAGAACGTGGTGAATAAACACTAATTCCTTCCTGTTCCAAAAATTGAGCTAGTGCTACAACCTGCTCATTTTTGACTGACCTAAATAAAAAAGCTACTTGATTCCAGTTTGTTAAGTTCCCCTCATCTCTGAGTGTGTGCAAAAAAGTTAAAATCTCATCATGCCATTCTTGCTGATCTAAACCAGATAACTTAACTACTGTAGGTACTTCTAGGAAATTATCAGGACGGGCTTGAATTTGCTTAGGAAAGCGAAAAACTTGGTTATCCACTTCCCATTCCTGCTCTCTCATCCAACGATTATAAAAGTCAATAATATCAGGATGTGACCGATAATTAACTGTTAATTGTACCTGCTGAAACTGCCCACTAGAAAATTTATTTTTAAACTGCAAAATATTCCGGATAGTTGCACCTCTAAAGCGGTATAATCCCTGGTCATCATCTCCCACAACACAAAGATTAGGATTATCCCCAGCTAATATGGTTAAAATCATTTCTTGAATGGTGTTAGTATCTTGGTACTCATCTACCATCAAATAAGTAATTTTATCTTGTAATGCTTTCAGGACATGGGGCTGATTTTTGAGTAATTTGAACGCCTCATACTGAATCGTCGAGAAGTCTAAGGCATTTTCTTCCTCTAATTGTTGCTGATACAAACAATAACACTCACCTAATACCTTTACTTCTTCATGAGTTGCATTAATTAAAGTTTGAAAGTCTAACCCTTCCTCATTAACAGTGTTAATCCACTTGATCAAAGTCTCGGTTTTATCCCAAGTCTTTTGTTGTTTGTCTCCCACTACTAGATTCAGATTTGCGATCGCTTGATAATTAAATAATCGCTTGTATAGAAAATACTGCTGATCAAACTGATCCATCAATGTGAAGTTTCGCTTGAGTCGGGTGAACTCCCGATACTCTTCTAGCCATCGTAAACAAATTGAGTGAAATGTTCCTAAGTACATCTCATTTAGGTTAAAACGTATACCAATTTGATTGAGGCGGTTAGAAATTCGGGTAGTTAATTCCTGGGCTGCTTTATTTGTAAAAGTAACGACTAGTAAATTTTCAGGTAATACATCTTTGTGCGTGATTAAATAAATAATCCGCTCAACTAGAGTAAAAGTTTTACCAGAACCAGGACCGGCAATGATTAGCAAAGCACCTTCAGTAGTCTGAATTGCTTGTAGTTGTTGAGGATTAGCTTGACTGATAAAAGTATTTTCTATAGTATTCACATACATTCCTTTTCAATCTGTTTCCTGAGAAATTAAATATTTCGCTAGTAATTTTTGATCTGACTGACCTAAATTCCGCAGTTTGTTTTCAACCTTCTGCATCGCTAAAGGTGACGGAGAAGACCGACCATTCTCCTAGCGACTAACAGTAGGCAATATTACACCCAGCTTGTGAGCAGTGAGCAAATTGCTCCTGAGTCAGATTTATTAAGGTGGGAAACTCCCTAGTAAATTGACTAATTTTGGGCTGTTGGAGTTTTAAAAACTGTTTTACTCCCATTGCTCTGCTAGAAGGCGATTAATCATGTAATCGGTAGTATTAATCATATGCGAATCACTGATCAAGTCTCAATTTATCAGATTTTTCTTTGGTTTTGGATAGAAGCAAAAGATTTACTTATACAAATTACTTAAATGTTTATACTTAATAGCCAATCTATTCATTCAAGTACATATACATAAAATTAAAATAAAAAAATGATTTTTAGTCAAAATTCAATAATAAATACGAGCAAACTAACTAGATACAATTACAACATTCTCAGATTAATACTGCAATTATACTGATTATACTTATTGAGTATTAGTAGTTTAAATCACTTTGTATGAAAATTCATTTATGAGAGAATGGCCAAGTTTTATTATGAAGAATTGTTAAGCTAAACAATATATCCAGCATTTAAGCGTGGAAAACTCAAATAGTTAGGAATAGACTAAATAGCGATCGCTAAGAAACAGATAATCTGAGGAGAGAAGACCGGGGATAAAATCAGGTAATACCATCAATTTCGTTATATAGAAGCTAACTCCATCATGATCGTAGCCAAAGATAAACCCACAAACTTCACCCCTGAAGAATACTTTACTTGGGAAGAACAACAACTTGAAAAACACGAACTGATCAACGGTCAAATTTACGCCATGACTGGTGGTAGCAAAAATCATAGCCTCATCTCCGTCCGATTCATTACCTTATTTGCGAACCATCTAGTAGGAAGTGACTGCGAAACAGGTAACTCAGACTTGAGAGTTAATATTGCTGAAACCAATGATTATACCTATCCTGATGTCAGCGTTACCTGCGATGATCGCGATAAAACCACAACCCAATTTATTACGTATCCCTGCTTAATCGTTGAAGTTCTCTCAAAAAGTACTGAAGCATATGATTGGGGTGGTAAGTTCAGAATGTATCAAAATAACCCGGTCTTGCAAGATTACTTATTCGTTAGTTCCACTACAATGGAAATTGATTTGTATCACAAAAATGATGCAGGACAATGGATGATTATAAACTATGGAGAAGGGGACACCATTGAACTAAAAAGCATCAATCTCAGCTTTGCTATTGAAGAAGTTTATCGGGGTCTAAACCTTACCCAAGAATCTTAATGGATTCAATACTAGTAATATAACGCATTTTTATTTCATATCTCACAAATTTATATTTACTCTTCATCATCATCAGGAAATTTTTCCATTTCTTTAGCAATTAATTCCTGAAACTCTTCTCCACAATGAACATTTAAATGAATGGTAGAAGTTAACAATTCTGCCAGAATTTCAGCTTGTTGTCGAGGACTGATATGAGGTGACTGAAGTTGATAAATCAAAGCCGTAACATTTTGGCATTCTACTCCTAATTCTGTAACTAATGTACTCAGGGTAGAACTGGCTAGAGAAAGAGAGCGATCGCTAATTTGCATAGTTATTTCCCTAATCGTCTAAGTGCTTGCTGAATTCCCTTTTCAAAGGCTTTAATTTCAGTTTCCCAATGTCTAATTATACCTTGATCTGGAAAATCCTTTGTATACTCTAGTCTAATTTTTCCTTCATGTTCAGCAATGCGTCTCTCAAGTGAGCGAATTGCCTTCTTATGGTTTTTATTCCCCATAAGCTTACCAGATGCTTACTTTAATTTCTTAATGCTGATATTTTATTTTTTAGCTTAAACCATTACTAAAGATTCATCTTTTTCCCAAGTAAAAATAGGTGTAAGTTCACCTGAATCAGCAAATTTTTTTGCCGCTATTAAACATTGATCTAAATCAACACACATTTTTGCAGGATAATTTCCAGATTGTCCTCCAACAATTAGTTTTTCTATTTGCTCAGTTTTTGAAGACTTTGGTAAGTCTGTTATTTCTTTTTTATTAGAAGAAACAACCTGATTATTTTCTGGTTTTACTCTTATTGATGCAAGTACTTCAAAGAAACGCTTTCTGCTTTTAGAATCTGATTGGAAACGACTTCTTCTGTTAGAATTTAATTCTAGAGTTTTATCGTTAACCTTATAGTTAACCATAGGCAAAGTAGCATGAAAATTCTCATTATCTAACGTTGCAGTTACAATGTATTTTCCTGATTCACCTCCCCCAATCATCATATAACTCTCATCATCAGCTTCTAAACTGACTAAAGTTTTTATCTTCCCATCTAATTCACGAATAGCTGTTTCAATTTGTTTCAATGTTGGATTTTGAATAAAGCTTTCCTCATTTTTGTTACCAGTCCATTTGTCAGTATATAAATTTGATACAAACATAATTACTTCCTCGTTTTTGGGGGTGTAATATTGATAGTTTTGCTACCACTAGGAGTAATAATTTCTAATTCTTCTATATCTAATTGCCAAGCCATTGAATTTACACCTCCTTGTAAACCACAAGCACGGCAAAGGTCTCTATCTACAATTAACTTAGCTCTAGTACCTTTAATACCTGCGTTTTTTGCTTGCTGGAAAGCATCTGCTTCTGCATGATGTCTAGTAATAGCGTTGACATTAAAAGTTATAGTTCTATGATAAGGATTATGACTAGAGTTAATACCAAAAAAACTTTGGCCCTCTATTTCCAATTTAGCAATTGTTGATCTATCTATTTCGCTTCCAGCAGGAGGTAAGCCCAGATGCTGTCTATATTCAGACAAGTCATCAAAAATATTGTCCGTTTTTCCCCTCCTTTGACTTAAATGCTAAAAAATCACCCTAATTTTATAGTTCTACTATAGCACAAACTTATTTTGCGCTCTTTTTTTGTCTACCCTGCGGGAACGTCTTCGACGAATGCGCGAGACTTTAATTTCTTAACTATAACCCAAAATCAAAAAAGGTGGGAATGACCCACCCAAAACTCACTCACCAAACACCCCTGCAAAAAAGTCCAATGTCTCCTTCAATGCTTTAATAAAAACATCAATCTCCTCACGGGTATTATAAAAAGACAAACTAGCCCGTGCAGTCCCGGAAAGATGTAAATGACGATGCAATGGATGAGTACAATGGTGTCCAGAGCGAATCGCGACTCCTTCTTGGTCTAATAACGTCGATAAATCATTCGCGTGAACCTCTGGAACCGTAAATGCTGCTAATGCTGCTCTCCCTTCACCTTGAGCATTCGGTTTTGGTTCCATAAATTCTCAGATTGGGGATTTGCTCTAACTCTTGAAACAAATATGCGGTTAATTCTGCTTCATAAGCATGAATTCTCTCCATCCCAATCTTACTCAAATAGTCTACTGCTGCACCTAATGCGATCGCCTCCGCAATTGCAGGTGTACCAGCTTCAAATTTATGCGGTAGTTCTGCATAAGTAGAATTGTCTAAAAATACTTCTGCTATCATCTCACCCCCACCCATAAATGGTGGCATGGATTCTAGGATTTCCAATTTTCCATACAAAAAACCAATTCCGGTAGGAGCACACATTTTGTGTCCTGATGCTACTAGCCAATCACAGTCTATTTGCTGTACATCAACTGGCATATGAGGTACACTTTGACAAGCATCAATTAAAATTTTCGCACAGTATCTTTTCGCTCTCGCCACAATTTCTGCAACTGGGTTAATACAACCCAAAGTATTAGAAACATGTACCACCGACACCAATTTTGTTTTTTCGGAAATCAGTTGTTGAAACTGTTCCAAATCAAAGGTTTCCTCTGATGTCAGTTCCACAAATTTCAACACTGCACCAGTTTTCTGAGCTACAAATTGCCAAGGAACGATATTACTGTGGTGTTCCATCACCGACAGAATAATTTCATCCCCTGGTTTGAGATTATTCATTCCCCAACTATAAGCTACCAAATTAATAGCTTCACTAGCATTCCGGGTGTAGATGATTTCTTGACGAGATGCAGCATTAATAAATTTAGCAATTTTATCCCTAGCACCTTCATAAGCATCTGTAGCTTTAGCACTGAGAGTATGTGCACCCCGATGAACGTTAGCATTATACTGTTCGTAGTAATCCCGCAGGGTATCTAATACAAACAAGGGTTTTTGAGAAGTAGCAGCATTATCCAGATAAACTAGAGGTTTATCGTTAACTTGCTGACGCAAAATCGGAAAGTCAGCACGAACTTGATCAGCTAGGGTTTTGGTAGAAGTTAACATCATGGTTAGTAGTTATTAGTCGTTAGTCATTAGACTAGTGACAGTATTTAGTAAGATTTCCCGTAGAGAAGCAATGGGAATTTGGTTGATGATTTCTGCTGCGAAAGCATTAACTAATAGTTTGCGAGCATCATCTTCATTAATACCACGACTTTGCAAATAGAATATTTCGTCATCTTCTAACTGACTGACGGTAGCACCATGAGCACATTTGACGTTATCCGCAGTGATTTCTAATTGGGGTTTGGTGTCTACCCTGGCTTTGGAGGATAGCAGTAAATTCCGATTTAATTGCGCTGCATCTGTTAACTGTGCTGGTTTGGGCACAAATACTTTCCCGTTGAACACGGCATGAGCGCGATCGCCGATAATACATTTATGCAATTGCTTGCTCACCCCATATGGATGATTTAAGGCGATCGCACTGTGAGTATCTGCGAGTTGTTTACCACCAATCATGGTCAAACCATTGAGAGTGGTTTGGGTTTGCTCACCTGTTTGCAGAACTTCTAAATTATGTCGTGATAACTTTCCACCAAAAGCGATCGCATGATTTGTATAACGACTATCACGAGCTTGGGTAACTGCCGTTTTACCAATATGGAAAGCTTCTAAACTTTCCCTTTCCACTCTAGTATGACTAACCTGGGAATTTTCGGCTAACCAAATTTCCGTAACTGAGTTGGTGAGGTAAACCCCCTGATTCTGAGTTTGATACTCTTCTACCAAAGTTACTTGAGAACCAGTTTCGGCGATGACCAAACAACGGGGTTGACAAAAAGTTACTTTTTCATCTGCAACCGCAATAAATAGTAAATGAATAGGTGTTTCAACTATTACATTCTTTTCAACTATTATCACTGCGGCATCAGTCATTCCTGCGGTATTGAGAGCAGTAAATACTTCCGGAGCACCTTCCGATTGGGCTAAATACTGCTGTACCCGTTGATATTCAGCTAAAGATAAAGCACTTAAATTACTTACTAATATCCCTGGTGGTAAATCAGTAACTACAGATAATTCTGACGCATAAATACCATTAACAAATACCAAACTACTTTTAGCTGTTTCCGGTAAAATCTCCGGTTGTAGAGATGTTGTTGGTAATGTGTCTACATAATTAAACTGTAAACTCCGCAATGGGGATAAATCCGTAAAACGCCATTCTTCATCACGGGTAGAAGGGATAGCGGAATGACGTACCCAATTTGCAGCGTGTTGACGTAATTCCTGCAACCCACCTGCTGATTTAGATGCAATTACCTGATTTAACAATCCAGCTAAATCAACATCTCTATCTACTAAGGTAGATGTCAAACCAACACCAGCTGAGTTAGGAATGGGACTAGGCGAAACTTGAATAGTCATCAAACACCTACCCCAACTACAGCATCTTCTAAAAGCCAGTCATAACCACGGGATTCTAACTCTAATGCTAATTCCTTACCACCAGAGGAAAGAATTCGTCCATGCGCCATGACGTGTACGAAGTCAGGTATAATATAATCTAGTAGTCGTTGATAATGAGTAATCATAATGGTGGCATTTTCAGAATTGGTCAATTGATTGACCCCATTAGCGACAATTCTTAATGCATCAATATCCAAACCTGAATCAGTTTCATCCAGAACAGCTAATTTAGGTTCTAAAAGTGCCATTTGCAGAATTTCATTCCGCTTTTTTTCTCCTCCGGAAAATCCTTCATTTAAACTCCGACCGAGAAAAGTAGGATTCATTTTGACTATATCCAACTTTTCTTCAATCAAATCATCAAAGTCAAAAGCGTCTATTTCCTCTAAACCTTGAGCTTTACGTCGGGAATTGTAAGCTACCCGCAAGAAATCTAAATTGCTCACCCCAGGAATTTCTAGAGGATATTGAAATGCTAAAAATATTCCGGATCTAGCTCTTTCTTCTGGTTCCATTTCCAGTAAATTCTGTCCTTGGAATATCACTTCACCACCAGTGACTTGATATGCTGGATGTCCTGCTAATACTTTAGAGAAAGTGCTTTTACCAGAACCATTGGGTCCCATAATCGCGTGAATTTCTCCAGCGCGAACTTCTAAATTCACACCTTTGAGAATTGGTGTGTCATTAACGTTAGCTGTCAAATCCTTGACTGACAGCACAATTTCACTATTTTCAATAATCATCTTTTTCCTTTCTCTTACTGATTATGCTGACTCCTGATTCCTGACTCCTGACTCCTCCTTACCCAACACTACCTTCTAATTTCAAACTCAATAGTTTATCAGCTTCCACGGCAAATTCCATCGGTAACTGATTGAAAACATCTTTACAGAAACCGCTAATCATCATAGAAATAGCATCTTCTGAAGAAATACCTCGTTGAGCAAAATAGAATAATTGGTCTTCTCCTATTTTAGAAGTTGAGGCTTCATGTTCTACTTTGCCTGTATTATTTTGAACTTGAATATAAGGAAAAGTATTCGCATGAGCATTATCACCAATGAGCATGGAGTCACATTGAGAATAATTTCTGGCTCCTCTAGCAGTAGGATTAATTTTCACTAAACCTCGATAGCTATTACTAGATTTACCCGCGGAAATTCCTTTAGAAATAATAGTGCTGCGAGTGTTTTTACCAACATGAATCATCTTGGTTCCTGTGTCAGCTTGCTGCATATTATTAGTAAGTGCTACCGAGTAGAATTCACCTACAGAGTTATCACCAACTAAAACGCAACTGGGATATTTCCAAGTAATAGCTGAACCAGTTTCTACTTGAGTCCAGGAAATTTTGGAATTGACTCCTTGACATAAACCGCGTTTAGTGACAAAGTTGTAAATTCCACCTTTGCCATTAACATCCCCTGCATACCAATTTTGTACTGTAGAATATTTAATTTCGGCATTATCTAAAGCCACCAATTCCACTACGGCTGCATGTAGTTGGTTGCTATCATACATTGGTGCAGTACATCCTTCTAAATAGGAAACGTAACTGCCTTCTTCTGCCACAATTAAGGTTCTTTCAAATTGTCCGGTATCACCTGAATTAATGCGGAAATAAGTAGAAAGTTCCATTGGGCATTTTACGCCTTTGGGAATATAGACAAAAGAACCATCACTGAAAACAGCTGCGTTAAGAGCCGCAAAATAGTTATCAGCTATAGGTACTACGCTACCCAGATATTTTTTGATTAATTCTGGGATGTTCTTGTAAAGCTTCAGAAATGGAACAGAAAATTACACCATCTTCAGCTAGTTTTTCCTTAAATGTGGTGGCGACAGAAACACTATCAAAAATGGCATCCACAGCTACATTCGCTAGTCGTTTCTGTTCGGTGATGGGAATACCTAGTTTTTCAAAGGTTTCTAGGAGGGTAGGATCTACTTCCTCTAAACTATTCAGCTTTTGCTTCTTTTGTTTTGGTGCTGAATAATAAATGATATTTTGGTAGTCAATGGGGGGATAAGTGACACTAGGCCAAGTTGGTTCTGTCATTTTCCGCCACTGACGGTAAGCTCTCAGACGAAATTCCAGCATGAATTCCGGCTCATTCTTTTTTGCGGAAATCAGGCGAACTACGTCCTCATTTAGTCCACGAGGAATGGTGTCGGCTTCGATATCGGTAATAAAGCCGTATTTGTAGGGTTGGTTGACTAAGGTTTTGACAGTGGTAGTCATCAGTATATCTCTTGTGTTCGATTCTTTGTCTCTTTAAGGATGGGAGAGGGGTTAGATCCGATTTCCCTTTTTGTGTTACCCTCTGTTTCCAGACCTGCTAGAATGGGTGTGGATAGTAAAACAACGGGTAGGTTGTTTAAACTATCTTCATTTTACGCTAAAATTAACAACAACAATGTTGTTTAAGTCAAATTTTCAGAAAAAATATTTTGGGGCGATCGCTCAAGGCAGATTGTAGAGAACATGGCTACCACTATCCACCAGTCCTCCACCAAGCAAGATATCCTAGAGTATCTTCTCAAGCACTCACAAGCCACTGCTTTTGAGCTAGCAGATGTTTTAGATGTTAGTCCCCAAGCCATTCGTCGTCATCTTAAAGATTTGGAGACGGAAGAATTGGTGTTATTCTATACACCAGAATCAGTGGGCATGGGGCGACCACAGCATATTTATCAACTTAGTCATCAAGGAGTGGAACGGTTAAAGCAGACTGTCAACGGTTTTGGTGATGGTTATGGTGAATTTGCAGTTTCTTTCCTGGATACCTTAGCCCAAACCGTGGGACGTGACCAAGTAAAATCAATTTTGCAAAAACAATGGGAACGGAAAGCCCAAGAATACCGCGATCGCTTGCAACAAGATTCTTTACAAGAAAGAATGGCAAATTTAGTCGCCCTGAGAAAGTCAGAAGGGTTTATGGCTGAGTATCATCCGGTGAAAACAGATGATGCTTTTGTGGGTGAACGCTATATATTGATGGAACATAACTGCGCCATCTCCAACGTGGCGGAGTCCTTCCCCAGTATTTGCGGTCATGAACTAGAAATGTTTGCCGCCGCTCTCCCCGATTGTACCGTGGAGCGGACCCATTGGATTATTGATGGTGAACATCGGTGTGGCTATTTGGTACAATTACAGAAGTCAAAGACAGCTTAGATGGATTTAAATTATTGTTTATAGATTATGGATGTATCCCCAAATCAATCACCAACTCAGTTTCTCACCCTGGAAGAGTCAGCTAAAATAGATGCAGCTTTATTATCTTCCCCAGAAAAGTTTTTAACTAGACTAACCGTTTCTTCCTGGAAAATTTTGCAGCATATTGCCCAAGAATATAATATTGACATAGAAGAACTAACTACCCAGCAAATAATCGCCTGGTTTGAAAAAGATGCCAAAGTCAGACGAGAGGAAGGAATAGAAGCTGCTTATCTAAAGTGGTAAGCCTAATGGACACATTAGGCTTAATTAAGTATAATTAAGTATTTTTAACAGCCAAGAAATTTAACAACATTTAGAATGTCTAAAATAAGTGTGAGGGTTAATTTTTCTCACTTATTCACGTGAAATATGATGATAACTATCTCTCCCTCTTCCATTCTTCACCAATTTTCGTTAAATTAATAAAGTGCTTGTAGAATGGAAAATACTGTCTGTAAATCTAAGTTAGAGAATGTATGGCTAAAAAGAGCATGATTGAGCGCGAGAAAAAACGCGTAAAGTTAGCAGAAAAGTATGCGGAAAAACGCGAAGGGCTGCTAGAAGACTTCAGAACGGCGGAATCTCCTCTAGAAAAACTGGAAATTCACCGACAAATTCAGCAGTTACCTCGTAACAGCGCCCCCACTCGTCAACGTAATCGTTGCTGGGTCAGTGGTCGTCCCAGAGGTGTGTACCGTGACTTTGGACTATCTCGGAACGTCCTCCGGGAATGGGCCGCATGAAGGTCTGTTACCTGGTGTAGTTAAGTCTAGTTGGTAGTAATTGTTGATTGGGATTAAACAACTAACAACTCTCACCTATCATTGACCGCAACAGCGATCAATCCCTAAACTTTCTAAGAGTAGATCGCTAACAGCGTTGGCGATCGCAAACTCTCCATAGAAGCTCTGGGAAAAATCAAATAATTGCATTTCGGTGACAATGGCAATTACTAGTGAACCCAAGTCATTTTCTCCTTCCATTCGTTGTCGCACAAAAATCTGGGTTGCACGTTGGGCAATTTCCTGATTAACTAGTTCTGGGATAAACTCAGTATCTAGCCATCCTAACAGACGTTGTTGTAGCCATTGTCCTTCTAGTTGAGGATTTGCAGATGGTGGTAGGGTAATAGGAGAAATTGGTTTTGTCATTTTATTTACACATAGTTAACTAATCCAGGAACGCAAAGGATGTCAATAAACTATAAATTGCGCTCCGTCAATATTTATGCAATATGACATTGCGGCGATTATTCAGGGTTACTCTCAAGGTTATTTTCTCATGGCTGATGATGGCGATCGCCTGGGATGGTACGGAAGTAATCAAAGAACTTTAATTCCCCTTGATCAAACATTTCGCTACCCCAAGTCATTACAACGGGTTTTGAATCAAGAACGGTTTACAGTAGCGGTAAATCGTGACTTCCCCGCAGTGGTAGCTGGGTGTGCTAACCGGGAAACTACTTGGATTTCACCAGAATTACAAAAGATTTATCGCTTACTTTATGAAAAAGGTTACGCATATAGTTTTGAAACATGGTTTGGTGATGAACTAGCCGGGGGAATTTTAGGGATTATGATTGGTGGTGCTTTTATTGGTGAATCTATGTTCTATCGGATTCCCGAAGGCTCCAAAGTCGCTATGGTCAAGTTAGTAGAAAGATTGCGTCAGAGAGAATTTGTGTTGTTTGATGCTCAAATGATGAATCCCCATTTATCAAGATTTGGTGCATATATTATCAATGATCAAGAATATCAGCTGCTACTTGAGAAAGCTTTACAACGCAATTGTAATATAATATAGGTAGTAGTATTTATCTGACATATCTAGATTAGAAATATCATTGCTTAGACTCGTTAAGTATTTTCGTAGACATTTTTATGATTTTTTGTCGGGCTAAAAATTCCTGATATCGGTGTTCACGATTATTCCAAAAGCTAGCAGGAACACCAAAAACAAGTTCCAAATGTAATGCTATTTCCGGGGTAATAGCTGTTTTGCCATTGATGATTTCATTAATTATTTTTGTTGCTATTCCTGTTCGTTCTGCTAGTTCGGCTTCAGTTATACCTCGTTCCTCCAGCATTTCTTCCAGTGTTTCTCCTGGAGCAGAAACATAATCTGGATGATATTGATTTTGAATTGCCTTAGTCATGAGTATCCTCCACGCCTAGTATTATCACAGAAGTTACTTGATTCCAATCGATACCACCATCTGGTTTACGAGGAATTGGTTCATTCGCTGGCTCAAATATCAATTGATATGGATGATCTAAATCAAGGGATAACTGACCAGCGCGGTCTTGAAGCAATTCGTGACACCTACCTGGCAAATTTCTCATATCTTCAAGTACATTCGCATCACGTAACTGATCTAGCCGTCGTCGAATACGTTTCGCTCGATCTGCACCGTGGTTTTTCTTTAAAAGCTTTTGGTCATTACAATCTCTTTGAAATTTACTATTTTTAAACATAATATCCATTGTAGCAAGCTTTTTAATAGTGTTAGCACCTGATTATATGACTCTTTCTATTTACCAAAGCCGAACAGATACTTGAACTATTTCGCCACCCGACGTACAGCAAATAAGCTACCCATCAATCCCACGACGGCACCAAAACTTAATAAAATTAATGGTAAAATTAAACTTTGTATCGGAGTTAACTGTACTCCATGACGAATAAATTGGATAAATTCCGGTTGATTAGCCAGTAATCGACCCAGAAATTGTTGAATCAGAATCATAAAACTCCAGGCGATCGCCCCACCAAGTAAGCCAAAAGTAATACCTTGCAAAAGAAAAGGTAAGTAAATCCATGCAGAAGTTGCCCCCACTAACTGCATAATCTCAATTTCCTGACGTCGAGCCATGACAATTAAACGAATTGTGGTAGTATTCACCGCGATCGCGGTTAAAGTTAAAATCACCGTAATCGTTAAAGTCATCCAGTTTAAGCCTTCGTGTAATTGAGCAATTTGTTTCACCGCTTCATCCACATACTTGACCAAATCGACTCCCTGTAACTTAGCTAGTTCTGTGGCTAAATGTGGGACAATTTCTGGATTACGGGCTTTGACCTTAATTTCATCAACTAAAGGATTTTCTCCTAATTGTTGAGTAGCACCAGTAATATCAGAAATGCCTAGCTCTTTTACTAATTTACTCCAAGCTTGTTCCTTGGTAATAATTTCCACCGTTGCTACACCAGGCATATTCGCTACTATCCCTTCCAAAGTAGTAGACTGAATATCTGGATTCAGATAGACAGACAATTCTAGCTGACTACCAAACTGATTTAACAGAGTTTCTACTTGCCAAGAAGTTTGCAAACTTAAACCGAACAAAAATAATAACACAGTAATAGTACTTATAGCTGCCCAATTCATCCAACCTCCCCGCAGCAAACCCAGGAAAGTCTCTTTGAGTAAATAGTCTAGTTTGGTCAGAAATTTAAACACACCACACCTAGAATTCAAAATTCAAAATTCAAAATGAAAGAATAACACAACTGAGAACCGACCACCGACTACGAACAAGATTGATAGAATTAAACAAGTAGGAATATTCACAATCAAACCATAGAGAACCATGCCGTCTGAGATTGCTGTCGAGAAGAAAAAGTTAAAAAAAGCGCCTTTGCAACTCCACTATTTAGGCGATCGCGCACTCCGTCAACCAGCAAAGCGCATTACCAAAATAGATGATGAACTCCGCCAATTGGTACGGGAAATGCTACAAACTATGTACAGCGAAGATGGTATTGGTTTAGCAGCACCCCAAGTAGCGGTTCAGAAACAACTGATTGTGATTGATATTGAACCAGATAACGCCGCTAATCCTCCCCTGATCTTGATTAATCCCACTGTCAAACAGGTGAGCCGTGAACTCTGTATTGCTCAAGAAGGGTGTTTAAGTATACCCAATATTTTCTTTGATGTCAAACGTCCCCAACTGGTAGAAATTGCTTATAAGGATGAATTTGGACGTCCCCAAACCTTGAAAGCAACAGAATTACTAAGTCGCTGTATTCAACATGAAATGGATCACCTCAACGGTGTAGTGTTTGTAGATAGGGTTGAGAATTCTCTCACCTTAGCGGAGGAGCTATCTAAGAATGGCTTCTCTTATCAAGCCGTCAAACCAGTAGAATAGGGTGATTTAGCAGTGTATTTAACTCCAAAAAGCGGATTATTTCTGGGTGCTTCTTGCGTAACCGCGATCGCATCTGTTGGTTCTGTATTTGAACTCAGTTATGGACAACCAGATTTAGGTGTCCAAATCACAGCCATCATCTTGGGATTATGTATTCCTCTCACCGGCTTATTTTTTGTGCTTGCAGTCAAGGATGCACGGGCTAATATGAAATAAGCACTGACTCGGTTAAGTCCGAAAACCTTGGCACAGAGACAGGAGGAGAAGAAAAAAGATTCTGTCATTCCTGCCTCTGTCTCATTAATTGTTAGTTGGTATTAATTACATGAAATTGACCTCAATTGTTTTCCTGATTGAGAAACATAAAGATAAGTTTGTCCACCACGTCCGGGAGATGCTTTAAAAATTTGATATGAATAATTGCCATTATTAAAAATATAAAGTTCTCCGGTATTACGACTTTCTTTATTTCCTTGTAAAACCAGGCTGGGTGTTTGCTTAGAACTACGGCTATCATAAGAAGTATATGTATAACCACTATTCTGATTAGGCACTACTTTGATTAAAAACTCTCCGGCTGTACAACTGATAGTATCACTAGATGCAGTTGTTGCTGGTTGATTAGCTTGCGCTTTTTCACTGGCAGTTCTAAATGCTTTTTGATATGCTGGCTCACAACCACTAGTAAAACCTTTTACGTATTCAGCACTACCAGTAGCATCTGTACAAGTAGCTTGGATATGCATTGACCCCTTACCTCCTCTAGCTGAACCATCTTCTTTGCCAATTTCTTCACCTCTAGCCACACCTGCTTGAAATCCCTTTTGATAATCTATATCTGTTGTTGGTGTAGGAGTTGACTTTGGTTGCTCCTGCGTAGTTTCAGGAGTTTGAATAGTCTCAGGAGTTTGAATAGCCTCAGGAGTTTGTTTAGGTGTAGAAATATCACCAACATTTTGCAGCGATATTTGATTTTTCCTTACACAAGCATCCATTTCACTTTTGTTAGAAATCCGATCTTGGTACGTCCAACCCAAAGTGTTATTAGCTAATTCCACCTGAATCCAACCTCCTTGAGTCTGTTTTCCAGTAATTTTTAGCTTCTCTCCAGAAACAGTAGTGAGGACATTCTTTTGAGAAGATGTTGGTGCAGAACGGATATTACCACTAACCACGACGAAGCAACTTTCGGTCGAAGAGACATTATTTCCAGATGAAGATAGATTATTCTCGCTATTTTTTAACATAGCCAGACCACCAAAACCGACAGCTGCTGCTACTCCCACACCGATAAACAGTGGTAATTTACTACGTGAGGTGGTTACTTGTGCTGGTGCTGGTGCTGGAGACACAGGTACGGGATTTACTGGTGCGACTGGGGTTGTCTTTTGCTGTGTATACCCTATTGGTTGTACTTGTTGTGCTTGTACAGTTTCGGCTATTGGTGGTGTGACTGAATGAGGAGCTTGTGTTACATATTGTGTTGGTGTGTAACCACCTGCATATTGTTGAACTTTAACTGTTTTTACCAACAGATTTAATTGTCCTAACCGAATGCTGCTACCTTGATCGAGCATTACTTCCCCTCTGGCAAAGCTTTGTCCATTCACGATGGGAGGATTATTTTCTCTTAAAGAACGCAAATAAAAACTTTGTTGTTGGTCATTAAAGAAGATTTCAACATGTAAGCCGGAAACACTCTGTTCTGATAAAACAATATCGCATTGGGCTGGGTCACGACCAATTCTGACCGTACCAGGATTTTTACTCGCTTGATTATTAAAAATTGTTTGGGTTCTAATTTGCCCCGCTTCTAGCCATTCTAAAGTTAATTCTTTATTGGTGGCAGTCGGTGGGGATGTCGGTATATTAACAGGATTTATTAAGGTTTGTA
Source organism: uncultured cyanobacterium (assembly GCA_963766435.1). Lineage (GTDB taxonomy): Bacteria > Cyanobacteriota > Cyanobacteriia > Cyanobacteriales > Nostocaceae > CAVXZH01. The sequence continues at coordinate 1,821,361 of CAVXZH010000004.1, forward strand.
ACGCCGCTAATACTTCATCTGCACTTTGATAGCGGTCTTTAAAATGGTAGCGGGTCATTTTTTGCAAGATGGCAATTAATCCCGGACTTGCAGATACTAAATGTTGCCAGAGTATTTCCCCAGTTTGTTGTTCTTCCGGCAGTTCATGAGGATATAATCCGGTTAATGCTTGAATGGCTATCATCCCTAACGCATAAATATCACTGTTGGGACGTGGTGTACCTCGACTTTGTTCCGTAGGCATATACCCTGGAGTACCAATTGCTACGGAAACACTCGCTTGTGACCCTGCCATGACGGATTGGTTTCTTACTTGCTTGATAGCACCAAAGTCAATTAAAACTAGTTTGTTATCTGCTGTACGTCTAATAATATTGTCCGGTTTGATATCTCGATGAATTACTCCTTGGCTATGGACAAATTTTAAAACCTGTAAGATATCCAGAAGCATTGACATCAACTGAGATTGGGTCTAATTTTTGTCCATGAGGTAATTCTTGAGAGAGGGTATGTCCGTTGATAAATTCTTGAACTAAATAGAATTCTTGGTTTTCTTCAAAGTAAGCTAAAAGTCTGGGTATTTGGTCGTAGTTCCCCAGTTGTTGCAAAGTTTCCGCTTCTTTTTGGAATAATCTTCTCGCAATTTCTAAAATATGTGATTCACTACTAGCAGGACTTAGGTGCTTGAGGACGCATTTTGGTCTACCGGGGAGATGAATATCTTCTACAATATAAGTCTTGCCAAATCCACCTGCTCCTAATACCTGAAGGACTTGGTATCGTCCTGCTAGTAACTGATTTATCATTTTGTTGGGGTGATTTTACGCAATAGTTTTCTTCTAATGGTATACAAGATTCTCGATTTGTAGTCAATAGTTAAACAACTTTTTAGACAACTTATTAGACGTGCAACTAATTAAAAAATCTTTGCTCAAATAGACTAAATCTATATAAATTCTGCTAAACTCAGAGAAGTTGAGTTAAGTAGGTGTTGATGCAACATGTCACCCCCAAGGAAGCAGCGAAAATCCTTGGTGTCCATGTCTCTAGCCTTAGAAGGTGGGAAAATGAAGGAAAGCTTAGGGCAATCCGTACACCAGGCAGTCATTGGCGATTTGTCCTCGATGAAGTTGAAAAAATCGGGGGAATGCCCAAGACAATTAGAACTGTTGGCTACGGACGAGTCTCGACTCATGGACAACAAGAAGATTTACAACGACAACTTGAGCACTTACGCGCAAGATGTCCAGAGGCAGAAATCATTTCAGAAGTTGGCAGTGGACTCAATTTTAGACGGAAAAAATTCCTCGCCATTCTGGAACGAATCATCGATGGTGATATCCAACGTCTTATCGTTGCCCATCCTGACCGACTCGTTAGATTCGGGTACGAATTGGTTAAGTGGTTATGCGAAAAATTTGAGTGTGAACTCGTGGTTCTCAATGACCGCAAATTCTCTCCTGAACCAGAACTCGTACAAGATATCTTGTCCATCATCCATTCTTTCTCTTCACGGTTACACGGACTTAGAAAATACAAATCCAAGCTCAAAGAAGACTTACAAACAGAAAACCCGGCATTCGCGCTCGAAATCGACCAAGCCACAACCCAACAGTGTACAGAAAATCAGACTATATCCGAGTAAAGAATTACATAAAGTCTGGAAACGCTGGTTGGCTCAATACCGTTATTATTACAATGAAAGTATCAGCTTACTTCGTTGTTTAGATGGAATTGAGAAATGTTCAGCCGAGTCATTGGACAAAATATTACAGCAACTAGAGAACATTCCCGATTGGGTGAAAACCATCCCTGGACATCAAAGACAAGAAGCCTGTTTTGAAGCTTATGATGCTTTTCATCGCGCCAAAAAAGATGGAGGAGAAGCTAAATTTAAGTCAGCCAAAGCCACTAGTCAAACCATACAATTTAAAACTGGCAACTATAAAAATGGGACATGGTATTGTCGGACAACCAAAGGATTGAAATTTACCACTATTGGTCAATCAGCACCCTATCAATGTGAATATGGTACAGAACTGGTTTATCGTCGGGGTAAATGGTTTGGCTGTTTCCCTGAATACAAAGAAGTTATACCTACTCAGAGTGATAGAGTCATCGCATTAGACCCAGGAAACCGCACTTTTTTAACCGGCGATGATGGAGAGAACGTCTTAGAGATTGGCAAGGGAGATATCGGACGCATTCAAAGATTGTGTCAGCACCTTGATCATTTAATCAGTCGTTCCACCAAAGCAAGATGCCGTCAACGTAGAAAGATGCGTATTGCTGCTAACCGAGTTAGAGAAAGAATCCAAAATTTGATTAAGGATTTACATAATAAAGCTGTTAACTTGTTAGTTAATTCGTATAAAGTCATATTTCTACCCACATTTGATTCTAGCCAAATGGTACTCAAGAAACGGAGTGGTAAGAAACGTAGAATTAACAGTAAGTCAGTCCGGCAAATGTTAACTCTTTCTCATTACCGATTTGAGAAACATCTTCAACAATCGGCATTAAAGAAAGGTGTAATTGTCGTTTTATGTAATGAGTCTTACACCTCTAAAACTTGTGGTGCTTGCGGTCATATTCATCAAAAATTAGGTGGGAATAAAGTTTTTAAATGCCCACATTGCGGAACTCAAATTTCTCGCGATGTCAACGGTGCACGTAATATTTTATTACGTGCTTTGCAAGCAACTGCCTTCACCGTGACGCATGATTCTATTGTGCTTTCCGATGTATCGGAATTGACGGATGCCATAGTTAATCACCTTTAATCGTTTTGATTAGCTTAAAAGTTGCACAACTTGTAAAGATTTTTTGGCTTCAGTAGCAATCGCCTCAACTGGGTCATTAACTAAAGTTTCGAGGATGGTTTTAGCTTCCACACCACCTAAACGAACTAAAGCTTGCATGACTCGATAACGAATTTGCCAATCTGAATTAGTTGCAAAAGGAGCTATTAAAGGAATTGCTTGCAAATTTCCTAACTCCCCTAGAGAACTAATCGCAGCAGTTTTAATTAACTCGTTATCAGATTCCAGTGCTGATTCTAGTAATTCAAAACTTCGTGGCTCACCTAATTCACCTAAAGTAGCAATGATACTAAATTTGACTATCCATTCCGGTGTGGTGTGATAAAGTGTTTGCAAATCATCAAAAGCAACACGCAGTTTTAATGCGCCTAAACAGTCGGCAGCGGCGGCTTGGACATCAGCTTCTGGGTCATTCAGCAAATCGCGTAAGATTTTTAATGATGACTCTAAATCTTGATTTCCCAGTGTATCCATTTGACTCACAGCCGCATAACGGACACGCGCACTGCTATCTCTAATCGCAATTTTAATCAACTCATAAGCGATCGCCTGGTCTAAGTCTCGAATTTGATTAACTGCACGCAAGCGATCGCCCAAATCCTCTGATTTAAGTAATTCTCTCAAAGAGTCAGGTGTAATACTCATTTAAATTCCTGGTTTTCAAAGTAGTCAAGAAAAATCCATCCCTACGCATCTAATGCCATAGAGCGAATTATATCCCCACGAGTGAGAATACCAATAATTTGACCATTAATGTCAAGTACAGGTAAACGATGAATACTGCGATCGTGCATAATTTTAGCAGCAGCCTTTAAAGGCTGGTCAGGTAAAATAGTAATGGGATTGGTACTCATCACTTCTCCCACCGTTTGTCCTAAAGCCTTATGTAAGTCCCGTTCATAAGTAGCCGGATTTTGTAAATAGATAATACTATCCAAAAACATGATATATGCTGGAGGGGTGACACCAGTTTCTTGCCACATCAGATCAGTTTCGGAGATAATCCCCACCACCTTACTAGCATCATCAATTACAGGCAAACCACTGATGCGTTTTTCTGCCAAAATTTGGATAGCTTCTTTCAAAGGAGTTTTGGGATGGACAACAATCGGTGTACGAGTCATCACATCCGCAACTGTTTTAGACATTTTTTCAGAGGGTTTTTATTAATTTATTAACCTTTATTTTAATAAAATCCTTTACCCTCAGACGCGGGATTTAATAGATTGTAACCAAACGAAAACCAATATGTGTCGTACCTGTATCTGGTGATTGTGACTCTCTAGCTGCGGGACGATAGCGACTACAATAGTTAGGAGCGCATAAGTAAGAACCACCCTTAATTACGTGTTTAGCAATACCTGGTTCTCTAGGGTCAAAACTTTCTTTTTCAGCAGTCTCAGTGGGATTAGAACGGTGAGCTTTATGCTCATGACCAATCCGATACCAGTCTGAAGTCCACTCCCAGACATTACCAGTAATATCATATAAACCATAACCATTAGGTTGAAAAGAACCCACAGGTGCAAGACCAGTGTAACCATCGGTTTTGATATTGAAAAAAGGAAAAATTCCTTGCCAAGTATTAGCTTTCGTAGCCGAATATTGGTTCCCCCAGGTATAGGTAGCACCATCTAATCCACCACGAGCTGCATATTCCCATTGAGCTTCTGTGGGTATCAACTTTCCTACCCATTTAGCATAAGCTTCCACATCTTCATAAGAGACATGAACGACGGGATATTTATCTTGACCCTGAATATTACTCTCCGTTCAAAAGGATGTTGCCAATTTGCTCCTGGTGTCCACTTCCACCAACTCAAATAACCTATGGGCATACTCTGAGATGGAATTTGAAACACCAAAGAACCTGGTTTTCTTTTTTCATCTGGTAAATTGGGAAATTGAGTTTTAGAAAGAGGACGTTCTGCGACTGTAATATAACCTGTTTTCTGAACAAATTTGGCAAATTCTCCATTAGTCACTTCATATTTATCAATACAGAAACTATCCACCTTAATATCCTCAGCAGAAAGCTCGGAAGGATAGTGAGAATCAGAACCAATTTTGAAAATACCACCAGAAATGAATACCATATTCTGAGGACAAGTATTATTTTGAGGTGATGCTTTTACTTCTACTTGATAGGATAAGAATAAGCAAAATGTTAAAAAACTGAAGAACAGTTTGTAGATAAATGATTTGAAACAAGAAATTTTCATGATTGAGTCAAATATCTGATTAGTAATAATCAGTATAGAATAAAAGAGCAAAAGCATCAATCACATACAATTTCTTGATTTTGTAGTGAAAGATGCTTTTGATCATCAAACTAAAGACATTATTTACTTAGAGAGAATCAAAAACTGAATTACCTAATGATTTAGGTCATTCTTTTAGTGTTGGCCAGTAATCTTCTAAGTTCTTTAAAAGATCATTGAAAAGTTGATTGATGCTAAAAGAAGCTGGCTTTTGTCGAGGAGGATATTGGTCTACTTTGAAAGTATCTAAGAATTGTGATACTTTGAAAATAGCCGGACCGATTAAGAAAGCGTGCCGGAAACGCCAGTCTTGATAATATTCTGACTCATGAACTGCTTTTTCAAAGGGGTCACGACGGACATTCAATATTAATGGCAACCTTAAATTTACATACGGTTCAGCCCAAACATCAAATCCTTCTGCACGCTGTTCACTAAAAATGAATTTCCAATCATCTACTCGGATAGCCGATGGGTAAGCATCATCAGTTAAATAGACGAACTCGTGACGGGGTGATTTACGTTGAATCCCTTTTAGATAAGGTAAGAGATTATAACCATCTAGATGGATTTTCTGGAAAGTCTTATTGTTAGCTGTGTAACCTTCTGGAGTAAGTAGTTGCTTTTTGATATCCTTAACATTAGCACCAGCAGCAGCCAACAGTGTTGGTAACCAATCTTGAAGAGAGATGATTTCATTAGAAACCACACCTGGTTTAATATGACCTGGCCATCTAATCAGACTTGGTATACGGAAACCACCTTCCCAATTAGTATTCTTTTCACCTTGGAAAGGAGTTGTACCACCATCAGGCAAGAGAATACTTCTGCACCATTATCAGTAGTATAAATGACAATAGTATTCTCTTTGATTCCCAGGTCATCTATTTTATCAAGAAGTTGTCCTACTTGCTGGTCATGTTCCACTATGCCATCAGCATAAATGCCCTGTCCGGTTACGTTTTCAGATTTATCTTTGAGATGAGTGAAAATGTGGGTACGAGTAGAATTAAACCAAAGGAAAAAGGGTTTCTGATCAGTAACTGCATGATCAACGAATTTGAGTGAATTATCAAGGAAATCTTGATCTATAGTTTTCATTCGTTCGATAGTCAACGGACCAGTGCTACAGATGGGAGGAGAGTATATAGCTGGAGTTATTGGTTTTTGGATTTTTTTAGTTTCACAGGGTGGATTGTTGAAGTCATTTTGGTGTGGATAATCTGATGCAAAACTACGAATGACACCTCTTGGTCTAAAAGGTTTCATTTTTGGAGTTTGTGGATAATCAGGGTTTTCTGGTTCTTCTTCAGCATTGAGGTGATAGAGATTACCGTAGAAGATATCAAAACCATGATTAGTGGGGAGAAATTCGTCCAAGTCTCCTAAATGATTTTTACCAAATTGGCCTGTAGTGTAACCCTGATCTTTCAACAATTCAGCCAGTGTGGGGTCTTTTTCACTTAATCCAATGGGAACACCGGGTAAACCTACTTTGGTCAGTCCAGTGCGAGCTGGGCTTTGTCCAGTGATAAATGCAGCCCTACCAGCAGTACAACTCTGTTCCCCATATGCATCAGTAAACAGCATTCCCTCTTCGGCAATACTATCTATACGGGGTGTTTTGTAACCCATGATACCTCGATTATAGGCGCTGAGATTGAACCAGCCAATATCATCGCCCATAATCACGACAATGTTAGGTTTAGGCTTGCGTTTAAGCTTAGGTTTGACAATGTTGGGTTTTGTGGTCTGAGCCATTGCTGTTCCCTGGTGAATAAATGGGAACTCACTGAATGTAAAAGTAATAGCTAAAACTAACGCCATTACTACATTCAAAAGTCTTTTAGTGATGTTCATCAAGTCATACTCCTAAGCGATTGAATTGCAAATTATACAAAATGTGTTCAAACCTGATTTGAGAAAATTTTTTAGCTGTGGAAAAACTTACAAGTTGTATCTATATAGAAACAACTTTTCTACTTTCCCTTACTTGCTGACCAGCAAATATTCCAAAATTCCAACTTTTTTAGAATAAACACCACTAACATATGTATGATATTAGCGCTTGTCTAAATACTGATCAAAGCCATCTTTCACTTTGTTTTATTTAGATATAAGTCCATGCACTGTAAAAACTATAGCTCTTATACCGATATGTTAATGATGACTCGACAGTTTGATGATATTGATACTTTTACTAAAGCCATCCAACCATTGCATATTGTTGCCAATCAACTGTCTCCTGGTCGATTTATAGGGAATATTAATTTTGCGGCTTTTGATAGTATAAAATTTTATCATTCTACATATAATCAATCTCTGAGAGTAAAAGGAGCAAAGTCTCCCAGCGAAATCATATTTGCAATATCACTTCCAGATGATCAAACACAAATGCTCTCTCACGGTGTTTCTATTCAAACAGGTGATATCTTTGGTTTTGACCCGAACAGGGAGACTGATTTAATTACTCAGAAAGATCCTCACATAGTATTTACCGCTGTCAGTTTGTCGGTTTTCCAGTCTTTAGCCGAGCAAATGGGATACTATAATTTAGGACAAAATTTTTTTAGACAGAATTTTATCCGATTTAATCCTGCTCAATTAAAACCGTTGAGAGTCTATTATCATCAAATTATTCAAGTTCTAAGCCAGCAAGAATCATTACTAAATAAATTTCCCTCACCATCTCTAATTCAAGACGATTTTTTACCATTATTAATCAATACCGTGGGAGAGACAACACGACAAAAATCGAAAAGAGTAAAAACTTTACGTCGTTATCCCATTATCAAAAAAGCTGAAGATATTTTCCAATCTTATTCTGACCAACCTTTAACTCTCAAACAACTTTGCGACGAATTAGGAACTAGTAGTAGTGCTTTAGCTTATGGTTTTCAAGATATTTTTGGTATCAGTCCTATGGCTTATCTAAAGATTCAACGACTAAATGGAGTACACCGGGCTTTGAAAAGTGCTAATCCCACTAAAACGGTGATGCAGATAGCTCACCAATGGGGATTTTGGAATGCAGCACATTTTTCCCAAGACTATAAAAAAATGTTTGGTCAATTACCATCTAAAACACTACAACAAAACTTCTGAAGGATTAAAAACTGCCAAAATTTTCAGATGTACTCTCTCTCAAAGCTTCAATAATCTGTACATTGGCTTCTGGAAAAGTAAATTGATCTAACTCATCTAAACTCACCCAGCGAATTTCCTCACATTCCAATGCTTGGGGAATACCTGTGAGATGGTAACAGTGATGTACTGTCAGAGTTACACGTAAATGTGTGTAGGTATGAGAAATTGTGATCAAATGTTCTTTGACTTCAATCTGAATTCCTAATTCCTCTTCAATTTCCCGTTGAATACACTCTGGAATCGTTTCACCAGGTTCAATTTTACCTCCAGGAAATTCCCACAATCCACCCATCGTCCCCTGGGAACGACGACGGTCAATTAAAATTTGCTTTTGATGATTCCAAATCACAGCCACACCGATGATTTTATGCGGTATGGAAAAACTATTTTCACTCATATTTAAATTTTATATTGGGAAATATTGTGTAACAACACTGGCAATATTCCTTCTCATGAAAAGTGCCGTAATGTTATCGAAGATTACGAAGTATAAATAGAAATCCGAATTTGTTGAAATGGCAAATCAAATTGATTCAGCGCTAACCAAGCCCGAAGTGACTAGGATGAATAATTTTTATTGCCAATTACCAATAGTCCCAAATAAATTACTACTAACTATCGCTGTTTTGAGCTTCAGTCCCTTCGATAACTTTCTCAAAGTCCATTCTTTGTTCAGCGTTACGTAAGAAATAGCCACTAATCATCGCTGAAGCTAGTAATCGTCCCAAATTTTCGCGATTAGTAGTAATGGTAACTCCAAAGTGTTCTGAAGGTAAGTTTCCTAATAGTCCTACTATATTACGTTCCATAACCTGAAACACTTCCGGCGAATTCGGTTTAGAAAGTTGAGTAACTGTTTCTGGACTTAAAGACTTAAGATACTGCCACAGTAAATTGCTGGTTTGGGACTCACCATTAAAAAATTCTGAAACTTGATTGGAAGGATTATTCACGTTTTGCCTCCTGTATTTTAACTGCTAATGGCTATGCGAGCAACTGCAATTATTGATGTTTATTTGGTTTTTCTGGGGCTGAAGTAATTTTTAGCCTTTCATATCAACTAATCTAACAGGAGATTTCTATAAATAGAAGTCGGTGTAACCGTACCAACAGCAGTGTGTTTTCTCGGTTATGGCCGATGCTAGGTGGAAGAGGCAGGGGGGCAGGGAGCAGGGAGCAGGGGGGAGAGGAAGAGGCAGGGAGCAGGGAGCAGGGGGGAAAACCGGAGATGGGGAGATGGGGAGATGGGGAGATGGGGAGATGGGGAGAATATATTTTAAATTCTCTTCTCCCCCTGCCCCCCTGCCCCCTGCCCCTTGTCCTCTTTTCCCCCTCCAACTAACTAGCCAAATATTCATCCATATTGGCTTTAGATTTACGGAGTTTGTTTAAGGCTTCTCGCTCTATTTGTCGAACTCGTTCCCGACTAATATTGAGAATTTCACCGATTCTAGCTAGAGTTAGTGCCTGTCCATCACTTAACCCAAAGCGAAGGCTAATTACTTCCTTTTGTTGTGGGGTGAGTTGTGTCATTAAGCGCTCTAAGTCTGTAGATAGGGAAGACTGCATCACAAACTCTTCTGGTGATGCGTTTGGGTCTTCTAGCATTTCTCCTAATTCAGTATCATAGTTATCGCCTAATCGTAAATCTAGTGATAGTGGCAAACGCGCTTTTTCTAGGTAATCTCGCACTTGCTTTGGAGTTAGTTCTAATTCCTGAGCCAATTCTGAGGCTGTTGGTGCACGTCCCAGTTTTTGAGATAACTGACGTTGTGCTTTTTTAATTTTATTTAATTTTTCTGTAATATGAATAGGCAATCGGATTGTCCGCGCTTTTTCAGCTATAGCACGAGTAATGGCTTGGCGAATCCACCAATAGGCATAAGTTGAAAACCTATAACCTTTAGTGGGGTCAAACTTTTCTACCCCCCTTTGCATCCCAATACTGCCTTCTTGGATCAAGTCTAGTAAATCGACATTACGCTTAATGTATTTTTTCGCAACAGATACTACTAACCGCAGGTTGGCTTCTACCATCTTACGTTTAGCTGTTTCTCCATCGGCGATCGCTGCATCCAACTCGGCTATTTCTAACTGTGTTGCTGCTGCCCACTCTGCTAAAGTTGGTTCATGACCTAACTGGATGGTAAGACATTCCCTGGCCTCGTACAAGGCAGTAGATCGCTGTACCTGTTTCCCTAGAGAAATTTCTTCTTCATGGGTTAGAAGCGGTACACGGCCAATCTCACGTAGGTAAGTCCGCACGAGGTCGGTGGCTGTCTGAGCGGTCTTCATGGCGCTACTCTTTGATAATGATGGTTTTTCTAGTTGGGTTGTTAACTGATAAATATTTGCAACTGAGTTTTACCTGATTGAATTAGGAACCCGTGCGGTGGTTTATCGTTGTTACCCTCGATCAACTCGGCTATTGCTGATAATTGGCATTAGTTCTTAATTGCTAGACGTTACACCTGTTTATCTATTTTTACAAGTACCTAGAGACAGATAAAAAGTATCTTGTGATACTTTTTTCTTACTTTCTTTACATTAATAATTGTAACATTTATGAAAATAATTTGGCTACCTACCAACTTTATATTTTGTGGCTGTTGACAATGGTATGACACTGATATTTGCCTCAATGTCATGGGAGAAGTAATTTCAGTTCTAGCTGTGATGAAGTCGGCGCAGAGAAAATTGTTTCCTTGTATTGTTAAAATATCTCAATGATCACCATCAATGCTGTTCTCATAATCATTGTTTAATTTTTGGGAAATCCCTCTGCCTCAGAAATGGTAGTATTAAATAGTATTTAATGCTATTAGTCCTGGAAAATAGTCAAGCTCCAGAGGATCAACACTATGCAACCCGCAGAAAAATTGTCAATTACCTTGCCTGTGGAAATGGCAAATTTTATCCGAGGTAAGGTCAGTACAGGAATGTATGGTTCCAACAGCGAAATTATCCGTGAGGCTTTACGCGGTTGGATGGAGCGAGAACGACATTTAGAGATGCTTGATGCAGCAATTAGCCGAGGTGTTGCTGATGCCGAAGCAGGTCAGGTGCAAGATATTGATGAGGTTCGTGCGGAGCTACATGAGCGATTTACAACTGATTCTGAGCAATCTTTCGGATGAGGATTGTTTTTACAGCAGCAGCAAAAGCTGATTTAATCACGATTGGCAATTTTATCCGACTGCATAATCCAGAACGCGCAGCCACATTTATCGATGAACTTCTTGATCGATGTCAATCTTTAACAAATATGCCACGAGCATACCCCTTAGTTCCACGTTATGAAAAATGGAGTATTCGTCGCTGTGTACATCGTGACTATTTGATTTTCTACTGTGTTCATGAAGAATTTATTGAAGTTATTCACATTCTAAATGGTGCACAGGATTATGAAACTTGGCTGTTTCCAAACATTTAATCAAAAGGGAGATGGAGAAATGTTTCTTTTCTATCTCCCCATCACCCCACCTCCCAATCTCCGCACTTCCCCACCTCCCCTAATCCTCTACATCAACACTCAAAAATTGAGCCGTAATCTTGGATGGTTTTTACATCCAATGTCGTGGTTTGCAAAGAACGAATCGCTGCAACCGTGGCTTTTGCACCCGCAATGGTAGTAATAATCGGAATTTTGTAAGACAAAGCGGTGCGACGAATTAACCTCGCATCAGTTTGTGCTTCTTCCCCAGAAGGTGTATTGATAATCAGTTGGATTTTTTGGTTTTTGATCGCATCCAGAACATGGGGACGTCCTTCATGAAGTTTCAGGACTGACTCAATTTTTAATCCTTTTTCCTGAAGGACTTGACGTGTACCCACGGTAGCCATAATTGTAAAACCTAAGTCGATAAATTCTTTGACAACTTCTATTGCCGCATTTTTATCGCGATCGCTCATGGATACAAATACAGTCCCGTTGAGAGGTAAACGTTCTCCAGCACCTAGTTCTGCTTTCGCAAAAGCCCGGCCAAAGTCGCTATCAATCCCCATCACTTCACCGGTGGAGCGCATCTCTGGTCACCAATAAAGTATCACTTCCGGGAAATTTATTAAACGGTAAAACTGCTTCTTTGACAGCAATATGAGCGGGGATGACTTCTTGGGTGAATTTTAATTCCGCTAGAGTTTTACCCGACATAATTAGGGATGCTAATTTTGCCAGTGGTACACTGATAGCTTTAGAAACAAATGGAATTGTCCGGGATGCACGCGGATTGGCTTCTAAGATATAAACTTGGGGGGAATAGCTACTCGCACCAATTACGGCAAATTGAATGTTCATTAATCCCACCACCGATAAAGCTTGAGCTAACTCTACTGTCCAAGTCCGAATTTGATTGAGAACTGCTGGGGGTAAGGAAATGGACGGTAAAGAACAAGCGGAATCTCCTGAGTGAATTCCCGCTTGTTCAATGTGTTCCATGATGCCACCGATGACTACATTACCCGTATGGTCGGCGATCGCATCTACATCAACTTCAATGGCATTTTCCAAAAACTTATCAATCAAAATCGGATGTTCTGGTTCTACTAGTACCGCAAAAGTCATGTAGCGTTCTAAATCCGCATCGGAATAGACAATTTCCATCGCTCGACCCCCCAAAACATAACTAGGACGGACGACAACTGGATAACCAATCCGTTTCGCGACAATCAGCGCATCTTCATAACTGCGAGCGATTCCATTAGGTGGTTGGGAGATATTTAACTGCTTGAAGAATCTTTTCAAACCGTTCCCGATTTTCTGCCATGTCGATAGAATCAGGAGAAGTTCCCCAAATTTTGGTAATCGGGACTGACTCTTGATTCTCGACTTTACTTAAATATTCTTGCAACGGAATCGCTAATTTTAATGGTGTTTGTCCGCCAAATTGGACAATAATCCCAATCGGGATGTTCGGCTTCGATGATGTTGAGAACATCTTCTTTGGTTAGTGGTTCAAAATAAAGGCGATCGCTGGTATCGTAATCAGTGGAAACTGTTTCCGGGTTAGAGTTGACCATAATTGTTTCATAACCAGCTTTATTCAAGGAATAAGCAGCATGACAACAACAATAATCAAACTCAATTCCTTGTCCAATCCGGTTTGGTCCACCACCCAAAATCATCACCTTTGGTTTGGTCAGTGGGTAAAACTTCTGTCTCTTCTTCGTAGGTAGAATAGTAATAAGGAGTAAAAGCTTCAAATTCAGCAGCGCAGGTATCACAGTTTTATAAACGGGAATTACCTCTAGTTGTTTGCGATATGCTCGCACTTCATCTTCATTGGTTTTTGTCGCATAAGCAATTTGGCGATCGCTAAATCCATTTTGTTTCACATCACACATTTGCTCTTTAGTCAACTGCTTTAAGGGAGTCCGTTTCAGGAATTTTTCTATTTCCAAGAGTTGCTGTAATTTATCCAAAAACCAAGGGTCAATCGCAGTCAGTTCATAGATTTCTTCAGGAGTCATACCTAATTGCATAGCATGACGGACAGCAAAAATCCGATCAGGATTAGGAGTCCGCAAGGAGAGCGCGAATTTGTTCACCACTAGGTAATTTTTCAGCTTGATCACAACCCCAACCAGCACGTCCTGTTTCTAGAGAACGCAATGCTTTTTGAAAAGATTCATTAAATGTCCGCCCAATGGCCATTGCTTCTCCCACGGACTTCATTTGCGTTGTCAAAACAGGTTCGGAACCAGGGAACTTTTCAAAAGCAAAACGGGGGATTTTGGTAACTACATAGTCAATCGTCGGTTCAAAGGAAGCAGGGGTTTTCTTGGTGATATCGTTTTGAAGTTCATTCAAGGTATAACCCACAGCTAACTTAGCCGCAATTTTGGCTATGGGAAATCCCGTAGCTTTAGAAGACAGAGCCGAACTACGGGAAACACGGGGATTCATTTCAATTACGACCACATCCCCATTCACCGGATTCACCGCAAACTGAATATTAGAACCGCCCGTTTCCACACCAATTTCGCGGATGATTTTAATTGCCATATCCCGCAACCGTTGATATTCTTTATCAGTCAGGGTTTGCGCGGGAGCAACCGTAATGGAATCCCCAGTGTGAATCCCCATCGGGTCAAGATTTTCAATGGAGCAGATAATTACCACATTATCTGCTAAATCGCGCATCACTTCTAATTCATATTCTTTCCAACCCAGTAAAGATTGGTCAATGAGAATTTGGGAAACTGGACTAGCATCAATACCCACTTGAGCCATTTCTTCAAATTCTTCTTGATTATAGGCAATCCCACCACCAGTACCCCCCATTGTAAAGGCAGGACGGATAATTAAAGGATAAGTACCAATTTGTTGAGCGATAGCTTTGGCTTCGTCTAAAGTGGAAGCTGTTCCACTCGGACAAACAGCTACCCCAATTTTAGCCATAGCTTCGTTAAACAATTTTCTGTCTTCAGCTTTTTCAATCGCTGGTAATTTCGCACCAATTAACTCCACATTATATTTATCTAATACGCCAGTTTTTGCTAATGCTAACTGCCAGATTAAGAGCCGTTTGTCCGCCCATTGTGGGTAGTAGAGCATCTGGACGTTCTTTCTCGATAATTTTTTCCACCATGTCTGGTGTGAGGGGTTCAATATAGGTGCGATCGGCTGTTTCCGGATCGGTCATAATGGTGGCAGGGTTGGAATTCACCAGCACCACTTCATAACCTTCTTCTCGCAGTGCTTTACAAGCTTGAGTCCCGGAATAGTCAAACTCACAGGCTTGGCCAATGACAATTGGCACCAGAACCTAACAGTAAAATTTTGCGGATATCTTCACGACGGGGCATATTTGTTGTCTCAATGTAAGAGAATAGAAATCCTGATTATTTTAAGGGTGTTTATCACTCCTCCGTTATTTATTATCCCGTTTTCCTGATTTTGATGGGAAACGGGTGTAGAGAGGTAGGAATTTAATGACCTCACTCTAACCCTTTCCCAGAATTAGATTGAAAGACCTCTCCTTGGTTTTACTGCGTAAAATCTGTCCCTCTCGGAAGCGGAGAGGGAAAATTTATGTATATTCATCTTTTTTTGAAGTATCTTTTTTTTGCTATTGGTAGCCCCTCTTCCCGACGACGGAAGGGGGTTGGGGGTAGGTCTTCTATGTTGGGTAGGGGCATATTGCAATACGCCTCTACATGTGTGTACACCTTAGCCTTATTAAGGAGAGGGTTAGGGTGAGGTGCTTCTGCAAATCTAAAAATGAGTAATTTTTGCCCTTAAATTTTCTCAATTTATCCTTTAAAAATCTGCGTAAATACTTTTAATTAAAACTTGAATTTTTCTAAAATAAATATTTTCCAAAATTACCAATTTTTTATTTTCTGATTATTATTCTTAAATAAAGAACAAATTTTAAAAATTCCCAAATATAATAGAATATTTCAGATGGAGATTTCTCCCCATCTGAAAAATAAAACCTTATAGAACTGGAGATATCTTACTGCCAGATAGATAACAGAAAATACGAAAAATATTTCCTATTTCTTTCTTCTCTAAAAACGTTAATTTTTAGCCGCTTGTACAAAGCCTAAAGTCAAACTATCCTTAGCTAGAAAATGTGCTAAATGATAAGCTCTTTCTTCAGTTTTCAACAGAATTTTCTCGTACAAATAACGTGTACCTCTATCTCCCAAACTCTCAGCCTGAGAAGCTTGACGACGAATGATACCTATCAATGCTTGTTCTGCAACTAGGTCATTTTCTAGCATTTTCCGAGCCGCAAATGTCCCATCAGCTTCCGGTTCAAAACAGCATAATTCCGCTAATTTACTAAAGCTAGCTACAGGTACTCCACCTAGTCCATTCAAGCGTTCTCCAATTTCATGGATGTGGTCTTGAATTTCTTGGTAGCTAGCATTAAAGAATTCATGCAGTGAATAAAATTCCGCACCTTCCACTACAAAGTGATGCTTTTGATACTGTAAATATAGAGCTTGGAAACTAGCTAATACTACATTAAACCCTTCTACTACTGGAGCGGTTACACTGCGATCCAGCAATACAGGATTGTCATAAACCTGACCAAAATTTTGTACTACAGTTTGCACGTCGGACATATTTCTCCTCCAGTTTTAGCAGTTATTTTTGTCAACTGCTTAGTCCTTACATATTAACATTTTAAAAATAAAGTCAAGCATCTGAGGGAGAGTAATTTTTTCTAGTCTTTACTACCCTCTACTCCCTTTTTTCCAGAAAAGGCTTGCAAAGTTGAAATAGGTTTGCTATCTTATTGATAATTATTTTCAGTTATAATATTTCCTTGAGGAGGGGCAAAACTTCTGTAAAGTCGCAAAATCAAGCTATTCAGTTTGGTTGTTACTGCAAATTATTTTACTTTGGGGGTAGTTATCTTGAAATCTTTTCATACCGATATCGAAACGAAGCATATTGTGGAGATTAGTTGGGTAGACCGTTGGCAAGTTTATCATCGCTTACAAGAGCTAGATATTCCTTGTGATTGTGAATCTAACCAACCATTAGAGGTAGAAATTAGTAATCCCATCGCAGCTATACAGCTTTGGAGTGTGATACAGCAATTTACAGCCTCTCGTCCACATCTAATTAGAAATTTAGAGAATTGTTGGCAAAGTCAATACCGTCAGTATTAATGCTTGTAGTTATTGAGCATAGAGTACGTAATAGTTCGTATTAATTAAGTTTTAGAGGGGAAAAAAATGAGCGCATCCTACATGGCAGAAATTACACAATTCTGTATTGAGGGAAGATTTATTGATTTCGTAATTAAAGATGGCTATAAGTTAAAAGGACTGCTTTTACGAACTTCTGAAGGTGAATACTATATTAAATTAGCTAAACATTTACGCACTGCTTTTGATTTGCGTCTACCACCAGGTACTTGGTTACAAGTTATGGGGACGAAAAAGAGCGACTACAAAAATGACAAAGTTACACTAAAAGCAGAACGAGTCATGGCTGCTAATGCTCAGGGAATAGCTACAACCGTTACTCCCAGCGAGAAATTGCTAAATGAGGATTATCCCCAAGTCAAATCACGCCAAACTAAAACCACTATTTTAGTATGTCAAAAATCTGATTGTATGCGGCGTGGTGGTCAGGAATTATGTCAAGCGATGGAGAGGGCTTTACGCGATCGCCATTTAGAAGATCAAGTTACTATTAGAGGTACTGGCTGTATGAAAAACTGCAAAGCTGGGCCTAACCTAGTCATGCCGGATAAAACTAAGTACAGTCGAATTCAAGCCGCTCAAGTCTCCGTAATTATCGATAGGCATTTTGGCGATGTTATTCAACCATCCGAGTTAAATAGTCCGGTTAATGTAGCAATAAATATGGAGCATTTAGCTAAAGCTACGATTTGAATCTTGATTATTTAGTGGGAAGATATACAAAGTAAACAAATTAGTGTGTTCCCTTAATGTTCGGCAAAATTTGTGGCAATAGATTGCCATAATTTTGATGAAGATTAGTTAAAGTTGAATGAAGTTTTTATGTTAGTAGTTTGCATTTGTTTAAATGTTAGCGAAATCTAGAAAACGTAAAAAAGTAGGATAAGCAGTGCTTATTCTACTTTTTGATTAGATATAATTAACGGATATATAGATAGTAGGATAATAAATGCTTCGTAATATAGTCTGGATAGAAACTACAGAGAATCTAATCTATGACGTAATTGACTACTGAAAAAATCAATAACTGTCACAACTGCCAAGAGAACTAAAATCATAGTTGTAGCCTTGGGATATTCAAAACCATCAATATAACTTTTTAACTGAAAGCCAATTCCCCCGGCACCAACTACACCAAGTACAGAAGCAGCGCGGATATTATATTCAAACATCCATAAAGTATATCCCCATCCCAAAGGCAAAACTTGTGGTAAAATTCCATATTGAGTAATTTGTATTTTTGATGCCCCAATAATTTGTAAAGCTGAAAGAGAGCGTTGGTCAACTGCTTCAATGGCTTGTTGATAAAATTTAGCGAGATAACCAATACTATAAATTGCTAATGCTAAAGTTCCTGCTGATGTACCTAAACCAGTAGCAGCAACAAACATTAATCCTAAAACAATTGAGGGTACAGAACGCACAGCATTTTGGAGTAAGTTAGCTAACCATCTTAACCAGCGAGGAGCAATATTCTTTGCACTAGCAATCGCAATTGGTAAAGAAAGAATTACACCCATAGATGTGCCCCATAAAGACATCTGAATCGTTTCAATGAGTGCTTTTACTGCAATATCTAAAACCGTCCAATCTGGGGGAAATAACCGACTAATAAAATCAGTAATATCAGGCCAGCTATTTTGTAACAATGTAAAATCAATCTTTAATCCTTTCCACGCCCAAGTATAAAAACTGATGGCAACTAAAATGATCAGTAGAGATTTAATCCCAGGATAGAAACGTAAAAGTTGGGAAGATACAGATTTATTCATGTGATTCAGGAAGTAGGAATTAGTACCGCAAAGCGGAATTCAAAATTGAAAATTCAACCATAAAGACAGCATACTTAGCTAACTTTTGTAGTCAATTCAGCAAATTTAGATTTGATATTATCACCTTTACCATCATAAACAATACGTCCGGAATCTAGAATAATTGCTCGTTGAGCATATTCTCTGGCTATATTTAAATCATGTAGAACTGTAATAATCGTTAGATTTTGCCAGAGATGTAATTCTGAGAATATTTGCATTATTTGTTGAGCAGCAGTTACATCCAAACCACTGGTTGGTTCATCAGCTAAAAGAATTTGTGGTGATTGGATTAAAGCTCTAGCAATAGCCACTTTTTGTTGTTGTCCACCACTCAGCAAACTAGTTTTGTCATGCGCTTGTGCTGATAACCCTAATTTTGATAATAATTCTAGCGCTAAAATGCGATCGCGTTTCGGAAATCCCCATAAAGTCTGCCAAGAATTTCTTTTCCCCAGAGTTCCACACAAAACATTTTCCAATGCTGATAATTGGTGAATTAATCCACCTCCTTGAAATATCATCCCCATTTGACGACGGATTAGGGGTAATGATTGGGAAGTCATTTGTATTTTATTGACATAAATTTCTCCTTTAATTAATGGGAATAAACCCACTAAAGATTTTAACAAACTAGACTTGCCTGCTCCATTAAGTCCTAGCAAAGCAACAAATTCACCAGGTCTAATCTGGCAATTAATCTCACTAAGAATCGGACGGCTTAAAGAAGGAACATAAGCCGTTTGTAAATGATGACATTCAATCATATTCACCATATTGATATTAGAAAACAGAAAAGATTATAACTTTTACTTTGCCTGATAGAAGACAAAGTGAGAATTATTTGATTAGGGTTGAAGACCGATTGTTTGTAAAGCTTCACGAATTGGGGAAAGATGACTATTATGATCAACTTTAACCAATCCTGTAGAATTATATAAATTTCGGAGGATAGAATTATTCTCTGATTGATTCAATTGTAGGAATGCATTAATGATTTTTTCTTTAGTGGGAGCAGGAACATCATCATCAATAGCAATTCCATGAGCAGGAACACCAGAAATTTTATGTAGTACTCTTAATTGACTCTTTTCTGCGGGAGTGATGTATGGAGAAGAAAGAGAGTATTCCGATACTACAGCCACATCCGCTTGATTACGTAAGACAGCTTGTAATGCTTTGCTATAATTACCACCGTAGCTAACTTGACCGAAAAAACCATCCAAGCGATCGCGATTTTCTACAAATTTTTGTTTGACCAACTCACTGACCGGGAATATAAATCCTGAACCAGATGTAGGAGAAGTAAAAGCAATTCGTTTACCTCGTAACTGTTCCAAAGTAGCTTGAGGGGAACTTTGGGTTTTCAGATTACTCTGATTAGGAACGACAAAAACTGAGTTGTAAGTATATCCTCCCGAATAACTAGAGCGAATTTCAGCCAGGTATAAACGTGCATTAGCTAATTGTTCAGCTTTGAGCGCAGGACGACTACTTAAAAAAGCCACATCAGCCCGATTTGCTCTTAAAGCTTCCACCGCCGCAGTATCATCTCCTACCTGTGCTTTTACCTCCATTCCTAATTCCTTGGATAAAAATGCAGCGACACCATTAGCTTTAGTTTGTAAATCTGTGGAATCACCACGATTAGGAAAAACTATTGTTAAAGTTTTTGATTTTTCAGCAAATGAGGATGATGACTTTTGATTATTGATACCATTAGCAGCATCTGTTTGCAGGCGATTACAAGCGCTTAAAACCAAACCTGTCAAGACTATTAATCCTGCACCAGTAATGAATAGGACTTTATTGCTCACTTTCATGTTGACCTCTACATTTAGGATAGATTCTGATTCTTTTTGCAAATATTTTGCAATTAAATCTCTAAATCAATCTAGAGGTTTTAGGAATAACTGTCAATAAGGATAGTATAATAATTCATCTATGGCATCCATAGAGTGAAGTAGGGGGATGTCGGTTCCTAATTGCGCTCAAGCTCGGTAGATTAGTAACTATGCGACTGGTTCAGGAATTCGAGAAGTCCTTGCTAGATGACTTACTGGTAGTATTTAATTAATCTATATTTCAGTACGGTGCAGTTAAGGAAAAGACCTAAATGCTGCACAATGTATCACTTCTGGTTTGGGTAAATCTTCTAATGTGTTGAGAATTTTGGTAATTAGTTCTTCGTCGTTAAGTGCTTCTAATCTAAGTGGTATATTTTTATAATATAAACCCAGTGACTCCGCTACGTTCTGTTCATCGTGGGAAAATCCTAGTTCGTTCGGCGATCGCAAGTTCAACACTGATTTAAAACCTTCTGTAATCGCTTGCTCAAGCTGCATGGGAATTACTTATCCTGTGGTTGTCAAGTGGTCGTTAATTCTAATGGTGATGGGATACCGAATATTTGACCAAAATCCCTTGGTGATTGTGCAAAATATTTTTTTGAGAAAAGTATTGCTAAAACTGATCGCTATCTGCTATATTGATAAATAGATTATGGGTTCCCCATACACCCATATACCCCCCCTATCCCTTGACATCCGAAAATTATGCTTTGGGGTCGTAAGACTCCAAAGCATAATTTTTGAGTATTTATATTTTTCAAAACTGTGAAATTTCTAGATTTTTAGTAAGCTAAAGTTTCTAAAGTTTCCCGTAAATACCGTTGTACTTGTTGGTCAAGACGTAGACCCTGTAATTGATGTTCGAGTTCTAGTTGCCAGCGTTGAAAACCAGAACTAGTAGAAATCGCATATTTAAGGTCTTGCCAGATTTGAACATCACTAGAAAATTGGCTATCGCCAGAGGTGAGAATGTGAGCCATCGTTCTTGATTCCTCAGTTTTTACTTGAGAGAGTCCACCAGAGGCTAGCTTAGATGCACCACTGCTAAACATCTCCCCCTATTTTGGCTTAATCTTTTCTCAAGGTAATGTTTTTTGTGTCTTATTTCTGTGTACTCAGGCACTAAAAATTCTTTTACTCCTGACGGGTGTGACTCGGTAACTGCTTTCAAAGCTTTTAGTGCTGAGGTTTGAGTATTTAGATGAGAGTGTTGAATTAAAAACTTAACTTTAACTCAATACTCAAAAATTAACTCAGCACTCAGCACTTAATGCTCAACACTACCTTGTTAAGGTGAGGGTACGACGCTTAGTTACCATTTGATAGGATTCAATAATGTCACCTTCAATCCAATCATGGAATTTATCAACACCAATCCCACACTCATAGCCAGCATTGACTTCGCGGACATCATCCTTGATCCGTTTGAGGGAATCCAGAACGCCTTCATAGACAACCTTATTGTGACGATGTACCCGGACTTTACAGTTACGCACTAGCTTGCCAGATTGAACATAGCAACCAGCCACGGCACCGCGACCGACAGGGAACACTGCCCGCACTTCGGTTTGACCCAAAGGTTCTTCCACCAATTCTGGCTCCAAAAGACCTTCCAAGGCATCTTGGATATCTTCTAAGAGTTTGTAGATAATGTTGTATTCACGGACATCTACACCAGCTTCGTCAGCAGCAAGTCTGGCGCCACTAGCGTAAGTGGTATTGAAACCAATGATAACAGCGTTACTAGCCGCAGCTAAATCAATATCTGTTTCGGTGATTTCTCCAGCAGTAGCCAACAGCATCCGAATTTGGACTTCGTTTTGTGGGATTTGTTTGAGTGACCCCACAATTGCCTCGACTGAACCCTGGACATCTCCCTTCAAGATTAAGTTGAGTTCTTTTAACTCGCCTTCTTGAGCTTGAGCGGAGAGTGTTGTCAGCGTCACACGTCCTTGTAATAGACGGGATAAACGCTGTTTATCAGCGCGATCGCCAGCCAATGCTCTAGCTTCTTTTTCATTAGCGAAGACTTCAAATTCATCACCGGCAGCTGGGACATCACTTAAACCCAGTACCTCAACGGCAAAAGAAGGACTAGCAGCGTCTACGCGTCTGCCTCGGTCATCAACCATCGCCCGAACCTTACCAAATGCCGAGCCAGCTACGAGCATATCCCCAACATGGAGAGTACCGTTCTGAATCAGCAGGGTAGCAACTGCTCCCTTGGCTTTATCCAAATGAGCTTCAATGACAGTTCCCTTGGCTAAACGGTTTGGGTTAGCAGAAAGTTCACCAACTTCAGCCACCAGCAAAATCATTTCCAACAGCGTATCTAGGTTTTCACCTCTAATAGCACTGACTGGAACCATAATCGTTTCACCACCCCAGTCTTCTGCGGTCAGACCATAATTGGTGAGTTCTTGTTTAACCCGCTCTGGCTGTGCCCCTTCTTTGTCAATCTTGTTGATAGCTACAACAATGGGGACTCCGGCGGCTTGAGCGTGGCTAATGGCTTCAATGGTTTGTGGACGGACACCATCATCAGCTGCAACTACTAGCACGGCAATGTCTGTGACTCTTGCACCTCTAGCTCGCATCGCCGTAAAGGCTTCGTGACCAGGAGTATCCAAGAAGACAATTTGCTGTGGTTTGCCTTCATGTTCTATATCAACATGATATGCGCCGATATGCTGTGTAATACCGCCAGCTTCTCCCGAAGCAACTTTGGTTTTGCGAATCGAGTCGAGAAGAGTAGTTTTACCGTGGTCTACGTGACCCATAATTGTCACTACTGGCGGACGACGCAGGAGATGTTCTAAATCTGCCACATCAATCATTTCGGTGACTTTCCGAGCTTCCGCTTCTGGTTCGGCAGTTTCTACTTCTATTTCTAGTTCTTTCGATACTAGAGTAATCGTGGGAATATCCAGATTTTGGGTGATGCTAACTGCCATGCCCTTCATAAACAGAATTTTCACAATTTCTGTATCTGCCACGGCTAAAGCATCTGCCAGTTCTTGGACTGTCATTCGGTCCAATCACAATAATCTTTTCTGGACGTTCGCGTTTTTGTTCTACTTCCTGACGACGATTTTGGTCGCGATCGCGGTGAGAAGAACCAGGTTTTTTGCTACCCTTAGCAGTAGGAGCAGCAATAGCCAATGTCGGCTGCTGTGCGGGTCTAGTGGACTTAGGCTTGGGTGGACGAGCGATAGAAAGACTGACCTGAACTGTATCAGTTATTTCTAGACCATCTTCATCCAGTAAATCATCTTCATCCAGCAAGTCATCATCAAGAATAGGTTTGACGCGTTTGCCTTTAGCACCAACCTTGGATTTTTCCTTAATCTCGTCAATTATTTCCTCTTCCTGCCATTTTTTCACACCTTTACGAGGAGGTGCGGGGCGCTTGAGGTCTAAGAGATCAGTCGGAATCTCATCTGGTACATCGGTATCTTTTTTAGCAGTGGTGCCTGCCGCCATTGGTCTAGGTGGCGTAGCAATCGGCATAGCTACAGCTTCACTAGGGCGCATAGGCCGACTAGGACGCTGGACATCTGAGCCTGAGCCTGGTGCAGATGGTCTGCTGCCCCGATCTGATTTGACTGGTGCGGGAGTAGGACGACCTTGTTTTTGTGGTGTCGCTGGTGCTACCTGGTCAGTAGTGGGCTTGGCTACTTTCGGCTTAACTTGCTCGCGGTCTTCTTCCTTCCGTTTTTGGCGTTCACCGCGTTCGGCGCGTTCACCACGTTCAGCGCGTTCGGCGCGTTCAGGACGTTCAGTGCGTTCGCGTTTGAGGATGGGCTTAACGCCCTGAGTAATTGGCTCAGGTGTAGACTCTTTTTCCTCAATCGGTCGAGTGGGAGGAGCAACCAGCTGTGGTTTTTGCGGTTTTTCCGGTCTAATTCGCTGAGAACTAGTTTTTTCCGGTTTTTCCCCAGCAATTTTTTCCGCCACTGGATTAGGATCGGGCGTTTTTTCCGGTTCGGCCACAGTGGGTGGCTGTGGGGTTTCAGATTGATTCCGGGGTACAGGTCGAATTGGTGCCGTCGGCTTCATGGTTGAGACTGGAGTAGCGAAGGGCCGTGGAGGTGAAGGAGGATTGACGTCAGCAGAAGCAAGTTGATGATTAGCAACTGACGCCTCGGAGGCGTTGGAGGTAGGGTTTCTCAATATTTTGGGTTTGCGGATTTCCAAAATTTGCTGTTTGTGTGGTGCAGCAGGTCGGTTACGTCCACCATTTTGGGGTGAATTGGGTTTATGGCTGTGTGAGGCTAGTTCTTTTCTAGACCCAACTTGGGCGATAGCCAGCTTTTTCTGCTGACCCGCGGATTTGTTCAGCCTCTGATTCTGAAATCGTGCTGCTATGACTTTTGACTGCAATGTTGAGCTGGTCGCAAATTGCTAATAGCTCTTTGTTATCCAAATTCAATTCCTTTGATAATTCGTAGATTCTAACTTTGCCGTTGTTCATCCACTCTTTCCCCTTTAATTTACAGTTTTAACGGATGGTTGCCTGGTTTGTGACATCTCCATCCTTTGATCACTGTTTTTCGGTTGCCCTTGGTGTTTTTGCCGGTGCCTCCAAATTAGGAAAGAGAGATGTTTCGGTCTAATCCTGGCATCTCCACCAATGGTGATGGTTAAGAGGCGTCCATAAAAATTCTTTCCATAAAAAATTTTTATAAATCCCCTTGACGCCGAACTGCGCTTGAGCGCTACCAGGTTGCCATTTTGGGTGGTTTTGTTTTGCTGATTCTGAGTCTTCCACAACACAATCGAGTAAAACTGGTTGGGAGTATGGCTTGAAGAAGAGGCAAGGGAGCAGGGAGCAGGGGGCAGGGGAGAAGGTTCAGATGGGGATTCGATCCCAGATGAACGAGAACCACTTGTAAGCAGTGGCGGATTGGGACTGATGTTCCGCTCCGCCCCCTGCCCCCTGCCTCTTCGCTGGCATACTTTCTACACCCATTTACTATTTTGGCACTAACCCCGGTGATCAACAGAGACTGTGGAAGAACACGAATAGTTCGGCTTTCACCACAATAATTCAGGTAATTACCGCCACTTTATCAGTAGCGATTACATTTGATTTTGGGGATTGCTTTGGGCTAAGTGTTGCCACAATGTCTGATACACTGTTTCTGGCACTGCTGCAGTGCAGCGATCGCCAGTCGGTTTTTTTTCTGAGCCGCTTGTAAGCAGGTCATTTGTGGGCAAATATAGGCAGAGCGCCCCATGCCTTGATCTAATTGTACCTTTCCTGATGGAAAGACGCGGACAATCCGCCAAAACTCTTCTTTCAAACCAACTTTGCGGCAACTCAGACAGCGCCGATAATTGGGTTTCACGATAGTTTGCGGTTTGGAGATGGGGCAGATGGGAAATAGGAGAGACAAAAAAAAGAATATCTTCTCTATCTTAACCACCTCCTATCTTCTCACTTCCCAAATTAATTGGAAATTACTCGTGCCGACTCAGGTCGAAATTGTCGCCCTCTAATTCTAGTTCTTCTGGATTTTCATACTCTAATTCCTCCTCATCTATATCATCATCCTCCGGTTGATATTTTGACCGTGCGGCCATAAATTTAGTGTCTTCTCCGGCATAGTCATACTTAGCTTTATCTTTAATGTCAATTTTCCAACCAGTCAAACGAGCGGCCAGACGTACATTTTGACCTTCTTTACCAATTGCTAAACTTAATTGGTCTTCCGCGACCAGAACATGAGTTTGTCGGGTTTCTGGTTCGATCAGCCGGACTTCATCAACCCGGGCTGGACTTAAGGCGTTAGCAATATAGGTAGCTGGGTCTGGTGACCAACGAATCACATCGATTTTTTCACCACGTAGTTCGTTGACTACTACTTGAATTCGTGATCCTCTAGCACCAATACAAGCACCCACTGGGTCAACATCACGATCTAAAGTATCCACCGCGATTTTAGTTCTCGCTTACGTAACGAGATGGGGGATTGGCTTCTCTGGCTACAGCGACAATCCGCACCACTTCATCTTCTATTTCGGGAACTTCATTGGCAAATAAATAAACTACTAAACCAGCATCAGCACGAGACACTAATAACTGTGGTTCGCGTTGTTGACCTTGGGACACTTTTTTTAGATATACCTTAAAAGTGGCATTAGCCCGATAATTATCATTGGGTAGTTGTTCTCTTTTTGGTAATTCCGCTTCCACTTCTGGTTGTCCAAATCCGCTAGCAACCGCCAGGATTACAGATTGTCGTTCAAATCGTAAAACTCTAGCTTGCAAAACAGTTCCTTCTAAATCCTGGAACTCCTCTTGCACCATTTGCCGTTGCTGATCTCGAAGTTTTTGGGCTAGCACCTGCTTAGTTTGCATTGCTGCCATCCGACCAAATTCTCCTTGGTCTGGAGTCACATCTAAAACAACAGAATCTCCTAACTGAGCTTCTGGGGCTACTTGCTGAACTTCATCTAAAGAAATTTGATGGTCAGTATTATTAACTTGTTCAACAATGGTTTTAGTGGAGAGAACTCGAAACCCTTCTCCGTCAATATCAAGTTCTACTTCAAAATTGTCAAAATAATCTTCATCAAATTGTTTGCGCTCTAAATTTTGGGCGCGACGATAACGTTCATATCCTTTGAGTAATGCTTCTCTAATGGCGGATTGAACTGCCAAACGAGGTAAATTTCGTTCACGACTTATACTTTCTATTAATTCTTTTAGTCCGGGTAAACTAACCATTGACATAAGCAATCTCCTGAAGTTTTTTTTATAAGCACCCAAGACAATTTTTGATTTTGAATTTTAGTTTCCTAGCAGCAAAAGATGATTTAGTCGGTAATAAGTGAGATTTCTATCACTCATTACTCGAAAAGTCTCTCACCAAAGAATTTAGTGAAAGATATTCCACTTTTGACTGGGAGGAGCTACTGTCTGGTGAGGTTTTACCCCCTGGTTGCCAGTGGCTTTAGAGAGTAGGAAATGCGGAGGAATTTTCAGTGGTAGGGACAACTGGAATTCCTCATTTTTATCTTCCTTCTCCGTGTTCCGTGCTCAGAGACATCTACTTTTACCAGTGGTATGTTTCAGAATGATTAGTGGCGCTCATCCAGCTGCACCCTGGTAATGAGGGAACGGGGAATTTCAACTACACGGCCTTTTTGATTTAGGTAAACTGTGGTTTCATCCCGGCGAATCAACTGACCAGTCCACTCTTGCTGTCCGTCGTAGGGTGGGGAAGTGGAGATAATTACCGGAAATCCTTTAAAGGAAATAAATTCCCTATCGGTAACTAGTTGTCGCGAAATACCAGGACTGGATACTTCCAACACATAAGCATCTGGAATGATCTCTGCTGCATCTAATACGGCATCTATGGCACGACTCATCCGTTCACAATCGTCCAAGCCAGTGTCCTGTTGGAGATTACGGATATCTATCCGCAAAACTGGTGGACGTTGGTTAGTGTGAAAAACTACGCTAACAACTGCCAAACCCAGTTCTTCTGCTACTGGTGTTGCTAAGTCAATAATTTGTGGGACTAAGGGATGAGTCATGAGAGAATTCAATAAAAAAAGTGGGCTTCGACCCACTTCCTGCGATAGGGATATCTTCCAAGAAGTCTTGTGACGAACCGACATTAGTTCGCCCCTAACATAAGTCTAGCTTATTCTTTGGGGGTAATGCGAGAAATTCACAAAAGTAGGGAGTCGGAAGTAGGGAACTCCCAGCAGTGTTAACTATTCCCGATGAGCTATTGACGATTCCTTTCCACTAATGACTGAACCGATGTTTGGTTTCGCATTTCTCTGGTTTGTTGAATAATTTGGTTGATGTCCTCTTGGGATAAACGATGTATATAGTTGATTTTGATTTCTTCTAAAAGTTCACTCAGTAAATTCTGAATTTCCCCTACTACGTGTTTTTGCTGCATTTCTGCTATAATCACAGTGCTAAATTTCTCAGCCAGTTGACTAGAGAGTTTTGCTGTCACCGGGTCTTTAGTCACATTGGATAGAACATTATATAAATTCATCGTGATTTGGGTCGCTAGTTGCTCACTTAGCTGGTTTTGTGCTGTTCCTAAGCCAGGGAATGATGCCAACTGACGATACATTGGTACTTGATGCAATCCACTTTCAATGTTGTGCTGCAAAAGCGCAATTATCTCTGGTTGAATTTTTGGTAATACTTCCTTCACCAGGGTTTGAATCACCAGACTGGCGATCGCTTCCAGTTCATTGATATTATTTATATCTACATAAGGATGTAATTGATCTGGTGGTGATAATAAACGACTTAAATCACCCCGTTTCACTGACCCTTGGACTTGGTTAATTACCCTCACCACCACAATTTCGGTAATTTCATCGGCAAAATTAGCCAGAATCCCCCGATGTAATTGCCGTCTGACTAGCTGAAAATCCAATAAACGGGATTGATCTAGACGGATGAGAACAGGTATGATTCGCGACCACCGCCAAAATGGTAGTAACAGAAATAAATCATACCAACGCCACAACAAAGCTTCTAACCAACTTAAAGTAGGGTTTTGGCGTTTAATATAGAAAACCCGTCCCAACAACTCCAAAGTAAATAAAAGCACAAATGGTGAGTCAATTATCCAGAAATTATCCAAAAATGCGCCATTTTCGCCAATTTTGCGGTAGTAGTTAATGACAATCAAAGGTTGAATCTTCTGGTGGAAAAAATTCATTTCTGGCGTCCAACCATATTGAGCTAGATATTCTTGATTCCAAAAGCTAGAAAAAGCACCTTTGGCGGAATCTTGTTTCATATGTTCCCGCATCCGGTTCTTAATCTTCTCCAGTGCACCACTTTTTCCCGCACCTGCAAAGGGATTAGTATTAATTATTTCTGCACTAAGTTCCACTAATTGATCCAGTTTAGCTTTGGCTTCAGGTGATTTCAGTCCAGTTAAACTGACTTGTTCTTCCAAATCCTGGACGGTATTTAAATACTTTTGTGTTTCTCGGTGAGGTTCAATCCCCTTGACCGAATCATAAACCTGAGTAATTTGAGGAAATTTTCGCACATAAAAATCCCGCCAAGTCACGTAGCTCAAATCAAACAATATTAAGCCTAAGTTAATAGTGGCAATAATTGCCATTAATCTTTCAAACCAAAAATTTCGCTGTTTGGATGTTTTTACAACTACCATATTTTTAAGTGTTAAATCATACAATAAAGGGATAAAAGCTTTCTTAATTTAGCTTATCCCAATCTTGTTCTCTCTTCCTATTTTCTAACGTCACTTGTGTGTACACCTTAGCCCCTGACCAAGGGGAAGGTTAAGGTGCAGGAACACATAAATTCATCAAAAATCATGAATAATTACCATATTAGAGATTAAAAAACTTAAAATGCATCTGTTAGCCTTGTAGCTAATCTAATCTCAAGGAGCTTGTTTTTATGTGGTGTGGATTTAAGCAATCAACCACTGTCGTTGCTATTACTTGTATAGTAGCCAGCAGTGTAGTCATATCCGATACAGTTTTTGCCGCCCGTCAGCGTAACTATACACCTAAGGAATTTCGGGAAGTATTGCAAGGATTAGGCTATAAGGTCAAGGTGACAGATGGCCCCTTAAATGATGCACAAACCAAAAAGGCGATTAAGGAATTTCAAAAAGGTTATAAGTTAGGTGTTGATGGTAAAGCAGGTCCTGTAACCCAAGATTTTGCTGCCAATATTGTGGGAATTCTCCAAGCTAATTTAAATGCAGTACTTAAACCCGATCCCCTGCTACCTCGTAATCAATTTTACGATGCTAAAACGACAGAATTAATCAAGCAGTATCAGAAAAAATCTCAACTACCAGAAACCGGAATTGCTGATTTAGCACTACGTCAAAAATTGAATGAAGAAGCCAAAGCAACTGTAGGACTCCCAGCAACTAAACCAACAGCCAAACCAAAACCCACAGTCAAACCAAAACCCACACCTTCATCCACAAAGAAACCTTAAAACCAAAATATAGTTATGGTGTATTGCTGCTGATCTGATTTAGGTTTGTAGCTAGCAGTTCAATTGCTTAATATTCAGCAATATTGAGGAAAAAGAACTTATTCGCTTTTGTGCCGCATTTTTGCTGTATAAAAATGTGGTACAAGAGCAATAAATTTTCAATGGGCGATTACAGGAGCCATTTTAGAAAAAATACGTCAAGTTTTTCAGGGAAATATGCCACTATCCCTGAAGAATTAGATTAAATCTTCAAAAATAGATAAGGGTATAAACCTTCTGGGCAATCTACCTAAACATCTGTTAATTTAGACTCGGCTCAAAATACTGTAATTTCGCTGACTGTAAATAAACAAAATGAAATATCAGGTTTCTCTCATCTCTAATTTACCCTTGAGAGCTAGTCTTGTGGCTCTATTAGTTGCGGCTAGTGGTTCAATGTTATTACCTAATCAGTCTCATGCTGATACCATCCCCATCAAGGTGCAAGTTCCCGTAAATACCAATATACTTTACGTGAATCCAGATAAAGGCATAAATCAATCTGGTGGTGGTACATCAGTAGCCCCTTATAAAACCATCACTTATGCTCTCAATATAGCCCCTGCGGGTGCCACTATTCAGTTGACACCAGGAACTTATAACAGCAACAGTGGAGAAAAATTTCCATTGGTGATGAAAAATAAGGTGGCATTAAAAGGTAATGAATCTAAGCAGGGACAGGGAATTTTAATTACAGGTGGTGGACTTTATATTAGTCCCACTTTTGCTAGACAAAATATTACGATCTTAACTGAAAATGGAAGTGTAATCTCAGGTGTTAGTATTACCAACCCAAATCAGCGTGGTACAGGTGTTTGGATAGAGTCAACTAATCCTACTATTAGCAGTAGTACTTTTGCTAACAGTTTTAGAGAAGGTGTTTTTGTGACTGGGACAGGAAACCCTCAAATTATCAATAATATTTTCTCACAGAATCGGGGTAATGGCATTTCTGTCGCTAAAGCTGCTCAAGGAGAGATTCGGAATAATGTATTTCAAAATACTGGTTTTGGTCTAGCTATTGGTGGTAAGTCTACACCTTTGGTAGCAGGAAACCAAATTATCCAAAACAAGGTTGGTATCTATATCAACGAATCTGCTAAACCCATCCTGCGTAATAATGTAATTCAAAACAATACTCAGGATGGAATAGTCGTAACTGTTAATGGTTTACCAGATTTAGGTACTAGTGTTAATCCTGGTGGTAATTCTATTCGTAATAACACTCGTTATGATTTGAATAATGCTACTAGAACTAATCGCATTTTGGCTATTGGCAATGATATTAACCAGAAGAAGATTTTAGGTTCAATTGATTTATTCAAGGGTCAATAACTCTAGGATATCAGCACCAGGTTCACAATTTGTGATTCTGGTGCTTTGAGAAAATAATTATAATTTATACATCCTAATTTTTGATTTCTTCGTTGGCTGGTTTGATGGAAAAATCTATCAACCATTTAAGCTTTGATTTATCTCCTTGGAGATATTGAGCTATAGAAGTTGCTACTGAAGAAACTGATTTGATAGATACAACATAATCAAAAACATTTGCCATAATTCTTAGGGTTTCAGCTGTCCATTCTCCATCTACTATCAATACAGCAAGAATATCTTTATTTTTGCCTTTCCAGTTAATAGCGGAAAACATTTTATCTTTAGCATATAAAGATGCATGTCTTGATGAAGATTTTCTGACTTCTATAAATGCTTTAGGTTGATTTTCATCTGGTATAACAAAATCTGCTCTGAAATTATAGATTATTCCTGGTAAATAGTTATATTCTTTCTCCCGTTTGTATGGCACATTTGCCTCATCAAGTGCTTTTGCTACAATGGTTTCTAATAGAACTCTCCCTACTAAATCACGGACAATTCCTTCCAGCGTTGTTTCTAATCCTTGCAAAATTTCCTGAATCATTAATATTTTGATTATTTGTTTGATTTTCCAAGAGTTTTGATAATTTTTCTGCTGCTGGTTTGGATATGGAATTGTCTGAAACACTACCAATTCTTTTCTTTAATTCCGATTTGCTTCTTACTTTAATAAGTCTCTGGAAAATTGGTAGCATTTGTGGATTTTGATAAATATAACTAGCATCAAATTTTTGAAAATTATTTGTTGCTTGACGAAGTTTATTTATAAGTTCTTGACTAACTTCTCTGATTTTAAGATATACACCTTTTGTTATTGATTCTTCGACATCAAATATTAATGCTTGTCGTCTTTGCCATTCTTGAACAACATCATTTGAAGTAGAAGTATTAGGGTCAAGTTGACTATTGATTCCCGCTAAGATGATTAATCTCTGTTCATAAGTTTGAGCATTTTTATCTTCAACAATAGCAAAGCCATTCGTTTCAACTGCTAAATTCAAATAAACATCAATATAACTTTTCATCAAATTCATAGCAATACCATAGATAGTACTGCTATTTTCTTCTGAATTATTCGTCTGCTCAATATCCAAATTGAAATCAAATTCGTTTTGCATGAATGTGATACTCACCTAATTTATTTGAACCTTTTCTTTTTTGCAATATCCAACGTTCACCACGTTTTCTAAGATTTTCCAGATTAATAATTTCAAATCCATTCTCTATCATTAATTGACTCAAGATTTCTTGAGCAGGAATATAAACTCCATATAATGCCGAATCTGAAACAATCATATGAAGATTACTATGATGACGAAGTACACGATGGAGTTCTCTTATTACATTTTGCATTTGTGCAAAATATGGATATATTAGTAAATTATAATCTTTTTTACCTGGTCTATTTTTTCGTTCATTTACTAAATTATCTACTAGAGGATTTAAATATTTTATCCGAAATTCTTCAGAAAATGCTGAAGAGAAAAATACTTGATTCCGTTTTAAATCTATAGGTGCTGTGGTAGTATTTACAATTAAGCGACGGCGGACTTTTTCTGTAATTTCTCTCCATGAACCAGCATAACGCCAAAAATATAATTCCATCCGTGTCATTTCGGCAAAATCAAAGTTGTTTAAATAAGGAGGAGAAGTTATACAAATTGAACAACTTTCATTTTCAATACCAGTCATATTTTCCGAACTGGCAAAATTTATTTTTGCTTTTGAGATGAAATTAGGATTCAAATTTTCTACATCTTCATATATTTGTCTACATACACTAGATACGGCTTTTTCAAAAGATATAGATTTTTTAAGACTAGTAGGAGCTTTATAAATACCATCAGTTTGTGCTAATGATGTATATTCAAGAACTTTAGATACTATGAGACGAAATAAGGATTTATTTTCCTGGATAAGTGTATTCTCTATTTCTAGCGTATTTACTAGAAAAGCTAAATTATCTGTGGGGATAATCTTAGTTAAAAAAGTTAAAGCATCTTCACTCCAGATTTCTTTTAAGCTGCCAATATGAGGTTTTATGGATAATAATTTATTTTCCAGATTTGTAATCTCTTGTATATTTGATGGGGGAAATAATTTGGCTTTTGATATATCGTAGAAAAAAGGATGTGCTTCAAAGCCTATAGAAAAAATGTTGTGAAAATTTGCTTCAACAAGTGTAGTAGCAAGTCCAGAAAATGAATATATTATGACATCATTACAATTAAGTTCTGCTGCTTTTATACAATAATTTACAAACTCAGGAGAAAACCCCGCGATGAAGTTGTACCATCTGTGTATAGGGTAATTGTTAGTTAACTGATTAGTTGATAAATTTTGCTTAGAAGGTAACCTTGTAGGTTGGATTAATTCTTTTTGTAAATCAAACAAATTTAGTTGAACCATAAAAAGACTCTTAAACTTCTTAGTATAGCTCATAAATCGCTTTTTTAGTTCATTCACTAAAAAAATATTCTCATCGGAACCCGCTTAGATTTTTGATACTCCCATTGCTTTAGATATACTCCAAATTGCATATTTATTAGTAACTTTTGTTGATTAACCTAAATTTAGTCTAGGATAATAATTAACAATCCTCAGAAAGTTAACATCAAAAATCACGATTACAGAACTGTATATTTATACTTACTTTCTTGTATTTAGTATAAAACATT
Organism: uncultured cyanobacterium; assembly: GCA_963766435.1. Taxonomy (GTDB): domain Bacteria; phylum Cyanobacteriota; class Cyanobacteriia; order Cyanobacteriales; family Nostocaceae; genus CAVXZH01. Next base: position 1,855,995 of record CAVXZH010000004.1, read on the forward strand.
GCTAACATTTGCTACTTAAGATAACTCTAGTATAATAAATAATTTATCTATTGTATATAATTTAGTTGAGATTTTTTATCATCTATAAATCAATTATGTTACAAATATGGAGTGATTTTTTTAGCTCAGGCTCTTTTATCCCTCACGGACACTGTTATTTATGGAAAGCTGATTTAGTTTGGCTACATTTATTATCTGATGGCGTCATTGGACTTGCTTATTACTCCATTCCGGCTACACTTTTCTACTTTGTTCGCAAACGAGAAGATTTACCTTTTGGCTGGATTTTTCTCCTCTTTAGTAGCTTTATCATTGCTTGCGGTACAACTCACTTGATGGCAATTTTGACCCTCTGGTATCCGATTTATTGGGTATCAGGAGCGATTAAAGCTATGACTGCTATTATATCTTTATATACAGCTATAGAACTGATACCTTTAGTTCCTCAGGCTTTAGCGCTTCCTAGTCCGGCTCAATTAGAACAAGCAAACCAAGAACTACAAGCGGAAATAGCTGACCGATTCCGGATTGATACCGAACTTAGGAAATATCAAAATGATTTAGAGACATTAGTTGCTCAACGGACAAAAGAAATTACTCACACTAATCAACAATTACAACAAGAAATCGTAGAGCGTCAACGTCTTTTAGTGATTCTTCGTCAACGGGAAGAACTTTATCGTTGTTTAGCAGAGACTATTCCCAGCTGATCTGGATTACTGATGCTGAAGGACAAAGTGAATTTTTTAATCAAAATTGGGTTGATTATACGGGTTTAACATCGGAACAGTCTTTTGGTTATGGTTGGTTAGCGGCTTTGCATCCAGATGATATGGAAAGGGCTGCTCAGGTGTGGAGAGATGCTGTTAAAAAAGGTACTGTCTACGAAAATGAGTACCGCTTTAAACGCGCTAATGATAATGCTTATCGCTGGCTACTAGCACGAGGTTTACCTCTCAAAGATGAACAAGGTGCTGTGGTCAAATGGTTTGGAACTTGTACAGATATTCATGAACAAAAGCAAATACTCCAAGAACGCGCAAATCTGCTGGAATTAGAACAAGCTGCGCGAGTTAAAGCTGAAAATGCTAATAAAATTAAAGATAATTTCCTGGTAGTCCTTTCTCATGAGTTACGCACCCCCTTGAATGCTATTCTGGGTTGGTCACAGTTATTACAAACTCGCAGTTTTGACCAAAATAAGACATCTCAAGCTTTAGCCACTATTGAGCGTAATGCTAAATTACAAGTTCAACTGATTGAAGATTTATTAGATGTCTCTAGGATTTTACAAGGGAAATTGAGTTTAAATATTACGAATATCAATTTAGAATCTATTGTTTTATCTGTTCTGGAAACCACACGTTTAGCAGCAGCTGCTAAATCAATTCAGCTAAATACAGCATTTACATCCCATCTGGGCAAAATTGCGGGTGATTCGACTCGCTTACAGCAAGTTGTCTCTAATCTTCTTTCTAATGCGGTCAAATTTACACCCAATAACGGAAAAATTGAGGTGCAATTACAGCAAAATCATCGCTACATTCAAATTATAGTCAGCGACTCTGGAAAGGGTATTAATCCTGAGTTTTTACCTTATATATTTGATGATTTTTGGCAAGCAGATAGCAGTTCTACTCGCAAATATGGGGGATTAGGTTTAGGTTTGGCTATTGTCCGTCATATTGTAGAAATGCATGGTGGCACTGTGTCCGCAGTCAGTGCTGGTGATGGTCAAGGGACAAGATTTACCGTTAATTTACCACGGGTTGAAAATGATTACTCCTATTCTACAGATGAGCAAAATCTGTCTTTGACTTTAGCTGATCATTCTTTATCTCTGGTAGGTATACAGATGTTGATTGTAGATGATGATACTGATTCACGGGATTTTATTACTCTGGTTTTAGAGCAATATGGAGCACAAGTGCTAGCTGTTTCCTCCGCCTTTGATGCATTACACGCTCTATTACAACGCAAGTTCGATGTCTTAGTTAGTGATATTAGTATGCCTGATATGGATGGTTATATGTTGATTCGTCAACTCCGCACTTGACGCGGAAACTGGGGGGAAAATTCCGGCGATCGCCTTAACCGCATCGGCTCGATATTCGGATCAGCAAGCAGCCCTAACCGCAGGATATCACATCCATTTATCTAAACCTCTGAATCCAGAAGAATTAATTGCATCTGTAATTCAACTAATTCCACATAGTAGGATATAATATAAGAAGGGTTGTAACCACCCACAAGATTGAGAAAAATCAGTGCTAATATTTCCCCATAGTACTATAAATAATGCCAATGAACCATCATCGACAATTAGAAATCATCTTGGCTAATTCCATGATTAGCAAAGTTTTACCCGCCATAGCCCAACTTAACTTACCTAATTGGTGGTTAGCAGGAGGTGCGGTGCGAAATACAGTTTGGGGTTCTGTCTTTGGTTCCGAATGTGAATTAGTGATTAATGATTTTGATATTGCCTTCTTTGATGATTCGGGAAACCGTTATCAGGAACTGGCAGCCAAAGCTATTATTACACAAAAATTCCCTGACTACGAATTTGATATTAAAAATCAAGCTAGTTTTGCGCGTTGGCGTCCTGGTCGCAGAACTTATTCTAGCACTGAAGACGGAATTAAAGATTGGTTACATACAGCTACTGCCATAGGGGTAAATTTAGATACGCAAGGTCAATGGCAATTTTTCATCCCTTATGGTTTAGATGATCTTTTTAATGGTGTGATTCGACCCACCAGAGCGCATATCTATAACCCCATTGCTGACTCCAAAGCGAATGGGTTTATTCAGAGATGTCCTCGCCTGCAATTAGCTGGTTGTTTGGTCTAGATGATTATGCATTTCGCAAATATAAAATTAATTGTTCTGCATCGGTTTCAATATGTCGTTTGAGCAGTCGCACTGCTGTTTTCATATCTCGCTGTTGACAAGCAGCTAAAATTTGATCGTGTTCTTTTTGGGAACGTTCATCGCCATTGACTGAATGGGCACCATAAAACCAATGGCGATAAGCAACACAATGCTGGATGCGATCGCAATTTATCTGTAAGCTTTTAATCATCCCTAATAATCGCGGACGTGCTGCTGCTGCATATAATGTGCCGTGAAAATCCCGTTTAAGGAAGATTGACATCTCACCTAGTTGAAACACCTACCGTATATAAACAAGGGGCGTATGCAATACGCCCCTACATCATTTCTGGAAATAATATAGATTATGCTGCAAATTTCTCCATCAATCATCATTCCTGATAGCGAAATCGAAATTAGCGCGATTCGTTCTCAAGGAGCCGGCGGTCAAAATGTTAACAAAGTTTCCACTGCTATCCACTTGCGCTTTAATATTGAAGCTTCCTCATTACCGACTTTCTATAAAGAACAGCTTCTAAAACTAAACGACCGACGGATTAACCAACAAGGGATAATTGTCATCAAAGCGCAAGAACACCGCAGTCAAGAGCAAAACCGAGAAGAAGCTTTGAAACGACTTCAAGAAATTATTAACAGCATTGTTGTTCTCAAACTAAAACGTAAACCAACCAAACCAACTCGGATGTCTCAAAAAAGGCGTCTTGACAGCAAAACTAAGCGAGGACAAATTAAGTCCATTAGAAGACAGGTAATTAAAATTGATGAGTCTACGACTTGAGAAAAAATCAATTATATTGTGGAGCAGGCATCTTGCCTGCTTAATATTAAGCTATAATAAAATTGTGCAGAATAGCCTAAACCCAATAATTGTAATCATACAATGACTACTGTATTCTTAGAAATACCTGAAGAGATTTTAATTAGTCTCAAAGAAACTCCAGAAACACTATCTAGAGAACTGCGAATTTTAGCATCTGTTAAACTTTTTGAACTTGGTAAACTTTCATCAGGACGAGCAGCGCAATTAGCAGGGATGTCACGAGTAGAGTTTTTCAGCATTTTGGGAAATTATCAAGTTTCACCCTTTTCCTTAACTGCTGAACAGTTAGAAGAGGATGTTAACAATGCCTAGCTGTCCAGTCATTGTTAATACTTCTCCCTTGTTATACCTTCATCAAGTTGGGTATTTAGAATTACTTCAAAACCTATATGGTGAAATTTTAACCCCTCCTGGGGTAATACAAGAATTAGCAGTTGGGAAAAATCAAGGAATTAATGTGCCAGATATTAATGCTTATGAGTGGATTTTAATTACTCCAGTTAAATCGACTAGCTTGATTCCTGTTATTATAGATTTAGGGCAAGGAGAAGCAGAAGTGTTAGCGTTAGGATTAGAAAATCCTAGTAGTTTATTGATTTTTGATGATCAGCTAGCACGACGTATTGCCAAAATATATCAATTAAAATATACAGGAACACTTGGAGTTTTGGTTAAAGCAAAAAAACTTGGTTATTTATCTTCTATTTCTCCTGTTATTACAACTCTACGTCAACAAGGAATGTGGTTAACAGATAACATTATTAATGATATTCTTAGATTAGCTGGAGAATCTGTCTGAATATGCATTTACTATTGGCAATACATTTGTATTGTAGACAAAAATTTATCGCGCAAAGCGCGAGACGGCAAGAGTGTAAAGAGCTACTAAATACTCGAAAGGACACGGACAACTCGAAAACCAAGATTGCTGAAGTGGAAGTCGCGAAGATTGAAGTTGCGATACGCAGAACGACAATACCAAGTAATGTCGTACCAAGAACCCCCTCGTATTACTTTTGTATTACGGTTGTCATTTGAAAGCCATGCACTACCATCTTCAGGTGCTCCTTCATAATTCTCATGATAATCATCCTCACACCATTCGCGGATATTTCCGTGCATATCGTATAATCCAAAACCATTTGCTACTGCAAAATATCCTACTGGTGTCGTTTGTCCCCGATAATTTCCTTTAATCCCATCACCATAAACATCATTCCCATCATAATTAGCTAAATCTGTAGTTATTGTTTCCCCAAAATGGAATGGAGTTTCTGTTCCTGCTCTACATGCATATTCCCATTCTGCTTCTGTGGGTAACCGATAATTCCTCTGAGTCTTTCTGCTTAATCTCGCGCAAAATTCCTTTGCTTCTTCCCATGAGACTCCTTCCACTGGTCTTGTCCATCTCTCTTTTCCCTCATATGGTTCTTTAAAACTAGATGGGTCAGGGTCTAATTTTCTCTCTATCTCTTCCCATCCTGCTACTATATGCCATTGTTTCTGAGTTATTGGATAACGTCCCATAAAAAAAGAAGGGACAGTTACTTTATGTTGTGGAGATTCTCTGCTAAATCTTTGTAACTCAGTTTCTGGTGAACCCATCAAAAATGTACCACCAGGAATGAGCATCATATTTAATTCAATGCTATTGTCTAGTTTTTCAGTGTAGTACTGTCCTTCTTTTTGAGTTCGTCGAATAATGATTTGATTCATAGTTATTAATATAATTAGATTAAAGTTGTTAACAGCTACTGAGTTGTAGAAACGACGCGGACAACTCGAAAACCATCATGGTAGTAGTGGAAGTCATGAACAAAGTGGTTGCGATACGCAGAACGACAATAACTAGTAGGATTGAACCAAGAACCTCCGCGTCTTACTTTTGTAGCCTGATTTTCACCTGAAAACCATGCACTACCATCTTCAGGTGCTCCTTTATAATGATCATGATAATCATCCTCACACCATTCCCAAATATTTCCATGCATATCATATAATCCAAAACTATTCGCTACTCCAAAATATCCCACTGGTGTCGTTTGTTTCCGATACTTACCTTTGATTCCATCATCATAAAGATCATTCCCATTATAATTAGCTAAATCGGTGGTTATTGTTTCCCCAAAATGAAATGGAGTCTCTGTTCCTGCTCTACATGCATATTCCCATTCTGCTTCTGTCGGTAACCGATACTTTCTCTTTGTCTTTCTGCTTAATCTCGCACAAAATTCCTTTGCTTCTTCCCATAACACTCCTTCTACGGGTCTTGTCCACCTCTCTTCTCCCTGATATGTTTCTTTAAATCTAGATGGGTCAGGATTTAATTTTCTCGCTATTGCTTCCCATCCTGCTACTATACGCCATTGTTCCTGAGTTATTTGATAACGTCCCATGTAAAATTTAGGAACATTTACTTGATGTCGAGGAGATTCTCTATCAAGTCTTTCTAATTCATTTTCTGGGGAACCCATGATAAATTTTCCCTCTGGTATTTCCATTAGTTCTAAATTAACCCCTTCACCCAATTCCTCAACAACACCAATAGCTTGTTTTTGCTGACGTTTAATCACCCAACTTTTTTGTTCACCAAATAAACCGAAAAATCGACGCTTTGATTGACGTTCTAAAGTAGCTACTACAAAATCAAAGGTTTGAGTTTTTAAAATTTTAATAACAGCAACTTCAAAATGACAAGATTTTAATTCTGGCTCAGAATCTTCCAATTCCCCTACTATAGGAGGAGAAATTGTGGTAATATGTTCAGATACTTTATCTGCTAAATCAGCATATTCTCTGCCAAGATTGCGTAACACATCTACAGCTATTTGTGCAAAAGGAAGAATTTGCTCTTGATGGTTTTTATCTAAAATTTCCGGCAATAAATCTACAAATGCTCTAAAATTTCTAATTGAAGTTGAAAATTTTATGCTTTCCCCAATATGTTTAGAAATAGCATCCAATACCCCTATGGTTTCATTAATTGCCATTGCTCGATTTAATACATTTCGTACCCCAGGTAAAAAATCATATACCCTAGCTTTTCCTTCCATATCTTCTTGAGTAGCGTATAATAATCCACTCATATAAACTTCTGCTACGTGAACAGGTTGAGCTTCCTGTAAACAAGTTCTACGAATGAGATTAACAACTGATATATCCACAGGTACGGAGGCCATCATTCCTGCTAATCTTTGAGATGTTAGGGATGCAGTAGCTAAAAAGTGTTTAACAATTATTTTAGCTTTTTCGTCTGAAGATATTTCCTGTACAGGTTCATTGTCAATTTTTGGTGCTTTACTTCGTTCTTCGATAAAATTCAAATCAAATAAATAAGTAGAAATTCTAGAATTACCAAAACCTGCAACAACTCGTGACCAAAGTTTTAATATTTGAGGTTCTAAATTTAGAACAGGTAATACTAAAGTTTGAGTCCAATTTATAGGTAACCAAACAGGTAAGTCATCTAAAATTAATTTAGAATTAGTCACACCAGGATTTAATGATTTAGCAAAAAGTTTACGTCCTAATCCTAATTGAGTACTATCCCATAATCTTTCTGGAAATAATTGGACAATAGCAGTAGGTTGAGAATGTGACCAATCTTTTAACCATTGGTAAATAGTTACATTTTGCCAAAGAGGAGATACACAATCACTAATTAATAAAGTTAAACCTCTTTGATTGGGATGAATTAATTCTCGATGAAAGTGCTGACGTTGTTCTATTTGACCTTTTGTTCTATGTCGGGTGAGAATTAAAGGATGATTTTGATTTTCAGGCTTAAATTTAATATTCCAAACTCTTACACTAGAAAATGCTCCATGATTTTCTAGAATTTGTTGAAAATCATCCACCAATTCTTGCCAAATAAAAGAGGAACGTGATTCTTCAATTACTAATTCTAAATCTAACCATCTTTCTGGTTCTGGTTTAGTAACGGGTAACCAAACATTTTTTTCAATAATTCGATTAACTGTTGCTTCTTCATCTAAAATAACTCTGGTTGCAGAAGGAAATCTACGTTTGAGAGGACGCATTGAGCGACCAATTTCCAAAGAATTTTGAATAGTTGGTGCTGCGGGTACTTGTAAAGGAAATCCTGATTTAGGAGTTTTTTGTTCTGTTTGCTGATTAACTAATTCTCCTTTTGATTCTTTATAAACATTAACGACTGAATCTTGTTTGGGAAAAGTTGAAGGAGGTTCTATGATTCCATCATCAATTATATTTGTATTGGTATTGGTATTGGTTTCGGTAATTGTTTCTACTTGAACTGTTGGTTCAACCACAACTCCCATTTGCAAAGCTAACCAAAGAATATCAGCAATATCTTCATCATCCAATGATAAAGTTTGCCATAATCCACCTTCATCCAATCGGTTGATTAAACTTTCAATCATTGAATTGGAAGATAATTTATTCATCGTCTTGACTAACCTCTTCTTCACTAAAATTGCCTAAATCTTGCAACAGTCGATTAATTAAAGCATTTTTAGTAGGAATACGTCCATTGGTTACCATAAAAATAGCATTCAATAATTGATCTGTTGCTAATGTTCCTTCATCCCGTTTATCAATAAAATGTCGAATTAGTTCATCTATTTCTGGCTTTTTAGCGGTTTCTTCACCTAAGTGAGCAGTAATAATGTTCACTAAATCATCTTTGCTTGGTAATTCCATCTTTAAACGTAAACAACGACGCAAAAATGGTGCAGGAAAATCACGTTCACCATTACTGGTCAAAATCACAAAAGGAAAATCTGTACAAGTAACACATCCTTCTATAATTTCGGTTTTGATATCGTCTTTTGTTGCTTCTTCGTTTTCATCACTATAAGCTGTACGAACTTGAACTGTTTTTATTTCTTCTTTAATTCTGACTAATTCTGGAATTTCAAAACGTCCTTCTTCAAAAATACTCAATAAATCATTAGGTAAATCAATATCACTTTTATCTATTTCATCAATTAACAAAATTCGAGGTTTTTTAGCTTTAGAAGGTAAAAAAGCTGTTCCTAATGGTCCCAAAGTGATATATTTTTCAATTATTTTTAGTTGTGCTTGACGTTCTTCTGGTGATAGTTCTGAAAAATTCTCTTGTTTTTGTTGTTGAACTTCTTGTAATCTAGATATGGCATCATAATTATAAAGACCATCTTTCAGAGTAGTGCGAGTTGTAATTGACCAATAAAGTACTTCCCCTAATTGGAGTTCTCTAGCAATAGCATAAGCAAGAGATGATTTTCCTGTACCAGGTAAACCAGTTATTAATAATGGTCTTCGCAAATAAAGAGCAGCATTTACCATTTCTATTTCTTTTTCTCGAACTTGAAAAGTTTCTCCTCTTTTTTTTCGTCTATTTTCTCCTGGTTTAATATCTTCACCAAAAGGTCTCCAACTAGGTGGTTTTGGTAATTTTGTTACATTGTCATGAGGTTTAGAATGATTCCCTTGAAATATTTTCCAGTCGTTGTTCATAATTATATTGATAGTAAATGACTAGGTGGAAGTAAATTAGCCGTATCGCAAAGCAATGAGAGATGATTTCCTATATGATTATGTTTATTTTCCCTCCAAGCTTCATAACGCTTATGCTTAATTGTACTTGATAATCTTTCTAAACATCCTTTTTTACAGATATTATCTAATTCTTCTTCAGTATTTAATTCTGAAATATCTTGTCTCACCCATAATGCAAAAGGAATACCAGCATGATACAACATTTGCATTGCCGTTTCTATCTTAATCTTATTAATAAATCTTATTCCTAATATTTCTTGATCTAATTCTATATATAAATCTTTGAGGTTTTGTTTCTCCATTTTTCTGAGGGGAAGAATTTTTTCAATTGGACATGATTCTTGATTAAATTCATCAAAAATCTTCCGCTTTTTTTCCCATTTACTGAAGTGATGATCAATTCTTAGTCTTTCTGAAAATTCTAAAGTTAATTCATATTGTTTACCAAAGGTATCAGGAATAATATAGTTGTATGCATCTGAGTGAGATACAGAGGATTTACTAAAATGCCTAAATAAGGATTTTAGCATTTTTATTATAACATCTTTAACCGTTATAGATTTAGAATATTTTTCCTTTATTATTAAAGTATCTAAAGGAGGAATATTGCTACATTCAATTAATTTATAAGGTAGAAAAACCTTAATTTTTTCAATGAAATTGAGTTTTTTGTTTTTACAAAAGATTAAACTATCTTCGTATATTTTCCGAAAAACTTTCGGGAAATTTTTTAATTTCAATGATTTTTCTTCTTGTAATAACTCACAATTATTTCTTTGATTGACGTTGTATTGTTGAATATCATTAATAATCCATGCTTGCACTTTCCATTCTGCTGTTTTTTCAAAAATAGCAATCAGTAAGCATGGTTTAGTATTTATTGTGTTCTGCTCAATTTCTTTCTGTTTCTGTTCTAGAACTACTCTCAAATCATTATAATCATAAGGAAACCATGCATCTAGCTTTTGAGCAAAGTTGGAAGATTGGTTCTCAAGATTTAATTTTAAATAACCAACAAAGCAATCTAATAAAGAAAAATGATCATTTTTATCATCTTTATATTTATCTAAATTTTTAATACTTTTCTCTACAGATTCGTCTAACTTTGGGGAAAGATTAATTTTAAATTCATTATGTGATAAACATTTCTGATATGCCTCATTATACTCTTTTCTAAATTGCAGTTTGAAATTATCAAGTATTTTTATCAAACTTGATTGACGCTTATATTTTTCATAAAAGGCTTTTAATTCAGGGTTCCCAGGATTTTTCTGATATACTCCTGTAATTAGTGTGTCTAATTTTCCTTCCGATTGAGTCACTTTAATCAACTCAAAAATAATATCTTCAAGAGTTTTACCTCCTGTAATTTCATCTAAATTTTTGTCTAATGTGAAAAAAACTATTTGTTCTAACTTATTTTTATCAGGAAATGCACTGAGTAACGCTTCCTGCAACTCTTTATACTCTTGCTTATCTAATTTCATCTTTCCTGAGTCGTGTATCAAATATATTTTGACCACACTCAACAAATTATGTCAAGAACCTACTAAATTATCTTCTAAAATACTTCTCACAGTGGAGATCATTTCATACCAATTACCTTTAATGCTGATACATGATAACTGTCATGTTGAGCGGTGGTGTTCACGGTAGCGTCCCGTAGGGAAACTCAAGGTCTTGTCAACACAGAGAGAGATCCTTCACTTCGTTCAGGATGACAATGTTGAGAATGACAATGTAACAAGATTAATGTGAATTGGTATCAGGGGTAATTCTGAAGGTTGTTATGATTTCCACTACTCAAAGTTTGCCCAAAAGCAGGAATTATACTATAGCGATCGCGGCTATGCAACTGCATATCCTGTATACTCTCTAACTTCAGGGGGATGAAAAGCCAGAACAATATGGTGTTTAGGTACTCCAGCAGCAACTAATTCCACAGTGATACTATTCTCAATCCCATCATAGTGAATCCAGATTTTGTCGTCCCGTAATTCAGCATGAACTATACAGCCATGAATTCGTTGGTCTTTTTGCCAGCCTTCATGAACTAACATATAATGATTACCATCGCGACTGACAACGACATAAGTAATCACATCACCATAACGATAAGGTAAATCGGCATAGTATTGCAGAATTTTCTCTAGGATATCGCGCCATTCGTCTAGGGTTCTATCTGCGGTAGCCATAAGGTTATTTTATGCATCCAATATATTTGACCACAATCAACGAATGATGTCAACAACCACCAAATTATCTTCTAAAATGGAATTATGCTATCAACCACCACCAAACTACTCAGACTCTCCCAAGGACAGCTAAACTTACTAGATACCTGTCCCCGCAAGTTCCAACATACCTATCTAGAACAACTCAACACTCCTTCCAATCCAGAACACGAAGAAAAGCAAACTTTGGGTAGTCGTTTTCACTTGCTAATGCAACAGCAGGAAATGGGTTTACCAATTCAGAGTTTTTTGCAAACCGAAACTCAATTACAATCCTGGATGGAAGCTTTTGCTAATGCAGCACCAGAAATTTTAACTTCCACGAGTGATGAACATATTTTCCGGGAAAGTGAGCATTATCGAACGCTCCAAGTGGGAAATTATTTACTCACTGCTATTTATGATTTAATCATTGCTGATACTTACCAAGCACAAATCCTGGATTGGAAAACTTACCCTCAACCACCTGCTAAAACTAAATTAGAAAAAAACTGGCAAACTCGTCTTTATCTCTACATTTTGGCGGAAACTAGTGATTATTCTCCCGAACAAATTTCTATGACTTACTGGTTTGTTCAATCTCCAGGTAAACCCAAAAATATTAAATTTAATTATGATATTAATCAGCATCAACAAACGGCTAAAAGGTTAAATCAATTATTAGGTAAATTAAGTCAATGGTTGGAAGGGTATCAACAAAATGATTTATTACCGCAAATAAAGCTGGGAAGTAAAGCTTGCGAATTTTGTCAATTTGCGGTGAAGTGTGATAGACTTCCTCCTGATCAAGGTAATGAAACCAAAAATGTTGAAGGGATGACGACTAGTTCATTACCAAGTTTAGAAGATATTCAAGAAATACCTGTTTAATAGAGGGAGTAGTAAAAAGAAAGATGACTGAAAAACCAACTTGGAGTCAGCGATTTGAATCAGCGCTGCATCCAGCGATCGCCCGATTTAATGCTAGTATAAGTTTCGATATTCAATTAATCGAGTACGACCTCACTGGTTCTCAAGCTCATGCCCAAATGCTAGCGCACACAGGCATTATCTCCCCAACCGAAGCGGAACAACTAGTTTCAGGTTTAGAACAAATTCGTCAGGAATACCGTCAAGGCAATTTCCAACCAGGGATAGATGCGGAAGATGTGCATTTTGCTGTAGAGCGACGACTCACGGAAATTGTGGGGGATGTGGGCAAAAAATTGCATACAGCTCGCTCCCGGAATGACCAAGTAGGAACTGATATCCGGCTTTACCTCCGCGACCAAATTCAACAAATTCGCCAGCAATTACGAGAATTTCAAACGGTTTTAATTGATATAGCTGAACAAAATATTGAAACCCTGATTCCTGGTTATACTCACCTACAACGTGCTCAACCTGTGAGTTTAGCTCACCATCTCCTCGCTTATTTCCAAATGTCACAACGCGATTGGGAGCGTTTAGGTGATATTTATGGTCGCGTTAATGTCTCACCTTTGGGATGTGGTGCTTTAGCGGGAACTACTTTTCCCATTGACCGACATTACACCGCCCAACTCTTGCAATTTGAGCAGGTTTATGCTAATAGCTTAGATGGAGTCAGCGATCGCGATTTTGCGATTGAATTCCTATGTGCAGCTAGTTTAATCATGGTTCACCTCAGTCGTCTTTCCGAAGAAGTCATCCTCTGGTCATCCGAGGAATTTCGGTTTGTGACTCTCAAAGACAGTTGTGCGACTGGTTCCAGTATTATGCCCCAAAAGAAAAATCCTGATGTCCCAGAATTGGTGCGAGGGAAAACCGGAAGGGTATTTGGTCATCTGCAAGCATTATTAGTGATTATGAAAGGACTACCCTTGGCATATAACAAAGACTTGCAAGAAGATAAAGAAGGTATTTTTGATAGTGTGAATACAGTTAAAGCCTGTCTAGAAGCAATGACCATCTTGCTGCGGGAAGGTTTGGAATTTAGAATTTCACGTCTAGCATCAGCCGTAAACGAAGATTTTTCTAACGCTACCGATGTCGCAGATTATTTAGCTGCTCGTGGTGTTCCCTTCCGAGAAGCTTATAATCTCGTTGGTAAAGTCGTAAAAACCAGTATTGCCGCAGGTAAACTTTTGAAAGATTTATCGTTAGAGGAATGGCAAGAAATACATCCGGCTTTTGCAAATGACATCTATGAAGCCATCTCTCCTCGTCAAGTCGTTGCGGCTCGGAATAGCTATGGTGGTACTGGCTTCGCTCAAGTACATAAAGCTCTAGTATCGGCTCGTTCTCTGCTTGACCTACATGGATAAGGGCGTACAGGGGTACACCCTCAACCATACAAGACTTAAATAACGACATTATCCTCCGTTAACAATAAAGGTCTAACGGGGGATTCTGAAATATCACTATTTTTCTTTGCGAAAGGAACTAGTAAGAATGTTATAGCTACAGCCAAGGTGTCTAGGGCATTAATTGATAATGATTGACCCCTGACTCTCGACTCCTGCTATAAAAGGCTGCTTATTCAGCATCAACTGCTGCTGCTCCTTCATCCTCATCACTCTTAGGTGGTCGTTGTTGGAACCTTCTCTGCATTCTTCCTGTCGTTGTTCGTTTACGAAACTTCCTGGCATAAGCCTGGTTCCGTAGCGCCTTTTCTTTTTTCGGATTGCGGCGCTTGGCCATGTTCACCTCATCAATAAACAACAAAAAACAGCACTTAGTTATTATTTATATAAGCAATATCAGATTGCTGATGTTATTGCTATATTTTTAGCCTAGTGCAGGAACTCATACACTTCAAACAGTCTATCAGTTTAGCGTATCACCATTGTTTTTGTCAAGGTTAGTGGTTGATGGGGTGGTGGGGAGTCCTTCTCTGATCATTTTGCAGTTTGAGAATTTCTCACTATAATTGATTACCAGATTGGGTAGTTAACATAACAACCCCAAATGTTGAGATTTGAACACTCTTGGTTTTTTTCTAACAGTGACTCAGTTTACACGTAGCTTATGGCGCTTTGTACAAGCAGTATTGGGTATTATCTTTCGTCATCCCATTACTGGCACAAGTATTATCCCGATTTTACCTGATGGACAAGTTGTATTAATTCGACGCAGTGATAATGGTTTCTGGTCTTTACCTGGTGGTATGGTAGATTGGGGCGAAGATGTTCCTACTGCTGTCCGTCGGGAACTGATTGAAGAAACTGGATTAGAGTTAGTGAAAATCCGGCGTTTAGTTGGAGTATATTCTGCACCAGATCGAGATCCAAGAATTCATTCAATTTGTATTGTGGTGGAAGCTGAGGTAGACGGAAATATGGAAATTCACGATACTTTAGAAGTTCTGGAAATAAAACCTTTTCCCATGAGTTCTTTACCTTTACCGCAAATGTCTCATGATTGCAATCGCCAATTGAAAGACTATTTAAACGGTTTAACTACCCTAGCTTAAAAAATTCAAAATTCAAAATCAGTGTCGAGTTCAAGACAGTCAGCGATTTTGGATTTTGAATTCTATATTTGAAACTTTGCTCTAGAATCTATTAAAAGTCAAAATACTAAATATTCAAATGGATGTCTTATTTCGTAACTCCCGAAGGAAGCTTTCTCAAGGGTTATTGTTCTGGCGTGAACTTGGTAAAGGAATACCTGTAATTTTCTTGCATGGAGCTTGGAATGATAGTAGTCAATGGGTATCTGTCATGGAATCCGTTGCTCCAGATTTTCATTGTCTGACCCCGGATTTATTAGGTTTTGGTGAATCGGAAAATCCCAATATTCATTATTCCATTGATTTACAGGTGGAATGTTTAGCTGAATTAATCCACGTCTTGAAATTAGAGAAAGTCTATTTAGTTGGACATTCTTTAGGGGGTTGGATTGCAGCTAGTTTTGCTTTAAAGTACCCAGAACAAGTTCATGGGATGATACTAATAGCACCGGAGGGCGTGGAAACCAAAGAACAAGAAATTTATTGGCATCAAATGCGAAAATTAATCAACTATTCATCATTATGGATTAAATTTCTGCGTTGGTTAACTCCTTTCACAAAACTCTTCGGATTGCACAAAAAGATTGACCAAGACTTGCAGTTACGTCAAATAATGTTGCAATATCCCATCGGTTGTCAATTACTATTTAAACGAAAATACCCAGAAATTTCGGCGGAATTGCTGCATAATCGTTTATATTTAATAGAAATTCCCACTTTGATTTTACAAGGTGGTCAAGATACACCAAGTGCTTTATCTAGAAGTCAGACTTATGCTCAACTCTTACCTAAAGCACAATTGAAAATGATTGCTCATGGGGAAAATGATTTACCAGTTTTATCTGTGGGTGTTGTGGTGGAACATATTCAGGATTTTATTAAAGATAGTTGGGTGTAGGGTATTCAACTTTAAAGCGATGTTGTATAATATATTCATGTTTGTTCTATAACATCAACTATGGCACAGTATAATTCCACTATATCTCACCAGGACTATCCTGGGGGAATAATTAAACTTAATTACCATGATGGTCTTGGTAATAATCTTTTTCAGTACTGTTTCGGTAGAGTTTTAGCAGAGGAACTTAAATGTATTTTTTTTACTAACAGACAGATTAATGGGTTTGAACATGACAAATCTACGAATTTTGTTTGCGAAAACGATTTATACAATAGAGAAAAAGAGATATCTATTGGTCATCAAATAGGAAAAAAAGAATTATTCTCTAATGAAAAAGTCTACGATTTTACCAAATTTTCTGACTTTATAGATTCTCTTAAAGCAAACCAAGAAAGAAAGTTAATTACTATTAACAAAGGATATTTCGTGTACTTACCTTTTTATACTAAATATATTCAAGACATAAAAAATAAATGGTTAAAAATTACTGAAAAATCTGAGTTTAATCAGAATAATTCAACTATTCATGAGAATGATTTAACTATCCATATTCGTTCCGGTGATATTTGGCATAAAAATTATCATCAACCTCATGAGTCATATTGTGGATTACCATTTTCTTACTATAAGAATATTATTGATAATGGTGAAAAACGTTGGAATAAAATTTATGTAGTAACTAATGAACAAGACGATCCTATGGTAATTAAACTAAAGGAATCTTATCAAGCATCCGTAATTTCTGGTCTTGAAATAGATGATTTTAAATTCATTAAAGACAGTAAAAATATTGTTTTAGCAGTAAGTACTTTCAGTTGGTTTGCGGCTTTTCTTTCTCAAGCAAAAAAAATATATTACCCATTAGCTGGTATATTTCATCACGAAATACGCTCAGATATATGTCTTTGTGTGAACGAACCGCGTTATCATTATCAGAACATATATCAAGATGAAGAATATAAAAAAAAATGGGAAGGCGTATTTTTTCCTGGTTCTCCATCTTGGAAGGGATCAACTGAAGATGAGGAATTTCTCCTTAATCATTAGTATATTTAAGTTTTTTCATTCCCCAGAAAATTAAATTTTGTTCTACCCTTAACCTGGTAGAAAATTCTGGAAATTGCATTTGCAAATGATTACTTAATAAAATCCTATCGCCTCCAGTAATTACCAAATTACTTTCCGGGAAAATCGACAACCAAGCGACAATAAAATCCTTGATTCCTGCTAACAAAGTGTAAATCACACCACTTTGAATTGCATCTGGTGTATTTAAAGCAAATCTAGGCGGTAAATTCTGAATTAGTTGTGGTTCTATCAATGGTAATTGACCTGTTTTCTGTCCCAGACTCGCTAACTGTAAACCCAATCCTGGTAAAATTGCCCCTCCCACTAAATACTGATTATCATCCACACCAGTAAATGTCAGTGCTGTCCCGGCATCAATGACCAGTATGGGAAATCCCCAAGTTATCCCCGCGCCCCACACAGCTAAAGCCCGGTCAATTCCCAAAGTGGGATATAGTCCTAATAGAGG
Organism: uncultured cyanobacterium; assembly: GCA_963766435.1. Taxonomy (GTDB): domain Bacteria; phylum Cyanobacteriota; class Cyanobacteriia; order Cyanobacteriales; family Nostocaceae; genus CAVXZH01. The sequence continues at coordinate 1,873,377 of CAVXZH010000004.1, forward strand.
TACTTGCGCCAAAGTTATGATCTGAATATTTGGATAACTTTGCCAAATTTCGGTTTGACTGGGAACTACTGAAGCTAGAACCATCGGGTAGGGAATTCCTCTCTCCTCATCAGTAAAATGTATTTGCGGAATTAAATCCGATGGGACAATGGTAAAGGCTAACTCATCTAATGTGGAACATACAGACAATTTTTGTATAACCGATTCTGGTATATAGTCAGTATCCCAAGTTAATTCTAAGCGTTTTCCCACAAAAAACGCCCAATGTAATTTGGAATTACCAATCATTAGTGCTAACCAAGGGTGATTTTCCACACTTTTGTTTTTCTTAACTCACTCATAGGAATTTTAATATAATTTAATATTGAACCCGTGGCACAATAATAAAAGAGAATAAATACTCATTTTGTCAAGGAGGGGGTTATGGTAGCACTCACCGCAAGAACAGAAAAACGGCTGACCATCAAGACGGTGGATATTGCTGAAGACACGACAGCAATACGCTCTTTGGATTGGGATCGCGATCGCTTCGATATTGAGTTTGGTCTGCAAAACGGCACTACTTACAATTCATTTCTGATTCGTGGTGAGCAGACTGCTTTGGTGGATACCTCTCACGAAAAGTTCCGTCAACTTTATTTTGACACTCTGACTGGTTTAATCAATCCCACCGATATTGATTATCTGATTATCAGTCACACTGAACCAGACCATAGTGGTTTAGTTAAAGATTTGTTGCAACTAGCTCCAAATATCACCATTGTTGCTTCCAAAGTCGCAATTCAATTTCTGGAAGATATGGTGCATCAGCCATTTAAACGCCAAATTGTCAAAAATGGCGATCGCCTCAATATCGGTAACGGTCATGAATTTGAATTTGTCATCGCTCCTAATTTACATTGGCCTGATACCATCTTTAGCTTTGACCACAAAACTAAAATTCTCTACACCTGTGATGCTTTTGGGCTGCATTATTGCTCAGATAGCACCTTTGATGATGACTTAGCTGCCATAGAAGATGATTTTCAATATTACTATGATTGTTTAATGGGACCCAATGCGCGGTCTGTATTATCTGCCATGAAGCGGATGGCGGAACTAAAAACCATTAATATGATTGCGACTGGACATCGGTCGATTACTCTATCACAACGTTACGGAATTAACCGAACGCTACCGCACTTGGAGTCAAAGTCAAACTAAAGCCGAAACCGCCATTGGCATATTTTACGTTGCTGATTACGGTTATAGCGATCGCCTGGCTCAAGCCATTGCTAATGGTATCACCAAAACTGGTGTGGCGGTGGAATTCGTCGATTTAAAAACCGCAGTCGATTTACAAGAATTACGAGAACTAGTGGGACGTTGTGCGGGTTTAGTGGTAGGGATGCCTCCAGCTAGCAGTTATCCTACTGCTCAAACTGCACTGAGTACGGTTTTAGGATTCGCTAAAGATAAACAAGCTATTGGTATTTTTGAAACTGGTGGTGGAGATGATGAACCTACATATCCTCTATTAAATAAATTCCGGGCTTTAGGTTTGAGTATCGGTTTCCCGGTCATTGAAATTCGGGAAACACCCACAGACATTACTTATAAAAAGTGCGAAGAAGCGGGAACTGACTTAGGACAATGGGTAACACGCGATCGCAGCATCAAAGCGATGAAATCTCTGGGTGCTGACCTAGATAAGGCTTTGGGAAGAATTAGCGGTGGACTATATATCATTACCGCTAAAAAAGGAGATGTTTCCAGTGCGATGTTAGCCTCCTGGGTGTGTCAAGCTAGTTTCAAACCTTTAGGATTCTCCATTGCGGTGGCTAAAGACCGGGCGATTGAATCCCTCATGCAAGTAGGCGATCGCTTTGTCCTCAACGTCTTGGAAGAAGGTAATTATCAAAAACTGATGAAACACTTTTTAAAACGATTTGCTCCTGGTGCTGATCGTTTTGAAGGAGTCAAAACCCAACCCGCCAAGATGGTACTCCCATCCTCACCGAAGCTCTAGCTTATATGGAATGTGAGGTTATCAGCCGGATGGATTGTGGCGACCACTGGGCGGTATATAGCACAGTTTATGCTGGTCGGGTTTCTAATCCAGATTCCATCACCGCAGTTCACCACCGGAAAGTCGGAAATCACTATTAGAAGGAGTCGGGAGTCGAGAGTCAGGATTCAGAATGAATACAGAAATATTCTGCTTGGTTCTGAATCCGGAAATTTGACTTTGACGATAAAAAAATTCTCTTCACGGACTAAAACTTATGTCAGAAACAAATACTAAACCCCGTGACGTGCAAATCATCCCCATTGGGACAGATACCACAATCTTGCGATCGCGCAGTTGGGCTAGACTGAGATTTGAAATAGAATATGCTCTAGCCAAAGGGACAACCGCAAACTCTTATCCTAATTCAAGGGGATAAAAATGCCGCTGATTGACCCACCTGGAGAAACTTTCAGCGAAATTTATTTAGATGCTTTACAAAAGCGGTTAGATATCAAAACCATTGATTATGTAATTCTTGGTCATGTTAATCCTAACCGTGCAGCCACCTTAAAAAAACTCTTAGAAATAGCGCCACAAATTACTTTTGTTTGTTCTAATCCCGGAGCGATAAATTTACGAGGAGCGCTGGAAAATCCGGATTTACCAATTTTAATTATGCGGGGAGATGAAACCCTAGACTTAGGTAAAGGACATATTTTACAATTTATTCCTACACCTAATCCCCGCTATCCAGATGAACTTTGTACTTATGATGCCCAAACAGAAATTTTGTTCTCTGATAAATTATTTGGAGCGCATATTTGTGGAGATCAAGTATTTGATGAAGGTTGGGAAGTCTTTAACGAAGATAGACGCTATTATTTTGATTGTTTAATGGCTCCTCATGCTAGACAAATAGAAACTGCTTTAGAAAAATTATCAGATTTACCTGTGCGATTGTACGCTACCGGACATGGACCTTTAGTGCGATATGGGTTAATTGAATGACCAAAGCCTATCAAGGAATGGAGTCAACAGCAAACTTCCGCTGATATGACGTAGCCTTAATTTATGCTTCTGCATATGGGAATACTGCAACTTTAGCACAGGCGATCGCTCGCGGCATCACCAAAGCCGGTGTCAATGTAGAATCAATCAACTGCGAATTTACCGAACCCGAAGAAATCAAAGCCGCTATTGAAAAATCCACTGGTTTTGTGATAGGTTCCCCCACCTTAGGAGGACACGCACCCACACCAGTAGCAAACAGCTTTAGGAATTGTCCTTATCTACAGCTACTAACAATAAATTAGCCGGAGTATTTGGTTCTTTTGGTTGGAGTGGAGAAGCAGTGGATTTAATTGAAAGCAAACTCAAAGATGCAGGATATCAGATTTGGATTTGACCCCATTCGCGTCAAATTCAAACCCAACGGAAGTCACCCTACAAACTTGTGAAGAAGCCGGAACTGATTTTGCTCAAGCATTGAAACGACCGTTAAAAAATCCGTCAATCGCTAGTCAACCCGCAAGTAATGTCGAACAAGCAGTAGGAAGGATTATTGGTTCTTTGTGTGTGGTCACGGCAGACAAGGGGAAGTAAAAACGGGAATGTTAGCATCTTGGGTAGCCCAAGCCAGTTTTAATCCTCCTGGTTTAACCATTGCGGTAGCTAAAGATAGAGCAATAGAATCCTTATCCCATACAAATAATCAAATTCGTAGTTAATATGTTAGCAGAAGGAAAAGAAATCCGTAAGCAATTTATGAAAGTTTACACCCCCGGACAAGATAGATTTGCAGGTTTGGACACTCAAGAAGCTAATAATGGCGGAATTATTCTCAACGGTGCTTTAGCATATCTAGAATGTTCTGTCCAAAGTCGGATGGAAGCAGGTGATCATTGGTTAGTTTATGCCACTGTTGATAATGGTAAAGTCTTAAATAAAGATGCAGTCACAGCCATTAATCGTCGCAAATCAGCTAATTATTATTAGCACATACCTAATACGGCAAAGCCGCCCTGGCTTCAATGGCGGGCAAGATGCCCGCTCCACAAAATTATATATATAAATATGTATAGAGATACATATTGTGCATATTCTGTTAATATTTGGGTGTAAAAAAACCTCACGAAGAAAATTTGCATGAAATCACCATTTGGTATAGCTAGTAAATTGAAAATTGTCAGCAAAATACTTGCGGCTATTTTATTCTTGTTTGTTTTATTCAATTCACCCCAAGTCAGAGCGCAAGAAATTACATGTCCTCTACCATCTGATATTGCGGTGACTTTCCTCAACTCTACATGCCATGAAGTTAAAATAAAACAACCCAAAACTTTTTATCGCTACTACAGTGATAATAATAACAAGTATGGCAGATATTTGACGACCAATCAGTATCTCAACAATGTAGATGTAATTAATAAATTAGCACTTAATCAAGAGTGGGGTAATAAAGCCATACTTGCAGAGAGAGTAACTTTGCCAGCAGGAACAACAATTTATAGAGGTCTTGTTGCTCCTGTAACTGGAAGAATATGTAATTATTTGTATCCAGGAGGAGGACAACAAATTTTTATCCAGGATTCAAGAGATCCAAATATCAAATGGTCTGAAGGTATAAATATCTTTGTAGACAGTTTCACTTGTCCTTAAAATCTATGACAACCAAGACAGAAGAATTTATTCAGCTGATTGATAGAGCATTGGCAACTAGCTCAGAATTGCTGATGAAATCAGGTGAAAAAGAGCGTTTACATAATGTAATCAACGCTTTGGAATTTATTAAAACCAAGACTATTGCAGGCACATTAGAACCATCAAAAGGTACTGCAACTCTTGGTATAGCCAGGGAACTAGCTGATTGGATTGAACCGCTAAATTCACCTTTATTGCATGCTGTAGGTGCGATAGAGGGATATTACCAAAAGCACCTGTAAATTTAGCAAGTATTTATACCACCTGGGAATTTAATCCCAGGTGGTTAAAAAATATCCCCACAATTCAAAAAAACATATATGATAAAATTATTGTGGAGCAGGCATCTTGCCTGCGATTGTGTAGGTATAAAATATTAATTCATCTATACTAAATCTTCCTTCATGAATACAGTTATCCTAAATCTAGATCCAATTGTTCGACTGACAAATGAACAATTTTATCAACTGTGTATGGCGAATAAAGATGTTAATCTAGAACTTAACGCACAAGGAGAATTGATTATTGTGCCACCAGTAGGAGGAGAAAGTGGAGGTCAAGAAGCTGAATTAATTACAGATTTAAATATCTGGAATCGCAAAACCAAATTAGGAAAAGTCTTTAGTTCCTCAACACTCTTCAAACTTCCCAACGGAGCAAACCGTTCTCCAGACGCAGCATGGGTAAAATTGGAACGGTGGGAAACGCTAACTCCCGAAGAACGGAGAAAATTTCCACCACTCACACCAGACTTTGTGATTGAATTGCGATTATCAACAGATAACCTAAAACCCCTGCAAGAAAAAATGCAAGAATATTTAGAAAATGGTTTGCGTTTAGGTTGGTTAATTAATCCTCAAGCACAACAAGTGGAAATTTATCGTCCAGACCAACCTGTGGAAATAGTTAAAATACCAGCAATACTTTCTGGAGAAGAGGTTTTACCTGGATTTCAACTTTCAATAGAGAAAATAAATACTCCTGATGAGTAACCTGTCCAAACAAACAAGTTTTGCTTATCAATATCTAAGTCAATCACAGTTGTCTCTATTTGATTTATACTATTATCTTCGTTCTTCCTTCAGATTTTGAGCGATCTACATAAATATGAAAAGCTTCAACATCGTCTTGGTGGTTGAGAACATAGCCACGTAGTTCATCAAGATTCATTCCGTGATATTTTGTTAAAGTCATCGTCTTACTCTCAAAAATTCAAACTAATTCCGATGCTAAAAGTCTACCTTCAAGTGGTTCATACTCATCTTCAAGTAACCATGATTTAGCTTCTTCATAGTTAGTACTAGAAAATACAACTTTATACCCATTTGCTGGATCATAAATATGACAATTTCCCTCATTGTCTCCAAGTAATAACACAATATATGGAGGCGATAACATTGGATCAATCCATACTTCTGTAAATTCCCAATTATTCTTCAAGCCATTGTTGATAACCACAACTAAGTAAATTTTCCTTTAAATTAGCAATAGCCTCAGGTTTAGGTATATCAATAGATTGTACCCGATATACATCATTGAGTACAACACTATAATCTCTACCACTATAATAAGCGATAACTTCGGCTAGATTTCTATCTGACATTTCCTCACTTAGTAATGCTAAAAGCGGTTTATAAGCTTCTGAATCTATCCCTTTGGGGAAAGCGCACTGAATTAATTTATAGGTGCTTTGTAAGTGAAAGGGGATAGTTGCTTGCATAATTAAGTACTAGTTAAAGGTAAATCAGCAATAACATCACTCATTAAGGGAAAACTTTCAATTTATCGCGAAAAGATGAGATGGTTATTTGCATGACTAAATATAATCTCTACAGATCTATTTTATCGGGGTTTAATTTTTTGTCTAAAAGCGCAATTATTTATGTTAAAATCAACTATATGAAGACCAAAAAATAACAATTTGTTAAATTAAAGACTTTAGAGGTAATGCTTGTGTTCAACTTTACCGACTGTCCATCACCAGAAATAGCATTGGGGAAACGACTTCACCTAGCTCGTGAAATAGCAGGATTTACTCAAGGTGAAGCTGCTCAATCATTGGGTATCACAAGTTCTGCACTCTCTCAGTATGAAAAAGGTAAGCGCAGAATCAATGCACTCACACTGGATAAAATTGCCCGTCTATATGGTGTGGGAGTCAACTATTTTTTCACGAATGTCAATAATTCAACCCAGATGAAGGAGTTACCTCAGGGCTATTTCATTCTAAATAATTGCTTGAGTGTGCTAAGACCAAAAGAGGCAAATCTTTGTGCTTGAGCCATATTTTTAAAGTCATGAGAACGGTAAAGATTGAGAGCTAAATTACGAGCTATAGCAAAAATTTGAACTAATCCATTAGTACGAATGCGAGAATGATCTTCTCCTTGTGTCACATCTCGAACATAATGCACTTTGTTTTCAACATCCCAATAGCTGCGAATCTTTTGAGCAAAAGCATCAGCAGTAGCTGTGAATGAAGCAATATAATAACGAGTTTCAGTTTCAACTTCTATGAAATTTTCCTTGATAATTTGACGTTCAGACTGTACTCGAATTACCGTTTCTAGTCCTGGCCAATCACGTTGACCTTCATACTTGCAGATACTAACAGTGCGTTTTTCAATTCGACCATGACCTTTGTTAATTTGTAAGTCTGTCTGTTCTGGCTGAAAATTTGCTTCCACATCTTTAAGTAGCCCAGATTGATTACCTTTCAATGCCCCGATGTAGTCATTACCACTTTCCACAATCAACTGACAAGTTTTTTTTGAGTATTAATAGCATCAAAGGCAAAAATCACTCCTTTCGCGGCTATTTGTGTGAGCATTGGTGGTAAAGCTGTGATTTCATTGCTTTTACAGTTTACTTGATATGGTTCTAAAATCAGTCCTCTTTCTACTATATAGGCGTTTACTAACATAATTGCTGGATGTGCTTCTGAATGAGGATTGTCAGTTTCTAGCTGGTAAGAACCACGTAATACCTTACCGTCCACCGCTATCATTTCTCCAGGTATTGGTTGAATATCAAAGAATCTCGCTAATCTGGCTGAGTATGCTTGATAATCAGTTTGTAGTAATACACGTCGAATTGCGCTGTATGATGGCAATCTATTCTTTTTTGGTCTAAATATAGTTATTAATTCATCCCGGTAAGCTTTTAGCCAGTCCCCTATTGCCAAGAACCCTCTGTTGCCTGCCACAATTGCCAAAGTAAACAATGCTAGACACAGTGCTTTTTCATGGCGTTGTCCTGCGGTTCGTCTAGGGTCTGGTAAGTCTGTAAATGCTTCTATAATTGCTATTTCTGACATTTTTATACTCCTCATAGATGCCTAGCTATCTCTACCATTTTACCATGTTTTTTAGAATGAAATAGCCCTGGTATCTGATGAAGGTTTAAGCGAATTAGCAAAAGGAATACGTTATGCCCGTCGTGAAGTATTAAATCTTCCAGGAGATAAAGGACAACGTTTTCAGGATTATCTAGAAAATTTAACTCAACTTTCCGATCACCTTAAAGCTGGAAATCTTTTTATTGAATCTTTAAAATTGGAAGAACTTCCTAAGCGTGAATACTTGATGAATAAATATGGTATTGGTCTTGGTGAATCTGCTTGTTTAGTGTTAGCTGAAAGAGAATCTCATACAGCAGTTTTTCTTTCAAGTGATAAGAAATGTATTCAAGCTGCTGATGATTTAAATATTTCTTTCCTTACTATTCCTAATATCCTTACCAAATGGGTACAGCAAAGACAACCTAATTTAAACTTACTACAGAAATTAATTAATGGAATGCGTAATGCAAAATTTGCATTAAAAGATAGCGATTATCAACAATTATTATTACTTTTGAAAAATCAGTAAATATTTATAAATCAGTATGCTAATTAATCTGTATGTGCTTGCTTTCCAAGTGAAATGGGTTAGTTACTTGCATGATTAAGTACTAGTCAAAGGAAAATGCTCATTTTTAAACATTTTCCAAAGAGAAAATAAATACTCCTGATGAGTAACTTGGCCAAACAAACAAGTTTTGCTTATCAATATCTAAGTCAATCGCAATTGTCTCTATTCGATTTATAGTATTATCTTCATTTTTGTATTTCACGAATGCAATCTCACCCGTTTCTTCTATACTTGGTTCACTAATTCTGAGTTTTACTGGTTGATCAAGTTTGTCTGGTTTCCATCCAGATATTCCGGTAAGTTTTATTCTCTCAGTGTGATACCTTATAACAGTTTTATGATCTAAATTTCTCCACCATTCAGTAATTATCTGAGCCTGTTGCTGATATTTTTCTGTTGTGTCACAGTACCAACGAATAGAATTTGTACTATAAGTGATTGCCTGTATAACTTTTTCTTCCCAGTTTTCATCATTTGGAGATATTTTATTCATTCTTCCTTCAGATTTTGAGCGATCTACATAAGTATGAAAAGCTTCAACATCGTCTTGGTGATTGAGAACATAGCCACGTAGTTCATCAAGATTCATTACCTGATATTTTGTTAAAGTCATAGTTCATCCTCCAATGATTTATATATATTCTCCACCTGGGGCAATTTCAAACTCTATATCTTCCCCAGCAAGTACATATAAATTACCTGTCCGTTCGTCTATTCTTACTAGTACGATGATTTTTAACATACTAGTAAGAATATAACATGTCCTATAGAGTGTTTGAGCTTGTTCGTTTGTGGGTTTCATATTCCATCATACTAGATCTAGTATAGCCAGTTAATAATACTGATGGTATATGATGGTGACACTCAAATAAACTAATTTTCCAAAATGCTTATCAGATAAAGATCATAGGGATTTTGATATATTTTTTAACCATGAAAAAACAAGCAAACGTATATCTAAAAGTAGAGCCATCATAAAGCCTAATACTATCGAGCACAAGACCCAACAGTAAAAATAAATTTGTTGGGTTTTACCTAGTTCAATTCAATTTACTCTCTAGCCATTGATAGAATTCTTTTATACAATAGAAATTTATTTTGATTGTTTCTTTAATAGGAATTTTGTCTGAATGGTCAGTCAAGTATTTTTTAGCATTTGAATTCCATTTTTTCCATTCTAATAGTTTATTTGTATCTAAATATAATGAATGTTCAATATTAAAGCTTGGTTCTCCAAATTTAAAGCCTATTGAGTTTTTACTGTCAATCAGAGGCAACCTTTTATGCTGTATATAATTTCTCAAGCCCTGGATAAAACCATTTTCAGGATTATCTGTCAATAGTTCTCTCTTTTTGTCTTCAATTTCAGAAATTAGAGAAGAATCTTCCAATGATTTTTCTTCTGCAAAGGTTTGCTCTCTCAAAGAGAACCAAGAAGCTGAATAGTTATGCAGCAATCGAGCAATCTCCTTTTTCACTTCCTCAAATTTTTCAGCTTGAGAATCACGATTTCTTAAGTCAAATGCTGTGATATCTTGACTATAAAGTTCATCAGTATAGCTATCAATATATTTTTCAAGCTCAATAAAATTATGTTCAAAAACGTAAAAGCTATAATTAATTATTTCGTCAAAATTAGTCATATTATGATTATGTCCTCTAGGAATGTTAATATTTTGAGTTGCTTAAAATGTTTATATAGCACGGAGTCAGGAGTGAAATTCCCTAGCTGTATAGCTTTTTCCGTGAAATATGTATTTCATTCAATTGCACACCTCTATATACTTATAACATATTATTAAAATAATATCAAGTAAATTTACTCAATATGGAAATTTTTAGCTCATTATAGTACATTTTTACCCCTAGAGTAAGAGTTTCCCTGGCAGATAGGTCTTTTGTTAATGTTACTGAAATAGGTTTTTTGCTGATTCTCGTCAACCGATCTGGAATTAGCAAATATCTGTGTACTTGGCGTTTTCTCAACGAGACTCTGTGCAAATGCGGTTCTTATATGAGTCATAAAAATGCTTCAAATAACAAAAAACGGTAGAGAACCTAAATCCTCTACCGTTTTCTCTAATAATTAAAAATCCTAACTACGATTCAACACCTTGGGGTAACAATTCCCTCTGCTTTTCAGAAGTAACATGCACCTTACCAGTTTCATCTACATCGACAATGGCAACATCACCATCCTTAATGCGACCGGACAGAATTTCTTCCGCCAAGCTATCTTCTAGTAAGCGCATAATCGCCCTTCTTAAAGGTCTAGCACCATAACTGGGGCTGTAACCTTCTTGAATTAAACGATCTTTGAAGCGGTCGGTGACTTGTAAGACAATGCCTTTTTCTGTCAATCGACCAAATACTTCCTTCAGCATGATTTCGGCAATTTGTGTTACCTCTGGCTTACTCAATTGACGGAAGACGATAATTTCATCTAGTCGGTTGAGGAATTCAGGACGGAAGTACTGTTTCAGTTCTTCATTCACCAAGGAGCGAATACGGTTGTACTGCGACTCAGTCACATCTTCGGCAAATTCAAAGCCGATACCACTACCGCCTTTTTCAATTACTTTAGAACCAATATTGGAAGTCAAAATCAGCAAAGTGTTCTTAAAGTCCACTGTGCGTCCTTTGGCATCGGTTAACCGACCATCTTCCAAAATTTGCAGCAGCATATTGAATACATCGGGGTGCGCTTTTTCGATTTCGTCAAATAGCACCACTGTGTAAGGACGACGCCGCACTGCTTCTGTTAATTGTCCGCCTTCGTTGTATCCTACGTAACCTGGAGGTGAACCAATCAGTTTACTAACTGTATGGCGTTCCATGTACTCGGACATATCTAAGCGAATCATGGCTTCTTCGGAACCGAAGAAGTAAGAAGCTAAGGATTTGGCCAATTCTGTTTTACCAACACCAGTCGGACCGAGAAGACAAAGCTGGCTATCGGTCGGTTGGGATTTTTTAAACCCACACGAGCGCGACGAATAGCGCGAGATACTGCTTTAACTGCTTCTTCTTGGCCAATGAGTCGCTGATGCAATGTGTCTTCCATGTGCAGCAGTTTCTCAGATTCGGATTCGGTGAGTTTATTCACCGGTACTCCTGTCCAAGAGGCAACAATGTGAGCAATATCTTCTTCTGTCACCACTGGTTCATCACCTTCGGTTCCAGAAGCGTTGGTCTTGCTTTGAGCAATGGCGCGAATTTCGGCTTTGATTTCCATTTCCCGATCGCGCAATTCTCCAGCTCGGTCAAAGTCTTGGGAGCGCACTGCATCATCTTTTTCTTTTAAGATTTGCCGCAGTTCTTTGTCTAACTCTTTGGCTGCTGGTGGCAGTTGGGAGTTGATCAAGCGCACCCGGGAACCTGCTTCATCTATTAAGTCAATCGCTTTATCTGGTAAATAGCGATCGCTAATATATCGATCAGATAACTTGGCTGCGGCTACTAAAGCCTCATCAGAGATTTTTAGTTTGTGGTGTTGTTCATAGCGTTCGCGTAAACCATAGAGAATCTCAATGGTTTCATCAACGGATGGTTCACCGACCATCACTGGTTGGAAGCGTCGCTCTAAAGCAGCATCTCGCTCAATGTGCTTGCGGTATTCGTCTAAGGTTGTCGCCCCAATGCACTGTAATTCACCTCTAGCCAAAGCTGGCTTGAGGATATTTGCTGCATCAATAGCGCCTTCTGCCGCACCTGCACCAATTAAGGTATGTACTTCATCAATCACCAGGATGACATTACCCGCCGAGCGGATTTCATCCATGATTTTTTTCAGACGTTCTTCAAATTCCCCCCGGTATTTGGTGCCTGCGACCAGCAAACCAATATCCAGTGTCACTACTCGCTTGTCTTCCAGGATGTCAGGGACATCTTTGTTGGCAATGCGTGAGGCTAAACCTTCAGCGATCGCGGTTTTACCAACACCTGGTTCACCAATCAGCACTGGATTATTTTTGGTGCGGCGACCCAAAATTTGAATTACGCGCTCAATTTCTTTGGCACGTCCCACCACTGGATCAAGTTTGTTATCTGTGGCCATTTGGGTCAGATTGGAGCCAAATTCATCCAAAGTCGGGGTTTTTGTGCGACCGGATGGGCCTCCAGGGGAGACTTCAGCAGTTTCTCCTAACATCCGAATGACTTGCGTTCTGACCTTGGATAGATCCACTCCAAGGTTTTCTAGCACCCTGGCTGCTACACCTTCCCCTTCACGGATTAGGCCCAACAGCAGATGCTCGGTGCCAATGTAGTTATGCCCTAGTTGGCGTGCTTCTTCCAAGGATAGTTCTAGAACTCGCTTTGCCCGTGGCGTAAACGGAATTTCCACAGCCACAAAGCCAGAACCTCGACCTATAATTTTTTCAACTTCAATGCGGGCATCTTTAAGATTGACGCCCATCGATTTCAGCACCTTGGCTGCCACACCCGTGCCTTCGCCAATCAGACCCAGGAGGATCTGCTCAGTTCCGACAAAATTGTGACCTAAACGGCGGGCCTCTTCTTGGGCCAGCATGATTACCTTAATGGCTTTTTCTGTGAAGCGTTCAAACATGGCATTTTTCCCATCACCTGCGTCGTGCCGGTATGCTGATTTTAGCACAGGCTAAGATTTTGGATGCCTGTATAAAGATTTTCGACATCCAAGACCTATCACTCAGATTGATGGGTTAACTATTAACTTTTTATTACTCTTTTTTTGGCGTGCGTACTGAGGAGGTCGATTTTGCCAGTGTTTTTGGGGTTGATTACAAATTATTGACTGCTAGCATCGAGTTTTTGTATATCTAATCCCAAATATTGATATTTATCATAAATAGGGGTTCCTTGTCAAGAAATTGAATTTTATATAAGTAATTCTTATCAATAAAAAATTTAAATTTAAATCTTCTGATTAATAAAATCAAAAAAAATTGGATTTTTTGTCATTAAGAGAAGATATTTAGGAATTCAAAATTCAAAATTCAGTTCGCTTCCTTATATTTTATACATAACTTCCTGACCATCCACTTAATCGAGCCATTCCCAAATCAATAGGGAAAGGCGATCGCCAATCATAGTCCGCCAATTTGCTAAAATGGGGGTGAAATAGGGTGGTTTGGGCAGAGAAAGCCAAAGCACTAAAGCATCTTCACCATTATCTTGATAATAACCCTGGCGGTTTCCAGCTATTTTGAAGCCAAATTTTTGATATAAAGAGATAGCTGCTTGATTGGAAACGCGAACTTCGAGAGTAACCCGTTCTAAACCTCGCAGATCAGCCGTCTTGAGCAGGGAATAGAGTAAAACCTGTCCCAAACCTTGATGTTGATATTCAGGATGAACTGCCAAAATTGTAATATGAGCTTCTTCTAAAACTGACCAACAGCAAGCCATACCTAGCAATTTAGAGGGATAAGACGGTGAAAATAAACCCAGCATAAAACTGTGAGGACTGGTTAATTCATGTTGGTAAGCATTAACAGACCACCAACCCTGAAAACAAGCTTGATCTAGTTCTAGCAATGCACTCAAATGCTCCAGTGTCAATAATTGAATTTTTAAATTCACCCTAGTCCCAACTCCCAACTCCTTACTTCCATAACCAATACCCTATAGGGAGTAAACTGAGAAGCGGGAAACGGAAAATTAAACCCATAATATTTAACAAGGACGACTTTATTTAGTTATGGTATCGACTTACCCCATTGAGGTTCAACATTCTGGAAGTCAGTATTTACCTGCACAACCTAGCTCTAATGGGAATCTTTCCCCAAATCAGGAACTTCTACCATTAACCGCTAAGGTTAATGACCACGACTCGTTAGAAATAGGCGGGTGTGATGTTAGCACCCTAGTACGACAGTTTGGTTCACCTTTGTATATTCTAGATGAAGAAACTCTCCGTTTAGCCTGTCAGCAATATCGGGATAGTTTTCAAGAATATTACCAAGGTGAATCTCAGGTATTATATGCTTCTAAGGCATGGAACTGTTTAGCTGTTTGTGCCATTGTTGCCTCAGAAGGCTTGGGTATAGATGTAGTTTCTGGTGGTGAACTCTATACTGCCCTGCATGCAGGTATTAGTCCAGATAAAATCTATCTCCACGGCAATAATAAATCTCGTGAAGAACTAGTTTTCGCCATTGATTCGGGTTGTACTATTGTTGTAGATAATTGGTACGAATTAAACACTTTAGTCGAAATAATCGAGTCAGCCCGGCCACCGACCTACCGAAAACTCGCATCATGTTGCGATTAACTCCAGGGATTGAATGCCATACCCATGAGTATATTCGTACAGGACACTTAGATAGTAAATTTGGTTTTGATCCTAACGATTTAGATCAAGTTTTTGCCTTTGTCAGCCAACAGTCCCAGTTGAACTTTGTGGGCTTACATGCCCATATTGGCTCGCAAATTTTTGAACGCCAACCACATCGAGATTTAGCCGCTGTGATGGTGTTATGGTTGCGGGATGCAGCAAAATATGGTTTAACAGTGACAGAGTTAAATGTAGGTGGTGGTTTAGGGATTAAGTATATAGAATCAGATGATCCCCCCAGCATCACAGAATGGGTACAAGCAATTTGTGAAGTAATTCAGGCAACGTGTGCGGCGGAAAATCTGCCTTTGCCGAAGGTACTGTCGGAACCAGGGAGATCACTAATTGCTACTTCCTGTGTAACAGCATATACTATCGGCTCTACGAAAGTAGTTCCCGAAATTCGGACTTATGTGACGATTGATGGCGGAATGTCAGATAATCCTCGCCCCATTACTTACCAATCCATTTATCGAGCAGTAGTTGCTAATAAAATGACTGCTCCTTTGACCCAAACAGTTACAGTTGCGGGTAAACATTGTGAATCAGGGGATATTTTACTAAAAAATATCCAACTACCAACAACTAATCCAGGAGATATTCTCGTAGTCATGGGAACTGGTGCATACAATTATAGTATGGCGTCTAACTATAATCGGTTGCCGCGACCGGCAGCTGTTTTAGTAGCAAATGGCGAAGCTAATTTAATTTTGCAACGCGAAACCTACCAAGACTTGATTCGACAAGATTGCCTACCAGAAAGATTGAAATAGACAGGGGTCATGGGTCAGTGGTCAGTAGTAAAAAAATGACGACTAACCACTGACAACTGCCAACTGACTAATGACGATTAGAATCCAGATGTCATGAGAGATTGGTGGAAGCAATGGCTGATAAACCTGGGATGGTCACAGTCCTTGCTGCTTGGGACTCTGGATATTGTTCTAGTGTTAGCGTTAACCTATATGATCTTAGTGATCATCAACGAACGCCGCACACTCTGGATGGTGCGAGGATTTATTATCTTAATGCTGGCCTCAGCTTTAAGTAATAGGTTGGGACTACCCTTGTTAAATTTTGTTCTCGAAAAATTGGTGATTGGTTGTGCTGTAGCCATGGCTGTAGCTCTCCAGTCTGAATTTCGACGATTTTTAGAGCAGTTGGGACGAGGTGAATTCTTGCAGTTATTTCAGCCATCCAGTCTAGCAGTCCCCAAGTCTGATAGTGTAATTGATGAAATTGTTGAGGCTGTGAAAGAACTGTCGAAAAATCGGATTGGCGCTTTGCTAATTTTAGAAACGACAGTTCCAATTGATGAACGAGATTTTTCTGTACCGGGAGTTAAGTTGAATGCGGAGGTTTCTAAGGAACTGATTCAGACCATCTTTCAACCAAAAACTTTATTGCACGACGGGGCAACTTTAATCCGTGGCTCTCGGATTATATCATCTGGTATAATTCTACCGCTTTCAGGACGTACCGCTTCCCGTCAGTTGGGAACACGTCATCGAGCCGCCATGGGGATTACGGAACGAATTGAAAATTGTCTTTGTGTAGTGGTATCAGAAGAAACGGGTTCTATTTCCCTCGCGGAACGGGGAACTTTATATAGACCCCTAACTATCAAAAAGTTAAAAGAGTCTTTAGAGGCTCGATTGTCTCCAACTGTGGATCGGGAAGCTGTGGCTCCTGGTCTTTTGAGTTTGGTTCGTCAGATTAGTGGTAAGGCACTAGCACTGGTTTCACGCTATAAAAAATGACTTCACAACAAATTGAACTGCAATATTTACCCCCCGACTTGAAACCAGAATTATTACCTCAGCATGTGGCGGTGATTATGGATGGCAATGGTCGATGGGCTAAACGTCAAGGTCTACCCCGAATGATGGGACATAAAGCTGGTGTAGATGTCCTCAAAGATTTGCTTCGTTGTTGTCAAGATTGGGGAATTCCGGCATTAACTGCTTATGCTTTTTCCACAGAAAACTGGAAAAGACCTCAAGAAGAAGTGGATTTTTTGATGACTCTGTTCCAGAAGGTTTTACGCCAAGAATTACGGGAAATGATCCAAGAGAATGTGCAAATTCAATTTGTTGGCAATTTGCAGGCTCTACCGCGATCGCTACAGCAAGAAATTTCCCGTTCTATGCTCGAAACTCAGCATAATCAAGCAGTTCGCTTTACTGTCGCCACTAATTATGGTGGACGACAGGAAATTTTGCAAGCTTGTCGGGCGATCGCCGAAAAGGTTCAGCAAGGTTTACTACAACCTGATGAAATTTCTGAGGAGATATTTGCTGGACACTTATATACTGCGGGAATTGCTGACCCCGATTTATTAATTAGAACTAGTGGAGAAATGCGACTCTCGAATTTTCTGCTCTGGCAAATGGCTTATGGAGAAATTTATATTACTGATACTTTATGGCCAGATTTTAATCGGGTTGAGTTTCACCGCGCTTTATCTACTTATCAGCAACGAGAACGACGATTTGGGAAGATATAAGATTTATTTATAACCCAGTTCGGTTCAGTTAAGCTAAAAAACGGGCAGGATTCCCCTTTAACTGAACCGGATTGAGTTATGTATAATTCAATATGGTTCAGTTAAGCCAAAATCTGATAATATTCTGTCATTCTGAGCGAAGCGAAGAATCCCGCGAGATTCTTCGCTTCGCTCAGAATGACAATATTACTTCCTCTGTTAACTGAACCGTATTGATGTATAATTTGCTATAAATAATCATTGGTTATAAAATATAGTCAGTTAAATCACAGATAAACAAACCAGCCAATGACTGACCAGAAATTTAACCTGAAACAACCCATAATACAGGAGCAATCTACAATAAAATTTGACAATGACACAAAATCATTATCATATTTTCATTACTAATAAAAATACGGTGAAAGCCCAAAAATCTTGTGCTGCATCAACAGAACCAGATGCAACACTAACGGGACAATTTAATCAGGGTAATAGAATAGACTCTAGAATTCAAGGAATTATCAAAAATTCTGCCGACTTAAAAGATGAGCGAATTCAGAAAGTAGGAGAAGCTTTATTTGATGCTTTATTTGATAATCAATTAAGGGAAGATTTTTTGTCTTTCTATACAGAAATTGTCAAAAAACGAAAACAAATATTACAAGTGATTTTAGAAATTAAGGGAACAATACCTGAAATTTTAGCCTATCCTTGGGAATTAATGTGTTTACCAGCTAAATATAATCAAGGTGATATTCATTTTGCAACTGATCGGAAATTAAGCTTTTTCCGTCGCTTAGAAGAAAACTTAAAACTACCGATTCAAATTAATCCAGCAGAAAAACTAAAAATTGCTTTAGTTATCTCTAAACCAACTGCTGATTCTTCATTAAATGATGTGGAATATCAGGGAGTAACAAAGTATTTGAATAGCTTAGATAAAGATAAAGTAATATTTCTTCCGGTGATGGATTCCCTGGATTTTTCTCATATTGTAGATAAGTTAGAAGAAGATAAACCAGATGTTTTTCATTTTATTGGTCATGGTCGATTAATAGAAAAAAATGGAGAATATATAGGACAAATTGCTTTTGTTAATGATGCAGGTGCAGCAAATTGGAAAGATGCTAAAATGTTTAGTGAATTATTTAGTGGTCATACTCCCAAGATTGTTATTTTACAAGCTTGTGAAACTGGGAAACAATCTGAAACTAATGCTTTTAGTAGTGTAGCTTCTCACTTAATACAGCAAGGTGTTCCTGTTGTAATAGCAATGCAATATGAAGTCTCTAATCAAACAGCTACTAGTTTTGTGACAGAGTTTTATTCACGAATAATTAAAGGTCATTCAGTTGAAGTAGCAGTTCAAAAAGCTCGGTTCAAACTAGCTATAGATTATGGATACAAACAAAAAGATTTTGCGATTCCTGTACTATATATGAATGCATTGGATGGTTATTTGTTTTCAAATCAATCTAGCACTCCACCAAAGCCACCGTCTATTATATGGAATGATCAAAAGAAACAACATTTAATTAAGATTCTTCAAGAAGTATTTACAGAAGAAGAAATAAAAACTATATGTATGAATCATCAAACTCAATTAAAAGGAAATCCTTTTGCTGCAATTCCGGGAGATACAGTTAATGCTAGATTTATTTACTTGGTTGATTATTTAATCAGAAGAGGGTTAATAGATGATTTTTTAAATATACTTTGTCAACAGGAAGAATATTTTGCTTCTAAAGTATTATCTTTATGAAACAGATAATACAATAAAGTTCTGTTAAGGAGTAATATTGTCATCCTGACGGTCGGGAAGGATTTCGCGGGATTCTTCCCGACCGTCAGAATGACAGTATTACTTCCTTCCTTCCTTAACTGAACCGTATTGAAATATAATAGAAATCAGACTTCTTTGAGAAATCCGGAATCTGATTGATTGCTTTCATTTTCAAAACTTCTAGCTGGATTTATTATTAATAATTACCGAATATGAATATGGTAGACGAAAAAAGAAACGAATTAATCATAACTCTTGAAAATGTATTTACCGAACAAGAGTTAAAAAAAATATGTGGAAATCATCAAACTCAATTAAAAGGAAATCTTTATCACGCGATTTCAGGAGATACAGTTAATGCTCGATTTAGCTCCTTAGTGGATTATTTAATTAGAAAGAATTTAGTTAAATCTTTTTTATTAGTATGTCTTAAATTTCCACACAATCAGGAAACTAGACTCAAAGAATTTTACTCAAAAGAAGTAGGAGGATTATTTGATAGATATAATTTTCAATATTTAATTGATATTCTGCAAAAGGTGAAGACAAATAAATTAGTAATTGAAAAATATAACGATTATTTAAAAAATAAGCAAACGAAAAAAATATCTTCATTTGACGAATGGGATGTAATTGATAATTTATTGACCTCAATCTACAAGAATTATCAGAAACCGGATGATCTTGTTGATGATTTTGAACAGAGGTGTCTTCTAGATTTGCATGATTTCATAGATTTCTTTTTGCATCAACTCTTAGATATTCAAGATATTAAAGATGATTTAGAAGCATGGATTAGAAACAATTTTCCAGAAGCGAGAATTTTTGCTGAGAAAACAACTCCAAATAATATAGTTAGCTATCTATTTTTTATCGTAGAACCTAAATCAAGAGATAATCAAAATCAAGAATTTTTTATCAAGGCTCAATTTGCACAATTTGAAAATAATAAGACTCAGAAAAAATGCTACGAAGCTTCTATTGAATTAGAGAATAATTCCCAAGAAACTTATTTAGAACAAGAAATTCCTGATTATATAGATCAAATTATCAAAGAGATGCACAATCGCTTTGAATTGTCTAGATTACCCATTATAGAATTATTTTTACCTATTAATATTTTAAGTATAGATTTTGATATCAAGGAAATTACTGATGATTCAGGTGAAAAAATACCCGTTGGTAAATTATACCCTCTAACTGTACGCTCTTATGAGAGATTTTTTCACAATGATGGTAAAAGTAGATCAATTGTTGTGTGGAGAGAAAAATGGTATGGTTTAGAAAAACTTATTAATGAAGTTTCTAATACTGAAGAATTTATCCATAAAATTGAAAAATGTCCTCCTGATCTTGTTAATTTAACTGATTGTCTGTTCAGGAATTCCAAACAAAGAGTTGATTTTTTTAGACAAATTTTATCAAAAGGTGTTCCTTTGTGCTTATGGACTAGATACACAAAAAATAATGATAGTATAAATGAAAGATTAAGAGGTGTTTTAAATATTGATTTAGATGCTACAAATAATTTTTGTAAATTCTATAAAATACATCATAATATTTATGCTATTCGGGAAGAAAATATGAACAATAGAAGTGATTTTGGTTACAAATTAGGAGTATTATTTGACCATGATAAAATACCGAGAAAAGAAAGATTAACATCCCCTAATATGTCAATGAAAGCTCAATAATAAATAAGTAATATTGTCATTATTCGCGACCGTCAGAATCTCGCGAGATCCTTCCCGACCGTCAGGATGACAAATTACACCTCCTCGTAACTTTTAAAACACCCTCTAAGGAAGCAAACAATGTCTAAACATCAAGCAGAGAAAAACTCAGAAGAAAATAAAGATTGGTATCTATTTTATGGTGATGGTG
This sequence comes from uncultured cyanobacterium, assembly GCA_963766435.1. Taxonomy (GTDB): domain Bacteria; phylum Cyanobacteriota; class Cyanobacteriia; order Cyanobacteriales; family Nostocaceae; genus CAVXZH01. The sequence goes on from CAVXZH010000004.1 coordinate 1,894,452, forward strand.
AAATTCATCCTCAGAAAATTCATGAACTTCCACCTCCACCACCTTGGCGAAAATTTCTCAAAATTGAAAATATTGATCAGCTAAGAGAACTTAAAAAAATCCAGATAGCAGAACCAAAAGCATCAAAAAAAATTCAAGAAATTCAAAAAATTATTGACGAATCAAAACAATTAACAGATATTCAAAATAACTGGCAAAAAATTGAAAAATTAGCAGAGTCTGAGCAAAATGAACGCGGTCGGGAAAAAGGTCGGAATTTTCGTGTTTCTAGTCAAAAAACACCAGCAGATGAGGAAAATACAAATAATGCTAGAATCACAGTATTAGATGCTGTAAATGCTGCATTATATTTGCGACGACCTCTTTTGGTTACAGGAAATCCCGGTTCTGGAAAAACATCTTTAGCTTATGCAATCGCCCATGAATTACAATTAGGTCCTGTATTAACTTGGGCGATTAATTCTCGTTCTACGCTCCAAGATGGACTCTATGCTTATGATGCGATCGCCCGACTTCAAGATTATCAACTAAATCAAAACAACCCAGAACAGCAAAAGTCTTCTGATATTGGACAATATATTACATTGGGTACAGTTGGTACAGCATTTCTACCTTCTCTTTATCCTAGAGTTTTGTTAATTGATGAAATTGATAAAAGTGACATTAATTTACCTAACGATTTATTACATCTATTTGAAGAAGGTAAATTCAAAATCGATGAATTAGTCCGTTGGGCAGATGCTTCACAAACTCAAACATCTACATTTGTAAACGTTCGCACAGAAGATTTAGGAATTAAAGCTGCAATTGAAGAAGGTAGAGTATATTGTTCAGAATTTCCTATTATTATTATGACTAGTAATGGTGAAAGAGACTTTCCTCCTGCATTTTTACGTCGGTGTCTTCGAGTAAAAATGCCCAATCCTGATTTAGAATCTTTAAAAGAAATAATTGCATCTCATTTTCATGATGAAGCTATAGAAAAAACTGATGATCTCATAAATGCTTTTTTAACAAGGGAAGAAGAAGAACGCGCAACAGATCAGTTATTAAATGCTATCTATATCAGGAATAATCTTAATCCTGAAGCCTTTAATGAAAATTTACAAGACCTATTGTTTAAAAGTCTATCTGCTACTGATGAATATTAACCCTATATTGCAATACGGTTCAGTTAAGGGAGAAAGGGAGGAACGGAGGAACGGAGGAAGGGAGGAAGGGAGAAAGAGAGGAAGTAATATTGTCATCCTGACGGTCGGGAAGAGATCGCGAGATCCTTCCCGACCGTCAGGATGACAGTATAGGGACTCTAACCCATTTTTCAGCTTAATGTTTGAACCGTATTGTCCTATATTGTCATTCTGAGCGAGAGGAGAAAAATAATGAGTAAGAAATTTGACCAATTAATTAGATTATTACAACAAGAATTAAAACTAACTGGTACAGAAATTGCCGAAATTATCTGGTTAGCACAACAGAGTTCTGCTAATTTTTCCGCTCAAAAAACACCACTTCAACCGGAACCAGAAAAAATAGACCCTGAAATTCCAGAACCAGATAAACAGAAGCAACCAGAAACTCAGACTCTAGAAAATACAATAATACAAAAACCTCCTATTTCACCAAAGCAACCTGCGGCTTTGGTGACTCCAAAAACCTCAAATATATCTTCAAGTAAAGACTTATCAATAAAACTTCCTGATGTTTCCTCCATCCCTTATCCACTCAAAATTGCCAAAGCATTACGTCCTTTAATTCAATATATTGCCTTTGGCAGAGGAGTTGTGTTAGATGAAAATGCCACAGTTGAACATATTGCTAAATTACATGGAATCTGTATTCTTGTGCTTAAGCAACAACTAGAATTGAGATTTGATTTAGTATTAGTGATAGATGAAAGTGATTCTATGATTTTTTGGCAAAGGATTACTGAAGAATTAAAACATCTTTTAACCCATTATGGTATATTTCGCAACATTCAGACATTTGGCATGGTAAAAGATAAAAAAGGAAATATTTGTTTAAGACAAAAAATAGGTAAAAAAAGTTATTCTTCTCGATACTATTCTCCTCGAAAATTGATTGATTCTAGTGGTCGTCGTTTGATTTTAGTAGTTAGTGATTGTGTTAGTGAAATCTGGTGTAATGGTCAAGCTCTTTCTGTATTAAAAATTTGGGGAAAACATAATGCTGTTGCTATTATGCAAATGTTACCAGAATCAATGTGGACAAGAACTGGTTTAAGTTTAGGCGCAATGGTACAGTTAGATAGTTTAATTCCCCTAATAAATAATCGTAACTTATTTGTCAAAGAAATTTTAATTTGGGACGATGTAGATTTTAAACGTGATCTAAAAGTTCCTGTGTTTAACCTCACTCCCGATACCATAGAAACTTGGAGTGAAATGGTAATAGGAAAAGGAACTATAGGTGCAGGTGGTTTTGTATTTTCTTCTTCTCAGAGCGAAGTTCAAGAGCAAGAACAACCAGAAGAAAATGATACTCAACCACAATTAATTAGTAAAGAAAGAGTAGATAATTTTCGGTTGAGTTCTTCCCCCATAGCGAGAAATTTAGCAGGTTTACTAGCATCTGCACCTGTAATTAATTTGCCTATAGTACGCTTAATTCAGAGAAATTTACTACTTGAGTTCCAGCAAATTCATTTAGCAGAAGTATTTTTAGGAGGTATTCTAAAACCTACGAAAGAAATCACCCCAGATACTGATCCAGATGACGTTCAATATCACTTTATTAATGAAGGAATTAGAGATATTTTACTTGAAGATAGTTCGAGAAGGACTTCTTTGAATATAATCGAAGTAATTTCTGAATATTTTGCCAGACAACTTAAAAAAAATCTCAAGGAATTTTACGCTTTATTGAAAACACCACAAAAGTTAGAACATCTCAAATATGAAAATAAGGTTCAAGATTTTGATGTTAAACATTTTGCCACTATTACTACGAAAGTTTTAAAACGTTTAGGAGGAGATTATGCTCGTTTTGCTGAGGAAATTGAAAAATCTCAAAGTGAACTAAAAGAATTACCAGAATTTTCATTTAAAGTTTCCAACATTATTTTTATAGATAAATCCATTAATCTACAAACCTTTAATTTTGAAGTTGCAGTGATAAAAGCTAATGAATTTGATTCTGGCTTCACTATTGACCGTTATCCAGCACAAGCTACAGGTTTTATTGAAGAATTAGGTAGCGATACTCAGTTAGAAATGATGTTAATTCCTAGTGGTATTTTTATCATGGGTTCTCCACCAAATGAATTGGAACGTCAAAAAAATGAAAGTCCTCAGCATGCAGTAGCGTTACAGAAATTTTTCTTGGGTAAACATCCTGTTACTCAAGTACAGTGGCGATTTGTAGCAAAATTACCCCAAGTAAATAAGAAGTTAAAGCCATATCCATCTAGATTTAAAGGTCAGAATCGTCCTGTAGAGCAAGTTGCTTGGGAAGATGCGGTTGAGTTTTGTGTACGCCTTTCCCAATATACAGGTAAAGTCTATCGTCTTCCTAGTGAAGCTGAATGGGAATATGCTTGTCGAGCCGGAACTACTACGCCGTTTCATTTTGGAGAAACCATAACAACGGATTTAGCCAATTATGATGGTAACTATACTTATGGTTCAGGAAGTAAAGGAATTTATCGAGAAAAAACCACAGAAGTAGGTAGCTTTGGAGTAGCTAACAACTTTGGATTATACGATATGCACGGGAATGTATGGGAATGGTGTGAAGAACATTGGCATAACAGCTATGACGAAGCGCCTATAGATGGAAGTGCATGGTTAAACGTTGAAAAGAATAACATCAGAAAGCTGCTGCGCGGTGGTTCGTGGGACAACTATCCTGATAATTGCCGTTCTGCTTTTCGGCTCAACTACGGCATCGACTACGACGATATTGGTTTGCGGGTTGTATGTAGTGGCGCGGCGAGGACTGACTAGTACAGCTTGGCGCTTTTGTGCATTTTTCTTCTTCTCTCTTGCGAGCGTAGGGAGAAAAAATTTTTTTCAAACATACTTAATGAGACTTTTAATCAAAACAATTAACTAGCAGAGGATAAAAAAATGGTAAAAATGGTGATTCAAGAATATGAAAGAACAGCACAATATTTTATTGAAAATTTAGGCAACGTTAAACTAGAAATGGTAATGATTCCTGGTGGGACTTTTATCATGGGTTCATCAAAAAAAGAGGAAGGTAGCCGTGATGATGAACGTCCTCAACATCAAGTAACAGTGCAACCCTTTTTTATGGGTAAATTTCCAGTAACACAAGCACAATGGCGAGAAATAGCGAATAGAACTAATTTGAAGAAAAATCGTGATCTACAACCAAACCCATCTGATTTTAAAGGTGAGAATCGCCCTGTAGAGAAAGTTGCTTGGGAAGATGCGGTTGAGTTTTGTCGACGCCTTTCCCAATATACAGGTAAAGTCTATCGTCTTCCCAGTGAAGCTGAATGGGAATACGCTTGTCGAGCCGGAACTACTACGCCGTTTCATTTTGGGGAAACGATGACCACGGATTTAGCCAATTATGATGGTAACTCTACTTATGGTCAAGGAAGTAAAGGAATTTTTCGAGAAGAAACTACAGAAGTAGGTAGCTTGGGAGTAGCTAACGACTTTGGATTATACGATATGCATGGGAATGTATGGGAATGGTGTGAAGACTATTGGCATGAGAGCTATGAAAACGCGCCTATAGATGGAAGTGCATGGTTAAGCGATGAGGATCATTATAGCATAAGAGTGATGCGAGGTGGTTCGTGGAACCTCAATCCTGATAATTGCCGTTCTGCTTATCGTAACATCAACATCTTGGACATCGACGACTATGTTATTGGTTTTCGGGTTGTGTGTAGTGGAGCGGGTATCTTACCCGCCTGACCTGAATGGCAGGCAAGATGCCTGCTCCACTACACAAATAATCCGGGATTGAGAAAAAATCTGCATGAATCATGTTTTCTGAGATGTAGAAAATGCTATGGCCCGGCAAAAACCGCTTGCTCTATATCTTCTCGACTCAGAGAATATTTAAATGAGCGTTGAATATCCTGCTTATTCCCCTCAGTTTGCGTATACCTAACAGTAATTTGTTCGACATCTAACCAAAGTTCAGCTTCCCAATGCGGTCTGAGGATATGCCAGCAATGTAGCTGGTTTTTATCCTGCTGACAGCCTTGGTCTTTCAGCCATTGTTCAATTTGTGGTAAGGGATGATTATATAAAGGAGTATCTGAGGGAAGTAAAGACATAAGCAGTTCAAAATTAACTAAAATAGTTTGGATTTTTACTCAGGAAATTAACTGAGGATACGTGAGTTTGTAATGGTTCGGTAGAAGTTGATTGGATCGGTTTTGTCGCAAAAGCAGCTTCACCACGAGTTAAGCCAATGGCGATTGCTAAGACTAAACAAGCCAAAAGCGTTAAACCCAACATAAACAAAACAAAGATTTCTCCCGGTGATAATGGACGGTCACGAGCATCCAGGTAAGCGGATTTTGACCAATTATATTGATGGGAAACAGGTTGATTTAAATCATCAGGTGGTGCAATTACCCCAAAACGAGAGTAACCAATGCTGATATCATAACTTAATCTTCTTTGCGGATGACTAAGTATCGCATAAGCTTCATTGATTTGTTGAAATTTAGTCGTGGCAATACTAGTGGGTAATTCTGTAGTATCAGGATGATAGTGTTTACTTAGTTCTCGATAAGCGCGACGAATATCAATTACTGATGCTGAGGGATGCAGTCCTAATCGGGAGTAATATGTGAATCTGTTACTGTTGACCATTACTCTGTGATGATTTACAGATGTGGAAGTGAAACGGGAGGAAAGTAAATTTGAAGAGTATTTTCTCTATTTTGACATATTTTCAGCTCCCGTTCTCAAGATTTCCTTTAAGGCTGTAAATGAAGAACATTCAAAGCTACAGAAGTCAACGATAGAAAAATTAAAAACCCGATTGTGTCTAGCATCGTGGTCACTAAAGACCACTTACTAAAGCTGGATCAAGCTTGAGCTGCTTTAAACCCATTGGCAATAAAGTACCTAGCGTCACAGCAACAATTGTGTTAAGTGCCATCACGGCTCCAGCGATGATTGCTACCCATCGTTCTTCAGGTTTAGCCCAAATTAAGGATAGGGAAATCATGGTAACACCCAGTGCTAAGGCTGTACCTAAAGCAGCGACAAGTTCTTTACGGAGAATCTTCATCGTGTCTTTTGGTGTCACCTCACCCACACCCAAGCCGCGAATGGTAACGGTTAAAGCTTGAATACCTACAGTACCACCAGTATTAGAAAAAATGGGCATAATTACTGCTAGTACTGGTACGGCAGAAATTATGGATTGGAATGGTGCGATCGCACTAGCGGCACCAATATATAAAGCCATAATTGCTAACAACCAAGGTAAGCGTTTGCGAATAGTCACTTGTGGAGAAGACAAAGCGGCTTCATCACCACTGACCCCAGCCAGTTTTTGGATATCTTCTGTGGCTTCTGCTTCCAAAATATCAATCACATCATCAATAGTGATAATTCCGACTAATCTTTCTTCTCGATCCACCACGGGAATAGCGATTAAATCATAACGCTTCATAATTTGGGCAACTTCTTCTTGAGAGGTTTCGGTTTTCACCTTAATGACGCGATCGCTAGCAATATCTCTAATTTTGGCATTGGGTATACTGAACAACAACTGACGGAGGGAAACGACACTCACCAATTTACGGTTATCGTCAGTGACATAAGCATAATAAATCGTTTCTTTGTCTTCATCTTGACGACGAATTTTGCTTAAAGCTTCACCTACAGTTAATCCTTCCCGCAAACGGACATATTCAGTTGTCATTACCCTTCCCGCAGTGGCTTCAGGATAACCGAGAATAGTAGCTGTAGCTTTTCGTTCTTCTGGACTAAGTTCTTGAAATAGCCATTTGACAAACCCAGCGGGTAGTTCATCAAATAATTCTGCCCGTTCATCTGGACTCATGGCTTCGACGATTTGGGCTACTTGGGTATCGTGCAAAGAATTAATTAATTCTTCTTGCACCCCTGTAGGTAAATATTCAAAGACTAGAATAGCTTGGGATTTATTCAGAAGACGAAATGCGATCGCTCGTTGGTGTTGAGGCAACTTCGCAATATATTCTCCTACGTCTACGGGCTGTAATTTGTTCAAATCCCACTTTAGCTGATTTAAGTCCGCCACATCGATGGAATCACGAATATCTTGTATAAGCATAAGAAACCTCCCTAAAGCCTCCCCCTCGCTGGGAGACTGTCTTACCAGCGAAAAAGGAGGATAATACTACCATCAGTTGGACTATTGTCCATAAAATCTCAAAAACCCAATATCGATTAAGTTAGGGCATCGCTGACTTACTATCCTAACCCATAATTGACCCATAATTGTGTCTGCCGATAGATGCCCAAAATATACTTACGTGAAACAACTAGTAGAGATCAAGTATGATTAGCGCTGATGTAAAATTCAACGCTTAAGCGGATTTATAGCCGAAATTACCTCTGTCAAGCTAGCTAGTGGTGTGACAAAGCCTCGGTTTTTGGGCATCATAGAAATGATAGTATTCTAAAACTACAACATGACTGCACCAAGGAAAAAAAGACGGGTTCAAATCAATCTAGATCTATCACCAGAACTTTACGATACATTAAACGATTTAGCAGAGCAGATTAATGGTGATAGTGCTGAAGTACTCCTCAAAGCGATCGCACTCATGGAGTTAGCAGTGGAGGCCAAGCAGCAAGGGAAGCATATCTGGATTGCGGATGAAAACCAAAACCTTGAGGCTGAAGTGATTGGTATTTGAAAATATGACACATTTTAAAGATATTTCCGAGATAATTGTCTCTAAAGGGGACAAACCACTAGTGATACTTCCCATTAATTTACCGTCGATGGAGATGGATCTGAAATTACGGGAACTCAAAGCTAAACAGGAGCTGAGAAAAGATTGGATTTTATTTATTGTCCGTGATGTAGTCGTGTTTTCGGTGGCAATTTTATTTATGTTGGCTGTCGGTAGCTATTCTCTATTTACCTTAGCAAAGACATATTAATGAGGTCAGTTGATGTATACAGTAACTAAGCAAATTACCACTCTCCCAGAACAGCATTTTCTCTTACCTGGTTTTTACACTTGGGAGGAATTTACCAAAATAGAAGCTCTGATTACAGAAATACCGGGTTTGAGGATAACTTATCTGGATGGATATGTAGAATTTATGACTATTAGTGAACAACACGAAATCCTCAAAAGTATTATAGGTATTCTGCTAGAAGCATATTTTTTTGAAATAGGTATAAATTTCATTGCCGTAGGTAGTGCTACCCGTCGCGCTCCAGAAAAAGGTGCTTCTTTTGAACCCGATGAATCTTATTATCTAGGTGAAAGAAAAGAAAATCCAGATTTAGCAATTGAAGTAAATATTACTAGTGGTAGTCTAGACAAACTAGAAAAATACAAGCGCTTCCAAATTACTGAAGTCTGGTTTTGGGAAAATAATCAGTTATGTCTTTACAGACTTAATAATGATATCTATGAGCAAATTGCTCAAAGTAGATTATTACCTGAGTTAGATATTGATTTGTTTACTAGCTGTGTTTTAATGCCTTCTATAATTGCAGCTAGAAATGAATTTATCCGAGGAATCCAGTGTCAGAAGGGACAGGGAATAGAGAACTCTTCACAGTAAAATCCCGAACATTAAAATTAGGGGATTTGGATAAGGACAGATTTTTTAGATTGTCTTCCTGCTAGGGAGGTAAATCTAACGAAATCATCTATAAAAAACAGTAGCAGAGTGTACAAAAAGCAAATTCTGGTTAAAAATAAAGTTTTCGCAAAATTGTAGATTGAATAGCATTACAGAAATTTGCTTGTTATATTAGATTAAATTACTACTTGGGCAAGGATAGGAAAACCGTGCGGGATGACTTACAGAGCTTGGAGATTAGTCAGAAAGAACTGCAAAAATTGACTAATCTACCCGTGAATGATCAATTGCTTTTGATTACCAACCCTTTGAGAAAAATAGTCAGACGATTGATGTCAAAAATCAAAGGTTCTGAGGGTGTTACTGTAATTTTTATTGGTTTTTCCGGATTGGTATTTACTTATATAATATTTGAGGTGATCCTGAAAATATTTGCTTATTGGGTAACGGTTCCTACCTGGATATTATTGATTACCTTATGTTTTTGGGTTGGTGGTGTTACACAATTATTTTTATATTTAATTTGGTGGAGAAGAAGTAATATTCTTAAAGCTAATATGACCAGTTCTCTCCGGATTCTTTTAAATGAAGTTAATAGATATCACTCAGTAATTAAAGCCATAGATATTAATGACCAAATTGAGGAAGCTGGAAATCCAGAAGTAAGTATACAGTCAAGAGATAAAGTGATGGAAGCTCTGGAATTGACTAGAACAGATTTAATTCGGGCTTTAAAAACAGAAAAAATATTGAGAGAGAATCAAAATTTTATTCTCGGTAATACAGAATTATTTGTTAACAATTTAGCTACTTTAACTGCTATGCAAGTTACAGAAAAAGCCACCGAGCATGGCAGAATATTAAATGAAGCTTTACAAATAGCCTTGGATGTGCAACAGGAAATGAGACACTTGCAAAGTCAACGGTCAAGCTAATAAAGCAGGGAACAGGGAACAGGGAACAGGGAACAGAGGTAAATATTCGTATCTCATCCCAATACAGATCGCTCTAAGTTGTTATCGCTGGGAGATTTTTTGGCGATTTGCTCCATGGAGGTAATACCCAGTCTAACATTAAAGAAGATGAATTAACTCATACATAACATGGACTGGAAAGACATCAGAGGCAATTGGGTAGTTATTCCCCGGAAACCCATTGGTATTATTCATTTCTTGGGAGGTGCATTTGTCGCTACGGCACCGCACTTGACTTACCGCTGGTTACTAGAACAATTAGCTAATCAGGGATATGTAGTAATTGCTACCCCTTTTGTGAATACTTTAGATCATAGTGTGATCGCCAAATCAGTGTTGATTAACTTTGAACGAACTCTAGAACGATTAGAGGAAACAGGGAAATTACCCAAAATATACCTTCCTATTTATGGAATTGGCCACAGTATGGGTTGCAAACTACATTTATTAATTGGTAGCCTCGAAGCAGTCCCAAGAGCAGGTAATATTCTGATTTCTTTCAATAACTACGCAGCTAAGGAAGCTATCCCTTTAGTAGCACAGTTAAATTCCGCTTCCTTGATTGAGTTTACTCCCACACCAGAAGAAACTAATCAAATAGTGCAAGAAAATTATAACATTCGACGCAATTTATTAATAAAATTTAGTGATGATACGATTGACCAATCAGCTACCCTAGCGAAAATTTTACAAAAACGCTTCCCAGACATGGTAACAATACAAACTTTATCGGGAACTCATGTCACACCTTTAGGTCAAGATATTAAATGGCAAACAGGAGCTTCTTTTTCTCCCCTTGATGCTTTGGGTCAATGGTTCAGACAAGAAATATACCGTGACCTCAACCAGCTAAAAAATGCCATGACGTTTTGGTTAAATCCTCTGACACCACCATAATACACTAGGAGTCATACCAATTCAAAATTCAAAATTCAAAATTCAAAAACAATAAAATTAGATTATATCTAGGTTTGGTGGGATTGAATTTGAATCAGAATTTTCGAGAAATGGTATCAGGATTTTGAATTCTGAATTATTGAATATCTGCCCCCTATTAATTATGTTTCAAATCCTAGTAATTGATGATGATCGTTCTATACAAGTATTCCTGAAAAGGATGTTAGAAAAACAGGGTTATAAAGTAATTGCTGCTGATAATGGCGAGGAGGGAATTATCAAGGCAGTGGCCACCCAGCCGGCACTAATTATTTGTGATTGGATGATGCCAGGATTAAGTGGTTTAGAGGTTTGCCATAATATTAAAAATGATTCTAATTTATCTACTACCTTCTTTATTTTATTAACATCTTTGGATTCAGTTGCTGATCGGGTAAAGGGATTAGATGCTGGTGCTGATGATTTTATTACCAAACCTATCGAGCAAAATGAATTGAAAGCGCGGGTCAGGGCTGGACTACGATTACATCAGTTAAGCCGGGATTTGCAAACCCAAAAGCTACTTTTAGAAACAGAACTTGCGGAAGCAGCAGAATATGTAAAATCCCTATTACCTTTACCTCTAACTACACCCTTAAATATCAATTCTCAATTTATTCCCTCACGACAACTCGGTGGTGACTGTTTTGATTATTATTGGTTGGATGAGGATTATTTAGCAATTTATTTACTAGATACTGCGGGACATGGACTAAGAGCGACTCTTCCCTCTGTTTCTGTACTAAATTTATTACGTTCTCGTGCGCTCAAAGGTTTGAATTACTATCAACCTAATGATGTATTAGCTGCTCTGAATGATACTTTTCAAATGAATTATCAAAATGATAAATACTTTACAATTTGGTATGGAGTTTATCATCGAGTAAATCGTCAATTAATTTATTCTAGTGCGGGACATCCACCCGCAGTATTAATATCAGGACAATCGTCTAGTACAGCTAAACTACAACTTTTAAAAACTCCTGGAATGCCAGTGGGTATGTTTCCTGAAGCTAAATATGTAAATGGATGTTGTTATATTGAAGAATACAGCACTCTGTATATTTTTAGTGATGGTGTTTATGAAATCAGTCAATCAGAAGGCAGTCTTTGGAGTTTAGATGCTTTTATTCAATTTTTGGTTAGTTTACAGCATCCTTTTGATTGTCAACTAGATAAAATATTGAGTTATCTAACCAATTTAAACTCCAAAGAAGCTTTTGATGATGATTTATCTATCCTTGAGGTTAAATTTAATTAGTAGTGAGCAAAATCTTATTAAATGCATCTTGACTAGGAAATATTTCAAATACCTTATCCATGCTAGTCAATTCAAATAATATTCTTACTTGCTCATTGATTGAACAAAGAACCAACTTAGTATTTGCTGCTCGCAATGTTTTAAAAGCTAATACGAGCGCACCTAAACCAGAACTATCCATAAACGTTACGTCTTGACAATCGACTAAGATAATTTTGGCACCACTTTCCATAACGTCTGTAATATTAAGACGAAATTCTTGTGAAGTCGCAGCGTTTAAATTTCCACTGAGTTTAATAACTTTTACTTGCTGTGTCATCATAAACCACTCTCTTTAAGCATCAACTCTAATTATGAATAGTATATCTCAATCATCAGACATTTTAAAAATGCTCATTATACAAAATTGCAGAATTTTTTAGAAAAAAGGCTTTAGTCGCAATTCTGAATTTAACTGTATCTTTTCAGTCATTTTTAGTGATTTTAATTTATTTATAATCAATAGCTATTTATTAAAAAGGGCACAGTAAAAAAGTGTTTATTGATATAAAGGAATTGTAATTATAAACTCAGCACCATTTCCTGGTTGAGAAATACATTCTAAATAACCTCCATGTTTTTCAGTGATAATTTGATAGCTAATAGACAATCCCATCCCAGTACCTTTGCCAATTGGTTTAGTAGTAAAAAATGGATTAAATAGTTGATGTTTTACTGCATCGGGAATTCCTGTTCCGTTGTCAGCAATACTGATTTTAACTTTATTTGATTCTACTAATTGGGTGCGAATATAAATTGTAGGATTATCATTAATATTTCCGTTGGTTATAGATTCTTCTAAGGCATCAATTGCATTTGCTAAAATATTCATAAACACCTGGTTGAGTTGTCCAGCATAACATTCTACAAAAGGAAGGTTATTATATTCTTTGATTACTTGAATACTACTACGAAGAGGTGTTGCTTTCAGCCGATGTTCCAAAATCATCAAAGTACTATCAATACCTTCATGAATATTTACTTCTTTCATATCAGATTCATCCATTCGGGAAAATGTCCTTAAAGATACGACAATTTCCCGGATACGTTGTGCACCAACTTCCATGGATTTTAGAAGTTTGGGTAAGTCATCCATGAGGAAATCTATATCTATATCTGTGGCTAATTTCTGAATTTGCGGTTGATTAACACCATACTTTTCTTGATAAAGTTTGATCATTTTTACTAAGTCTTGGATGTAGATATTAGCATGAATAAGATTACCATAAATAAAGTTAACCGGGTTGTTTATTTCATGTGCTACTCCAGCTACAAGTTGTCCTAAACCAGACATTTTCTCACTTTGTATTAGTTGTATCTGCGCTCGTTTTAGTTCTTGAATAGCTATTTCTAATGCTTCTGCTTGCTGCTTTAGCTGAGTTTCTATTTGTTTGCGTTCAGTTATGTTGAATGTTGTTCCTACCAAACGATATATTTTGCCTTCACTATCTTTGAGGGGATTAATTGTGGTTAACCACCAACTTTGTTTACCACCAACATTCAAGCAATCTTCATAACTTACAGATGTACCTGTTTCCACACAGGTTAAATATCTTTCCTTGAATTTTATCCATTTAGATTTGCCAATGGCATTTTCTGGCTTTTTACCAATTACTTTTTCACTATTTCTACCAGTGGCACGCTCTGAAGCAGGATTCCAACCTGTGAAACAAATTTCTCCATCTTCTAAAACGTCCAAAACAAATATGAGATTTTCTGACCCCTCAAAAACACTGCGGAGAAATTGCTCTTGTTCTCGTAATTGGGTTTGGGAAGACCTTAATTCTGCTTCTATTTGTTCTCGTTCACTAATCTCATCCTGTAGTGCTTCGTTGCTATAAGCTAGTTCTTTGGTTCTTGCTTCTACTCTTGTTTCTAATTCTGCATAAGCTTGCTGTAATTTCTCTTCCACTAAGATCCGCTCACTAATTTCTTGTTCTAATTGAGCAATTGCCCGACTCAGTTCCACAGTTCTGTCTTCTACTCTATCTTCTAATTCATTATTTAATTGTTGTAGAGCTAATTCTGCGGCTTGACGAGGAGTAATATCGGCAAAATTGCCCAAAATTCCCATTACATCCCCATCCTTATCATTGAGGGGGATTCTATTGGTTTCTACCCAGCGCTGTTTACCATCTGCTTGCACTTGAGTTTCAATTAAACCATATTCTGCTGTTTGGGAATCTATCACCCGGCGATTGCATTCCCGAAACCAATCTGCTTCTTCTAGTTGCCAAGAGAGATCATAGTCAGTTAAACCCACAATATTCTCTGGACTATCGACACCTGCAACCTCAGCAAATTTCTGGTTACAGCCTAAATATACTGAATTTCCGTCTTTCCAGAAAATTGCTTGGGGAATATTATCCATTACTAGTTGTAGCAGATATCTTGAGGAGCGTAATTCAGATTCTACTTGCTTATCTTTAGTAATATCTCGAATATGACCGACTATAAATTTGTTACCAATATCATCTAACAACAAATATTTTTTAGTCAAGATAAAATGGACGATACCCGAAGCATCAGTAAAAGATTCTTCATTTTCATGAGTGATACCTGTAGAGAAAACAATTTCATCTTTTGCCCAGAAAACTTCAGCTTCAGATTGAGAAAAAATTTCATAATCCGACTTGCCCATGATTTCTTCTCGACTGCGCCCTAATAATCGACAGTAGGCATCATTGAACATCACCCAACAATGTTCGCAGTTTTTGACAAAAATTGGATCTTCTATACTATTGATAATTTGAAATGTAAACGCAACTGATAAATTTCCCAGATTTTCAGCAACTGGACAATTGCTGGCAACTTCTGGTATTTGATTAGGGTTAGGATACTTGTACATGCCCATAAAATTTACCATCGGTGGTTTTCGATGTACGTGGTATCGAGCTTACCGTGGGTACATATTTATGGTGACACAAATCCTTAAACTTGTGCTCACAAAAAATAAAATATTTTCTCGAAAGAGGTAGGGGGCAGGGGGAGAAGAGGACAAGGGGCAGGGGGCAGGGGGCAAGGGGGAGGGGGAAAGAGGACAAGGGGCAGGGGGCAGGGGGCAGGGGGCAGGGGGCAGGGGGAGGAAGAGGAAAAGGGGCAGGGGGCAGGGGGAGGTAAGAGAATTAAAATATCCTATCTCCCCATCTCCCCATCTCCCCATCTCCCCATCTCCCCATCTCCATTTCTCCCCCCTGCTCCCCGCTCCCTGCCCCCCTGCTCCCCGCTCCCTGCCCCCCTGCCTCTTATCTCCCCCCTGCACCCCGCTCCCCATCTCCCCATCTCCATTTCTCCCCCCTGCTCCCCGCTCCCTGCCCCCCTGCCTCTTATCTCCCCCCTGCACCCTGCACCCTGCCCCCTGCCTCCTACCTCCCCCCAGGAATGGGAATGACGTGAGCACGATAAAGTAACTTATTACCTTGTAAATATCCTGGATAATAGACCTTGACTATTTCTCCTACTTGTACATTACCATTGGTCAATTGATGTAATTGAGGGTCATAAGTAACTTCTCGTCCTACAGGTGCGATTTCTGTTATTCCCCATGCTTGTAATAATTTTTCTATAGATTTTTGTACCAAAGGGACTATATTTATGGCTGGTAGTTGGGGATTTTCTTGTGCTCTTTGTGCTGCTTTTGGCCATTGCAATAGAAAAGACTCCAACAAATATAAGCTCGATAGTTGAAACTCCTGCCACAAAAACTCTCGCTGCTGTGACATCTTCAATAACACTTCTTGGTACTCTTTTTGTAAAATTTCTAAGCTTTGAGTATTGTCGTTAATCGGGAATTCAACGGGTTCTGATACCAGCAATGTATCTGAGTCGATACTTGATGTTATATCACTCAATACATCTAGATTTAGAAAAACTGCTATTAATTCACTGACTGAGATTTGTAAAACTGTTGAGAGTTTTATTAACGTATCTAACCGCATTTGTGCTACTTTTCCCTGTCGTAAGCGCAAAATTTGTCGTTCTGAAACTCCAGAAACTCGACTTAATGACTTAAAACTAGAAATATTCACTCTTTGCATCAACTCTTGCAAATTATGGCTCAAATCTATCTGGGTCATAGGGGAGTGGCGGGGCAGAGCTTTTTCTTTTTGACAAATTTTAGCTAGGATAGTTTCTTTACCTAGACGCTGATGAATGTTGAATTTATTGTACCCTAAGCATAAGGTAGCTCAACCCAAGTAGTTTGATTTTATATAGAAAAACTCCGTTATCATAAATAGCTTGATACTAGGGTGTGAATATTTGTCTGAAAGTGTTTTGATTTTGAAATTTGAATTGTTTAGTCCCTCTTTAAAGCGCTTATGGAACAAAACTACTCTGCTAACAAGCAAATTGAAAATTCATCCCCACACTACACAGGGAAAAAAAGTCGAATTTGGCAGAAAAACTGGCTTTGGCATGGTTCTTACACGATATTAACTACATTTTGCTTATTGGGGTTGACAGCCGCATCCTTGGTGAATTATGCTCAGGACATGGAACTCAAGATTGGGATTGTGCAGCGATTTGGACAGAAACCAACAGCTAAGTTGCTACTAACACCCATCAAGGGCGATCGCCTCAAGTTAAAATTTACTTTAGGAAATAGACAACAAACTCTATTTAGCCAAAATCCAGTCCCATTAGAAATAGTCATGGAAACCCTACCTCAGCCAGCAGTTGAGGAGGTAGTAGTTTTAGGTAATTATCGCACTTTTGAAACCGCAGAAGATAGTGCCCAAAAATGGCGTCGAGATGGTATAGAGGTTGAAATTACCCAACCAGAACGTTGGCAAGTATGGGCAAAACGAGGTGTTTATAGTACTCCCTTACTCAGACGTTTACTATTGCAAAGTATTCAAGTCTCCGGAAATAAAGATGCTTATTTAGATACTAAAATTTTGCCACAATTACCACGAGTGAGTTGGGTCATCAATGGTAACCGCTACAGCCAAAACCATTTGGAAATTAGTAGTGATAAAAACTTGATTCAAGTTAGTGAAGCCGAAAAGCCAGGAAATAAGCGTCTTTATGCTGGCCAAATGAACTTACAACCCAACGCTTATGGAACTTATACGTTAGTAAACAAAGTAGCTTTAGAGACATATTTGCGAGGAGTTTTGCCTTATGAAATTGGTATAAGTGCGCCAAAAGAAGCCTTAGAAGCCCAAGCTATTATTGCTCGTACTTATGTACTAAGAAATTTACGTCGCTTTGCTGTCGATGATTATCAGTTATGTGCTGATACTCATTGCCAAGTTTATGATGGGCTGAGTGGAGTAGCTGCTAACACCGATCAAGCGATCGCCTCTACACGAAGTCTGGTATTAACGTATAAAAATGAGTTGGTAGATGCCTTGTATTCTTCTACCACAGGTGGTGTAACTGCTTCCTTCACTGATGTTTGGAATGGTGAAGATCGTCCCTATTTGCGACCAGTGGTAGATACAGCTGAAAACTTATGGAATTTGTCTCAAAAGAATTTAGGAGATGAAAAAAACTTTCAAGAGTTTATCAGTTTGCAAACAGGATTTAATGAAAGTGGTTGGAATGTCTTTCGCTGGCAAAAAGAAACTAGCCTCCCAGATATTACCAAAGACTTACAAAAATTTTTGCGAGTTAAAAACAGTCCCTATGCCAAATTGACATCGGTTCAGGGTTTGACTGTGGTTAAACGCAGTCCCAGTGGAAGGATTCTGGAACTGGCTGTGAAAACTGATATTGGTAGTTTTTCTTTATATAAAGATGAAATACGCAGTGCTTTAGTCGCACCAGTTAGTACACTTTTTTACTTAAAAGCCCTAAATAAAGGTGAATCAAATTTGTGGGGCTACGCTTTTATAGGTGGGGGGATGGGACATGGTGTAGGTCTAAGTCAAACCGGCGCTCAAAATTTAGCCAAGCTAGGTTGGTCAAGTGGCAAAATTCTCCAATTCTACTATCCGGGAACTCAAATTGAAATCCTGAATGAGAAGGGGTCAGGAGTTAGAAGTCAGGAGTCAAAATAACCTTATAGCAGGGTTTTGGAATTTTTAAAGGGGTTAGGTCATGGAATTTTCCTTTTGCCTTCCCCCTTTCATGGCTTGTAAAAACTGATTTTTACCAGCAGTTTAATGTTGCATATCCCTAAACCTTAGTAAAGGTCTTCTTCTTTATGGGTTTCGATAGTGACATCAGAAGTTGGGTAAGCAACACAAGTCAATACATACTGTGCTTCGATCTGATCATCATCTAAGAAAGACTGGTCAGATTGGTCAACTGTACCAGAGACAATTTTACCAGCACAAGTTGAACAAGCACCAGCGCGACAAGAGTAAGGTAGGTCAAGACCAGCTTCCTCTGCTGCATCTAAAATATAAGTATCGTCATCAACCTCAATGGTTTTATCTAATGCATCAGCTGCGTTGATTAACCGAACTTTGTAAGTAGCCATTTACTATTCCTCTCTTGTACAATCGGCAGTATAAGTTTTGTTAAAGCAAAGATGACGGCTAATCAGATGAGACTAGTCGCTAGTTTAAATTTGCTTCAATTCTGATACTACGAGAAAAACTAAAGGTTGTAACCGGAATTTTAGCCCGATTAGTAATGAAATTTAGTTGGTTAATACTGATAGGTTTTACTTATATATTAAAGGGGGAATCAAGCAGGTGAAAATCATGCATAACTTGAAGATGCAATTCTCCCAAACCACGATGGGAGTAGGTTTAGTGGGCACTGGCTATGCCGCTAAGTTACGAGCTGAGGCAGTCCGACAAGATCCGCGATCGCATTTAGTGGCTGTGGTGGGACATTCCCCAGAGAAAACAGCCACTTTTGTCCAAGAGTTAGAAACCGAGTCTGTTGATGGTTCGCCCCAGCTAATTGAGCGTCAGGATATAGACTTAGTTATAGTCTCCACTATCAATCGGGATCATGGTACAATCGCTCGCGCAGCTCTAGAAAATGGTAAACATGTAATTGTTGAGTATCCTCTGTCTATAGATTTGCAGACAGGCCAGGAATTAGTCACCTTAGCTAAAAGCCAACAAAAATTACTACATGTCGAACATATTGAGCTTTTAGGTGGTTTGCATCAAGCTTTAAAACAGCATATAAGCAAAATTGGCGACATTTTTTATGTTCGCTATAGTACTATTAATCATCAACATCCTGCACCCCGTAAATGGACTTATGATCATGAGATGTTTGGTTTTCCCTTAATTGGGGCTATTTCCCGATTGCATCGGTTGATTGATTTATTTGGTGAAGTGTTAACCGTTAACTGTCATCAGCGATATTGGCAAATAGAAGCCGAATATTATCAAACTTGTTTGTGTACTACCCAGTTATGCTTTAAGAGTGGGCTGCTAGCACAAGTAGTTTATGGTAAAGGGGAAACTCTATGGCATTCAGAACGTAAGTTTGAAGTTCATGGAGAAAAAGGGGGTTTGATTTTTGATGGTGATACCGGACTATTAGTGCAACCAGAAGAAACAACTGTAATTGATGTGGGTAATCGCCGGGGTTTGTTTGTTAAAGATACAACTATGGTACTAGATTATCTATTTGATGGTACTCCCCTCTATGTCACCCCAGAGCAGAGCTTGTATACTCTCAAAGTAGCTGATGCTGCACAAAGAGCAGCACAAACTGGATTAACCACGTTTTTAAATTAGATTAAAAAAAACTAAGTGTATGTCTACTGAACCAATTGTGATTTTATCCCAACGGGAATTAGATAAAATGCGGCAAGCTGGACGCTTGGCGGCTGAATTACTCCAATATCTAGAACCTCTAGTCAAACCAGGAGTAAGTACTTTACAACTTAATGATGAAGCTGAACGCTGGACTCAGCAGCATGGAGCTAAAAGCGCACCTCTGGGTTACAAGGGATTTCCCAAGTCGATTTGTACCAGTGTAAATGAAGTTATTTGTCATGGTATCCCGAATGCCAAAGAGATTCTTAAGGATGGTGATATCATTAATATTGATGTCACACCACTTTTAGATGGTTATCATGGTGATACTTCTAAAACGTTCTTTGTTGGTAATCCTAGTCCTCAAGCCAGAAAGTTGGTGGAAGTGACAGAGAAATGCCTTTATTTGGGTATTGCGGAAGTGAAACCAGGTGCAAAGATTGGGGATATCGGCGCGGCTATTCAAGAATATGCTGAATCTCAGGGATTTTCAGTAGTTCGGGATTTTGTTGGACATGGTATCAGTAATATTTTCCACACTGCACCAGATGTGCCTCATTATGGTACTAGAGGTAAGGGCAAGCGTTTACGACCAGGGATGGTTTTTACCATTGAGCCAATGATTAATGAAGGTACTCACGAAGTCGAAGTTTTGGGTGATGGTTGGACGGCTTTAACTGGCGATCGCCTACTTTCTGCCCAATTTGAGCATACCTTAGCCGTGACAGAAGATGGGGTGGAGATTCTGACTCAATTTTAGATTTTTATCTCTATCGGAATCATGTTTGTCGTGGGGCTTTTTCCCCACTTTTCCATTTCTTATATACTAGAAAGACTAGAATACCAAGAAATAAAAGACTCAATTGTGCGTTTGTATGTTTCCGGTTTTAATCTAACATCTTTAATGGACTGGGATAAAAAATCCTTCCAAATAAATCGTTCTTCATTTTCATCTTCAATCAAAAAAGCAATTTCTCCATCAAATGCCTCAGAAAAGCCTGGACATATACAAAATTTTCGATATTTTTCCTCTATTTGCTCTGAGATTATATCAGATTCATGATTACCATAAAGTGCAAAATTAAGAAATTCCCAGGTTTCTATAGCAGTCATTTTTATCAAATCTATATCTTTTCTTTGTCCACATTCTATTAAAGAGTCTTGAAAATAAGCATAAGGAACATCCAGCATTACTAGCTGCGTGAAATCTCCGATAATAAATCCTCCAGCCCAAAGAGCAATATATCCAAATAAATAATCTAACGGGTCACTTTCTTTTTGATCTACTAGACACTCTAAAGCAAATTCTGGTTGGTTTCCTAATATCATCAATTATTCCCGGCACTTAATGAGTTTCCAATTTATTGGGAATACCTTCACAACCACCAGGTATTGTACTTCTGGTTTTTTCTCCACCCCAAGCACAGCAATACTCACGCACAGCATCAGACATCCGTTGAACATTGGTGAAGTTGGCATTTTCAACTACAGCACCAGTGTATTCTCCTGTCTCATAATTTGGCGGTTGTGTCCGACTCCGGGGTGATGCTTTTTCTCCAGAACCATAAAAAAGACGAATACCATTGAAGTCAGCACCTTTAAGATTGGCATCATAGAGAATAGTGCGGGAAAGATTGGCTTTTACTAAGTCACAATCGCTCAAATTAGCCCGGACAAAATTAGCCTCGCTTAAATCAGTCCAGCGTAAATCGTTACCGGAAAGGTCAGCAGCAGCTAGCATTACCCCTAAATCAATCACTCGGATTCCTTCTAATCGGTCTTCTGCGTAGCCACCACTACCATTGAGAATAGCTCTACCTAAACGGCGATCGCGTTGTAGAGGTGACAATAATTTAGAACGGGAAAGAAACCGGAGAATTTTGGCTTTACCACTACCATCTACACTACTAAAAATAGCCGCAGTTCGTCCTTCCGCGATTGCTCTTTCTTGAGGCCAATCTTCTAATAATCCTTCATCATCTAAAACTAAGTCAGAAATACCCTGGAAATAGGAATCGATAGTTTGTTGCTGGGTGATAATATTTTGCTGCATAGTCAGCAAGTTTTGCTGAATAGTTAGGTCTTTAGAAATTACATATTGTCGCCAAGCAACATAAACAGCAATAATAGCAATAAGGATTTGTCCCAATGCTCCAAACCAATCACCTAAATTTCCAGTGGCATCCCAGTTAACATTTTTACTTATATTTGTTAAATATCTATACGTCCCGGTAAATTTCAATAAGCCAATTATGGCGACTATTATTCCCAAAAAAGCTGTCAAGATGGTTCTATCTTGAGGTGATAACCATTTGTCAACCATTGACATTAACCAAGGGATGAGCATAGCCAGGGATAGTATTAATGTTACTAGGGTTGCTAGTATGCCTAGTAGCCAATTATTTGTGATTACACCGAATAAAGTAATGGTGATGAAAATTAAAAGCATCAACAAGGCTTTTGGTTGAGCAGCGAATTGAT
Source organism: uncultured cyanobacterium (assembly GCA_963766435.1). Lineage (GTDB taxonomy): Bacteria > Cyanobacteriota > Cyanobacteriia > Cyanobacteriales > Nostocaceae > CAVXZH01. Next base: position 1,916,596 of record CAVXZH010000004.1, read on the forward strand.
TACTATGGTGTTTCAAGAAGTCAGAACGGGATAGCTTGAGAACTTCAGAGTAACGCGAAAATGGGATAGAAGTTAAATCAGAACCTGATTGTTTTTTCACCAATTCTTCTGAAGTCAGATCATTGTGACTATTATCAACATCAAAATCATCTGGTTCCAAGTTCTTTGTGTCGCTAGTTTCTGAAGTTGATAACTTTGAGAAGTTAGGTTCCATTGTGATTTTGACTGGGTACTACATCTATATTAGCAACTCTACTCTGAGAGGGTGCTATAAATCCCCGGTTTATAGAAGATCGGGGATTTATGCGAACTAGCTAAAAAATTTAGCCGTTATTTTTTAGCCGTAGCGAGTTGTTCATCAGAAACCCAAGCGCAATGGAAACCAAAGGGGATTCTTTGAGGAACAAGCACACGAGCAACTGGTTCACCTTTAATATCCTGAGCATTCAATACCAATAGTTCAGACCGCTTAACAACAGTATCATAAACATAAGTCAATACCCAACCATCATCTTCAGCCGTTGCACCAGGACGAGGTGCAAAGACACATTCTCCACCAAAACGTCCGCGACCAAAATCACGAGTTTCTGATGTTCCGGCCTCTAAATCATACTTCTTGACACCATCAAATAGCGGACGTTCCATGTAAACTGCGGCGTTTCCAGCATAAACATAACGCATCTTACGCCCCACTAAATTATCGTTAATACGAGGAAATTCAGCGATAGTATCATCAAGCATTTCTTCTTGAACTTGACCATTAGATAAATTAAATCGCCAACGATACAATTTAGTAATTTCTGGTTCAACTTTTTCCAGCATTGCTGCTTCATTGGTGACAAAATTAAGGGGATTAACTGGTTCTTGGATAAATAATTGCGTCCAATCCATACGATAGGCCAATAATACTATCTCATTACCCTCTTCATAAGCATTGACAACATGATAAATCATGCAAGTTGGTACAGAGAACCAGCGCATCTCACCACCATGTCGAGGAATAATTCCAAAACGACTGGGTTTATTGCGTTCAAAAACGAAAGGAATTTTCCCCTGCATGACCCGCATTGGCTTGAGCATCAGAGGCATATCTAAGAAAATAGTGTATTTTTCAGTAATAGCAAAATCGTGAGTACTAATAGGAGAAGGAATGTCAATTGGCATCGTTTTGACAATCTTTCCTTCGGGGGAAACAATCCCATATTGAATATAGGGTTTGGCTAGAGGTTGATAGCCAAAAAACATCATTTCTCCGGTTTTAGGATCGATTTTTGGGTGAGCCGTGAAGGGAAATGTCAGTTGATCATTAAAAGTGTAAGCACCAACAGTTTCTAAGCTGGGAACGCGTACTTCGTAAGGTTCTCCAGCTTCCCAAAGAGCGAGTAAACGTCCATGATGCCAAACTAGAGCGGTATTGGCAACATTTTTGATCATGATGCCGTGGGGTTCATCGAAGCGTGGTAGATTCAATGAACCCGGCCAAATTGATTTACCTTCTTTTTCTTCAATCTGAAACTCTTCGGTACGAATGTAACGATTACGATAATTAGCAGTACCATTTTTAATATTTACCCCATGAATCATCCCATCCCCATCAAACCAATGATACATACCCACCGGAGAGAAACGAGGGTTTGGCCCAATGCGGAAAAACATCCCTGATAAATCTGGTGGAAGTTTACCAATCACTTCTAATTTATCGGCGGTAATTTCTTGAGAAACTGGAGCAAAATTGAGAGTTAAAAAGCGATGGGCTAAATCTTTTTTGATTTCTGGGTCAGATTGTGTGCTGGTAACTTTACTGATAATTGCCTGAGGAATACGAGCATAAGCAAAACCTTTTTTTAGATTTTTACGAGCTGTTTGTGGTGCATCTGGTGTATTAGGAGTAACTCTGTCAATAAAATTAGCATCCAGAAAAATACTGCCTAAGCGTTGTTGGAGAGTGGCTTTGCGATTTTCTTTATCGGCAAAAACTGCTAATAATTCTTTTTCTTTGTCGTCAATTACCGTATCACTTGCTACCAATCCTTCCAAAGCTTCCTCCAATTCCAGAAATTTTTGTGAACTGGGATTTGTGCCTAAATATTCTTGTATCCAGTCGTAGGTCTGTTGAGGAGAAATTGGTTTTTGGTTAGCTAATAAACTAGTGATTTCGACATCATCACTCAATTCTTTTTTGAGCAGGAGTTGTTGAAGATATTCAATTTCTTCCGACTCAAGTTTGCCATCAATCCAAGCAATCGCAATTAAAAGTTTTAATAAAGGTTTAGCATTCACCCAATTTGTATCTAATATTTCTTTAGGAATTGCTATATCAAAATGTTCATTTTGACTGGCTTCGTGACGAATCGCTGTTTGAGTACTATGCAGTATTTGAGAAGCATCAGCACTTTTAATCACAATATATATATCTGGATTGCCTTCAAAAATGTGATCTTGGAAATGTTTTTCAGTATAGGTAATTACAAATTCACCTTGACTATTAGTAGTAGTTTCTCCCAGACGGTCTGCTTCACCAATTAGATCATAATCGAATGCACTAACGAGAAGATTAGGAATACCTTGGCTATTTTCAGCCTGGTAAATTCGCCCAGTAATGTTGTATATCATACTTGTAACTCTGCAAAAGGTGTGGTTAAAAATTACGTAAAAAGCTCTCTAGGTTTCTGTAAGTATATACTTATAGAAACCTAGAGAGCTATAGCTAAACTATACCATAGTATTTTTACTAAGCAATAGTGGAAAATCTCACCTTTAAAAAAAGGTAGCAACCCCCATCCACAAATAATATAACCCTGCTAAGATTAGTACAGTACTGCCCAAACGGATAATCCACTTGGAGTGTCTCAGTAAAAAATGACTTTGCTTCACTAGCCCCGTAAATAGACTAGCAAAGAAAATTACAGCACTATAACCCAATGAATAACTCACCATTGTTAATGTACTGACAAGAGGGGAACCCAAATTAGAAGCAGCAATTAATACAGCAAATAAAACTGGACTACCGCAGGGAGAGGTCAGTAAAGCAAAAGTTAAGCCCACAGTATAGGGATTAGCAAATGGTATATACACCTGAATATTTGGTAGGGGTATATAGAACAGACCCGCAAAGCTGAGTCCCATCACGAAAATTATTGTCCCAATGACAATATCAGTATAACCACGGTAATCTAATAGCACAGCCGAAGCCAAGGATGTAAATAAACCCAAGAGGCTGAATATGGTGGTGACACCCAAAGTGAACAGACTGGCTTTAACAAATGCATCCCGACGGGAAGTAATTGTCAGAGTACCAATGTAGCTGAGATTAATTGGCAGTAGTGAGAGAATGCAAGGAGAAATACTCGCAATTAACCCTCCCCCAAAGGCTGCCGGGACTAGAAAGAAGGGGTTGCTGGTATTTTGCTGCTCAAGCCATTGCTGATAAGGAGTTTCTATCCAAATGACCAGCTCAGTAAGGTTTGAATATAGATTCTGATACTGATTGACTAACCAAATTAGTAGGATAGTGGCTGCAAATATAAAGGTGAAGAAGAGAATTTTTTTCCCCTGACGCTTAGGTAGTGATGATTGGTCAGGGTGTTTGTTTTTAAAAAAAATCATTAGGAATCAACGGGAATTTGGAGGAAATTAATATTTAAAATTCCGTGAGCCTCTATAGCCAGAAAAGTTAGCAAGATCATTTAAAGATTGTAACCCAGTATATGTTCTACCTTTAATCACCCACTGAGGATAACCTCTAACACCTGCTTTTCTACATAAATCAGGATGTGGATTAGTACCTCTAGGATCACACTCAATATATGTAATGCTAGCAAATGCCTGTTTACCAAATAATTCTTTCTGCTTGGTACAGTATGGACACCAGAAAGCACCATACATTTTAGCCCCAATTTTTTTTAAGTGTTTAGCTAAAGCTACTTCTGATGCACCTGATGTATTTTTTACACTGCTTTTTGTGTAATTTACATCTAAGTCCAAATTAATAGTAGGTTGTTTACCACCAGTATTTTCAGAATATAAAATATCGCAAATTCCGGTGTAAGTCGAGTCTGAAATTTGTGTAATAGCTGGGACTACCTGATCTGAATCACTAATCGATTGAGAATGGGGTGAAGATTTTTCTAGTGCATGGGCTGCGGTAGTACCCACAGTCAATATACTAGTCAAGGACAAAATCATGATTTGTGCTTTCATTATTTTGATATTTGGTTTCGGGAATAAATTAGACAACCTACTTGTATTATAATATCTCGTATAAATAAATTGTAGGGCAAAATTACTTAAAATACTTACACGTTTCCCAAAATACTGCTACAGGAATCCTATTCGATTTTGTAATAATACGTGGTGGCGCAGGCATCTTGCCTGCGCGGAAAAGACAGGCAAGATACCTGTCATCTATTTAATACTTAACCTTGTGTTCCAAATTAAATATCATTCCTAGATACTTAATCAGAAAAAATCCTCATTCGATAACTTCGTTGACTGGGAAACGGTCAATTAATTGCATGGCTCGATAAGCATTACGTTGGAACGAATTTGGTAAGTAAGGAACATGAGGAATTTGCGATAACAAATCCAGTGTTCGGCGTAAAAGTCTAACCACATCACCTTCATCTAAACTAGTTTCTTTACATAGGTCACTCCACTCCATTCCCAATGCCCACTGTTCAATAATTGCAATTAACTCTAATTCCAACCAGACAGGTAATGCCACGTTATAACGCCGTTGTAATTGAAATATTTGGCGACGGATGGGCTGTAATTTTTTTAAAGCCTCGACAACTTCATTACTGAGTCGGAAATTTACCCTACTATCAGGACGGGGAGTTTCTGTGACTAAAGCCGCGATCGCCGCAACTAAATGATGGGGATCTAAGTTGTTAAGTTCACCACTAGCGAATACTAAACCTAACCATAATTCATTTTCACCCCGAATCGCCGCCGCAATTTCCCCCAATGAGGTTGGGACTAAATTATTCAAACAACCAAAATGTTGCAAAATTTCGATTCAGTCCGAGAAATTCTTCCCAATGACGTTGAGACTGTTGTCCTACTCGCGTTTGTAATTCTTCAATTTCTGCTTCTAACTCGACACAACGGGCTTTTCGTTTGAAAATTGCCGTGGCATTACCAGATTCATGTAAAGGGATGAGTTTCTAATTGTACTTGGAGAGCATTAACTCGACTTAGTTGTTCTGCTACTTCTGGAGGTAGATAGAGATATTCTCCTGGGTCAGGTATACTTTGAGCAATGGGAGAGTAGTTTTGTCACCAGGAACAATCTGTCCCCGTTTTAACAATATATCTGATGGTAGATTTATGTCTAAGGGGACATCAACTCGTGGTACTTCACCATAGATATCAACTACATCACTAGCTGTAACTACATACCAGTAGTTATCTTTTCCCAGACAGATCAAGTAAGGAATTTGACTAGAACTAGTAGTAATTTTGTCTACTAATAAGACAGTGATGGAAGATGTCGCCGTGATATTTTTATCTTTGAGACTCAAGAGAGTTCCAGATACAGCAAAATCCAGCATCATTAGTAGTTGTTCTTGTCTATCTGCCTGAGCTTGTTCTTGAAGAGTTCTAAATATTTGGCGTTCTACCTTCACTCGTTGCCGCAATTTCTCATATACTGCTATTTCATGATCATCAATGGTGGCAATTTGCTGTTGCAATTCTGCTAATTCGGCTTGGATTGACCGCAATTTCCTCATAGTCTGGTATTAAATGTAAGGTAGCCATATACTGACCAAAACTGCGTTCCACCAATTCTTTAGCTTGTTCTAAAGTGTGGGTTTGCAGTAAGTTAAGTACCATGCCATAACTAGGAGTAAATTGACTGACCAAAGGATCTGGCTCTGATGTAGCCAAATATGATGCCTCTTTTGCTCCTTCAAAGGGGGTCTGAACTGTGACCACATGCCCTTGTAGATCCATTCCCCGACGACCTGCTCTCCCTGCCATTTGCAGGAATTCGGAAGCATTTAACAGGCGATGTCCATTATCAGTACGTTTAGAAAGGGTAGAAATTACTGTTGTCCGAGCAGGCATATTAATTCCCGCTGCTAAGGTTTCCGTGGCAAAAACAACTTTAATTAACCCCTGTTGAAATAGTTCTTCTACTAGTACTTTCCACGCTGGTAAAATTCCCGCATGGTGAGCAGCAATACCTCGATATAGGGGCGCAATTTGTCCAGAACGTCCAGCTTCAGGATTACGGTGTAAAAAGTCGTCGATTTGTCGTCGGAGGATTTGGGATTCATCATTATTTACCAGCCATAAATCACCTACTTCCTCTACAGCTTTATCACATCCCCGACGGCTGAAGATAAAGTAAATCGCTGGGAGCATATCCCGTTGTTCTAGTTGGCTAAGGGTAAAAATAATCCCTGGAGGCTTCTGGTCTACCTGTTCTCCCTTTTTCTCCTTTCCCTTTTTTCCCCTCTTTTGGCTAATCGAGGGTTAATTTTAGTATTGGTTTCATTTAGGAGGGGAAATAATCCCTTGGGATTGCAGTAATGAAATTCTAAGGGTACAGGGCGAAAATTGGAGTAAATCAGGTCAGTTGGACCATGAACTCGATTTAGCCAATCAGTGAGTTGATCACTGTTGGCAACGGTAGCCGACAGGGCGGCTAGTTGTACTTTCCGGGGACAATAAATAATCGATTCTTCCCAGACTGTACCCCGTTGGCGATCATTCATGTAGTGACATTCATCTAGCACTACTGCTTCAACATCTACTAAAGAAATACCGACTTGCCCTATGGGTGTGCCATAGAGCATATTTCGGAAAATTTCTGTGGTCATGACTAAAATTGGGGCATCCCTGTTAATGGAGGCATCTCCAGTTAATAGTCCCACTTGATCAAAGCCAAATTTTTCGCCGAAAGTCACGTAGTTTTTGATTGGAAAGTGCCTTTAAGGGCGTGGTGTAAAATACACGTTTCCCTCGCGACAGGGCGCGATAAATGGCGTATTCCCCAACTAGCGTTTTGCCTGAACCTGTGGGCGCACATACAACTACTGAGCGTCCAGCATTCAGGGAGGCGATCGCCTCTTGTTGGAATTGATCCAACTCAAAGGGAAATATCGACCCTAAGTCAATTTCTGGAGACGGCGCAGGATAATTCACTCAATCACATTTGCAACCGGACTTTTTTCTATATTAGCTTAAAAGAGAACCGGGGGAGAAGAGGCAGGGGGCAGGGACAGGGGCAGGGGCAGGGGGCAGGGGGCAGGGGGCAGGGGGCAGGGGCAGGGGGAAAGAGAATTTAAAATATATTCTCCCCATTTCCCCATCTCCCCATCTCCCCATCTCCCCATCTCCCCATCTCCCCATCTCCCCATCTCCCCATCTCCCCCCTGCTCCCTGCTCCCTGCTCCCCTGCCTCTCCCCCTCCCCTATTTCCCCAATTCTTGAGAGCGTTGTGCCGAAGTTTTCACAGCTTCCATCACGGCGGAACGAAATCCCACTTTTTCTAGATGAGCAATGGCAGCAATTGTGGTACCTCCAGGACTAGTCACCTGGTCTTTTAGTTCGTGCTGGGTGAATTTTGGTTTCTTGTAATAGTTTGGCTGTTCCTAATACAGTTTGGATAGCTAATTGATTAGGCGATCGCTCTGGGTAAACCCGCAGCTACTCCACCATCAGCCATTGCTTCTACCATTAAAGCTACATAAGCCGGTCCACTCCCAGATAATCCAGTCACAGCATCCATTAAGTTTTCCGCCACTTCTACTACTTCCCCCACGGCGGCAAAAATTTGCTCTGCTATCTGTAAATGGTGAACCTGAGTATAAGCACCTAAACAAATTGCGGTTACGCCTGCTCCTACCGTAGCGGGTGTATTCGGCATGGCTCTAATCATGGGAAATTGCGGAAAAGCAAATTCTAGTTGAGTTAACGATACACCCGCTAAGATAGAAATTACTAGAGGTGATGATTCTCCAGGGATAATATCTGCTAATTCTTGGGCTATCGCACTAAACACTTGGGGTTTAATTGCCAACATGACCACTTCTTGGCTTTGCCGAAAAGCCAAGTGATTATCTGCTGTCACCGCGACATTGTATTGCTGATGTAAAAAATTCTGGCGAGAGAACTTGAGGTTCACTGACGATAATTTCTGAAGCCTGATAAATCCCCTGTGCAATAAGGCGGGATAATAGCGCCTCTCCCATTACCCCACCACCAATTAAACCAAATTTAATAGTCATTCGTGAATAGTCATTAGTCATTGGTCATTAGTCATTAGTATAAAGACAAAGGACTAATAACTGGTTTGTTTAACCTTATTGTGCCACCCGATTAGGTTCATTACTCCAAGCTGGATTGGGATTAGTGGGACGGACAGGACGTGCTGGTGGTTGGGGAACTTCATGTAAAAATCCACCTTGAGTACTAACTTGAACGCAGCTAGGTGTAAACAAGAAAATACTTTCACCAATCCGCTCTTGATGTCCATCGAGAGCATAGGTACCACCAGCCACAAAATCTACCGCACTTTGGGCTTGATTTGGTCGATAATCGTCAGATTTAAAACCACTGACTTCCGTTCCCGCAAGGCTTGAATTGCTTGGGGCATTTCTTCAAAAGTGCGTGGTTCTAAGACTAAAACTTCAGAAATCCCATTAATTGCTCCTGGCATACCAATAACATTACTCATAGGTTTAGATCCTGTTGAGCTACTTCATCCCCCATTGTAGGTACAGGTTCACGCCAACGTCGATTGGTAGTCGTGGCTTCTGGTGGTGTCGTGGGTTGTGGGGATTTTCTTGCTGATACAGATTTTGGTAATTTTCTGTTTCTGCTTCTTCTTCGTAGTATTCGTATTCTACTTGTTCATTCAAACCCACAAAGTCTCTAAGTTTGGAAAATATATTGTTCATTTTGTAAGATCCTAGTGCAAATGACTTTAATTGATCTGGCTATCAATTTTTGTAACCAGTTGCGATTTCTACATATAGTCAAGTCATTCAGCAGTTTTATTGCTGTTTGTGACTACTAGTACAAGTCTGTGTGATGAACATGCGCTTCTAGGAAGGACTGTACACTACCTGGATACAACAGTGAGTCAAGATTATATCCTAAGGATTGTCCTGAAGAAAAGTGCTTTAATTCATCTTTGTCTTAGTAATTACTTTTGTCAATATTATATCTTTTAACACCCTTTTAGCTAGGGTTAGGAATATCTATTTACCTAGCTTTGTAGTTTGCTGAATACATCAGCTGCAACTGGAACTACACAACATTAGGCACGATTGCCAAACAAAATCGTCCCTAATCTTACCATTGTTGCTCCAGCTATCACCGCTAATTGGTAATCTCCTGACATACCCATTGACAATGTTGCATTTTAATGTGTGACCAATTTTGTGATTGAATAGTTTTTGCCAATTCACTAGTACAATTAAATACATCTAATATTTCTGCATTCTGATCTAAACCTGCTGGGGGAATTGTCATCAAACCCTGAATTTGTAAATTTTTACATTGGTCAAGAATACTCAAATCAGCTAATAATTCAGATACAGTCCAGCCAGATTTATTTGGATCAGGTAGAATTTTGACTTGTAAGCAAACGTGAGGATTAACCCCTAGTCTGTAGAGACTAATTGATTTAAGCGTTGTGCCAACTGCAAATTATCAACGGAGTGAATCCATTGAAATTGTTCAAAGGCTTTTTTAGCCTTATTACTTTGTAAATGACCAATAAAGTGCCAGTTAATATCCGATAAATCTTGCAACTCGGCTTGTTTACTGGCAGCTTCTTGGATGCGATTTTCACCAAAATCGCGAACACCTGCGGCATAAGCTTGCCGCATGAGTTCAGCCGAAACTCGTCTTGGTGACAGCAATTAACCGCACTGAAGGTGGCAGAGAGGCACGAATGTGGTAATACGTTCGAGAAGCGAACTACTCATTGGAAGGTGCGTTGGAAAACAATCTGAAGTTGATCGTACTCCTGAGACTGTACCAGTGCGACGCAGAGTTTCGTAAGCGATTTTCCAGCATCATTCTAGCCTCAGTACGTCCGATGGATTGAAATTTAATCCCTTTAACGTCATTTGCTACCAAAAAAAATAACCGTTGGGCATAGAGTGTGGTGAACAGATCCTGATTGTCATCAACCATGCTGATTTTGTAAAGTAAACCCCAGGTTGGATGATTGATGTAAGTTTCTGAGATTTCTGAATTCATTTAAGAGTCAAGGTGGGGGTATATATATTTCTTTTCGCAGTTAAAGACCAACATTCAGACGATAATATCAAGATTCGCGAGAATATTTGCCAAAAATGCGAAATTCACCACTGATACCGGAAAATGGGTAGTTGGTACAACCTTGATCTAGTTTTAGTTCTTCTTCAATTTAGGTTCTGACCTAAATTTTTTAATGTTAGCCTTTTTACCGTTTAAAGTAATTTTTTGGCGGAATATGTTTTATTTTAGTAGACCCAGAAAATATAATAGCATAAATAATCGTCAACTGGCCTCTTTTTTAGACAGTTACATGAGGAAAGAACCTCACCCTAGCCCTCGCCTTAGTAAGGAGAGGGAACTGGATGTTATTTCGCCTGTTTCCTAAATGGTAAATATCATCATATCTCCCTCTCCTTAGTAAGGAAAGGGAACTGGATGTTATTTCGCCTGTTTTCTAAATGGTAAATATCATCATATCTCCCTCTCCTTACTAAGGCTACGGTGTACACACAAGTAATCCTGGCATAGGTTTCAGCTTTTTTTAGCCGGGAATTTGTGTAGGGGCGTATTGCATACGCCCTTACGCCACCGTATAATTTCAGAATTAGGGAGTTAAAACCAGGTGTGCGTTGAAAATTACGGCTCAACTTGTCGGTTTGTCTGGTTATAAACCTCAAAACATTCGTGGAATTTATGCTTTGGTTTGGGGTCTGCGGTGACTCGAATAGGGGCGTATGCAATACGCCCCTACTTGTGTGTACACCGTAGCCGATACTTTGGAGAGGGACAGGTTTTACGCAGTAAAACCAGGGTGAGGTTCTTCTTTTAGTTACTGCCTTCAATTGTGCGTTGCACGTTTCTCTGAACATCTTCAGCAGCTCGCTGGATATTCTTTGTCAATCCCTTTGCTGCATTCTGTGTATTTTCCTGAAGATTTTCTACACCTCGCTGAGTCCCACGAGTAACATCTTCTCGCAAGTCTTCAGCCGAACCACCAATATCTTCACCAAAGTTTTTCACTCTTTTATCTAGCGGCGTACCTGACTGATAGTTCCGCAAATATTGTTCTCGACTATCTATTCCTTTCTGTTGAACATTTCTCTGAGCATTTTCGATTAATTCATTAGCTCTGATTTTCGCCTCATTTTCGTTCACTCTGGCACTGTGTTCTACATCACTATAGAAATTTACCCCTTTTCCATACGTAGCATCAGGATAATTTGTAGTTGGATTGTATACCGAGCTATTAGGCGGTTGCAGAGGAGGCTGAGGTGTTTGTGCAGCCATTCCCGGACGAGTACAAGCCTGTCCCAGAAACATAAACATTCCCGCTAACACAATGATGAAAGCTTTCACAGGACGCAAGTTTTTTAGCCAAATAATGACTCTTTTCATTTCCAACCCTCCAGAAAACCTGGTTTCAGGATAGAAAAAGAAAAATAGTCTGATCCTCTAGCTAAGGTAACAATATTTTTTGAACTTTGCTAAATTGCCGTTACGAGCAACAATGTAACCAAAAGTAAAAATTCCTTGGTATTAGAGCTTTTCTTAATGCTATCCGTTAAAATCCTGGAAATATCATAGATTCGCCCAAAAAGACCTTTTTGGGCGAATCTAGAAAACCTTATTTAATTAAGAGGTGTATTTAATTCACACCAGTCTTAACTTAACTTGGCATTTATGGTGCGGACTTACGGAGTGTTCAACACCTGAACGTCAAAAGATGCTGATGCGCCTTGAGGATTTGCAATATAGAGACTTCTTTCTCTCACTAGAGAGGTTACTGTATCTCTAGTCACATTGCTAAAAATCACTGGATCTGAACCGAATACATCTTTCATGACATTAAAACTGATACCAGTAGGCACCATCCACTTAAGTTGAGAGTCATCGGCAACCTTCTGTTGTGAAATTCCCGCTTGATCGATTATTTTGACCAGATTGTGGCTGTTTTTCGCTGTTTACAAATGAACATTGACTCACTTGAGCATAGGATGGGGCATTAAAGCTAACAAAAATCATGGCAGTTAGAAATAACACGCCAATGACTTTTCTCACTTGTTGAATCATACCTACTATTTTTGGTGCAACTGTTGTATTTGTCATGATTGAAATATCCTAAATGATCAAGTTTTGCTTGTAATTGCCACTTTTTGCTTTGTTGATGAAACATATACATCTCTGAGCAAGAGTTAACAATCAGACATTACGATTCTGTCTGATTTGAAGATGAAGTATAAAGGCAGGTATTAATTCAGTATTAAGTACTCTATTTACCTATATACAGATTATCCTGTTCATTGTATTGATTATATGGTTAAAAACCACCTATTTAGAGTTTGAAGTCTCCGAACTTTGCAGTATACAAAGGACTACTGCCTGTAGGAACAGCAGGGTATTGTGTTGCAATAAATGTGTCTGCGTTGTTTTGGAAGTAGCTCTCGAATGGCTCTCGGCGAAAAACATTACCGTATGAGATATAGACCTTTTCTCCTTGCAATCTATATGTATAGTGTGCTTGCCACCAAGATACTGAAACAGAAGTATTTGGGTGTGGTGTTATGCTGAAAGTATCTTTTATTGTTGTTTCCTCATATAGCGTTATTGAGTGTCCCAAGGTTGTAGTCAGGCTGGCACTTAATTCGGCAATGTTACCAATACTTATTCCCAGCGATACTCCAAAAGAAATTTCAAAACTTTTAGTCTGACTTGCGCCAGTTGTTACGCTGATTTCTCGGCTATAAGGTGTACTTGGTTAGACTGTGGCACTCAAAAAGTTATAGTAAGTTCCTATTACTATTAAACACTGATTTACCAAAACCTCTTGATACGTAATCTCGTTGCCATACTTATTTTCAACTAAGATTTGGTCTGGTATGGGTTGTCTAGATACCACTTGAGGTTGAGGATTCGGTGGAAATACGTTAATTCCTATAGGAGCTGGTAACTGGTATGTTTTCCCATTCTTGTGGAATACATTGCGCGGTTCTTAATCAATCCAACAATGCAGAATATTCTGCCGAAATATACATACAAACACCTGGTTGAATTTTTACAACTATGAGTCTTAGCGAAGGTTGGCAAGTTTAGATTCTATGCCAGGTAGCACAGAACTACCTAATATCGCTTAAGCTAGCTGCTAATTATAGTCTCATATGAAATATACTTGTGTCAAGTTTGAATAAAGATAACTTTTAATTAAACTGATCTTGATGCAAGAAAACCTCTGAGAATAAGTTCCAGTGCTAAATACCCTTTAAAAACTTAGGGTTGAGAATGGTTCTTTTAAGCAGAATATTAGTATTAATAGTTACTGAATTTAGCATGGTAGCTTGCTCTAGAGAGAAAGCCCATCGCATCCAATTTGGAAGAAAGAGGTGATCGCTCTTTATTTACTAATATCAACTCAGAGGGCTATACTTATAGTAAAATGTATGTTTAATTGTACTTATTATAAGTTATCGCTATTCTCAAGCTCGCACCTACGGACGATTGGGACTCCTTGCAGAAGCAGAGGAAAATTATGCTGAAGGGAGGATTAATTTACAGAAGGCGTTGGAGATATTTATTGAATACAACGATGAGTATCGTGCAGCAATTACGCGAGAGGCGTTAGAGCGATTGCCAGAACGATGAAAAAACGTCCACAATATTCGCTTGCGTTTCAGGTTCAGAGCGCCTAAGCCCAACTATCAGCCAATAGTTTTATTTTTGTTTATCTACTTCGTTTGTAAAAATACCCTGACCTGGTGTTAGTAAATTATCTGGGTCATAACGTCGCTTTGCAGCTACTAGATTTCCCCATACTGCATGAAAATGCTGTTCCCAATCATGATGAGATAACGACAAAGAACCTATAGGATATCGATAACCACCCAAATCACGATTTTGCTCAAAGAGTTTACGATTATCATTCACCATTCTTGTAATTACAGAATCATCTGGTGGTACTGCTGTTCGCAATAGTGAAAAGAGAAATGCAATCTTCTCCTTCGGCACCCGGAAATTAGGCAGATGCAAGTGTTTAGTTTTAAATGGATATAGCAAAATTGGTCCTTGACCTGTATCAGCCAGTGTTAAGGTAGCCGCAACTTTACCAACAAAACTATTAACTACACTAGCGGGTACAAACAGATCTAACCAAGGATGAGGATAAGACCAAACACCAATAGATTTGAGAAAAGCGACTGTAGGAGCTAATCGATTCAAAAAATCAAAGTAAGATTTATCTTCTATTTGTTGTGTGCCAGAAGTATAATTTAACCCTGCCAGTAACCGATTATTATTCGGTATAGAGGGAGGGGTATAAAAACTAGCGGCTTCTAGCAAATAACGCCATCCACCAGCATTATTAGGAACTAACTGACCTTCTACATAGTTAAAGCGCTCATCATTGATGATTTTCAGTTGGTCACGAGTAAAGGTAGCTATATCATCGTAATATAACTGAAATACGCGAGCATTAGTACTGGCAGGAATGAGTTTAATAGTTGCTTGTACGATAATTGCAAATTGACCTAACCCTGCTAGTACAGATGTGAATAGATCAGAATTTTCAAACCGTGAACAAGTTTTCAGATGACCAGTACCAGTAACTACCTTCAGTTCTAAAACATTATCTATTTGCACACCATAGCGATGAGTTGCACCACCAATACCCCCCACTGATAAAGTCCCACCCACAGAAAGCTCTATATAATCAGTGAGAACGGGTGGTGTGAATCCTCGCACCAGAGTTTGTTGCAATAACTGACTCCATAATACTCCTGCGTCAACCACAACTCGGTTCGTATGAATGAAGCCAATCTGGTTGAGGGTACTTAAATCAATGACAATACCTGCTTCTACTTGTGATTGACCATAGGTAGAGTGACCCTGACCCCGTGGAGCAACCTTGAGTTTATGAATCCGAGCAAATTTAATAACTTTAACAATATCTTCAATCGAGCCTGGTTTTAGGACTGCGATAGGTTGATGATGTATGATATTGCCAAAATCTTGGCTAGCAGCAGTAAGTGTTGTATTATCTGTATAAAGTACTCCTGTTAAGGGAGGTAAGCTTTCAAACAAAGATGTCGCATTGGCAGATGTTACCCAGGAACGAGTAGTTAAATCAAATCCGATGATAATTGTGCTGGTGATTAAACCCTGTAAAACTGAGCGTCTTGAAGTGTTTTGTCCCATAATTTTGATTTGCTCGTATGATTAATAATTAAGATTTTTCTAGTGGTAATTTCGATTAGCGTATAG
Source organism: uncultured cyanobacterium (assembly GCA_963766435.1). Taxonomy (GTDB): domain Bacteria; phylum Cyanobacteriota; class Cyanobacteriia; order Cyanobacteriales; family Nostocaceae; genus CAVXZH01. Next base: position 1,932,067 of record CAVXZH010000004.1, read on the forward strand.
TTAAAGATGGTAGCATTTTTAGTGTGACTTGGAAATACACGGCGTTAATAGTCAGTAGTCAAATTTAGATAAAGTGCTATTAACCATCTTGATAAATTTGTAAATTAAGTTATGGATGCTCAATTAGAACCTAATGAAATCTTATCCATGCGTGAATTGATGGGAGATTATGCCCCTGGACAGATGGCGATAGATACGTTGTTAAAGAATGATGGTAGTTTGGAAGGTGCTTTTGATGATTTATGGATAGAGCATAATGGGAAATCACCCGTCTTTGGAGAAGGCAAGTCTTTATTACAAGTAACGCTAGATGTACTACGAAAAGAACTTTGTGGAGGTCAATAACTCAGGGCTGAAGCCACTGAGCTTGTAAGAAACAAATCTTACGTGTTTGACTAGCCCATTGAGACTAATTCTGATACGCACTTCCAAATGCTTCCCCAGTTTGGATTATCTGCAAGACTTTTTGTTGAGTCGTTGGGTTATGCCAAGACATTTTGGATTAGTTGGGCTATAGCGTAGCGTTAGCGAGGCACGAGCGTCGGGGACTAAAACTTGACTCGGAGGATTATCTCTTTATGCGAGTATCAGTAGTTTCAGCAGACAATATACCTTTAATGCCAACCAAGCCAAGTCGTGCTAGACGTTGGATACAAGAAGGCAAAGCCATGGGTAAATTCAACAAACTGGGGATTTTTTATGTTCAATTAATCAGTGAACCGTCTGATACCCACACACAAGAAATAGTAATTGGACTAGACCCCGGTAAAATGTTTTCTGGTGTGGCGGTTCAATCCAAAAAATACACCTTACAAATGTTGCATTTAATTCTCCCATTCCAAACAGTTAAAGATAGAATGGAGCAACGTGCAATGATGCGGCGCACTAGGCGTGGTAGGCGAATCAACCGTAAATTAGACTTTTCTCAACGCTCTCACCGTCAGGCTCGATTTGATAATTGTCGTGGGTGTAAACTACCTCCCAGCATTAGAGCCAATAAAGATTTAGAATATCGAACAATTAGTTTATTGTGCGAAATCTACCCAGTAAAAACAATTGTTGTAGAAGAGGTAGAAGCACGAGGAAGTAAGAGTTTTAGTCCGGTAATGGTCGGTCAACGATATCAAATTGAACGACTAGCTAAATTAGCAGAGGTAAAGCTGAGAAAGGGATGGGAAACGTCAACTCTTCGTCAACATCTTAGTTTACATAAAGAGAAATCTGACAAATCCTTGCAAATCCCAGAGACTCATGCAGTCGATGCAATTACCCTAGCTTGTTCAGAGTTTGTCAAATATCAAACATGGGAAGGTGCTAAAACTCACGGTGCTAGTTGGGTAGGCAACATCACTATCACTGAGTCACAATTCACAATTTTACGTCGTCCACCAATTAGTCGTAGACAACTACATTTATTAGTTCCGTCAAAGGGTGGAAATAGACGCAAATATGGTGGGACTATTAGCAGGCATGGTTTTAGAAAAGGTGATTATGTGGAAGCAACTCAAGCAAACAAAACCTATCGAGGTTGGGTGAGTGGTGACACCGAAAAACAGGTTTCTGTTTCCGACTACAACTGGAAACGATTAGGTCAATTCAGCAAAAACAAAGTTCGACTTGATCCGACGCTCTATCGGACTAATTTCCACTGCGGTTAAAACCGCTTGCGTCGCTTCCCTCTCAGTACTAAAGAGTAATTAATCTTGCTTTGTCTGTTTATGTGATTCTTGGAAAAGATGTAAAACTTCTGAAATCATGAAGTTACTAAATAATAGATTATTTTATTATAACTCAATACGGTTCAGTTACAGCAGCTTTCATGTATTTAGACCATAATGAATCTTTGCGGACTTCTTCTTTTTGCGTCTTTGCGCCTTTGCGTGAGATAAAAAATATGGTTCATTTACATGAAAATTGCTGTAAGCTGAAAAATGGGGTAGAGTCCCTATACTGTCATCCTGAGCGGAAGGAGAATCTCGCGAGATCCTTCCCTCCGGTCAGGATGACAAATTACACCTCCTCATGACTTTTCAAACACCCTCTAAGGGACTAAGATGTACACACAAGGGGCGTATTGCAATACGCCCCTACAGAGATTCCCATTCATCTCTACTTATTTCAGCCTGTTTTAATATTTTTGCAAGTAAACTTTTACTGATGTCTCCCTGATGAGGATTAGGAATTATTAATCTCAATTTATCTTTAAGCATAAATTGATGTCGTTTACCTGAATATAGCCCTTCAAAACCAAGCTGTTTTAGATAATAAATTAAATCCTGACGATTAATTGAACTAAAGATTGGCATTAAGCTACATCCTTTTTCAAATTCAGAGAAACTCCGTCTAAATCAGGTAAATCATGTCCTAACTGTAGTCCTAAAATAATCCATTCTTCTAAAGATTGTCTTAATTCTTCTCTGCAAGTTTCCAGTGTTAGCGCATTGGCATATAAACCCTGTAATTCTGGTACTTCAGCATAAAAACTACCATCATCTAGAATTTCATAAGTTGCAAGATGTAATGCTTTTTGCATATATTCTGTTAGCATTTATTTATCCAATAAATTTTGACCATTTTATTATAGATGGTGGAGCGGGCATCTTGCCTGCTCTTGAAATCAGGCGGATAAAAATAGCATTAATCATTCTACAATTCTAACTTTTGCAAATCCAGAAATATGAAGAAAATTTTACGTTACTTAATTTTAGGTGGAACAATATTTTTTTTAGGGAAGACTATTAAAGATCATTGGTTAGAAGTTAGTACCATCAGTATTGATGCCGCAGGTGTGGCTCTTTTAGTGACAGCTACAGGAGTTACTTTACTAGCACATATTTGGGCTGGTTGGATTTGGACTTGGGTATTACAAGAGTTAAAGCAATCTATATCACCTCCTCTGTTTATTCAAGTTTATTTAAAAACGAATATAGCTAAGTATATACCGGGTAATGTCTGGCATTATTATGGTCGCATTATGGCTGCAAAAAATGCTAGTATTTCTATGGGTGCAGCAACTTTGAGTGTTTTGCTAGAACCGTTACTTATGGCTATAGCAGCTTTGATTTTTATAGATTTATTTGCTAGTCAAATTGTCATTCCTAATTCTTCTTTTATTCTCCGCATCTTCCAGTTTCTCGGTTTAGCTGTGATTTTGTCAATCATCCATCCTCGTTTTTTAAACCCAATCATTGGTTTTGTCTACAAAATCAAGGAGAAAACTGCTAAAAAATCAACTCCAGAAATTCCTTCTAATATCCGTTTAAGTATTGACCGTTATCCCCTACGACCTTTATTAGGAGAATTGATATTTTTGGGATTGCGTGGTACAGGATTTATCTTAGCTTTTTCTGCTCTAAATTCGGTAACTATTAGTCAAATTCCTTTACTGTTAGGAGCTTTTAGTTTTGCTTGGTTATTAGGGTTAATTGTCCCTGGTGCTCCTGGTGGTTTAGGTGTGTTTGAAGCATCCGCGATCGCTATTCTACAATATCATTTTTCTCCGGTTTTGGTGATTAGTGCGATCGCCTTATATCGTCTGATTAGCATTATTGCTGAAACTGCTGGTGCTGCCCTAGCTTGGGTTGATGAACGTCTGACTAATTTATGAGCGACTCAAAAATTGGTTTTCCACTGGGAAAATACACGATAACTATCTAGATTTAAATCTGTATCACTGACTTGCTCATCTACTTTCATGTAAATTAAATTATACTCAATATTTTCTGCGTAAATTGCTAACGCAATATTAAAAATTTCGATAAATTGAATTAACCATTGACATTCATCTGCTGGATATTTTTCATAGTAGTTAATTAAATTAGCAATCCGCATTTCTAAATGAGTACGACAGTTTTTACATATGAGAATAATCTTGAGCAAAATAATTACTAGTGTCAAAGAATGACCTTGACATAGTAATGAGATAAATATAGGAGAAGGTTCTTTACTATTATCTGTTGTCAGACAATCAATAACTCGATTACAACATCTGAGAAATAATTCCTTGGTGATTATCTCATCATCATCATCCACCTTCCAAGATGATAAATTTCCTAGTAAATTCTCCTTTAAATCCTCAATAGTTTGCTGAGAATTGACGGAAAATACTAGATATTTTTGGAGACTCTCTTTAAAATCTCCTAAAGTTTGATTTTCAGTTTGTTGAATAAATATATTGGCAATATTTTCATAACTATATGTACCTCTTTTAGCAATAATCATCTTGATTAATCTTAAGACATTATCTCCCAAAATAGTAGGATTTTTATAGTGCGATTCACGACGAGAAGTAGATTGACAATGAGTAATATACATTGCCAAATCAAATTTAAATTTATCTCTCATCTTTCGATAAAGAACTCTAGCCGCTTCTTGTTGCTCTTTTGAGTTATTATCATCAACAGATTCAGCAGCTAATAAATAAGTCGTATATCGTCTAGCCCAATTACCTTTAGTTCTAGTTTCATATCTAATAGCAAATGTTTTTAATTTTTCGTAATCTTGGCTCTTGATAAAATTATCTATCCAGGTTTCACAAATACTAATCTTTTCATAGTTAATCTTCTTTTGGGTGAGATGATAATTATTAAATATATCAATGAGTTCAGCAATGTATTCAGATTTTCGATTATTTTCCCAGTTATTGATAATAATATAACAACAGCGTTTGAGAGTGTGCCGGAATTCATCTTCTTTATCTGCAAAAAAGATGGCATATAATCCTGGAGCTTCATCTGTATTACTAGTATTCAGACAATCTATAAATAAACGTTTAAATTCTTGTAAAACTGCTTCTGGTGTCCATTGCTTGACAATTTTGACAAAGAATTTATAAATCCTCTCTTGGGCAATTGGTAGATTCATTTGTGGAGAGTAGGATTTAAATAGATCCTGATATTTTTCAGTATTTAGTAACTTATCATCGTTCATGCTAATTCTCACGTGTAAAGAATTTGCTGATCGTAAATTTCATCTTCCGGTTTTGTGAAAAGCAAAGTATTAATCTATGCCACGAATTTCTATGTGTTTTATACTGATAAATGAACTCTATATTCTTTTATTATAGAATATAGAGTTCATAAAAACATTAATAAACAGTGTGGAAAATTAATAATTCCTACATATATGGCCTATGGCTAGAAAACAGGATTTTAAATCCAGCTATTAAAGAACCCTTTGATACTGATAAACCTGACCATAATAAAATTAAGATCAGGTTCATCCTCAATTTTGTTTGTTGTATGGGGGTGGAGGGACTTGAACCCACACGACCTTTTACGGTCAACGGATTTTCATTCTCCCGCAGCTTTCACTGCTGCCTAACTACTAACAAGTAAGCGGCTTTGAGAATTGGACTCTCCCTTTACCCTCGGCTTAACGTTAGGGTAGCTCCCGTCGAGTCTCTGCACCTTCCCTTAATTTCGCTGAAGAACTATAATAGTATCTTCAAGTCAAGATTATCGGGCTTGGCTCAGGATTGCCTTATCTGTTACCAGGTTTAGGTTTCCCTGAGTTTGAGAGCGGTCACTTGAAAGATTTCTCAATCAAGGCTCAGTTGTCTAAGTCCGTAGCGTCTACCATTCCGCCACACCCCCAGAGGGCTTGTTGTTCAGGAGGATGTAAATACTCCCTCATCTATTTCAGCATTAATTATGTTTTTTGTCCAACAATTAATCAAAAAATCTTGTTTAACCGGGAAACTCAATTTACTGCTGAAACACCAGCATAACACATTTTTATTTTTTGGCAATACCTTTGGTCAAAATCGTGAGCATTCCTGGATTTATCGCTAAAAAGCTAGAAATGATCGTTCTCTGTGTGCAGGATGTAGACGTATGATAGGAGTAGATGCACCGAATACTCTTCAGAAATTCCCGGAAAAATTATGGTTGTCGCTCTACTGTATCTAATTTTGGCAGGAGCCTATCTGTTAGTGTTACCGATTGCTGTCTTGCTATATCTCAAGCTAAGGTGGTACGTGGCTAGCTCCATAGAGCGTGCCTTTATGTATTTTTTGGTGTTTTTCTTTTTCCCAGGGTTGTTGGTGCTTTCACCTTTTGTGAACTTTAGACCCCAACGACGACAAATTGTTTAATTAGATTGGTAGGTCATAACTCTCATGCGACGCATTGACGCAATCGGAATTGCTTTAGGTGTTTTTCTGGCTGGTGGTTTAGGATATCTAGGATTGCAGCTAGTTGGTCTAGATGGTCAGAACGCTGGGATTTGGAGTCAAGTCTTACTAGTTTTTGGCTTACTGGGTTGGTTAGCTACCTATCTATTCCGAGCAGGAGGGCAAAAAATGACCTACCATCAACAGCGTGAGCAGTATGAACAGGCATTTTTACAAAAACGTCTAGATGAACTTTCTCCGGCAGAATTAGCCAAGCTTCAAGCCACAATTGCTGAGGAGTCAGTAGTCAGTAGTCAGGACTCAGAGTAGAATAATATATTTAATACCAGAAGTTAGTCATCAGCATAAATTTCTCTGTATTCTAACTCCTATGTCCTATGTTCTGTTTTCCTCTACTCCCTTTTCCCCATGACTGCTATTTCCCATTGCTTTGAAACTTTAAAACATAATCATCAGTGTGCTTTAATTCCTTTTATCACTGCTGGTGATCCAGATTTAGCTACCACAGCCAAGGCTTTACAAATTCTCGACCAATCAGGAGCTGATATTATCGAGTTGGGTGTACCCTACTCTGACCCTCTCGCTGATGGCCAGTCATTCAAGCCGCAGCTACCCGTGCGCTCCAAAGAGGTATAACTTTGGATCAGGTGCTAGAAATGTTACAAGCAACTACTCCTCATTTAAAAGCGCCGATTATTTTATTTACTTATTACAATCCCATTTTACATCGGGGAATTGATAAATTTATCCACCAAATTGCTGCCGCAGGTGTAGCCGGGTTAGTGGTTCCCGATTTACCTTTAGAAGAAGCCGCAGGTTTAATTCAACCGGCTCATCAGGCAGGTATTGATTTAACTTTGTTAGTCGCTCCCACTAGTTCCGCTCAAAGAATAGAAGCGATCGCCCATGCTTCTCAAGGATTTATCTATTTAGTTAGTGTGACTGGGGTGACTGGCATCCGCTCACAATTAGAAGACCGGGTTTCCGATTTACTTCAACAAATTCGCAGTGTCACTCATAAGCCAATTGGGGTGGGTTTTGGTATTTCTCAACCAGAGCAAGCTATTCAAGTCAGGGAATGGGGTGCAGATGCAGCCATTGTCGGGAGTGCATTTGTGAAGCGATTAGCTACAGGAACACCAGAAGAAGGACTCCAGGCGATCGCCGAATTTTGCCAAAGTTTGAGGGGAGCACTTCAGCGAACTGACGATAGTATAAAAACTGCCTCTTGCTGAGGTTCAAAAAGTAGATTACAAATGTATAACAACTGAGTTTTTTTGTCTGCCCTGAGTAGACAATTTAACGAATATACTTTTGAATAGTAGCAATAGAGATTGTGCTATAAAGTAACTAGTTGATAAAGTTGCTGATAGTTCTGGTATCAATTAACCAAAAAGCCATGAGTGTGAGAGTGAGTCAGTCACAATTGAGGAGCAAAGGCGATGAGTGAAAGTATGGCATTTATTGGCGGAGTCGCTGTAGCTGGGTTGGCGGCACTCCTCCTACTCAAGGGGACAAATACCCCCCTACAATCTAATTTCACCATGCCGCAAATGCCCAACCAGGTTGCGGGAAACCCACTAATGCCACAGCAACCGACGTATCCTTATAGCGGAGGATACACGCAACCGCAGCTTCCTCCTAATACTAGCCGCAATCCAGAGCTAGAAAAAAAGAATTTGGAGTTAGAAAAGTCTAATGAACAAATGAGGTTGCAAAATCAGCAACTTCAATGGCAATTACAAAATATTCAACAACAGCAACAATTAGCCCAACAAAACGCTGCTCAAATGCAACAAGCTAGATTGGCATCGTTACCAGCACAAACACCTGCTCCTGCGGCTTGGTGGTCTTCACCCATAATTTGGGCTGTAGGTGGTGCCACTCTGACTATTGGTGGTGGTGTTGTCGTGGCGGGGGTTTTATCTTTATTTTCCCCACGTCAAAAAGCCACTCGTACTGTGCAGGTAATTCATCCTTCTTACAATGGACAAACACCATCTTTGTCTCCTGTCCGTCGAGCTGAATTTCTCCCCTCTCGTGTAGAAGCAAGACGAGTTGAATCTCCAGAATACGACGAAATGCGGTAGAGGGGATGGGGAGATGGGGAGATGGGGAGATGGGGAGATGGGGAGAAGATTTTTTGATTATCTTTGCTCGCTAATCTTATTTCTCCTGTATCCTATCTCTCTAAAAACCACCGTTAGGGATGGCTTTGGATCCAGTTTTTTCTTTCACAGGTGGTTTATCAATGTGAAGGATTTTCTTTTCTGGCACACTTTTAGTAGTGGGAGTAGTCTCTGGAGGGATTACCTGTTTAGCGACATTTTCCGCACTCTTTGAAAAACTGGTTCTAATTTATCACGCCAGTATTTAATATTAGGTAATTTTTCTGGATGGTCTCGATACGCTAAAACCTTATCCCATTGACCTTGATCCAGCGCAGTATTGATATCATTAGATAGTGCTTCCGCTTTAGACCAATCTTTTTGCCACTCTTCAATTATCTTAGTGGTTTCTTGGATACCAGAAGCAGCATTTTCTGGCAGTGACTTGAGAGTGGCGATCGCCCCCAGCAAATCCCCAGAATCATATTTTTGTCTAGCTTCCTGGATAATATTAGGAGCATTTTTATCTTTTTTCGGTGATTTTGCCAAATTAGAAGTAGACGGGATAGATTTTTCTGGTGCAGGGGTAGGTATAATAGTTTTTGGCAAAGATTTGGACTGTGGTTTAGGAATGGCTTGATTAGCAATCAGCGGATCATCATCTAAAGTTTGAATGGAAACACCTTGATCGCGTAAACAAGAAATCCATTGATCATTATTATTTATCACCTTGGAATGTACCCAAGCTGGACTTTTAGAATTGGGTAATTTAACTTCTATCCAATCCCGTTGAGTACGTCTACCTGTGACATCAAATTTAGTATCATTACTAATAGTTTGAACAATATTATCAGAATTAATGGCACTAGGTTGAGAACGGATATTAGAATTACCTGAAACTATAGCCGAGCAATTTTTAGTTGAATTAGTATTTTTTCCCAGTATATTAGCCGTCAAAGTGTTGAAATTGGGATAAAGATTTATTGCTAATACCGCCGCACTGCCTACCAATAATAAGCCAATGAGTAGAGGTAAAGGGTCGGCTTTATTAGGTTCCTTGGGAGTAGGTAGAGAAGTAGATTGAGGCGTGAGGGGAAGATTAACCGGATTAGCAGGAGCAAAAGCCACAGTTTTTTGCTGTCCCAATACTTCTGATGGAGTAGGTTTAAAAGGTTGATAGTTAGGATTTTCAGTAATTGGTGTTAATATTGGTGGTATAAAATTAGGATTTGCCACAGCAATCACATGCTTGCAGTGCTTCAGCCGCATTTTGGTAGCGGTCTTTGAAGTGATAATGCACCATTTTGCTTAAGACTGCGGCTAATTGCTCATTAACAGGGGCTAAATGTTGCCAAACCAATTCCCCTGTATCCGGGTCTTCTTGTAACTGGTTAGCGGGAACTCCCGTTAAAGCTTGAATAGCAATAATCCCCAGAGAATAAATATCACTATTAGGACGGGGTTTACCTTGTCCCTGTTCTGTGGGCATATATCCAGGAGTGCCAATCGCCACTGTAGCAGTAGGTTGGGTACTGACTGCCACTAAAGACGACCGTAATTGTTTAACTGCACCAAAATCCACCAAAACCAATTTATAATCAGAAGCACGACGGATGATATTATCTGGCTTAATATCCCGGTGAATTACACCTTGTTGGTGAACAAAGTCCAATATCTCCAGAATTTCCTGTAACAGATACATCACCTGGCTTTCACTCCAGCGCTGACCAGGAATCAATTCTTCCGCGAGAGTGTGTCCATCAATATATTCTTGAACTAAGAAAAATTCTTGGTTTTCATCAAAATAAGCCAGGAGTCTGGGTATATACTCATGATTTCCCAGTTTTTCTAAAGTTTCTGCTTCATTCTGAAATAGACGCTTGGCAGTTGCAAAGATTTTTGGGTCAGAACTAGCCGGTTTCAGGTGCTTAACCACACAGATGGGATTACCTGGACGCCTGGTATCTTGGGCAATGTAGGTTTGACCAAATCCCCCTGTCGCTAGGATGCGAATTACTTGGTAACGATGGTCTAGTAGCTTGCCTATCATGTTTCCCTCCCCAGGTTTAACACCTTATTTGCTCGAAAGTAATAAATATCTCCAAATTTTCGGCCATAAAATCCGCTATCTTGAGAAAAGATTTAGACTAAAAACTTAATTCTTCATGAAATCAGTTTTTTGATTCCCTCTTTTACAGTCAGACTGTTAATTTAACCTTTAGATTTAGTTTAATACCAATGCCACCGAAAATAACCAATCCGGAAATCATGGCAGCAGGCTGAAATCCTGATGCAACCTGCTTTTATTCGTGTGGTGGATAATGTTCGCAAGCACTTAGACGTATCTTCCTGGACAGGAATTTATCAAGACGTACTAATTTGGCCTGCTAACACCACCGAGGAAACCCAAGGGTTAGTGAATCAGTTATTGTTAGAGATAGAAACCGCCACACCAGACCGAGGGTTGGAAATCAAAGCAGTTCTTAGCCAGTTGCCAATACCCCATCCAGGATATCATTTACTTCTGCAACGTCAAGAGCAGCGTGCCAGTATAGATTTGTGGGAACTTTGTTATGAAGTATGTTTTTTAAATTACAGTTCACAAAATAGTCTTGTCACTGTTGATATGGGTTTAATTGATGAATTTGGGGAAGTGGACTGGCAAAATTTAGAAAATAAGACCAAGGAATTAGTTAAGCGGGTATTTGAGGGTTTACCAGAGGATTAATTTTGAGGATAATATCATCAAAGCCACAAAAACAATTATCTACGATAATGCTGGATGATTTCTGCTACAGACCAAGCTTGTGCAATGCCCCCTTGGTTGATGAGGTGCATCACCATCAAAAATCTCGGAAATTGAACCCAAGCAAGCACTGGACAGAAAATGATCTAGTAAAGGTTGCCAATCGAAAGGCAAGGGTTTTTGAGGGTAAAAACGCTGCCAAGCACGAATATAAGGTCCAATTAACCAACCCCAAACTGTACCTTGGTGATAAGCGCGATCGCGTTTTTGGGAATTACCTTGATATACCCCTACATATTCTGGATCATCGGGAGCAAGACTGCGAAGACCATATGGAGTGAGTAAACTAGTAGTTGCTAAATCCAGTATTTGTTGTCCTTGTTGGGGAAGAAATCCGCAATGGTGTAACGATAGTGCTAAAACTGCATTGGGACGAACTTGAGCATTACGTCCATCATCTAGCTCGATGATATCGTATAAATACCCTAGTTGAGGATACCAAAATTTTTGCAGGGAAGTTTTTACTTGTTCTGCTTGTTGGGTATAACGCTGTGCTTGTTTACTTAAACGTTGAGAATCACCATCATTCAATAAAATCAAACGTTCTGACCATTTACTCATCCAACAGAGAGCCGAATACCACAGAGCATTTATTTCCACTGGTTTACCTTGCCGAGGTGTCACAGGTTGCCCATCAACGATGGCATCCATCCAAGTCAGAGCTACACCATGAGCATTCCAGCCCACTAATCCATCCGTGGCATCAACATGAATATTGTAGCGAGTACCACCAACAAAGGCTTTATGGATTTGCTGGGCTACCGGAAATTGCTCCGCTAAAAATTGCCAGTCTTGAGTAGCTTCTAAATAAAGTCCGAGAGTTTCCATCCACCACAAAGCAGCATCAATACTGTTGTAAGATGGTTCTTCATCTACATCTGGAAAAACATTAGGAATCAAACCATAGCGACAATAATGCCCAAAGGTTCTCAATAACCCTTTTGCTAAATCAAAACGTTTGGTGACTAGGGCTAAACCTGGTAAAGCAATTAAGGTGTCACGTCCCCAATCATTAAACCAATGATATCCAGCAATCACAGTCGGTCCGGTAATGGAAGCTCGATAAACAATAAACTGATCACTGGCTTTGAGTAGTTTTTGCCAGATGATATCTGGAGGATGGGATTGGGTCGGACACCCCCTCAAATAGCTGATCAAGTCGAAGGGATTCTTTTTCTACCGCTTTGGTAAAGGTTTTACTGTCAAGATGTGCTGATTCTGAATCAGGAAAACCGACTTTTGCTTCTAGGGTGAGAGTGTCACCTGGTTTCATCGTCACTGTTAAATAGCCAGGACTGTAGAGGTCTTCACAATCACCTAATCCCCGTCGTGTTTCCTCTAGTAGTCCATAATTCCAGTACCATATGCCATTGGTTTGATACTCTCCTTGACTCCAACTTAAACACCAAGGAGTACCAAAGTGTCCACCTGGATGAATTGCCTGTAAACAAACTTGTTGTGGTGCTAATAATTGAGAAAACTGTAATTCTGGATTACCTTTTTGTTGGTGGTGAAAGTCGCGATCGCCTATTAATAGTCTTAATTTTAAGATAGCTGCCTCTGAACCTTGATAGCAATATTGAATTAAAAGCTGGTGAGAATATCCGATTGGTGATGTAGAGGAGAGATTTTGCACCACATCCTCTTCTATACCATTGGGCATGACAAATTGCCGAGTCAATTCCCATTTATCTTCACCCCAAACCCATTGGGGAATTGGGTTAAGTTCAAATGAGCGTAGTAACTGATAACCAGTCGGCTGAATTTGCCCACTACCCCAGAGATTAGTCCCTAGTGGTATAACTGTGCCAGCTATTTCCAAAGTCGCTTCCAAGTGGGAAAGTAGTAAATGCCGACCCGAAGGTGGATTTGTAGAAGCAAGCAGCCAACCATGATAAGTGCGGGTGCGGATATCGCCTACTGTACCACTGGCGAAACTACCTAAACCATTAGTGAGCAACCATTCTCTTGTGTCTAAATCGTGCATTTGTTATTCAAAATCATTTACGAGTATGGTATATTCGGAACGGATCGTAACAGCGTGGATGGGTGGGTTTTACTTGACCCGAATTTTAACGCTAAAAAATGTAATCAGGAGAATTAGGTTCATGTCCCTCACCTATGGAACAGAAGGAAGCCTCCGCGTTGGTCAAACGGCTCCCGATTTTGCAGCTACAGCTGTGGTAGAGCAGGAATTTAAGAATATCAAACTTTCTGAATATCGCGGCAAATATGTGGTCTTATTTTTCTATCCCTTAGACTTTACCTTTGTTTGTCCCACCGAAATCACAGCATTTAGCGATCGCTACGAAGAATTCAAAAAACTTAACACAGAGGTTCTAGGTGTTTCCGTTGATAGTGAGTTTTCGCACCTGACTTGGATTCAAACAGATCGTAAACTGGGTGGAGTTGGGGATTTAAACTATCCCTTAGTTTCTGATATTAAGAAAGAGATTAGCGCAGCTTACAATGTCCTGGACCCTGCCGCAGGTATTGCTTTACGTGGTTTATTTATCATCGACAAGGATGGTATTATTCAGCACTCTACAATCAACAACCTAGCTTTTGGTCGCAGTGTGGAAGAAACCTTGCGGACATTACAAGCAATTCAGCATGTTCAATCCCATCCCGAAGAAGTTTGTCCTGCTGGTTGGCAACCTGGAGATAAAACCATGAATCCTGACCCAGAAAAATCTAAACTTTACTTCTCTACTATCTAGAATAGAGGGGCAGAGCAGCAGGGGAAGAGGACAAGGGGCAGGGGGGCAGAGGGGCAGGGGGGCAGAGGGGCAGAGGGGCAGAGGGGCAGAGGAGGAAAAAGAATTAATAAATATCCTCTCCATCACCCCACCTCCCCACCTCCCCACCTCCCCACCTCCCCACCTCCCCACCTCCCCACCTCCCCATCACCCCATCACCCCATCACCCCATCACCCCATCACCCCATCACCCCATCACCCCACCTCCCCATCTCTCTACTTTAGATAATGAGGACATAAAAAATGCTGACGTCAAATGATTTTACTGGTTTATTAAATGAGCGATTTTTCCGAAATCTACTCCCAATTCCGGCGCTAAATCAATTTAAAGTAGGACTGGGGACACCAGATTTTAAGCTATCTGATGTTACTAATAATACTACAATTAAATTATCTGATTATAAAGGTAAGCAACCAGTAATACTTGCTTTTACAAGAATATTTACAGAAAAACAATATTGTCCTTTTTGCTTTCCACATATCAAAGCTTTAAATCAGAACTATGAAGAATTTAAAAATCGTGGTATAGAACTTTTATTAATTACTAGTACTGACAAAAAGCAGAGTCAAATCGTAGTCAAAGATTTAGGATTAAAAATGCCTTTATTAAGTGATCCTAGTTGCTATACCTTTCGGACATATCAAGTAGGACAAGCATTAGGAGCACCTTTACCAGCCCAATTTGTCTTGAACAAAGATGGTAAACTTTGTTACAGTCATTTGTTTTCCTTTTTAGATTATAATGCTAGTGTAGAAACTTTGCTAGCACAATTGAGAATTGAGTAGCAAAGGAACATAAAGTAATGCTTCAGGTAGAGTAATTATTTCGCATTTCGACATGGACATTTTAGATAGATTTTGTTGTTCATTAATAACTTTAAATGTCATCTTCCATCTCCAAAATAAAATCAACTGGGTTTGGCTCGTAGTTGCGCTTTAGCGCATGCTTCTTAAATAGTTGATCAAATCAGCAATTTTTCCGAAATCTACTGCCAATTCCGGTGATAAATCAATTTAAACTAGGACTGGGGACACCAGATTTTAAATTATCTGAAGGTATAGTTTCTAGCTTTTTACTTGCGGTGAGAGCTAGTAAATTAGATCCTGTTAGTGCTTTACGTTCTTCCTAAACTTTTCTCCCCGAATTATCAGGTGTAACCACAACCATCCTAACCCACTGCCAATAAAATAATAGGGAAAATCTGACCAAGTGAAGGTAGTACCGATTAACATTTTTCCCCACGAAAATGAACGTACCCAATTTAGAAATGGTGGATGCCACAATTGCATAAATTCTAACAAGCAAGTAATCACCAATACCCACAAAGGGATTTGCCAAATTGCTCGACGAGTGGGAATAAATAGAAAAGCGAACAAACACCAAAATATTTCATAAAAAATCCCTCCTATCTCTTGGTTCAACCACCAAGTAGAATAACGATAGTGACTATATAAAAGTCCAATGGGAAGAATAATAAGGAGAGACAAAATAGTACGGGAGCGCAATGTTTCTACGTATTAGCATTGTTTAAGGTTTTTAATTATTTTTTTGCTTGACAACAAGGAATTCATTTGCTATGCTATAGTAGATTTAATTATAATCTGAAATATGTACGGCAAATTTAATGAACAGAGCGATTAACTTTCAAACTATTGCATGGTTTTGGGATCTCTATAATAGAGACTTACTAGAACTTGATCCACCTTATCAAAGACGTAGTGTTTGGAATCAAGAATATAAAGATTTTTTTATTGATACTGTGCTTAATAACTATCCTGCACCTGCCATATTTATCTATCAAGAAATTACGCCTGAAGGAGTAACTAAAATTAGTATAGTTGATGGAAAACAAAGATTATCTAGTTTATTTGAATTTGCAAAAGATGAATTCCCTGTGTATGAAGAAGCTACGATCACAAGATTTCGTGGTAAATATTTTAAAGAGTTAGATATAGACACCAAACAGAGCTTTTGGAAATATCAGTTTGCAATTGAATATTTACCATCCTCTGATGAAAAAATCATTGCTAACATATTTGATAGGATTAATCGTAATGTCAGTAAGTTAACACCTCAAGAACTTCGTCATGCAAAGTTTAATGGAGATTTTATCACTACTACAGAGGAATTAACTATCTGGATGTTTGAGTATCTAGGTGGAAGTTTTCCAAACATTGATCGAAGATATAAAAAACAGATGAAAGATGTGGAAATGGTAGCTCAATTATTACTTTTTCTAGAAGAAGGTGCTAAAAGCTACAATCAAGAATATCTAGATAAAGCATTTAGTGACAGAGATATTAATTGGGAATTTAAAGAAGAAACTGAAAATAAATTTCGTCATACTATTAAATTTATAAAGAATATATTAGATGTATCAGAAGATATAAATTTGTCTAAAACTAGATTGAAAAACCAAGCTGATTTCTACTCTTTATTTGGTGCTATTGCTGAGTTAAATTGGGAGGATGAAATCAATATAACTAAAGACATTGGTGAAGGAATCAATAGATTTTTAAAAGTAGTAGAAAATAAAGAATTACGAAATCAGTCTATGGATTTATTAGACCAATATCAGAAAAATGCACTAGAATATTATGAAGCTGTTAAAACTTCATTTACAGATGCAGGTGCAAGAAAAACTAGAATTCAAATTATGAAGTCTGTAATTCAGGGAAGTCTCAATTGATGGAAATTTTAGATATATGATATATCCCTCTATCCTAGAACTTAAGTATAACGAATATATTCCTTTTGTTAAAAAAGTTTCAGAAACGGTTAAAACAACTTTAATAAATTTATGTGAAAATAAAGGATATGCTTTTATTTCTCGTATTAAAACTGTTGAATCTCTAGCTGAGAAAATTGAAACAGGTCGATTTAAAAAATGGTCAGATTTAGATGATTTATTTGCTTGCACAATTATAATACCAACTTTATCTCATGAAAAAGAAGTAATTGAATCATGTCATAATTTTTTTAATATCCAGAGAACAATCAAAAGAGGTCAAACTAAAAAAGCTCCTGATACTTTTAGATTTGATTCAACTAGAATATACGCTAAACTGAAAATAATTAATCCTGTAGATAAAAATATAGATAATATATTAAGTATTTATAATATTATTTTTGAAATTCAAATTAAAAGTGCATTTGAGCATGCATGGTCAGTATCCACTCATAGTTTGGTATATAAAAATTCTGAAATTGACTGGAAAAGATTACGTTTAGCAGCACAAATTAAAGCAAATGTTGAACAACTAGATACGCTTATTCTTGCTTTTGAACAAACCTCTATTAATATAGAAGAAAGTGATTATTCCGAAATAAAAATAAAACGTCAATTAGCTTCTGAAATTAAAAAATTATTTGAAAATGGGAAAATACCTGATGAATTACAACCCAAAGATATGAATCGTTTTTGTAATAATTTATATGAACTTATTGTGAAAGCAAATAAGGAAAAAGATTTCTCAGCAATTATTAGAAATATAACAAGAGAAATTAATTCAACTTCTCTTAGAAAAATTCCTCTTAGTATTTCCTTATTTCAGTATTTTCTGGCTATCTTAATACAGAATAAAATGATTGAGATGCCTATAAAAGATTATCCTTTTCATATAACACAAGAATTTAATATTCTATATCCTGATATAAAAATAGATAATGGTGATATTTTTCTTTATAACCAGGAATATTAATTACACTTTTTTATTAACTTAAATAAGCAAGTATACAAAAATCATGCTAAATATCTGAATTTATGTCAATATAATTGCGTTCTACTAATCGAATTACCATTCCCTCAATTTCGATATTGGGGACGGTGGTAATCAAATCGCTCAAAATATCTAACTGAGATCGTTTTTCAACTATTTCTAGTATTGTCAAAATTTCGGACATCCGTAGTGCAAAAAAGCGTGTTTTCGGATTTAGAGGTAAGGTAATATCAAATTCTTCACCGTTAACGTTGGAAATAATCCAAACTGTTTCAGAATTACCAATTTTATTTTCCTGTTTCCAACCTCTAGATTGTAAGTAAGAGGTTAATTTTTGACGGTCTAAATTAGAAAGAATATCTGGGTCGCGGACGGTAACTATCATATTCGTTCTCATGTAGTATTTTTTTGTATTAACTTTTTAAGTGTTTAAACGGAGAAAATATTTTGACGGAGTATATGCACAGTGATGGTAACTTGGTTTGTGGTTGACCATATATTGACAATCAGTAAACATAACACTTCAAGCAAAGCTCAGTTTCTGAAAGATGTTGCTAGTAATGTTCTCGCTGAGATATCAAATAATCAACGATTATCTGTGTATTATATCTTGTATATATTTTGCGCTGTAATTCAAATTAAACGTTTAATGGCTGCATCAAGGATATTTGGTGCAATGTTTTGGTATGTAAAGTTTCTCTGTTTGTGTACGGTTTTCACTACCCTAACTATTGCGATATAATCTTGGATGATTATTCTTAAATAAATAAACATAAGCTTCGTGGTTGGTTGCTTATGTTTGTTCTATTTCGGACTACGTGTAATCTTAGACACCTTTGGAGAACAAAAAATGATAGCAGTAAATCAACAACAATTGCATATTAATGCTGTAGATGATGATTTCATTACTGTTCAGCTTAAAGATGGTAGGGCTATCCACGTAAAACTAGATGAGCTAAAACAGTTTTTGGACGACAACCGCAATAATGTCGTATTTAAAAAGCTAGCAAATATGGGGAAAAGAAGGGTTTAATTCCTAGCAGAATATTTTTACAAGGCGATAAAACTTGGGTTCGTGTATATAAGTTCCTTTGTCTAAATCATCATCATTTTCAGAATAGTAAACTGTGCAATTGCGGAAAAGTCTATATTTTGTATTTTCATGATCAGTTTTGGTTGTATTGTAAGGTACTTCTTCTCCCAGATTAATGTAAACAGAGAATTTGTGTTTCCGAATTACATAACCATAAATGTATCCATTTGATTCGGCATTATTGAATTCAAGTGCATTAGTTTTCACTTGTAACATTTTCACCTATTTTCCTTATTTGTGTCTTAAGTAAATATTCCGAATAGTCTGAAGCAATGTTTTACTATTGCATTTAAAGCAATGTTAAGCTAATACTATACATAGTGATGACTATGTATGTGACGGCAGGGGAATTGAATTGATCGGAAGCAGAATTCGGAATCGCTTCCAGAGCCAGGGCTGCCCATGAATTAGTAAAAGTAGAAAAATAGTTGGATTTTCTCACTTCTTTTGCTAACCAAAATCGCGATGCTTCATTTTTATGTTTATCTTACAAAATTTGGTTATAGTTTCTACCAGTCAACAACCATCTGAAATAATCCGCGATCAGTTTTTTTCCATTTTTGATTCTTTGCACCTAGTCTCAACTGAGCAGAAATTGAAGCTTTTGCCCTAAAAAATTCATCCTCATTTTGGGTATCGTATACAATTTCAGCTAACTCTTCACTGGTAAAGGGAGAAGATCGGGTTTTTAAAATTGACTCTATAATTTCACCCATACTCATATTTTTGTAAGCTGGGCGTAGCATTTCTTTTGGCTCTCTCTGCTGATCTAAAGATTCAGTACATGGAAATTCTGTTTTCTTTTCTTCACCAATACTGTTTGAATCTTTTATGTCTTCAGGATTTTTGTCCTCGCTCCAATCTGACTCAGTGCTAAAATTTTGCTCTAAAAGCTTTAGTACACCTGAATAATATGAAATATTTTTTTGTAGTCCCTCGACTAAAGGCAGAATTGTTTTTTGCAAGTCTTTTGATAATCCTTCTGCCAAAGTTTGGGTTTCAGCAAGTTTTCGTTCATGCAATAAACTTTTTGCGCGGAGAGACTCAATTAGTTCGTAATGCGCCTCTTTCGGTGCATCTTGTTGCATTCAAATAGCCTCTTCTTTCAAAAAAAATTTTCTCATGGCTAAAAGATGCGCTATACTATATAGTATAGAACACTATCGACTAGCCTCTTAATCAAGGTTGAATAGACTGTGGTTAAAAAAATGACTGTTCTCCACTTGCAGGTGGTAACTGTATAAATGAACCACAGCAAACTATAGAAGTAACAATACACCTTATCCTTTGTTTGTTGGTTCTGGTGTTTGTTATCCAATTAAGATCAATTATACACGAACAAATAAAAGATCAACCTACTTTTTATTTAAAAAAGTAGGTTTTTTTCAAAATTTCTTTTTCATTTCTATTTCAAAAACAGGTTATTTTACTAAAGATACTATGGCTACCAAAATCTAAAGCATCTTTTTATACGTAATCTGATGAAGCTTTAATCAAAAATACGCATCTGTCAATTAAGCTCAAATTCTTATAGAAAGAGGATCTAAGCTTCTATCGTTATTTTTTTGCGAAGAATCTACTTTTTCATTCCCATATAAAATTCACATATCCTGTATCAGGATATTGAGTCTACTTAATTGGTATTCAGTAAGCATTTGACTAAAAGTTATCCACTCATCTTCATTGATCAGTATAAACTGAACATTCTCAATCCTTGTAGAAGCACTGATCAGTTTTAGCTTCTTAGTCAACAGAAACGATTCGTTAAAAAGATCCAAGTCCTTCTTGACTTCATGATCTTGATTAGGTATCCAAGAATTTCTGATAGCAGCAACCAAAAAAAACCAGATATATTCCGTCCTTAATGTGCAGGCAGGATGCCTGCTCCACGGGATAATTTTAGATCATTTTAGGCTGGTGACGCCACTACTTTCTTAATTTTTGTAAATATACATAGAAGAGATTGCTTCTAAATCTACCTCCTTCCTCTCTCCATCATCCATATTTTTAAACAACGCTGTAAATGCACCAGCACCTAATCTATCTTGAGGAAACATCCGATAACAAGGTATTTTACTCAAATGCGATTGATATTCAGATAAATGACTGACTTCCACCGCTTGAAATTGTGGAAAACGTTCTAATAACCATTCACATACCTGCTCATTTTCCTCCATTGAATAAGTGCAAGTCATATAGGCTAAATAACCTTGAGGAGCGACCATTTGCGCTGAATTAGCAATAATCCGTTTTTGACGATTTGCACTTTTATTAATCGCTGTATGGTGAAAACAACCGGGGACTTTATCTCCTTTTGCTAGCAAAGATTGTCCTGTACAAGGTGCATCCACTATGACTAAATCACTTGATAATGGTATCTCTTGAGCAAAAATACTCGAATCTCGATTCACTACAGCACTTGCTTTAATTTGGCAACGTTTTAAATTAGAAATCAGCATTCCTAATCTTTTCCCAATTACTTCATTACTAATTAGCAGTTCTGGTTGCAGTATTTTCCAAGCAAATACACTTTTCCCTCCGGGTGCAGCACACATATCAAAAACCAGTTTGACAGATGGGGGAATGCTTAATAATACAGATGCTGCAAATACAGAAGAAAAATCTAAACAGTAATAATATCCCTGTTGATGTAAAGGATTTTGACCGGGTTTTTCTCCTAAGCATAAACGGTCTACAAATTGGGGTTGCCAAGAAATTGGCATTTCTACTGAAAAAGGTAATATTTCTGGTTTTTCTTGACACCAAAGAATACATGGTGAAAAAGTTTGGGGATTAATTAATGCTTCAATAAATTTTTCTTGAGCATCTGAATTACTGAATAAACGACGCGAAAGTTTAATTAATAAATTTGTAGGTTTTTCCATATAATTTATTTTGAGAACGAAAAGATGACAATTAAATTCTTACAAAATTGTTACAACAGAACATCGCTATTAATATGTTTAGCTGCATACTAAAAAAACATTGACCGCCATTCAGATTACGTTTGGCTTCTAGTTGTGTACTAGAAGCTAATTGCATTTGCACGTTGGTTTTCATTACCTAATTGCTCCGGAGGAGGTCATGATATTCGAGAATTTTCAGGAAAAATTACGCAAAGAAGCACAACTTTGGCGGGATGAAGGACTGATTAGTTCTTCTCAACACCAACAAATAGCAGACCGTTATCAATTTAATAAGCTGGAAGCAGCATCACGAGAACGTTTTGTAATTCTTGTGGTTGGTGTAGGTGCTTTGCTTTTTGGTTTAGGTCTAATTATCTTTGTAGCAGCTAATTGGCAGACATGGACAAGAGATGTCAAGTTTATCTTGTTAATGAGTATATTTCTGTCTACTGCTATTACTGGTTTTTTGACCTGGAGAGAGCCTACACTCGCTAAAGCTGAAGGGAAAAAATCACAACCAGGAAAGCGGGTACTAGGAGAATGTTTATTAATTCTTAGTGCTTTCATTTTAGGGGCAAATTTACTGCTCATGACCCAGATATTCAATATCAGCGGTTCCGCTTCTGAGTTATTTTTGGCTTGGGGGTTGGGTGTGCTGGTCATGGCTTATAGTTTGTCGCTGAATTCTTTGGGCATTTTAGCAATTATCTTGGTGCAAATCGGTTATTGGCAAGGGTTGGGAGATTTATGGTCTTCTCCTAATGATTTAACATGGGCGCGGCTATTAGTGCGACATATGCCTTTGGTGTCTTGGTTGCTGTTTGTCCCTTTGGCTTATTCTTGTCGCTCACGTTGGATTTTTGGATTAGCTGTGGTGGTTTTCACTACTTCTTTGCAACTAAATCTCAATCCTTTACCACTGGTTACGACTTCTGATATTGTACCTTGGGTGGCTTCTTTTGCTTTGGCTTTACCTCCCGCATTGTTCTGGAGTTATGATGACTTGCTATTCCCCACCATCAATTACAGGTTATTTCAACCTCTAGCCCGTAGTTTAGCTTTGGTGTGTTTTAGTGTAGTTTTCTATCTTTTATCCTTTCGTTGGCAGTGGCAACCTGTCAATTACCTTTATAATCAATCAACAACCTTCTCTAATTTATCTCGCTATCTACCGATCATTGATTTAGGGATTCTTAGCGGTTTGGCTGTTTTGCAGTGGTTGTATCTGCTGCGTCAAAGAAATAATCCTCCCCGTCGGGAATTAGTCTTTACTCTCGCGCTAATTTCTACATTTTTCGCTTTCCTGATCATTATCCCTGTTTGGCATCTAGCTGTTAACCGGATTAGTGACTTGGGCATTTTTATTTTCAATGTCCTGTTAGCACTTTTAGCTTGGGGACTGGTTCAAGAAGGTTTAAAGTTACGTGACCGACGACCTTTTTGGGGTGGTATCCTGTTACTAACATTGCAAATTATCAGTCGGGTGCTGGAATATGACACCGATATACTTTTCCGGTCTTTAGTTTTCGTCTTGTGTGGTTCGGGACTAATGAGTGCAGGACTCTGGTTTGAACGCCGTTTATCTGCAACCTCTTCGAGTAAATAAGTATAAATTACATAATGACACTTAATCTCTGCGTATATCTGTTTATGTATTTTCCCATACCTCCTCCTTACGCTGATGAAAAGCAATTCTTCTGAATCAAATAAGTCCTCGTCTAAATCCTTATCTCCAGAAAAGGAATTTTCCGAAAAATTAACGTTTCGGGATTATCTGATTGCTAGTGAGCAGACAGCAAATAAACCCTTACCTTTATTTAGATTAGTCGTCCCTTTATTGTTGCAAGTTGGTCTAATTCTCTCTGTACCAGCTCAAGCTATGTACACAGACCTAACAGGTAAAACCGTGATTTTGCAAACTTTACCTGTGAATCGGAATGAAGTGTTGCGAGGTTATGCTTTAAATCTAGATTATAGTATCTCCCGTCCAGAAACTTTGCGAAGACTACCCGGTTGGCGACAATGGGTAAACAAAAATTCTCCCAAAAATCAACGCATTGCTGAGGGTAGTAGTTTATATTTGATTTTGCAAGAGCAGGAATCCTTTAATAGTGGTGTTCCTAGAGCATGGCGACCTGTGCGCGTCAGTAGTGATCGCCCTCAATCTCTCAATACTAATCAAGTCGCCTTAAAAGGTGCTTATCAACAAGGTTTGATTAATTACGGCTTGGAAAATTATTACATTCCCGAAGACCAACGCCAACAAATCAGTCGAGATTTGCTCCAAGCCCAGCAAAACCGGAATGGGAAACTACCCCCAATTGTCGTCAAAGTGAAAGTAGATCCCCAAGGTAAAGCTGCACCTGTGAGTTTATGGGTACGCGATCGCAATTATCGTTTCTAATTTTGACGGCTTAAATTCCAAGCTACACCGAAAGCTGCCCCAGCCCCAGCTAATAATCCTGTACTCATACCTTGGATAGTTTTTTCCGTCTGGCTCTGGATGAGACAATCATTGGTGAGTTGAGGTGCTTGCAAGCAAATATTGCTTTCTGCCCAGCTAGCTGTACCGCCTAAGATCACTCCTGTGACACTACAGGAAACCACAAGCAGCAGTAGACGATTGGTTTTTCTATCCATAGAGGGATGCATCAATTGTAGAGGAGTGGTAATGTAACTCCCAACTATAGCAGCAAGAACTCCCCATGACGATAATTTTTAATTATGGTCATGGGGAGCAATATCAAAACTAAAAAGTAGATAGTAGAATTAATGTAAGGTATTTTATCGAAAATCAAATATCAGTCTAATATATCCCCATTGCCCCGCAAAAAACTATGAGCCAGGAAAAACGGATGGAGAAAATGGAAGACCAATTAATTGATATGCGGTTAGCGGTTAGTAGCCTGATTGAAACAAGTATCCAGCATCAGCGTAATTTTGAAACTATTCAGCGTAATTTTGAAACCATCATGGGTGAAATGAGAGATATACGGAGTGAGATTAAAGATATTCAATTAGATGTAAGAGGTTTACAAATTGAAAATAGTCGCATTTTGGATATTTTACAGAATCGTCCTCCACAACGTGAATCTTGATTAATCACCAAATTCTTCGCAGCTACAGTATACATAAGTAGGGGCGTATTGCATACGCCCTTGTATTACTGGTGCGATCGCTTTTTAGTCCATCTTTAAATTAAATGGCAATCGAGCGTAAACTCCTTGTGGATCATTCATTTTTTGCAACGTTTCCATTTCTCGTTGCAGTTTCTGAAATTCTGCACTGATGGGATTGCTGGGTTTAACTTGAGTCGAATCCATTCCTAAGCTAGTTCTGGCTTCATCAATTACCTTGCCAAATAAACGTTGTTCTAAACTAGTAGCTCGTGGATATTCTTGTAATTCCCAATTTTTACCCAATTTTGCTTGTTTAGCAGTGTAGTCAATAGCAGCATTTAAACCGCCGATTTCATCCACTAAACCAATTTCTTTGGCGGTTTCACCTGACCAAACTCTTCCCTGAGCAATTTCTGCTACTTTAGTTGTGGTTAGTTTTCGACCTTGGGCAACTTTATTTAAGAACATATTGTAAATCCGGTTTACACTACGTTGGTAAATTTCTAACTCTTGAGGGGATTTAGGACGAGAAACTGTCTGACTGTCAGCATAACGGGCTGTTTTCACTGAATCCCAGGTGATACCATTGTCATTGGCTAATTTTTGCCCATTAAACAGTAAACCAAATACACCAATAGAACCTGTAATTGTATTCGCTTGGGCAAAAATGCGGTTAGAGTCGCTCGCAATCCAGTAACCACCGGAAGCAGCAACATCACCCATTGATACTGTGACGGGTTTGACTTGACGAGTTAAGCGAATTTCTCGTTGCATCACTTCTGCCGCACTAGCACTACCACCAGGACTATTAATCCGTAATACCACTGCTTTGACATCATTATCTTGTCGTAGTTTGCTGAAGATTTTCGCATAGCGATCGCCCCCAATTTCTGCATCACCACCTTTACCATCAACTATCTCACCTTCAGCATAAACAACGGCAATTTTATTAGCTGATTTCTGTTCATCACCCCCAAATGTATCAGGAACCTGAGCATATTCATTCAAGTCAATTTGCCGAAAAGACTTATCTTGTTTATCACTAGCAGTGAGCTTTTTCAAGTCAGATACGACCTCATCAATATAAGCGACCCGATCAACTAAACCCTTGCTTTTAGCTTCCCCAGCTTCTAATAATGCTTGATTATCTGCGATCGCTTGTAATTGTGTGGGCTGAAGTTTGCGACTAGCACTAACAGTGGTACGCCACTCTCCCCAAACATCATCTAACAATTTTTGAATTTGTTCCCGATTCTCTGGACTGAATTTAGTCAGGATATAAGGTTCTACAGCTCCTTTATATTTTCCGACCCGCACAACTTGCACACCAATACCATACTTTTGCAATGCTCCTGCTAAAAACATGGGTTGTGAACTTAACCCATTCACTTCCATCATCCCCACCGGATTCAGGATAATATTATCCGCGACAGAACTCAGATAATATTCCCGTTTACTCCAATCCTGTCCATATGCAATAATCTTTTTACCAGAAGCCCGAAACTTTTCTAAAGCTTGACGAATTTCCTTCAGAGAAGCATAACCAATGCCACTAGTACCACTACCCTGTGTACCATCTAAATAAATAGCCAAAATTCGAGAATCACGTCTAGCTTTGTCGATGGTTTGGACAACTTTGCGGAGACTAATTCTATCTTCATCTTCACCAGATAATGCTTTTTGTAATAGTTTACTAGAACTAGGACTACCGTCGGTAATTTTCGTTGACAAGTTAAAAACCAATACTGACTTATCTTTTAGTTGAGGTACAGTTTCTTTAGAGGAAATAGCAGCTACCAGTAATACTAACAAGCTTAAAGAACCAATACCAGAGAAAATAAATAGTCCTAGTAAACTGCCTACCAGGCTAGCAAAAGTTTGTTTGAGAAAGTTATTCATTAGCTAATATTTATTTAGTTAAGGGCTAGGAACGTAGGAGTTAAAGCTGAAGACATGGAAAAAAATTTTGGGTGATTTTTGCTTTCATTATAAACGTTGTAAACAGCTAGAGTGCTTGAACTGATGTAATGTAGCATTACCAGTACAAAATAACACTGTAGTAATTTCTGCGATTAATATCTCAGCCAATTCATGGACTGCGGCTTCAGAGTCAGCAGCTGCTTGCAAAAAAGGCATTGCTAAACCAGCAATATCTGCCCCCAGAGCGATGGACATAGCTGCATCTAGTCCATGACGCAAACCACCAGAAGCAATTAGAGGTAAATCAGGGGCGATCGCACCAATACAGGTAATACAATCTGCTGTTGGTAAACCCCAATCTGCGAAAGTCTGACCTAAACGACGTTGTAAAGTACTTTCAGCGCGTTGACTTTCCACTAACGCCCAAGAAGTACCCCCTGCACCAGCGACATCAATGGCTTTTACCCCCACCGCCATCAGTTTTTGGGCCATCATCGCCGAAATTCCATTACCTACTTCCTTCGCAATCACAGGTACAGGTAATTGCTGGCATAACTGAGATATTTTCTCTAGTAATCCGCCAAAATTAGTATCACCTTTGGTTTGGATACACTCTTGTAAAGGATTGAGGTGTAAAATCAGCGCATCAGCTTCAAGAATATCGATAATTCGTAGACATTCATTTATACCATACTGATAATTTAGCTGCACCGCACCCAAATTAGCAAACAGCAGTACATCAGGAGCGTACTTGCGAATCGCAAAAGTCTCAGCGACTTGGGGTTTTTCTACCGCTACTCGTTGGGAACCGACACCCATAGCTAATTTGTAATGTTGGGCGATAGTGGCTAAACGCTGATTAATAATTCCTGCTGCTGCTGTTCCCCCAGTCATAGAAGAAATTAACAAAGGTGCACCCAGGCATTTTCCCAAAAAATTGGTGCTGATATCAATGTCCTGACGATTGATTTCTGGTAAGCAGCTATGAATAAAGCGATAACGTTCTAGTCCATTAGTAATTTGTTGACACTGCACGTCTTCCTCTAAACAGATGCGGATATGATCTGCTTTGCGGCTTTCGGTTTGGGCTGGAGTCGTGGTAAGCGGATTCACAGTTAGGTCTGACCAAAAAGATTATTTCTATTTTGACTGAAAACGGAAGTATGGAGATGGGGAGATGGGGAGATGGGGGGGTGGGGAGATGGGGAAAATTTTTATATTTACGGAATTTTTCTGCCCATTATGTAATCATTTCCGTCAATACTGGAAACAGGATAACTCTTGTTTGCCTAATTATCTACCACACTGTCATTAAAATTACACATGAAGTTTACACAAATTGCGATCGCATCGGTTAGCTTAATCGCCATGCTGACAGGAAAAGTCAATGCTGTGCAATCTGCACCAGTATTACAGAGTGTAGCTCCTCATGCTACAAAGATTGCTCAAGCTCAACCGGATTTGGAATTACTTGCTAAAACTGTGACTAACTTTTTCCAGAGCGATAGCTATCTCACTGAATCTCAATCTTTATTGACTGCGAAGATTACCAGTTTGGATCTCGCATTTAATATCAATACAAAAACCATCGTTAAAGCCGGGGGAAAATTTCGTTCAGAAATTACTTTTGTACAACCTGGGGAATCACCAAGTTCCACTAACTTATTGATTTCTGACGGGAAACAAGTTTGGATTTACCGACCTGACCTCAAACAATATGCTGTCACTTCATATCAAAATTTCCAAAAAAAATACGATGAATCATTTTTCATTGGTATATCTTCATTAATGTTTCTAGAAATACCAGAAAAGGATAGAAAATTAATTGCTGAGACTGGAAATTCAGGTGATATTTTAAAAGAATTTGGTTTGAGTAATATTAAGGGAATTAAACAGGAAAACAGCACAGTTGATGGGGAGAATTTATCTGTTTACAACTACACATTTAAAAAAGAAGGATTTAACGTTGCTGGTTTTATTAAGCCAGAAACTGCAATTCTCAAACAATTACAAATAGGTGGTAAAACCCAAGGAATGAATATGTTGATTACAGAAAAAATCTTGGCAAGAACACCTAGTCCACGTATAGATGCAAAGACTTTCAACTTCACACCACCACCAGGAGTTAAAAAAGTAACATCTCTCTCTATAACTCCATTTTAAATATAGCAGGAGTTGGGAGTTACTATATTTATTCTAACTCCTGATTCCTGACTCCTGACATTTTAACAGCATTAGTGATTGGTTGTTTCTTTAAAAATACTACTAGCTAAAATACCGAGAACTTTATTTACATCTTTGAGATAATATTCACTCAAATCAATGGTTAATGTTTGTGCTTCCAATTTCAAAAATTGCCAAATACTACCTGTCGTCACAGCACCATAAATTGTTTTAATTTCTATTGCTGCTTGCTGATTAAAAATTTGGGCTGCGACCATTTCTGCGGCACACTGACCCAATCCGGCATTAATATTCTCTTTTTTAGCTTCTACAACCGTAATCACGGGTGCTGTCATAGTCAAAATTTCTGGTGATTGGGTAATGATAAAATCGCAAGTACCATTTAATCCTTTAGTTTCATCAACATTAAAATCTACCCCAGAAAATAAACTAATTAGTTCGTGTAATTGTCGGCGTAAATCGACTAAAATTGGTGCAATAATTAATTCGGAACGGGCTTTTTGACTGTTACTACCTAAGGCAATTTCTAGGTTATAATTGAGTGTTTCTGTGAGTAAATTACTAGCAGCTAATTCGGGAACCGGAGCGAAAAAATCACGTTTTTCTAACGTAGTTAAACCAAAAGCTTGTTTGGCTTTAGCTAGACTAAATTCGCTGTATGACATATAACTATTACTTATTTGAGGAGATTTATCATGTTATTTTTAGACGTGGAGCAGGCATCTTGCCTGCCATTGACATCATGTGGGCAAGATGTCCGCTCCACTTACTTGTGTGTTTTCAATCTTTTGAATCTGCGGATCTTTGCTCCTGTTTCTGAAGTGATTCTGATAAACTCTTGGCTAAGATAACAAAATCGGAAGGCATCATCAAGAGTGTCGTAGTATTATTTTCAGTGCCGATTTCTGTTAACATTTGTAATCGTCTTAATTCCAAAGCTGCGGGATTTCCCATAATTACTTGTGCAGCGTCAGATAATTGCAATGATGCTTCTTTTTCGGCGGAAGCTTTGATGATTCTAGCCCGTTTTTCGCGAATTGCTTCTGCTTCTTTAGCCATTGCTCTTTGCATTACTGGCGGAATTTCTACATCTTTCATTTCCACTCTTTCAATGATAATTCCCCAAGGTTCTGTGATATCATCAACAATTTCCTTAACTTTGTCGTTGATTTTATCTCGGTTTTGTAAAACATCATCTAAGATATTTTGACCAACGACATTACGTAAAGTTGTTAAAGCAGTTTGATAGACAGCTACTTGATAATTTTCAACTTTATTAATAGCTAGAGTTGGGTTCGTAATACTGTAGTAAAGTACAGCATTGACTTTGATCGTGACGCTATCAGCAGTTACAGTTTCTTGAGGTTCAATATTTACGGTCTTTGTACGGGTATCTACTTGGGTTCTCTGATCCACAAATGGGATGATCCAATATAGCCCTGGTCCGCGTAGACTACTCACTCTACCTAAGCGGAAAATTACACCTCTTTGGTATTCCTTGTCTAATTTGACTCCTGACAGCAACAAGATTGCAAGCTGCCATAATTGTGATAAATGGTTCCATTGTTAATTAGGTTAATTAAAAAAAAGTTTATGTACTCGATTCAATTTTACCTAACAAATAATCTATCTGTTCAACCTTTTGTGGTTGACGTTGTTTTTGCAACAATTCTTTAGCTTTGAGAAGATTTTTTGTTGCTACCTCTGGTTGATTTTGCTGCATCATCACGTTAGCAAGTCGTAAGTAAGCATCGGCATTTTTAGGACTGCGACGAATCAATTCCGCAAATAACTCTCCAGCAGCTTCAATTTTACCTTGTTGGTTTAAAACATCTCCTAGTAATAAGCGAACTACATCATTAGTTGAGTTCATCGAAATTACTTGCCGAAAAGCTGCTTCTGCACCTGGGTAATCTTTGGCTTGATAAAGATTTATTCCTTTTTGAAATAAGTTGGAGGTAATCAATGTTTTTACAGCAAAATAGATGAGCAGTACAATACTCAAAACTACTGCAAAAATAGCAATAATATGATTGGTTGAAAAAGTATCTAGCATTTTTTTAAGCCAAAAGACAAGCAATGGGAAAAATTAGATATTCTGCAAAAAAGAGTTTCCAAATAAATTGGTAGAAATCCGCGATTGCCTTTTTATTTGTCAAGTCTACTGTCCGACTTTTCCACCACATCAGCAATAGTAATCCTAGATGGATCAGGATCAGAAATAGTGAGTTCAACCCAGCTATTTTTAACACACCGACAATCATCATCCCGACATAGCAAATGGTTAATACCCAAAGAGCTAGATTAAATACTGCTGGTTGACCAAGTTGAATGGTTAAAGTGGTGATATTGTACAAGCGATCACCTTCCAGATCCGGAATATCTTTAAAAATGGCGATCGCAAAAGTAAATACCAAAATAAATATAGTTAATATCCAAACTGCTGGGACAATGGCTTGGCTTTTTTGCAATAACCAACTAAAGTGTAAAAACAGTCCTAGATTGACTACTGTACCTCGGACGGTAAAAATACACAATGCTGCCCAAAAAGGATATTGTTTTAAGCGAATGGGTGGTAAAGAATAAGCTGTGCCAATGGCTAAACTAATCGCTACCATTCCCAAGAGGAAAAGTCCATTTAACCAAGCTATCGCTAAGGCTAATATACCAGTGATAATGACAATAAATTGTCCTTGTTCCCTGGAAAATTCCCCTGATGCTAGAGGTAAGGTAGGTTTATTAATTTTGTCGATTTCAATATCTTCTAATTGATTTAAACCGACAATATAAATATTACCGCATAAACAAGCAATCCAAGCGCCTAAAAAATGAGCTAAATTAACATCAGAAAACTTGGTTGAAGATACAGCCATGGCAACCAAATATAAACTCAATACACTCAAACTTGTCCCAATAATTGTGTGTGGACGGGAAAACTTCCACAAAGAATGAAGCCAGCAACTGCGAGAGCTAGGAGATTGTTGTTGAAAAAATTGAGTCATTGGTGGAAAGTGGGGTGATGGGGAGGTGGGGTGGTGGAGAGGTCGTGTTTTATTTGTTTCCGCACAATAGACCAAATCTAATTAAGCCACTTTCATAACCTCGACGCATTAACCCTAAAGACAATGCTCCTTGAATCGTACTCCAACCTGAAAAGAGTAAACCTAAAATTGCTTGAGGTGTGAATGCTGAGTCAATCACCATATCCCAAAATGGTGCTACCGCAGTTGACCAGTCTGCTGTGCGAATATGAGAGAGTGGAAGTTGATGGGCGATGGCTTCATATTCGGGTAAAGAAATTACATATGGTAAACAATACACCCGATAAATCTCTTCTAAGTGCTTTTGCTCGTCTGCTGTCAAAGGTGAGTCATTGATGGGTCGATGACACCAAGTTACCATGATTAAATTACCACCTGGTTTTAATACTCGATAACATTCTTGCAAAAACTTAGTTTTATCTGGCATATGTTCCCCACTTTCTAAAGACCATACTAAGTCAAAAGAATTATCAGCAAATGGCATATCTTGAGCATTAGCCACCAGGAATCGACTACTATCTTGTTGATGAAACTCTAAAGCTCGTTCTGTGGCTCTTGTCGCTTGTACAGGGCTTAAAGTAATACCTGTAGAGTGAGCATTAAATTTATTGGCTAAGTATAGAGAACTACCACCAATACCACAACCCACATCTAGAATATTATTTGCTAGCTTAATATCAGCCCAATTTAATACTTCTTCAATTAAATCAATTTGTGCCTGACGACGATCTTTTTTTTGGGTTCCATCTGCACCATAGTAACCATGATGCATATGCTCTCCCCAAACTTGTTCCCACAAACCGGAGGAAGCATCGTAAAATTGCTGTATTTGCTGGTAAAGTGTTGTACTCATGAATCAAGTAATATCTAAAGAAGGAATAGGGAATAGGGAAATTATTGTCTGATAAAAATATAGTAGTAGAGTACCATCTATATCTTAAAAGAGGAATCATAATTCATCCTGACTCCTAACTCCTGACTCCTGACTCCTGACCCCTGCTTTATATGACATTTGCGCGTACAATCTGTTTGGGATTTTTGACGGTGATTGCGGTAGGAACTCTCCTATTGCTGATGCCTTTTTCCACTAGTAATGGGGAATGGAATGATTTTATTGTAGCATTATTTACTTCGACTTCCGCGGTTTGTGTAACTGGGTTATCAGTAGTTGATCCTGGGACTTATTTTTCCTTTTGGGGTCAGTTATTTATAGCTCTATTAGCTCAAATTGGTGGTTTAGGCTATATGACAACCACTACGTTCCTGATTTTATTAACTGGTCAAAAGTTTAATCTCCGGCAAAAAGTTGCTATTCAACAAGCTTTAGATCGACCAAGAATGAGCGATAGTGCTCAAGTGATTCGTTCGATTATTGCCACCACACTGATTTTTGAAATCACAGGAATTTTGTTATTGATACCAGCATTTGTACCTGATTATGGTTGGAAGCAAGGACTATGGCTAGCTATTTTTCATAGTATTAATGCTTGGAATAATGCTGGATTTAGCTTATTCAAAAATAATTTGATTGATTATCAGTCATCTTTTTTAGTAGTTTTTACGATTACAAGTTTGATTATCTTTGGTGGAATTGGTTATCAAGTAATATTAGAAATATTTAATTTCCTACAACATTTTTGGCGCAAAAAATCAGCTAATTTAGTTTTATCGCTTGATTTTAAAGTAGCAGGAAGTACGACAATATTACTTTTAATAATTGGGACTATTTCTTTTTTCTATATAGAGTTAAGAAATCCACAAACATTTGCATCACTAAATTTAATAGACAAATTATTAGTCGCTTGGTTTCAATCGGTGACTTCTAGAACTGCTGGTTTTAATACCATTGACATTGGTAAAATGACCACAGCAGGTTTATTTATCATGATTGCTCTCATGTTTATTGGTGCAAGTCCAGGTGGGACAGGAGGAGGAATAAAAACTACAACATTAAGAGTTCTTTCCAGTTGTACAAAAACTATTCTCCAAGGGACAGAAGATGTTTTACTGTATGAACGTAAAATAGCAATATCGTTGATTTTAAAAGCTATTGCTGTATTTATAGGTTCCATCGGAACTGTAATTCTATCTACCATTGTTGTATCTGTTACTGAACCAGAATTAGATTTTATTCAAATTCTGTTTGAAGTAGTATCAGCTTTTGCTACTGTGGGGCTTTCCACAGGGATTACTAGTAGCTTGTCTATCACCGGAAAAATTGTCATAATTATTACGATGTATATTGGCAGAGTCGGAATTTTATTACTGATGTCAGCTATACTAGGAGATCCTCGTTCCTAGTAGAATTCACTACCCAGAAGAGAATTTACTTGTGGGTTAGAAAGGTTAGTTACCAAATTTTTGCTCCTAATCAAACATTTCTTTGTTTCTACCTCGTGATTCCTGACTCCTTACCATTATGCCTTTTTCATCATTGAAATTTTTTCGCAATTTACGTCAAGACAATCATCAATTTGCAGTAATTGGATTAGGTCGATTTGGTCGAGCTGTTTGTGCGACATTGCATAATTTAGGCTACCAAGTACTCGCAACCGATATTGAAGAAAAGCGAGTATCAGCGGCTTTGACTGAACAAATCGTCAGTCATGCTTTATTATTAGACTCCACTGAATCCGTTGCACTTAAGGAAGCTGGTATCTTTGAATTTGATACGGTAATTGTGGCTATTGGTAATTATGTTCAAGAAAGCATCATCACTACCCTCAACCTGAAAGAAGGAGGTGTATCTCATGTAGTTGCTAAGGCTTCTAGTGAGGTTCATCGTAAGTTATTAAAAAAAGTGGGAGCAGATTATATAGTTTTTCCTGAATATGAAGCAGGTTGTGCTTTAGCGCGGACACTCACTAAACCAGAAATTCTGGAGCGATTTGACCTGGATGAAGAACACACTATTGTTGAGTTGATTATTCCGGAAGATTTTCATGGTAAAACCATTACAGAAATTCAACTTCGCAATCGTTATAATGTCAATATGCTGGCAGTTAGTTATGGTGGTAAATGGTACATTAATCCTGACCCCACCAAGCGTTTAGAACCTGCTTCTGCAATGGTGGTTATTGGTAGGGAACAGGATATTCATCGTTTACTAGTTTGAATTTTTAGTTTTTAGTTGTTGGTTGGGAGTGGTGCTAGAATCTGTGGGTTTTGATTCCACTGAGCTAGGTACATCGAGATTATTTGATGGTTCAGATACGGGTATGACTACACTATTATTAGGGTTGGGGGTTTGTGTGGAAGTATTTGCTTGATTAGATGCAGTTTGTTTTTGTGCTATTTGCTGGGTAATTTGCTGGATTAACTGTTCGGCTGTTTCTGCTTGCTCAATATTCCCTTGTTCACGATATTCTTGACTAGCATGTTTCAAGGCTTTGCTTGCTGTCTTTAAATCACCATAATTATATAAAGTCACTCCTAAGTTATAGTAAGCTAAGGCGTTTTTGGGATTTTGATAAATAGCTTCTCGATAAAGTTTAATTGCTTCTAGCGGTTGTCCTTGATTGACGATTAAGCTTCCTAAGTTATTGTAAGCTACAGTATTTTTAGGATCTAGTTTTAAAGCTTGCTGATAGGCTATTTTTGCTTCTGGTAGCTGTCCTTGTTGTTGTAAGGAGATCGCTAAGTTAAAGTAAGCATTAGCATTACTACTATCAAAAGTAATTGCTTGTTGATAAGCAGCAATGGCTTCTGGTAATAATCCTTGTTGTTGTTGTATTAATCCTAAGTTATAATGAGCATCTGCCATTGTCGGATTAATTACCAAAGCTTGACGATAAGCAGTGATAGCAGCATCTTTTTTTTCCTGACGTTGTAATGCTAGTCCTAAATTATAATAAGCATGACTAGAATTGGGATTCAGCTTCAATGCTTCTTGAAATTCTTCGACAGCTAACTCCAGACGATTTTGCTGCAACAGCATATTACCTAAATAAATCCGCGCAGTGCCAATATTACTATCTCGTTGTAATGCTTTCCGAAATGCATATTCTGCACCTTCCCAGTCGTTACGATTATAGCGGGTGACTCCCTGTTGAAATAAAATAGCTGCTTCTAAATTCTCCGTCACTAAGCTTTGTGCTAGTACCTTCGTTCCTGGTAAATCAATCATTGTGGGTAAAGTCAACCCCAAAACCCCGGAAATTGTCAATAAAAGACCTAGCAGCGACTTTTTTCTCGCTGAATTTCTGGTAAATTTCACTGAAAATAACCACTGGTGAAGATGAATACTTTTAGACATAGTGCATAACCCTGTAGTTATTGTGAGCTTCCCTACTAGGACAGAATACCCATTTTGAGAATTCAAAATTCAAAATTCAAAATTCAAAATTCAAAATTTAACTAATTCCCTTCCCTTCTGGTAAAATTAGCATGGCATCACCAAAGGAATAAAAGCGATATCGAGATGCGATCGCTTCGTGGTAAATATTTAATAATCTGGTGCGACCAATCAAACCACTCACTAGCATCATCAAACTCGAACGCGGTAAATGAAAATTGGTAATTAAACCATCTATTACTTGCCATTGATAACCAGGATAAATAAACAAATCGGTTTTGCCGACAAATGCCTGGAGTTGATTTTGTGCCGCTCCTTCTAACGCACGTACTGCTGTTGTCCCTACTGCAATCACTCTCCCACCAGCAGCTTTAGTAGCTCGAATTTGCTCCACCGTCGTCGTCGGTACTTCAATCCGTTCCGAATGCATTTGGTGAGTCGTCACATCTTCCACCTCCACCGGACGAAAAGTACCAATCCCAACGTGTAGTGTCACAAAAGCTTGATTAATTTGGCGATCGCTTAATTTTTGCAATAATTCGGTGGTAAAGTGTAATCCTGCCGTAGGCGCGGCGATCGCCCCTAGTTGTTCGGCATAAACTGTCTGATATTGGGCATCAGCAGCTTCAGAAGAATTAATATATGGAGGTAAAGGTACTTCCCCAAATTGGTCAAGTAACTGAATTAAAGACTTACCCTCTGGCACATCAAACGCCAGCAACCGTCCACCAGTAGCCTGATCCGTATTCGATGACTGTCGCTATCAGTTGAGTTGTGAATCCAGCCTCAGCAGATGGAGGTGTAGTCTTAATGTCAAAAATAATCTTGGTTCCCAGTTTAAAGCGTTTACCAGGTTTAACCAGAGCTAACCAGCAATTAAGTTGTCGCTCCTCTAACAGCAATACCTCTACTTGAGCACCTGTAGATTTGTAACCATACAAACGGGCTGGAATAACCCTGGTATTATTCATGA
Source organism: uncultured cyanobacterium (assembly GCA_963766435.1). Lineage (GTDB taxonomy): Bacteria > Cyanobacteriota > Cyanobacteriia > Cyanobacteriales > Nostocaceae > CAVXZH01. Next base: position 1,969,123 of record CAVXZH010000004.1, read on the forward strand.
CCAACAAATCACCAGGTTTTAGTAAATCAGGTAAATCATGAAAAATGTGGTGTAAGGGTGGAATGGAGATACCTGTATGCGGAGAATTCACCACTAGTAATCGGGAACTATCTCTAGGAACCACTGGATTTTGGGCAATTAAATCAGTTGGTAATTCATACTCGTATCCCACTAAAGAATAGTCTAATTTCAGTCAGACAGATTTAAATTAGGTAAGTCCTGTAAATTGACTTGTGCGATATGTTGCTCCATCTACATTTATCTACCTTGTGCAAATTTCGATAAATAAATTACCATTAAAACATTACCAGCCCTCTTCATCCATGAACTTTTAAAATATTCGGTAAAATAGAAAAAAGAAGACAAAATTGGGTAAATCTCCCCATATAAAAACGGGGGCTTTTACCCTACCGGGATCATCTATCAATTGAGGAATATAGAGATGTAGGATTGATTTTGATCCCAAGTACCAATATGGAATACTTATATTATTTGGCAAATGCCAGTCTCACCCTCAGGGTTGTTCAACACCTGCATAGTAGACCCCAAACACCAGTTTCTTTTCTCACTGTAATTCATCAAATTGATGGTTGGGTAGTGAGAATTAAACTCAGAAGTTCAATTTCAGCCCAAGAAGATGGTGATTTTCGGGCATTTCTCAATGAATTAGGAATTCGCTATGAACCACCCATGAGAGTGCAAATGGCATTATGGAGTTTAGAAGCAGGACAATGTCCAGTAGATGTGATGCGTCGCTACCAAGTAGCAATTGTTTCGCATGGTAGTCCAGAAAGAGACGAAATTGAGGCTTTTCGGCAGCAGTTTGTCCGAGGTTTGGGCTACTGTCCAGAAACTTTAGCATAATTTCGATTCGCGATCGCTATCGAACAAAAACTTACATTTCAGGTAAATTGTAACTTGTAAATACTAATCCACCCAAGATGAATAATCAAAGGCTGCGGGAATATATTCTTGCAGCTCCAACTGGTATACATCAGTGTAAAAGCTAGCTAATGTGGTTGAATCAGCGATAACTCCCTGAAGATGGTTTGAGTTACGTCGATAATAGACAATAGCTACGTCAAATCGACAAGGGTACTGAGACTTTTCAGGGTTCTGAACCAGAAACATATTTGCTGTGCGGCAAATTTTTGCTTGTTTTTGCAGGGTGATAGCGCTTCGTCCCCCTGCATCCCAATTACCAGCACTACGAGTTTTAACTTCAATAAAGGCCAAGATTGAGCGTGAATTCACGAGTTTTCCGGGGGATTCACCTTGATATTGGGCAATAATATCAATTTCCCCGCAACGACAAGAAAAACGTCGGTGTAAAATCATCCAACCTGTAGATTGTAACCATTCAGCAACCAAGTGTTCTCCTAAGTCACCAATATTGGCATAATGAGAGGGAAGAGAATTAGCCATTGATTAAAAATAAAAATTATGATGAATCGTCTTTGTGTCAGCATCCTCAGTTTTTTGCTTTGCGGATTGATGAGCATTACCACATTGATTTGCTGGCCATCAACAGCTTTAGCATTGGAATACAACAAAGAAATCTTACTTGGGGCTGATTTTTCCGGGCGTGATTTAACCGATTCTAGTTTTAGTAAGGCCTATTTGCGCCAAAGTAACTTTAGTGGTGCGAACTTGAGCGGTGTTAGCTTTTTTGCAGCTAATCTAGAATCAGCCAATTTTACCGGAGCTAATCTGAGTAATGCTACTTTAGATTCTGCACGTTTAATTAAAGCCAATTTAACCAATGCAAATTTAGAAGGTGCTTTTGCAGCTAACACCAGATTTGATGGTGCGACTATTGACGGAGCAGATTTTACAGATGTGTTGCTGCGTCAAGATGAGCAAAAGAAATTGTGTAAATTAGCTAAAGGTACTAATCCGGTAACAGGGAGAGACACACGAGATACTCTCTATTGTCAATAACCCCATCTCCCCACCACCCCATCTCCCCACCTCCCCATCTCCCCACCTCCCCATCTCCCCACCTCCCCATCTCCCCACCTCCCCACCCCACCTCCCTAAATGACCAGTAGCATTCCTGCTGAAAATGTAACTTTAGAACAACTTAGAGAACTATTTGGATTAGAGTTAGTAGAGGCAGAAGATTTTTTTCCAGAATGGCAAAATAATTTGCCAGAAATAACTGCGGCAGAAAAACAATTACTAGATCAAATAAAAACTGGCTATATCAATTTAAGAAACTATCCACCTTTGCTGGAAAATACTGTTAATACAATAGTACTTTCCCCATTATTATTTATTGGCAAATTTTATTTGCCACCGTATCATATTAAATTAGAAAAATCGGTGGAGGTAGAAACAGAAGATAATCATACCAAAATCAAAGGACGTATTGATGTATTGATTTTGAATCAAAAATTATGGCTGACGGTGATTGAATCTAAACAGATAGTATATTCTGTGGAAGCTGGACTTGACCAAATTTTAGGTTATATGTTAGCTGCACCTCAACCAGAAATTTATGGGATGATTACATCTGGTGGTAGTTTTATGTTTCTGAAACTGCTCAAAGGTAATCCGTCCAGATATGCGACTTCAGATATTTTCGATCTTCGCAATCGTGGTAATGAACTTTATGATGTTTTGGGGATTTTGAAAAAATTAAGTCAGATAATTTGATATTTTTTTGAGTTTACGTGCAACCCGTTATAATTCAATGGCTTTAGCTGGCATGACTAATAACTAATTCAATATTATCAGGCATATTTATATTCTTTTCTAGATATTCTTCTTGAATCATTTCAAATACATAACTAAGTTCTGTACGGGCTTCATCTGGTGTTTTTCCCCAAGCATAACAACTAGGAATTGCCGGAACATAAGCAACATAAGTACCATTATCATCAGGACGGATAACTGTCGTGTAGTTTAGCAAAGATTTCATGAATAAAAGCTTAAGGTTAACTCATGAATACAAACTCAACGTTAATTCATATCTATATATTATAGCAGCACTCCTGACTCCTGGCTTTAGCATTTACAAGTACATCAATTACCAGCGTATTTCTGTATCCTAATTCCTTGACCAGATCATCCTAATGATTTTCCATTGGTATTTAAATAAACATTAAAATTTGTAAACAATAAATATTATGGGATTTGGTGTGGGAGCAAATTATCTACCAACCTTGTTCGGATTTTTGGAAAATATAAGCAGCTACTGCTAAAATCTCTTCTTGGGTTAACTTATCGTTAAAGGATGGCATAGCACCTTTGCCAGCATATACCTGGTTACTAATTGCCTGAATAGGATTAATATCATAATTTTTTAAATACTGGGATAATGGTTCTTTTTTCAAAGTTTTCGATTCAATCAAAATATTAGCACCACCAATATGACAAGAAGTGCAGTTAGCCTTAAATATTTTTCCCCATTCTCAGCTTCAACGGCTAATGCTGGGTAAATCTAAACGTAAGTTAGTTCCGTAGTAATGTATAAAATATTTTTCGTATTCATTCTCTTCTTAGACCAGAAAAGTAAATTTTAAAAAGGTTTTCAGTTGCATGAGATACAGCTAAATCCTTTTTTAGACTGGATTCTTGCTATGTAAATGTACCTCATTAGGATAGGAATCGCTATAAACTAGCTCATCTCCCATTCTTGTATCTTAATAAAAAATTTTGGCATGTGCTATAACTGTTATTGATTCTGAAAAATACACTTAACATTCTATTTTTTGTGTTATATAATAGACTAGTGTAGTCCTATCTAACTTATGCCAGTAGAAACTAAACTTTATAGAATTTTTATTGCTAGCCCAAGCGATGTTATTGACGAAAGAAAAATAGTCCGAGAAGAAATTTACCGATGGAATACAATGCATGCTGCGGATACAAAAATAGTCCTAATGCCTATTGGTTCGGAAGATGCTACACCAGATTTGAGTGATTCAGGACAGGAAGTTATCAATCGTCAGTTACTTGATGTATGTGACCTTCTAATTGGGATTTTTTGGACTCGCTTCGGTACACCTACTGTACTAGGCGGAACTGGTACAGAAGTTGAAATTGCACAAGCTCGAGACAAAGGTAAACGTTGTATAGTCTACTTTTCTGACAAAGAATTTGAACCTTCTGAGATTGATCAAGAACAGTCTGAACAAGTTCAACAGTATTGGTCTAAATTGCAACCGACAGGATTAGCTGGGCGCTACAAAAATCTTCAAGATTTCCGAGAAAAAGTCTTTCAGCATATTGTATCGGCTGTTCAACAAATTACCAAAGAAGACAAAGAGCGACGAGCCGCAGAACAGGAAGCCAAGCTTACTGAAAAAGCAATTGGTTTATCAACTCAAACAATACCAATTAATCCTAGCACTACTATATCATTTAATACACTATTTGAGGCGCGAACTTCAATCAAAACATTACTAGAGTCACGTTTTGGTGTTGAAGACATGGAGGATGCTAAAGAGCAAGAAATTGGTAAAATTCAATCTGTACTAAGCTCACCTGAACTTGCTGAACTACTTTCTCGACCAGCTACTCTTGAAAATATTCCCGTGATCACGCAAATCCTGGAATCGGTAACAACTCCATCAATATACGCACTAGCCGCTATTGGACGCTATGCAAATGATACTTCACTTGAATGGTTGGATATTGCTGGAGACTGGATTGAAAGACTCGGTACTAGAAAACTAGAAAGCGGCTATCAATGGGCTAGTCACATCAAAACCTATCCTGCACTTCTTCTGCTATATACGCTGGGAATTTCAGCTTTACGTGCAAATAAAATGAATTTTTTGCAGGAAGTAGCGTCTCGCAAAGTGTATTTACGTGAAGCTCATGATGAGCAACCTCTGCTAGATTCGATGAATCCTGGGAATGTATTCTACGACGGCATTTCAGACAGGATAGAACCGGGATTTAAAAATCGGTTTACCGCAGTCAGCGATCATCTTGCTCCATTGTTGAAAAGCAAGCTTTATTTTCAAGAGGAAGAGACAAAATATATAGAGTGGTTTGATCTCTTTGAATTTCTGCTTTCATTTAAAGCAATTCAAATTACTCAAGACCCATATTTTGGTTCATTCGTTTGGCGTTATGAAACTAATAGATTTATATTCAAAATGATTCAAGATGCTGCTATAGAACAGGGAAGGTATGCTTCTGGCATATCAGGCTTATTTGGAGGTAATTTAAAACTAGAAGAGACTGCTATAAAATATGATGAAATTGCTAAAACTAAAAAATATACCTTGTTTGGATATACAGGACCTCCTTGTTATATAAATAAACTAATTCAACTAGCAAAAGGAGGTACAAGAGTCTCAAGTTATGAAGAATTAATCAGAGCTATTTAGCCAAAAAGAATTAGCATTTAATAGTTCAATTAGTTATTAAATTCAATATCAAATATATTTCATGAAAAATCAATTTACCAGTGTATGCATTTACTTAACTCTGTTCAGAAAAGTTGGATTAGAACGATTTGCAATTTCTTTTTCTAGCACTTTTGGTGGATTTTGGTTATTTCTTGAGCCAGCTAGCTTTTTTATTCCAGAGAACCTCAAATTCGGTTTATATGGATATATAAGCCTAGTTTTAATATCGATTGTATCTGCTGTTTTCCAAAATATTCCTCAAATATCTATATCATATAGTCTATCTTCACCAGATACAGATATTGAGATTAAAATTGGAGATATCTTTCAAGAAAATGGACATTTAATTATTGGATTTAATGATGTCTTCGATACTGAACTAGGAGAAATTATCAGAGAATCTAGCGTTCAAGGGCAATTTCTCAAACGAGTTTATAGAAGTCAACAGGATAAACTTGATTTAGATATTGAAACTGCACTCCAAGAGCATCATCAATATCGTATCCATGATATAAATAAAACTCGTGGAAAAACTTGGAGATATCCGATTGGTACTACAATCACAATTGGTTCTTATGACAAACTATATTTCTTGACTGCTTATGGGTACATGAGAAATGATTTAACAGTCGAATCAAATCCAAACTCAATTTCAATTTCACTGGATAAACTCTGGGAAGAAGTTCGTATTAAATGCCAGGGAACAGATGTTGTTATTCCAATTATTGGTTCTGATCTGGCTCGTAGTGGGCTGTCTAGAATGCAGTTATCAAAGCTGATAATAAGTTCATTTGTTATTCAATCCAAAAGAAGATATATAACACGAAAATTAACTTTAATGATTTATCCCAAAGATTTAAATTATGTTGATTTTTATGAGCTTGATAAATTTCTAAAGTCAATCTGTTTTTAAAATTTAGTTCTGTAGATAAAATAGCAATGACCCAAGTAGAAAAAATAAAAATATTCCTGGCTTCACCAAGCGATGTATCTAGGGAGCGGAAATATTTAGTTGAAGTAGTCAATGAAATTAACCGCAGTGTTGCTTCTAATCAAGGAGTAGTTCTAGAAGTAATCTGCTCTGAAAACAACGTTTTTCCTGGTTATGGACAAGATGGACAAGCAGTTTTAAACCAGCAAATTGGTGATATGCAAGAGTATGGTTTGTTTGTCGGGATCATGTGGAACCGCATTGGTACTCCAACACCGCGAGCAGAATCTGGAACAGTTGAAGAATTTGAGCGAGCTGTTAAATCTTTCCAGAAAAATGGTCATCCCGCAATATGGTTTTATTTTCGAGGATCAGCTGCAAAACTGAATACATATGAAGCACTAGAACAAAGACGAAAAGTGCTAGTTTTCAAGAAAAAAATTCAGAAAAAAGTGCTGATCAGAGAATATACAACTCCGGCAAATTTCCGAAATAAATTCCTTGAGAATATATTGTTATGGTTGTCAAGCAAACATAGAGATAAAACTTTTAAACCTAGTGTTAATAGTAATCTAAAATCTTCCACTACTACAGTAAATAATAGCAAAAAAGCAAATTCGTCTTCTACAGAGGAAACAACAAAATTAAAATCATCTTCTACAGCAAAAAAACAAGTAAAGGCTAAAAAAAATTCGACAAGTCGTACCAGAAAAAGTGTTAGTAGTTCAGATGCATGGGTTTTGTTAGATGACAAGTTATTCATAACTGAATCTGTTACTACTGAAGCAGATCAAAGCGTGAAAATCCACATTTCATCTGTGGATTTAGAGCAAGAAGCTGCCTTACGTAATCTTCATCCAGAACAACATTATAATAAAAAACAAATTTCCTATGCTTATCAAAATGAAGCTACAATAATGCAGGTAGAGCGTGTTTTACCAAAATCTATAAAAGGTAAAACCACTTTTTGTATTACATTAAAGCCATATTTAGAGACACAAGGAAACAGTATGATGGAGATGAGTATTAATGGTTATAGTGCAGACAAAATTGCTGAGTTACGTGCGCGTTTTTTATTACTTAACGAATTATCACCTAACAGTAATAATTATTCTATGAATTTCTACATTAAGGGATATGATAATAATTTTAAAGTAGAAGAATGTATTTTTATCAATTTATGGAAGAGACTAGAAAATAAACGAGATCTTTTTCTATTTTATGCACGTCTTACAGCAATTTACCATTTAAAAATGAGTCGAACTGTTGAACATATATTGGAGTTGAAACTTACGTTACTTCCAAAAAATATCCTATCTGTTGAGTTTCGTGGGCAAAGAAAGCAAGTTTACAGTAATCAAGAACCTGCTATTATTGAAGTACAAGGTAATTGTGATCTAAACACATAAAATTATATTAAATATTTACGAAAATCAGGTTTGATTGGTTTATTTATTTTTAAATTGAGTAAAAACTAAACAACCAAAGTAGATGCTAAACCAAAAAGTCTTGCGACAAGAAAAGCAGTTGTACTGCTCAAGGTTTTGTAGGTTCTAAATTAACTCGCTAGTTTTAGCTGGATATTTATCTACAACGACTAAATTTTGCTCCTGGTAAATTAGTAAATGCTTCTCCTACGGTCACATAAGGTAATAATCCCAACAATTCAAATTTCGGACTATGAGTAGGTAACGGTAAATCAATAACACCAATATCTTTTCTACAACCAATAAAAAACAATCTTTTTCTTAATTGAGGAGTCCCAAAATCAGCAGCTAAAAGTACACCAGATGAAACATTATAACCTAAATTAATCATATTATTCCAAATTTCTTGATACATTTTTCCACCTCCTAATCCCTTTAAATTAGAGACATTTTCCATCACGAAAAAAGCAGGTTGTAAACATTCAATAAACCTTAAAAACTCATAAATCATACCACCCCTTTTATCTTGCAAACCTTTTTGTTTACCAGCTTGACTAAACGCCTGACAAGGAGTGACCACCAAATATAATATCAGGCTTATTTATTTCACCAGAAACATTTTGCCAGAAACTTAATGGGTCTTGAATAGTAGAAATATCTTTTTCTATAATGGAAATGCGATTACCAAAATAACCCTTTAATGTTGCACAAGCATCAACCCAATTATCAACAGCTACCTTAGTTTCTATACCCTGTGTTAAATCAGCCCCAATATCCATATCTCCAGCACCACTAAATAAACTCAAGGCTTTTTGAGAGCGATTTTCAAATCCTAATAAATTAGCTTGTTTAACTAATTGATCAAATACAGCTTTAGCAAGTGGAACTGGAACAGCATTACCAACCTGAAGTTGACTACTTGTTAAAGTTCCCTGTAACTTCAAATCATCCGGTAATCCTTGTAAACGAGCGGCTTCACGTACAGTAATAAATCTGTCTTGATATGGATGAACAAATTTATTAAAAATATAACTTGTAACCGTTAATGAAGGTTTTTCAGGATCAAGACGAATCATTCTTAAATTTGGTCCGCCTTGCCGATTAGGATCATATTTTACATAAAATTTAAAACTTTCATGCCAAAGTTCTTCAGGTAAATCTTGCATTTTTTGCCCTATTTTTAGAGCATTAATTCTTTTTTGTACATCAATACCTACCCGTCTAGCAACATGATTAGAAATCACTTCCAATGAAACATCAAAATCTAAACTTCTGGTTAATCCATTCATCTTTCCATTGGTATTTAAATAAACATTAAAATTTGTAAAAAAACTAATATTGTGGGGTTGGTGTGGGAGCAAATTATCTACCAACCTTGTTCGGATTTTTGGAAAATATAAGCAGCTACTGCTAAAATCTCTTCTTGGGTTAACTTATCCTTAAAGGACGGCATAGCACCTTTGCCAGCATATATCTGGTTACTAATTACTTGAATAGGATTACTATCATAATTTTCTAAATACTTGGATAATGCTTCCTTTTTCAAAGTTTTCGATTCAATCAAAATATTAGCACCACCAATATGACAAGAAGTGCAGTTAGCCTTAAAAATCTTTTCCCCATTCTCAGCTTCAACGGCTAATGCTGGATAAATAAAGATTAATTTACACCATGCGATCGCCAATAACAAAATTACTAAAAATATTCTCAAGTGATTCTCCTTGCGACAAGCATCCAGCAACTAAAAGCCTATTGTTTTAGTAACTATATCTAGGGTTGAATAGAACCCAGAGAAATTTGGTCACATGGATAGGGTTGCACTGCTATGTGTACTTTACTCTATATTGTTGTGCCTAAACAAGGGAAAAGGGAACAGAAAACTCTTAAATAGCGTTTCCTGCTCCCAATTGTAATTTCTCACTTACCAGTAATTGTATATACGAGTAGAAGTGCTATTTCTAGCTTTATTGAACAGTGATTACACCAGTCATACCAGCACCACGATGGGGTTGACAGTAGAAGGTATATTTACCAACTGGTGCATCTGCTGCAAAAGTGGTAGTTTCCTTTTTACCAGGAACTAGTAATAATTTGGGATGAGACAAAGCTTTGGCTAAATTTTTGTCCTTGGTAGGGTTTTTAGTAGGGTCAAACACCACATTATGGGGAGGAACTTTGTTATTTACCCATGTAATGCTATCACCTTGTTTAATTGTCACGTTTTTAGGCTCAAATGCCAATTGTCCTCTATCACTACCCAACTTAACGGTGTATGTTGCCGCCGCAGCGCTGGGAGTAAACACAGCAAAACTGCTAATCAGTAAAACAACGGTCAATACAGCTAGGCTAAAGCGACGCCAATTTGCGGCAATCAATTTCATGGCTCTCTCCTGAAAACACTTTTATTTTCTCTTTCTCATTTTAAATACAAATCAGGCCAAATATGACGGCTTGTAGTAGATGCAATTTTTATTTAAGAATTTTCATATGAGAGCGGGAGGAGCAGCGAGTAGTAAGGGCGTATTGCCATACGCCCCTACATCCAAACCATCACCCCTACTTCAGGAGACACCCAGCTTGAACAGCCAAGGTTTAGTAGTAAATCTTACCACCACCCCATCTTGTGCCAGCAATTTTAGGTTGTAAGAGAATATGACCAGAGATAGCAACTAAATCCTCTTCGGTTAGATTTCGCATTGCTGTGAAAATATTGGCACTCTTAATACTGGGGTGGATTTCATATATCTCGGTTTCCCCATCGTAAGTGGTGGGATTTTTGAGGTAGTCTACCAAACCAGCAATATTGTTACGGCTTGGTAATGCTCCTGCTAAATCTTTGGGAGTAAGTCCCACGTTCTGATTTGTTTTGGTAACACCACCAGCATGACATTGAGCACAAGTCTTATTAAATAAGCTTTTGCCTTTTTTAATTTGCTCCAAACTCAGGACGATGGTATCACCTTGTTCATTTAAAGGTACTGTTCGTGTAGCTTCACTCAAAGTTAATGCTGTGGCACTAGGAACAAGGATCTGAAACATCAGCAAAATAGTCACCACCACGCCAATTAGTCTTTTAAACATGTTTCCCCTTAAAGATTTTGACACTTAACACAAAGCTAAAAATTGATACCCATTTTCTATGTAAACGGTTGCCAATCGGCTAATAACACCTAACAGGTCTGTTCACGTTGATCGACAATTTAGAGTCGGTGATTCAGAGAAAATACTGCTTTTACAGGAACACTGTAGTCAGATATCTCTGCGATCGCTAGCTCTACAAAACTGATCATGCTTGTCAACGGTTAGATAGAGATTGAGTCACTGTAATACCAATATCATGTTGAGAGTGCAATTTGTTGGCAAAAATTAGACGGTATGATCAATGGGGATCAAAACTGGCTATGACAGCAGGATCAAGACTAATAAATCAGGATTAACCTTTAGTACCAGTAAAAGTTACACCTTGAATAAAATAGCGGTTGAAAAAAGCATAAATACCTAAAGCTGGCAGAGTGAAGACCATGGAAGCGGCCATAATATAGTTCCAATAGCTGATGTATTGACCTTTAAAGGTGTTTAGACCCAGAGGGAGGGTAAACATTTCTGGGTCAAACAGAATTACCAAAGGGAGCAAGAAATTATTCCAACTACCCATGAAGACAAAAACCGCTTGTGCAGCTAGAGCGGGCTTTGCTAAAGGCCAGACAATATATAGGAAGGTTTCCCAGGTATTTAAACCATCTAGTTGCGCTGCTTCCTCTAGTTCGGTGGGGAAATTGATGAAAAACTGCCGCATCAGAAAAATGAAAGTAGCATTGACCATACTCGGGACAATCATCCCTTGGTAGGTATTTAACCAGGCGATCGCTTTTAAAATCAAGAATGTGGGAATCAGGGTAATCTGTGCCGGGACTGCCAAAACTGCCAAAATCAAGAAAAACCACCAATTCTTACCCACAAAATTTAATCTAGCTAAAGCGTACCCAGCCATTGAGTTGAAGCATAAGTTAAAAATTGTTACGAACAGGGCAATCACCAGACTATTAAACAGCCAACGCCAAAATAAAGGCTCTTCCAGAAATATTTGTTGATAATTGTCAAAAGTGAAATGATGTGGTATGAAGTTGACTTGACCATTAACAATTTCCGATAAAGGCTTAAATGAAGCCGAAAATGCCCAAAGAAATGGAATCAAGGTAATAAACGCATAGAATGTCAACAAGAGATATAAAAGTAATTTCGATAAGAATTGACGAGAGTTGATATCGCGAAGATAAATCAAAATCTGTCACCTCCAAAAAAGTACCTTTGAGTTAAAGTAATCACAATAATGACTGCCGCGAGCAAAAAAGCAATTGCGGCGGCATATCCCATCTGTAAATTACGAAATACAGCTTGATAAATTAATAACACTACCGTCAGAGTGGCATTATTTGGTTCACCAGTACCACCAGAAAAGATGTAAGATTGGTCAAATAGTTGAAAAGTACCAATCACCCCCACTGTAATTACAAAAAAAGTGATCGGAGATAGTATTGGCAGAGTAATATAGATAAAACTTTCCCAACTATTAGCTCCATCCAATTTAGCTGCTTCATAAAGTGTTGAGGGAATATCTTGTAATGCTGCCAGGTAAATGACCATATAAAACGGTGCTGTTGACCAGATATTCATGATCATAATGCCTTTGAGGGCAACTGCGGGATCTCCCAACCAGTTATAAGTAGATAGTCCTAGAAAAGTGAGAAAATGATTGAGAAGTCCATTGGTGTTATAAATCCAGACAAAGATGAGCGTTAAAACCGATGAAGAAGTGACTGTGGGTAAAAAATACAGAACCCGCCACCAATTTTGCCCACGAATGCCAGAATTGAGAGTGATAGCTAAAACTAAAGCCAAGACTGTTTGAGAAGGTACTACAATAGCTACGTATTGGGCTGTATTTTTTAAAGCAATCATAACTCGTTCATCAGTGAATAGTTGAGTAAAATTGCGTAAGCCAATGAATTGATACTTAATACTGCCTAGAAGTTGAACTTTGTGAAAAGAGAGAAAAACGGCATAGAGAATGGGTAATACTACAAAAGTTCCTAAAACTAGAATAGTAGGCATGATAAAAAGATACCCAGTCAAGCTTTGTTTAAGTTGTCTTTTGATTTGCTGCATAACTAAATCTCCATTTTTTTAAAGGATAAAAAATGTCATACACAGCATATTTACGTTCCATCAAAAATGAACTGCAAAGAAAAGGAAAAGCCAAAAAGAGCCTCAGAGTTAAAACTATTATGGAGCAGTTTAACTATCAGCGTCGCAGTCAAGCTTTTATAGATGATTTTAATATTGCTCTAGAAGAATTAGGTCTTTGTACCAATCCAGTATTTGATATGTATATTCCCTTAGATACAAAAATAGATATTTCTGTACAGGGAGTAACTGTAGAGACAGAAAATTCAGTAATTGATTCTCAACTAATTGCTCAAAAACTGAAAGAACCAATTCCCATCAAACATGATTTTTTCTACTACTTATTTGATTTTGGTTCGGAATCAGAGTATGAAAGGTTTCAAGCTTGTTTAGACTCTAATCAACCAATGGGAATTTTTTTGATTCCGCAAGAAGAAGATTTCTTCTCGGATATTGTCATGAAAATTTTAAGTTATGAATTAATCAGAAAATATCAATATAGAGGAAATAATGATATTCCCAAATCTTCTAACCGTAAATTCTCTACAAATATTTTAGATTCGGAACAAGAAGATGAAAATGAACAAGCAAATCCTATTTCTGATGCTAGTATATTTCATTTTTATCGCTCAACAATGACTAGTGTAATTCTCGGTACAACCGGGATAGAACTACTAGATTCTGAGAAATTTGATGAGCAGTTTGAGCAGATATCCCTGTATGCAAACAAGTATAATACTGCCCAATTTTTTATTGTATTTCATTGTCCATCAGCAGTAGAAATTCTCTCCCAGCAAAAAGAAGATGCTTTAGGACATTTAGTAGATAGAGTGACTAGAAAAATTCCTTTTACATTTACGCTAAGATGTAAATATTCCCATGAAGCTACCATTGAGAATATTGAAGAGATTTATAGTCATTTCCGATTGTTACTAGAACTTCCTTATTATGAAATAGACGAAGATGATATTTCTTTATTAAATTACTTTTTAGAACTACAGAAATCGCAAATTTTAGCTGAATCACAGCTATTATTGAAAATGAAAGCTGAACATTTGTATCATCTTAAATGGGGAGATGAAAGTACAGAATATATCTATCTTAAATATTTTGCGATGAAGACTCTGGAAAGTTTGGGGTATGAATTATCTAAGATTGGTTGTGATGTAGAGTTAACTTCCAGGGATGAAACAGTAACTGATGAAGAACTAATAGATGATGATGAAGAATATCAAACTGAAATCATCGAAGTCTATGTAAAAAATCAGATAGTAGTAGAAATAGAAACTCTTAAATATCAAGAATTTGAAGATAACCATCTTTTCTTAGATATGATTAAAAGAATCTTGAGAAAATCCAAGATTTGCCGAATAAATTAGAGAGTCTTTGGTTAGTATTACCGGGTTTTGAAATTGCCCGTAACTATTACCAAATTAAAAAAACCAAGGAGATTTTACAATATAACTTAACTGAATATTATGGTAGTAACTTTCAAATTATGATTATGACTCCTGATTATGAAAAACATCAGTTAGTTCCAGTATCGTTTGATTTGCTAGATTATCCATCCTTAGAATTTTCAACAAAAAAACCGAGATTAGTCAAAACTTATCCCATCACCAAATCAGTGAAACAAGATTTTAGTCAAGTTCAAGGTTTGCGTGAAGAGAAAGAAAAATTAAGCAAACTACTGAAATTACAATCACAAGGATATAAAGGTGCTATTGGTGGAATTCTATTTTATGGATTACCTGGTTGTGGTAAAACTTTATTAGCAAATGCATTTGCTAATGAATCAGGTAGATATTTCTTTAAATTCTCCCCTGCGGATATTGTTAGTGTATGGATAGGTCAAAGTCAAAAAAATATTCGAGATATTTTTGCTCAAGCAAAAAAGAAAGCTCCCTCAGTTTTATTCATTGATGAATTAGATAGTATTGGATTCAATCGCAGTGATGAGAATGCACACACCGACCAAAAAGCGACGATTAATCAATTGTTGATTGAATTGAATAATATTAAAGGTAGTGACGTAATTGTAATTGCTGCTACCAATTATTTAAATGGGATTGATAATGCCTTAAAACGTTCTGGTAGACTAGATTGGAAAATTCCCATTTTTCCCCCAGATGAATCAGAAAGAAAAGACTTATTTAAACACTATTTATCCCAAATAGATATCAACATTCACCAATTGGTTAACTTTGATATTCTCGCAACACAAAGTGCTAGATTTACCTCATCAGATATTGAGTTAGTCTGTAGAGAGGTAAGTAATGCACTAATTCTAGAAGAAATAAATTCAGTGCTGACTACTTCAGATGTGATTACTTATATTACTAATCTTCAAGATGGTGGTTTAAGTCTCTATCAGGAACAGGTGAAAGAATTTTTGGATGAGTGTAAGCGATTGAGTGTCAAAAATCCTAAGCTAGAAACCTTAAGATGTGAATGGGGTATAGAATAGTATTCTATCCTATTCTGGCTTTGGTTAAATAGACATCTGGGAAAATTAATTATGCGTTTTTAAAACCCTTGGTAGGGGCGTATTGCAATACGCCCCTACATCATTTCTGGAGATGTCTATTAGAAAAATACGTTCAAAAATCTAAGCAGATTGCTGTATTAATTTGCAGCACTGTCAATTAGACAAGAAGCAAATGTTTCCCGTTTAGCATTGGGACTATTAATAACTAAGTCAGCAACAGGGGTAGTTAGAGTAACATTACCTTCCAGATTAACCCAAAGTTCACCTAATACTGAATTAGTACATTTTACTTGTACTTTATCTCCAGTATTAGCACCAAAAGACGATAAAGCTTGGTCAATAGCCTTGATAGTAACTTGACGACCAATATTAGTAGCAACTAATTTTCTGACTGGTGATGCATTGAAAGCATCAATAAGGGCGATCAATTCACTATAATATTCTTCAGGTGTACCCTCATAGCAGGTACCATGCTTAGTCCATTCGTGTCGTTGTAAATTCGACGCAGTTCCGGGCATAACTACTTGTAGTCTGCTCCAAGTTTGAGGTGAAAGTTTATTCTCTATAGCTGGTAACTTTGACCAAGCCTTATTTTTATCAAAACTGATATCAGTTTGACTAACACCACAATAACTGTTAGATTCAGGTTGAGGCCACAGACCATGTAAAGCGAAATTTGTAGCTTCAAAACGATTAGGATTTGCAGCTAAGGTTTTACACTCAGTTTTGTCGGGTTTGCTTTCGCAGAAAGCAGGTTGCCAACTCAATGCTAGTAGATAATCCTTTCCAGATGCGACTGGAGGAGTTGCAGGAGGTTTAGTTGGAGTTGAATCTATTGGTTGTGTTGGTAAAGTTGATGAACCACCAGGGTTAAGACAACTGATAGCAACCCAACGCAGAGAGGGACTAGCACTATCAATTTCTACTTGGTAGTGAGAAGCGACATCATTGTTTTTCCCAACTACTTGATAAGTCTGTCCTCGCTTCAATCTGACATTTTGAGGATTAGTCCCTTTTTTAATTGAGGATAAAGCTTCACAATTACTTGTAGCGGTGAATTGACCTTCAAAAGGAACAAAAGCTAAAGCCGAGTTAGAAAATAACGCAAAAGAGAACACTGCTAACATTAATGCTATAAGTGTTTTTCTGAAAACTTGTCTTAGCACAGAGCACTCCTTGATTTATGAGTTCTACCCATCCTCGAATAGTGAAACTGTTCCTGATGTGGTTTAATACCGTACCAGGAGAGTTTTTAGCTATCACCGGGTCGATTATAAATCAACACGGTAGGAATATGTAAAGGGGGACAAGGGTTTATTTTCCCAATTTGTTCTTAGTTGCGCTTTAGCAATCCCAACCCTAAATACCATAGATTTTTAGGAATTTCAGCAATTTTACAAAACTTTACACAGTTAGAATGATTTTCATGTATCTAAAACTATAGATTTTTAGCCAAATCGTTGTGTTCTAGAACCGGGAAAACAAATGTGATTAAAAAATATTTAGGAGATGCGTTTATAAAAGACGCACTTACAGAAATTTTAATTACAAGTTATGCGACTAATATTAGAAAACCTGTTTTTTTTAGCAGCAATCTTGATAAGGAAAAAAGATATCACAACTCTGAATCCTTCCGTGTAATATGCCAAGGTCATAAAATGATAGATGCAGCATTAGCAACTTCGGCTGCACCTACATACTTTAAACCTTATATAGCCCTTCCCATGCTAGTGAGGTACAAAGTTTTTTCGTGTTAGGGAACAGGGAACAGTGAATAAATTGGTGTGTACTTCATTAGACTGGGAAACGCTATAAATGACTGATTCGCGCCTAATCTAATTCCTGAATATTTTTATAATTACATCTTTCTGTAACACGAAACCTATGAGCAAGTGTATGGGAATTTTCTGGTAATATTTAGCTTTTGAACATAAAATACAAGCAGCTTATAGTCGCAGAAGATTCCCAGCATAATTAGTTAAACTCAAGATTGCTGCATCTGGTGTTGTAAATCCTGAATTTGCTCAATAGATAATTCGGTAACTTGAGCAATTTGTTCTAAACTCATGCCAATTTGTAGCAAATTCAAAGCCACCTTTCTTTTTTCTTTAGCTTTCCCTTTGATTTCCTCTTCAGCGAGGATTTCTTGATAAATGACTGATTCTCGCATAATGTCACTCCTGGTATAATCAGTTAAACTCAAGATTGCTATATCTCCTGTTGTAAAGCCTGAATTTGCTCAATAGATAATTCAGTAACTTGAGAAATTTGCTCTAAACTCATGCCAATTTGTAGCAAATTCAAAGCCACCTTTCTTTTTTCTTTAGCTTCACCTTTGATTTCCCCTTTGATTTCCCCTTTGGCTTCACCTTCAGCGAGGATTTCTTGATAAATGACTGATTCTCGCATAATGTCACTCCTTAATATCTTCTTAATTACATCTTGCTTTAACACCAAACCCGCTAAAATAGCACTAGCAGCTGCTATATTTTTCTGTTGCTGTTGATTAGTAATTGATTCAACTGCTCTAGCTACTTGACTCAATACCATTGTAGGATCTTTTGTCTGACTTAGCACTGCAAATGGTAATAAACCAGGGGTATTTATAAATTTGTCTGTAGATTGTTCCCACAAACGTATTACTTCAAACTCATGGTAGGTACTGGTTAACCTGAAATTATTTTTATACACAGATTCGGAACCAGTTTTTCTTAAATAGATGACTACTTGACGCATCTCTTTATGAGGAAAGCGACGATAACCCCGTATACGATAATCTATCATCCGAAAGGGGATTTCATCATCAGGGTCGGTTTGGAATTCTATATGTAAAATCAACTCCTCTGATTGTAATAAAATCAAGGAATCAGCACGAATCGGTTCATTGGATAATTCTGTTGGACTCAGTTTTGTTAATTTAATTGGTACACCTAGTAACCAAGTTGCTAGGTCATCCTTGTAATTTTCAGCCAGGAATTTACAAATATTGTCGTACATAAGTTTTGGAAGAAATTGTGTTAGGTTTTGTGGTTAAATTGGTTGGATATTGTTTTTTGTCAATCCAACCTACTATTTTCCTGCATAGCGAATGGATGGCAATACTACTTGGTTAAGCTGAAAAATGAGTATTTCTTATATTATCACTTTGGGGAAAGGACAGAATCTTGCGAGATTATTCCCTTCTCCTTGGAAGACATTAGCGGGAACGGTCAGAATGACAATATCTGGTTCCCCGCTTGATGTCGTTTATACGCTAGATGTTTCTAAGAAAGGATAATCTGTATAGCCTTTTTCTGTACCTCCATAAAAAGTATCCCGGTCATAGGGATTTAAAGGCGCATTGAGCGCTAAACGTTTTGGTAAGTCAGGGTTAGATATAAACTTTCTTCCAAAAGCAACTAAATCGGCGTAACCGTTGACTAAAGTGGCTTCAGCCGTTTCGCGAGTATATCCACCAGCACTAATGATTGTTCCTTCGTAAATGGTGCGGAAGTATTGACTACTCAGGGATAAGTTGGGAATCTTCACATCTTCATTTCCCTGAAACCGGGGTTCTACCAAGTGCAAATACGCCAGATTAAATCGGTTTAGTTCTTTTACTACGTGGGTGAACAGCCGTTATATAAAACCTACTCAAATCTACTTTGAGCTTCGTTTACTTCCTGCTTCATTCTGGAGAAGTCGGCTTCAACCAGTCCACAGGCTAACACTGCCTAACTGACAGCTTTAGACAAATTAATCGCCGCATTCAGATCACGTTCTATTGTCAATGCACAATGCTGACAACAAAACTCTCTTTCACTTAATGGGAGAGTTTCTTTTTTAATTCCACAACTAGAACAGGTCTTAGAACTCGGATACCATCTATCCACTATCACCAGCTTTGAACCGTATAATTCACACTTGTAAGTTAGTTGACGACGGAATTCATAAAAACCCATATCAGAGATGGCTTTTGCTAGTTTATGGTTAGCTAACATTCCAGATACATTTAAGTCTTCAATGACAACTGTGCCGTGGTTCTTGGACAACAGTGTAGTCAACTTATGTAACGTATCTTTGCGAATATTCGCTATCTTTCTGTGTAATCTTGCTATGTCTATCTGTGCTTTTTTCCAGTTACTTGAGCCGAGGATTTTATGTCTGTTTAACCATTGCAATCTACTCAATTTTGCTTCATATTTTTTATAAGACTTAGCACCTTCTATGATTTCACCAGTGGATAGTGTCGCTAAGTTTTTTACTCCTAAATCTACGCCCACCACGTTATTTAGAGTAGATTCTTGTGGTTCTATCTCCAGTCTAAAACTGATCAACCATCTATCCGCTTCCCGACTAATTGTTACTGATTTAATTGGGACTTGAGGCAGTCTTTCATAAGTTTTTAGGACTCCAATCTTAGGCACTTGAATTTTGTTATTACCTAAAATTTTCACTGTCCCCTCTAGAGTAAAGCTATCATGTTTACCCTTTTTTTTAAAGTTAGGAATACCTGAGAGCTTTTTAAAGTATCTATCCCAAGCTACCCTTAAGGCTCTTAAAGCTTCCTGTGGTGCTGATTTAGAACACTCATAATACCACTCGTTTTCAGGCTTTACTAAAGCTACTAGCCACTTATGTAATTCAATAGCAGTAGGGAACTTAATCTTAGTATCAGAGTTATCTCTATTATGATCAAGGAGCTGTTTAGTTAAAGCTAAACCCCAATTCCAAGCATGACGTGAGACTCCACAGTGTTTAATAAAATCTGCCCTTTGAACATTATTAAGTTTCAGTTCTGTTTTAAATCCGATTAGCAACTTCTCTTAACTCCTCAACTATCTTTTTGTTTTTATGACTTCTGCTACCATATAGCCTTGCAGAAAAAACTGTAATTATCTCTAGAACAACGGTGTTCTCCTTTTCGGTTCAATATGTTTGTAATATAGCAGAATTGACCGTGGAACAGGCATCTTGCTTGTCATTGAAGCCAGAGCAGGCATCTTGCCTGCTCCACTTTCTAAAAATCCCGCGAAAGTTGATTTAAAATACTTCCATCTGCTCCGATTAATTGAACCTGTAAAGGCATTTGTCCTACTGCATGAGTTGAACAACTTAAGCATGGGTCAAAGGCACGAATTCCAGCTTCTACTCGATTTAACATTCCTTCACTAATTTCTGTACCTTGAATAAAATGTCGGGCAATTTGTGCGACTGTACGATTCATTGCTAAATTATTTTGACCTGTAGCAATTAACAAATTCACCTTCAACATTAAACCGTTTTCATCAACTTGATAATGATGAAATAATGTTCCTCTTGGTGCTTCACTACAACCTACTGCTTCTAATTTGTTAATCCCCGCTTTGGTTCTAATTCGAGTTGAGAGAATATCCGGGTCATCTAACAAAATTTCTATTTGCTCAATTCCTGCTAAAATTTCAATTAATCGAGCATAATGATAGAAAAAAGATGATGTGACTGCACCTTGACCATAAGACCGAAATTCTTGTAATTCTTGGTCTGCTAAAGGTGTACCAATATGACTACACACATTTAATCTGGCTAGGGGACCGACTCGATATATTCCACTATCTAAACGGTTATCTTTCCCTGCTTCAGGATATCCCAAAGGGCGATAGTAGGGAGATTTTAAGTAAGAATCTATCTCGACGGCTTCACCAATATATTCTTGATACCGTTGAGGGTCAATTTTATCAACAACTATATTACCTGCACTGTCTACAAAACGCAGATAACCATCATAAGTTTCCCATAAACCTTCAGGTGTTACTAACCCCATAAATAAGCTAGGAAAATTCCCAAAGGTTTGTGCTTCTTTTTGGTGTTCTTTTAGTAGTTGTTTAAATCTAATTATCGCTTCTAATGCTGTACTACGCGCTTCGGGAATACGGGACAAAATTTGGGTATGTGCTGCTGGTGATAATGCATCTCTAACCCCTCCAGGAATTGTCCAAGAAGGATGGATTTTTCTTCCTCCTAATAATTCAATCACTTCTTGTCCAAATTGACGTAAACGGATGCCTTTACGCGCAAATTCTGGTTCTGCGGCTATTAAACCAAAAATATTCCGTTTTTCTGGGTCGCTATCCATTCCCAATAAAAAATCTGGAGCGCTTAAATGAAAGAAACTCAATGCATGGGATTGGATAATTTGTCCCAGATTCATTAGACTTCTGAGTTTTGTCGCTGTTGGGGGTATGGTTACAGCTAAAATATGATCGCCCGCTTTAGATGATGCTAATAGGTGACTGACTGGACAAATACCACAAACACGAGCGGTAATTCCTGGCATTTCCCAAAGGGGACGACCTTCACAGAATTTTTCAAACCCGCGAAATTCAGTAACGTGAAATCTCGCATCGTTGACTTGTCCTGCATCATCTAGGAAAATACTAATTTTAGCATGTCCTTCAATCCTGGTAACAGGGTCAATTACAATTTTCTGTGTCATATCAATTTTATATTTTGAATGTTGAATTTTTCATTGACCCCAATTTTCTAAAGATAATAAAGACGAGTTTCTAACGCTTCAGGATACTCATCACAATAATCTTCAAAAGCTGTTTTATGAGGTTTTTTTGCGAGTTGATGTGATATTTCTGCTTGCAATTCTTCGACTACATCCCAAGCGGTTGCACATTCTGAAGAATTAATCCCTTTTTCAGCGCACACAGCACGGGCTTTCTGAATTTCTTCTTGTAATTCTTGTTCTATTAGGACTGTCTGCGGTTCTTCTAAAAATTTACTTTGCGCTAAAATATCGGTTAAGGAAATAATACCTAATAATTCCCCATGAATAACTGGGGCTCGATGGAGATTATGGTTGGCAAATAATCGGGCTACATATTCTAAACCTAGTTCTGGATTTACCACGATGCAAGGTTTAGTCATCACTTCATAAACACGCACTTTACTGGGATCTTTGCCAAAGCCAATTACTTTATAAACTATATCACTTTCTGTGATAATCCCATAAGCATCCTGTTCATGGCGACGGTCTACAATCAATGCTCTCCAGTCTCTAGCTCGCATCAATTTAACTGCTTCAGCTACTGTTGCTGAACAGCGAATTGTGGCTACATCTTGAGTCATTATATCTGCTGCTTTTAACATACTTTACCTCTAAGACTATTTAATCTAAATTACCAAAAATTAGCCAAATTTAATTAATTTATGTGCCGTTGGTACTGTTGTTTCTCCTGACAATAAAGATTCTAGAGTCAGACGAATCTGACTAGCTGATGGTGGACAACCAGCTAAATAAATATCTACTGGAACTACTTGATGTACGGGAATGACTTTATCTAATAAAACCGGAACAATCCCTGGTTGATGCGGAATTTGTGGGTGCAAATCCAATGCCTCTATATAACAATGTTGTAGGACAGATTCTGCACTTCCTAAGGGATTACGCATAGCTGTAACATTACCAGTTACGGCACAGTCTCCAAAGGAAATAATGATTCGCGATCGCTCTCTGACAATTTTAATCATTTCTAAGTGTTCATGATTAGCTATTGCTCCTTCTACTAATACTATATCTACACCCTCTGGATATTTTTTGACATCCACCAAGGGAGTAAATACCACATCCACTAGTGCAGCTAAATCTATGAGCCATTCATCCAAATCTAGAAAGGACATATGACAACCAGAACAGCCACCTAACCATACTGTTGCAAATTTTAATCGAGCCATTATTTTTTATTTTAGTACACTATCTTATTTTAGCAGTTAGCGATAGACTATTTCTTTTAGTACTACTTCTAACTGTTGACAGTTGATGATGAATATCGGGGGTATAGGATTTCCTAAATCCAGGAATATAAATATTGTCAATATCTCCATTCTTAGCTACTGAGGCAACATTTTTTAAATTGGTAGTGACATGAGATTTAGCTGGAAAATTGCTTAAAAATTCCATTGTTTTTTCTCCCTAGCCGTAACTAAAAAATTCAGTTTCTCGCGATGATGTTTCATTTCCCCCACACTAGAACCCTGATAGAAAATTGCACCTGTAGGACAAGCATTAACGCATTTACCACAACTCGTGCAAGTTGAGGAACTTCCCCAGGGCTGATTTAAATCAGTAATGACATGAGAATTTGAGCCTCTCCCAGCCATATCCCAGGTATGAGCACCTTCAATTTCATCACATACACGAATGCAGCGAGTACAAAGTACACAACGATTATGATCAATGCCAAAGTGAGTGTGAGAAAGATCAACTTTACGGCTGGGAGATTGGTATTCTAAACGCACATGATCCATACCCGTTTCCACAGCTAAGTCTTGTAATTCACAATTGCCATTAGCGACGCAAACTGAGCAAATGTGATTACCTTCGGCAAATAGCATTTCGATAATAGTACGACGATATTTTTGCAGGCGATCGCTTTTGGTAATCACTTCCATTCCTTCGGTCACTTTAGTAACACAGGCTGGTGCGAGTTTATGACTACCAACAACTTCTACCAAACACAGCCGACAAGCACCGATATTTCCCACACCCTCTAATTGACAAAGTGTAGGAATGCGAATTCCTGCTTCTTTGGCAACTGCCAATAAACTTTGGTCTTCCTGAGCACTAACTAATTCACCATCTATTGTTAATGTTTTTACGGTCATAATTTATTAATCAATTCTAAATACTCGTTTCGGAAATAACGTAAAGTGCTGAATACCGGATTAGGTGCAGATTGACCAAGACCACATAAACTAGTGTGTTTTACCATATCAGATAATTCTTCTAGGAGTTCCAAGTCATCCGGTGATGCCATACCATCACAAATCTTGACTAACAAATCGTGTAGCTGCACAGTTCCGACTCGACAGGGAATGCACTTACCACAGGATTCATCCATACAAAATTCCATAAAGAAACGGGCAACATCTACCATATTGGTGTTCTGATCCATGACAATCATCCCACCAGAACCCATCATTGAACCCAGGTTAGTTAGAGATTCATAATCCACAGGTGTATCAAAGGCTGAGGCGGGAATACATCCCCCAGAAGGTTCACCTGTTTGTACTGCTTTAGCAATACCTTCCCCAGGAACACCACCACCCATTTCTTCGACAATTTTTCGCAAGGACGTACCCATTGGTACTTCTATTAAACCTGTATTCAGTATTTTACCTGCTAGGGCAAAAACTTTAGTACCTTTACTCTTGGCTGTACCAATATTGGCAAACCATTCAGCACCTTTACGAATAATCGGGGCGATATTAGCAAAGGTTTCGACGTTATTAATTAAGGTCGGATATCCCCATAAACCAGATTCTGCTGGATAGGGGGGACGGGGATTTGGTATCCCACGTTTACCTTCGATGGAAGCCATGAGGGCGGTTTCTTCACCACATACATAAGCTCCTGCACCAATCCGAATCTCTATTTTAAAATCGAAAGGGGATTCAAAGATTTGACTACCTAATAAACCCAGTCGTTGCGCTTCACGAATGGCTATTTGCAAACGATGGATAGCGGTGGGATATTCGGCTCTAACATAAATATATCCTTGGGTAGCACCAATAGCATAAGCCGCGATCGCCATTCCTTCTAAAATCCGATGTGGATCACTTTCTAGGACGCTTCGATCCATAAATGCGCCCGGATCACCCTCATCAGCATTACAGATGACGAATTTTTTCTCACCGTTGGACTTAGCCACCGTTGCCCATTTTAATCCGGTGGGATAACCACCACCACCACGTCCCCGCAAACCACTTTGGGTAATAGCTTCGATGACCTGATTGGGTTTCATCTCTCGGAGTACTTGGTATAAGGCTTGATAACCTTCAGCCGCAATATAAGCTTGAATTCTTTCGGGGTCAATTCTACCACTGTTTTCTAGGACAATGGGCTGCTGTTGGGTAAAAAAGGGATGGGTTAAATCACCTTTTAGTATACTCGTTTCTGCCCCATCAACGGCGGCAATAATTCCCGGAGCATCTTCAGGTGTGACTTTTTGGTAAAGCGTCCCAATATCATTTTTGGATGTTTCAACTTGCACCAATATTCCTTGACAGCATAGACGCATACAACCAACGCCAGAAACTTGGATTTTTGCTTCTAAACCTGCTGCACTTACAGCTTGTTCCATTTGCTGTTTTATTGATTCCGAATTAGCGGAAAGACAACCAGCGGCTACACAACAGCGAATTTGGACAGGTTTTTCCTGAGCATGTTCTTGTTGGCTAATTTCTAATAATTCGCTCAAATCCATAGGAGGTGGGGAGATGGGGTGGT
This sequence comes from uncultured cyanobacterium, assembly GCA_963766435.1. Lineage (GTDB taxonomy): Bacteria > Cyanobacteriota > Cyanobacteriia > Cyanobacteriales > Nostocaceae > CAVXZH01. The sequence continues at coordinate 1,994,774 of CAVXZH010000004.1, forward strand.
GGGGAGATGGGGTGGTGGGGAGATGGGGTGGTGGGGTGGTGGGGTGGTGGGGGAGGTATGGGTACAAGTCTTTTCCCCCTGCCCCCTGCCCCCTGCCCCCTGCCTCTTCAAAGCCATTCTGCTATGCGATCGCCAACTGATTCTGGAGTTTGATTACCTACAACTGTATTATCAAATACTACGGCGGGAGCAATCCCACAAGCACCTAAACATCTAGCAGTGAGTAATGAAAATTGACCATCTGCTGTGGTGGTTCCGGGATGAATATGTACCGATTGCTCTAAATTTGTCAAAATTGCGGGAGCACCTTTGACATAACAAGCTGTACCAGTACAAATCACACAGGTATGTACTCCTTTAGGCGCAAGGGAAAATAAATGATAAAATGTGGCTACACCATAAACTCGACTTGGCGGTAGTTTTAAACTATGGGCAATATAAAGTAGTATGTCAGTCTCTAGATAGCCAAACAATTCCGAAGCTCGATGCAGAATTTCAATTAATGCATCCTGCTGATATTGTTGACGCTTGATTGTGGCATCAAGCAGCTTTAAGCGTTTATCACCAGCTAGATGGCTAGATGGAGGTAAAAGAGATGGTTTCATAGAATTATCCCAGGCAATGCCAAAGTTAACCTGATATTCGTATCAATTAGTTAACTACCGTAGCAATAGAATCAGTGTGGTTCTAAACTTATGTTATAAGGAAACAATTTGAGGAACTTGTGAGGAAAGCTCACCAAAATCCCAGATTTAAAATCAAACCGTCTGTTGCTGATTTTTTGCTTAAGAATATTTATGTATAAGTAGATACTATATAAACTCAGGATATTTAATTTATGAAAATTTTAATTGTCGAGGATGATGAGTTAAATGCATTTGCACTGACCACTGTTCTCACTCATCAAAACTATGTTGTAGAAGTAGCGATTGATGGTAATGCCGCATGGGATTTAATCGAGATTTATGATTATGATTTAATCCTGTTAGATGTGATGTTGCCAAAATTAGATGGTATTAGTCTGTGTCGGAAAATTCGGGCTAAGGGTCAGAAAGTACCAATTTTGCTATTAACTGGGTGCGATAGTACTCACGAAAAAGCGATTGGATTAGATGCCGGAGCAGATGATTATGTAGTTAAACCTTTTGACCAAGAGGAATTGGTAGCTAGAATCCGGGCTTTGTTACGTAGAGGTAGTACTACTACTCAACCTATTTTAGAATGGGGTAATTTACGTTTAGATCCTAGTAGTTGTGAAGTAATATATGCGGAAAATTTAATCGCACTTACCCCCAAAGAATATGCACTGTTAGAGCTATTTTTGCGAAATAATCGGCGGGTATTTAGTTGTGGCATGATTTTAGAGCATCTTTGGTCTTATGAGGATATACCTGGAGAAGAAGCTGTTCGTACCCATATTAAAGGATTACGACAAAAATTAAAAACTGTGGGAGCAGCAAGTGATTTAATTGAAACCGTCTATGGGATTGGTTATCGTCTTAAACCTCTGTCTGATGAACTAGCAAATAAGCAGGAATTAGAGCAAAAAGCGCCAAGTTCTTCTTGGAAATCACAGCAGCAGACAGTAAAAACAATGGTCGCAAAGCAAACCACCGAAGGTATTGCTAAAATTTGGCAACAATATCGCGGTCGGGTTGATGAACAGCTACAAGTTTTAGAGCTAGCTGCGGAAACTTTGGCCCAGTCAACAAATTTAAATTCAGAATTAGGATGGGCTATACTGTCTCAAAGGCAATTGCATGCACTCCAAGAAGCTCATACTCTAGCAGGTTCATTGGGTACTTTTGGCTTTACTTTTGCCTCGGAGTTAGCCCGAAAAATAGAGAAGCTACTTAAATCTGACCAATCCTTGAATACCAAAGAAGTTAATAGTTTCCAAAATTGGGTGAAATTATTACGTCAAGAAATTGATGATAATTCACCGGAAACCGGATTGTCATTTAGCAATCAACCAGTAACTAATAGATTATCTGATGATAAAGAGCTAGAGTTAATAGTCCCAGAATCAATATCTGAACTCATAGCTGTAAATCAAAAATTACGTTCGGAATTGATAGAACTTCAACGCAGACAGGCAGAATTAATAATTTCTCAACATCGATTTGAAGGGATTTTAAATATTGCTGATGATGCAATTATTTCTATTGATAGTAATCAATGTATTACCTTATTTAACCAAGGGGCAGAAAATATTTTTGGTTATTCTGCCCAGGAAATTATCGGCAAATCTTTAGATATATTATTACCAAGGCGTTTTACTGATATTCATCATCAGCATGTGATAGATTTTGGTAAATCTTCTAGTCATGCTCGCAGAATGGGAGAACGACAGGAATTATTTGCTTGTCGTCAAGATGGGACAGAATTTGCAGCGGAAGCTTCTATTTCTAAATTAGCCATAGATAATGATTATATTTATACTGTTATATTACGTGATATAACTGAACGTAAACAAATTGAGCGGATGAAGAATGAATTTGTCTCTGTGGTTAGTCATGAACTGCGTACACCGCTCACTTCTATTCATGCTTCTTTAGGAATGTTATCCAGTGGGTTATTATCTATGGATTCAGAATCAGGAAAACGTCTACTGGAAATTGCTATGGATAGCACAGATCGGCTAGTCCGTCTAATTAACGACATCCTAGATATTGAGCGTATCGAGTCAGGAAAAGTAAAAATGGAGAGAGCAAACTGCAATGCACTGGATTTAATCGCTTCAGCTATCAATATAATGCAATCTTTGGCAAATAAAGCAGGTGTAACTCTATCTGTTTCTAGCTTATCCGTAGCACTATGGGTTGATTCTGATCGCATTGTCCAAACTCTGACTAATCTATTAAGCAACGCCATTAAATTTTCTCCGGTCGGTGCTACAGTTTGGTTAACCGTAAAACAGCAAGATACCGAAGTTTTATTTACAGTTAAAGATATTGGACGCGGTATCCCAGCTGATCAACTCGATACTATTTTTGAGCGGTTTCAACAGGTTGATTCTTCCGATTCCCGCAATCATGAGGGTACAGGTTTAGGTTTAGCAATTTGCAAAAGTATTATCCAACAGCACAGTGGCAAAATTTGGGTGGAAAGTGTTTTAGGTGAAGGTAGTATATTTTACTTTACTCTGCCACTTTTTAACTAAAGCACAATTCAAGAATTTGAACAAAGTGATAGATTTACTGGGAGAATTACCAGAGAGCCAAAAACAAAAAGTAGTCATGACCACCAAACGGATTTTAGTAGTTGATAATGAGCAATATATTCAAGAAGTTGCTAAGATTTGCTTAGAAACTGTGGCGGGATGGCAAGTATTTACCGCCAGTTCGGGAATAGAAGGTATCGCTCAAGCTATTGCTGCTCAACCAGACGCTATTTTGCTGGATGTAATGATGCCAGAAATGGATGGAATTGCTACTTTTGAGAAATTACAGTTAAATCCAGTCACGAAAGAGATACCAGTTATTCTTTTAACTGCGAAAATTCAAGCCTCAGACCGACGACGTTATGCTCAAATGGGGATTAAAACTGCGATTGCCAAACCGTTCCCTCCCTTAGAATTAGCTGCTCTGATTGCAGCTGCATTAGATTGGAATTTAGAGGATTAACAAAAATGCGAATATTGTCATAAAAGAGCGTTAATCTCTTTGCAAACATTGTGTCAGAAAACGCTGGGGAATTTCTATACTATTTCCCCAATGTTGATGTAGATAAGAAGCATGAAGATTAGATAAATTCCAACCTTCCATCCCTGTATTTTCATCACAGTCATAGCGATAAGTGGTAAATAATGGCTGATGAGAATTCGATATTAATTGAGAACGATGAAACTCATGTCCATAGACATTCTTACCTGCATCGATGAGAAAACTATTTTGTAAAGCTACAGCACGACGATAACCTAAAGTTAAACGATGATCCATTTTGGCTATAGTGGGCAAAATTCCCACCATTGTCCAGGATTTATCCGAGAAATCAATAATTTGCTCACATAAATACATTAATCCTCCACATTCAGCAATGGTCGGAATTCCTGCTAAGATAGCCTTTTTTACACTTTCAAGAATTATCTCATTTTCAGCTAATTTCTCGGCAAAAACCTCTGGAAATCCACCACCGAAATACATTCCTTGGATATCTTTGGGGAACATAGCATCTTCTAAAGGACTCCAGAAAATTAATTCTGCTCCTAAAGATTGCAATAAATCTAGATTATCTTGATAATAAAAGTTAAAGGCTTTATCTCGTGCTACAGCAATCCTCACCGGAGATTGGGAATTGAGAATTGGAGATGGTAAAGACTTGATTGATAATTTCTCGACTTGGGTTTTCAGTAATGGTAATAATAACTCCCAATCAAAACAGACATCACCTAAATCAGCTAAACGATGAATGAGAGTATCTAATTCCGGAATTTCATCCGTAGGGACTAAACCTAAATGGCGATCGCCAATGGTAATATGATCTTGTCGTCGCAAAACTCCCAGAATAGGTAACTGTAGAGATTTTAGCGAATTTTGGAGCAGAGTTAAATGGCGATCGCTACCCACCCGATTCAAAACCACCCCAGCGATATTAATTCGGGAATCGAAAGTAGAATAACCAGAAGCAATGGCCGCAACCGAACCAGATAAACGACTACAATCAATCACCAAGATGACAGGTATATCTAAAAGCCTAGCAATATGTGCTGTGCTAGCAAAATCACTAATATTTACAGATGAAGTAACTGATTCGGAATGAATAAACGACTGACCAATACCATCAAATAGACCCATTACTCCTTCCACTAGAGTATATTCAGAATCTTGGCAATGAAGGTGAAAACATTGCTGAACATAATTTTCCGAAGTTAGTACTGGGTCTAGATTTCGACAAGCACGACCAGTAACATACTGATGAAACATCGGGTCAATATAATCTGAACCCACCTTAAAAGATTGTACCTTGACACCACGACGACATAAAGATGCTAAAAGGGTAAGTGTAACTGTGGTTTTACCTACCCCGCTCCGTTCTCCAGCAATAATTATAGACATTCTGGCAATTTTATGTTAATCAGCAATAACTTTTTTATCAAGACGTTCAGCTAACCATATTTTAATAATCGAATCAGATGTAACTCCTAAACGCTGCGCTTCATGCTCTAAAGCTTCAAACATCCAAATGGGGAAGTCAATATTAATTCTTTTTTGCTCAAAACCGGGACGATATGCCTTAGATAAGTCTAAAAACCCAGTAATATCTTCACTATTATCAAACTTAGTATCAAATTCTTCTGCTTTCATAAATATCAACCTCTTCTGTGCGAGAACGACGGACGGAAATAATTCTTATTCTATCATCACGGGGAGTAATAACAGCTGACCAATGTTTATCAATAATTTTACCGATAACTAAGAATCTAATTTCATCTATTGTCCGTGCAGGAACTTTAATAAGATTTATATCTGTCCAAAGTTCCTGTGCTTCAATAAAATCAATTCCATGTTTACCTTTGTTGATCATACTCTTATTCAGATCAAATTCAAAATCCATAATTTTTTTAAGCTTGACATCATAAATTCTAATATACAATCTTACCACTTTTATCAATCAAATGCCCCTGACTATGAAGATGAACTTTTGCGAGTCCTTCACCAAATGGACAAGCATCATCAAACTGACAAGGTATAACCAGTTGACCACTAGTATTGATATAACCATATTTTCCCCCCATTTCTACTATTGCTAGTCCTTCAGCAAAATCAATAGCATAATTAAACTTACAGGGAATAACTCGCTCCCCATTTTTATTGATAAAACCATATTTTTCTCCTATTTTGACCATTGCCATATTTTCCGAAAAATCCCAAGCTTTATCAAACTGATAAGGGATGACTAAATTACCTTTTTTATTAATATACCCATATTTTCCCTTCATCTCTACTCTCGCTAGTCCTTGGTAAAAATCTCTAGCATCATCAAACTTACAGGGGATGATTAATTGACCACTAGTATTAATATAACCGAATTTTTTACCTATATTTACCACAGCTAAACCTTCACAAAAAGGTTGAATATTATTAAACTGAAAAGGAATAACTAACTGACCAATAGTATTAATATAACCAGATTTACCACCAATTTCCACTCTTGCTAAACCCTGATGAAAATCCCAGGCTTTATCAAATTGATCAGGAATAACTAACTCACCCATCTTATTAATATATCCCCATTTCTCTGATATAGATACTCTTGCTAAACCTTCAGAAAAAGAATAACTAAAGTTAAATTGATGGGGAATAACTAATTGACCACTGGTATCAATGTAACCAGACAGTTCACCCCTTCTTACTATAGCTAAACCTTCCGAAAAAGAATCGGGAGAATCAAATTGACAGGGAATAACCAATTGACCAATTTTATTGATATATCCCCATTTTTCATCCATTTCCACACTTGCTAATCCTTCAGAAAATTCCCAAGCATCATCAAATTGACAACGAGTAATTAATTGACCACTTTTATTAATATAACCATATTTTTTTTGATTTCCTTCTCCTATAGCGACGATAGCTAATCCATCACAAAAAGACTCAGACCAATCAAACTGATAGGGAATAACAACATCACCATGAGTGTTGATAAAACCCCATTTTTCTCCGATTTTAACCCTGGCTAATTTCTCCGAAAATCGTTCAGCATTATCAAACTCACAGGGAATTACTAATTTACCTCCATTCACATAACCATATTTACCATTCAACTGAATCGGAATTAACCTCGGTTCATATACTAGTGAATAATTAATTTGAGAAATTTGATTGAATCCCTCTAATGCTTCCTGAGCATTTATATAACGTTGTCTCCAATCATAACGTACCATTTTAGTTAAAAACTGCTGTAATTTTTCACTTATTTGGACTTGATTACTCCAGACAATTTCTCCATCTTCATCTTCTGTTAATGAATTAGGAGCAATTCCAGTTAATGCTTGAATGACAGTGATTCCCAATGCATAAATATCACTACTATATTTGGGCTTACCCATAGCTTGTTCTGAAGGCATATATCCAGGTGTACCAATCCCCACCGTCCGGTTAGTTAAATCGGATTTCATTGCTATATTAGTATTGATTTTTTTGACAGCACCAAAATCAATCAATACTAATTTACCATCCTGACGACGCATAATATTATTTGGTTTAATATCGCGGTGGATAACTTTATGTTTATGGACATAAACCAAAATTTCTAAAATTTCTTTTAGGAGTTTAATTACATATTGTTCATTGAGTTTTTTGCCAGGAATTAATTCTTTACTTAAATCTTCTCCATAAATCAATTCTTGAATCAGATAAAATTGTTGATTCTCATGAAAATAAGCGTACAACGTAGGAATTTGCGCGTGATTTTTTCCTAATTGATAGAGAATTTGTGCTTCTTGTTTAAATAACCTGACAATATGTGGGTCAATCGCTTTAGGTTGTAACCGCTTCACCACACAAATTGGTTTAGGAGTAACCAGAATATCTAAATCTTCAGCAAGGTAGGTTTCACCAAACCCACCTGTACCTAATTTCTGGATAATTTTATAGCGTTGACGGAGAATAGTACCAATCATAAATGTTATTTTTATAACTCTGTTCTAAAGGTTGGGCATAAGTTAAAAACATCACAGTAATTTCACTTCTTTGTCAGCTAGGTATAGGAATGAATACAGAGCATCTACTATATTGTTGGTATTTAATACGTATTCATTATTTCCGCACTGAAAATTGGAGTGTAGTAATTTTATAGAATTATGATGTATAATTTTATAATAATTTTCGTTTTTTTAATAGTAGATTTTAGGTAAATAAAATACAAAATTTTGTGATATGACTATTTGTAAGCGTTTGACTGGTGAGCTTACTGGTCATAGCTGGGAGTAGGGAGTAGAATATTCAAGAATTAAATGCAATACCTTTGCTAAAAAAATAGCATTTTAATAAGACAGCAGATAACAATTAATAATTTTGTTAAAATGGTGATTCAAGAATGATAAAGCATGCGCTAAAGCGCAACTACGAACTGGGAAAATTGGCTCGTAGTTGCGCTTTAGCGCATGCTTCTTAAATTGGCAAAGGTATTCATTTTTATGTCTCACGCATTCGTCGAAGACTTTCCCGGAGGGTAGGTGCAAAAGAAAGAAATTCGCAAAAATTAACTGTGGTGACAAAGAAGGGTGATTTTGAAACTGAGCAATATTCAGAAATTAACTAATTAGATTTCCATTCACGCTCAATTTTTTCTAAATCCTTTGCTGCACCTAATTTCTGAAAAATTTGATGTGCTGTGTTGTAATACTGTTGAGCAAGTTCTATATTACCACGTTTAACTTCAAGCTTTGCGAGGTCGTAGTTAGCCTCAGCAATATACTGAGTCATCCCCAATTCCTGCATTTTTTCCAAAGCTTCTTTTAATAACTTTTCTGCTTTTTCTAAATTACCTTTACCGAGTTCAGTTTCTCCAAGAGAACCAATAGACATAGCCATCCCTGAGCCATCGCCTAATTCTGTCTTTACTTCTAAAGATTGCCGATAGAGGGTTTCGGCGGCATCCCAGTTGCCGCGATAGCGCTCTATATCTCCCAACAGTCCCCAACTAGAAGCCATCTCTGAGCGATCGCCTAATTCTGTCTCTACTTCTAAACATTGCCGATAGAGGGTTTCGGCGGCATCCCAGTTGCCGCGATAGCGCTCTATATCTCCCAACTGTCCCCAACTAGAAGCCATCCCTGAGCGATCGCCTAATTCTGTTCTCAATGCTAAAGATTGCCGATAGAGGGTTTCGGCGGCATCCCAGTTGCCGCGATTGAACTCTATATTTCCCAACGATGCCCAACCAGAAGCCATTCCACTTTTATTTTCTTTCTTTTGTTCAATAGATAGAGCGTCATAAAAATATTTTTCTGCTATATCCCAATTACCAAAATCTCGATAAATTCTGCCAATTTGTCTAAGACATATAGGATAATCATCCTCATCAACTTTTGGTAATATTTGCTCATATAAATCTTTTAATAAATTCCAATATCCCCAACGTCTAAGATAATCATTCAACGTCCACATTACCAAACGAGAGGCTTCATCATAATTTCCTAATTGAAAACTAAAATATTGAGATTCCAAAACTGGGCGTAAATCTTCTAAAATTTGCGGATTTCCGATATTTTTACCAGAGCAATAAAATTTATAAACACGTTCAATTAAATTAGGCAATTCATCTTTATATGCAACTTGCAAAAAATCGACAATCACCGGATGTAAATCATAAAATATCTCATATTTCTGCTCATCATAACGACTTTGTACTAAACTACTATCAACTAATCTCTCTAGAATTGTTTCAGTTTCTCTAATTTCTGCATTCGTTAATTCAGCAGGTTGTTCTGACATTGCTGCTATTTCAAAGCGATTATCTGCTTCTAAGTCATTTGTATATAACCGCAAAAAAGTCAACCCTCTAATATCTATTCCCACCCGCAATACACACATTCTTTTCAGTAAATCTTGTGCGTCTGGATTTTGCCTTGATAATTGCTCTCTTAAAATAGGTTCAGTTTTCTGTGTTACTAATTCACGATGTTTTCGCAGATACCCTGGTTTAGCTTTGCCAATTGCCGCTAATTGTGTTAACAAAAATAAATGTCCATCCACTTGTTGAGAAATCCACCACAAATCTGGTATACTATCCCTTAGTTGGCGCTGTTGCAATATCTCAACTCCCGCAGCAGTCGCCACACCCCCTAATCTAACTATTTCCACTAACTCTAAATCTGGTTCTGCATTTGCATAGCGGGTATCAGCTAAATCTGCTGGTAGTTCTCGACTGGTTAATATAGTTTGGGATTGATGCTGTTGATAAGCTAGCGCACTGAGCAGTTTACCCCATTCTGGAGAAAGAGTCCTTCCTGCTTGGGGATGATTACCGGGTTGTAATATGCTTTCTAGGTTATCCAACACGACAAGACAAGGCGTTTTTGCTAAACCTTGAATAATTCTGCTGATTTTTTCCTCTGGAGTTTTCAGGACTTCCGTTGTTTGAATACCCAAACCATCTTTTAACAGGAATTCTGCTACATCATCAAAACTTGTCCCTTCCAGAGTTTTGAAATACATCACACATTGATATTTTTGCTCTTGCTGAGAAGGTATTGAGGATGATTTACCATCTAAGTTAATATCTAGGGCTTCTAAAAGCTTGACCATTAAACTGGTTTTACCAATACCCCCTTGTCCAATCAGAGCTAATACCTTGAGGGGATTTTTTACTTGTAATAATTTTATCTTTAAATCTTTGAGTATTTCATCTCGTCCCTTCCACACTGGTACAGATGGAATTGCTTGATGTAAGACTACTCGTTGTTTAGCGATGATTTTTTCCTGTGTAGATGATGCTAGTTCAGTCTCGATTTTGCGAAGTTCATCTCCAAGACGTTTTAGTTCAGATACTTCTTGTTCAATCTGTTGGTCTAATTGGAATTTAACTGCTGCACCAGCTTCGGAAATTGAATTTTTCCGTAAACGTGTTACTTTCTCCATCTGGAGATCCCATAATTTTTGCAGTTCGTTCTGTTCCTTCCAAAGACGCTGTTGCTCCATATTGATTTAGAGGCTGAGATTATATTTTGCTTATCAGTATAAACTTCTTAGAGGGTGTTTGAAAAGTTATGAGGAGGTGTAATTTGTCATCCTGACGGTCGGGAAGGATCTCGCGAATCCTTCCCGACCGTCAGGATGACAATATTAGTTCCTTTCTTAAATGAACCGTATTGCAATATAGTAGCGTTTTTAACCTTTATTTTGACTTTTCAAACAGCCTCTTACACAAGGGCAGGCAAGATGCCTGCTCCACGAACAGCGCTATTAAGAACTAAGTTTTTGATTATCCCAGTGCTTGGGCAATTTTACGACCCAATTCTTGTAAGATTCTCTCCCGTGCAAAATCCGCAGCTGCTCTAGCTGATTCAGCCAGGATAGTGTCAGTATTAGGCGTAAGCTTTAATGCACCACCCAAATAACCCAAAGCTTTACAGTAATAGTCAGATAGGTTAGTTGCTGCTAACCTTTTGACGGTTTGATGATCACCGCTTTCAAAAGCAGCTAGTGCTTGACTATGTAAGTCATTTTCTGGATTTCCTAAAACTTCTAAAATTGCGTTGACAGCTAAGTTGACTTTTTCCAATGTTATTTCTGTAGATGCTACTGGTTGCATGGTTAATCCTATTAAAATTTTCAGTTTTTATTTGAGAAATTTAAGAATTATACTAAAAAATCAACTTATTCATTCGTCATTGTCCTGTTTAATTTCAAATAGTATTCATCAAGGCATCACTGTTACAGGTGTTCCTATTTTTACTATTTTATACAACTTGCGGACATCTTCATTATACATTCGCACACAACCATGAGAAATGGCTTTACCAACAGAATCTCTTTTATAAGTACCGTGAAATCCGATTTCATCTTTTCCATCAGTCCAAAATCCAATCCAACGTTCTCCTAAAGGATTTTCTAACCCAGGAGGAATAACTTGGTTTTGGGAAATAAACGGATTTTCCCAAGCTGGGTTTTCTACCATATCAATTACTTTAAATTTACCTGTAGGTGTTTCCCACTTTGGTTTACCAATAGCTACTGGATAGCTAGCTTGTAAACTAGTTCCTTGATAAACATAAAGTTTGCGCTCGTGAAGAACAAGGAGTAAATGAATCTTTTGTTCCGAAGTATTCGGCATAATTCGCCCAGGAGGCTTCCATCTGAGCAATACCCTTCTTATTTGCTGAAAATGACTGGGAAGAGATGATGGAACTGGTGCAGAATTTGGTTTAACAATTTTTTTTTAATACTGAACCTGGTTGCTTGATATACCATTCACGCTACAGTAAAAGCGATCGCTCTCAAATCTATTCTTTGAGCGATCGCCTATAATTTATGTTGGTAATCGATTATAGCAACTGAATATGGGAGAAAGTAAATTCCTGAACGGAAACTTTTCCGGGTTCGATTTCGGTGCGAACTTCCCGACGATTAAGAATAAAATACTTACCTACTTTTTCATATTCATCAGTAAATTCACTTCGACCACCCTTTTGTTCCCAGGTCTTGGGGTCATGATAAACAGAATCATAGCGGTGAGAAAGATACCCTTCACCAGTTTCATGACTGCTAAAGGTATTAATGGTAACGAAAGTGCCATGAATCAAACGGTGTACATGACTAACTTCGTTATTTCTGAGTTTATATTTATCACCTTCAGACTTACCACCAACTAAAATCTCTACTTGACCATCAGCATCAGTTTTACCATAGCTAAAACTATTCGCGCTGTGAGTATCTTGAAAAGAACGACGGACACGGTGAATAGCAATTTCCCATGCTTGATTATGAATTGCTTTTTTCGCAGCTTCGTCTTCTATATCTAAGACTTCGGCTTTCAAGTCCGCACTAATCCGAACTTTGCCTGTGAATACCCGCTCATTATCCCGATATGTAACATCAGCTGTATAGCCAGGAAAATTATTGTCCCAAGTATAGCGATTTTCATAAGCAGACCGGAACAGGTCTGTAGCTGAAATTTGTGTAATTGTCATTATTTTTTTCCTATAGAGATGAGACAGCCGGAAGTAGGGAGTAGTATTCCCTTTCCATAGATATTAAGATATAAAGAATAGTCCAGCCTTGCATAGTCCCCAAGTGGGTACAATTATGGCTAATTCTCTCCACGCTGTATTTCACGCGATCGCCAATGTCCGTAATGAGCAAGAATTAAAACTCGCGCTCACGGAGACAGTTAGTACACATTTTGGTGTCCAACGTTGGGGTATCTATCTGATCGAAGACCATCCCATCAAGGGGGATGTTGATGTTCAGGACATCCCCGCAGTTTGTTTAGAAGGTAATCCCGTGGGACGCTATGTAGTGGAACGTCATGCTCCTGCTCATGAAGAACTGATTTTATCTCCCCAAGATTGGAAGCATTTTTGCTCTCGTCATGACCATGAACATGTCATGACTGGACCGATTATCTGTGATGGTCGATTGGTGGGGACGTTAAATTTTGCCCGTGATACTGGGAAACCCGCTTTTGATAGCAATGATTTAGCTGATTTAAGCGCTTTGTGCATTCACTTATCAGCTAAACTCGCTACATTACGCTCAAAACCCAAAACTTTCTCAACGTCTTTAAATAGTCCTCTTACTCCCAGAGAATTACAAATTGCCGAATTGGTTGCTCAAGGACTAACTAATGCGGAAATTGCCGCGAGATTATGGATTTCCCAAAATTCTGTCAAACAAGCTTTAAAAAGAATGTTCCGAAAGCTGGATGTTTCTGCTCGTGCGGAAATGGTTGCACGTCTACAAGATATGCAACATTAATTAATATTTTGTGCTCCCTATATTTCAGTTTGTAAAATTTCTGTGTAATCAGCAAGAATATACATTTAGACTATTTTCAATAGCAGGATACATAAAATATAGGAACCACAGTATGATGACTTCAGTAAACTTGTTCGGGCATGAATTTGCAGTTATGATTTCTTCTATAGCTTGTATTTTGGGAATATGCTTACTGTGGGATAACGAACCACCAAAAGATGATTTAGAAGAAACAGAGCAAATTCTCTTAAGGATGAGTTTTTCTTATTGGTTAGTTTACTGTGCAGCTTTTGGAATTGAAAAAATAGTTTTACCCGAATGGGAAGCTATAACTGTGACTTTGAAAATAACCACAGCTTTGTCATATTTCTTAACCTTTTCTTGTATCCTCAGTTTACCTCTACATAAATTCGCAATTCATCAAGTTCAGGAATAGTTAAAACTGACTCCTGAATCCTGAATTCTGAATCCTCTGCAATTAAAGCCTCATCGCGATCGCCATCGCCTGTTCTAGGATATCCTGTGGCAAAGTAGTGAGAATAAATACCTCTTGCACTGTTTTGCCATGACGAGCGATAATTTTATAACCCCCTAAAATGGGGACAGAGACACGCAGTTGCATTTTCGGACAATGGCCTTTCGCACGGCCAATGACCGCTGGAGTCACAGTTTGAATGCCATCTTGCTGACATAAACGCTCTAAAATCGGGATTAAACCAGCAATGTGGGTAGAGTGATTCCAGACTAGTCGGCCGTCGGTGGGTTTGCCCATAGTAGTTAAGCTGCTTCTAGTGGTGCCATTGTTAAACCAGCTCGACGCAGTTGTTGATGATACAGTTCCGCAGGTTCTTGCGGACCGACCCAAACAATGGCTTGACCTTCATAGTGTACCTGATTGGTCAATTCCCACGCATGCTCAGGAGTCATTCCGGGAATGTATTTGAGCAAACACTCAGATACATGTTGGAAGGTATTGAAATCATCGTTCAAGACAATCACTTTATAATTCGGATAAAATTTACGGGTAACTTGACTAGACCGTTCAGGAGCTATAGTTGGTGCTGTGGCCATCCCGTATACATTCGCTGAAAGTCTTTTAAACATATAAAAATCCGACACCAGATTACAAAACTACACTTAGCGATATATATTTTAAACCAGAGGCGTAGCATCCTACGCCTCTACCATTAGATTAACGCCAATCTTCCCAGTTTTCATTAAAAATCGAAGTATCGGGAAAAGCCGTAGGGTTGCCATTTTGGGTTAACAACCGTTGTAGTTCTTGCAGTTTCGGTTCTGGTTTGGGTAAATTATCCACTAGTTGCCAAGGTGCGATCGCATTTTGAATTGCAAAAGCGGCTACAGTTCCCGCCGCAGCACCCGCAGACCATTCAAAGGAATGAACCCGATAAGCAGCAGCAGCAATATGACTAGTAGCAATACTTTTACCCCCAACTAATAAATTATCAATTTTTTGGGGAATCATCGCCCGCAAAGCAATTTGGAAAGGATAAGCTTGAGTGCCACCACGTCTTTCCCCTGGACGTTCCTTATTCCCAGGTGCTTCGGGAGGGCTATTAGTCATACAAGGGTGAAAATCAATCGCGTAGTGACCAATCCCCACCGCATCAGGATAAATAGTAGAGCGACTGCGTTGGAGAGCTTTATCTGGGGAAACCTTCCCATCAATCACAGATACCGCCCCCAAACCAGCTAGGGATGCTTTTAAACGGCGATACATATCTGGGGGTAGAGTTTGACGATAATATGGATCATTATAATTGTGGCGAGAGATATCAATTTCGGAAATCCCAAAACCATTAGCTTGTCCCCAACTAGGACGACCAATAATCCGTCTTCCTTCTCGCATATAGGGATATTTGGATAAACCATGTAATGTTCCCATCGGAGAATTGAAACCGGATAAAAAGCGCAGATTTGGTTGTGGTTGCTTGACACCTTTACCTAATTGAGAGTCTGTATCCCCAGCAAATAACCAATAGAAGTAAGATAAGGAATTTTCTTCACCTTTGCGGAGGGTTTCTGCTCGGAGTCCCCCCAACCAACCCCCAGGTTTTAACTGTCCATTACCTTGTAACTGTTCTTTTGTGTAAACTAAATTATCTTCAGCCGTACCGGGACGATAGTCATTACCCCAAGTCCAGTTTTGCATGGAAATATCCCCAGGAGTCGCAACATTAAACTCAATCCCGCCAAATTTCATGCGTTGACCAGGATTGGGACTCCAAATCCGACGATAGCTGAACACTAAATCAAAATTAGCTAGTCGTTTTAATTCATAACTGAAATAGGGAGCATATTGAGAATAGAATTGGGGCATGATTTGCCGTTGTGGTTCCTTAGTTGCCTCCATGGCAAAGGTATAAGTAAAACCTTGGGTACAATAGGGGTCATTGGTTTCGCTAGAAGCCGAAGGCTCTAAGGAAGAACGAGCATCAATTCCTAATCGGTAGGGGACATCCGCTAAAGCCACAATTTCTCCCGTTTCGCTGGTGTCGATGACATACCAGTTAGAAGGTTTATTTTTAACGACTTTGGGAACAAAGCGAATAATATTTTTGGTAAAGCGGGAGTTATTTTCGTAGCGATAGGAGTCTTCAATAGTTTGCGATAAGGGAAAAGTATTTAAGGGTGGTGCATTTTCAGCTCGTTGGTGTTGAATGGCGATTGCACCATTAATAATTTTCCCATCACTACTAAATTCTAATTCTTTAATCACGGTATTGGGAAACCAAGCTAATTTACCATTACCCCGACGAGCAGCGTCTTTGAGCATTTCGGTAGCAATAGTGTCAGCATCATGGGGAAAAAAACAAGATTCACTGACCCAACAGTTACCAGGATTCATTTTCCCATATTTCTGCTTGATGCGCTGACGTAATTCTAAATAACCGCGAGAATAATAGAGTCGCTTGCTTTGAGTGGGACGTTCATCTAATGCAGATGTCCCCTGAGCAGAAATTTGTCCTCCTAACCAATCAGTGATTTCGGTTAAGCAAACTGTGCGTCCAGCGAGTAAACCTTCATAAGCTGTAGCGACACCAGAAAGTCCCCCACCGACAACGAGAAGCTCGCAGTTAACAGTTTGATTTGGGAGTCGAGGGGGAGTAGCTAGAGCTATATTGGGTGTAATGAAAGTAGCAATCAGCCAAGTAATCAGAATGGAACAGCTGGAAGCCTTTGTTTGTCCGCGTTGCATGATGTTAAAACTCTTTTAGTCCCTGTGTCAACTTAAAGACGGTAGCATGGAAAAAATGTTCATCACAAGGAAGACTAGGGGCGTATTGCAATACGCCCCTACTTGTGTATACACCATAGGCACATTTTTGGTTCAGTTAAGCCACTAAACTAAGTTCATGCTAAATTTGTGGAGCAGGCATCTTGCCTGCTTGACCTCAATGGTGTCTCCTGACATTGTGTAGATTCCAGGTGCTATTTATTGCTTGTTGTTACCAACTTAATCAAAACTGTAGTTATGTGTTATGATTAGCTATAGAATTTAGAAAATGAATAAAATTTAATGAAGACAAGTATCCATTCAAAACAATGCCAGCTAAAGATGTTTTCCATAATGCAGTCAGAATAAGTCTTGAAAAAGAGGGTTGGTTAATTACTTCCGATCCTTTAAAGCTGCAAGTAGGTGGAGTAGAAATGTACATTGACTTAGGAGCCGAAAAGCTGATTGCAGCCGAGAAAAATGGTGAAAAAATAGCAATTGAAGTTAAGAGTTTTATTGGTACATCAACAATTTCTGAATTTCATACAGCGATTGGACAGTTTCTAAATTATCAAGTAGCTTTAGAAGAACAGGAACCAGAACGTATTTTATATCTAGCTATTCCTTTAGGAACTTATCAAACCTTTTTTGCACTGCAATTGCCGCAAACTGTAATTACACGATTTCATATTAAACTCATTATTTATGATTATACCAATGAGGTGATTGTAAAATGGGAAAAATAGAACTTTATCAAAACTATATTCAGCAATTATTAACTGAATATGCTAATAGAGGTTCAACTGATGAAGAAGTGGAAACTCAAACTATTTTTGATACTGAACGAAACCATTATCAATTGGTTTATGCAGGTTGGAAAAACCGACGTCGAAAATATGGATGTGTTTTACATATAGATATTAAAAATGGGAAAATCTGGATTCAATATAATGGCACAGAAAATGATGTTGCTGATGAATTAGTGCAGTTAGGTGTCCCGAAAGAGGATATTGTTTTAGCGTTTCATGAACCTTTGATTAGACAATATACAGGATTTGCAGTAGAGTAGATTTTCTGAAAAATCAAATCTTCAGTATTGGATTCGCGTTATTTCATCGAATTTACAAAACTTCACTAGAAACCAGGTATATTTTCCGAACTCATCACTGGCTTAGTAGATCCAACTCAGGGAGGAAATCAAAAAGCGATGGACTACGCCCCGCTTTCAGCGATCGCACTAGTACATAATGAATCGGAAACACTATCTGGGTAAAGATTACAAGATAGGCGATCGCCAAAATTCGAGTTCATAATTTTTGGCACTCCGGCTCGACCCAATCCAATACTGCTCGGTTAAGCGCTTTTTGTTCGTCTTAAATAACGCTATTTCAAGGGTTTCAGCCTACATAATTTCCTTAACCGAGCAGTATTGCGACCCAATCTACATCCTTCCATTAACTACTTAGACTCTCAGGGTCACGTCATTTCAGGACAACCAATTCACGGGGAATTATTTCATACTACAAATATGAAATATACTATATTGCAATAAATAGTTAGTTTTTTTTATTAAAAATCATATGTAATTACCGTAATTTAGCTAGTCATATTTATCAAAATCATCTATACTATCTCCTGTAACCTTAAGTGTGATGATTTTAACATCTAAGAAGAGTATGAAAGAATTAAACTGTGGAGATTTAGCTATCCAGTTTACTAATCAATTTGAGTTCGCTTGGAATGATCAAGGAAGTGAGGGATCTTTTGATGGATCTTACTATAGACCCATTGCTCCCTCTGATTATTATCCTCTTGGCTACTATGGACAGAGTAACTATAATCAAGCTAAAGGGGTAGTCATTGTTGTTAAAGAGTTAATATCAGGAGCATTGGCGCGTCCTGTAGATTATGAAATAGTTTGGCAAGACAGTGGTT
This sequence comes from uncultured cyanobacterium, assembly GCA_963766435.1. Lineage (GTDB taxonomy): Bacteria > Cyanobacteriota > Cyanobacteriia > Cyanobacteriales > Nostocaceae > CAVXZH01. The sequence goes on from CAVXZH010000004.1 coordinate 2,013,371, forward strand.
CTGGTGCTGGTATGGATGTTACTTTTTGGAGACCCATTCCACCAAATGGTTATGTCGCACTAGGTTTAGTTGTAATTGGAAATTATGATGATAAACCAAGTTTCGACCAAGTTAGATGTGTACGTCAAGATTTGGTAGTACCAGGAGTGGCTGGAAAGCAAGTATGGATAGACAAGGACACTGGTGCTGGTTCAGATTTTGGTTCATGGGAAATAGATGCTCCACCAATTACAGGTTATGAGGACTATGCTTATATAGCGCCGGGTACTTTCTTTGGTGTGAATTCTCACGAGCGTCCCAACAATAATCCAGTATTGAATTGTCTTAAAGTTGTATTGCCTTTTGAAAAGCGCGTACCCACTAGTCAGCCTCCAAGTTTAACGAGTTTACAAGAACCACCTGAAACCACTAGCTTTGAGCTAGCTAACTCTGTTTGGACTCCTTACTTTGCCGTCGAGGACAAATTTTATGATGACGAATGGAAAATAGCTAATTCCCCATTCTATCTTCTTGAGAGGGAAGAATATTACACACGTCAGTGGCATTACTATAACAATTCAGACTCATCTGATAGTAAACAGGTTGAAGTCAAAGTTGGGATCAGTCAAACAGACTCAAAAACATTTTCTCAGCAGACAGGTATATCAATATCTTCAGAAGCTAGTGCAGGTATTGAGGGTATAGCCTCAGCTAAGATATCAACTACATTTAGTTTCCAAATGGGGTTTGAAACAAGTTCTTCTTTTACGAGCTTGAAAGAGACAACAATCACAGATACATACAATATTCCTCCTCATAAAGCTGTAGCTTTGTGGACAAAAACCAATAGATTTACTTTAAAAAGAGCTAATGGTTCAATAGTAGGTAATTCTTGGGCAGTACAAACTAATAGTACTGTAAAAGACCAGTTTCCAGACTAAATTGATAGCCGAAAACAATCGTATCCGACAGTTATGAATTCAGGTTTTTCTTTCTACTAGAGATGATACAGTAGGAGTCAGGAGTAAAAGCTTTGTCATGCTTGAGTTTTGATTTCAATTTGGTAATTCATTTACCTACAATATACTGTATCTCTGAGTGGTCTAAAAAATACTAATACTGAAACTATAAATCTTAAATCCCTGATTTCTCAAAGAGGTTGGGGATATTTTTTAGCAGGTAAAGATTAAAAGATAGGCGATTGCCGAAATTCGAGTTCATAATTTTTGACATTCTGGCTCGACCCAATGATGTAGAATCTGAGGATTTAGTACATAAATATTATTGCTGGATGGAACCCTTTTATCACCCACAACAGTATATGACCATTGAAGTCCTAGCAGAAATCCTAAATGAATTTGATTGGCCTGCATCCTATACCTTGGAGGATGATTTACCAGATGGTATTCTCATGTCTTTTCCTAAGAGCCATTTATATTTTTGCGAAGGGTTTGAAAGCGAGATGTATTTGGAGTTTTTGTCCGAAGACACTCATACTGAGTATAACCTCAAGTTAGGTCATGCTCTAAGCGTAATTGTACCCGAATCTCAACGAGATGGAACTTCTATTAGTTCGGATTTAATTGATTATTGGTATACAGGGGCATCATTAGAAAAAGTTCAAAATGGGATTCGAGATTTATGCACAATTGTTTTATATCACTTAACACCTTGCCTTCTTGGTGATTTCAGTTGGGTTGAGAAATATTTGGAATTCCTGAAAAACAAAACTCCTTGATACTCCAACTATCATGGAGTATCATATTTAGTTGGCAAATTATCATCTAAAACGAGAAATTTGTGGAGAAACCCTGATGATTTTAACAATTTTATTTTAAACCTCTAGCTCAATCAACGTCAAAATTTGCAATTCTGTTATCCGCCTCAAAGCCACATCATTAGTTAAAAAAGCCTCACAATTAGAAGCAATCGCAGTTGCTACTTGTAAAGCATCTGGTAACTTCAGTCCATACTGAATTCGTAACTCAGCCGCTCTTTGTGCAATTGCTGCATCAATATTCACCAGTAAAATTCCATCTGTACTCGTCAACAAATCTGTAAACCTCTGTCGTAACGCTACTTGTCCTAAACGAATAGGTAAAGTTACACATTCAGCCAATGTTACAGGAGATACTATTCCTTGTATTTGTCCTTTCCCGATTAGAGTAAATACCAGACGTGCTACTTCAAAAAAAGCAGGTACACCCTCCACATAATAAACTATAGGAGATGTGTCCAAAAAAACTTTGTTCACACCCCGCAAGGCATCATTTAACTTCATTATGGCTGCCTCCATACTTCACGTTCTTCCCATTCATCGCGCAACTGATTTACCCATACCTGAGCATCCATTCCTTCTAGTAAGTTTGGAGCTATTCCACAAAATTCAGTTACCTTATAGGGCTTTTCAGTTACCGCAACAACTTCCACAGATTGTTTTATCTGCTTCATCAAATACTCTAATACCTGCATTTTTTCTGCTAGAGTCAATTGATCAATTTCACTTAAAACACGCTCAATTAAAAAGCTCATGATTTGCCACCGTAAATAAATGTAATCCAATCCTATGATTTTAAACCACCCATCGCTTTCAGGCAGAAGCTCGAAGAACCTCACCCTGGTTTTACTGCGTAAAACCTGCTATGCATTACCCACATCTTTCTTAACAAATTTTCTCATTTTTCTTGAAAATCCTAAAGAGCTTACAGGGCAATGGATAGGAGGATTAATTTCTTGGATATATTGATTAGAGGTCTAATATGTACTTAATCCAGAATTCCTGATCATTATGGCTATACTTATGGTGTGATGTATATTTAACTATACTCCACCATAGGCGGATATCTAAGGCGATCGCTAACAGAGGAGATAACTGATCACTGATGGTAGATAGTGATGAAGGTTAAATTTTTAACTGGAAGATTGAAGTAGTTTCCATGTATGGGCTATATCATGTAATCGCTGTAATCCACGCCAAATAGTTTTAACACCAGGTTCTCCATCTCCTTTTCGACCTAAAAAACCGCCCAATTTTGCAATCATACGCGATGCTTTAATGGGGCGTAGTTGTGATTGGGTACGCGGTTATTTAGAGAGTAATCCTAATGTTAGTAATGAAGACAGACATTTATGTGATGGTATTGCTACGCAGAAGTTAGGAAGATAGCTGGTGGGGGATGGCCAAAGAGCGATGGGCTACGCCCCGCCTTCGGCGATCGCAATTCAGGGAGAAAATCAAAAAGCGATGGACTACACCCCGCTTTCGGCGATCACACTAGTACATAATGAATCGGAAACACTCTCTGGGTAAAGATTACAGGATCGGCGATCGCAGAAATTCGAGTTCATAATTTTTGAAACTCCTATTTTTAAACCTCTAGCTCAATCAACGTCAAAATTTGCAATTCTGTTATCCGCCTCAAAGCCACTGAAACGCTTGTGATACAAGACTTGTACACTAAGTAGGTTGCTGAAAATGACAAATTACACCTCCCAATAACTTTTAAAACACCCTCTTATAGTTGACCGCTAGTTGTCCTGGAAGCAGAAGTTCGTAGTCTTGACCCTCATGTACTCAGAGTATTATTGGCTCATCTGATAGCTGATAATGCTACTTTAGGTGCAGAAGGGTTTTTAGCTGTAGGTAAAGGTTTTATTAAATCAATAGTAATATTCGGGTTTAAGCCTTCCTCAAGACTTAGGCGGTAAGGGTATGTTATATAAGTTACGTTTTGTTAATAACACTAGATGTATTTGCTCTAGAAAATATACAATTTAGAGTGTAATAACCACTATTATCTCGATGAAGGTTTTAGAAGGATACCCGGTATAGAGGGGTATTCAAAAGTCTGTGCCTAGAATACGGATTCAATAAATATTAGAAAACTTGCTTTTGAGCTACCTTCGATACTTGAAGAGGGAATAAGTCTGCATAGCTTTCACCAAGACTGGTAAAAGTATCATTGTCCCTCATGCTTGTCAAGATGATAGGTTTCTACCGACTCTTAAATATCCAGGTGATAATCTTTCTATGTTAGCAGTACCTATCATCCCCATATCTTACGAAAACACCAATGAACCGAATCGGATCATTGGTGTGATTTGCTGCGACAAAAAAGAGACAGACTATTTTACTGTTTATGATCGGGATTTGGTGGAATATATTGCCCTCAGTGTAGCTACTGTCATTGAACGGACAATGGCTTTAGAGTCCTTCAATCAGATTAGTTCACAAATGGTTAGTCTCCTAGCTGATCGCAAAAATAGCGGAGAACTACTTAAGGCAATTTGTAACCATACACTAAAAGTCACAAATGCTGGGTCAGCAAGTATTCACCTACTCGAACATTTAGATGCAGACGGGAAAAACTATAGATATACAGGGGATTATTATACATATCCCTCTGGGGAAGAAAAACCTCCTCGTTTAACTCCTGAGAGTACTACTTATGTAGCCATACAAGCAAAAAAAACTGTAGAATTCTCGAAAAAAAATGGCAACTTTAATCTGATTAGCCAAGAACCAAGACCACACCCTGTTCAGTGTAAGATTGTTGTTCCTCTCATCATCACTCAGAAAGATAATCAGCAATTCCTGGTTGGAGCCTTATATTTAAATAAATACTCCGAAGAACAATTTTCTGAGGTTGAAAAATTTGCCATAGAACTATTTGCTAGTCAAGCAGCTAGCATTATCTATGATTGGAAGATTTTAGATGAGAATAAATTTAGAGCTAATGCTCATCAAGACTTTGCTAAGGCTATTGAAGCAATAACTAGTAAAGATGATATAGATTTACTACTGCTAGACGTTGCTCGATATTCCTATTCACTGGCACAAATGCATTCTCGCTATTCAGTGAATGTCAATAGTGAGATTCATTTAGTCAGCTACTTATTGGTTCTCAATAGTAATAGAAAAATTGAAGTTAAAGCTGCATACCCTGTTTATCAATTCGTTGATTTAAACAACAAGTATAACCTTAAGCAGGAAAAAATTACAGAACTTGTGATTAAAAACAAGGAACCCATTATGATTAATAATTCTGAAGAGAAGCAACAAAAAAAAGAACAGGGTATAGAACTTATTCAATTACAAGAAGAAACACGTTCCCATTTATCTATACCGATTAAAGATAATCAAGATAATGTAATTGGTGCAATTAACATAGAATCTTCTCTAGATTATACTTTTAACCATTTACATCAGGAGGTGATCGAACATTTTGCCAGACAGGTGGCAATTGCATTTGAAAAGAAAAATCTGATTGATAAGATAAACACTAGTAATAAAATTTTGAATAATCTTCATGAATCTTTAGATAGGATTGTGCGAGAATCTCCTCAAAATATGCTAAATAGAGCTGTTTCAGAAACTTGCGAAGCCTTGGAATCTGAAATGGTTATTGTCATTCCATGTAAAAAGTTGAAAAACCATGAATCGATTATTTTGAAGGATAAAATTGTTCCAGTTCTAAAAAATGATGAATTAATAGAAGTTCTTCATACGACTTCTTTAAGTGTTTATCAAGAACAAAAAGATCAAATTTTTCCTACAAAAGATGTCCAGCAAGACGAATATGATTCTAAGCTCAAACAGCTTGAGGCATTAGGTTTCATGTATGGATTGTGCCTACCATTTTCTTCGGGAATTAACAATATAGGAGTTATGTGGATGCTTTTTTCAAAACCTACAGATCCACAGCAACTAGATAAAGATAAGCATATCTACAAAGTCTACGCAAATCAGATTGCGTTAGCTTACTCAAATTCCCAACGATTTGAGGAATTAAAAAAGAAGAAAAATGAGGATTTATCCAAGGATATTAAAATTGATTATGATAATGCAAGATGGCAAGCAACGCTTTTTTTCCTGATTTCATTAGTGACTTCCATCGCTGGTTTAGGATTGATTTTTGGTGGTGTTATTCATTTATTGAATAGTAACTCCCAAACCCTTCTTAACGGGGGAGGAATTGCTGCTACTTTAGGTGTACTATTACAAGCAATTACTGTATTAGCTTTTGAGCGTGGGAAAGCAGCGAATGATAGACTGGATTGATATCATCAAGAGCTTTACAGTGTTGGTAAATTAAGTATCTTGCTCTCAGCTACTGAACAATTAGATCCAGAAGTTGTCCAAGAAGCAAAGCAGAAAATTATTGAGAATACTACTAATTCCTGGTTGACTACAATCAACCATTAATGAATTTCCAGCAATTTGATTGTCTGTAACTGTTCATATCCCCTCTACATCTCCACGATAAATCAAGGGTTTCAACGATTTTAGAGAGGGGAATGAATAATTGTCTGTGTAGTTCGGGAGTAGGGAGTAGGAAAAATATAGGGCAATACAGTTCAGTTAAGCCAAAATCTGATAATATCCTGTCATTCTGAGCGAAGCGTTTGCTCAGAATGACAATATTACTTCCTCCCTTAACTAAACCGTATTGAAATATAGGGTGTTTTTTTCAAAAATCAAATATGATTCGTAGATAGGATGATTCTTTATTCTCGAAAATCATGATTAAAATCCTCCATCTCTCTGATATTCATATGGGAAGCGGTTTCTCTCATGGACGCATTAATTCCACCACGGGCTTAAATACACGCTTGGAAGATTTTGTCAAAACTTTGTCTTTGTGCATTGACCGCGCTTTAGAAGATACAGTAGATTTAGTTCTGTTTGGTGGAGATGCTTTTCCCGATTCTACACCACCACCTTATGTTCAAGAAGCTTTTGCTAGTCAATTCCGTCGTTTGGTAGATGCTAATATTCCTACGGTATTGTTAGTTGGTAATCATGACCAACATTCCCAAGGATTGGGGGGAGCTAGTTTAAATATTTATCGTACTTTGGGTGTACCAGGATTTGTGGTCGGTGATTCTTTAACTACTCATCACATCCAAACCCAAAATGGGAAAATTCAGGTCATCACTTTACCTTGGTTGACTCGTTCTACTTTGATGACTCGTCAAGAAACTGAGGGTTTGGGTTTATCAGAAATTAATCAACTTTTAACCGACCGTTTAGAAGTTGTCCTGGAAGGGGAAATTCGTCGTCTTGACCCTCATGTACCTACGGTATTATTGGCTCACCTGATGGCTGATAATGCTACTCTAGGTGCAGAACGGTTTTTAGCTGTAGGTAAAGGTTTCACTCTACCTTTATCCTTGTTGACCCGTCCTTGTTTTGATTATGTGGCTTTGGGTCATGTTCATCATCACCAAAACCTGAATAAATCTAATGACCCTCCGGTAATTTATCCCGGAAGTATTGAGCGGGTGGATTTTAGTGAAGAAAAGGAAGATAAAGGTTATGTGATGGTGGAAGTGGAGTCAGGAAAAGTTACCTGGGAATTCTGTCCTTTACCTGTTCGCAAGTTCTGCACTATTCAGGTCGATGTCTCGAAAATAGATGATCCTCAAGCTGCTATTATTAAAGCGATCGCTAAACATCCCATCGAAGATGCCGTAGTCCGTTTAATTTACAAGTTGCGCTCAGAACAATTGGATTTAATTGATAATTCCGGATTACACAGCGTCTTAACTCCATCTCATACTTATAGTATTCAACCAGAATTAATCAGCCAATTAGCACGACCCCGGATTCCCGAACTGAGTGCAAGTAACAGTATTGACCCCATCGAAGCCTTAAAAGCTTATCTAAATAATCGTGAAGACCTGAAAGATATCGCTGCATCAATGTTGTTAGCAGCACAGCAGTTAATGGAGAATGATACAGAAAATGGCTTAGAAATAGAACTGGCTCAGATTTCTTGATGCTGATGACGGTTCCCTACACAGATGATTTGCTCTCGTTAAATCCTAGTTCCATAAAATTTTAAGTTTAATATGTTAATAAATCTGCCAATATTGCTATATTTCTGAATCAGGGGCGAATTAATTACGTAAACATCAAGTTTTAGTAGTCAATTTTTTAGCTAATACTTAGATGAAAATTTTGGTTATGGCTGATAGTTGATACCTAATAGCCAACTGTTTCAATTAATGATCAACCTGAACCGGAATAACAACCTTTTTCAAGTGGACTTTGTATGTCCGTTTATCCTCAACTCAAACGATTTTTATTGGGTAAAACATTACCCACCAGCGCTCATAGTGAAGAACGCTTGAGTAATGCTACCGCTTTGGCGGTTCTGTCCTCCGATGCTTTATCATCCGTAGCTTATGCTACAGAAGAAATTCTGTTAGTCCTGATTGCAGCAGGAACCAGTACTCTTGGTTTGTCTCTTCCCATAGCTATAGCGATTATCGTCCTCTTGATTATTGTTGTGCTTTCCTATCGACAAACCATTCGTGCTTATCCTCAAGGTGGTGGCTCCTACATTGTCGCGAGAGAAAACTTGGGTCTTTATCCCGGATTAATCGCTGGGGGTTCGCTGATGATTGATTATATGTTGACTGTGACGGTCAGTATATCAGCAGGAACAGCGGCTCTGACTTCAGCGATTCCGGCATTAAAACCATATACGGTCAGCCTTTGTTTGATTTTTATTTTTTTGTTGATGCTGGCAAATCTGAGAGGTGTGAAGGAATCAGGTCAGATATTTATGATTCCTACCTATGCCTTTATTCTCAGTATTTTTGCTTTGATTGGAGTTGGCATATTTAAGCACGCTACTGGACAATCCATCACAGAATACCCTCCGATTCCCATCAAAGAAGGACTGAGTTTGTTTTTCATTCTCAGGGCTTTTACGGCTGGATGTACAGCATTAACGGGAGTAGAAGCCATATCTGATGGTGTCCTAGCTTTTAAGGAACCAGAGTGGAAAAATGCCCGATTGACATTACTCTATTTGGGTGTGATTTTGGGGCTAATGTTTGTGGGTATTACTTACCTAGCTAACAGTTTTCACATTGTGCCCGGAGAAGGTCAAACGGTACTTTCTCTCTTGGGTAGGCAGATTTTCGGCAATGGACCATTTTACTATTTTCTGCAAGTTGTCACTCTGTTAGTGTTGCTATTAGCCGCAAATACCAGCTATGCAGATTTTCCCAGACTTTGTTACTTTTTAGCTAGAGATGGATTTTTACCCCGTCAATTATCTCTATTAGGCGATCGCTTAGTCTATTCTAACGGGATTGTCTTTCTGAGTATTTGTGCAGGAATTTTAGTGATTATCTTCAAAGGTGAAGTCAACGCGATTATTCCTCTCTATGCAGTGGGTGTGTTTACCTCCTTCACACTTTCACAAGCGGGAATGGTGCGTCATTGGTTTGATAACAAGTCCCCTGGTTGGTATGCCAGTGCGCTAATGAATGGACTCGGAGCAATTGCTACTTTAGTGGTACTGCTGGTCATCATTTCCACCAAATTTCTTTTGGGGGCTTGGTTAGTAGTTCTTGCTATTCCTTTGGTAGTAGTTCTGTTTTCCGCCATTCATCGTCATTATCAATACGTAACTCAACGACTCAGTATTCAGGGTATCTCACCCCGGAATTATATTCCCATCCCGAAACCAGTAGTGGTGACTCATCCAGCAGTGGTGATAGTAGGACAACTGAATCGGGGGACAGTGGAAGCTTTAGAATATGCACGTACCATTGCTGATGAAATTGTGGCTGTACATGTAGATATTAATGGTTCTGACCGGGAAAAGTTACAAGAAAAATGGCGCCAATTAGAGTCAGATATTACTTTGGAAATTATTGACTCACCCTATCGCTCTGTCATTGAACCTCTGGTAAGTTTTGTGGCTCAGTTTGAAGAATGTCATCCTGATGTGTTTACCACAGTCATTATTCCTGCTTTTGTGACTCGCAATTGGTGGGATAGCCTTTTACATAACCAAACTACTTTGTTTTTAAAGACAGCTTTACGAGCGAAAAAAAGTCGAGTTGTGACTACGGTTAGATATTACTTATAGAAAGAGGGAGTAGGGAAAATTATTCCCTGTTCCCTGCTTTGATATTAAATCAAGTATCTTACTTGAAGTATCTGAACAATTTAGATATTTAGTTTTGACGGAAACTTCGGAAAATTAACTAATCTTCTTCTTCATCCCAAGTTTCTTGAGAATACCCTAATTGCTCGGCTATTTCCTGCTGTTTGCTGGTTAGGTCTTCCCAATATTGCTCGTCTGATTCCGGGGGGTCAGTTTCCTCTTGCCAACTATCTTCATCCCAACCTAATTTACCCCACAGGGTTTGCTCTGCGTCATTCAAATCCGTCCAATCTAAATCATCCCATACTTCTGCGGGATTGCCGTCAACCGTCCGAATATTAGCCATAGATTACTCCTCAAAATTAAGATAGGTACACAATGTATTGTCTAGTTAGTTAAGTTAGTTCTGTTGTAATTGTCGATCAAATTCAACTTTACCATAATCTAACTTAATTACACGGTCTGCTAGATGAAAATATCTGTCATCATGACTAATCACAATTACGGTTTTTCCTCTAGCTATAAATCCTGGTAATAGCTGTTCATAAAAAATATCTCGGAAAAATGGATCTTGTTCTGAAGCCCATTCATCAAATATATAAATTGGTCTATCTTCTAAATAAGCACTTAGCAAAGCTAATCGTTTACGTTGTCCTTGTGATAATGAGGTGGTAGACAATTTTCCATTATTAACTTGAACTTTATGTTCTAGCTGTAATTGATAAAGGTATGCTTCTGCTTCTGCATCAATATCAGAATTATCAATACCTAACAGATTATCAAATAGATAAAAGTCAGAAAAAATCACTGAGAAATGTTGACGATACCATTCTCTATTCTCATCTGTAATTTGAATATTATCTAGTTGGATTCCTCCGGTTTCAGGGATATATAATCCGGTGATGAGTTTTGCAAATGTGGATTTTCCACTACCATTTCCCCCAATGATAAATACTAATTGACCTGGATAAAATACTAAATCTAATTCACCTAAAATAAATATACTATCTTTCTCTCCTCTATATGTGTGAGTAATTTTATTCAATTCTAGTTTTTCCCAACTCTGATATTGATTGATTTGCTTGGTTGAATTTATCTCTGCTTGATTAGCTAATTTTAATCCCATCTGTTCGACTTTTTGTAAAGCCACATTGGCACTTAGTAATGTTGGTAACTTATCCATGATAGTTTGAATTGGTAGAATCAGATAAGTTATGGTTAAGACATAAGCAGATACTACAGATGATGGAATGGGAAATATCGTTGGGAGAACAAATACAACTACTCCTAAAATCGAGAAAAAGAAAAGTTGTCCTCCTTCAAATGCAATCACAAAAACTCTTAATGCTTGGGTTTTGAGATGACGTGATTTTGACGCAGTTACTTCTAGTTCTTCTGAGAAGAATTTTTCCCGACGTAAGTTATGAAGTTTGAGTTCTTTGATTCCTTCGGTAATACTCCGAAAATGTTTATATAAATTATCGTCTTCCTCCCGTGCAAGGGTGAAATATTCAATGGCTTTTTTTAAGAGAATTTGCACAAATGTAATGGCTAATCCAGCAAATACAAGTGTGATGAAAAATACCACGCCCGATAGAGATATTAAATAAATTAAACAACCAAATATGATGGAAATATTAACACAGATTAATGGAATCAGAAATACACTTTCTGATATGGTTTGGACATCTCCTATGAGGACTGCTAATAGACGATTTGCTCCTAATTCCTCTAGTTGTTGCAAAGGAGCAGATAAGATTTTCTTACTAAACTTTAGTCTCAGTTTATAAATTACTCTTTGAGCATTAGAAATCAGCAAAAATTGAGATATAGTACCTGTAATTAACACTAATCCCACCACTCCGACAAAATACCATCCTAAGTTACTAGTTGAATGTTGATTAATGGCTGTATTAATTAAAATAATCAATTTGGCATTACAAAGACCACTAATTAATCCCGTTAAAACGGTGACTGCAACATTGACCCAAGATTCCCGTAAAAGTAGGGAGACTAAATTCATAGTTCGTAAAGACCAGTTTGTTTAATAGTTTTTTCTCGAAGTGCAGAAAGTGTAGGCCAAGTTAAAAGATTAATTTGAATAATCCTCCGTTGTGCATCATTTTCCAAACTTTTATAAATATTATTCCAATCAATAGAAAATTCCGGTTGCACTCGGATTAAGGTATTGATAATCTCACTATAAATATAGTCTCGAATTTGCGGGTTATTATACTGGTTTTGCCGTAATTCTAGGTCAAAGATTAATTGGGAGTGGTCATCTTGATAAAGAACTTTTGCTTGATATAAGCCCGTAAGTATATTGCTCAGAGATTCACTTTTGACCGCAGCATCAAGCATTGATTCTGTCAGGTTAGTACCACCAATAATCACGGTTTTATCAGCACGTCCCGAAATTGCCACTATATCTGGCAAAAAGTTACTAGCAGCAGCAATAATGGGAATGAGGGGATGATTTTTGTCAACTAAATTCGTATTTAGCACTGCTTGTTTGAGCGATCGCCAATTGTAAAAGGTGACTTGATCTGCTAGATTATAGCGTACCAGTGGAATTCCTTGCCAACGGGTAATACAAAATTTTCCTTCCACGTGTTCTAAATATCCATCCAGCATGAGACTATGAGCGAAAATGGGTAGGGGTAAATCAAAACCCAGAGTATGACCTAAATCTGGATTTTGTGCAAGTAACTGTCGCACCGCAATGGACGCAGGAGATTCAACTCCTATCCCTCCTGTATCCGTACTACCATACATTGATACCATAAATACGTCGTTGATAGGCAGTTCAGCTCGATTTCGGAAAATAGTTCGCAAACTTTCGGGAAAATATTCAGCAATGACAATATATTTGATTTTTGCTAGAGGTAAAATTAAATTAAGTTCAATAGCTTTATACTGGAGAATAGAAATTAAAGAAGGGTTTATCAATATAATAATTTGCTCGAATAAATAACTAAATTGCTCAATAATTTCAGCAATTTCCTCTAAATTAGACCCTGGCGAAAAAATAGTTAGCGGATAGGAACTCTGAGCAGCTACACTTTTTACAGCCCAAGAAAAATGTTCTCCTCCTAACCAACTTCCTAAACTAGATGCAATAATAATTAGGGTTTTTTTACGATGAATTTTAAAGGTTTTTTCTAAGAAGAATTTACTGGCCAGAATAGCAAAACGATTTGTTGATTTCAACATTGGCCAATAAAAGGGTTGACCGGAAGCACCAGAGGAACGAAATAACCCTAAAGATTTATCAAATCTATCACAAGTCAATTCTGAAAATGGATAGGAATGCAAGTAAGAATTTTTATCGCTAATTGGTAATTCTTCAAATCTAGTCGCATGGTGAACTCCTTGCTGTTCTAAAAATTTCTGATAACCAGGAATTTGTTTTTGGGCACGTTTAGCAATGGAGCGAGCAATAAATTTAAATCCTATTGATGGTTTGGTGAGTGAGTTCATTTTTGGAGAAGGGGGAGGTGGGGGGGTGGGGTGATGGGGAGGTGTATTTGGGTTTTTTAATTAAAAAGTGTGGTTTAAAAATTTTCTCAATTCTTTCTCCTGAGTTTTCAGATGTTGAGCAATTGAATTAGATGACATCAATTGCATTTCTTTATTTTTGCTAGCAATAAAATTTAAAGGTTCTAAATACACTTTATAGGAATCAATTGCTTCTTGATGGGTTTGAAAACTCCGGTGTAAACCTTCAGTTTCTTGCGTAAAACAAGCAACCATCATCGCGTTAGCTTCATGATTAGATAAATCGAAAATAGGTGATCGCAATACAGTATAAATGGCTGAATACAAAGCTGGGTCATACCAGAAAATTCCATTCACGGCGACGGAAACATGATAATGGTCTTTCTGGCATCCTTGAATACCTAAATTAAGTACGTGACGTTCAAACGTGGTGGGTTGGGGAAGGGAGCGAGTCACATCATGGGAAATAATTGTGGAAGTATTAAAGTGAAAACTTTCATCCAGAAAATGATAGTAGGAAATTTGAGCGGGAATGGGAGATTCTTCTGGTTGGGGATGTTTTTGATGAAAGCTACTCAGTTTATGTTGAATCAATTTACCATTTAAGGTTCTCAATCCCCGCACCGTTAAATACTGACAAGCAAGAAAGCTGTTACCAGCAGATAATAATCCAAAACAATGTAATTGAATCCCCTTCCACCAACTCCGCAATCGGTCAGTATCTGCAAAAATCATGGTTTCGGTAAATGGAGAGCGCATCGGATAGCTAAATACCCGCTTTCCAAATAAAGTTTCCTCTACTTCATCAATAACTGTACGAAAAGCATTGATGTGACAGCGTTCCTGAGTCGTTTCCAAATCCAAGGTGTCGCAAACTAACCGAAACCCTTCTTGAGCATAAAGTCCGGTCGCACTGGTTTGATTAAAAAATATGGTCGCAATTTCGGCCGAAATAATTTGGGAATAGTAAGCTACCCAATACAGTTGATTTAATAGCACTCGTTGTGATGCGCTGGATTGTTCCCATAAAGGAGTACCATAGAGCAAGGAAAATTCTGGTGGATTCCAATAGCAGTCTCGACATTGTTCATAGTCAAATTTTTGTGCTAATACATCTAACTCTGGACTGTGATCGGTTTGTTTGGCTCTTTGATAATTTAACTGTAATTTACGATAGGTTTTTGGGTCTTCGCTGAATGCAGAACCTGATTTTGAGTCAAATATAGATGAATGAGTTTTAGTTTGAGTCATAAAATACATCTATTAGCTGGATATGGTTGAAATGAACCTTGGTCTTCCAGAGATTGGAGAATAGAATTGGGAACTACTCCTTTGATGAGCGATTGCAATAGTTGTAATCTAGTGTGACTATGAACTTCAGTTTGTAATTCGGTGAGAATTTGAATTTTGTTGACTACAGATAAATCACCCTTAACTTCTGCAATAGCAGCAATCAGACGTTGTGAACCGACTTGAACCATTTGCAAAAAATGAGTCAGCGCTGCATGAATACTTTCTAAACTAGCACTAGAGTACTCAAATCCCTGCAATTGCTTGACTCCCGTAGCATGGTGTCGGGATTCTGCATCCAAAAATCCCCGTAAAACTTTAGTTAAGGGAGAATATAAACAATCTTTAGCGAGGGAACGATAATGACTTAAACCCCATCCTTCCAAAACAACTTGAATCATGGTCATCAACAAAGCTGGGTCTGAGGATTCCAGTACCTGGGACATAAATTCTAAAAAAGTATCCCCCTGAAAAACCGGGTCTTGTCCCAAAAAAGGACGAATTTGAGCCAAATGAGTAGCTTCATCCGCGACAAACAAACTATATAACCTTCGTTCCTCACAGGTTTGGGACAATAATAACATTTTTGCCATATAACCAATGCCCGCATGTTCCACCCAGTAAATCTCCTCCAGCAAATCTCGATTCGCAATGTGGAGAATTTGCGACTGGGTTTCAAAATCGGATTCCTGAAACAATTGCACCTGATCTAATCCCAAATAGCCAGCATCCCAAAACAGAATATCTGGTACAGGAGTGATGGGAAAAACCCCCAAACTCTTTAACGAAGAGGAGAGAATGGTTTGGAGTGGAGCATGGGAGTCAAGATGGGATAGATGAAAACCACTAATCTCCATAACTATATATGTAACCAAAATTTTGCTGACCATTTTGACAATTCTGACAGATAAAAAATTATCTGACTACGTAGAAAGAAAATGTTTATATAACTTTATGTAAAGATTCTGGAATTACCTGTTTCAGAGTCGGCAGCTATGACATAATGGGAGGTGAGAGTTAATTCGGTTAATAGTGTTTGTTTTTAGTATTGATAGGCTTCTTATTTTTGGTATTTACAAACTTGTCTCCGAAAACTAAATCTCTACACATTTATAATTTCGGAGACAATGTATGTCAATTTATGTAGGTAATCTTTCTTACGATGTTACCGAAGGTAATCTGAGTGCTGTTTTTGCAGAATACGGTTCTGTAAAACGTGTTCAACTACCTACAGATCGTGAAACAGGTCGTTTACGCGGTTTCGGCTTCGTAGAAATGAATACAGATGATGAAGAAACAGCTGCCATTGAAGCACTTAACGGTGCAGAATGGATGGGCCGTGACTTAAAAGTAAATAAAGCTAAACCTAGAGAAGAAAGAACTTCTTTCGGTGGTGGTAATCGCTCTGGTTATGGCGATCGCAACCGCTACTAAATTTAATCTTATTTAGTTAGAGAAAAGCTCAAGTATTTTTACTTGGGCTTTTTTTGGGTTTTCTATCTTTTCCAGATATTTTATTCTGATTGAATAATGGGAGTCCAAGTTTCCCACCGCAATGCTTTCTGCTGTTCTACATGATGAATAAATTCCACAATTGAGCGGTCAGCACGAATAGGAGTTTTCAAATCAAATTTAATAGTTTTAAAAATTTGGGTATCTCCCTTCGCAAAATACCCCCCTACCAGCTTGGTTACCCAGAGAATAACTCGATTCAATAACCAACCATGTAACCCTGAACGTTTTTTCGTCATTAAAACCGTTTCCCCCTCAGTTTTCCCATTTTCCAGCAACCGTAGGGTAAACATAATATAAAAATGTAAAAAATCCGGTCCTAATGTCACTGTACCAGTACTGCCGTACCAATAACACATACTATAAGTACCTTCAGCTTGATAAAAAGGTTGAATTAATCGGACTAACCAGGAATCATCCCCACCACGGGTGATATTACTAAACATAATCACATTTTGGTTGACTTCCTGGGATTTAAATTCAATCGTCACGGGAAAATCATGAACAGTATTAAAGTGATGAGCATCAATTGCATTGACCATCACCACATTCGGATGACATTCTTTAATAAATCGTTTACTTAAAGCAATATCCACCACTTCATGTTCTAACTCTGGAGCAAAAGGGAGAGGATGTTGAGGTTGTGTACCAGTCCATAACCAGATTAAACCATAAGCTTCTAGAATGGCCAAGTTTGTAACTGCATCGGGAGACTTTTTCCCAGACCAGGAATTTCTAAACAAGTTCCATCATAAGCGAACTTCCAATTGTGGAAAAAACAACGAATACCATGATTTTCCACTCGACCCTCTGCTAAATGCGCTCCCATATGGGGACAATAAGCATCTACAGCAATAACAGTCCCCTCTTGAGTGCGATAAACTGCTAAATCTCGTCCTAATAGCGATACAGCTTTGACTTGTCCCCGTCGTAACTCCGAAGCACGGAGTAACCAGTACCAACCTTCAATAAATCGCTGGGGATGGTTAAAAATTTGTGGTTTATGTAATTGTTCAGACATAGTTAAATTTAAAATTATGATCCAATTTTTTTCTACTTCCTACTCCCAAATTAAACCAGAACCAGTTTTCCAGATTCGTAATCCAGAGCGAGTTAAATTTGGTTCAGAAACTTCTGCTAAACAGACTAACTCATCTCCATGAATATGACCTGGATTTTTTTTAGCAAAAAATGCAACATGATGATTTTGTAACTTTTCCGGTGAAATGCTGCGGAGTTCAGGACTCAAAATTTGTGGTTTAGGAAATCGGACAATTCCCGTCGTTGGGTCATAATATTCCCGAAACTGTTGTTGGGATAGATGATGGATAAAAGCTTGTATTTTTGGGGGTGTTGGCTGGTTATAATGAGGATAAAAGACCCTAGCGAAAGTACTCAAAAACCGATAGGTGCGGTATCCAGAAGAAATTAATAACCAATATAGTTTTTCCGAATGTCCGCGATGGATTTCTTGAATTGCACTTGTCCAAGCTTGAGCTAATGCAGGACTTGACCACATGGATGGGTCAGTTATCGTATCACCAGAGTAAACAATTCGCACTGGTTCATCTTCTAAAAATGCTTCCCGGAATTGCAGGGTAGAAAAACCTTTCAGAATTCCTTCTGCTCTCAGCAAAATAGCCCAGTCTTTGTTGGTCAAATCCACCGTAAATTGCTGTCTATCAACTCCATAAAAATGGGTTTGAAATAAAGAAAACATTTCCTCTTGTTGTGCATTGGAAAGATTGATGATGGGGAGAAGAAATGGTTCAATCATTATTAGTTAATTAAATGGTGGATGAGGGGACTGAATTTGTAAATCAGAAACCCAGCAGCTAAACCTGTGATGGAAAAAATGGATGTTAAATAGAAAGCTAGGGATTCCTTCAGACCAGCTGCTTGGAAATCAATTCTGACTAATATGGTAGCAGCAACAACAAGCAGAGTATCAAGGAATACGTGAAACCAAGCAACAATCATAAAAAACAGTAGCGCAGCACAAATAACCAGAGCTAAACTACTAGTTTGTGATTTAAACAAGATACCGAAATACTCGGCTATCCTTAACCAAGGAATGGTCAAACTCAATATAAACAGTAAAATCCCTACTACGACTACAAACCAAATCCAAATTGGGGCTTTGATTTGGCTGATAAACCAGCCTAATGTACTATAAGCAAGTAGTTCTAGTATTAGAGCTAACCAAGGAATTCTCTGAAGGATGGACATACATTAGTTTAGTTAAAATTCGGTCGTTAAAAACTACATTCTATAAGCATACATATTATCAGTGATGGGTTTGACCGCTCATCGAAACATCCGGTATGCGGAAAACTCA
Organism: uncultured cyanobacterium; assembly: GCA_963766435.1. Lineage (GTDB taxonomy): Bacteria > Cyanobacteriota > Cyanobacteriia > Cyanobacteriales > Nostocaceae > CAVXZH01. The sequence goes on from CAVXZH010000004.1 coordinate 2,031,899, forward strand.
GTTACTTTAGTAACTACGGTGTAAACACAAGTAGCAGCGTATAGCAATACGCCCCTACTTAATTATATATTTTTAAACGTAGATAGAGAATCTTCCTTTAGTTTCCTAACATCCTGTTTTTGAACAGATTAAAATAATCGCATTACTTTAAACTGTTAATATACATCATATTAACATACCCAAAGAAATTTTAGTCCTAACTATAGATAGATTTTCGATTTCTTCGCTTAAACTAAAAATCTATGTTATCAATCTCTTCTCTCAGCTCAATCTCCCAGTTTCGAGAGAATTACGGTAGAAATTAGTTAAATATGTTCTTAAACATTTGTAAACTGTAATCAGCCGAGTAGCCGCGTATCACATCTTGATTAAGGATCTATCGATGAAAAAACTTGTTATTGGCGAGCGCGTATGCCTAATTAGTCATATCGTCTCCATGGTATTTGGATTAGTAGGCATACTATGGGTGGTGCCTAATGCTGGAGTAGTTTTAAGTTTATCTGAGGCAGGCCAGACCGTCATGCAGTGGAGTATGGCTGGTGGTGGTGTGGTTTATATGATTTTAGGCGCGGCGGCTGTTTTTCTTTATGCAGCCAGGAATTTCGGCTTAGGTCGGGCTTTAGCATTTTTCCTCCCCTCTGTTCTCATCTCTTTGACTAGTGAGTTACTGGGAACTAGTACTGGCTTTCCTTTTGGTCAGTATAGCTATCTGAGTGGCTTGGGTTATAAAATCGCCGATTTAGTGCCATTTACTATTCCCCTCTTCCTGGTTTTATGTGGGATGTGTTTCTTATCTGCTAGCTCGCATCGGCTTAGAAGTGGATCAAAAACCAACTTGGTTACGTCATTTTGGGGCAATCGCCTTAGGAGCATTACTACTGACCTCCTGGGATTTTGTACTTGATCCAGCCATGAGTCAAACCTCGCTACCCTTCTGGTATTGGAAACAACCAGGAGCTTTCTTCGGTATGCCTTACCAAAACTTTGCTGGTTGGCTGGGGACTGGTTCCTTATTTATGACCGTATCAGCGTTCCTATGGCGGAATCATCCGATTCAGTTAGAACCCTCAGAACTGAATTTTCCTTTGATAGTGTACTTAAGTAACTTTGGTTTTGCTACTGTCATGAGCTTGTCAGTTGGATTCACAATTCCAGTACTATTAGGTTTATTACTAGGTGTAGCTCCAGCAGTAGTCTTTTGGTACAAAGGCTCTAACACACCTACAACAGTTACTGTGGAACCTGTAACCAAGGAATTAACAGTAGCTAATGTCAAAGTGGCTTTAAAATAAGCTACATTCTGTGATAACTTGACGATTAAGTGAGGTGGGCATTGCCCACCATCATTTAAAAATAGGTTGGTCAAAAATCACATAAGATTTTAAATATAATCAATAAATAAAATTCCTGAGTACTTTGATAGCAAGCGTTATTCCCTTATTATTACTAGTTGGACAAGTCCCAGCCACAGCAATTTTGTTGTCGCGTTTACTCAAAAGCCAGACGCCATCCTCCCATTCAACCTCAACCACCAACTCCAGAGATTTTGGGTAGTGTCAGTGTAGTTATACCTACACTAAATGAAGCACTTCGGATTAGCCCTTTATTAGCGGGCTTAAGTAAGCAAAGTTATGAAGTCCGGGAAATTATTGTCGTTGATAGTAGATCCCAAGATGGAACTCCCGACTTAGTGAAAGCGGTACAAAAGCAAGACCCCCGATTTAGAGTCATGACCGACGACCCTTTACCCTCTGGTTGGGTAGGTCGTCCTTGGGCTTTACATAATGGCTATTTATCTAGTTCTGAGGCGAGTGAGTGGGTTTTAGGAATGGATGCTGATACCATACCTGACCCAGGATTAGTGGCTGGTTTGGTGAAGACCGCTAGATCAAGAGGGTATGACCTAGTTTCGCTTTCACCCCAATTCATCCTCAAGTATCCAGGGGAATGCTGGCTACAACCGGCTTTATTGATGACGTTACTTTATCGAACTGACCCATCGGGTATCGACACAGAGCTACCAGAAAGAGTGATGGCTAATGGACAGTGTTTTTTGTGTCGTCGTTCGGTTTTAACGGCTGTGAATGGTTATACTAGCGCCAGTGCTTCTTTTTGTGATGATGTTACCTTAGCTAGGAATATTGCGGCTCAAGGTTTTAAAGTTGGTTTTTTAGATGGTGCAAAAGTGTTCAAAGTGCGGATGTATGAAGGAGCAATGGAAACATGGAAAGAATGGGGTCGCAGTCTCGATTTGAAAGATGGTTCTTCCCTAGCACAGATTTGGGGTGATTTATGGCTACTTTTAGCGCGTGCAAGGTTTACCCCTGATAGTTGTTTTCTCCTACCTTTTGACTTTTTCAAGTTCCCATTCTCCCATTTTGACAACTCCGTTACTTCTATCTTTGGGACTAAATTTATTTTTAGTTGTGATTCGCTTTGCTTTACTTTTGGCGATCGCACCTTCATATGATCGGTCAGGAGTGAAAGCCAGTTGGTTGTTCTGGCTTTCCCCCTTAGCAGACCCGTTAGCAGTACTGAGAATTTTCCTATCCGCATTCCGTAAACCACGAGAATGGCGAGGAAGGAAGTATTGAAGAAGGAGTCAGGATTCAGGATTCAGGATTCAGGATTCAGGAGCGTGACCTAGAACAATCATTCTCCAGACATACGACAAAACCTCCTATCTCTGTTCCCTGTTCCCTGTTCCCCGTTCCCTCTGAATTTACGATTCGGAACTTTCTACTTGATCACCACGCTCTAATTCCCAGAGAATTTGATTACCTTCGCGTCGTACTCGTGAAACAATCCAATTTCTCCATCTCCATTGGTCTCCCTCGACTAGTAACCGCACTAGCGTGAACATCCATTAAATCTGCTAGCTCCGAGCTAGTAATTAAGTAGCCTTTTTCCGCAATTTCATCAGCAACCTGCAGAGTTTCTACTAAGTTACGAAGTTGCAAAACCCTAATCTCAGGCGCTTTTGATTCATTTGTCGTCGCAGCCGTTGGGGTTGATGGTTCCATAATGGTTATATCTGGTGCAAAAGAACTGCTTTCCTGTGTCTTTTTGTGAATTATTGTAGAGTTTAGTCCAGAATCAGATACTTTTGCTACATTTGTATCGACTATATTAAGTAAAGTTTCATTAACCTTATTGTCGGACAATTGTTGTAGAGATGGGGTTTTACCACTTGCAAAAGTGCGAGCAATTACATCACAGCGTTCGTTACCAACGTTACCGGAATGTCCGCGCACATGTTGCCACTTGACTAATCGACTATTCAGTTCGTCAAGGATTTCTAACAGGTCTTGATTCTGGACAGGATTTCCATCCGCTTTTTTCCAACCTTTCTTTTTCCAACCTTTTACCCACTTGGTAACGCAGTTAATTAGATATTCGCTGTCTGTAAACAGGGTAATCGGTTCAGTTTGTCCAGATGATTCCAGAAATTGCAGTGCGGCGATCGCCGCTTGCATTTCCATTTTATTATTAGTAGTATGACGAGAACCGTCACCCATTTCATGAACCGAACCATCGTGAAAGTAAATAACTACACCCCAACCACCGGTCCAGGGTTGCCAGTACAAGCACCATCAGTATATATGCTTTGGATTTTACGTTGAGTAGACATGGTAAGCAATTCAAAATTCACTTCTAAGAGAAAGATTTGGAGAGAGGTTTTTTTAGTTGTGTATACACCATAACCTTTACATAACTCCAAAACAAATTTTTATCAGCGCAATTAATTAATAGTACAGTTGCCTTATATTACAATCTCCCAATCCTCATATTGTAAACCTTGTATTCGGCTAAACTCTCGCACATTATGAGTCACTAACACTAAGTTATTAGCAAGAGCAATGGAAGCAATTTGTAAATCATAAACCCCAATTGGTGTTCCTTTTCTATTCAATTCAGAACGAATATAACCGCAAATATCTGCTGCTATACCATCAAAAGGTAAGCTAGCAAATTCTTCAAAAAATATCTTCAAATTTGCCAAATTCCTATCTCTATTAGGACTTTTATAGGCTCCATAATAAAGCTCAAATTTTACAATATCACAAAGAAACACAACATCTGGCAGTAGTAAATTTAAGCGATGAAAAACCGGATTATTAGTAGAATTAAGATAGCGAATACACGCATTAGTATCTAATAAATAACTCATAATAAAGGATTCCTTTCCTGTGCTTCTGGCTGAGGTTCCCTAACTAACATTTCCCCCTCCCAACTACCACAAGTCTGCTCAAAGAAACCAGGAGACCAACCTCTATTTTTATTTGTAGTTATAGGTGTGTTTTCTGTTACATCTTCAAGTATAGATTTGATTTCTTCCTCCAAAGTCCGTTGATGATTCTGAGCAAGATGTTTGAGTTTTTCTACAACGATAGAATTGAGATTTTTCAAGATAACTTCAGTCATTTTAACCTCCTTAAATGTAAAATTCCGCAGGATCGTACCTCCATTATATCAATATCCTACTAATTGATTTATTATTTGTCATGATAGCAGCTACATTAAATTGAAAAAAATTCTCTTCTACCTTAAGATATTCTTACTTCGATATCAAATTTGATACCAACTCAAAGCGGATTCCTATAGAGATTATTAACGCCGAATTTTAGTCAGCAATACCCAAACTATTATACTTGTGATTAATCCAGTCAACACACTTCCATAAAAAGCTGGTATTAATACAAACGGTGTCTTCGCGTTCACTGTGGGTGGAAATTGAACGACTAAGACAGAAGAAGCTATTTGACTGGTAGCAAGTCCCAAACCAGCGATCGCTATGCTAGTATTGATAGTGCGATCGCTTTTAGTTTGTTCTATATTAATAATTCCCTGGATAGTACTATTGAGATTTTCCAGTAAAGTTAATCCGGGAGTAAGAGTTGCTAAATCCGCTTCGACTTGACGCTGATATTTTCGAGCATAAACATCTCCCTCACTAAAGATTTCTAAAAATTTCAAATCACTACCATTGTGTTTTGTCTGAATATCAGCTAACCGAGATTTATAATTATCTAGATTTAATTGAATAGTCCGACTTTGATTTTCCAGATAATTTAAAGCGATGGTATAATCTGATAAATTAATTAAATTATCAGTAAGACTTTTTTCCAAATCTCTTAATTTCAAAGTATTATTTTGGAATTGTGTAGTTAACTTAGAAGATTGCTTAATAGATGGCTGAATTTCCACATATTCTTTTTTCAGCTTAAGTTTTTGATAACGACTTTGATAATAAGACCAAACTATTTTATGACGATATTGCCAAAGACGTAAAAAATCATGATATAAACTTTGCACCTGTTTTCGCATCTCATCTGCGGAAATATTTTCGGGAAATAACCAAATTAAGACATGATGACTTGTTGCTCTAAACTTATCCCAAAACTCCTTACCATTGACACCCAAATCCTGGGGATGATACCATAACTCAAAAATCGTTCCTGATTGTAATTTACCTTTACCAATTAAATCACGGTTCCAATCATAATTATTGACAACTTGTGTATAGCATTTTTGAGCGATATTCTCAATTTCTGAATCAGTTTTATGAATTGGTAATTTACCCCAAATTAACCAAGTTTGTCCAAGAGTACCTGCTTGCTGAGAAAGTAATTGATTAATTTCCTGTTTTAATTTGCCAAAAGGTTCATCATCAATATTTTGAGGATTATCATTACGTTGATGTTTCGCATCAAATTTACCAGAATAGTCAATTTGAAGCGCATAAGTATCATTAATTTGCAGAGGATAGTAATAACCATCGAAAGGTGATTTAAATTCTCTAGTTCTAGCTTTTCCCAATAGCTCGATTATCTCAACATCAAGATTTATAGATTTGAGGAATTTTGTATATTCTTCTTGAAAAGTGTTTTTATCTGAATCACCAAAAACTTTGCGACAAAAATCTTGACAATTTTGCTTAATTTTAGATTCATCTTCCCCTAATCCATCTTTTAAGTCATAGAGGAATAAATCAATACTGGGATAAATAATTTGTTCAGTCATGAGATTATTTACCAGTAATAAATTTTCGGATTTTTTCTAGAAAAGTTGGTGTCACAATATTTCTAGCTACCGTTATAGAATTACTATCATTGAAAGCATTAATAGCTGCGTTAGTTAATTCGCTAGTGGGTTTAGTTGGTAGAGGTTCAGGTTCTAAACCTTTAGTGCGGACATTAACATCATCCAGATTAGCAAGTTCCTGTTGATAGATTTTATATAAAGGTATGTAACTTCTAGCGATGAGATTCAGATTACCAATATCATTTGGATCATTTTTGAGATTTTCACCAATTTCATTTAGTTGAACTTGGATAACTTCTGGTAAAGCGGGTTCCTCTAATTTGGTAAGAGCAGTCAAGAAAGCTGTGAGAGTAATAATATTATTAGGTTTCATGTTCGTAGTTGCGCTTTAGCGCAATCAGTTCTAAACGCAAGAGAAAGATGTTATTTCCACTTATTCTAAGACTTTAGTGTACAAGTCTATTTCCCTCTTAGCAAGGGGGGTTATTTCAAGATTATGGAATTGACCAGACTTATCTGTACACCGTGGATATATAAGGGAAATATATTGGTAACTTCAGGAATTATTATATGATATAACTTCCCAATTATGCAAGATTATAAATCAATATTTCACTAATTTAGATAAAACCGGCGCTAAAGCGCAACTACGAACCTAAACCACCAGTAATGATAAAACTTGCCCAATAATAAGGATGATTAAAGGGCTTTTGTCTTTTTTCCGATATTCTATCCATTTGAAATAACTTTCTTTCAATAAATGGACGAATCGGTTGTTCGTCTTCCGGTAACTTAGATAATATTAAATTATAAATTCTTTCCAATTTAGCAAAACTTAAATTGCGTAACCATTTTCTAGCTAGATTCAGCGCCATCGCAGGTGATTTACCCTTTTTAACTTGCCAGTAAAAATAAATCATCAAAAAACTACTAGCATCATCAGTTACAGTCCATAAAGTACTGACAATATTGCTAACACCTTGAGATAAAAAAGCACTAACTAAACCGACATATTCAGCAGTTATAGTATGATTTCCAGTAATAGCAGTTTCACAAGCAGAAAGACTAACTAATTGATATTGACTCAGATTCTCGATATAGCAAATTTCATTTAATGTTAACGAATCTGTACCATTAAGAAGCAAAGCAGATTGTGTGAGATTATGAAAATTATATGTTCCATGTCCGGTAAAGTGAAAAATACCATAATTATCTTCCAAAGCCGTTTTGACTGCTGCTTTAGTAGCTGCTTCTCCAGCAATTCGCTGCGGTGGAGGATTGTTGAATAATTTGGCAATTATAGCCGATTCAATTTCCGCATGCGGCAAAATTGCAAAATTTTTACTATCAGGATGTTCTACACTTAATAAAGGTAATTCATGAATTGATTTTAAATTAGATTGTGACAAATTTTGTAAATTAATACCTATTTGAATGCTTGGTAAATAAGTGATAATGAATTGGTCAGGAAATAATGCATGAAGCGGAAGACGATGTAAATCACGGTGAGGAATTAAGATTAAATTTTGGATGTTTGACTTTTCTTTAACAGATTCAGAAACATCAGCCGCAACTTCTTGAGAATCTTCATTATTAATAATATTTATTATATCAGAAATTTTCAGAATATCACTCAATTTTGGTAGCATTTTCGGCAAATTATATCGCCATTTTTTTGTTTGAGTAACTTCCTTATTTTGGTCTTTACTATAATCAGCATATTGTTCATTCCACTTTTTCAACAATTTTTCAAAATTTAGAAGAGAAGAATTTTTAAGAATAATAGGTTTTGAATTATGTTTGAGAATAAAAGTATGGAGAGTATAAGGACTGAGATGCCAATAAATTATAGCTGTTGTGGAATTGAGTAATTTTTGTATGTCTTCCCATTTGGGTGAAGCATCACCCCATCCATCTAAAAGCCAATTTAAACAAGCATTTTTTCCTTGTTCTGCTAATTCTAAAGCTTGAAAATAATTACTAAATTGTACTGCTAAATCAACGGTTAACTGGCGAAAGCCTGCAAATTTTAACCCTAATTGTTGTTTTTTATTTTGACTTTTGCATTCATCTAGTAAACGTCGTAATAAATCTGTACCCCTTCGTTCGAGTTCTTCAACTTTAGCAATTTCTCGTAAATCTAAACGCACCTTAATTAAATCTCGCAAAACCTCTAAATGCAATTCAGGAAAATCTGTTTCTGTGAGAGTTGTTAAAGCTTCATTATAGCTGTTCGCAGCTTTTTTCCAATAGGCATGATGGTGGGAACTTATCCGCGCTTGGGAATAATGAGCATTACCTATAGCTTGATGCAATTTTCCCCAACCTTCTGGGTCTTTATCTTGAAGACAATATTTCAAACCTTCGTTATAGATTGCTAATTCGCCCTCATAACCACGTTGATTTAGTGCAGAATTTGATTGAATTATGCCGAGTACTAAACTATGTAGGGGATTATAATTAACTGAATTTCTGGCTGCCATGCCCCGGTTTAACCAAGCTTCGTAGTCATCGGGTTTGATTTTTAAAGCTTGGTCAAAGGATGTGATCGCTTCTTCATTTCTCCCTAACTTACCCAGCACAACCCCCCGGTTGTACCAAACTTGGTGGTAATCAGGTATGATTTTTAAAGCTTGATCATAGGATGCCAGTGCTTCTTCATTTCTCCCTAATTTATCCAGCGCATTACCCCGATTGTGCAAAGCTTCGTAGTCATCGGGGTTGATTTTTTAAAGCTTGGTCATAGGATGCCAGTGCTTCTTCATATTCCCCTAACTTACCCAGCGCAATCCCCCGGTTACACCAAGCTTCATGGTAATCAGGTGTGATTTTTAAAACTTGGTCAAAGGATGTCAGTGCTTCTTCATTTCTCCCTAATTTATACAGTACACTACCCCGGTTTAACCAAGCTTCGTGGTAATCAGGTGTGATTTTTAAAGCTTGGTCAAAGGATGTCAGTGCTTCTTCATTTCTCCCTAAAATAGCCAGCGCATTACCCCGGGTAAACCAAGCTTCGTGGAAATCGGGTTTGATTTTTAAAGCTTGGTCAAAGGATGCGAGCGCACCAACAAAGTCTTCTGCTATGATTTGCTCATACGCTAGATTAAACCAAGCTTCTGCTTCATTGGTAGTAGATTCATCAACAGCATCAACTACCTGAATCTCTTCTTCCCTTATATTTTCTGTACTTTGTTGATTTACGTCTACTCTCTCTAATAACCTTCTCCCAATCTCATAACCAACATCACCTACTTTCCCAACACTCAACTCACCCAATTTTACCAACCGTCTTGCTAATTTCTCATTCTCTACAGGTGATGCTAATAATCTCTCCCCAAAACCGCGCAACCACTCCACCAAATCAGCTTCAATCACACGCTTTCCAGTCAAAAACCCCTTGACATCTCCTCGACTCCAACCATCAGCTACCCCTTCTAAGAGTTCAAGAAACAAAGATTCATAATCTATCTCTGGTTTGGGTGCTTCTATTCTGACAGGAGGAGTAATCTTCTTCCTGCCAAGTATACGCTGGAATAACCTTTTGAGCCAATGCCAAAGCTGTCTAAGCATCTGCTGTCAACTCGTCTTGTATCTTAGGATATATTTTACATGATTTTCTAAGTAAATCAAGTATATTGAAATTGTCATTCCTAGCAAATACTTAATTACAAGACAGACTCCTGTTTGTCAATACCGAAAACAATAATGCTATTTGTCCAAAATTACGACGCTTCCCAGGAGAATTTCCAGTAAATTACTATATGCAGTCTTAAGAAATTTAAGAGTGGAAGCGAAACCAAGGGAAATACGAAATTATAGCAACCGCCATTCCGGTTAGGACGCGGTACGAAGCACATCTTCCATCGCATTCCGAAGACAATCAAATTGAGTAAGCTTTTTACGAATTCGACTTTTCAACCATGACCAACATTGCTCAATTTTATTAAGATCAGGTGAATAAGATGGCAAATATTTTAATTGACAACCTGCCGCTTCAATTAATTCTTTAATACGTCCACCACGATGAAATGTAGCATTATCTGCAATTACTATTTGTCCAGGTTTAAGTGTTGGTATTAAGCAAGTTTCTAGCCAAGTTTCAAATACCATTCTGTTACAAGCTCCTTCAATAGTAAATGGAGCAAATAAATTACCATTACAATATGCAGCAATCATATTAACTCAACCTTGTTCTTTTTCCACTCTTGAGGGCATAAAATCTCTCTCCTTCAAGATTCCAGCCGTAGGCATAATCTTCTCTATTATCCATTCCAGCTTCATCTATATAGACTATTTCCTCTGGTTTGTATAGCTCTATCTCTTTTCTAAATTCTTCTCGTTTAACTTCATCTCTTTCTTGATAACCATAAGTTTTTTTTTACGAGTAAACCCAATTTTATTTAAAGCTCTTGATATTGTGCGATTGCTAATTTCTCCCGGCGATAATTCAGCCATTTCTACTTGAGTTTTATCTCCATTAGCCTCTACGAACTTCTGAAATTCTTCCCAATCAGTAATTTTATGACCAAATCCTGGTGGTTCATTGGGTAATGCTTGGTAGTCTCCAGTTTCAGATTTCCTTTGCAGCCATAGGTTAATTGTATTTCGACTAATTTGAAAAACTTGAGCGGCTTCAGTCTTGGTCATCCCATCTAATTCAATTGCGTTAATTACTTTCTGACGTAGGTCGTAGCTATAGGGTTTGGGCATGAATTCCTCCTCTTCTATCCGCTTAAATAGACCGTAGTATTGCTACACCCTTCTATTATACAGCTTGTCCTAACTGGAGTGGCGATTGCTATACTTGACAGCAGATAGCAAAAATCCATTTGCAGAATGGCTTGATTGTCTCAAAGATATGCGAGCTATAGTTAAAATAGAAAAGAGGTTAGAAAAAGTTTCATTAGGTAATTTAGGAAACTATCGTACAGTTGGGGAAGGAGTTTGTGAACTAAAAATTGACTATGGATTCGGTTACCGTATATATTTTGGACAAATAGGGTCTAAAATAATACTTCTTCTCTGTGGTGGAGACAAAAGTACCCAAGCACAAGACATTTTAACAGCTAAAAAATATTGGAGGGATTATGAAAGACGTGAAAGCACCAACCAGTAGCAGTTACCAGGATTATCTGATTTCATCTCTTCAAAATCCAGAACACATTACTGCTTATCTAGAAGTTTTTTTTAGAGTTAGATGAAGAAGGACGTGACCCAGAACTCCTCCGTTCGGGGTTGAAAAATATTATTGATTCTAAAATATTGGCTAACAATCTCTCGGAAACAGCAAGACAACGCTATGAAAAACTTGATAAGTTATTATCAGAGAATTCTGGAAATGAAATTTACACCTTAATTGAATTTTTGGATGCTTTGGGTTATCGTATTGGTTTGTTACCTAAATAATAATAGTACATCCTAATAGGTCGCTTTTAGACGATTAATCAGATATTCTCCAGCAAGAATGGGAGGATAAATAGGTGATTTTTGTTGTGAACAACTTTCCAAGCAAGCAATTTCTATATTATCATTCGGATGGCAGAAAAAAGCAATAGAATATCTGGACTGATTTATTCTCTCATCATTGGGAATTATCACTCGATGTTTAGTTGAGCAAAATATTTCATTTGTCCATCGCTGCATCAAATCACCGATATTCACTACTACTGTCCCCGGAATTGAGGGTACTCCAATCCATTCTTTATGAGCGGTTTGCACTTCTAATCCTTCGACTCCATCTTGAAATAGCAAAGTCAGACTGCCATAATCGCAATGTTCTCCAGCTCGCATTTGTCCAGGGTGGGGAGATGTTTGTAATGGTGGATAATGTAGTAGTCTTAATGTATGATTTCTATGAATATGTCTACTGGTAAAAAATTCCTCTGGCATTTCTAATGCTAAAGCAAAAGCTTGGAGTAGAATGTTAGATAACTCTACACAAGCATTATAAAAAGCAATTGTAACAGGATTATTTGCCAGGGAAGGAGAAGATAAAGAGCTAATTAGTTCTGGATTTCCTATATTAAAAGCCTCTTTTAAATCCCCTATGTCGTTAGGGTTAAGGTGTTCTCTTCCCAATCCCACATAACCAGTATTACTAAAATGATTACTCCAGTCGAACTGTTGTTTGACCGCTAATGGTGAATTAAAAAAAGATTTGCTAAGGTTGAAGATTTGCGCTGTTTCTATAGAAATTGCTGAATTTTGTATATACATGAAGCCAATTTCATGACAAGCTTGATAAATTTGTTTAGCTACAGTTTTTTGATTGGCTTTGTTACTAGTTTGAAATTTTGATAAATCAATTAATGGAATTGACATGATATTATAATTGAGGTATCTTGAATATTAAGAAATAAGCCGGCGAAGACAGCGCAACTACGAACCAAGTTTTTGGTGAGGTAAGGATGGTACAAACACCTAGTAAGCCAGCAACTATCTCCATTGAATTGCCAACAGACATTGCTCTCCAGATTACACTAGAACAGTTTACCGCTATTGCGATCGCCAATCGAGATTTACAACTAGAACTGACCGCAGCAGGAGAATTGATAGTGAATCCACCAACTGGATGGGAATCGGGAAAGCGAAGTTGGCATATTTCTGGAGAATTATATATATGGTGGCGCAATTCCGGTAATCCTGGTCAAGCTTTTGATTCTTCCACTGGATTCATCCTTCCTAATGGTGCTATCCGTTCTCCTGATGCTGCTTGGGTGAGTCAGGAACGTTGGGATGCACTCACTCCAGAGCAAAAAGGGACTTTTGCGAATATCTGTCCTGATTTTGTGATTGAGTTACGGTCTAGTTCTGATAGTCTTAACTCTCTCCAAGCAAAAATGCAGGAATACATGGACAACGGAGCGAGATTGGGTTGGTTATTTGACCCGCAGCATCGACGGGTGCAAATTTATCGACCTGGTGTAGATGTGGAGATATTAGAAAATCCTATCAGTTTATCTGGTGAGGATATACTACCTGGGTTTATTCTCCATTTACAGCAAGTATCGGGTTAAACAAAGTTTTTCAGCTTTAATTTTTCAAGAATCCATTTCCGCTAATTCTAACCAACGTTCGGTAGCTACTTCAATTGCTTGCTTCAAAGTTTCTACTTGTTCATAAAGTTTTTGCACTTGACTATAATTTGCGGAAGAGATATTCAGCAAAGATTTTTCTAAATCTGCTTTTTCCTGTTCTAATTTCGTAATTTTAGCTTCTAATTGCTCAAATTCTCGCTTTTCCCAATTAGATAGTCTACGGGATTTTTTATTTTCTGTTTGCTGTGCTGAAGTTGTAGTTTTCTCAACTTCGATATTTTTGGGTTTTTCCTTAGCAATTGCGGCTTGTTGCTGTGCTTCTTCAGCTTTTTTATAATCCAAATAAATTGAGTAGTTACCGGGATATTGTTTGAGAATCCCACCTTCCTCAAAAGAGAAAATTGTATCTACAGTCCGGTCTAGAAAATAACGGTCGTGGGAAACTACAATTACACTTCCAGCAAAATCCTCTAAATAATCTTCTAGTACTGCTAATGTTTGCACATCTAAATCGTTGGTCGGTTCGTCTAAAATTAAGACGTTAGGGGCACTAATCAGCAAACGTAGCAAGAATAATCTTCGTTTTTCTCCCCCAGAAAGTTTATTAATTGGTGCATATTGCTGATTTCCGGGAAATAGAAATCTTTCCAACATTTGGGAAGCGGTAATTTTCGTACCATCCGCTATTTTGACAAATTCCCCTTCTTCTTTAATATAGTCAATCACGCGCTGATTTTCATGAGCAGAGGTAAATAATTCTTCTGAATGTTGGTTAAAATAACCAATATGGATGGTAGTACCTATTTCTACTGTCCCGGAATCTGGTTCTATTCTAGCAGTAATAATATCCATTAATGTGGATTTACCTGCACCATTATGTCCAATAATCCCGATTCTATCTTCTGGACTAAATTCGTAGGTAAAATCCTTAATTAAAGTTCTACCATCATAACCTTTGCTAACGTTATTTAATTCAATGACTTTTTTCCCAATCCTACGACCCACGGTAGAAATATCCACTTTACCCTGAGCTTGTTTAAATTCAGTGTCTCGCAGTGCATGAGCGCGGTCAATTCTGGCTTTTTGCTTGGTACTTCTGGCTTTGGTCAACGTTTTAGCCATTCTAATTCCCGTCGCAATATACCTTGATGTTTCTTTTGGGTACTAATCGCAGATTCTTCAGCTAAGGCTTTCTTTTCTAGATAATATGAATAATTACCTGTGTAGGTGAAAATATCTCCTCGGTCAATTTCTATAATACGGTTAGTAACTTGATCTAGAAAATATCGGTCGTGGGTAATTAAGAATAGTGCACCACGATAACGATTTAAATAACTTTGTAGCCATTCTACCGAAAGAGCGTCTAAATGGTTGGTTGGTTCATCCATCAGTAACACATCCGGTGCTGCGAGCAAAGCGGTTGCTAAAGCAATACGTTTGCGATAACCTCCGGATAGATTCCCGACTTTGGCATCAAAATCAGCGATTCCTAATTGGGTGAGGATAATTTTGGCATTAGTTTCTAGTTCCCATGCACCAGTAGCATCCATTTGTTGCATTACTGTTGACAAACGAGACATTAACTGACTATCTTCTGGAAAGTGAGCTAATTTGTCGGAAAGTTCTTCATATTCTCGCACCAAAGCCATCTGTTCCCCGCTGTCGGCAAAAATTTGCTCTAGAACTGTGCGATTTTCGTCTAAATCTGGCTGTTGGGGTAGATAAATGATTTTAGCACCAGAGCTAACGATAATTTGACCACTGTCAATTGATTCTAATGCGGCAATCATTTTTAATAATGTTGATTTACCAGAACCGTTAGTCCCAATTAAACCAACTTTATCAGTAGCGTCTAAGCTAAAATTAGCATCTTTTAAAATTTCCTTAATACCAAAATCTTTTTTAACTGCTTGTAATGTGATAACACTCATAAGTTTTTGTGATTAATCAATAAATTTTTCCGCGACTGGATTGGTCAGGGGATGTAGCTCTACTTTAGAACAATATGTGAGCAATTGCCCTGATGTCGCGTCTTCATTTCTGAGTGTAGCGATATCTCAAATCTTGAGTACACCGTTTTACGTCGTCGTTTGACTACGTTGAATGAGTCTCCCTTGGAGGGGGAACAAGTAAACCCAAAGTTATAGCTAGTAGCTGCACCAAATCAACTAAATAAATAAATCCAGGGGTAAATGTCCATACATTTCGTTGATTCCCCCCTCTTGGTAAGATTGGCAAGACACTAATACACCACGATGATGTCCATCATAAGAATCAAGATAGCACAAACCATTTTTACCGTTTAACTTGATATAAACCGTCTTTCAGGTCGGGGTAAATTAGAGGGTGCTTCATAACCTAAAGCCTGAGAGTAGGTTTTCATCGCTAAAATACCTTCTTCAGCAGTATCAGCACAAATGCCTAAAATTTGGTAGTCAGAAAGACTGCTAATTAAAATCAAAGCCCCTCTCGTGGAAACTTTTTCAGATGGTTTCAGAACAGGTGCTATATCCAGACAATTAAATTTATTCAGCAGTTTTCTAGCTTCTTCGGCGTTGAGGTTGTGATGATTGGGAGTTGGCATATAATGACTTATATTCTTGCTGTTGCGTTAGTGTTTGCGGTGGAACTTGCCCACCTTACTAGTATTTTTCGAGAAAATCAAGGCTGATGGTCTATTTTGCCTAAATTGAAGAGAAAGGGGGCACTACCCTGGGAATCCTTCCCAATCACTAGGACGTTAGGAACATGAGCACCACCACTCTTCCAAGCTTCAATTGCTTCTTTTTGCAGTACCAATTGTCCACCTTGGGCTTTGAGCGTTTCTGCTAAGAGTCTTTGCGCTTCTGCTTTACCTTTAGCCCGATTAATATCAGCCTGGGCTTCTTGTTCAGCTTCTCGTGCTACATAGACGGCTCTTTGGGCACGTTGTTCCGCAATTTGTTTTTCTTCAACTGCTCTAGCAAATTCCGGCGAAAAAGTCAAGTCAACTACGCTTGTATCTAAAATAATGATGCCATATTTATTTAACCGAGCGCTTAAAGCAGTATCAAAATCATCTTTTAATTGACTCCTTTTAGTAATTGCTTCTTCGACAGTTCTTCTCGCTGCGGCAATCTTAAATGCTTCCTGTGTTTGAGGAGCGATAATTTTAGACACAATATTTGCTAAGGTGCCTTGTTTTCTTCTCACCTCAACTACTTGTATCGGGTCAAGTCGAAAGTTAATCGCAAATCTGGCTGATAAATTTTGCAAATCCTTAGTTGAACTTTCCGCAGGCACTTCAAACTTTTGGATTGTCAAATCATATACATCTATCACTGAAGCAAAGGGTGCTTTCAAATGAATCCCTTCTAATAAAACTCCATCATTAGCTCTACCCAAAATGCTGATGACTCCCGCTTGTCCTGGATTGATAATTACATAGGAGTTAATTCCTAAAACCATGAGGATGAACAAGACGATTCCTGAAACTATAATTTGCCAATTTACCAATTTTACCAATTGTATATTTTTCAATTTTCTATCTCCTATCTGAATGATGAGTTCTGATCAAAAATAACAACCACCACGATTGTATATTTTTATTCCTACTCCTAACTCCTGCTATAATATTCACTACACGCAACTGGAAATCGCTGTGGCAATAGCATCTACCACTAATCAACTTTCAACCAAACGGAAACATTCGCCCCATCCTCTCCAGCGTCTACTTGACTATGGACACCAATATCGCCAAAAAATTTGGTTAGCCACTATTTATTCTATTCTCAATAAAATTTTTGACTTAGCCCCACCGGTATTAATTGGTGTTGCCGTAGATGTAGTAGTCAAACAACAAGATTCTATTTTCGCTCAGTTGGGAATAAAAGATGTTTTTGGGCAATTGGTAATTATTTCTATGTTGAGTGCGTTGATTTGGGTATTAGAATCAGTTTTTGAATATGCTTATGATCGATTGTGGCGCAATTTGGCTCAAAATATTCAACATAATTTGCGTTTGGATGCTTATAGCCATTTGCAAGAATTGGAATTAGCTTATTTTGAAGAACGCAGCACGGGTGGTTTAATATCCATTCTCAATGATGATATTAATCAATTAGAACGTTTTTTAGACGTGGGCGCTAATGATATAATTCAGGTATTACAACTGTAATAATGATTGGCGGTGCTTTTTTTATTCTAGCTCCTGGTGTTGCTTGGATGGCAATGTTACCGATTCCGTTTATTTTTGGGGTTCAATCGCTTTTCAAAAATTACTGGCTCCTCGCTATGCTGATGTGCGGGAAAAAGTAGGTTTACTCAATGGTCACGATTTCAAATAATATCAGTGGAATTACTACTATTAAAAGTTTTACTTCTGAAGATTATGAAACTGCCAGCGTTAAGAATCAGAAGTGAAGCTTATCGTCAAAGTAATCCTAAGGCGATCGCTCTTGTCTGCTGCTTTTATTCCGTTAATTCGGATGCTGATTTTGTAGGGTTTTACTGCTTTACTATTATATGGTGGGATGGAAGTTGTGGCTGGCAAATTGGCTGTTGGAACTTATAGTGTTTTAGTGTTTTTAATTCAACGGTTATTATGGCCTTTAACTAGATTAGGTGAAACTTTTGACCAGTATCAACGGGCAATGGCTTCCACTAATCGGGTGATGAATTTGTTAGATACTCCGATGACTACAGACTCCGGAAATATTAGTTTAGCCTGTAGATCAAGTCCGGGGAGCGGTGGAATTTCAAAATGTGACTTTTGCCTATAAAGATAGAATACCAATATTAAAAATCTATCTTTAGATATTCCCGCGGGCAAAAACATTGCGATTGTTGGTTCTACAGGTTCAGGAAAAAGCACTTTAGTTAAAAATTTTATTGCGGTTATATGAAGTGCAATACGGGAAAAATTACTCTAGATGGGATTAATTTACAAGATTTGAATTTACAGGATTTACGTCGTTGTATCGGATTGGTGAGTCAGGATGTGTTTTTATTTCATGGTACAGTAGCGGAAAATATTGCTTATGGCAGTTTTGATGCAACAGATGAAGAAATAATCGATGGCTGCGAAAGATAGCGGAAGCAGAGGAATTTATTACGCAATTACCCCAGGGTTATGAGACAATTGTGGGGGAACGCGGGCAAAAGTTATCTGGTGGACAAAGACAACGGATTGCGATCGCTCGGGCAGTTTTGAAAGATCCGCCTATTTTAATTCTAGATGAAGCTACTTCCGCCGTGGATAATGAAACAGAAGCCGCGATTCAGCGATCGCTCGACCGAATTACTATGAATCGGACTACAATTGCGATCGCTCATCGTCTTTCTACTATCCGCAATGCTGATTGTATTTATGTCATGGAACATGGGGAATTAGTAGAATCAGGAACTCATGAGCAACTGTTGGAAAAAAATGGGATTTATACTAGTCTCTGGCGTGTGCAATCGGGTTTGAAGTAAAAAATTTCTCTTCTCAAAGGCTACGGTAATGATTTACAAATGATGAAAGAACCCCAAATATGTGTACACCGTAGCCTAAGATGAGAAAGGCTTTCAAATTCCCCATTCCTTGAAGATATTAAATTTTTATTATGTTTACTAATACCCAATCAGAATCAGGCGATACTAAGTGGCGGCATCAATTGGATACATTCGTTAAAGAAAATAAACAAGAATTGGCAGCATTATTTTGGGGACTATGGTTAGAAAATGGTCATAGTCAAGGTACTATCGGCATTGATTTGCAACCCCAACCACATTTTGTTTATTGTCCGCAAGAACAGATAGAAAAATTAAATGAAAAAGTCGAAAATCGATTGCAAGAAATTTTAGGAGTTTTGGCAAATAATCAACCAGAATTAGAAGTGGTAATGATTGGCATTGGTAAAGGTGAAAT
Organism: uncultured cyanobacterium; assembly: GCA_963766435.1. Taxonomy (GTDB): domain Bacteria; phylum Cyanobacteriota; class Cyanobacteriia; order Cyanobacteriales; family Nostocaceae; genus CAVXZH01. The sequence continues at coordinate 2,050,871 of CAVXZH010000004.1, forward strand.
TAAATTAATTCAGTTTGCTCCAGAACCTAAACCAGAAATTTGTTTCCAGCAAGTTGGTAAAAATGTAGATGAATTATTGGAAATTTTAGAACGGAAGGCAGAAGGAAGAATTAAAAATTAAAACCAAAAGCTTACCTACACTACCTCCTGCTATGTTTTAGTTCCGTCGAACTCACGTTACGTTAAATCTGGCTGACCATTGAATGGTTTTTAAGCCACACACAGACTAGGTTGTAAATTCTACAAATGTCTATTTCAGTAAAAATACTGTTGTGGAGAGTAAGTACTTGCATTTAAGATTCCTTACTGAAGGTAGTATTAAAAACCTGTTAAAATATCGCTAACTACTCCAAAATTTTAAAAGTTTTTAAAAATTCGACGGTTAAAATAGCCTATTTATTTGTAATTATTCACTCCCCCCCTTCAAAATCATCGAAACCCTTGATTTCTCGTTGAGAGGTAGGGGGGATGTGAACGGTTACATTTATTTTTGGTAACCAATCTATCAGGAGAAAAAGATGACAACAATTATTGATAAAAATCATATAGAAATATCATTATCATTTAATGAAAATGGTAATTTAATTTACGGAGATAGTACAGAAAGTATAGTTTCTAGTTTGAAGTCACAAGGAATTCAAGATTTACTCGTATTTATACATGGCTTTAATAACACAGCAAACGACGTAGAAAGTATTTACGGAGAAATTATTAGGAATTGTATTAATCCAGTTTTAGATCATACATCTACTAAATTTAAATTTGGAATTTTAAAAATATTTTGGCCTTCTCAAAGTTTTGATACTGCTAAAGGAAGTAACTTTATTGGAAGTATAATAGGAAAATCAGGAGGAAATTTAGTTACATTTAATTCAAGAGTTGCTGTAGCTTCTAAAGTTGGTGAAAATGGTTTTGCTGAATATTTGACAAAAATTTATGAACAAGAAAAATCTATTAGACTACATTTAATAGGACACAGCACGGGTACAGCAGTAATTCAAAATGCTTTAACCAAGTTAAAGAATAAAAATTCTAAAGTAAGTACCGTAGTTCTTATTCAATCAATAATTTCTAGATCAATATTTTTATCGCTAACAGATATTTTTATAAATAAAGTCGCAGGATGTACTTTAATTACTTTTTTAAAAGAAGATGAACAGCTGAAACCGTTAGCTACAATTCAACGAATTTTATCTTCTCCAGTAAATTTACTCTCTGGTGGTTCTAAAAAAATATCTGATACTGATCCAATTGGCTTATATGGGGCTGTTCAAAAAGTACATATAGAAAATTATAGGTTATCAGAAATTTCTCAATCACGATCAAGTGATAAGTTTACATCAGGACGTATATACAATCTTGATGGTGATGGAGTTTTGAAAAATCATAATGATTACAGATTTAAAAAACAAGTTGGTGTGGCAATATTAAACGCAATAGCAATAACCCAATCAAATTAATAGACCTCTACTCTAAGATAAGTTTTCAATTTTAGATTTTTAAAAAGGATACAAAGATGTTAGATACTAGTAAATGGATGGAAGATTGTAATGATGAAAAATATTTAACGGAGCTTAGTATTCCGGGAACACATGATAGCTGCACATTTAACTATAAGTTAATTAATGGAATTAAATTTATTAATTCTAAAATAGGAGATGATCCAAGCGGATTGGTTAAGTGTCAAGAGCGAAGTCTAACAGAGCAATTAGAAAGAGGTATTCGTTGTCTAGACATCAGGGGGAGACACATAAATGATGGACTAACTATCTATCATCTGCTCAGTTCCTTTGAATATGATCTTTACTGAAGTACTAAAAGAGTGTAATACATTTCTAAACACTCATCCTACCGAAACAATCTTGATGTTCTTAAAAGAAGAACATATTTCAAAGAGAAACAATCAAAAATATGAAGACACATATACCGAGATAGTAAAAAGCAATAATTGGGAGGGGAGAATATGGGAAAATTCTTGGATGCCACAACTGGGAGAAGTCCGAGGCAAAATAGTTCTAATGAGACGGTTTCCAGGGAGTAAAGGAATAAACTTTTCTGCATGGCAAGACAACAAGACGTTTACAATTCCTGAAAGTAATAAAAGTAATGTGACGTACTACATACAGGATAAATACGACAAACAAGGCGAAAAATGGAGGGAAATCCACACATGTTTGTATGATGCTCGTACTGGTGGTTCGAAAGCCCGACCGAACCTGGATCAATTTTACGAGTGGCACAAGAAACCCTTCGGAAGAAAAGTCGTTAGGTGACACAATAATAAATTTTTTATCTCCTAAAGTCGGTGAATTCAAAGATAAATTACAGTGGAATCCACGTAAAGTTGCATCATACGTGAACAAAAAATTGGCAAATGATATGAGGGAGTTTACTGGGCATACTGGCATTCTGATGATGGATTTTTTTGATACATTCGACTGTAATCTAGCCGAGCTAATCATTCAAAACAATAAACTGTAAATAGGGTCATAATTCTAGTAAATATTGAGTGGGCGCAATGTGAAAAAGTGTATTGGGTTAGACTCTTTTTATCTCTTCACTAGGTAGAAGTGATTATAAATAATGTTACCTTGATCAAATAGAGTGCCTTTTACTTCATTTTCAGATTTTGGATTGTATTTGGAACTTTCTTCAGTCATCTACATACTCCAATGTTCTTTAGCCAAATTGTAAGAATTCAGGAGTCAGGAGAAATAATAAATTCCTGTGTTAAATTTTCAAATATTATTTCTCTTTGTATTTATTCTGACTCCTTACGCCAAATTTATTTTCTTGTGTGCAAAAAAAACATTTCCTTGGTGCAAATTTAAATCACAAAGGGTTCGAGTTGACTATTATACCACTGTTCTCCAATTCTTTCTGTAACCAGAGGGTTAATCACAAACTTTGGTCGCAGACCTGCTTTCACATCAATCCGGACACAGGAATAAGGTAATCTTCGTTGGGAACCATATCCGTTTCGACCCACAAAAAGTAAGGAATCTGCTACTTTTCTCCAAGAATTATGATCACTATTAGTAAAACTTTCCATCAGTTCGCAACCTTCTTCCCTTTGACGACGGGGACGATGACCACTACCACCAGAAACAATACAATTAATGTCAGAGTCACCATATCCTGTATCGACAGTACACAAATGCTCTAAACAGTGAGCATGTCCGTTTAAAATTAAATCGACTATGGGACGTTCTGGAATTCGAGAACCTACTGTTTTTGCTACTGCTGTAAATACTTCCCTTAACCGATGACGTACAGCTAAAGTTTGTGCTTGATTCCATTTTGTCGCTTCTGTTACATAAGGAGGATGGTGGAAGAAGATAATCCTACCCCGGACTTGGGAATTATGCCAAGATTCAATTAGTCCATTTTGCAACCAATCCAGTTGTTCAAAATCAATATCTGATTCACTGTGAGATGCTAATTGTTTTTCAATATCGATTTTGATTTCGTTGATTTGATCTAATTTAGCATTGAGTTCTTCAATTTGTTCTGCTTCGTGAGGAATATCTGGGTTGAGATGCTCGGATGATTCTAAAATCTCTAGTTCTAATTGTTCTATTTGTTGACAACGTTGTTGTAATTCCTGACGTTTAGTTTCTCCTGCTTGATTTATGGGTAAAGGGATGGGATTATTAAAGGTATTGGAATCTAACGCAAAGAAATCAATCCCACCATACCGAAAGGTGTAATAACGATTGGGTAAACGGGTGAATTTTCCCGGTTGATAACGCAAACATCTCCCATTCTGGCTTTTGGCTGTGTAATGCTGGTCTAAATGACGTTTTAATTCTTGATCAGATGCGATCGCGGTCATATAATCTAAAAAGGCGCGTGCATAAGCATCACCTTGATTGGAACCATGCCAACCAATTTCAATATCTTTGTAGCGAAATAGACGACGTAAAGGCCAAGTTGCACCAGTTACCATCCGATACATTAATGGCACATCATAATAATCATGATTACCCAAGACTGGTAAAAAAGGTAGATTAAATACCATTTTGTCAAAAGCAATATTTTTGGGGTGCTCACCACCCACTAAAAATTCGCGATAAGGTTCAATAAAGTTTTGGGGATAATATTCACGGGAACCGACTACATAAATCACATCCCCGGTGTGGAGGACAAAACGAGAGTCATGATGGTGAGCTAACATCAATTCCATCACTTGTCTTTGTGGATGGTGAAGAGAATGAGTTCTACTTCCAGTGTCACCAATGACCATGAATGAAAATTCTGGATCATCCTGTTTACCATCATCTAAGACCATACTCGTTTGGTCTATTGATTGCTGGGTAATAGTAGGGTACTTCCACCGTACCCGTTGCTTCATTTTTTGGATTTTGACAGGAATTGATGGTTCAGAAATCAAATTCATCTCAACCCCACTGTTAACTGATTGACTTTTGCTAAGAAGATGTTTTAGAAGTATTACATAAAATCTGAGGTCTAACGGCGTAAAATAGGAATAGAGCGCCGGAGCAATAATCATGACTCTAATCCTGCTCTGGCTTCAATGGCAGGCAAGATGCCTGCTCCACGTTTAAAATACAGCAGTTTTGAAACTCAAGATTTCACTTAGTCTGAAAGATATTTTGTACCATCTTCTTATCTGCTCTGGCTGCGGCTATATCTAACTCTGTCACTTCACTAGCACTCAAATTCCAACCCAAAGCCCCAAGATTTTCTTCAGCTTGTTTAAGAGTTTTTGCGCCAGGAATGGGAATTGTCCCTTTACAAATACACCAATTAATCGCGACTTGGGACATAGTTTTATTCCGAAAATTTGCGACTTCACGCAAACATTCTAAAAGCGATCGCGCTCCTGGTAATAACTGTCTAAATAAAAACCCGCGAATACCGGAAGGAACAGCACCTGTTGCGGAAAATTTCCCTGTCAACAATCCTAACGCTAAAGGACTATAAGCAATTAGTTGAATTCCCAAATCATCACAAACTTGTTTTAATCCCAATTCTGTCACTGGATAAGTAGAGAGGAGGGAATACTGCACTTGCAACGTAGCAATAGGTACGCCCACCTCGGACAACTTTTTCTGTACATATTGCAATCGCTTCGTTCGATAGTTGGATAATCCCACACCTTTAACTAAACCTTGTTGATAAAGGTCTGCTAAACCGTCCAATAGTCCTTCCTCTTGCCAAGGTGCGTAATTAGCTGTTGACCAATGCATTTGCACTAAATCTACTTTTCTTCCCAAACGTTGAGCACTCGCAAGACCTGCTTTCACCATTGCTTGTCTTGTCCATCTCCACGGATATGCAGCAAGTTTGGTCGCAATACAAATATGGTCTTGATTTAAACCTTGATATGCTTGAGAAAATTTTCCTAACAGCAGTTCACTACGACCGTTTAATTTTCCCGTACCATAGGAATCACCTGTATCAAATAAAGTTACACCCTTGCTCACACACAAATTAAAAACTGCTTGCAATTGCTCATCCATATTTTCATTATATCCCCAGAGCAATTGGTTTCCCCATGCCCAAGTTCCGCAACCCATCTTGGGTAACAATAATTTTTGGTGAGTCTGCATATCTAGAATTCCAGTGACGACTTTATCTATATTTGCAGACTAAAGGCTAAACTGGGAAGTTAACTTGTAGCAAAGACAAATCATCATCAAAATTGTTGCATCCGCTAGCACTCATAATTTGAGGTAAAATCTGATGGAGGTCATTGCTCTGGGTCTGGTTATGAGCAAACAATATATTAGTCAAAGCATCAAAACTCCAAATTTGCCCATTTGGTTGGGGAAGTTCGTAAGCACCATCACTAAATATATATAAACTGGTGTTTGCGGCAATTGATAACACAGAATTTTCAAAACTGATATCTGGAAAAAATCCAATTGGTAAATTCAGAGATTTTAATTGTCTCACCTGATTTCCAGATATTAATACAGCTGGTGGATGTCCCGCATTACCATAAACTAGTTCATGCTTAACACGATTATACACCCCGTACCAAATCGTAAAATATTTATCACCGTGTTGAGTCATTTGAAAATTGTCATTTAGGGCTTTGAGAACTTCTGCGGGTTGACAAAAATTAGTCTGGGGTAGAGATTGCGATCGCAGCATATTCAAGACAGAGACAGATAATAAAGCCGAACCCACCCCATGTCCAGAAACATCTAACAAATAAATGACTAAATTATCATCATCAATCCAATAGTAGTCGAAGCAATCTCCTCCTAACTGTGTTGAGGGTACAAACAGAGAGTTAATCATGACTGAATCTAAAAGTGGCTGAGGTAAAAGCGATCGCACATAATCAGCAGCTTCCGTTAGTTCAGCCTCTAAAATTTGCTTTTGAAGTTGCAAATCTCGGTTCAATACTTCTAAAGCTTGCTTTTTTGTTTGTAAATCTTGACTTAATTGATGTAACCTTAATCCTGCTCTGACCCGCGCTTTCAATTCATTCATCTCAACGGGTTTAGAGACAAATTCATCTGCACCTGCATCGAGTCCTTTAATGCGATCATTTTCTTCTCCCAGGGATGCTCCTTTTGCGGTAAGAAGAATAAAAAAAGTTGTCGATAAATCCGGATCTGCTTTAATATAACGACATACTTCCAAACCATCCATGTTCGACATTACCCAGTCACAGATAATCAGGGCTGGACGGATTTTTTTGGCTTCGATGATTCCTTCTTCTCCATTACAAGCTATGGTAATCTCATAACCTTGGTTTTGGAGCGCTCTTTTGACAATCATTCTTAAGATAGGGTCATCATCAATAATCAGAATTTTCAACATATTGCCTCAATTAAATGAAATAATAGACATCTGGAAAAATTAATTATGCGTTCGTTAAAACCCTTGGTAGGGGAGTTCGTTAAAACCCTTGGTAAGGGCGTTCGTTAAAACCCTTGGTAGGGGAGTTCGTTAAAACCCTTGGTAAGGGCGTTCGTTAAAACCCTTGGTAAGGGCGTTCGTTAAAACCCTTGGTAAGGGCGTTCGTTAAAACCCTTGGTAAGGGCGTATGCAATACGCCCCTACATCATTTCTGGATATGTCTATTCAACCCCGGTTGCTTTCTAACTCCTTTTTCGGCAATAATTCCTGGATTTGCTGAATATATTTAACTAATTCTGCTACCAATTCAGATCCACCAGTACAATCTTGTTTGTGACTAAGTTGCTCTAATTTTCCTGCGGGTTCTTGAATAATTACAACTCCAATATTACCACTAGAACCTTTAATATGATGAGCTTCCTTGGCAAGTTGATTAAAATCATTAATTGCCATAGCTGCTTTAATTTCCTCTATATGAAACTGAGTATCTACGACAAACATTTCTAATATTTCTAATTCAAATTCTGAATTATTTTCAGAAATTTGATGTAGATGCTCCCAATCAATGAGGGAATTTGCTAACTTATTATTGGTGGTTAAAACTGTTGAATCATAGGAAATATCTACCTCTAGAGTCATAATTTTATAACTCCAGATTTCTAACAATTCCGCTAATTTAGATTTAATAATTGGTTTACTTAGATAGTCATCCATCCCAGCATTTAAACAACTCTGCTCATCTTCTCTCATCGCATTAGCAGTAATAGCGATAATTATAGGTTGTCGATGATTAACAAATGAACTTATATTTCGGGAACGGATGGCTTTTGTAGTCTCCAAACCATCCATAATCGGCATTTGGTAGTCCATGAAAATCAAGTCATAGGGAATTTTATCCAATAACTGTAAAACTTCTTGACCATTGGCAACTATATCAGCTTCATAGCCAAGATTATGAAGCTGCTTCAGAAAGACTTTTTGATTGACTAAATTATCTTCTGCTACCAGCAATTTTAACTTTGATTTAGTGATAGAAACTATTTCTTGATCTAGCATTTTTATTGACGGCTGCTCGATTTTGAAAACCTGAGAACTATCTAATTTTGATTGATGTCCCAAAATATTCATAATTGTATCTAGCAAACGAGATGGTTTGACCGGTTTAACCAAATAACTAGTAAATCCTATACTTAATGCTGTTTTTACTTCATCTCTTTGATTAGTAGAAGTCAACATAATTAAAGGGATATCAGCAATAGTCGCATCAGCTTTAATTTGTAAACCCAGAGTTATACCATCTATCTCTGGCATTTGCATATCAATTAAAACAATATCATATCGGCGATTTTCTGCGGCAGCTTTTTGTAAAGCGGATAGACCAATTGTGGCACAACTAGCCTCATCCACCTGCATTCCCCAACGGGTGGCTTGATGGTAAATAATTTTACGATTAGTAGCATTATCATCCACTACTAACAAACGTCGCTGACTCAGAACATCCTGGTCATGATTCACCGCAATAGATTCAGATTGTTTAGAGAAAGTTAATTCAAACCAAAATTTAGAACCTTGACCAATCTCACTTTCTATGCCAATTTTTCCTCCCATTAAATTTACTAACTCTTGACAAATTGCTAAACCCAAACCCGTACCACCATATTTACGCGTAATGGAAGCATCAACTTGGGTAAATGGTTGAAAGAGTTTGTTTTGGTCATCGGGTGTAATCCCAATCCCTGTATCTGTAACGGTAAAAGTAAGAGTAGCTGTACTATAATTTTCTGATTTCAATTTTATTCCGACTATTACCTCACCTTGACTAGTAAACTTAATCGCATTACTCACAAGATTCATCAGAATTTGCCGCAGACGACTAACATCTCCCTGGAGAAAAATAGGAACATTAATATCAAGTAAAGCCGCTAGTTCTAATTCTTTTTTATGGGCTTGGGGAGCTAATAATTCCAGAATTTCTTCCACGGAAGTTGATAAATCAAAATTTAAATTTTCCAGCATCATTTCTCCTGCTTCCAACTTTGATAAATCCAAAATCTCATTAATCAAAGATAGGAGAGCATCACCACTGAAACGAACTGTTTCCACAAAATCCCTTTGCTCTGGAGTCAGGGGAGTTTCTAACAATAATCCCGTCATCCCCAAAACTGCATTCATGGGGGTACGGATTTCATGACTCATGTTAGCTAAAAAACTACTTTTAGCTTGAGATGCTAATTCAGCTTGATGACGAGCAACTTCCAGTTCTTGTCTTTGCAAAGTTTCTGTTGCTAGCAATTTAGCTTGAGTTAAAGCAATTCCAATTTGATCAGCTAGTGACTTGAGGAGTTCTGTTTCCCAGTCATTCCATTCCCGGGGTTGAGTACACTGATGGGCAATTAGCAACCCCCAAAGTTGGTCTTTGAGAAAAATGGGAATTACCAGATTAGCTTTAACGTGAAATCTTTGCAGTAGTTGAACATGACAGGGTTTGATATTCGCTTTCTCTATATCATTAATAGCACTAATTGACCCTTGACGATATTTCTGGATATACCCTTCTGTAAAGCAAGGGTCAACGATATTTTCCCCCATCACCACCGGGATACCAGGAATTAATGCTTCTTTCTGTGCTGTTAAAGAACCATCTGTCATCAACTCTAGAATCAGTACACGGTCAGCTTGTAGTAATTTTTTAACTTCGGTGACACTGGTTTGCAAAATTCGATCAATTTCTAAAGTTTTGCGGATTTTTAGGGTAATCATCGCTAATAATTGCGATCGCCATTTTGGAGATTAAGTTCTTCTTCTATCTGCTTGCGCTTAATAAACTGACCAACTTGATTACCAATAGAGATCATAATTTTCAGCAACTCTACATTTTCTGGGTAAATATTCTTATTTAAAAAGACCATGACACCAACGACAGTATTACCACTATAAATAGGAAACCCAAAAGCTGTGTGTAATCCTACCTGAGCAGCAAGATGTTGACGCTCAAAATTTGCATCATCAGCAAATATCATTCAGCCATATAGGTTCAAATTGAGCTATAATACGTCCAGGTAGTCCAAATTCTGGAGCAAAAGTAATTTTTCGGGTAATTTTTTCAAATTCTTTGAACTCTAAACCTGGTTCATACCAAACATCTGCACAACGAAGAATATTTGTTTGTTTGTCGAGGAGCCAAATTTCACCCCAATCCCATCTCAAACTTTGACAAATTCCTTTTAAAACGCGGTGAGTAGCATTATTAATATTCTTAGATGCTGCTAAGGCACTAGTTACAGCATATTGTATACTCAGATATAGCTTGATCCTGTTTACGTTTGCTAATATCACGACAAACACAAATCAATCCGCCATTTTTCAACTTTGTCAAAGATAGTTCTTCTGCAAAGTAACTACCATCTTTTCTCTTAGCAACTGTTTCCCCATGCCAATAACCCTGTTGTATCAGTTCAGGAAATACATCACTCTCAAACCATTTCAGTCTGTTCTTGTTCATAAAGTTGTTGCCATGTTGTACCCAAAAGTTCCGTATCATCAATATATCCAAATATATTGACGTGAGCGCTATTCAAATAAATATAATTACCATTTTCATCTACAATCCCAATTCCATCCGTGGTCGCTTCTACTGCTGCTAATTGCTGCTTGAGAGATGCTTCGGCCTGTTTGCGTTCAGTAATATCTATACCAGTACTAATAATAAATTCAATTTTATTCTTATCATCCCAGATAATTTTATTTGACCAATTAATCAAGCGATGATTTCCATCTTTTGTTAGCCAATAATTTTCATATTCTTTGCAACCTTGATTTAATCTGACTTCTGTAAACATAGCTTGAACTGCTGGACGGTCTTTTGGGTCTATGAATAAATTCCAAAAGCAGCGATTTGTAACTTCATCAACAGAGTAACCAGTGGTTTCTTCACAAGCTCGATTAAAACGGATAATTTGCCCTTGTGAATCTAGAACTATGACTAAAGCATTGGCTGTATCTAGGACAGTGGAAATAAAATTACGCTCTTTTTGAAGAGATGCCTCTGTTAATTTACGCTCAACAATTTCACGATATATAATGTAATAGACTATCAAAAATATCAAAATACAGAAAGAGATAGATATGACAAGAGTGAGAATTGTACTATTTACATTATTGAGTATTTCTGTAGATTGATGTTGAAATATTTCTTTTTTCTGAGTTTCCAGATCATGCAGATAGATATCAAGCTTTTTAATATTATGTTTCTGACTGATCACGAAAATCTGCAATGCTTTTTCTGGCTTATTTTTCCGACGCCAGTCCAGACTTTCTTTGATTATAGATAATTTGGTAAGTATTTGTGATTCAATATTTACAAAAAACTGCTGCTGTGCAATTGGTTGAGATGATTTTAAATTTTTGAGAATTTGAAGTTCTTGATTAATTTTAGTAATTGCGTCTAGAGAATCCTGTAAATAAATTTCGTTTCCTGTCAAGATATAATTTCTTTGAAAACTTTCTAATTCCTGGAAATAAAGGATTAATTTTTCTTGAGTATATACTTGCTGTAAAGTTTTTTGTTGCTCATGATGTATATTAATAAATCCTTTAATATTTTGATAAGAAAATACTCCAACCATCAGAATAATTAATGACGATAAACCAACCCAGCCTCCTAACTTGATCAGAAATTGTTGATTGATTTTCTTTTTTCGTTGACGTTGATTAGTGGACAGGAGTAACCCATCTAGATTACGCCGTAATTCTAACCGATTCATAACTTGACGACCTAAAATTTGTAATGCTTCCACCTGTTTTGAGGAGAGTTTTCTAGGCACGTCATCAATAACACATAGTGTTCCTAACCCATAACCCTCAGCATTAATTAAGGGTACACCTGCATAAAAGCGAATGTGAGGACTTGATGTTACTAAGGGGTTATTGACAAATCTTTCGTCCAAAGTCGCATCTGGAATCATGAAAACATCAGTTTGCTGGATAGCATGAGTGCAAAAAGCAATATCACGGGGGGTTTCGATAGCATCTAACCCAACTTTAGATTTAAACCACTGACGGTTGGTATCAACTAAACTCACCAAAGCGATGGGAGTTCCACAAATATAAGAAGCTAAACGAGTAATGTCATCAAATGCTACTTCTGGTCGAGTATCAAGAATCTTGTATTCTAAAAGTGCTTCAATGCGTGCTGCTTCATCATTGGCTAATAATCTTTTCATTTTTAGAGTTTATTTACTAATTAAAATTGTAGTAATTATGGATATTCATTTTATCAAGGAAAACTTAATCTGAAAAAAGCTGACTCCGTACACATCTAAGTAGGAGACAAAAAAATACGTAAAAATACAGTTGCTAACAGATGAAAATAGATTATATGCATTGAGGAATAGTAAGGGCGTATGGCAATACGCCCCTACATATACACTATAAACCTAAAATTTGAGGGATATTTTAATTTTCTAAGCACGCTAAAATTTATTTAGATGGGTTATAATTATCATATTATTTTATACCAATCTGAAATTTACCATTGTTGCGATGAGTAGCACTCGTTTTTGGAAACCTGTTTGTCAGCTTTTTAAGCCAGAAGAACCTCTGACAAATCTTGATAACCTGAGAGATTTTTATGTCCAGCGTGATAATAGTCCTGTAGAAAGCCTAATGATATCACTGGAAATGGAAGATGATCCAGCGAAGTTTTTACTTGCAGGTCATCGGGGTGGTGGTAAAACCACAGAATTACGAACTTCACTCAACCAATGCAAAGTTTTCAAAAATGTTTGGATTTAAGTAATCCACCAGTTTTTGAATGTAATGAAAACTTCTCACCTACTAACAAACCGAATAAATTAGGTCGAGAGATTCTTAACAGTGTCATTAGTAAAAGATTAGCAAGATTAAGTAGTACTCACAAAGATTTATTTAATCAACAAGCATTAGACTTAATTTGTGAAAAAAGTGGTGGTGTCATCCGTGATTTAGTGCGAATAGCTCGGACTTCCTGTGAAGTTGCTTCTAGGAAAAACTTGAATTCAGTGAATTTAGAGATAGCGAAGGAAGCTGTGCAAGAAGTTCGCAAAGATTACACCATTAGCGATTATCATTTTCCCATCATGGATGAAATTCACCGTACAGGGGAATCAATTAATACCAAGACTCATACATTACCGAATAAAAATGAAATTGTGATTCGTGATGAATTATTGCAAAATAAATTTGTTTTAGGTTACTACCATGAGTATCGCAGTTGGTTCGATGTCCATCCGATTCTTGTAGAGGATTTAGAACGCTGGAAAATTGCTCATCCTCCACAGGAACAATAGTTTATATTTTGTATTTAATTTATCTGATGCTGTACGGGAAAACAAATATAGTTTAATTTTAGGTGCTCCTGGTGCAGGTAAAACAACTTTATTACGCTACTTAGCCTTACATTTTGCTACTGCTAAACGTAATGCTCAGGAAACAGTTATTGGAGGAGAATCATCAGAAGAATTAGGTAAAACTTTATTACCAATTTTCTTTCGTATTGCCGATTATGCCGAACAACTAGATAAACAAAAACAATCAAATTTAAGTTTATTAGAATATCTACACCAATTTTATCGTCAATGGGAATCTTATTTCAAAACAGAAACAAGAACTGAAGTAGCAGCATTACTTTTGAACGAAATGCGTCTAGGAAAATGTTTGATATTAATAGACGGTTTGGATGAAGTGTTTGACCAAGAAAGTCGCAGGATAATTGTAGAAAGTATTAATAAATTTGTGGATAATTTCCCTGGTAATAAATTTATTATAACTAGCCGAATTGCAGGTTATCGTGATGTACAATTAAATAATTTATTTGCTGAATTTACTATTGAGGATATGGGGATTCAGGAAGTAGAGAAATTTTTGCATCGCTGGTGTAGAGCAGTGGAAAAAGCACAGCGACCAGAAGCAAGAGAAATACTTTGGGAACGTTCTGGAGATAGACAAGCACAAGATATTTTAAAAGCGATTCAAGAAAATGAAGGTGTCAAAGGTCTGACTGCTAATCCTCTATTATTAACAATTTTAGCTCTTATTCACCGCAATGGTTCACGTTTACCAAATCGTCGTGTGGAAGTTTATGATTTAGCTGTGAAAACCTTGATAGGAGATTGGCAATTACACAAAAAATTGCCTAGTGTAGAAAGAGTATTATTGAAAGAAAATGAAGTGATAGAGCTTTTAGCTCCATTAGCTTATTGGATGCATGAACAAAAACCTTCAGGTTTAGTAACTCAAGTAGAAGTAGAAAACAAATTAGCAGAAGAACTAGCAAAATTAAATGATACTGAACCCGAATCGGAATCAGTGCGTTATGCAGTAGAAGAATTTTTGCGGAAAGTGCGAGAAACTACAGGTTTATTTGTAGAACGTGCTCCTGAATTTCATGGTTTTATGCACTTGACTTTTGAGGAATATTTTGCAGCACTTTATATTGTAGGTATTGATGATTTTAATGAACAACTTAATCTCATCAAATCACATCTACATGAACCACGATGGAATGAACCTATTTTATTAGCTTTGGGTAAACTGAGTGGATTACTTTCGCAACGAGTAAATAAATTAGTTGAAATGCTTTTTTCTGGTTTAGATGAGTATAAACCAGCGATTGATAAAGGTGATATTAGAATCAAAAATACTTCATTACCAGATCCTGTTTTATGTTTTCCCGTTGCTAGTGAAGATTCAACGGATTTATATAGAGAATCTGATTTAATGCTTAAAGATTTGATGTTTGTTGGTCAGGTTTTAAATCAGGTGGAATTACAAGGTCGGATTCGCAAGCTTGTTTCCACTTTCAGCAAAGTCGTGAACTCCTCTGTCTCTAATTCTCTCTCATCTTCTATAGGAATTTCCCAGGCTTTAGCAAATATAGAATTATTTGCCAAGTCTAGTAATAGTTCATTAAATTTGCCATAATATAGACAATTACGTATTTCTTGACGACTTAGTTCTACACCACCAGTATTCAGACGCTCAAAAGCAAGCTGTTTTAACAGTAGTGCTACTTCAGGATTAGACGCTGATTCTGTAATTATAATTATAGATGATATGGAACGACGATCAATTCCGGCTTTAATTTTTGCTGGTAAAGTATTATAGGTACGTCCATTCAGTTCCGGCCAAAGTTGTAGTCCTTTCAATATCAGACGATTTTCATAAAACTCTCTAAGTGCAGTAATCCTTTGTTGACCATCAATTACTTCATAAAAATGATAGCTTTTATCATAAAGAATAATTGGTGGAACAGGAATATTGATTAAGAATGATTCAATTAGTCTTGATTGCTTTGTTTCATCCCATCTATTTCTTCTTTGATAAAAAGGTCGTAAATCCATATATCCAGGTTTTTTTAATGCCTGTATAAAGCTGGGTAGTTTTTCACGGTTCACTTCTGTAAGTATTCTTTGCTTTCCAGATTCATACTTGTTATTAATTGCATGATCAGACATTTTGTTGATGTGTTCTGTGGTGGGTGATTCTTCCCATATTTTTGCCTCAGTTGGTGTAAGTTGCATAAATTACATACTTCCTAAGAGTGGCATAAAAAATTTCAATTAAGCTGTTAAATATAGTTTAACCTTTTTCAATACCTTTGCCAAAAAAAGAGTATGACAGAAATGCAGCATATAACAGGTAATTATATTGTTAAGACATTGGTTTAGAAAAAACATAACATGCGCTGAAGCGCAACTACGAGCCAAATTTTTTGACCAGAAGTGACTTTCATTAACCTTAATCAGTGATTTTTGAGAATCTAGTTTTGATTTAATGACATAAATTTATAATCTTTATTCAAGTTTAATGAAGATTTTTGATAAGCTGTAAACGCTAGTATTATGGAGTCACTGTTGACCTATGCACTGGTTATTTACAGGAAGTTTAAGATTAGATAAACTAACGGTTAAGATTGCAAATTTACCTGCATCTTTACAGGGTTGCAAGTTGGTGCAGCTATCAGATTTTCACTATGATGGTTTACGTTTATCAGAAAAAATGTTAGAACGGGCGATCGCAATTACGAATCAAGAGGAACCCGATTTAATTCTCTTAACTGGTGACTACGTAACTGATGACCCGACACCAATTCATCAATTGGTGATGCGACTCAAGCATCTGCAAAGCTTTAGTGGCATCTATGCTGTCCTGGGAAATCATGATATTCATTTCACTCACTCCCAAGCAGAAGTAACCGCAGCTCTCACTAGTATTGGAGTGCATGTTCTGTGGAATCAAATTGCTTATCCGTTGGGAAAAGAATTACCCATCGTCGGACTTGCTGATTATTGGTCACGGGAATTTAACCCTGCACCAGTGATGAACCAACTTGACCCAGCTATCCCTCGGATTGTTCTCTCCCATAACCCGGATACAGCTAAAATTTTGCAAAAATGGCGGGTTGACCTGCAATTATCGGGTCATACACATGGAGGACATATTGTGATTCCGGGACTAGGAGCTAGTATTCCATTATAAAAAGCTCTTGAAGCACATCCCTAAAAAATTACGATGTTGGTTATCTCTATTCTTAGGAGATTGTTCTAAAGTAGTCCGATATTGGGAATGGGCCCAAGGGTTTCACCAAGTCGAACAAAATCAATTATATGTTAATCGTGGTTTAGGAACTTATCGTCCCGGACGTTTATTTTGTCCACCAGAAGTTACTGTTATTACCTTAGTTAGTGTTGAGACAAACTCCACCAAAGCTGAAACCGTCACGAGTTACGAGAGAAAGGTTTCAGTAACTAGCAACGGTTTAATGGGAGTCTCAAATAATTCAAATTTAATCCAAAAATCCGAAATGACAAACTAGGGTGGACAACGATCGCAATCTACTATTAGTTAAATGTGCATCATTTATTCTAAGTAGGCAGGCATTTCTGGCTGTGCTTGTATGAACCTCCGAAAAACTGATTGGACTTAAGGAGAAAACACAATTGCTGATGCCAAAACTTTATAGTGATTGCGAGAAACCTTAGAGCAGGAGGTACAGGCTCTAAATTCCAAAAGTTAAGATTTAACTTTTTTGTACCTTGCCCTTAATGTAGCGTACTCTTTGTTAACCTGTTCATTGTGTTTACTAAACTTAACATTATTATCTTGAGCCGATCTATAGTCAAGTGTGAATCTGTTAGTTTGACCCGAAAAGGTAAAGTTTCATTGCGACACCATGCTCACCCTAAAATTAGGTGCTATTCTAATAATTGAAGCTAGAGATAAAAAGCTTCCCTGGCAGATCAAACAACAGCTACGGTTGTAATACAAAAGAGCGTGATCTAGAACAATCATTCTCCAGACATATGACAACACCTCCTGACATTGTGTAGATAATAGGAATAGAAAACTTCAATATCGGAATGGCAAATCATGTCCCATCAAGGGTCGCTACTGCCAGACCAAAAGTATTCTATTAGACACTTTTGAACATCTGTGTAACCGATATGGTTCCGGATTGGTAAGAATCACCGAAGAATATACTTCTAAAGTAGTACCAAATGTGGGCATATTTATTCAAAGCTTGGTAGTACCAAACTATGAAAATGCCTTGATTGTGGTGACGAAATACCAGGTGATTTTAATGGAGCCGAGGGGATTTTCCTCAAGGCTATGTGGGATTCCACCTTCACCGACACTGTTGGTGATGTTGTACTTAATATCCAGGATGTCTCTGATGTCCGAGGATGTTTAGGTTAAAAGAATCAGGTTAAGACGCTGTTTAATATCCATCTGTCTCGTCAAACGACAACAATACCCAACGCTAACGCTGTTATTCCCTCAAATTTTTGAGTATCAGGGGGCGCTGTCACTGCTTTTCATTGCTTGTTTATCAACGTGATGGAAAAAAGTACATCCCTGGCTAGTCTAAACGAGAGGAGGGGATGATTCAGACGATAAAGCCTTGGGTTTTGTTGTTTTAAAGTATTAATAAGTTGTAAGCTGGCACTGAATACTTTATTAAGATGATTAAAATAGCGCCTTATGTCCATTATTGCGCTCAGAGCGTGGTATCTTCAGGATTATGAACCGATTACAGAACTGGAAAAACGTCCACCAGATATTCGTCTTAGCAAAAAAAGTCTGCTGAAAACTGGATTGCGAGCAGACTTTTTAGAAGACAGCGACGAAGTGAAAACGTCAACTTGGTTTGGACGTTACTTGGAAGGTGAGGATATCGAATTTTACATTGAGGGTAGCGGTGGTTACTGTGTATCAAATATTGACTTGATTAGTCATGAAATTTATTTCACGAAGCAGGCTCTGTTAGCTCAGTTAGACCCCACCATTTTTTTCTGTTATCAAACTGAGTATGCATCAGCGACTGAGATATTGAGAGCAGAGTTGCAGAAAAGTTTAGCAGTTTTAAATTTGCGATCGCGTCTACCTCTATCATTAATTGAGTCGTCCCGTCCTCATGACGCACCGCTACGACTCAACCGCACCAGCATGCGAAAAATCCGCAAGAGTTTATTATTTATTGCTGACACTACTCCCATAGCTAGTATCGAGGGGAAAGAAAGTCGTCAATTGATTCCCAGTCCTAACGTCTGTGTAGAAATTGGCTATGCGATTCAATGCAAACGGTCAGAACAAATATTATTAGGGCAAATGCAACGTCCTGATTTAGAGGGGCATTTGTCGTTTGATTTACCCACCCACCAGATTTTATCTTATGCTGATAGTGCAGAACTCAATCAAATATTATCGGGAGCAATTACTAACCAGTTAGCTCGATTCAAGTTATTTTTTTAACACTGCGTCAACTAGACTGGGAACTTTTTAACCTCAAGCAACCGTCAAGGGGAGTCAAAGCCGCAAACCAATCAGATGGTTGTGCATAAGTCTTTTTGGCTTCTGTAATTTAATCATGTCCAGTAACATGATTAACTATAAGTTGTATGTATTGATGAAATAACTTTTATGCCTAGAACTGCCAATGAATATGCTGTGTATCTCCTATTAGATAGCGGTCATCGGGAAGAAGTGCGTTTTCCGACTATTCAAGAGTTTCAAAAGTGGTATAGCGGTGAACTTGTCCCCAAATCGGCTTCTAATGACTTTATTAGTGTACCGATTAAAAATATTCAGGGGGAATATATGGTAGTACGTCCATCTCGGATTGTGGCAATTCGAGTGGAACCGATTTTTAGTTCTAGCGTGGAAAGATTTAATTAGATTAATGATGAGAAAAACTCTTACTTTGCTTTCCTTAAGTCTAGGAATCACCCTAGTCAATCCACTTTGGTCAGCGTTAGCTCAAGTAACCATACCTTCGCCGTATCTACGTGTACCAAGTCCTCCTCAGACACAAACAGCACTGAAGTTAGCCGACTTGGGAGTTAATTGTAGTCCCACTCATGCTTGCTTGGGTTGGGATGACCAAATTTGGGGTGGTATCGGTCAACAGGGTGATAAACAAGCATTGTTAACAGCCATTGACTACAGTCTCAGTTATTTGACCAAGGATGAGGCTATCGCCGCTTATAAAAATTATCCGGTCAGAGAAATTACTCCAGACCGAGTGCGTCGGAGTTTAGTCCGTTTTCGAGAACTAGTGATCAGTTCTCAATCTCCAGAGCAACTCCAAGCGGCTGTCCGTCGAGAATTTGCCTTTTACCAATCTATTGGTAATGATGGCAAGGGTACTGTTAAATTTACTGCTTACTATGAACCTGTATATACTGCTAGTCGAGTCAGGACTTCAGTATACAAGTATCCTCTGTATCAACTACCATCAAATTTTAAGCAATGGACTAAACCCCACCCCAAACGGATTGATTTGGAAGGGAAAGATGGATTATTAGGTGCTAAGAGTCCATTAAATGGATTGGAACTGTTATGGTTTAGGGATCGCCTAGATGCATACATGGTACATATTCAAGGTTCGGCTCAAATTAAGTTAACCGATGGGAGAACTACATCCATAGGCTATGCAGGTGGGACTGATTATCCTTGGACAAGTATTGGTAAAGAATTAGCTAAAGATCAAAAACTGGCGCGTAATCAATTAACCCTACCCCGTGTAGTCCAGTTTTTCCGTCAAAATCCCCAAGAATTGAGCAATTATTTGCCACGTTGGCAAAGATTTGTCTTTTTTAAAGAAACCGGTACTGTAGCACAAGGTAGTATCCATGTACCAGTGACAGATGAGCGTTCTATTGCTACAGATAAATCTCTCATGCCTCCTGGAGCATTAGCATTGATTCATACATCACTTCCCTATGCTACTGGTAGCGGGAGATTGCAATATCGCACAGTTAGTCGTTTTGTACTCGATCAAGATACAGGTAGCGCGATTAAAGGCGGGACGGGTAGATTATTTTATGGGGACTGGAAAATTAGCAGGTGATCGAGCTGGAGTTACGGGTGGAAACGGTTCGTTATATTACTTATTGCTGAAATCATAGATCATGCATATGGGGAGGAGAGAAACTTCTCCCTCCATACCAATATTTTTTCAATAAATTGCTATTTTTAGACGTGGAGCGGGCATCTTGCCCGCCATTAAAGTCAAGTTAGGCAGGCAAGATGCCTGCTCCACAAATTTAGCAAATTTAATTATTTTGCAACCATCCCAGGCAATCGCACCCAAAATTGAGGCACCAAAAGCCAAGCGATACCAAACAAATATCAAAGTATTCTTAGTTTGTAGATATTGCAACAACCAGGCAATAGATAGATAAGAAAATATAAATGACGAGAAGGTACCAACAAAAACTAATGCTAAATCAATCTGACCTAATGCTTCTTTAAAAAACTCATATAAAGTCGCAATAGTCAGCGTGGGAATTCCTAGCAAAAAAGAAAATTTTGCGGCTGTACTCCGCTCTAGACCAATAAACAAAGCCGTTGTCAGAGTTGAACCAGAACGAGAAGCACCAGGAACTAAAGAAATCATTTGTCCTAACCCAATCCATAACCCGTCAATAATTTTTAAACTATCGAATTTCCGCTCCCGACTTCCCCATTTTTCCGCTGCGGCTAAGATAATTGCCATCATAATTGCGGCGATGGCAATGGTTGTCATACTATTAATTGAAGATTTGTCATCATTGAGCGCCTTTTTTAGCAAAAATCCACCACCCAAAGCGGGTAAGGTACCTACGGCTATCCCTAAGAATAATTGCCATTCTTCTCGCTTCCAGTCTTTTTCCTGATAAGCTGACCAAGCACCACTAAAAACCTTCGTAACTTCTGCCCAAAAATAAATTAACACAGCAATTACACTACCAAATTGAATGGTCGCTAAAAATGGTTTTCCAGCTACTGCATCCCAATGCAATGCTTTAGTAAATACTTGAAGGTGTGCAGTACTACTGATAGGTAGGAATTCAGTGATACCTTGTACAATCCCAAGTATAAATGCTTGAATCAAGCCCGTAATTAAATTAACTCCACCACTTGTAGCTGCGTTAGACGCTCCTACCTGCAAAAGTTGACCAACTGAGGGAAATAACAAGTGCATATTACCTACTTCTAAAATTGCTGTCATTAACTAAACTCCGATATCTAGATACCTAACCGTAGTAATTTTCCTACTTTACGCTCTTGGCATCATCTTTTCGGGAAACAGGTATCCCCAATTCCCCCATAGCTTGCTAAAATTCATTTAAAATCAAAATGCCCCCCAGGGGCATTGGTAGATGTGATATCTTAAGGAAGATAAAGTTTAGTAACAAATATTAAAAACTTTGATTAATAATACATTGTCCTCTTACACAACTGCTAGCAACTCAATTAATACCGAGTTAGACACAACTAATATTGACCGGAAAGAGATTAGAGAACTAGAATCTAGCCTGTCTATGTCTCCCTCTCTGCCCGAAATCGTGGCTTCTCAATACCGTTGGTTAGTATTTGCCGCCGCCATATTTTTAGTATCAGTACCAGTATTTATTGAAGCTCCATTAGTGCGATCGCTTCCCACTTTCAGTTTAGCGATGACTGGATTTTGGGTATGGCTAAGTTTTACCCTCATGTCCCGTCCACAAACCTATCTATGGGGGGATTTACTTTTAGGATTTAGTTGGAGTTGGTTAGCTGGGTCAATTTATTGGGGATGGTTGCGTTGGGAACCTCTCTGGCATTTACCAGTGGAATCGATTGGACTCCCCTTTGCTCTGTGGTGTTTAGCCAAAAATTGGGGAAAAGTGGGCAATTTGTTTTATTTAGGTTCCTTATTCGGTACAGTCTTAACCGATATCTATTTTTACTTAGTAGACTTGATGCCCTATTGGCGACAAATTATGAGAGCCGATGCCGATGGAGCTTCACAAATCTTAAAAAATGCTCTCATTCAGGTAGAAACCCCTGTAGGAGTTGCTCTGGCTGTAGTTTTGGCTCTGGTTTTATTCGGAGTAGGAATTTTCGCTCTCGGTCAAAAACAACGGCATTGGTATGCCTTTAGTGGAGCAGTTTTGAGTACAATTCTAGTAGACGGATTATTTTTGCTAGTGGCATTGTTTAGCTTCCCAGCACCTTAGAGTTTTTGCAAACGTTAAGCATTTGGTGGTAGATACTTCAACTCGTTGTATATTAGTCTCTAGCTTGGAACTGACAGCTTTTTAGTTTGTTTTAGATGAAAAGAGGTACAAAAATCGTGAAAGGATTGGTGCGTTTATTAACAGTATTTAGCTTGTTGCTGGGTTGTTGGGGATGGCTGGGAACTAGTCAAAGTGCCTTAGCGATCAGTTTCAATAGCCTGAATTTGATTCCAGCACCAATTCTGGCTATTACACGCCAGAATCGGGCAGATCAAAAACTCGCCACCGAATTTGGTAAGAAAATTGATTTGAATAATACCAATGTGCGAGCATTTCAAAAATTTCCTGGGCTTTACCCTACTCTAGCCAAGAAAATTTTTGAGAATGCTCCTTACAAGAAAGTAGAGGATGTATTGGAGCTACCCGGATTGAGCGAGCACCAAAAACAGACTTTAGAAACTAATCTAAGTAATTTTACAGTTACCAAATTAGAATCTGTTTTCAATGAGGGAGATGATCGCATTAACAACGGTATCTATAGATAACCGGATTTCCTGTTAATTTTAACTCAAGCAGGGGGGCACGAAGAGGCAGGGGAGCAGGGAGCAGGGAGCAAGGGAGAGAAACGGAGATAGGAGATGGAGAGAATATATTTTAAATTCTCTTTCCCCCTGCCCCCTGCCCCCTGCCCCCTGCCCCCTGCCCCCTGCCCCCTGCCCCCTGCCCCCTGCCCCCTGCCCCCTGCCCCCTGCCCCCTGCCCCCTGCCCCCTGCCCCCTGCCCCCTGCCCCCTGCCCCCTGCCCCCTGCCCCCTGCCCCCTGCCCCCTGCCCCCTGCCCCCTGCCCCCTGCCCCCTGCCCCCTGCCCCCTGCCCCCTGCCCCCTGCCCCCTGCCCCCTGCCCCCTGCCCCCTGCCCCCTGCCCCCTGCCCCCTGCCCCTCTTCCCCCTGCCCCCTGCCCCCTGCCCCCCTGCCTCTGCCCCCTGTCCTCACTCTTTTTACCTTGCTGCAAATAGATATTCCTAGCCAATTTGATGTCTTAGTCGTCGGAGCCGGTGCGGCTGGACTATACACAACACTATGTTTACCAGAGTCTTTACGAGTCGGGTTAATTACTAAAGAAACAATTACCTTGTCTGCTAGTGATTGGGCACAAGGTGGTATAGCCGCAGCTGTAGCCCCAGAAGATTCTCCAGCATTACATATAGAAGATACATTAAAAGCCGGAGCTGGTTTATGTAACCTAGAGGCGGTAAAATTCCTGGCTCAACAAGCTCCTGATTGTATTCAAGCTTTAGTCAGTTTAGGAGTAGCCTTTGACCGTCATGATCAGACCTTAGCTTTAACTTTAGAAGCAGCGCATTCGCGTCATCGGGTACTCCACGCTGCGGATACTACAGGTAGAGAAGTCACTACCACCCTGGCTAGTCAAGTCCTACACCGCGAAAATATTCAAATTATTCAACAAGCTTTGGCTTTAAATTTATGGTTGTCCCCAGAAACAGGAAAATGTCAAGGAATTAGCCTTTTTTATCAAGGTCAAGTCAGATGGATTCGGGCTAATGCTGTGATTCTCGCCACAGGTGGTGGGGGACAAGTTTTTGCTCAAACTACTAATCCAGGCGTGAGTACGGGAGATGGAGTGGCGATCGCCTATCGTGCGGGAGCGATTCTGTGCGACTTAGAATTTGTGCAATTTCATCCTACAGCCCTGACAAAATTAGGAGCAGATCGGTTTTTAATTAGTGAAGCAGTGCGGGGTGAAGGTGCGCACCTAGTTGATAATAATGGACGACGTTTTGCATTTGACTACCATCCAGATGGGGAACTTGCACCTAGAGATATCGTGAGTAGAGCTATTTTTAGTTACTTACAGAATACTGCGGCTGATCCAGCTACAGCTCATGTCTGGTTAGATATGCGTCCCATCCCCGTTGACAAAATCCGTCACCGCTTTCCGAATATTATTAAAGTCTGTCAACGTTGGGGTATTGATGTTTTTAACGAGCCTATTCCTGTTGCTCCTGCTGCTCATTACTGGATGGGTGGCATCGCGGCAGATGTAATGAATCGCACTAATATTCCTGGCTTGTATGCAGTGGGTGAAACTGCGAGTACGGGAGTACATGGGGCTAATCGTTTAGCGAGTAATTCGCTGTTAGAATGTATTGTTTATGGGGCGCAAATGGCCGATCTAGAAGTAGAGCCAATCGACGTTACCGAAGCAGAACTTATATTTGCTCCTGTGAATATTTCTGAATATGAATGGCAAGCTCAACAAAGACAGCTAGAATTATTACGGGAGCAATTGCCGCGTTTAGTCTGGCAAAGCGCTGGTATTTGCCGAGAACAAGTTAGTTTAGAAGCGGCGATCGCGACGATAAGAAATTGGCAACAAGATTTTGCTAATTTACCATTGAGTAAGTTCTTTCAGGTTTTACGTCCAGCAGAATCCGCTAATTTTGATTTACCAGATATTGAAAGACAATTGCGACTGTGGGCAGAAACCAGGAATTTATTAGATGTTGCTGATTTAATCCTTAAAAGTGCGGCTTTTAGAACCGAAAGTCGGGGTGGACACTATCGCTTAGATTATCCACAGACTGACCCCGATTGGCAAGTACATACTCTGGTACAGTCAGGAATCTGGTGGAAATCGCCGATTTTAAATAAGGGGTGAAAAAGTCTTTTCCATATGGGGTCTTAATTTTCTTATGTTGCTGCAAAATATTTCCACCTCTCTTCCCAACATCCTCCGTCAGAGACGACAAAAACTAGCTAAACTGATTAATTTTCCCATCTTGCTTTGGTCAGGAGGTAGTAGTCCCCGGAACTTTCCCTCCAATCTTTTTCCATTTCGGGCTAATAGTAATTTTCTCTACTTTGCGGGGATACCTTTACAAAATGCGGTAATTCGTCTGGATGGGGGACATCTAGAACTATTTTTAGATGACCCCGAACCTAGTAAAATTCTTTGGCATGGAGAATTTCCCACTCGTGATCAAATTGCGGCTACCATTGGCGCTGATCATGCTAGACCCATGTCAGAATTAAAGTCCCTGGTCAAAGATGCTGCCACAATTCCGGTACAGGATGCTGCTACTTGGACACAGCAATCACAGTTATTAAGTAGATGGATTCTACCACAAAATTCTCTCCAAGGTATTGATTTAGAGTTAGCCAAAGCAATTATTTCACTACGTCTAACCCATGATGCTGAAGCCTTAACTGAGTTGCGAAAAGCTGCTGCTATTAGTGTGAAAGCACATCAAGTTGGCATGGCTGCTACATTAACCGCCAAAAAAGAATCAGAAGTTAGGGCGGCGATGGAAGCAGAGATTATCGCCCACAATATGACTACAGCTTATAATAGCATTGTCACTGTTCATGGTGAAGTTTTACATAATGAAAAGTATCATCATCATCTCCATCCAGGTAACTTACTTTTAGCTGATGTTGGTGCCGAAACCGAAATGGGTTGGGCTGCTGATATTACTCGTACTTGGCCTGTTTCTGGAAAATTTTCTTCTACCCAAAGAGATATTTACAATTTGGTGCTAGCAGCTCATGATGCTTGTATAGCTAAGATTTATCCTGGGGTGGAATATAGTGATATTCATTTATTAGCTGCCCATGTAATTGTGGAAGGTTTAGTAGATTTAGGGATTTTCCAAGGTAATCCAGCAGATTTAGTAGAAATGGATGCTCAAGCTTTATTTTTCCCCCACGGGATTGGACATTTGTTAGGTTTAGATGTTCATGATATGGAAGATTGGGAGGATTTGGCCGGATATGCTGAGGGTAGAAAAAGAAGCGATCGCTTTGGTTTATGTTATCTACGTTTAAATCGTCCTTTACAACCAGGAATGTTAGTTACTATCGAGCCAGGATTTTACCAAGTACCGGCAATTTTAAATGATCAAAAATTGCGTTCAAAATATCAAAATGTAGTAAATTGGGAAAGACTAGCGGCATTTGCTGACGTGCGGGGAATCCGCATAGAAGACGATGTTTTAGTCACCCAAACAGGAAGCGAAGTATTGACATCGGATTTGCCAAACTCAGCTGAGGCAATTGAAAATTTAGTTAATGTTTGAAGAAGGAATGATAAAAATTCAAAATTCAAAATTCAAAATTCAAAATTCAAAATTCAAAATTCAGATTATATCTGGGTGAAAAAGAATGATTAAAAAAACTATTGGATTATTAATCAGCGCCGTTGTTGTCAGTTTAGAGCTATTGCCATTATCAGTGCAAGCACAACAACGAGTTACAGATGCCCAAGTGAATGCGATGGTAGAAGCTCTCCGCAAAGCTGCACCACAAACAAAAAATCCTCATGATGGACTTTACAGTGCATGGAAAGTACAACCAGAAACCCTGAAAGGGTGGACGAGGACTTGCTTGAAAAAGGAATTAACACCTAGTCAGTTTGAGAATGACCCCAAAATCGCTCGTCAAGTAGTTTCCTGTATTACACGCCGGGAACTAAATAATCAATTTCGGGCTACCAAAAATAATGAAATTGCCGCAGTGCGTGGTGTCGCTTGTTGGTGGATGACTGGTAATTATACGGGTTGTGAGCGAGGATATACGGCTGCTTATGTGCAAAAAGTTGTTAAGTTTTATCAACAACAACATTAACTCATCATAATTAAGCACCAATTTGTGATATGGGAGTTAGATTTAATTTTTCTAAAAAACTTCCTCATGATTAGTTCCTATTCCCTGCTCCCTACTCCCTGGTAAAGTAATAAGTATAAGCAAAATATAAAGTCACCAGATTTAACCTTAAAACATGGGCAGTATTTGGGAAGTTGATTTTTACTCTCGTCCAATTTTGGACGAAAATCAGAAAAAAGTTTGGGAAGTATTGGTGTCCGAAAGTCCCTTAGATGTTAGCACCAGTATAGATTCTCTGTTTCGTTATGCTCAATATTGCCCCAGTACCCAGGTAAATTCCGTCTGGTTGCGGACAGCATTACAGGAAGCCATTGACAAAGCCGGAGCAGCACCAATCAAAGTCCGGTTTTTCCGTCGTCAAATGACTAACATGATTACCAAAGCCTGTCTTGATGTGGGGATTCCAGCTTTCCCTAGTCGTCGGACTTTGATGCTGAATCAATGGATCAAACAGCGCATGGTGGAAGTTTACCCTCTAGAACCTGGATATCAAGGTGTTTCTAATCCTTCCGTGCGTTTAGAAAGACCATTACCCCAACGTTTACCAGATGCTTTAGAGGGACAGCAATGGGCATTTGTGACTTTAACTGCTAGCGATTTTGCGGATATGCCAGAATGGGAAATCGGCTTTGGTGAATCATTTCCGATGGAATTAGCCCAATTGTCTCCAGAAACTCGGATTCCAGGAATTTTGATGTTCTCACCTAGAGCTTTACCTTTAGCTGGTTGGATGTCTGGTTTAGAGTTAGCGTACTTGAAATTCGATTCCAGTCAGGGAGACAGATTGATTTTAGAAACAGGGGCTACAGAAAGTTGGATTGTAGCAAATATTAAGACTCCACAGATTCTGGCGGAAGCTAAGGGTTTTGAAACCACCAAACAACAAGCCAATGGAGTGCATTTTATTGGGGTGCAGTCAGACCCCCAAGCACAATCTTTTGCAGGATTTTGGTTACTGCAAGAAGTCAATTTGGCTTAAATTATTCTCATGGGTAATACGATTTGTTTCCATATTTGATTAATCACCACTGAGAACTGACCAATTTTTGGGATAATTATCTCTTCTCCATCTGCGGTTCAAAATCCACAATCCACTATTCACCAAGGGTCATGGGTTCTGAAAATTTGTCACAGGATACACTAGCAGAACAGCTGCTGGAATTGGCGATAAAATCTGGAGCAGAAGCAGCTGAAGTGTATCAGTCGCGATCGCTGTCTCGACCAGTTTTTTTTGAGGCTAATCGACTAAAACAACTAGAAACCAGTCAATCTGAAGGGACTGCACTCCGATTATGGTGTAACGGTCGTCCCGGTTTAACTGTAGCTTATGGTGCTGTTTCACCCCAAACTATGGTGGAGCGATCGCTAGCTATTTCGCAACTAAATCTACCGGAACCCTTGGAGTTAGGGAGTAACTTTAGACCATCCTATCCAGACTTAGGGGTGGCTGTACCGTTGGATGTATTGATTGACTGGGGTAGAGAGGCGATCGCCTTAATTCGTGAGGTATATCCTGACGTAGTTTGTCATAGTGATTGGGAATGCGATTTAGAAAACACCAGAATCGTCAACACTCAAGGTTTAGACTGTTACTATACTGATACTACTCTCAGTTGCTATATGTCAGCCGAATGGGTGCGGGGTGACGATTTTTTGAGTGTTTCGGATGGTCAAACCCAACGAGGGGAATTATATCCAGATCAATTAGCTCACCAAATTTTACAACGGATACTCTGGGCTAAAGAAAATGTCGCTCCCCCCAATGGGAAAGTACCAATTTTGTTCACTTCTAAAGCAGCTGATATGCTCTGGGGGACAATCCAAGCAGCATTAAATGGTAAACGGATTTTAGAAACAGCTTCTCCTTGGTCACAAAAACTAGGTCAATTAGTAATCGACCCCCGTTTCACCCTTTACCAAGACCCAGAAGCCGGCACTTATAGTTGTCCCTTTGATGATGAAGGTCAACCGACACAATCTTTAATATTTATCAACAAGGGAATCTTAGAGAACTTTTATTGCGATCGCACCACCGGACGGGAATTAGGTAGAGCTACCACGG
Source organism: uncultured cyanobacterium (assembly GCA_963766435.1). Taxonomy (GTDB): domain Bacteria; phylum Cyanobacteriota; class Cyanobacteriia; order Cyanobacteriales; family Nostocaceae; genus CAVXZH01. Next base: position 2,079,974 of record CAVXZH010000004.1, read on the forward strand.
GTAATGGTTTTCGTCCGAGCTTGGGTAGTTATCCCAATCCTGGTTTATTTAATTTTCTGATTCAACCTGAATCTAAGTCCCTACCAGAACTAATTCAGGAAATGGATCATGGTTTGATTGTAGACCAAATGTTAGGAGGTAGTGGGGGCATATCCGGGGACTTCTCCATCAATATTGATTTGGGATATCGTGTCCAGAACGGTCATGTAATTGGACGTGTCAAAGATACGATGGTAGCTGGGAACGTTTATACAGCCCTCAAACAATTAGTCAGTTTGGGTGGTGATGCAGATTGGAATGGTTCTTGTTATACCCCCTCTTTAATCGTCGAAGGACTCTCAACCACAGGTAGAAATAATTGACTTGATTCTTCCGTGGAACGGGCATCTTGCCCGTCTGACTTCAATGGCGGGCAAGATGCCCGCTCCACTCAAGAATTAGTATAAATTCACATCGTAAATTAACTAATTTGCTGATTTGGGGGGTGTTGATTCTGGTGGTATGTCTGCTACAGGAGTCAAAACTGCATCTGGGACAACTTCCTCCGTAGGAATTGCTTTTTCTTCCTCAACCTCTGACTCCACAGTTGCTACTAATTCAGGATGAGAAGAACTGGGAGCAATAACTTCCGGTACAGTCTCAATTTTGATTTCCTCCACGGGTGGTTCAGGAATGACGGTAGTATCCGAAACAGTCTCAATTTTCGTTTCCGCGACTGACTCTTCCGGAATAGATGTAGCAATAACTTCTGCTATGCTTGGTTGTGGGGTTACAGGTGGTTTTTTACTCACAGTTTCTTGGATGCGATTTTTCCCACTGCTAAAAATACGACCAATACTGTTTTTAAATTCCCCTAACTTTCCTAAAGGCGAAAATTTACTGCTTTGTTGCAGAACACTCGCTTTCACTGTCTCAGTACTGGGTAGAGGAGTTTGTTGTACCTGTGGGGTCAATTGTCGGCGTAGTGTTAAAGTTTGCCAGCCAAACCACACTAAAAGTGCAACGCTAGCGACATGACCAAGAAAAAGACCCCCAGTAATGCGTGGTGCAAATACCCATATTACTAAAGCGTAGAATAACCCCACTCCACTCCAGATAAAATCATTCTTGCGGTGGATTTCTGGAAAAAAGAATGCTGCTAAGTATATGGTTAAACTACCAAGACCAACCACTAGTGCCAGGATGGATGCCAGCATTTTTTAGATACTCCTTACCATTTTAGTTTGACTAGACATTTTAATTTTGCAAATTTTCAGGAAGAAATGTGGATTTAGATACAAATTAAAACTAATCAAATATGTTAGTTGTGGATTTTTGTCCTGGTCTAGATAAACTCTTAATGTCTTCTTTAGGAGATCCGTTAAAATCTCGGTCTACCCTAAAGATAAAAGGATCTGCAAGAGTTAGCCAAACAAATTTATGACCCTACAAGCTTTTGGTGTGATTGGTTTAGCCGTTATGGGCGAGAATATCGCTCTAAACGTCGAGCGTAATGGCTTTCCAATTGCAGTTTACAACCGCTCTCGTGAAAAAACCGATGCCTTTATGGCGCAACGTGCCGGAGGACGGAACGTAAAAGCGGCCTTTACCCTAGAAGAATTTGTGGCTTCACTGGAACGTCCCCGCAAAATTCTGGTGATGGTACAAGCTGGGAAACCAGTAGATGCGGTAATTGCCCAGCTAAAACCTTTGCTAAATGAAGGCGACATCATCATTGATGGTGGTAACTCTTGGTTTGAAGATACCGAAAGACGCACTCAGGAATTAGAACCCGTAGGGTTACGTTTCATTGGGATGGGTGTCAGTGGTGGTGAAGAAGGTGCGCTGAATGGACCTTCGCTGATGCCTGGTGGAACCAAGAGTTCCTATGAGTACCTCTCACCCATTTTCAACAAAATTGCTGCCCAAGTTGATGATGGTCCTTGTGTTACCTACATTGGTACCGGTGGTTCTGGTCACTATGTAAAAATGGTGCACAACGGCATTGAGTACGGCGATATGCAGTTAATTGCAGAAGCTTACGACTTGCTGAAAAATGTTGTTGGACTTAGACGCATCAGCAACTACATGAAGTGTTCACAGAATGGAACACAACTGACGAACTCAATTCATTTTTGATTGAGATTACAGCTAATATTTTCCCTTATGTTGACCCAGAAACCAAGAAGCCCTTGGTTAACTTGATTGTTGATGCTGCTGGTCAAAAGGGAACTGGTCGTTGGACTGTACAAACTGCTTTGGAATTGGGTGTGGCGATTCCGACAATTACAGCTGCTGTTAATGCGCGGATTATCTCTTCCATTAAAGATGAACGGATTGCTGCATCTAAGCATCTACTGGACCCAATGCTAAATTTGATGGGGATATGAAGGATTTTGTGAACATGGTGCGTGATGCGCTTTATTGTTCTAAAATTTGTTCTTATGCTCAAGGTATGGCGCTGTTATCTACAGCTTCTAAAACCTATAATTGGGATTTGAATCTGGGTGAAATGGCTCGGATTTGGAAAGGTGGTTGTATTATTCGGGCTGGCTTCTTGAATAAGATTAAGAAAGCTTTGACTGAAAATCCCGAATTACCTAACTTGTTATTAGCTCCTGAATTTAAACAAACAATTCTGGACAGACAAGCAAGCTTGGCGTGAAGTTATTATCACTGCGGCTAAGTTAGGTATTCCGGTTCCAGCTTTTAGTGCTTCTTTGGATTATTTCGACAGCTACCGGACTGCGGCTTTACCTCAAAACTTGACTCAAGCACAACGCGATTACTTCGGCGCACATACTTACAAGCGTACAGATAAAGAAGGCGCATTCCATACTGAATGGGTACCCATTTCTGAATCTAAGAAGTAAGTTTTTACGCTGCTATGTAAATTGTCAATGGTGAATCTTTAGTTAGATTCATCTATATCCTCAAGTGGCTCTGAGTTTCAGAGTCACTTTTTTATTTAGCTAATTTCCCAGTTTGGAGAATTGCAATAGCTTCCTTGTATAAGGATATATCTACTTGGTGAACTTCTATCCCTTTTCCAATCTCTTGTAGAAGCATGAGGGTTAATTCTCCTCCTAAGTGTTGGCGAAATTCAGTCAGTCCCCAGAAAATAGAATCGGGATTATTAGGTTGATCTAATTTCTCTGTTAGTTCTGATACATATAATCTAAATCCTAATTGCTTGAGTGTACTGAGAATCTTTTTCCAGTCTGATGGCAAAAGAAGACCAGCTAAGTAAGAATATGTACTATCTAAAGCAATCCCGATGGCGACAGCTTCACCATGACGCAAGCTATATTTTGTTAAATTCTCCAGTTTGTGAGCAACCCAATGTCCAAAATCTAAAGGACGTGATGACCCTATTTCAAAAGGATCTCCGCTACTAGCAATATGTTCTAAGTGCAACTGGGCGCACCGATAGATTAGCCTTTCCATAGCATCGAGATCTCGATGCGCTAATTTATCAGCATCTGTCATGATCAAATCAAAAAAATCCCGATCTTTGATCAAAGCTACTTTGACGGCTTCAGCTATACCTGAGCGCCAATCTCGCTCATCAAGAGTGGTGAGAAAATCAAAATCATTCAATACTGCATAGGGGGGCATAAATGTGCCGAGAAAGTTTTTCTGAGCAAAGGCATTGATTCCATTTTTCACCCCCACACCTGAATCATTTTGTGCTAATACTGTTGTAGGTACTCGTACTAGCCGAATCCCCCGATGAGCAGTTGCAGCAGCATATCCTACCATATCCAGTACAGAGCCACCCCCAATTGCTAATACATAAGAGTGGCGACATAATCCCACTTGATTAATTACTTGATGAATTTGTTCGAGAAATCTGGAATCGTTTTTAACTACTTCTCCACCCGGAACTACTATCGGCTCTCGACACAAAGTTATTGTATGTTCATAACACTTAGCATAACTTGATAATTTTTCTAGTAAATCATTCTGGTATTCTAATAATCCTGCATCTACTACTACTAATACTTTTTTGGGCTTGGCTTCTTTATTTCCGGCGATTATTTCTGCGAGTAAGGAATTTTCTACCTGAAATAAACCTCTGGTGAAATGAACTTCATAATTAAACCAAACATGGATACGTTGCTGAAAGGGTTCCAGTCGAAATTTATGATTTGCTTGAGTGTTAATTTGCATGGTTTTATGATTCTTTATCTAATTTATCCTACTTTCGGAAGTCTGTAGCTTGCCAGATGAACAAAGGCAGGATTTATAGCAGTCAACCAGCGCAATTAGGATACGAATTGATGATGAAATTATCTTAGAGTAACGGTTTTACACCTGACTCCTGCTATAAATCCTGTCTCAACAGTCGGTAATTGAGAGAAGTAGGTTCTATGTCTCCCTTGTTAATATCTAAGAGATTCTCTCTTAACTAGCAGGTTAGGGAATTTCCTCTTACTTGTTGGTAGGAGAACATTGATTATCAAATAAGCAACATTTTTGCATATTAGGTGTTCTTTTGACTAGTTCAGCAACTGTACTCCAAATCTCTGGATTTGGCTTTTCCATGTGGAAATTACTGTAGTTTTGGCTAATGATTGGCGCGTTAGGTGGATTTCTAGGATCACCAGAGAAATAGAAAGATTGGGGATGACGATAGGGTATAGCAGTTTGGTCAAAGCTGTTAATGCTAGGTTTTTGATAAAAAGCATACCCAAATAAAATGTTTGGCGCGTCTTTTGGCACAAGTATGGAATATGCTTGCAGAGAATTATTTACATGAGTGCTATCTTTGGCATTATAAGGCAAATGCTTGATAAAATCGGTACGCGGAGGATGATTCTGTTGTGAAAACAAGCAAATACTTGGATTCCCATCAGATTGTTTACTCTTGTAATTCAGAAAATAAGCTTTATTACCCAAAGACACAATGGCACAGGTATATTTGTTGTCAAGATGGAAGATAGGCAAACAACGGTCTTCGTAATACTCCATCATTGCTCCAGTTCCCTGGCGCAGATTCAGAGTTCCATAGGTAGAATCGTAGTACGTTTTACCATAGGAAACTTCATAGTCACTGGGCTTCAAACCCTCAGGTGGTGAGGTGTAGGGAGGAGGAAACTGGTCGTATTGGTTAAATACTCGATACATCGTCCAATCACTAATCCACCATTTCGGGAATTGTGGGTCACTTGGCTCACCTGGATGTCTCTCTGCTAAACATTTATCTCCTATATTTTCTGAATCTTGGCAGTCGTTATTATGTACGGTTCGAGTGGGGTATATGTACTTAGAGTTATCAGTCGTTGTGGTTAATCGAGAAGTACTCAGAATCGCTACTGCTAGAAGAGGTTGCTGGTAATCCAGAGGCATCCGCGTTACCACTGCCTAGAAAGACTATCGCAATTAAAAAGTAAGTCATTAAGGAAAGTATGACTTGCTTTGCCTTCAGTAAAATCCAATGGAACTCGTTCATGAAATTTCTTAACTAAGTTAATAATTGAGGAACACTCGCATAAAACGTCAATGTGAAGCACTTTGAAACCATAACTATCTTAATTTATGCATGAGTGTAGACTTTTATCAAGTTACTTTTAAGTTTTGTATCTTTAATGGGATCAGAGATGCCATGCAATTTTTTATTCAGATTTTGTCAGAAAAAACACTACCACCTATTAGTGTTTTTTATATCCAAGTAATTAAGATCATCTAATTGAAGGTAAGATTAACACGAAGAATTATGATTTTATCGTTATGCCATCAATGACTATTGATTTAAATCAGGTGAACCAATTACTTCATGACTGGCTGTGGCAATATACTTCTGGGGAAGCAATGGAATGGCTGATACAAAAGCAGACTGAAATTGCCAATGGAGCGGCATCACGAGTATTTTTTACAGCTTTTAGTGCTGTACCTCGATATATAGGTAAACAGAGTTTACAGTCCAGTCCCAAGACTTAGCACGAGCCAAAACTCTTTTTTCAGGTTGGGTTCCCAGTCATTGGAGTGCAGATCAGGTGGGACGCACACTTTTACTTCTAGCTTTACCTGACGATGATGTGGAAAAATATTTGCGATCGCTCGATCAACTTTTCTCCACGGCGGATATGGGAGAATTAGTTGTCCTCTATCAAAGTTTACCCCTACTACCATATCCAGAAAGACATCGGGAACGGGCGGCGGAGGGAATTCGCAGTAATATGCTAACTGTTTTTCAAGCAGTAGCTCTGCAAAATCCCTATCCAGCTAATTATTTAGATCATATTGCCTGGAATCAAATGGTACTCAAGGCCATATTTGTGGATAGTCCTTTGCATCTGATTTGGGGTCTGGATGATCGCGCTAACCCAGATTTAGCAGTAATGTTAATCAATCATCTTCACGAGCGTTGGACAGCTAAACGCTCAGTTACACCACAACTGTGGCGACTAATCGGACCATTCATCAATCCGAACATGAAAGCTGATTTAGAAACAGCGCTAGTACATGGAGATATAGTCCAACAAAAAGCAGTAGCATTAGCTTGTGCTCAATCTCCTTTACCATTTGTACAAGTTCTACTTTCTGAATATCCCCATTTACTGACATCGATTCAAACAGGTGACTTAACTTGGGATAGCTTGATAGGAAATTGTTAGTGATTCATAACTCCACCTTCTTTATTGGTCAGAATCTAATGTATATCGATCCACATATTCATATGAGTTCTCGCACTACCTATGATTACATGGTAATGCGAGAATATGGTATTGTTGCTGTGATTGAACCATCCTTTTGGTTAGGACAACCCAGAACTCATGCTGGAACCTTCAAAGACTATTTTAGTAGTTTAGTGGGATGGGAAAGGTTTCGCGCTAGTCAATTTGGTATCCAACACTACTGTACAATCGGTTTGAACCCAAAGGAAGCTAACAACGAAACAATAGCGGCAGAAGTCATGGAATTATTACCCCTTTATGCTTGTAAAGAGGGAGTAGTAGCTATTGGAGAAATTGGTTATGATGATATGACACAAGCAGAAGACAAATACTTCTGCCAACAATTAGAGTTAGCAAAAGAACTAGATACCTTAGTTCTGATTCATACTCCCCATCGTAATAAAAAAGCAGGAGCTAGTCAAAGTATGAATCGTTGCCTGGAATATGGTTTAGACCCAGCACGAGTCATTATTGATCATAACAACGAAGAAACTGTAGAGGAAGTTCTCGACAGAGGTTTTTGGGCAGCTTTCACTATTTATCCTCATACTAAAATGGGTAACGCCCGCATGGTAGAAATTGTCCGTCAATATGGATGCGATCGCATTATTGTTGATAGTAGTGCTGATTGGGGAATTAGTGACCCTTTATCTGTGCCGAAAACAGCTAAGTTGATGCAAGAACGGGGCATTTCGGAAGAAAGCATCCGCGCAGTTTGTTATGAAAATGCCCTAACTGCATACAGTCAATCAGGACAAATGGAGGCCTCAAACTGGCTGAATCCTACACCCACTAATCAGCAGGATTTGTTCGGAGGTAATTCCGTATTCCGAGGACAGGAACAAGGAATAGAATCACTTTCTAAATCTTTGTTGATTGAATAAGTGGGATTTGTGCTGGTGTTTGAGGGTGGTGTTGTTGGAAAAAAAGCCTCTAAGTCGAAAAATTCCGAAATTGAGGTGAAGAAACGATCGCACCTATCCAACCGACATCGGCAAAATTTCCACAATTTGTCAAAATAGTTGGTGCGATCGCATCCCTAGCCCCAGGCATCACCAATGATGATAGTTGCTATTTATTCCTTTAACAATTGGTATTCAAATGAAGGTGCGACAGATTTTCCATCCTGAGATCCTCCTTTGATTACCACCTCTGCCATTTCCTCAGCTTGCAACTTTAGTTCAAACATCATACCGATAGTTGTATTTAAGTAATCTGAGTTACCATTAAAAGTCTGGTGTAAACCGTTCAAAAGGCTGGTGTAAGAGTAGTTGAACTGATCAACTAAGCGTCTTGCCCGACTCCCTTCACGATACATATGGGCTTTAGAGTTTTCGACAAATGGATAAATCTTGTCAGAGTCGATATCTATTGGTTGATTCAAATCATAAACAAATTGATTGGGATTTTTTGGGTCTGGAACCAGGCGACCCCCTTTGACAATTTGAGCAAATTGATAGTAATGAGCAAGCTGATTTTCTGGGTCGAAGGGGCTAAATTTTTGTGTGGATTGTTTGATCACATTGCCATTAAGAGAGCATAGCCTTGTTGTTTGCACTGTATTCGTTCCTTCACCCTGTTTAATAATCAGCTTCAAGGCTGAGGTTGCCGTTTCCACATCTGTGATTTTAAATAATTCCGTTTTCGGAAACCATTGTTCATTCACAACCTGATTGCGAGGTTGAATAGTTAACTCTCCCTGTTGGTCTAATTCTGTAATTTTCTCAATAATTGCTTCATAGAATTCTCCAATCGTCTTATACTCTTCATCTAATGTTGTTGTCAGTTGGCGAACAATTTTCTTGGTTGGATAATCTTCAGGATCTGAGGAGGTTTCGATTTGCATAAAGGTGTCAGTGATTAAAGTCATCGACAGAGGCTTAAGTCCGACGCTTAGACCCGGCCGCACCATTGGTAAATTTCCAGGGTAGCTAGGAATAAATTTAGGGTCGTTGACTACAGGGCTACCACCGATTGCATTTAAAACATTAGCCGCAATCACCATATGCAGCATTTCTTCACGTACCACCGAGGAAATAATTTTGGCAACTGTCTGATTGGATTTAGGTTGGATAGAATACAAGGCTGTTAAGTAAGGCGGAATGGTTGAGTGTTCTAACTCTATTGCCGCTTGGAGATGTGTGTAAATATCTGAAGCTTGTTTTGCCGCTTGGATCTCTTGAATAATGCGAACGGGAATTTGTAGCATACAATTCTCCTGATTGGTACAAAGTGCTTTAAGGTTATGAGTGGGATTGATGGCGCCGTAGGGCAATTTTTAAATTTTCGTAACCATGTGTTGTGGCATCGTTGTCTTCTGCTTCCAGCTCTGGAACCAATGATTTAAAAGATGTTGGCTCAACTTCCAGTAGCTCTTGTGCTGGCAAATATTTAAGTTTTCCCAGCCGTAGCACATAGCCGCCATCAGCGTCTTGCTCGCGCAACCAACGGAGAATTGTCGCTCGCTTGGCTTGAGAAAGGTCACGAGTCACCGGCATAGAATTAGGATCGTGAATATCTAAGGAGAAAGCTAATTCTAAAATGGCACGATGCTCGCGTACTGAATCGTAATCCCCTAAATCTACCAAACGCTTACTCATAATTGGATAGAGGTTACCATACTGTTGAAAAATTGGGTGAATATGTTCCAACCAAGTAGGTTGAGCAGGAATTGAGTAGCCATCAAAAAGTAAAATGTAGATCGCATCTAACGAGTGTCGTTGAATGTCTTCTTGCCCTTCCAAAGAGTAGAGTAGGGTATAAATTTGCCCATCAATGTAACCACGGGGATTACCAGGGTCTTCTGTTTTAATTGGAAACTGGGCTTTACCGTGACTATTCGTTCTCAGTTGTAAAGGTAAGTTTGTGATTGCAGTTGTGGGCAAGTCTGTCCAAGGGCTTTTAGCTTTGGGCTGTGTGGGTTTAGTCAACCGCGTTCTCCACCCCCTGCATTATTATTTGGCGCACTAAAATTAATACTCACTAACGCATCGGACAAGGGGTGACCATAGCGACTAGTAAAAAGCTCGATCTCCTGAGACTCTTCTGTTGGCTCAACTCGTTGCACAAAATTATCAGCGCGAACTAATAACCCATGAGTACTCTCTCGAATCAAGACTTTTCCTTCGTTCTGATTCAGCATCTGCATCAATGCTAAGGCCGGTTTTGTATTAGATCAAGATGCTGATCTAAACCAGGTATCGTCCAAATTCCCGCCGTTATGTACAACCAATCACAGTCTAGATAGGGAATTGGGTTGCCTAATGGAATAAACATATTTTTATCCAGAATGGCAGACTCTGGTATATTTTCATTGACAAGAATTGCCAACTGAAGTTCACCAAGTTTTAGGAATGCTAAATCAGCCGTCAAAGGGAGGGCATTACCCAAATCAACCGAAACCGAGCCTTGTTCTGCATCAACTAAGCCATCAAAGAAATTGATTGTGTTTACGGGAGATCCGTTGGCATCACAATTCGGTACCATCCGTCTCCCATTCACAAATGACCGTGGCTCATGCTCTTCGTAAGGACCAATCGCCCCAATCACTGTCCCCAGGGTGAACCGTTCGTCATTCTTGTTAGTACTATAGCCAAAGGTGGTAAACCGGATTGATAGTTTCCCGCTTATTTTTGATCTCTCCTTTAATTCCTTTAAATAGGGAGACTCCAATAAATCATCGCTCCAGTGCAGGTTTGTCAGCACAGATTGAAAAGCAGCAGAGGCTGCCATAGATCCACGCGCTCCCTGACGGCGACCAAACAAGATGTCCCTAAAAGATGCTGGCTCAAACTGCCCGACCAGAAAATCCTTCTCACCATTGGTTAACCGGATGGTTAGTCCCCAAATTCCAGAAGCCATTTGCATTTGTGGTCAGATCTACCATCTTGCCTCCCACTCGGTTGTTAGAACCATCAATGAAAAGACCGACAGCGGGATCATCGGTAATTTCGCCGTTGACGCCGACAGATTTAATTTTACAGTTAATTAACCGGAATGCTCCTGAACCTATGGGGTTCCACCAACCATTCCAAGCTGTTTGAGATTGAAAATCTTGAAACCGCTGCTCAAATGTTGCATTGTCGAAGTGTCTCACATCATTGTTTATAGTTGAGACATCTGATTGAAAATCACCGGCAAATACCAGGCGTAAGTGATTTTGATAACTCATTATTGCACTAAGGATGAACAGAATAAAACAGTGGTATTATATCAGTAAAACATTGATTAATTTCATGATCGGCTGGCTATGGTTTTCAGTACCCTAGTAATTCGCGATCGCCTATTTCGGCTTTTGCCTCAAACCATCTTTAATCAATTTTGTCAATAAGTAAATTATCGGTTTTTATTTTGGCAACGGTAGTGATACTATGTATCTGTCTCAAGAAAGGAGCAAAAATAATGGGAATAATCAGCAGCGAAAATACTAATGATGTAATCCAAGAATTGAAAAAGTTTGCCCAACATTGGAACTATTTGTATAAAACGGAACAGTTTGAGGAAATGAAACTTCTGGCAACAGAGGATGTAGGAATTGCCAACGCACAAGACTCGAACTATCCATCTGGACTGATTTATGGGCGTGATGCGTATTACAAGGGAATTTATGATACATACCACGGAAGTGATGGAACGGAAAAAAACATCCTCGTGATGCAATACGAAGATTGGGAATACATCCCTTTAGGCGATAACAATACCTTTTATACAATTGGTAAATATATCATCTATAGTAGTAGTAGCGTGGCTAGTAGCCCCAATATAGTCGGCGTTAACTGTTGGCTTCTGCATCGTCACTGTCCAGACGAATGGCAAATCTTCCGTGTGATTAATAACTAACGAGGTGACAAAACCTGGAAATACTTATCCAGTCGCCATGATCATATTCAAGAATATATGCGATCGCTCAACTTTTCTCCACGGCAGATAAGGAAGAATTAGTTGTCCAGCTTCAGATTAGTTGGATGCTCAATCTATTCATCAACAACAGATGCTTGGTGGTAATTCTGTATTGCGGGGACAGGAACCAGGAATAGACTTGATTAGCAAAAGTATGCTAGTTGAGTGACACACTAGAAATTTTTACAAAGACATTCCCCGCAAAGACAGAATAATAGATGTTTTGTAAACATTTGTGTACCACTCGATAAACATAACTACCGGATAACTTAAACTGTCCTAGAATGCAAAAGTCAAATCAGGCGATTGTATAAACCAGATAGAATAAGTGCTATCTATATTCTAGATAATATTTCTCCTAATCTTGATTAAGAGAAATAACCTCATCTGGCACGAATTTCAACTTTTTGAATAACTTACTCTGAGCCAATTAATATGCAGTAACATTTCGTTATTACATATTGAGCAGTTTTTTGATGTTTCATTAAGAAACCGAAGATTAGAAATTTTAACTCATCTTAATCAAGGAAGAAAATTCGGAGCATTTGAATCATGAATCAAACCAAGATGCAAAGATTGATTATAGGATGGCTATCATTAATCCTGATGTGTGTTTCTTTTCTCCTAGCTAACCCTGCGAATGCGTTAACACGGGAAAAAAGCCCAGTATTGTCACCGAAAAACATCTATAAACACTCAATCATAAACTGTCCTATTCCCATTGAAGACTACATCACAAGGTTTCAAGATCATGACCATAGTAAATATGTGGCTGAAAACAACCCTGACATCTTTGCTTGGGATGCGTTCATATTGCTGAATTGGCCATCAGAAGGTAATAATTCTTCAGTACCTGACACTTCTAAATGTATTGGAGATAGTACACCTGTGGTTTGGGAAGGTTGGAAGGAAGCTACAGAAGTGTATCTACCTAATGGTCAACAACCACAATCTTGGGGAACTGCACATCAAGTCCCAGCAGAAGTTTTAGCAAAAGCTGAAGAAATGGGATTACCTCTTGACCAACCTTTTCATAGTATAGATTCAATTCAGCAAGTTTCTGGATTAGTCTTCAAAAGTGGCGAAGATAATAATCATCAGCCTATTCGCTATGAATTAGGTATGGATGAGAGTACTTTTGATTATATTGTAAATCGAAGACTTTATAATAAGAATGGTCAAGAGGCAGCAGTACGAGCATGTAATCCAGTATCTCAATCAAATTGTATTCAATTTGATTGGGATGCAATGGAAATCAAAACTTCTTGGTTGTGGCTGAATAATAATCCACAAAGAGAGGCAATTACTCGAGACTACATTACAGTCAATGCTTATTATCAAAATCTTGATAATGATGGAAGACTAATAGATTATGCAGTTGGTCAAGCAGCAATGACTGGGATGCATATTACGAGTAAAGTTCTTCCTGAATGGGTATGGGCTACTTTTGAAAATGTACACAATGCTGAGTATACACCCGCAATAATTGAAAATCCCATCTCTGAATTAGCAAAACAAGCAAATGTAGTATATCAAGAATTACTGCAAGGCACTAAATATGCTAATTATGAATTAGTCGGTACTCAAATTAACTTTACTGACCCAGAACTTTTAGCTAATTCCCAAATCGAGACTCATTTTCAAAAAAATTCTTCTTGTATAACTTGTCATGCTTTGGCAGCAGTTTCTAAGTTACCAACAATCTCTTTCTATCTATCCTTTGTAGACAATAGAGATGGAAATTTAACCTATTATACCGGAGAGATTACTCCTGAATTACAGGAGCAAATGCGAACTAATTTTGTGCCAATGGATTATGTTTGGTCATTGCGTTTAGCCAAACGCGATCGTACTACCCGTTAAAACTCAAATCTGATTTATATTTCCAACTTAGTCATATACAAGGAATAAAATTATGAGCGTACTTTCTTTACCTCGTTTGTATTTCCGAGGAGAAATGTCTTGGAATCCTAGTACATCTAATAACTATCCTGAGGTGTATACAGAATCAGATAATACGGCCAATACAAATGGGAAATCTGAAAATGAATTTACTCAGGAAGTAGTATTGGGATTTAAAAATTGCTGGAATTATTACGGCGATCAGAGCAGCTCATTAATTTCTGAAGAAACTCAGATAATTGGTATTACTAATAAAACTCAGATAGTTGGTGGTACCTTACCTGATGGAAACCAAGCAAATCATCAAGATCCACTGATTGGTAAACCCGTACAGATTTTGGGAAATATCTTTAATGATCACCCCACAGGTGCTCGCTTAGTTGATGTTGATGCTTATGCTAATTGGACATCGCAAATATTTTTTAAACAACTAGTCATTGGGAATGATGAAATTGGGATTACTGGTCAGCAAGAGCGGCAAATGTGTTCCTACTGGATTAATTATGGTCGTAATTACAACGTATCTAGGGATTTAATTAGCGCTGGTATTGCCAGTGCAGTGTTTCAAACTTCTATTCGCTATGATGATTTGGAGTTCAGGAATCCAGAAAATTCCTTAATTCTAACTGCGTTAAAGAATGCAATGGAGCAAGATGATGCTCAAGGACTAATGATTCGTTTATGTGCTTACCGAACTTTATATTACCAAAATGGATCTCGGAATCATATTCCTCAGCAACCTCGTAATCAAAAAGACTTGATTGATTTGTACCAAAGAGGTGAGGTATTTGACAATCCTGCTTACAGTTTGATAGTAGGTTCTATTGGCGTGTGGAACCAAGGTGAACTAGCTACAGCACCTACTGGTCGTTACTTGAAAAGTGATCAACCAGTGGTTGATTGTGCTAAAAGCAATTCTGGAACTCCGCAATCATTAGGATCCTGTAGTTGCCAAGGTGAATCCAGCCAATCAAACCTTAAGTCTTGATCTAATTAACACTTTCCCAGAATTGAATAGTTCTGTAATCAAAGCTGATTTTGGTGTAGTTAGAGTGTGTGTAGAAGACGAACAAGGGCAGTTTACACAAATTGCGACTCTTGACTACTCTCAGTACAATCAACAAGCTTATGAATTACAAGCAGGTATTGTTGATATTCAACTTGGTGCTGACCACATCGAGATGCTAGAGCAGGGAAACTTGGCTTTTTACGTGACTCAGAAACAAAATCAGATCAACGTCCCAGTTAGAGTACTTAAGGAAGAGGTTTATACAGCATCAAGTGACGATAGGGCATTTTATATTGAACAGAGTGAAAGGAATAAAAAATTGACCATTCAAGTTCTATATAAAGGACAACCTGCTCCGGGGGGAACAAAATTGCTCTTGGCTCAGTATGATAATGGTAATACTGATACCCCATTGTTAATTCCTGGTTCTAGTATTACATACAATATCTGTAATTTAACTAAAACTGCATCTAGTTTTGTGGATGTTTATACAGGTACAGTAGTTGAAACTGATGCCGAAGGAATCGTCACATTATTAGTGAACCCACTACAACAAGGTTGTTGTAATATTTCTCTAATTCCTTTTGCTGAAGATCAAACCCAGCCATGTATTTCACCAAAATTAAATGTTACATCTGCCAACTACATCACGGTTCGAGTTATGCCTTTTGATGACTACCTGGCTGATCCGAGTCAGACACCGGACAGCATACTGACATGGGATTTTATGTACAACCATATTTTCAAGGTGTACAACTTGATTTACCCTGTCATGTCGCAGATTATTCCCATGAATAATCGTCTCCGGGTGGAAGGTGCAACTATGCAAATTAGAGCCACCATTGGTGAGGATATCCAGAGAAATGGAGAAATTTATAATACTATGTGGAAAAGCACAATGTATATGTCCATTACCCGCGATTTGTCATATGGTAAGCGGCAATTATTACGACGCTGGTGCGATTTAGTAGAACGCGATATGCAACCTTAGATTACTATCTTCTCAATCTCATCTCTATTGACATTCTTCCCATTAATATCGTTAGGTTAAGAGGGGAGAATGTCAACTTAATTACTGACTCAGGAGATAAATCAGTGAATGTAGGAAATTTAACTATTAAATCCTGGTGGGGTTATCTAGAATTGATGCGTCCTGCTAATATCGTTACAGCTTGGGCTGATATTTTAGTTGGTTTTGCTGCTTCTGGCTCTAGTTTGATTTTTGCTAATTTAATGAATGGAGAAGCGGTCAACTTGATTCCCTTAGCTTGGCTGTTATTAGCTACCACAGGTTTATATGGTGGTGGTATAGTCTTTAATGACGTTTTTGATGCGGAATTAGATGCTAAAGAACGTCCCACCAGAGCAATTCCGAGTCAGCGTGTGTCTGTCCAAAATGCGACTCGATTAGGAATCTTACTTTTGATAATTGGCTGTTTAGCAGCTGTGCAGGTTTCTTTACTAAGTGGAGCTATTGCAGTAATCATCACCTTTGCTGCTCTATTCTATGATGCCATTTCTAAGCATCATCCTGTTTTTGGTCCGATGAATATGGGTTTATGCCGTGGTAGTAATTTATTATTAGGTGTAAGTGTTATACCGGCAATGGTTGGGGAACGCTGGTATTTAGCATTGATTCCTATTTTGTACATTGCTGCGATTACAGCCATTAGTCAAGGTGAAGTTCATGGAGGAAAAAAGATTACCGGAACCGTGGCTGTACTATTAATTGTCATCGTCCTGACAGCAATTTTAGCCTTGGCAATTTTCACAGATTATTCAGCTATAGCGGCATTACCATTTGCTATTTTATTAGGTATTCGAGTTTTACCTATGTTTATCCAAGCTGCTCTAGAGCCAATTCCTGACAAAATCAGAACTGCGGTGAAAGCAGGGGTACTATCTCTAATTATCTTAGATGCAACAATGGCATCTGGGTTTGCTGGTTGGTACTATGGTATATTAGTTGTGATTCTGCTACCTCTTTCTATGTCATTAGCTAAATTATTTGCTGTGACTTAAAATTCCTATAGGAAATTATGGTGAAAAATGAAGATTGAATTTAGAGACTTGCATTTAACTTATTGCAGTAATATTCATCCTGGTGAAACTTGGCCAGAAGTTTTCACCAATTTAAAGGAGTATATTCCTAATTTGAAATTAAGATTATCACCTAATCAACCTTTTGGAATTGGCTTAAGATTAGCAGATATAGCTGCTAGACAAATTTTGGAAAATGAAAATTTAGCGGAATTTCAAGCCTGGCTAATTAAAGAAGATTTATATGTTTTTACTTTAAATGGATTTCCTTATGGTGGATTTCATCGACAAGTTGTAAAAGACGAAGTTTATGCACCAGATTGGTCAAAGTCAGAGCGATTAGATTATACATTGCGATTAATCAAGATTTTACATACTTTATTACCAGAAAAGATGGATGGGGGAATTTCTACAGTTCCTTTATCATATAAAAATTGGTGGAAAGAAGATGCAGAAGCTAGAGAGATAGTCTTTAAAAAAAGCTGTTTACATTTGGCTTTAGTTGTCGATGAAATGATTTGTATTCAGGAAAATTCAGGAAAAATCCTGCATCTTGATTTGGAACCTGAACCTGATGGATTAATTGAAAATACTTCCGAAGTAATTGATTTTTATCAAAATTATTTACTACCGATTGCTGGTGAGTATTTAGCTACGAAATTAAATATTTCCCAGACATTAGCCGAAAAAAATATATTGGAGCATATCCGAATTTGCTATGATACTTGTCATTTTGCTGTAGAATATGAGGAACCGCAATCTGTATTTGATAGATGCCAATCAGCAGGAATTAAAATCGGCAAAATCCAAATAAGTGCAGCAATTAAAGTTATTTTATCTCCAGAGATTCAGCAACGTCATCTAATATTTGAATACTTGCAACAATTTGCTAATTCTACTTATCTTCACCAAGTAATAGAGCGTTACTCGGATGGTAAATTCAACCATTATTCTGATTTAATTACTGCATTACCTCACCTCCAAAAATCTTTGGCTGAAGAATGGCGTACTCACTTCCATATTCCTATTTTTATTAATGATTATCAACTTTTACAATCCACACAAGATGATATTATTACTACTTTAAATCTACTGCAAACAAACCAGGCTTGTCAACATTTAGAAATTGAAACTTATACTTGGGATGTATTACCTCCAGAAATGAAAATAGATTTGCTAACTTCTATTCAACGAGAATATGAATGGGTATTATCTACATTAGCCTCAACTTAAAATAAAGATAAATTTATGCAAAAAACAGTAGTTCTAAATGTTGTCGGATTAACACCCAGTTTATTAGGTAAACACACCCCGTTTTTGTCTGCTTGGGCTGCTCCAGGAAAAATAGCAGCGATTAAACCAGTATTACCAGCAGTGACTTGTTCTGTTCAAGCTACTTATTTAACGGGAAAATTACCTGATGAACATGGAATTGTGGGTAATGGGTGGTATTTTCGAGATGAATGTGAAGTCAAGTTTTGGAAACAATCTAATCAATTAGTTCAAGCTCCTAAAATCTGGGAAATCGCGAAATCAATTGAGCCTAATTTTACTTGTGCCAATTTATTTTGGTGGTATAATATGTATTCATCAGTAGATTATGCCATTACACCACGCCCCATGTATCCTGCTGATGGCAGAAAAATACCTGATATTTATACTAAACCCTCAGAGGTGCGATCGCTAATTCAATCTGATCTCCACCAATTTCCTTTATTTAGTTTTTGGGCTTCAAATACTTCCATTACCGCTAGTCAATGGATTGCTAATTCAGCTAAATGGATAGAAGAACGCTACAGTCCCACATTATCATTGGTTTATCTACCACATTTAGATTACTGTTTACAACGATTTGGTTTAGATGAAACAAAAATTCACCAAGATTTGCAGGAAATTGATGCAGTTTGTGGGGATTTAATTACTTATTATCAAGCCCGTAACATTCAGGTAGTTGTAATTTCTGAGTATGGAATTACACCAGTTTCTCAACCTATACATTTGAATCGTATACTCAGGGAAAAGGGTTTAATTGCTGTACGGGAGGAACTGGGTTTAGAACTACTAGATCCTGGTGCCAGCATAGCATTTGCGGTTGCTGATCACCAAGTTGCTCATATATATGTTAATGATCCAGCCTATATTTCTCAAGTTCGCTCTGTTTTAGAAGCAACTGAAGGTGTGGCTCAGGTTTTAGATCAACACAACCAACAAAACTATCATCTCAATCATGAACGATCAGGAGAGTTAGTGGCGATCGCTCAACCAAATTCTTGGTTTACATATTACTACTGGTTAGATGATCTAAAAGCACCCGATTTTGCGAGAACAGTAGATATCCACCGGAAACCTGGTTATGACCCTGTAGAGCTGTTCCTGGATTCTCAAATCAAATTTCCGCAGCTGAAAATTGCGTTGACATTGCTGAAGAAACAATTGGGCTTCCGCTACTTAATGCAGGTAATTCCAATAGAAGCTTCTCTGGTGAGGGGTTCCCACGGTGCTATGACTACTCATCCTAGCCAAGGAGCTATATTTATAACTCATCAAACTCACTTAGTTAAAACAGATATAATAGAAGCCACAGATGTTTGTTCGTTAATGTTGAGACACTTGCTGGGTCATAGAACTTCTAACTAAGGAAATTTTTTAACTGTAGCTTGACTTGATCTCAAGAACGCGATTCTTGCGGATGATTGGATCTGATGCGATCGCCTAAAATATCCAAATGCCATTGCGGAACAGGAATATCATCAGGTATGGCTGATCAGAAACTATAAAAATCCAAATCTGTGCCTAAAGTAGCAGTTGACTAATGCTCACAACTGAGATAATAGAAAAACCAGACTCAAAGGAGAATTTTCTCATCTTTCCCCGTTCTCTTCTGGTTGCAGAACAGCCTCACAGTATCTAATCAATGTGGTCAGGCGATCGCCGATAGTTTTCAGTCGAGCCAATGATGTTGATATCTGCCGCGCTCCTTGGAAAAACATGATATCTACTTCCAATAGCCGCAGTTGCTTACTAATCTCGGTTTGATAAGACTGGACTCGTGTATCTACATCAGTTAAGGGTAATATTTGCTGTGTAAATAGTTCCTGTAACGCAGCTAGACGTTCTCGGCATTGCCGAGCATTAAGTTGCTCGTTGGTAATATCATGGCGAAACTCTACCAACAATGTTGATAATGACTGGTATTTTTGAAGATTTAAAGACATTTACACACTAATTACTGTAGGATTAAGGTCAAGAAATTTTTCTTTGGCAAAAAACTTTCTCAATTTACTAGGAAAACAATAACCTCAAACTATGCGGAGTTTTTTTTAGTATTATATACACTTTCCGCATTATGATCATTAATACCAACAAGGGATGACTACCACAGGTTATCAGGGTATCATCCTCAAATTGCTTTCTCTATCAGTTTTTTGAGCAACAGTATCTACCTTTTGGTGATGCTGTTGGTTTTGGTCTTAATCACTTATCCACCGATCACCTGTAGTCCCTATTGTATTGTATGAGTAGTTTACAGATTAATTCAACTGTTGATGTTTCTCTGCCAGAATGGCTCAAAAAATGTTTGAAAGAGTCGTCAACAAACAGACGTGAAACCGAGGATGACCGAACGCATACTGATCGCAACTTAATTTGTCGGGCTTTTCAATTTGCTTATCAACTGCATCAAGGTCAATATCGAAAATCTGGGGAACCATATATTGGTCATCCCGTGGTTGTAGCTGGGTTGCTACGAGATTTGGGTGGTAGTCCTGCTATGATAGCAGCTGGGTTTCTTCATGATGTAGTTGAGGATACAGAAGTTACCATTGAGCAAATCGATGAGATGTTCGGACCGGAAGTTCGGCAATTAGTAGAAGGTGTTACTAAGCTGTCGAAAATCAATTTTCAAAGCAAAACCGAAAGTCAAGCCGAAAATTTCCGACGGATGTTTTTGGCTATGGCTCAGGATATTCGGGTCATTGTGGTGAAATTGGCAGATCGTTTGCATAATATGCGAACTTTACAATATATGCCAGATGAAAAACGTCGTCGCATTGCCCAAGAAACCAGAGATATTTTTGCACCGTTAGCAAATCGCTTAGGAATTTGGCAGATTAAGTGGGAATTAGAAGATTTAGCTTTTAAATATTTAGAACCAGAAGCTTTCCGTCAAATTCAAACCTATGTTTCTGATAAAAGAGCCGCTAGAGAAGAAAAATTAACTAAAATTACGGATATTTTACGGAAGCGTTTGCAACAAATTGGAATTCAGTGTTTGGATATTAGTGGACGTCCTAAACACCTTTATAGCATTTATCAGAAAATGCAGCGACAACAAAAAGAGTTTCATGAAATTTATGATTTGGCGGCGCTGCGAATTATTGTGCAAACTAATGAAGAATGCTATCGGGCTTTGGCAGTGGTACATGATGCTTTTCGCCCGATTCCTGGTAGATTTAAGGACTATATTGGACTTCCCAAGCCTAACCGTTACCAGTCGTTGCATACTGGGGTGATTGGCTTGACAGGTTCTCCTTTGGAAGTGCAAATTCGGACGATGGAAATGCATCATATTGCTGAGTATGGGATTGCTGCACATTGGAAGTATAAGGAAACAGGTGGTTCTAATAGTAGCCCCTTATCAGGCGCAGATGAGAAGTTTACTTGGCTGCGACAGTTATTAGAATGGCAAAGTGATTTAAAAGATGCTCAAGAATATTTAGATAGTGTCAAAGACAATTTATTTGAAGATGATGTCTATGTCTTCACCCCTAAGGGGGATGTTGTCCCATTAAGTCCTGGTTCTACTAGTGTGGATTTTGCTTATCGGATTCACACAGAAGTCGGAAACCATTGTGCCGGGACAAGGGTAAATGGGAAAATGGTTCCCCTTTCCACTCGACTCCAGAATGGTGATATTGTCGAGGTGATGACCTTAAAAAATAGTCATCCCAGTCTGGATTGGTTGAATTTTGTCAGAACCTCTGCCGCCAAATATCGCATTAAACAATGGTACAAGCGATCGCGTCGGGAAGAAAATGTGGCCAGGGGTAGAGAGTTATTAGAAAAAGAACTTGGGAAAACTGGTTTTGACCACTTGCTCAAGTCAGATGCTATGCATACTGTGGCAGAAAAATGCAACTATCATAGTGTAGAAGATTTACTGGCTGGTTTAGGTTATGGTGAAATTACCTTGAACTTGGTCTTAAATCGTTGGCGGGAAGTTGCTAAGGGTCAGCAACCAGTAGCTGAAGTCATCCCATTTTTGCCCAAGGAATCCCCAAAAGCCTTGCGAGAATCATCTCCCACTAATTCTCGTAATAGCGATTCGCCAATTTTGGGTGTGGAAGGTTTAGTCCATTATATCGCTGGTTGTTGTACTCCTCTTCCTGGTGAACCGATTATTGGTGTAGTTACCAGAGGTAGAGGGATTTCTATCCATCGTCAAGGTTGTAATAATCTGGAAAGTGTGGAGTGTGAGCGTTTAGTACCAGTGAGATGGAATTGCACGGTGGAAAATAACTGTCGTCCTTGCACTTATCCAGTTAATGTGCAAATCGAAGCGATGGATCGGGTCGGGGTGTTAAAGGATATTTTGTCCCGATTGAGTGATCAGGGCATTAATGTTCGTCATGCTCAGGTGAAAACATCGACTGGACAACCTGCGCTCATGGACTTGGGAATTGATATTCGCGATCGCCCACAATTAGAACATCTATTTGTGCAAATTAAAAAAATGAGCGACATTTTAAATATTCGTCGTGTTGGTCACTTAGAGGAGTAGGGGAAGAGGCAGAGGGGCAGAGGGGCAGGGGGAAAGAGAACAAGGGGCAGGGGGCAGGGGGCAGGGGGAAAGAGAACAAGGGGCAGGGGGCAGGGGGCAGGGGGAGAAGAGGACAAGGGGCAGGGGGCAGGGGGCAGGGGGAGAAGAGGACAAGGGGCAGGGGGCAGGGGGCAGGGGGAGAAGAGGACAAGGGGCAGGGGGCAGGGGGAGAAGAGGACAAGGGGCAGGGGGCAGGGGGAGAAGAGGACAAGGGGCAGGGGGCAGGGGGCAAGGGGGAGAATATTTGTACCTGTCTCTTCCCTCTTCCCTCTTCCCTCTTCCCTCTTCCCTCTTCCCTCTTCCCTCTTCCCTCTCCCCTGCTCCCTGCTCCCTGCCCCCCTGCCTCTTACCTCCCCATCTCCCCATCTCCCCATCTCCATTTCTCCCCCCTGCACCCTGCACCCTGCACCCCTGCCTCTTCCCTGTTCCCTGTTCCCTGTTCCCTCTCTTAACATTAACCATTTTGAGGTGGAACGGAGGCAACTTTTTTAGCTAAACCTAGAGTTTGTAAAGCTTTGATACTCCACCAAGTCACATCAATTTCCCACCAACTTAATCCAGATTTTGCCATATGAGGATAGGTATGATGATTGTTATGCCATCCTTCGCCATATGTCACCACAGATACCCACCAAAGATTACAAGCACCATCATTAGCTTCAAAGGTGCGATAACCCCATAAATGGGTAGCAGAATTGACAAGCCACGTAGAATGCCATAATAAAACTGATCTGACAAAAGTTCCATAAATCAGAAATGACCAGCCCCCTAAAGCATAAAGCAATACAGCTAAGGGAATTTGTAATAGTAAAAAGTAGCGATCCAACCAACGGTAGAATGGTTGTCTGGCTAGGTCAGGAGCGTATTTTTCATAAATATTATAATCAAAAAATTTGGCGCGAGGATATAAAATCCACAACATATGACTCCACCAAAATCCGCGTTGAGCAGAATAAGGATCAAGGTGAATATCTTCAGTATGAGCATGATGTTGTCGATGTCCACCAATCCAGAAAATTGGTCCGCCTTGTAGTGCTAATGCACCAATAAAGGCGATTATATATTCTAACCACTTGGGAACCTGGAAACTCCGATGACTGAGCAGACGATGATAGCCTAGACAAATGCCAATACTGCCAAATAACCAATGTAGAAACAACATTAAAAATAATGCTGACCAAGAAAAACACCAAGGGGCTGATAGGGCGATCAGATGAAATGCCGAAAAAAATGCTACATTTATCCAACTAAGATGAGGTGCATCTTCGTTTTCACCTGCGATCGGCAAAAAGTTTGCGGTCATAAAAATTCTGATGAATGGGTTATCAAGTGACCAAGCCCTTTGGTGACTAGACAAAGGATTTTCGTTACAGTAAAGTAAAGCAAGTGCCACTTACATTTGTTATGCTAACAGTTCTTACATTTTTATGCAAGTGACGCTTGCATTAATTTATGTCTTCTCAACCCAGTTCAACTCGTCAACGCCTAATTCAAGCAGCACTGGAGTTGTTTACGGCTCAGGGAGTCATTGCTACCACTACCCGCCAAATTGCCGAAAAAGCTGAAGTTAATGAAGTCACGTTATTCCGACACTTTGGCAATAAACATGGACTACTATTAGCTGTATTAGAAGAATCCGCAGCTTTCAAAAATTTAGGTGAGTCACTGGTGAAGCGAGCTACTCCTCCTAGTAATATTTACCAGGCTCTGAAAGACTATGCTAGCGATAGTTTGTATGCGTTAGAAAAAATACCAGAATTAGTCCAATCTGTGGTGGGTGAAGCAGACCAATACCCAACAGAAAATCGTCGTGCTTTAGGTAGGGGTTTAACTGAGGCTAACCGTTATGTAGCTCAATATTTAAGTAGTATAATTGAACAGGGACAATTTTATACTTATTTAAGAGCAGAAAAATTAGCGAGTTTGTTAAATGGGATGATTTTGGGATATGCCGTTATTGAGTTTACCAGTGAATTTCACGAATTATGGGAAAATCGGGATGATTTTCTCGAAAATTTGGTAGAGTTATTTTTACATGGTGCGATGTCATCTCCCCAAGAATTAGCTCCAGAAAGTTCTGATTACCAGGAAATAGCTGATTTACCCGCGAATTTGGTTCATCAGATATTAGCTCAAAGTCGGAAATCGGGAATCCAAGATTATGCTTTGGCTTATGTATTATTTAGTACCGGAATATCGAGTTTAGAAATTGTTAACTTGCAGCGATCGCATCAAACCTATGATGACCAAGGGCATTTTCTGCAAATAACTATCCCTGGAAGTGTTCGTCAGATACCAGTTAATCAATGGATTCTGGGGAAAAGATATGGTTCCTATCGAAATAATCCTTTAATTAAATGGTTGAAGAGTCGTAAAGATAGTCATTTAGCGATGTTTCTGAATTCAGATGGGTTACCAATTTCCGAATCTGATCTCTGGGAACATTGGCAATTATGGACATTAGGAAAATTAACTCCCCAAGGAAAATCACCATCTATAGCGCAAACACAGCATACTTGGTGCATAGAAATGTTAATGCGGGGGATTAGCTTAGATAATTTGAGCATTTTAACTGGATGCGATCGCCTCAAATTGCAACCATATGCTCAGAGAGCTAGAGAAAAAGTCGCTTTAGAACAAGCGACACGATTAGATCAGAAATTGGGTTGACGGTAGTGTGTTAGTTCTGTACAAAGTTCCAACAAAATGGTTCATGCTATTTGTAGACGTGGAGCAGGCATCTTGCCTGCCTGAAATCAATGGCGGCAATACTGCTACCCTGCATCCCCTGCTTATCCGACAAGTATTGGGCTTCTTTCAGGATTTGTGTCTATAAGAAATTCTTATTTACATTATAACATTATTTATTGTCAAGTCCTATTGACAGTTCGTAACAATTTAGTTAAATTAGTTTACATAAGTTAACAAACAAAGGAAAAAGATTATGTACACAACTACTAACGAGAACGGCGTTTTAAACAACTATGCTACCGAACCTAAACTTTACTACGCTGCTTATCCTTCACCAGAGCAACAAAAAAGCTATGCAACTCAAGCTGCATTAGCAGTTTTATTTGTTACTTCTCTAGTTTTAGTAGCATTCGGTATTAGCTAACACCTAAACTTTCAATTTTGGTAATGTTGTATCTCATTGTCATTCGTAATTCTCCCTTAAACCTCGGTAAAAATAACCGAGGTTTTTTATTGTCAACATAGTGATTTTACTAATGTTCAATCATTAACCAATGGGGAAATGACCAGGATTGACCGCATGAACAAATTCACTACCTGAATGTGGTCGTCCTCTTTTATAAGTAGCTTCTTCTGGTTTACCCCAACCCAGCTGCAAAATTATCTCCAAAAAGTTAGAGTTTTCATACTTACACAAACTGACCCATTCAGTTCTTTGTACAAGTCTGTCCACATCAGTGAGGATAACTTTCTGGTATTGTTTACCATTACTAAAACTTAAATATAAATCCATTTCTGCCGTAACCGCATACCAAAATTCTAGAAGTGAGTTTTTTGCGGCTTTCAATATTTCCAAATCCCGATGCAGAGAAATTAACTCCGTTTCTACTTCTGGATAATGGAGAGTCTGACCTTTGAGAGTCAAACTTTTCCAAACAATCCCAGAAACTAAATATTCCCTTTGGTAGTTGTGAATAGCTTCTTTAAACTCTTGGTAAGCTGTAAACTTTTGTAGACCATCAGTTTTGATAAACTGGTCGATGAGAGGATTGCCGGAAACAGTTACTTCTAACTTAAGTCGCTCTCCTTTCAGGCATGCTTGGCGTTCAGATGCCAAAATTTGGACTAGCTGCTGCGTAGTGTAAACCTGTGACATAAGAACAAATTGTGGAGGTGGGGAGATGGGGGGGTGAGGAGGTGGGGAGAAAGGTTTGTGTATGTAACTGGGCTGAAAAATTAAATATGAGTTGTATATATACAAATTATCTCTTGGCAATAATAAAATTGTAGTATCATACAAGACTAAAAATTCCTAATCATCAAAATAGCCTCAGATCTATCCTGAGGCTAATAAATTTGTAAATTGTAACGATGACAAGATTCGGAATTCTTTATTCACAAAATGGGGGAGGAAAAATAGCTCGATAAGGTGATGTCGTGGGTACTTGAGCTACCAGAGTGACATCACCCTGACTATCCACCATCAATCCTTTAGCTTCCACAACTTGTTCAGGAGAATTGACAGCAACATCTTTTTGAGGATGGGATGCTGCGGTTTTGGATTCAACGACCGATTTAGTGCTAGTATGCAGAGCATTCGCTCCATTACCTTCCAGTGAAATCCAATCTGAGGACACCGAATCACCCGTCAATAACTCGGTTGGATTCGATGCAATACCTCCACGTCCAACGGAAGTAAATGAACCCCCTGCGAGTTTTCCATGATTATTGCAAGCAGAAACAATTTGCTGGGAAGCATCTACTGAACCCTTGGGTAGTTGTGATAATCCTTTGCTAGGGTCAGTATCTGGGGTTTTGATTTGGATTGTTCCGTTTAAGGTAGGGTTTTGCTGAGAAAATGCCGTGATATCACTTGTTTGCAGCTTTTGTGGGTCTAGTTTAGTCGGGTCAGTAGTGCCTAATAGCCTGATTAATTGATTACGAGTGCGCGGTGTAAATCCAAAAATGGTGCTGGCATTGATGGAGATTTTTCCTCCAGCACCAGAGTTAGCATTGGCAGTGATATCATTATTTTCTAAAGGAGCCGTCACCACAAAGCCTCTAGGGGTATTGATGTTAATATTGCCACCATTGGCTTTATTGGTTGCACTAGCAGTTATTTGACTGTCGTGACGCAGCAGTAATAAGTCTCGAACATTTAGATTGATATTTCCACCCTGACCTAATACAGCATCAGATTTAGATGTAATTATACTTTGATTATCTAACTGGATAGAATTAGCGGTTACATTCAAATTACCTGCTAACCCAGCACCTTTACCTGTTGGGTAAATAATGAATGGTGAAGAAGTAAATGTACTACTTACACTTACTTGACCGGAGTTCTGGATAATCAGATTTCCCGTATTTATTGTCACTTGTCCAGCATTGCCTGCGGTACTAGTTGAAGCTGATAGACTACTAGCTGATTTGTTATTATTTGATAATCTATAAAAGCCAGTCACTTCCACAGACTCAGAGGCACTCAAATTCACATTTCCTCCTGATCCTGTTCCTGCTGTAAATTTTGGTAGCCTACCTCCTAATGCAGTATTTGTGAATACCTGACCTCCATCTTGAATCTGTAATATCTTAGTATTAAGATTTACTGTACCTGCATCTCCGTTGCCGCTAGTTCCACTAGATAGGGAACTAGGATGGAAACTAGATAAATTACCAGGTAGTATATTTAATGAAGCACCAATCACCTGAATAGAATCAGAGGCATTTACAATTAAGTTTCCCCCTTTAGCATTACCACTTGTACGAGCAATAACTTGTCCACCATCTTGAATAGTTAATTTTTGGCTAGTAATAGTTATGTCTGCACCATCTATATTGCCTAAACTTTGACTTCTAACAATATTTCCATCTCCATTAATTAACACTTTATTACCTCGTATTTGGATACCACCACCACCATTTATGCTGCTAGTATCTACGACAGAATAAATATTGCCTCGCGATATTATCTGAATGTTTTGAAAATTCTGTACACCTTCATATCCTAAACTCCAACTTTGGTTTGTTGTTTTCAGACTCACAAAACTGTTAGAACCTACACTTCCTAACTCAATTCTTCCTGCATTTGCGGTTAAATTGCCGCCTTCTAAACTAATGTCACCTCCTACAAGTGCTAAGGTTTTTCCTGCGTTCACACTTAACCCAACAGGGTTTTGAGTGAAGATATTAGTGATCCCTGCTTGAGATTGATTCTGAATTGGAGCAGCAGTTGCTCCGAATTGTAGTCCTATAGGTGCAGTAACTGTCAATAAAGTTGGGTTTTCAGAATTAGTAGTACTAAATTTAGTACCATCGGCAAAATTTACGCTTCTGGCAGTACTTGCTATAAATGAACCACCAATTTGTAAAGAAGCATTAGAGCCGAAAATAATCCCGTTAGGATTAATCAAAAATAGGTTAGCTGTACCTTGTGTTTTCAATGTGCCCTGAATATCAGAAATGGAGTTACCTGTGATTCTAGTAATAATGTTTTGAATGTCAACAGAATTTTGAAATTGAGCAATATTTGCAGAAGGTATAGAAAATTGTTGAAAACTATGGAACAGGTTCTTTCCTGATATAGTGCCCCCCCCAATATTTATATTATTACCTTGTATTGTAACTTGAGAGTTAGTAGGTAGAGTTTTATCCTGAATGATTTGGGCAATAGCAGAGTTAGCAGATATCACTAATATGCTATTTATAAACAGTCCTAGTTCTAGAAAACAAATCCAAATGCTTCTCATATTTGAGATTACACTCCTTAAGTTAAATTGTAGGTTAGGTCACTAGAAAATATAATTTTTTATCTATATTATGAATATTATACCAAAAATCTTTTTATATCATTACTGTTTAAATTTTATTTAGGAAATTTCGTAATCATCAATCATAAAAATTAAATGCAAATTACAGGGTGTTAGAATTATATACCCTGTAAAAATATACTATTTGAAATAAAAAAATGATGTAATAAGCCGTATTATTGATTTGATATCCAAATACAACCAAAAATCTTAATTGTAAGGAACTCTCAAATATTAGAAAATTGCCAATAAGACAAAGTAATTTGTACGGTATTTCATAATTTTTACTTTCAAGTATTTTTATCCAAAAATAATTGATGTAGCTATGATTTTAGCACCAAGGAAAATCAGTACATGTGTAACGACCCTGATCATCATAATAGCATATAATACAATTAGCACTAGGGTTTTTATCTGTGTCTAATATTTTTTGCTTATCAGCAGAACTAGCTTTTTTAGATGTACATGGATCAGAAAACTGAAATTTAACCACTAAGTCTGACTGTTTTATACCATGCTTTTTAAGTATCTGTTTATACGAAGATGAATTTACAATTTCTTGAGCTGCAAACTTCAAGTCGTCCTCAGATTTTTTGCTATCCATAACTCTTGTTCTCCTCTTTACCTGTTAGTTGAGTGAATTTATAATTAACGGTGTGATAATTAGTGTTTCACATTAGTGAACCAAGATTACAGATTTCGTAATAAAGTCTTAATATTTATTGACACTTTTTCTGAAAATGGCTGTTATGTACTAATATCCTTAAGCATTGCCACACAGAAATTATTAAGTATGGCGACGCAGAATCCAAACACCAGATTTTTATGTAAAAAACTTAATGTGGCTACAATTTTAACATGGATCGAAAATAAGACACTCATACAGATTTCGATCATTATAGTAGCAGACAATACAGTAACTGATAAGTTCTTTTCCTGTGTTTGATATCTTTTGCTGATCAGCAAAATTGTCTGGTATTTTCACTGGAGAGTGAGTGGATACAGCAGCGATCGCTGGGTTTCCAGCAATAACTATGGCGCTACTGATGGCAATTCCTACACCTTTAGCCCAAATGGAAATTTTATTCATGACTGAGATTGCACCTAATGATAACTACAGATTAAATGTAGCATAATTGATTTTCTATCTCAATATATTTTCGCATAATATTGCTACTTATAAGTAGAATTAAACATAATCAGATTAATGAATAAGCAATTTAAATCTAACCTTGTATATCGGCACTAAACTTAGTTACACGGTAGAGAATATGGAATTTTTTGCTAAATCCCAAATCCTAATTAACCTAAGTTTTTAGTTAACCAGGACGGGTTAGCTGAAACAAAGTGCTAGGGTGCCCTAGAAAACTGATTCAGTCATGGTCAATATCGCTAGCAAGTAAGATGCTCACTCGTGGTTTTTTTGAATGAATCGGTTTTCTAGCATCTGACTAGAAGGGATAAGGCTTTTCTGTATGTAGTGATTGATTTAGCTGTAATTTTAGCACCAATCGAAAACAGAACATACATACAGGTTCTCCTCGTTAAAGTAGCATATAATGCAAGTAATACGAGTATCTTTTCCTGTATTTGATATCTTTTGCTGATCAGCAAAATTGTCTGGGATTTTCACTTGAGAATCAGTGGATACAGCACCCATCGCCGAGTTTCCAGCGATAACGATAGCACTACTGATCGCAATTCCTAAACCTTTAACCCAAACGGAAATATTATTCATGACTGAGATTGCACTTTAATTAATGATTTTAGCACCAATCGAAATACTCACACACATATACGCCGTTATCGTTGAAGTAGCATATAATGCAAGCAATACGAGTATCTTTTCCTGTACTTGATATCTTTTGCTGATCAGCAAAATTGTCTGGTATTTTCACTTGAGAGTTAGTGGATACTGCACCCATCGCCGAGTTTCCAGCGATAACGATAGCACTACTGATCGCAATTCCTAAACCTTTAGCCCAAACGGAAATATGATTCATGACTACGATTGCACCTACTGATAACCACAGATTAAATGTAGCATAATTGATTTTCAATCTCAATATATTTTTGTATAATATTGCTACTCATAGGTAGAATTAAACATAATCAGATTAATGAATAAGCAATTTAAATCTAACCTTGTATATCAGCACTAACCTTAGTTACACAGTAGAGAATATGGAATTTTTTGCTAAATCCCAAACAACCCATAGTTAGCACTAGGTTGCCATCTCAAATATGAATAAAGTTACCCGTTGGGTGAAAGCTTTAGGAATTGTCCTCAGTACCGCGATGTTTAAAAGATAGAGCATGAGCAAGAAAAAACATTCCTAGAGATGCGGTCATCACCCGCATAGTATTTTAACTAAACGGAAGTATTATTCATAACTAAGATTATACCTGCGTATTGTTTAGACAAGGAGTGTAGCATACTCGATATTCGATGACAATATTTTTTGGATAATACTCATGATTTAGGACTATAATACTTATCCAGTAAGGGTTATACCTCTCTTATCATCTGATTATAAGCAGATGGAAATTGAGAATCAAGTCTGGTATATTATAATCTAGTAGTTATAACTAGGGTGTGATCTCAAATATGAATAAAGTTACTCGTTGGGTGAAAGGTTTAGGAATTGTCCTCAGCACCGCGATAGTTATCTCTGGAAACACGGCTTTTGCTGAAGGTAAAGCTGCTACTAGCTGCGATATTGGTGCTAGAAAATTGACAGCAACTTCATTTACATCCAAAGTGGATGGAGTCATAGCATACAGTTCTATAGAACCATTGACAATGGATAAAATCTTGGCAAATTGGACTTCTCACCAGGGTAATGCTAAGAATTCTCAGATTGTCAACTATAAAACCATTATTCAGTCACCACAAAAAGTTGCTGATTGTGTTGGTTGCAATTGCATTTGTTGGGATAAAACAATTCGCCTTTGGGTAGATTGTCCATGTCCTCCATAATGCTATACATTTTAGGTGAGGTTGAGTTTTTGGTTAGCGGGATATAACTTTATATCTTAGACTAATCTTGATTAGATTTTGATAATCTTTAGAAGTTAAAGAATTAGCTGGAGAATATGGGATTTGTATTTACTAAATCCCATATCCTATTTACAGTAATTGTTATGAAAAGAATAAGTTTTCGCCCAATTAGATTTCAAATTCATACCCCAATTATTGGCAATTTGCTGTATATGAACTACTTTTTCATACATTCTGTCTTCAACAATATCAAATTCTCAGTTTCTAAAACACTACAAGATTTCATCAGTTGTGGTAAAATCAGTTTACTTGAAAGCAATAGCTTAGACATAGCCATTGTTGCTGCGGGTTGATATTGTTTAATCCAGCTATTTTTGCCTATATACTCAGGTTGAAATGCACCAACGTCCACTAGCCAAAATTTGATATTATATTTATTGATAAAATTGATTACTTGCTTAATATCTTCACTGTATTGAGCATTGATTAAATCAATCATTTTTTCGCTAAACTTGGCATAATACTGAGGATGAAAAGGTAAAGCATATTCTTTACCTACTAAAATTGACCGTTTTGTATAAGCAGGGATGTTATCTGCTTCATTTGCTAAGGAAGCAGTGAGACTGTCTGGTGGTTGCTGTGCTAAAAATTTATATAATGATGGTACTCCCCCCACTACATATGGAGTTTTCGGAAAACTCTTCAAGGTCTTGGGATATAATACTAATGCAGTTCCCGCCACCACAGTAGTGATGAAAGTGAAAATCTGTCGCTTTTGCTGATGGGTTGACTCTTGGTAACCAATGAACAGCTTTATCTAGAATTAGAGTCAGGACAATTCCAGTGGCGATCGCCAAAATCATTTTGAAGGTATGATGAGTATAGCGACTCGGAAAATGGAGTTTAAAAGATAGAGCATGAGCAATAAAAAACATTCCTACAGATGCGGTCATCACCTGCCATAATATTTTAACTTGATTGGTAATCTGGTTACTCAAAGGGAAGTGAGATTTATGGATCAGAAATATTGGTAATAACAGCCCAATAAAAATTTGTACAGGACTCATTAAAGCCAAAACTCCACTATCTCTACCATCTAACCAAAAGCTGACCGGATTAACATGATAATAACTGACTCTACCCCCGGAAAAGTAATCGGGAAGTAATTTAGACATTGATGCTGTAATTGCTGACCGAATTCTGAAGATTTAAAGGCATAAGGTATAATTGCTATCAAGGCTACACTCAATCCGGTTACACAGAACAAAATATCTTGCTTTTGTGGAGAGAAGCGCAATTGTCCGTTTTTCCAAATCCACAATCGCACCAATAAGATGCCTAAATCAACAAAAGCAATTAAAGGATAAAATAAAGCTTGAAGCGTGAGAGTTACTAAAACTCCTAATAACGAACCTCGTAATAAATAGTATAAAAATCCTAAAAAAAGTGGATAAATAAAATCTCTGGGACAAGCGGAAAAAAGGTCATCATGAAGTCCCAAGCTTTGATTTAGTAGTAAAGTAGCAATAAAACCTGTGACTGGTACTGGCAATATTTGCATACAGACAGCAAAACAGTAACTTGTAGTGATGAGAATGAGGGGTACTGGTAGGACTTTGCTCAAAAAAATTGGGTCAATTCCTAAACTCATCATGATTTGATAAAAACCACCATAACCAATGGGGGTAACAGACTGAAAATAATTAGCAATTAAGTCATGGGGAAATAATGTTGGGTTTGTGTATCGATACATCCATGATATATACTCCCGTGCATTGTCTCCAATCACATATTCATGACTAAAAGCCTGTCGGATTCCGGGGATAATATAAACTAGTGCAAAACACAAACTTAAACTAAACCAAAATACTACAGGAGATTTAAAATAGTTGGATTTATTTTTTTGAGAAATAGGTGCTGTTAAAAATTTTAATAATTGGGTAATCAACATTGGAGAAAAGTGCAAGATTTATGTAGTGGTTTATTTAAGGTAAAGTTACCATAAAATATATCTCCCCCTGAGAGGATGTTTGAAAGAATCCCGCGAGATTCTTCCCTCCGGTCAGAATGACAAATTACACCACCCCACCTCCCCATCACCCCACCTCCCCATCACCCCACCTCCCCATCACCCCATCTCAGATTTAAAAATCTAGAAATTTTTCTGCTAGATGACTAGCATTTACAGTTGGAACTGTGATATAATGTTATGTCTGGAAGTTAATATGTGTTAATGCTAGCTTTTCGGGCTAGTATTAAAAATGATGTTAAGTGTAGACTGCTATATACAGCACATACATAAACATCAAGACTTGTGGCACAACACTTACGGAGAATAGAACCAGGAACAAAACAGCATGGTCAATCAGAATTTAACCGCTACAGAAATTGGATTTACTCACGAAGATTTCGCTGCTCTACTTGACAAGTACGACTATCACTTTAGCCCTGGCGATATTGTGCCAGGAACCGTATTCAGTATAGAGCCGCGCGGCGCTCTGATTGACATAGGTGCTAAAACAGCAGCATACATACCCATACAGGAAATGTCTATTAACCGGGTGGATAGCCCGGAAGAAGTCTTACAATCAAACGAAACACGGGAATTTTTCATTCTCACCGATGAAAACGAAGATGGTCAGTTAACTCTGTCCATTCGTCGGATTGAATATATGCGGGCTTGGGAACGAGTCCGACAGTTACAGGCAGAAGATGCTACCGTTCGCTCTGGTGTATTTGCAACCAATCGTGGTGGTGCACTAGTTCGGATTGAGGGATTACGGGGCTTTATTCCTGGTTCCCATATTAGCACTCGCAAACCAAAAGAAGAATTGGTAGGTGAAGAACTACCATTAAAATTCTTAGAGGTAGATGAAGAACGTAATCGCCTAGTTCTCTCTCATCGTCGAGCACTGGTAGAACGGAAGATGAATCGCCTGGAAGTTGGCGAAGTGGTAATTGGTACTGTACGTGGTATCAAGCCTTATGGTGCGTTTATAGATATTGGTGGTGTTAGTGGACTACTACACATCTCCGAAATTTCTCACGAGCATATTGATACACCCCATAGCGTATTCAATGTCAATGATGAAGTGAAAGTGATGATCATTGATTTGGATGCAGAAAGAGGGCGGATTTCTCTGTCTACTAAGCAGTTGGAACCCGAACCTGGTGATATGATTAAAAACCGTGATTTGGTCTATGATAAGGCTGAAGAAATGGCAGCTAAGTATCGGGAACAACTGCTAGCTAAACAGCAAGGTATTACTGCACCTGCTGCACCTGTGGAAGTTATTGCGGAAGAAGATATTCCCCCAGCCATGGAAGAAGCGGTTCCCCCAGCTATCGAAGAAGATATTCCCCCAGCCATGGAAGAAGCGGTTCCCCCAGCAGAGGAAGCAGCGGTTCCCCCAGCAGCGGAAGAAGCAATTCCTCCCACTGGGTCAGAAGAAGTTCCCCCAGCAGCGGAAGAAGCGGTTCCTCCAGCTACCGAAGAACAATAAATTTATAGTCGCAATTAACTGCAACTAAGTGCTTGAAAGAGGGATTTTCCCTCTTTTTTTGTTAGTATATTTTGCGTCCTGATTCTTCACTCTAGGAGAGTAGCTCTTGGTAACGATTAAATGTGGAAATACTAAGTTTTCTCATATCCAGGCAATTTTGTTTGATAAAAATGGTACCCTGGAAGACTCAGAAGTTTATTTGCGATCGCTTGGGCAAAAATGTGCTAGGATAATCGACGCTCAAATCCCTGGCATTGGTGAACCCTTATTAATGGCTTTTGGTATAGATAGAAATCGTTTAGATCCAGCGGGTTTAATCGCTGTAGCTAGTCGTCGGGAAACAGAAGTAGCCGCAGCAGCGTATATTGCGGAAACTGGAAGAACTTGGTTTGAATCTCTCAAAATTGCTCGTCAGAGTTTAGCTGAAGCTGATGTGTATGTTCGTCAAACTCCCGCGCCATTATTTCCGGGTAGCTTAGAAATATTGCAGATCGCTTTCCGCCACCGGGTTAAAATTAGGAATTGTCTCCGCCGCGACGACTGAAGAAGTGGAACAGTTTGTAGAGGTACACCAATTAAGTGAATATTTTCAACTACTTCAAGGAGTAGATGAAGGTCCGAAGTAAACCAGAATCCGATTTTATTTTTACAAGCTTGTCAGACTTTGAACGTCAAACCAGAAGCGACTTTAATGATAGGTGATTCCATTGGGGATATGCAAATGGCACGTCATGCTCAAGCCGCAGGTTGTATTGGGATTACTTGGATTGGGAAATCAGAACATGTTCAAGGAGCGGATGTGGTGATTAATCAACTTGATGATATTCAGGTTGTGTTGGATTAATTTAAACAGAACAGGAGGATGAGGAAAAAAATCTCCCCATCTCTCTATCTTGGCGCTATTTAGTTGCAGTTTGACAATTTTTTAACGTAGAGAAAAAATTAAAATCTCCCACTTTCCAAGCTTGCCATGTTCCACCACCAAAAAGTCCGTTTTTCAACAAGCTTCTATCACTATCAACATAACTTTGCCAAGTCAAAGGAGCAACTATTGGGTACTGTCCGACAAAATCTCCTGGTATAGGATTTACAGGTTGGCTAAGATTCCATCCCACTTTTTTGGCAAATCCTTTGATTTGGTCTTCACAAGTTTTACATTTTAGACCACCTACTAACTGCCATGCACTTAGCTGTGGGGTAAATCCATATTTTCCACCACTGTGCTTGAGCCATAATTGATCAATATTATTTAAATTTGGACAGGAAAGATTTGTGGAATCATTGCGGATTAAAGAGACAGTTTCTTCACTAGCTTCATACCATTTTTTGGCTGTTAATAAACTTTCCAGTTGGGATAATTTATTAGTAGTTTCTTGTGATAAAGCTGGCGCAGATGAAGTAATCGTTGCAAAAGATACACTAGCTAGGACTACGGTAAGCAGATAGTTAAGTTTCATGGTGTCAAATTTCTACTTGAGTAAATTAATAGACATAAACAACACTAATACATCTACTGGTATATAGATGCAACCCATCACCTGAAGAAAATTTACTTTTTTTGGGTTATGAAATTGCCTTGTCTTTTTGTCTTTCTCTAGAGGAACTTGAAATTACTCTATTTGTAACAAAATTTAAAACTTAGATAATAGACATAAAACTAAACATCTAATAAGATACTACTTAATAAGAGTAACAGTACAAACGGATGAAACCACTCTTGCAAGTAGTCATGACTGTTAGCATTATCGGGGGTGCAATGCTCCAACTTTCCCTGGTTTTGCTATTCCTTATCAAGGAGATATGGTTTACAAATTTACCGATACCAAAGGCATAACCAAAGTAATTATTAGTAGTACAGCTAATAGTGCTATTCAAGTAGAAATTGGTGAAGTAAATAAAGTAACATCTCGCCGCTTAAACAAATGTGGATTTATGGTTTTAAGACCACCAAATTCAGGAGATTGGAGCGGGTTAAAAGTTGATGGTAAAAATATTAATGTATCAACATTAGCCGTAAATAGGAAACCAAGCTGTAAGAAAAGTTTTCCAGCAGTAAATAATCAATGGAAAACAGTTAATA
Organism: uncultured cyanobacterium; assembly: GCA_963766435.1. Lineage (GTDB taxonomy): Bacteria > Cyanobacteriota > Cyanobacteriia > Cyanobacteriales > Nostocaceae > CAVXZH01. The sequence goes on from CAVXZH010000004.1 coordinate 2,117,385, forward strand.
ATGAAGTTGTGATTGCCAAAACATCAGCAGCTTTTCAGAGTATTTTGGTAACTATGCCAGGGACAAGCTTGAAAACCTTAAAAATCAATCAATGCGGATTTGGTACGCTGTCTCCTCAAAAAGGTGGAAGATTACCAGCTACATTTAAAATCAACTCGACAACCTACATTTTAGCGAATCTTAAAGATAGCGGTTCACCACCAGTCCAAAAAACTACGAAAGGGGTAGTGTCTTGTTATAAACCTAATAATTGGGAGTAATAGGTAGTTAATTAGACCCAACCTTTAATTTCACTATCTGTGAGAGAACTTAATGCTAGTGACTACAATTCTAATGTTAACTTGATCAAAATCTGGAAACAAAAAAGCGCCCTCCGTTTCCAGAGAGCGCTTTTTTATATTATAGAGACTTAATTAAATCTCTGCTTTCAAATTAACCGTTGATAGCAGGAGCGGTCAAAGCAACAGGAGCAGCTTCACCAGCAGCCAAGTCTAAGGGGAAGTTGTGAGCGTTACGCTCGTGCATTACTTCCATACCCAAGTTAGCGCGGTTGATTACATCAGCCCAAGTACCGATCACACGACCTTGAGAGTCAATGATGGATTGGTTGAAGTTGAAACCGTTCAAGTTGAACGCCATCGTGCTGACACCCAAAGCGGTGAACCAGATACCGATTACAGGCCAAGCAGCTAAGAAGAAGTGCAAGGAACGGCTGTTGTTGAAGGAAGCGTATTGGAAGATCAAGCGACCGAAGTAGCCGTGAGCTGCAACGATGTTGTAGGTTTCTTCTTCTTGACCGAATTTGTAACCGTAGTTTTGGGATTCGTTTCGGTGGTTTCACGAACCAAGGAGGAGGTTACCAAAGAACCGTGCATGGCGGAGAACAAGGAACCACCGAATACACCAGCCACACCCAACATGTGGAAGGGGTGCATCAAGATGTTGTGTTCAGCTTGGAACACGATCATGAAGTTGAAGGTTCCGGAGATACCCAAAGGCATACCGTCGGAGAAGGAACCTTGACCGATTGGGTAGATCAAGAATACTGCGGTAGCAGCAGCTACAGGTGCGGAGTAAGCTACGCAGATCCAAGGACGCATACCTAAGCGGTAGGACAGTTCCCACTGACGACCCATGTAGCAAGACAACCGATCAGGAAGTGGAAAACTACCAATTGGTAAGGACCACCGTTGTACAACCACTCATCTAAGGAAGCTGCTTCCCAGATGGGGTAGAAGTGCAAACCGATCGCGTTGGAGGAAGGAACAACTGCACCAGAGATGATGTTGTTTCCGTAAATCAAGGAACCTGCAACTGGCTCACGGATACCGTCGATGTCAACGGGAGGAGCGGCGATGAAGGCGATGATGAAGCAGATGGTGGCGGCTAGCAGGGTGGGGATCATCAGGACGCCGAACCAACCGACGTAGATACGGTTGTCGGTGCTGGTGATCCACTCGCAGAACCGTTCCCAGACGTTAGCGCTTTCGCGCTGTTGTAATGGTTGTGGTCATTTTTTTATGATTGCTTTATTTTCTTATGATGTTGATAGGTTTTTTTGCCTACCTGTCTACTACATTAGAGGATAAATTGAGATTTGTAAAGATATTATAATTAAGTATTTCTTATATCATTCATTTGTTTTGATTATGTATTGAAACGCACAGAAAATTTTATTCCTGTGCGCTAGGGGAAGAAATAGGGTTTAACCTGGTGGCCAAGCCATTTCCCGTCCTCCGAGAATATGTAAATGTAAGTGAAAGACTGTCTGACCTGCATCAGCACCATTGTTAATCACAACGCGATAACCGTTGGTGAGTCCAACTTGTTCAGCAACTTGCTTGGCAACTAATAAAAGATGTCCTAATAAAACGTTATCTTCTGTTTCAGCTTCAGCTAATTGGGGAATGGGTTTTTTGGGAATCACTAGGATATGAACTGGAGCTTGGGGATGAACATCTTTAAATGCGAGAGCTAAATCATCCTCATAAACAATATCAGCAGGGATTTGTCGGTTAATTATTTTACTGAAAATTGTATCTGTAGTTTCACTCATGCCAATTTACCTATACATCTATTAAAGATTTTAAGCGATGAGGTAAACATTGCTAGAGGTAATTGCATGGTTGAATTTTCAACTTATTCAATTAACCAACTGAATAATTGACCAACAGTGAGGCTCAAGGATGCAGCAAATATGGGAATAGGTAAGATATCACTTTTGATGTCAAAAATAGCGAGAGTGCGGTCAATAAAATAAACAAATACCAATTCCTCTTCTGGGTCAATCAACCAACCCATCTGAGTACCATGAGCAAGACAATGAAGGATGTTGCGAACCACCTTAGTTTGATTTTGGTCAGGGGAGAGGATTTCAATTGTCCAGTCTGGTGCAATTGCAAAGGTGTTAGATACTTGTCCATTTTCATCGCGGGGAATCCGTTCCCAAGTGAAGACGGCAATATCTGGGATAATTGACCTACCACCAAAGGTACAGCGTAGTTCAGAATAAGCACGGGCAATGTGTTGGGATTTGAGTGCTAGATTGATATGAGAACCGAGATCAAGTTGAAGTGTGCTGTGTTTTCCTTGAGGCATAGGTTTTTGAATAATCTGACCATTGATGAATTCACTTGCGGGTTTAGTTTCTGGGAGTTGTAGAAATTCATCTAGGGTTAAGAGTTTCCAGGGAGTTTGAATCATTCGCATTTGAGATAAGTTAGTTATAATTATTTTATTTCTTAATCCTGGGAGAACAAGATTATGATGACACCAGAGGAAATTCAAAATATTATTGAACAAATGCTTGGTATACAGCGCGAGTTGCAGGAAGGTCAGTTACGTATCCAAGAGAATCAGTTACATATCCAAGAAAAATATTTACGTATGGAAGAAAATCAGTTACGTATGGAAGAAAATCAGTTACGTATGGAAGAAAATCAGTTACGTATGGAAGAAAATCAGTTACGCATTGAAGAAAATTATCAACGACAACAAAGATTGTTAGATCGATTAATCGGTTATAGCATTAATACTGAGTCAAATTATTTAGACTTAGAACAAAGACTAAACGAGTTAGAGCAAAAAATTAACCGGATTAAAAATGCTTAGAGTTTTGTCATCTAAATAATTTTCTGTTCCGGATTTCCTACCTACATAGATACATTCAAGAAAGCGAGCGACTAACACAAATTCATAAAATTTTATTTAGAGTAGACAGGTTTTTAATCAAAGTAAGGGATGTTCACAACACACTGTATAACTGCTAGTGAATAACATCTAACTAGATAGCTATAAAAGGCTTGCTTTCATCAAATGATGCGATCTTCTTCAGTGGGATACTCAATCGCATCTTGAAGAATTCGTTCTCTAAAGGCTTGTAATGGAGCATTTTCAGGAATGACATCCACTTTTCTACAACATCTTCTAGCAAAATTTCTCTAAATTATCCCCGTAGTAATTATTGTTAATAGTAAATGGTGACAGCTAAATTCAGCAGGATATGATTTTCCCGGAGGAACTACTCGCTGGTGATCTGAAGTTCTATGATCACGATTTGGAAAATCTGGATGATCATTTAATGTGCATGGTACTTTATTTTCAATATTGGTAAAAGCTTGATTAGGATTACCAGAAAAAAGATAACCCAGCATTCCTCCCTGACTAGAAAATGGTGCATATCTACAAGTTATAAAGTTTTCATTTATCTCTTTTATATAGTCACCTATTGCGCCATCCGTTTCCAACATTTTAGCTTCTAACGGCCAGATAATCCTATCATTAGACATTAGATAAAATGCAATATCATATTGTGGTGGTCGCAATTTTTGATAACTTTCCCATTCATACGCTTCATGTTGAACACCAAATGGCTCATCCCCCGTCATCTTTCTACTAATTCTGCGCTCAAGAGCTTGAGTAATACTTCTTTCTAACTGCTCCTCTGTGCCATCAAAATGTGATAAAATCTCAGAAACTAGTAAATCATATCCTTCCCAGACAAATCTTATCAAAATTGATATAGCATCAGGATTCCATGCTCTTGCCAATTCCACAAAATCACCTGTATCTGGATGACTCTTTTGAAAAATAATTCCTTTTCTAGCCACTATATAACTCCTCCATAACCTGCGATTCTTTATCAAATGTTGTCTGCCACGTCATAATATCCGCAGCTACTTCATCAGCATCTCTTAAAGCCATAGAGCGAGTCCAATAACGAATTTTGTCAGGTTTGATTAAATAAATAGTAGGAATTTGTACTCCATTCAATTTTACTGAATCATAAATCCTAGCAACACGCTGATAAAAGATGCCTCCATCTTCTATACTTCCTCTTTCCATATATAACTTATTTAAGTTTTCCAAGTGTTTCAGTAAATCAGGAGAGTCAATAGGTTTAATCTGAACACCTTCAGAATCAGGGTTTTTAAGATAAATTGCAACTAAGCGAACAGGAAGAAGAGTGTTAGTTTGTTCCTGAAATATGGTGGCGCAAACTTGTTTATTTTGTCCAAATCCTGCTTTAAGAACTCGCAAGAAATATTCACAATACGCTGTAAGTTCTGGTTCAGTATTATTCTGAGATTGACTATTATCTCTACGAATAGTTCTTTTTCTTCCTGGAGAAGCACTATCTCCCTTAAAATCTGGTAGGGTGTAATTGAATAGATCATTAATTAGTACCCATTCACTATCTTTAAATTCAAAAGCTTGTCGTATCCGCTCATCTATATCATTGATTGTTTTTATATTATGTAATTCTCCTACCGATAATTTAGGTATTGGCACACGCAGTAAATCGTTTACATTTATTTCTGGAATATAAGAAGCAAAACGACCACTAGAAAGTAGTAGATAATAAACAGCTAACTTACTGTTGTATGCTAGACAAGCAGCATTTAATTGTGAAATATACTTTTCAGGAATATGTATGCTCACATAACTTTCAGAGCAGATAATTCCTTGATTTGTATTATCAGGTTCAATTATTACTGAACTAAATCTACCGCTATTTTTTTGCCAACTGAGCTTTAAAATCATTTGTGGTAGTTGAAATGCAGCAAAGTTAGTCGAGTCTCTAGAATGAATCTGTGCATCATCATTTATAGGAAGTTCTTCAGCTTTCAGATAGAGAAAACTTCTGTTTAGCAATTGAGAAGATTTTAGAATCCGCTTATTTTTGAGATTATTTTGTAATTTTCTTTGATCACCTCTCACTACCCCTTGACGTGTTTTAGCAATGCCATCCGATTTAAGTTTTTCAATACTTAATTCTTGATTCAATCTTCTTACCAAGGATAGATCACGTCTACCTCCCCACATTAAAGCTGTCCAAACTAATGGGTTTATGATCGCCTCTTGTGGATAAATTCTATTAATATAATCTGGCTCAATTAATATATGATAGTCATCCTCATTTGTCATAACGGGCTTGGGACAAATGTATGTCAAAGGCTCACCGTCAGGAGGTATTGCTGACATTGTAATGATACAAGCTGGAGAAATAGCATCTTTGAAAAGTCCAAAACGCAATGCAGACAAATTAACTATTTCATCAATTTTGAACTCTGAAAAAAGCCTGGATCTAAATTCTTGAGCAGTGCCAACCTGATTAAAAATCAAAGCCATTGCAGGTTGCATCATTGCTACTTGTCCACCAGATTTAGTTAAAGTAGCAGCTTTTGGCAGAAAAGAGGACCAATATTATCGTAAGTTATTGTCCAAACATCTCCAGCCCAAGATTTTGCTGCTGGAGTAACAGTATTTCTACCCCACGGTGCATTACCTATGACTAAATCATATTTACCAGCATCTTGAACAGAATGAAAACCTTCTTTATCTTCTTCAAAAAAATCAGCAGCAATTAATTGACGTTCACGTAATCTAGGAAAGCGAAACTCATTCTCCCAATAATATTGAGGTTCAATTTTATCAAGCATGGTTAAATAAAGACTAAAAGATGCTACTCTTACTGCTTGAGCATCTACATCAACACCAAATAAATTATTTTCCAGCAAATATTTTAAATCACTTGGCTGAATTGTTCTGGGATGAGCTTGTTCCCATCTATGAATTAAACGCTGAAATGCTTTAACCAGAAAAATTCCTGACCCACAAGCAGGATCAAGAATCTTGATATCCCATTCTTGACTATCCCAAGGTAAAACACCATCGAGTACAAAGTCAACTATATGTTCTGGTGTGTAATGAACTCCTGTGCCAGATTCTTTACTAACAAACTCCTCATATATACTGCTAATAAACTCTAAAGGTATAACGTCAAAATGGTAGTATGGCCATAAACTCAATTGTCCAGTTTCAATGTCTACATAACCACTAACAAAATCAGAAAGTATATTTAGATGAGGTTGTTTAACTTTTTGTTCTTCTGTTTGCCATTCAGCTTCGCGTTCTTCTTCGGTAGCACCTTTACCTGGGAATAAATCACCATTGAACTTGCCGTTGAGCCAACGGAAAAACTGATAAGTATCTCTATGATTTCTTAATATGCCAGCTAAATGAGAGTATTTAGCCGATAATTCACCCATTCTATATAAATGATTCAGTAAAGTTGTATTTAAGGTAGGATTACCTTCAGAATCTTGACGGTCAAAAAGGAATTGAATAAAAATAATTCTTGCTAATAAATCATGAATTGTGTCATCATCAAGTTCATTTTTTTGAAGTCTTTCCCGAACGCTTTTCAGATTTTTCAATAGCATCTGGTCAGCGGCTTTTTTTCGTTGAAATCGCTGGCTATGTTCTTGAAAAAATTGACCTGATACTAAATCAGCCCAGTGTAGCAGCAAAGTTTCAGCAGCTTGACCTGAAAGAGATACCTGATTAAATAACTCAATTTCCCGTTTAGAAACATTAATTACGGGCTTGATAATATCTTGTTCTTGTGGCGGTTCTTCGTAGCACGTCCAAATTCTTAAGCGATTAGGTTCTGTTGTAATTAGTGAGGGTGTACGAGAAAAACTCCAGGCAAGTTGATAAGTTTTTCTCAGTGTGTCTTCTGAAACTTCTGTTGGAAAATCGCACACCAGAGCAATGGGTGTTTCTGTTGAGTCACCGTGAGAATTTGCCGACAGCACGCCTATTTGCACACCATGACCATCTGAAAGTTTGCTAATAGTTCTACTTAGTTTTTCCCTAGCAATTCGTGCATAAACACTAGGTTCAGCACCAGATGGCTCCAAAATTTCTTGTGGAGTTGGCCAGTGAAGCTTTTCATGTGCTAGTTCAAGTAGTCCAGACTGTGACATTTAGTTATTTATATTGCATTCAAGGTATAATTTCACATTTCAATCATCACATTGTCATGATATTGATTGATTTTCTTCAAAAATAGCAGAACTTTTATTCCTCGATGTGACTACATCTAAAATATAATTCATATTTTCTTTAGATTAAACAGGCTTTTAATAAAAGTAAGGGATGTTCACAACACACTATAATTCTGCAAACCCAGGTTTAATTAGCCAACTTATCGGTTAACTGCGGGTAAATAATATCTAATCAGATGGGTATCACAGACTCAATCAAGCTCCACAAGGGAAAGCGATTGCATTTCTTCGTCCGAGCATAACATAAACCGCTTGCCTTTACCAGCACTAAATAACCCTGGATCTTCCTCTTTCAGCTTTAATCCACTTCACGGATTCTAAAATTCTTGCCACGCAGCAGTTTCACGCCAGCAGAGTCAAATTGTTTTATACGGGTAGAGGGCATTTTGCCAGCCATTCAGGTCAAGCGGGCAAGATACCCGCTCCACGGATTTAGCATGAATTTAGTTTGATTTGTAAGGCTCAAAAATAACATACCAGTTTGGAAGTAAGTATTACATTAAGTAAGCGTATGTTGTTTAAACTTTAGTAAACCAGTTGTAACAGATTTACTTTTAGTGATGTGATGCAAGAAACTTTTATATTTTCCACTTGGCATTATTTGCGACTTATAAATAAATATATCTAGGATGTTCTAGATTGCACTTTCTATCTATATAGATAAAAATCAACCCAGATTTATATAGTATCCCAATTTTTAACACACTCTTTTTGAATTCACAACTTAAATTAACAACTATTTTCCCAAACACGATTTTTGTAATGGTTTGTAAATTTCTCTACACCGATTGACGAGGTTCACTCCTACTTTCATAAATCCAACTACTTCCGGGTCCTGCTGTAAGCACATTACTATCCGGCGTAAAGAGCATCCAGTTTTGATACTCTTCAGAGTAAATTGCAAATGTTCGTAGTACAACTTGATGCTCAAATGTAAGAACTAAGTCCCAACTAGAAGATATTAAATCAATGGACTGTAAAGCAAGATTTTCCAGACGCTGAACTGCTAATTTAAGTTTATCTCTATCATCCTCCGAAGCTGCTAAAATTTTATCGCCTTCTTCCAATCTCCACACACAACAATAAATCCATAGGTGCCACTCTCCCTGAATCATTGGAGGTTGTTCATTTATTGGTACTGGCTGACCAAATTCTAGAGTTAAAAAACTGCCATGCCCTATACTAACACCCCAGGCGTTTTTTCCCAATAACAGATTAATTTTTGACTGGACTTCTTGAGTACTCATTATCTAATTCCTCTTGGTTTAGTATTAGAGTTAATTTTATCTATAGCTAAAAACAACAACGCCTTGTACTGCAAGTGTTCTATTTTGTCTAGCTCCCTCTAGGATGGCATAAACCTTATTTAATAAACAATACCTTTGCCAATTTAAGAAGCATGCGCTAAAGCGCAACTACGAGCCAATTTTCATATAGGAATCCGCTTTGAGTTTTGAACGTATTTGCGTAGGGAGGGAACAGGGAACAGGGAACGGGGAACAGGGAAAGAGTACGGAGTCTTGTTTAAAAATCAAGTAGGATTCCTATAGTTCTTAGTTGCGCTTTAGCGCATACTCTATCATCATTGAATCGGTATTTTAACAAAATAGACATACTCTTTTTGAATTCAAAATTTAAATTAACAAGCATTTTCACAAACATGATTTTTGTAATGGTTTGTAAATTTCTCTAGGCTGATTGACGAGGTGTGCTGCTGCTTTCGTAAACCCAACTACTTCCGGGTCCTGCTGTAAGCGTATTACCATCCGGTGTATATAGTTTCCAGTTTTCGTACTCTTCAGAGTGGATTGCAAATGTTCGTAGTACAACTTGATGCTCAAAGGTAAGAACTAAGTCGAAAGTAGAGGATATCAAATCAATGGACTGTAAAACAAGATTTTCTAGACGACGAACTGCTAATTTAAGTTTATCTCTATCATCCTCCGAAGCTGCTAAAATTGTATCGCCTTCCTCCAATCTCCACACACAACAAAAAATCCATAAATGCCACTCTCCGTGAACTTTTTCGGATTGATCAGTTAATGGTAATGGCTGACCAAATTCTAGAGTTAGAAAGCTGCCATGCCCTATACTAACACCCCAGGCGTTTTTTCCCAATAACAGATTAATTTTTGACTGGACTTCTTGAGTGCTCATTATCTAATTCCTCAAATACTTAAGTCGTTACATTCCTACAATTTTTCTTGTATATTATGATGATAGCTAATCTTCAGTATGTTCGGGATCTCCGAACCGATTTTTATATACTTAGTTTACGGTATTTCTGTGAATATGGGATAATCTATGTAATTTTTCTTAAAAAAGATTATTGAGTTGAAAATTTAATTTTATCTATAGCTGATAACCTAGAATGCTTTCACAGCAACTTTTTTATATTCGATGTAGCCATGACGTTTACATTTTTGATTGGAATAGTGTAAGGTAATACAAATTCCTTGAAAAGTTCAATTTCGGTTTTCTTTTCAAGGTCAAGCGGGCAAGATGCCCGCTCCACCGATTTAGCATGAATTTAGTTTGATTTGTAAGGCTTAAAAATAACATACCAGTTTGGAAGTAATTGTAAGTTAAGCAAGCGTAGGTTATTTAAATTTCAGTAAACCAGTTGTAACAGATTTACTTTTAGTGATGTGATGCAAGAAACTTTTATATTTTATACTTGGCATTATTTGCGACTTATAAATAAATATATTTAGGATATTCTAGATTGCACTTTCTATCTATATAGATAAAAATCAACTCAGATTTATATGGTATCCCAATTAACATAGATAATAGTCTTGATAGTTAATTAAATTTTCTGTACTTTTACTCATGCGATTTTACTTAGATTTTTGTTAAAAATCTTAAAGGTTTATTTTGAGAAAATAAATGTTAGCGAGAGTTTGGAGTGCATCAATTGTCGGCATAGATTCTGTAAAAGTTGGTGTAGAAGTCGATGTGGGACGAGGATTACCTAAAATTATCATTCTAGGATTACCAGATTCAGCAATTCAAGAATCCAAAGAACGGGTAAAAGCAACGCTGAGAAATGCAGGTTTTTATTTTCCTATCGGCAAAATTGTCATAAATCTCACTCCAGCTGATTTACGCAAGGAAGGGACTATCTTTCGATTTACCAATTAGTGTGGGAATTCTCGCGGCTTCTGAGCAAGTTCGGGCTGATTTATTAGGTGATTATTTATTCTTAGGTGAAGTCTCTCTCGATGGTACTCTCCTTCCCGTTGCTGGTGTCCTACCTATCGCTGTCACTGCACAAAAAATGGGAATTACTGGTTTAGTTGTACCCATTGATAATGCTCAAGAAGCTGCGGTAGTTGCAGGATTGACAGTTTACGGGTGTAAAAGTATTTCTGATGTGGTGAATTTATTAAATTATCCGGGACGTTTCCCACCTGTAGATATCTCTGATAGAGGAGAAAGTTCACAACTGCACCAGTCTCTATATTCGATAGATTTACAAGATGTGAAAGGACAAGCGCATGGTAGACGGGCTTTAGAAATTGCCGCAGCGGGAGGGCATAATTTAATTTTTGTCGCGTTCTCCGGGCAGTGGTAAAACTATGTTAGCAAGGCGATTACCGACGATTTTACCACCATTATCCCTCTCGGAATCGTTGGAGGTGACTCGTATTTACTCAGTTGCAGGATTGCTGAAAAATCGGGGTTCATTAATTCGCGATCGCCCTTTTCGTAGTCCTCACCATTCCGCATCTGGACCGGCTCTGGTGGGTGGTGGTAGTTTCCCTCGTCCTGGAGAAATTTCTCTGTCACATTTTGGCGTGATTTTTCTCGATGAACTGACTGAGTTCAAGCGCGATGTTTTGGAATTTTTGCGACAACCTTTAGAAGATGGATATGTAACCATTTCTCGCGCTAAACAATCAGTGTTATTTCCAGCCCAGTTTACTTTGGTAGCGAGTACCAATCCTTGTCCTTGTGGTTATTATGGAGATATTATCCAAGCTTGTACTTGTTCTCCCAGACAAAGAGAACAATATTGGGGCAAACTTTCTGGCTCAATTGATGGATAGAATTGATTTACAAGTGGCTGTTAATCGTTTGCAACCAGAGGAAATTACTCAACAACCGACTGGAGAAGCTTCCAAACTAGTCAGGGAACGAGTTCAAAAAGCACGCGATCGCGCTCTTGACCGTTTTCAAACCGAATCGAATCTGAGTTATAATTCTCAAATGCAAAGTCGTCATCTTCAAAAATGGTGTAATTTAGATGATGCTAGTCGTAATTTATTAGAAACCGCAATCAGAAAATTAGGTTTATCTGCCAGAGCAAGCGATCGCATTCTCAAAGTTGCTCGCACCATTGCAGATTTAGCTGGAGATGAGCATTTAAAACCTCAGTATGTGGCAGAAGCAATTCAGTATCGAACTATTGATAGAATGCATTGACAAAAGCATCGGAAGTGAGAATTAAAAATAGATTTATCTTAGCTTTACTTAATCTTTAATAAATCAATATCTGATGAGGTCAATATGACTCAGATTAGATTCACTTGCACTGGAAGAGAATATATAGAAACCCAATAAAGCTGTATAAATATGTCATACAGATAGATAAAATGAATGAAAAATTCATCCTTTAGATAGTCAATTATAAATATCGACACGGTTAATCTAAGATATTGACTATGGATGGACTTCATGGGGTGTCATCAGTGGGCTGTTCCAATAGTTTCTTAGCCTGATAAACAACAAAAGATACCTTTAGATAATAACTGAAGAATGTTTTATCTGTAATCTAAAAACACATAGTCTCTAGCATCACATGGAATTTTTTAGATCAAAACTTTTGGATGTAATCAGACAAAAAACTGAATTTAAAGCCACTTAGGGGTATCTAGCAATTAATATATCTAGGAAAATTTGGAGAGCTAGTGAGATGAAAGATGCCTTGAGTAACTGGATGATTACCAGTAATTTAGTTTTAATGTCAGTAATACCAACTCTGACTCTTTTATCATTATCCCATCAGGTCACAGCTAAAGATTCTAGTATCTGTTACATGGTAACATCTTCCGGAAAAACTATTAATTTAGCCAATATTTGTGGTGTCACCATACCCAAGCAGGAAAATGTTCAGAATCGCAACAAGTCTATAGTTTCACCATCGCATCAAAAAACTGTTCAGACTCGCAAAAAGTCGATAATTTCACCACCCCATCAGGAAATTGCTCAGGTTCCTCCCAAATCTAGAGTTTCCCAGCCAAATTTTGCCAGAATTCCGATTAAACGTCATCTGGGGAGAACTCCAGTGATTGAAGTTACTTTTAATCATAAACAGAAATTTGAGATGATTTTAGATACAGGTGCTAATAGTACTTTAATTACTCGGAAAATGGCGAAGTTACTAAAAATCAAATCTACAGGTTCAGTTATCGCTCAAGTTGCTGATGGTAGCGAAGTAAATTTACCTAGTGGAAATGTAAAATCCATCGCGGTTGGTAGAATCGTATCTCATAATCTTCCCGTGGCGATCGCCCCAAAGGAATGGTAGGATTGTTAGGACATGATTTTTTTGGTGATTGTGATATCACACTTTCCGCAAATGAAGTGGTATTCCGTCGTCGTTAAGCTAAAAATCCAGCTAAACTTGGTACATCCACCCAACTACCCAACCGATGAGATTGATGTGATAAATCCATCAGTAACTGAGAATAAACGCCTTCTCGCAAAGATGGGATGATTTGTTGATGACTTTCAATTCCTTGCACCCATTGGTCTACAACCCGGATAAATGCCGAAATTCTACCATCTGTGTAATTATGGGAAAATAGTAATTCCGGAGGAATGGGGATTTCTGTCAGGGGTTTACCTGGTTGAGAACCCCAAACCCTAAATCCATGTATATAGTCTTTGGGATTTTCGCTGCCTAAAACTAATGTACCGCTATCGCCATACACTTCCACCCAATGGGTTCGGGAAGCATGAACTACAGCACTAATGGTAACTTGACAAGGTGTACCATTAGCTAATTCTAGAGATAACATACAAGTATCATCAGTCTGCACCAATTTTGTTTCTCCAGTCACCGAGTCAATTCTAGTGGGAATTGCTGTAGTTAAATGGGCATTTAATCTGCGTGACTGGCCAAATAGCCAATGAATATAATCAAAAGCATGGGAACCCAAAGATCCCAATGCACCACCACCTTGATCCGGTTCCGAATACCAATTCCAAGGACGACTCGCATCAGCACGGGAAGAACCTAACCAATCAATTTTAATTAAACGCAATTCACCTACATAATCTGTTGCTAATAGTTGAGCAAATAATTGCCATCCGGGGACAAACCGAAATTCAAAATCTACCGTAGCAATAAGATTTTTATTTTTAGCTAATTGATAAAGTTCTTGAGATTCAGAAACGTTTAAAGTTACAGGTTTTTCTAACAATAAATGTTTGTCTGCTGCCAACACCATTTTGGCAATAGAATAGTGTAGAAAAGGTGGTGTAGAGACACTAACAGCTTGAACAGTTGGTAAAGCTAAAATATCGGCTAAATTATTACTTGCATAGGGGATATTATGTTTAGCTGCAATATTTTGAGCTAAATTAATATCTCGATGATAAACAGCAACTACCTCTGTATGAGGATGTGCTTGAAATCCAGGAATATGGACTTTCTGACCAAATCCAGTCCCAACAATTGCTACCCCAATCATAAAAAACTCCAGTTCTCAATTTAAAACTCTAATCGTCATAGGATAGCGGTAATGCTGTCCTTTATAGGCTTTGATACTAGCAAAACTTACTAGAAATAATTGTAATACTAAAATTAACCCATGTAAAACCATAAACACTATTAATAAAGTATCTAAAGTTTGATTAATTTGAGTTGTTTTCACGTTGCTAATAATAGCAGTGCCGAAACTGATAAGCATGAATCCTAAGGATATGCTAATGATTATTAATGTATAGATTGTCAAAGAAATTTGAAAATTCAAAGATTCTCTACCTTGAAAATCAATCCAGGGATATTGAGATTTTTTAAATTGCCAAATTAATAAAGGCAATAAAACGTTTAATGGTAAATATAATGGTAAACCGAAATAAACCAAACCTGACAAAAGTATCCAAGCTAAAAGAGCCGAAAAATGACATAACATTGCCCATATACGAATTTGTCGTTTTGGTTTCTCGATCATAAATTTTTATATCTACAGAAACTCAGAGAATGGCTATCCATTTTACTATCAACCAGACCAAAATTTAAAAGGATACACCCACTGTAACATTACGTAACTTAAAGTACCATATCTAATCAAATCCAGTCTTTGACTTCTGAATCTGTTAACGGACGCTCCAACTTAGCATATTCGCTCTTAGCTGCTTGTAAAATATGCTTCATCTGCACAGGTTGATTAGCATCAGCTGCTAAAAAAGCAGCATTGAGAGCAATATTCCGAATATTCCCCCCAGATACATTTAACCTTGCTAGTAATTCAGCATCTAAACCTTCCGTCGGAGTTCCACTGGGAAAAACACGTTGCCAAATTTCCTGGCGCTGATTAATATCCGGAAAGGGAAACTGAACAATAAACCGAATCCGTCGTAAAAAAGCCTGATCTAATGAACCCTTTAAATTCGTGGTCAGAACTGCTAAACCTTGATAAGATTCCATCCGTTGCAATAAATAGCCTACTTCAATATTGGCATGACGGTCATGACTATCTTTAACTTCACTCCGTTTACCAAATAATGCGTCTGCTTCATCAAATAACAGAATTGCTCCTCCTGTTTCTGCGGCATCAAATATCCGACGTAGATTCTTTTCTGTTTCCCCGATATATTTACTAACTACACTACTCAAATCAATTCTATATAAATCTAAACGCAATTCATGAGCAATAACTTCTGCGGCCATGGTCTTACCAGTACCACTAGCACCAGCAAATAAAGCGCTGATTCCTAAACCTCTTCCACCTTTATTGCCAAAGCCCCATTTTTCATATACTTTAGTGCGTTGACGGACATGAGCAGCAATATCTCGTAAAACTTGACGTTGTAGTTCTGGTAATACTAAATCATCCCAAGCAGCACCAGGTTGAATTGGTTGAGCTAATTCATCTAAACGAGGACGAGCATGAGTTCGACAGGTATCCCATAACAGGATGTTCATTTCTAGGTTTTTTCCTACTTCTGCTTTTGATTTAGCTCTAGCTTCTGTACATACAGTGTGAATGGTTGTGGCATTGAGACTAAAATTAGCTACTAATATGTCTACGTAATTATTGATACGAGGATATGTTTCACTTAAAGATTTTTGCCAAATATCTCTCTGTTCAGTTTTATTTGGTTTGTGGACTTCAATATTAATCAGAGGTCTTTGATGTAATCGTCCTCTAGCAAAGCTGGTAATAATTAAAAGTCCAGAAATATTTTCTATTAAATGAGCAATACCACCTTCTTTATTTGGTTCTGTGGTATCAAGTTCATCACAATCTAGTAAGAGGGCACTATTAGTTAATATTGATTCTCTCTCCCACAAACGCAAGATTTCATTAATTTCGGGGTTGCGGAGTTGAGAAATAGCAATGGCAGACATTATGTGTAAATTAACACCACATTCTTGACAAGTAGCATAGGCGATTGCTCTTTTGCTGGCTACTTCGTCCCCACATAATTGCAATATTGGTAATCGTCCTTCTGCTTGTCCTTGAATCCAAGTATTAGCTAATTGTTCAGCTAATTGTTGATGAGATGGCACATCAATTTCCCGATCAATTAACAAAGGTTTAACAATTCCCCGCAACTTTTGCTCTAAATAGTCAAAGCCTAAAACATAGTGTAGTATGCGTTCATCAATATGTAATGGACATAAATTAAGAACAGAGCCTGCACCAATGTGAATCAATTGGTGTTGTCGTAAAGCGCTGGTGGGAGTAACAGCACTCCAATGGTTTTCTGGGAAAAGTTGAATAGCTAAATTAAAATTTGGATAAGGTAAGCCGGGATTACCACCATTAGCTTTAGAGCAAAAATCAGACCATTTTGACTCTACTTCCATACCAATACAAAGTAACAATATAGAACGTTCAAATTTTGTTAATCCAAAAGCTGAACAAAGATTATCAAGAGCCGGGAAAAAATCGGGAACATGATAATTGCCATTTTCCTCTATTTTTCTAGAGCTTAAAAAGCTACGGACTACATCCACTTGGCTCATCAAATATCGCTGGTTAGCTTCTTGCCATTCAGGATGATTAGGAGTAATTGGTAATTGGTGACTAAAAAAATTATTTTTCATAACAAATTAATTTAAATAACTACAGTTGGTTCAATGTATTGATCAAATGTGGGACTATCTCGATTTGTATCTACATTTAGGAGACTCTCTGCACTGTCTACCATTAAGCGGGCTAGATAAGTTCCTGGTAAACAACCAGTAATAGCAAAGGTAATTGTATCAGAAGTTGTGCGGCGATGTTTACTGAGATTAAAGGAGTAATCTTTTGCCTGGATTAAAGAAATATCACTCAATACCAAAGCTACATCTTGTTGCTGATCAATGATCAAGTTGACCACTACAGTTATATCAGCTGACCTACCTTCGCTTCCCCTACCCTTAAGATTAGACACCGTGATACTGACAATAGTAGGACGCAATAAAATAGGCACAATATTGGAAGATACTTTTTGTTCAGGATGAATTACTTGTAAACTCTGAAGACCAGATCGGAGGGATTCTCTGGGAATAGAGGCAATATCTAAAGTAATTTTTGTATCACTTACAGAAGATGGAGTAGTTATAACATCACCAATACGTATTTCGGTAGTATCAGCACTTAATCTATTGCCTTGAATCACTAAGGTACTAGTAGCCAGAAATAATTGGGCTATAGTTGAATATGGACGCCAAATTGTGCCTAGTTCTTCTATCGCTTTGAGTTGGAGTATGACTGGCTGGTACGGAGTAACATGACGCTGGAGATTGCGGATAGGTAAAGGTTTGGTGGGTATATCACCACTATCAATGAGAACTACACTGGCTTTATAAGCGA
Source organism: uncultured cyanobacterium (assembly GCA_963766435.1). Lineage (GTDB taxonomy): Bacteria > Cyanobacteriota > Cyanobacteriia > Cyanobacteriales > Nostocaceae > CAVXZH01. Next base: position 2,134,777 of record CAVXZH010000004.1, read on the forward strand.
TGGATAGGGAATAGGGTGTTTGGAAAAAGATTGACCAAATTTTCGAGATTTCTTCCACATTCATATCTATAGAAGAAATAGCCATGACTTCGACTTGATCAGCAAGATTAGAATCTAATAAAAATGCATAAGTTGAGTCAGCGATGGTTTCTCTAATCATTTCTTGGGTAACAATTATACCATTATGGAAGGTACGCACCACACTACCCATCAGACGTTGCGGTTCTAACTCTACTTCATTACCATAACAAGTAAATAAATAGTAAAGGTCTAACCCTGATTGTGGTTGCTTAATGTATTTCTCTTCTGAATGACGACGGCGTAAATCAGCACTACGCCAAGCCGGATTTAGTAATACATCGTAAAGAAAAATATTCACTCCCGCTTCCGGGGCACCACTACTTAAGCGGTCTGGTCTGATGGTAGTTACCCTTGCACCATCTATATCACTTTGTATATTAGATTGCAAGGTTCTTTGTAAAGTGGCTGTGATAGTGGCAATGCCTAAATAATTGCTCATTTGTAAATTTAATCTGTGATGGGCTGTAATGGGGTATGAAAATTAAAATTAAGGGCAGACTAAACCCAATTTTAAAGCTTTGACGATGGCTTGAGTCCGACTAGTAACACTTAGTTTTTCAAATATTGCGGTTAAGTGTGCTTTGACAGTGGCAACTGTAATATAAAGGTGTCCAGCAATTTGTTCGTTGGATGCGCCTTGAACTAACCAGGTTAATACTTCTCGCTCTCGATCAGTTAAGTGAATACTTTTACCACAAGTGAGGGTGTGCCCAGTGTAATAATGGAATAACCGAAAAAAGGCAGTTGCTACTTCTGGAGGTAAATATACTTTGTTATCAATTACAGTAGTAATAGCTTCACAAAGTTGAGTAGCTAATTTATCTTTATATACGTAACCCCAAGCACCAGCTTGCATAGCTCTAAATACCCAATCATCTTGTTGGTGTGCCGACAATATCAGCACTTTCCCAGTATAAGACAATTCGCTCAACCGAAGTAGGGCGGTAATACCATCATCTGGAGGTAGTTCTAAATCCAGCAAAATTAAAGCCGGATGTTGCTCTGTGGTTAACTTTACAGCTTGTTCTACAGATGCAGCTTCTCCCACAATATCTAGGTCAATCAGACTACTAGTGTTGTAAAAGTTTAATAAAGTCCGTATTCCTTGCCGAAAGTGGGGTTCGTCGTCTACAAGTAGAATTGAGATTAGCTCTTTTTTACCATTCATGTTCACAGGGAGCCGCGAATAGGGAATATGGAAATCCCGCTAATTGGCATTAGGGGTTTTTTACCTTTCATTGTTCAACGCGGTAAGGTAAAGGAAAATTGCGCTCCACCTTCAGGAATATTGTCTACCCATAAATTGCCTTGATGATTGACAATGATTTCTTGTGCGATCGCTAATCCTAAACCAGTACCACCTGAACGCCGAGAATAATACGGTTTAAATATATGCTTCAAATCCTCCAGGGGAATTCCTGAACCGCAATCACTAATTTCTACTAGTATTTCCTGATTATAAATATACCAATTACATCTAACTATTCCTCCTTGAGGGCTAAAATAAACAGCATTAGTCAATAAATTATCGAAAACCTGCTTCATTTGCCAAGCATCCACTGTTACACTTACGGATTTATGGGGATACTCTATTTGCAGTTCTTTTTGTTCCAACCAAGGTTTTAATCCTTGAATGCTCTGATCTAAAATTTGGGCTAAATCCTGTGGTTGGAGTTTGAGAGGGTGCTGTCCATAGTACAGCAGATCTGTTAATTGAGAACTGAGTTGATCAGCCGTTTGACGAATCAGGATAGCTTGCTCTTGTAAACTACCAGAGGGTAAAGCTAGACGCAGATTTTCTGCATAAAGATGAATCAGCCCCAAAGGATTTCGCAGTTGATGTTCTATTTTGGCGAGATTTTGACATCTAGAAGCAATCAGAGCTTCCTGTCGCGATCTCGCTTGGTACATCTGCAAATATTGGCTCAGTATTTGACCATGACTTAACAATAATTGCTCTTGTCCCAGAGCAAGCGGCTCTAAAGTACAGACCATGAGATATTCTGCGGCAGCAACACTTGATTCACCTATACAACAAATATAAGTGTAATATGGTGATTGATGTAAGTTAACCACTTTGAGAACAGGTAAGTCAGTTAACAACCATTTTTCTTGCTGTAGAGATGAGAAATCCGTAGGGGATAATTCACCCTTAAGTCCGCTTTTCTGGATAGGGGTCATGGGAGCAGACGAGATTTGGACTGTGTATTCTGCAACTAATTGCCGTTCTCCCGTATCATAATTCTGATATACAGTCCAAACCGCTAGAGCTGATAGCAGGGTTAATAACTGTTGAATAAGCAATTTGCAGGTTTGATCAACATCAGTTGTAGAAGACTGACTTGGTGAATAATCCGAAGAGAAAGCTAAGGATAGAGGTATTAGATTCGTCAATTTTTCAGTAGTAGCAATCTTCATCTTTTACTCTCCAGTACGTTCAAACAGTAGATAAAATTGCAGATCACACCATCCTCATAAGCGGTTCCCAAAGGAACATCGAGATTATTGTATAAATAAGGACAAATATAGCTTATCGCACTAGATCATAATTAAGCTAATTTACAAAAATTATTTAGAATCTCGACCAAAGTCTAATAACCACCGTGGTATTGGATCTCTAAGCTTATGAATAGCTTACCCAAAACTTGCAAATCAACACTAAAAGCCGAATCCGGTGGACTAGTGTAAGTCTGGCCATTTTCGGTAGGATAGGTAATGAAAGTAGTAATTAAACTACTGCCATGACTAAACTCAAGGTCTGGATAACCCAACTTAAGAGTATAAGTATGGTACTACCAAACATACACATCAAGCTAATTACGGGTAATTTTCTGAACACCTGTTATTGTGTCTTATGATTCCAGCTGCTACCCAAACTTTAGCAGGAATTTTAGCTGGCGGGATGTCCCTGCTCAGTACCGAGCAAATTGATTTCAATCACCCTGGTGTCGGGCAAAATGTAAACCCCAGGTTAAATTTGTACTGTTACAATATCCGGGAAAACGTTTACATCCGACAATTCCGTTTTCAGCATCCAATCGACCCAGAAATAACCTGCTTACATCCGCCAAAATGGTTTGATGTATTTTTTGTGTTGAGTGCTTGGGATCGTACAAGTTTGGGTGAGCAGCATATGCTATCAGAAGCATTGATATTACTTTTACGTTACCATTCCTTGGGGGAGGAAGTTCTGGCTCCCATCTTACGCGGTCACGGCGAATTGTCGATGACCGTTTCTGCTATTCATCCTATTGATGCAGCTACATTATGGACTGCCTTAGGTGTTCCATTACGTCCAGCTTTGTATGTTACCTTGACCATTCCCTTAAATATACATTGCCATTCTTTGACAAAAATCAATGAGGAAGTATTATTTAAAACGACTAATACCATTTCCAGAAAAGTCTGATCTCAATTCAATCCCCGCAAACCCAGATATAATCTGATTTTCTGGTTTTTGAATTTTGAATTTTGAATTTTGAATTGGTATAAGCCATTGGTTCAGAGGACTCAGGACTGTTATTAAGCAAATAAAGGAAAATCAACTGTTATGCCTAGATTAGATTACTTTGCTCCTGGCGTCTACGTTGAAGAAGTAGACCGAGGTAGTCGCCCAATAGAGGGTGTAAGTACAAATATTGCAGGATTTATCGGCTTTACGGAAGATGTCCGTGGTGATGCCGAATTATTTAAACCGATGTTAGTAACATCATGGAATGAATATTTAGAATACTTTGGTAAACAAGGTTCTGACGGTTACACAGATTTTGGTGCTTATTTACCCTTTGCCGTCAATGGTTGGTTTCTCAACGGTGGTGGACGTTGCTGGATTGCCAGTATTGGTACTAAATTGCCTGATGGTACACCAGCCCCATCTGGGGAAAATGCGCTGAAAATCCGTACCTCTGGTAATCGTCCTTCCTTACAGTTTGCGCTCAAACCAGCCGCAGACGACAATGATGATGATTTGGAAGCAGGACGGATTAATGTGACTGTGTTGGAAAGTGAACCGCTTTCACCCAGCGACCCCAGTACAGAAGCACCTCTAAATACTGGGGAATTTTTTAAAGTCGTAGTGACTCGCAATGGAGAACTCCTGGAAGAACACGACCATCTATCCATGAATCCCCAAGTTGACCCACAAGTAGCTACATATGCGGTCACAGCTTTCCAAGATTCCCCATATTTAGATGTGGCTGATTTACAGACACCTGGACAACCATTATCTCGCCGTCCAGCCAATGGTAATTATGAAGTTAGTCCTCCACCTGTAGTCTCCACCCCAGACCGTTTTCCTAGAGATGTACAAGGTGCTAGAGATGAGCGCACAGGTCTACAAGGTATTTTTGAAATTGACGAAATTACCATGTTGGCTTTTCCAGATTTGTTGCTAGCTTATCAAAAGGGCATTTTGGATCTCGACCAAGTACATGGGATTATGGAAGCCTTGGTGAGTTTGTGTGAAAGCAATTCTCCTGGTCGGATGGTGGTTTTGGATCATCCCCCTTGCAAGGGTGGTGGTGCACCAGTACCTCCTAACCAAGTTAAGCCTCAGCACGTAGCTCAATGGTTAAGTGCATTTAATCGGCGATTCGCAATTTGCGGCGGTGTATTATCCTTGGATTAAAGTACCCAATCCCCGGAATGGTGGTAGACCGATTTTAGTTCCTCCTTCTGGTCATATGTTAGGAGTTTGGTGTCGCACCGATGAAACCAGAGGAGTTTATAAAGCACCAGCTAACGATACACCCAGAGGTGTAATTGGTTTAGCTTATGAAACCAACTTGCGTGAGCAAGAATTATTGAACCCCTTGGGAATCAACTGTATCCGTACCTTCCCCAACCGAGGGATTCGGGTTTGGGGGGCACGGACATTAGTGGAACCAGATAACGTCCAATGGCGTTATATCAGTGTTCGTCGTTTAATGACTTACATTGAGAGATCTGTAGAGCTAGGTACTCAATGGGTAGTATTTGAACCTAATGACCAAGATTTATGGGCGCGTGTCACTCGTACCGTTAATAACTTCCTAGAAAGAATTTGGCGGGAAGGGGCTTTATTTGGTGCGACTGCTTCTGAAGCCTTTTACGTCAAGTGCGATGCCAGCATTAATACGCATGAAACCATGATGTTAGGTCGTTTATATATTGAAGTTGGGGTTTGTCCAGTGAAACCAGCGGAATTTGTAATTTTCCGCTTTAGTCAGTGGTCACCTAACCAATAAAAGGTATAAACTATAAGATATAGACGTGAATGATCTCACGTCTATTTACCAGTTTTGGTCTGCATTTATGATCCAAATTCAGAAAAAGGATGTGAAATATGCCTGAGTTAAAGCCAATTCCTACCAGTCGATTTTATTGTGAATTCGATGGTATCACTGAGAAATTAATTAAAAGTGTGACTGAAGTAAAATTTACTGGTCAAACTGCTGGTCACGAAAAGCCCCTCGCTTCCACTAAAGCAGGCAAAACTCTGTGGCAATCGACATCTTCCGGTTTTGAAGAAAATCCTAATGTTACCTTTGAAGCCTATGTTGTGGAAGGTGATATGGATTTCTACAACTGGATGAAAGGAACCATGCCTAAGAGTGAGGGTGGTGAAGGTAAATGGAGTAGCAACCGTAAAAATGGTTCTATTACTGCTTATGACAGTGAAGACAAGGAAATACTCCGTTGGAACCTAACTAACTGTTGGATTAAAACTTATAAAGTATCGGATTTTAGCGCCGAAAGTAAGGATCTAGCGGTTGAAACCTATGAAATCATTGCCGAAGAAATCACACGGGTAGTTTAGTAGCACAAAGATTGTGATTAATAGTTAAATAAAAAATAGGAGTTATCCAATGGCTAAAGGTGAAATTCTGGCTTGTTCCAAATACTATTTTGAATTAGATGCATTGACTGATTTAATTGTGAAGAAAGTCAGTGGCATCAGTAGTACCTTGCAAACAACAGGTGATGCCAAATCCTATGGTGTCAGTAAGGCAGGAAAGAGTGTGATTCAAGCTACAGTTACTGGTGTCAGTAATGCCAAAATTACTGTAGAGTTTGTAGCTACTGTGGAAGATAAAAAACTGTATCAATGGTTTGTTGATTCTCACTCTCAAGTTAGTATTGGTGGTGGTAGCAAAACTAAAGGTGAGCGGAAAACTGGTTCAATTACTCTCTATAATCAAGGTGGAGAGGAAGCAGCGCGTTGGAATCTTACCGGAGTTATGCCTTCCAGCTATAAATCTACTAAATTAGAAGCCGGTGCAGAAGGACTAACCACAGAAACAGTAGAATTCGTCTATGAGCATATGCATCGCGTTAAATAAAATAATCTGGTGGGAATTTTATCCATCTTGAATGACAATTGATTAGCAAAAGTAAAAATGCAAAAAGGTAAAAGCAAAATTCAAAAACTAAATTGATGATTTTGCTTTTCACCTTTTGTTTCTGTAACAGGGAACTGCGAACAGAGAACAGGATTAAAAATCTGTTGATGTATGGCTTTTTAGGTAATTTTTGAGGCTAGAAACTCTATGGCATCAGAACTTCCAGAAATTCTCACTACGGCTAGGTTTTATTTAGAATTAAGCCTAAATGGTAGTGATGCTCCTATAGACGGTTATTTTATGGAATGTCAGGGTTTTAAGGTAACCCAAGATTCTATGGAAATATCAGAAGTTACCCCCGCACAATGGGGTAATGCGAAATCTGGGTTAGTGGTACGTACCAAAATTCACGGTAATAGAAAAATCAGTAATGTTACTCTGAAGCGAGGATTGACCATTTCTACAAATATGTGGACATGGTTTGATAATGTACATCAGAGTAAAGCTCAACAACGTAAGGATGGTTCTTTAGTTATATATAATCAAGGTGCTGATGAAGTTGTCAGATTTAATTTCTTTCGAGCTTGGCCTACGAGTTATAAAATTGGTGATTTAAAGGCTTCATCGAACGAATTTGAAATTGAAGAGTTAGAATTAGTGATTGAAGATTTAGTCAGAGTTAAGTAGGTTTGAATGTTCCCAACTGAATTTGAGTTTACCTTACCTAAAGGGTATCAAGATAGTGATGGTAATTTACATCGTAAAGGTGTAATGCGTCTATCGAGAGCAATGGATGAAATTGTGCCGTTGCGTGATCCGCGAGTCAAATCAAATCCAGCTTACGCGACGGTAATTATTTTAGCCAGAGTAATTACCCGTTTAGGAGCTTTGTCAGAAATAACACCTGCCGTAGTAGAAAACTTTTTTGCTTGTGATTTAAGTTATTTACAGCAGTTTTATCGTCAAATTAATGAATTAGAGGAAGTAACTCAAAAATAGGGCAACTTACCTGCCTATACTACTTCTTTATAATTCCTGACTCCTCAAATTTATAATATATAATGGCAGAAAATACTATTCAAACAAAATTTGATTTTATCCTACCCAGAGGTTTAGTAGATGCTGAAGATAATATCCATCGACAAGGGGTAATGCGTCTAGCTACAGCTAAGGATGAAATCATCGTCCAAAAAAATCGTACAGCGCAAGATAATCCAGCATATGGAGGACTGGTGATGCTATCACTAGTTATCACTAAATTAGGTAGTTTAACAGAGATAACCCCTGATTTATTAGAGAATCTTTTCGCACGAGATATTGCTTATTTACGAGAGTTTTATAATCGGATTAATCAACAAGGTGATGCTTATATCCCAGTGCAATGTCCGCAATGTAGTTTGCAATTTCAAGTGGAGTTAGCTTTAGCGGGGGAATAGTCGGCTACCCCTCAGTAGCGTTGAGTGAGGAGGTAGCCTGTATTGCTTTCCATTTCCATTGGAATTTGGCAGATATTTTAACGTTAGAACATCTCGACCGACGCCGTTGGGTGGGTGAAATCAGCAAGATTGTCCAGCCAGATTGATTTTTGGCTTAACTAAGTAATGAGTAGGGGCGTATTGCAATACACCCCTACTTATGTGTACACAGTAGCCTCTACGTTGGAGAGGGGTTTGGGGACAGGTCTTTGATTTCCTCGCCAAAATATGATCTAAGTATTCAATTTCTTCAGAACTCACAAATTAATTCTCGGTCGATATACACAATATATTGTTATCAGTCAGAATTAGATAACTAAAGATTAGCTTTGTCATAAATTTATAATTTGAATACATTTTTAAAGAAAAGTTTATGATTAATCCGCTATGAATAGTATTTATATTAAAAATATAAACGCTAGGAGATGCAGTGATGGTTAAGTTTTTTTTAATTGCTGCTTTCTATTCTTTTACCATTTATGGTTTTCCGGAAAGAATTAGAAGAAAATTTTTTTTCTAATTTAGCATTTTTTTTGCAATTGAGAATATTTCGCCTGATATAGCGGCATCTACTTGAATCAGATCCAAAAATTTAACAGCTGATAGTCAAGGCATAATATACCATACTGCTTTGGTTTAATTTATGGCATTAATACCTACATAGATAAGTTCAGAACTGAAGCAGATTGCTATATTCATTTCCTCTGTCTATGAGCATAATTTTGTTGCAAAATTACATCATTTACTTGATTGTTTATTACCCTGAGATTAACGCTCATGGTGAAAGCATATTTTATATCTATTTTAGTTATTAGGGTCTAAATCTTTATCTAAAATTTTCTGGGACTTTGCATTGGAAATTGTTTAAGAGGTTTAGGGAAATGAATAGTCAAAAATTAGCCTTTCAGGAAAATATCAATTTAAACCAATTGACTGATTTTGAAAGTGAGCAATTTCTCCACAATATGTCTAAAAATTCCCCAGCTATTCATCCAAACTTGTCTATTCATGAGCTATTTGAAATTCAGGTAGAAAAATCTCCTGATGCTGTGGCTATCATCTTTGAAAATACAGAATTTACTTACCAGGAATTAAATAAAAGAGCAAATCAGCTAGCACACCATCTGCGTAGTTTAAGCGTACAAGCGGAAGTAATGGTGGGCATTTATCTAGAGCGATCTTTAGAGATGGTGGTGGGATTATTAGGTATTCTCAAAGCTGGAGGAGCTTATGTACCTTTAGACCCAACTTATCCTTCTGAACGATTAGCTTTTATCTTAGCGGATACAAATGCTTCATTGATAGTCACCGAAAATAAGTTAATCAGTAGCTTACCACCACATCAAGCGCAAATAGTTTGTTTAGATACAGATTGGCAAAACATTGCTACAAATAGTCAAGAAAACTTAATTTCTGAAATCAAACCTGATCATCTTATCTATACTATCTACACTTCTGGTTCTACTGGACAACCCAAGGGGGTAATGATTTCCCATCAAGGTATCTGTAATCAGCTTTTTTGGCGACAAAAAACTTTTGAATTAACTGCTAGTGATAAGGTTTTACAGAATATTTCGGTTAGTTTTGATCCTTCAGTATGGCAGATATTTTTGCCATTATGTTTTGGTGCACAGTTGATTCTACCCCATCCATCTGGACATCAAGATCCTACCTACCTAGTTCAACTCATTGCTGAACAACAAATTACGGTTATTGCTTTAGTCCCATCGTTACTCCGTGTATTATTAGAAGAACCAGAAATTACAAATTGTCGGTGTCTACGTCATATTACTTGTGGTGGGGAAGCTTTACCTGGGGAACTCATAGAGCATTTCTTTGCTCGGTTAAATTTAGATAATGTTTTGCATAATTGCTATGGACTAACCGAAGCTTCTATTGAAGCTACTTTCTGGACTTGTCAGCGGGACACAAATTATAAAATCGCTCCGATTGGTCGTCCGATTGACAATACACAAGTTTATATCCTAGATGAACATTTACAATCTGTAACTGTAGGTGAATCAGGTGAACTGCATATTGGTGGTATGGGTTTAGCACGAGGTTACCTCAACCGTTCTCAATTAACTACAGAAAAGTTTATTTCCAATCCCTTTAGTTCTAATCCTCAGTCACGTCTTTACAAAACTGGTGATTTAGTACGTTACTTACCAGACGGTAATCTGGAATTTCTAGGTCGCATTGATGACCAAGTTAAAATTCGCGGTTTCAGAATTGAATTGGGAGAAATTGCAGCTGTACTTAGTGAATATCCAGGACTAAAGCAGAGTATCGTCATAGCTAGAGAAGATATTCCTGGTGATAGACGACTTATTGCTTATGTGGTGATAAGTCCCGGAGAAATTATTAGTCAAGTAGAACTGCGTCACTTTTTACTGGGTAAAATACCAGAATATATGGTTCCGGCGGCTTTTGTATTTTTGGATACTTTACCACTGAATCCTCATGGCAAGATTGACCGTCGTGCTTTACCTGCACCAAATACATCTGATTTAGATAACTTCACTAACTTTGTTCTTCCCCAGAATCCCATCCAAGAAGTTTTATCGGGAATTTGGACAGAGGTTTTGGGTTTGGAAGTAGTGGGTATATATGAAAACTTTTTTGAATTGGGTGGACATTCTTTACTAGCGACAAAAGTTATTTCCCGCTGTCGTCAAATCTTTGCGGTGGAAATCCCTTTACAAATCTTATTTGAAAAACCTACTATCGCCGACTTAGCTCAGGTGATCAGTTCTAGTCAGACTCAGCATCAGCAAATTATTCCCCAAACAGCCAAACGTTCCTCAGCCCCATTATCTTTTGCTCAACAACGGTTGTGGTTTTTAGAACAACTGGAACCAAATACTCCGGCTTATATTATTTCCAAAGCTTTACGGTTAAAAGGACAGTTAAATCTGTGTGTATTGCAAAAATCTTTAGATGCGATTGCCACCCATCATGAGGCACTGAGAACCAATTTTATCTCATCAGCTGATGGTAGTCCCATTCAGATAATTAATTTACCGCGTCCTGTAGAATTGACGGTAGTTGACTGCAAACAAAAACTAGTAACTCCAGCCCAAATCCAAACTATTTTAAATCGAGCAGCACAGCAACCTTTCAACCTAAAATCTGACTTGATGTTGCGAGTTACCTTATTACAAATAGATGAAGAAGAACACATCATTCTATTCGTAGTCCACCATATTGCTGCTGATGGTTGGTCATTGGGGATTCTGTGGCACCAATTAGCCTTAGTCTATGAAGCGTTTTTGGATGGAAAACCCTCTCCTCTAGCAAAACTACCGATTCAGTATGCTGATTTTGCGATTTGGCAACGTCAATATTTATCTGGTCATGTACTGGAAGCACAATTGAGATACTGGAAAAATCAGTTAACAAACGCTAATACAGTACTCGAATTACCTACTGATTATCCACGTCTACCAGTGCAAACTTATCGAGGAGCAGCAGCATCTCTAATCTTATCGCCAACTTTAGCTGTATCTCTGAGTACACTTTCACATCGAACAGGTGTGACTCTATTCATGACATTGTTAGCCGCTTTTGGGACTCTATTGCATCGTTACACAGGACAAGAAGACATTTTAATTGGTTCTCCTGTAGCTGGTCGTGATCGGGCTGAGATTGAAGAATTGATTGGATTTTTCATTAATACTGTAGTTTTGCGAATTAATTTGACGGGAAATCCCAGTTTTCTATCACTACTGAGTCAAGTCCGTCAAATGGCCTTAGCAGCATATGCTCATCAAGATACACCCTTTGAGAAGTTAGTAGAAGCATCACACTGTCAAAGAGATTTGCACCGTAACCCCTTATTTCAAGTGTGGTTTAATATGCTGAATTTGGGTGATATCGAACTAGAATTATCGGGGATATCTGTAGAACCTTTCCCCATGCTAGGAAATACGGCTACGTTCGATTTAAGTCTCTATATTACTGAACAAAATCAGGGTATCCAACTTGAATTAGTTTATAATACTGATCTATTTAACGACGATACTGCACAACAAATGCTAGTGCATTATCAGACATTGCTAGAAAATATTATCGCTAAACCGGAAGCATCTATTTCAAATTTATCACTACTCAATAACCATTTATATAGTAGGCAAAATTTGGTTTGTCCAACCAACTCCTTTATTGAATTTTGCAAACAAGATATTGAACAATCCATTTCTAGTAGATTTGCAGAGCAAGTTAGAAAATATCCTGATAATATCGCTGTACATACAAAGAATTATCACTGGACTTATCGAGAATTAGATGACTATAGTAATTTGATTGCTCAGGAACTTCTAAAAACTACTCGAACAGAGGGAGAAAAAATTGCGCTCTTATTTGAACATGATGCACCAATGATTGCAGCAATTTTAGGAGTTCTTAAAGCTGGTAAAACCTATATTCCTCTAGACCCTGAATATCCTCCTGACCGAGTGAAATACATTCTAGAAGATTCCTTAGCTAGTGCAGTTATTACTAATAATAAGAATCTTGTCCGCGCTCAGGAATTAATTCAAAATAATCATCAATTGATGAATATTGATGATATTAATATCCAGGAAACTTGGGTTGATATTCAGTTGGAAATTTCACCGGATAGCATTGCCTATATTCTCTATACATCAGGTTCCACAGGTCAACCAAAAGGAGTAATCCAAAATCATCGTCATATTTTGCATTTCATCAGAAATTATACTAATAATTTACATATCCATGCACAAGATCGGTTAACTTTGTTATCATCTTATAGCTTTGATGCTGCAATCATGGATATTTTTGGTGCCATTTTAAATGGTGCTACTCTCTACCCCATCAATATTAAAGAAGATGGTCTAACCTATTTATCCGATTGGTTAATTGCTCAAGATATTACCATCTATCACTCTACACCAACTTTATATCGGCATTTTGTTAGCACTTTAAGTAGAGATAAGCAATTTTCACAGATTCGTCTATTAGTACTAGGAGGAGAAGAAGTTGTTAACCGAGACATTGAACTATATAAAGAATATTTTTCCGATGAATGTATCTTAGTTAATGGTTTGCTCAACCGAATCAACCGTGACTTTACAGTATTTTATCAACAAACAAACCACAATTACTCGCAATTCCGTGCCCGTAGGATATCCCGTTGAAGACACTGAAATTTTATTGTTGAATAAAGCTGGTGAAAAAACTGATATTTACGGAGAGATTGCCATTAGAAGCCCCTATATTGCGCTAGGCTATTGGCAAAAACCTGAATTAACAAAACTGGTATTTATGCCTGATCCAAAAGATGCTTCTAGACGAATTTATCGGACAGGAGATATGGGTAGGCTCAAGCCAGATGGTAGCATTGAATTTTTAGGAAGACAGGATTTTCAGGTCAAAATTCGTGGTTTTAGAATTGAGTTAGGTGAGATAGAATCAGTTCTAAATCAATATTATAGTATTGGGGAAACTGTAGTTATTGCCAGAGAAGATATCCCAGGAAATAAGCATTTAGTAGCGTATATTATTCCCCAATCAACACAGATAATAATTATTGATGAATTACGCCGCTTTCTGAAAAATAAATTACCTGACTACATGGTGCCTACCAAGTTTATCATTCTCAGTAGTTTGCCCCTGACACCCAGTGGTAAAATTAATCGCCTAGCTTTACCAATACCTGATGTAAACAGTTCAGAATTATCTACTAATTTTGTCGCTCCTAGTGATGAATTAGAACGTAAATTAATCGAAATTTGGCAGCAAATTTTGGGAATAGAGTTGATTAGCATCCACGATAATTTTTTTGCATTAGGAGGACACTCTTTACTAGCAGTAAAACTGTTTTGGCAAATTGAGCAGATATTTGGTAAACAACTACCTTTGGCTACTCTTTTTCAATCAGGAACCGTTCAGGAATTAGCGGAGATTATTCGGGAAACAACCCCAGAAATTGAACAACATATTCAATCTAAATCTAGCTGGTCATCTCTAGTCGAAATTCAACCAAAAGGTTCTAAACCACCTTTATTTTGCATTCATCCTTTAGGAGGAGAAATATTCTGCTATCGCAATTTATCATTGCACTTAGGATTGGATCAACCTGTTTATGGACTACAACCACAAGGGCTAGACGGAAAACAACCTCTTCATACACGGGTTGAAGAGATGGCTGCTCATTACATTCGAGAAATGCAAACTCTTCAACCGCACGGATCTTATTTTTTGGGAGGCTATTCTTTCGGTGGTATAGTTGCTTTAGAAATTGCACAGCAATTACAACAACAAGGTGAGAAAGTGAGTATTTTGGTTATTTTTGATACTTGCTTACCAGGCTATAGTCAGCCAGCCCCGTTTCTAGAACTAATTACTGACCATCTATTTCATTTTTATCGTCGTGGAGTTAACTATTTATCGCGAAGAGTACAAAAGTGGAGTTCGGGTCGTCAGAATCATACTCAAATCCAAAGTAAAAGTTTTGTAGATATGAAAGAATACTTACCTGAAGCTGACAAGCATCTGGAGATTATTTCTACTAATTCTCACGCTGCTAGTAAGTATATCTTTTCAGCTTACTCTGGGAATATGACTCTCTTTCGAGCTGAAGATAAGAATCGAGGTGAAATAGGTATCCGATACGATCCTCAATTTGGTTGGGGTAATCTAGTGACGGGAAGATTAGATATTTATTATGTTCCTGGTTCTCACATTTCTCTATTGGATGAACCTAATGTACAAGTACTTGCCAAAAAATTGCGTGATTGTTTACGTTCAATATAGTAAAATACGGTTTAGTTAAGAGGATGTTTGAAAAGTTGCGAGGAGGTGTAATTTGTCATCCTGACGGTATTACTTCCTCTGCAATATAGTAGGAATTAGGGGTAAATTCGCGCGGGCAAGATGCCCGCTCCACAAATAGATAAAAAATAAAAATTTAAATCGGCAGATTTATGATAAACATTGTTCCGTGATTAGGAGTGGAGAAGCAATTAATTTGTCCATGATGATTATTGGTAATAATTTGGTATGTAATCGCTAATCCTAGTCCAGTTCCTTTGCCGACAGGCTTAGTAGTAAATGATGGTTCAAACATTCGAGCTTGAACTTCTGAACTCATCCCCGAACCATTATCTTGAATACAAATCCGCACATTTTTTTGCTGCGGTTCAACTGATGTGGTAATCGTGATAGTATTTTTATTAATAGCTACATTTTCATGAGATTTATCTTGATGAAATTCACTAAATGCATCAATAGCATTAGCAATAATATTCATAAATACTTGGTTCATTTGTCCAGGATAGCAAATGATAGGAGGTAATTCACCATATTTTTTAATAACCTGGATTTCCGGAGAATTATGATTACCTTTGAGTCGATATTTCAACAGCATTAAAGTACTGTCAATACCTTCATGAATTTGATACTCTACCTTAGATGATGTATCGGAACGAGCAAATGTTCTCAGTGATAGACTAATTTCCTTAAGACGTGTAATTCCTTGATCCATTGATGTCAGTAACTTGGGCATATCCTCCTTGAGATATTCTAAATCAATTTCTTGGGCTAGTTCATTGATCTCTGCGATATGAATGAGGGAGTTTTTGTTGATAAAGGTCTAGTAAACACAATATATCCTTAAGATATTGCTGAATATGAAAGTGATTAACACTAATAAAAGCAATCGGATTATTAATTTCATGTCCAATACCTGCAACTAATTGTCCTAGTGTAGACATTTTTTCACTTTGGATCAGTTGTAGTTGGGCTGTCTTTAATTGTTGTACAGATTGACTTAATTCATTAGTGCGCTCTTTCACTCTGTGTTCCAAGGTGCGGGTAAGATGGGAAATTTTTAGATGTAACTTTAATCTAGCAATTACTTCTTCCTGTTGGAAAGGTTTAGTAATATAGTCAACTGCACCCATTTCCAGTCCTTTAACTTTATTTATACCATCAGATAGAGCAGTCATAAAAATAATTGGTGTATTCTGAGTCATGGGATTGGCTTTGAGTCTGCTACAAGTTTGAAAACCATCAATACCTGGCATCATCACATCTAGAAGAATCAAATCAGGATGAGCATATTCTGTTTGTTCAATTGCAGACTCTCCATCTGTAGCCATCAGTGCTTTCCATCCACAACTTTGAATTGCTTCCGATAATACTTTCAGATTGTTAGAATTATCATCTACTAAAAGAATAATTGGTTTGCAAAGAGATTCTATCATTATTAATTTTACTCCCTGGTGACAAATGATTTAATATATTGACGAATTTTGGCAGTTTGAAAGTTGGCAGTAAGTTTACTCAACTCAGTTGTGAAAGGAACTAATTGCTCATTTTGCTTAATTAATTCTTCTATCATTTCCTCAATTGCTATAATATCTCCCATCATAGCCAGATGATATAATTGTTGTAAAATATCTTGTGATGGTAGAACTAATTTACTATTATCTATTTGTTTGGGCAGAAAAGATAATTCCTGAGGGATAGGGTTAGCATAAATCCACTCAATTTTTAGCACTGATTGTAATGCTTGGAAAAGTTCGTCAATCTGGAGAGGTTTAGCTAAGAATGCTGTTACTCCAGCCTCTAAACTACGTTGTCGGTTCTTCTCGAATACACTAGCACTAGAAATAATGATGGGGATAGAACGAGTTTTTGGACTAGATTGTAAGTGAACCATTAACTCAAAACCATTCATATTAGGCATGGTTAAATCCAGTAGAATCACCGCTGGAGCATATTCATTTGCCATTTTTAATCCTTCGTTACCATCTGTAGCCTCCCAGGTTTTACAGCCAATTTTTTGTAGCAAACTAGTTAACATAGAACGGTGATTAGTATCATCATCAACAATGAGAATTTCTGGTGCATTACCCTCAATACCAATGATTTTCTGATAATTGGGGGTAATTCCTCCCCTTTGCCAACCATGTACAGATGGTATTGATAGGGTTAAATCCATCCAAAATATACTGCCTTCACCTAAATGACTTTGGACATGAATTTGGCTTCCCATTAAGGTCGCAATTTTTTGACTGATTGCTAATCCTAAACCAGTACCTGTGGATTTCCGTCTACTTTCACCTACTTGTTCAAATGCTAGAAAGATTTGCTCTATTTGCTCCTGTGATATTCCTATCCCAGTATCTTCAATCTGGAACCGAATTTTCTGATGTGTGATTGGTGTTAATTCTTGATTAATGACATCCACTTTAAATGTAACGCTACCACTATCCGTAAATTTAATGGCATTACCTAATAAATTTAGGACTTACGCCTTGACAAAGTGGTAAAATGGTGAGGTTGAAAAAAAGTGTCATCTACAAGCAGGTACAGAACAATTAGAGAACTCAGTAAGCCATCAACAGCGTAGTGCAATCTGGAATTTTACACTCTATTTTTGCTATCAGAGCCAAAGCACGGGGGATGTTGCAGGTTAGCAAAAATACTCGAAGATGTGTCACACGATAGTGTGAACCGCTTTCTACTGAGGGAGCGATATGAACCAAAAGACTTGTTTAATATTGTACAAGGAATCATAAATTCAGTAGGAGGGATTGTCAGTGTTGACGATACAGTAATAGAAAAGCTATACAGTAACCCAAAATATGCAGAATTAATTGGATATTTTTGGTCTGGAAAATATCATAAAACTATCAAAGGGGTGAATTTAATTACTTTGTATTACAGCGATACGGAGGGGATGAAAGTACCCATCAATTATAGAATATTTATTTCAGGAGATATATCTTTCCAAATATATTATTGATTAGATATCTTAGACAATGATATTTCAACTTCATCCCTAACTTGTTGAGAAACATCATTTCTCATTTGTAAAAGTTCAGCGTATGCCTTCCTAGCTAAAGCTTCATTATCAGATTCTCTAGCAATGTGTTCAAAACCATGAGGAATCAGGGAACGTGATTCTTCCGCTGCCAAATTTTTCAGCCTACATAAAATTTCAAATGCCTGTTCATTAGCAAAGCATTGTCCTAAAATTTCGGAAATAACAAACCAGGACATCCAATCAGTAAAAGCACTATATGAACTTTCTAATAATGGCAATAAACTGTCTTTTTGAACATTAGATAATAATTGAAAATTCAATTGAAACACTTGTAGAAAATGCCAGGAGCCATTTGAAGCTAAAAATTTTTCTTGCTTAAGTAAATCAATAATCAAATTAAAATAATATTCAGGGAAATAATTCTTCATCGCCATATTATTTGATATAGCATGACCACATTCTTGCATTTGTATCTCTTCACCCGCAGCTATACCTTGTTCAATAGCTTCATGAATAATTTTAGGATTCATAGTATCAAATGCTTTGTAAGCTGTTTGTAATCCTGGTAATAACTTTTCTTGTTCATAGGCAGATAAATTTAACAAATTTTTTTGCAGGAGTATAAGAAAATACCATCCTCCTCCTAATTCTAAAAATTCATTCTGATTGAGTAACTCAGAAAGAAAATCAAAATATTCGGCATAAATTTGAACATCTGATAAGGCGGTTTTTAGATAATAAACACATTCTCTTAAGAGAATGCCATCACTTGATGCAATTGCTTTATTAATTGTTTCTTTTATTATTGATAAATTAATCATCTTACTGTCCACCATAGCCACGAATTAATAATTATTACTATTTATAATTATATCTTTAAATTATTAAAATTGGATATAAATTTATAAGTATGTAAAGAAAAGTAAAACAATCAACTTGTATTAAGGATTACCCCATGATCTACGACTATGGCAAACAATCTATGTCTACTTTCGGTACTGGCACCGCTTAGGAATTTGGTTATAAATACATCGCCAACTACGAGATTAAGTGCGTAAATCTGAGAATAAGAGCGACAGTGCAACTGTGGGTATTATTGATGCTCAAGTCGATAAGAAGTCATACGTTACCGCATCCTTTTCCCCTAAGAATCGGACTTGACAATTAATTACTCATCATCCGGCTCAAGCCTATAGTTTCTCAGAAGGTTTACCTGTATGTAAATACTGGGCACAGGATTTGTGGAGATGTATTGAATTCTCCTCTTTGTCAGTATTTCCATCTCTGACATGAACAAGATGATGAAGTTGCAGTTTTTCTCCATTCTTTCACCAATGTCATTCTTGACTATATTTACTCATGCTGAATGTGGTGTCAAACAGTCAAAACGGTTGAAAAAAAAGGGTAAGTTCACGGTTATTATGGACGAAAAGCTTGGATAATTATAGCGAAAAGAATTGCACGTTTCTTTGTATTTAATACCCGCGACTAGGAGATGGGTTAAATATTATAGGCGGAATCCATTCTAGAGGATTAGTCCATTGGATATTAGGTAATTGAAACCAATTATTGTTTGGGTCTTCTGATTCCCTCAGATCATCAGGAAGTTGACCACATTTTGATACATAAAGTGCCTTATTCTCAGCTAAAGTAGACTTCAGCTGATCTATCAATCTTCTATGTCCTCGCTTACTTAACCTTGGTTGTTTATTATCATCAGGATGTGTTTCAGGTAAGTTATTAATGTTTTCATGTAGTTCTCCTATTCGCTTATTAATATCGCTAATAATATTACGAATTTTTTGTAAAAGATCCTGGCATTCCTGACTCTTTGGGTCAAGCCTACGGGATAGTTTGACTGCTTCTTGCTCAGATGAACCATTATGTAATTGCTGTGATTTTGCATCCTCATAAAGTATGTCAGTCTTAGATGTTAATGACTCACTCGGCTTTCCGAACTCTACTACCTGTTGATTAGCCGAGTTTAGCCCCAACGCGCTCATTTTTGCCGGGATTCTTCTGTAAATAGGGTCACGCTGTATCCAATGAGGATCGGCTGAAGATTGTGGCTTTGCCTCAGATTCGCATTCTGAGCATTTCATCTCTACAGTCTTTACTTTCGGCTGGTAGATACTTCGGTTGGATAGGGAGTGATTCTCATTACGCTCTTGCTCATACTTGTCCCTTTGCTTATCAATGGCAAGCTTCATCTGAATACCGCGTGGCTTTGGTCTTTCTACTTGCCGAGAAAAAACCGCCCCATCGATACGACCCGAATTAAACCATTCATCGTCGTTAATTTTAGCCTGTATCTCTTCTATTGAATATTGCTGTGGTTTTGCTTCCTCAGCTTTCGGCTGGTGAATTAACGGATTCGGAAGTAAATGATTATTTACAGGTTTTTGCGCTTGATTTCGACTTTTTTTTGCTATTTTATGTTCTCTAATATACATTTATTAAATGCCTTTGTTTAAGTATGAAGTTTGATAAGCTTTGTTCAGCGTGTCAAGATGCAACATAACTCTATTGATATACCACTAAGTATGTAACTTATGTTTTTTACTAACGAAAATACATAAATCTTTAAAAATATTTTATTGATGAGGGGATGACTCAGTTTACAGATCAAGAGTAATAGTATACGACTTAAGCATTGATAAAAAACGTCATTTATGTATTTTGTGGGGTGTAGTCACTGATAATGTTTTCTACAATGTATTCACGTATGACTTTTGTAAATAAATTCCTTTGCAATTCATACCAATTAGAAATTATGTTTTTAGAGCGCATTAATTCCAAGCGAACAAATGCTTGAAGAGAACAAAATATATGTGTTCTAATAGCATGGCTATCTCTAACCATGAATCGACAAATTCCACATACTTGTTTTATTGCTCGATGAAAACTTTCAATGCCCCAATGATTATCATGAATTGTGATAAATTCACTTCTTGTCAATTCCTTAAGTTTTTTCTCATCGGGTAGATATAAAATATAATGTCTAGAGTCTTCTTTTTTAAAGTCTTTCCTAAACACTTTGACAAACCCAAATTCCCTTAAATGGGTTACCAAACCTTGATCTGGAATTTCCAAAGTACTTACCTGACGATACTTTCCCGGTTCATTGGACACAGTTCTGTTTTTCTCAATTCCAAATAGAAAACCCAATTTTTGGTTTTTTAAAAATTTCAGATTTTCTACTCCTGAGTACCAACTATCTCCTGTTACGAACCTTGGCTTTAACCCCCATTCCACGACTTCTCGTAACATTTCTTGGAAATAATCATTCTTCGTTTTTCCCTCTTTTTTATCATATATTCTATAATTTATTGGTACTGTCATTCCCTCTGTATCACTGTAATACAAAGTAATTAAATTCACCCCTTTGATAGTTTTATGATATTTTCCAGACCAAAAATATCCAATTAATTCTGCATATTTTGGGTTGCTGTATAGCTTTTCTATTACTGTATCGTCAACACTGACAATCCCTCCTACTGAATTTATGATTCCTTGTACAATATTAAACAAGTCTTTTGGTTCATATCGCTCCCTCAGTAGAAAGCGGTTCACACTATCGTGTGACACATCTTCGAGTATTTGTGCTAACCTGCAACATCCCCCGTGCTTTGGCTCTGATAGCAAAAATAGAGTGTAAAATTCCAGATTGCACTGCGCCGTTGATGGCTTACTGAGTTCTCTAATTGTTCTGTACCTGCTTGTAGATGACACTTTTTTTCAACCTCACCATTTTACCACTTTGTCAAGGCGTAAGTCCTAAAATTGATTAACACTTGTCTAAGTCGTTTTTCATCAACTTCAACCACAAGTGGTAAGCGATCGCTAATGGCAATATTTAGTCCAATCCCTTTTTGTTGAGATTGAATACTGCAAATCTCAGTGACACCATGTAAAAAGCTCGGTAGATGTACATTACTGGTCACCAGTTCTAATTTACCAGCTTCAATTTTTGAGAGGTCAAGAATATCATTGACTAGCATGAGGAGATGAGTTCCACATTGATAGATAATCTTGATTCCTTCCCGATTCTTTTTTGGTGATGTTTAATGATGCTTCTAGTACCTGAGCAAAACCCAAAATACCATTCAGTGGTGTGCGTAGCTCATGACTCATATTAGCTAGAAACTCACTTTTGGCTTGGTTAGCAGCATCAGCAACCTGCTTGGCGGCTAATAATTCACAAGTTCGCTCCTCCACCTTGAACTCCAAAGTTTTGGCATAATCTAATAATTGAGCGTTGGCAATTTCTAGCTGATAATTTGTTGCTTCTAACTGCTGCTGTTTATAAGCATTCGTGGTGGCAATAATACTGCTAACAAAAGCCATTAAAACGGGTGTAACTGGAATCAGAATCCCAGATAAAAATATTCCATAGCCAGTCCCTACATACAAACAAATAATACCAACAGTTGCCCAAAGAATTTTGCCTCCAGGAATCCGCACCTTGATGCGGGTACTCTCTAACCACCAACTACCACTAGAACCGATAATTGACCAGACCACAATCCAGACTGATATAGTCATACCGGAAATACCACTCAGGGTTTTTTTCCCGGTTTTTGCTCCCACTACTAGTTGATGAGCAATATTGGCATGAACAACCACACCAGGCATAGTTTTTGCAGTAGATATCCAGGAAGAATTGAAGGGTGTGTTGAAGAAGTCATTGGTACTAGCGGCAGATGAACCAATAAATACCATGCGATCGCGCATCAGGTCGGAAGGAATTTTGCCAGCTAAGACATCACGCATCGCCACTTTGCGAAATGCTGCTTCGGAACCATGCCAATCCATGAGAATTTGATAACCACCTAAATCAACATCAGAGTAACCTGCTTCTTGATTATTTAATGGTAAATAAATTGCCTTACCTAATTTATACTTTTGTTCTTTAGGGTCAATATTTTCTAAAGTAATCTTTTCCGATTCCAAATATTTAAGTGCGACCATAGTTGCCAAACCGGCCTTAATTTTACCTTTCTCCTTGTGATCAACTGCCGTTAGAAGTGCGCGACGCATAAAGTGATCATCATCTAATACCAAATCACCTAATCCCAATTGGTCACGTTCCTTCAATTCCGGTGGTGGATTGACACGTTCGCCAATAATTTTCTCAACCCCGATTAAATTGGGAGTATTACGGAATATTTTGACCAGTTGTTCATGTCCAGTTCCTTCTGGTAAATCTCGGTAGAGATCCAATCCAATAGATCGAGGCTGCTGCGACTTAATCTTCTGTAGTAATTCTGCTAATACCGAATCTGGAATTCTGCCATTTACGCACCAGTTGAATATCGTGTTCATCAATAGTCACAATTACGATTTCGTCAGCGATGATCTCTGATGATCGCTGACGAACCCAATAATCGCGAATTTTCCATTCTAATAAGTTGAAAACTCCCAATGATTGTCCAACTATGACAGTCAAAGCAACTGTGGAAGTAATAATTAAAACACTACGAGTGCTTTGGATGACAACCTGAAATTTGCGCCACATATTTGCGCCATACAGTTAGTGGATTTTAATTGGTTTAATTAAGTCTGCTGAGATGTTTAGCTGACCTAAAATTTTCACTTTGCCGACAGAACTAAATTTGCAGTCACAATCTCTTTCAAGTTAACTGAAGAAAGAAGTTCATCCCATTGTTTGCTAAGAGTCGAATCAGTGGGATTATTACTGCGTAATGTTGCTAGTGTTTCCACGCAATCATACCAAACACCATATTTACCAAAAGCGATCGCCCGTTTTAATGGATCTTGATCCTGTATTGCCATTGCTAATTCAGGGGTAGGCTGGATACGCTGAATCCAACCATCAACATAAGGTGTATTGGGGCTGAGTTGTCCGTCCAGTTTCACCGCTAAGTACCAATGATAATTTTTACCAACAGTTAAAGCAGGTGCATTAGCTGGTAAATTAATGGCAATCACCCCAGTTTTACCAACAATGGGAACAGTCATTTGATGGTATGTCTGACCAGCTTCATCCTTAAGACTAAACACAGCTTCTTCGGCATTAGAAACAGGGAGATATACCAAAATAGTAGGATGTTCAGACACTGTTGTGCCATAAAAATTTTGGGGTAGAAGTGCGATCAGGGCTGCCGGAGATTCTGCTTTTACAGATGAAGGATTTAAGTAGTAAGTCCCCACGCGAGAAGCTCCACTACTAGCCCTTTGGGGTGTACCTTTTCCAGCTACAGGGGTAAACAAGTCACCTCTAGAAGCTCCACTACTCGCCCTTTGGGGTGTACCTTTTCCCGCCACAGGGGTAAATAAGTCACCTCTAGAAGCTCCACTACTCGCCCTTCGCGGTGCGCCTTTTCCGGCAGCAGGGGTAAACAGGTCGCCTCTCGAAGCTCCTCCTGTTGATGTTTGAGGTGCATCTTTTCCAGGAGATGGAGTAAATAAATTCCCACGGGAAGCCCCCCCAGTCGATTGACTGGGTGTACCATTGTTAATTGGTGGGGTAAATAGAACCGCATTGGCGCTATTTAGGATACTAATAGCAAAGATACTACTAAAAATAAATATATTTGCTGTATACATATATTTCATGATTCCGTACCTCATTTGCTCAAAAAAAAAATCCATATGATCAGCAATCATACTAAAGATTAGTTTAAGGCTGAGAAGCCTGTATTTAACCCAGTAAATAGGACAATAACTGATTTGATTATCCTACTGATTTGTAATGAAAAAACTATAAAACCACCCTGAACAGAGGTATATAGCCAAATTTTATCTTCAGCTACATAATACCTTTATCTAATCTTTATTTGGGAATGTAGCCAGCATTTATTTCAAAACTCATTATTATGCTCAATATTCATTTTAAGCGAATTTTGACTTTTTTACCACAGAGGATTACGTAAATCTTCATGAATTTTATTCAGTAAGATTACGCTAATCATTGCCAGTTACCAACCAACACGAAAGCAGACCAAAAGAAAGGATCATGAAAATCAGTTTCCCGCAGCAACTTGATTTGGGCTTGTCGCAATGCTTCTGCTTTAGTAATATTGGGTTGTTGAAGTTGGTCATAGAAACGGATCATGATCATCTCAGCGACTTTATCTTTAACTGGCCAGAGAGTAGCAATGGTGGAACGAGCACCAGATTTAACTGCCAAACCTGGCTAGTCCCAGTACAGCACGATCATCTCCTGTGGCTGTATCACAGGCACTCAACACCAATAACTCAATCACTTTGGATGAATCACTACCCCGATTTTTGAGTAACTCTGATAATTCTTTCACATTGATTTTTCCATCCCAAGTCAGCAAAAAAGTATCTTCTAAGCGAGAACTAAATTGTCCATGAGTTGCTAGATGAACAACATCAGCACTACTATATTTCACACTATCCGCTAGAGCTTGACTGGTGAATTTTTGGTTGAGCAAGAGGGAAGAAGGTATTTTCTGGGCGATTTGCTTAACTTCCGATTCCACTGCTGGTAAAGCACTAAAGCCATGACGTGATTGACTAATCCCAGCAATAATGCCATTGATGCGATTTGAGGTTAGCGATCGCCCACTGGTCAATTGCATTCCGGGTGAGAGGGCAACAGCATATTTCTCAATTAAATATTGCTGACCATCATAGAGAGTTGCTACAGGAATTTTACGTAAATGACCATCTAAGACAAATACTAGTGTCTTGGCATCTTGAAATGCCTGATCCATTTCTGCTGGACGAATTAGCCAATTATAAACTTCTTGAGATAATTGATCACGCTCTTTCGAGTTGGAGACAGGATTCAAAGCCGCCAATAAATGATCTAGAGTTTGTTCGATGTCAGCTTGAGATTTTTTGGTAACATAGTAACGTAAAGGTTGTCCAGTGTGGGAAAGAATCACTGCTAGGCGATCTGGGAGCAGAATTGGATAAATAACGCTGGCATTTGGGTCAACCTGGTCAATTTGCTGAGATTTATCTAAACATGCCTCTCGGAAAAAGTTATCCAGTTCTGCAATTTGTAGTCCTTCAATTAAATCACGAGCTTGGATGAGTTCGGTTTGACTGGGTTGCTGATTTAGAAGTAACCCGACTAGCTCCCGATAAACAGGTTCTACACTTTCACGGAAGGAAAACTGAATATCAGGGTTAATGGCAACTAAATCTCCCCGGAGTGACTTTAATGCTTGAACAGCTTCTGTATAAGCACTGATGGCTGCTGGACGATTACCTTGTTGTTTATACAATTGTCCTACCTGCCAGGCTGATTGAGCAATAATATGTCCAGCTTGAAGTTGACGCGCAATCTGTAAAGATTTCTGAGTGAGCTCCAGCGCTGGGGATAACTGCTGGGTGCGACGATAAATTTTTCCCCATTGATTCAGTGCATAAGCTTCTGCTTGTGCATCCTGAATCTGTTGTGCAGATTTCACCGTCACTGCCATGAGTTCTGCTAGGTCTGGCAAGGGTAGTATTTGGGCAGGATTTAACTGCCGATTCAGAATGGATACAAAGTTAATAGCTGTGTAGAGAGAGGTATGACTGGGAGGTAATTCTCTCAGTTGTTGTAGTATTTGTGGTGCTAGTGGGGTAGCAAGTTCTAACTTGTCATAATCCAGGAAAAGTTTAAAATGCCCTAACATTGCTTGTATGCGATTGCCTGGATTTGTAGCTAATTGTTCTGCTTGTTGAAAATAATCCCATGCGGTTTGTGGTTCTTGCAAGTCAACAGCAGTGTTTCCTAAGCTGATGAAGATAGAACTTAAATCAGGTGTAGTTTTAATTTTACGAGCAATCATTAAACTTTGCTCTAAAACTGGTTGACTTTTCCGATAATCACCAATCATTTGCAACGCTAAACCAAGCGTTCTCAATCCACTAACTTTGATTTCCGAATCTGGCATTACTGCCAGTTTTTGATTAAGTACCTCCAATTGCTGTTTGGAGCGACGATAAAATCCTAAACTTTGTAAAGCTTGTGCTTGATTAATTTGACTCCCTAAGCTACCGAGTTGATCACCTGCTTGCTCATAATACTTTTGAGCTTGTTGCCAAGTTGCCAAGGCAGTTTCAGCTTTACCAGTATGTAATTGTAAATTTGCTTGGGTATTAAGTACCTGTGCCCAGAGAATGGCATCACCAGCAGGTTTAGTTGTTTGTAATAGTTTGAGACTTTGTTCGATAGATTGACTCGCTGTTTCCCACTGATTAAGTTCCTGTTGTACTAACGAAAGGTAACTCAAACTTAGGGCTTCATTCCCGCTATTGCCCTGAGTATGATACTTTTGTACTGCCATTTGCCAAGTTGCGACTGCTTCGGCAAAACGTCCTGAATGGTAAAGCTTTCGTCCCTCTTCTAACCAATTATTAGAGCCAGAACCAGAAATGGAAATCGTCTGCGTCGAAGTTATTTGTACTGGTAAAGATGCTGTAACTGGTGTTATAGTAACAGCTAAAAGCAAACTGAAAATACTCAAACTAATATACAGCCAACGATTTTGTCTAATTTGAAAACGCATAACTTTAAAAGGGAGTAGGGAGTTAACCCCATTTGGTAGTAAGTGGTGTGAGTAAGTCAGGAGACTCTCTGTTCAATTTTTAATAAGTGCATCACAATTTAAGTATTTTTGTACATCCATTGAGGATTTTGTGGCAATTAACTCAATTTTGCCATTAGGATGACGATACCAAGAAGTAGCCAGAATCAGAACTTCTGGATCTGGAGCTATTTCAGTAATTATACTATTATTTTTCCGGTAAGCAGATAAATCTCGGACATCTTTCCAAGCGCGATCACTCATTACTTGTTGTTGTGGATTTTCCGGTACACCACCTCTACCAGTGAAGGAAAAACGACTATTATTTGCCGGAGAACAACCTGTGGTGATTTGCTGTGAGGAGTCAGTGACTTTTGTTGGTAATTCGACTAAACCGGAATTAGGGTCAACACCAATATTGTTAATATCAACGGCACCGTTAATCCCAAATTGAGAACTAGCAGTGATATCACTATCTGAGGTAAGGTGGGAACGATATTTTAACCCAAATAAACCTTGAGTATTAATGTCAATTTTACCGCCATTACCTTGGGTAGCATTAGCAATAATATCACTGTTTTCTAAACCCACAATAATCGGAGCATTAATGGTAATATTGCCTCCATTGCCACTACCACGAGCTTCTGCATTAATAATGCTATTATCACCTATTAGTAATAGATCCCGCACTTGTAAATGAATGTTACCACCTTCACCTGATCTAGTAGATGCGGTAATACTTGCTTTATTGTCCAGATATAGATTATTGACATTAATGCTAAGAATACCAGCTTGACCAGAACCAAAATTTTTAACAAACACCGTTGCACCATTACTAATGTTAAGAACTGGGGTGTTTAGTATAGTATTACCTGAATTAACTTGAGGAAATCCAAAAACTGGAATCACAGCAGCACCAATATAGCTGGGATTTTGTGCATTTTTTATACCATTCACATCAATGGATTTAGATGCATTAATAGTCACGGAACCAGCATTTCCGAATAATATACTAGAAGCAGATACTCTGCCCCCCCCTGCAACCGACAGCGTACGAGTATCAATTTTTAGATTACCTGCATTAGCAAAACCAAATGTAGCCGCAGATAACAGACTAAAATAATTACCGATGGGAGATCCTGTACCATCTACATCAATGTTATCTGCTTTGACGGTAATATCACCTCCATTACCAAAAGAGTAGGGTCTGGCTGCGACATTAGCACCAGCAGAAATAGAGAAGTTTTGAGTAGAAATAAATATATCTCCACCTTTGCCCCTACCAAAAGAAGCAGCTACGATTTGACTAACGGCGCGAAAAGCAGAAGCATCTCCTGAGGCAAAACCGTTGACTTCAATTTGGTCAGTATTGATAGTAATATTACCAGCAGGTGCCGTACTAAAAGTACGGTTAAGGATATACCCACCTTGTTCAACATTTAATTGTGGGGTGTTAATGATAATATTTCCAGCTGCACCAGAAGATATAGTTTCATTAATTAAACTACTGGAACTATTAAAATCAGGAGATTTACCTGTGATGTGAAGATATTCAGTGGCATTAATAGCAATATCACCAGCAATTTGACCGCTGCGATTTTGGACTAATATTAGGGAACCATCTTGGATATTCACCTGCTTTCCCTGAATCTGAATCGCTCCTCCACTTCCACCACTAAGGTCACTAGTAGATGCTAAAGCACCATTGATAATCTGAGTATTGCTAAAACTAGAACCATTGGCATAACTTAATCGCAATTCTGGAGGACTCAAATTCAGAGTGACACTTCCACTGCTGATGCTACCCAGTTCTATTCGTCCTCTTGGTGCAGAAAGTAATCCACCATCTAAAGTAATACCCCCTGCCACTAGTGCGAGTGTTTTTCCCGGTTGCAACTGTAATCCTCTTGTCCCCAGAGTCAATCCAGTAACTTGAAGTGAATCGCTTAACTGTGCATTATGTCCTCCTCCTTGAACAGTAATCTGTCCTGGATTGTTGAGTTGTAAACCTACAGGTACACTCATAGTTAATAAGGGAGGTGATGTAGTATTAGTTGTATTCAACTTAAATCCATCCGCAAATAGGACAGTGTTAGCAGTGGTACCTACAAATGATCCTCCAATATTCAGACTAGCACCAGTTCAAAGATAATCCCACTGGGGTTGATCAAAAATAAACTAACTGGATTGTGACTATTAATTGTCTTAATCAAACCATTAATATTAGAAACGCTGCCCCCTGTAACTCGACTGAAAATAGTCGAAATATCTGGGGTTTTAATTAAATCAAATGTGGCTGAAGTATTAAGGGGTAAAGAAAATTCTTTGAAGCTATGAAATAGATTACTACCTGCGGCACTACCGTTGGTAATTGTGAACTTATTCCCATTTTGATAGATAGAAGTATTGAGAGTACCATCTGAGGTAACTTGAGCATCAACATAACTATGATCAACGCAAATTATTCCTAACCACAGCAACATAGAAGTGGCGATAATTCGACGCATCCAGTTAAAATCAGCAGAAAACCAGTTCATCTAGTTATTTAAATTATTTACTCTGAGTATATTGTCTTCAGTATACCATGAATTGTATTTTTCCTTAGTAATAACAGCACTAAGCGTACTAGTAGCGACAAAATTGCTACTAGTATTTTGACAACAGTCTACAATTATTTGCGGTGAGGGGGTCACTTAAGAATTAAAACGGTGAATATCCCACAGAGAAATATAAACCATTTTCCTGGAGCGATGCCTTATCGCCTTCAGTAGAAGTTAAGGGAATACCCCAATCTAAACGAACTGAAAAGTTATTATTTTGCTTCCATAGTAATCCTAATCCAGTCCCAATTAATGTATTTGAGGACGGAATCTTACCATGATCATTCCAACCTTTACCGATATCAATGAAAGGTGTCAATTGCAGTACCCCTCCCATCTTCGGAGCGCGGAAAATAGGTAGCCGGAATTCTGCTGAAAACAATATGCCATTGTCTGTTAATAATGTATCTTGGCGATAGCCGCGCACACTTAGCTGTCCACCTAGACCAAATTGTTCTAATGGTACTAAAGAATTTCCTGCTAATTGCACATCACCTTTAGCTAAAAATAATGTATCTGGTGCTAATTGCTGCACCCACTGGGTTTGACCACGCCAAGCAAAAAAGCGACTATCTGGGGCATCTGTATTCACATTGGCATTAAACCAATCTACTCCCACACTAAATTGCGATCGCATTGCAAATACATGTGTCATTGCTGCGCTGAGTATACTCTTGAAAAAAGCGGAGCGCAGAAATATTTGTATTTCCTTTACTGTCTGCTCCTGGTGATAGTTTAAATCGTCCGATATGATCAATTCCCAATGCGGTTTGGCTCTCTTGACGAGAGAATAACAGTCCGATGGCTAAATCCTGATCAGGTTTTTGGATGAGTGGTTGTCGATAGCCAAATTCGTAAGACCTGGTATTTGACTGAATATCCAAAACGCTAAATGGTTCTTCAATCACATGATTCCACCCTTGGCTAAAACCAAATGAGAGAGTACCATTCTGAGGATTAATCGGCAATGTGTAATTGAAATTAACCGTATTACTACCATCAGTATTACTATAGCCCAAGCTAAGTGTATCACCTAGTCCCAGCAAATTGGTTTCTTGCAAATTCACTCCCCGACGAAAACTTCCCACACTAGGCGATCGCCCATTATCCAAGGTGGTTGTCAATGAAAAAGTCTTGGCTTCTTTAACCTCGACTTGTAAGAGATTAGTTCCCGGATGCACACCTGCTTGCAACTCAGCTGATAAATTTTGAATGCGCGGGTCAAGCCGGAGTAATTGCAGTTTTTCGATTAAGAGAGGGATATTTAGGGGTTTACTAACACCTAATTGGATGCGATCACGAATGTATTGAGTACTCAATCGCTGATTACCAATAATTTTGATTTCTTGTAAACTCCCTTCAATTACCTGAATTTTGATAGTCCCAGCTTCTACTATCTGCGGTGTAATCAAAGCTCCGGTGGTGACATAACCCTGATCAGTATAAAATTTTGTAATAGCGTCTTTGATTTGTAATAATTCGACAAAGGTCAATTCTCGACCAATAAACGGTTTTGTAACCGCATTAAACTGTTCTGGTTTGAAAATTGTACTCCCAACAACTTCAATGTGATCAACCTGAAATTTAGGATTAGAGTCATCTTGTGTCGGAATTGGTTGATCTGGTAATGTTGGTAAAGGTAGCAATTGATTGTTGCTGGGTGGCTTTGGTAGTATATTCTCAGGTAAAGGAGTCAGAGGAATTTGTTCTAATCGACCAGGGGGTAAAGTTTGGGGATGAGAAGTTTGAGCGATGGCTTTTTGATAGTTGTTGAATATCACTATGAATAGAAAGCTGAATCCAAGAGGTTTCAGCCCACACCAAAATCTGGGAAGTTTATTAAAGACTAGTGTAGATATGACCATATACATATTCAATCCCTTTTGTCAATTTCATTAAAGAGAAGTTATGAGTGAAGTCGTATTCGTTGGATATTTAATGAGAGACAAGCATTAAAATTATCTTATGTCGTTTATAGCACTTAAACTAAAAATATAAAAACTTATACTAACTATTTGATTTTTAAGTTATCAGTGTAAATACTTAGTAAAGAAGGGTACATTATGTTGTTGTTAATGCACCCTACTAGAGTAATAGTGGTTTTTGAGATTAGTGCTGCTTAACTAGTCTACAAAACCATTAAAAAACTCTTGAAAAGGAAGTAAACTCTGAGGTCGATAAAGAGGTTTTTCAGTTAATTTCCAGCGTTTTTTGGCGCTGAGATGAATATTGTTCTGAAAAATTATTTCGGGTTCGGATTCATCACCTGAAGTTAGGATATTGCGGTCAATAACTCCTGTTAATTGTTCTATCAATCCTACTTCATTATTAAAAGGAGAACGGTAATTAGGATTAACACCATAACTAACTACATCATTGAGATTGTCAAAAAATTCTAATCCTAATCCCAATGCTTTAATCTCATCTATCATCCATTGCAAAGCACCATCTGATAAGCCACTGGAACATTTTTCCCCACCACCAACAGCACCGTGACCACCAGGGAACCAAACTTGCCGAAGTTTTGTATGAAGATTATCACTAACTTGCATAGGAGTAACATTAAAAATTTCGCGTCTTTCATCAATAGCGACAGCATTGTAACGCATATTCAATCAACCTATTCACCTTCGTATCATGGAATTTATATTTAGCGTTAATCAATTCACTAAAGATAGGAATTATATTGGGGATACCTAGCGCTCCGACACTATCCCAACAGGCTAAAAGTTTGATAGGAACATGCTCTCCAAGATTTTGACGAAATTCTATCATTTTGGGGTCACTAGGAGGAAATCCCCGTTCTCGATAAAGTTCATAAGCTTCTGATAAATGCCGAATATTGTTGGGTTTTAACAATCCAGAACAATAGATAAAACCGGCTAAACTTCTAACTGTGTATGCACCTCGACTAAATCCAAATAGATAAATTTCGTCATTTTCTTGGTAGTTTAGACTTAAGAAAGTGTAGGCATCTTGAATTTCTTTATCAATACCCCAACCAAAAGCACCACCGGTAATTTGCTCGAATTTATTTCTCGTCCCCAGTCCTTCTTGGTAGTAAATGATTTGATCTGTATCACGATCATCAATAGGCTTGATGGACTGAGTTATCTTCAATACATTAGTGGGGTAGTCGGTTGATAAATCTTGCCAAGTCCCATCACAACAGACAATTAGACGTTTCATCCTAAATTCCTCTTTTTTTAAGAAAAAGCGGGGCAAATACAAGTAGTTTAATTTTAAGATGAAATGATTAATTTTGCTAGAATATACGGATGTTTTTGGCTAAAAAAATATTTCACTACCAGTAAGTAATGTGAAAGTAAAATCCCGCTGATTTTAATACCTGTAACCTAACCTTTCCGACGAGGCTACACCATAGCTTAGGAAGTAAGTAACACTGATGGATATTTATACTCTATTTGCAAACCTATTAAATTTTGAATTTTGAATTATTTAGCTTCTTGCAGTTTTGTCACTTTCATGATAAATTTTCCCACCCCAGTTTCTCCAAAAGAGTGAACCCGAATAATGTAAGTTCCTGTTTCGGTGATGCGGGTGAATAATTGGGAATTACTACTACCATCAGATGCATCATCATTTTCTCCTACTGTCGCTCCATCCGGCCCCAATAGGGTAACAACAGTATCAAAGTTATCAGAACTCAAATCTATTAGTAAATTATCACCCTTATTTACCTTCACTGAATAATCACGCCCAAATCCCCCCTGACCTGTGGGAATGTCTTTACTTGACAGGGTATCGGTAATTTCACCAAAATTAACTAAAGGAATAGGATTATATAAGTTAGTTTGAGCTAAGGTGATTGTCATACCTGTGTTCATAGTTAATAAGGTAACAGGAAAAATCATCAACTTTCTCAAACTCAGGGCAAAAAATTTATTCATGTTATGGATGTAAAATCTTATGTGTGGTTAATTATATAGGAACTGAGTGGGGATGAGGGAGTAGGGAATTTTTTTCAGATTTTAACGTTGATGCTACCGCAGCTAAACCTAAAACTTCCATTCCCGATTGACGCAGTGTATTAACAGCAGATTTAGCTGTAGCTCCAGTGGTATAAATATCATCTAGTAATAAAATTGGTGTCTGGGGATGACGATGCACAAATCCTTTTCCCAGTTCAAAAGCATTTAATAAGTTATTTTCTCGCTCAAACGGTGATAATTTAAATTGTGCTTCCGTTTCTTTAATTCTCGCTAAACCATCTGTTTTTAATTTAAACCCAGTGACAGTACAAAAGCCTTGTGCGATTAGTTCCGCTTGGTTATAACCTCTTTGCTTTTGTTTATTGGGGTGGAGTGGTATGGGTACGATCATGAGTTTTTTATCGGGTATTGGTAAATTTAATAGCCATGATTTGCCTAAGTATTCGCCTAAGGTATAACCAATTTGAGGCTGATTTTCATACTTCATTTTGGCGATCGCTGTTTTCAATGTCCCACGATAATCTCCCCAAGCAAATATGGGTAAAGGTGGTTTCCATTGATGATGAGGATGTTTTTGTTGACAGCTTTGTAGTTGTTGGTTGCAGTATTGACAAAAACAGTTTGATGTGTCGCGTTCACACAAAGGACAATGGGATTGTAGAAACAGGTTGAGTAAGTTTTTCAGATGAATCCAACTTTGCATTCAGGTCAATTGAGGAATTTTACATAAACACAATCGCATCTGCTGGTTTCTACACCTGTGGAGAGATGATAACCATGATTTTCATAGAGTTTCACCGCTTCTACTAAAACACTGGCAGTTTCCACCCAAATTTGGGAAAAACCATGAGATGCGATCGCCATTTCTAGTTGTTTTAGCAAATATTTTCCTAAACCCACACCCCTAATTTGGGCTGTAAGGTACATTTTGCGGACTTCTACAGCTTTTTCACCTCGATGCACAGGGTAGTATGCAGCCGTACCAACAATTTGATTATGGTGTTCAATCACCCAAAATTCTCCGCCGGTGGCTAAGTAATATGTTTCCACCTCTAGCACATCTCGGTCAGCACCATCAGGTTCCCAATTTAAACCATATTCTGATAGTACAGAACTGATGAGTGTAGCGGCGGGAATGCGATCGTCTTTTTTCCAATCGCGAATTAAAAAATCTCGATAATTATCTTTCATTTTCAATTTCCACGAGAATTGACACTCTTAGCTTAACTGAACCGTGTTGGATTATACTAAATGTATAGAGTGGAGAATAAATAAAAAAACTTTTGATTTTAAATGAAAAAAATAGGGAAAGCTATAATCACCCATAGGTTGGTAACATCCAAATGGTAATTATTATAAAATTTTGAATCGCAAAATGCTAGAAAAATCACTGTGTAAACTTTTTATCATTCCTTTGGCTGTGCTTCCCTGGTTAGGAATGGGAAACCATGTAAATGCTTTACCTGGACAGAGTACAGAAGAAGTAACTAGCTGGATTCAAGCAAATGAAACTCTTGGACCGAATGAAGACGGAAAATTATTTGTGCAGAGAAATGATACTGCTGCACTCAGACTTAACTTTCGGGCATCAGTGTTACCTCCAGGTAAAGTGCATTTTACTAAAGACAGAGCTAAAATTCGCACTGAGATCATTAGTATGTATGACGCAGCTAATGGCATGACTGTTCAGCGCCTTCAGGAATCTTTACGAGTAATTTATGGGTTAGATATTGAGCAAGATTTTAATCAGGCTCAGGTAGTGTATAAATATCCTAATGAAAGTGCTATTAATGCCGCTCGTTTTGCTAAAACACCCCTACGGGAAGCTTTACAGGGAGAATTGCGGTTAGGCGATTGCTTTGTTTATTGGGTAGAAATTCCCCAACCAAAGCAGAGTAAAGCTTATTTTGGTCAAATGACAGTTTTTTTGAAAGCTGATTTGAATAAGTTGGAGTCAGAATTACGAAATCGTTAAACAGTGGGGGGCATTATATTGCTATGCTCCCACAAATATAGAATCTGATGCTTTTAACCATCATTTATCAGTTTAGTTCCCAGAGGTATAGTTTGCCAAGTACCAGAAAAGATGCTTTCTGAGGCTAAGGAAATTCGTTGTAAATCTTCTTTTAATAGTGGTGGCCAGTCTATACCAGCTTTGCGTCCAGCTACAAACAGCTGTTGAGCCTTAAAACCCAACTGATAAAGGGCAAAAGCTAATTGTCTGTCTAAAGTAGAGGTTTCTTTGAGGGATTCAAACACCACTTTTAAAGCTAACAACGTCGAGGTGATTTGACCAGGGATGGGCGGTTTTCCCTGTTGTAATCGATTTAAAAGGCCATCGGGACCTGCCTCGGTGGTAGCTGTTTGGTCGATGAGGAGTTTGCGAGCTGTTTCATAATTCATCAGTCCAGATTACCTTAATTTTTCCTTCGGTAGGAATACTACGTTCTTCTTTACGGTTTAGGACTGGAGAATTTTCAACAATAAAATTGAAGTACTTAAGTTTTTGAGAACATTTATTTAGAAGTAGTCTAATATGCCCAAACTTTTTTGCGTTAGCTAAGTGACGACAATTCCAGGTTAACAAAAAATCACATTTATGATAGAATGCGATCGCCAGATGTAGTGCATCACCTAAAGGATCATTAGGCATAATCTCAGTAGTGGGGAATTCTGAAATTAATTGATACACTGAATATACTTTTTCATTCTGAGCAATACGGAAGAATCTCACGGGATTCTTCTCTGCGGGACGGCTCTATAAACGCTGTTGTTCAGAATGGCAATATTGAGTTCCTCCTTAAATAAATCGTACTAGATTATATTTTATACACTTTGTTTCTTGTGTATGGTAAGAAAAAGTCGTTGTCTGGGAGAAAGACTGAAAATAGATAATTTAATAAAGGTGCTTTTTGCTGTCTCATAGGGAATACTAAAATTAAGATGACAAAGGTAAATATTAATCAATGGACTGGACAACAATACTCAAGGCACAGCAAACTGATTTTATTAAAAGGCTTAAATTTGGTAATTTACTGCATTGTGACAAAGAAGGTCAGCATAGTGAATTAACTGTCATTTCTGGGGAGAGGTTAAAGCAAATACAGGATTTTTGCTGGGAAATGGCTGAGAAATATAAGCGAAATTCTCCAGTCAAAGATATATTTATCAACAACATGAAAGGAAAGTTGGGAGAAGAAGTTGTCAAAAATCGTTTAGCTGATTATGTAACAGAGGTTGATTATGAAAAACGAAAGGGTGGTGATGGTAAGGTTGATTTTACTCTAACTTCTGACTCATCAGTTGGTATTCAGGTTAAAGCTCGCTATGGCAATATTAACACACTTCAATGGTCAATTAGTCACGAAGAAATTAAAAAAAATGCCGTTTTGGTATGTATTTTAATTGAGGAAGAAGTCGAACATAGTCCGCAAGAATATAACCTTATCATAGCGGGATTTTTGCCAACAAATATGATTAAGATATTTCGTGATAAAATTTATGTAGGGATAGAAGACTTATTATATTCTGGGGGTTTATATGGCTATTTAGAATGTCTAATCGCTTGTAAAGCTGAAGAATATATCCATCAAGGTGATAAATGTTTGAAGCAAAGAGATTATGAAAATGCTTTTAATTATTATAGCCAAGCTTTGCAGCTGAAACCAAATGATGCCAATGTATACTTGAAACGGGGACATGCTCGCTTTAATTTAGGGCATGACCTAATGAGTGAGATTGAAGACTATAATCAGGCTATAAATATTAATTCTAATTGTGCTAATGCATATTATAGTCGTGGATGTGCTCGCTATGACTTAGGAGATAACTTAGCTGCAATTGAAGACTATAATCAGGCTATAAATATTGATTCTAACTTTGCTGATGCATATTATTATCGGGGATTTGCTTACTATAACTTAGCTAAAACTCAGTACGAGAATGGCAATACTCGCTTTATGTACAGATATAAGTTTTTGGCAGAAAAAGATTTTGAAAAAGCAGGAAAGATATATAAAACAGAAAATAATGAAACGCAATACCAAAATACTATAGAGCAAATTAAAAACCTTAATGCTCTCACATCTGATATTAGGAGAAGAATATAAGGAGATGCTTAATTATATCTGTTTACTAGCCGCGCTCATATTCGCTTTATATTTAGCATAACAGTAAAAGTGCAGGTTTGAGATAATGATTAGGGATATTTTATTAATCCAAAATAACATATTGTTTTTTTCAGTTTTCAGATTCCAAGGTAACTTTTCTACACAGATAAAATGCTCTTTTGGCAAAGAAAGTTCCCTATAATTACGAAAATAGCTAATTGGTGCAAGGTCTTTAAACAAAGATGAAGTGTCTTCATTGTCCATAAAAAGGCTCATCATAATCGAATAACCAAGGAGGTAAGTATTTATTGATATCAGAATCTCTTGGCATATCTATTCTAATGAATTAATTACTAAAAATTTTCTCTAGTTCTGTTAGTAGAGTTTTATATTTCTTTTATGATTAAATCCACCAAACCAATCAATTTTGCCTAACATAATTTTTGTTGTCCTTCTAATAAATAATATCTACATTTTTTGATGAATATTCTAGTAATGGAATCGAGGGAGGGAAACCCCAGACCTATAGAGTTTGCAATTTAAAACTGTACCTCACTGTTCTAAAAACCACTATAGTAATAACAGTATTTATTTTACTCAGGTAACGCATCCAAATCAGATAACTTAGTTTGCCAGTTTGCTGCTTCAATTTTCTCTAAGTATTCCTCTATCAAATTAAATTCATCATCATAAAAAGTAGAAATTTCATATTCTTTAGAGCCAATTTCTGTTATACTCCCTTTAGCTATATATTCTTTGGGATTTGAACCTTTTTGTATACTTAAAAAGTAATATTTATTACAGTCAGAAACCGGACTTGTATGAATACTAAATGTTGCTATAAAATCTCCATTACTAGCTATTCCCTTTTTTACTATATCATGTTCATCATTAAATTCATATTGAAAATTCCAAGTTTTTCTAATTACTCCATTATGGATTTTATTAAGTAGTTTTTTTATGTATTCTATACGAAGATTTAATCTTGCTTCTTCAACATCAACACTTCTTTCCTCTCTCATATATTCTCCTATTTTACTAATTTGAATAACTAAAGATTTTGTCAAATCAATAGTTTTTTTAGCTAGCTCCAAAACTTTCTGATTATTTTCTATTTTTGAATCTTCTAGTTCTAAAACTTCTACTAAATAACTATACAGTTCTAATTTTTTTTGATAATTCTTTGGTTGCTGTAATAATTCATCACAAGCTGTCAAACTATCAAAAGCAAATTGATAATTTTTCTGATTACAATTATGATAAAAAGCATCTATATAATCTGTTAAATTATCTTCCCAATCCCAATTTTCTAACCAGTCTCCTTCTGGATCTTCAATATAAAGATTAATATATTCTAAACCATGATTTTGCTTATCAATCTGCAACTGCTGGGACGCTTGCAGATACTTCCCATCTACTTCAGAGTTTGACTGATTATAAATGTTGATATTCTTAGTCATGGTTTTATTTAGGGAAGGGTACAAAAGCCACAAAACTGGCTGGACGAGCGATACTCTCCTTTAGTATAGCATCAGTTAATTTTACCAGACCTTCTGGATGATTCATCGGCAGATAATGAGCAACCAATAAAGCCCGTTGAATACCCCAAAGTAATAGAGTATTGTTCCATAACTGTTGTTTAGTCAAAAAATCCGGGTTACGTTGTCCATCTCGAAGCAAAGGAATACTTGTAAGCTGGACAAAAATAGGATCAATTTGACTAGGGATATGACTAACCAGTAAATCTGTCGCCATTGACAAATCTAGAATATAACGGTGTGAAGCACTTGCATTCGACCTAGAATTAATTTGTTGAGTCAGAGCAAGAATTAAAGCTTCATCAGTAGCAGTATACTCTTCTTGCAATAATTTTTCTATCCAATAAGAAAACTTTGGGTCTTTCTTGCTCAACCAATTAGGTAAGATTACGCTGTACCAATAATACTCGGTCATGGATAGATGATTTTGCTGGCAAAATTGCTCTATTTCTTCTGCTCGTAAATTTAAGGTCGGTTTAATATCATATATATAAGTTTGAATATCGTAATAAAACTCATTGAGAAACTCTATTAAAAACCGTTTTTTATCAAGAAGTTCATTTTTATACCTTAACAATGTCATTCCAATTTCATTAATCCTAGCTGCTAATTTAGGTTCTATAGTTAAACTATCCCGTTTAAGTTGTTGAAACCTGGGTTTAATCTCGTTTGCTTTTAGTCTTGTTCTGTAAGCTGCCAACTTAAATCTCCATCAAGATTTACTGGGTTAATTATATACTTTTATATTGTCAGGATTCACTTCCACTAAGCAATATATATTGGTTTCGCTACACAAAGGCAGGCAAGATGCCTGCTCCACAAGAGTTTAAGAGTTTTAGCATTTTATTTATTTGGCAATCTGCTGTATATCTTTGGAATCAAGGTTCGCGACAAGAAGGATGGCTTGATGGGGTCAAATTCTTTAAGCTAACGATACAAGGCAAAAAAATTAAGCATTTATCGGTGTTTAGTATCATGAAAGACTCGTGTGTTCACCGTAGCTCTATCCTCAGTCGCACTGAGAACAGTTATTTAATTGCTAAATTTCCCCTTCCTAATAGTGGCGAATTCTCAAATAATTGATACACTTGTTCTTCATGAACTAGAGCAAACCGGCGCCTTATGGTCTACGTCAAGCGCGTGGAACTTACCAACTTCAAATCCTTCGGTGGTACGACTTCTGTCCCTTTATTACCGGGGT
This sequence comes from uncultured cyanobacterium, assembly GCA_963766435.1. Classification (GTDB taxonomy): domain Bacteria; phylum Cyanobacteriota; class Cyanobacteriia; order Cyanobacteriales; family Nostocaceae; genus CAVXZH01. Next base: position 2,175,365 of record CAVXZH010000004.1, read on the forward strand.
TTACTGTCATTTCTGGACACTAATGGTTCCGGTAAATCTAATATTCTGGATGCGTTGCTGTTTTGTCTGGGACTAGCTAGTTCTAAAGGCATGCGGGCTGACCGTTTACCAGATTTAGTCAATAATGCTCAAACTCCTAAAGCTCGCTCTGCTGTGGAAGCTAGTGTGACTGTAACTTTTAATTTGGGGAAAGATACTTCTCCCAAACGCGCTCAGGCTAAAAGAGAGGAAGCAGAAGCAGCAGAAACCGAAGTGGTCGAAACTGAAGTGCTTGAAACCGAAGTGGTTGAAACTGAAGTAGTTGAAACTGAAGTGGTCGAAACTGAAGTGGTTGAAACTCAAGCAGAGGAAAATCCAAAATCTAAAAGCCAAAAATCAAAATTAGGTGATTGGAGTGTGACCCGCAAGTTACGGGTGACTCAGCAAGGAACTTATACTTCCAATTACTACATTAATGGCATTGGCTGTACTCTCACTGAGTTGCATGAGGAATTGGAGACACTGCGAATCTACCCTGAAGGGTATAATGTAGTGCTGCAAGGGGATGTGACTAGTATTATTTCCATGAATTCACGGGAAAGACGGGAAATTATTGATGAATTAGCAGGGGTAGCTACTTACGATCGCAAAATTGTCCAAGCGAAGAAAACTTTGGATGAGGTGAAGGAAAAGGAAGATAGTTGTCGGATTATTGAAACTGAATTAACTGTACAACGCGATCGCCTCTCTCAAGACCGAGCCAAAGCGGAAAAATATCAAAAGCTCCGCACGGAGTTTCAACACAAGCAGTCCTGGGAAGCTGTTCTCTCTTGGCGTTCTCTCCAAGCACAACAAGAAAAGTTGGTGGCACAAATTCAAACGGGCGATCGCACTTTTACCGAACTTACCACGCAATTAACTGATTCTTAACCTCACTATTGCTCAAAAGACCATTGAGCTTGAGCAACTTAATGCCCATGTTAAATCATTGGGAGAAGAGGAACTTTTAGCAGTTCAGTCTACTCTAGCTGTCCAAGAAGCGGAACTGAAACAACTCCAGCGCCAAAAAAAGGAGTTAGAATCGACTTTTCAGGAATCTAGCCGACGACTGACTCAAACTCAGCAGGAAATTCAACAACATCATCATTCTTTACAAGAAACCACCCAAACACAGTTGCTAGAAGGTGGGAAGATTGCTGATTGTCAACAACAACGAGATGAGACACAACAGGATCTAGAAGCTTCTCGCACCGCAGCAGCAGAAATCGCTTCTGCATCAGAAGCTTGGGTACAGCAACAAACGGCGTTAAATCGGCAAATTGAATCTTTGTTGCACACTCTGGAACCCCAACGCACTGAACAAGCACAACTGCGGGAACGGAATAACCAATTAGAGCAACTTATTCAAGAGCAATCTGAGTTAATTTCGACTCTGGAACCGCAGTTATTAGCAAAACAAGCTGATTTTAGTCAGTTGGAAACAGAATTTAACGCTTCCAGTACACCGATTCAGGTTTTAGCGGAAAATCTCTCTGTGACAGAGCAGGAATTACAAATTCAGCAAGATACTCAAAAGCGACTTTTGCAAGAGCAACGGGAAAAGCAACGTCAGCTCGATAAAATAGAGGCGCAAGCAGCTGCACAGCAGGAAGTTCAAGGGACTCAAGCTAGTAAGGTAATTTTACAATCGGGAATGCCTGGGCTTTGTGGTTTAGTGGTGCAATTGGGTCGGGTGGAACCTCGCTATCATTCGGCTTTGGAAATTGCTGCGGGGGGACGTTTAGGGCATATTGTGGTAGATGATGATAGTATTGCTGCTGCTGGAATTGAATTACTGAAACAGAAGCGAGCTGGGAGAGCTACTTTTTTACCTTTAAATAAAATTAATGCTCCCAAGTTTACTAAAGATGCCACTTTGCCTTTTGCGAATGGGTTTGTTAGCTATGCTGTTGATTTAGTGGAATGCGATCGCCGTTATCGAGATGTTTTTAGTTATGTTTTTGGCAGTACGGTGGTCTTTGCTAACATAGAACAAGCGCGGAAGAATATCGGACTTTACCGGATTGTCACTTTAGATGGAGAATTGCTAGAAACTAGCGGTGCAATGACGGGGGGAAGTGTTAACCAACGTTCTTCTTTACGGTTTGGAACAGGAGAAGCTGCGGAATCGGAAGAAACTACCACTCTCAAAAGTCGGTTGATGGATATTGAGCGGGTTTTAGAGCGGTGTGGGGAAGCGATAACTACTTTATCAGCGCGAACTAAAAAATTCACTCAAGAACTGAGCGAATCCCGTCAAGCTCGACGAGAACAACAGTTAAAGTTGGAGCAGTTGCAAAAAGATATCCAAGCTGTTCTCACTCAATTGTCGGGAACGCGATCGCAGCTTGCCCAAAATAGTGAAAAATTAATTACGGTGCAATCCCGTTTGCAAGTTTTAGACCGGGATTTACCAGGACAGGAAAGTGAGTTGCAACAATTACGACATACTTTGGCTGAGTTGGAAGCTTCCCAAACTCCTAGTGAATGGCAACAAATTCAAGCCATCATTAAAACTCAGGAGCAACAATTACAACAACGGGAAACAGCATTAAGAGATGTAGAGCAAAAATTAAAAAATCTGGAAAATCAACAACAACGATTACAAGAAAAAATCCAAGAGGGGGAAGTCCGGGTTGTAGAATATCAACAGGAGCAAGAAACTCAGCAAAATCAAATATCGGCTTTGAGTCATCAGCTTGCTGCATTGATTGCACAAATCGCCGAAATTCAAGTGAATCTCCGGCAAATGGAGCAGAATTTAGGAGCCGAGAAGCAAAAACGGGATGCGATAGAATTGGAAGTGCGATCGCTCCTATTGCGTCAACAACAGTTAGAATGGGAATTAGAAAAACTGCAAGAATCCCAAGCCAAACGTCGCGAGGAACTGACCGCGTTACAAACCCAATTGCGGGATTTAGGTGCAGAATTACCCAGTCCTTTGCCAGAAGTACCTGACAAAGTGGATTTAGAAGAATTGCAGAAAGAATTGCGATCGCTTACTAAACGTTTACAAGCAATGGAGCCTGTGAATATGTTAGCGCTGGAGGAGTATGAAAGAACACAAAACCGCCTCCAGGAACTTACAGATAAATTACACACTTTAGAGGGTGAACGGACAGAATTGCTCTTACGGATTGAAAACTTTACTACTTTACGTCAAAGAGCTTTTAAAGAAGCTTTTGATGCAGTCAACGAAAACTTTCAATCAATTTTTGCCATTCTTTCCGATGGTGACGGCTATCTACAACTGGATCATCCCGAAGATCCCTTTAATAGTGGCTTAAATTTAGTCGCTCATCCCAAAGGTAAACCAGTACAACGCCTAGCTTCCATGTCTGGAGGTGAAAAATCCTTGACAGCATTAAGTTTTATCTTTGCCCTACAACGCTACCGACCATCACCATTTTATGCTTTTGATGAAGTTGATATGTTTTTAGATGGTGCTAACGTGGAAAGATTGTCGAGAATGATTAAGCAACAGGCTCAAGAAGCCCAATTTATCGTTGTGAGCTTGCGACGTCCGATGATAGAATCCGCCGAACGTACCATTGGTGTCACCCAAGCACGGGGAGCTTATACCCAAGTTTTGGGGATTAAATTACCAAAGGATTCCGGAGCGCAAAGTCGGGAGTCAGAAGAAATTAGTCAGAACTGATACCATTTTATGGAAAATCTGATATAGTTTTGACCCCGGTCACCAAGACATAATCTGACTTTCTGAATTTTGAATTTTGAATTTTGAATTTTGAATTGTGTAAGTTATGGTCGGCTGATGATACAATCAATCGAATGCACCATTGTCTGTAGTCAGACATCAGGAGCAACTTAAACTCAATTGTTAAGTTTTAAATTACAATCTGGCCGATTGGCTTGAGTTTCTGTTAAAAGTAGTGTATACATAAACCGGATTCGAGATCAGGACTCCGTATGACCTCTGAACAAATTATTAGACGTTCCGATATATTAAACACCCAAGTAATCACCCGCGATAACGGCAAACGGCTAGGTATCGTCAGTCAAGTATGGGTGGATATTGATCAGCGAGAGGTTGTGGCTCTTAGTTTGCGAGACAGCCTGATCTCTATTTCTGGTCTGCCTCGTTATATGTTCCTTAATAACATCAACCAGATTGGTGATGTGATTTTGGTAGATAACGAAGATGTGATTGAAGATATTGAGATTGAAGCTTTCAGCAACCTGGTTAACTGGGAAGTCATCACTGAAACTGGTGAAGTACTAGGTAAGGTCAGGGGCTTTAAGTTTAACGGCGAAACTGGAAAAATTTATTCCATCGTCATTGCTTCTTTAGGGCTACCCCAAATCCCTGACCAGTTTTTAAGTACGTATGAACTTTCCGTAGAGGAAATCGTCAGCACCGGACCCAACAGATTAATTGTCTATGAGGGTTCGGAAGAACGGGTATCACAGTTAACGGTAGGGGTGTTAGAACGGTTGGGTATTGGTAAAGCTCCTTGGGAAAGGGATGCAGATGAAGACTATGGTTATAACCCACCTAGAACGATTGCGGCACCCAATCAACTACCTAGTGGTGTACCATTGCAGCCACCTAAGACTAAATTCCGCACCCCTGAACCAGTAGCTAGGGAAGAAGAGGAATGGAATGAAGATTATATGGAAGTGGAAAGACCTCAGCGTGAGGTAATGCGAGCGCGACAGTACGAATCAATTCAGTATGAAGAAGACGAAGAAGATAATTGGAGTGAGGCTACAGGTAAGGATAGGTATCAAAAGCAGCCGAGATACGAACCCCAGCCTTACAATAAGCCATATACTGAACAATACGATGATGATGATATAGAAGGTGATGCTTGGGAAGATGTACCAAAACCTGTGAATATTCCTAAGAAGGTCAAAGAAAAGCAGCCGGAATACGAAGAAGAAAGTGGATATTGATTGAGATTAGGGAGAGGGAGAAGAGGCAGGGGGCAGGGGGCAGGGGCAGGGGGAAAGAGAATTTAAAATATATTCTCCCCATCTCCCCATCTCCCCATCTCCCCATCTCCCCATCTTAAGGAAATACTCGCCAAATCATGATAGTGTTATCTCGATTACCGCTAACTAAAGTTTGACCGTCAGGACTAAAAGCCACCGCAAAAACTGCGGTAGAAGATTCTTTTAAAGTCCGAATTAGTTCACCAGTGTTAAAATCCCAAATTTTTATAGTTTCGTCATTGCTACCACTAACTATAGTTCGACCATTGGGACTAATCGCTACAGCATAAACTGTTCCCGAATGTCCTTTTAAGGTACGGATTTCCTTTCCTACCTTTAAATCCCATATTTTGACGGTCTTATCATTACACCCACTTACCAAGGTTTGTCCATCAGGACTAAACGCTAAACTATTAATATCACCATCATGACCCTCTAAGGTGCGAATTACTTGCCCTGATTTGAGGTTCCATACTCTAATCGTACTATCTTTACTACCACTAGCTATATTTTGACCATCTGGACTAATCGCTACTGACAAAACTATGTTGTCATGTCCTTCTAAAGTATGAAGTAATTTTCCTGTTTGTATTTGCCAAACGTTAACTGTATGATCATAACTACCACTCACTAAGATTTCATTATCAGGAGTAATAGCAAGACTATTTACAAAATCTGTATGTCCTGGAAGAGTACGGATTAGTTTACCTGTATCGGTATCCCAGATATTGATTTGCTTATCTTTGCTACCACTAGCAATCATTCGACTATCTTTGCTAATTGCGACAGAGTAAACCCAGTCTTTATGCCCTTGTAAACTCTTCAGTTTCTGTCCAGTATTTAAGTTCCAAATTTTAATGGTTTTATCATCACTACCACTGACTAAAATTTTACTATCTGGACTGATGGCTACAGTATTTACCTCACCGGAGTGTCCTTTGAGGGTCAAAGCTAAAGCAACTCTTTTCCAGATTTGGCCACCTGTTAATGAATAATTGCTAGGTGTCGCAGAACTGAGTTTGTGAGGGAGCTTTGATATAATTAGCCAAAATAGCCCAGTCCCAATTAAGGCTGAAGCGATAAGAGAAATTAATAGTATGACTACTTGGTTATTGTATTTACTCATCCTTTGGCTGTAGCATATAATTAATCTGGATTGTTACAAAAATTTTGACATAGTTGTATAATCATAAGAATACTTCAAAAAGATGGCGAATAGATATTTTAGACTCCGATTTGATATTTTAAGGAAATAATCTATTAAAAGGTTCGCAGAACTGTACATGGACTCGATTACTCTACTGCGATCGCTACAATCTGATTTTACGAAAAGGTTAACTATTGGTTGTTTGCTGCACTGTGAAATAGAGGGTCAATATAGTGAGTTAACTATCATCTCTGGAGATAGATTAAAAGCACTTAGGGAATTTTGCTGGGTTATGGCTGAAAAATACAAGCGTACTTCTGCGGTACGGGATGTTTTTCTCAATAACCTGAAGGGTAAATTAGGTGAGGAAGTGGTCAAGGAGCGTTTAGCGAACTTGATTACTGAAGTCGATTATGAAAAACGATTTGGTGGTGATGGTAAAATCGATTTTACTCTCACTTCTAATCCAGCTATTGGGATTGAAGTTAAGTCTCGTCATGGGACTATAGATCGGGTCAGATGGTCAGTTAGTGCTGAAGAGGTGGAAAAGAATGCAGTTGTGGTTTGCATTTTAATTCAAGAAGCAGTGAATGAAGCTCAACCTCAATATCATCTTTACTTGGCTGGATTTCTACCTACACAAATGATTAAGTTAAAAACTGGTCATATTAGTTTTGGTATTAATCAATTATTATATGGGGGTGGATTACGTTCTTATCTAGAGTATGTCAATACTTCTCTTGATAATTCTCCCAAATCTTCTACTTCTCAAAATATAAATAAACCTTCTCCTTCTCCTTCTCCTTCTCCTTCTTCCTTATCATTTCATTATATTGAAAATAATAATTCTGATTTAATCTATATAAAATCAGGTAACGAATGTTTACAAAATCGTGAATATCTAGCGGCAATTAGTCAATATAATCAAGCTTTACAACTTAATTCTCGTAATCCTAAAATTTATTATCAAAGAGGTTTAGCTTATTCTCAATTAGAAAATTATGCTGGAGCTATTACCGATTATACTCAGGCTATAAATATTAATCTTAATTATGTAAAAGCTTATGAGCAAAGAGGTTTAGCTCATTATCAGTTAGGCGAATATACAGCCGCAGTTGCGGATTATACAGAAGCGATTAGAATTAATCCTCATGTTGCTAGTATTTATAAAAATCGGGCTGAAGCTCGTGAGCAAATTGGGGATAGACAAGGAGCTATCGAAGATTATAGTCAAGCTGTGAAAATTGATCCTCATTATGCGATCGCTGATCAGGAATGTGGTTTTGCTGATGAAAATTTAGAAGCAGAGACTGAACTTATTGAACCAGATAATGCTCTAGCTTATAAAAACCGTGGTGATGCTTATCTGGATTTGGAAGAGTATGAAAAAGCGATCGCAGATTACAATCGAGCCATAAACCTAAATATTCATGATGCTGATGTTTATTACAATCGTGGTCAAGTTCTTTTAGAAATTGGCGATAAACAGCTAGCAATTATGGACTTTTATCAAGCTGCTGACATTTATTGGAAAGAAGGTAAATTAGTAGAACACAAAAATACAAGAGATAAAATTTCAGAATTAGAAATAGAAGCATCACTAGATATATTAAACTTTTAAGTCAGGAGTCACGAGTTTAAAATAATGATTAGGTTAAAAAAGATTAGTGCCTTGTTTGCTGTAATTTTGATGGTTGGTCTGAGCAATTTTCAGGATTTAAGCCGAGCAAGTTTAAGTGATAAACCTGAATTGGTCACAGATAAAGAAGTTAAAAATACAAATTCTCAGGTAAACCCAGTTTTTCGGTCAATTTTGCCTAAATTAAAACAAAAGACTCAGATTCGGGTCTTACTACCCAAATATGTTCCTGAGTCAGATGGGGAAAATCCACTTTATGCCATTTTAGAAACCGCTACCAAAAATAAGTATGAGATTTTACTAGGTTTCAGCCCAGACTGTACTGGTGGTACAGCTTGCCGTTTAGGTATTATTACAGGTGAGGCTATAACCAAAAACACTCGTCATCTTGTCGGCAAAAAAATATCCCTAACCAAGGATATCATTGGCTACTTTGAGGACTTTAAATGTGGTGCAAATTGCTCAGATGCTAATTTAACTTGGCGACAAAAAGGTGTCCAATATACTATTGGACTAAAAGCGGGCGATCGCGCTACATTAGTAAAAATGGCTAAGTCAGCAATTTGAGTGGTGATTTAGATAGTGCAGGTCAGATAAACCGCTCCGCCATCTTCCCTATTTTCGTAGTATTTATCCTAAAGAGTTATATTCGACCCAGCTTGTGTAGGGCAAAAACTTGAGGAAAAGAATGACCATCAGGGAGATGTCCCAACATCATGGCAGACCCGATCATACTCCCAGCAATCCCGGACATATAGACATCACTTCCTGTCAAAAACAACCCTGGAATCGGCGTTTTTGGATGAGTCCAAGCTAGGTTTTCCGGCTTAAAACGTTCCCAGACAAACGGGAAACCGTAAATGCCACCTCGATGGTGGCCAGTAAAAAACTCATTCGTCACAGGAGTGGAAAGTTCCTGATACTCAATAATATCTGAGAAGCCTGGATATTGCTGCTCAACAAGGTTGATTAAACTCTTACTTAGACGTTGTTTTAGTTCCCTATATTCACTATCTCGTTTGAGCCAATTTTGCTCTCGCCATTTTTCAAACGGCTTGTAGTCAGTCCAAGCAAGAATACTTGCCGTATGTCCTTTCGCCTTTGGGTCTTTAAGGGATGGAAAGGATAAAAAGGCAAGGGATGGTTTAGCATCTAGAATCCAATTGCTTCTACAGCAATAGATTTCGTCATGATCAAGTCCACTATAAATCCAATGGTTTTCTCCTTTAAACCCCAATTTTTCAGGATCTTGAGATAAACCCAAATACAAGCCCACGCTAGTAATCGGCGGATGGTCAGTCAGGAAGCAGCGCAGTGAATCTCGAAACGGAATAGGATAGTCCTCATGAATCAGCTTGAGATAAGTTGTGGCAGTTCCAGCATTGGACACGATAGTTGGTGCATAATAATATTCTTCCTGTTCATATCCCTCTTTGAGATTGACTTTGTTGACTTTTACCCCTATAGCCTGCCCATTGTCGATCAACACCTGAGTAACTTCCCTATTTAACAGGAATCGTCCTCCCTTTTCCTCAACAATTGATTGAACGGTAGCAGCGATGGTGGCGGCTCCTCCCACAGGGTAGTAAGCACCGTCAATAAAGTGTCTCACAAATGTGGCATGAAGGGCAAAAGGACTGAGGCTGGGAGGTAGTCCATAATCTCCCCACTGAGAAGCAAGTATGGCTTTGAGTTCTTTACTTTGGAAGCAGCGATCAAGATAAGCTTTTGTTGTTAAATTTAACTGCGCTGGCAATAATAAATTGCCAGTAAACCCTAAAATATTAAGTATCAAAGAACTACTACGCTGGATTGATTGCATTAAATAAGCATTTGAAGCTCTATAAATATCCCGAACATATCGTATAATCGCTTTTTTTTCTTCGGGAAATTTCTCACTTAAATCTGTTATGAAACTATCTTTTCCACTCCGTAATTTAAACGTAAATTCGGGGTAAATAAATATATCAAACGGATCTGGGATTTTCGTCCATTCTACTCTATTTCTAGTGACCAAATCAAACAGATCCCGAATTGGCGATCCTGGTGCCATCATCCCCAGATAATGAGATCCGACATCCCAGTAAAATTTCTGGCGTCTAAAAGAATGAGTGAAACCACCTGCTCGGAAATGACGCTCTAGAACAAGAACCTTTTTATCGCGCATTTGCGCCATAAGACTGGCTACGGTTAAAGCTCCCATACCTGAACCAATTAAGATTAGGTCATAGGTGTTGTCTAATGATGTTTTCCTCGTCATGTTCACTCTATTTGTTACTCCTGTAAAACAATAATATAAGTAATATTAGAAAACTGGAATTTAATCAATACTAGGAATCATATTTTAGTTACCCTGATGAGAATGGTACGAAGATAGGGAAGATGAGAGATAAGGAAATGCTGGAGAAATTCCGGAAATTTATCCCTCATCCCTCCTCATCCCAGTTAAATTTTTCTGCAATTGATCCTTATGAGCTGATTGTCATTTTTGACATGACATCTGAGAGAGTAAATTGTTCACCAGAATAGGGGTTGACTAGAGTTTGTGCATCCAAATGTATCCGAGGAGTGTTGAACACCAGCCAAAGAGCTTCTAGATAAGGAATAGATATATATTCTTTCCCGCAATATTGGCGTAAAACTTCGCTTACTTGCGGTCCAAAATTATGGCACATACTAGGGAAAAGATGGTGTTCTACATGATATCCAAAGTGGAGGTGTAAGAAGGCTAATGCCGGATTAATAGTCACAGTAATAGTATTCTCTAAGGGATCATTTTGCCCATTGTTAGTGGGACGCAAGAGATGCTGAGTCAAGATATATGAGACGTAAATAAAATTGCCAATCAACATAGGAATAATGAATGTATAGAGACTGGCTTTTGCTCCAATCGTTATTCCTAAAAGAATCCAGAAGCCAAAAATCAGAATAGTTTCCAATTTAGCCCTGTTTCGTTTGAATCCAAATTTACGCTCAACTTCTGTTCCCACCTCGTAAAACCAAAGTACGTATTGTCCTTCCAATGTGAACAAGCAGAACAAACCAATGTAGCTAAACCACTTATGGTTTCCTGGTGTAAATAGCGCTCTTAAACGAGTAATAGGCTGTTGAGAGAAAGACTCAATTGTTCCTATAAAATCCGGGTCTTTATCGCGAAAGTTGGTAAATCCATGATGACACTGGCAGTGCCAGAACTTCCAAGTCAGAGGTGAAATAAAAAATGTAACATATCCCAGATAACCGAGAAAGTTTTGACCAAATTCTGACCGAAAGATAGATCCATGAAGAGCTTCATGGGCAATAAATCCCCAGACTGTAAAAATTTCTCCAATGATCAGTGATATGCCCAAGCAGACATACCAAGGTGGGGAAAGGGCAATAATAGTCCAAAATAAGGTAATCGTAACTGGAATTAGTGCAATTGCCATTATTCCCCGCAGAGGCTGCGGTTCAAACACTTGACTGGGAAGAGCTTCGCGGACTTTACTTCTTATAGAATGTAATTCCATATTGCTATGCTACGCAAAAAATTAAGGTGGTAAGGAGGTAAATATGATTTTGAGAAAATCACTGTTCAAACAAGGGAAGGGAGCCAACAGTATTTTTCTTCATTTGCTCCACAATCTTTGTTAGCTTCACTTGTTTTCCAGAATAGGGTTCGATCAAAGTCTCAGCATTAAGATAAACACGAGAAGTTCTTAGCGCCTGTAGTAGTACTGTCAAGTAGGGCAGCCTAATATACTGCTCCCGACAATGCTCTTGTAGTATCTGGCTCACCAGAGGAGCAAACTTCGAGTTCATACTTGGGAAAAGATGATGTTCGAGATGATAGCTGAAATTGAGGTGGATGAAATCTACCACTGGATGCGTGATCACACTAAAAGAGTTGACGAGCGGATCATTTTCCCCAGAATTGAGGGGGCGGAGGAAATGTTGGGTGAGAATATACGAAACCTGAGTTAAGTTAGCTAGTAACATCGGAAGGATGATCACATAAAAACTTGACTCAGCCCCAATCACTACTCCAAGAACAATCCAGAACAAAAACATCAACAGAGTTTCAAACTTTGCTTTCCAACGGTTGAATCCAAATTTTTGGGATATACCATCCGTTGTCCAGATCCACAGCACATACTGAGCTTCAAGTGTAAAGAGACAAAATAGGCCAATGTAGCTTAACCAATTGTGTGTTCCTGGACTGAACATTGTCCGGAGACGTATTAAGGGATTATTTGAAAACTCTTCTAAGGTTGCCACCACATCAGGGTTCTCCTTCCACAAAATTAGTGTGCCCATGATGGCACTGGCAGTGCCAGAATTTCCACAGAGTTGGTGCAATAAAAAACGGAAGAAAACCTAAAAAACCTAAAAAATACTGTCCGCGATTTGACCGATAAATAGCGCCATGAATAGCCTCATGGGCTACATAACCCCCAACAGTATAAATTTGACTAATAATCACAGACAGGAGTAATGAGACATACCAAGGCAACGAATAATGAATCAGTATCCAGGCCAGTATAATTGCTAGTGGAAAGTGAACCGTGGTGAAAATTATCCCTCGTATGGGCTGGGGTTGAAAGGCTTCACTTGGTAGAGACTCTCGAACCTTCTTTCTAACTTCGTGTAATTGCATAGTTTTCTCTCTTATTGTTGACAGCTACAGAGAATTCTGAATTTAGGACTTTAACTGAAGATATCAAACATCTTTATTTACTTCGAGTTAACAAATTCAGTACACTCATCCGCCAGACAGTTATCAACTGTATTAGTTCGTCACTACAGGTGGATGGACTGTCCAGCATTGATCAGCAAAATGCTTCCGTTAACTCGCTTTACTTCATCCCTCAACAAATAAGCCACCATATCTGCTACATCTTCAGGAGTACAGAGAGAATGTCCCAATGAAATTGATTCCCAATAGGGAATTAGCTTATCGCTATCTGGCCACTTATCAATCAACTCACCATAAACTGGACCGGATGTGACACAGTTAACCTGTATGTTATAGGGTGCCAATTCTACAGCAAAGTATCGAGTCAAAGCTTCGACGGCCGCCTTCACAGCTGCCATACAACCAAAGTAAGGAATGTAGCGATAGGCCGCGTTGGTAGAGAGGGTAATGATCTTACCCCCGCCTTGCTTTTTCATCAGCTTGGCAGACTGAAGTACTGCCTGATGTAACCCAATAACATTGGTATGAAAAGCCTTATCCAAGTGTTCCCTTTTGATTTCTTCTAAAGGAGCTAGCAATCCGTTAGAGGCATTACTGATCAAGAAGTCCAGCTTGCCAAATTCAGATTCGATTTGTTCAAACAGCAGAGATAAATGCACATCGTTAGCCACAGATCCCCAAATATGAATTGCTTTACCGCCAGATGCTCGAATTTCATCTGCTGTTGCTTCTCCCAGCTCGCGAGAGTGAAAAGAATTCACAATCACAGTTGCTCCTAATTGAGCAAGATGGCAGGCAATAACTTTGCCTAATCCTCTTCCCGAACCAGTGACCAGGGCAATTTTGTGATCTAATGGTCGAGAAAGTGCGAATTTACTATTAGTTAAAGGGATAGGATTAACTGAATTATGGGCATTAGAGGGCACAAAAGTGCCAGATACCACTTGTCCATTACCATTGGTAGTAGGTAAGGGAGCTACTGGAGCAATAGCAGCGATAGCATTGATTGCATCTATTGGTTTAGCCTCTGATGGTGCAGTGGCTCCTACCAATCCTTCAATCGCCAGAGTTAGTTGGGAGATAGTTCGCAATTGCTCCCCTGAGAGTTCTAATTGATTGAGAGGGGGTAGTTGATAGCGTTCCCGCAGCACAGAGAAAATTTCCCCCAGCTTGACAGAATCAATCCCCAAATCCTCTTCCAAATCAGCATCTGGTTCCAGAATTTCTTGGGGATAGCGGGTTACTTGGGCAAAGACCTGCTGTACTTCGTTTAGGAGGGAGGACGATATAGTTATTGGGGTCTGCTCATTGCCATTGGTAGTAAGTAAGGAAGCTACTGGAGCAATATCAGCGACAGCATTGATTGCATCTATTGGTTCAGCCTCTGGTGGGGTAGTTCCTCCTACCAATCCCTCAATCGCCAGAGTTAGTTGGGAGATAGTTCGCAATTGCTCCCCTGAGAGTTCTAATTGATTGAGAGGGGGTAGTTGATAGCGTTCCCGCAGCACAGAGAAAATTTCCCCCAGCTTGACAGAATCAATTCCCAAATCCTCTTCCAAATCAGCATCTGGTTCCAGAATTTCTTGGGGATAGCGGGTTACTTGGGCAAAGACCTGCTGTACTTCGCTGAAGAGGGAAGAGGAGAGAGTTCTTGGGGTCTGACTATTACCATTGGTAGGCCATGAAGCCGTTTGGGTAATAGGCGCAGAGAGATTCAATATTTTGGATGTTGACATGGTATGTCTCCTATCTAATTAAATTTAGTTGAAAGAAAAGATTAAGTAAACCGAAACAGGCAAGAGTCAACAATTACTGAACTGATGATTAAATTAGCAGCTATCATACAGACTGCTTGGGCAGGGTAATATAATTTACGATGGCTGAAATTTAGTGTGAGTCTTTGTAAGAAACCACTAGCTGTTGACCCTAGTTGTTCGGTTGTAGGTGGTAGCGAATTTGGCTCAATATCAACTTCCAGTTCAGAAAAATCCCAAAAGGCTTGCAAGGAAGGGATACCTGTTTTCAAGAATGATTCCTTCAGAGTCCAAAGCAAGGTATAAAGCTGAGAATGACTCAAATTAGCGGTGACTTGTTGTTCTACCCACCTTCTTTCCCTGGTGGAAAAATATTGTGCATAGAAAGTCGGATGGCGGACAAGAGACTCTTCCACATTCGATACCAATAGCTGCCCATGAACTAACAGCAACAACTGCCCATCCCCCCGCGTGGGAAATTGAGAGATGGAGATTAGATAACAGAGTACCTTGCCAAAATAATTGTGGTCTTTTCTGGTTGGGAGTAGCATCTGTCAGAATCTCAAAATGGCGATAAATTGGCAGAGGAATTTTTCGGATATCCTCTAACTGGAAGATTTTTAAGATGGGAGGGACGGAAGTAGGAAACCCACTCTTATAGTTAGTCAACAATAACTTCAAGGCGAGTCTGGCAGTAAACCACTCCTGTTGTCGTCTTGAGTTTTTAAACTGACGGAGTTGGTTGATTTCTCGGGCTGAGAGGTAATTCTCAGCCTGGAGAATTAGACAAGCACCGACTTCAATTGGCATAGCCGTTATTCGTGGGAATCTCAAAGGAGAGAAAACACCAGCAGGAAGAGTGAGTGTTGACATGGAGCGTTTTTTACAAAAATACTTCAGTGACTGACCATTGCTTGGGGGAGTTGAGCAGGTTGCTCATTTTTTTGTAAGCCCAGTGCCCGTTCCATCAAAACCAGGACAAGACCACTAGATGTCATGACTTGTAGCCACTCACAGTAAAGTTCATTTCCTTTCAATTGAGAATTAGAACCCACCAAAAATAGCTCTTCATGGGTGTGGTAAAGTTCCCAGTCGTTCAGATTTGGAGCCAAACTGATTTTTTCCCATCTTTGTGGAACGAAGACTGTTAGGGGATTTTGGGCGTCAGCACTACTTGTAGCTAACCGCAACATGGCATCAATTAAAATGGCTGGGGTCGAAAATTCAGCCAGCAATGGCAATTGAGCGGTATTTTTCAGATGAAAACGTGCTCGTCTATATTCAGAACCAATCACGAGGTCATCAAGACAATCGAAAATACCACTCAGTTTGACGGGAGAGAGAGGGTTCATGTAAGGCTCTTGAATTCTCCGCCCATCAAATGCATTCCAACTGTTGCAGCGACTTATGAGCGGTTGAGGAATGGAAGATAGGCGCACATCCATTTCACAGTGGACGCTATCCTGTTGCAGAATTGCGCCGCTCTTATGTACAAAATCAGAGATCAGCCTGACGTGAATTAAAGTTTCCTGGTCGTTTTCAGAAACGAGTGTGGCCTCGCTACGCAACAGTACCTCCTTATGATTGAAAAATTTGATGAATCTCAAGAAACTACTATTTTCAATGGAAACGAGGTATCGCTCTGGTCTGAGAGCGCGAGCTGCCTGTACTGCAAACTCTTGCTCAAAGGTAGCTGGCATTGTTGGTATGCCATTGACTACATGATCGAGCAAATAAGGCGCATTTTCTCGACTAAGTACCCACTGTGGTTGAACAGATTGCTCTTTGTATATATTGACTTGAGGGAGATTTTGGGCAGGGAGAGTCACTGATGTCGCTCTCTGAAGACTGTGGGTTAAGGATTCGGTTCCTTCAGAGGTTGAACTACTCAGATCAATTTGATAGTAGTTTTTCTCTCCCTCAGTTAACAGCACATTGATCGGAGCCGTAGCTCGTCCATTCAGCAATCTGGAGAAGATTTCTTGTCCTTCATGAGCTTGGATAGCTCGCAGACCTCGCTCTTGAGAAAGAACAGCATACTCAAGTCCCCTAGTCATGCCAATACCAGCCCAACCCAACCAAGCCAAAGTTGACCAATGTCCCATCTCCACTGCCCCATCCAGATAGGCAGCAAGTCGGTTCATAAACTCGTTAGCTGCTCCGTAGTCAGGTTGACCGTCGTTACCAATGTAACTAAAGGCAGATGTCAATAAGTGAAAGTGAACTGGTCGCTTGAGAAGTATTTGCTGGCAGGCATCATACAAATGTTTAAGACCCGATAACTTGGTTCCTAAGATTCCTTGAAACTCTCTCAATGATCGTTTGGGTAGGAGTTTGGAGACTTGAATACCTGCTCCGTGAACAATATAGTCAAATCGTCCGTAATTTTTGATGACTCGCTCTACTAGATTCAAGACCTCATCTGGATCATTGACGTTGACACTGACATACTCAATTTTTCCAGGCAAGGTCGCAAGATGCTTGAGATTTTGATCGAGTTCTCGAGCCGCTTGATAGAATTCAATCTGACGCTTGAGTGCGGAAATTTTCGTCGAGCGGTTCTGCGCTAACTGCTGCCGATAAAATTCACTTTCGTACCGGACAAAACCTGCTTCATCTAAATTCAGCACTTCTGTAGGGACGGCTTTGATGTCTGTGCGCCCCACCAACACAACAGTACAGCCAAAACGTCGGAGGACTTCTTCCATCAAAACTGCCGTTACTCCCCGTCCACCACCAGTGGCAACCACCACAGAATTGTGATCAAGATCCGGAGTTTGGTTACGGGTGACTTCTGCTAAGGGCAAAAGTTTAAATATCTGGCGCTTTCCTTGGCGATAACAAATCTCAACAGGTTTACCAGGTGCTTCATATAACTCGCTATTGACCTGAGACAAGGCAACCACTAAGTTATCAGTGTCAGTGCTGACACTCTTGCACATAGACGTTGGCAATTCTCTTGCAATTGACTTGATTAGCCCAGCTAGCAACCCAGTATAGGGGTTAAGTTTGTCTTCCTGCCAAGCGTTCAGGCATAGGGTTGCTAAAGCAATCTTGCCTGCCTGAATTTGAGGATAGGTCTGGCGGGCGATGGCAAATAGCAAATTCAGCAGCTTATCTGTGGGAGCCACTGATAATAACTGTTCCCCAACCAGCAAAGCCAGGTTTTTGAGCGCAATAATTGTATCGTAGCTATTTAGATTGAGTCTGCCCAGGCTTTCTTGAATTGTCTCGTCCGTGCTGAGGTCAATGGGAATAGCTCCTGGAATCAATTCTTCTACTGGACAGGCGATCGCATAGTTCAATTCCTGTAAAAATTGGACTCCTGATACCTGATCCCACCAATCTGATTGCTCGACTAAAAACAAGATTTTTCGCGTTTTTAGCGGTGGAATTTTACCAGTTAACTCGGTTTCTGCTGCAAACAGGGAAGGAGTATAGAAGTGAATTGGAGCTTGTTGTAAGGTTTGTGGAGCGGCATTCCATTCGCTAGTGATAGAATCTGTCTTTGAAATCTGCTCTCGGCTTTGTGGTTGTGGTAGTTCTGCTACAGGATCAGATGGAGGAGCAAAAACTATTCCTAACTGATCAGTCCACTCGACAGTAACTATTCTATTAGTTTGCCTGACCTGTTCTAAAGCTTGAGCTATCTCTATTGCTCCAGTCGCCCCTGCGAAATCCCGCACAACGGGATGTTTAAGTGCTTGAGAGCCATCTGTTTCCGACTGCTCCATCGTTAGGGTAGACAAGATAGAAAAATTGTGGGTTTTGGCCGTCTCTAGCGTTGTTAGTGCTAGTACACAAGCAGCTTCTCCTGATGAGAAGTTATCACCGATTAAGAGATCAGAACTACTTGCTCCGTGATTTCCATTACCATTAATTGCACCAGTGAGTACGAGTTCACAATCTTGCTGCTTCAGCATTAGTCCAGCAGTATGAATGGCCTTTAGTAAAGAACTAGCACCAGCGTCAATAATCAGATTCGGACACTTTAAAATTAAACAGATTACACACCTGCCCAGCAATAATATTGGGCATCGACCCAATCAGGGTGTAGGGAGATGAAGGAAGGCCAGCTTGCTCGATAGCCGTCACGAGCTTCTGACTAAGACGCTCACAGCCAGCATTGGTGAGAAAACTTCGGGACTGCTCCTGATCTAACAACCGCTTCAATCGGTCTAGGAAAAGGCGCTCATTGGCAGTGATGCCCCGTCCCGTTTTACCCGATACTCCTAAGATAACTCCCACTTTATCTTTGAAAGTTGATACTTTATCTTCTAGTCCCCGCAACGCTCTTTCACAAGCCATAACACTCAAATACTGGCCAACATCCATATGCTCTATTACGTCAGGGAGAAGCCGTCGCCTGACTGGCAAGTGCAGTGCATCTCGCTGAAACTGACCCACGAGACTGCTGGCAGGAGGAACTTCCTCTATCCCTTGTTTAGTGGGAAATAAAGTTCCTATGCCTACAATTGCCAACACTTGATGTTGATAATTAAGCCTAGAATCAACCTGCTGGCAGAATTGTAGATGATAAGTTGGCTCATACTCTTCAATGATAAGGTTGGCATTCGTACCACCGAAGCCAAATCCGTTAATTGCAGCGCGACGAGGCAAGTCATTAACATTTTTTGGCCAAGGTTGTGAAGATTTGGGAATTTTAAAAGGAGAAGCATCTAAGTCTATCTCCTTATTGGGAGATTGATAATTATATTGAGGCGGAATGGTTTTCGCTTCTAAAGCTTTACAGAGTTTGATAATCGAGGCGATTCCCGCTACCCAGCCGGTATGGCCAATCAAAGACTTGACGCTGCCCAAATAAATTGATGGTTGGCTGATTTTCTGGGCGGTGAATACCTCACACAGAGATTTGAACTCTGTCGCATCCCCCACTGGTGTAGCAGTAGCGTGAGCTTCTATATATTGAACTGTCTGGGGAGAGATATCTGCCGCCTCACAGGCTCGATAGCAGGCTAATACCTGTCCTGCGGACGTGGGGATGTTGACAGCAGTACTCTTACCGTCACTGGAAGTGCCAACGCCTGAGATAATGCCGTGGATTACGTTTCCATCGGCAATAGCATCCGGCAGGCGTTTGAGGGCTAAAACGGCAGATCCTTCGCTGAAGACTACCCCATCTGCTGTAGCATCAAATGAACGACTGCCATTTGCCGAAAGTCCTCTGAATTGTGCAAAAAGACAGTTCATCCCCACTCCTGGAGCAAAAACTCCTCCCGACAAGACCAGATCGCTCTCATAATTTTGCAAGAGCTTGATGCCTACCGCAGTGGTGTAAAGAGAAGAAGCACAAGCCGCATCTAAGAGCAAGGTTTTAACGGAGGAACCGACTAACCTATCAACAACTGCTTTATAACAATGATAAGGTTCTAGAACTCGATAGTCATTTTTGCCATAGCCGAGCAGTTGAGTCAGGTAATGACTAAAGGTAGATTGCAGGTGTTCCGATTCGTCAATTTGCTCGATAGCCCGTTGTAAGCTTTCAGCAAATAGGGCTTCGTCATATTCTCTACTTCCATCGGCAGTTGATCCCAACAGACAATGAACCTTTCTGGTTCGAACTTCACCCTTGAGAAGAGCAAGACACTGGGACAGGGATTTAGCCAGCAGTTGCTGACCTCTGGTTAA
This sequence comes from uncultured cyanobacterium, assembly GCA_963766435.1. Lineage (GTDB taxonomy): Bacteria > Cyanobacteriota > Cyanobacteriia > Cyanobacteriales > Nostocaceae > CAVXZH01. The sequence goes on from CAVXZH010000004.1 coordinate 2,195,203, forward strand.
CTGCTGAAATTCCTGAGAAGTGTAGGGTAAATCCGCGTTGTAATTCACTTCACCCACTCGTCCACTCAGTAAGGTATAGGTTTTCTCAGAGATAACCTTTCCTTCCGATTTAAAATCATTGATCAGGGTCGAGTCTAAGTCACCTAAATCGACAATACCGTTAACTCCCGTGAGAATATTTTGCCAGTATTGCTCTGGATTATCTGCTCCAGGTAACAAGCAACCTATGGAAACAATAGCGATAGGAATGCTACTCACCAGTGAATCTGGCTCTAATGGCGCTGTCGAGTTTACTTCCAAAAGTGTAGGTTTAGTAGTTGCTGAAACAGCAGACGGAGCAGATTCATATTTAGCCTGAGCAACTTTTCTCAACTCTAATGACACTTGTTCACGAGTTTTCAGACCATCATGTAGCTCTAAAATGTGTTGCAATCCTTGGGATATATTTTAATCTGGGGATACCACAGGTAAAATATGTGGTTGAGAATCAGAGAACCAGTTCTTCTTCACAAGCCGACTCAAAACCTTCCCTGCACCACATTCAATCCAGGAATGAACTTTCCTTTGTTGGAAAAATTTCACTGTGTCACAGAAGTTGAATGGACGAATCAAATGAGAAGCTAGAAGGCGAGGAAAATCAGTATTTTCTCCATAAAAACCTTGCTCAATTGGTGAGTAGACTGATATCTGAGGAGATTGAAACTGGATATGCTGCAAACTGGCGGCAAATGTTTCCATTGCTGCCGTTAATAAGGTTGAGTGAAATGGATATCGGCTTTTTAGGAAAGTGCAGGGAATATTTAAAGTTAAGAGATATAATTCCACTTGTTTGAGTTCTGTTTGAACTCCAGATAGAATAATCTGTTGAGGATGGTTGACAATAGCTACCGTAACCTGGGTTTGTTGAATGATGTGAACTAGTTCAGGTAGACGTTCCGCACCGCAGGTAATTGCCAGCATCCCACCAAAGCTAGTTTCCATCTGTTGTAGGGACAGAATCCGATGACAAACAATTTCTAGACCAGTATTAAAGTCAAATGCACCAGCTACAGTCAGAGCCGCTAACTCGCCAAAGCTGTGCCCGACTAAGATATGGGGGGATAGTCCATGTTCTTTGAGCAGAGTAGCGAGCATTATATTGGTTAAAAATATACCCACTTGCTCTAGATCCGGAAACTCTTGTAAGAGTCTGTCATGCTCTTTTTGAGATGTAGTTTGAATCAGAGAAGAAAAAGAACGACCGAAATGATTCTGTGTCGCGGCATCGGCCGCATCAAAGTAAGGCTGAAGAGACGGATAATTATTATGGATAATTTTCAGCGTCTGATAGTCATAAGATCCCTGTCCAGGAAACATGAAAATGACTGGTTCAGACATCTGGTTGGAGATGTGACCATTCAAAACTTTTTGCCAATTAGAAGCAGCATCACTGACAAAAGGAGTTATTTTCCGAATTTCTTTCTGAATTGAAAGTAAGTTTGATGAATCAACAATCTCTACTCCTAATCCATGTCTTTGTGTATCGGTGGCTATTAATTGGCCTAGCTCACAAATTTCTGGCGTAAAAATATTTTTTAATTCTTTACCACCTTTTACAACTCTTTCTGCAAAGGCTGGGTTTGCTACTCGCTCAATCAAGCCAAGATTTTGCATGACGTAATTGACTAACACTGTGGGAACAGGAATTAATTCCCCTGTGATTCTGTCCGTGAAAACTAGCATCTGATATCCACAGCAGACAGGTACACCATCATAACGGACTACTCGAAAGCACAACCGAGTCGTTGAGCGTGTTGGCTCGTCAAAGGTGAGGAAAATAGCTACTCGTTCGCCCAGAAACACTGGAGCCATATTCCGGCTGTATCCTTGCTGAGTGAGAATTACAACATCTTTAAAGGTTTCTTGACTAAACAAGCCATTGAAAAAAAAGTGTTCACGAGCAATACACTGAAAGCGGAAATTCGTTAAATAGTGATGGGAACCATAGGCCATTGTATCTTCAAAAAGAATCTGATAAGAAACTGCTATATAGCTCATACTGAGTTTTCTGAATTAATTTAATATTGAACAAGAATCCAATCAAGTTAAAAATCTAACTAACTTATTTAAGTGGATAGATTTAGAGTTTATTTACGCCATGTAGTGATAATACCATTAAGTAAATCTATTTATAACATTAGAAATATGTAACGATATATTAAATTCCTGGAAATCGAGATTATAGTTAGAGATTGCTTATTCAAGCACATGGATAAGTTTTTATTGTCCGTATATACCCAAATAATTAGTTTTTATTTTTACCTATATGATGAAAATACTAATTTTCTCTATTACTAATATCCCTGTGTTGTGGAAGCCTCTACATCCTCTACATATTGTAATTTTAGCCTGAATTCCTGAAAATTTATATGCGGGATTTCAGGCTAAAATATGGATTTTTGCTGCTTATCTATCTGGCTCCATGATTTTAAATACGGGCTTTTTCAACAGATCCTAAGTATCCATCTTCCAGATAAATAATCCGATCAGCAAGGTCTAGAATACGATTATCATGAGTCACTAATAAGATTGTACAACCTTGTTCTCTAGCTAGTTTATCCATAATTTCCACAACATCCCGTCCCGATTTTTTGTCCAGTGCAGCCGTCGGCTCATCAGCGAGGATAACTTGGGGATGGCTAACTAAAGCACGAGCTATTGCTACTCGTTGTTTTTGCCCACCAGATAAATCTTTAGGATAATAGTTGATGAATTTTATTAACCCTACTGACATAAGAACATTCCTAATCCGGACATCTGCTTCTTCTGCTGTGATGTCATGAATTTCCAAAGCCATTTCTACATTCTGATAAACAGTAAGAAAACTTAATAAATTGTGGGCTTGAAATATATAGCCAATATTCCGGCGAGCCAGGGTCATCTGCTCACGACTAGCATTGAGTAATTCATGTTCCAATACCCTTAAACTTCCTTCTTGTGCTGATCGCAAACTACCCATCAATGTTAGTAGTGTTGTCTTCCCTGAACCTGATGGGCCAGTGAGGATGACGATTTCACCCCGCTGAATTTGTAAATTAATGTTAAACAATACTTGCTTGCGGAGTAATCCCTCACCGTAATAGTGATTAAGATTGGTAATTGAGATGGCGAAGTTGGACGAAATCATTTTGATCAAGAATATTTCTAGGGATTGAAGTTACAAATGCTCAACTTAAGAGAAAATATCTGCTGGATCAGCAGTTTGTAACTTACGCACTGCGATCAGCGCGGAAACAGAACACATGATATTGGTAAGTAGAAAAACAAACACAATTCGTCCCCAATCCATAACCATTGGTAGTAATGTGGCAATGTAAGTCAGGCGATACAAACCAAAAGCAATCAAAGTGCCCGGAATAAAGCCTAACGCTGCTAGGAGCAGCGATTCTTGGAAGACAACAATTAGCAAATAGCGATCGCGAAATCCCATTGCCTTGAGCGTCGCATATTCTGGTAAATGGTCAGTAATATCACTGTAAAGTATTTGATAAACTATGACGGAGCCAACACTAAAAGCAATTACTACACCTAAATCAAAGACGTAACCAACTGCGGTGCTGGCATTCCAGAAGGCTATTTCAGCCTTGACATATTCCCCTTTGGTCATGACCTTAACATCGTTAGGCAGGCGACTTCGTAATTGTTTTAAAACATATTGTACATCTGCATTGGGATTGAGCTTAATCACCCCGACATCAATCAGCCCAGCCTGACGAAATCTTGCTATTCGCAAAAAGTTAACATCGCTGGTAACCAGATAGGCATTAATCCCAAACGTGGGACTGAGTTGAAATAACCCACGGATCTTAATTTCCCGTTCATTAATCTCTGTAATAATGGATTCTCCAGCTTGAAAGCGTGAGGAGATCGGACCGAATTCAGGGCGCGAACCGGCATTAAACAAAGCTGTATCTGGTTCGCGTATTTGCTGACGATTAGCTTGTACACCTGGTAAATTCAGCACCTGATACTCTGGATTAATACCGATAGCATAGAGATCCCAAATCTCTTTATTATAGGGATTGCGCCACTGAATTAAATTGAGATAAATCGGGCTAACTGACTCTACACCACTTGTACCTGCTACCTGATACAGTCTTCGCTCCGTAAAATGATCCAGCGACATTAGTGAACGATAACGACTACTGAGCATAATCAATTCACCGTTCAAGCTGTTGTGAAACTCCACCGCACTATTAAACAAGGCTCCTCGGAAACCCATTTGCAGAAACATCAGCATATTTGCAAAGCCAATACCAGCAATGGCAACCAGTAATCGCACTGGTTCTTTCCGCAACTGCAACCAAGCCAGAAACAGCGGTTTTTTCTTTTTCTTAACAGCCTGAGATTTGACTAAATTGTTTGTCATTTTTACCTCGACTGCACATCAATCATCGCCTGAATACTCAGATTTGTTAAACCTGCAACCTTGCGACTAGATGACTGATCCAACAAAATTTTGACTTCCACTACCCGCGCATCAAATTGAGCGGCTGGATCGGTGTTCAGCACATCCTGCTTGCGGATCTCTAGTCCTACTTCTATTACCTTGCCTTGTAGCACATCAGAAAAAGCTTTGTTTTTGCTGATGACAGTTGCAGATTGCCCCACCCGTACTCGACTGACATCTAACTCATAGACTTCTGCTACCGCTACCATTCTGTCCGTCCGCCCTAAGCTAATGATGCCTTGACTGCCCACTAGTTCTCCAGGGCGAGTGTTGATTTTGAGAACCTGTCCATCTTGAGGTGATCGCACTATCGCCAAATCTAGTTCTGCTTGTGCACGTTTCACACTTGCCTGTGCTTGGGCAAGTTGCGATCGCATTACAGCTATATCTACTGGACGGACTTCTGCAATCTGTCTAAGTGTAGCTTGTGCTTCGGCAATCTGCTTCTGTCCCGAATTCTGAATTTGCTTCAACTCTGTCCTTGCTTGGCTGAGTTTTTGCCAGGCGACATCTGCTGTTAATTGTTTGCTGTCGCGGAAAGATGTAGACACAGCTCCTTGAGTATAGAGTGACTGAAACCGCCGATTTTCCAGTTCTGCATTGCGAAGTTCTGCTTCCAACAGGAGGATGGCAGCTTTTTTAGCATCTGTTTGAGTTTGTAATTCTGTTTGTAGACGCTCAACCACTTGCCTCTGCGCTTGAATTTGCCCCAACTTCGCGCCTGCTTCTACCTGTTTCAGACGAGATTGCGCCACCGCAACTTGCTCTTGTCCTTCCCGTAGAGATGTTTCACCACGAGTATAAGTATCCAGAATGGCAATCACATCACCCTTGTGAATCTGTTGACCGTGATTCACCTTAAGAATTTCAACTTTTGCACCATTTAGAGAAGTGGGCGCAGCCACATGAATCAGTTCTCCTTCTGGTTCCAATCGCCCTAGAGATGAAATCTTTTCTATGCCAGAACTAGCCACGGATATTTTCTGCTGAGATGGGCGATTTATTAGCCAATGATAGGCAAATGCACTTCCGACCATAAGCAAGCTTCCCACTCCAGCCAAAGTTAGCATTTGATGAGAGCGCAATTTGGTTTCCCAATTTACATTCATTATATTTAATTTAAAGACATTTTTTGTATTCAAAATATTGCATACAAGAAATATATTATAATGGAATGGTTTAATCCGTCAAGCAAGTTTTTGGCATTGAAACTCAAATCTATGGCACTCAAACACACGATTCTGGCTTTTCTGTCTCGTCAAGCCCTTAGCGGCTATGAAGTTGCCAAGGAATTAGGGGAAGCTTTTGGTAGTTGCTTTTGGAAAGCTAGTCACCAGCAGGTTTACGCTGAACTCACCAAACTGGAGCAGCAAGGCTTTATCACTTATGAAGCAATTCCTCAACTCAGACGACTAGATAAAAAAATCTATTCCATCACAGAACAGGGACAGAAAGAACTAATTGATTGGTTAAACAAACCCTCTGAACCTACAGTTATTCGTGAAGATTTAGGTGTTGTGGGACTAGCTGGACATCTGGTTCCCTTTGAAGTTATACTTCAGCAAATAGAACGGCGACGAAAACTTCACTTTGAAATGGTGCAACAGGTGACAAAATTAGATCAACACTTTGTCGAGCATCTGGAAGTACTTGAACTGAAAGATATCTATATGCATTTACTAATTCGTCGTGCGATTCGCTACCAGGAAGATTGGGTCGCTTGGTGTGACGAAGCATTAAAAGTAATTAAGGAGGCTGTTGAGCGGTAAACACATCTAAATTCTCTAACCTGCTCTAGCTGGATGCCGCCTACTCTGTATTCATGTTGAATTTTGAATTCTGCTTTGCGGCACTAAGTATTAAAGTAAATATACATACTTAAACTAAGTTTTAAGTTAAGATATTGCTATTTCAACTATGAATTACGCAGATGGTTCTTGTGATTTAGAGTAATAGCCCGATAATTTCATCCAAAAGTTTTTCAGGAGTTTTGCCCAATTTTGGAGCTAACAAAATCGCAAAACCATTTGCGGCTGAAAAATCTCTTTCCCGGATAGCTGCGACTAATTTCTCCATCCAAATGGTATTTTGCTCATCTTGAATTTTAGAGATTTGTGCATCAGTCATCCGGCTTTTAATTTCAGTATTTTTTTGTTCAGGAGATGTGAGTTGCCAAATAAAACCCACTGTAGCTTGAAATCCAGATTCATGGATACCATCTTCAATAATAGCAGCAGAGTTAATATTTCCGTAGAGGCAAATCCCACCACAAATTTGACGGATAGTAGGATTAACTTTCAATAGTGAAGCATTAGAGGAATTTGGTGGGGAATCTGAATTAGAGTTCTCCTCTGATAAAGCAGGTTTGATGTTAATCACTAAGTAGCATAAGGTTGTGAATATAGCAACTAATATTTGGTGTCGATAACGATTATTCATAGATGCTGGCATAATTACCTTCTTCGAGTGTCAAACTTAAGATTTGACAATTCATAATCCTGATTTGACGTTGTTAGATAAAGTATGCCTTTGCACTACAACTGTTGTATGTCCAAAGTAATCATTTAGACAATCATACTTTGAAGCAAAATGTACAAAACTTGAATAATAAGCCAGGTGGGTTGCAGATGCGTTTTCATCATCAAGAGAAAATTTTCCTCCAGTTAGTACTGCTGACTACTGTCCCATACCCATGAATGGTGATAAAGAAAAGCTAGATTGATTTTTCTCACCTAACTGGATGATATTAAAAATTTCAAAAGTTAAAAAGGGAAATTGCCAGAAGTTAGCTATGGTATTGCTGGAACCAAGTAATCTGATGAAAAAGCCATGAACAAAAAGGTTGAAGTTCTAGCAGATCAACCAGCGCTAGTAGCTAGAGCGCTAGAGTTGATTTTATCTAAATTGGCAGAGGCCATTCACCAACGAGGACAATTTACCATCGCTTTAGCTGGAGGTAGCACCCCAAAACCTCTCTATGCTGCGATCGCAAATCAAAACCTACCTTGGGATAAAATTCATGTATTCTGGGGAGATGAACGCTATGTACCCCCTGATCATGCCGATAGTAATGAACTGATGGCTCGTCGTGCATGGCTAGATCACGTTTCGATCCCAGCGAGCAATATTCATGCTATCCCCACTTTAGATGATAATCCCGTAGAGTCTGCGGCTAAATACGAACAGCATCTCCAAACATTTTTTAACTCCTCTGTTGGTGTATTTCCGGGTTTAGATGTGGTATTGCTAGGAATGGGTGATGATGCTCATACAGCATCTTTGTTTCCCCATACCGAAGCACTAAAGGTGAGCGATCGCTTGATTACTGTGGGTAATAAAGATAATAATCCCCGGATCACTTTTACATACCCATTCATTAATGCGGCTCGGACTGTGATTTTTCTAGCTGCTGGTGCTAATAAACGACCAGCATTAGCTCAAGTTTTTGCACCTGTAGCTGATGATTTCACTTATCCATCCCGATTGATTCAACCCCAAGGAGAACTGTGGTGGTTGTTAGATGCAGCTGCTGGTGCAGGAATTTAAACCTTAAATTTCTGCTCAGGAGTAATTGCTACAATCAAAACCGATGTTCTTGAAGAAGGGAACAGGGAATAGGAAGAGCGTTTCTTCTGATTATTCCAGGATTTAGAGACATTCGCCTCTATAAGTGGTAAGTTTTGTCCAGGGTATAAATACTCGTCAAAACCGTCTTTAATTTTGAATTGTTATCTGCTTGCCAGTATTATTTTATGCTCCTGAAAAAAGGCTTAAATCTATGATCGTTTGCCCTAATTGTAGTCATCCTAATCCAGATGGTGCTGTACAGTGTGAAGCTTGCTACACACCATTACCAGCAACTACCCATTGTCCTAGTTGTGGGGCTACTGTGCAGGCAGATGCGGCTTTCTGTGGTCAGTGTGGCTATAATTTCCAATGCCAATGCTGCCGCTGCCGCTACTGTTGCTCCTGCTATTCCGGCACAAGTTCCCACAACAGTCTCTCCTGACCCATTTGGTAATATTATCGAACCACCGAGCATTCCTTCTACCTTACCACCAACAGCATTAGCTGTTGCACCAACACCTATATCAGAACTACCTACTATTGCAGCTGTAGTTTCTGCACAAGCAATTCCTACTCCACCACCTGAACCCGAACCTGAACCTATACCCGTAGTCGTAGCGGAACCAGAACCAGAACCAGAACCCATCGAACCACCACTAGTAATAGAAACAGAATCACAACCGGAACCCGAACCAGAACCAGAACCAGAACCTACCCCAATTCCCCTGGGAAAAACCCAATTACAGCAAGTAATGGCGCGGTTATTTCATGTTCAAAGTAATCGGGAAATTGAATTACCCCTCAGTATTTCTGTGATTCATATTGGTAAGCCCAATGACCGAATTCCTCCAGATATTGATGTTTCTGGATTCCCAAATTCAGAAATTGTCTCCCGCATTCATGCAGATATTCGAGTTGAGGGTGATGCTTTCTATATAGAAGATGTGGGCAGTTCTAACGGCACTTACATTAATAATTTACCGCTATTACCTGGGAATAGACATCGTTTGCGTCCTGGCGATCGCATCAGTTTAGGTAAAGGGGATTTGGTGACTTTCCTGTTTCAATTCTCTTAACTATTTGGTTGTAAGTACCCCATTATACCATATATTTGTTTTAATAGGTAAATGGGGCAGGGGGGAGATAGGGAGATGGGGAGATGGGGAGATGGGGAGAAAGAAGTTTTATAAGTCTTTTCTCCTCTGCCCCTCTGCTCCTCTGCCCCTCCGCCCCTCCGCCCCTCTGCTCCTCTGCTCCTCTGCCCCTCTGCCCCCTCCCCAATACCTAAATTAATATTCAAAATCCGATGCAGGAACCTAGCAAAGATTTTACGCCTTTCATCGCCCAAACCGCCCCGAAAGAAGTGGCAAAAATGGGGTTAACTTGGTTAGTCATCGCGGCAATCGCCACTAGTATTCTGTGGCAAGTGCCAGGCAGGAAATTATATTTTATACCCATTTACCATTCTGGCAACTTGGTTTCATGAAATGGGTCATGGTTTAATGGCAGTGCTTTTGGGGGGAGAATTTCTGAAATTAGAGATTTTTCCCAATGGTTCTGGTGTAGCAACTAATGCTATAAATCCAGAATTTGCGCCCATTGCACCAGCTTTGGTGGCTGCCGCAGGGCCAATGGGTCAGACCCATTGCTGGTGCGATTTTACTTATAGCTTCTCGCAGTGCTTCTACCTCCTCCCTCAGTTTGAAAATGTTAGGGGGTTTTTTGTTATTGTCTACATTGGTGTGGGTGCGTTCCTGGTTTGGATTTATCGCTATTCCCTTACTAGGTTTATTGATTTTAGGAATTGCTTTGAAAACTCCGACTTGGGTTCAGGGATTCACAGTCCAATTTTTGGGTGTACAAGCTTGTGTGAGTACTTATCACCAACTTGATTATTTATTTAGTGACAATGCTGGACGCTTGGGAATTTCTGATACAGCACAAATGCAGCGTTATTTATTCTTACCTTATTGGTTTTGGGGTGGTTTAATGGCGATCGCTTCTTTGGTGATTTTAGTCCAAAGTCTCCGCATTGCTTATCGTTGAGCGGTGGAGAGTTAAAGTACGCAAAAATTTCTTCAGAGTGTGGAATTAAGATAAAAAATACGATAAGATGGTTGAATAACTGTTTAGCCATAGCTTAACAGCAACCACATTGTTGTCAACAAATCAGATAAAGAGCAAATAGCAGTGTCAGTCGAAACCATTGAGAAGCGTTCCACAACCCGCAAGCTCGCGCCTCGGTATCGCGTTTTGCTGCATAACGACGACCACAACCCCATGGAGCATGTGGTTCAGGTACTTTTAACCACTGTACCAAGTCTGACTCAGCCCCAGGCTGTTAGCATTATGATGGAAGCCCATACTAATGGGTTAGCCCTAGTCATCACTTGTGCTCAAGAACATGCTGAATTTTATTGTGAAACATTAAAGAGTCATGGTTTAAGCAGCACCATTGAACCTGATGAATAGTTATAAAGAAAGGGAACAGGGAACAGGGAACAGGGAACAGAAGGTATTCTGTTCTCTGTTACCTCTGAATGGCTCATGATTAAATTTGTGAATATTACTCAATACCCTGCCCCTTTCAGGCTGGGTTATTTTATTATCATTTTATTGCTACTCTGGTTGCCTTTAGCTATACCAATTTACTTACTAGTACCTGATGCAAATTTAGTAAGTATTTTAACGATGGTGTTACTATACTTGGAATTTATTTTTCTTTTGTGGCAATGGGGTAAACGAGTTTACCAGCAACCCCAAATGTTGGCAAATTATGGTTTAAAAATAAACAGTCAAAACAGTGTTGATTTACTGCGTGGTTTAGCGATAGGTAGTATTACTGTTTTGATACTATTTGCCTTAGAAGGATTATTCGGTTGGCTATTATGGCAAAAACCCCAAGTTTTTCTAGGGAAAATAATTTTAGAAGGTTTGATAGTTGGATTAGGTGTCGGATTTGCGGAAGAATTATTATTTCGGGGTTGGTTGTTAGATGAATTGGAGCGAGATTATAGTTTATCCACTGCACAGTGGGTTAACAGTGGTTTATTTGCTATATCTCATTTTATTAAACCCTTAGAAGCAATTATTCACACATTGCCACAATTTCCGGCTTTAGTATTATTGGGTTTAACTCAAGTTTGGGGAAAGCGTTGGAGACGGGGACGTTTAGGCTTGCCAATGGGGTTACATGGTGGTTTGGTTTGGGGTTATTACATCATCAATGTGGGACAACTAACCAAATATACTCAACAGATTCCAGATTGGGTAACTGGTGTAAATAACAATCCTCTACAAGGTGTAATGGGGGTTTTATTGATGAGTTTATTAGCTTTGTGGATGTGGAGAAGAGGCAGGGGGCAGGGGGCAGGGGGCAGGGGGCAGGGAGAAAACGGCTCCGATACATAATATCAAGCTAAAAACAGTGAAAATATAAAGTTTTATTAAAAAAACTCATTCCGTAGCTTATGATACAGTTTTTTGGTTATGATAAATGAACAAAGGATATCTAAACGTATAACAGTAAAGAAATACAGGGGAGTACAATATGTCTATTCAAGAAAAATCTAGAGCGTTAATGGTACGTCAATATCAGCAAGTTAAAAACCGCCAACAATCCATGCTGATGCGGAGCGCACAAGAAATGGGTCTTCATGAAGAACTATCTCATTACTGGAATCCGACTCAAGGGAAGATAGAATCAGACTACACGAATGATTTATGAACATAGTCATGCTTCTATGAGCTAGATGGAGAGGGGCAGAAGAGGACAAGGGGCAGGGGGCAGGGGGAAAGAGGACAAGGAGCAGGGGGCAGGGGGCAGGGGGAAATAAGCAGGGGGAAAGAGAATTTAAAATATATTCTCCCCATCTCCCCACCTCCCATCTTCTTCTCCCCCATGCACCCTGCACCCTGCCCCCTGCCTCTTTTCCCCCCTGCTCCCTGCTCCCTGCCCCCCTGCCTCTTCTCCCCCCACCTCTTCCTAAGACTTAAGCATCGTAATAAAGATAAAACTCATAGGGATGAGGACGCAGTTGCATTTGCTTAACTTCATTAGCCAACTTGTAATCAATCCAATTTTGGATGAAATCTTCGGTGAATACACCTGTTTGAGTCAAGAAGGAATGATCCTTTTCTAGAGCTTCCAAAGCCAACTCTAAAGAACCTGGGGTAGAAGGAACTTTAGCTAGTTCTTCTGGAGATAGTTCATAGATATTTTTATCTAAAGGCTCACCAGGATGGATTTTGTTCTTAATCCCATCAATACCAGCACAAAGCATGGCAGCAAAGGCTAGATAAGGGTTAGCAGTAGCATCTGGACAACGGAACTCTAAGCGCTTGGCTTTAGGGTTAGTACCGGAGAGGGGAATCCGCACCGAAGCAGAACGATTACCTTGGGAGTAAGCCAAATTTACAGGCGCTTCATAGCCAGGTACTAGACGTTTGTAGGAATTAGTGCTAGGGTTAGTGATAGCTAGCAATGCTGGTGCATGTTTGAGAATACCACCAATGTAGTATAGTGCCATGTCACTCAAACCAGCATATTTATCCCCTGCAAACAGAGGTTTGCCATCTTTCCAGATGGACTGGTGAGTGTGCATCCCAGAACCGTTATCACCAAACAGTGGCTTAGGCATGAAGGTAACGGTTTTGCCGTATTTCTTCGCCACGTTCTTGATCACATATTTGTAAATCATCAGCCAATCAGCGGCTTCGATTAACTTACCAAACCGGAAACCTAGTTCGCACTGACCACCAGTAGCAACTTCATGGTGGTGTTTTTCGATAGGTACACCTAGTTTATGCATTGTTAATAGCATTTCTGTCCGGATATCTTGGAAAGAATCCGTGGGAGCAACAGGGAAATAACCTTCTTTGAAACGTGGCTTATAAGCTAGGTTTGGTTCTTCATCTTTACCAGAATTCCAAGCACCTTCGACGGAATCTAAGAAATAATAGCCTTCATTGGCAGTTTGGCTAAACCGAGCACTATCAAAGATAAAGAACTCTGCTTCTGGTCCAAAGAAAGCGGTATCACCAAGACCGGTGGAAACCAAGTAATCTATGGCTTTTTGAGCAATAACGCGAGGACAACGGTTGTACCATTCACCAGTACGAGGCTCTTTAATACTACAGATTACACTTAAAGTTGGCTCTGCCATGAATGGGTCAATCCAAGCTGTATTTGGATCAAGTACCATTGTCATGTCTGATTCGTTGATTGCTTTCCAACCTCGAATACTGGAACCGTCAAAAGCCACACCATCAGTAAATGAAGTTTCGTCGATTTGGCTGACATGCAATGTTAAATGCTGCCATGTCCCCACTGTATCAATGAATTTTAGATCAACTAGCTCAATTTTTTCATCTTGAATTTTCTTCAAGATTTCTTGTGGGGTTGTCATTTGTACTCCTTCTGTAGCCAATAAACTAAGGTAAAAGCAGAATCTGCCAAAGCGTCCCTAACCACCTGAACGAAACCCAGTGTTGTGACACACCATCAAATATGGTAGATACTAGACATTAAAGGATTTTGTAGTCTTTGTAACAAATTGCCTGGATTACAGGTAATATTAACCTTTCACGTCGGATCTGCACAAAACTGGAAAGTTCATCTCATCGGGGGCTACTTTGGCATAAAATTCTTAATTAGGGATGGATGATTTTTGTGCCAAATTTATAAATGGCACAAAAAGTTTACTAGTGCATAAGTCCGACCAAATAAATATCAAAAGACAGTTAGCGATTGGGAGAAAACATAATGCGCGATGCAGTTACAACTTTAATTAAGAATTATGACGTAGCCGGACGTTATTTTGACCGGAATGCGATCGATAGTCTTAAGTCCTACTTTGAAAGTGGTACAACTAGAGTTCAAGCAGCTGCGGCAATTAATTCTAATGCCGCAGCATTGGTAAAACAAGCTGGTGCTAAGTTATTTGAAGAATTACCCGAATTAATTCGTCCTGGTGGTAATGCTTATACAACCCGTCGTTTTGCCGCTTGTCTCCGGGATATGGATTATTATCTACGCTATGCTACTTACGCTTTAGTTGCTGGCAATACAAGCGTACTAGATGAGCGTGTGTTGCAAGGGTTACGAGAAACCTACAATTCTTTAAGTGTACCGATTGGTCCAACTGTTCGCGGTGTTCAAATTCTTAAGGATCTAGTCAAAGCTCAAGTTGCAGGTGCAGGTATTACCAACGCTACTTTTGTCGATGAACCTTTTGATCACATTACTCGTGAATTGAGTGAGAAGGATGTTTAATTTCATCTAGACGCTAGATCAAGTTCCTCTTACTCTCATCTTGAGTCACTCTTTGGACGGAAATAACAAGTATCGCACTTTGGCTTGATTGACAGAGTGCGTTTACTTTTTTTACTCTTAGCATTTGTTTGTAACTTATATATATAGTAACTCAGGCTTCAGTCTTCTCTATAGATGAATACAGGTTAAAAAAAATATCTAAATTTTATAATTTACGAGCAAAATCTCCAATTTAAGAAGATTTCATGAAGTTGCGTGTAGAGTTTTTACTTAAGAATATTTGTCAGTTACAGTCATATAATAGATAGAATATCTAAAATTAACCGATTAAAAGTCGTGATTCATTATCAGTAATTCAGTGATTATACTTATGTTAACAGAGGTAGCGATTTTCGCGCACACTTAGTAAAGAATAGCTAAAGCTGCATCCTCTAAATGATAGCCAGATTAGAAGTATTCGAGGTTGTTTTTCGTTTTCTTTGTAATTCCTGAACGCTTACCTTCAAAAATTCTATGAATCATTCCTACTCATCAATCAATACATCCGAATTAATCGAAATCAGTTCAGAACAGCAAATATTAGTGGAGTTGAACCAAAGACAGACTGATTTCCCACAAAAACCAGTGATTCATCAGTTATTTGAGGCGCAGGTAAAGAAAACACCAAATCAAATTGCTGTGGTGTTTGAAGAACAGCAATTTACTTATGCAGAACTAAACCACAAAGTTAATCAATTAGCTCACTACTTACAAAAGTTAGGGGTGCAAGCAGAAGTAGTCGTTGGTATTTGTTTAGAGCGATCGCCTGAATTTATTGTATCGATACTAGCCATTCTCAAAGCTGGTGGTGCTTACCTGCCACTTGACCCATCCCTTGGTAAAGCAGCGCTACAGTTTCGCTGTGAAGATGCTCAAGCATTAGTCTTAATTAAAGACCAGGAGCATAGTCAAAAGTTCAATAACATCATAGAAGTAAATTTAAAGAGTGATTGGGAAATTATTACTCAGGAGAGTATAAAAAACCCGATTGAAAATTTCCAGCCAGAAAACTTAGCTTATGTAATTTATACTTCTGGTTCTACTGGTAGACCGAAAGGTGTAGCTATCGAGCATCGGCAACTAGTTAATTATCTAGATGGGATTTTGCCCAAACTGGAACTTCCAGCTAATTCAAGTTATGCTATCGTTTCCACCTTCGCAGCCGATTTAGGCAATACAGTCATTTTCCCTTCTTTGTGTACTGGTGGCTGTCTGCATATTGTATCTTGGGAACGAGCTACAGATCCAATGGCATTAGCTGCTTATTTCCGTCTTCATTCTATCGACTGTTTGAAAATAGTTCCTTCCCAATTATCAGCTTTATTAAGCTCTGAGTGCATGGAGATTTTACCCCGTCAGTTACTGATTCTGGGTGGTGAAGCTACTGATGGGAAGTTGATTGATAAAATACAAAATAACTCATCTTGTCGAATTCTCAATCATTATGTAAGACGGAAACTACTGTTGGGGTAATTACTTACTCAGTCAATGGAAAAGTCTCGGAAACTACAACGGTTCCCATTGGTAAACCCCTACCTAACATCGAAGTCTATGTATTAGACCCAAATTTGCAACCTGTGGCTTTAGGAGAAGCGGGCGAATTATATATTGGTGGTTTATCTTTAGGACGGGGATATTTAAATCAACCAGAATTAACTAGACAAAGCTTTATTCCTCATCCCTTCCGCGACGGTGAGCAGCGATTGTACAAAACAGGCGATCGCGTCCGCTATTTAGAGGATGGTAACTTAGAATTTTTGGGTCGTCTGGATGATCAAGTTAAAATTAGAGGTTATCGCATTGAGTTAGGGGAAATATCCACCGTCCTCAATCAACATCCCAGCGTCAGAGAAGCTGTCACCATCACTAGAGAAGATGTATCCGGAGAAAAATGTCTAGTTGCTTATATAGTTCCTACTACTGAATCTAGTGAATCCGATCAAGCATTTAGTATTAGTCAAATCCGGGAATTCCTAAAGGAAAATCTAGCAGAATACATGATGCCTGCTGCTTTTGTTGTGTTAGATAACTTACCATTAACATCTAACGGCAAAGTAGACCGTAAAGCACTACCAGCACCTAAAGAAGGAATATCACGAACACAAACTTATGTAGCACCACGTACACCCACTGAAGAAATAATAGCCAACCTTTTTGGTTCAGTTTTAGGTATACAAACAGTAGGAATCCATGACAACTTCTTGGAATTAGGCGGACATTCCCTGCTGTGGATGAAAGTAATTTCACGCTGCTGGCAAATTTTTTCTATCCAGCTACCTCTACATCAATTATTTGAGTCACCAACAGTGGCAAATATATCTAGAACCATAGCAGAAATCCAGAATCAAGAAGCTAGTTTGCAAAAATACTCAATGATTAGCCGAATGGATCTGACTTCAGCACCCTTATCCTTTGCTCAACAACGGCTATGGTTTCTGCATCAATTATATCCAAACAGTAGCAATTATCACATTAGCAAAGCAGTGCGGCTAGTGGGAAACCTCAATCAGATTGCCTTAAAACAAGCTTTGGATGAGATTGTTGTCCATCATGAAATCTTGCGGACTAACTTTATTGTTGAAGATAGCGAACCTGTGCAAGTAATTGCCACACCCCGTCCAGTAGAACTGAAATTAATAGATTTACAAAATTACCCCTCCCAAGAGTTAGAAACAGCAATAAATCAGCAGTTACAGCAGGAAATTCAACAACCATTCAATTTATCTGAAGACCTGATGCTGAGAGGATGCTTAATGCAAATCAGGGAAAAAGAACATATACTCCTGCTAGTGATGCACCATATTGCTTCAGATGGTTGGTCGATTGGTATTTTCTGGCAACAATTAGAAGAACTCTACACAGCTTTTTTAAACTATCGACCTAATCCCTTACCCGAAATGCCAATCCAATATATTGACTTTGCCTATTGGCAACGTCAATGGCTAAGTGGTCAGGAACTAGAAAATCAACTACAGTATTGGCAACAGCAACTTAAGGATGCTAATCCTATACTCGAATTACCTACAGATTATCCACGTCCTCCAGTTCAGACATATTCTGGTGCTAACGAATCTTTGCTGCTAAATCAAAGTTTAACAACAGCTTTGAAAAGCTTGTCTCATGGGCAAGGAGTTACCTTATTTATGACTTTGTTAGCAGCCTTTCAGATATTATTGTATCGCTATAGTGGACAAGAAGATATTATTGTTGGTTCTCCCATTGCTGGTCGTAATCGAACTGAATTGGAGAACATGATTGGATTTTTTATTAATACGCTTGTAATCAGAACCAACCTGGCAGGTAATCCTAGTTTTCGAGAATTATTAAAACGAGTTTCCCAAGTGGCGTTAGGTGCTTATAGTCATCAAGATATGCCTTTTGAAAAAATAGTAGAAGCACTCAAATTAAAGCAAGATTTGAGCCGCAACCCATTATTTCAAGTCTGGTTCAATATGCTGAATTTGGGAGATATGAAACTGCAATTACCAGGTCTAACCTTGGAAACAGTAACTCTACTAAAAGCAGATACTAAATTTGATATTAGTCTATATCTTGAAGAACAAAATGATGGAATTAAATTGGACTTGAATTATAACTCGGATCTATTCAAATCAGAAAGAATAGAAGAAATGCTTCATCAATTCCAATATTTACTCAAGCAAATTGTTGCAAATCCTGAAATTAAGATTACTCAAATTTCTCTGGTTACTTCTCGTGCAGAATTATTGCTGCCAAATCCACAGCAGCCATTATCTAAAAATTTGGATTTACCTTGTCATACGAACTTTTTTCAACAAGCTCAAAGGGTTCCACAGCAATTAGCAGTAGTTAATGCACAAGTCAGATGGACTTACATTGAACTAGAAGAACGCACTAACTTACTTGCTAATTATTTACTAGCAAATCAAATAAAATCTCCAGATATTGTCGCTATCTATGGTCATCGTAGTGCTTGTTTAGTTTGGGCAATATTAGGGATTCTCAAAGCTGGTGCAGCTTTTGTGATACTCGACCCAGCTTATCCCTCATCTCGTTTAATTGATTGTCTAGAAATTGCTCAACCTCGTGCTTGCTTGCAAATCAGTGCAGCTGGGGAAATTCCCGATACTTTGCGGGATTATTTAGAAACTTTAAATTTGAATTGTCATTTGCAACTTCCCCAAAGTTCAATCACGGAAATTCGTGACTTATTTTCAGATTATGCGTCTAACAATCCAGAAATACTAGTTGAACCCGACCAATTAGCATATATTGCTTTTACTTCTGGTTCCACAGGAAAACCCAAAGGGATTCTTGGTACTCACAGACCTCTATCACATTTTATTCAATGGCACTGCCATACTTTTGGGTTAAATGAGTCAGACCGATTCAGTATGCTCTCTGGACTATCTCATGACCCCTTACTACGGGATATTTTTACACCATTATCGTTAGGTGCAACTTTATGTATTCCCCAACAATTAGATATTGAGACACCATTACAATTAGCTGATTGGATCAAACAACAGCAAGTAACTATTACTCATTTAACGCCAGCTATGGCACAAATATTAATAGGAAATACTGTTGGCACTACATCATATTTACGTTATGTATTTTTTGGTGGGGATATTTTAAAAATTCAGGATATAAGAATAATTAAAGATTTTGCTCCTGATACAACCTGCATTAATTTCTATGGAGCGACTGAAACTCCTCAAGCAATGGGTTATTTCATTCTCCCTGACCTAAATGATTTGACACCTGTGCATAAAAACAATATACCTCTAGGTAGAGGTATTGAAGATGTACAATTATTATTGCTAACTAATCAGCAAAATTTAGCTGGAATTGGGGAATTAGCAGAAATTTATATTCGCACTCCCTATTTAAGTAATGGTTATCTTGCTAGTGATGAACTTAATCAAGAACGATTCATCATCAATCCTATAACTCAAATATTAGATGATAGACTCTACAAAACTGGTGATTTAGGACGGTACTTACCGGATGGAAATATCGAATATGTGGGACGTATAGATAATCAAGTTAAAATTCGTGGTTTCCGGATTGAGTTAGGAGAAATTGAAGCAATTCTCAATACTCATCCCCAAATCCAACAAGTTGTAGTCATCATCACTGAAGATATCGCTGATCACAAATCTCTAATAGCTTATGTTGTTACTTCTGATGAATCTATAAATACTACTGATTTACGTTATTTCCTCAAGCAAAAGCTACCAGAATACATGATACCTTCTGCTTTTGTGTTCTTAGAACTCATCCCGTTGACGCCTAACGGTAAAGTAGACTACAATCAACTACCATTAACTAATCAAGAAATATCAGGAACACAGCGTTACGTAGCGCCACGTACACCGAATCAAGAAATAATAGCTAATATCTTCGGAGCGGTTCTAGGCAGACAAACAATAGGAATCCATGACAACTTCTTTGAATTGGGCGGACATTCCTTACGGGCAACCCAATTAATTTCTCGACTCAGACTGGCTTTTGAAGTAGAAATTCCCCTCCGTGCAGTCTTTGAATCTCCCACTGTAGCTGAAATAGACCAAAAATTAACTCAATTAAGAAATATTGGAGATAGATTAAATCTACCTCCCATTGAGCTTGTATCTTCAGATAGGCAACAATTACCTTTGTCTTTTGCCCAAGAAAGATTGTGGTTTCTCGATCAACTAGAAGGAGCTTCTGTTACTTACAATATATCAAGAGCAGTACGTTTCAGTGGTAAGTTGAATATTAATGCCTGCCAACAAGCATTATCAGAAATAGTCCGTCGTCATCAGATTCTACGCACCAGCTTTTCAGATATAAATGGCATACCTATGCAGGTAATTCACCCAGAAGCTAGGATGAAAATCCATCGGGTGGACTTACGGCAACTAGAAATAACAGAGCGTGAAACTGTCTTACAACAACATATAGAAAAAGAGTCAATTACCCCCTTTGACCTAAAAACAGCACCCTTAATCAGATGTACTTTATTACAAATATCGGACACAGAAAATGCTTTATTGCTGTCCATACATCACATTGTTTCTGATGGTTGGTCAATGGGGTTGTTTAATCAAGAACTATTTACTTTATATGAAGCATTTTGCGCCGGAGTTCCATCTCCCTTACCTGACCTACCAGTTCAGTATGCAGATTTTGCAGTTTGGCAGAGAAAATGGTTGAGTGGAGAAGTTCGAGAGCATCTGGTTCAATACTGGGTTTCTCAATTGCAAGATGCTCCAGAATTATTACAATTACCGACTGACGCACCTCGTCCTAGAATACAGACATATCGGGGTACTATTCAACGTTTTGCCATCAATACTGATTTAATCCAGCCACTCAAAAGTTTATCTCGGCAGTTGGGTGTTACCTTATTTATGACACTATTTACAGCGTTTACTACTCTACTGTACCGTTATAGTGGTCAAACAGATATTTTAATTGGTTCCCCCATTGCTAATCGGAACCACAGTGAAATTGAGTCTTTGATTGGCTTTTTTGCGAGTTCTTTGGTGTTGAGAACTCGGTTGGAAAATAATCCCAGTTTTGATAAATTGTTGGCACAAGTCAGGGAAACTACACTCAAAGCTTATGAACATCACAATATCCCTTTTGAACAGGTAGTTGAGGCATTGCGACTACAACGTTCTTTGAGTCATTCGCCCTTATTTCAGGTGATGTTCGTACTACATAATACACCTATGACAACATTAGAATTGCCTGGTGTGACTTTGTGTAAGTTAGCCCAGGTCAGCACAACCGCCAAGTTTGATTTGACACTATCAATCTCAGAAAGTTCTCAAGGGTTGGTGGGGACATGGGAGTACAATACTGACTTATTTGATGGTTCAACCATTGAGCGCATGGCTGGTCATTTCCAGAATTTACTCTCAGCAATTGTGGCAAATCCCCAACAAACTGTGAATGAATTACCTTTGTTGAGTGCAGTAGAATGCCATCAGTTATTGGTGGAATGGAATCAGACAAGATGTGAACATCCTCAATCTAAATGTATTCATCAGTTATTTGAGGAGCAGGTAGAGAGAACACCTCAAGCTGTAGCAGTACTATTTGAAAATCAGCAATTAACTTACCAAGAGTTAAATGAAAGAGCCAATCAACTAGCACATTACTTACAAAGCTTAGGAGTTAGACCAGAAGTACTAGTGGGTATTTGTGTAGAACGTTCTCTGGAGATGATTGTGGGATTATTGGGGATACTCAAGGCTGGTGGTGCTTATGTACCGCTTGACCCCATGTATCCGCCAGAACGTCTGGCTTACATGGTTGGTGATGCGGAAATAACTGTGTTATTAACCCAAAATCAGTGGATATCTCAGCTACCACCAAATGGAGCTACGGTGGTTTGTATGGATTCAGATTGGCAAAAAATCAATCTCTCTAGTCCAGAAAATCCCACCAGAGTGAATACAGATGAAAATTTAGCCTATATCATTTACACTTCTGGTTCCACTGGTAAGTCTAAAGGTGTAATGATTACCCATCAAGCGTTAAGTTGTTTTATACAGACAGCAATTTCTGAATATGAAATTACCGTAGGTGATCGCATTCTCCAATTTGCTTCGATTAACTTTGATGCCGCAGTGGAAGAAATTTATCCCTGTTTGTCTACAGGTGCGACGTTGGTATTACGGACTGAGGAAATGCTGACTGATGTAGAGACATTTTTCCAAGCTTGTGAAGATTTGCAGTTAACCATGCTAGATTTACCAACGGCTTACTGGCATCAGTTAGCCGTTGATTTAGCCAACACAGACGTAGATCTACCAGCATCTTTACGATTAGTGATTATTGGTGGTGAAAGAGTACTACCAGAACCAGTGAGATGTTGGCAAGAATATGTGGTTAAATCAGGAAAAAGTCAGCAATTACAACTAATTAACACCTACGGACCAACGGAAACAACAGTTAGTGCCACACTGTATCGAGTTCCAGTCAAGATGACCAACGAAATCCCCATTGGTCGTCCTTTAGGTCATGTTCAAACTTATATTCTGGATTCACAGTTACAACCATTACCCATTGGTGTCATCGGAGAACTCCATATTGGGGGTGATGGATTAGCCAGAGGATACTTAAACCGAGCCGAACTAACTCAAGAAAAATTTATTCCCCATCCTTTTTCTGATTCTCCATCTGCACATCTTTATAAAACAGGAGACTTAGCTCGTTATTTAAGTGATGGCAATATTGAATATGTGGGACGAATCGACAACCAAGTGAAAATTCGTGGTTTCCGGATTGAGTTAGGAGAAATCGAAGCCGTCCTTAACACTCATCCTCAAATTTCACAAGCGGTGGTGATTGCTACCGAAGATATTCCTGCTAACAAACGCTTAGTAGCTTATGTAGTTAGTTCTGATGCATCTCTCCACCATAAAGAACTGCGGGAATTCCTCAAGCAAAAGTTACCAGAATACATGATACCCTCTGCTTTTGTGTGGTTGGAAAGCATACCGTTGACAGTTAATGGTAAAATAAATTACAAAGCACTACCAGAATTTGATGGGGCAATCACACCAGAAAATACCTATGTAGCCCCACGTACACCTAATCAAGAAATAATCGCGAATATTTTTGCTTCGGTTTTACAAATAGAAACAGTAGGAATTCACGACAACTTCTTTGAATTGGGAGGACATTCCCTGTTAGCAATCCAAGTTATATCTCGATTGCGTCAAGTTTTACAGATAAATATGCCCATCCGGGCATTATTTGAAGCACCAACCGTAGCTAGCTTTGCTGATTGTTTAGAAATAATTCATTCCACAACTCAAGAACAATCAGTATGTTCCGATACACCTGAAGGACAGGAAAATATTTATTTATGAATACATATCAATTTTTATCACACTTGCGAAGTTTGGATATAAAACTTTTCCTGGATGGAGAGCGAATCCGATGTCAAGCTCCTAATGGAATTTTAACACCACAATTGCAAAAGCAGATCACTGAACGTAAACCAGAGATTCTCGGATTTCTGCGTCAAGGTGAAGACGATAAAATTGAGCCTTTATCTGTAAATAGAGAGGAATTACCCTTGTCTTTCACCCAAGAAAGACTATGGTTCCTAAATCAACTAGAAAAAGCTTCTGTAACTTACAACATATCAATTAAACTGCGTTTAACTGGTAACTTGGATATCAATGCTTTCCAACAAGCATTATTAGAAATAGTGCGTCGTCATGAGATACTACGCACCAGTTTCTCAACTGTGAATGGCATACCTATTCAAGTAATTCATCCACCAACCATCATGAAAATTAACTTGGTGGACTTACAGCAACTAGAAATCACAGAACGTGAAATTGTTCTACAGCAATATGTAAAACAAGAATCAATTATCCCTTTTGATTTAGAAATAGCACCATTAATCAGGTGTACTTTATTGCAGTTATCGGACACAGAAAATGCTTTATTACTGGCAATGCACCACATTGTCTCTGATGGTTGGTCAATAGGAGTATTCAATCAAGAACTCATTACTTTATATCAAGTATTTTGTGATGGAGTTCCATCCCGCTTACCAGAACTACCAATACAGTATGCAGATTTTGCAGTTTGGCAGAGAAAATGGTTGAGTGGGCAAGTTGGACAAAATCTACTTCAATATTGGCTTTCTCAATTACATGGTGCACCAGAATTATTACAATTACCTATTGACAAGACTCGTCCTAGAATACAGACGCATCAAGGTGCTACCCAAAGTTTTACTTTAAATACTGATTTAACTCAGAATTTGCAAAACTTGTCGCAGCAGTCTGGTAGTACTTTATTTATGACTCTGTTAGCAGCGTTTGCCACTTTACTATATCGTTACAGTGGTCAATCAGATATTTTAATTGGTTCTACCATTGCTAATCGTAACCGCAGTGAAATTGAGTCATTAATTGGATGTTTTGTAAGTTCTTTGGTGTTAAGAACTCGGTTAGAAAATAATCCTAGTTTTGAGAAACTGTTAGTAGAAGTAAGGGAAACCACACTCAAAGCTTATGAACATCAGGATGTGCCTTTTGAGCAGATATTTGAAGCATTAAAACTACAACGGTCTTTAAGTCATTCACCTCTATTTCAGGTGATGTTTATACTACAAAATACACCCACCACTGCATTAAAATTGCCTGGTGTTACTTTAAGTAACTTACAGAAAGAAGTTACAACTTCCAAGTTTGATTTGACGTTAACAATGTCTATGACTTCTCAGGGATTAGTCGGGTCATACACGTACAATACTGATTTATTTAATGCATCAACCATTAAGCGCATGGCTGATCACTTCCAGAATTTGTTATCAGCAATTGTGGAAAATCCTCAACAAACTGTGGATGAATTACCTTTATTAAGTGCAGTGGAACGTGATCAGTTATTGGTGGAATGGAATCATACAGAAATTGAATATCCTGAACATAAATGTATTCATCAGTTATTTGAAGAGCGGGTCGAGAAAACACCCCAAGCTGTAGCGGTAGTCTTTGAAAATCAGCAATTAACCTATCAGCAATTAAATGAAAAAGCTAATCAATTAGCACATTACTTACAAAGCTTAGGAGTGAAACCAGAAGTATTGGTGGGTATTTGTATAGAACGTTCTCTGGAGATGGTGGTGGGATTATTGGGGATACTGAAAGCTGGTGGTGCTTATGTACCTCTTGACCCAATGTATCCGCAAGAACGTTTAGCTTACATGGTTACTGATGCGAAAATATCAGTGTTACTCACCCAAAATCAATGGATATCTCATTTACCAGCGTATATAGCTAATGTTGTCTGTCTGGATTCAGATTGGGAAAAAATTCATCTTTGTCCGTTAGAAAATCCGACCAGAGGGAATACATATGAAGATTTAGCCTATATCATTTATACCTCTGGTTCCACTGGTAAATCTAAGGGTGTGATGATTACTCATGAAAATTTAAGTTATTTTACACAAACAGCGATTTCTGAATATGAAATTACCGTAGGTGATCGCATTCTCCAATTTGCGTCCATAAACTTTGATGCCGCAGTGGAAGAAATTTATCCTTGTTTATGCACAGGTGCGACTTTGGTATTACGTACCGATGAAATGCTAACTGACGTAGGCACATTGTTCCAAGCTTGTGAAGATTTGCAATTAACCATACTAGATTTACCAACAGCCTATTGGCATCAGTTAATAGCTGATTTAGTCAGTACAAATGTGACTTTACCAGCATCATTAAGATTAGTGATTATTGGTGGTGAAAAAGTATTACCAGAACCAGTTAGATGCTGGCAGGAATATATTGCCAAATCAGAAAAGAGTCAACATTTACAACTAATTAACACCTACGGACCACAGAAGCAACAGTTAGTGCCACATTATATAGAGTTCCAGTTAATCTGGCTGCGACTAGCAACGAAATTCCCATTGGTCGTCCTTTAGCTCATGTTCAAACTTATATTCTGGATTCACATTTACAACCAGTACCCATTGGTGTCACTGGAGAACTCCATCTTGGGGGTGATGGATTAGCCAGAGGATACTTAAACCGAGCCGAACTAACTCAAGCAAAATTTATTCCCCATCCTTTTTCTGATTCTCCATCTGCACGTCTTTATAAAACAGGAGATTTAGCTCGTTATCTCAGTGATGGCAATATTGAATATGTGGGACGAATCGACAACCAAGTAAAAATTCGTGGTTTCCGGATTGAGTTAGGAGAAATTGAAGCCGTCCTTCACACTCATCCTCAAATTTCACAAGCGGTGGTGATGACTACAGAAGATATTTCTGCTGACAAATGCTTAGTAGCTTATGTAGTTAGTTCTGATGCATCTCTCCACCATAAAGAACTGAGGGAATTCCTCAAACAGAAATTACCAGAATACATGATCCCTGCGGGTTTTGTGTTTTTAGACACTATACCATTAACAGCCAATAACAAAGTAGATTACAAAGTATTGCCAGC
Organism: uncultured cyanobacterium; assembly: GCA_963766435.1. Lineage (GTDB taxonomy): Bacteria > Cyanobacteriota > Cyanobacteriia > Cyanobacteriales > Nostocaceae > CAVXZH01. Next base: position 2,221,523 of record CAVXZH010000004.1, read on the forward strand.
ATTTGATGGGATAATTACCCCAGGAAATGTCTATGTAGCCCCACGTACACCTAATCAAGAAATAATCGCTAATATTTTTGCCGAAGTTTTACGTGTACCAGCAGTAGGAATCCATGACAACTTCTTTGAATTAGGCGGACATTCCTTACGAGCAACCCAAATTATATCTCGGCTCCGTCAAGCTTTTGAAGTAGAAATCCCCCTACGTGCAATCTTTGAATCTCCTACCGTAGCTGAAATAGACCAAGTATTAACTCAGTTACGGACAAAGGGACAGGAATTAGATTTGTCCCCGATTGAATCAGTGTCTTCAGAACGACAGAAATTACCTTTGTCTTTTGCCCAAGAAAGATTATGGTTTCTTAGCCAGCTAGAAGGAATTTCCGTTACTTATAACATATCCAGAGTATTACGCTTCACTGGTAACTTGGATATCAATGCCTTTCAACAAGCATTATTAGAAATAGTTCGTCGTCACAAGATACTACGCACTAGCTTCTCAGATGTAAATGGGATACCTATTCAGGTAATTCACCCAGAAACCACTATGAAAATCAACCTGGTGGACTTACAGCAACTAGAAATCACAGAACGTGAAATTGTTCTACAGCAATATGTAAAACAAGAATCAATTACCCCTTTTGATTTAGAAATAGCACCATTAATCAGATGTACCTTATTACAGTTGTCAATTACTGAAAACGTATTATTACTATCAATGCACCACATTGTCACTGATGGTTGGTCAATGGGAGTATTCCATCAAGAACTCATTACTTTATATCAAGCATTTTGTGATGGACTTCCATCCCCTTTACCAGAACTAACCATCCAGTATGCGGATTTTGCAGTTTGGCAGAGAAAATGGTTGAGTGGGTCAGTTCGAGAAACTCTACTCCAGTACTGGCTTTCTCAATTGCATGGTGCGCCAGAATTATTACAATTGCCTACTGATGCACCTCGTCCCAGAGTCCAGACATACCAGGGCAATACTCAAAATTTTACTTTAAATATTAATTTAACCCAGAAGTTGCAAAGCTTGTCCCAGCAGTCGGGTACTACATTATTCATGACCCTACTAGCGGTATTTGCTACATTGCTATATCGTTACAGTGGTCAGTCAGATATTTTAATTGGTTCTCCTATTGCCAATCGTAACCGCAGTGAACTTGAGTCGTTGATTGGCTTTTTTGTGAATTCTTTGGTGTTAAGAACTCGGTTAGAAAATAATCCTAGTTTTGAACAGTTATTAACACAAGTGAGGGAAACCACACTTAAAGCTTATGAACATCAGAATGTGCCTTTTGAACAGGTATTTGAGTCATTAAAATTACAACGTTCCTTGAGCCATTCACCTCTATTTCAGGTGATGTTTATACTACAAAATATACCCACGACTTCATCAAAATTGCCTGGTGTGACTTGGAAAAATTCCAGCAATCAATACAAAACTTCTGCGTTTGATTTGACGTTAACAATGTCTATGACTTCTCAGGGATTAGTCGGGTCATACACGTACAATACTGATTTATTTAATGCATCAACTATTAAGCGTATGGCTGATCACTTCCAGAATTTGTTATCAGCAATTGTGGAAAATCCTCAACAAACTGTGGATGAATTACCTTTATTAAGTGCAGTGGAACGTGATCAGTTATTGGTGGAATGGAATCATACAGAAATTGAATATCCTGAACATAAATGTATTCATCAGTTATTTGAAGAGCGGGTCGAGAAAACACCCCAAGCTGTAGCGGTAGTCTTTGAAAATCAGCAATTAACGTACCAGCAATTAAATGAAAAAGCTAATCAATTAGCACATTACTTACAAAGCTTAGGAGTGAAACCAGAAGTATTGGTGGGTATTTGTGTAGAACGTTCTCTGGAGATGGTGGTGGGATTATTGGGGATACTGAAAGCTGGTGGTGCTTATGTACCTCTTGACCCAATGTATCCGCAAGCACGTTTAGCTTATATGGTTACTGATGCGAAAATATCAGTGTTACTCACCCAAAATCAATGGATATCTCATTTACCAGCGTATATAGCTAATGTTGTCTGTCTGGATTCAGATTGGGAAAAAATTCATCTTTGTCCGTTAGAAAATCCGACCAGAGGGAATACATATAAAGATTTAGCCTATATCATTTATACCTCTGGTTCCACTGGTAAATCTAAGGGCGTGATGATTACTCATGAAAATTTAAGTTATTTTACACAAACAGCGATTTCCGAATATGAAATTACCGTAGGTGATCGCATTCTCCAATTTGCGTCTATAAACTTTGATGCCGCAGTGGAAGAAATTTATCCTTGTTTATGCACAGGAGCAACTTTGGTATTACGTACCGATGAAATGCTAACTGACGTAGGCACATTGTCCCAAGCTTGTGAAGATTTGCAATTAACCATACTAGATTTACCAACAGCCTATTGGCATCAGTTAACAGCTGATTTAGTTAGTACAAATGTGACTTTACCAGCATCATTAAGATTAGTGATTATTGGTGGTGAAAAAGTATTACCAGAACCAGTTAGATGCTGGCAGGAATATATTGCCAAATCAGAAAAGAGTCAACATTTACAACTAATTAACACCTACGGACCAACGGAAACAACAGTTAGTGCCACACTGTATCGAGTTCCAGTTAATCTGGCTGCGACTAGCAACGAAATTCCCATTGGTCGTCCTTTGGCGCATGTTCAAACTTATATTCTGGATTCACATTTACAACCAGTACCCATTGGTGTCACTGGAGAACTCCATCTTGGGGGTGATGGATTAGCCAGAGGATACTTAAACCAAGCCGAACTAACTCAAGCAAAATTTATTCCCCATCCTTTTTCTGATTCTCCATCTGCACGTCTTTACAAAACAGGAGATTTAGCTCGTTATCTCAGTGATGGCAATATTGAATATGTGGGACGAATCGACAACCAAGTGAAAATTCGTGGTTTCCGGATTGAGTTAGGAGAAATCGAAGCCGTCCTTAATACTCATCCTCAAATTTCACAAGCGGTGGTGATTGCTACCGAAGATATTTCTGCTGACAAATGCTTAGTAGCTTATGTAGTTAGTTCTGATGCATCTCTCCACCATAAAGAACTGAGGGAATTCCTCAAACAGAAATTACCAGAATACATGATCCCTGCGGGTTTTGTGTTTTTAGACATTATACCATTAACAGCCAATGGCAAAATAGATTATAAAGCACTACCAGCATTTGATGGGATAATCACATCAGAAAATATCTATGTAGCCCCACTTACACCTAATCAAGAAATAATTGCTAATATTTTTGCCGAAGTTTTACGTGTACCAGCAGTAGGAATCCATGACAACTTCTTTGAATTAGGCGGACATTCCTTACGAGCAACCCAAATTATATCTCGGCTCCGTCAAGCTTTTGAAGTAGAAATCCCCCTACGTGCAATCTTTGAATCTCCTACCGTAGCTGAAATACATCAAATATTAACTCAATTACGTTCTACCGGACAGGGATTAAATATACCGTCTATTCAACCTGTGTGCTTGGATAAACAGCAACTACCTTTATCTTTTGCCCAAGAAAGATTGTGGTTTCTAAACCAATTAGAAGGAGCTTCTACCACTTATAATATACCAGTAGTATTACGTTTCACTGGTAACTTGAATCTGAATGCTTTTCAACAAGCATTATTAGAAATAGTTCGTCGTCACAAGATACTACGCACTAGTTTCTCAGTTGTGAATGGCATACCTGTTCAGGTAATTCACCCAGAAACCACTATGAAAATCAACTTAGTGGATTTACAGCAACTAGAAATCACAGAACATGAACCTGTACTCAAACAATATATACAAAAAGAAGCCATTACGCCCTTTGATTTAAAGATTGCGCCATTAATCAGGTGTACTTTATTAAAGTTGTCAGGCACAGAAAATGTATTATTACTGTCAATGCACCACATTGTCTCTGATGGTTGGTCAATGGGGATATTCAATCAGGAATTATCTACTTTATATCAAGCATTTTGTGATGGACTTCCATCCCCTTTACCAGAACTAACCATCCAGTATGCGGATTTTGCAGTTTGGCAGAGAAAATGGTTGAGTGGGTCAGTTCGAGAGACTCTACTTCAATACTGGCTTTCTCAATTGCATGGTGCGCCAGAATTATTACGATTGCCTACTGACGCACCTCGTCCCAGAGTCCAGACATACCAGGGTGAATATCAACGTTTTACTTTAAATGCTGATTTAACCCAGAAGTTACAAAGCTTGTCGCGGCAGTCGGGTACTACATTATTTATGACCGTGTTGACGGCGTTTGTCACCCTACTATATCGTTACAGTGGTCAGTCAGATATTTTAATTGGTTCCCCGATTGCTAATCGTAACCGCAGTGAACTTGAGTCGTTGATTGGCTTTTTTATCAATTCTTTGGTGTTAAGAACTCGGTTAGAAAATAATCCTAGTTTTGAACAGTTATTGACACAAGTCAGGGAAACGACACTTCAAGCTTATGAACATCAGGATATGCCTTTTGAACAAATAGTTGAAGCATTACGACTACAACGTTCTTTTAGTCATTCACCTTTGTTCCAAGTGATGTTTGTATTGCAAAATGCACCTACATCTACATTAAAGTTTCCTGGTGTAACTTTGCATAATGTAAGTAATCAATATAAAATAGCCAAGTTTGATTTGACTCTAACCATCTTTAAAACCTCCCAAGAGTTAGTAGGAATTTGGGAATACAATACTGATTTATTTGATGAGTCAACCATTAAGCGTATGACTGGTCATTTCCAAAACTTGTTATCAGCTATTGTAGAAAATCCTCAACAAACTGTGGATGAATTACCTTTGTTGAATACAGTGGAACGTCATCAGTTATTGGTGGAATGGAATCATACAGAAGTTGAATATCCTCAACATAAATGTATTCATCAGTTGTTTGAGGAGCAGGTAGAGAAAACACCCCAAGCTGTGGCGTTAATTTTTGAAAATCAGCAATTAACCTACCAAGATTTAAATCAGAGAGCCAACCAACTAGCACATTACTTGCAAAGCTTAGGAGTTAGACCAGAAGTGCTAGTGGGTATTTGTGTAGAACGTTCTCTGGAGATGATAGTGGGATTATTAGGGATACTGAAAGCTGGTGGTGCTTATGTACCCTTTGACCCCTCTTATCCTCAAGAACGATTAAGTTATATGTTGGCTGATACCAACGTAGCAATATTGTTAACCCAACAAAAGCTATTATCATGTTTGCCATCACATACTGCACAAGCAGTTTGTTTAGATACAGATTGGCAGGTAATTGCACAAGGTAGTCAAGATAATTTTGATTCTGAAGTATGTTTAGAGAATTTGGCTTATATTATGTACACTTCTGGATCTACTGGACAACCCAAAGGGGTTAGTGTGATTCATCAAGGTGTAGTCAGGTTAGTTAAAGAAACTAATTATGTTAGTTTGACCGACAAAGAAGTATTTTTACAACTAGCTCCTATTTCTTTTGATGCAGCAACTTTTGAAATTTGGGGTTGTTTACTGAATGGAGCTAAGTTAGTAATTATGTCTGCTCATACCCCCAATTTAACAGAAATAGGTGGTGTAATTGAGAAATACCAAATCACAATTTTATGGTTAACTGCGGCTCTATTCCATTTAATCGTAGAACAACAGTTACAGAAATTAAAATCCGTGCGCCAATTATTGGCGGGTGGGGATGTTTTATCTCCATCTCATGTAGAAAAAGTGATTAAGTTTTTACCAGAATGTCAATTAATTAATGGTTATGGTCCAACAGAGAATACTACTTTTACCTGCTGTTATCCTGTTAAAGAATTGCTAGTGAATAGCACTTCTGTACCCATTGGTCGTCCCATAGCTAATACCCAAATCTATATCTTAGATAAACAATTACAAATAGTACCTGTTGGTGTAGCTGGAGAACTTTACATTGGTGGTGATGGTTTAGCCAGAGGTTACTTCAACCAACCAGAACTTACTCAAGAAAAATTTGTTCCTCATCCCTTTTCGGATTCTTCCTCTGCACGTCTTTACAAAACAGGAGATTTGGTTCGTTACCTAAGCGATGGTAATGTTGAATTTCTTGGTCGGATAGACAAGCAAGTTAAAATTCGTGGTTTCCGCATTGAGCTAGGAGAAATCGAAACCATTCTTAATACCCATCCCCAAATTCAACAAACTGTGGTGATTGCCACTGAAGATATTTCTGCTAACAAACGCTTAGTAGCTTATATAGTTACCTTTAATGAATCTCTCAGCCATAAGGAACTGCGGGAATTTCTGAAACAAAAGCTACCAGAATACATGATACCCACTGCTTTTGTTATTTTAGATACTCTACCATTAACACCCAATGGTAAAGTAGACCGTCTGGCTCTACCTATACCTGAACAAATTCAGCAAAATTTAACAGAAACTTTTGTAGTTCCCAGAGATAAGCTAGAAATTCGTTTAACAAACATCTGGGAAGATATTTTAGGCATTAAACCTATTAGTATCAGAGATAATTTCTTTGATTTGGGAGGGCATTCTTTGTTAGCTATGCAGATGATTGCAAAAATTGAGAAAAATTTTAATGAACATCTTCCTATATCTGTTCTTTTTCAAGCACCAACAATTGAGGAATTAGCTGATATTATCCGCATAAAAGAAGGGTTAGCACCTGAATCCTTAATCTTAGCAATTCAACCAAATGGTTCTAAACCTCCTCTTTATCTCGTAAATGCTGTGGGAACAGGGATGTTTGCCTATAAAAAATTATCAATACATATCGGTTTGGATCAACCTATATATGGTATACAAGCACAAGGATTGGATGGACAACAAACTATTCAAACACGAGTAGAGGATATGGCAAAAGACTATATTAAAGCCTTGTGTATGCATCAACCAGAAGGCCCTTATTTTTTGGGAGGTTTATCCGCAGGAGGTGTAGTGGCATTGGAAATGGCGCAGCAACTTCAAGCTTTGGGTCATAGTGTAGGATTAGTAATTTTACTGGATACTTGCTATCCCGAATCTTTAAGATCCATAACTGATATCCCATCTCCAAAACCCAATATTTTCAATAAATTTGTGAATACCAACTTATTTAGGGAAATATTTTTCCTGATTAGTGATACCGTAATATTTCTAAGTAATTCCCAATTCAATCTCAAACAGAAATCTGATTATGTTTTAGAAAAAACTAAGAGAATTCAGCAGAAATTTACAGATAAATTTGAGGCAACTGTCTACAAATTTTACCAACCAACTAAATATAATTTAGCTTACAAAGTGCGGCAAGCTTTAGTTAAAGAAGCTGCTCGTAAGGCATTTTTGGAATACACACCGCAAATTTATCACGGTAAAGTAGCTCTCTTAAAAGCTAGTAAAACATCCGATAAATATCTACAAGGATGGAACGATATAGTTGTTAATGGTCTAGATATTCAGGAAGTTCCTGGAGATCACAGAACAATTATTGCCGAGCCTAATATTGGAATTTTGGCAGACAAAATTAAAGCCGCCTTAAAAAAAATCAATAACAAATCATCAATACACTGATTATCCATGAAATTTTTTCTTTCTCTTCTAAGTAATTCGCCAGTTATTTTAGTATTGGCAATAGTTTGTTCTTTAGTCAGTGGCTTTGCAAATGCCAGTCTCATCACTCTCATTAACAGAGCATTGGGTGCTGGAACGACAGTAGCCATGCAAATGGGTTGGAGCTTTGCTGGTCTAGCAATTTTCTCGCTAGTTACTGCCCTGACTTCTCAGTTTTTATTGTCTCACATTTATCGTCAAGCGATTTTTAATTTACGGATAAAATTAAGTCGCCAAATTGTCAATGCTCCCTTGCGTACACTTGAGACAATTGGTAATGCGCGTCTTTTTGCTGTTCTTATTGACGATTTTAGCGCCATTGGTGGCTCTTTGATGCCTCTGCTTAGTCTTTGCTCCGACATAGTGATTACATCTGTTTGTTTAGCTTACCTGTGCTGGCTTTCTTGGCAGATGTTTTTAGGGATGCTGGCTTTTTTGATTCTTGGGGGTACTGTCTATCAAGTTTTACGCAAGAAGGCTGAGAAGACTATTCGATTTGCCAGAGAAGAAATAAGTGTTTTATATGACCATTACCACACTTTGGCTGATGGTATAAAAGAACTGAAACTTCATCGTCACCGTCGCACCGCTTTCTTCTATGAAATGCTCCAACCTACTGCTGCTTCTATCCAAAAAAAGTTTTTTAATTGGGACGTTTTATATTCTCTAGCAAGTACATGGGGGCGTTTCCTAATTCTATTTACTACTGGATTGCTCTTATTTATTTTACCTAGTTTGATTAAGATAAATGTTCATATATTAACTGGCTACATTCTTACTCTCCTTTATATCAGATCAATGCTGTTATCCATTATGAGTGGTCTTCCAGCTTTATCTGTTGCTAATGTCGCCTTCCAAAAGATAGAGGCGCTAGGTTTAAATTTAGTAGATCAGTCTCATGATCATATCTCAATGATTGAGGCGGAAACGGAATTTTCGTTCCAGCATTTGGAGTTAATGGCTGTTACCCACTCATATTACCGAGAATTGGAGGAAAGTGATTTCACTATCGGTCCGATTAATCTCAGTTTCTCTCCTGGAGAACTGATTTTTTTAATTGGCGGAAATGGTAGTGGTAAAACTACTTTTGCTAAACTTCTCACTGGTCTTTATACTCCTAAAACTGGAGAAATTTATCTAGATGGTAAGCTGATTACTGATGAAAATCGGGATTGGTATCGTCAGCATTTTTCAGTGGTTTTTGCGGAATTTTACTTATTTGATAGTCTTTTGGGTTTGAATAATATCAATCTTGATGAGCAATCACAACAATACTTGGTTGAACTTCAGCTGGCTCATAAAGTTAAAATCAAGGATGGAGTACTTTCTACTACTGCTTTGTCCAGTGGACAGCGTAAACGTCTAGCTTTACTGACAGCATATTTGGAAGATCGTCCTTTCTACATCTTTGATGAATGGGCTTCCAACCAAGACCCTTTGTTTAAAGAAATTTTCTATACGCAGATATTACCCAATCTTCAAGCTAAAGGTAAGACTATTCTTGTAATTACTCATGATGATAAATATTTTAATTTAGCATCTCGGATTATTAAATTAGATTATGGACAATTTATTTGATTGATATAAAACTCAGTCCTTTGTGTTAGGATGAAAGTCTGGGAAGTTCAAAATTAAAAAAGTATGTTTGCTTTAATCTCACCAGAGAAAACCCAAATTCCTCCCGGTGCGGTGATGCGGATACCAGCAAGTTGGTCAGAGTATCAAATTCTTTGCCAACAAAGAGGCGATCGCCAGCTTATCATCAAAATACTAGTGCTGCTATCCGCGAATTGAAGAAATTACTCAATTCCTGAATAGCATGGCTCTACTTGTGAATTCAAAAATGTCCATAGATGTAAATCAGTAAAGTCATTAATTGCCATAAATGCTCCTATTTCCAGCAACACTTGGGGATGATGAGTAGAAGCAATGCCAATAGTACGAATCCCCGCAGCTACAGAGGAACGGATTCCGGAAGGAGAATCTTCCAATGCGATCGCCATTTCGGCGGAAATTCCCAATTGATCTAAAGCTGCTTGATAGGGTGCTGGGTCTGGTTTACCTGCTAAACAATCATCTCCTAACACCACCGTAGGAAAAATTGGTTTAATTTTCAAAACGTCTAACATAAATGCTGCATTTAGTCTCGGAGCATTTGTAACTAAAGCACGTTTTAGAGGATGTGTATCTGTCCAAGCTATGAGTTCAGCAAATCCGCTTAAAGGTTGAAGTTGTGTAGCCATTTCACGAAAAAGTGCTTCTTTTTCTTCAGCAAATTTTTCGCCTGCTGGTAATGATAACTCTGGTAGAATATCTTTAACGATTTCTGGGTTTAAGCGTCCACTAATCCGAGATTTATAAAATAATTCGTCAATTTCTATACTATATTTTAACAGCATTTCCCTCCATGCCTGGTAGTGTATAGGGTCAGTATTAACAATAGTACCGTCTAAATCAAAGAGAATTGCTGTGAGCATGGTTTTTTGCTATGATATTAATAATTGTTATGTTAATTTTCATAGTTTACGACATTTCTGCGCTAATCAAGATTCAATTATTAGGAAATCCTCAACATAATGTTAGCCGCTACAAAATCTTTTCTTGTCGATAAACTAACGGTACAGGTCTACAACTGTGAAGCAGAAATGGCTCAGGATGTTGCTAGCACTGTACATGAGTATTTTCAGAATCTACTTCATCACCAGGAGACAGTCGGGGTTTTATTAGCCACTGGGAAATCCCAACTCAAGTTTTTAGATGCTTTAATTGGTTTAGGTGGTCTAGACTGGTCACGGATAATTTTTTTCCATCTGGATGAATATTTAGGGATTACAGCTGATCATGCAGCTAGTTTCCGACGGTATCTTCGGGAACGAGTAGAGATGCGGGTATATCCTCAACAATTTCATTATCTAGAGGGTGATACATTACAACCTGTGGCGGAATGCGATCGCTATACTAAGTTATTACAATCTCAAGCCATTGATTTATGCTGTCTGGGTATTGGTGAAAATGGACATTTAGCATTTAATGATCCAGCCGTAGCAGATTTTGAAGATTCAGCCAGTGTTAAACTAGTAAAATTAGATGAAGTTAATCGTCAGCAACAAGTTAATACAGGACAGTTTCAAAATTTAGAAGCAGTCCCTCAATATGCTTTCACGGTAACTATTCCCATGATTTGTTCAGCTAAAAAAATCATCTGTCTTGCACCGGAAGCACGCAAAGCAAAAATTGTCCAGAAGATATTATTAGGTGAGATTAGTAAAAATTATCCGGCTTCTATATTACGGAAGCAAGCACAAGCAACTTTATTTTTAGATGTCAATTCTGCTAGCTTGCTGTAACAATTAAAAACCTGTCCCCCGATGGAGTGAAAAGTATTAAGGTATTTGTGAAACAGAGTTTTAAAATAGGGGAGAGATACCGATCAAAATACTACTCCCCAAATACTAGGCAATTTGTTCTATGATTCCACTGCTGGTTTTGGTCTATTTTGTAACCATTGTTGAAGATCCGTTACAGTTGAGAAGTCTAAAAGCGCATCGGTTAAGTCTTCTAATTCCTGAATCGGTAATGCTTCAATTTGCTGAATCAAAGAGGAATCAATTTCACCAACTCGGCGGTTGAGTAGTCGCTTAACTATTTTTTGCGCTTCTAGTTGTTCACCTTGTTGTTTACCTATTTGTTTACCGATTAGTTCACTTTCTTGAGATGACAATACTACCTTCTTCCCTTAACACCAAGCGTATTGAACTATAATTGGGTTAACTAGTTTGCTGATTATATTGAATATATCATTAGATGGTGTTTCAAAAGTTATGAGGAGGTGTAAATTGTCATTTTTCAACTTAACCTGTTTCTTTAATCAAATGACCATCTTCCATATGAATGATGCGATCGGCAATATCTAAAATCCGGTTATCATGAGTAACTATTAAGATGGCACAATTCTGTTCTTTAGCCAATTTTTGCATCAAATTGACAACATCTCTACCGGATTTACTATCTAAAGCAGCCGTTGGTTCATCAGCTAGAACCATTTTGGGATGACTAACCAAAGCTCTAGCTATTGCTACTCTTTGCTTTTGTCCTCCGGAAAGATCAGATGGATAGTAATTAATTCGATTTCCTAAGTTAACTGCTTCGAGTATAGCTTCTGACTGTTTTTTAGCTGCTAATGGAGAAATATTTTTGTGTAGCTCCAGGGACATTTGTACATTTTGTCTAGCGGTTAAAAAATCTAGCAAATTATGAGCTTGAAAGATATAGCCAATCTGACGACGGATTTGGACTGCTTTTGCATTACTTGCTCCACAAAGTTCATGATTTAGAAATTTTAGACTTCCTTCTTGTACAGAACGTAATGCCCCAATCAAAGTGAGTAAAGTTGTTTTTCCTGAACCAGATTGACCAGTCATAATCATGATTTCTCCAGCCCTGATAGCTAAATTAATATCAAATAAAATTTGATTACGTAAATCTCTATGACCATAGTAATGATTGAGATCTTGAATCTTTATCACAAAGTTTGCTAGCATTATCTTAGTAAATAGGGGGAGATAGTGTTTACCTTAAAAAAATTAAGACTAGAAAATATCAGCTGGGTCTACTTTTCTAAGTTTATTTGTGGAGAAAAAGCCAGAAGTTAAACACATTAAAATTGCAGAAATCAATACTATTAATGCTTTATGCATATCCATAGCAACTGGCAATTTAGTAGCAGTTTTAGCTATATCATAAAGTCCTAGAGATATAGTAAAACCTGGAATATAGCCCAAAACAGCTAAAATTAATGCTTGTTTAAAAACTACACCCAATAGATATTTATTTTTAAATCCCATAGCTTTTAATGTTGCATATTCAGGTAAATGAGTTGAGATATTGCTATAAAGAATCTGATAAACAACGATTACCCCTACCACAAATCCCATAATCACCATCATATTAAAGATGAATCCTATGGGTGTTCTCAGAGTCCAATATTTTTTCTCTAAATCAACAAAATCATGACGATTAATAACCGTGACATCTTTAGATAAATTGGCTGATAAATTTGCTAAAACTTTTTTAGCATCGGCTCCAGGTTTGAGATTAATTAAACCTATATCTATTTTTTGTGGTAAACGTTCTGGAAATATCCGTAGAAAAGTTGAGGAACTAACAATTAAATTTCCATCTACACCAAAGGAATAGCCAAGACTAAATAAACCATAAATTTTTACTTTGTACCCAACTAAACCATAATAACTAAATATCTCCACACTCACATTTTTTTTCTGGGAAAATTTCTGAGCAATTGGTCCAAATTCTGGTCGAGAAGCCCGGTCAAATAAAACCTGATTAGGGATTTGGATCAATTTAAAATTTTCTTGAATTTCTGGTAATGTTAGTAGGGGTTTAACTGGGTCATATCCTAATACATATATAGGATATTTTCGACCATTTTCAGGATTCTTGAGTTTAGCAAATTGTACATACAAAGGTGTAATGGATTCCACACCATCAAAGCCCAGTGTTTGGTATAAGCGACTACGGGAAAAGCTTTGATTTGAAGTTAAGGATTTGTATTGAGCGCTAATTAAAAATAAATCTCCTTGGAGATGATTATGTACTTGTGTCGCACTAGCATAAAGTGCATCTTGGAAACCAATTTGCATAAACATTAGTACAGCTACAAAAGCAATTCCTGCTAAGGCTACAAAAAAACGAACTTTTTGTTTAACTAGTTGTAGCCAAGCTAGAGGTATATTCAGAATCATTTTCAACTCTCTTGTGTGGGAGATGGGGAGGGAAGAGGCAGGGGTGCAGGGAGCGGGGTGCAGGGGGAGAAGAGGCAGGGGGGCAGGGTGCAGGGAGCAAGGGGGAGGGAGCAGGGAGGAGATAGGGAAATGGGGAGAATATTTTTTGAATTCTCTTTCCCCCTGCCCCCTGCTCCTTGTCCTCTTCTGCCCCCTGCACCCTGCTCCCTGCTCCTTGTCCTCTTCTCCCCACCTCCCTATATTTGAATGAGTACCTGCACTTGTGAATCAGTTAGCTGGGTTACTCGAATGTTATCTGCTGGATTATCAATCCGAATTTTGACATCAACAATTTTATTATCTGTATCTGCACCTGGGTTATTAGTAAAGATATTTTGTTTACCAACTTGTAGACCAATATCTGTCACTGTTCCTTGTAATTTACCTGAAAAAGCATCACCAGTTATAATCGCTGATTGACCTAAATGTACTTTCCCAATATCAGTTTGATAAACTTCTGCTACCACATACATTTGTTGGGTGCGACCTAAATCAGCTATTCCTTTACTAGTGACTATTTCTCCAGGCCAAGCATTAATTTTCAATACTTGTCCATTAATAGGAGAGCGAATATAACTTAAGTCTAGGTCAGCTTGAGCTTGTTTAACTGAAGCTTTAGCGCTTTCTACATCAGCTTGTGCTGCTTGCACATCAGTAGGACGGACTTCCGCTATACTTACTAGTTTAGCTTTGCCTTCAATTAATTGTTTTTGCAAAGTGTCTACAGTGCGATTGAGTGTGGCTTTGGCTTCATTGAGTTGCTGTTGAACCGTATCTACTCGCAATCGCTTTGTATCGGCTAGACTGGCAGCAACTGCACCGCTTTTATATAAATCCTGGTATCTTTCATTCTCTTTTTCCGCATTACGTAAATCTGCCTGAATGCGGACTATTGTGGCTTTTTGGGTGCTAATTTGTCCCTGTAATTCTGCTTCTATATTCGCAATTGTGGCTTTTTGTGCAGAAATATCACTTTCTTTGGCTCCGGCTCTGACTTTATTCAGATTAGCTTCAGCAACTTGGACTTGTTTATGGGCTTTTTCTAAAGCTGCAAGGCGAGAATCATAACTATCCAGAATCGCTACTATTTGTTTTTGTTGGAGTTTATCACCTTTTTTAATCAGGAGTTTCGCTACTCGCACACCTCCTCCCAGGGAATCAGGAGCGGAAAGACGAATCACTTCTCCTTGCGGTTCTAATCTTCCTAATGCTGCAACGGCAATGATGGCAGGAGCAGTCTGGCTAGGTTTGACATTAGGGTGTATTTTAGAAGTAAAATATGATGAGCGTGAAAGACTGTAAAATGAGACTGCACTTGTGGCTAAAACTGTTGTTATAGCTAAACTGATTGACCACCAACCTACAGGCTTTGTCAATGGTTTTTTATCTTTGTATACCATAATCATGCCTTCTCAATTAGCGATGTCTAATGAAATTAATGTAGAGACGTGATTCACTACGCCTCTACAAAAAATCCACAAACAGTCAGAATTCTCATGAATGTCTGTGTTTTACTAAGAATTTCCGTAGTTGTTGGAATGTTAATTTCTAACACCAGATGACACAGAAAATCTACGTATAGCATCGCCTGATAACTTGAGGTCTGATTCTTAGGTAAAGTGCGATCGCTAAATCGCCCTAGTATTCAGAAGTACCATTGAATGTAGTCGGAATTGGCAAATATCCATCTTCACTTGTTTAGTACTACCTCTTTTTTCTTTTTCATAATCGCCAAGTATTCGCTCCGGGTGCCATCAATTCGATAATGATCGCAAATTTGGCAGAGTTTTAGGATATCTAATCGGCTAAATACCTTTTGATGTTCAATGCCGTTGTCATTTCGCCACCGCCAAAAAGTTGTCCGGTCAATACGCCGATTGCTTTCAGGCCATCTCCGCCGCGATAAAAAATCTACCAATTCTTCTTCATAGAAAGAGTAGCCTTTTGGTAACTTGAGCAGTTCTTCTCTTAACTCAGTTAGCGGGATGAGTGGATCTAACTCAGATAGTCTCATGCCAGCAAGCCCTTATAGTTTCTTGTCGGTCTAATTATGCAGAAAGCTACATGCAATATAGTTAATTACATTAAATTGCATGACCATACTGTACGTTTAAGAATGGAGTGAGTAATCAAGTAATTAAATAAATTTATATATTTACTCCCCCGCTGCTTTAACTCAACAGTATGGATTTACATTATTCAATCACACACAATAAACTAATTAAGTCTTAATTGCAAGCGAAATGCAACAGATTTAATTATAAATAATCTGCGTTACTTACTTGTCTCTATATTAGAGGCAAATTGTCAAAATTGATCAATTCTAAATATTTCTTCTAATGTTACAGAATACTGATAATTTTCTCGTTTCTTTCATCATAAACCTAATTTTCTATTTCTTTAGATATAGTTACTAGTAATTAACTTTACTTCCCTGCCAAATTGGCTCTTTTGGTAGATAAATTCCTGGGAAAAATATTCTAAAAAAGGAATCAGGCTAATTGGAACTTGCTTTTGAATATAGCAGGAGTCTAGGGAGCAAAATAGTGCATCTTATTTTCATCTGTGGAGTGGACATCTTGCCAGCCTGATTTCAATGGTGGGTAAGATGACTGCTCTACAAGAATCTGACTTTCTTGTTTTTGAATTTTGAATTTTGAATTGCTATGACTCTTTTCTTCTCACATTATTTTTCTAGATTTAGTTGCATAAAAGTTGCATTAATCTTGCTATTAGCAACTAATTATCCTAAGATAAATACAGGTGGTAATTCTATTCAATCAGGTAAATCAGGATTAGTGTGCTACTAGAAAAATATCCAGAAAAAAACCACCAAATACTTTCTTTGCCTATTAGCTATCAACTTTTAATTTAGCATCACCAAGAATACTTTTTGCTTTAATTGCTAATTCTTGCTTTTTTAACTCCCTCATCCACGAGCAAATAGTGAATATACACTCATGGCTGCTTCTATAATTGCCGCAGCTTTGGCACAGTTGTACAAGGAAGTAAGCAATTGTGAACAGGCTCTAATCAAGCTGATAAAGGCGAAAAAAAATATGTCTGAAACCGCAATGATCACTAGCACAATAAATAGACAATTGTCACAAAATAATATTGCCATTATTGGCATGGCTTCCATATTTCCTCAAGCCAAAAATTTACAGGAATATTGGGAAAATATTATTCAAAAAGTTGATTGTATTACAGATGTTCCTGCTTCACGCTGGAGTATAGAAGATTACTATGATCCCAATCCCAAAGCAGTCGATAAGACCTATTGTAAGCGAGGTGGATTTATCCCCGATATTGATTTTAATCCCATGGAATTTGGATTACCACCTAATATTTTAGAGGTAACAGATATATCTCAAATATTGGGATTGGTAGTAGCAAAAGCGGCAATGGAAGATGCTGGCTATGGAGAATCACGAGAATTTCAGCGCGATCGCATTGGTGTGATTTTAGGAGTAGCATTAGCCAGACAATTAGCAGTGCCGTTAGGGACAAGATTACAGTATCCGATTTGGGAAAAAGCTCTCAAAAGTAGTGGTTTTTCTGGAGAAGATACCCAAAAAATCATTGATAAAATCAAAAGCGCATATGTGCAATGGGAAGAAAATGCTTTTCCCGGTATGCTCGCTAATGTCATCCCTGGACGCATTGCGAATCGGCTTGATTTTGGAGGCACAAACTGTGTCGTAGATGCCGCTTGTGCTAGTTCCTTAGGGGCGCTAAAAATGGCGATTAGTGAACTAGTTGAGCATCGAGCCGATATGATGCTTACTGGTGGAGTTGATACCGACAACTCAATTTTTGCTTATATGTGTTTCAGCAAAACCCCAGCTGTTTCCCCTAGCGAGAATGTTAAACCTTTTGATGCAGATTCTGATGGCATGATGTTGGGTGAAGGTGTCGGCATGTTGGTGCTGAAACGCCTAGAAGATGCCCAAAGAGATAATGACCGAATTTATGCCGTAATTAAAGGTATTGGCACTTCTAGCGATGGTCGTTATAAAAGTATTTATGCACCCTATTCCCAAGGTCAAGTTAAATCACTGCATCGTGCTTATGAAGATGCTGGATTTGCTCCTGCTAGTGTGGGTTTAATAGAAGCTCATGGTACAGGGACGATGGTGGGAGATCCCACGGAATTTACTGCCATTAAACAGGTTTTTAGCGAAAATAACCCGAAGAAACAATCTATTGCTTTAGGAACCGTCAAATCCCAAATTGGACATACCAAAGCTGCTGCTGGAGCAGCCAGTATGATTAAAGCGGCTTTAGCATTACATCATAAAGTTTTACCAGCGACGATTAATGTGACTCAACCTCACCCTAAACTTGAGATTGAGAGTTCTCCATTTTATTTAAATACGGAAACTAGACCTTGGATTAGTAATCCTGACCAACCCAGACGAGTGGGTGTGAGTTCCTTTGGTTTTGGAGGGACGAATTATCACGTTGTTTTAGAGGAATATAAAAACGAACATCAACAGGCTTATCGTTTACATACAACACCTCAATCAGTACTGCTATTTGCTCCCACACCAGAGCAGTTATTGTTAAAGTGTCAAGAACTCCAGCCACAATTGCTAAGTGATACTGGTGAACAGCAATATGCACAATTAATTGCTGAGAGTCAATGTTTAGAAATTCCGGTGACCAATTCCCGTTTGGGCTTTGTGGCTGAGTCCCAAACTCAAGCAGAGGAATTACTGCGTATTAGTATAAATCACCTCAAAAACAATCTAGAAGCAGATGCTTGGGAACATCCTCGCGGCATATACTACCGTAAAGCTGGGCTAGCAAATAATTTAAAAATTGTGGCACTGTTTTCTGGACAAGGTTCTCAATATTTGGAAATGGGTCGGGAATTGGTGATCAACTTTCCCCAATTGCGAGAAACTTATGGCTATTTAGATAGTCTTTTCGGTGCAGACGGTTTGCAACCCCTTTCAGAAGTGGTCTTTCCTCATCCTAGCTTTGATGCTACCGAAAAAGCTCTACAGTTAGAAATGCTGCAACTCACAGAATATGCACAACCAGCTATCGGGGCTTTCAGTGCTGGTTTATATAAAATATTGCAGCAAGCTGGATTCAAACCAGATTTTGTGGCTGGTCACAGTTTTGGAGAATTAACTGCTTTATGGGCGGCGGGTGTTTTCAGTGAAGCTGATTACTTTTTCCTTGTTAAAGCCAGGGGACAAGCAATGGCGACACCAAAAGATGCTCAGTTTGATGCGGGAGCAATGTTAGCGGTGAAAGGGAATATTCATCAGGTCAAAGACCTGATTGAAAAATTTCCCCAAATTACTATTGCTAATTGGAATTCTCCGGCTCAGGTGGTGTTAGCTGGTGCTAAAGCCGAAATTAGCCAAGTTCATGAATTGTTAATAAATCAAGGGTTTTCTTGCATATTGTTACCTGTTTCTGCGGCTTTTCATACCCCATTGGTAGCTCATGCTCAAAAACCCTTTGCTCAAGCAGTTCAAAAAGTTACTTTCCAAACCCCAGAAATCCCTGTTTATACTAATATCACTGGCAAACGTTACCCTGATGAACCACCCGCAATCCAAAAAATACTGCAAGAGCATTTAATTAATCAGGTTAAATTTCAGCAGGAGATTGAAAATATTTATAGTGAAGGTGGTTATTGTTTTATTGAATTTGTCCCAGGAATATTTTGACTAATTTAGTGAAAAATATTCTTCAGGGTCAACCTCATCTAGCGATCGCCCTCAATACTCATCCCCAGAAAAATAGCGATTCTAGCCTCCGGGAAGCAGTAGTACAGTTGCGTGTCACAGGATTATTGTTGCAAAACATCGACCCTTATGAAATTGAACGGAAAATGCCGGAAGTTAATAAAACTAAGGTAATGAACGTGCGCTTAAATAGTACTAACTATGTTTCTGAGAAACAAAAACAGATATGGGAAACATCTCTACAAACAGTATCTCAAGTGAATTTACCAACCCATCAAAAACAATTCACAGAAATTAGCTCAGAAATTTCTCTTCCGTCTACACCTACACCTACACCTACATCTACACCCATTAACCTACCTACTTTATCCTCCCAACCATCAGAAGTTAACCCAGAAAAAGTTTTAGCATTGACAACAGCAGTTAACAGTGACCTAAAATTATTAAATCATGGACAATCGGATAACAGTGATATTCCAGCTGACAATTACCAACAAATTATTGAGAGCTTAGAAAATACCATCACCGAATTTAGTCGTCATCAACACGATGTTTTAAATATTCATGAAAAATCTTTGCAGCATCAAACGGAATATACCAAAACGTTTTTGCAACTGATGCAGCAACAATATGCAATCTGGGGTAATAGTCAATTTACGGAATCACAATCACAAACTCAGCAATTAGCCATCTCTAGTTCTGAGCGGAGTATGATGCGGTTTCATGATCATCAAAGTGATACCCTCCGCATTCATCAGCAATATCTGAACTATCAGCACGAATATACGAATAACATCTTTCAACTGCTCCAACAAAATTATCAGGGTCAATCCTCAGTGGTGACTGGTGAAAGAATCGAAAACTTACCACCCGTAACTCAGCATAATCACGGCAAAAATCATCAACTCCAAGATTTGATTTTACCCAAAGACAACTCTTCCTCAACCATCACAGTCACATCATTAAAAAATCAAGACCAACATTCCCCCCCACCTCCCCATCCCCCCACCTCCCCATCCCCCCACCTCCCCACCTCCCCACCTCCCTCTCGACCTCTCGACCTCAGCCATATTTTCCTTACCATTGTGAGTGACAAAACAGGTTATCCAGTGGAAATGTTGGAATTGTCAATGGACATGGAAGCTGATTTAGGGATTGATTCCATTAAACGAGTGGAAATTCTGGGAGCATTACTAGAGTTACATCCTGATTTACCCAAACCAAATCCTGAAGAATTAACTCAACTGCATACTCTAGGGGAAATTTTGGCGTATATGCAGACTTTAGTCTCAACAGAATTGATTGTAGAGAATCAGGTTGAGCTATTCAAGGAAGACAAACAGGAGGTGTTGAATTCGTCTACTGCTAATTTCCCAGATCCAATTCCCAATTCTGAGATTCCCCTTGACTTGAGTAATATTCTCATGACTGTGGTTAGTGATAAAACAGGCTATCCCGTGGAAATGTTGGAATTGTCAATGGACATGGAAGCTGATTTAGGGATTGATTCTATTAAACGAGTGGAAATTCTGGGAGCATTACTGGAGTTATATCCTGATTTACCAAAACCAAATCCTGAAGCCTTAGCCGAATTACGTACTCTTGGTCAAATTATTGACTATATGCAACAACAAGCTGAGGTACATCAAACCAAAAATCTCTCTGGAGAGACAGAGGATGTGCTCTTCCATGCAAATTCAGAGGTTGAGATTAATAATCAGATTCAGCGCCGTCCAGTCAGACTAAAACTTTTACCAAAACCAGATTATTTAGACTTTACTTTCCCCTCAGAATGTATTGCTGTGGTGACTGATGATGGTTCTTCCACCACTAGAGAATTAGCCTTAGCATTAGCTCAAAAGGGTTGGAAAACCGTTGTTTTAAATTTTCCGGCAAATTTGGTGTCGGAGCAGTCCCCATTACCGGCAGGAATTGATCGAGTCGTATTAGCAGATTTAACCGAAGCACATTTAGAACAACAATTAGCTGCGATTGCCAATAATTATGGTGCGATCGCCACTTTCATTCACTTACATCCTCACAGTCATTCTCTCCATCATCCTCTCCATGACGAGTCTAGAGAAAATGTCCTCTATCTAGAGTCAGAAAAATCAATTCTCCGTCATGTTTTCCTCATCGCCAAATATCTGAAAGCATCACTGAACCAAACAGCAGCTAAAGGACGTAGTGCTTTTCTAACTGTAGCTCATCTAGATGGTCAGTTTGGATTAGGAGACAATCCTAATTTTGGGGTGGTTAGTGCGGGATTCTTTGGACTGACTAAGAGTTTAAATTGGGAATGGGAATCTGTATTTTGTCGTTCCCTCGATTTAAGTCCTGACTTGGCTTCGTCAGAGCAGGTACAACATATCCTGGCTGAACTTCATGATCCAAATTTACTAGTCACTGAAGTAGGATATACATCCCAAACCAGAGTAACACTAGTAGCAGAAACATCAAGTACAGAGATAACTACTTCTACACCTGTTTTAAATAATCAAGTCTTTCTGGTGAGTGGGGGAGGAAAAGGAATCACTGCACAGTGCGTGATTAAATTAGCCGAACGTTATCAAGGTAAGTTTATCTTGCTAGGACGTTCTAGTACAGAACCAGAACCAGTATGGGCTGAGGGTTGTGACGATGAAGCCGCATTGAAACAGCGGATTATGGAGGATTTCTTTGCTAAAGGTGAAAAGCCCACCCCCATCATGGTGCAGAAAAGGTTTAAGGCTATTGCTTCTCAACGCGAAATTCAAGCTACTCTCCAAGCCATCGCCGCAGCTGGAGCAGAAGCAGAATATATTAGTGTAGATGTCACCGATGCGATCGCCTTATCAGAACAAGTCAATCAGGTAGTGGAACGCTGGGGTGCAATCACGGGAATTATTCATGGAGCGGGGAATCTAGCTGATAAGCGGATTGAGAACAAAACCATTCAGGATTTTGAAACTGTTTATGGTGCAAAAGTGAAGGGCTTAGAAAACCTGTTGCACTGTGTTCCACCTGAACAACTACAATATTTAGTTTTGTTTTCCTCCGTAGTTGGTTTTTATGGTAATGCGGGACAGTCTGATTATGCAATTGCCAATGAAATTCTCAATAAATCTGCCTTGATGGTGAAGCGGAAACATCCTCAATGTCAGGTACTATCAATTAACTGGGGTCCTTGGGATAGTGGGATGGTATCACCAGAATTAAAGAAAGCTTTTGCTGAACGTCATATCAAGACTATTCCCATTTCTCTGGGTACGGAAATGTTAGCGGATGAACTAGCAATTACTAATTCAGAAGTTGTGCAAGTAGTGATTGGTAGTCCTCTTATATATATCCCACGAACATTACCCAGTGAATTAAAAACCTATCATATCCAGAGACAATTAAGATTATCGCACAATCCATTCTTAGAAGACCATGTAATTGCTGGTCGCCCAGTTCTCCCAGCGACTTGCGCTCTCACCTGGATTGCAAATACTTGTGAACAACTTTATCCTGGCTACACAGTATTTGCTTGTCCAAATTATAAAGTTTTGAAGGGAGTTATCTTTGATGAAAATCTACCCAGTGAATATAATTTAGACTTGCAAGAAGTGAGTAAAATTGAGAATGAAGAAATTGAGTTGGAAGCTAAAATCTGGAGTCAGAATTCAGCCGGAAAAATTCGCTATCATTTTAGTAGTCAGGTAAAACTAAAGCGAGAAATCAGAGGTGAACTCTTGTATGAATCCATCAATCTTAATCAAGATCAACATCTTGTAAAAACTACATCATTTTATCAAAATGGAATAGGTAGTTTATTTCACGGTCAAACCTTTCAAGGCGTTAAATCTTTCTTAAATGCTAGTCCAGGTAAAGTAACCATAGAATGTTACTTACCAAATCCAGGAGAAAAACAACAAGGACAGTTCAACGTACAAACTTTTAACCCCTATATTGCCGATGTTCAGATTCATTCATTATGGATTTGGACGCAGCACTTTCATCAAGAAGTATGTTTACCGTCAGAAATTAAACTGTTTGAACAACTGAGAGTGATTCCATTCGACGAAATATTCTATGTTTCTTGTGAAGTGAAATCAAAGACAGAATCATCAGTCGTAGCTGATATTATTGCTCATGATGCAGAAGGAAAAATATATAACCGCATGATTGGTGCAAAGGGAACTATTATACCCAAAGCTAGGGAAAATTAAAAATTGAAAATTGAAAATCGCAGTAGGAAATTGAATAAACCCCCCCTACTCATAATCTTTCTTTTTAAGTGAGTGTAAAGCGGGCATCTTGCCCGCCTGACTTCAATAGCTGGCTTTAAATCCCGCTCCATATCCCTCTACAAATCTACAAATGAACTGATTTTCAGGAAGATAGATAATGGAAGTAACTACCCAGAATACAATTCCTAAAATAGCAATTATCGGTATGGATTGTTTAGTGGCAGGTTGCCAAAATTTAGAAGAATTTGAACGCAGTATTTACGAGGGAAATCAACATTTTATTCCTCTGCCGCAAGGACGTTATCAACAGACAAAAATAGAGAAAGAATCTGAGTTAAAAGATGATACAAAATCATTAGGAGGGTATATCCAGGAATTTGCCATTGATATTGCAAAATTTCCGATATCATCGGCAGAAATAGATAATTGTCATCCTGAAGAATTATTGATGCTCAAGGTAGCTTATAATGCTATAAGAGATGCAGGAATTCAGCCACAAACTAAAATGGCAGTAGTAATTGTTGCTCCTAACGAGGGAGAAAATTCAGTTCCAGAATCCTCTAGATATCATGCGAATAAATCAGTACCTTATGTTGCTTGTTTAGAAAATATTACTAACGCTATATTTAGCATAGTAACAGCAGAAAAATCTGTCTTCCCTGCTTTAGAATTAGCACAAAAACTATTAACAAATCGAGAAGTAGATGCAGTTTTAGTGGGTGCGGTTGATTTATCAGGAGTAGAAAATTCTCGAAAATTTGCGAATTCGGGTTTATCTACCCTCAGTTATGACGAAAATGCTCATGGTACTATTGTCGGGGAAGGTGCAGCTGCAATAGTTTTCAAACGTGATGATACAGCCAGAGCAGCTAATAATCGTATATATGCAGTCATTGATGCTCTCGCTTTATTGGAGAATTTCCCACTGGAACCAGAAACTATCTCTCAAGTTTGTCGTCTGGCTTTTAATATAGCAGATATTGAATCCAGAGATATTGGTTATCTAGAAGTTTGTGCTAGTGGTATAGAACCGCAAGATTTAGCCGAAATTCAGGGTTTACTTCCAGCTTATCGGACTTTTGAATCAAGTTTACATTGTGCAATTGGTAGTGTTAAAGCTAATGTTGGTCATACTTTTGTGACATCGGGAATAGTTAGCTTGGTGAAAACTGCATTGTGTTTATATTATCATTATCTTCCCGCAGTTCCCCAATGGTCTAGTCCAAAAATGTCTCAAGAGTGGGAATCAGGACCATTTTATGTAATGTCTCAATCAAAACCTTGGTTTTTAGAACCAGGTGCAACCAAAAGAATTGCTGCTATTAACAACATTGAGCCAGATGGTAGTTATGCTCACTTAATTTTATCAGAGGAACCCAGTCATAAATTACACAGCAATAGATATTTAGAGCAAATGCCTTTTTATCTATTGGCAATTTCAGGTGATGACGAATCTAGTTTATTAGCCCAGTTAGAGAATTGTGTTGAAGATATCAAAAACAATAGTGATTTAGGAGCCATTGCTAAACGGAATTTTTTAACTTGGCAAAAGCGCCAAAAATCCAGTTACACTTTAGGAATTTTAGGACATAATCAAGATGAATTAATTCGAGAAATTCAGAGAGCAAGTGAGGGAATTCCTACTGCTTTTAGAACCGGAGAAAATTGGCAAACTCCCATAGGTAGTTATTTTACTCCCAAACCATTAGCGGAGAAAGGTAGAGTTGCTTTTGTTTACCCAGGTTCATTCACATCTTATATTGGACTCTCTCAGCATCTGTTCCGATTATTTCCTCAATTATATGATGACCCACTAATCAATACCGTTTACACCCGTGTTGCTAACATAGAAAAACTGCTGTATCCTAGAAGTTGGAAAAAATTTTCCAAAAGACAACTGGCAGAATTAGAAAAAAACTTAATTGCTGATCCAGTCACCATGCTAGAATCAGAAGTAGGCTTTGCTGGATTAATGACAGCGATTCTCAAAAATTATTTTCAAATCAAATCCGAATGTGCATTTGGATATAGTTTAGGAGAAACTAGCACCATGTTAGCTCAAGGTGTATGGACTAGTTTTAAAGAAACCAGTGACTACTTAAATTCATCTTCCTTGTTCAAGACACAACTTTCTGAACCAAAGAATGCAGTACGTAATTACTGGGGATTACCATTATTAGAGGATGGTAGCGATCAAGAATTTTGGAGTAACTATATTCTTATTTGTCCAGTCAACCGAGTGAGAGAAGCATTAAAACAGGAAAATCGTGTTTACTTGTCGCTGATTAATACACCAGAAGAAGTTGTAATTGCTGGAGAAACTCAAGCTTGCAAACGAGTCATTAAAATCTTGAATTGTGAAGGTTTTCCTACCTCTATTAATCATGTAATTCATTGTGAACCAATGCGTTCAGAATACGATAATCTTGCCAAAATCAATACATTACCTATTGAGGACGTCTCAGACACTATTTTTTATTCTGCCGCAGAATACAAACCTATTACTCTTGATAGTTATTCTATTGGCCAGAATATAGCTAAATCTCTTTGTTATGAACTTGATTTTCCCCGATTGATTAATCGTGTTTATGAAGATGGTTTTAATATCTTTATTGAAGTAGGTGTTGGTAGTAATTGTTCTAGATGGATTGGAGAAATATTGAAACATAAAGAACACGTTACTACCTTTGTGAATAGAAGAGGTGTAGATGATCATAGTTCTATTGTTAAAGCCTTAGCAAAGCTGATTAGTCATCGAGTCAATTTAGATTTATCACCTTTATATTCTGCTTCAGATGCAAACAATATTCCGAACCAATCGGTAACAAAAATTATCAACTTAAATTGTGGTATGAACAATCAGCATAAATCTTTGTATTCTTTAGTGAATGGTCATAAACAGCAATACAAAACCATACAACCACCTAATTATTTGGTGAATAAAAACTATTTACCAAATTTACCAAATTTATCAAATTTGCAAAATCCTCAATATCAAAAACTCAGTGATAACAATACTCTAATGACTCAATCTCACGCTATTTTATTACAGTCCCGATACGAATCATTACAGCAAATTGGTGCAATGATTCAGCAACAAATAGCTATACAACAAAATTTATTTAAATAGTTATTTAAATAGTTATTTAAATAGGATGTGGAGCGGGCATCTTGCCCGCCTCACCTCGCTTCTATGGCGGGCAAGATGCCCGCTCCACAATCACCCCATCTAATCATATGTTAGGCACAAATAATCACGTCTTAACTCAACCTCATAATTCTCTAGAATTCTCCAACTTATTAAAAGATTATCATCAAGTTTGGCAAGGTTTTTTAGATAATGTATCATTCGATGAAGAAGGCATCAAAACTAAATTGCAAAACTTAGATAAACCTTGCTACATCATCAAATATAAAGGTCAAATTGGTGTTGCTAATGAAGGTAACTGGAACCATATTCATCATGGTGAAACCCCAGAGATAGAAATGCTAATTGCTGTACCACCACTACCGATTAAACAATTAGGTGATCCAAATTTTCTGCATGCTCACGGCGTAAAATATGCATATAGTACTGGAGCGATGGCTCATGGTATAGCTTCGGAAGAAATGGTAATTGCACTAGGAAAAGAAAAAATATTGAGTTCATTTGGTGCGGGAGGTTTATCCCCGTCCCGGATTGAAACAGCGATTCAACGTATTCAACAAGCATTGAAACACGAACCCTATGCATTTAATTTACTCCATAGTCCTAGCGAACCGATGATGGAACGTCGGACTGTTGATTTATATCTGAAATATCAGGTCAGAACAATAGAAGCATCGGCTTTTTTAGATTTGACTGATAATATTGTTTATTACCGAGCCGCAGGATTAAGTTTAAATTCAGCTCATGAAATCGAAATCAAAAATAAAATAATTGCCAAAATTTCTCGGAGAGAAGTAGCTACTAAATTTCTGGAACCCGCACCAAATAAGATACTTAAACAACTACTAGAACAAGGTCTTATTAGTGAATTACAAGCTAATCTTGCCCAAAAAGTTCCTATGGCTGATGATATAACTGTAGAAGCAGATTCGGGTGGTCATACAGACAATCGACCATTGGTTTGTTTATTACCTTCTATTCTAGGATTAAGAAATCAAATTCAAAGTACATATAATTATGAAAAACCTGTTAGAATTGGAGTAGCTGGAGGAATTGCCACTCCACAATCAGCATTAGCTGCTTTTATGATGGGTGCTGCTTATGTTGTCACCGGTTCTATTAATCAATCTTGTGTTGAAGCTGGGACTTCTCAATATACAAAAGAATTACTAGCACAAGCTGAGATGGCAGATGTGATGATGGCACCAGCAGCAGATATGTTTGAAATGGGTGTCAAATTACAAGTTCTGAAGCGGGGAACTCTTTTTCCTCTGCGAGCACAAAAATTGTTTGAATTATATAAAAAATATGATGCAATTGAAGATATTCCATTAGCAGAGAGAGAGAAATTAGAAAATCAGATATTCAGAAAAACTTTATCAGAAGTTTGGCAAGAAACAGTAAATTATTTGTCACAACGAAATCCTGATAAATTAACCAGAGCAGCTAGTAACCCTAAAGTGAAGATGGCGTTAATTTTTCGTTGGTATTTAGGATTAACTTCACGCTGGTCTAGTTCTGGTGAGAAAGGTCGAGAAATTGATTATCAAATCTGGTGTGGTTGAGCAATGGGTGGCTTTAATGACTGGGTAAAAGGCTCTTATCTAGAGACAGCCCATAATCGGAAAGTGGTCGATGTTGCTCACCATATTATGACCGGGACAGCATTTTTATATAGAATGCAAAGTTTAAAAGTTCAAGGTCTACAAATTCCTGAAGAATATAGTAATTATCACCCTATCCCAATTTAAATAATTCAAAATTCAAAAACGAACAATTTAAGCAAGAGGGAAAATTAATTTTTTTCCCTACTCCCTACTCCCCACTCCCCCTTTTTTGAAAAATATGTCTGAAAATAGAAAATTAGGGCAAATTGAACAATCAATGGAACTTCTTAATAAAGAAGCTAAAACCTGGAAGTTAATCACTATTAGCCGCCTTAATCAACCTTTAAATTTAGATGTGATTAGACAGAGTTTAGATATAATCCAGTCTCGTCATAATCGGTTAAATTCTCGGATTATTAATTGGAGAAATCAATTATATTTTCAAACTCAAGGAACTCAAAGAATTGCGTTACGGGTGGTTGAAAAGTTAAAAAATGACCAATGGCAAGAGGTTGTTAATGAAGAAATGAATGACAACTTTAATAGTAAAAATGGTTTATTGCAAGTGGTGTTAGTAAATATTGTAAATAACCATCAAATCAGTTACCTCATTACAAACATACATCATGCAATTGCTGATGGAATATGTAGTATTCAACTTCATTCAGAGATATTGACTTGTTATCAAAAAATTCTTGCAGGTGAAACAATTTACCCAATTTCTAATTTATCTTCTTTACCACCGATTGAATATCTACTACCGCAATCTAAAAAAGGATTTCATGGAAAAATAAGCAGCATTTTATTCTTATTAAGATTGGCATTTCAAAAACTATGGCATCGACCAGAAACTTTAATACCTGAAAAATATGTACCAATTATTAAACGTCGTAGCAAGATTATTCATCGACAAATTAAACAGGAATTAACCCAAGTATTTATCAATCGTTGCCGACAGGAAAATACAACGATACACAGTGCCTTATGTAGTGTAATGATGTTTACAATAGCTAAAAAAATCATGAAAGCTCATCAACAAGAAATCCCACTTAATTGCTTGTCATATCTAGATTTAAGAAAACGGCTAGAATCTGTAATTAGTAAAACAGAAATGGGGGTATTAGCTACATCAATAATGGAATTCCATACCATTAAAATCAACACATATTTTTGGGAATTAGCTCGACAAGTAAAACAAAAATTAGAAATTGATATCCAGAATGGTAATATATTTAATATGATATTAATTGCCCGACATCTCATAGATTTTTGTTTTATTTTTCCTCAACAAGTAGCAGCTACAGTTTCTATTTCTAATGTCGGTAAAGTAAATATTCCCAATATCTATGGTGAATTAGAACTAGAAGAAATTAGTTTTGCAGGTTCTCATGCTTTATATGCAGGTATGTTTGTGCTTCATGCATCAACTTTTCAAGAAAAAATGCTTCTGAATTTTGTATTTTCTGAACCTTCAATTAGTCAATCTACAATGGAGTCTTTAATTAAAAATTTCATGTTTTGTATTTCGGAAATTTGTTCTTTGAACTTAGATATGTCTTTTTCATCCTGGTTCCAAATTTAGTTACTTTAAGACCATATAAAACAGGAGAGTCACCAATGAATAAGTCTACACATAACCATCAAAAAAGCCAATCTTATACTGCTCAAGATATTCAAGAATGGCTAATTAATAATATTGCTTTGCTGTTGGGAATTGAACGTAGCGAAATAGATATTTATCAACCATTGGAAAGTTACGGATTAGATTCAGCACAAGGAATGATTCTGGCTAGTAAAGCTGAAAAAATGTTGGGATTTAAATTATCTCTAATTTATTTATGGTATTATCCTACTATTGCAGAACTAGCTGAACGTTTAGCCGAAGATTTAGCAGATTCAAAATCAGAAGTTTTCCAACTTTAAGATATACACAAGTCTTAGGAAAGACCTAGTGTGTTAATTCTGTACAAAAAAATCCTAACAAAATAGCTGATGCTATTTTTAGACGTGGAGCAAGCAAGATGCCTGCTCCACAAATTCAAACTTGAATTGATGAGGTTTATTGACAATGAATGCATCTGAAATTATCGCTAAACTTACTCAACAAGGTGTGCAATTCTGGGTAGACAATAAAAAACTAAATATTCGCTCTCCTTTAGGTTTAATTACCCCAGAAATACAAACTGAACTAGCAACTCATAAAGCAGAAATTATCGCCTTACTAGAAGAAATGAATACTACTAGTAAATCTATATCGGTAGAGCAAATTCAGGGAGTAAGTCTACAAACTATTGGTCGTTTAATTGGTGGATTTGATGAAAAATCATCTTTAGAATATGAAGCACCAATTATTAATCCTAAAGTAATGGCGCAAAATCTTAAGGTTACTTTTAGACCTTTACCTCGTAATTATCACCATCAAAATGTGATTAAATTCCGAGAAGAATTGGCTGTAAAAATGAAACAATATGGAGTAAAAGTCATTCCTTGGACAGATGCAATCACAGAATTTAGATATGAAATCAAATTACCTATACTTCAGTGGAATCAAAATGTAAAAATCATGACAGTTAAATCAGATATTGATGCTGTTATTGATGTAGAAAAACATAATTCTTTACTCGGAAAAATCGGTATATTTCTAGCAGAATCTTTGTACAACATTTACTCTAAATGGTTATGGAAAAATCAAGAAATGTCTGTGGTTAAAATCGCTAGATTAAGTTCTTTATTAGAAGATCATGCAGCTAAATATGTGGAAGATCCTACTAATACACAGGTGGTAATCTTAAGCAAGATAGATGAGAAATTTATTAATCCTCTGCTTCCATATCAAGAAAAAATTAGTTTAGGAATTAACACTTTAGTCAAAACCTTTTCCGAAATTGTTATTGGTGTATCTTCTGAAAAAATATCGATTTTAAATATGAATCTTTCTGATTCTATTTTCACCAAAAAAGAACTAGATAACTTTGTTTTAAAATCGCTAATACCTAAAGTATTTGTCCCTATTTCTCCACTTTTATTAAATCGCTTTGAAATTGGACAGTATTACCCCCAAGAATCAAGTTATGCTAAAAAATTGGTGAAATTAGGTCAGGATTTATCCTCAACCGATTTATTTCCACCTGGGTTTAAACTTTCTCAAGTTATCAAAAGAAAATCCCATAGAGATATTGTTAATGTCATTGTCAACGGTAGGACAGGTGTCTCTTATGGCTTTGTTGCTTATGCAGAACCTCCACAGTATATAGGTAGACCAGAAATAACTCTCGATGAGTGGAATAATTTATTACCTGTGGCAGATTTTGATCGTGATGAACTTCGACAAAATTCAGAAGGTAGACGTTATCTAAAAACTCTAATTAATGGAGAATTTGTATTTAAGCAAATCCCAGATATTTGGTTAATGAGCGCTCGTTCTGGTTCCAATAAAACAGACCTAAAACTTGAACATGATGTGATTCGTATTGGTCTGAAAGAAAAATTATATCTTCAATTACCAAATCAAACAAAACCGGAAGAAATAGATATTAAACCCTCTTATGATATCTATGTCATGTTAGCTATTAGTCTCGCAGCTGCTTTATACACACCAGACCTAATTAAAAATGGTGCTCCCATCGTTCATTTTCATGGCTATCCAGCATTTGAGTGGTTTAAAGATGATGAATTCTGTGTTGGTGTACATAATCCTTCTGTACCTTGTGGAACTTACGAATCAGGAGTTTTCAATTTTTTAGGTATTGCTAATTTAGCTAAACAACAACTAGGAAATATAAATTTAGTTAGTTTAGTAGAACCAGATCATGGTACAAATTTTATTGCGGCTGACAGTGAATATTTGGTAACAAGATTAAAAGCTGGTTGTGTGGAAGGAAAAATTGAATTAGGAGGTAAATATTTTGCTTCTTTAAAAACAAATATCTGCGAAGATGTAGAAAAAACTATCGGTGCATAAAATGTAGAGCAGGAAGTAAGTATAGGATCTGAAAGTCTTGTGGGACAGGCATCTTGCCTGTCCTCTACCAATAGCTAGAGATAAACTTGTAACTTAGGATATATATATTAAACAACTGTGACTATCTTCCAGATAGATAAATTTACGCTTATAAATTCTTAATATTATCCTTATATGAATTTGCAGAGGTCTAATCATGCCCGAAGAATTAAAATCAGAAAATCAAAAAGAGAAACAAAAACAAAAATCTGATCCACAACAGAGTACACCATCTGCTTCTGGTGGTTATCAAACTCCTCTACAGGAAGATATTCGCAAAACTGGTAATGCAGAAAAAAGTAATGCTAGACCTACAGCTACACCCGAAGCGCCAGGAGAGGATTCAGTGGCTGGAAGTCCTAATCAGGGTACGGAGTCACGTTAACTATTTTGCCCTAAATCCCCCGCTATTTTGATGATGGCTATGCCATTACGACTAATTTAGCATAGTAGATGTGATACCTGTAAATTCGGCAGGAAATCGCATCTACAAAATGGGCTTAATTAATTAATACAAACTAATCTTAGTTATTCTGAAAATTTGCAGAGTAATTAATGTATTGATTATATCAATATTCTGACCTCAACCCATATTTTTGACATTAGTTTTCTCTACTATCCATACACTATTTATGTTAAAAGGTTAACTGAACCGTATTCATTTATACTAACGTTATTTTTCTGAAACTAGCTATTTATGTCAGAAATATATCTTTTGCTAGACTTAGTGCTAATATAATTATATTAGCTTATTTTTTAATGTTTAATCTCTCTCAAGATAGTATCTTATTTTCTTCTTTTCAGTCATTGATTGTCTATCAGATCAAGACAATATTGAACACATCCCATAGGTAGATGACTAGAAAAGACAGTAGATTTAAATTAATCCTGGTGTGTCGAATAACTGCTTTCTATGGAGGTTTAGCAATCAGCTAAACCTTTTTTTTGCTGATATATTAGGTAATAATATGAGAATCATTGAACATGGCGAGAGCAAACTAAAAACTAAGTTACATTTTTTATATCTAAATAAAATATATAAATAATTTTTTACCCGTAACTTACCTTCTGGATCAGTCCTTATTTAGATAGAATCTATGATTTATCAATACTTTACTCTAGACAATTATTTTCTTGTTGATAAAATTAGGTATAATTAATTTATAAATATACTATAATAGTAGTATTATATTATATTGCGCTTCAAATCATTTTTTTGTATATTGTTAATGGCATAAGTACATAACACTTTTTAGAATATTTGTACAGTTCCTATAGATAGATGCACTCTCGTTAAAATTAGCATAAATTGTTAATATATGGTAAACACTTGGTATATATCTAGGCTTGGCTTTCGTCCAAGCCTTTTTTGTCGGTAATCAAAATCCACAGCGTTTTATCTTTTAAATAACTTCTTAGAGTGTAAAGAACTACTTGATAGTAGATAAATAACCATTTACATCATCCTTTAGATAGTAAAAGTATTTTTTGGCTAAGGTTATTATTCACCTTGTTAATGCCTGAAAAACGTGTGTTTGCCCTGGATATTAATCCAGGGTATTTTTTTATCTCTGACTCAGGAAATAGAGTCTGACCTAGAGATAAGTTTGGGATTATCATCTAAACGAAAATTTGTCGTCAGCTTATAGAGAGATGAATCACTACAAAAATAGGTATAAATTACCTGTATATGGTAAACACCTGGTATATAGAAGCTTGGCTTTTAGCCAAGCTTTTTTCCTATTGCTGCGAAATAATATCATTGTTCGTGATATTTGGACACATCCGATAGGAAGATGATATTTAAGGATAATCCAACTAAATTAATTTAGTACGTTGTTAAGCACAGCAATTAAAGAGGTTTGGTTGTAACCAAACCTTTTTTTAAGGTTTCTTTTCTAGAATGTTTTCTAGGGCTTTGAGCGCGATCGCCTTGGAATTTAGCCCTTGTTGATTTGCTAATACCACAATAGTAGTATCCTGACTGGGGCAGTATAACATCTCCACGGCAAAACCATAAGCACCACCACTGTGTCCAAACATCTCCCCACAGGACGTTTGTGTTCGTTCTATACCCAGTCCATAGTTGGAACTAACTCCATTATTTGTAAAAGTTAGCATCTGATTCAGGGTTGCTGGAGAAAGTAAGGTTTTTTGAGTGAACAAGTATCTCAAAAATTTACTTAAATCCTCTCCATTAGAAACTATACTCCCATCTCCTAAACCATTGCCATCATTAACTTGCGCTTGACTATGCAGGTTAGGTTTACCATCCTGCGGAGAATTAATATAACCTGTAGCTACCTTGACCGGAGGTTTTTCCCAAAGTTCGGTGAAGCTATGTTTTAAGGCTAACGGATCTAAAATGCGATCGCGCATGACTTTGGTAAGAGTTTGACCAGTAATTTGTTCAATAATTAATTGCAAAAGAATATAATTAGTATCGGTGTAACCAAATTTTTGACCTGGTGCAGCTTGAGGATTTTGGTGATAAGCGTACCGGATAGCTTCTTTAGCTGTCCACGGACGGGAACGGTCACGTTGCTTACTAGCAGCAATAAAATCTTTAGTAGAGAGATATTCAGCAACACCGCTGGTATGACTAAGGAGTTGACGGATAGTAATTTGTTGACTATTAGGAATTTGCGAGCTAATGTCTTGCGGTAAATAAGCAGATATTTCTCGGTCTAAGATAACTTGTCCTTCATCCACTAATTGCAAGACTATGACCGCGACAAAATTTTTACTCGCACTAGCGATGGAAAAACCATCATCGGAGTGCATTGGTGTTTGAGATTTCACGTCACTGACACCAGCGGCTCCACGCCAAACACTACCAGGAGTAGAAATATACATTGCTATTCCCGGTGCATCCCCGGCTTTGACCACTTGATCTAAGATAGCTTTTAGTTGATTACTGGGGAGATTTTTGCGAACTGGTCTTTTAATTTTAGGAGCAGATTCTGCCATTGCCATCTCCATACAACTATTATCTACGAAACATCCGGAAAAACCTAAGGAGATTAACAGAGTTGTGGTGAATAGGACTTTGAAATTAAGCATTATTTTCCGGTTCACAATAAATTTCATGGTTGCCACTGGTATATATTTAATCAAGCTAACCAATGTATGATTAGCTTTAATGACACAAGGATATCTTTATAGCAATTTTCATGTAGATAAGCTACATTTTTAGAGGATATTTTAAAAGTTTTTGGTAGGTGTAATTTGTCATTCTGACCGTAACGAAGTGGAGGGAAGAATCTCAATTTCGGGATGCTTCCCTACCCTAGCGCGGAGTTTACCCTCGAACGGACTGAAGGGTTCAGCATGAAATTTTTGACTTCGATTTTAACTTTTCAAACATCCTTTTAGGTTTCGCGTCTAGACGCAAAGGACGAAAATACTATGCTTTAAATATAATACTCATGAATTAAATTATTTATCTTCTATGTCTAAAGTTTTTTCGATAACTGAATTTACCTCATAAACCCACTCATCAGGAACCTTTGGCATTTCTTCGTGTTGATTCTTCAAAAATACTGTTATCCTAGATGCTAATTCAGTTATATCCCAAAAGAAGGTTTAATCCAAGTTATTCTTCTAAGCTAAAGCTTTTCCCAAAAGTTCCCAGATGCAATGCTTCGTCAGCAATTTCTGATTTAAATGCTTGGTAAATAATAATTCCTTCATCGTCAAAATTCGCTAATATTTGTTTTTGCATATAGCACTCTTCTAGTCTGTTTTTTCTGAACTAATTACAAATCAAGCTAAGTTCATGCTACTAAATCCGTGGAGCGAGCATCTTGCCCGCTTGATCACTTTTTACCTTAACTGAACCGGATTGATTTTCAAGATATATTATATCAATAAAAAAATACGCCATAGCAAATTCTGAAATAACCGTTTTTGACGTAGCTTGCTAAAATCAACAGATGTGAACAAACCTCTGGCAATAATTTCTGAATTGTAAAGGCTTTTTATGTTTTTCATCAGTTTAGGTTTAATATACAAAGACAAAAGCTCAGTGAAATCATGTCCATGAATTTTATAACGTATTTCTGATAATTTTTTTTGACGTAGTTCTGTTAGTTTAGCCATGAATTCTGATTTCTGTTTCATCTTACTATTTTTATTTAAAAACTTTTCAATAAAACTTCCTGAATCAAAATCAATACCACCATTGCTACTAATCTCGCAACAACCTCCAAAATCATCAAGCCAATCCATCTCTAGTTGTAGTGCTTCATTCGTAGCACGAATAAGAAATAATTTCTCTAAAACTCCAGCTAATAGATTAAGTAATTCTTGAGCAGGTGGTTGAGATAAGCGAAGATTTAGAAGCAGAAATTTGCTAACAATTTCTTCATCAAAAAGGTACATTTCCAAGCAAGAATAATCAGTGAATAATAATAAATTACATTGATATTGTTTCTGAAAAAGCCAATCAAAATCCTTATCGGCAATACAGGTAATATTTAAACTATTCTCTGGTAGCCTATTTTCCATACTCAACGCAAGAGTAATAACACGACCACGGTTTCCATCCTTTAATCCCACATCAAATAGACTCTGAGTTGGAATATCAATTGTATCAATCTCATAAACAACAACATTTTGAATTCCTTCTCCTTGTAGAAAGTATTCAAAAAACGCTTTATCTGTTCTACCCTCAACAAATATATCGCGTAGCTCAGGTTCAAGTTCATATTTAGTTATCAGTTCATCCAATGTTCGTCTTGGTTCATGTGTCATTTTTATTTCTCCGCTTTAACAAGCCGGATAACATTATTTTTATATTGAGAAAGCAACTCAATTGAGTGAGTAGCTAAAATAAATTGTACCTGACTTCCCTTTGTTAATTCTAGTAAAGCATGAATTAGTTGACGTTGCCATTTTACATTTAGTGATATTTCTGGTTCATCAATAATAAATATTGTTGCTTTATCCCGTGCTGTTATAATATTACAAAAAAGTAGTAGAAGTTGTTTTTCTCCTGAAGACAGTTTTTCAGGAGATAATTCTTTATTTTCATCAGTAAAGATTTTTAATCCGTCTGTGATATGCAATTTTATGTATTTATCGCGAAAAAATGTATTGTTAAGAGTATTTTCAAAAATACTTAATAACATCTGTGTTTCTTTTAAAGCGTCAAACCTCGCTTGTAAACTATTTAAATATGGTTGTAATATATTATAAATAATTCCATGATCTGCATGAAAATTGGATTTTAATAAATTCACAATTGTTTGGGTATTTAAAGGTGATATTAATCCGAAATGAGAAAAATCTTGGCTGCGCTTCTCAATTTCCAAGAGTTGATTAATTAGAAGATGAGGTGATTCCTGTAATTCTTTCTTAGCCGAATTTCTAGTAGTCTTAAGAATTTCAGAAATAATTTCTTCATAGATATTATGAACATTGGCAGAACCTTCATTAGTACCTGCAAATGCTTTCTTACGAATCCATTCTTCTGTTTGATTAATAGAGATTTTGAGTTCGGTTTCTACTATATTTAAATTATTTAACTTTACTTCTCTTGTAAACTTAACTCTTGGCATCTCGTCTTCATATTTTATTGTTTTTTCGCTAAGAATATCACTATCTAAAATTCTATCATCACCCAAAATAAATAAATTTAACTCAAGCCAAGAAAAACTTTCATAAAAATAATCTAATTGTTTAATATCATCTAATTGTTTAATATCTGGTATATCTTTACCAAGATTATCAAGATTACTTATGATAATTTCTGCGGTTGTAATAATATTTTTATTTCGTTTAAATTCAAGCTTAAATGAACCTATTAATTCACCATTTTGCCGACTAGCAGTAATCTTTGTACCGTCAGCTAACAAAACTGCAAACCTAGAAAAATATGTTTTTGCTAAAAATATGCGATGACCACGTCTTGTGCCTGTTGATAGCAGATGAAATAAAAGCTTGAGAATATTGGTTTTACCAGAACCGTTGTCACCATACAGAATAATTAGTGATGAATCCGTAAAATTATTATCTTCTCTTGACAAAATATAAGTATATCTACCAAAGAGCTTTTCTACTTCAATGCGAACTACAGAGAGAGGAAGAATATTTACATTGAAATCTATGTTTTCCATAATTTCACTTTTTTCATGAATTTATTTTCCAGCCATAACTACATTTTACAACTAAATTACAAGAGGATGTTTCAAAAATCAAAATAAAGGTCAAATATGTCACTATATTCTCATCGTGAGCCACCGTGTTTGGGGAGCGTCCGCTATGGAAGAATCTTGGGGGATTCTTCGCTGTCGCTCAGAATGACAAATTACACCTCCCCATAAATTCTCAAACACCCTCTAAGAATAGATTATACTATAATTAGTATAGCAATATACTAGTATATTCATCAATTAGACACAATTCAATAATACAGATTATAGTAGTTAATTAAAGGTTTTTCAGCAGGAAAGCATCTAAGTGAAACAAATAACATTTTGTATAATAGTGCTGCACGGGTTATGTTTGGGAATCGAGGGAGTGAATGCTAAATCACCAGAGGTGAATGGAACATATCTGGAAAATATTGCCAAAGATTCAACCCAAATTCCCAGTAATAATACTAAGACACCTCAAAAATCTTCGCTACCACCAGGGCAAGTATGGGTGATTAACCAAAATAAACAGCCGCAACAAAGCCCTTTTATGTGGGTAGTTGAAGATACTAAAAAAGCTGGACAACAACCATTTTTAGAACTTGCTAAAACTCCAGAAAAATCTCCAAAAAAGCCCAGTTCTAGTGCAAAGCCAGCTAC
Organism: uncultured cyanobacterium; assembly: GCA_963766435.1. Lineage (GTDB taxonomy): Bacteria > Cyanobacteriota > Cyanobacteriia > Cyanobacteriales > Nostocaceae > CAVXZH01. The sequence goes on from CAVXZH010000004.1 coordinate 2,260,401, forward strand.
CAAGGTCACTGTGGATGCATTTACTGAATTATTGAAAGATACTCAAAAGCAAGAGGGAATATTTACTCTTCATCGTCAGATTAAAAATAATAAAATATATTTAGAAATCAAGCCAGAGCAACTGAATAAAAATTATCTCGCTACCGCAACTTTAGAGTCTGGTATTGGACAAGGAGGTATTTATAGTGGTATACCTTTGCAAGATTTTTTGTTTTATTTTCAACAAGTAGATAACAAATTACATTTCGTTATCCGTAATATTAAATTTCGAGTGGGAGAAGGAGATCCTCAAGCCCGATCGCTAGCTAGGTCTTTTAGTGATTCTGTACTTTATAAAATTGCAATCAAAGGTATTCATCCCCAACGAAAAACTATTTTAATTGATTTAAGTGATTTACTCCTCACCGATTTAGCTGGATTATCTGCGGCTTTAGAATTACCAGTTTCGGCAGAGCAGGGCTATTTTGGTAAAGCTAAAGTTTTTCCCGAAAATTTAGAAATTGAGTCAGTTTTTAATCTGATTAATAAGAATGGTAATCAGCAAGGAAATTTTATAGTTTTACCTGATGGACGTGGTTTTACTTTGCGTGTCCACTATAGTCTTTCCCAACTACCTGTCAGTAATTATCAACCCCGTTTAGCTGATGATCGTGTTGGTTATTTTCTGACTGCTTATCAGAATTTATCTGATGATAATCGTGATCCATTTATCCGTTATATTAATCGGTGGCATTTAGAAAAACAAGACCCAAAAGCAGAAATTTCTCCTCCCAAAAAACCCATTGTCTTCTGGATTGATAATGCTGTCCCTTTACAATATCGTGATGCGATTAAAGAAGGTGTATTAATGTGGAATAAAGCCTTTTTAAAAGCTGGATTTAAAGATGCCATTGAAGTTAAGCAAATGCCAAATAATGCCATATGGGATGCAGCAGATATTCGCTATAATACGATTCGCTGGATTAATACTGTGGATGGATATTTTGCCATGGGTTCCATCTCGTGTTAACCCTTTAACTGGGCAAATTCTCAATGCAGAAATTTTGGTAGATGCTAGTTTTATTAGGGCACTTAAAAAGGGATATCGTCAAAATATTGACCCTCTACAAAGCTCAAATACTTTATCAGCATTAATGGATAATCAGTTGCTTTGTAATCATGGTTTGGAACCGAAAAATAAACCTGATTCTCAGTCAACTAAACCAGAAAATAAAACAAATCTTGGTAATTTATCTCTATTGGCAAGTCGTTACGATTTATGCTATGGAATGGAGTCTGCTAAACAGTTTGAATATGGTTCATTAGTAATATCAATGCTACAAAATACCATGCCTAATCAAGACAAATTAAATGATTATGTTCACCAATATTTGCGTTTAATTATTGCTCATGAAGTGGGACATACTTTAGGTTTACGTCATAATTTTCGGGGTAGTAATTTATTAGCTCCAGAGGAAATGAATAATCAGAAAATTACTCAAAGTAAAGGTTTATCATCATCAGTAATGGACTATTTACCTGCAAACATTGCTCCTCCAGGGATAAAACAAGGAGATTATTTTCCCATGATGGTGGGGTTGTATGATGACTGGGCAATTCAATATGGTTATACACCTACTAATGCCAAAACTCCTGTAGCTGAAAAGTCATTCTTAGCAGAAATTGCCAAGCAATCTTACCAGCCAGAATTAAGTTATGCTACTGATGAGGATATAAACAGATTTGACCCAACAATTAATGTTTGGGATCATAGTAATAATTCATTAATCTATGCTCAAGGACAATTAGATAACTCTCTTCTGCTCTGGGAACGTCTGAATAAAATTTACCCAGCTTCTGGTGATAGCTATAGTGAAATTAGACAAAATTTTGGTGTAGTCTTAAATAACTATTCAAATCAGATATATTATGTGAATAAATATATTGGTGGTCAGGTTTTTTATCGAGAACCATGTTGGTGAAAGTCAAGGAAGATTGCCATTTGTTGCTGTATCTCTTCCGCAACAGCAGCAGTCTCTAGCATTACTGCAAAAATATTTGTTTGCTGCGGATGCATTCAATTTTTCACCAGAACTTTTAAATAAATTAGCACCTTCTCGTTGGTCTGATTGGGGAAATTCTCCTCGTCGGGGACGTTTGGATTATCCAATTCATGACTCGGTATTGTCGTTACAAAGTCTAGTCTTACGAAATTTACTGTCTGGACAACATCTTTCTGTTCTCAAGGATATCGAATTTAAAAGTCAGCCCGGAAAAGCTTTGAGTCTTCCTGAATTATTTAATAATTTGCACGAGGGAATTTGGACAGAAGTAATTAAACCGAAAGGGAGATTAAAAATTTCTAGTCTCCGACGCGGTTTGCAGCGCGAATATTTGGATGTTTTGAAAGAAATGGTGTTGAGAAAAGAATCTGTCCCAGAAGATGCTCGTACTTTAGCTTGGTATAAACTTAGGCAACTAAATCAGCAATTACAGGGTCTTAATTCTGAGGATGAATATACCAAAGCCCATTTATGGGAAAGTCGCGATCGCATTACTAAAGTCTTAAATGCTCCCTTACAAAGTAATTAATTGAAAAACCTCTCCCTGGTTTTAAGCAGTAAAACCAGTAGGGGCGTATTGCAATACGCCCCTACTGGTGAGGTTATTGCTAACTACTTAAAGCTTTGAAAAAACGTTGTAAACTCTTGAAGAAATTAGGCTTTTTCGCGGGTGTAGTAGTGGTAGCTGTGGTGGTTGAACCAGTCATCAAAATCTGATCTAATTCATCACCTGATGGTCTGGTCGGTAATTCGACAACTTTTTGATATTCGCCATTAGTTTCTACCCATACTTCCCATAATCCAGGATAGCAGCGATAAACAGCCGTTTCATCATCCACAGGACGGAGGTAATAGCAGGATTCTATCGTACTGATAAAACGACGACGGATTTCCCTGGCTGCATAACCAATACCCACTACCCCGGAATCTTCTAATCGCGGGTTTAACATAATGAAAGGGCGATCGCCGATTTTTTCAGCCAGTTGTTCTACTTGCACTAATTCTACAGAACTGGGAGCAATAAAGACAAACAATTCGTCTTCTGGCTCAATTTTGGCATCTGTAGGAGCAGCTTTCCCTGTCCCCACATCTAAAATTTTAAATGGGACATTCACCCAATCACGACGTGCTAGAGCCGCAGCACCAGCATCAGCAAAAAATACTTTCAACCGAGCATCATATTCAGTAAACGCCGAGAGAAATTGCTCTGCTACTAGCGAGGGCTTTAATTCTGGAAATAGTAAATCAACTTGAATACGAGTACAGCCATCTGCTAAAGCCGCTTTCACAGCTATGCATGATTGAGCAATTGCATCTTCTAGACTCTTGGGAAGTTCAGCCATATATCAATGGTCGGTTTATTTAATGGGAACCCTAGAGATATATCCGTAGGGAAGTTCAGATTTCTATTCTAAGTCATGAAAGTGACCGCCACTTGCGGGTGTTTGTGGAAAAATTCGGCATAAATGGTTTTTCAAAGAGTAAGTGAAATCTATAAGCAATTAGCAATGAAAGTCCCAAACCTACTAAGTAAAATATCACTACAGATATTACCGAGGGTATGTTTAAACCCATGAGCAAGTGACGTACTACAGTTAGTATTCGAGCATGAGTGAGATATAGACTGTAAGAAAATCCTCCTAGTTTGAGCGCCCAAGAATGCTCAAATAGTCGCAGAATGAAACCGCGTTTTTTACCTTCCATCACAATCTGAGTGCAATGGATGATTAAACAAGCAGCCGCTATACTAGCAAAAGTTTCAAACATCCAAGCATCAACCCGGATTTTTTCCCATTGAGTGAATATAGCAAGACCAGCAAAAATAATAGCAAGCTTACCCCAAGGACAAGATTTTCTCAGATGAATCAGATATGACTTTTGTGAAAATCCAATTTCTGCGCCGATCATTCCGATAGTAAATGCACCCACAAACCAAGGACGAACTGCATCCATATAACCATTCAATAAATAATGAGGGATAAGTCCAATTACAAAAGCAACGATTATAACTGATAAACCACCCCAACGTCGCCATATAGGTAAAAATAGCAGCGGAAATAAAAAGTAAATCTGCCATTCTAATGCTACACTCCACAAAGGCAAATTAATTAGATAAAGCTGCTTTTCTGGATTCAAATTATGAATCATAAGTATATGTAGAAATAGATCGACAAAGGAGAAATGAGGCGAAAACCAATCGTAACTAAACTCCTGCCAATCTAAAGCAGTAAATTGTTCTATACTCAAGATGATTAAAGCCAATAGACAACAGAAAAAAAGAGTAATATAATAAGGAGATATTATTCTTTTTGCCCTTCTTTTAAAGTAATCCAGTAAAGTTCCGGGCAGATATCCCGTTTGAGAACGAACTACTGGTAGCATCAAAGAATAACCAGAAAGTACAATAAATACAGCCACGCTAAATGAACCATATCTAAACAATTTTGTTGGTAAATTTATCCATGCAGGTAAGTTTTCACTTTGCTGTAGATAAATATGAGAAAGTACCACATAAAATGCCGCAAAACCACGTATTCCATCTAAAAAAATCAGGCGTAGCTTTTGTTCTTTAGGGATCTCTATTTTAGTCTTCATTTAATCAATATTTTTTGGTTCTCTGTCTTAATTTTTCAGTGTTATTACTGAATTCGATAAATATAGTTACACAAAAAGCAATTAAGTAAGAATTCAGGTTACTTGAAAAGTTGACAGTTGACCATTGAGTTTTATTTCACTAACGTTAACGGTTAACAGTCAACCTGAATTATTACGCAATTAGTAATTACTGACTTATTACTGCTTTCTAATTACTGATAAAATCACTCATCAAACTTCTACCATTATAAAGGGTATCTCCTCCAAATGTCATCAAGGAACAGTAAAATTTAAATAGAAAATATAAAGATTCAGAAATAATAATTAACAAGATTAATGTGAATTGCTATTACCTATTGAGATATACTCAAAATTGTACCTTAATTGACTCCCCATCTCCCCATCTCAAATCATGAATGTCGATCACCTAACTATCAAAGAACTCACTGATGCAGTTGGTAGCGGTATTACTCCCCGCATGGTGCGACATTATCATCAATTAGGACTTTTACCAGAACCAGTGCGATCGCGCAGCAATTACCGTCTTTACAATCATCAAGATGTAATCCGTTTACAAAGGATTGTCGCTCTCAAACAGCAAGGGTTTCAGCTAAATCACATCCGTCAAATTTTAGCAGTGACCCCAGCAGCAGATATTAATAATAACTTGATGGCACAACTACAAGAGCAATATCGAGCCATTATCCAGCAAATTACTCAACTGCGACAAACAGCATCTGCTTTAGAAGGTTTATTGGGACGAGATAGCCATTGTCAAATTATGCAAGCAGAAGTTTTTGCACAACTCAAGTTATTGGAAATCGATACTCAAGCAGGTTTAGGGGGACTATCCAAGTTGTGGAGTGGGTTAGATGCTCAAGTGCATACTCATTCAGAAGTATTTCCTGAATCTCTAAAACTGTTACTACCTGATTTATCTCATTGTTCGGAAATTGAACAGCATTTGATTTCTCAGTTGGTCTTAGCTAGCGGTGATGTCAGTTTAGTTCCGTTGATTAAAATTAGCTCCACTGCGATCGCTGTTAGTCGAGAAGCTTTAAAGTTAAATTGTCAGATTGTGGTTGATATTCCCACCGTTGCTACCACTTTAGACCAAACACGATTAACTCATCTGGGATGTGAAGTAACTACCTTAATTAATAATCCTCATATTACTAACGCCACCGAAGCAGAATTAGCATTTTGGCAAACTCAAAAATGGCGAGATCAATTACTGCAAATTATTCCTGGTAGTATTTTAGTAATTGGTTATGCCCCTTCAGTGCTGCTCTCAGCTTGTGCAGCTATAAAAACTCAGCAGATACAGCCAGCACTGGTGATTGCTATGCCAATCGGCTTTAGTCATGCCCCCGCCGCCAAAAGACAATTGATGCAAGCAAATATCCCATTTATCACTATTTCCGGAACTTTGGGAGGTGGTTTGTTAGCAGCTACCTCCTTAAATGCCTTAATGGAATCCCTAATCGATAAGCCAGATTGCCATTGTTATTTGATGACATGTTAAAAAATGTTGAGTTTAGCTAGAAAACTAGATTTTTGGCATTGCATAATTTATACTTATGCGACAATGTGTTAACTTAGTATAAGTTAAACTATTGACCTGGCATTAATATCACTCAATTTATACTTTAAATCTATGTATAAAGGAAAAAAGAATGGGTCATAGCCAATCGGGAACATGATTCTCTAGTCCTGACTTCCTATTCTCTACTCCCTATTCACTTCTTAGGCTATAAATATTGTTAATCGAGTCAGAAAGAGTAACCCGAAGTATGAATTAATATCAGGTGTATTCAATCAGTCAGAAAAAAGATAACAAGGTTGTATAATTAGCCCGTCTCCTCCATAAAAAGATCACTTTTAGGACTGGCCGGCTTTCTGTTTCCTTTACCTGGATAAGGGGCATATGTGGCAACAAGAAAACAAAGATAGGGCGATCGTCAATTTGACATTATGGCTGGCTTTAGCAACCACCCCAATGGCAGTAACTTTATTGATGCCGACGCCGACACAAGCAAAACCTGCAACGGACAATCCTAATTTTCCATTACCCCAAAAATTGGATAATGGAATCCAACTACGAATTGACGGCTCAAGTAGTTTGTTGGGGATTAATCAAAACCTAAAACAGAGTTTTGAAACCCAGTTTCCCGGAACCAAGGTAGAAATTGCCATCAATGGCACGGATACGGCGATGAAAGCTTTGCTAGATGGCAAAATTGATATCGCGGCAATTCCTCGTGAACTAACATCATCTGAAAAAAATCAAGGTTTGGAACAAATCCGCTTACAGCAGGAAAAGATTGTTCCGGTTGTAGGTGTTAGCAATCCTTTCAATCGCACATTGACGGTGAAAGAATTCGCTAAGATATTGCAGGGGGAAATTACTGATTGGTCACAGCTAGGCGCTGATCAAGGTAAAATTCGGGTGATTGATCACCCAACTACCAGCGCAATTCGGAGTACTTTGCTCGAACATTCAGCTTTTAAAAAGACTGATTTTGGCAAAGGTGCTAATGTGACTCAAATATCTGAGGAAAATATTACCGAAATCATCCCACAACTGGGCAAAGATGGCATTAGCTATGCTACTGCTAATCAAGTGTCACAATTGCCAAATGCCCGAATTGTGAACTTAGAACCAATTACCACTGATGATTCTAAATATCCCATCCTCCAATCGTTAGTTTACGTTTACAAAAAAAATCCTAGCCCTGGAGTCGCAGGTTTTTTGGGCTTTACTACCGCACCCCCAGGACAGAGTACTATACAAGCCGCTAGAGTTAATGAGGCTACTGCGATCGCTTCTAGTGCATTGCAAAAAATTGGGTCAAGCACTCAAGCGACTTCATCAGCAGGAACAAAATCCACAACGACTATTACACCATCTGCAACAACATCAACACCAGACTGTTATACCATCTGGAACTATATCAAAACAACAACGAGTAGATTCTGTAAGCAGCAGCCCTAATATTGAAAAGAATACATCCTTATGGGTACTATCTCCTTTATTACTTATGGCTGGTGTTGGTGGATTCTTACTAGCCACATTCATCAAAAAACGCCCATCACTAGATGAAGAAACAGAATTAATTGCTGATGACGACGATATGACAGAAGCCATCCCAATTAAACCTGTTAATAACACCCATTTAAGTAATGGTATATCTCACCAAAGTAATGGTAATAATTCAAACTCCAGCATAGGAGAAGATGTTAACCCAACGAATACTGTGATTACAGGTAGTGGTACAACTACTATCCTATCTACTGTTTCTGAAGTGGAAGCAAGTTATTTAGGGAAAGGCACTACCCAATCCGGGGTTATCTCCTTAGATTCTGGTGAAGTGGCATGGGATATTGAAGCACCAGTGGCTGTAGTCAATAATTCCTATTCGCAATTGCCTAATATTTCAGAATTAACATCCTATATGGAACTACCCAAAAACGAGGTAACAAATTCCCTGACTGAATTACCAGATGTAGAATTGCCAGATGATGTCACAAATTCCCTGACTGAATTACCAGGGATATCAGGAAATCTGTTGAATCCAGATTTACCCGTGAATGATACTCCACAAGAGTCATTGAGTCTAGATTTACCTGATCAGGAAACTACAGATTCTCTCTCCCTGGATTTACCAGAAGAGACTTTAAATCTGAAATTACCAAGCAATAATATCCTACCAGAAGAACCATTGAGTCTGGATTTACCTCCCGAAGAAACCACAGATTCTTTATCTCTGGATTTACCAGAAGAACCATTGAGTCTGGATTTACCCAGCGAAGAAACTACAGATTCTTTATCTCTGGATTTACCAGAAGAACCATTGAGTCTGGATTTACCCAGCGAAGAAACTACAGATTCTTTATCTCTGGATTTACCAGAAGAACCATTGAGTCTGGATTTACCCAGCGAAGAAACTACAGATTCTTTATCTCTGGATTTACCAGAAGAACCATTGAGTCTGGATTTACCCAGCGAAGAAACTACAGATTCTTTATCTCTGGATTTACCAGAAGAACCATTGAGTCTGGATTTACCCAGCGAACAAACTACAGATTCTTTATCTCTGGATTTACCAGAAGAACCATTGAGTCTGGATTTACCCAGCGAACAAACTACAGATTCTTTATCTCTGGATTTACCAGAAGAACCATTGAGTCTGGATTTACCCAGCGAACAAACTACAGATTCTTTATCTCTAGATTTACCAGAACAACCATTGAGTCTGGATTTACCTCCCGAAGAAACTACAGATTCTTTATCTCTAGATTTACCAGAACAACCATTGAGTCTGGATTTACCTCCCGAAGAAACTACAGATTCTTTATCTCTAGATTTACCAGAACAACCATTGAGTTGGGATTTACCCAATGAGGAAACCACAGATTCTTTATCTCTAGATTTACCAGAACAACCATTGAGTCTGGATTTACCCAGCGAAGAAACTACAGATTCTTTATCTCTAGATTTACCAGAACAACCATTGACTTGGGATTTACCCAATGAGGAAACCACAGATTCTTTATCTCTAGATTTAGCAGCAGAACCATTGAGTCTGGATTTACCCAGCGAGGAAACCACAGATTCTTTATCTCTAGATTTAGCAGCAGAACCATTGAGTCTGGATTTACCCAGCGAGGAAACCACAGATTCTTTATCTCTAGATTTAGCAGCAGAACCATTGAGTCTGGATTTACCCAGCGAGGAAACCACAGATTCTTTATCTCTAGATTTAGCAGCAGAACCATTGAGTCTGGATTTACCCAGCGAGGAAACTACAGATTCTTTATCTCTGGATTTACCCAGCGAGGAAACTACAGATTCTTTATCTCTGGATTTAGCAGCAGAACCATTGAGTCTGGATTTACCTCCCGAAAAAACCACAGATTCTCATCTTCCTCAAGAAGAATCATCTATATTACCAGCTTTAGCCTTAGCCGCAACAGGTGCAAGTATTGGTGCATATGCTCACATCTATGACGTCAAGGAAACCTCCGTATTAGAAGCACAAGGGCAAATAGATACTACTGAAGCTAGTCATCTATCTGATGTTTTTGACAGTAATATTGTCCTGACACCCCGGACTCCTAAATGGGCTTATGTTTCTTGGTATATTGCCGATAATCATCAGGAAGCACTCAGAAAACAGGGTGTTTCTCAATTCGCGGTACGCTTGTATGATGCTACAAGTATTGACCTGAGCTATCAAGAACCCCAGCTGGTACAACAGTACGAATGCGAAGAAGCTACACATGATCGCTATGTCGCTATTCCTGTAGGCGATCGCGATTACATCACCGAAATTGGCTACATCACCCAGAATAAAGAGTGGTTAAGCATAGCTCGTTCCCCTACTGTTCGCGTCTTCAATCGTCCCCGGACAGATTTCTGGTTAATTACAGATACTGAGTTGATTATTCACGGAGCTACACAACCAGATGCTCAAGTCACCATTGGTGGTCAGTCAATTAAACTGAAATCAGATGGTACTTTCCACTTACGTATTCCTTTCTCGGAGGATGTGATTGATTATCAAATCACTGCATCTAGTGCGAAGGGAAATAAAACTAAAGTTGTTCAGAAGAAGTACTCTCAGGAAACTTCAGAAAGTTAGGAACTTCTGGTTTTTTAGGTATCAAATTTAAGTTGAGTAAATCCAACCATAATATTTTGATAATAGTTCCAATTCCTTGATGTATAATACTTATACTTAGGGTGTTGGAACTTTTTATATCTAGTGATGCCTAGATGAAGAAGAAATTTGACTATCTATCTAAAAGTAGATTTTATTAGGCCACGTTACTAGTTACAATCCCAAAGTTGGCAGAGTAGCTAAACCTAATCCGATTCAGTTAACGGTTACAAGTTACTCCAATTTACTTTTCTGATGCGCTTGTCTGGGAACATCCTTCTCCACTAAGTTCCTAGCACTAGCGCAATTTAATTATTTTCTGGTCATTAACGCTCTTTAATCACTTAAGGAGAAGAACTCAATATCATTCAGAGAGATAGCTATTGGAGCGGAAGAACCCCGCGAGATTCTTCCCTGTCGCTCAGAATGAAAAAAGAGCGTAGGTATTTTGAATTGATCGAACTCCTCAACTTTACTAGACCAATAAATCAGATTTACTCTGGTTGATTTACTTAACACAAAACAACCTTATTAGGATTACCATGTCTGAATTACTCCAAGCAGTTTTAAATAGCGAAGAAAAGCATGATTTACGGGCATTAATGAATGAATTGCATCAACAACCCGATAAATACTGGTTGCGAAATGATATCATTCAGCTTTATCAAGAATATTGCTCTAAATACCAAAAATCTGAGCAATTTTCTTGTGAGTCTAATTTAGGAAATCTGATGTACTATACTCAGGAAATTATTCCTGATGGGACTAACTTTTGTTTACTAATTCGTCCCAAAATTGCCAGTCAAGAAGCTTATTTACTGAGATTAGACTTAAGTTTTAAGTTAATGACAGTACAGGAGTTACTAGATTTGCGGGATGGCTTTATTGATAAATATCATCCCCAAGCAGGGGATATGCTAGAACTAGATTTCGTTCATTTTATGACTATTCTCCCGTCATCCGCGACCCGAAAAATATTGGTAAAGGAGTACAGTTTCTGAATCGTTATTTATCTAGCAAACTTTTACAAGACTCTAAACAATGGTTAGAAAGTTTGTTTATGTTTTTGCGTCTACATCAATATAATGGTCTACAGTTATTAATTGGTGCGCGGATTCAATCACACCAACAACTTTCTGAACAAGTCAAAAAAGCACTAGACTTTATCAATAGTCGTCCCGGAGATGAACCATATCAAAAATTCCAGTTTATTTTGGAAAGAATGGGCTTTGAACCAGGTTGGGGTAATACAGCTAAACGGGTAAAAGACACATTAAATATTCTGGATGAGTTGATTGATTCTCCCGACCATCAAACCTTAGAAGCTTTTATCTCCCGCATCCCGATGATTTTTAAGATTGTCTTAGTGTCTCCCCACGGTTGGTTTGGACAAGAGGGAGTATTGGGACGTCCTGATACTGGAGGTCAAGTGGTTTATGTGCTTGACCAAGCCAAAAATCTAGAAAAACAGCTACAAGAAGATATCATGTTAGCTGGTTTAGCCCAGTTGAATGTACAACCTAAGGTAATTATCCTGACTCGTCTAATTCCTCATAGTGATGGTACTCTTTGTCATCAACGTTTAGAAAAAGTCTATGACACTGAAAATGCTTGGATTTTACGTGTACCTTTGCGGGAATTTAATCCCACTATGACCGAAAATTGGATTTCTAGATTTGAGTTTTGGCCTTATTTAGAAACTTATGCTATTGACGCAGAAAAAGAATTACTAGCAGAATTTTCTGGTAAACCTGACTTAATCGTGGGTAACTATTCTGATGGAAATTTAGTGGCGTTTTTACTAGCACGACGGATGAAAGTTATTCAATGTAATATTGCTCATGCTTTGGAAAAATCCAAATATTTGTTTAGTAATCTTCATTGGCAAGATTTAGAAGATAAATATCATTTTTCATTGCAATACACGGCTGATTTATTAGCTATGAATGCTGCTAATATTGTGATTAGCAGTACTTACCAAGAAATTGTGGGTACAACTGAAAGCATTGGACAATATGAATCCTACAAATGCTTCACTATGCCGGAATTATATCATGTAGTAAACGGGATTGAATTATTTAGTCCTAAGTTTAATGTAGTTCCTCCTGGAGTGAATGAAGATTGCTATTTTCCTTACTCACAAAAAGAAAATCGCATAGAAAGCGATTATCAGCGTTTAGTGGAAATGCTTTTTACCCTAGAAGATGCAACGCAAATATTTGGTAAATTAGATTATCCTAGTAAGCGACCAATTTTCTCAATGGCTCGTCTGGATAGAATTAAAAATCTGACTGGGTTAGCAGAATGTTTTGGTAAAAATCCAGAATTACAAGAACATTGCAATTTGATTTTAATCGCTGGTAAATTACGCTTAGAAGAATCAGATGATCATGAAGAACGAGATGAAATTCAGAAACTATATCAAATCATAGATAAATATAATCTGAATGGAAAAATTCGCTGGTTAGGTGTGCGTTTATCTAAAAGTGATTCTGGAGAAATTTATAGAATCATCGCTGACCATCAAGGAATTTTTGTACAACCTGCTTTATTTGAAGCTTTTGGTTTAACAGTTCTGGAAGCGATGATTTCTGGACTACCTATTTTTGCAACTCAATTTGGTGGACCATCAGAAATTATTCAAGACCAGGTGAATGGATTTTATATTAATCCCACAAATTTAGTAGAAATGGGAGATAAAATTCTAGAATTTGTCAAAAAAATCGAGTATTACCCTGAATATTGGTTACAAATTTCCCAAGCCGGAATTGATAGAGTTTACAGCACCTACACCTGGAAAATTCACACTAATAAACTCCTCTCATTAGCGCGAATTTATGGATTTTGGAATTTTAACTCTCAGGAAAATCGAGAAGATTTATTACGTTATATTGAGGCTTTGTTCCATTTAATTTATAAACCCAGAGCACAACAACTTTTAGAACAGCATCAATATCGCTAAATCCAGGTTTAACCGGTTAATATTAGCCAAGTTCTTTGACCAACTATACCATCAGCATTTAATCTTTTTTGATTTTGAAAAGCTTTCACAGCTATTTCTGTCAGAGGTCCAAAAACTCCATCAATTTCAATGTTATATCCATTAGATAGTAGCAATCTTTGTAAAACTCTTACCGAAATACCTGCATGACCAAAACGCAGAATCGGTAAAGGTGAACTGGAAACTTTTACAGTTTTTTTGATTATTTTTACACCATTTGTTCCCATTATTGTACTATCTAAACTATCGGCTAACTTTAAACCATCTGCTTTCAGATGGTTATTTTTTCCTCTCTGAGCTATTTTATCGTGGTGGGGTTTAAGTTTTGATGGAGGAGTGAAAGCAATTTCATTAGTCTGGATAAATTCAGGTGGTGTAATCAGACCAGTGGAAAATAACTGACCATTGCTTGAGTTACGTATATCATTTTCTTTGGGAGGTAGTCGCTGCTCTGGGATATGAGGTAAAGATGTTTGTTGAGCGAGCAAGCCAAAATCAGCCATTTTAATATCATTTTACTAAAAACATTATTTATTTTGACATCGAAAATGGCACTATTTGCAAATCATGTTTACTGACCAAAATCAGAAAAATTATGTAATAATTCGTTTTCAAAAAAACCTTCCCACTCTAATTTCCCGGAAATACTGACAATTTTCGGCGATGATAGTCAAAAAAATAGTCAAATATTTTACTAAAATGACTATTGTATTAAGAGTCTTTTGTCTGAATTTTTTTAATCCCAACCTTGCATTTCTACTAATTCCATACACAATTCATTAATTTTTTGTAAATCTGGTTTGTGGGGTAAGGTTGACTGCTCATAAAAAATATCCATTTCCGCAACTAAATCCTCTGCCATTTTCATTACTTGCTCATAAGTATAATCACCTTTGAGAATAGCTCTCAAATCCTCAATATCACCCGCTATTTTTCTATCGACAATTACTTCTCCTAAACGTAATATTTCTAGTCCACTGCGTAATAATCGAATACAGTGCATTCCATGTTTTAAATCAAAACCTGATTTTTTTTCCATTTCTGCTCTACCGGATTTCTATTTTGTTGCCAAGATAAATAAGCTTTCCATTCTCTTAAAGCTATTTGATAACTTTGGCTTTTCTGAAGCAGACGAATAAAATCTTTACGGCTATTAGTTAATTTTTGAGTATATTCTAAAGTCTCTTCCGATAAAGTATATTGTTTTAACATTCCTTTAAAATCAATATCGGCTGTGAGCAATTTATATAATTGCTCTGATTCCTCTAAAAATTCAATTTTCCCTCGAATTAACAGATAAAGATATTCTAAAAACGCATGTAATTCATCTTTGCTCAATGGAATTTCATCTTCAATGCCGAAATCAGCAGGTAATGGTTTCTTTTGCGGTGGATTTAACAACCATTTGCGATGAGTTTCCATTTTTTTGATTTGAGCAAAAGCATAGCCTGAATAGGTATGTTTGACTTTTTTACTTAAAAATAACTGTCTGTGATTAATTAAATGCTGTCCCACATGGGGTTAAACAAGGATAATTATTTAACCAAAGTAACTCTAAAACATTAGGGTTGGCTCCAGCTAATAGATGAAGTACCTTCCTTAATTCATAAATTACCGTGTCTTGATTTCCATCTATAAATGGGAATATTCCTGGTTCATCCCAATCACTATCTTTTTGTTCTATACTATCAAATCCCAAGTAATATTGCTTAGGCGCAATAAATACACCGCGATAATCATAGTCGGAATCAGGACGATTTAGACCATAACCGTGACTACCCGCTAACCCAATCAAAATAGCTCTTTGTTCAACTTCGATTCTTTTCATGTAGCTCCTGGTTGACTATATGGTATTTTATCAAATATAATTTTAGATTGTCTGTCTAATTCCTGCTCGGACAGGTAGACATACTCCAAAAGCTGGTCATTGGTGATGCATTCCATCACTCTCAAAATTAAAACCAGCTACCTGTACGGCAACTACAAGGACAATTGCATGACTTACGCGATTATTGAAACTGGTGGTAAACAATTAAAAGTTGAACCAGGTCGATTTTATGATATTGAATTGCTGGCTAACGAACCAGACGAAAAAATCAGCATAGAAGCAGTATTACTGGTGCAGCATGAGGGTGAAGTCACCATTGGACAACCTCTAGTTGCAGGTGCAACTGTAGAAGGGACGATTATACGACACCTGAGAGGTCGTAAAGTCCTGGTGTACAAAATGAAGCCCAAGAAGAAAACCCGTAAAAAACGGGGTCATCGTCAGGAAATCACCAGACTTTTAATTAATTCCATCAATCTCAATGGTGTGGTGTTAGCTCAAGAAGAAGCTGTCACTTCTATCGAAGCTCCGGTTACAGAAATATCTACCGTTGAAGATGTTACTACAGTAGAAGTTTCGGCTACAGAAGTAGTTGCTGAATAAGCAATCATTACAATCGTTAACATACGAAAGGGGAAATCATGGCTCATAAGAAAGGAACGGGTAGTACACGTAACGGACGCGACTCTAATGCTCAACGTCTAGGTGTGAAACGCTTTGGTGGTCAAGCTGTCGATTGCGGGAAACATTCTCGTCCGTCAGCGTGGTACTAAGTTTCATCCTGGTAATAATGTCGGTATCGGTAGCGATGACACTCTGTTTGCTTTAGTCGATGGTGTGGTGACTTTTGAAAGAAAGGGTAAAACCCGGAAAAAAGTCAGCGTTTATCCAGTTGCTGCTCCTGCTGTTGTAGAAGAAGTTGTAGCTGCATAACTCATATTTCTAGTGCAGGCTTTTGTGCCTGCACAGCTAAACTAATCGAGTTATAATTATCTTCAGTTATCACTGGAGAAAGAATGTGATTTTAGCAATGTCTATCTCAGGAGAGACGATAAGCATTAAACCTGTAGTTAATATCAAAGGTAATTCCCACAAATTTTCTCTTCATCTTGTTAGTTATGAAGAGAGGAACTTGCTGGGTTTATATTCTCCCCCGTTGGGGCCGTGCGGCTCTGGTGGGGGAGAATTTGGCAATTTTGGCTCATAAATATAGAAAAT
Organism: uncultured cyanobacterium; assembly: GCA_963766435.1. Taxonomy (GTDB): domain Bacteria; phylum Cyanobacteriota; class Cyanobacteriia; order Cyanobacteriales; family Nostocaceae; genus CAVXZH01. Next base: position 2,276,748 of record CAVXZH010000004.1, read on the forward strand.
TTCCACGTTCTCGTTTAATCCTTTGGTTTTGAGTTCCTGGATGTGCAAATATTTTTAAATGAATGATAAAATGTTAAATAACCACAACAACTCCCCCAGCAATCAAGTCGGTGTCCTCTATAGACATGGTGACGTTCTGCTTAAACGAATTACCAATTTACCTATTGGTGTTCAAAAGCAATCTGGAGCCACTCTTGCTCACGGTGAAGTTACAGGACATAGCCATCGGATTCAGCAGTCAAATGCTGTTCAGTTATGGGTGCATGGTAGTAACCTTTTCTTAGAGGTGATGGAAGCAAGTGTGTCATTGATTCATGAGGAACATAAAACTATTGAATTATCTCAAGGGTTTTATCACGTCTGGAAACAGCGTGAATATCGTCCTGATGCTTATGTGGAAGTAGAAGACTAATGCTCTTTTGTCATTCTGAGCGACAGCGAAGAATCCCCCAAGATTGAGATCCCACTTAAGTGATAAAAGAGCGCTGATAACAATTCAAAAATAATAAAATTCTATAATGTTAAGAATTATGTCCAATGGTCGAGTTCCGAACCGACCAGTTAAGCAACGTCCCACTGTTAGTCAAGAACCTATATCTGCAATGGATGCTCGCAAATTTATCCTGGAACATCGTGCTGGGGATGGAATGCGGGTTTTAGGTCATCTGGATTTGAGTGGGGAGTCGAATCTTTACAGTTTACCTGAAGGTCTAACTTGCGAAAGTTTAGATATTAGTGATTGTGTACATCTAACTACTCTTCCTCAAGGTCTTCACGTTACCCATTGGATTGAGTTAGCAGGTAGTGGTATTACTAGTTTACCTGAAGGTCATGGTTTTATTCTACATTGGAGAGGTGTGAGGGTAAATGACCGCATTGCTTTTGCATCCCACTCGATTACAGGTCAAGACATTCTCAACACTGAAAATGTGGAATTACGTCGGGTGTTGATGGAACGTTTGGGTTATGAAACGTTTCTACAGCAAGTAGGCGGTTTGGTACGTGATCGCGATCAAGATGCAGGTGGAGAACGTCAACTGATTTACGTTCCCTTTGAAGACGACGAATCGCTGATGGTTTTAAAAGTGATTTGTCCATCCACAGGACATATTCATATCTTGCGGGTTCCTCCCTATATGCGGAATTGTCATCAAGCTGCGGCTTGGATTGCTGGTTTTGATAACCCTAATGATTATCATCCTATTATTGAAGCGTGAACAATAAATTTAAAACTAATCCTACAATTGACCTGGGATTCAAGGACAATCGGGACAAATACTTGCACTTTACTCCAAATATAAAAATACCAAAAAATGGAGAGAAACTATGACTCGTCAGCCATTACTCGATCCAAATCGTTCCTACACTTTCAGCAATTATTTTGAGTTAGGATTTACGGCTGATGATTTAGTCGCTGAATTTGGTTATTCGTTTGAGCGGAAGTTTCTCAATTTACCACAATATTCTGATGAGTTAGACCGAATCACTGATTTAAAGCAACGGATTGAGGAAATATTACCTTATGTAGACTTGGAGAATGAAGCGACTCGTAGAGAAATACTAATTGCACCCATTATTTCCGACTTAATCCATTATTCCCATGCTAAATTAAGAATAGAATACTCGATTCAAGTTGATCACCGATTGCAAGGTAAATTAGACTATTTTTTGCGTTCTACCAATAATTTAATTGTTATTGAAGCCAAACAAGCGGATATTAATCGGGGATTTACCCAATTAGCGACAGAAATGATTGCTCTGGATCAATGGATGGATTCCCTACAAACTGAAATTTTAGGAGCAGTGACTACGGGTAGTATTTGGCAATTTGGTGTTTTAGATCGTCAATCCAAATTGATATCTGAAGTCATCAATCTCTACCGTGTTACTGAAGAATTAGAAGTGATAATCAGGATTTTATTAGCTAGACTTGTTGGGTAGTGAAGTGGTGATAAACATAAACAAAACTCCATGCTAAATAGATGACCCACATCTGATTATACCATGACAATATACAACAAAAGTCAACCCCTCTTATCTATCGCTAGACTGAACTATTCCCGTTAAATTATGTCGGAATTATTGAGAATATTCTCAAGATTATTGAGAATAAAACTATTTTGTTGAGAAAAAAGTTATGTTGTCGCAATTTCCCAAAATTCATATTTAAAAAACTTATTAACAGTATGCACCAAGCGTAGTGTGTTATTTCAGCAGTCCTACAAATTAAACAAATTTCATGCTAAATACGTGGAGCGGGGAAAGCCCGCCATTGAGGCCAGGCAGGCAAGATGCCTGCTCCACATCGAAAGCACTGATGGATTTTATAGACGTAAAATCACTCATTGTCTTATTTTTAGCCCTATTGGTGGTATTCTATTTGTTGTAGTCATAATTACTGCTTTCACAGTCAACAGAGTCCTTATCCCTCTGTAGCAAAGGCTGCAAAAGCTTAAAAAACTCACATTTTCTAAGTGAATAGCATCTAAGGCTACTCACACTCATGCCCATGACCAAAAGAAAAATTCTGATTCTGACAGCTAATCCTATTAATCTCTCTAGACTAAATCTGGATCAAGAAGTCCGCGAAATTAAAGAAGGTTTGAAGCGATCGCCATATCGTGATAAATTTGAAATCGTGACTGAATGGGCAGTGCGTCCTGATGATCTGCGTCGGACATTACTAGAACATCAACCCCAAATTGTCCATTTTTCGGGACATGGTAGTGGTGAAACAGGTTTATTTCTGAACGGTGACGATGATTTCCCCAAATTAGTCAGCACGGAAAGTTTGGCGCGACTGTTTCGCTTATTATCAGATGTAGAATGTGTCCTCATGAATGCCTGTTACTCCGAATGGCAAGGGGAAGTAATCCGAGAGCATATTGATTATGTGATTGGGATGAGCGATGCCATTGGGGATGCGGGAGCAATTAAATTTGCTGTGGGGTTTTATGATGGATTAGGAGCAGGGCGAAGTATTCCTGATGCTTTTGAGTGGGGTTTGGTAGCAATTGATTTAGAAGGTATTGCTGAAACCAATATTCCCCGGTTGCTTAAACGTAAATTTCATGAAAATAATATCGAAGTCATAAGTATTTATACTGCCTTAGAAGTACCAGAGGGGGCTGTAAAAATTGGTTCTCTTTTGATATTCCCTTCCCCCAGGAATCACGCTGTTATCAAGCCATTCAGACCGAAGGGGCATTGATTCGGATTAAATCGCCTCAAAATATGGGTAAATCCTCTCTAGCAATTCGTATTCTCAATCATGCCACCACTCAAACCTATCGTACCGTCACCCTGGATTTACAACAAACCAATGCCAAGTTTTTTAAAGATTTGGATAAATTCATGCAGTGGTTTTGCGCTTCAGTAGGCAAACCTTTAGGAGTGAAAGTTAAAGTTGAAGAATATTGGGATGATATATTTGGGGCTAACGATAATTGTACAGAATATTTTGAGCAGTATTTATTAACAGAAACCGAAAGTCCTTTAGTTCTGGCTTTGGAGAACTTTGACCGTGTATTTGAATATCCTGATATTGAGGGAGATTTTTGCGGACTGCTGCGGGGATGGCACGAACGAGCGAAAAGTAATCGCCTGTGGGGGAAATTACGCTTGATGATTATCTATTCTCAAGAATCTTATGTACCCAAGGATATTAACCAATCACCATTTAATGTGGGTTTGGCAATAGAGCTAGGGGAATTTACCACAGCACAAGTGCAAAACCTGGCTCATCTACATAATTTAGGCTGGACTGCCCAAGAAGTCAAGCAATTAATGGACTTAATCGGTGGACATCCATTTTTGGTACGTCAAGCATTATATTGCATTGCTAACAAAGAAATTACACTCTCCCAATTGTTGCAAACAGCAGCCACTGAAGCCGGAATTTATCAAGGACATTTACTGCGACATCTGCAATACCTAGAAAATCATCCTGAACTAAGGGCAGCAATGAAACAAGTAGTAATGAAAGAACAACCAGTGCGACTAACATCTCAAGAAACATTTAAATTAGATAGTATGGGAGTGGTTAAGCGCCAAAATAACGAAGTTGTGCCATTATGTCGGTTATATCGAGATTATTTTAAGTCACGCTTGGAATAGAGAATAATCTATGCTGTCATCATCCCCATCTATCTATCAATTTGGCGGCAGTTTGCCTGTAGATGCACCAAGCTATGTCGAACGACAAGCAGATATTGACCTCTATGAACGATTGAAGAAAGGCGAATGCTGTTATGTATTTAACTCGCGACAAATGGGCAAATCCAGCTTGCGAGTCCGCACGATGCAAAAGCTACAACAAGATGGTATTGCGGTGTAATCGACCCCCAGATTATTGGTACGCAACTGCGGGAAGATCAGTGGTATGCAGGAATTATCAAGAGTTTAATTAAGAGTTTTGCGCTAGGGGATACTTTTGATTTTCGATTATGGTGGAGGGATTTAGAAGCACAGTCAATTTCATCTGTGCAACGATTTAGTCTATTTATTGAAGAAGTGCTGTTAGTCGAAATTCAACAGCCCATTGTTATTTTTGTCGAAGAAATTGATAGTTTACTCAGTCTCCAATTTGCCGCTGATGATTTTTTTATTCTGATTCGTTCCTTTTACGAAAATCGTACTCAATATTCTGACTATTATCGTCTTACTTTTGCCTTGGTGGGTGTGATTACCCCTCTAGATTTAATTCGTAATCAGCGGAGTTCGGCATTTAATATTGGGTCTGCGGTGGAAATGAGTGGATTTACGATAGAAGAAGCGCAACCCCTGCTATTAGGTTTAACCGGGAAAGTTTCTGCTCCACAAGATTTTTTAGAAGCAGTGTTGAAATGGACAGAGGGACAACCTTTTTTAACACAGAAGCTGTTGAGTTTGGTAATTCATGAAGCGGAAACAAAGGAAAATTTGCATCTATCCCCCGCAGATATTTCTGAATGGATAGCACAAATTGTGCAAGAGCGCATTATTGAAAACTGGGAAGCACAAGATGTACCTCAACACCTCGGCACTTTGCAACAGCGTATTTTGAGAATTGATGAACAGGGAAGGGGAAAGCTGTTGGGTTTATATCAGCAAATTTTAATCAACAGCAGTATTGATACAGATAATAGCTATGAGCAGATGCAGTTACGTTTGACTGGATTAGTGATTAAAGAAGGAAGGAAAGCTCAAGGTTTACAACTCCATTTATCAGCAGGTGTTTAATAAACAGTGGGTTGATAAAGCTTTGACGGAATTGCGACCAACCTTTTATGCAGAGGCATTACGCTCGTGGAGAGACTTCCAAGCGCAAGATGAATCATTTTTATTACGGGGACAAGCACTAGCAGATGCAGAGGATTGGGCAAAGGGAAAAAGACTTAGTGATGAAGATGAGAGATTTTTAGGAGCTAGTCGGCAGGTAGAAAAACAAGAGCAAGACAGCAAATTAGAAGCAGCAGAAGAGAGGCAAAAAATTGAAGTACAAAAAAATGAAATTCTCACCAAAGCACAGGAACAAGCGAAGCGAGATATTATTAAAGGTCGAAAGACTCGGAATATTGCATTTATAGTAGCAGGAATTGCTGGTGGATTTGCGGTAAGTGGATTTATTTCTTTTGGAAAACAATTATCAGAAGCAGAAATTCTCAAGAGTAAAGTCAGAGAAGAACAAAATCAATTAATTGCTAAGAAAAATGAAGTTGATCAGCTTGGTAAGCAGGCTCAACAAGCAAAAGAGAAAGCAGATAAATTTCAGAAGCAAGCAAATAATGCCAAAAAGATTGCGACCCAAACTCAAAGCCAATTAATTGCCAAGAAAAACGAAGTTGACAAACTTGGTAAGGAGGCTCAACAAGCGAAAGAGAAGGCAAATAAAGCGCAAAAGATTGCGACGCAAACCCAAAGACAGTTAATTGCCAAGAAAAACGAAGTTGATAAGTTTGGTAAAGAGGCTCAACAAGCGAAAGAGATTGCAGTCAGAGCGAAAGGTGAATTAAATCAAGCCAAAGCAGAAACTCAAAAAGTTGATCAACAGTTTCAACAAAGAAATGTAGAGCTAAGGGAAGCCAAGATAAAACTGGCTAGTACAGAGCAAAGTTTTATGATTGCCCAAGCAAAAACGATACAATTAGACAAACTAAGGCAAGAAGCAAATACAAAAATTGATCTTGTCAATGTGAGTTTAGATCGGGTTAATGCCAAAGTTGCATTTTTAGATAATCGTGGTATCGAAGCAATGATATTGGCTGTCAGTGCAGGCTATAAACTAACTTATTCTGTCAATAACGCCAGTTTCAGCCCGGACGGCAGCAAAATTATCACTGCTTCAGATGACAAGACCGCCAGGGTGTGGGATTTCAGTCACAACAATCTAGATATGTTGCTTAAACACGGTTGCAATCTGCTGCGCGACTACCTTACTACTAACCGCAATGCGAAGGAGGAAGAAAGGCAAATGTGCGGTATTATCAAGAGTTAATATAGAGAAGAAAGGGACATTCTACTCGTAAAGTATTCTATTTGGTCTATTTTGGCAATTTTAAATTTCTGGTTTACAGCGATTTTCATGTAGATGAACCAGAGTTTTTGCCTCACGCAAAGGCGCAAAGGCGCAAAAGCAAGAAGTACGCAAAAATTAACTGTGGTGTAAATACATGAAAACTGCTGTAATGCTTTGGTTTGGGGTTTTTGGATGTGCAATCAGGTCTTTGGTTGTAAAATTGACACAAGTAGGGGCGTATGGCAATACGCTATACTCCAAAGGCTGGGAAATATAAAAAATTGATTTTTAATTGATCAAGAAATAAATTTTATATGCTAGATTTAAATAGTGATGCATTACGGATGACGTAACGCCTAACATTAAACGTAATATTAGCAATTCTTGTACTTTATTGCTTTAATTTATGTCTTCGTTATCTCAGTATCCAAAATATAAAGATAAGAGAACGGAGAAATTTGCTCTAGGAGAAAAAATTAGGGAGTTTCAAGCTTTTGAAAAACAAGCGAATAAAAGACTCACTATTTTAGAAGCTGCTCCTAATAAACAGGCTTTAATGTGTTTACCTAGTAATCACTTTGAAGCTTTAGAAGGTGATAGGAATGGGCAATTTAGTATCAGAATAAATAAGCAATGGCGAATTTGTTTTAATTGGCCAGATGAGGAGCTTCAACCTTTCAACATAGAAATCACTGATTACCATTGAGGATATCATAAATGGCACGTCCACCTATTCATCCCGGAGAAATTCTTGCTGATGAACTGATTGAATTAGAAATGAGTGCAAGTCGTTTAGCACGAATTCTTGATGTACCAGCTAATCGGATTACAGAAATTATTAAAGGTGATAGAGGTATTTCTGCTGATACTGCATTGAGGTTAGGTCAATGGTTTGGGACTGGGGCTGAATTTTGGATGAATTTACAAAAGACTTATGAACTCAGATTAGTTGAGCAGCAAATTGGGGAGGAAATTAAAAGTAAAATTCCTCCACGTATTCCCGCTAACTTTACTCCAGCAAAAGCTTAAATTTACTAATTATTGTCTGTCAGAATATATGGTATGATAATAATCATACTTTAAACATACTATTTAGACAAGAAAAGGAGCATCAGCAAAATGCCTATGACTCGTAAAACGATTACTATCCCTGATGCAATGGATGGATGGATTAAGGCTCAGATTGAAAGCGGACGTTATGGAAATGATAGCGAATACTTCCGTGATTTGATCCGTCGTGATCAAGACAGACGACAAGCAGAACAAGATTTACTTTCTCTGATTCAGGAAGGTTTAGATAGTGGTGTAAGTACATCCACTGTCCAGGATATTATGAAACGGGTAGAAGATAGGCTTATAAAGAATGACAAGAACACTACATGATAGCTTTGCTAAAGATTATTTAGAGGAATTGCTTTCTCCTTTAGGGAAAGTAGAAATTAGTCGGGAAATTAGTGATGAACCAAATCATATAGATATTTTATTCTCTCCTGACCCATCTGCTAATTCTTCCGCTCAGTCTATAGGCTTACTTGGTAAGCTAGTAACTCACACATCCAGCATAGAAGTATTCCGCAATCAACCTAATATCTTTCAAGTATTGATGTGCATGAAAAAGTTGTACACATATTTTGCGGAATTAAATCGGGCAGCAAATAGGGAAAGTACAAGTTTCAACGTCGAAGGTAGTGGAAAATTATTGATTGTCTCAACTACAGCTTCTCAAGGTTTACTAGAGGGTTTTGGTGCTACAATCGACCCAGATATTAACTGTAATGGAGTCTATTCATTACATCCATACTTATTTGCTTCAATTATCGCAGTCAACCAATTACCTGCTACAGATGAAACTCTCTGGTTGAGAGTTTTAGGTAAAGGAAGGGTTCAACGTAATGCTGTTAATGAATTGCTGGCACTGCCAGATTCTAACCAGTATAAAGAAAGTACGTTGAAAATGATGGCGAATTTACGTATTGTCACTATTAAACAAACCAACTTGATTGAGGAAGACCAGGAGACTGTCATGAATTTATCTACAGCTTATCTAGAATGGGAACAAAAAACTCTTGAGCAAGGTAAACAGGAAGGTAAGCAGGAAGGTGAACTAATAGGTGAACAGAAGATAATTATACGACTACTTAATCAGCATATTGGTGAAATTAAACCACCATTGATTGAGAAAATTCGTCAATTATCTGTTGAGCATCTGGAAGAATTGACCGATGTTCTCTTCACCTTCTCTACTGTAGCTAATTTGGAGCAATGGCTAGAAAGTAGACTAAATTAATATACTTGTATACCTGATCCTAGTCCGGAGGAGTGATTTACTGATGAAAGAGTAAGTGTCAATTAGAGATTTAGACCCTAATTGACACTAAAATATATATAGAGAATAGAAATTAACTAAATTGGTTGCACAAATCGTTTAATTTCACCACAAGCAATATAAGACTTACCATCTGGTGCAGTTTTAATTTCATCCACCACATAAAGCATTCCTTCCTCCCGCACCGAACGAGGGAAACGCATATTCCAATCTGGTTCATATCCGTCAGCAACTACTCTAGCCCGCAGTTTACTCCCATCTTTGACACACTGAACTAGAACCCCATCTCCCACTGTGTCAGTTGTAGGTAAATCCGCAGCACTATCTGGTTTTTTAGAAGCTTTTGCTATGTTTCGGGAACTGGTTTGTCTGTAACCACCCACAAACATATCTGGTTCACCAGGTTTTGCAAGCCGGGTAATATTACCACGCACACGATAGAATGTACTATCGCTAGAAAGTTCTAGTCCTTCCACAACGTACCTTGCACCTTCCGCACGAATGGCTCTGGGAAACTGAATATTCTTGGTGGTATCATATCCATCAGATAAAACTTTGATGCGTAATTTACCCCCTTCCCGAACACAATGCAATTCAATCCCAGAACCAACATCACTCACAACTGGTATCGCATGCACTTCATCCCCAGCCGTCACACCACGACCCGCTAAATCACTCCGATTCCGAGTCATGGTTTGGTATGATTGGTCGCGCAGTTCTTTCCGACCTGCGTTTCCTAAAGCTTGTTGGGAAATCCTACCCGCAAAGTATTCTAGTTGGTCTATTTCTTCCGCAATTTCAAAGTTCTCATTTAATCCTTTGGTTTTGAGTTCCTGGATAAGCATGCAAAATTTGCTCACCTTCTTGATGTTTACCATATTCAGCCAGATTCAGAGCTGTTTCTTTAGCTTTGGCAATATTAAGCCGACTCAATTCTAAGATAATATGACTGGAAGAAGCCAGAGCCGCTTCTTCTACAGTACCGAATTTAGCAATAATATCTATTGTACCGGAAACATCTTGAATCAGGTCATTTTGCACCACATTAGCAGTGTAGTGCAGTTTAATTATAGGTAACTCCCCAATTTCACCCGCAGGAATATCCAGACATAAACCTAACAGCTTGTCTTCACCTTCATAAAGCTCTCCTAAAGTGATGACAGGTTGATTGGTATTGTTGTGACTAACTGTAGCTAAACTGAGGGTATCTACCAGAGTTACACCATTGAGCAACTCCAAAGTCACCTTTAAATTTTGACCCACAACTGCTCTTAAACTATCTAATTCAATCCCAAATACTTCTGTGGCTTCATCTATACTCTGAATGAAATAAAAATTACCATTTGCAGCCCTAGCCATACCAATTAAGAGGTCTTCATTGAAACCCTGACCAAAACCTAATGTAGTGGTAGTAATACCCTCTTCCGCTTTTTTCCCTGATGTTGAAGTGAGTATTTTTGGGTCTTGAATACCCATATTTGCGTGACCATCGGTAAGGAGAAGTACACGATTAATTTTTTGAGGATTAAGTTGAGCTTTTACGTGTTCACAACCTTGAAGCCAACCTCCAGATAAATTCGTAATCCCACCTGCTCTTACCCTCCGAATGGAATTTTTTAGCTCATTTTTATTAGTGACAGCTTGGGGTGTGATTACAGTATCTACAGCATCATCATAAACCACAACCGAAAGAATATCTTGGGATTCCAGTTGGTCTACGACAGATTCAGCAGCTTTGAGCGCATGATGTAAGAGAACCGGCCATGGAACCGGAACGGTCAATTACCAGAGAAAGATTCAGGTTACGTCGGGGAGATTCGGGTATATCAGCCCGAAAACGTAACAGAATGCTGGTTTTTAATGGAGAACCTGCGGTTAAGATAGCTTGATCGAAATTATAACTTGTTATAATCATCTTAGATGCCCCCTCACTCGGTGATAAGTCTGCAAGCTACATCTTAAATAGTACAACTAGTATCTGGAATGTGGCTGTTGAGAACGAATATCTTTACCAAGGATTACCAATCAGGGTAAAAGCAGACCAGAAATATGGATGCTGTAATGCTTTATTACCTAATCTTCTCAAAACGGGTGGTAAATTCACATCCCCACGGGAGATAGTTAATTTACCATTCTTGAATTCCACTTGTCCTTTCAACATCGCTAACTGTGTCCGTCTTAATGCTTCGGCTTTAATGGGAGAAATTTTTAATTGCTCATAAAATTCACTCATTAATCCTAAAGTCCCTTCGTCAGATACATACCACAAACTCGCTAGGGTTGATTTAGCTCCCGCTTGAACCGCAAAACCCGCAAAACCTAATTCCGCTTGTTCATCTCCCAATGCTGTGCGACAAGCACTGAGTACTACTAGCTCTACTGGAGGGTTATTCCACCCTAGTTCCCGCAATCAATTCATGGTGAGTTGGCTATCCCATAATTGAATATAGGATTGATTGGGTTTACCAGGTTTGAATTCACCGTGGGTTGCTAAATGGATAATCCCATAAGGTACTTGCTGACGTTGTGATTGCAGATTTTTTAAGGTGAATCCTTGATTAAGAAAGAATTTCCCTGGCCATAGTCGAGGTGTAATCGTGGCTAATTCTGTGGGTACCGCAGGTAACGATTTCTGTTCTGTAAATTGAGATGCTCCCATCCCCAGCACTTGTTTGGTTTTAATGTCTACATATTTTGTATCTGTGAGACTGATGCTGGGCATTAATCCTACGCTATAATGCTCTATTAAATACTCTTTACCATCATATAGAGCAGCAATGGGTAGCGATCGCAAACCACTATCCATGAGAAAAACTAAATTATTAATTTCTCTAGCTTGGAGTTCACTCTTAATCGGTGCAATTATCCATTTATACAACTGTTGGGCTGCATCTTGATAGTCATTTCGCAAGATGGGATTTGTCAGACGCGATTTAAAGATTTGTGCTGTTTTTATAACTTCACTTCTAGTCACATTTAATACTTTTCTAACTGGTTCACCTTTGGCGGTAATGATGAGTAATTCTAGGCAATTGCTAGGAGAAGAAATCAGTACACCCTGATGATAATTAGTAACTGTTTCTGGAACAAAATTAACATAGACCAGTGCAGGTTTAACACCTGTTCGATCATAAATCTCGGACAGAATTTCCTTGGATTTGGGAATGGAGGTAATTTGTAATTTTGAGTTTATATCTAAATATTGCTGAAATTCATTGGTAAATTTTTCTTCAATTATATTATCTACTTTAGTTTGAATGAGTGCGGAATTTTGGTTGTCTACAAATATTTGTTTAGTGGGAGTTTTTTGTAAAATCTCTGGATTAGGACTAGGACTTGGGGTGGGACTGGGACTAGGAGTAGGTAGAGGAGTAACGTTGATGCTGATTGTCTGGGGGGAGGAGGAAGAAACGCAATCATTTGCTTTAATATTAAAAGCAGGAATTATACCAGTCATGTTAACTGGTGGAGCATACACCAAAACTGTACTTGCAGATAAAGGTGTGGTGCTTGTGACTGGTGTACCATCCTGTAAAGTTAATGTTCCCGTTTTAATGGCATCTAAAATTATGCTGGTATTATCTAAATTGGCATCACTAGTACTAGTGATTAAATCCCCAAGCTTAAATGTAACTGATTGACCAGATTTAATTGTCGAGAGTTGAGTATTTCCTACTGTTAAAGTAGGTGAAGTATTAATAGAAGTAATGGAAATATTACTTGGTGTATTTGATGCAAGTCCTCCATTTGGTAAGACTGGAAAACTATGCATAGTGGAAGTTGTAGTAATTTGAGAAGCATCTGCCATAATGTTGCCAACTAAACCATTAATGCTGGCATCTCCCACCATAAAATCCACATTATTAAAACCTCCATCATGCGTAATATTTACGGAACCAGATGTGGTAACTCCAGATTGATTTGTCCCAGTTGTATTTATAGTATTAGTAGTTGGTACTAGATCAATCAGAATATTACTTAATCCTTGCACAGTGCCATTAGCGAAAATATTCACACTCCCACCAGTAGTAGTTCCATTAGATGAGAGATTATCAGCATTGGTATCAATACTATTAAAAATAATATTACCACCAATAATTGTGGTTTGTAAATTTACTGTACCACTAACAGCTACTACATTATCATAAGGACTATTAACCCTACTACTAGCATCAATACTACCAGTGGTTATGCCAGTAGCAGCTTGCAAATTAATATTTCCCCCGGTTGCGGAAGCACCAGTGGAAACAAATGTCGAAGAAGTAGATGCAGAAAAAATATTTCCTGTGGTAATACTTCCTCCATTAGTTACCAAATTAATGGTACCACTGGTGGCAGCACCAATGGTTGAACCAGATAGAGAGGAAATATTTCCTGTATTAATATTTCCTCCCGCAGACAAATCAATGTTTCCACCGATACTATTTGTGGAACTACCAGAAGTAGTTGAACCATTTAAACTAATATTACCTGTAGCACTGACAATAACCGGACCACCATATAAACTATAAGTTTGAATATTACCTGTGACAGTGACATTACCTGGGGATGAGGTGGTTCCGCTAGTGATTAAACCGGAGGGAGGTGTACCAGTATTTGTTTCTGTTAAACTACTAACTCCGGCTCTAAGAATTAATGCTGTCTGTTTACTTAGAAGTGTCACATCTGAGGAACAGGTGCTACCACAAGCGGTATTAATGCCAAAATCTGGATTATTAATGGTCACATCACCATTAATAGTGATACTACCTTTAGACTCAACTTTTAAAGCTGTTCCGATATAAGTACCGAAAGTGACATCTCCTGCGGAACTAACAATCGGATCAGATAAACTCACAAAATTCCCCGCTTGACCTTGACTATTCAGAATTGAGAAATTACCACCACTAGCAAAGTGAGCATCCAGAGAAATTTGACCATCACTCACTAAAGTCAAATTACCACCACTGACTAAAGGTGTTGTTTGTAGACTATTAATGGCGAGAATATCAATTCCTTGCTGACCTTGAAAATAGAGATTACCTCCAGCATTAGCAGCAAAAGCATTAGTAGCACTATCACGAACTTGGATAGTATCTTGAGCAATTAAATTCAAATCTCCAGTCGTAGCTAGTTGACTACTTGGTAACAGTATATTTCCCTGAGCCGCTATTTTGGCTGTACCCGCAGTCACTTTATTAACGACAACATCACCATTTTGAACTAGCAAACCAGAACCAGTGAGTGTTAATTCACCATTATGCACTGTTAATTGTGTAGCATTAACACCACCACCCGTTAATAAACTCGCGAGAGAATTATTGACACTATTCCCGCTACTCGATGAATTGAGCGGTTGAATTTCTAGACTTAAGGGATTTCCGGGAATGGTGAAACGAACTAAACTTGTCCCCGGAATCGTCGCGACTAATATTTTACCTCCTGGTGCAGATAGTTCTCCAGTACTAGCTATGGTTCCACCTAATAAAGTCAAGTTGTTTCCAGATGCAACTGCTAATTTTCCTTGATTCAAAATTGCTCCGACGAGATGAGAATCAAAAGCAAAACTATTGGGATTCCCTAGCAGTGTACTATAGTCATTGCCCCCGGTAGCATTAAACCAATTATTCCCAAACCCGATGCGGGTAGAGGTGGTAGCTGTAAAAGCCGCAGGTAAATTCAAACTCGCATTAGCACCAAAGATCATCCCGGACGGGTTGATTAAATATAAATTAGAATTCCCACCTGTAACTGTAATGATTCCATTAATCACAGAAGCATTCCCACCTGTCACCCTTCCTAAGATATTTTGGATGGTTGGTTGGGAGAGAAAATTAGCGGTTTGATTAGCATTTACACCAAATTGGGAAAAACTATGGAATAAATTAGTACCATTACTATTTAATTTTCCTCCACTAATATCTATTTTATTACCTTGAGTATTAACAATAGTGCCAGTTCCATCTTGAGCAGTAGTAATTGATTGTGCTTGAGCAAAATCGGGCATCATTAACAGTAGCCAAGGTAAAATACTGGCTGCAAATGCTCTTAGTTGTGAACTTACCCTTGATTTACGACGTTTTTGGGCTTTAATGACGGTTTTATGTGCTCTCTTAATTTGCTCATATTGCCCTTGTTGGGAGATACTTTCCGGATGTGTACGGTAGTAATAAAGTGGCTGATAGATATGCTGTACTTGAGCAACTTCTGAAAGTCGCACACATAAATCGTAATCTTCTACTGTTTCTAAAGATACATCAATTCCTCCGGCTAAATTAAACACTTCCCGACGCATTAGCCGAAAGTGGAAGGTCATAAATTTATTTAATATTTCTTCACAGGAGTAAGGAACAAGACAACGATAGCCATAACTCAGTACTGTATCCTGTTCGTCAATATCTAGATAATCGGTGTATACCCAACCAATATGAGGTTGAGCATCCAAAATCCCGGCGGTTTCTGCTAATGCTGTGGGTGCAAGTAAATCGTCGCTATCTACCCAACCTAAATAAGGGGCTGTCGTTTCCGCTATTGCTGCTTGTAGTGCTAATCCTCGTCCCAAATGTTCTGCGATCATGACTCTGACTCGACGATCTTTTTTTGCATATTCACGTGCAATCTCTGCTGATTTATCTGTGGAACCATCATCCCAAATTAGTAGTTCAAAATCACCCCTGGTTTGGGTCAGAATACTGTCAATAGCTGCACTTAAGTATTTTTCTCGGTTATAAACTGTAATAATGAGGGAAATTAATGGCATCATATGGTTTTTAATCTCATAAAATTTTGCATAGCTCAAGTGTTCTAGATTCTGGCACATAATCCTCAGACGTGTTCATAACTTAAAAGTTCATGGTCGAAGGGAATAGGGAATAATCTAGACAAAATCAATCTGGGTGGAGTGAGCATCTTGCCCGCTTGACTTCACTGGCAGGCAAGATGCCTGCTCCACAGATTTAGCACGTCTATACATTTTCCTCCATTCCTGCTCATAAAGCGATCGCACTATTTCCATGTCACAAAATCCCTTATGAATTAAAATACTATTGGGGACTTGTAGAACAATCTAGATGTGCGATCACACTGAATCTGGATTTACTTTATGTCCAGTTGAAGTGACAGGTAAACAATAGTATTTTGAAATTTTATAATTTTTATGAAACATATACTTATGAAGACAAGTAAACAGCAGATATCTACTAGTGTCAGTTGGATGCTATTTTTGGCAATGTTGACTGTTAATTTTTGTGTAGCTAAACCTGCTCTATCAGAACAAAAGGAAAAGTTAAACCTGAAAGATTTTGATTATTGGGCAGGTTTATGTAAATCCTTAGGAGAGGAAAAGAAATATGAAGAGGCAATTTCTGCTTGTAATGAAGGAATTGCAATCAGACCGAATGAACCTGAAATCTGGGTAATCCGCACCGAAATTTTATTATCACAAGAGAAGTATTCTGATGCATTAGCATCAGCTGACAAGGCTTTACGGATTAAACCTAAATATTCGCGAGCTATTGCAGATCGATGTCAAGGACTATTTGACTTAGGTAAATACACAGATGCATTAGCAGCTTGTGATTTAGCATTGCGTTCTGATGGCAATTGGGGAAATAAAACCGCTATATCAGCATGGTATTATAAGGGCGTAATCCAAAATACTTTGGGACAGTATAGCGATGCACTGGTTTCCTTTACTAAAGCTTTAGATATTTATCCCCAACACGCTTTGAGTTTAGTTGGTAATTGTCAGACTCTCACCAAATTAAATCGATTTGCTGAAGCGATCACGGCTTGTGATGTTGCTCTTAAAAGTAAGGGAGATTTGAACAATATTACTGCGGCAGCAGCATGGTACAATCGAGCTATTGCTCAAAAAAATAATGGACAAGTTGAAGAAGCTGTTACTTCCTTTGACCAAGCGATCGCCTTAAATCCTAAAGATAGCGATATGTGGTTAGAACATGGTAGAGCTTTATATTCATTAGGTAGAATCGAGCCAGCTAGCATTTCTCTAGAATTGGCTGTAAAACTCAGTCCTAATTATTCTCTAGCTCTGGCTAGTCAAGCTGCGAATTTAAACAAATTAGGTACTAAAGAGACATATCAAAAATCTTTAGAAAATTGTGATAAAGCTTTACAAGGTGATAATAGATGGGGTGATAGTGGTTCGTTTTTAGCTTGGAAGGAAAGGGGAATCGCTCAAGCAGGATTGGGACAATATGAAGAAGGATTAGCTTCACTTGACCGTGCATCTGGTTTAGAACCAAATAATGCCGAAGTTTGGAATATCAGAGCCGCAACTTTATGGTATTTAGGCAGATATTCTGATGCTATTGCTAGTAGCGATCGCTCTACCAAAATTAATCCTCAATCTGCTCTAGCTTGGTTCAATAAAGGTAGAATTCTCCGCTCATTAGAACGGTATGAACAGTCATTAAATGCATATGATAAAGCTCTAGAAAATATTAATAGTTTAAATGATAATAATCAAGTGGCAAATATTTGGGCTAATCGCAGTGTTGTTTTGTGGCATTTATCCCGCAAAAGAGAGGCTTTAGTAGCCGCAGATAGAGCTATTGGTATTAATCCAGAATTATCACAAGGATGGCATAATCGGGGGATAGTGTTATTAGATTTAGCTAGATATCAAGAAGCTTTCACTGCTTATAATCGGGCTAATATTCTCAATCCCAATAATCCCAATATATTAGCTGGTAAAGGGGTATCGCTCGTCAAATTGGGAAGATGGCAAGAAGCGATCGCAACTTTTGACGAAACTTTAAAAGCTGATCCGGCTAACTCGGTGGCTATATCTAATAAAATCATCGCTGAAAAAGAGTTAAAAGAGCAGTTAATGCAAATAAAAAAGGAACAGGAAGCTCGGAAAAAGAAACAGGAAGCTCGGAAAAAGGAACAAGAAGCTCGGAAAAAAGCACAGGAAGCTCGGAAAAAGGAACAGGAAGCTCGGAAAAAAGCACAGGAAGCTCGGAAAAATGAACGGGAAATAGATAAGAAAAAATAGAAGAAGAATTAGTTATTCTCAACTTCTGAACGCTGCAAATATTTTCCCCATTTTGCCGCTAAAGGGATTTCTGTAAATGGAACCCGCACTGATTTAAATGTCTGAGCTACAAATTCTAACTCAATCACACGACCTTTGAGAGGAGGATTTTCCATATCAACTTCTTTGTCATCTATCAACAGACGGATAGATTGGATATCCACCAAAGAAAACGTTTCTAGATTAATGGGTCCTTTGGTGGTAGGCTTTCCCCAGGTGATATCGTTACCTTTTTTACCCATGACCCCATAGATATCATACTTGGCATTTTCAAACTGTTCTGCCCAAACCTGATAAGCTTCCAGCTTTTGATATTCCTGCGAACCTTGCCAAGCTAACCAGAAAAATACCACTAACAAAGGCAACCACAAAAGACCACGTTCCATAATCACTACATAACTAAACGGCAAAATTAACCAATAATGGATGGAGATAAGTTATGGTAGTGAGCAAACATCCCTGGAATGATCATCACTAACATCTCATCAAGATAATATGAAAAAGTTTATATTGTTGTGCTTGTTTGTCATTGGGTTAGGGGCGGCGATATTTGGATTCCTGAATTTTCAGGGATTAGCAGCTAAAGGTGAATTTGAAACGATTTTGCTGGATTTCCGGGAAAATATCCCTGAATCTGTCATTTCACAAGACCTGAAAACCATTGCTCAACAATACCAGGTCACACCCCGACTGGATAACCAATTTGCAGCGCTTGACCACGTTTATATCATTCAAGGCGATCGCCAACGACTAAAAGAGTTACAAGCATCCCCCTTTGCTAAAGATACAGAATTTATCGAGCCAAATTATATCTACAGGAAAATTCCCCAACCGAGTAAACCAGTGTATATAGGGGAAATGTTGCGTCCCTCAGAAGACGAATCAACTCCGGCGCCGACTTTAGTAGGACCGAATGATCCATATTATAGCAAGCAATGGAACATGCATAAAATTGGTGTCGAAGCCGCATGGACTCGGACTAAGGGGAAGGATGTGGTCGTGGCGGTAATTGACACTGGGATTACTAAGCTACGGGATTTACAGGAAACAAAATTTGTGAAAGGTTACGATTTTGTTAACGACCAATACGACGCTAAAGATGATAATGGACATGGTACTCACGTGGCTGGGACAATTGCCCAATCAACTAATAATCAATTTGGTGTCGCTGGTATTGCCTATGAAGCTAGTTTAATGCCCTTAAAGGTATTAAGTGCTGATGGTGGTGGGACTGTAGCCGATATTGCCGAAGCGATTAAATTTGCCGCTAATAATGGTGCAGATGTAATTAACATGAGTTTAGGTGGTGGTGGTGAAAGCCAACTCATGAAAGAAGCCATTGATTACGCTTATCACAAAAATGTAGTTATTATTGCTGCGGCTGGGAATGAAGGTGCTAATCGTTCTAGTTATCCGGCTCGTTATCCCCGTGTAATCAGTGTTTCGGCATTTGGCAACTGATGGTGAAAAAGCATCCTACTCTAACTTTGGTGCTGGTGTTGATATTTCTGCCCCTGGTGGGAGTGAAGGCGGATCGATTCTTCAGCAAACTATTGATGAAAACGGTACAGGTGTATTTCTGGGACTTCAAGGCACTAGTATGGCGGCTCCCCATGTTGCTGGTGTAGCCGCATTAATTAAAGCCCTGGGGGTGAAAGAACCAGACGCAGTTTTAAACGTTCTGAAGCAGTCAGCACGCGTCATTTCTGAAGATAATTTGAACTATTACGGTGCTGGACAACTTAATGCTGAAGCCGCCGTCAAAATTGCCAGTGAAGGACAAATCAGTTTCCCCGATTTCTTCCGCTGGTTACGGGATAACGGTTATCTTAACCCTGGTTTTTGGATTGATGGTGGTGCGATCGCCCTTATCCCCAAAATTCTTATGGTAGTAGGCGCTTATTTACTGGCTTGGTTTTTACGAGTTTATTTCCCCTTCACTTGGAGTTGGTCTTTATCTAGTGGTTTAATAGCTGGTAGTTCTGGATTATTCTTCCTGAAAGGAATTTATATTTTTGACTTACCCCAATGGCCTTTCCGGCTGTTTGGTAGTTCGATTCCCGAATTAGGAAATGCTTTGCAAGGAACTGAGGCGTTAAATCCTGTATTTGCTAGTGTCATCATTCCGTTGATTTTGATAGTTTTCCTATTAGGACATCCCACGGGTAAATGGTTTGCGATTGGTTGTACCTTGGGTATAGCTGCTTGTTTAATGGTCAGTGCTATTTGTGACCCAGTAGTTTGGAAATTAGGAACTAGTAATCTATCTCGCATCTACTTAATTATCAATGCCCTACTTTGTTATTGGCTCGCACGTTTAGCCCTCCAAAATGAAGGAGGTAGGGCGTAGGGGAGGCAGTAGAGGAGGCAGGGGGCAGGGGGCAGGGGGCAGGGGGAAAGAGAATTTAAAATATATTCTCCCCATCTCCGTTTCTCTCCCCTGCACCTCGCTCCCTGCCCCCCTGCCTCTTACCTCCCCCCTGCTCCCTGCTCCCTGCCCCCCTGCCTCTTACCTCCCCCATCTCCCGAAACTATGAGTATTACAGTCACAGGAACCATTGAACGTCGTAACCTTGGTCTAGGTGCATGGGCTTTAGTCAGTGACGAAGGCCCTACCTATGAAATTCTCAAAGGTGCTGACAAAGAATTGCTCAAATCAGGACAAAAAGTGAAAATCACTGGACAGGTACGCGAAGATGTCATGACCATAGCCATGATTGAGCGTGTCCTAGAGGTAAAATCCTTTGACCTTTTAAATTAGTAGAGCGGATTCAAATCGTTCAATCATTTATTCTGACTCCTGACGGGCGGACTCCTTCTCCTTCAACACCTCTTGTAGACGACTTCTAAAGTCTCCCTTGGGATGTCCTCCTTTAACCTCACCCAAAATCCGAAATTCTCCTTCTGGAGCATCACAGATAATATAGGTAGGCCATCCCATATCAGATTTTTCAGGATACTGAGTTAATAAAATCTTCCGGTACTTACGGTAAGTTGCTGTATCCTGCATTTTGACGTCAATAAATTGTAAACCTAGTTCTTCCGTCACTTTTTGGTCATAGAAGGACATCTTATGGCAGATACCACAATCCTCTGAAGAGAACTTAATCACAGTTAAACTCATAAACTCGCTGACTTCTAAGTATAAAATTCATGGTTATGTTATAAAACATTAACAGATTGCGATTAATATAACCATGACAATCCAGAATTTCAATGGCAGAATTATAAGGAAATTATAGAGCAATAATTAAGAATGCTATTATATATCGCAGTGATCATTCTCAATCCTCGGTTTATCTAAAAATAGAATGAAAGCGGTAGAGAAACAGGGTCACTGCTCATTAAATATTTCGGAAAAACCCCCAGTGAGTATTAGTCAGCCAGGGGAGTTAGTTATCAGGGTGCATCTACCAATTAAATGTTCTGGGACTGACTACCATGCTCCGGATAAATTATTTCCATCTGGTCAGTAGAGGTTTTTGACAAAGAAAAAACCCCCAGTGAGTGTTAGTCAACCGGAGGAGTTTAGTTATCAGGGTGCATCTACCAATAATTAATTCTGTAAGTTATCATGGTATTCCGCTTAAATTTAATCATAAACAGAAAAAAAAACCCCCAGTGAGTGTTAGTCAACCGGAGGAGTTTAGTTATCAGGGTGCATCTACCAATAATTAATTCTGTAAGTTATCATGGTATTCCGCTTAAATTTAATCATAAACAGAAAAAAAACCCCCAGTGAGTGTTAGTCAACCGGAGGAGTTTAGTTATCAGGGTGCATCTACCAATAATTAATTCTGTAAGTTATCATGGTATTCCGCTTAAATTTAATCATAACCAGAAAAAAACCCCCAGTGAGTGTTAGTCAACCGGAGGAGTTTAGTTATCAGGGTGCATCTACTGTTTAAATTTTCTCTTGAGCATCTCTAGAATCCGGACAAATTTAGCTATGTCTTTTTTGTTCCTGAAAAAAGAAAAAACCTCTAGCGGGTTTTCACCAACCAGAGGAGTTTAGTTATCAGGGTGCATCTACTATTTAAATTTTCTCTTGAGCATCTCTAGAATCCGGACAAATTTAGCTATGTCTTTTTTGTTCCTGAAAAAAGAAAAAACCTCTAGCGGGTTTTCACCAACCAGAGGAGTTTAGTTATCAGGGTGCATCTACTATTTAAATTTTCTCTTGAGCATCTCTAGAATCCGGACAAATTTAGCTATGTCTTTTTTGTTCCTGAAAAAAGAAAAAACCTCTAGCGGGTTTTCACCAACCAGAGGAGTTTAGTTATCAGGGTGCATCTACTATTTAAATTTTCTCTTGAGCATCTCTAGAATCCGGACAAATTTAGCTATGTCTTTTTTGTTCCTGAAAAAAGAAAAAACCCCCCAGTGAGTGTTAGTCAACTAGGGGAGTTAGTTATCAGGGTGCATCTACTATTTAAGTTTTCTCTTGAGCATCTCTAGAATCCGGACAAATTTAGCTATGTCTTTTTTATTCCTGGGAAAAGAAAAAACCCCTAGTGAGTGTTAGTCAACCAGGGGAGTTAGTTATCAGGGTGCATCTACTATTTAAGTTTTCTCTTGAGCATCTCTAGAATCCGGACAAATTTAGCTATGTCTTTTTTATTCCTGGGAAAAGAAAAAACCCCTAGTGAGTGTTAGTCAACCAGGGGAGTTAGTTATCAGGGTGCATCTACTATTTAAGTTTTCTCTTGAGCATCTCTAGAATCCGGACAAATTTAGCTATGTCTTTTTTATTCCTGGGAAAAGAAAAAACCTCTAGCGGGTTTTCACCAACCAGAGGAGTTTAGTTATCAGGGTGCATCTACTATTTAAATTTTCTCTTGAGCATCTCTAGAATCCGGACAAATTTAGCTATATCTTTTTTATTCCTGGGAAAAGAAAAAACCCCTAGTGAGTGTTAGTCAACCAGGGGGAGTTGAAGATCAAGGTGCATCTACCAATTAAATTTCCATCAAGTTGGCAATCCGATCCGGATAAAGTTTTTAGATTATATAGAAGGTTAATAACCTTACCACTGGATGACGGATCGTAATTTTGGTTTATAATTGAATACAGTTGAATCAGTTACAAAATTAAATCTCCCGCAAAAAGCTATACAGCAAGCGGTTTTTACTCCTGACTCCTGACTGCTGCCTACAGTATGGAACTACCCGAAAATAATCACGTCTTGGATTTTAAGCCTATTTGTGAGTAATCTTTTTTGGGTAAACGGTAGTTATATTAAGATCTATATGTGACTATTTTATATTTTGTAATGCCTGGAAGTATTGCTGTATGGTCAATGTGTCGGAATTTCATATTTCGGTGACACCAGTAGGACAAAATGACTACTTGGTGAGGACGGAACAAGTCGCACCAGGAGTTCCATTAGCTGATGAACTAGTAACTTGGCCTGTGGCTGAGTGGTTAAGTGCTGCTGGGCATTTAATGAATGACCCATTGCAATCGCTGTTACAAGGAGATGTCATCGCTAGAAATTCCGTGAATCTGGTGGCATTAGGTCAGCAATTTTATAATGCACTGTTTCAAGGTACTCTCAGGGATAGCTGGATTACTGCTCAGGGTATTGCTCAAAATCAACAACAGGTACTGCGTTTAAGATTAGGACTCAAGGATGCGAAGTTAGCACGTTTGCCTTGGGAAGTCATGCACGCAGGTGATCGTCCCATTGCCACAAGCGACTTATATTGCCTTTTCTCGTTGTCATCATGGGATGTTGAATACATCTCGCTTACCATCGAAAAACATCCTTACACGCAATGATACAGGAATAGTTAGGGTTTTGATGGCGATCGCCTCTCCCACAGACCTAACTCGTCTGGATTTGCAAAAACAAGAAGCGATTCAACTCCAAGCAGAATTGCAGCGACACATCACCCGTTCTGGGGATGATAGTCACCAGCTACCAAAAATAGAACTGACCATCCTTGACCAACCAGGAAGAGAAGAATTAACTCAAGCTCTAGAACAAGGAGGATTTCATATTCTTCATTATTCTGGACATAGTAATTTTGGTGCCAATGGGGGAAAAATTTATTTAGTTAGTAAAAGAACAGGATTAACCGAAACCCTCAGTGGAGATGATTTAGCAGGATTGTTGGTGAATAATAATATTCAAATGGCTGTCTTTAATTCCTGTTTAGGGGTTTACTCTGCTAATTCTAATGCTGGTGGGGATTCTGGAGAGAGTAACTTGACGGAAAGTTTAGTGAAACGGGGATTGAGAAGTGTTTTGGCAATGTCGGAAAGAATCCCTGATGAAGTAGCACTGACACTAACACAATTATTTTACCGGAACTTAAGTCAAGGATATCCTCTCGATTTATGTGTGAGTCGAGTCCGTCAGGGCTTAATTTCTGCTTATGGTTCTCACCAAATATACTGGGCGTTACCAATTTTGTACTTACAGCGAGAATTTGACGGTTTTCTCAGCCCAGAAAATAACTTTACAGAAAAGGAGGAATTTTTAAATGATTATCAGCCATCATTGTTATCTCATCCCTTACCGATGTATTCAGATATAATTGATGAATTAGAAATACCTTTAGTGAGTGAGGAATCAATTCCCTCCGGTTTACTCAAAGGTGATTTCGATACTGACTGGTTAGAAGATGATAATTCTAATTATGATAATTCTAATTATGATGATTCTAATTATGATGATTCTAATTATGATGATGATGATGATGTTCCAGCTTTTGTGGGAGATGTACTTCGTCAGCTAGGTTATCCACAGGGGACAACAGAATTATCTTCATTCCAAGCAGAACTAGACCCATACCCAGATTCAACTGATGTTCAGTTAAACTCGGAATCAGAGCAAACGCTAGTTTTTGAACCAGTTCCGACCAGGAGCAGTCATCTCTCGGATTTGTCTACAAATGAGGAAGCAGCTTCAGTTCCAACTTCAGTCCCAACCCTAGTTAAAAAACCTACTTCAGATTGGAAATGGCCTCTCATCGGTTTGACAGGAGTAGGGTTAGTTGCGGTGGTGATGGGCATAAATATGTTGTGGCAAAATCGACCTTTATTAGTTATAGCTGATATCCCTAAAATTCCTACTCAAACATTAGTTACCCGGGAACTACCACCGATAGATTTAAAGACTGCTAATACTGGAATTGTCACAGCGATCGCCACTGCAAAAATCAGTCAAGGAGATATATCTAGTGGACTAGAGGCTGTAGAAGCATTACTAGATCGACGAGCATATGCTAATGCTCAAACTGCATTGAATCTAGTTGATAAAAAGCAAATTGATCAGCCAGAAATTAACTTTGTTCGGGGAAGATTGGCTTGGGAATTAATCCAAACTGGCGATAAAAAATATAGTATTGATGATGTTCGTCGTTTCTGGGAAATTGCCGTCAAAAATCGTCCAGATTCCTTATTATATAATAATGCTTTAGGGTTTGCTTATTATGCAGAACAAGACCTGAATCGAGCTAATGATTCTTGGTTTAAGGCTATAGATATAGCTTTGAAAACTCACAATTCCCAGCCTCATAAAACTGGTAAAATCATCATACCTCCAGAAGCTTTAACTTCATATGCTGGGTTAGCTTTGGGTTTATATAAATCTGCTAAATCTGGCAAAAATCAAATCGGTGATAAACAAGAACAATATTTTAATAAAGCCGTTAATCTCCGTTCCAGTGTAGTGGAACAAGATCCAGTCAATTTCCAGATTCAAAGATTAGCTCATAATTGGCTATGGACTCCACAAGCAATTACAGATTGGCAATCGCTACTGGAAGAAAAAGCGGAACCAAGATAAAAGCGCTCTTTCATCCCAGTGGGTAGCTCTGATCATCTCCCTCCGAATCAGAGTATAGATAGGGACATATTTGACCTTTGTTTCGACTTTTTCCACCACCTCTAAATGATGAAAGAGCGATTAGGCAACAGAAAAACATCATTACCACCTGAAAATACCTGAATTTATCTGATTTTTCTAAGTATTATAGTAATAAAATTAAGTTTCATGCTACTGACAAATTAAATTTATGAGAATTACCAAAATCCTGAATTTAACTGAATTACCATTTTAAAAAAGCGTGGTATATTTTGAGGAGCAACAAAATTGCTACCATAGTTCAGAGAAAAATTCAGGTGGTTAGGCTCATATTGAGAAATAATAATGGAACCTATGTATATCAATTATCTCATGATTTATAGGAAACCATTATCTATCCTTAGATAGATAAGAACCAAAGATCATAAACTCTAATCAAAGGTTCTCAACTATATCACAGAATAGTTTATTTGTCAAGTGGGTAAATTCTAACCCCATTTTTTGATGACTAAAATTCATTGGCTACAGCAAATTTAGTCTTTTAAGTGAAAATGCAAGCATATATGGAGCAAGATATCCTTGTTTCACAATCTGGAGTAGAAACAAGAAGTATCAGTAACGGACAAATTCGAATCCAGATGCTTATCACAAACTAGTTGTCATGACTTTTGGCAATTGTGGGAACAACATCAAGACTATTTTTACCGTCTTTGCCTCAGATGGATGAATAGAAATCCTCCAGATGCTGAAGATGCCCTGAGTCAGGCAATGATCAAAGCCTGGAAGCAATGGCCAAAGTATAGTCAGAGCATCATCAATCCTCAAGCTTGGTTATCCGAACTTATCCATAATTTATGCGTGGATATTCATCGTCAGCGTCAGAGGGTAAAGATAGAAAATATTGATGATATTGAATTTATAGATTCGACAAAACTCATTCCCTACATTGAGTGTGGTGAATCAACGCTAATCAGGGATGAACTAAGAGTATATCTTTACCATCAGATTGAATCCTTACCATGCCGATTGCGATATCCTTTTGTTTTACATTACTGGCAGAAAAAGACGTATAAAGAGATTGCAAAACAACTATCTATCTCGCAAGACAGCGTTCGCAAACGAGCTAAACAAGCCAGAATTATTCTCCAAAAGCAGCTAAACAAGTATTTTGAGGGAGAAAACAATATTTCTGTAGATTTGACTCGATTACAAAATGTGAACTACCTAACGTCTAATCCAAAGATAGAAGAGAAACCTCATCAGAATCTAGAAGCAGTGTATGCAAACGTTTTACACTCGTGGGAAACTCCAATAACTACAAAAAGCAAACTTGAAGAAATTAATTATAAAGTAACCGCAATATGTCTGGAAACCTTACCACATCATTGGTACAGTTCACCCAGTTCTCTGGGGTGGAGATAAATGTTCACTTGGTTTTAGAGAAAAAGTCAGGGAGACAAGAGCAGAAACTTATCACATTAAATAAGTATGTTCGGAAGTATCCTCAAGGATGGAAAAAAAGATTAGAGCTAGCTGATTTGCTATATGAGATGGGAAAATGGCAAGCAGCAGTTTTAGAGTATAGTCAAGTGATTGAGCAACAACCTCAATTATTTGATATCCACCTGAAATTGGGGAAAATCTTGCATTTAATGGGACTAAAAAAAGAGGCTCTGGAAATATATGAAAAAGTGTTATTGTTGTCCAATAATCCAGGAACTCAGCATCATATAAATGGATTGATTGCAAGTAGTCGGGGTGATATTCAGAAAGCAATTACTGCTTTTAATTTAGCAGCTACTTTAGAGCCTGACAAAGAAGTTCATTGGCTAGCTTTGGCAAAATTGCATCAGGAAAGAGAAAATCCTATTGATACTCTAACTGCATATCAACAAGTTTTATCAATTAACCCAAATGACCTTCTAGCGTTGATTCACAGCTATGATATCTTCATGGGAATGGGAAACATGGAAGCAGCTATAGAGTATTCAAACAAGCTTATAGCCTTAGCTGCGGATGATTTTCGGGTACTGCAAAGACAAATTGAGCAGCGTTGTCAGATGAGATTGGTCTTGGGTCAGGAGGGGAAACTGACTAAAAACATGATTACTTCTTTACTACGACAGACTCCTGATGGAGTACAAGCGCATAATTCACTCGCATATTATCATATTTTCCGTGGGGATTGGGAGCAGGGTGTAAAGGTGTTAGCAGAGTTTACCACCAAACACCCGCATCATCCTTATGGTTGGTATTACTATGGACGGTGTTTATTCAATACGGGTGAATATGAGAAAGCAGGGGAGATGATGTGGAAAGCTTATCTTCTTTATCCTGATGATTGTGAAATCTATCGGGGATTGTGTGAAATTTTGCCCTTTGCGATTAAACCCCACCCTAACCCTACCCTTACCAAGGTGGGTTTAAGGGGGGTTTTAACCAAAGATGCTCCAATGGATTTGACTTTGATAGTCGCCAAGATGCTGAAGCGGTTTCCAGAATGCTGGAGTGTTTGGACAACTGCGGGACGGCTGTTGGTGGAATACTTTCAAGAGATGGAACGGGGGTGTGAGATTTCGGAAAAAGCCATCCAAATCCAACCCCAGTTAGCTGATGCTTGGCTACGTTATGGACGGGTATTGGCTTTAGCTGGAAAACATCAAGAAGCCGTGGAGGCTTTGGAAACAGGATGGGATTTGTTACCAACGGAGGCTTATCTACAATTAGTCCCTGTGTCAGTGTGGCTAGGAGAGAGTTACGGAGCGATGAGGAAAGTTGTCGCTAAACGATGGTGGAAAGAAGCTGGTGAGGGAGTTGAGGAATTGAGGAAGTTTAATCCGGCGATAGCTGATTATTGGTTAGGGAGAGCCTTAGTGGGATTGGGGGATACATTGGGGGCAATACGGGCTTATGAAAGTGCTTTGAATTACCAACTACTATATCCTGTTCACGGAGAAGTTAAGAAAGTTTTACAGAGGCTCAAAGGTATGTATTGCAAGGGTTAGGGGATTTTAAGGTGTGTTTTTTTGGGAGAAAATTTGCCTTTAACTCGAAAAATTCCGAAATTGGGATTGGGAAACGTTAAAAAGACGTGGGCAGAAAAAATTTAGATGCAATTTGTAGGTGTAGGAATAGAAGTGATAAATATCGCAAGTATACGATACTAATAACCTTGCTATAAAACCTACATTAAGTAATACTTAAGGAGTAATCAATGAGTTCAACTCAGACAATTTTCACATCTATTGATGCCAATACTGTCTCTAACACATTCTATGATGTCGTCATTGTCGGCTCTGGAATCTCCGGTGCTATTGTAGCCAAGGAGTTAAGTGAACAAGGGAAGACCGTTTTAATCTTAGAGGCAGGACAGACTAAGGATTTTACCGTTGAGGGCTTTCAAAGTTACGTCAATACTTTCTACAAAGCGGTGGAAAAGCACCCAAATTCTCCATATCCCATCAATCCCAATGCCCGCAGCCCACTTCAGATGGGAGATTATTTTGTAGAAAATGGTCCGATGAAACTTGGAGGTTCTTATACACGTGTTCCTGGTGGGACAACGATGCACTGGGAAGCGAAAACTCCACGCATGATCCCAGATGATTTTCGTTTAAAGGAGAAATATGGTCAAGGTCTTGACTGGCCGATTACTTATGAAGACCTGATGCCCTACTACCGCAAAGCGGAATATGAAATGGGAATTTGTGGGGACACAAAGGAACAAGAAGACTTAAAACTAGGCTCTCAAATTTGAGGAAAAATATGTTTTTCCGATGCAAAAACTTCCCCCCTCTTACTTGGATAAAAAAGTTACAGAGAAAATTCATGGGACTGAAGTTAAGATCGGGAATGAAACCCTTAAATTAGGTATCTCTACTTTTCCCCAAGCTCGTAACGGTATCCCTAATCCTGACTACGATAATGGTGACGGCTTTGTGCCTCAAGGCGCTGTCAGTAATGATCCTGTTCAGCATGGAGAAATGTGCCAAGGAAATGCTAACTGTGTTCCCATTTGTCCGGTACAAGCAAAATATGATGCGCGGAAAACTTTAATTAAGTCTTTCCGAACTGGTCGGGTTCATTTATTATCTCAAGCAGTCGCTTACCAGATAGAAATTGATCCTGAAAATGGTCGTGTTACGACCATTCAGTACAAGCATTATGATGACGCCAATTCTCCTAAATACACTACAGGCATCGCCAGGGGGACTTTATTTGTCTTAGCAGCCAATGCCATTGAAAACGCTCGGTTAATGCTTGCTTCTGCATTGCCTAACACTAGTGGAATGATCGGCTGCCATCTCATGGATCACCCATTCATGTTGGCTTGGGCTTTGATGCCTGAAGTTGTGGGCACTCTGCGTGGTCGCTGGTGACATCAGGAATCTCCACGTTTCGTAATGGTAACTTCCGTCACCAACAATCTGCCTTCGCGGTAGATATTCACAATGATGGTTGGGGATGGGCAACTGGATCACCCTATAAGGATCTTTTGGATGCAGTTGAAAATAAAAAATATGGAAAAGAACTTCAACAGACATTGATTAGTCAGATTTCACGACAATTGCTGCTGGCTTTCATGTGCGACTTACCCCCCGACCCCAGTAACCGAGTCACCATCGATCCAAAGCATAAGGATGTCCTGGGTAATTATCGTCCTGTCATTTCCTTCAACATACCCGACTACACGCTTAAAACACTGGTCTACTCCAGAAAACTTTCTCGCACAATCTTTCAGGATTTGGGAGCGAAAGATTATACCAAGTATGATGCTTCCGACCCACAATATTTTACCTATGAAGGTGAAGGTTATTTTTACCGAGGCGGAAATCACTTTTCTGGAACTCATATCATGGGAACGAATCAAAACAACTCAGTTGTGGATAAGTATCTGCGTTGTTGGGATCATCAGAATCTCTTCATCTTGGTCTGGGAAGTATGCCCACCATTGGCAGCTCTAATACATCTTTGACTGCTGCTGCATTAAGTTTTATAGCTGCTGAAGAAATGCTTAAAGATTTACCTCCTAGTATTTGCTAGTGTCGTATCCCTTGGAGAATCAAGAATACATTGTCAGGAGATTTATTATGACCACAGGCGATTTAATTACAACTGTAGAACAATTGCATTACTATCTTGTTCAAGCAATGAAGCTAGAACATGCAACTATTCCACCTTATCTGACTGCCCTTTACTCCCTCAAACCCGGAACTAATTTAGACACTTTCCATATTATCCGCACTGCTGTTGTAGAGGAAATGCTACACTTAACCCTCGTCGCTAATGTTCTCAATGCGGTGGGTGGTAACTTGAAATCAACCCTAACAGCACCTGATTTTATTCCCGAATATCCTACTAAGCTACCAGCAAATGTGGGAGACTTTTTAGTGGGTTTAAGTAGATTTTCCCAGTCTACTCTGAAAACTTTTCTGCAAATTGAAAAGGGTGATCATGTCCCCGAAGACGAGCCATTAGTCGTATCCCGCAGCGGGCAAAAAAATTTCCTGCGGGTTCATGACCGTGATTCTTCTTTTACTTTCAGTAGCATTGGCGCGTTTTATGCAGAGATAATTCGTAGTTTGTATGCTTTGCACCAAGAGAAGGGTAATGACCTGTTTTGTGGCCAACCTGAACGACAAATTACTCCCGAATACTACTATAATGGTGGCGGAGATATTATCGTAGTCAGTGATCTGCCTTCAGCAATTCGGGCTTTAAAAGTAATCCAAGAGCAGGGTGAGGGATCAAGAACCAAGGCTATCTACGATGCAGAACGAGAATTATCTCATTACTATCGTTTTCAACAACTAGAATTAGGGCAATATTATGTTGTCAACAAAAATGATCCTGAAAAGTCAAATCAACCCAATCATCCCAATGGTGGCTGTTTTCAGGTAGATTGGCAAGCTGTTTATCCTCTGAAGGACAATGCCAAACTAAGCGATTATCCTGAAGGCTCAGAATTGTATGTGGCTGCTAAAGAATTTCAGTCTGCCTACAGTAACTTCCTGGCCGAGATTGAATATGCTTTTGATGGGCATCCTCAGCAATTAATTCCCTCGGTTGGGGGAATGTTTCGTCTGAAAGAACTAGCTAATCATCTCATTCGTAATCCTATTCCTGGGACAGATGGGGAGAATGCTGCTCCTATCTTCAGATCAGATTGTATTCATACATCTGACTTGATGGAGTATTTTCTGGATTTGTCGGTATATTTAACTGGTTTTTCTCGATTTCATCTACAAGGAACCGGACAGGCTGTTCTTTACTTCAATACCACTCTAGACATCATTGGTAAAGAATTGTTTGCAAGCCTGCTACAAACATTTAATAGACTTGATAGGCAAGCCAAACGCTATCAAGATGAGTCTCTTTTAACTCAAGGGTTTCATTCGGAAATTCTGGAGTCTGAAAAATTTGCCCCCATTGTCCGCAATATCATTAAGCTTTGGTATGTAGCTACCTGGTATAAATTACCGGAAGCTTGGCAATCTGCTTATGGGATCAAAGGAAATGACGATTTCATTCCCAGTGCAGCAGCTTATCCAGAAGGACTCTTATCGCCCACGATTGGTGTTAATCCACCTGGCGCAAAAAGGCCCAGGATATGGAACTTGGAGCGAACCCCCTGCTGTGAGTCTCTCTAACAACTATTGTGAATAGAGCTGAACGCTATTCGCATATCATTCAACCTCCAAAAAAAGGCTCAAGTTGATTTTGAGACACCAATTACAAATTAAGAAAGAATATGAAAATTACACCTTGGTTTCACAGACTTGCCACTATTGTCTTGACTATTGTCGTTAGTTTAACGATATTTAGTAGTTCTGCTAGTGCTTTCGTTTCCAATGATATTCAGGCTAATTACAAAAAATTACTGGAAACAAAAGCCTGTAATAATTGCGATTTATCGGGAGTAAATCTATCAAACCAAGATTTATATGGTGTTGCACTAAATGGGGCAAATTTATCAAAAGCAAATCTCTCTAATTCCCTACTTAATGATGCCAAACTTAGAGGAGCTAATCTCACAGAAGCTAATTTATCAAAAGCTATTCTGATGGGAATTAATTTATCGGAGGCTAACCTAACAAATGCTATTCTTTCTAACACAGAATTGTATAATTCTCTTATCAGTAGAGCTAATCTGGTAGGAGCAAATTTAAACGATGCTTATCTAGAGAATGCCATTATTACTGATAGCAATTTATCTAGGGTTTCGGCTAAAAATGCAAAATTAAGAAGAGCAGTTCTGACTCAATCCATTTTATCCAATGCAGATTTTTGCAAGAGTGACCTGAGAAATACAAATTTGCAAACAGAGGATATTAGAGATAGAGAAAAGGTCTTAAGAGTTCTGGATGGAACTAACTTATATGGGTCTAATCTGTCGAATGCAGTTATGCCTAACTCGACTATCTATAATGGAAATGTAATTCAATTTGGTGCTAAATTAGTCGAATGTAATTAGGACTTCAATCTCTTTAGATCCGCTGCACTCAACTTTGATTCTGAACACAAATCCTAATTTTAAGGACAAACATGAAAATTACATCTTGGTTTCCTCGATTCTCCACTATTTCCCTGTCTATTATCCTTAGTGTAACCATCTTTAGTGGGTCTGCGAATGCTTTTAACCCGAACTTAAATACATTAGCTCCATGTGATTGTGAGCAAAAGCCATCATTAATAAACCCCTCATTTACATCCGGATTAGTACGTTTGGGTATTACACCAACTGGTTGGAGCAATAGCGATGATCGGACTATTGATCTCAATCCGCCTATCCCTTACCGCCAAATCCTCAGTGAAATCGCATTAAGTGGTTTTACAGGGACACAAATGGCACCTAAGTTTTCAGAACCGGAATTAAGCCTTGATGTTTTAAAAGAAGAGTTAAAGCTACGTAATCTGGTGATTTCTGAACCTTGGGTATCAACTAACTTTACTAAAGAAAATGGCAAGGATCAAACTATTAAAGAATTCGAGAAACAAGTCGAGTTCATGAAACAAATGAATGGCAACATTATTGTGGTTGCGGAAACAGCTGGTGCTGTTCATCAAAAAAATGTAGATCCTTTGAAAAATAAACCAACATTGAATGATAAACAATGGAAGGATTTAACAAATGGACTCAACGACCTCGGTAAAATTGCCAATGAGAATAACATGAAATTAGTTTATCATCCTCATATTGGTACTGTCGTAGAGAACTTAACTGATATTAAAACTCTGATGGATAATACCAATCCTAAATTAGTCAATTTGCTTTTGGATACTGGTCATTTACAATATGCAGGAGTTGACCCTCTAGAAGTGACTAATAGATATATAGATCGCATCAAGCATGTTCATCTAAAAAATGTTCGTCAACCAGTCTTAGAAGCATCAAAAAGAATTGGTCGTAGTTTTTTAAATTCTATCCGAGCTGGAATTTTTACAGTTCCAGGAACCAAAAAAATAGTGCAATTGATTTTCGTCCGATTTTGCAAAATTTAGCTAAAGCTAATTACAAGGGATGGCTAGTTGTGGAAGCAGAACAAGATCCTAATCAAGCTAATCCTTTGAAATACGCGCAAATTGCTCGTAAATACCTGAAGGATGTTATTGGTTGGTAATAATTAATAATTGTGGTAGATATTAACTACCACAATTATTATTGGTTCTCTTACTAAGGTAATACTAATTTTTTGTGAAAAATACAATTCCTAAATCGGGGATAGAGATATGTCTTTAACTAAAATAAGTGAAGCTGATAAAATCCTGATCAAAACAGTTTTTGAAATTAAATATTCAGAAGCTGTTAGAAATCGTGATAAATGCGCTTATCTAGAATTATATACCGATGACGCGATCTGGATTCCACCAAATGATATTGATAGAGTTGGGAAGGATCAAATCGCTATTGGATTTGCCAACATGATCTTAACTAAAAATATTGACGCTACATTTGTCAGTCAAGAAATCGAAGGAACTGATGTTCTTGCTTATGTATTAGGCACATCTGATGCTGTCATAACTCCTCTGGATCAAAGTCCTGCTACTAAGTCGAAGTTTCGAGCATTATGGATAATGAAAAAAGAACAGGATAATTGGAAGATTTATCGGCAAATTTGGAATAACAAGCCGGTGGAATAGATATAACCATATCCATAAGATTGATTCAGTAAAGTTGATATAACACTAGGGAGCTATAACATGAATAATCCAACTCGTCGCGATATTTACCTAAGCTTTTTTATGTTCACCGCGAATATGAACCCGGATGATGCAGAATATCGAAAAATTGTCATCAATCATATTAAAGAGCTAATTGCATTTGGCTACACTGGCTTTGAATTTCCCATTGGCACAGCGAACCCTAAAAATTACCACGAAGATATTGGGTATTATCAGCAACTGCGATCTGAAATGAATCTAGAAGGATTAGAAAATGTAAAAATTGCCACCAATGTTGGGGCAACAGAAATATTTGATCCTAGTTCCTCAAATCCAGAACAAAGGCAACAAGCTCTAGAGTATATTAAATCACGGGTTGACATCACTATCGCTCTCAAAGGTGAAATTATGATGGGTCCGTCTGATCATTCCTTATGGTGGTTTTCCTACCGCAAATAATATTCCTATTTGGAGTGATGCACTCCAGGAACATCTTAAAGTTCGTTATGAAAATGCTCAACCCATCTTCAATGAATTAGGTGAATACTTAAAGGAAAAGTGTGATACAAACTTTAAAATAGCAATTGAGCCAATCACTCATTGGGAAACTCCTGGTCCAAATAAATTATCTCAATTAATGCAGTTTCTGAATGGGATTGAGAATTCCCAAATTGGTGCGGTGATTGATAGTGCCCATGAAACTCTAGATGGCGATGGAGCGGAGATATTTAAAGAACAAGTCAAAATCTTAGCTGAACAAAACCGTCTTCACTATATTCAAGTTTCTGCCCCAGATAGAGGAGCAATTCATACAAGCTGGCTGCCTTGGAAATCTTTTTTGGAACCAGTTTTGCAATATTATGATCCAATCGCCGTAGAGATTTTCAATGCTATTCCTGCTTTTATTAACTCACTGCGTTTGTCTCGGCGTAAATACTGGATTCCTGGAGAAGATATAAGTGCCTATGATGTTGCTGAAAAAGCTTTTAAAATTACTCAACAAGAATTGAGTGAAATTCAAGCTGGCTTTTGTTAGAAGTATTATCACCAGAACTTCTTTGCATAATCATTGATAGAAATACTTCGGTATGCGGGAAACTTAGTCCCTTTAGGGCTGAGTTAGTGACTCTCCCCCCAAAATATTAATTAAGCGTTTTAGTAATTTTTCAGGGGGGAGTAAATAATTGTATCAATTACATCGTGTAAACATGAACAATAATCAATCAAAACTAATTACAATTGCCAATGTTTTTCTAGCTTTTATTCTAGCTGTAGGTATTACCTTCTGCGGATGGGATCTGAGCAATCGCCCTGCCAATAAATAATCAAGAAGAAATGGGAGCGTGGCAAAGCATTGACCATCCCCTGATATTAAAGACAGAATGCAATCTGTCCATACGATTCTCCTTCCCAATGGCAAGGTATTGAGTGTCAATGGAAGCAGCTTTCGCTCTACCTTAATTAAGGATAAGGAGAATCAGACAGATAAATTTATAGAGGGAGTGAACGTCACAGACTATGATGTGATTAATAATAGTTCCATTTGGAATCCTCAAACTGGCGAATATACGCGGATTAAGTCGCCAAATGCGATAGAACATCAGGAAACCAACGATTTATTTTGCTCTGGTCATTTGCAATTAGCTGATGGCAATGTCCTGTTTATCGGTGGGACTGGACGTTATTATCCAGGTGGAGGCTTTACTGGCTCCAGACAAGCCAACCTTTATAATTGGAAAACAGGTGAATGGTCTAATTTAGGTCAACTAAAAGAAGGACGTTGGTATCCTAGTTTAATTCCACTAGCTGATGGAAAGATAGTCATTTTCTCTGGACTTAAATTAAAAGATCCTAACCAGATTAATCCTAGTTTAGAAATTTACGATCCCAAAACCAAAAAATTTCATTACATTAATCTCACCAACGTTAAGAACAGTCCTTTTGCGACTAAATTTAGAGATGAGATTAATCAAGCCGATGCCTATGATAGTATAGACCTCTATCCACGCATTTTCCCAACTACTGACGGTAAACTTCTAATTACTGGAGATGATGGGGGTATTGGTGGAGTTTTGGTATCACAAAACAGCAAAAAGAGCTATTTAATGTCGATTCATGAAAATGAAAAAGGCAATTTTTCTGTTAGTTTTGAAGTTGGGCCAGATAAGGGAATCACATCTAAAGCCTACGGCACTGCGTTGCTAGATCCTAATTCGGAAGGTGATGTTTTATTAATTGGTGGTGCTATAGGCACTAACGATATTAACTTTGGGCGTGGGTGTCAAGACGTATTGGATAAGAACCCGATTTGTAATATCAATAATCCCAATCCCAACAGGTTTCCTAAAAATGCGATGATTTCTCCTAGCTTACAGCGTTGGATATCTCCTAAACCTCCGGAAAATGTTTCCCAAAGTCAAGGTCAGTGGGAAACTGTTGCCAATTTTCTCGATGTGCCAAGAGCTAACCTAGAAGCAGTGATTTTGCCTAGCAAAGAAATATTGGTAGTGAATGGTGGTCAATTTCTAGAGTACAAGCCAGTTTATAGTCCACTGCTAATGACTCCCAATTCAAAGAGTCCAGGAGGTTATAGCATTAAACATATGAACCCTGGTAAATTCCCCAGACTATATCATAATGGGGCGCTCTTGTTACCAGATGCGCGGGTTTTAATTATGGGTGGTAATGCTAACCGGGCTGCCAGGGAAAAGGATGGTACAGTTCATGTTAATATCCTCCAAGATCCAAAGGAATACTATAAACGAGTTTTGACAGAAAATTTCAATCTTGAAGAGTATTACAAATTCCCTCAAAGTTATTTTCTTCCCAATGATAGCGAACCCTTTGTTCCGGCTGAAATTTGGCAAGGGGAAATATTCAGTCCACCTTATCTATTTAAACCTGGTTCACGCCCTGAATTTGTAGATAGATTTGATTCACCTCCTCTTCAGATTACATACGGTCAGACCGAAACAATAGCCGTAAAAAATGCGACCGCAAAAGGTTCTTTGGTTCTAGTTAAGCTAGGTGCTGTGACTCATTCTTTCGATTATGGTCAAAGATTAGTAGATTTACCAATAGAGCGGGTATCATTGTCCCAAGAATCCTTGATTACATTCAAAACACCAGAAAATGCTCATCTTTACCCACCAGGTTACTACATGATGTTCTACATGAATGATTTTGGGAAACCTTCTCACTCCAAAATCGTCAAACTTGAAGCTAAAGTTTAAACAAAAATTATGATTACAGGAGTTGAGTAATGGCGCTAACAGAAGAAGATTTACTAGAAATACCACAACATGGAATTGACCCAGAAAATCCTGGTAAATATCAGGCATTGCTAGAAGATTTACAGGGTAATATCCTCAAAGGACATGGACGTGATCATAATGTACATCTGTTTTTACAATTCAAACCGCATAAAACTAATCAAGCTAAGGAGTGGATTAGAAGCTTTGCTGAAAAATATTTGAAATCTGCAAAACAACAATCTGAGGAGGCGGTGCGTTATAAGATACCACCATACATATCAGGGGGTGTCTTTGCTAATTTCTTATTGTCCTCTAAAGGTTATAAATATCTAGAATTTGAACCATTTCAGATGCCGTCAGATCAGCCATTTCGTCTGGGGATGAAAAACAATGATGTGAGAATTTCTTTGGGAGATCCCGCAGTTAATCAATGGGAAAAAGGATTCCAATCAGAAATTCATGCTTTAGTTCTGATCGCCGATGATCAAATCAGTGAACTATATAAAGTTGTGGATGAAATAACAGAAGAACTTCGCGAAGTAGCTGATATTCGGCAACGAGATGATGGTTTCATACTTAAAAATAAATCAGGGCAAACTGTTGAACATTTTGGCTTTGTTGATGGTGTTAGTCAACCTCTATTTTTAAAAAGAGATATTGATAAATACAACAGTGACTTTAGCAAATGGGACCCAGAGCTTCTCTCGACATAATTTTAGTCAAGGATAATAACGGGGGAGATGATAGCTACGGTAGTTATTTAGTTTACCGAAAACTCGAACAAAATGTTAAGAAATTTCGTGAACAAATGAGAGCATTAGCTAATCATTTGCAAATTGAAAATGACTTAGCTGGGGCATTTATCGTTGGGCGCTTCTCTGATGGAACACCAGTAACTCTCTCAGATAAACCAATCAATAAAACCGCCCCAACTGTAACTAACAATTTTAATTATGATCAAGATACGACAGCAATGAAATGTCCTTTCCATGCCCATATTCGGAAAACAAATCCCCGCGGGGATACAGGCAGAATAGAAAGTTCTATCAATTTTGATGATGATTTACAAACAGAAAGAAGACATCGCATTGCTCGTCGTGCAGTTAGTTATGGAGAGAATAACATTGCCAAAGAACCAGAAACTGGTTCAGGAATGCTGTTTATGTGTTTTCAATCTAATATTGAAAATCAATTTAATTTTCTACAATTCAGATGGGCAAATCCTAATAATTTTGTCCAAGTTAATGTGGGAGCAGATCCAGTTATTGGTCAACCACAAGGAACTCAGAAATGGCCGAAACAATGGGATAAACCCGAAACTCAAGAATGGAAATTTGAACTTTGTGTAAATATGAAGGGTGGGGAATACTTCTTTGCTCCTAGTATTAGTTTCTTGAAGAATTTAGGCTGATAAGACAAGTATCCTAAAAGATAAGAATAGTATGAAAAAATTAATCAAGTTTATTCCCAATTAGCGAATAGATATTGGTTATTACAAGATGTCAACTCTAAAATCAAATCTATCTACATAGCGATGAAATTTATGAATTGGAAACGTTGGTTATTGGTTAACCTCATGGTTGTTTGTTCTGTATTATTATTAGGAACAAATACCGCTTGGGCTGGTGGTACAGCGTTTGGTGCACCCGGTAACCCCTCCGTTTGGGCTTATGCAGGAAAGCAGGGCATTGGTACTTCCTATGAGCAGTATGTGAATAGCACTTATCCGACAACGGATAAAATCTCAAAAGTTTGGTTTTCGATAGCTCAAGGTATTGTCACTGAAACTGCATATCAACGAATTGATCACGCTCAGATCAAAGACTTACAATTCTTAGTGACCGGAAATGGTTTTTTTGATGAAGAAAAAGTTGACACCATCAGCAAGGTAGAATATCTCGATCAGGATACTGATGGCAGACCTCTTTCTCCTGCCTACCGGATTATTAATACCGATAAAGATGGCAAATATACCATTGAAAAGCATATCTTTACCGATCCTGATCGCCAGACTTTGTTTATGAAAGTTATCTTTACCGCTAAGGAAGATAATATTACTCCCTACATCTTGATTAACCCTCACATGAATAATACGGGGAACAATGATGTTGGCTTTGTGAAGCCAGATAGTCTTAATGCCCGGCAAAAAGAAGAGGTTTATCTAAGTTTGAAAAGTTCGTCTCCTTTTGTCAAAACCTCAGCCTGGATATGTGGGTAAAAGTGATGGCTATCAAGATTTAAAAGACGATAGGGTGATGGACTGGAATTATGACTATACTGATGATAAAGCACCAGGCAACGTCGCGATGATGGCTCAACTGCCTACCATCAATAAAGATAAATCTGCTACCTTTAATATTGCCGTAGGTTTTGGAAGTAACTATGCTGAGGCCACAGGACAAGCAGATGCGTCTTTACAAGAAGGTTACGAGAGTCTGTTAGCAAAATACAACGGTAAAGGCAGTTCCATAGGATGGGAAGATTATCTAGCCAGTCTTAGCAATATACCGGCGATGATTGCCAACACTGGTGACAAAGGTAAACAGCTTTATGCTAGTGCGTTTACTCTGAAAACTATGGAAGATAAAGAAAATGCCGGGGGGTTAATTGCTTCTTTATCTGTGCCTTGGGGAGAAACAGTTAACGCTGACACATACGCAACAGGATATCGGGCAATTTGGCCGAGAGACTTTTATCAAGCAGCTATGGCTTTGTTAGCTTTAGGAGATCAAGAAACTCCCTTAGCCGCTTTTAATTATTTACCAAAAGTACAAGTGAAATCAACAACACCAGGTAACAATGGTGCTACAGGCTGGTTTTTACAAAAAACTCACGTGAATGGAGATTTGGAATGGTTAGGAGTGCAGTTAGATCAAACTGCTGCACCGATTATGTTGGGCTGGAAATTGTGGAAAGCTGGAATTCTCTCGAATAGTGAACTCAATGATCACTATCCCACGATGTTGAAACCTGCTGCGGAATTTCTCGCTAATGGTGGTAATGTTGATATATATGCTGGAAATCAATCAAATAAGCAAAATATCATCCCCCCTAAAACTCATCAAGAACGATGGGAAGAACAATCAGGATATTCCCCTTCCACTACTGCTGCTGTTATTACTGGTTTAGTTACAGCGGCTGATATTGCTAAAAATGTTGCTAATGATCCTTTTGCTGCTGAATTTTATCTGAAGAAGGCAGATGAATATCAAAACACTGTGGACAAATTTATGTTCACCACTAATGGCACTATTGAGTCAGGATCACAGTGTAGCCCCTCAGATAAATATTTCCTGAGAATTACCGAAAACCAAAATCCTAATGATGGAGCTAATATTAGTGGCAGCAATGCTAAACCTGCTATCAATGAGAAGTTGATATTAGACGGTGGGTTCTTAGAATTAGTTCGTTATGGGATTAAACCTGCTAATGACCCTAATATTACAAATACTGTTTGCAAACTTGATAACATTAGCGATTTAAGGGATTCAGAAAACTTAAAAATTAAGTACAATTTCACCTTTGATGGTAAGCAATATCCAGGTTTCAGACGCTATGGCAATGATGGTTATGGCGAAAAAACTAACGATGGTGGTAACTATGGCAATAATGATTCTCATCAACGAGGACGGGTTTGGCCTATTTACCGGTGAACGTGGTCATTATGAACTGGAGTTAGCTAAGTCTAAAAATGCTGGAACTATTAGCAATAATGAAGTTGCTAAACTGCGTGATACTTATGTTAGAGCTATGGAATATTTTGGTAATGAAAGTTTCATGCTTCCTGAACAAGTTTGGGACGGTGTTGGTGCTAATACTACTCATAATTACACATTAGGTAAAGGAACCGATAGTGCAACACCTTTAGCTTGGAGTCATTCTGAATATATCAAGTTGGTTAAATCATTGACTGATAAAAATATTTGGGATTTTTACCCCATTGTTAAAGAGAGATACCAGTATACCCGTAAGTAATTTCTAAAATGTATGCTGAATAAGGATCTCTCTTGGTAACTACAGAACCCTAACTATAATGTTTGATTTAGTTGGGGTTCTTTTATTCTGATTCAATGCCATTCCCAGAAACATTCATAGTCTACTTCACTAGACTAAAAAGTTCTATACTGAACTATGATAAAATATCTTTTTGCTGGAGAAATATGATGACAAATGAAAATAGTGCTAATTTATATTCTGACTGTATCCTACCTAAAGGAAATATCACACCTCAGAGTGATGTATTCAGAGATATCTATACAGCTACAGTTAGAGTCAAAGGTACAGGTTGTACAAGATCCTTTGATATGGTGACAAATGCACCATCTAAAAAGATATTAAATAATAATGAGAAACCATTTTATGAAAAGTATCTGCCTAAATCAGAAGGAGTTATTAAACGAAAAATTGAAGAGTTACCAAATAGTCCCAGTCTCCAAAGTAATCATCTCTGGTTTGATGCTCTTTATGCTCTAGCTCTAGAAGAAGTTCGTCAGTGTTCGGTCGATCAGATTAGTGATGGAAGCTTCAATCATGGCAACCCAATCGACGCCCCGAAGGGAGGTTTATTTGAGACAGGTTTATTTTGGCATTATGTTTGGACAAGAGATACTTCCTATTCTGTCGATCTCGGTTTAGCTATTCTCGATCCGATTCGGGCTTTAAACTCTCTCAAATTTAAACTCTCTCAACGTCGTCAAGGTGGCAACCTACAGATTATCCAAGATACTGGGACTGGGGGCAGTTATCCCATCTCAAGCGATCGCATAGTTTGGTCTTTTGGCGCTAGGTCTTTGTTACAACAACTCCAAGGTGCTGAAAGAGATAATTTCGCGAAAACAGCCTATGAAGCACTAAATAATACGATTGAACATGATCGTCAAGTTATCTTTGATTCTGAAGATGGACTTTATCGAGGAGAACAGTCCTTTTTAGATTGGCGAGAGCAAAGTTATCCAAAATGGACGAAATATGATCCAGTACAAATCGGTATGTCTAAAGCTCTCTCTACTAATGTTTGTCATCTTTCTGCTCTACTTTTAACTGCGTCTTTAGCAGGGCAATTAGAAAACTTAGAGATGAAAGTAAAGTATAATAAATGGGCTGAGGATTTGCGTCAAGCTATCCGCACTCATCTGTATTTGCCGGATAAAAAGCTATATTCAACTTTTATAACCACAGCTTTTGATATTAAACCAGCTTATCAATATGATTTATTAGGAAATGCCTTAGCTATTTTGCTCGATGTTGCTGATGAAAAGCAAGCGCCAGAAATTATTGCTAATTACCCTCACCTACCTAAAGGTGCGTCGGTAATCTGGCCCTCAACAAAAAAATACTCCCATTTATCATAATCAAGCTATATCGCCTTTTGTTACTGCCTATTGGCTTAAAGCTGCAAAAAAAGTTAAAAATGATGCCGCTGTAACACTGGGAGTTAAGTCTTTAATCCGAGGAGCAGCACTCAGTCTATCTCATATGGAAAATTTTGATGCTGTGACTGGTCTAGTTGAACTGCAAAATACTAAAAACCCTGAACCTGTAGTTAATTCACCTCGTCAGCTTTGGTCGGTAGCGGGCTATCTATTGATGATCCATGAGATAATTTTTGGGCTATCTTGGACAGATTCGGGAATTAATATTTCTCCTTTTATCACCAGAGAGTTACGTCGTCATCTCTTCCCCGAATCGCAGCAATTGGTTCTCAATCACCTTCCCTATCAAGGTTGTCAACTGAGTATAGTCATAAATTTACCCCCAATTAACGATGAAATTAAGGGGGCATATACATTAGGTGCAGTTCATCTCAATGGTAAATTAGTTGTAGGCGAAATTACTAAGAGTATGCTGAAGAAGCAGAATTTAATTGAAGTGAATCTATTAGATCAAGATATTCAAAATACATCAATTGTTTTAGTTAATGATTTAGACAACTATCGAAATAGGTATGCTCCTTATCCACCAGCCATTGACAAAATTACTATTTGATCAAGAAACAGGTAACTTAAATATCTTCTTTAATCTCAGTGGAGAAAATGCCAATGAGGTGATGGTAAATATTTATCGGAATGGGGAGTTAGTAGCTAAAGATGAAAAAGTTTCTAGAAATGATAACTGTTGGCAAGATAAAAATACCAATGCAATAAGTTCTCCAAGCTACTATTATACTCTTGAAAGTTTTTATATTAG
Organism: uncultured cyanobacterium; assembly: GCA_963766435.1. GTDB lineage: Bacteria > Cyanobacteriota > Cyanobacteriia > Cyanobacteriales > Nostocaceae > CAVXZH01. Next base: position 2,321,025 of record CAVXZH010000004.1, read on the forward strand.
TAGTGGAACTATTTCTCAGCGTGCAAAGCCTGTTTGTTATTGGGGAGCAAATTATGAGCGTGTCTATTCAGTTTCTGCTACAAAATTTAAGGCTGTTGGTGGTAATTTTTCTAATAATCATGGTAAACCACATTTTGAGAATTGGGGTAATGAACCAAATGATTGTTTAACAGTCAATATCACGAGTAAATTTAGTGGTTCTCATGGGATTCAGGTAGTAGCCGGAAATGGTTCCGGGTCAGATTGATACAGGGGTTACTTGTGCCATTAAACATCTACAAATGAGAGATACATCAAATAACATTGTAGCCGATGGTTATCTTGTCATGCCCCAGTTAGATCAAAATAATTGGAGTCGTTGGTTGGAGTCGTCCTTAATTTTTACTCAAGTTGACCTGATCGCTGGAAATAATTATACAATTAAGATTTTTAGTGATGATCTAGCGATTAATATGTCTAGTTTTTCCCATTATGAAAAATATACAGGAAATAATGGTACCGGAGGGAAAAAACCGTACAATTATGTCAATATTACTGAAGTAAAATTTCTCTCACTGACAGGACAAAAAAAATAACAGTAGAAATAATAGACTTGTCCTCAGTTATTGTTTCATTGAATCTACATCAGATTCCTCGTTAGATCTAATGATGGAGAAAAACTCTAAACGGCACAATAACTTATGCTGGCGAAGGACTAATTGGTTTTATCGGTAAGCTGTTATAACACGGCACTGGGATTGCGACTTTGTTCCAGTGTTTCCACAGGGTAATCTAATAATTTGACCGTGGGAAACTTTAACCGACTCTCAGAGGGTGAGGGAAGAATCCCTCGATATTCTTCCCCTCGCTCAGAATAACATGATCAGGTTCCCCTTTTAGCCAAACACTATTGGGCTGAGTTGATCTTCTCAACCTGAATTTATCTGAGAAACTCAATTTTTAAAGTACTTATTTTAACTTATCAATTACATAAAAACTGAATTTATCTGAGAAACTCAATTTTTAAAGTACTTATTTTAACTTACCAACTACATAAAACATTAATTTATCTGACAAACTCAATTTTTAAACTCCTGAATTTAACTCAACTATTGAGTCAAACAAACAAGGTATATTTTATAAAACAATCACACTAATTCTATAATTCAGGATAAAACTCTAGATTGTTAGATGATTCACATTGATCGTGATAATGGAACCTATAGATTTGATAATTTCATAATTAGTGAACTATCGCAATCTATCTAAAGATAGACATATCTCAAAAAGTCTAATCTGAAATCAAAAATCCAATTATTACGTACAATATTTAATTTGTAAAATGTGTAAAATCTAGCCCTACTTTTTATAACCGCAATTAAATCACAACAAATTTAATCTTTTAACTGAAATAAAAATGCAGCCATATATAAAGAAAAGTCCCCTTCCTTCACTCTTAGGAATAGAAGCACGAAATAGCAGAAACAGAGAAATCCGATTCCAGTCTTTATCTCAAAACAGTTGTCGTGATTTTTGGGAATTATGGGAGCAACATCAAAATTATTTTTACTGTCTTTGTCTAAGATGGATGAATGATAATTCCACAGATGCTGAGGATGCACTTATTCAAGCCATCATTAAAGCCTCGAATAAATGGCCAAAAATCCTGAAAAAATTCCTAATCCCAAAGCTTGGTTAAGTCAGATTATCCATAGTTTCTGTATGGATATTCATCGTCAGCGTCAACGGGTGAGGATGGAAAATATTGATAACATTAAATTTGCAGATTATAAAGCTCTCATTTCTAGTCTGGAATCTCCTGAGTCAAAAATGCTCTCCTGTGAACTCACTGTATATCTCCGTTACAAGATTGAATCTTTACCACCTAGACTGCGATACCCTTTTATTCTACACTACTGCCAAAAAAAATCTTATCGAAGTATTGCTAAACAACTGTTTCTCACCGAAGAAAGTGTTCGCAAGCGGGTTCAAAAGGCACAAAGTATTCTGCAACAGCATTTTAATAAGTATTTTGCTGGGGAAGATGAAATTTCTTTAAATTTCTCTCTCTTCCAAAATATGAATTCTCAAAATATCTCTCGTCCACCTTCTTCCCAAAAGAAAAGTTTAGAGAGAGTGTATGCAACCTTTTTGAGTAAATATTGAAGAACCTCACCCTGGTTTTACTGCGTAAAACCAGTCCCTCTCCTTACTAAGGCTACGGTGTACACACAAGTAGGGAGGGGCGTATGCAATACGCCCCTTCGAGTCACCGCAGACCCCAAACCAAAGCATGAATTCCAGGAATGTTTTGAGGTTTATCACCAGACTAACTGACAAGTTGAACCGTAATTTTCAACTCACACCTGGTTTTAACTCCCTAATTCTGAAATTATACGGTGGCGTAAGGGCGTATGCAATACGCCCCTACACAAATTCCCGGCTAAAAAAAGCTGAAACCTATGCCAGGATTACTTGTGTGTACACACATCCTGATTCAGAGATGGTTCCCAGTCCTGAAATTCAGGATTCGAGTCACCGCAGACCCCAAACCAAAGCATGAATTCCATGAATGTTTTGAGGTTTATCACCAGACTAACCGACAAGTTGAGCCGTAATTTTCAACTCACACCTGGTTTTAACTCCCTAATTCTGAAATTATACGGTGGCGTAGGGGCGTATTGCATACGCCCTTACACAAATTCCCGGCTAAAAAAAGGCCTAAACCTATGCGAGCATTACTTCTGTGTACACCGTAGCCGATACTTTGGAGAGGGTTAGGGTGAGGTTCTTCCATTACTGGTTTACACACCATTAGACTCTACCAGTAGGAATTGCAGCGATTAATTTCTGGGTGTATTCTTCTTGCGGTTGACGATAAATACTTTCGGCTGTACCTGCTTCCACTATCTTTCCCTGATTCATCACCAGAATGCGATCGCTCATAAATTTGACTACATTTAAATCATGAGAAATAAAGATATAAGTGAGCTGAAAATCTGCTTGCAATTCTTTCAACAGATTCAACACCTGTGCTTGTACTGATACATCCAACGCCGAAACTGATTCATCGCAGATAATAAACTTGGGATTTAATGCTAAAGCCCGCGCTATACAAATCCGCTGACGTTGACCACCGGAAAACTGATGAGGATAGCGTTTTCGGTCATCTGCTTGTAAACCGACTCGTTCCAAAAGTTCCACTACCCGTTCTTCTCGCTGTATCTTTGTCTTACCAATATTATGGATTAACAACGGTTCCATAATCGCATCCCCAACTCTTAACCGAGGATTAAGAGAATTCAGTGGATTTTGGAAAACTATTTGCATTTCTCGACGGATATTCCGTAAGGCTTCTCCTTTCAGATGCGTTATATCTACTCCTTGAAAGATAATCTGTCCAGTTAATGGTTCTAGTAACCGCAGCAAAGTTTTACCAATGGTAGTTTTACCACAACCAGATTCTCCCACTAATCCTAATGTTTCCCCTGGATAAACTAGAAAGGAAACACCATTAACTGCCATGTTATATTGCTTGGGTTGAAAAATAGTCTGCACTCCGTTAACTAATAATTCACTTAAGCCCGCTATACCTGGAGCTTGCTTAGTAAAATTTCTCGCTGCTCTCGGTGCTAAAAAACCAACATGGAGGTTACGGATTTCTAACAATGGTGATGATGTCGTTAAATTAGACCAGCGTTGCTCTAGTTCCTCTAGCGGTACTTCTGATGGTTTTTCTGGTGTTTTGGGGTAATAATTACTTTTCCATCGGCAGTTTCCTCTACACTCATATAGTCGGAAACAGTCAGCAGTTTTTCGGGACGACTATTCAAGCTGGGACGACAAGCTACTAAACCTTTAGTATATGGATGTTGAGGATTACTAAAAATTTGGTTGACTGCACCAAACTCAACAATTTTACCTTTGTACATCACCGCTACTTGGTCAGCAATTTCCGAAATTAAACCTAAATCATGGGTGATGAAAATTAGCCCCATTTGTCGGCTTTTTTGCAATTCAGCCATTAATTCAATAATTCTCGCCTGTACTGTCACATCTAAAGCTGTGGTGGGTTCATCCGCGATTAAGAGTGAGGGATTACCAGAAATTGCCATTGCAATCATCACCCTTTGTAATTGTCCTCCAGAAAGTTCATGGGGGTAACGCTCTAGGATGGCTTCTTTGCTCTGCTGTACTGACTGTGCTAATTTGATTTCATCTAGTTCGGCGGCATCTGAGGTGGTTAGATGCCAGTTATCAATATTCTGCTGCTGAATTTGTTCATCGCTAGATAGTAGCTTGACTTCTTGTAAGAGGGCAATCGCCATCCGTTTGGCTTCTAGAATGGTAACATTCTGATGGCGCATAATCGCTTCGGTCAGTTGAAAGCCAATATTATAAACTGGGTTCAATGAACTCATCGGTTCTTGGAAAATCATGGCTATGTCCCCACCCCGATAAGCTGCATTTCCTGATCAGATAACTGAGCTAAATTGATGGGTTGAGCATTTTCTTGGGGACGGAACCAAATTTCCCCACCCTTAACTTTACCAGGATACTGCAATAGCTTCATTATGGTTAGGGCTGTAACTGATTTACCGCTTCCTGATTCCCCCACAATTCCTAAAGTTTCACCTCGATGTAACTGAAAGCTAATCCCATCAATAGCTTTGATAGTACTACTATCACCAAAAAATTCCACTTGTAGATTGCGAACCTCTAGGACTGTTTCTTTCATAGGGAGTAGGGAGTAAAGTTTGTGTACAGCGTTTTGTGCAAAAATAAAATAGCAATCTTATATAAGCACGGCATAATATCGAAACAGGGTATGGATAGAATGAGCATTATATCCCTCTTTGGCTTCTATACCCTAAATTAAGGTAGTTGCGATTATCGTTAATTACTCGTGTTTTGAGGAGCAGCCACACAAGGAGTAGAGTAAATGCATGAACTGATTCTAGCCTGGACAGAAGAAGGGATTGTCAAGAGTGAAAAAATTCAGGCTCAACAACCTAGTAAATACCCTGGAGTAGTTCGGATTGGTCGAGATCCTAATCAATGTGATATTATCATCACTCATCCGACAGTTTCTGGGCTACATATTGAAATTTTCTTCCATCCCAGACAGCAAAACTTTTATTTGCGAAACCTCCGCCCCAGTAATCCACCTGTGGTAGACAGAAAAAATGTGATGACCGAGGAAGTACCTCTCATTGAGGGTAGTCGGATTTATTTAGGGCAAATAGAATTAAAAGTCATATCTATTTCTGGAGTAGTCAAAAAAATTCCCGCGACCATAGTTAATCCTCATCAACCATCTGTCATTTTGGAGGTCAACCAGCCCAAAAAAGTGATGGAAATTGAGATTGATCAGCATAGACTCTCTGGGATGGTAGCGGAGATTGTCAATACAGATTATTTTCAGGGTTTACAGCAATTAGCTAGCAAAAATAGAAATAAGTCTCATGCATCCAAATCAGAAAACTCAGAGACAAACACCAATCATCTTGAACTTACCGAAATATCCCCAAAAACTTCTCCCACGATAGATGTAGGGAATATATATGGTTCTATGTGTCTCAATTGCCATAACATCGTACCATATCAGCGGGATTTATGGTGTATTCGTTGTGGTCATTCGATGGCAACAGTGCCAAAGTTCTAATGGAACCTGAGCGCAGGAGTCAGGACTAAAAGGTGATGTTGGGTGTCGGGTCAGATGCGTATTCAAGTTCTGGTGATAATACTACTTGATGGAGATGTAAAGACCGATCCAGTTAGCCGCTTGCCTGTTTTTACAATAGTCGTTATCGGAATTTTAATCTCATTGTTCAATGCATTCTACCTTCTACAAAAAATAGCTTATGCAACCTACTAATCCTAATCAGTTTACAGAAAAAGCCTGGGAAGCGATCGCCCATAGCCAAGATATCGTCAAACAAAATCAACACCAGCAGATAGAAAGCGAACACTTGTTGAAAGCACTGTTGGAGCAAGATGGACTGGCTAACGCTATATTTACAAAAGCAGGTGCAAGAGAACAATTAGTCCGCGATCGCACTGACCAATTTCTGCAACGTCAGCCCAAGGTATCAGGTAGCAGTACTTCTGTATACTGGGGACGGAGTGCAGATACACTTTTAGACCGGGCGGATAAGTATCGTCAGGAACTCAAGGACGAATATATCTCCATAGAACATCTAGTAGTAGGTTACGCCAAAGATGATCGCTTTGGCAAGGGTTTACTACAAGAATTGGGTTTAGACGAAAATAAGCTCAAGAATGTCATTAAACAAATTCGTGGGAGCCAAAAAGTGACCGACCAAAGCCCAGAAGGTAAATACCAATCCCTGGAAAAATACGGACGTGACCTCACAGAAGCGGCTCGCAAAGGTCAATTAGATCCAGTGATTGGACGTGATGATGAAATTCGACGCACCATTCAAATTCTCTCCCGACGGACAAAAAATAACCCAGTCTTAATTGGTGAACCGGGGGTGGGTAAAACAGCGATCGCGGAAGGATTAGCCCAGCGGATTGTGGCTGGTGATGTTCCCCAATCTCTCCAAGACCGGAAATTGATTACTTTAGATATGGGAGCTTTGATTGCGGGAGCTAAATTCCGAGGGGAATTTGAAGAACGTCTGAAAGCGGTTTTAAAAGAAGTGACCGAATCAGGTGGAAATATTGTCTTATTTATTGATGAAATCCATACGGTAGTGGGTGCAGGTGCAACTCAAGGGGCAATGGATGCAGGTAATTTATTAAAACCGATGTTAGCGCGGGGTGAATTGCGCTGTATTGGGGCGACTACTTTGGATGAATACCGTAAATATATTGAAAAAGATGCGGCTTTGGAAAGACGCTTCCAGCAGGTTTATGTAGACCAACCTAGTGTAGAAGATACCATTTCTATTTTACGTGGTTTGCGAGAACGTTATGAAGACCACCACGGAGTAAAAATTTCCGATAGTGCATTGGTCGCGGCGGCTACATTATCTAGTCGTTATATTAGCGATCGCTTTTTACCAGATAAAGCCATAGATTTAGTCGATGAAGCTGCGGCTAGATTAAAAATGGAAATCACCTCTAAACCCGAAGAACTGGACGAAATCGACCGGAAAATATTGCAGTTGGAAATGGAGAAATTATCTCTGCAAAAAGAAACTGATAATGCCTCTCGCGAACGACTGGAAAGATTAGACAAAGAAATTGCCGATTTCAAAGAAGAACAAAGAACCCTCAGTGCCCAATGGCAATCAGAAAAAAGTATTATCAATAAAATCCAAGCCGCTAAAAAAGAGATAGAACAGGTTAACTTGGAAATTCAACAAGCAGAACGAGATTATGACCTGAATCGAGCTGCGGAATTGAAATATGGAACATTAACCAATTTACAACGTCAATTACAAGCAGTAGAAAGTGAACTAGCTCACGCTCAAGGTTCGGGTAAGTCACTGCTACGGGAAGAAGTAACTGAAGGGGATATAGCGGAAATTATTTCCAAATGGACAGGAATTCCCATCAGCAAGTTGGTAGAATCGGAGAAAGAGAAATTACTGCATTTAGAAGCAGAACTACATCATCGAGTAGTGGGTCAAAATGAAGCAGTTGGCGCCGTAGCAGATGCAATCCAGCGATCGCGTGCAGGATTAGCTGATCCCAACCGTCCCATCGCTAGCTTTATTTTCCTTGGACCCACTGGTGTCGGTAAAACAGAATTAGCCAAAGCCCTAGCTGGTTATATGTTTGACACAGAAGAATCCCTAGTCCGGATTGATATGTCAGAATATATGGAGAAACACACCGTTTCCCGACTCATTGGTGCGCCTCCAGGATACGTGGGTTATGAAGAAGGAGGACAATTAACAGAAGCAATTCGTCGTCGTCCTTACGCAGTGATTCTGTTTGACGAAATTGAAAAAGCTCACCCTGACGTATTTAATATTTTCTTGCAAATTTTGGATGATGGTCGGGTAACTGATGCTCAAGGTCGGACAGTGGACTTTAAGAACTGTATCATCATCATGACCAGTAATATTGGTTCCCAATATATTCTGGATTTGGGAGGAAATGATGAACTTTATGATGAAATGCGTCGTCGGGTGATGGAAGCGATGCGAAATAGTTTCCGTCCAGAGTTTCTGAATCGGATTGACGAAATTATTATTTTCCACAGCTTGCAAAAATCGGAATTGCGGCATATTGTCCAATTGCAAGTGGAGAGATTGAGAAAACGATTGATAGATCGGAAAATGTCGTTAATCCTCTCCGATAGTGCGCTTGACTTTCTAGCTGAAGTAGGTTATGATCCAGTGTTTGGTGCTAGACCATTGAAACGAGCAATTCAGAGGGAATTAGAAACGCAAATTGCCAAAACCATTTTGCGAGGGGAATTTAATGACGGTGATACTATCTATGTTGATGTAGAACATGAACGTCTGGCTTTTAGTCATTTACCCATAGTGGAAGTGATTAATAATTAAATAACATTTAAATAACCTTATTTCAAGACGCAAAGAGAATGCTTTGCGTCTTTATTTATATTTTTAATACATCTTTAAAGTAAAAGAACATAAAATTTATGCTTTAGGGATGATCTTACCCGGACTTATATTGTGAGTCAATGTATTTTCTAGTAGAGGTCGAAAATTGAAATCCTGGGAGATAAAAATTGATGTCACTATTAGATGTAAACGCTTTTTATGAAGTTTTGATATCGGATCAAGACCTTTATGAACAATACATAAATAAATGTTGTCGGCGAGGTTTTTTTGGAAGTTGTCATTGGGATAAAACGAAAATTGTCAATTTTGCTGCTAGTATTGGCTATAATTTCACGGAGCAGGAACTAGTACAGTTATGGTTTGAAAACGAACCAATTCTCTCACAAGATTTATCAGTATATGGCTAGGATGTTATTTCTGATCCTTAAAAATCAAACCTGCGTTTATGTTACATCGGTGGAGCGGGCATCTTGCCCGCCTGGCCTCAATAACCTGCTCCACTCCTCTGGTTAATGTTAGACAAAGCAATGTTAATTGCTGCCTGAACCTGTGGTGCTAGATTTTGCCTATTTTGCAAAGAATATAAAATATCCAAATCTTTTATATCCGCAAGGTCTCCTATCGTTCCAGCGAAAGCTTCTAGTAAATCATCACTTATTTCTCCAATATCAACTCATAAATTGTACCAGTGGTTTCTGAGCCAATTCCATAACCAATACCACCAGCAATAAGAGTACCTACTACAGCATAAACACTGCCCTATAGATGACTCCATAAACTTCAATGTACCTAGAAATCCAACCATTTCTTCTGGACTCAAATTATCTATCTGTAACGCACATAAATAATTATTAGTATTCAAACCGAATCTAATTCTTCCTGATACAATTTGAGATATCACGTCTTGGAAAGAGAAAATTATGTATATATGATTATTGTTTACATGAATCTCAAAACTGCCTTGTTCTCGAAAATAGTTTTCATTAAAAAAATTGGGACTTGATGACCAATCTGCAATGTTAAAAATTGGCACTCCATAGCTGGAAGCAATAGTTGGCGATATCCCTAAATTTGAATTATATTTAACAGTATTTTTCCCTATATTTACAATCTTCATAACCGTAATTACTTGCGTGTTTGCGTCCATACCAATCTCAAACAATTCATATTCACCAAGAATACTCCAATATAGTCGAGGTCTACTGAATAAATTTAGATCCTGATTACCCCATCTAACTATGATGGGGAGATAGTCATCAAGCTCTATTGTTTCTGGAATTTCATCAGAAATATTGATAATTTGCAACATAGGTTTTTTATTTAAGAGACAAAACCTTTTAGAGGGTGTTTGAAAAGTCATGAGGAGGTGTAATTTGTCATCCTTCCCTCCGGTCAGGATGACAATATTACCTCTTCCCTTAACTGAACCGTATTGGCTTATAATTAAGTTTCCAAACATCCGCTTAAATACATATTTAATTTTAGTATATGAGTAGGTAAAAAATCAAACAGGAGTCTTCTATGTCAAATGAATTAAAAATGCTGCAATCTGGTTTGAAATTACTTGAACAGAAAAATTATTCAGAAGCAGTAAATCTTCTAGAAAAATATTGTCAAACCTCTGAAGCGATTTCTCAAACCCAATCCAAAGAATATTTACAAGGAAAAATGGGTTTAGCTAAAGCATATTACTGTTTAGGAAAACAGGAAGAAGCTCGCATACTTTGTCAGCAATTAGCAGAAAATAATCATCCTCAAGTCCAAGCTTGGGCACAGCGAATTCTCGCTTCTTTATATTCTAATTCTTCTGTAACACCATCAACCCAATCACAAGCAAATCCTGTGGTTGAACCTGTGATTGAATCTTCTGTACCACCATCAACCACAGTAACAGATGTAGAAGCTAAAGAAACAAAAACGCCAGAATCATTGACCAAGACATCAGGATATGTACAAGCTGTTGAGACAGTCACAAAAATGGAAATGAGAACTTTGAATGAGTTCAAGACTTTCCTGAAAGAATATTTATTACCGGATTTGAAAGCTTTTGAAAATTTGCGAAAACAAGCATTGATATCTGTTGTGGTTGTCGGCATTATTGCCACAATAATTTCATTAACTATGATAGTGCTTTTACTATTAAATATAATCGCATTATTAACGGTTGGAAATATTACATTATTAAGAACTATATTCATATTTTTCTTGATTTTTTGGGGTTCTATCTGGGGATGGATATTTTTGTATTCATCCAGTATGGAAACATATACTAAAGAATTTAAAACTAAAATAAATCAAAAAATAGTGGATTTTATCAATACTAATGAAACTCTGAGATATTGTATTTATTCATCAGAAAAGGATTTAGAATATGCTATGTCTATTTTTAATAATAGCCAAATTTTTCACGGATTATTCAAACCGAATAAACTCAGACAACATGAATGGATTACGGGAAAGGTAAATCAAGCAGAAATTTTCTTAGGAGAAATTAATGCTGAAGTAGAAATACAGCTTGGTTGGGTAAAATATCTGAACTTTATGGAACAATGGAGAGTTTTGATGCTATACCAAGTACCACATTTTATCGCACGAGCTATTATATTTTTTTTAATCCCCTTACATATTGTCGTGTTAATATTCAAATTTGGTAAGGGTTTTCCATATTTAAGTAAAAAAATATTCAAGGGAAGAAATTTATTATATAAAGATTTTCAGGAAGAGGTATTAATTAATGAGGTATCCAGAAAACCTGTCTTTAAAGGATTTTTATCTGCGGCTAATTTACCGAAAAAGTTTATCGGTAAGACTATCGTTATATCTAATAAATTACAACCCTCTGAAACTCAAACATTAAAGCCACAAAAAGTTCAAGTAATTAAAATTAAAGATGCAGAATTCACGAAATTATTCACAGTGTATAGTAATAATCAAAATGCATCTCAAAATATTTTATCTACAGATCTGATGGCTAAATTAATCAAGTTGAGGAAACTAACGGGAAAAAATGTATATATTTCTTTTATAGAAAATACGCTATACATAGCTATAGAATATGGAGAAGATGTTTTTGAGCCTAATTTATTTAAAAGTATGTTAAACATTACTCCTTTACAACAATATTTTGATAATCTACAGTTGATGCTAGGAATAGTTGAAGATTTCACTTAGACTGAGTTAAAATCCTTAAAAAAGCACCCCCCTGAGAGGAGAGTGCTTCTGCTTATAATTGATTGTGATTAAATGTAGTATTTTATACTATACTGTTATTACTATGTTCCAAAATCAAAAACTTTCTCAAGATTTAGTGAGCTTAATAAGAACATCACAAAATCATACTTTTGCTTAATTATGGTGTCTTTTTTGCACAAGACCTGAAAGCTAGGTGAGACAAGGGTTATAGCGTTTTAGGGTGTTTTTTTTGGGAGAAAATTTGCCTCTAACTCGAAAAATTCCGAAATTGCGTTTGGGAAACGTCTATTTATTGTAGTTTAGATACGGAAGTTGAAATATGGCATATGCTCAATGGGTTACTATAACCATAAGCCCACGCAGTATTCAAGTAGGTGTTCGGAATGCTACTCATGCGTACGGCAAATTTCACCAAACTGGTAATAAAGACGCAGAAATATCGACTGATGAGATTAATAAGATTATCATCAATGCGGGCAATAATGCTGTCATAAATGCTTGTGGTCGAGAAGACTCTCCCTCTGGAACTGAAGGTACTTTTGATATTGTTGATCTTGCTAATAATGAAAAAATTGGCACATACTACTGGGATTGTCCTTGGGGTTCAAAGACAAATACTTCCATCTGGACTCCCTCTGGGAATCAAGATTATATTACCCAGGTGACTGGTGGAAATTTAGATTCTGGGGCTTTGGGTAACATATCTATCAGATGCGCCAAATTCTAAAGTATCGAGACAATCTTGAGATTAAGTTGAGTAATTTACCTATTGGCTAGGCAAATTCATTAATTGAAATCTTGAACAGACGAAATCAATAATCTAACCTGGTGATTCGTCTGTCAAGTTTTTTTTAGTTCTTTTTTTGTCACAAATTAAGCCCATCAACCCGATAGAACGTCAACTAATATGTCTGCAACTACTATTCATTTTCTTAGCTACAATACCCACCTTTTCTTGAATACAATAGCTACCGTTGATATTGCTCAAGAATACCATGATTCGACACGCCTGGATTCATATAATTACTCAGGTGCAGAATCTCAATCCTGATATTGTTGGCTTTAGTGAAGTATGGGCTAATTCATCCAAACATAGATTGATTGATGGTCTGAAGTCTCAATTTCCCTATTCAGCCTGGGATCACAACGATAATTCATTGCAAATTGGCTCTGGTCTGCTCCTACTCAGCCGATTTCCTCTCTCTAATGTTTTATTCAATCAATATGTTAATCTGAGTGGATTTGACAGAATTAGCCAGAAGGGTTTTATTCTGGCTACTGCTAAAATTGGGGAGCAAGAAATTCTTATTGCTCATACACATACCCAGGCTGATGAAAACAATGATGCTATCAACAACAGAAAGGCGAATCTGAACCAATTGTTCAACATTTTTTGTTCACAAGCTGATTCTATGCCGATAATTCTGCTCGGTGACTTAAATATAGTGGGAGAAGACAATTCAGGAAATCCTACCCAGGAGTACACATATCTCCGTCTTTTATTTAGGAACAACTATATGTCCGACTCTTATCGTAGCGTAAATACCAGCGCTAAATCTGATCCAGGTTATACTTATGATGCGGTTAATAATAAACTGATTAACCGTTTTGACCACACCTCTGCTGTGAATGCTATCAAGCAGCGATTAGATTATATGTTTGTGCGAGGTCTTCAACCTAACTCTGTAACTGTACTGAAAACCTTCACATTTCAGATTTCTGATGGCACAATTGATCTTTCTGACCATTACCCATTATACGGTTCCTTCAATCTGCCACAAACATAATTGAAGATTTTTGTGGTGGACGTGATAGATATTAAATCCTGGAGTCTGTTAATTTAAAAAAGCACCCCCCTGAGAGGAGAGTGCTTTTTTAAATTAATTGAAGCTATTAATTATGTCTTGACAGATTAACCATTGATAGCAGGAGCAGCCAAAGCCACAGGAGCAACTTCACCAGCAGCTAAATCCAATGGGAAGTTGTGAGCGTTACGCTCGTGCATTACTTCCATCCCTAAGTTAGCGCGGTTGATAACATCAGCCCAAGTACCGATGACACGACCTTGAGAATCAATGATGGATTGGTTGAAGTTGAAACCGTTCAAGTTGAAAGCCATGGTGCTGATACCTAAAGCAGTAAACCAGATACCAATGACAGGCCAAGCAGCAAGGAAGAAGTGAAGTGAACGACTGTTGTTGAAAGAAGCGTATTGGAAGATTAAGCGACCAAAGTAACCGTGAGCAGCAACGATGTTATAGGTTTCTTCTTCTTGACCGAAGATATAACCGTTGTTTTGAGATTCGTTCTCGGTGGTTTCCCGAACCAAGGAAGAAGTTACCAAAGAACCGTGCATTGCCGAGAACAAAGAACCACCGAATACACCAGCTACACCTAACATGTGGAAGGGATGCATCAAGATGTTATGTTCAGCTTGGAACACAATCATGAAGTTGAAGGTGCCAGAGATACCCAAAGGCATACCATCTGAGAAAGAACCTTGACCGATGGGGTAAATTAAGAAGACTGCGGTAGCAGAAGCTAGAGGTGCAGAGTAAGCTACGCAAATCCAAGGACGCATACCCAAGCGGTAAGACAATTCCCATTGACGACCTAAGTAGCAAGCACAACCTAGCAAGAAGTGGAAAATTACCAATTGGTAAGGAACCGTTGTACAACCACTCATCTAAGGAAGCTGCTTCCCAAATGGGGTAAAAGTGTAAACCAATCGCGTTGGAGGAAGGAACAACTGCACCGGAGATAATGTTGTTTCCGTAGATTAAAGAACCTGCAACTGGTTCGCGGATACCGTCGATGTCAACGGGAGGAGCAGCGATGAAGGCAATGATGAAGCAGGTGGTAGCAGCTAGGAGGGTAGGAATCATCAGGACTCCGAACCAACCGATGTATACACGGTTTTCGGTGCTGGTAATCCACTCGCAGAACTGTTCCCATACATTAGCGCTTTGGCGCTGTTGTAAGGTGGTTGTCATGGTTTTATAATTGCGGTTATGTGATTTATGAATCAGGCGCACTGGTTTGTTTGCCTGTAAGACTACTTTACAATGGTTTACAAAAATTAATCAAGTCCTTTTACTTCAGTAAAACTGATACCTGTAGTAAGTTTTGCTTATATGTCAATTCGGTTCAAACTACAAAATTTGTATATACAGCAATTTTCATGTAGATAAGCCGCATTTTTATGTTTCGCGCATTCGTCGAAGACGTTCCCGAAGGGTAGACGCAAAGGCGGAAAGTAGGTAATACACTGTGGTCTAAATAGATGAAAACTGCTGTAAGTCACATTGTTATGCCTCACGCATTGGTCGAAGACTTTCCAGCAGGGTAGAGGCAAAAGCGCAAAAGCAAGAAGTACTCAAAAATTAACTGTGGTTTAAATAGATGAAAATTGCTGTATGTTGAACAGGCTATAAAATTTTTTGCCATTAAAAAAGCACCCCCCTGATAGGAGAGCGCTTTTTTAAATTAATTGAAGCTATTAGTTATGTCTCGACAGATTAACCGTTGATAGAAGGAGCAGTCAAAGCCACAGGAGCAACTTCACCAGCAGCTAAGTCTAAGGGGAAGTTGTGAGCGTTACGCTCGTGCATGACTTCCATCCCTAAGTTAGCGCGGTTGATTACATCAGCCCAAGTACCGATGACACGACCTTGAGAATCAATGATGGATTGGTTGAAGTTGAAACCGTTCAAGTTGAAAGCCATGGTGCTGATACCTAAAGCAGTAAACCAGATACCAATGACAGGCCAAGCAGCAAGGAAGAAGTGAAGTGAACGACTGTTGTTGAAAGAAGCGTATTGGAAGATTAAGCGACCAAAGTAACCGTGAGCAGCAACGATGTTATAGGTTTCTTCTTCTTGACCGAAGATATAACCGTTGTTTTGAGATTCGTTCTCGGTGGTTTCCCGAACCAAGGAAGAAGTTACCAAAGAACCGTGCATTGCCGAGAACAAAGAACCACCGAATACACCAGCTACACCTAACATGTGGAAGGGATGCATCAAGATGTTATGTTCAGCTTGGAACACAATCATGAAGTTGAAGGTGCCAGAGATACCCAAAGGCATACCATCTGAGAAAGAACCTTGACCGATGGGGTAAATTAAGAAGACTGCGGTAGCAGAAGCTAGAGGTGCAGAGTAAGCTACGCAAATCCAAGGACGCATACCCAAGCGGTAAGACAATTCCCATTGACGACCTAAGTAGCAAGCACAACCTAGCAAGAAGTGGAAAATTACCAATTGGTAAGGACCACCGTTGTACAACCACTCATCTAAGGAAGCTGCTTCCCAAATGGGGTAGAAGTGTAAACCAATTGCGTTGGAAGAAGGAACAACTGCACCAGAAATGATGTTGTTTCCGTAGATTAAAGAACCTGCAACTGGTTCGCGGATACCGTCGATGTCAACGGGAGGAGCAGCGATGAATGCAATGATGAAGCAGGTGGTAGCAGCTAGGAGGGTAGGAATCATCAGGACTCCGAACCAACCGATGTATACACGGTTTTCGGTGCTGGTAATCCACTCGCAGAACTGTTCCCAAACGTTAGCGCTTTGGCGCTGTTGTAAGGTGGTTGTCATGGTTTTATAATTGCGGTTATGTGATTTATGAATCAGGCGCACTGGTTTGTTTGCCTGTGATACTACTTTACAATGCTTTACAAAAATTAATCAAGTCCTTTGACTTCAGTAAAACTTATACCAATAGTAAGTTTTGCTTATACTTGAATACGGTTCAGTTAAGGGAGTAAGTAATATTGCCTAGTTTAGAGGAGATTGTAGAATGGCGACATTAGAAAACTATCGTCAAATAGTCCGCGAGCTATTGGCTGAACATGCTACAAGCAATGACCCGAATATCGAAAGTCAAGTTATTTGTGATACAGAGCATGACCATTATCAAATAGTAGATGTTGGATGGCAAGGGTTACAGCGAATTTATGCTTGTTATGTTCATATTGATATCAAAGATGGTAAAATTTGGATTCAGCACAATATGACAGAAATTGATTTAGGGCAAGAATTGGTTTCTAGAGGTGTACCACCATCAGAAATTATCTTGGGCTTACATCCTCCCTATAAGCGCCCTTATACAAGCTATGGTGTTGCTTAAACAGGTTTTAAGATTCGTTATCTGTATTGGTATATACCCCTCTTCTGTCACTCTCCGGGAGGGTGATTGCTAGAAGCCTAAAAAGCACCCCCCTGAGAGGAGAGTGCTTTTTAATTGAAGATATTAACTATGTCTTGACAGATTAACCATTGATAGCAGGAGCAGTCAAAGCCACAGGAGCAACTTCACCAGCAGCTAAATCCAAGGGGAAGTTGTGAGCGTTACGCTCGTGCATTACTTCCATCCCTAAGTTAGCGCGGTTGATAACATCAGCCCAAGTACCGATGACGCGACCTTGAGAATCAATGATGGATTGGTTGAAGTTGAAACCGTTCAAGTTGAAAGCCATGGTGCTGATACCCAAAGCGGTAAACCAGATACCAATGACAGGCCAAGCAGCAAGGAAGAAGTGAAGTGAACGACTGTTGTTGAAAGAAGCGTATTGGAAGATTAAGCGACCAAAGTAACCGTGAGCAGCAACGATGTTATAGGTTTCTTCTTCTTGACCGAAGATATAACCGTTGTTTTGAGATTCATTCTCGGTGGTTTCCCGAACCAAGGAAGAAGTTACCAAAGAACCGTGCATTGCCGAGAACAAAGAACCACCGAATACACCAGCTACACCTAACATGTGGAAGGGATGCATCAAGATGTTATGTTCAGCTTGGAACACAATCATGAAGTTGAAGGTGCCAGAGATACCCAAAGGCATACCATCTGAGAAAGAACCTTGACCGATGGGGTAAATTAAGAAGACTGCGGTAGCAGAAGCTAGAGGTGCAGAGTAAGCTACGCAAATCCAAGGACGCATACCCAAGCGGTAAGACAATTCCCATTGACGACCTAAGTAGCAAGCACAACCTAGCAAGAAGTGGAAAATTACCAATTGGTAAGCGACCACCGTTGTACAACCACTCATCTAAGGAAGCTGCTTCCCAAATGGGGTAGAAGTGTAAACCAATTGCGTTGGAAGAAGGAACAACTGCACCAGAAATGATGTTGTTTCCGTAGATTAAAGAACCTGCAACTGGTTCGCGGATACCGTCGATGTCAACGGGAGGAGCAGCGATGAATGCAATGATGAAGCAGGTGGTAGCAGCTAGGAGGGTAGGAATCATCAGGACTCCGAACCAACCGATGTATACACGGTTTTCGGTGCTGGTAATCCACTCGCAGAACTGTTCCCAAACGTTAGCGCTTTGGCGCTGTTGTAAGGTGGTTGTCATGGTTTTATAATTGCGGTTATGTGATTTATGAATCAGGCGCACTGGTTTGTTTGCCTGTGATACTACTTTACAATGCTTTACAAAAATTAATCAAGTCCTTTGACTTCAGTAAAACTTATACCAATAGTAAGTTTTGCTTATATGTTAGGAAATTTCCATACACAAAGGCAGGCAAGATGCCTGCTCCACAAGATTTTTGCTATTTTATGTGTACTTCATTTATCTGCGGTATGCTGTATTTCTTCTTTCACTAAAGTCGCTAACTTTTGCGCTGCACCACTTTCTCCTCTGACGCTGCGGAGTTTAGCGCGAATAATTTCTAATTTCGCAGGATTTACCAATAAGTCTAAAATCATTTCTCCCACTTCTGAAGCTTGGAGTTGACCCACCAATTCTGGTACTATCTCTTCCTGCGCCCAAATATTCGGCCAAGCTAATAAACCCTTACGTCTGAGAAACAACCAATTAATTATTTTTGCAAATGTTGTCCCCACTCCGGGTAAATTAGCGAGCAATCCCGGTAAACCATCCCAAGACCTCATTGCATCAAGTTGCTGTGTGGGGAGAACCACAATCATTGGTATTCCTAAAGCTCCCAGTTCAGCTGTGTTAGCTCCCACAGTAGTGATGCAGAGGCAACATTGAGATAATAATTCATATGCAGGGTTGGCTTGGGACAATTCCACCTTTAAGCCTGTTCCGGTTTTTAAGAATGGTATTTCATCTGCAAGTAAGGAAGCACCACTAAAGCCGAAGGTTTCTACAAACGGGTTTTTTTGGGAATCAGCAAAATTAGCTAAGGTGGGTAAATCTAAAGTTGGAGCGACAGGAATCACAAACTTAGTTTGGGGTCTTTTGCTGTGGATATATTCTGCAATAGCTAACATCAAGGGTGTTCCTTGAGTTAATTTTGCTGCTTTTGAACCTGGCAAAATACCGATAATTTCCTGATTTTCTCGGTTCTTCTCTGCCCGAACCCCTACCCCTTCACCTGCTTCTAACATTAAATCTCCGACTACGGTAAATTTATGAGCGTGTTGTGGGGAGACACTTTTAGCTGCTTGGGATTTCATTACCCCAAAACGGTTAATTAAATTATGCCACCGAGCATCCCACTCAGCATAAACTACAGTCCTATATCCTAATTTTTTACCAATGATTACGGGAAAAATTTGATCTCCGCCCAGGAAAACTACTACTCCGCGATCGCACCATTGCCAATTTTCTTCAGTTTTTCCCCACAGCAGAAATCTCCAAAAATGCTCTGCACTCTGCACTCTATCTACTTCTGGATAAGATTGCGCGATCGCCTTTTCTTGACCTGTGGCATGAGGACAAGGAGATAACACCACAGAGATTCTCATGGTATCACGGTCATTACCCAGTTGTTCTCTTAATGCCTTCACCACTGGACGTACCCAAGTTGTCACCTCACCAGTTCCATTTGAGAGAATGAGAATGTCGAATTGGTTAGTCATGATGGGGTGGGGGATGGGGAGGTGGGGGGATGGGGAGATGGGGAGATTGGATAATTATTATATTTTCGGGGAGGGGGGGAGTTGAATATATTAAGATTTTGTTACATATAGTGAGCATTTACTGTAGGATTTAGTCAAAATTTATTAAAAAATATTTCTTTTTTTATATCATATTGTGTCAGATATAGTGACAAAATCCCCACAGAGTAAGAGTTTTTCTGATAAAAAAAACTCATAGTGCCGAAAAAATCGAAGTTACAACGGCAGCATTAGCCGTGATGAACTTCCAGATAAAGAACACGCATCAAAGGAGCTTATCTGAATGTTCACCCACGTCAAGTCCACCATTCGACATATTGCGCCTGATAACTTACGCGGACGTAATTTAATCAAGGTGGTCTATGTCGTGCTTGAGTCCCAGTACCAAAGTGCATTATCGCAAGCGGTACGGACAATTAACGCTCAGCATCCCCATCTGGCGATTGAAATCAGTGGTTATTTGATTGAAGAACTCCGTGACCCAGAGAACTATCGAGAGTTCCAAACGGGATATGGAAAGTGCGAATATATTCATTGCTTCTCTGATTTTCATCGAAGACTTAGCACAAAAAGTAGTTGCAGCGGTAGAACCCCATCGCGATAACCTAGATGTGTCGGTTGTCTTTCCCTCCATGCCCGAAGTAATGCGCCTGAATAAAATGGGTAGCTTCTCCTTGGCGCAGTTAGGACAATCCAAGAGTGTCGATCGCCCAATTCATGGAAAAGCGCAAAGAAAAATCGGGCGCAGGTTTCCAGGACGGAATGTTGAAGTTATTGCGGACCCTGCCCCAAGTGCTGAAATTCCTACCTATGGAAAAGGCACAAGACGCGCGAAACTTCATGCTCAGTTTTCAGTATTGGTTAGGTGGTTCAGCAGAAAACCTGGAAAACTTTTTGCTGATGCTGGCTGATAAATATGTATTTAAAGGCGTACAGAAACAAAACGTTGCTGCGGCTAATATGAAGCTCCAGTTGTTTATCCCGATATGGGAATTTGGCATCCTTTAGCGCCGAATATGTTTGAGGATGTGAGAGAATATCTGAACTGGTATTCAGCCCGCAAGGATATTTCCGGCAGATCTCAAAGATCCCTTAGCGCCTTGTGTGGGTTTGGTTTTGCAACGAACTCACCTAGTTACAGGAGATGATGCCCATTATGTGGCAATGGTACAGGAATTTGAATCACTAGGAGCAAAAGTATTGCCAGTATTTGCTGGGGGTTTGGATTTCTCTAAACCTGTAGATGCTTACTTCTATGAACCAAATACCAAAGTCCCGTTAATAGATGCCGTAGTTTCTTTAACTGGTTTCGCTTTGGTGGGCGGTCCAGCCAGACAAGACCATCCCAAAGCGATAGAAGCTTTAAAACGCTTAAATCGCCCTTACATGGTGGCTTTACCTTTGGTGTTCCAAACTACCGAAGAATGGTTAGATAGCGATTTAGGTTTACATCCCATTCAAGTAGCGTTACAAATTGCCATTCCCGAATTAGATGGTGCAATTGAACCGATTATATTATCCGGTCGAGATGGAGCCACTGGAAAGGCGATCGCCCTACAAGACCGAGTAGAAGCCGTAGCACAAAGAGCGTTAAAATGGGCTAATCTCCGTCGCAAACCCAAATTAGACAAAAAAGTTGCCATCACCGTTTTCAGCTTCCCTCCTGATAAAGGGAACGTGGGAACTGCTGCTTATCTAGATGTATTTGGTTCCATCTATGAGGTATTGCAGGGGCTGAGAAACAATGGGTATGATGTAGAAGGTGTGCCAGAATCCGCGAAAGAGTTGATGGAGCTAGTCATTCATGACGCTCAAGCTCAATACTACTAGTCCGGAACTCAACATTGCCTACAAAATGTCAGTTCCAGAATATGAAGAACTGACCACCTATTCTCAACGGTTAGAAGAAAACTGGGGACCACCACCAGGCAACTTAAACAGCGATGGACAAAATCTGCTCATCTATGGTAAACACTTCGGAAATGTCTTCATTGGTGTTCAACCCACATTTGGTTATGAAGGCGACCCCATGCGGTTACTATTCTCCCGTTCCGCTAGTCCTCACCACGGTTTTGCTGCTTACTATACCTATCTAGAAAAAGTTTGGGGCGCTGATGCTGTACTTCACTTCGGTACACACGGTTCCTTGGAATTTATGCCTGGTAAACAAATGGGGATGTCAGGTGACTGTTATCCCGATAACTTAATTGGCACAATTCCCAATCTGTATTACTACGCAGCTAATAACCCTAGTGAAGCCACTATAGCCAAACGTCGCGGTTATGCTGAGACAATTTCCTACTTGACACCCCCCGCAGAAAATGCAGGTTTATACAAGGGGTTAAAGGAACTCAGCGAGTTAATTGCTTCCTACCAAACTTTGAAAGATACAGGCAGGGGAGTTTCCATCGTTAACTCGATTATGGACAAATGCCGAATTGTCAATCTGGATAAAGATATCGACTTACCAGACATCGATTCGCGGGAAATGTCCAGCGAGGAACGTGATAACATTGTCGGTAGCGTCTATCGCAAGTTGATGGAGATTGAATCTCGGTTGTTACCTTGTGGGTTGCACATCATTGGTAAACCACCAACCGCAGAAGAAGCGATCGCCACCTTGGTAAACATAGCGCAATTAGACCGTCAAGAAGAGGGAATTGTCGGACTACCCCGGATTATCGCTAATAGTATCGGTAGGGATATTGACGACATTTACCACAATAGCGACAAAGGCATTTTAGAAGATGTGGAGCTATTACAAACAATTACCCTAGCGACACGTTCAGCAGTAGCAGCATTAGTCAAAGAACAAATCGACGCAGAGGGAAGAGTATCCTTAGTGTCCAAGTTGAATTTCTTCAACATGGGTAAAAAGGAACCTTGGGTAGAAGCATTACATCAATCCGGTTATCCCAAAGTTGATAACAGCACCTTAAAACCGCTATTTGAGTATTTGGAATTCTGCCTCAAACAAGTTTGTGCTGATAATGAATTAGGAGCATTACTCAAAGGGTTAGAAGGGGAATACATTTTACCAGGACCAGGTGGAGATCCCATCCGTAACCCAGATGTATTACCCACAGGGAAAAACATCCACGCTCTAGACCCCCAATCAATCCCCACCACTGCGGCTGTCCAATCAGCTAAAATAGTAGTTGATAGACTATTAGCTAGGAACAAAGCCGAAAATGATGGTAAATGGCCAGAAACCATTGCTTGCGTTCTCTGGGGAACCGATAACATCAAAACCTACGGTGAATCCCTAGCGCAAATCATGTGGATGGTAGGGGTAAGTCCAGTTCCTGACGCATTGGGAAGAGTGAACAAACTGGAATTAATTCCCTTAGCAGAATTGGGAAGACCAAGAATAGATGTAGTCATCAACTGTTCTGGAGTATTCCGCGACCTGTTCATTAACCAAATGAACCTGCTCGACCAAGCAGTGAAAATGGCAGCAGAAGCAGATGAACCCCTAGAAATGAACTTCATTCGCAAACATGCTTTAGAACAAGCAGAAGCGATGGGGATAAATTTGCGACAAGCAGCAACTCGTGTTTTCTCCAATGCATCTGGTTCCTACTCTTCAAATATCAACTTAGCAGTAGAGAACAGCACCTGGGACAGCGAAGCAGAGTTACAAGAAATGTACTTAAAGCGGAAATCCTTCGCTTTCAATTCCGATAATCCTGGAATCATGGATGAGTCAAGAGAGATTTTTGAAAGTTCCTTGAAAACAGCAGAAGTAACTTTCCAGAATTTGGATTCCTCGGAAATTAGTTTAACCGATGTTTCCCATTACTTTGACTCAGACCCAACCAAGTTAGTTGCTAGCTTAAGAGGTGATGGGAAAAAACCAGCATCTTATATAGCAGATACAACCACAGCTAATGCTCAGGTGAGAACATTATCAGAAACCGTCCGTTTAGACGCTCGTACCAAGTTGTTAAATCCCAAATGGTATGAGGGGATGTTATCACATGGTTATGAAGGTGTGCGAGAACTTTCCAAGCGGTTGGTAAATACCACAGGTTGGAGTGCAACTGCTGGGGCTGTGGATAACTGGATTTATGAGGATACCAATGAAACGTTCATTAAAGATGCAGAAATGCAGAAACGTTTGATGAATTTGAATCCGCATTCTTTCCGCAAGATAGTTTCTACTTTGTTGGAAGTTAATGGTCGGGGTTATTGGGAGACTAGTGAGGAGAATTTAGACCGTTTGCGTGAGTTGTATCAGGAGGTTGAGGATAAGATTGAAGGGATTGAGTAGGTTGTAATATGATAGGGTGGGCATTTTGCTCACTCTATTGTTTTACAGCGATTTTCGTGTAGATGAACCACATTTTTATGTCTCGCGCATTCGTCGAAAAAGACGCAAAAGTAAGAAAGATAGAAAAATTAACTGTGTTTTAAATATATGAAATGGTGTAAATTGATTTTTTTTCAGAATTACTAAAAATCTACCGAATTTATTTCATTAATAAATATATTTGTTTCTATATTCAAATTAGAATTTGCATGAATATCATCTTCTCTTGATTCTTCTTCATATTCTTCATATGGATCAGGAGCTTCATAATTTACTTCAAAATCATCCGATTTAAGTTCTATACTTGAAATAGATTGATTAGGATCTAAAATAACATCTTCGATAGATTTAAATTGTAAATTAGATGATTGATCTCTTGATAGTTGAACTATTGCTTCAATGGGTAAGCAATTTTCCTGTTTTACTTTTCCTTCAATATATCTCAAATTTCCATAATATATCTCATCCTCTCCATCCCAAAAAGCATTTTCAGTACTGTTATAGCTAACATTTGCTGTGTAAATAATCCTCACCATTAATTCAAATGTAACTACTGGATTCTCAGAATTTTTATCATCAATATCTATAATATATTGCTCAATTACTTCTATGGAATCTACTGTTATGAAATCTATTTCTTCACTACCTACCTCAAAATCACCATTATCAAAATAATCACTAAAAACAAACTCCTTGGAAGTAAAAGAATATTCTATTCTTTTTGCAATTTCGATGAAATTATTTTCAAGTATTTCATAGCATAAATTCAAGTCTTTATATTTTGATTCTTCTTTTATTATGTATCCTAAAAATTTATCAATACTTTCTATATGAATCAAATGATTGCTTAAACTAATATAATCTTGCCAATCTTTATCTCCAGTAATAACGTAAATTTTCTCATTTTCATCTTTAGCCTTTTCTTCTATTGCAGCTAAAGCAAAGGCATCAGGGAATTCATGCTTCTTTTGACCATTTTTAAAAGGAGGTATATTATTAAAATATTTATCAAAAATTTCTTCTACTGAAACAGAATCAATGGGTAATATTTCTGTGTTTGATTCTGTTAGAAAATTATTGAATTTCTCTATTAATTCTTTATAAAATTCTTCTTTATCAAAATGGGTGTTTAATAGTTCTTTGTATTTAGCAGAATTATAGATAATACTGGCTTGTTTACGAAAATCTTTGTATATTCTTTTGAAAGCTAATGCTGCTTCTTCAGTTGAACGCTTAATGTGAGATATTATTTCCTGCTGGTTAATTGTAGTTAGATAAAGATATATCTTTTTTTCATGAACCATTTCTATAAGCTTTTCAAAACTTTTAGACTGGTAGTTAAATTTATGTTTGTCAAAAACTTCTGTATCTAAAGCGACTAAATACAAAGGTTGCTCTATGGATTCTTCTAGCATCAGCTATGATTTCCAAACTAATATTAGGTGTAATTTATACGAATAATAGAATATTTATTCATTTATAACAAGTATACTTTTAGAAATTAAGTGTTAAGGTAAAATATATTACCATGAATACTGACTCGTTAATTTGCTGTTTTGCAAAAAGCTGGGGAGTACTACACTTGCTTAGATCGGTATTATAGCTTACTCGCTCAATATTAGCAATCACCTTGAAAAATAAATTAGTATAATAGCAACTAGACTGAATACCTAGCCTGAACAAGAAAAAATGCCAGCAAAAGACATTTACCATGATGCTGTTAAAAATGCCTTGATTAAAGATGGATGGACAATTATGGCTGATCCTTATTTTTTGCAGTATGAAGATGCAGAACTTTATGCTGATTTATTTGTAGAAAAAGTACTATTAGCTGAACAAGAAGGACGGAAAATAGTTGTAGAAATCAAGAGTTTTATCAGTCCCTCACCCATGAGAGATTTTGAAAATGCTCTAGGTCAATATATTTTATACCGTGACATCTTAGAATTAGCTAATAAAAATTATGAAATTTATCTAGCAATTAGAGATACAATATATGATACATTCTTTCAACGAAAGTCTATTCAAGCCGTAGTTAAACGTCATGAAATTGAATTTGTTATCTTTAATAATGAAAATGAGGAAATTACCTTATGGACAAATTGACAGAATATCGGCAATCAATTAAACAGGTATTGAATGAATATGATAATTTAGCTCGTCAATCACCTGATCAACATTCAGAAAATTGTTTAGTATTTGATGAAACCCATGATCATTATCTGTGGTTAACAGTAGATTGGCAAGGTAGCAAAAGAATTAAACATACTCATATTCATGTTCGGATTAAGAATCAAAAGATTTATATAGAGGAAGATTGGACTGAAGAAGGAATAGCAAATGAATTAATGAGATTAGGTATAAGTACTAATGATATTGTCTTAGCTTTTCAACCTCCAGACGTGAGAAAATTTACGGAATTTGCGACTGCTTAATCAAATACCAAATTTTTAAGTTATATCTAATATAGAACCAGAGATAATTTTTTAATGGAAAAACTAACTCGTTATCGTCAGCTCGTACAACAAATACTGCGGGTTATACTTAAGATTGAATTAATTTCGATATACTATAGCAGTATTTTATAAATACTTATGACCAATCTAAGCTGTCATCGTTATCCCCATTAAATTCCGCAGTTTTAAAATCTGCTTCGGTTGATTGTTGATTAACAGAAAACATCCCAAACTGCATTATTTGCTTTTTTGGGTGAATGTTTTTCGACTCTAAAAAAGTTACAATCACAAGACTTTCCGAAATATCGGAAGGTAATTCCGTAAGTTCTACCTTACCGTTTTTGTAAACTCCTTCAACTGATTTAAACATAATTTTACCATTCCTTTATAAATGTAAGTTAGCTTAATCTAATATTAGAACTTATATCTATCTCCCCATATAGAATATGCTATGATTGAAAATATATAACTAATTATAAGTTAAATTTCATCCAAATTTCATCCAAATTCAACCACTCGGATTTTTGCTGCCTTACAAAAAGTTGGGGAGTGCTATACTTACCAAGAGTGGTATTATATCTTGCTCTATCAATATTAGCGATCGCCTTAAAAAATAAATCAGTATAATACTAACTAGACTTAATACCCTGTAATCAAGTAGAGTTAATTTTATGATACACAATCAAATCAGTATTTTGGATTATCTACCAGATAGCGATAATCAGAATTTAGAAAATCAGCTTCATCAGCAATCAATTATTAAAAATGATGGCGATGTTATATTATATCATAACTTTTTTAGCATCGAAGAAGGTAATAAGTTCTTTTTAGATTTACATTCTAATATTCACTGGAAACAAAAAACAATCCAAATCTTTGGTAAGGAAATGCCAATACCAAGACTTACAGCCTGGTATGGAGATGCAGGAAAATCATATATTTATTCTGGTATAGAACACCATCCAGAGCCTTGGAATACTACACTAGAATTAATTAAATTAAAGATTGAGGAGATTGCAAAAGTACATTTTAATAGTGTTCTTCTCAATTTATATCGTGATGGGAAAGATAGTGTTTCATGGCATAGTGATGATGAGCCAGAGCTAGGTAAGAATCCGATTATTGGCTCAGTTAGTTTTGGAGGAACACGTTGTTTTTCGCTACGACATAAGCAATTTAAAAATCACAAAATTGACGTTGATTTAACTAATGGTAGCTTACTTTTAATGAAAGGTGAAACGCAGCGATTCTTGGCAGCACCAAATACCTAAAACGTCTAAGTTTGTTGAACCAAGAATCAATTTAACATTTAGAATTATTTATTAACATTATTATTTTAATTTCTTCATTATTAAAAAGTCCGTAAATAAATTATCCAATATCAATTAGGAGGTCAAAATGAACATTATTGGGGAGTATCCACCAGATAGCAATAATCAGAGTTTAGAAAATCAGCTTCATTCTATTACCATTGTTCCTAACGAGTATCTCTATGAAATGGTGGAAAAAATTAAACAAAGACCAGGAATGTTTTTAGGTAAATGTTCAATTACCCGGTTGAGAGCTTTTTTAGATGGATATATGGGTTCTAGGGAAGATTTAGGTTTACCACCAACTAGAGAAGAAATAGAATTTAATGATTTTCCAGAATGGATACAGAGAAGATTTAAAATCAGTTCCTCACATGGATGGGATAGTATTATTCTTTTTCATTCTGCGGATGAACGAGATGCACTCAATAATTTTTTTGAATTATTTCAGCAATTCCGTCATGGTGAAGTTGCTGTAAGAGAGGATATTAGTCAAGTTTTGGGAATGCAAAAACAGAATTGAGGTTATAGAATAAAATATAAGACAGATATAAAGTCTGTCTTAATTTTTAACCTGGTATCAACCATGAATGCTGTAACTATCAATCTTAAACCAATACTGGAACTGACAGATGAGCAATTTTTTCAGATATGTCTGACAAACCGCGACTTGAGATTTGAACGTACCGCAAGTGGAGAATTAATTATTATGTCACCGGTGGGAGGAGAAACCAGCAATCGCAACGGTAGAATAACGCAGCAGTTATTTAATTGGTCTGATGTAGATGGAACAGGTATTGCTTTTGATTCATCTGGTGGTTTCAAGCTTCCCAATGGTGCAAATCGTTCCCCTGATGCTAGTTGGGTAAAACTAGAGCGATGGAATACACTTAATCATGAACAACAAACCAAATTTCCCCCCATTTGTCCTGATTTTGTCATTGAATTACTTTCTCCCAGTGACAGTTTAAAAGTTGCACAGGAAAAAATGAAAGAATATATAGATAATGGTGTGCGTTTGGGTTGGTTGCTTAATCGTAAATTCAGACAAGTGGAGATTTACAGACCTGGACATGAGGTTGAGGTTGTAGAATCTCCTACTACAATATCAGGGGAAGAAGTTTTAAATGGTTTTGTGTTAAATTTGGGAACGATTTGGTAGGATAGGAAAATTATGGCTTATCTTTATGTTTTGTAGTATGAAGATTTTCAATGGAAAAACTAGTTAATTATCGTCAGATTGTACAACAAAGACTACGGGAATATACACAGCAAAATCCCATTTCTGGTAATATAGAAGCTCAATTAATTTTTGATACAGAGCGTGACCATTATCAAATATTTCATGTCGGTTGGGAATCTCAAGATTAGATACATAGTTGTATCATCCACATTGATATTAAAGGTGGAAAAATTTGGCTTCAGTGGAATAGTACAGAAGATGATATCGCAGATGATTTAGTAGTTGCAGGAGTTCCCAAGGAAGATATTGTATTAGGATTTCAATCTCCTTTTATGAGGAAGTTTACAGAGTATGCTGTAAATTAGAGTGTCTATAAAATCTTAAGATAAAAGGAAATTTAATAATATTAAACACCTCCTTTCATTCTATTGGGAATTTAAATATTGCTCGTTAACTAGATATTCATTAATATTCTCTAAGATTTGTCTAAGATATTTTATAACTCTTTCACTTATCTCAACAAGATTTTCCGCAGATGTATCTTTACCAACGTCCTTAAAAGATACAAAACCATGAGCTAAATCATTTCGATTTTTTTTAATTGATACCAAATCAATTCCATCTCTAGTATCAGTATCAGTCGTGCTAGAGAATCCATATTGTTTAGCTAATTCCTTAATTTCTCTAGCATCTACATTTCCAGAAAATAATTCATCCCGATTAAAGCCTGATTTGATAATATGTAGAGAAATAATGGTTATTTCTTCCATAATTTTATCAACCTTACGTTTTTGAGCATTTTTCAAAATTATTCTTTTAATTTCCACTCGAAGTTGGTCAAAAGAAATGCCTTTCCTGATTATCTCATCAAAAATAGTTTGTATAGCATTTCTCATAGTAGATTCTATAAAATTATAAAGCAACAAAAATCCAGTAGCTTTTAAACTTTTATCCAGTTCAGAATTTATTTTTTTAGCTGCTTCATCATCTGTAATTAAAAGTATTTTACCTTGTTCTAAATCTCTCAGAAAACGAACATAATCAATAACGTCCTGAGCGCGTTCGTTAAAATCATCCAAATCTAATATATTTCTCACTTCTATACACCCATAATATTTTTTTGCTTGATTTAATATTTTTATTTCGATTTTCCTAAAATCTGATCACGGACATATTCAATCCGACGAACAACTTTATTTCTAGAAGTACTACTATTACCATCAGTATATTGCTTAAATTCCAGTGAATCTAGAAATTCTACTGTTAAAGGTTGGATTTTTGGTTGTTGTCGTAAAGCTAAACTTATCCCAACAGCAAGAGATTCAAACTTAATTCTAGTAGTAGTTCTATCCTTTTTCTTACCTTGTCTAAAACCTGTGGGAAAGTTTGTTTCCACAAAATCAAGCATTGCATAAAATTCATCTTTCATCCTTGAAAAAGTATTTGGATCATTTTTATTGAGATCATCTAAATAATTATCAAGAAAATCATTAATATTTTTATCAAAATTTTGATAATTATTTAAGAAAGCAAAAAAACGTAACACAAATTCTTGAGGTTCTACCCTTTTTATTGAAGCTTGGGTAAAAGCACAAAGACGAATAAATTTTTGCTCCTTTGCTAATTCATCTATTAAATTAAGAAAACCACCTCTTTTAATTCCTCTACGTTTTTCCATTTCATTTAAATCAACACTACCAGTATTGATTCTTTCAAATAAATCTCTACGAGTTTCTTCATCAGCTTCTTCTGTTATTTGAATAATTCTTATCGTCGTTCTTTGAAAACGTCTTTGACGTGCAATAGGTAGATTAGAAAATTTAAACCCTTCCAGTTTATCTAGTTTTTCTAAATCTTGTAATACTAATTCATCATTAATAAAATTAGCTAAAGTCCGAATTCTCTGTGTACCATCAATTATTTCTAAACGAGCTAAATCTTCTGTTTCCCTAATATCAGCTTCTGTTGACTCTCCAGAAATATCCGCGACATAAATATAAGGAATAGGTAAGCCTAATAAAATAGATTCAATAAACTTTGATTGTCTTTTTTTATCCCAAATTAATGCTCTTTGATAATCGGGAATAAATAATTCGTTTGCATCGTTATCAAGACCACTTAAATATTTTTCAACTATAACTTCAATCGGATATTCAATTGTGTTATAATCAACAACCTTTTTCTTTTCGCGAATTTGTATTTCTGCTTCTTCTTGCATCGGCTCTGTAATTTTTTGGGTCAATACATTGTTACTCATATTACATTCACTCAATCTAAATTACTGACTTAATACTATATTATAGCATGATAAATCTTCATAGGATTATAAAGGTACAAACCTGAGTCAAACTGCCAGGTCGATTTTATTTATAGCTAGTGCAATACTTCCAAAGTGTAGGTAGAATCTGTGGATTAATTTTCTACAACGATAAAACTCAAGAGCTAATCCTGAGTTTTATCGTTGTAAATAATACTTTTAAAACATTCCCTCAAAAATAATCTAATCGATTATTTCCATCTTGCCAAATCAGTACATACTACTTACGAAGCTGATTCTTAATGAATTTAAGTTGTCGTTTCCCACACTGTTCCTTACTGACAGCATAAATAAATTTACCCATCACATAAGTAGCTTGCTCACGGTAAACTAAACCTTTGATAGCATCGTAAACATATCTGGTTGGTGAAGGTGGAAAATCAGCAAAGGTACAGACATACCAAATATCGTTGATTTTGCAGTATTGATGATAATCATCCAGGATGATCACATCATTTGCAGATGATTTATCCTTCTTCCGCTTGCGAGGAGCTAAATCTGCTGAACAGAGAATCCCAGTTTCCGGATGAATATAAAACTGACAGCGATAAGCATTCAAAAGACTAGAATAATAACCTAAACAAGGTTTACGATAGGGAATATCATCAATGAATTCTACATTCCGCTCAACATAATCCCACAGATGACCAATCACATGCCGTCCTATCATTGTGTTAGCATCTAATTGTTGGGATAGTTGACTGTAAACTTCATTCCAAGGTTCACCAACTTTTGATTTCAAAAACCGACGCAGTTAACTAAAGATGATCGGAAAGCCGTTTGGAACCATTTGTAACTTTGATTATGTATGGATTCAATAATCCATCTTCACTTGCTTCAATTGTCAATTTATGAAGATGTTTCTTAACTCCTTTTAAACTGGTAGAACTGATTCTCATCCCAGTTCGAGGACGTTCAATCACTATTTCGCTCAAACGATGTTCGCTCATGTCTCAAGAAATATAGGTACTGTGGTCTATTTGGATAGCTGTTGGTAAATGAATTAGCGAACCTCATTGAACTGACCTCCTATTTCTTGATACAAATTTTACACTACACTATACTACATCACTATTTCATGAATGTCAAGGCAATATTTTCTGAGTTTTCCTACTTTTCTAAAATTACACCTCCTCACAACTTTTCAAATACCCTCTAAGATTGAGGATGCTAAAGCGCAACTACGAACAAATAGTTTTAGTAGCTTTTTTGACTCTATAAACATTTATCAGTCAAATGGTAGAAGTGAATTCTATCTAATAAGAGAGGTTAAAATCTAGTATCTATTTAAAGATGGGAAAAGCACTTTAACACGGTCATTGTCTGCTATGGACGTAAAAAATACCATGTTGGGAACTTTTTTTACCGCACTAGTTACAGCTTTAAGCTTACTAATTGTTGATTTAGTTGTTCCTGGTGTAAATATTGCTAACTTTCCCTCAGCAATAATAGCTGCTTTAGTGATTGGATTAATTAACAGTTCTGTTAAACCTACACTTGCTGCTTTCTCTTTACCTCTTAACTATTTGTCATTAGGCGGATTCTCTCTAGTAGT
Source organism: uncultured cyanobacterium (assembly GCA_963766435.1). Taxonomy (GTDB): domain Bacteria; phylum Cyanobacteriota; class Cyanobacteriia; order Cyanobacteriales; family Nostocaceae; genus CAVXZH01. Next base: position 2,353,712 of record CAVXZH010000004.1, read on the forward strand.
TAACGGTTTATGCTTCTGGTTAGCATCGGTATTAGTTCCCGGATTTTCAGTGCGAGGAATTATTGCTTTTATTGGCGCTCCAGTGATTCTTTCTTTTGCTAATACCTTTATTAGCAAATACTTTGCAGAAAAGAATTTTACTTTTCTTAGCGGTGGAGATATGAATAACCAAAGTGAATTGCCCTCTAGATAATCGCAACATAATTCAAACGTTTCAGAATTAAACCACCCAATTGTAATTTTGAGGGAAAATCATGAAGTTAGTTCGTTTGCTGTTAGGTTTACTATTACCTCCTTTAGGTGTTTTTCTTACAGTCGGAGTCGGTTCAACTTTCTTAATTAATATTTTGCTGACTCTGCTCGGTTGGCTTCCCGGTAGTATTCATGCTATTTGGGTCATCATGAAGCATGAAGAACAATTTGATGGAGGAGAAGGTATTTATTAAGTAATGAATAGGGGGTAGGGAAAATATGGGAACCAGAAGAATTAATTTTCTCCCCATCCCCCCATCTCCCTATTTATTTACAGGTTCCTTATCTTTGAAAAAATCAGCCGTAGCTAAAAATAATTCTCTTAAAATCTGTCTGACCTGATGTTCTTTTCTGGCAATAGCCGCTCCGGCAGCACCAATTTTATCTTCCATCTGCGATCGCTTTTCTTCTACTTGAGAGACAATAGCTTCTGCTTGAGGACGTGCTTGATTATACCAGTTCTTGGCTTCATCTAAATAACTTTGCACATCCCTATCTCTACCACCATAGCGTGCAGCAAGATTAGCTTTAATAATTGCTAGTTGGGCTTGGAGTTGTGCGTAGCGTTTTTGCAACAAAGTTACTTCCTCACTATTTTGGATAGAATGAATCGCGGCGGCAATCGCCTGTTTAGCCTGAGTAGATTTATCTTGACTGCTATCGCCAATATCTGCTAGAATGATATTGACTTCATGCTGTAATTTTTCCTCTTCACTATCTAATTGAGATTGTAATTTCTGCAATTCTGAATGAGTTTGAGAAATAGCTTCATGTCTTTTATTATTCACACCTGCTAAAACACCTTCAATGGAAGCAGTGACTTCCTCTTTAATTTCACTCCCCTTTTCTTGAAAAGTTTCAATCACAGCAGAAACAGCATCTTTGACCAAGTTGCGTAACTCAATAGAACCGTCTTTAAATTCAGCCCCTACCTGAGAAACTGCGGCTTTCACAATTTCCCGAATCCGTTCAGTTTTTAACTGTCCAGTTGCTTTCGCTTGCTGTAAATCGGCTTGGATTTGCTCTTTGATATTGCTAGTCATTTTTTACTCTTAGTATTTCACTAAATTTGATTAAAATTGCTGTTACATTTTGTCATAAGCACATTTTGGCTTAGTCTTCTTAGGGAAGATACTGCCTTTAGATAGAAAATTTTATTCTCCAAGAGGTAATTTCTGTCCAATTTGTGGGATGATAATTTACTGATAATCATCGAGAATAAATTTATGTGGCGGGTAAATATCAATTGTTCGGGAGAAGCTTGGAAACAGTTCGGTGCTGAGTTTAAGACGATGACCCAGAAGTACCAATGTGAATTGATTGCATCTAAAAAAATGCCAGATGAAACGCGCATCATGGCATATAAAATTGAAGATATTGGGGATGCTGAAGCTTTTCAGGAAGATTGTGCAAAATTTACCGGATTTACATCTGATTTTGAATCTTTATAAAAAACTAAGCTAATTCTTGGAAAATTTTGGTAGTAAAAGTAGGTAATCAATGGAACTATTTAAAGTTATTGAAGCAGCAATCATTAATCCATCAATTCCCCATGAACCATACAAACAATCTTTAAAAAATTGGGCAATGTATTGTTTAAGAGATAGAGGATTTAAAGTCGTTTATGCTCAAAATGCTGATTTTGCGGTAGAAGTCAAGGGGAAAGAAAAATACTATTTTAAGGTGACAAACACCACAGATGATTTAGCGGATAATATAAATTGGATAGTTTGGGATAGCACCACCAACAAAACCAGTTTTATTCCCCAAAAGTTATAAGAGAATATTCCGTGGAGCGGGCCGAAAAGCCCGCCTGACTGCCAAAGTTTTATCAGGTAGATGCCAAAAACCCTTGAAGATGTGTACTAGGTTTGGGTATAGATTCACCTTCTTCTTCCCAAGCTTCTAAGTACATTTCGATCACTTCTTCACCATTGTAAATTGCCTCTGCACGAGTTTTACCGTGGGTACAGGGCATAATAACGCGATCGCTAAATTCTGGAATTGTGACCAAGAAAAGCTGATCTTCATCTGACCACTGAATAATTATAGTGTATCGGTTCATAAATCTTGATCATGCTCTAACTCTTGTATCTCAGTTAATAACTTGACCAATTGCTTTTCCAAATAGAGTCGAACATCATTTTTTATGATACAACAATTTTTATATAAATGAAAATTGTTGTAACTAGGCGATATTGATAGACTAGGTTACATAAACTTGAGTTAGGACAAAAACTAACTGTATCGGCACAAATAAACACTCAGTACAGGTTTATTCAAGGATTAACTTTAAGTGTATCTGCTTAAGAATAAACTTGGTTAGATTAACCAACTTCCAGATTTTCATAAATAACTAAGGAAAATATGCCGCAAATCAACCCACCTAATTTTTCATCAATAGTCTTGGATTTCTCGGATTTACTAAATATATTGGAAGCAATTCTTAAATTCAGAAAGACCCATATCCAGGAAGATAAAACATATCAATATAATCATGATTATCTCAATCCTTTAGCGATTACAAATGTCGAAGAAATAAAAATCCCCTTGATTCCTTTTGCGATTCCTATTCTATCTAAAAATGAACGTCCGAATCTCCGATGGATAGCTTTAGTAATTTCTTCTATAGTGACTATTCGTTTAAATAGTTCCGCAGTTAATCAGAAAGTGGATACCTTGCAAGAAATTAGTCACGAACTTGAACATGAAAAGAGTCCAGAACATTTGAACCATGTAGTTTCAAAACTGGAATTAACTTTAAAAGAAATTATTGATGATATAGAAAAATCAAAAATTCAGACATCTTCTCAATCTACCCGATTTCATCAAATTAAATCATCTTTCAAAGAGAGGTTTGAAACCATAGCTAATCATCTAGAAGAATTATTTGAAAATTTTACAGATGATTTTCCAGACACAGAAGAAGCTATCATAGATAATCTTGAGGAAATCATTAAATCCACAGCTAAGTTAATAGAATTAACTGATAATCAAACTTCAAATTTAGAGTCCTTCTCAAAATCTTCTGACCTTGCAGCTTACGACAATCAATTTCAAGTTATACCTAAACCAACAATTGCAAATACATTCCAACAAGATCAAATTTTTGCTTATTTACAAGTTGCTGGAATTAACCCAGTTGTCATTCAACAATATCAGGGAAATGATTCCCGCTTACCAATTACGGAGTTACAATATTCTCTGATTGCTCAAAAATTTGGTATTTCTGATTCTCTCAATGCAGCACTTGCAGATGGTCGTCTTTATATATCAGACTATACCTTGTTAGATGGGTTAGTAAATGGTAATTTCATCAACGCAAATCTGGAAAAGCAAAAATATATTTCTGCTCCTGTAGCACTATTTGCAGTCCCACCAGTTAACCATCCATCTCGTTCTTTATTCCCGGTCGCAATTAGTTATCAAAAGACTACAGTTAGTTATCAGTGGATTGTGTTTACTCCCTTAGATGCTGATAGTGCAGGGGAACCCTGGATGACAGCTAAGAGTATTGTGGAAACCGCAAATTGTTCACATCATGAAATCATCAGTCATTTAGGCCGGACTCATTTAGTTGTGGAACCTTTTATTGTCCCAACTTATAATTTACCTAATCAGCATCCGTTGAAAAATTTGCTGATACCTCATCTGGAAGGTACAGTACTAATTAATTATGGTGCTCATGCATTTCTGGTAGCTCCAGGAGGTTCTGTCGATTCCTTGTTAGCTAGTAGTATCACTGCTGATCAAGCACTAGCAACTACAGCGACACAAAGCTATTTATTTAACTTTAATGAAATCTCATTTCCGCAAACTTTAGTCAGTCGGAATGTCAATGATTCTAGTAAGTTACCCACCTATCCTTATCGAGATGATGGATTACTGATTTGGAATGCTCTAGAAAATTGGGTCAGTGATTATTTGCGAATTTACTATAGCACTGATACATCAGTTGCTGAAGACAAAGATTTACAGACATGGGCTTCTACATTAGTTTCTTTACAAGGAGGACGGTTACAAAATTTCGGAGATCATGGTCAAGGAAAAATTCAAACTGTAGATTATCTCATCAAAGCAGTTTCCACCTTGATTTTTATCGCTAGCGCTCAACACGCAGCAGTTAACTTTCCTCAAAAAGAGTTAATGATGTATACACCAGCTTTTCCGATGGCTTATTTTCTCCCCAATCCGACAAATACCCAAGATTCCCAAAATTTTATCCAGGGTTTACCATCGCTAGAACAAGCTCAAAATCAGATTAATGTACTTTATTTACTTGGTTCAATCTATTATACAAAGCTAGGTCAATATTCAGCTTCAGCTTTTCCAGAGAATCGTAATTTACAAGTTGCATTGAATAAATTTCAGACTAAGTTAAAAGAGGCTGAAATAACTATTCAAGAGCGTAATCAGAGTACTGAGCGTTTGATACCTTACGAATTTTTACTTCCTACCAAAATTCCTCAAAGTATCAATATTTAGAATTACTTCTTTCCCTACCGGAAGTTATAGAAAGACCTCTCCCTGGTTTTACTGCGTAAAACCTGTCCCTCTCCGCAGCAGAGAGGGAAAATTCATGTATATTTTTTCTAATTTGTTAGTATCTTATTTAGTTTTCATAACAATTTACGGAAAGTATGATATCAACAGATTGACACAAAGTAGTAACAGCTGTGTCATATTAATTTGTTAATTTGAAGATATCTACAATATCTGGATTGAAAGGAATGGAAGTAATAGTACTCGATTAAGCATAAAAATGAGTATTTCCTAAATTGTCATTCTCAGCAACAGCAAAAAATCTCGTCATCTCACTCAATTATCACATAGAAAAAACTGTTTTTGTATTATGTATACTTTTATTGTAGCTATATTGTTTATTGGTTTACTAACTGCATCTGGTGATGCCGCGATTATCTATCTCTTTCCACCAAAGCACGGACAAAGAAAACAGAGAACAGAGAATAGAAAATAGTTTTATCTCTGTGCTTATTCCGGAAATTAAATATGCTTATTTTTATAGCTTCTAGTGTGGTTTTGAGAATTTATCATTTCACATTAAAACTGCTTAAATTTTATTTAAATTTGGAAAGCAAAATTCACCTTTTCTGTAGTGTTTGATCACAGAATTCGGTAATCAGAAAAGCTTTCTATAATTGCCGCCAGTAACTGGATAAGAGACTGTTGGCTTCATTAAACATCATTTAAATAGGCATAATCCAGAAAGAAACTGTTGACCAAGATCAAAAATTAACTAATTCACAGTTATTTTACACTTTCTACATTTACTTTTTACATTAAACTCTTATATTTAAGTAGCATTTACTGCATTTTATTTGCCAAGGCTTATATAGATATGTTATACCTATCGGAATCGCTAAAATTAATCTGTATAATCCCTAGCTTATTTATTTTGATTTTAAGTTCAGTGGGAGTACTGTTTAATGTATTTTTGGCGTTCGACTAACATTTATTTGTAGAGACGTTTGCATCTGTTAGCAGAGTTATTAAAAGTGAAAACTTCTTTTCTAGTGTATATAGTGTATATATCTACATTAGATTAACTATTCTAACTACTGCATTCAAGTCATTTTTACTGGAACTCATCGAATTAAAGGAGTACTAAAAGTGAACCAGATCCAATTGACTTTACTCATTAGTTACCTGTTTATGACTAGCTATTTTTTGAGTAATTGGCTCAAATTTGCAGTTACTCACCCGACTTCTTCTCCAGAAGATAAATTTTTATCTTTTGTGATGTTTTTAATAAGTACCGTTTTTTGGCCGCTGATTATTCCTATTTCTTGTGTTCAAATATACCAAAAACGGAAGTTTGAGTTTAGCACGATAATTCCTGTCCTGTTAGCAGTATTTGCTTTTAGCATTTCCTACTATTTGAGCTATGTTCACGGTAGCTGGTTTTGCCATTATGATTTACTTTGCCCCTACGCTTCATGACCACCAAAACAAAATAAAAGTCAAAAGACAGAAATTTTAAATTAAGTTTGATGGGTCAATTATTTCTACTCCGCTGTACTCAGCTTATTATTGGACATTGGATATGGTTGATTTATAGTTTAATGATCAGGAGTCAGAAGAAAGAAGAAGAAAGAACAAGACAGAAAATCCTCGATCTTTCTTCCTTCTCGGTTCTATCTGCGGTTATTGAACTGGTTTGTTAGGGAAACTGCCAGGCTGTACTGATAAGGTGACATTCTGCCCATTACGGCGCAACTCTAGACGCAAATCTCCTCCAATCTGACTATTTTCAACTGCTTTTTGCACACTATTAGCATCTGTAACTGCTGCACCATTAAGTTTTTGGATCACATCACCAGCACGTACACCTGCTTTTGCCGCAGGGGAATCAGGTAATACTTTGACAACTAATACACCTTTATCTTCTTGCACACTCAATCCACTATTAGGATCGGAATTAATATTTTGCTTTAACTCAGGTGTTAGCCCTATCATCTGAATTCCTAGATAAGGATGTTGGACTTTTCCTGTAGCAATGATTTGTGAGGAAATGTGTTGAGCTGTTTTGATGGGAATTGCAAAGCCTAATCCCTGTGCGCCTTGAATAATTGCTGTATTCATGCCAATTACTTCACCACGGGCATTGAGTAAAGGCCCACCAGAATTACCAGGATTAATAGCAGCATCAGTTTGAATATATTCTACTCGCTTATTGGCAGCACCAATTAGACTACTACTACGTCCAGTCGCACTAATGATGCCTGTGGTTACAGTATTATCTAAACCCAATGGATTACCTATGGCGATCGCCCATTGTCCTGGTTGGAGTTGGTCAGAATTACCCAAGGTGAGAGTAGGTAAATTATCGGCTTTAATCTTGATTACTGCCACATCGGTTAATTCATCTTTTCCTAAAACTTTACCCTGAAAACTGCGTCCATCTTTAAGAATAACCTTTACAGTATCTGTACCATCTACTACGTGGGCATTAGTCAGAATCTGACCATCAGCACTAATAATAAAACCTGAGCCAGTACCTCGTTCCACCCGTTTTCCTGCTCCCGGAATTTGAGAACCAAAAAAGCGGCGGAAAAAGGGGTCGTTAAATTCTTCAGGTATTTGTGATTTCACAGGACGAGATGAATCAATTCTGACTACTGCTGTGCCAACTTTCTCCACTACTCCAGTGATAAAATTAGGGTCTGCACCTGGTGCTAATGGAGGAGCAGCATTGACACGACTAATCGCTAATTGAGATGTATTCTCAGAGACTTGTTGTTTATGCCCAGCTAAATAACCACCTGCCAATGTCATACCTGATCCCAGCAACACCAAGGATAGAGAGGCAGTTGCCTGTTTCCAAGGTGCAGGATGATGACGTTTGACATCAGGGTTAGCTAGGTTTTCTCTGTCATTTGGTTGGTTTTGCATTTGCTGTCTAGAGAGATATTTATTTAGAGTTATTACTAATTATAGATATGCTTTTCGACAGTTTTGTTGCAGAAGCATTACGTTAGTTTGACAATTTTTGACCTAAATGCATAGAGATTCTTCCGGAATTGAACTTTAATCAAGATAACAGGGATTTTTCAGGTATATATAGTAGCCATGATAGTAGCCATAGACTTTGCAAAGCTTAAAGAAAATCCTAATCTGAATTTAAGGTCATTGAGCAACAGAAAGAATACAATCAAGACGGATATGTTTAGAGCTTGACCTAGAACAATCATTCTCCAGACAGATAGCCATTTAACTAGAGACTAGTCCTGTAACCAAGGAGCCTGACAAAGCTATGTCCGATTTAAACCGAGGAATTATGAAGTTTAAGGGAGTCTGATTCCCCCACCGTAGTCACCATCTCTACCGTGCTACTCTTGGGATCTATCGCTTTGCTCGTTGTTTGGGCACTACAATCTGCGTATGCTATAAACTAAAATCAATCAAGTACGGAACCAGGAACGGGAACAGGTAAGAGTTTTTTACTTACTGGGGATGTTTCTGATCAGTATACATCTTTGACGTAAGTTGACTGGGGTTCTCTCTTCCTGATTCCCTCTTTCTGGTTCGTGTTCATCCACCAATCTATAAAAGTTTTTTTCTAACCATCCATAAAATTTCAAAAAGACTTTATATTTGAGATTTGAGATTTTAGATGGAAGCTAAAATCTGAAATCCATTATGTTAGAACTTTGGGGCGTTTTAGTTATTTTCATCGTTTGCCCTATCTTAGGGGCATTGCCACTAATTTCGTGGATTACCTACGGTATAAAAGGAAGGCGACTAGCAGAGGTTGGCACCAAAAATATTAGTGTTTCAGCCGCTTTTTATCATGGTGGTACTTTAGTCGGGATTCTGGCAGTTTTATCTGAAGCCATGAAAGGTATTGTTGCTGTCTCTATCGCCCATACTTTTTACCCAAATCAGGGATATTGGGAAATCATCGCCCTGATTGCCTTGGTAATTGGTAGATTTGTCATGACCAGAGGTGCGGGAACTACAAATGTGGTTTGGGGTTTTGTGGTACATGATCCTTTAGTGGCAGGATTTACATTTGGTTTAGCCGCGATCAGTTTCGCAATTTTCCGCTCTCGGCAAGTTGTCAAGTTGGGAGTTTTGGCTATATTCCCCTTATTTGTCATCATTTTACACGCTGAAGACCACCCTAGAATCATCGCCGCAGCTGCTTTAGCTGGTTCATTGCCTGGATTTATACCCAAATTCCCGATGATATGGATTTACCGCCGCAAGAGGCAGAAATACAATCTCAAGGAATGTGGGAATATTTACGTGGTGAAGAAAAAGTTATTTCTTTAGAGGAAGATTTAGACCCAGGCATATTTGGCCATAAGGCTGCAACATTATCACAGATTAAACGTTGGGGCTATCCAGTTCCCAAAGGGTGGATCATTCCACCAATAGATGATCCTCGACACCTGATTGATTTTTTCCAACCATCACCGTTATCTCCCCTGGTAGTCCGTTCTTCGGCTATTGGTGAAGATTCTGAACAAGCTTCGGCAGCAGGTCAATACACTACGGTTTTAAATATTACCAGTAAAGAAGAATTACGTGCCGCCATCGCCCAAGTGCAAGAGTCTTACCATCAACCCAATGCTGTCCAATATCGTCGCGATCGCGGGGCGAAAGATGCAGCAATGGCAGTGTTAATTCAACAACAAGTCCAGAGTGTGTATTCTGGTGTAGCTTTTAGTCGTGACCCCATCACCCAACAAGGGGATGCGGTGGTGATTGAAGCTTTACCTGGAAGTCCAGCTCAAATTGTATCGGGAAGAGTTACACCCGAACAATATCGGGTGATAGTAGGGGAAACCGGGGATAACTTATCCTGTCTGAAATTAGAAGGTACAGGTCAAGTTCCACCAGCTTTAATCAAGCAGGTAGCTTATTTAGCCCGGCGATTAGAAAAACGTTATCGTCGCATTCCCCAAGATATAGAATGGAGTTATGACGGACAAACCTTATGGGTATTGCAATCCCGTCCGGTGACTACCTTAATTCCGGTCTGGACTAGGAAAATCGCTGCGGAAGTGATTCCCGGTATCATTCATCCCCTCACTTGGTCAATTAATCGTCCTTTAACTTGTGGGGTCTGGGGAGAGATTTTTGGGATTGTCTTGGAAGACCGCGCTCGTTCCTTTGATTTTACAGAAACCGCAACTCTGCATTATTCTAGAGCTTATTTCAATGCCTCTCTACTAGGAGATATCTTTCTGAGTATGGGTTTACCACCAGAAAGTCTAGAATTTTTAACCAGAGGCACCAAAATGAGTATGGCCTCATTAGATGCTACCTGGAAAAATTTATCCGGATTGAAAAAGTTAGTGGGACGGGAGCTAACTTTAGAAAAAGACTTTAATCGGGATTATTACCGGAAGTTTATTCCTGGGTTGACCCAATTGGCTACGGAATTAGTGGCAGATTTGACTCCACCACAACTTTTAACCAGAGTTGATCTGATTTTAGAGTTATTACGTCGGGGTACTTATTACAGCATTTTAGCTCCCTTAAGTGCATCGTTACGGCAGGCAATTATGCGGCTTAAAGATGGACAAATTGACCATAGTGTGGCGCCGGAGATATCATCATTGCGATCGCTGATGTTGCTAGCTGCTGATGCCAAACAGGTATTACCACAATTTGAGCCAGAAAATGTATTTGAAGAATTAGGTCAAACTCCAGAAGGACAGAGGGTATTAAATGAATTTGCGGAATTACTAGAAGATTATGGCTATTTAAGTGAAGTGGGAACTGATATTGCTGTTCCCACTTGGCGAGAAAACCCTCTACCCATCAAGCAATTATTTACACAATTGATGTTGGGAACAGAATTACCCGTGGGCGCACAAGATTCAATTAATCAGGCTTTTCCAGGAAAACGTCATCGGGGGTTTGTGCAAGATCGTGTGGATCTCAAAGGACGAGTTACAGAAGTATATTCTCGACTGTTAGCAGAATTACGCTGGAGTTTTGTGGCTTTAGAGCAAATATGGTTAAAATCTGGCTGGTTACATCAAAAAGGAGATATCTTTTTCCTAGAAATAGATGAAGTCCGGCGTTTGGTGACGGGAGAAGATTTAGTATTGCGACATAAATTATCCGATTTATTGGCTGGTAGGCGATCGCAATTCCATCAAGATAGACAAATTCAAGATGTTCCCTACTTAGTTTATGGTAATACACCACCTCACCCTCTAGCCACTTCTACTTACTATTCCAGTCAAATTTTGCAAGGTATTCCCGCCAGTCATGGTCAAGTACAAGGACGAGTAAAGGTATTAAGAAATTTACAAGATGTGATTGATATTGATCGGCAAACAATTCTAGTAGTTCCTTATACCGATTCTGGTTGGGCACCACTATTAGTGAGAGCCGGAGGACTAATTTCCGAAGTGGGTGGTAGACTATCTCATGGAGCAATTGTGGCGCGTGAGTATAATATTCCCGCAGTCATGGATGTACGTGGAGCCACATACATTTTGCAAGATGGTCAGCTAGTCAGGATTGATGGCTCTAAAGGTATTGTGGAAATAGCTAATGAGGTTTAATCCGAATGATTACCACTTCTTTAAGAGATATTGCTGAAGAATCTGTTTCTCATCACCCCGACATCAAGAAAAATGAGTTGGTACTTACCTATTTTGGTTTGAGAGTCTGAAATTATGAAGCTACGGTAGTGTATACAAGTTCGTAGGGGCGTATGGCAATACCCCCTACCTGTATACATCGTGATAGCTTGCATCAAATATGATTAGTCAGAATTACGCGCCACATTTTTCTTCAATCGACGATAATCCCACGGATTCACAAATTTTCTATCGTTCCAGATACCTAGCTTTTGCTGCTGTGCTTGTTGCTCCGTTTTCAGAACTAAATCTTGACTAGGACATTTATTTAAATAAGGACGATAAGCCTTAGCTAAACCTTCCTGTATTAGAACTTGCTGTATAAAAGTGCCATCTTTTAAATATACTTCAGCAACTTTTCTACCATATTGATCACTATCTGTAATCTTCAAGATAACGCGATCGCCTCCAGCTTTGACTAATTGTTCCACCCGTGCTTTAGCCTTTATCCCCCAATTAAATTGATTGCGTTCACTGGCTAATTTACTACTCTTTTCTTGATTAGTATGAGCAATTTCTGGTGCATCCACACAAGCAAAACGGACATTAAGGTTTTTACCATTAGCATCTTTTACTACTAAAGTATCACCATCACTGACTCGCTCAACCGGACTTCCAGAAGATGTAAATGAATTATTGCATCCCATTAACCCGGAAATACTACCAACTATACTCACTAAAATCAGTACCTTTTTACTCTTCATCCTAATTCACCAAATTACTTATAGAGTATTTACCATTGAATAAAATCCACTGCCAAATTCCGGAATTTCTCGTGGTGCTACCAGAATTTAGAGACAACAGCAGTGGAAATTATGGTCATGGTTCCCCATTTTAAGATTGATTCTGGGATGGAACGTGATCACTAACATCTTTTTTGAGATTTTACTGTCTCGAATTAGAGCGTGACCTAGAACTGTGTGCCAAAATTAGGACGAATATGCTCTAATTAAGCCGATGCAAAGATTTAAAACTCTACTGCGGGTTCGTCATTATGAAATGGATGCTCTAGGACATGTGAATAATGCGGTTTATCAAAATTATCTAGAACAAGCAGCAATTGAACACTCAGAACACTTAGGTATCACTTGGGATGTATACCAAGAATTGGGTGGAGTGTTTGTGATGCGACGGGTAGAAATTGATTATTTGCGCCCAGCAATTGGTGGAGACATTCTAGAAGTTACTACCTGGTTAAAAGAAGTACGCGGTACTCGTGCTTATCGGTGTTATGAAATTCGCAAACAAGATCAAGAACAATTATTCGTGACTGGAGTTGCACTTTGGGTTTGGGTAGAAGCTAAAACCATGCGTCCTCGTCCTATTCCCAGTTTGATTCTAGATAAATTTTTAGCTATTCAAACATCTGTATGACTTTTAGTTGGTAAAATGGACTACTACTGTTGGTGTCCGTCATCCCGGTGCGATTGCCCAAATTTATTTAACAGGGATCAGTTCTAGTATTTGCATCAGTGGTGAAGATCAGAAATTTGATTTACAATCCTTAGTTGGGGTTGTTGAAAAAAGCGACAATCCAGAATTTTGAAGTCCAGAAAATTTTTAATAATCTATTTAAGTAAATACATTTAGGGTTCTTAAATCACAACTATGGAGCAAAATCAAGACTATCAGCGTCGTATCGCTGCTGAAGAGTTTCAGAAATCACTGGATCAATTGCAGGGGATTTTGCAAGAAAACCCAGCAGAGGAGGAAATTATTCCGGAATTTATTCCCGATCAGATCAGTGATGTAGAAATATGCGAAAATCTAGAGACAATTGACTTATCAGCTTTTGAAGATGCTGTAGCTGATATTGAGAAATATCTAGAAACCAAAAGCAAATAAAATCTAGAATCTATAGGCTATCCATTTTTTGCCGTTGTGCTTCATAGAGCATGAGGGCAGCAGTGATACCTACATTCAAGGACTCTACACCAGGACTCAAAGGAATTTTGACTTGTTGATCAGCCATGTTGACTAAATCTGCTGATAAACCCGCACCTTCATTCCCCAATAAAATCAAACTAGGTTTTTGCCAGTCTACCTGCCAATAAGTGACAGTGGCACTAGGTAAAGTGGCTACTATCTGCATCCCCGCGGCTCGACTTTGTTGAACAATGGTTTTTAGATCCTCACTCACTCCTATTTCCACCCGAAACCACTGCCCAGCTGAAGCACGCAACACCTTAGGGTTATCTATATCCACACCAGCACCACTCAGCCATAACCCTGATATACCCGCAGCCGCAGCCGTGCGAATTATAGTTCCCAAATTACCAGGATCTTGAACATTCTCCAAAGCCAAGACTAAACCAGTCGAGGGTGCAGCTAGTACACAATCCCGTCTTTGGGCTGTAGCTATCACCCCATCTGGTTGTACAGTAGTTGCCATTGCGGCTAAAACTTCCTGACTGACAACTTGGGTGCGATCGCACTTCAGGAGAGCTTGCTCCCACAATAGAGGGTGAGATATTTGCCATTGGGGAGTACAACAAATCACCTCTAACGGATAACCGACAGCCATTGCTTCTTCTAAAAGATGTGTCCCTTCTAATAAAAATAAATCTTGTTTGTGCCGCTCCTTGGCTGAGTGGAGCTTGCGGATTTGCTTAACTAGGGAATTTTGTAAACTGGTTAACATTAAATAATCTTAAATTTGATTAAGTGTTGAGTTGATTGCTAAAAACTCAACACTCAAAGCTGTGATGCGGAACCCGGGACTTGAACCCGGAAGCCTTGCGGCACTAGAACCTGAATCTAGCGCGTCTGCCAATTCCGCCAGTTCCGCTGGCATTTGTCGTTTATCAACGATTTCTAATTATTACTCAATCATTTCTGATTGTCAAGAGTGGGGGGATGGGGTGGTGGGGTGGTGGGGTGGTGGGGAAAAATATTCCCTATTATCTATTCCTTGTTGCTGATTCGCTGTTAGTGTATTCTCTGTTTAATTAAAAATTATTAATAGCTAGAAACCTTACTATCACTTGTTTTGAGTCATGGTATTCCCTAAATGTAAAATTTATCTATAGAATATATCACGCGAAAATGTAGACAAATGGATTCTTTACTGTAGAATCGAAACCAACTTCAAACCTTAATATTACGTATGTTTTTAGGAGGTAGGCTTATTAATTCTTCTAGCAGCTTACCAGATGCCAAGTCTTCACCTGAAGCAGAACCCTCAGTTCTAAAAATATGGGGTGGGCATCCTTTGCATGGTCATGCAAGAATTAGCGGGGCAAAAAATTCAGCTTTGGTAATCATGGCTGGAGCTTTGTTGTGTTCAGGAGATTGTCGTATCCGCAATGTTCCTTTATTAGCGGATGTAGAGCGTATGGCTCAAGTTTTATCCGCTCTGGGTGTAGGTTTAACTCGATGCAATGACATTTTAGACGTTGATGCGAGAGTAATTGCTACATCCAAAGCGCCATACGAACTAGTTACTCAACTCAGAGCCAGTTTTTTTGCCATTGGGGCAATGGTAGCGCGACTGGGAGTAGCACAAATGCCATTACCAGGTGGTTGTGCCATCGGAGCTAGACCAGTGGATTTACACGTCCGAGGACTAGAAGCGATGGGAGCACAAGTCCAGATTGAGCATGGCATTTGTAATGCTTATGTTCCTGGTGGTCGCTTAAAAGGGGCTAATATCTATCTGAGTACTCCCAGTGTGGGAGCTACAGAAACCTTGATGATGGCGGCTACTTTAGCCGATGGTGAAACCATTATTGAGAATGCAGCGCGAGAACCAGAAGTGGTCGATTTGGCCAATTTCTGTAACGCGATGGGAGCAAAGATTCAGGGAGCCGGCACCAGTAGAATTATTATCGACGGTGTGGTGAAGTTACATTCTGTTGATTACTCAATTATTCCTGACCGGATTGAAACTGGAACTATTTTGGTAGCGGGAGCAATTACTCGCTCAGAAATAACTCTTTCACCTGTAGTTCCAGAACATTTAATTCCGGTTCTGGCTACATTGCGGAATATAGGTGTAACTATTATTGAAGAAGCACCTGATTGTTTACGCATTCTCCCAGCCGATAGACTCAGAGCCACAGATATTGAAACTTTGCCTCATCCAGGATTTCCTACGGATATGCAAGCACCATTCATGGCTTTATTGACATTGGCTGAAGGTGATAGTCTGATTAATGAATCCGTCTTTGAAAATCGTTTACGACATGCTTCTGAGTTAAATCGCTTGGGAGCGGATGTTCGTGTCAAAGTCAACGTAGCCAGTGTTCGCGGTGTACCAATGTTGTCAGGCGCACCTGTATTAGGTACAGATTTACGAGCTACAGCGGCATTAGTTATTGCTGGATTGGCAGCAGAGGGACAAACTACAATTCAAGGAATACATCATCTAGATCGAGGTTACGATCGCCTAGATATGAAGTTGCAACAATTGGGGGCAAAAATTGTCCGTGAAACTGTAGTATCAGCATCAATAGAAGCGGAATTATCCAGTAAGAATGGTACTCCTTCTGCGTCAACTTCAGTATCAGTCTAAAAAAACCTCTCTCTAACCAGGCTATGGTGGTGTACACTGTAACCGACAAGGAGAGATACTTTAAAACCTCTATTCCCTACCAAAGAATGGAGGTTTTTGTAATTATTCCCTATTCTCTAAGCCATTTAACTAGACTATGTTTATCGGTGCAGTTTTGCGTAAACGGTATAAAATAATTCAGGTTTTGGGAAGTGGTGGGTTTGGTGATACTTACCTAGCTGAAGATTTAGATTTACCGAAATATCCTCAATGTGTAGTTAAACATCTTCAGTTAAAACCCCCTAGCACAACCGATGATTTACCTATAGCTAGAAGATTATTTCAAGCGGAAGCTGAAGCATTGTATACTTTAGGGAATCATGACCAAATACCGAAACTTTATGCTCACTTTGAAGAAGAGGGTGAGTTTTATTTGGTGCAGGAATTTATTGATGGTAAAGATTTAACTGAAGAAATTTATCCAGGAAATAAATTAAGAGAGAAAGAAGTCAGAAAGTTATTACAAAATATATTAGAAGTATTAGAAGTAGTCCATCATCAAAATATCATCCATCGGGATATAAATTGTCGCAATATCATGCGTCGGAAACGAGATGGTAAGATTATCTTGATTGATTTTGGTGCTGTCAAGGAAACAATGACAGTTAATGCTCAAGGAGAAAATACTTCCACAATTAATATTGGGACAATTGGATATAAACCGAGCGAACAAGCAAATGGTAGACCAAGATTATCTAGTGATATTTATGCAGTGGGAATGTTGGGAATTTATGCTTTAACGGGAATCAGACCTCATGAATTACCAAAAGACCCGATTAATGATGAAATAATTTGGCAAAATTGGGCAAATGTGAGTGAAGAATTGGCAGATATTTTGACGAAAATGGTAAGTTATCATTTTAGCGATCCTATCCTTCAGCAACGGAAGCATTAAAAGCATTGACTCTATTTTCTCCTCGACGAATTAGTTCTGATCATTCTCTGTCGGAAATTTTTGCAAACAGCAGGTTTGATATTGACGGGAATGGGTATAACAATAATTGGGGAACGATTACTTTTTCCTGGAAAAATACCGCTAGATTCAACTGACAGAAATAATCAGGAATCTTTATCTTCATCCCCAATAAATTTACAAACCTTTAAATTTGAAATTGTCACCACCGATGCACAAGGAGAGATTATCAATCGACGCAACCGAGAAGCAAAATATTTTGAGGAAGATTTGGGAAATAGAGTTAAATTACAAATGGTGCAAATACCAGAGGGAAAATTTATGATGGGTTCACCAGCAAATGAGAAAGAGAGATTTCCCCAAGAAGAACCTCAACATGAAGTTATGATTTCCGAGTTTTTTATGGGTAAATATGAAGTTACCCAGGAACAATATCAGGAAATCATGAAAAAGAATCCATCTAATTTTAAAAGTGCAGACCGACCAGTGGAAAGTGTAAGTTGGAATGATGCAAATGAATTTTGTGCAAAGTTAAGTCAAAAAACAGGACGTATTTACAGATTACCCAGTGAATCAGAATGGGAATATGCAAGTCGAGCAGGAACTACAACTGCTTTCTATTTTGGTGAAAGTATTACGACAAAATTAGTGAATTATGATGGAAATTATCCTTATGCTAATGCTGCTCAAGGAGAATATCGAAAAGAAACCACACCGATTGGAAAATTTCCTCCCAATGCTTTTGGTTTATATAATATGTGTGGGAATGTCTGGGAATGGTGTTTAGATAGATACCATAATAACTATAATGGTGCACCTGTTGATGGTAGTGCTTGGGTAGATGGTGATGATGCTAGAAGGTTATTACGTGGTGGGTCTTGGTTGAATAATGCGAGATATTGTCGTTCTGCTTATCGGGATAGATATGTTCCCGATTCCCGAAGTGACACTTTTGGATTTCGGGTAGTTTTAGTGATTACTTAAGATATCTACATGAAAATTGCTATAAATTATTCTCAACTGTTCCCACACGCTCCACTATACCAATAAAAGCATCTTCCAAAGAAAAAGGAATAGGACGCATGGATTTAACACTAAGATTTGCAGATTCTAAAAGTTGGATTACTTGCGGAATTTCTTGGTCAGGGTCATCTAGAACAATATGTAAACTATCAGCAAAAATAGATACACGCCAGGAGTCAAGATGCTGTTTAAGTATTTTGGAAGCTGTTTGATTTTGATTAACCATAATTTCTATCAGTTTTCCCGGTTGGGAAGCTTTAATAGAACTCGGTGAACCTTCCGCAGCAATTTCTCCAGCAACCATAAAACTCATCCGGTTACATTGTTCCGCTTCTTCCAAATAGTGTGTTGTCACTAAAATCGCTGTCCCATTGCGAGCAAAGTCATTAATCAATTTCCAAAACTGACGACGCGCTAAAGGGTCTACTCCAGAGGTGGGTTCATCTAAAAATAAAATATCTGGTTCATGCATCACAGAAGCACCAAAAGCAACTCGTTGTTTCCAACCTCCTGGTAATTGTCCAGTTACCATATGTTCTTGTCCTTCTAATCCACAGGTCGCAATTACCCAATCAATTTTTTCCTGTCTGAGTTTCCGGGGGACGCTGTAAATACCACTATAAAATTCTAGGTTTTGCAGAATGGTTAAATCATCATATAAGGTAAACTTTTGACTCATGTAACCGATGCGTCGTCTTAAGTCAGAGCTACGTAAATTTCCAGTTTCACCACCCAGAGCAATTTCACCACTGCTAGCTCCTAATAATCCACATAACATTTTGATGGTGGTGGTTTTCCCGGCTCCATTCGCACCTAAAAGTCCAAATATTTCTCCATAGCGGATTTCAATATTAACGTTTTTAACTGCTTGAAAGTTACCAAATACACGGTTAAGATTATGAGCATATATAGCGATTTGAGATGCAGAATTATCGGCTTTAAATTGTGCCTTATTTCCCCCGCGAGAGCGCGGAAATTGTAAGAATGCTGGGGCTGAACCTTGTTGTCGCAACCGGGTGACAAAGACGTTTTCTAAGGTGGGTTCACTCCGTTCAATTCTAGGATGATATTCTTGCAATATTTCATTTACTTGGGTTTCTCCAAAGTCGATATTTTCCACAAGTACATCTAAGCCATCGCCAAATGTTTGCACATCAACTATATTAGTCTGCTCATTTGTCAACAGCAATTTCTCGGCTATTTCCAGATTTGTAGTTCTGACTTCTAAACGATGTAAACCTAAATTAGCACGTAAGGATGCTGGTGTGCCAATTTCCTGGATTTTACCACTATACATCAATGCTACCCGATGACAGCGTTCGGCTTCATCTAAATAGGGTGTCGCAACTACAATGGTCATTCCATCAGCGGAAAGTTCTGCTAATACATCCCAGAATTCTCGACGGGAAACTGGATCAACTCCGGTGGTTGGTTCATCTAAAAGTAGAACTTCTGGTTGGGAAATCAAAGCACAACACAATGCTAGCTTTTGTTTCATCCCTCCAGAGAGTTGACCTGCCAAGCGATCGCCAAACCGTTCTAAACTCATTAATTTTAAGTATTTATAACGTCGTTCTCGTAATAAATTATCACTTACTTGTCGCAATCCTGCGGCATAATTTAAGTTCTCGTCAATACTAAGATCCAAATACAAAGAAAACTGTTGGGTCAGATATCCCATCTTTAAACGTGCATCTCTAGCGGGTTGACCAAATACTTGTGCTTCTCCCGCAGTTGCTTCCATGACCCCACCTAAGATATGAAATGTAGTCGTTTTTCCTGCACCATCAGGACCAATCAACCCGAACATCTCACCCTGATTGACGGTTAAATCAATTCCCCGTACAGCCGCTAGTTTACCATAATGTTTATGTAAATTACTAAGTTTTATGGCTGTGAGAGAATGATTAGATAATTGTAGTAGATTAGGAGTTGATAAATTCATTTTTAACCTCTTTTTCCGTCTATATAATTTCTGTATTTATATTGTAAAGACACGCTCAATTTGATGGAATTTCCCGATTGATTCCTTCCAGAAAATAAGTCGTCATTTCTCCTTTTCCTTTCACCTGAATTAAACCACGTTCAGCCAATAAATACTGGTGTTTTAAAAGGTGATAAGTAGCTTCACAAACTTGGATATGACCTGGTATCCCTTGGGATTCCATTCTACTAGCCGTATTCACTGTATCACCCCAAAGGTCATAAGCAAATTTTTTCAACCCAATCACTCCTGCAACTACTGAGACCTGTACTAATCCCAATGCGGATGCGAAAAGATTGATTATTTTCTTCGTTAAATTGAGCAATGGCTGTTTGCATATCTAAAGCCATATTTGCTATTGCTAAAGCATGGTCACTCCGGTCATAAGGTAAACCAGCCACAGCCATATAAGCATCACCAATGGTTTTAATTTTTTCCACTCCATGACGTTCGGCTAATTCGTCAAATAAGCAAAATATTTCATTTAATAATTCCACTAACTCCGATGGAGAAATTCGGGTGGAAAGTTCTGTAAAACCAACAATATCAGCAAAGATAACTGTGACTTTGGCAAAACTATCCGCGATGGTGGTATCTTCATTTTTAAGTTTAGATGCAATCATGGCTGGAAAAATATTCAAAAGTAACTTTTCTGATTGTTGCTCGGAGAGTTCTAATTTTTGTGTGGCGTAGAATTCCTTTTTTCTTAATTTCTCATAGAAATAAACAGAAAGTACACAAATCACTCCAGTTATCAACACAAATAATGCTTGTTCTTCGTAAAAAGCCCAGGATTCTTTTAATGTGGGATGATAGATATAATATAGAATTAAATAGCAAACAATTGTGCCAACTTGAGCTAATAAATGTATTTTCCACAAGACAGGGACAATTACTGCTAGAGTGAGAAAGGTGAGTTTCCAAGTATTAGTGTTTGGTTCTAAAACAGAATATAATAAAGCTATATCAATTTGGACTACACAAGTTACAGACCAACATAAACTCAATAAAATTAAATGTGGATAGCGACAACCAATGGGAGTTTTACATAGAATCCAACAAAATAACATGAAGAATCCAATTACTGTTCCCAGTTTAAATCCCGCAAATTTGCCTTCAATGCTAGCAGCTTGCAACGCAAAAAAAGTTGTCAGTGCCGCAGTAAGTACTAGCATGATTAAGGACAGGAATTGCAGACGATTAATCAGAAAATTTTGTCGCTGGACTCGATAGGATTGTGTTAGGAGTTTATCTGCTTGTTGGTCTGATTTGTCTTGGTTAATAAAAGCTTCCAGAGGGGTTTTCCTGAATTTGCTTTGAGATATCATGCACTTTTTGAGTTATGAGTAATTTAGATACAGTTGGGAGAGAAGCTATTATATGGCCCGCACCCCTACATTGAGTTTTGATCGTGGCACATTAATTTTACATCCACCACCAAGGGGTAAGGGGTGGATGGATTATGCTATATGGGATGATCGCATTGAGAAGTTCCGGGTTCCAGCGATTCAATATCGGTCTTTGGTGGAATCGTTACAAGCAGAAGATGCGAATTTTATTGATGAAGCGAAGAAATTTTATCCTCTGGATTTAGTTGCTAGTTTGGAAATGACGCCCTATCCCCATCAAACTGAGGCATTAGCCGCTTGGAAATTGGCAGGAAGGGTGGGGAGTGGTGGTATTACCTACAGCAGCAGGAAAGACCTATTTAGCCCAAATGGCGATGCAGTCTACACCACGGACGACTTTGATTGTGGTTCCTACGTTAGATTTGATGCATCAGTGGTATGCACATCTAGAAGCAGCTTTTCCGGATGCGGAGGTGGGACTATTGGGAGGTGGTTCGCGGGATAAAACTCCGATTTTAGTTGCTACTTATGATAGTGCGGCTATTCATGCGGAATCTTTGGGAAATCAATATGGTTTGCTGATTTTTGATGAATGTCATCATTTACCAACGGATTTTAGTCGGGTAATTGCTGAATATGCGATCGCCCCCTATCGTTTAGGATTGTCTGCAACTCCAGAACGCAGTGATGGGAAACACGCTGATTTAAATATTTTGATTGGTAAGGAGGTTTATCGTCAACGGGCTGAGGATTTAGCTGGTAAGGCTTTAGCAGAACACCAGATTGTCCCCATCAAAGTCAAGTTATCTCCCCAGGAGCGGGAAAGATATGACCAGTTAATTCAAACTAGGAATGATTTTTTGCGACAATCTCGCATTTCCTTGGGGAGTTTATCAGGTTGGCAAACTTTCGTGAAAATGAGTGCGAGATCGCAAGCTGGACGGCGAGCTATGTTAGCACATCGTCAAGCGAAAGAAATCTCTCTAGGGACAGATGGAAAAGTGCGAGTTTTGATTGATTTGCTAGCACAACATTACCCAGAAAGGATTTTGATTTTTACGGCAGATAATGCTACAGTTTATCGGATTTCTCAAGAATTATTAATCCCAGCGATTACTCACCAAACTCCTGTCAAAGAAAGACATGAGATATTAAGCAAATTTCGAGAAGGTGCATATAACACCTTAATCGCTTCTCATGTATTAAATGAAGGGGTAGATGTTCCCGCAGCGAGCGTCGCAGTGATTTTATCAGGAACGGGTTCTCCTAGAGAATATACCCAACGGTTAGGCAGAATTTTACGGAAGGGGAATATTGAGAATAAGCAAGCGATTTTATATGAGGTAGTGACCGAAGATACTAGTGAAGAAGGAACTTCAGCGAGAAGGAAAGGGGAAAAGAAACTGCAAGTTGTTTATGGGGGAGGGACGCAAAAAAGTGCCAAAGTAGCAGAACAGTTAGAAATTAATTATTCAGTTCCAAAGCCAAAATCTAAAGACCAAAATTCAGATGTTACCAACCGATCTACTGATGCATCGTCTGAACGGGGAGGAGATTATCCCGAAGAGACTGAAACTTGATGAAAAGCATTTGGGGTTAGCAAGTGAGTTAATTACTTTTTTTCAGGAAGCTGTGGGAAAAAGTCAAGGCACACTTGAGCGTCAATTAGCAGATTTTGAAGGAGATACCACTGATTATCGGATGAAACGAGGATTAGCTTATATTTTGAAAAGTAGTTTTTGTACTTTTGAAATTGTTAGTCCTTTAGAACCACCAATGTTAAGAGAACGGGTATTCGCATTAGCTGCTCAATCTATAGCTAGTCGAGAAGCTACAGAAATTACTTTGAGTAAAGTAGCGAATGAATTGACTCAAGAACTAGAACGGGAAGTTTTACCTGTCCAGGTGCGAGATGGACTTTATGCTGACTTAGCAGAAAACAAAATTTTAATTGCTTTTGAAACACCCACAACTCCAGATTTATTACATCGCTATAATTTATCTCAGGTGCAAGGAATTTTTTATAAAGCTAGTCAATTGATATTAAATGCTCATCGAAATGTTCCGGGTGAATATAAGTTATTGTTTCGGTATTTGAAATTATTTCAATTGATGGCTTATATTGAAGGGGATGCTGACCACGGATTTACAATTACCGTAGATGGTCCCACCAGTTTATTTAATCCTAGCACTCGTTATGGATTAGCGATCGCCAAATTAATTCCGGCTTTATTGCATGTAACTAAATGGAGTTTAGCAGCGACATTGCAAACCCGTGACACTTACACAGATACATGGAGAACCGGACGTTTCACCCTCAATTCTGAATGTGGATTAGTCTCTCATTACGCCAAAGGTAAACCGTATGATAGTATGCTAGAGGCATCCTTTGCAGATAAATGGGATGCATTAAAAAGTGAATGGATATTAGAACGAGAAGTGGATTTAATTCCCATTCCTGGTAGTGTGATGATTCCTGATTTTCGGTTAGTGCATCCGGATGGACGAGTGTATTTATTAGAAATTGTGGGTTATTGGCGTCCAGAATATTTACAAAAGAAATTTTCTCAGGTGCGACGTGCGGGTTGCGATAATTTAATTTTAGCAATTTCGGAAAGATTGAATTTAGAAAAAGCCGGAGTCAAATTAAATGATGTACCAGCAAGATTAGTTTGGTTTAAAGATAAATTATTACCCAAAACCGTATTAGCAGTGATGGATTGAATGGACAAATTTAATAAACCCATGAAGATAGTACAACTAAGAGCCAATTTTATTAGTTCGTAGTTGCGCTGTCTTCGCATGCCCTGTTATCCCGTAACTTCTAATCATACTCTTTTTTTAGCAAAGGTACTGCTAGAATAAAGATGATTACAGGTTTTGCAATTGTCAACATTATCCCTAAATGGTACAAACACGAACCCAGACACTAACACTAACAGAGTTTCTAAAACTACCAGAAACAAAACCAGCTAGTGAGTACATTGATGGTCAAATTATTCAAAAACCTATGCCACAAGGGAAACACAGTTCAATTCAAGGGGAACTCGTACCCGCTATTAATAGTATAGTCAAACCTCAACGCTTGGCGCGAGCATTTCCGGAATTACGTTGTACTTTTGGTGAGAGGTCAATTGTCCCAGATATTGTAGTTTTTGTATGGAGCAGAATTCCTCGTGATGAGAATGGGGAAGTTGCTAATGTATTTCCCCTCGCTCCAGATTGGACAATAGAAATTTTATCTCCTGATCAAAGTCAAACAAAAGTCACAAAAAATATTTTGTATTGTTTAAAACATGGGACACAAATGGGTTGCTTGATAGACCCAGAAGAACAAACAATATTTGTGTTTCGTCCTCAGCAAGAAATCCAGGTAGTTGATGACCCAGATGAATTGCTTCCTGTCCCATCCTTTGCAAATGAGTTAAAATTGACTGTCAAGGAATTGTTTGCTTGGTTATGGGAGTAAAATATGTCATATAGTGAATTTACAATCAATGACTTAAGAGATAAATTCAATATTGTTATCAAAGAAGTGGAAACAGTCATACCGACATTTTCAACTGTACAACCTAGCGAACTGCTGAAAGAAACACTCAAGGAAAATATTCCCTTAGCATTAGGAATTGATACAGAAAAAGCCCGTTCAGAATTAATGGTGATACCTGGTGGTTATCAATAGTATAACCGTATTATACTATTGATGATTAACTTTCGATACATCAAAACTGCTGTAATGTCTAATTAAATTATCTGGTTTGATGTCACGATGTATAACCCCTTGACCATGAATAAAATCCAAGATTCCCAAAATATCTTGTAGTAACTCAATGACTTGAATTTCACTCCAGCATTGACCAGGTAATAACGTTAGTAAATCCTACACCCGTTTGCGAACCATAATCAAAAGTCCATTCTTTATAAGTTTAAAGGTGGTGAAATCCGAGGTTTTTTGACTCCAGCTCCAGTTCCATTTGAATTTTCTTCTAGTTTAGGATTACTGGTTTTTGGTGCGAGCTATGGAGTCAATCAACTGAGCAAGCGTCTATAACCCACGTAAAAATTTTATTCACTGATATTGAATCATATTTGGTTATTTTGTTTTTTAAATTTGGTAACTTGTTCTGGAGCATAGTTAATTAATTTTAGCAGTTCCAGAGCTACATCAGCCATTTCTTTAGCACGCGGATTTGGCATGATTTTTAGCTCAATAATCTCATTGAGAAATTTAGCAGCTTCAATCCCAGATTTTAATAAAGCTTCTTGGTATTCTTGTTGTAAGGTTTGAGAGGGTGTTGGTGTTTGGTTTTGCTCGATTTGGTTTTCCATAGTTGTTTTGTTAAATCAAAGAGGTGAAAATAAATTTTTAGCAAGCTTTTAAATTAGTTTATCATTCATTTAGGGAACTTGTCAATAATTCCCCCTTCATTACTAGCTTCAAAAGAAGCCGGCTGTGACTTTTTTGATGGTGTTCATTGAATAATATTATTACTCCTCTAGCCAGGTTTGGTTATAATCTTTAGATTGTAAATCAATTGAGATCCAAGTATTAAAAATTGTCCAAAATTTAATATTTAATTCTGGTTCTGTAGGTTTGTTTGACCAAAAAATTAAAGGTGTAGTTTCTTTTATTTCATTATCTTCTGGCAATTCAAAGCCAATATAACCACTACCGCCATTAGTAAATAAGATAATTGTTTTTGTGTAATCAATTGGCAGATTTTTAATTACTTCAGGTTCTAAATTCCACTCTGTTGATGATAAAACTGATATTTTATCTATGGGTTTATATCCCATTGAGAAATCAAACAGAGATACCCAACCATTATGAATGGTGTACAATTGTTTTACATCTTCCGGCAATCTTGACCAAAAAGGTTTGATTGATTCTGGAACTTCCTGATTCTGTAAAGGAGGAAAACCCCGATGGTAATACAGTTCTTCTTCATTAAGAAATATATATAGTAAAGAGGGAGGTTTATTATCTTCCATTAAGATAGATAGACCTTGTAATCTACTTTCTAAATCCTCCATTATCATTTCCACTTTAGGTAGAACAGGCTGCCATAACTCCCGTAATTTTGTTATGTCAATTTCTGCTAATGCAAGAATATCTAACCATGCTTCAGGAATTTGTGATAAAACATCTTGAGGAATATCCTGGATATGTGTAATTAATCGAGGATTATCACAGTAGTTGTCCAGATCGTTTAAAATAATGTGTTTGGTAATTTGAATCATACATATAATTGTGCAGAATTGTTTTTCAAAATTTTACTGTACTCCTATTTAATGTTCTTGTAACTAATACTCACGCTTGAAAATTTTCTATTTCTTTAAATACCACTCCTCTAATTCCTGCTTGTTCTAATGCTATACGAGCTTGAGATGAGGCTAAAAGTGCTGTTGGATATGCAGATAACCGAAACAGTGGAGGTAAAGGATATATTGTTTCTTTCAAAACTAATTTTTGTATGCCCATAACCTGATCCGGTAAAATAAAACTGGGTTCAACGATGGATTTTTCCCAATCAAGTAAATCTAAATGTTCCAAAAGTTGTACAGCAATGAAATTATCATTTTCTGTTCCTGATACTTTGGTACTTCCTTGTCCATCAGACACTACTTCACAATCTACCATAACGACAGAAATTTCTCTGTGGGGAAATGATTGAAGCTCTTTTAATATTGACCATATCTGTTTAGAAAATATCGGCCATCTAACGCTATTAATTGGAAAGTCTGTGTTTTTTAATGTGTTAAAAATCGCATCAAATTTAATTGTATCAGGTAGATCATATTCTTTAGTTAAAGATAGACGAATTGTATTTTCCCAGCCGGAAAACTTGACGATAAAAGCGTCATAATCTACATCCAATAAATGGGAATCTTCCCAATCTAAAATATAAGCGGGACTATATTTATTGTTAATCATTTCATTTCCTTCCAGGTTAGTATATCCTTTCGTAATTGTGTTTCAACTTGTTGTACTGTTTTAGTTAATACATCATTAGGAATATTATTAATATTACCATACAGCACTTTTGAGGTATATGAGGTACAGATTAAATGCTAGAACTCTTGTGGAGCAGGCATCTTGCCTGCCTTTGTGTACATCAGATATAGGAAATGTGCTGTATTTTTGTACTAATTGATTTAGTGCTGTGTCTAGCTTTTGTTGAGCGTGTTTATTCCATTCTGGATGACTGCCATTATGAAGAGGTAGATCAGGTGAAACTGCTTTACCATCATTGTTAGAAGGTAAGTGGATTCCATTAGATGCTTCATCAAGATTATAAGGTGGTTTTCCATTTTTCATAGCTGATTGTGTTAATGGGTGATCTCTAACTACAGCATCAGGAATTAAGTGATGTCCTTGATGATGTTCTTTCGCTCCTCGCTTGCTGTGCTTGATCTCCAGCCCAATTAGCACCTTGCTCGGCTTTTTTCTTCAAATAACCTGCTACAGCACCAGAAACAAATTAAAAATTCAAAAAAATTAGAAAATTAGTAGCTTATGTACTAGTGTAAGCAGGGCAAAAAGATTGAAAAAATCTTGTACAACCCACGTGAAAATTTTATTCACTGATAATCATATTTGGTTATTTTATTTTTTAAATTTGGTAACTTGTTCTGGAGCAGAGTTAATTAATTTTAGCAGTTCCAGAGCTACATCAGCCATTTCTTTAGCACGCGGATCTGGCATAATTTTCAACTCGATTATCTCATTAAGGAATTTAGCTGCTTGAATACCAGACTTTAGTAAAACTTCTTGGTATTCCTGTTGTAAAATTTCCGAATGAATTGGGAGTTGGTTTTGGTCGTTTTGGTTTTCCATAACTATGTTAATGAATTTATGAAATAAAAATAGGTTTTCTAGTAATTCTTTAAATTAATCTATCATTCATTTAGTAAATTTGTCAATAATTTGTCTGTGATTGCTAATTTTTAATTTATTTATATTTAGCTTTGATTTTTCTTATAAATCAATATAGTTCATGAATTATAAAAAACTATCTAATTTTTCTAAAAAATCTAGTTTAATTTCAGTATTTTTAAGCTTTTCCTGTATCCATTTTTCAATTATTTCATTTTCTAAAAATTGTTTAATTTCTCCATCCAATACTGCTGGTATAATTTTTTCGATTTTTATTAAACAGTATCTTTGATCTATTTCAAAGGGTGCGATGATTTTTCCTTCAGGAGTATTAGTTAAAACATCTTTAATTATATCAGGTATTTCTTGACGAACAAGAGGGGACATAACTCCCCCAATAATTTTATCATCTACTATAGAATATTGTTTTGCTATCTGATTAAAATATAAATTTATATTATTTTGTTCTATTTCAGTTTTTAAATTTTGGGCAAGTTCTAAATCATTTACAACAATTCTGGATAAAATAAATTTATCAAATCTATTTTTATTTTCTTCAAAATAAGTTGATTCTGAATTAATAATTTGATTCATTAGTGTTTGTTTTTTCAAACGAAGATTCACTTGATTCCTAAACTTAGCAAAAGTTAGATGATTATTAAGCAACCATTCTTGAAATAATCCAGGTTCAATCAATTTTTGATGTAAACGAAAATCAATAATAAATTGATCAATAACTTCAAGTTCAACATCTTCTATTGTTTTTAATTCTTGTTCGATTAGATGCTCTTTGACAATTTCTTTAATAAACTCTTGAAATTGTCCTGCATTACTAAGATAAGTGAGAGATTGTGATAATGATAAAGGATGATTATCAACAGTTAAAAATGATTGTTCCATAAAAAGATTTCCTAAATAATAGCAATAATTTTAAAAACAGAAACAGCCCGCAGCTTTTTTAGCAAATTTACCAACTCCATTGATAGTTTCTTCAGTGAGATTAACGTCGGGAAGAATCTCTTTTCCCAACATCTTAGAAGTGATATAACCAGCAGGACTTACAGCCATACCTAGCGCAGTTCTTAAAGGATCTTCTGATTTTATATCCAATGAGACTCCAACACCCCTGACATCAAAATCTACTCCAAATCCATACTCTCGATGGCCATCTTTATCCGCATCACCCCAATAGCCTCTTCCAGAGATAGGTATTCCTTTGCCAACACTTGCTCCAAGCTTGAATGTTTCATCTGTCTTACTATCAGGATTTTTTGTACCAACTTCTGCTGAAATTTCAGCTAAATTTGCACTTGCACCAACATCAAATCCTTCAGAATTTATAGTACTACTACCACTAGCAGTACCAAGACCTCCATTTACAGTTAAAAATCTTCCTGATTTATCATTTGTTTTAATAGTTGACGAATTTTCTAATAAACTTGCTTTTGCATTAGCATTATAACCTTGAGAACCAATGCTTTCTTCTCCTTTGATAGAGCCAACTTTGAAATCATTTGAAAAATTAAATCCCATAATATCCAAATTATTTTTATTTTTGTAAATTGCAGATTCACCTTTAACTCCATATTGTGAACCTTGATCAGTTTGCCATGATCCTATTTGACCTTCTCCGCTTAAAAAACTGGTTTCATTGGAATTTTTGATATTAAAGGGAAGATTGAGATTATTTTTAGCTTCTAAAGCTGAGAATTTACCTTTAGCTCCATATTCTTGACCCAGTGGAGTTTGCCATGATCCTATTTGACCTTCTCCATTCAAAAAGTTGGTTTCTTTAGAATTGCTGATACCAAAGGGAAGATTAAGATTATTTTTAGCTTCTAAAGCTGAGAATTTACCTTTAGCTCCATATTCTTGACCCAGTGGAGTTTGCCATGATCCTATTTGACCTTCTCCATTCAAAAGGTTGGTTTCTTTAGAATTGCTGATACCAAAGGGAAGATTGAGATTATTTTTAGCTTCTAAAGCTGAGAATTTACCTTTAGCTCCATATTCTTGACCTTGTGAAGTTTGTAATGCTCCCCAAGCATCACCCGCTAAATTTCCAACTTTCCCAAGACCTTCTAATCCACCAAATACACCTTTCATTAACAAAGAAGGAGAATCTTTTTTTAATCGTGAATGAATTTGCATAACTTCTTCATCCGTCAAATTCTGAAATCCTTTTCCAGATTTTTTCAAAGATTCATCATGAGTTTCACAAGCAGCTTGCTGTTGATTCCAATAATCAACATAACCTTTAATATAAGGATTAGATGTACTAACTTGAACAGCTTGTTTTCCTGGATCGCTTACATCTCTTGGAGAACCTTCGACAATACCACCACAAGCATTAGGAAGACCAGAAATATTAAATGTTGCTATATCAGAACCAAAGTTAACCAATCCATCTAAAACATTCATTCCATATTTTGGTAAATTGGCAATTGTTTCTTTCGTCCAATTTTTCAATCCTTGCCATTTACCAGTTATCCAATTTCCTCCTTCATTGAGTTTTTCACCAACCCAATTAATACCTTGTGATGATTTTTCTATTGCCCAATTACCTAAATCAGTAGCCTTATTTTTAGTCCATTCCCAACCTGATTTAACGCCATTACCAGCCCATTGCAGAGCATTTTTGCCTAATTCCCCTAGATGTTGAACACCTTTCCACGCTTGAGAACCTTAATCCTTGACCCAATTACCAACCGTAGTGCCTTTATCCTTAAGCCAATTTAAGCCTTGAGAACCTTAATCCTTGACCCAATTACCAACCGTAGTGCCTTTATCCTTAACCCAATTTAAACCTTGAGAACCTTAATCCTTGACCCAATTACCAACCGTAGTGCCTTTATCCTTAACCCAATTTAAACCTTGAGAACCTTAATCCTTGACCCAATTACCAACCGTAGTGCCTTTATCCTTAACCCAATTTAAACCTTGAGAACCTTGATCTTTGACCCAATTTACAGCACCTGAAGTTTGATTTGACAACCAATTAAATGCACTAGAACTTTTTTCTTGTACCCAGCTTTTAGCCCCGGAAACTTTATTTCCTAACCAGGAAACAACATTATTGGCTTTATCTTGTACTCCAGATACTACTGAACCAACTGCACCACTAAGCCATTGTAAAATAGAACTTCCTTTGGACTGAATAGTAGAAACAGCACCTTGTCCTTTTTCTTGTAATGTACTAGTAAAAGAACCAGCTTTTTCACTAACTGTATTAAAGGCATTTGTTCCTTTTTCTTGTAACCAGTTTTTAGCACCTTCACCCTTTTCTGTTACCCAACTAAAGGCAGTATTGGCTTTTTCACCAACCCAAGAAGTTGCAGTATTGGCTTTTTCACCAACCCAAGAAGTTGCAGTATTGGCTTTTTCACCAACCCAAGAAGTTGCAGTATTGGCTTTTTCATTAACCCAAGAAGTTGCAGTATTGGCTTTTTCACCAACCCAATTAAATGCTCCTTCTTTTTTGTCATTAATCCATGCACCAGCATTAGCAGCTTTTTCCGATAACCAATTAGTTGCTGTTCCTGCTTTTTCTGTTGCCCAATTACTAACATTACTAACATTTTCCCCAACCCAGTTTTTTGCTTCTCCTACTTTGTTTTGGAAGTTTGTCCATCCTTGTGATGCTTTATCAGTTAAAGTTATCCATTTATCATTTAAATAATTTCCTGCGGTAGTCGTTGAGTCAGTTAGAAAAGTTTTAAGTTGTGTGCCTTTTTCTTGCAGTTCTGTACCAGTATTCTGAGCTTTTTGGCTAATTATTTCCCATCCTTTTTCAACCTTATCAATTATAGGAGTAGCCTTATTTTTAATAGCATTCCAGGCTGAATTAGCGTTAGCCTTTAGTGTGTTCCATTGCTCTTTAATCCCTTCTCCACACTCACAGTCTGAACCACCTTGAAGTTTCTGAATATAAGTTTGAGAAAATTGCTTGGCATCTGTTTCTAGATTAGTGATTCCAGAAGTTGAATTGCTGTGTAATTCTGTGAAATTATTTTCAAGAATCACTTTTTGATTCCACAGCTTTATTTTTGAGATTACTAACTTTACCTGCAATATTTATTTGTATTTCTTGTTCTTTATTAGCAGCTTCTTGTTTTAAATTTGTTTCTTCTCCCTGTAATTGAGTTGATTGACTCTGAGCATCATTTTGTAGCTCTGAACCTCTAGCTTCGCTTTCTCCTTTTATTTCAGTCCCTTTAGTTGCAACTTCTGACTGAATTTCAGCACCTTTAGTTTGTTTATCAGTTTCTAATTCAGCACCTTTAGTTTGTTTATCAGTTTCTAATTCAGTAGCTTTAGTTTGTTTATCAGTTTCTAATTCAGCACCTTTAGTTTGTTTATCAGTTTCTAATTCAGTAGCTTTAGTTTGTTTATCAGTTTCTAATTCAGTAGCTTTAGTTTGTTTATCAGTTTCTAACTCAGTAGCTTTAGCTTGTTTGCTAGCTTCTAATTCAGCAGCTTTAGCTTGTTTGTTAGCTTCTAATTCAGCAGCTTTAGCTTGTTTGTTAGCTGCTAATTCAGCAGCTTTAGTTTGTTTTACGATATCTACTTGAGATTTTTTGCCATCAGCATCACCTTGTAAGTCATTTTTTTGAGTTGAAGCATCCCCTTGTAAAGTATTTAAGATGCCTTTGGCCCAATCTAAAGGATTATCAAGTAAATCGGCTTGAATAACTTCTCCAGATTTAAATTTTTCTTCACTTACTGGTTCAGTAGCAATATTATTAGCAGTGGTTTTATCTCCAACAGTTTGCACTGAAGTTTTAACTTCTTCTTCGCTTTTTGGTTGTGTTTCTTCCTGTTTAACTTGATTAATTTCAGTTTGTCCAGATGCAATATCTTTTGTTTCAGATTTTGGTTGTGTTTCTTCCTGCTTAACTTGATTAATTTCAGTTTGTCCAGATGCAATATCTTTCGTTTCAGATTTTGGTTGTGCTAGAGGTTGAGTCTCAGTTTCGGTGGGTGCTTTTTGTTCTGCTTGTACTTCTAGTTGTTGTGGTGCAGGTGGTTCAGGGGTTTCTGAAATAGGTTCAACAACTTCTGATGTTTTATCTAATCCTGGGGAAATATCAAGAGCAGCATCTTGAGCTTGGGGAATTGTTGTGACCGGAGGAGTTTCTGTAGCTGGTTTTTCAACTTCCTCAACTTGAGATTGTGGTAAAGATTCAGATTGTGGTAAATTTGTGCCTGGTTCAGGAATAGTAGCAAGTTTCTGCTGTGCTTGTTGTAATGCTTGTTGTAACGCAATTTTTGGCTCTTGATTAGAATTTATATTTTGAGCAACATTATTATTATCATTATTTATCTGTGTTTGTTGTTGTTGCCACATATCAATCAAGGAAGTCCCTTGATTTGCTTGAGTTAAGTCAGGTACTTGTATATCTACAGAATTAATATTTCCTGTTTGTCCATGTTGTTGAATATCAAGAGTTTCGGCATTTTTTTCCTGAGCTATGGGTTCAGTTTTACTTCCAGATATGTTAGATACAGGTACTACTTCTGCTTTTGGTTCTATATCTTGTAATGCTTGAGTTTGCTGTTCTAATTCTTGTTTGGGTTGATTTGAAGTTTGCGGTGCAGCAACAGGAGGGGTTTGTGATTCTACAGATTTATTTGCTGTTGATATCGGAAGATTTTGTGTATTTACGGTTTGAGGAGGATTTATATTGGTTTTTATTTGCGGATTTTCATTTGTTGGTTCTTTTGCTGGAAGAGGGATTTGTGATTCTACAGATTTATTTACGGTTTGAGGAGGATTTATATTGGTTTTTATTTGAGAATTTTCGTTTGTCAGTTCTTTTGCTGGAAGGGGAGTAACTGATTGTTTAGTTGTTGATAATTTACTATCATTTTTATTATCAATATAAACCTTGGCATCTTTGTCTTCAATCTTCTTAGCTGGAATAGGAGAATCTTGCTCTTTTAATTGTAATTTAAATAGATTTTTATTGAAGCTAATAGCAGGATTAATATTATGCTTTTCTAGTTTTTTCTGAATAATTTCCCCATGCTTATCTTCTTCTTTATCCTGTTTTTGTTCTGCTTCACATTCTGAGCAAAGACGCTGTATACTCACTTCTGCATTAATGGAGTTTGTCTCTGCTGCTGATGTCTC
Organism: uncultured cyanobacterium; assembly: GCA_963766435.1. Classification (GTDB taxonomy): domain Bacteria; phylum Cyanobacteriota; class Cyanobacteriia; order Cyanobacteriales; family Nostocaceae; genus CAVXZH01. The sequence continues at coordinate 2,387,921 of CAVXZH010000004.1, forward strand.
TGTTTGATGATCAACTATGGTTTTTGGTTGAACTGCTCCTGTTTGTTGCACTACATGGGTGAGTTCATGAGCTGTTAATTCGTTTTCTCCTGGGGTTTTTCCTGCACCATAGAATATATCAGTACCATGTGTAAATGCTTGTGATCCTAATTGTTGGTTCATTTGTACTGAAGTGCCGTCTGTATGCACTTGTACAGAACTAAAATCAGCACCAAAACGCGATTCCATGAAAGAGCGTGTCTGTTCATCTAAAGGATTACCAGAACCTTTTTTACTGTTTAAACTACTTTCTAAGTTAGAATTTTCTGGACTTAGATTATTGTTTTCTTTGCTCTGTTCAAAACGTTGAATTAATGGACTAATAAGTGTTGTTACTGGTTGTGTCTGATTATTTCTTTTTTGCTTATCTATCTGTTGTTGAATCAATGGGCTAATAGATGTTGTTACTGGTCGTGACTGATTATTTCTTTTTTGCCAATCTATCTGTTGTTGAATTAGTGGGCTAATAGATGTTGTTAAAGCTTTTTCTGGAATTGATGTTTCTGAATTTTCGTTCTGACTCCCTGGTACTTGATTAGATGATGTGGGCATTGACATCACTTTAGCTGCCATATTGTCAGCTTCTTGTTCATATTTATCCCCGGATGAACCAATACTAAGTTTAGTTTGCAAATGTGTCTTTTCTTCTATGTCTTTTTTTTCCTCACTTGCTTCTAGTTCACATGCTGAACAACGTCTTTGTATTAGTCCCTGCGAGGATAAATCATAATTATCATGATGGAATTTTTCTGGGTTTCCTTCTCCTGAAATAGTTTGCGTATCTTTCTCTAATTTGTTTTCTTGTTCCTCTGACTCCAATAATAGTGCTTCTGATTCTGGAGTTGATTTTGTCTGTGCGGTATTTAATAATACACTTAGGAGATTTGTTGAATTTGTTTCAACGCTTTCTCTCGCAGCAGGCTCTTGTTTTAATTGTGGATGAAATTTATGGGAACTAAATTCACTTTCCTTGGGTTGTTGATGTATTGGTTTTTTTGAGGAATTATTCTTTTTTAAACTTTCGTAAGCCATGTCTCACCTTATTTTTTATTTCAAGAAATAATTTTTAATATTTAGGCTTTATCGTTACTTAGTATACATATTTAAATGGCACAATGTCAAGGCTAACAAAAAAAAATTCCCATAAATCTGTGTACAGAAAAAAATATTTAGATCAAGCAATTAAATACTTGAATTTCAGTACACAATCTAAGCACTTAGGTAGATATACAGATTTAACAATAAAAATTTCATTTTTCTTTGAAATCAAGAATAAATATAAATAATTATACTTAAGTAATCAGAATCATCACTAGCAGGATGAAGACGTTTGACTACACATTTGGGATTACCAATCCGTCGTGTGTCTTCAGCAATGTAGGTCGTACCAAATCCCCCTTTACTCAGATTCTGGACAATTTTATAGCGTCCATCTAGTAGCTTTCCTAACATAATATGGCTAGTATCAGTTTCTACCTCATTATTTTGACATAGGATTGAGTTTTTGTGACGCGATACATCATACACTTGAGAGCAAGAGCGAGAAACAGTAAACTCTTAATAGAATTCCTTGGTAAAAAAAGTACGTTTTTTTACATAAGGATCGGTAGGAAAGCTTTTAAGAGTTCTCTATTTCCATCTTGGGTGAAAGTTAATTAAATATCTGATATTGAACATGACAAAAAATCTTTTAGGTTTAGCAGCAATTACTCTTGCTGTTGATTTAGCTACTATCTTTAGCTCTGTTCCAGCGCATGCGTTACAGTCAATGTATAGTGCTTCCCTGAATGGAGCCAATGAAAGTCCAAGTAATACCTCACTTGGAACTGGTAATGCACTGGTAACATATGATGATATTGCTCATACTCTACGTATACAGGTAACATTTGCAGGTTTAACAGGGAATACTACTTCTGCTCATATTCATGCTCCTACATCTATCGCTGGAACTGGAAATGCTGGGGTTGCGACAACTACACCAACATTTGCAGGATTTCCAACTGGTGTAACCAGTGGAAGTTACGACAGTACCCTGGATTTAACTTTAGCAGGTTCATACAATGCTGCTTTTGTTACTGCAAATGGAGGGACAAATAGTAGTGCTGAATCAGCATTAGCTGCGAGTTTAGCTGCTGGTACATCTTACTTAAATATTCATACATCTGCGTTTGGAGGTGGTGAAATCCGAGGTTTTTTGACTCCGGTTCCCTTTGAATTTTCTTCTAGTTTAGGATTACTGGTTTTTGGTGCGAGCTATGGAGTCAATCAACTGAGCAAGCGTCGAAAATAAAACTAAGCATTCCTCTCACCGTTAATACGAACTGGATGACGGTGAGATAGAATTTATTAGTAGGTACATAGGAGTGATTTTTATCCATGACACAGCGACTTACTCAAGAGCAATTATCACAAATAATCGCGGAAGTACAAGGTTTACAACTGCGTCGAGAATCAGAACTTGACCAACAGCAGGTTAAGGAAATCTTACAAGAGTTGAATTTGTCTCCAGAGTACTTGGATGAAGCGATGATTCAGTTAAGTCGTCGTCAAGCATTGGAAGTTGAGCAAAAAAGAAATCGTTGGATAGTTTCGGGAGTTGTCGCAGCTTTGGTGGTGGTCATTGCATCGGGAATAATTTTATATCAGCAACAAGGTTCTCTCCTCTCCCGCATCTCATCTCAACAAGACCGCATTACTCTAGCATCGGGTAATGGAGAAAATTTAAAAGCTATTTCTCGTCAAGTTAATCCAGAGGTTTATTATCGGGTGACTTTGAAGGATGCTCCTTTAGGTCAAAAATTAAATCTCTCTTGTAATTGGATTGACCCTAGTGGTAAAACTATCAAGCAAAACAGTTTTACTACTAAAGCGGTGACAACTGCTGTATGGGATACTCGCTGTCGTTATACTTTTCCTCCTAGTTCATCTGTTGGTAACTGGAAAGTGCAGATGTTGTTAGAAGGTCGTTTAATCACTGAAGAACAGTTTACTGTCAATTAGTTTTGTATATTTATTAACATGAAACCCTATCAATTTATTGGGTATTGGGGTTATGGTTCTGAAGATGAATTATCAGTTTTGTTAAATCAGGTAGAAACGTTGCAATTAAATAATGTCAAGACATTTCAGGCAACGTTTCTCCATTCCCGTGTTATTTATATTGGGAACAGTTTCCCAACATTTCCCCCTAATACTATTGCGGGAATTTCTGCTTCAGGAATCTCTACTTCGTTTGATGCTTGGGTAAATTTATCTGCAAATAATTCTCTGATTTTAGCTAGAGAACCTTTTGGGAGAGTACCTCTATATTGGACTCAACGGAGTCAGGTAATTTGGTTTGCATCTCAATTACAATTACTATTACCCATTTTAGAATCTCCGGAAATTAGTATTCCTGGTTTATATGCTTATAGTTGTTTTTCTTATGTTCCTACTCCCCTTACACCTGTAAAGAAAATATTTGCTGTTCCCGCAGGAACTGAATTAATTTGGCAGAGTGATTCTAGTTCAGGTAAAATTTTTCCTCCTCAATCAAAAAGTATTTATCCATGGCGGGAATCTCCAAAACAAATTACAGATGAAGATATCGCAGTTTCTCAATTACAAACTCTTATTAAAAAATGCAATTGCAAAAACAAATTGCTGATTTAAAAGATGAACCTGTGGGAGTTTTCCTTTCCGGGGGATTAGATTCTTCCATTGTTGCGGCATTATTAGTACAAGCTGGGAGTCAAAGTCCGAGCTTATACTTTGGATTTTGGTGAAGCAGGAATTCCTGAATATCCTTATGCGGAACAAGTTGCTCAGTTTCTGAATATTCCTTTAGTCAAAGTGGATGCAACTCCACGTAAGATTAAAAATGCTTTAATTCCTACTGTCAAATCTTTAGATTTACCTTTTGGAGATGGGGTAACTGTGCCTTTATATCTTCTCTGTCAAAGTGCTAGTCAAGAAACTAACGTAATTTTTAATGGTGAAGGTGGAGATCAATTATTTGCTGGTTGGACAAATAAACCTTTAATTGCCGCTAGTGTTTATCAAGGCGAACATCCGGCGGGAGAAGAAGTGTTTATTCAACAATATCTTCGCACTTTTCACCGTCTATGGGGTTATGCAGATAGAGTTTTTTCTCCAGAAATATATGCACAAATTAAAGATATTCCACGCTGAAGAATGGTTATACACTGCCATAGATGCAGATTTATGTCCATCTTTACTGCATCGTCTGCGTCGTGCTGGTTTGATGTTAAAAGGAGCGCAAAATATTCATCCTCGTGCGACAGCTTTGGGATTTGCTCATGGGTTGTGGGTGCGATCGCCTTTTTGTGATTTAGCTTTAGCAGAATGGACTTTCGGTTTATCTGGAGAACTTACTTTACATGGAGCTTGTGAAAAATATATCCTGAAGAAAGCAGTAGAGAATTGGCTACCACCAGAAATTGTGTGGCGTCAAAAACGAGGAATGGGTGTTCCCTTAACCTTCTGGTGTTTAAATGATTTTTGGCATCAAATTGGTGTTTGGTTAAATCCAGGCATACTCAAAGCTGAAAACCACTTGCTTCCTGACATTGCGGGAAGAATAGTCGCTGGGGAATTAGCGGGAACTATCCAAGGTCGTCGGATTGGTGAAACTCTATGGTTACTAATTATGTGGGAACTTTGGCGATCGTCAAATTTTAGGTATACAACCCAGTAAACAATCCTGGAATCATCCCTTTTTATTACCTTATTGGTTATGGAAAAATTACAAACAATGGCAAACTTAAAAAATAATCCCCCCACCTCCCCACCTCCCCATCACCCCACCTCCCCACCTCCCCATCACCCCACCTCCCCACCTCCCCATCACCCCACCTCCCCACCTCCCCATCACCCCACCTCCCCACCTCCCCACCTCCCCATCACCCCACCCTTCTCGTTAGAACTCGCTCAAGACCTACTTACAACCTATGGTTCTCCGCTTTACGTCTATCAAGGTTTGCATTTGCGTCAAACTATAGAACGGATTACCCAAGCTTTTCCTTATCCCCAGACAAAATTCCGTTTTGCTAGTGTGACGAATGGGAATATTGCGCTTTTACAAATTTTTCAATCTGCTGGGTGGGGACTACATGCGAATACTCCTGGAGATATTTATTTGGGGTTGTTAGCTGGGTTTAAGGGACGTGATATTGTATACAGTGGGAGTAATTTAAATGCGGTGGAGATGGAGCAGGTGTTGGATTGGGGTGTAACTACTCTGAATTTAGATAGTCTGTCGCAGTTGGAGTTGTGTGGGGATTTATTTCGCGCAAAGACGCTAAAACGCAAAGAAGAGAATGATTTGCGGGTGGGATTACGTGTGAATTTACCGGAGATTACCGGAGATAGTCGGATTGGTGTGCGGGTGGAGGAGTTTGGTGATGCTGATTCGCATTAAGTGAGCGATTCGGATTGAAGTTGAGCGGGTTGCATTTTTATCGAGGGACAGGAACTAATGCGACGATTGCTTTTACGCAGGTGATTGATTAGGTTTTGTCCGTAGCACAACAGTTACCAGATTGGGACTATTTAGATTTTGGGGGAGGATTTGGGTATCCCTATCATAGTGATGGTGCTGCTTTTGATTGGGAATGGTTTGGGGAGGAGTTAAGTGGAAAGATTGCTGCATTGGGAAGGGATATTGAGTTAGTGATTGAACCAGGACGAGCTGCAATCGCGGGATGTGCAACATTATTAGCTCAAGTTGTATCTGTAAAATGGCAAGGTGAGAAGCAAATTGTGGGAGTTGATACTACTGTAGGGAATATTTCCGTTCCTTCGGTACATGGTGGTTATCGAGAAATTGTGAGTTGGAAAAATTCGACATTGGAAAATTCGGAAGTTTATTTAACAGATGTTTGTGGAAATACCACATATTCCAGAGATTATCTAGGAAAAAATTGTCAACTTCCCGCATTGGGAATTGGTGAGATTATTGGGATTTTAGATGTAGGAGCTTATGGTTTTGCGATGTCTTCTCATTTTTTGCATCGTCCTAAACCAGCAGAGGTTTTGTGGGAGAATGACTCACATCGTTTGATTCGAGAAAGAGAGGATTACAGTGCTTTGGTTAAAAACCAAGTTTTCGGTTAATTAGCAATTTATTTTTGATAAACACGAGGATATTAATATGAAGTGCATCAACTGTGGAACTGAGAATAATTTGAAAGACCGGACAGCTAATCAAGGTCGGTGTCAGCAATGTCAACATCCATTTGCATTTGAACCGACTAGCATGGGTACAGTTAAGATTACTGACTCTATGTTAGTCAACATCATAAATAATCTTTCTGCTAATAATACTTTATTTTTTACATACAAGCAGATGTTTTATTTATTAGATTCTCGGTTAAGAAAAGGGAAAGTTAAAGTTATATCGGCTGTATTCACTTACTTGTTTTTTAATTTTTGGGTTACACTTTTTTTTGGTGGATTTGCCAATATTATCATCTCATCACCCAATAGATTTTGGATTATTAATTTCATATATCAAGTCTGTTCACTTGTTATTGTTTTTAAAAATACTAATTCTAAAAAAACAGATAAATTAAGTCGTTATGAAAGTGCTAAGTTTTTACAAATCCAAGGATTTTTAGTGATTATTGGGGGAGCTTTTGCTAGTATACAGATATTTAATTCACCTGTCATATTTTTCTTGTATATTACTTTAGGAACACTCGCAATATTTTTAGGAAGCCGACACAAAAATCTAATTGTATCATCACCACAAGAATTTATAATTACTCAATCACAGTTTGACGAATGGTTAAAAAAATGGCAAGAAGTCAATGGTTCGATTACTAAAATCCTCTCTTCACCACGAGAAGAACTTGCAACTGTTACTATCAATTCCGATGTCACAGCTTACAGTTTTGATAGATTAATCGTGTGTGATAGTTCTACAATAGCTCAACTTTTAATTGCCAATAATTTCCACTTTGAAAATAATTGTGCAATTTTGAGTATTAATGGTTATCCCAAGAGCATTTTTGCCACCACAATGGAAATGCTACGTCGTAACCCTGATTTAAAAGTTTATGCAATTCATGATTGTAGTCCACGGGGAATGAAATTAGTGAATCACCTGAAAACTAGTCCTAATTGGTTCTTTAATAGTGACGTAGCAATTATTGATATTGGTATATTACCACGACATATTTTTGCAAGTAAAGGAGGAATGTTTATTCAAGCTTCTCCAGAATCAGCACAAGCAGCTAAACAATTAACTGTGGATGTGCGTCAGAGTTTAACTGCTGAAGAATTAACTTGGTTAGATGCAGGTAACTTTGTGGAATTGGAATCTTTCACCCCCCAAAGATTAATTAGAATTCTCCAAGTCGGTATTGCTGGTAGTCAGAATTTAGCAGGTGATGATAGCGGTGTGATTATTGTCGGTGATTCGGGAAGCGATATTTACCTTGTGGAAACTTTCGGTTAATAAACGTCAATTTTGGAAAGTAAACACACACAAATAGCGGAGAAATTCACCATGAAATGCATCAACTGTGGAACTGATAATAATCTCAAAGACCGCACAGCTAATCAGGGTCAATGTAAACAATGTCAACATCAATTTGCCTTTGAACCTACTAGTGCTAGCATTAAGATTACAGACGGGATGTTTGCCAAGTTTATTACTACTATTTCCGCGAATGATACTTTATTTTTTACACCCAAACAACTATATTATTTTTTAGATAGTCGTCTAAAATATCAGCTAGATGCAATAGGGATCATTATGGATGATTTGGTCTATATTGACTGTTTTCACTTGCCAATTTATCATACCTCCATTAATCATAACTATAATATTTATTGTAGTATTATATGATGGGAGTAAATCGAAAAAATCTCATACTAAGAATAAAAAAGGCAATACTAAGAATCTGCGAATCTTGGGGTTTATTCTTATAATTGAAGCAATTTTATTAATTCTCGTTTCTCCTAGCTTGATTAACTTGATTATCTTTTTTATTCCGGGAATTATTATAGGATTACTAAGTATATATACAGCAAATCAACAGCTAGCAAAAGTTGATACACTACCCCAAGAATTTGCGATTACCCCATCACAAGTTCAAGAATGGTTGGATAAATGGGAAAGCATCAATGGTAAACTTACTAAATCTCTCCCTTCTCCTCGTGAAGAACTAGCACCCGCAATCATCAATCCCGATGTCACAGCTTACAGTTTTGATAGATTAATTGTTTGTGATACATCTACAATTGCTCAACTGTTAATCGCGAATAATTTCCACTTTGAAAATAATTCTGCAATTTTGAGTATTAATGGTTATCCCAAGAGCATTTTTGCCACCACAATGGAAATGCTACGTCGTAACCCTGATTTAAAAGTTTATGCAATTCATGATTGTAGTCCACGGGGAATGAAATTAGTGAATCACCTGAAAACTAGTCCTAATTGGTTCTTTAATAGTGACGTAGCAATTATTGATATTGGTATATTACCACGACATATTTTTGCAAGTAAAGGAGCAATGTTTATTCAAGCTTCTCCAGAATCAGCACAAGCAGCTAAACAATTAACTGTGGATGTGCGTCAAAGTTTAACTACTGACGAATTAGCTTGGTTGGATGCAGGTAACTTTGTAGAATTAGAATCTTTCACTCCCCAAAGATTAATTAGAGTTCTGCAAGCAGGTATTGCTGGTAGTCAGAATTTAGCAGATGATAACAGTGGATTAATTATTGTTGGTGATTCGGGAAGCGATATCTATCTTGTGGAAAGTTTCGGTTAATAAAATTCGGAAATTGAACATATAGCAATCGCCACTCCAGTTAGGACAAGCTGTATAATAGAAGGGTGTAGCAATACTACGGTCTATTTAAGCGGATACAAGAGGAGGAATTCATGCCCAAACCCTATAGCTACGACCTACGTCAGAAAGTAATTAACGCAATTGAATTAGATGGGATGACCAAGACTGAAGCCGCTCAAGTTTTTCAAATTAGTCGAAATACAATTAACCTATGGCTGCAAAGGAAATCTGAAACTGGAGACTACCAAGCATTACCCAATGAACCACCAGGATTTGGTCATAAAATTACTGATTGGGAAGAATTTCAGAAGTTCGTAGAGGCTAATGGAGATAAAACTCAAGTAGAAATGGCTGAATTATGGCCGGGAGAAATTAGCAATCGCACAATATCAAGAGCTTTAAATAAAATTGGGTTTACTCGTAAAAAAAAACTTATGGTTATCAAGAAAGAGATGAAGTTAAACGAGAAGAATTTAGAAAAGAGATAGAGCTATACAAACCAGAGGAAATAGTCTATATAGATGAAGCTGGAATGGATAATAGAGAAGATTATGCCTACGGCTGGAATCTTGAAGGAGAGAGATTTTATGCCCTCAAGAGTGGAAAAAGACAAGGTCGAGTTAATATGATTGCTGCATATTGTAATGGTAATTTATTTGCTCCATTTACTATTGAAGGAGCTTGTAACAGAATGGTATTTGAAACTTGGCTAGAAACTTGCTTAATACCAACACTTAAACCTGGACAAATAGTAATTGCAGATAATGCTACATTTCATCGTGGTGGACGTATTAAAGAATTAATTGAAGCGGCAGGTTGTCAATTAAAATATTTGCCATCTTATTCACCTGATCTTAATAAAATTGAGCAATGTTGGTCATGGTTGAAAAGTCGAATTCGTAAAAAGCTTACTCAATTTGATTGTCTTCGGAATGCGATGGAAGATGTGCTTCGTACCGCGTCCTAACCGGAATGGCGGTTGCTATACATAAATAAAGGAGAAATTAAAATGAAGTGCATCAATTGTGGAACTGATAATAACCTGAGAGACCGTACAGCTAATCAGGGTCAATGCATACAATGTCAACATCCGTTTGCTTTTGAGCCTACTAGTATCAATAGCCTCAAGATTACTATCCTCAAAGTATTTTTGATACTACGATGGAAATGCTACATCGTAACCCTGATTTAAAAGTTTATGCTTTTCACGATTGTAGTCCCCAGGGGATAACGTTAGTTAATCATCTGAGAACTAGTCCTAACTGGTTTTTTGATAGCAATGTAGCCATTATTGATATAGGACTATTACCCCGTCCTACAACGGGGTATTGTCGATAGTCGGGATTTAGAAAGTGATGATAGTAGCTTGATAATGATAGGGAATTCAGGAACTGATATCTATCTTGTGGAAAGTTTTGGTTGAATATAGCGCAATACGGTTCATTTAAGGAAGGGAGTAATATTGTCATTCTGCGCTACCCAATACACCTAGACTGTTCTTGCTAAACAAAGCATTTAGATAAGTACGCGAAACACTCCGGTCTTCATCCCCATTTTGGAGTAGAAACAGCGATACAGCCGCTGTTAGCACTCGACTCATATCCCAGTCAGGATTCCGCTCCAAATACTCTTGGAGGGGTTCACGGAGGGTTTCGGGTATTTCATTTAAATTGCTGGTGATTGCGTTCATAAAAAAGTGCTGTTGTTTTATATACGGGAACTACTAGAATGGCATAACCAAGTCAAGATTAATCATTGTGCATTCAAAGTAGGCTGAATTGTCAACACTACAAAATGTTAAAAATAACTTTATCAAAAATAAATCTCAACGACAGAATCATACTTACAGGTCGATTATTTTTACCTAACTTCACATAAACTCAGTATTTGCCTTTCTAGAGGTGAACGTAAAAAAAATCCCCAGTGGGATAGAATTAGCTGATTAGTCCGTGTAAAACTTGTGGAAAATGATGGCTGTTCTGTGGAAAAGTTGTGGAAAAGCTGAGGAAAAGCTAAGTTGAATAATAAGAATTAAAAATCCAAAATTTCCCTAGAAATAAGCGATTTACCGTGTACACACAAGTCGTGAAATAACCTTACCATAACCTTCTTAGATGATTTAGGGTAGGAATATGATGTTATCTTTCCCCCTTTGCATTTTAGGTAAGATTGAAAAACCTCACCCTGGTTTGACTGAGTAAAACCAGTCCCTCTCCTGATCGCTCTTTAGGCAGAAATAGTATAGTTTTAAACAGCTATTTGTAGCATGAGATGATCATGCTATAGTAAAATTAATTGAATATTCGTTCTGAATAATCTAGTTTTCTACTATGAAACAGAAAATGATTGATATATTTGCCGGAGCAGGTGGATTAACAACAGGATTCCACTTAGCTGGATTTGAATCTTTATGTGCGATTGATTCTAATGAAAAATCTCTGGCTACTTATCAACATAATTATCCTGATGCTAAAATTATCCATAAAGATATTCGTGAAATTAATCCTGCGGAACTTCGGTCATCTCTCGGTTTACAGAGACAAGAATTACAAGCAATCATTGGTGGCTGACCTTGTCAAGGCTTTTCTAGGAATATTCCTGCGGGTTATCGTTATTTAAATGATCAGCGCAATCAACTATATAGAACTTTTTTAAAATTTGTAGAAGAGTTTCGACCTATTCACGTCATTATGGAAAATGTGCCGGAAATTCTGAATGCTTATCAAGGTGCAGTCAAAAAAGAAATTACTGAGCAACTTGAATTACTAGGTTATAAAGTGACTTCAGCTTCATTTAATGCTGCTTATTATGGAGTACCACAAACAAGAGATAGAGCTTTTTTTATAGCTAGTATAGACAAGTTAATTAATTTACCTGAACCCACTAATTTTGGTGATATTAGAAGTGATTATAGAACCAAAAAATCATGTCACCAGACCAGTTTACTAGAATCAAAAATTTCTCCAATTATCACAGTTAGAGAAGCTATTAGTGATTTACCACTATTAAATGCAGGAGAAAAATATGAAAGTGAAGAATATCCTAATATATCACAAACTAGTTATCAGATTAAACTGCGTTATGGGAGTACAAAAATCGTTAATCATATTGCTCGTGCATTAAGCCCTATTCAGATGGCAAGAGTACGTATATTAAAAGAAGGACAAGATGCTAGAGATTTACCATCTGAATTAGCTCCTAAAAAACACTATAGTGGTGCATATGGAAGATTATATTGGGATAAACCAGCAAGAACTATTACGAGATGGGTTTTTCATCCTGGTTCTGGGAGATTTTTTCATCCTACACAGGATAGAACAATTACAATACGTGAAGCTGCACGATTGCATTCTTATCCTGATAATTTTCACTTTTTGGGAACATATACTGAAATGGCTTCTCAGATTGGTGAATCGGTTCCTCCTCTATTAGCTAAAGTTATTGCTGATTCTATTCTTCAGGTTCAGAAGTAGAATAATTTTGATTGTTCTGTTTTTGTAAAGCAGTAAGGATTGTTTTTACATAATTATCTACTTGCAGACGAGTTCGTTCAATTTTTATACCAACTGCTTGAGGATAAATAGTTCTAGCTCTAAAAAGTTGTTTTTGGTTTTTGTACCACACCAACTCAACTTTATTAGCAATACTTCCCTGTAGTCCAACTCCACTTTGACCACTTTTTTTATTCACTGTCCAAGCCTAAGTAAAAATACTAGGATCAAGTGGATACAAAAATTGCTTCCCAAGCATAATCTTCTATAGAACCAATAACTGGAGTAACAACAGTAGCAATTATAGCTTGTCTCAAACGTTCAATTTCAGTATCTGTCAGCACTTAAAGATTCCTTAAGGATATTAATATCAAAATCTATATTATTTAGATGGTAAGTTTCAGAAAGCGATCGCATTCCTGTTACTGGCTTTGGATTATACCATGAATTTTAGCTATTTGGATAGTGCCTTCCCAAGAGCGATCGCTTTCTGTTTGTTGCGTTTCAATCACACCACGAATGGTATCCAACCAATTAAATAATTCTTGGTAATCAAAGCAGTTTAATATTTCTAAATATAAGTTTTTTAAATATGAATTTTTGGAAATTATGACAATATCATGTTTTTCTCAATAAATATAGTTATATTCTCAATAATCTTGAGAATATTCTCAATAAGTTCGAGACAATTCTTCACAATTTAACGTAAATAGTTCACTCCAAGGATTGATAAGAGGGCTTGACTTTTGTTGTATATTGTGATGATATACTCCGTTGGGGCTTTCCTGCTTTGAATTGTCCTTAGCAAGTTAGGATTGTCCCACTAAAGTTATTTACCCATCTTAATAATTATGTCGTGTATTTCACCGTTGAAAGATGACGACCTATATAGCCAATAATAACCGTTCCGGGTTTAAGTGGAAAGAAATGAATCCTCCAGTTACAAAACTTTAATTTGATGTGACGTTCAAATAAACGTTCTGTACCATCAGGACAAATAAAGGTTCTTTCTTTTCCATATTGATTTAAAGTTGGTTGACTTTCACCAGATTCATCAAGAGCATAACCTTCTATACTAAATGCTCCACTTGTCCAATTTTCACAACATTTCTGAAGTTCACGTAATTTGTTAAAGATCGGTTGTAACTCTTTTTGTCCATTACGAATATCTTGTAATTGTTTCTCTAAATGATGACAAAATTCTAGATTAGGGAATAATTCTTCTCTTTTATACCAAATATCATCACCATCAACAATTCCATTACGAATACGCTCTTTTATCCATTCAATATGGTCTGGAATATGAATATTAAGACTAGCATGTCTAATCCCTAAAGTTTCTCTAATTTCTTCTCCATCTGAAGAATATTCTAAAGAGTTGATTTCTAATCGACTCGAATTCCACATTTCATTGGAGATAAAACTGATTGCTATTGTATCAAGTAAATAAGTAACAGCTAGTCCCATTACAACAGTTCCCTGATAATAAAATTCAGATAAACTAGTTTTATTTTCAATATCTTCAATGTCTGAATTTAGAGTATTCTGAGAAAAAGGGCTTCTCGTCACTAGACCTTTAATAAAAAGTTGTTCTTCTCGTTCTACTTCTGTATCATTCAACCATCTACGTAGAGGATAGTCTTGTGCAAGTAAAGCTGTGTGAAAGTCGTGTTGAGTACGAAGATAGACTTTCACACCCTGAATTTTGACTGCTCTAATAGTTTTAATGAAGTTTGACATCCATTCTCGTGCTGTTTGCTCATTAGCAGCAGGATTTTGCAGAGAGAGTTCATTTAATATTAGATCAAGTTCCACAATCTACTCTCCCACAGGTTCCAATAAGACATCTAAGCTTTTTTCCCATTCATCAAAAAACCCATCTGGCCATCGGTCAATTCTAGCATTGCGGTTAATACGCGGTGAAATTACTCTTGTAAAAGCTTGTTCTTGTTTTTCTTGTCTTTGAAAGTAGTGTAATTGCACATTTTCTGGCTTTATTTTACCACCGTGAACAGCCAGACGAATCCCATTTAAAACATGATCACTATGAGTTTCTATCACAACCTGAATACCACAACTAGCAGCAAGTGCTAACAATTCTCCCATGATTACTTGTCCTCTGGGATGAAGATGAGCTTCGGGATTTTCAATCAAGAGTAGTGTACCTCGATATGATGCAAGTGCTGCGACAATAATTGGCAAAGTGTAGGTAATTCCAAAACCTACATTAGTGGCACGATAAGGATTACTATCTCTATCAGAGTATTGTATATTAACCAAGCCCATATCTGAGTGTGATTTAATTGTAATCCTTGTTCCTGGGCTAATTTCTCTCATCCATGCTTCCACTTGGTCTATTAGTTTTAGTGATTTAGCTTGTGGATGGCTAAGTTGAGAATTTGGAATATTTCTAGGATTTGGATCATTTTCATCCTTTGCTAGAAAATCTACTGTATATTCACCTTTACTACCCAATTGTCCAGTGAGTTCTACTTTAAAATTTAAGATATCATTAAATGGACGATGGACTAATCCGTTCTGCTTGAAGGTACTGAAATTCTACTATGTCAAATAAACTTGATGTATATACTCCTTCAGAAGCAACCGATTCTAAATTCTTAAGTTTCATAACATTATCTTTTTGTTTTTGTAGATCATATTCAAAATGCCATATACCTTTATTCCCATTCTCCCAGTTTATTTCAAATCCAATATAATTTTCTTTTCCTCTTTCACAAAATGCATCTTGAGCGGTACCAATATCAACTAATTCACCTTTGAGCGTTAAATATTGTTCTAATCTCTCTACTAGATAAGATTGACGCAGGAGTAGCAGTGATTGCAAAACTGAGGATTTACCAGTACTATTTAAACCAGAAAGCAGGGTGAGAGGTTTAAATTCAAGTAACTGATTTTCAAAGGGTTTAAAATTTATTAACCTTAGTGAACTAATCATAATAACACTTCTTTGATTATTGTTTCAATTGTTTTAAATTTATACGCGACTCTTTTGGCAGCTTGGGATACAGAAAAAAGAAATTCACTATTATTATCCATCTCTTTAATAAATTTGTCAATTAGTTTTTTCCTAGATAATTTCAATTTATTTATCTCTTCATCACTAAGTTGACTAAGACTCACTGACCAAGATTCAAATAGGGATTTATTAACAGGAAACTTTCTTTTATTTTTATAAGACATTTTCCGAAAAGCATTTTCTCCAAAAATATCAAATGCTGCTAGCATCGCTTTCTTAAAGCTTTGCTTAATAAGATTTATTTCCTCATTAGTTAAATTATTTATCTTGACTAAGGCTTCACTTAAAAATAAATCTCTAGTATTTTCTTTATATTCTTTATAAGAAGTAAGCTTAAATGCTAAATAACCCAATATAAACTCTCGATCATCCATACGTATTTTTTTGGAACGACTTAAATCAATAACTTTTTTAAATTCAGGATAAGTCGCTAATTCTTGTAGCAATTTATTGGCTTTACCTGGATTGAGCGCATGACGTAATTCTTGATTTGAAAGAGGTATACCTCCTGTATTAATTCGTTTAAATATGTTATATTTAACTTCTATAGGAGTACCTTTTTCAATTAAATAAACTGTAGGTTGAGTTTCTAATATTCGTCTTTGATATCTTGGTTCTAGTTCATCATAAGTTTTACCTTCAAGATTTGTCAGGTACTCTAGTCCACTTAACTTCAGTTTTTTATCAATCACAAATTCTTTGAGAGCGGATAGTCTCTGTAACCCGTCTACAACTACCCATTTATCATCATTAGTAGCATCTATATAAAAAGCTGGTAGTGGAATGCGAATCAAAATAGATTCAATTAGTCTGCTTTTAGCATCCGGATTCCATATATTTGCCTGACGTTGAAAATCAGGGGCTAAATCTAGTGCTGCTTCACCAATTCGTCTTAGCAATTGTTCAATAGTTGGTTCTTTAGTTCCTATATTAATTTTATCAGGATCATATTCAAAAGTGACTCTTTCATCTTGTTCTTCATCATTCTCTTCATCTTGTTTTTCATCATTCTCCTTCCCAAGTTCAGCATCCATTGATTCTTTTTGATAATCATTAAAATCTGTCATTATGCATACTCCTTAAGATCAGCGAATTTCTACTCAGATATAAATGATGCTTGCTACTACATAAGTCAACGGGAAATGTTATATAGGAATCCTACTTGATTTTTAAACAAGACTCCGTACTCTTTCCCTGTTCCCCGTTCCCTGTTCCCTGTTCCCTCTCTACGCAAATTCGTTCAAAATTCAAAGCGGATTCCTATAGCATCTCAATCTGTTACTTATTACTTTACTTGATGTTCATGCCCTTGAAAATTGACGAATAATAAATTATCTTGAAAATAACGCTTTTTTGTCATTCTGACGACCTGGGGAACCCCTGGTGAAATTCCTCGATAAATCCCCGATTTTTGAAGAATGCGGGGATTTACCTGGATACTTAACTAACTTTCCCAATTCCAGCTAAATCCAAAATTGGCGCGATCGCATCTTCTCTTTTGACAGCCATCATGTGTACACCCTGACACAAGCCCTGGGCCATTTGCACTTGTTCGGCTGCAATCTTTATTCCTTCCTCTAGCGGATCTTTCGCTTTTGCTAATCTATCAATTATATGTTGGGGAATATTCACCCCCGGTACAACTTTATTAATAAATTGAGCGTTTTTAGCTGATTTCAACAGAAAAATACCCGCTAAAACAGGTTTATTATAACCCACAGCAATTTGATTCATAAATTTTTCCAGTAGGTCAAAATCAGTAATTAACTGACTTTGAAAAAACTGCGCTCCCGCAGCAATCTTTTTCTCAAATCGACTTTGCAATCCTGACCAACTTTTAGATTGGGGGTCTACTGCTGCACCTACAAACAAATCCAATGCACCATCTGTTAACGGTTGGTGATTAAAATCCCATCCTTGATTCATCTTGCTAATTAATTGTAGCAGACGTATCGCTTCCAAATCAAACACAGCTTTAGCTTCTGGATGATCCCCGGCTTTGACTGGGCCGCCTGTTAAAGCCAGAATGTTCCGGATACCCAAAGCATGGGCGCCCATTAAATCAGCTTGTAAACTAATCCGATTGCGATCGCGGCATGCCATTTGACAAATCGGCTCAATCCCATTTTGCAACAAAATCGCTGATGCTACCAAGGAAGACATTCTCATGACAGCACGGCTACCATCGGTAATATTGACCGCGTGCACCCTTCCCTTTAGTGTAGCTGCCATTTCCAGCATATGCATGGGATTTCCTCCTTTCGGAGGTGCTACTTCAGCTGTAACTAAAAATTCACGGGCTGCGATAGCTTTGCGAAAGGAGTTGAAGACTGTAAAATTTTGGGTATCGGGCATAACATTCTGATTGGTGATTTCTTAACAGGGTAAAACAAATCACCCTCAAAAGAGAAAATCTATCAAGGGATAGAATACCCTAAAGCCACCTTAACATCTGTGAGAGTTTGGTTGGCGATCGCCTGTGCTTTGGCTCGACCATCTTTTAAAACTGACTCTAGATAGCTTTTATCTTGCATTACCTCCTGATATTTGTCTTGAATTGGTTTGAGAGCATGAATTGTGGTTTCGGTGAGTAATGGTTTAAATTGTCCCCAACCCATATCCTGACATTCAATTGCTACTGCTTCCTTGGTCTTCCCAGACAGCAAGGTATACAGAGTTAATAAATTATGACACTCTGGACGTTCTGAATCATCAAAAGCCAAACCACGGACTGGATCAGTTTTACAGCGTTTAATCTTATTGGTAATTTGCTCTGGTGTATCTAGTAAATTAATCCGGGTTAACTCAGAAGGATCAGACTTAGACATTTTCCGAGTTCCATCCGCTAAACTCATCACCCTTGCACCTTCTCTTTTAATTAAGGGTTCTGGTAATTTTAGAACAGGCTTTTCTTTCCCAAATTGATGATTAAACCTGTTAACAAGATCCCTTGTCAATTCCAAATGTTGTTTTTGGTCTTCACCCACAGGGACTTTATCGGCTTGGTAAAGTAGAATATCTGCTGCCATCAAGACTGGATAATCTAATAACCCCACACTAACATTTTCCGCCTGCTTCACAGCTTTTTCCTTAAACTGGATCATGTCTTCTAACCAGTTTAAGGGGGTGATGCAATTCAGTAACCAAGTCAGTTCGCTATGAGCAGGAATATGTGATTGCACAAAGATACTGGAGTGATTTAAATCAATCCCGCAGGCTAGATATAAAGCAGCGATGGTGTAAGTATCCGCAGCCAAAGTCGCTGGATTATGCGGTACAGTTATCGCATGTAAATCTACCACACAAAAGAAATTGTCGTACTGGTCTTGAATTTCTACCCAGTTCCGAATTGCTCCTAAGTAATTGCCTAAGTGCAGATTACCAGTTGGCTGAACTCCGGACAGAACACGCTGCTTACCCATAAATTTCCACTTAACCTATTTCCAATTCCCACTATAGGAATAGTATTTGATTTTGGAAATTATCTGTCCAGATGGGGGTGGGGAGATGGGGTGGTGGGGAGATGGGGTGGTGGGGAGATGGGGGGGGTGGGGAGATGGGGGGGGTGGGGAGATGGGGGGGGTGGGGAGATGGGGGGGGTGGGGAGATGGGGGGGGTGGGGAGATGGGGTGCTGAGGGATTTATTTTTTATACTTATGGTTATACATAAATACACTCAAAAATCACAGATGACTTCTAGATATGCAATTTAATTTCTAGTTGAAAAAAATTATATTAACGTGGAAAGTAATTAATTTTTATCTTTTTGGGAGATATAGCTTAATGGTAGCTCTATTATTGGCAAAAATACCCCATTGGGTTGATACAAAAAAGTGGGATTTTTGGTAATTAATAGGAACATTCATTTTAGCGATCGCTTGTTCAAACTTTCCCGTGATGAAATTTCGGAGAAATTTTCTCTAGACAAACGCTATTTCTGGAGAGCTTCTGCAATTTTCTATAAATAAATAAAATTAGAGGCATACAGCATGAAAGCACTGTTACTTTACCCTCGGTTTCCCCAAACCTTTTGGTCTTATGACGAATTTATGAAAATAGCGGGACTAAAATCAGTTATTCCCCCTCTTGGCATCATTACAGTCGCTGCTTTATTACCAAAAGACTGGGAACTTCGGTTTTGTGATCGAAATATCGAACTAGAGACTGATGATGATTGGCAGTGGTGTGATATGGTAATTATTTCGGCAATGATAGCCCAGCAAGAAGATTTTCTTTTCCTGATCAAAAAAGCAGTGCAGTTAGGAAAAAAAGTCGCTGTAGGAGTCTCAATTCCCCACTTCAGTCCCCGAACCATCTCAAAATGCCGGCGCTCACTACTTGATTTTAGATGAAGGAGAAATTACGATTCCCCTATTTTTAGAGGCGATCGCTCAAGGAAAACAAGAAGGTGTATTTCGCACTTTAGAAAAGCCAGATGTTACTCAAAGTCCTATGCCTCGATTTGATTTGCTTCGGAGAGATGATTATGCATTGATGGCGATTCAGTTTTCTCGTGGATGTCCTTTTCAATGCGAATTTTGTGATATTATCACTCTTTACGGACGCAAAGCCCGAACCAAAGAACCATCACAGATAATCAGAGAACTGCAAACTCTCTATGACTTGGGTTGGCGAGGATCTATCTTTATGGTAGATGATAACTTTATTGGTAACAAACATAATGTCAAACAACTATTGCGGGAATTAATTCCTTGGATGCAGGAACGCAAATATCCATTCACTTTTATGACCGAGGCTTCTGTCAATTTAGCGGATGATACTGAACTATTAGAACTAATGAATCAAGCTGGGTTTTATGCGGTCTTCTTGGGTATTGAAACCCCTGATCAAGATAGTTTACAAGTGACTCGCAAATACCAAAATACCCGCAACCCATTAATAGAAGCCTGTCGCACCATTAACCAAGCTGGATTAATGATTTATGCCGGATTTATTATTGGCTTTGACGGAGAGCGTTCCGGTGCGGGTGAGCGAATTCAAGCTTTTGTCGAAGCCACAAATATTCCTCAACCAATGTTAGGTATATTGCAAGCTCCTCCTAATACTGCACTATGGGAACGACTCAAAAAAGATGATCGATTATTAGAACATTATCCTGGATCAGGTGATCAGAATGCCTTGATGAATTTTGTTCCTACCCGACCAATAGCAGAAATAGCTCACGAATATTTAGAGGGAATCTGGAAAATGTATGAACCTCAAGACTATCTCCGACGTTGTTTTCAACAATGTTTGAGCATTACCCCCAATCCCCACTTACAACAGAGTTTATACTACCCTCCTGGTAAAGCATTTGGACTATTAACTAAGTTATTCTGGCGACAAGGCTGGAAACGAAAAGAAATTCGGCGTCAGTTTTGGCAGCGACTGTGGATTATCATCAGAACTAAACCCCAATTATTGAATATGTATTTAGGTTTATGTGCTGCGGGTGAGCATTTTTGGCAATACCGAGTTTTAGCTAGAGAACGCATGACTGAAGGTTTGGGATATGATCCGCTGACTACACCTATGCCTGAGGAAAAGTTGTTAGTAAAAGTGTAGACTAATTTACAAGTAGTGAATTTCAGGTGGGAGGTAAATTCCCGTCTGAAATTTCCTATACAGCGAACAGGTTTCTTGCTCCCTATTCTCTATTAACCAGAAAATTACCGGAATTTTTAACTATTCAAAATATGGAATTTCTGTGCTTCTTTATGATTTCAAAGCGATTATATATAGGAATCCTACTTGATTTTTGAACAAGACTCGGTACTCTTTCCCTGTTCCCCGTTCCCTGTTCCCTGTTCCCTCTCTTGATAAAAATACAGTAAACTTCTTATTATAGAGAACCGCCAAAAAATCCCCACTTACTAAGGGGGGAAATCGCCTCAATGGAGAACATAAAATGCTAGAACAATATCGTCAGCTAGTAGCTGAACGCGCTCAACTCGGTATTCCCCCTTTACCATTGGATGCGAAACAAACCGGAGAATTATGTGAATTACTTAAAAATCCGCCCTCAGGTGAAGAAGAGTTATTATTACATTTATTGCGCGATCGCATTCCCCCTGGTGTAGATGCTAGCGGCTTATGTAAAAGCTGGATTTCTGACCGCTATTGCGAAAGCAGAAATTACCAGTCCTTTAATTTCCCCAGTAGAAGCAGTAGAATTGCTGGGGACAATGGTAGGTGGTTATAATGTGCAATCCTTAATTGACCTTAGCTACAAATCTCAGACGCATCTTAGTATCGAACCCAAGCGCGCAGCTACCGCCTTAAGTAAAATTCTGCTGGTGTATGATGCTTTCCATGATGTTTTAGAATTATCCAAAACCAATCCCTACGCCAAACAAGTGATAGATTCATGGGCAGAAGCAGAATGGTTTACCGTGCGTCCCACATTACCAGAAAGTATCACCGTCACCGTTTTTAAAGTTCCTGGAGAAACCAACACCGACGACTTATCCCCCGCACCACACGCCACCACCCGCCCAGATATTCCCTTACACGCCTTGGCGATGTTAGAATCACGGCAACCGGGAAGTTTAGAAACCATTGCCGAATTAAAGAAAAAAGGACATCCTGTCGCTTATGTTGGTGATGTGGTGGGTACAGGTTCTTCTCGTAAATCTGCGATTAACTCAGTATTATGGCATATTGGGAAATGATATTCCTTTTGTTCCCAACAAACGAGCTGGGGGTTATATTTTAGGCGGTGCGATCGCCCCTATTTTCTTTAATACAGCCGAAGATGCCGGTGCATTACCCATACAATGTGATGTCACTAAATTGGAAACCGGTGACGTAATCACCATTTATCCCTATCAAGGCGAAATTACCAACGCAGCCGGCGAAGTCATTTCCACCTTTACCCTCAAACCCGACACCATTTTAGATGAAGTCCGCGCTGGTGGACGAATTCCCTTATTAATTGGACGTACCCTAACCGATAAAACCCGTCAAGCATTAGGTTTAGAACCCAGCACCTTATTTATCCGTCCCCAAGCACCAGTGGACACAGGTAAAGGCTACACCTTAGCGCAAAAAATGGTCGGGAAAGCTTGTGGTTTACCGGGAGTGCGTCCAGGTACATCTTGCGAACCAATCATGACTACAGTGGGTTCTCAGGATACCACTGGCCCCATGACCCGTGATGAATTAAAAGAACTTGCTTGTTTAGGATTTCAGTGCAGACTTAGTAATGCAAAGCTTCTGTCACACCGCCGCATATCCCAAACCCGTAGATATTAAAACCCACCACGAATTACCCGACTTTTTTCTCAACTCGTGGTGGTGTGGCTTTACGTCCTGGAGATGGTATTATTCACTCTTGGTTAAATCGGATGTTATTACCCGATACAGTGGGAACAGGTGGCGATTCTCATACCCGTTTCCCCTTAGGTATTTCCTTTCCCGCTGGTTCTGGGTTAGTGGCTTTTGCTGGTGCTTTAGGTGTAATGCCTTTAGATATGCCAGAATCAGTTTTAGTCAGATTTAAAGGAGAATTGCAACCAGGAATAACCTTGCGGGATATTGTGAACGCAATTCCTTATGTTGCCATGCAAAAAGGGTTGCTTAACAGTCGAGAAAGAGAACAAGAAAAATATTTTCTCTGGGCGAATTTTGGAAATTGAAGGTTTACCAGATTTGAAAGTAGAACAAGCTTTTGAATTAACCGATGCTTCCGCCGAACGTTCTTGTGCTGGTTGTACAATTAAATTGAGTGAAGAAACAGTTGCTGAATATTTGCGTTCTAATATTGCCCTGTTAAAAAATATGATAGCACGGGGTTATCATGATGCGCGAACCATTTTGCGTCGTATTGCAAAAATGGAAGAATGGTTAGCAAATCCAGTCTTGCTAGTCTGCTGATGCTGATGCGGAATATGCAGAAATAATTGAAATTGATTTGAATGAAATCAAAGAACCAATTGTAGCTGCTCCCAATGACCCTGATAATGTTAAGTTATTATCAGAAGTTGCTAATGATCCGGTGCACGAAGTATTTGTCGGTTCTTGTATGACCAATATCGGACATTATCGAGCCACTGCGAAGGTTTTAGAAGGTGCAGGTGCGGTGAAAGCGCGTTTGTGGATATGCACCACCAACCCGGATGGATGAACACCAATTAAAAGAGGAAGGAGTGTATGATGTTTTTGTGGCTGCTGATGCGAGAACAGAAATGCCTGGATGCAGTTTGTGTATGGGAAATCAAGCGCGAGTTGATGATAATACAACGGTATTTTCTACCTCTACTCGTAACTTCAATAATCGCATGGGTAAAGGTGCGCAAGTGTATCTTAGGTTCTGCGGAATTAGCAGCAGTTTGTGCGTTATTGGGACGAATTCCTACTGTACAGGAATATTTGGATATTGTCGCGAAGAAAATTCATCCTTTTGCTGAGAATTTGTATCGGTATTTGAATTTTGATCAAATTGCTGGTTTTGAGGATGAGGGAAGGGTGATTTCTAAAGAGGAGCAGGCTTTGTTGGTATAATGTAATCAGGGTGAATAGGGGCGTATGCAATACGCCCCTACTTGTGTACACCAAGGTAGGTTTATTGGTTGAAAATTAATATTGAGGTAAAACAAAATGCTGAAACTTCAATCCATAAAAGTGATTGATTTTGACCCCGTAATTGTTGTTAAAGATAAAAATGAAAATCCAGTCTTAATGATTGATGTCAGATTTTCTGCTGTCTATTCAGCTATAGATTTAGAAATAAAAAAAATGGAAAAGTATGAAAACATTCCTTTTTTGATGTTTGTTAATTCTCATGTAATTAAAATATTTAAAGCACCAAATTTTAAAGAATTTGCTATTTTGCCAACTCAAGAAATTTTATTATATTATAATCCAGAAATTGCTAATCAAATGCTATTTCAATCTTCTTTAATAACTTTACTTCAAGCTTGGGTGAGAGATTTAGCTTATCATTGGAAAAGTCAAGAACCTCCTTTTATTAAAGAAATTAAAGAAATTGGTTTATTCGATTATTTAATTGATGGTAGCACTCAACAATTAGAAGACTCATAATTATGATTGTTTAGAAGCGGTTTAGGGTGAGGTTTAAAAATATGTTGCGGGTTTTGATTCTGGGTGGAACAGGTGATGCGGGGGAGTTAGCTGCAAGGGTAGCAAATATACCCGGAATAGACGCGATCGCCTCTTTAGCGGGACGAACCTTAGCACCTTCTCCTCCGGTGGGTAATTATCGGGTTGGGGGTTTTGGTGGTGTGACCGGATTGGTCAATTATCTACGAGATACACAAATAGATGTGTTAATAGATGCTACTCATCCTTTTGCAAATCAAATGTCTTTTCATGCAGCAGATGCAGCTACTCAAGTGGGAATTCCCCGATTATTGTTAAATCGTCCGGTTTGGAACCAGGTTAAAGGTGATTTTTGGATAGAAGTTGAGAATGTTACCGCAGCAGCAGCAGTTTTACAACAGCAAGCACAACGAGTATTTTTAACTGTGGGAAGACAAGAGCTTTCTGCTTTTGCTGATTTAGATCATATCTTTTTTTTAATGCGAATGATTGACCCACCTACCCCTGATGCAGTTGTACCGGGGGGAATATTATTATGCGATCGCGGTGACTTTTAGCTTAGAAAATGAACGGAAAATTTTAATTAATTACCAAATTGATACCATTGTCAGTAAAAATAGCGGTGGTAATGCTACTTATGCCAAGATCATCGCTGCACGGGAATTGGGAATAACAGTGGTAATGGTCAAGCGTCCCCCTACCCCACCGGGGGAAGAAGTTGCTGATGTAGAAAGTGCTATCAAGTGGTTGGTACAAAAGTTATAAAATTAGTATGATCAAGATAGTTGATTGAGAAAAATTAGATGGTGACACAGCAACCGAAGATTAATACTCAAATAATACCTTTAGAAAATGGCGATCGCTTATCTCGTCATGAATTCGAGCAGCGTTATGCAGCTAGTCCCCAAATTAGAAAAGCTGAATTAATTGAAGGAGTTGTTTACGTGGCTTCACCTTTACGTTTTAAACGTCATGCTCAACCCCATGCTAATTTAATCGGTTGGTTATGGAGCTATCAAATTGCTACTCCTGGAGTTGAGTTAGGAATTGAACCAACCATCAGATTAGATCAAGATAATGAACCGCAACCAGACGGAGTTTTATTAATTGAGGAAAAATGGGGGGGAAATTCTCGTTTAACGGAAGATGATTATATTGAAGGTACCCCCGAATTAGTGATAGAAGTTGCTGCTAGCAGCGCAGCTTATGATTTACACGATAAAAAGAAAGCTTATCGACGCAATGGGATTCAAGAATATCTGGTTTGGCAAATTTTAGAAAATAAAATACATTGGTTTCAATTGTGTGCAAGTGAGTATGTATCTCTACCACAAGATCACAATGGAATTATTAAAAGTCAAATAATGCCAGGTTTATGGTTAGCAGTTCCAGCATTATTGATCGGGGATATGCTTCAGGTTATAGCTGTATTACAACAGGGATTAAATTCACCTGAACATCAGGAATTTGTACAACGGTTATCAATCTGATCTAGCAAAAAGCAGGGTAACTCAAGTTATGCCAAAATTATTAAATTTCCGAATAAATTATTCTGTCAGTAAAAATACGGTTCCATGTTTATCTGTAATTAAGTAAAATCCCAAGTAAATCCACAATATCGAATAAAGTTGCATTTTCCTTGTCAGTAAAAATACAGAATCTCTCATAGAAATTTCAAGTAAAATATTATGATTTTTCATATCATTTTATTCACAAATCTGAGAATATTAGGTATGAAAACCTGAAGTGTGAACCTAGCAATGACTGACTATAAATTTAGTATTTCTGGATACAAAATAGTCGAAAAACTGTATGATGGCTCTAGAACCATAGCTTATCGGGGATATCGAGAAAGCGACTCCTTACCAGTAGTTATTAAACTGCTTAAAAATCCTTATCCGAGCTTTAGCGAACTAGTACAATTTGGGAATCAATACACAATAGTCAAAAATCTCAACTCACCTCTAATCGTCCAGACATACGGCTTAGAACCTTATCAAAATAGTTATATATTGGTAATGGAAGACTTTGGGGGAATTTCTCTCAGAGATTATTTCCTGAAAAATCATCGTGTGATATCTTTACGTGAATTTTTGAAGATAGCAATATCCTTATGTGACATATTAGATTTACTTTATCATCACCATGTAATTCATAAAGATATTAAACCTGCAAATATTCTGATTAATCCAGAAAATAAACAAGTTAAATTAATTGACTTTAGTATTGCTTCATTATTACCGAGAGAACCCCAATCTCTAAAAAGTTCCCAAGTTTTAGAAGGAACTTTATCCTATTTGTCACCAGAGCAAACAGGAAGAATGAATCGGGTAATTGACTATCGAACTGATTTTTATTCTTTAGGTGTAACTTTTTATGAATTACTAACTGGAATATTGCCATTTTCATCAGATGATGCAATGGAATTAATATATTGTCATATTGCTAAAGTACCAAGTTTTATATCTGATATCAACTCAGATATTCCCCCAGTTATTGCTGAAATTGTTAATAAAATGATAGCTAAAAATCCTGAAGAACGCTATCAAAGTGCTATAGGTTTAAAATATGATTTAGAAAAATGTTTAGAACAATTTGTCACAACGGACAAGATTACAAATTTTGAAATTGCCCAGCAAGATATTTCTGATCAATTTATCATTCCCGAAAAATTATATGGTAGAGAAAACGAAGTCCAGCAATTATTAGAAGTATTTGACCGAGTTACTCAACCTGAGAAATCGACTGGAGCAGAAATAATATTAGTTACAGGTATTTCTGGAATTGGCAAAACTGCGGTAGTAAATGAAATACAAAAACCTATAGTTCAAGCTAAAGGATATTTTATTAAAGGGAAATTTGACCAGTTTAATCGGAATATACCTTTTTCTGGATTTGTCGAAGCTTTCCGAGATTTAATGGGACAATTACTTGCCGAAAGTGATTTAAAAATTCAATCATGGAAAAGTAAAATTTTACATACATTAGGTGCAGAAGCACAGATAATTATTGATGTTATTCCCGAATTGGAAAGAATTATTGGTCAACAACCACCGGCAACAGAGTTATCTGGTGTTGCTGCTGAAAATCGATTTAATTTATTATTACCAAAATTCCTACAGTTATTTGCCAATAAAGAGCATTCTTTAGTCATATTTTTAGATGATTTACAATGGGCTGATTCTGCTTCTTTAAAACTTATTCAATTACTAATGAATCAGGCAAATCAAGAACATTTATTATTAATAGGTGCTTATCGAGATAATGAAGTTTTTGTGGCTCACCCTTTGATATTAACATTGGATGAAATTCGTAAATCAGGTGCAACCATAAATACACTTTCTTTACAAAATATCAGTCAATTAAAATTAAATGAGCTAGTAGTCGATACATTAAAATGTCCAGATATTTTAGCATTTCCTCTCTCTCAATTAGTTTATAGAAAAACTCAAGGTAATCCATTTTTTAGCATTCAGCTTCTTAAGTCATTATCTGAAGATGGGCTAATTGAATTTAATCCGGAAGCAAGATGTTGGCAATGTGATATATCTCAAATCAATCAGCAAACACTCACTGATGATGTAGTGGAGTTTATGATTGAACAAATCCGCAGATTACCAACATCTACTCAACATATATTAAAGTTAGCTGCTTGCATTGGTAATCAGTTTGATTTACAAAAATTGGTAATTATTAGTGAATTATCAGAAGTGGAAGTAGCTGCATCTTTATGGAAAGCTTTGCAGTCACTACTGATTTTACCCCAAAGTGAAATTTATAAGTTTTTTATAGGTGAAAATAATCGGCTAATTACTTCCAGTGGTTCGCAGATTGCTATATATAAATTTTTGCATGACCGTGTACAACAAGCTGCTTATGCTTTGATTCCAGAAGCAGAAAAACAAGCAACTCATTACCAAATTGGACAATTACTCTTAAAACAGATTTCCCCAGCAGCAAGAGAAGAATATATTTTTGAAATAGTCAATCAATTAAACTATGGAACTGCTTTAATTACCGAACCATCTGAACGAGATGAATTAGTCCAACTCAATTTCACCGCAGCTCAGAAAGCCAAGACAGCAACAGCTTATCAATCAGCTAATGAATATGTATCTACGGGATTGTCGCTCTTGAGAGAAAATGCTTGGCAACATTCCTATACAATGACCTTAGCACTATATGAGTTAGCTGTAGAAGTAGCTTTCCTGTGCGGTAACATTGAACAGATGGAAGAATTCATTGATGTGGTGATTAGACACACACACACTTTGTTAGCACAAGTTAATGTTTACCGGATGAGAATTCAAGGTCATACTTCTAGAAATAAATCTATCGAAGCTATCTCAATTGGTCAACAATTTCTACAACAGTTTGGTGTGATATTTCCAGAATCACCTACACAGGAAGATATTGAACAGGTCATTCAGGAAATTACAGAACTGCTTGGGAATAGGCAAATTGAAGATTTGATACATCTACCTGTGATGAAGGACGAGGTAAAACTGGCAATTATCCAGATTGCTAGTAGCATTCTGACGGCAACGTTTATCGCTGGTTCTCCTTTATTTCCATTACTGACTTTGTTATCAGTTAAACTATCCATTCAGTATGGAAATACATCGGCTTCAGTTTTTAGCTACGTTGCTTATAGCGTTATTCTCTGTAATTTACGCAAAGATATCGATCAAGGTGAAAAATTTGGTCGTTTAGCATTCCATCTTGTTTCCAAATTGGATGACAAAGCGATTAAACCTGAAGTATTAGATGTCATGGCCGGATTTATCTTGCACCGCAAATCCCATATCAAAGAAATAATCTCACTCTCCCAAGAGGGTTATATTATTGGTCTAGAAGTTGGAAACCTAATGTTTGCTGGATATAATATCCACAAATTTTGCCTCAATTCTTTCTGGTGTGGTCAACCTCTGGTTGCTTTGGAGCAAGATATTCGTGTCTACTGCAATCAATTGATTAAGTTAAACCAATGGACTGCAATTAATTATTGCCGAATCTTTTGGCAAACTATTTTAAATTTACTGGATTTTGGTGAGCATCCCCATGTTTTATCCGGGGAAGTCATCCAAGAAGCAGAATTTTTAAACCTGCTATTATCTGTTAATGATGTAGCTGGATTATGTTCATTCTATTTATCTAAGTTAACTCTGAGCTTCGGGTTTGGGTCAATTGAATTATCTAACCACTATGCAATTGAGTGCAGACGCTATTTAATAGGTGTAGCGGGAACAGTTGCCGAACCTGCGTTTTATTTCTATGATTCTCTCATTATTTTAGCAGGGTTAGATCTAAATAGTGATCAAATATCATCGGCATTAGAGCGAGTAGCGCAAAACCAAATCGAGTTAGAGCAATGGGCATACTATGCACCAATGAATCACCAACATAAATTTGATTTAGTAACAGCGGAAAAATATCGAGTTTTAGGAAATAAATATGTAGCCGGAGATTGGTATGATCGGGCTATTTTAGGTGCTAAAGAAAATGGTTATCTTCAGGAAGAAGCACTTGGTAATGAACTAGCGGCAAAATTTTATTTGCATTGGGGTAAGGAGAAAATTGCCGCAGGTTATCTGCAAGAAGCTTACTATTGCTATGCCCATTGGGGAGCTAAAGCTAAAACGGATGATTTAGAAACTCATTATCCTCATTTGCTTTATCCAATTTTACAAAGGAAAACACAAACTCTAAACTACGATATCACCCTAGAAACAATTGTGGGTAATAATTCTGATTCGATTCATACTTCTACCATGAAGATGAATACGGCTCTAGATTTAGCTACCCTTTTTAAAGTTTCACAACGCTTATCTAGTACAATTCAATTGCATGAGTTACTGTATGATCTCACGGAAATTATTTTGGAAAACTCTGGAGGAGATCGCTGTGCATTGCTCTTACCCAATCAAGCAGGTGAATGGTTGATTAAAGTCCTAAACACACCAGAAACCACAGAACTTTGTTCAGAAGTAATTGCGGATAATACCCAAGTACCAATTAAACTAATTCATTATGTCAAAAATATTCAAAAATTAGTGGTAATTGATAGTCTGATCACGGATTTGCCTATAATTGATGAATATTTAACTCAACAGCAACCCCAGAGTATTTTATGCTTACCAATTCTCAAACAAACACATTTGATTGGGATTTTGTATTTGGAGAATCGTTTCACTAGCAATGTTTTTACAAGCGATCGCATTCAAGTAATTAACTTTATCTGCACCCAAGCTGCTATTTCTTTAGATAATGCTCAACTCTATCAGCAATCTCAAATTAAGGCTCAAGAATTAGAAAAATCATTACAATGCCTTCAACAAACTGAAAGTCAACTCCAAGAATCTAAAAAGTTTCTCCAACTTATTATTGATAGTATTCCTCACCAGATATTTTGGAAAGATACTAACTCAATTTATTTAGGTTGCAATCGCCTTTTTGCGGAGAGTGCGGGGGTCAGTTCTTCTCAAGAAATCGTCGGTAAAAATGATTATGATTTGTGTTGGAAAAAAGAAGAATCTGATTGGTATCGAGAGTGCGATTGCCAGATTATAGCATCAGGTATACCAGAATTGGGGATAATTGAGACACAGCAACAAACTGGAGAAAAGCAAACTTGGGTAGAAATCAATAAAATTCCTTTACGTAATCTAGATGGAACTGTCATGGGCATTTTAGGTACCTACAAAGATATAACTAAGCGTAAAAACTTAGAGCAAGAAATGATTCAAAGTGAAAAGATGTCAGCATTGGGTAATTTAGTAGCTGGTGTTGCTCATGAGATTAATAACCCTGTCAGCTTTTTAAATGGTAATATTCCCCCGGCTTTAGAATATATTAATGATTTGTTTAGATTAATTGATTTGTATCAACAAAAATATCCCCAACCAGATGCTGATATTCTGGAGGAAATCGAAGTTATTGAGTTAGACTACATTCGGGAAGACCTACCACAACTAGTCAATTCAATGCGGGAAGGAATCAAACGAATTAAAGATATTAGTACTAGTTTGAAAACTTTTTCTCATGCTAATACCGACTATCCTGTAGCTAGCAATATTCATGATGGGATTGATAGTACCTTAATGATTTTAAAACATCGTCTCAAGGCTTCAGCATCTCGTCCAGAAATTAAAGTTATCAAAAACTACGGTGATTTACCTTTAGTCAAATGTTATGCTGGACAGCTTAATCAAGTATTTATGAATATATTAGCAAATGCCATTGATGCCATTGATGAAATTAATCAAGAATACACATTCGCTGAGATTCGAGTCCAGTCTAAGCAAATCACAATCACAACAGCATTATTATCAACAGCACAAGTTATAATTAAAATTCAAGACAATGGTAAAGGGATGACTGAAGCCGTGAAGCAAAAGATTTTCAATCATTTATTTACAACCAAAGATATAGGTAAAGGAACCGGTTTAGGTTTAGCGATCGCCAAACAAATTATTGAAGAAACCCACAATGGTAAACTAACTTGTTCTTCCACCCTCAACCAGGGAACTGAATTCATCATTCAACTTCCAGTTTAAATATCACCCCATCTTTAGTACTTAGGAATTAAGCCAAATTTTCTGTTATGTTATTTTCTCTGTCTACTGACTTATTTTTTATCTCCTCTCCTCTTTTTTCCCGATCCACTTTTTGGCGTTTTACCCCCAATTAAAGGCGATTCCTATTTTTCAATAATGATGGACTCAATCTCAATATCCAATTCGGCTCGACAGATATCCGAATGTAGGTAGATAAGATGATCGGTCATTACAAAGTTTTCTGTAACCATTTGTTGGACGATTGGTAAATGGGATGGATGCCGAAGATAGATTGTGAAGCGACGATCATATAGTTCAGGATCAGGAAAATTATCACCAAATCCCATCTGTTCAAATACTAGCCTCATGTTGTTAAGAGTAGTCTCAAACTGTTTGACAATATCCCCCTTGCCTAGTGATTGATGCCCTTTGATACTTGCTGTTCCTGATAGATAACCTATCCGTTTACCCTGATGAGTAATCACTGTACCTCTAGCAAAGCTGGGAGAACGAGTTGCATATTGAGGTGGATAGGAAAATGCTGATACCTGTTCAGGGTTCTCAACATTCAGGATTTTTTCTTTAATGGCTATGAAGTAAATGACACAGATATCTTCATGGATACCCACACCTGTTCCAGCTGGTAATTTGACCTGGAAATCTTTCCCGTAGAACTTTTCAAAGGCAGCATTGTCCCTGACAAAATGACTTGTAATTTTCTAACCCTCTACTTTCGTGATTAATGTAGGGAACATAGTTCCAGATTCGACAGAGATTCCAATTCTGGGTGAGTTCTAACAAATCAAGATAGATATCATATACTGAGTTTTCCATTGGATAGGTAATTGGCTTCGCTAATGCACCTATCAATTGGTTGTTCGTTTCTAAGAAATAAAAACCTCTATCTTCATAAGTTCTAATTGTTCTAAGTGTATTGACCAAATAGAAGGTTGATAATATCTTGCCAAGAACCGGAATATTAATTTTCAAATTAATCTGATTGAGTCTGAAACAGCAACTAGTCTGTACTTGTCCAAAATCAATACTTAATCCACCAAAATTCCTTAAGTTAACAACCATATTTTCTGGGTAATAAATTAGCGTCTAAAACTCTACACTATCTATATATAGTTTTAGACACTAATTTTCGATTTTTTTAATTACTCATGAACAACATTACCATCATGATCTGATTCATTTGGCGTATTATTGTCACACCGCTCTCTGGCAATATGCATTGTAAAAGTCTATAATATCAAATATTGGCTGTATGTGGATTGTGAATTATCGTTGTAAAAAATGATGACTTTATTACATTTTATCTCTTGTTGATCATCCTAAATTGGCGAAAATCTTGTATACTGTAGAGAGTTTTTACAACACAACTATTCAGGGTTTTTATGATACATAATTCAGATATTGAGATTGATATTCCCCAACAGCCGCTGACAGAATTTGTATTACAAAAGGTAGTAGAGTTAGCCAACAAACCAGCCCTAATTGAAGGAGATACTGATCGCATAATAACTTATGAACAATTAGCAGATTCAATCCGACGAGTATCTGTCAGTTTAGCAGCGCGTGGCTTCTCAAAGGGTAATGTTATGGCTATTTATAGTCCTAATCTTCCGGAATATGTAATCACTATTCATGCCGTAGCCACTCTTGGCGGAATCATCACTACAGTTAATCCCTCTTACACAGCACAAGAACTAGCATATCAACTCAACGACGCGGGTGCAAAATATCTCATCACCATCCCTAATCTTTTAACACCAGCATTAGAAGCCGTTAGTCAGTCAAAAGTTGAGGAGGTATTTGTATTTGGTGAAGCATCTGGGGTTACGTCATTTTCCGTACTTTTAGAAGGTGAAGGTAAAATACCAGAAATACAAATCAATCCACAAGAAGATTTACTAGCCTTGTTCTACTCTAGTGGCACGACGGGTCTACCTAAAGGCGTAATGCACACCCATAGTACATTTACTGCCAACTTTCACCAATTCCAAAACTGCGAACCAGTCAACGAGATTGATACCATTCTCGGAGTCCTACCTTTTTTCCATACCTATGGCATGGCGATGCTGAATTACAGTCTTAGCAGGGGAGCGACTGTTGTGACGATGCAGCACTTCGACTTAGAAATATTTGTCAGCTTGATTGCAAAGCACAAAATCACCCGTACCTATGTCGTACCACCAATTTTACTAGCACTGGCAAAGCAGCCACTAGTAGATAAATATAATCTTTCCAGCTTGCGAGTTATAACTTCTGCCGCAGCTCCTTTAAGCCGTGAATTAATTGTAGAGTGCGAACAGCGTCTTGGAAATTGTCTGCTGAAGCAATTATATGGGACAACAGAAACCTTGATCTGCACCCATACTTTAGATGAACGTGACAAAATCAAGCCTGGTTCAGTGGGTAAATGTCTTCCCGGTCTGGAATGTCAAATCGTAAATTTGGATACCCACCAACTACTAGGTTTTAATCAACCAGGAGAGTTATGGGTACGTGGATCACAAATTATGAAAGGCTATTGGCATAATCCACAAGTAACTACTAGCGTAATCGATGCGGATGGTTGGTTTCATACAGGTGATATTGCTTGTGTTGATGAAGATGGTTATCTTTACATAGTTGATCGGATTAAGGAGTTGATTAAGTGCAATGGCTACTCAGTAGCTCCAGCCGAACTAGAAGCCGTCTTGTTAACTCATCCAGCGGTTGCTGATGCATGTGTGGTTAAGAGTCTTCATCCCACCAGTGGTGAGGTTCCCAAAGCTTTTGTTGTCCTCAAAGCAAAAGCTACTCCCAAGGAAATCATCGAATTTGTTGCTAGCCAAGTTGCGCCACATAAAATGATCCGCAGAATTGAATTTGTGGACAAAATTCCCAAATCTGCTTCTGGCAAAATTTTACGTCGCCTCTTGGTAGAACAAGAACTGATAAATACTCACCAATCAGTCCGCATCCCGCCATCGGGGAATGACAAAAGAGATTACAGTTCGCGACTATACGACTTAGATATTGATATCGATAAAATTAAAGAAACGCTCAAAAAAAGTTTGGCAGAAATTCTATACATAGATATCAGTGAAATAGAAGAAGAACAGAAGTTTGTTGATTTAGGATTAGATTCAATTGTGGGGGTTGAATGGATAACTACCATCAATAAAATCTTTGATTTAAACATTAAAGCCAATAAATTATATAATTACCCCCATTTATTAGATTTATCTGAATATATAATTCAGCTAATTTACGCTACAACTAGCAGCGAATTCCTTCAAAAACAACAATTTCAGGTAAATCCGTCCCCTCTAAATCATAATTCGGATGAAATATTATCTCTGCTGAGTAGAGGGGAAATATCTTTGGAGGAAGCTAAGAATTTTTTCTCAGAAGTAGAGAACCCTAAAATAGACAGTCATATACAAGTACCTGTTAAAAATAATGATATAGCTATTATTGGCATTGCCTGTCGGTATCCAGGAGCAAAAAATTGGCAAGAATTTTGGGAAAATTTAAAGAATGGAGTTGATAGTATCACAGAAGTTCCTCCGTTCAAATGGGAGGAAAAGAATTGGTATCATCCAGATCCCGAACATCCAGGTACTTCTTTTTCAAGGTATGCTGGGTTTCTAGATGGTATTGACAAATTTGACCCTTTATTTTTTGGAATTTCTCCCCAAGAAGCTCAATTTATTGAGCCTCAGCAAAGAATATTTTTAGAAGAAGCTTATCATGCTATTGAAGATGCTGGATATTCTGCTGATTCTCTCAAAGGTAAACAGTGCGGAGTATTTGTGGGAGCAGCACCAAACAATGATTACATTAAGTTATTATCAAATTCAGGATTAGATACTCATCGACTGGCGTTGACGGGGAATATGTTGTCACTTATACCAGCAAGAATAGCGTATTTCCTCGATCTTAAAGGTTGCAGTGTTGGCTATTGACACTGCTTGTTCATCTTCATTAGTCGCTATTCATCAAGCTTGTCAAAGCATTCAACGGGGAGAGAGTGAACTCGCAATCGCTGGAGGAATTAGTACTATGCTCACATCTGGTATACAAGTATTATCTAGCCAATTTCAAATGTTATCAGACTCCGGTAGATGCAAAGCTTTTGATGCATCAGCATCAGGTACAGTTTGGAGCGAAGGTTGTGGGATTGTTGTCCTAAAAAACTATGATCAAGCAATTAGGGATAACGACTATATTTATGGGATTATCAAAGGCACAGGCATTAATTATGATGGTAGTACAAATGGAATTAGTGCCCCCAGTGGACAATCTCAAACGCACTTAGAAGCAGCAATTTATCAGAAGTTTGGGATTAATCCAGAAACTATTAGTTATGTTGAAGCCCACGGCACCGGGACACCCTTAGGCGATCCGATTGAGGTTGAAGCTTTGATAGAAGCTTTTTCTAACTGGACAAGTAAAAAACAATTTTGCGCGATGGGGTCAGTTAAGACGAATATTGGACATCCGATGTATGCTGCCGGAGTCGCTGGGTTAATTAAGACTCTTTTGTGTCTCAAAAATCAGAAGTTAGTGCCGTCCTTGCATTTTAATCAACCGAACCCACAGATTAACTTTGAGAATAGCCCCTTCTATGTGAACACGGAATTTAAAGATTGGGAAGTGCCTGATGCAAAACCAAGACGTGCAGCAGTTAGTTCTTTTGGCTTTAGTGGTACAAATGCTCATCTAGTTGTAGAGGAAGCAACTTTACCGATCAAAAATCAAAAATCAAAAGTTAAAACTGAAACTAATTTAGAACGTTCACTCCATCTATTCACACTCTCAACTAAATGTGAAAAGTCCCTACAAGAGCTAGCACAGAGTTATCATGTATTTTTAGAAAATAATTCCCTAGTTGATATCACTGATATCTGTTTCACTGCCAACACCGGGCGATCGCACTTTCACCATCGTCTAGCGATTGTGGCATCAGACCGACAAGAATTAGCCAATCAACTGGCAAAAATCACCAGAGGAGAAGCACCGTCAACTGTATCCTTTGGTAAAATCTCTCCTTACATTAAATCCCCGAAAATTGCCTTTCTGTTTACAGGACAAGGTTCTCAGTATATAAATATGGGAAGAGGACTTTATGCGACGCAACCACTTTTCCGTCAAACGTTAGATCGATGCGAGCAAATTCTCCAATCCGATTTAGGGAAATCTATTTTAGAAGTTATTTATGTTGAAGATAACCAAGAATTAGATCGTCATCTCCTAGACCAAACTGCTTATACTCAAACTGCCCTATTCGCTATTGAATATGCACTTTACCAGTTGTGGATTTCTTGGGGGATCAAACCAGATGTAGTGATGGGTCATAGTGTAGGTGAGTATGTCGCAGCCGTGTGGCCGGAATATTTAGCTTAGAAGATGGTTTAAAGCTAATTGCCACACGGGGACGCTTAATGCAAAACTTGCCATCAGGGGGAGCTATGGCAGCAATTATGGCTGATGAAGAAGAGGTGAAACTCATCATTGCACCTTATGCACAACAGGTGACCATTGCTGCTATCAACGGTTCACAAAATACAGTCATTTCTGGAGATGCTAACCTGCTGCAAAGCATTTGTCAGTTCTTTGCAGAACAGGGAATCAAGGCAACTCCATTACAAGTATCCCACGCCTTCCATTCTCCTTTGATGGAACCGATGTTGGCAGAATTTGCAGAGGTAGCCCATCAAATTACCTACAATCAACCACAAATTCCCTTAATTTCCAATCTCACAGGTAACAGAGCGGATGAGAGTATCTCCACCGCAGACTACTGGGTAAGTCATGTCCGTCAACCAGTTAAGTTTGCTCAAAGTATGCAGACCTTATACCAATCAGGTTATGAAATCTTTCTGGAAATTTGAACAAAACCTATATTATTGGGGATGGGAAGACAGTGTTTACCAGAAGGGGTAGGTACTTGGTTGCCTTCTCTGCGGGAAAATCAAACCGACTGGCAGCAAATGCTCCAGAGTTTGGCAGAGTTATATGTCCGGGGAGTGCAAGTTGATTGGTTAGGGTTTGACCGGGATTATGCCCGGAAGAAAGTAGTACTGCCTACTTATCCATTCCAACGACAACGCTACTGGATGGAAACTAATCACAATTCTCAAAAGAAACAGTATTTGCCCAAAGGCAATGCTCTACTGGGAATAGAAGCAAAATCAATTATAGATTGGTTATATGAAGTTGAGTGGAGAAGTAAAGGTCTGTTAGGCAGATTACCAGCGCCTGATTTTCTCCTCACACCAGTAGAAATAGAACAAAAGCTGACTCCCAGCCTCAAGGAATTAATCACTCAGATAGATGCTCATCATGCTGCGGAAATAGCCAGGAGCTTAGACGAATTAAGCGTAGATTATATAGTGCAAGGTTTATTATCCATAGGTTGGACGTATAAACTAGGAGAAACTTTTGACTCTGATGCCGCATTTCAACGTTTAGGAGTAGTTCCTAGCCATCGACGATTATTCAAGCGTCTACTACAAATTTTAGCGGAAGTAGGCATCCTTGAAACCGTACAGCAGAAATGGCAGGTACGTCAAACTTTAGCAAAAGTCAATCCGAGTGAAAAAGCCAAGAACTTGCTGCTTAAAGCTTCAGATGAAGCCGCAGCTTTAACCTTACTAGACCGATGTGGGTTCTCAACTAGGTGGGGTACTCCAAGGTGCCATTGATCCATTGCAACTGGTTTTCCCCCAAGGGGATTTAACTACAGCCACCCAACTGTATCAAGATTCCAGTACAGCAAAGGTGATGAATACCATTGTGCAGCAAGTCATCACTCAAGCAATAGAAAAACTACCTCTAAGTAGAGGCATCCGGTTGTTAGAAATTGGTGCTGGCACAGGAGGCACCACCAGCTATATTCTGCCTCATCTTAATTCCAACCAGGCAGAATATCTGTTCACAGATATCGGTGCATTGTTCACTGCTAAGGGACAAGAAAAATTCCCAGATTATAGATTCTTACGCTATCAAACCTTAGATATTGAGGTAGACCCGAAAACCCAAGGATTTGAATCACATCATTATGATGTAATTATTGCTGCTAATGTTATCCATGCTACCACTAGTATAAAACAGACCTTATCCCATGTGAGACAGCTATTAGCACCAGGAGGGATATTAGTGTTGTATGAAGCAACTACTCGGACTAAGTGGCTAGATTTAGTCTTTGGGTTATTAGCAGGATGGTGGAAGTTCCAAGATGATGAACTCAGACCAGATTATCCTCTGCTGAATCGCTTTCAGTGGAAGAAAGTGTTAAGCGAAACAGGGTTTAACCAGGTAGTTACCTTGCCAGAAATGGAGGACATACCAGATATCTTATCTGAACAAGCGGTGATTGTAGCTCAAGCATCTCCAGCAACTGAATCCACTGTATCAATATCCAAGGGTTGGTTACTCTTAGCCGATGGACAAGGATTGGCTCAACAACTAGCTAGGCAACTGAACTCTTGGGGAGATGTTTGTATCTTAGTATTTCCAGGAGAAAAATATCAACAAATTGCCCCAGTCGAATTTACTATTAACCCCAATAATCCATCTGAATATGAGCAATTGCTGAGGACAGTAATAACCCAGTTACCCTCATTGTACGGAGTAGTACAATGTTGGAGTACAGAATCGGGAATAAGTAAAACTATCGACTCCGATGCGTTGGCAAACTTATCTAAATTAGGGTGTGGTAGCACCTTGTCCTTGGTACAAGCATTAGTCAAAGGAGGGTTATCTCAACCACCCCGGTTATGGTTGGTGACGACTGGTGCCCAACCAGTACCTGCAAATCATCCCGTCATCCCAGGAGTAGCCCAATCTTCACTGTGGGGTATGGGTAAGGTGATTAGCTTAGAACACCCAGAACTGAACTGTACACGTATAGATTTGGATCCGCACCCGACAAAAGAAAATCAGGTATTACAACTATTCCAGGAAATCTGGTCTGAGGATAGGGAAGACCAGGTGGCATGGCGGGGAAATGCTCGTTATGTAGCTAGATTGGTAGCCAGTCGTCATCGACAAGCAAAACAGCAACAGATCATCCCATCTCAGCCATTCCCACTAGAAACTTCACAAAATTGGCCAGTAAATCAAACAACGGAACAAGCTGATGTATTTAATGAAAATTTTTTGAGCTTCCGTGAGGATGCTACCTACTTAATTACAGGAGGTTTAGCAGGTTTGGGCTTACTAGTCGCCCAGTGGATGGTATCCAAAGGAGCCAGGAATTTAGTTTTGGTAGGCCGCCGTTTACCGGATGAAGCTAGTCAGAAAAAACTAATGGAGTTAGAAATGACTGGAGCCGCAGTAGTAGTGGAGCAAGCAGATGTATCTGATATCATAGAAATCACAAGAGTAATACGTAATATAGAGAACTCAAATATTCCATTAGCAGGGATAATTCATTCAGCCGGGATGTTATCTGATGGGGTATTGCTCAATCAAACTTGGTCTAGCTTTGAGCAAGTCATGGCACCCAAAGTTCAAGGGGCTTGGTATCTGCATCAGTTGACTCAACACCAACCATTGGACTTTTTTGTGCTGTTTTCTTCGGTTACTTCTTTGTTAGGTTACCCCGGTCAAGGAAACCATGCTGCTGCCAATGCATTCCTGGATGGATTAGCCCATTATCGACTAGCTCTGGGATTATCAGGGTTAAGCTTACATTTAGGAGCAGTTTCTCAAGTGGGAGAAGCTGCCCAACGAGGTGCAGACGCTAGGGCTTTTCAGCATGGTATGGGAGTAATCTCTCCTGCTCAATTCTTAGAATCCCTAGAATTACTCATGAGTAACACTACTAAACCTGAAGGCAACTTTTCAAATGTGGAAGTAGGGGTTGTGTCCATTTATTGGTCAGATTGGCAAGAGAGAATTATTAAATGGTCTTTTTTGTCAGATTGGCAGGACATAACCCAAACAAAAGTAGTACATCCCCAGGGTTTTATCGAAAAGTTGAGGAGAACAGATGAGAGTAATCCATATCCCCAAATTCTCAGCCAAGTTCATGAGATTGCTGCCCAGGTTTTAAGATATCCAATTTTAAAGATCAGCATTCACGAACCCCTGACGAGGATGGGCATGGATTCTTTAATGGCTATTGAAATCAGAAATTCAATAAATGCTCTTGGTTTTTCTATATCGCTTGAAGCTATCTTGACAGGACTATGTATTGAAGATTTGGCGAATGAGATAGTTATTCAACTTAATGAATCAACTACTAAGGCAAACAATTTTCAACATAACAACTATGATAGTAATATTGAAGATTCCAACGCGGATTCCGACTATCCAAGATCATCTCCAACTTTCCCAAGTCACACACCATCTACAACGGCTACGGTTTCAAGTCCATCCAGTCCCAATCCGTGGATTGTAGTGCCGAAAGCTAATGCTAACGCTTCCATACGACTCATCTGTTTCCCTTATGGAGGAGGGGGACCAGTCGTATATTTTCGTTGGTCTGATGAGTTATCCAACGATATAGAGTTAGGTATAATACACCTACCCGGTCGTGGAAACCGTCTTAATGAAGATCGTTTTGTGAGAATGGAAGACCTGGTGAATGAAATTACACCTGCACTCATTCCTTTCCTGCAAGAAAAGCCCTTCGCATTTTTTGGACACTGTATTGGTGCAATTCAGATGTTTGAGGTTACCCACAAACTCCAACGGGAATATGGGGTTATTCCCCACTGTCTGTTTGTTTCTGGTGCCCGTGCACCCCAATTTTATAATCCAGAACAAATGGATGTGGACATTAAGCAGATAAGCCCTAACCCTAATATTCCCAGTCATAGGTTGCCAGATCATCAGTTATTAGAAATTGCTAAAGACTTAAACTTTGGCACAAGTGAGGCATTATTTAATGATCAGGAAATGCGACAATTAATGCTGCCAACATTCCGTTCTGATCTGGAAATAAACAACACTTATAACTATGTGACAAAACCACCCTTGGATATTCCCATCTTGGCCGTGGGCGGCCAGCATTGATCCCTACGTCACTGGCAATCATATTCTCGGTTGGGAAAAGCAGACAACAAAGCAGTTTAGCTCCAGCTTTGTGTCAGGAGATCATTATTTCATTGAGACACAAAGAAATTACTTAACTCAACTTGTTAACAAAAAGTTAAGTCAGTGGTATTAATATGCTTAGTGATACGGAAGTAGTGGTAAGGCTCAAACCCTTGCCACAAATTATGAAATAGGAAGTTGAATGGTGAATTGAGATCCCTGGGATAGCGTGGAGGAGCAAGTCAGGTGACCCTTATGGGTGTCTTCAATAATTTGTTTGGAGATTGCCAAACCTAACCCTGTACCTTTGCCAACTCCTTTAGTAGTAAATAAGTGGTCAAAGATTTTTTGTTGGATTTCTTCGCTGATACCATCACCATTATCGGTAATAATAATGTTGACTTGGTGATCTGCGAGTAAAGTTGTAACAGTAATTCGGTTGGGATGGCCTTGAATTTCCGCAAAACTTCGCCCATGATTGGATTCATCTAAAGCATCAATAGCATTAGCTAAGATATTCATAAATACCTGATTTAACTGTCCGGGAAAACACATTATCTGTGGTAAATCCCCATAGTCTCTGATAAGTTGAATTTCTGGACGTTTTTCGTTAGCTTTAAGCCGATGTTTCAGAATGAGAATGGTGCTATCAATACCTTCATGAATGTTAAAGAGGACTTGATGATTTTGATCAGCACGGGAGAAAGTTCTTAAACTAGTGCTGATATTTTTTAACCTGTCGCAGGCAATTTTCATAGCGTCCATGATTTTAGGCAAGTCCTCTAAAAGATAATTCAAGTCAATTTCCTCAGCATACTCAAGCATCTCCTGGGATTGATTCGGTATACTTTCTTGACATAGATTTAAGTATTTGGTAATATCAGCAATAGCGGGTTTTGCTTGTACTATACTCGCAGAAATAAAACCAAGGGGATTATTCATCTCATGAGCGACACCTGGCAACTAAGTTACCCAAGGCAGACATTTTCTCACTCTGGACTATTTGTAATTGTGCTTGTTGTAAATTCTCTAATGCTTGTTG
The DNA here is from genome assembly GCA_963766435.1 of uncultured cyanobacterium. Classification (GTDB taxonomy): domain Bacteria; phylum Cyanobacteriota; class Cyanobacteriia; order Cyanobacteriales; family Nostocaceae; genus CAVXZH01. Next base: position 2,430,988 of record CAVXZH010000004.1, read on the forward strand.
AGCTTGTTGATAAAGTCTGGCATTTTCTAGAGAGATTGCTGCTTGGGAAGAAAGTAGATGAATAACTTGTAAACGTTCGTGAGTAAATACCCCACTGGTGAGTTGGTTTTCCAAGTAGAGAATACCGACTAAATGCCCTTGATGAATAATTGGCTTACACAAGATACTTTTAGGCTGATGGTCTAGCATATATGTCCCCATCAACCCAGGGATATTTGTTTGATAGTTATCTATGACAATTATCTCTTGTGTATTGATGACATAATTGATGATTTTGATGGGAATATCTGGACAAGTATCTAGTAGTTGTGGTTCCAGGATCGTTTCTATGTGTGCTGGGGAATCTCCCTGATGATTCATCGAGGTAATTGCCTGAATATACCAAGTATCTTTCTGACGGAGAATGAGGGCAGATTTTTTGGCTCCAGAGTTTTCTAGAATGATTTTGGTGAGGCTGACGACAAGTTGATCTAACTCAATACTACCAGAAATAGTTTGAGCCGCTTTGAGGACAGAAGTAATATCTAGGATATCAGAAATACTAGTGCTACCGGAATTGGAAGTATAAGTGGACGAAGATGTTTGAAAAGAAGCATTGCTGCTAATAGTTTCTAAGGGATTAAAGCTAAGTCGTCGCTCGTGGATAATGAGCTTGAGGAGTTGGGGATAACGTATTTCTAAGTCATCGGTTTTAGCTTTTGCCCCCCAATAGGCATAGCAGTAGTAGGCTTTTTGCATATAACCTGCGGCAATGGTCTCTTTACCCCAATTGAGATAAAACTTTGCGGCTAGCTCATGACTAAGTGCTTCTTCTTGGATATAGCCATGTTCTTTAGCTCCAGAAATGGCGCGGTCATAGCAATCTCCTGCTTCATAGTTTTTTCCGAAGACTCGATATGTTTCTGCTGCCACCAAATCAACTTTATGCTGGTAATTTATCGGTGTATAGTATGCCCAATGCTGTAACTGCATTTGATTTTGTTTCACACGCTCTAATATTTCTGCTGCTGGGTCTGAGTTTGGACTCAACTGTGCTAAAGCAATTAGAGAATCATAGAAATAAAATACAGGTTCCATAACCATTCCCTGAACGGCTATTAAGCGGCGTTTGCACTCAACTGCATATTTGTTGGCTGACTCTATTTGCTCAAACCAGAAGCAAAGTACCAGTTTATGCAAATAGAAGTAAACCAAACCATACGAGTAATCAGAAGATAGCAGATGACTTAGTAATTCTGTTTCTTGGAGAGCCTCACCCGATAATATGCTGACATCTTCCCCAAAACCCAGCAAGTTTAAAATAGATTGCCAAATTATTCGACAGCAATCGTATGTTACCAATATGTTCAACTTGAGCAGTTGATTGCTATAAGCACGAGCATCCTGCTCTAATAATACAAGAGGTTGATTCGACCAAAAAGAGTGGACACAAAAAGAGGATACTGAATATCCGGCATGCTCTAAGTTCCCAACTTCTAGACTGGTTATGTAATTATTTTGTAAGACAGATAAAGTTTCTTTAATGTGAGCTTTATGATGTAAAATAAATGCTGCTAATACAAATAATGTTTCACCCTTGGTAACCTTATTATCTAGTTTTAAATCGACTTGAAATGCTAACTGCCCAAATTGTATCCCTGTATCAATATCTTTTAAAATAGCACACATAATCAAGCCATAGCAAGCGTAGCTATGGGGTGAGAGAGATGTGTTCCCATACTGAATAGATAGTTTTGTTGACAAAAATATCAGTAAGGAAAATAAGGGTGAACCAGTTTGGTATGTGGATGGCATAATGCTATTGGCAATCCGGATAATTGCCAATTTTTCTGGATCTGTCATCTCTTTTAGATGCACCAAATCTTCAATTTTTCTGTCTCCAATTAGTTCGTTAATTTCCTTAATAGCATCTTGAATATCTTGATCTGTGGGTGATTCTGGCAGCGTTATACCAAGGTTTTGTAGGAAATATTTACCGATAACAATGGCTTCAACATGTTTATAAAAAGAGGTATAAGCTTGAATTCTCATACAGTAAACATTTGCTTGTTCCAGCAAAGAGTGTGTCTGTGCAATGACAAGTTCAATGAACTGTTCCATCTGTTCCAGGTTGCCGCATAGGAAAGATAATTCTGCTGCTAATTCATATAATTCTAGAGTCATCTCATAGGAATTTTGCCAACTCTCTTCTCCTAACAGTGACAATCCCACAGATACATATTCATTAGCCACTTGATACGCTGTTGCTATTTTGGCTTTGCGACTAGCTATGAGATTCAGTTGGGCTAATTCTTCTCGTTCGGATTCTTCGGTAATTAAAGTAGTTCCATAGTTTAACTGATTGACTATGGCAAAAATCTGCTCTTCTTTTGCTGATGAGGAAATTTTTGGTAAGAGCAACCTTCCAATTTGGTAATGAGTTGCTTGTTTTTCCTCTACTGCAATCAAAGAATAGGCAGCTTGCTGTACACGGTCATGGATGAATTTGTAGGTAAAAATCTCAGTATTTTCTGCATTCACTCTTTGATTGTTCTCAGAGACAAAAAATTTATATATCTCACTTTGCGGTATAATCAAGACTAACTGCAAAGCTGTCCATAAATATACAGCTACTTCTACCTCTGGTAATTGGCAAACAATTGCCAATGTTTGTAAATCAAACTGATTGCCAATACAAGCCGCAAGTTTCAATACCTTTTGTGTCGATTCGGGTAATTTTTTTAATTGCCCAACCATAAACTCCACCACATTATCTGTGAGTGTTTCCTGATGAATTTGGGATATATAACATTGCCAGCATCTCTCTTCCCAGTTAAACTCAATCAGTCCATCTTGATGGAATGACTTAAGTAACTGAATCGTGAAGAATGGATTTCCTCGAGTTTTCCGATAAACTAAATTAGAGAGAGGAAATGCCAAGTTTTCTGCGGAATGCAATGTATCAACTACTAGTTGATTTAATATTAATTGACTCAGGGGTTGCAGGGTAACTGTATTGACCATTGCCCCGGTTTTCCTAATTTCATTCAAGGTTAAAATTAAAGGATGTGCTGGATATACTTCATTATCTCTATAGGCTCCTATTAATAATAAATATCCTTGATTTTCTTCATTTGTTAATAATTTTAGCAGTTGGAGTGAAGCAGAATCAGCCCATTGTAAATCATCTAAAAATATGACTAAACAATGTTCTTTTTTAGCAAATACTTGCAAAAATTTGGGAAATAATAAATTAAATCAATTCTGAGCCGCAGCCCCAGATAATTCTGTCGCAGGTGCTTGTTTCCCAATTATTCTTTCTAATTCGGGAATGACATCAATAATCACCTGCCCCTCTGCACCTAATGCCTGTATTATCTTACTTTTCCATTGTTGGATTTGCACATCAATTTCTGTGAGTAAGTATCTGATTAAATCTCGGAAAGCTTGCACAAACCCTGAAAAAGGTATATTCCGATTAAACTGGTCAAATTTCCCCTGAATAAAATATCCTCTTTGTTTGACTATCGGTTTGTGTACTTCACTGACTACCGCAGTTTTGCCAATTCCAGAAAAACCTGCCACTAACATCAGTTCTGATTTGGGGGATGCTGGGGGATTAGCAACCCTCTCAAATGCTTCTAGTAATTGCTTAACTTCTTGCTCTCTACCATATAATTTTTCGGGAATTGTAAAGTGATCCCCAATATCTCTCTGCCCAATTTCAAAATACTCTATATTTCCCCTCTCTTGGATTTGCTCTAAACATTTTGCTAAATCATGTTTTAACCCTAGAGCATTTTGATACCGTTCTTCAGCATTTTTTGCCATCAATTTGCTGACTATTTTTCCAACTACTTGTGGAATTTCTGATTTAATCTCAGACACACAAGGCGGCATTTTCGCAATATGGCAATGTACCAGTTCCATCACATCATCTGAGCAGAAGGGTAATTCTCCTGTTAGCAACTCATAGAAGGTGACACCCAAGGAATAAAAATCAGTCCGGTAATCCACTACCCGATTCATTCTTCCTGTTTGTTCTGGTGACAGATAAGATAATGTTCCTTCTAAACCTTGCAGATTTTTTAGAGATTGGTTTTCTCTTGGTAACAATGAGGCAATGCTAAAGTCTATTAATTTAACTTGTTTTGTTTCGGCATTGATCAGTATATTAGCTGGTTTAATATCTTTATGAATTACATCATGACGATAGAGAATATCTAAGGTATCACACAAAGATATAGCTATTTTTAAAAATTCTTCTAGAGATATGACATGAGTATGATTAGTCAAATAATCTTGGAGGGAAATTCCCCCAAAGTCTTCCATCACCAATATATAAGCATTATCGTAAGGTTCTAAGCTGTATATTTTAATGATTCCTGGTGCATTAAGATTTTTGGCAATGGTGTATTGATTGCGAAATTGTACTAATTCGCTAAAGCTCGGATAAGGATTTTTCAGGAGTTTAATCACTACAGGCAATAAATCCGTTTCTCGATACCCCCGATACACTATTGTTCTCGATCCATCATAAAGTTTTTCTTTAATTCTGTATCCAGCAATAATTATGTTAATTCCTGTCATACTGTGTTTATTATTTATACTTTTGTTTTTGTGAATATAGTATCACTAAAATGGTAGATATAAAATATAATTCTATCAATTATCCCTAAATGGTCAATGTCTTTAACCTCAATGCTATATAGATAAAAGTTTCAGCAGTTTCAAGTAGTCTTTCATAAATCTTTACTCAAACGACGACACCAATTAAGCCACCCAAAACTTCGTTCTACAACCCAAGGTTTTGGTAAAGTGACGAAACCTTTTTTCCCCAGTCTGAGTACAATTTCCACAATCCAACCAAATACGTTCATCACCTAATGTATAAAAATTTTACAGCGATATCCCCCATCCAAATTATATTTTAACTGATTCACCTGATTTCCCATTTGATCAACTTCTTTGAAGACTTTTTTTGCTCCTTCCCTGCGGGACGCTAACTCGAACACGCTCTGCAACATTTAAATTTTGAATTTTAAATTTTTTTTACCCCAACCCATTGAGTCACAGGAACCATTGCTTTCCAACCCAAAAATTTACCAATGGGTTCTCCTCGCTGAATAGCTATGCGAGTGAAATTACCACCGACTTTTGCATACCATTGAAATAATATTTGTTCTCCTTCAATAGTCACCACATTCGCGACTAACCTTCCCCCTGGACGCAACGCTTCCCAGCAAATATCAAATAATCCTGGTGCTGTCACTCCACCACCAATAAAAATAGCATCTGGTGTCGGTAACTTTTTTAATGCTTCTGGTGCCATCCCAGTGATAATTTGCAAATTTGGTGTACCCAGGGATGTCGCATTATCCGCAATGTATTTTACTCTGGTCGAATTTTGTTCAATGGCGATCGCCTGACATCGAAAATGATGTCTAATCCATTCTATGCCAATGGAACCGCAACCAGCACCTACATCCCAAAGTAATTCTCCGGGGAGAGGTGCTAAACTCGCTAAAGTCACCGCTCTCACTTCCCGTTTGGTTAATTGTCCATCATGATGGTAAGCCTGATCCGGTAATCCTGGTAATCTGGATAAATGTATAACTCCATCATCAGCAATACATTCTAGGGCGATCGCATTTAAAGCGGCAATGTCCGTTTCTCGCCAAGATGCAGCATTCCCCTCAATTATACGCTCTTGAGTCCCACCAATGCGCTCTAAAACTGTGATCTTGCTATCACCATAACCCCTGGAAGTCAATATTTTAGCAACAATGCTTGGGGTATCTTTTCCCTCACTCAAAATTATGACTTTAGCGCCAGGATAAATATAAGATTGAACTAAAGCTGTAGGACGACCACATAAACTCAAGGTTTCCACTGCCGTCATTGACCACCCCAACCGTGCACAGACTAAACTCAAGGTTGAAGGTGCAGGAATAATCGTGATTTCTGAGATGGGAATCTTTTGGGTGAGCCTGACACCGATACCATAACACAACGGGTCACCACTAGCTAATACACAAATTAACTCACCTCGATAGCCAATAATTTCTTCTATGGAAGCACTAATGGGGGATTTCCACGTGATTTTTGGGCGATGGTCTGGTGGTAACATTGCCAAGTGGCGATCGCCTCCCACCATAATTTTAGCTTGTTTAACTAAGGAAAGGGCGATGGAACTTAATCCCTCTAACCCATCTTCTCCAATCCCGACTATAGAAAGCCATTTAGACATAAATATTTAAATTGTGTCTGATTAATAATCATCATAATTAGTAATTTATGTTAGCATAATATCGTATTTTTTCAAATCTATATCATAAATCCCATTGATAATTCAAAAAACTTAATAATATATATTATATTAACTATAGTAATGATCATAGTAAATATATTTAAATAGATATAATTCCCGGAGTTAAGTCTGGTTAATTAATGAGAATCAGTTGATTTTTTTGAGCTATTCATCAAGAATAAAGATAGCATGTTTAATACATGATTGTAGCCAAAAAAAGTGACAGAAGCCCTTATATATGTCCGCGTGAGCGGGCATTTTCCTATTTATCCTACTCTCTAGTAAATACTATTCCTATAGGTAGAAAAGGAGAGTTGATAGATTAGCTCTCCTCTGTTCTTGGTATTTATCAAGGTTTGGTTTTTATTTCATTCCAAACTTCAACAATAGACTGTAATTTTTTCGGTAGGCTACTTCGGGAAATATCGTTATATTGTACGGTACCGTCTTGACTAGTCAGGGTGTAGGTAATGTAGTCTGCTGAACCACTAGGAGCAGGATAACTCTGATTTTTGAATTTACCAAAGTTGTTTTTCTGTAGCGACTCCCTAAATTTTGTCCAGTCTCCTTCAGAAATTTTACGAACGCTGCGTTCTGAATCATTAGCATCACCAATTCGCACCCGAATTAGTTGTCTATCTTTGAGTAAAGTTGTTTGATAGGTTCTACCAGTAATTCCACCACTAGCAATTTCTCGAAATACAATATTTTGGTCTAATGGTGCTGGTAGCTCTTGCGGAGGAATAGTTACAGGTTTAATATCCTTAACAGATTTTGGTAATACTGAGACAGCATTTTTTAATCTATTTACAGGTTCTAAACGCAGGGAAGAACCATTCTGATTAGTGTGATAAGTCCATATCTGTTTATCATGAGATACTACCACTAACCAACCCGAAACTAAGGATTGAGTACAGAATTCATTAGGTTTTGATATTCCTAAGCAACCATTATTCCAAGTTTTCTGAGTATATTTCTTGATTTTAAGTTGTTTAGCAGGAATTCCACTTCTTTTTGCAGCATCTTGGAGGACTGCATTAGCAACTGAAGATGGCAAAAGATTGGGCTTGGGATTTTCTTTTAAACCCTCGTTGCTATTTACTAATAAATTTACTGAGTTAGCAGCAGCATGATCTATTAATGTTAATCCGCTACTTACAGATAAAATTGCTGTTAAGGCTAAAGCGGTTACTAAGTGCTTTTGATGGGGAGTCGAATTAGACTTCATAAATTTTCTCCTAATTATGTTGTACCAAGAAATTCCGTACTTACTCCAAGTATTTTTTCTGGCAGACATAATATATAGACAATATTATATTAATAATTTGTTCCTGACTAGATTCACATTCTAACTATAGAAATAGTCTAGAAACTAAATTTTATTTTTGCAGATAATGATTTATAATTTGCCAGTTTCTTCTACTCTACACCCTCATCCCTATTCCCAGATCAGGGTTTTCAGGTGAATGAGATATAAACTTTACAGAAAAAGCTATTCAGCAATAGGTTTTTACTCCTGACTCCTAACTCCTGCTATATTAGGCACTCAAAGATGCTGACTCAATAGAAAAATTAGTAGAGCTATCAAATCTAATTGTACTAGCTGCCCAATCTTTTAAATCTGGTGCTAACCAGACTAGCTTACAGAGAATTTCGTCATTGATCCATAATACTAAAGGAAAATGAAACTTGTTACGGAATTCATTTCGCATCAGATTAGTACTGACAATCAGTCTGATTAATCCCTTCTACAGATTCTAAACCTCTAATAATTAAAGCCTCTGGTTGAGCATCACCGATTAAATTAGTAATCGTAGTATAAAGTGTTTCGGCAGTACTAGGAATCATAATTTCTTGGATTTCTACGGAAGATGATTCATTTAGCAAATTCACTACTTGCTTTTGCTCCGTAATAGAATTGCAACAAGCTAAAATCAGTGAAAACTCCCCAGCCGCAACCATCATCGCTCTTGCTAGCCTGCTGGTGGCTATACTCGTACTTACTTTACTGTCTTGAGAATCACTTAAGATGGTCATTAAAAATCCTAGATTTTAATTTTGGTAGGAATTGATTAAGCAATTTTGATGAAATTATGTAATTGACCGCTACACTGGAGTAATTTTATGCGTTTAGCTAAAATTTGAAATTAATTCTGTAAAACACAATACAATATTACGCATTGTGTTTTTAGAAGGTGTGTAGGGTCTTACCCCTCATGATCAAAGGGAACCGAAAACAGGGAACATTTATTCCCTCTTTAGTGTTTAGTAAGATGTGTGTACTAGAAAATGAAAAAATTAATGCTCAAAAATTTATTTGCTATCCTAGTAAATCCTATTTTGATCGGACTAGATGTGATTACTATCAATAATCAACGTGATAAAACCCACCTCTTCGGGAAATTTGTCAGGTTTTGTCAGGAAATGATGAAGTGGCGTCCCAACAGAAAGCGGATTTTTTTGGCGGTGATGGTTTTACTGAGTTTAATTAGTACAGTCATGTTATCTTTACCATCACCTGCTCAAATTGCACAGTCAAGAAACCCCGCTGCGGAATTAAGAGGAGTATGGTTAACTAATATTGATAGTGATGTATTATTTGCCAGCGATCGCCTGAAAAGATCCTTAAAATCTCTCAAAGAACTCAATTTTAACACCATCTACCCCACCGTTTGGAATTGGGGGTATACATTGTATCCTAGTAAAGTTGCTGCTAGAGTATTTGGGCGATCGCTTGACCCCACACCAGGACTACAAAAACGGGATTTACTGAAAGAAGTAGTGGAAGAGGGTCATAAAAGAGGGTTAACCGTGATTCCCTGGTTTGAATTTGGCTTTATGGCTCCCGCTGATTCTGAATTAGCAAAACGTCATCCCCAGTGGTTAACTAATCTGAGTAACGGTAAACGGATAGTTAAAGAAGGTATTCATGAACGAGTTTGGTTAAATCCTTTTCGTCCAGATGTACAGCAATTTATCGAAGATTTAATTGTCGAAATTGTTAAAAATTACGATGTTGATGGGATTCAATTTGATGACCATTTTGGTTTGCCATCAGAATTAGGCTATGATGCGTATACTGTAGCACTGTACAAAAAAGAACATAATGGTCAAGCACCTCCTCTAGACTCGAAAAATCCAGAATGGGTAAATTGGCGTGCTAATAAAATCACTGCTTTTATGCAGAGAGTATTTAAAGTCATCAAAGCAAATAAACAAAATTGTCTCGTATCTGTGGCACCTAATCCCCAACGCTTCTCATATGAATACTTTCTGGCTGATTGGGAAAAATGGGAACGACTAGGATTGATAGAAGAACTAGTTTTGCAAGTGTATCGCAATGACCTGAATGTATTTATCAGTGAATTGGATTCCCCAGAAGTAAAACTAGCGAAAAGTCATATTCCCGTCAGCATTGGGATTTTAACTGGGTTGAAAAATAGAACAGTACCGATGGAGCAGATTAAAACTCAAGTCCAAACAGTACGCGATCGGCATTTTGCGGGAGTGTCTTTCTTTTTCTATGAAACCCTTTGGAATCTTAGTCAAGAAAAAGCTTTCCCACGACAAACTGGCTTTCGCAAAATCTTTCCCACCACTAAAGCCTATCCCAGAATAGGGAATAGGGAATAGGCAGGGGGCAGGGGGTAGGAGGCAGGGGGCAGGGGGCAGGGGGCAGGGGGAGGTAAGAGAATTAAAATATCCTATCTCCCCATCTCCCCATCTTCCCTCCCCCCTGCACCCCGCACCCTGCCCCCCTGCCTCTTCCCTCCCCATCTTCTACAAATTAACCAATTCCTAAACGTCCAGCTAAAGCGGGAGTCAAAGGTAAGAGAGCAGTAATCATTAAAAATAGGGCTAATAACCCTAAAGCGGCTCTAGCATCATCAGGTTCTGTGATTTCATTTAAACTAGGACGTTCCAAATCCCGTTGTAAAAAGACAATGACAATTGCCCAATACATGGCTAGAGGATTACCCAGCGCCACTAAAGCCAATAACACTAATGTAGCTATTGTTGCTCTGCTTGCCGTTTTACGACCGTATATGGCTTGGACAATTCGCCCCCCATCTAGTTGTCCTGCGGGCATTAAATTTAACGCAGTAATTACTAGGCCTAACCAACCAATCACGACCAAGGGATGAACATTAACCAACGGTGACTTCAAGGCTGAACCTAGCACAACTCGTGCTAAACTACCTACCAAAATAGACCCTTGAAAAAACTGATTGGGTAGCTGAAATAAACTACCTGGATGGGAAAGCAATAAACCTGTCACCAGCATTAATAAAGAAGTAATACCACCAAATGCCGCACCTGCTATGGCAATATCAAATAATGCCTTACGATTGGGTAAAAGCGACTCAAAACGAGTGATGGCACCAAAAGAACCAAGTTGTACAGCCGGAAGAAAGAAAGGCCAACTGATTTTGACCTGGTGACGTCGTGCTAATAACCAATGACCAATTTCATGGGCTACTAGGATGGTAAATATACCGCCAGCAATAGGTAAAGCTTCTGTAAACCTTTCTGGAGTGGTAAATAAATCAAAATTCAGTAGTAGTCCTGCCGCTTCTAAACTAGTGGCGATTGTAGCTATCAACAGGAGAACTGCAAAAAACTTTTGCGACCATGAGGTTGCACTAGGATCTGTGCGACTAGGGAGAACTATCACCACAGGTTTTCCGTCTGTATTTTCCACTAAGAACAAGCGATATTTATCACCTATACGTTCTTGTAAAGCCTGGGTTAAACGGTTGTGAACCGCCTCTGGTTCTCCGCGCAGATTCCCTTTAAAAATCGCTCCTTCTTGGTAGGCGATCGTTTCTGTAGTAAAAAACGTATCAATACCAAAAATACTTCTAATCGCACTCAAGTCTTCGTCTTGTATAGACGGTACTTCTAATTTCAATTCTACTACTGTGGGAGAAGTCGAATTTGCCTCTGTTGTAGAGTTAGCAACAAGTCTTTCAGTAGCTCGTTGCTTGAGGATGGCATCTTGCCCAGCTGCTCGTAATTGTCTACCTAAGAAGATGTACAATCCCGTTGAAACCACCAGCAAGAACAATATACCAACTATATTGATATAAATTCCGGCGGCAAATAATCCGAAAAATAATAGCCAAGGGGTCATCAGCACCACCGATTGTAACCAGGCTAGAACTCCTAGTTTACCAAAAGGTCTGGCGCGATAAAAGCCCCAACCCAAAATGCCCAAAGCTACCAGCAAGATTGCTGCGATGATAGGAGTTTCCGATGAAGTAAACATCTCCAAACCTTTACTATTGAGATCGAGCCAGAACAAGCCCGGTTTTGCAGATACACTTATTTATCATACTCTTGTTACAGGAAGGTGGGGAGTGGGGAGATGGGGAGGTGGGGAGATGGGGAGATTGGGAGATGGGGAGATGGGGAGATGGGGGGGTGAAGTTGCTATTGTTGACAGTTTCTTATTTCCTGTATTTATTCCTACGGTTAGAAGCTATTATTCCTAAAATATATGTTGATAAGCTCATAGCTGGCTGGAAAAAGCATCAACCATGATCTACCATAACGAAGGCACGTTTAAAGGCGTTGGAAAACTTGACCTATATTACCAAAGCTGGCATCCAGAGGGTAAAGTCCGGGCAATATTAGCTATTGTGCATGGACTGGGAGGACACAGTGGCAAGTTCAATAATATAGTTCAGCATTTGCTAGCAAAGAAATATGCTATCTATGGCTTGGATTTACGTGGTCACGGAAAATCACCAGGACAAAGAGGCTATATTAATGCTTGGTCTGAATTTCGTGAGGATTTACAAAATTTTCTGCGCTGCATTCAACAACAAGAACCAGGATGCCCAATTTTTCTTTTGGGTCATAGTTTAGGTGGAGTAATTGTGATTGACTATGCACTGCGTTATCCTTTAGAAGCATCTGGATTAAGGGGTGTGATTACCTTAGCTCCTAGTATTGGGGAAATAGGGGTATCGCCGTTGCGTTCGCTCATCGGAAAGTTACTTTCACGAGTATGGCCGGGCTTCTCACTGAATACTGGATTAGATATAAGTGCAGGTTCACGGGATCATAGTGTAATTGCTGAATATGCTCAGGATAAACTTAGACATACTCTTGCTACAGCTCGTCTAGCTACAGAATTTTTCGCCACCCGCACTTGGATTCATCAACATACGGCTATGTGGCAATTACCTTTGTTAATTCTCCACGGAGGTGCTGATTCCATCGCATTACCAGAGGGAAGCAAGATTTTTTATGAACAAGTAACTTACTTAGATAAATTACGGATTGAGTATCCAGAAACTTATCACGAAATTCATGCTGATCTCAATTATCCAGAGGTAATCAAGGATTTAGAGTCTTGGTTAGACCAGCATTTATCAACAGAACTAGTAACAATTACAAATTCAAAACTTAAAATTGAAGAGGTTTTCTGATGCTATTTTATACCTGCTTCTAAACATACTACTTGTAGAAATAGGAATATCCGACTCCCGGAAGAGGAACTATTACTTCCCTCTTCAGGGTTCCTTTTTTGAGCAAAATAATGATACATATGTATTAACTGACATTGCTTTGCTCAGGTGATAAAACTAAATTCCCGTCAAAGCATCCTAACGATAAACTGGTTTAGTAAGAAACGTTGATAACCCAAAATGATCAAAACATCTGCTCAGTTCGACTTTGAGGATGAAAAATTTAATGCTCCCCCCTCTCAAGTCATCCCCTGGTGTGTAATGATAAGTCCTCGGTTTGGCACCGATGGTATTTTGCCTTTTGGTTTAGCGATTAGCATAGATAATGCTCAAGCTGTAGGATTTCGACCGGATGATAACTGGCAAGAAATAGAACACGAATTCCGGTCATCTGAAACACAAACTATGTTGATAACTACTACTCCCCGACTAGTTATAGTCCGTCGGGGATCATTATCGGTTAAAGACCGAGAAACAGGAATGAAATTGGGTACGCTCAAAGATAATTATGATGACTTTTTAGCAGATAAACTTAAATTTAAAACTTTTACTCGCCATTTAATTTTTATAGTGGGTGAAGATAAAAAGTTTTTACATGACTTACCACTGCAATTAACACTGAGTGGGGCATCAGGAGCTAGTTTTGGGAAAAGTTATTCTGAATATCAACAAGGTAGAGCAATTGGTGGTTTTGTCGTAGAACTAGAAAAAGCTTATGCTGGTTTTCAAAAGAAACCATTAACCCCAAAGGGTTCGTTATTCCATGCTCATGGGATTTTTTGTCCAGTGATTGACTGTGAGGAAAGAGGGATTGAACCAAATACCGCATGGGTCGCTTCCACTGTAGATTTTAAACATCCAACAGTGTCAACTTTAACGGAATATATGATTGCTTCTGATTCTCCTGAATCAGCAATCATCTGTAAGACTTTTGAAGAATACAAAGAATTTGGGAAGGAATCAATCAAACTAGACACAACTAAGATGGAACCTGTGGGAGTTTCTGGTTCCTATGCTTACCCCGATGAAGATGATTTTGGATATCCACCTTATTAGGGTTTGATTTTTGCTTCTATATTCTCAATAGACTGAATCTAAAACTAACAAACAACAAACTCTTTCTTGTAGAGCGGGCATCTTGCCCGCCTTTCAATTAGATTAAGGCAGGCAAGATGCCTGCTATACCATACTTCTAGAATAAAATTTTCGACTTTTCAAGCATACTCTTAAGTTTCTGATTCAAAATTAACCTTATCGTAAATATCGGACACAGCTATTTCAAAGTTAATAGAATTTAGAGAAATCATTTCATTTAAGTCATCATATTCAATAAACACCCATCGCTTCCTATCTGTTTTAAAATATTGCTCGATATGTACGGTATATTGGTCGATTAAAATATATTCTTGGAAACTAGCGATACTGCGATAAGCTGCAAATTTATCATCTTTATCGTAACTCTTAGTGGAATTCGATAACACTTCAGTAATTATCAAAGGATTAATAATCGTATCTTTTCTTCCTGCTTGTAATTGTAATTCACCATCAACAACCATGATATCGGGATAAGTGTAAATATTTTTGTTTGGTATCCACAATCTTTGGTCGGTGACAAATACTTCATAGGGTTGACGCTTAAAAGCAAAATTTAAAGCTGCACCCAAATTCAGCGCAATTTTATTGTGATTTGGTGTACCACCAGCCATAATTATGATTTTACCATCAATATACTCATGACGTTCTGCGGAATTAACTTCTTGTTCCAAATATTCCTCGAATGTATAATGTTCTACTTTGTGAACTTGTGCAATCATTGGTTTTACCATTTAGCCATTTAAGACCTTATTCAAATTATACTAAAAAGTAGTTTAGTTAATGCTACAAATCAATTGTTCGTAGTTGCGCTGTCTTCGCAATTAACTCTAAACACAAGCGAGTTCCATCAATTTTACACAACTTTATATACTGAGAATTGTTTTTGTGTATCTTTTATATCTATATTGTCAAGATTTTTAGCTCATTCTAGTAAAATCTTATACTTTATTGTGGAGCGGGCATCCTGCCCGCCTTTCAATTAGATTAGAGCAGGCAAGATGCCTACTCCACAAATTAGATGATTTCTTTTTTACATATCTCTAAAATTCACAAATTATTTCGGGTCTTCGGTAGTTGTTATGCTAAATCATTAATTAATCAGGGAACAGGGAACAGGGAACAGGGAACAGGGAACAGGGAAAATAAATAAAATCATGAAATCTTTGCCCAGTAAGGATTTCAATTTTTATTAAGAAACATCAATCATGGTTAAAAGTGGGAATAATAGTCTCTTTTCCCTGATTTTCTTATTCCTATCTTCACTGTTCCCCGTTCCCTGTTCCCTGTTCCCTCTTTCAAATTGATAATTTAGCATAACAGGTACGGAAGAACCATTATTTTGCTGATTTTTGATTTTTACTTTGCTTGTATGCTTTTAACCAATTCAAAGACCTTTTAGCACCCAGCTTTTTCTGTATATCTTCTTGAGAAGTATAAGGACGTTTACTGGAAATCAATTTTGCATATCCATCTTTAACTCCAGGTATTTTAGTTAAATCCGACTTTGCATTATTGATAAATTCTAAGAAATCTGTAATATCTTGAGGCTCAATTATTCTATCGTTTAGTTTTGTCTGTAAGAGTGCTTGCTCTATAGCCTTTTCTGCATCTTGCTTCTCCGATGCAATTATAAATACCCACATTCTATCTATTCCAGCAGTAACAGCTGCTTCATAGATTGGCAATCCTGTTAACAGTTGATATTTATCTTCTTCTTGAGTTATACAGGCTATTGGCAGACAGAAGTTAAAACCCCATTCTTTCAAATTTTCAGAAACATTCTTCAAAATAGATGCTGAAGTACCAGATTTTTCTTGAGCTACTTCTATCTGATTTAATACAATAAGACTAGGTTGACTTTCAACACCTTTATAAAGCTTTACCATTTTTAAATTCCTTTATCAGTTTCAATGTGATTTATTCTGGAGACTATTGCTTTAGTTAAGGTAGAAAATTGATTCGCTACCTCACCGGTGCCAGTATTTTGTTCTGCATATAAAGAAAGGGGAGAACGTGCCTTAGATGCCTGTCCAACAGCAGTAGCTCGTCTGATTTCTGGCAAAATTGTTATATCTTGAAATGTTTGTTTTACTAATTGCTTAATAGTAGCATGGAGCTTGACAGTTCTTTCAGTCATCATTGGGACAATACCAATAATAACTGACCTATTTGGGTTTTCCTCTTGGACTTCCCTAGCTCGTATAATTGGAGTTCTGAGTCCATAAACTGAAAGATATTCCATTTGAGACGGTATCACTAAGTACTGAGATGCATAAAATGCATTCATAGTAATAAAAGTTCCACTAGGAGGAGTATCAATAATTACATAATCATAGTAATTTCCTATCTGAGATTTTTGTAATACTTTATCCAAACGTTTTTCTCGTCTATTAAAACCTAAGTTGCTAAGTCCAGCATCTGTGGTTTTATAGCTGCTAGGTAATACATCAATTTTTCCAGAGCAGCCAGTTTTACTGATCATCTGGTTAAGTATTGAAGAAGAGTAGATATATTCTGTGTACTTAAAGCTTGGTAAATCGCAGTCTTGCAAAAACTCGATTAACTCTTTTCTATCTTTAAAAGAATCTAAAATATCTTCAAAATCTTTTAAGCTAGAAACTTTATCAAATTCATCTGCTTTATTTACTCCTAATGATAAGCTAGCATTTGCTTGATCATCTAAGTCAATAACTAAAACTCTGTTACCTTGAATTGCCAGTTCATAGGCGAGGTTGACTACTAGAGTCGTTTTACCAACGCCTCCTTTTGATGTATGGATTGCAATAGTACGCATTTTAAATTTTTCCAAGAAGCTTTTCAGAAAATTTGCTAAAGGTTGAATTTTGTTTGGATCTTGGATATTATACTGACACACTAGATTTAGTTGCCATTCTTTATACTCATGTATTTCAATAGAAAATGGGTCAATTAATAACCCAAATTTCGTATTTGAATATTTGAGATAAGTTTTTAATTGAATCCGAGCATCATCATCAATTGGGGTATTAGCGGCTTTAACTTCAACTAAAAAATTGATATACCTACCCAAATCTTCTACTAGAAAATCAACTTCTTTGTTGCTTTCTTTGATAAAACCATTTTCAGTGCATTTTGGAACTTTTACTTTAAACTCTGGATACCAGTGAGAATAGCTGCTCCGGGGTGGTAAACCAGCCATCCGAAGCATTGTTTGCACCAGATGTAAAGAGACGTAAGCCTCGTTATTCCACTCTGAAGACAGTTCAAGCATAATTAATTGGACATGATGTTCATATTAATACAATAATAAAGTAAATGCAAGCTTTTTTACACCATAAATTTCTAAATGTGATTAATTATTTAAGGACAGGCAAGATGTCTAGTCTACAGGAGAGTTTTTTATCAGTAGGATTATTCTGGGTTTTTTATGATATTGAGGCAGGCAAGATGCCTGCTCCACAGACAATAAACAATAAACGATAAAGAATAGACAATCTCAATGCAATAAAAAATCCCCCACTTCACAGTAGGGGATTTAAATTATTCACTTACATTGAGTAAGCGGATCAACCGAACTTACCAGCAGTAGAAGCGATCAAGAATGCAGCGTAGGTCAGGACGTAGCCAACTGTGAAGTGAGCTAGACCAACCAAACGAGCTTGAACGATAGATAGAGCTACGGGCTTGTCCTTCCAGCGAACTAGGTTAGCTAGAGGAGTGCGCTCGTGTGCCCAGACGATGGTTTCGATCAATTCTTGCCAGTAACCTCTCCAGGAGATGAGGAACATGAAGCCAGTTGCCCAAACTAGGTGTCCGAATAGGAACATCCACGCCCAAACAGACAGGTTATTCACGCCGAAGGGGTTGTAACCGTTGATCAACTGAGCTGAGTTAGCCCAGAGGTAATCGCGGAACCATCCCATCAGGTAGGTTGAGTTTTCGTTGAACTGAGCAACGTTACCTTGCCAAATACCTAGATGTTTCCAGTGCCAGTAGAAGGTGACCCAACCTACGGTGTTCAATGCCCAGAACACAGCTAGGTAGAAGGAGTCCCAAGCGGAGATGTCGCAAGTACCGCCACGGCCTGGACCGTCGCAAGGGAAGGCATAACCGAAGTCTTTTTTATCGGGCATCAGTTTGGAACCACGGGCATCCAAAGCACCTTTCACCAGGATCAAGGTGGTGGTGTGCAGGCCTAGGGCGATCGCATGGTGAACCAAGAAGTCGCCAGGTCCGATGGTCAAGAACAAGGAGTTGGTGCCAGAGTTAATGGCATCCAACCAGCCAGGTAACCAAACGTTACCGTAGTTGGGGTAGGCAGTGGAAGCAATGCTATCTGGGTTAGAGAGTAAGCGCGTCTAAGCCGTACAATAGCTTTACCGTGAGCAGCTTGAATGAACTGAGCGAATACAGGTTCAATCAGGATTTGCTTTTCAGGAGTTCCGAAAGCAACTACTACGTCGTTGTGAACATACAGGCCCAAGGTATGGAAGCCGAGGAACAGAGATACCCAGCTCAGGTGGGAGATGATCGCTTCTTTGTGCTGCAACATCCGGTCAAGTACGTTGCCTTTGTTTTGTTCGGGGTCGTAGTCACGAACCAAGAAGATCGCTCCGTGGGCAAATGCACCAACCATCAGGAATACAGCGATGTACTGGTGGTGGGTGTACAGACGCTGCCTGTGTGGTGTAGTCCTTAGCGATAAACGCATAGGAAGGCAGCGAGTACATATGCTGCGCCACCAAGGAAGTGATAACACCCAAAGCTAGCCAAGGCTAAACCCAGTTGGAAGTGCAGGGAGTTGTTGACGGTGTCGTAAAGACCTTGGTGAGGTAGGTTAAATGGACCTTCACTCTTGCTACCAGGAACTGAACGGCTTTGGAGCTTCAGAATTTCTTTGATGCTGTGACCAATCCCGAAGTTGGTCCGGTACATATGACCGGCAATGATGAAGATCACCGCGATCGCCAAGTGGTGATGAGCAATGTCAGTCAACCACAGGGATTCGGTTTGGGGGTGGAAGCCGCCCAGGAAGGTGAGAATTGCTGTTCCAGCACCTTGGAAGTCCCGAACACATGATCAGCGGTATCAGGGTTCTCGAGCGTAAACGCCCCAGTTACCTGTGAAGAAAGGAGCTAAACCAGCGGGGTGAGGAGCAGTTGAAGGAAGTTATCCCAACCGACGTGCTACCACGAGATTCAGGAATAGCAACGTGAACCAGGTGACCGGTCCAAGCTAAGGAGCTGACACCGAACAAACCAGCTAGGTGGTGGTTCAGGCGGGATTCAGCATTCTTGAACCAAGACAGGCTAGGACGGAACTTGGGTTGTAGGTGCAACCAACCAGCAAACAAGAACACAGCTGACAAGAGTAGCAGGAAGAATGAACCCTGATAGAGCTCACCGTTTGTCCGCATCCCGATGGTGTACCACCAGTGGTAAACACCGGAATAAGCGATGTTTACCGGGATTGCTAGCACCCGCTTGGGTGAAAGCTTCGATCGCTGGCTGCACCGAAGTGAGGGTCCCAAATCGCGTGAGCGATGGGACGGACATGCAGAGGATCTTTAATCCACTGTTCAAAGTTACCTTGCCAGGCGACATGGAACAGGATGCCGGAAGCCCAGAGGAAGATGATTGCCAGGTGACCGAAGTGGGAAGCAAAAATCTTTTGGTAAAGATTCTCCTCCGTCATGCCATCGTGGCTTTCAAAGTCGTGTGCCTGTGGCGATCCCGTACCAGATCCGACGAGTGGTCGGGTCTTGGGCAAGATCCTGGCTAAATTTAGGAAATTTCGTTGCCATAGGCTTTGATTGGTCCTCTGACCTTAAGCCATCAGGTATCAGTTATCTTGCGGATTTTAGATTTTTGGTAAGATTCGAAAATCTCACAAATCCTGAATCCAAAGCTGATTGCTACCCTACCGAAAGGATGTGTGCGAGGAAGAATGCCCAGGTGGTAACAATTCCGCCCAGGAGGTAGTGAGCTACACCAACAGCCCGACCCTGAATAATACTCAGAGCGCGAGGTTGAATAGCGGGAGCTACTTTCAGCTTATTGTGCGCCCAAACAATGGACTCAATCAGTTCTTGCCAGTAGCCGCGACCACTGAACAGGAACATCAGGCTGAAGGCCCAAGACAAAGTGACCACCTAGGAACATCAGCCATAGGCAGATGGAGCACGAGCCGTAGGAGTTGATAACCTGTGTGGCTTGCGCCCAGAGGAAATCACGCAACCAGCCATTGATGGTGATGGCACTTTGAGCGAAGTTACCACCAGTGATGTGGGATACACTGCCATCTGAATCACGGTTCCCCAAACATCAGATTGCATCTTCCAGCTGAAGTGGAAAATCACAATCGAGAGGGAGTTGTACATCCAGAAAAGTCCGAGGAACACATGATCCCAACCGGAAACTTGGCAGGTACCGCCACGGCCAGGGCCGTCGCAAGGGAAACGGAAGCCTAAGTTAGCTTTATCTGGAATTAAACGAGAGCTGCGTGCATACAAAACACCCTTGAGCAGGATCAGGACGGTGACGTGAATGGTGAAGGCGTGGATGTGGTGGACCATAGAAGTCGGCCGTACCCAAAGGGATCGGCACCATTGCCACTTTGCCGCCTACGGCGACGACACCGCCGCCAAAAACATGGCTAACTGATTGCTAAAGCATTGGGAGCAGTGGTACCAGGAGCTAAGGCGTGGAGATTTTGAATCCACTGAGCAAAGACTGGTTGCAACTGAATCGCGGTGTCCGAGAACATATCTTGGGGACGACCCAAGGCACGCATGGTGTCGTTGTGGATATACAGTCCGAAGCTATGGAAGCCCAGGAAGATACAAACCCAGTTGAGATGGGAGATAATGGCATCACGGTGACGAATCACCCGATCCAGCACGTTATTCACGTTCATTGGCAGGATCGTAATCCCGCACCATGAAGATTGCCGCGTGAGCGGCTGCACCCACAATCAGGAAACCGCCAATCCACATATGGTGGGTGAACATGGACAACTGGGTAGCGTAGTCGGTCGCCATGATAGGGATAGGGAGGCATCGCGTACATATGATGCGCCACGATGATGCGTCAGTGAACCCAACAAGGCTAGGTTCATCGCCAGCTGGGCATGCCAAGAGGTGGTCAAGATTTCGTAAAGACCTTTATGACCTTCGCCAGTGAAGGGGCCTTTATGGGCTTCCAGGATTTCTTTCATGCTGTGACCGATACCCCAGTTGGTGCGGTACATGATGACCGGCAATGATGAACAGAACTGCGATCGCTAGGTGGTGGTGAGCGATGTCGGTCAACCACAAGACCGCCGGTGACAGGGTTCAGACCACCTTTAAAGGTCAGGAAGTCAGCATATGCTCCCCAATTCAGGGTGAAGAAAGGTGTTAGACCTTGAGCAAAGCTGGGATACAACTCAGCCAACAATTCCTGTGTTCAAAATGAATTCATGGGGCAAGGGGATGTCCTTAAGGAGCTACACCTGCATCTAACAGCTTGTTAATTGGTGCAGAGACATGGATTAAGTGACCTGCCCAACCCAAGGAACCACAGCCTAACAATACCTGCCAAGTGGTGATTCATCATCGACTCCACATTCTGGAACCATTCCAGCTTAGGAGCGCTTTGTGGTAGTGGAACCAACCAGCAAACAGCAACAGGCCTGCCATTACCAAGCCGCCGATCGCGGTGCAGTATAGCTGGAAGGAGTTGGTAAACCCCAGGCACGCCACACTTGGAACAAACCAGAGGTGATCTGAATGCCGTGGAAACCGCCACCCACATCACCATTTAAAATTTCTTGACCGACAATGGGCCAAACCACTTGAGCACTGGGTTTGACGCTCAAGGGGTCGCTCAACCAAGCTTCATAGTTGGAGAACTTCGCGCCGTGGAAAACATCCCGCTCAACCAGATGGTAACTACGGCCAGGTGACCGAAGTGGCGCTGAGAAGATCTTGCGGGATATGTCTTCTAAGTCGCTTGTATGGCTATCAAAATCGTGGGCGTTGGCGTGGAGGTTCCAAATCCAGGTGGTGGTTTTGGGACCTTTAGCTAGGGAGCGGTCGAAATGTCCAGGCTTGCCCATTTTTCAAATGAGGTAGGTACTGGATCATTGTCAACGATGACTCTTGCCTTTTTTTCCTCTCGCTCCGGAGGACTAATTGTCATTCGACCTCCTCTCTAGATAAGGAATGGGGAATCATGAATACCACAAAGTTAACTTTGTCCTTTACCAATGGAAGTTTTCCAGAGGCACGAGAAGACAGTCGTGTGGATAGTTGTTTCTCGTTGAATTATAGGGTCAGGACTTGTACTTTGTTAGACACATTTTAACAATAATTCAAAATCACCCCAAAATCACGCCAAAATCGTCATATTTCTCATCTTCTCAGCCTTTTAGTTGTCAAGCGATTGTAAAAAAGTCAATAGTTATCTACATTTAATTTACAAAGAATAACAATTCTTAAAGTTTGCACTCCACAGCCTAAACTCTACATTCTGGTAGATGGCACTTCTCTCGCGGTATATTAATTTTCTTTTATTCACTGTGAAAGGGCGAATACAAAGAAATATTAAATTTTTTGCCGTTTTTACAACAAAAGTGATAAATCGCTTTTGTAAAAGTAGTTGATCTTGATTACCCACTGCCGATGCCAAATTCCTTAATTCCCTTGTTTAAGATATAGTTTTAAAATTATGATTGAGTATCAAGCATGAATACGTGTCAGAAGACCCTATTAGAGAAATACCTTCCTCCTACTTCTCGGTTATTTCGGTGGTTCATGACTTTAATGCTAGTATTAACAATTACTAGCTGTACAGAGAAAGTCCAAAGCCAAGAAACATCTATTACGCCGCCGATAGCGACTCCTCCCCAAATCTCCCGTAAATTTGAGGAAATTGCTACTCCAGATGTGATTCAAGAATTGCGTCCCGTTTTAGAAGGTTATCAACCGCAGATTAAGATCATTACTCCCGAACCAGATCAAATTCTCGAAGACAGTACAGTAAAAGTCAGTTTACAAATTAAAGATTTACCTATATTTAAAGACCCACAGTGGCAATTAGGTAACCATCTGCACCTAATTCTGGATAACCAACCCTATAAAGCTATTTATGATGTAAACCAACCTGTGGTTTTACCAGATTTACTCGCAGGTACACATACATTACGTGTTTTCGCTTCCCGACCTTGGCATGAAAGTTTTAAAAATGAAGGTGCTTACGCTCAGGTAACATTTCATATTTTTACCAAAACTGATGATAATAATCCTGATCCTAGTTTACCCCTGCTTACTTATAGCCGTCCGAATGACAAGTATGGAGCAGAACCAATTTTACTAGATTTTTACTTAACTAATGCCCCTTTACACTTAGTTGCTAAAGATAACCCTGAAGATAAATATAGTGATTGGCGTATCCGTAGTACTGTGAATGGAGAAAGCTTTATTTTGGATAAATGGCAATCTGTTTATCTCAACGGGTTTAAACCTGGCAAAAATTGGATAAAGTTGGAATTTCTCGATAATCAGGGAAATCCGTTAAAAAATGTATTCAATAGTACAGCTAGGGTAATTACTTACGAACCAAAAGGGCAAGATACACTTTCTCGAATTGTGAGAGGGGAGCTTACGGCTGATCAGGTGCGGGGAATTGTAGACCAGAAATACGCTAGTAAAATTCCATCCCTTGAACCTACACCTACAGCAATTCCTGCGGTGGAAACCAAACCGACGATAAAACTGGAAGTTGAAAAATCTCCAAATTCGGAAACGAAAAATTTAGAAGTTCCCAAAACTCAACCGACGATAAAACTGGAAGTTGAAAAATCTCCAAATTCGGAAACGAAAAATTTAGAAGTTCCCAAAACTCAACCGACGATAAAACTGGAAGTTGAAAAATCTCCAAATTCGGAAACGAAAAATTTAGAAGTTCCCAAAACTCAACCGACGATAAAACCGGAAGTTGAAAAATCTCCAAATTCGGAAACGAAAAATTTAGAAGTTTCCAAAACTCAACCGAATGCAAAACCGGAAGTTGAAAAATCTCCAAATTCGGAAACGAAAAATTTAGAAGTTTCCAAAACTCAACCGAATGCAAAACTGGAAGTTCAAAAATCTCCAATTCCTCAAACGGAAAATTTAGAAGTTTCTAAAACCCAACCAACGACAAAACCGGAAATTGAAAAATCTCCAATTCCTCAAACAGAAAATTTAGAAGTTCCTAAAACCCAACCAACGACAAAACCGGAAATTGAAAAATCTCCAATTCCTCAAACGGAAAATTTAGAAGTTCCTAATAATAAAGCTGAGGTGGAAACAAAATCTACGGTCAAATCACAAATTCAAAAGTCTCCGAGTTCAAAAACAGAAGTGCGACCTGGAGAAGTGAAACTAATAGAAACTAAAATTTGATCTTGCTTTAACAGATATCTAGTACCGCAAGGCGGAATTCAAAATTCAAAATTCAAAATTCAAAATGAATACAGAGTAAGCATTTCATGGATTTGAACTGGGTCAGTTATTTCCGCCAAGCTGTACTAGGGTGCTTTACACTTGTTTGATTTAGCTAAATATTGTAGCAGGTAAAAAACGTTACTGTATTGCAATACAGTTCAGTGAAGGGAGGAAGTAATACTCTCATCCTGACGGTCGGGAAGGATTTCCGAGATCCTTTCCGAACGTCAGGATGACAAATTACACCTCCTCATAACTTTTCAAACACCCTCTAAGTAAACACAATTTTTTTCATTTCATCAACAGCAATAAAATAACTCTGAATCATTTTAATTTTTAGGAAAGTATTCCCATGAATCAACCTCCATCTAATGAAAATGAGTTTCCATCCCTCAATCAAACATTAATCAAAGCCCAAAAAAAAGCTAAGTCACAGATTCGTACTGGAGTCATAGTATTGGTTTTGTCAGTCATTGGAGCAATAAGCGCTGGAGGATATGCAAATCATATTCTTGAACAAGCACAGGAAGCAAAACAAGATATTAAGCTCGAACAACAGGGATTTACAGCTTTAAACGAGTTTGACAACCAACAAATAAAAGCCTTATTAACAGCTATGGAAGCTGGAAATAAATTGAAAAAACGAGTAAAAAATGGACAACCATTAGAAAAATATCCTGCTACCATTCCTATCCTGGCTTTACAAACAATTCTTGATAATATTCATGAGCGAAATCAAATACAAAAGTATGATGATGATCTTGATGATATAAGTTTTAGTTCAGATGGACAACAGTTTGTTACTGTATCTAAAGCAGGTTTTGCTGAAGTGCGGGATTTATCAGGTAAATTCTTGACAGAACTCAAGGATAATGACCATATTAGAGGTGCTAGGTTTAGCCCAGATGGTCAGCATATCCTTACTTGGTCATACTACAATGTTCGTATCTGGAACTTAGCAGGAAAGTTACTATCAAAAATAAAAAATAATAATCGCTTTTCTCTTATACATAAAGCAAATTTTACTTTAGATGGAAAACACATAATTATTCAATCACCCACCAGTATTCAAATGTCGGATTTGTCAGGAAAATTAATAACACAATTTGACACAAAAATTATTGTGAATGATGTAATCTTTAATCCAAATACAAAAGTTTTCTTGATTCGGTCAATGGATAGTTTTTTTATTCACAATTTATCAGGAAAGTTGCTACCGAAAACTGTAGATTATAAAAATAAATATGATTTTATTAATACAATTGCTAATATTAGTCCAGATGGACAACGCATTATAAGTATTGACAAACGTCAAGGAACTGTTTATATTTCGGATTTATCAGGTAAGCTTTTAAAAGAATTTAAGTTAAAAGCTCAATACTGTAATATTAGTCCTCTGGGTCAACATTTCGTCTGTTTGCTTTTTGAAGATGATAAAGGTATAGGAAAAATTTGGGATTCCACAGGAAATCTTGTCAAAAAATTTGAACTGTCTAGATTAGGAAATGTCAATTTTAGTTTGGATGGAAAATATATATTAATATCCTCATCAGAATATACATTTAAGCCATCATCAAAAAGAATCATTCAAGTATTAGATTTGTCTGGGAAGCCCACTTTACCGAGTATAAAAGTGGATTCACTATATTCGTTAGACCATGGTGTAATTGTTAAACCTAAACAACAACTTCTAATCACTATTAGTGGCGT
The DNA here is from genome assembly GCA_963766435.1 of uncultured cyanobacterium. GTDB lineage: Bacteria > Cyanobacteriota > Cyanobacteriia > Cyanobacteriales > Nostocaceae > CAVXZH01. The sequence goes on from CAVXZH010000004.1 coordinate 2,457,005, forward strand.
TTCTAGCAAGGACAAAAATAGTTATACTAAAACATTTAGTTGGAAGAATGTTCAGATATGGGATCTATCAGATAAGCAGCTATCAAAAATAGACACTAATCAACAATCAATAGTAACTTTTAGTTCCAATGCCAAGTATATTATTTTTTATGATTATTCTAGTAAATCCTATGTTGTCAAGGATTTTTCAGGAAATTATTTAGCAAAATTAACTGACAATTCTGCTGAAATAAGAAGTCCAACTTTTAGTTTAGATGGAAAGTTGATACTTAGCACTTCAAATGATGAAATAATCAGAGTATGGAATTTAGGTGGTAAACTATTAACAAAAGTGAAAGTTGATAAAAGTTCTACATTGAATACAAGTTTCAGTCCAGATGGGCAACTTATTATTATTAACTCATTTAGCGATATCAAAATTTGGGATTTATCCGGTAAATTATTAAAAATACTTAAACCACAATCTGCTGCATTATTACAAAATGCAAGTTTTAGCCCGGATGGAAAGCATATCTTTGCAATAGACTCATATTCTCTTGCAAAAAATGAAAGTACTTTTATCTGGGACTTATCAGGTAAACAACTAGCACAATTAACTGGCAAATTTTTAAGTTTTAGCCCGAATGGGAAGCAGATTTTAGTTACAAATGGTTCTATAGCTTCAGTATATGATTTATCTGGTAATCTACTAGTAGAATTAGCAGGACATCAAGGTAATATTACAAGTGCAAATTTTAGTCATAATGGAAAATATATTGTTACTGCTTCCAATGATAAAACAGCTCGTGTATGGTATTTATCAGGAAAGCTAATGGCTGAACTTAAAGGACATAACCAAGAGGTAGAAGAGGCAAGTTTTAGTCCAGATGGACAACGTATTCTTACTATATCAAATAACTTTTCCAGCAACGGAAAAAATATTTATATTTGGGACTTATTAGGTAGGCAATTAGCAAAATTTGAAACCTCAGATAAAGCTAGTTTTAGCCCAGATGGAACGCAAATCTTTATTACATCATCTAAAGGGGTAGAAGTTTGGCGTGTAGGGGGGTTAGATGATTTGCTAGCAAGGGGTTGTGATTGGTTAAAAGATTACCTAGCTTTACATCCAGAAGCTCAGGAAAAAATGAAAGAGTGTCAGAGTGAACGTTATCATACTTATACTGAAATGGTCAGAAAATTGTATGAACCATTATATATTCCTCTAGAGCGGATTATTAAAACATCTCCTTGGGCTAAAAAAAATCAACGGAGAATAGGTAATAAGAATTTCAGCCCAAACTATTAACAATCGCCTCCATCAAAGCTAGCCCAACTACAGAATTTCCCACACTATCTAAAGGAGGACTATAACAGGCGATAGCACCTTGATTAGGAACAACAGCTAAAAGTCCCCCACTAATTCCTGACTTCATCGGTAAACCAATCTTCTGTATCCACTCACTGGAAGCTTGATATAACCCACAAGTCAACATCACATCATTGACAATTTGACGATTTTCAGATTTTAAACTTTCACTTTCAGCAGCTAGCAGCTTTCCTAAGCTCGCTAAATCTTCTACTGTTCCAGAAAGACAACATATTTGCTCATAAGTTTCCAGAGCTATCTCTAAATTCTCCAGACGTTGGTGATGATGAAGATATTCCGCAATCGCCACATTTGCAGTAGACCGAGCAGCAACAACCCCAGTCAACATCACCTGATCTAAATGGAGTTGACAACCAGCTAATTGGTTTAACCATTGACAAAATAGAGAAGTACGATGGAAAGCATCAGTTCCGGGTAATTTATCAGCGAGGGTAATTGCTCCACTATTAATCATGGGATTACGAGGATATCCACCATCAGCGACTAATTGCGACAGATAATTAAAAGGAGCAGCAGATGGTTTCACTCCCACCCACTGTAAAACTATTTCTGCTCCACAATGTTCCAATAAATAAAGGAACGAAAATGGTTTGATGATACTCATCAATGGAAAAATACGATTCTTATCCCCGTGACTATAATTTTTTCCGGACAGACAAGATATATGTACCGCAAACCAATTAGGATCAGCTACAGCTAATAGAGGTATACGTTCAGGAATTTGTCCTTGTACTAATTGGGTTTTAGCTGGTTGTACCCATGATTCAATGTCTATATTGATTAATTTATCAAGTTCCATCACTAAAAATAACTATTGTCAACTTCCCCGCTTTCATTTCTCCTTGATTAGCATACCTTTTGATATCGCCTCTATTTTCTTTGTATCTCGGATTGAACTTTCATCATTGTATCTCATCCCTATCAAAAGTAGGATTCTCTGATCTATATAAGATATGCTTAAAAGGGATTAAGCGAATAATGATTGCAAATCTTTCTATGAAACCCCGTGTCAGAGCACCAGAACTACCAGCTAGTTTTCTTTGGCTTAATACCGACAAACCCTTGTCGCTGAAGCTACTTAAGGGGAGAATTGTCATCTTAGACTTTTGGACATATTGCTGCATCAATTGCTTACACATCCTTCCAGACCTGAAATATCTCGAACAAAAATATCCTGATCACCTCACCATTATCGGTGTCCACTCGGCAAAATTTGACCACGAAAAGGAAACTGAAAACATTCGTCAAGCTATCTTACGCTATGACATTGAACATCCAGTTATAATAGATGTTGGTTTTAGATTATGGCAAGAATATACTGTCCGTGCTTGGCCTACCTTCATAGTCATTGACCCCCAAAGTTATGTCATAGATGAATTTTCTGGGGAAGGACATCGAGAAGATTTAGACCAGCTAATCGAAAAATTAATTTGCGAACACAGCAAGAAAGGAACAATTAATTTCTCAAAACTGGAGTTAACTTTAGAAAAACAACGTCAACCATTAATCACTCCTTTAGCTTTTCCTGGTAAAGTCCTAGCTACATCAGCAGGTTTATTTATTGCTGACTCTGGACATCATCGTTTAATCATGAGTGAATATAACGGTGAAATCAAATATGTAATTGGTTCAGGAAAATCTGGATTCAGCGATGGTAACTTTAGTGAAGCAGAATTTTGCACACCTCAAGGAATGGCTTATGATGCCGAAAATTCACTCCTTTATATTGCTGATACCGGAAATCATACACTCCGACGAGTGGATATTCAGCGTCAAATAGTAGAAACTATCGCTGGTACTGGTGAACAAAGTCATCATATCCGTCCTCATGGTGGTGAAGCATTGACAACAGCACTTAATTCTCCTTGGGATTTAGAGAAAATTGGAAATACCTTATTTATCGCGATGGCAGGACATCAAATTTGGGAAATGGATTTAGAAAAGGGGATGGTTAAAACCTATGCGGGTACTGGAGGAGAAGGTTGTGTAAATGGTTCTTTAACTGAATCTGCTTTTGCTCAACCAAGTGGGATTACCACTAATGGGGAAGAACTATTTATTGCTGATAGTGAAATAAGTTCAATTCGTGGTTTAGAAATCAAAGCATCCGGAAAAGTCAGAACTGTTTGCGGTGGTGAATTGTTATTCGGGTTTGGGGATATAGATGGGGAAAATGATCATGTCCGGTTACAACATTGCTTAGGTGTGAAATATTATAGAAATTCTCTTTGGGTAGCAGATACCTATAACCACAAAATAAAATTAGTAAATCCCATCACAGGTAATTGTCAAACAGTTTTAGGGGATGGTTTACCAGGTTTACAAGATGGTCAAGGTAAAAATACTCGGTTTTTTGAACCTTCTGGATTAACCGCTATAGATTCATATTTATATATTACTGATACAAATAATCATGCTATCCGTCGCGTAGATTTAGATACGTTAGAGGTGACAACACTGAAATTACTTTAATACTGACAGTTACCTGCACTACAGGTATTAAATCATACTTGTAGCGCAACTCTAACTATCAACAATTGTGGCAAAAACTCCTTACTGCTTCTACCAACTGATCAATTTCTGATGCTAAAGTCAAGTAATGCACAGTAACGCGAATACAACGAGGATGAGCTATAGTTCGCGTTAATATATTTTGTGATTCCAGAAATTGAACTAACTTGCTCGGTTCGTGATTATTAATTTGAAAAGAGACAATCCCACTTTCTGGGGGAGAATTGGCCAAACATTGGATATTTGGTAAATCTCTTAATTGTTGCCACAGATAACTGCTATTTTCACAAATTTGCTGATAACGTGCTGGTGCGGTTCCCCATTCTTGATGAATAGAGATCGCTTCCTTTAACCCCAGATAAAGAGCATTTGCTAATGTAGACACTTCATATCTTCTCCCATCTGGTTGCCAATTTATAGGTTGTCCCTGAGTATCAACCACAACACCACGCAAACCAATAAAGGTAGGGTGTAAACTAGAACGAATTTCGGGATTGATATACAAACCACCTACACCTGCTGCAAGACATAACCACTTGTGACCAGTAAAAGCATAAAAATCCACCCCTAATTCAGTTAGGTTTAAAGGTAAAGCACCTACAGATTGAGCCGCATCAATTAATAATCGAGAATTATTACTTCTACATAAATCAGCAATTTGCTTTAGAGGTAAAACTTGACCTGTATTCCAAAAAACATGACTTAAGACCACCAACCGAGTATTAGGTCGGAGGTGTGCTGCGACAATTGCGACTGGATCACCCTCATTTAAGGTGGACATGAGAGGACAAGTGGTGACATCCACTGCAAATCTTCGACTAATTTCTTGAGCAGTAGCAATAATACCAGGGTGTTCGCAATCCGAAAGTAATATCTGGTCGCCCGCGTGCCATTCAATACCCCACATGGCAATATTACAACCGACAGTGACATTATCTGTAAATGTAATTGCTGGACTGGGAACATTTAATTCCTCAGCGATCGCCTTTCTGGTAGCTTCAATCTGGGGAGCAATCCAGGAATAGGCTTGATTTCCAAATGGTCGAAGCTGCTGAATATGAGATAAAGTTTGGTTGATCACATCCATTGACTTGACGGAGATGGGACACTGTCCACCATAATTAAAGTAGGTTTTATTGGCTAAAGCCGGAAACTGCTCTCGATGTTGATGTAACCTAATTAGATCCATTGGAGATTTTAAATGTGGATAAGTTAAGTTTAGTGATGTGGACGACTTCCAGAATGGCAAAATTTTTGTTAGTGTAAAAGGATGTTAATTAATGCTGAACTCCTACTACAATATCAACGCTGTAAGCGACGCCCTTTTTTAGATACTCACGGTGACAAAAGTCAGCGTGACGCAGCCAATGAGTTGTTGTTCAAAGTACAACAAGACAGAATCGCTCATCACTTAAATGTGGTCGAAAACTTGGCTTATGACCAACCACAGTATCCAAGCGGAGACTGGAAAACAGCCGCAGCAGCAACTTTAGAGTTGATGCAACAAGGAGTTGAGTATATCCATAAAGGAGTGTTATTTGCTCCTTATTCAGACGCATACACTTTATTGAGTCGTCCTGATTTATTGGTGAAACAGCCAGGTAAATCTGACTTTGGCGATTGGATGTATGTTCCAGTTAATATTGAACTGAGTAAACGTCCTAAACAAGAATATCAGGTAATTTTGGCATTCCACGCCCAAATTTTAGGAATATGGCAAGGAAGTACACCAGAAATAGCTGAATTAATCTTACGGAATAGAGTGCAAAGCTATGTAGTGGATCTAGGGAAATGGATACCACAAATGCAGCAAATCCTAGAGGAATATACTCAAGTTATAGCCGCAGAAAATGCACCGGAATTATTTATTTCTCGTCAGAAATGTAATATGTGTCACTGGTATAGCCATTGCTATACTATTGCCCAATCGCAACAACATCTATCACTGTTACCAATGGTAACACCATTACGCTATACACAACTACAAGAGTTATCCATCACCACATTACAATCTCTAGCTAACACTGACCCCACAATTCTCGAAAACCTACCTGGTTTTGAGGGAGATGTACCAGCTAAAATCATCATTCAGGCTAAATCTGTACTGCTCCAACAACCATTTATTTTACCTAACCCTCTACTTACCGAAAATCTTACATATACTGCCCCCATCGAGATTTATTTTGATATTGAAGCTCAACCAGACTTAGATTTACATTATCTTTTGGGGGTTTTGGTGGTAGATACACAAACTAACACAGAAAAGTTTCATTCATTTCTCGCGGAAAATATCGGGGAACAAGAAATGATTTGGCAGCAATTTCTGGATTTAGTTTGGCAATATCCCCAAGCACCAATTTATCATTTCTGTGTTTATGAATTTGATACTGTTAAAAAACTAGGTAAGCTTTATCAAACACCTAATTCATCTGTGTATCCTGTCCTGAATCGTTTTGTCGATGTCTATGAACAATTAACTCAAAGTGTAGCTTTACCTGTAGAAAGTTATGCTCTCAAAGCCATAGCTCGTTGGTTAGGCTTTGAATGGCGAGATAAAGAAGCTAGTGGTGCTAAATGTATTTACTGGTATGATCAGTGGTTAGCCACAGGTGATCGCAGCCAATTAGAAATTATTCAACGTTATAATGAAGATGATTGTCGGGCTACACGCAATGTCAAAGACTGGTTAATTAACTTTTTTGAAGATGAATATAGACGTTCAGCATAAATTAGGTTAATTATAAATCAATCAAATAAAATCTATAATTTTTTGCCTTATGTGATAAACGAGTAGCTAAAATGTCTATTTCACTGCGTATTTATACTGCAATAAATACTAGATTAGTTAAAGGTATGTATTATCTTAAGCGTTATTACTTATGGGCGTTAGCTGATATATATGTTAGACAATATTTAAGAGTATTTGCATAGAAATAAACAATTTTTGCCAGTAAATTTGATTTTACCTAAATTTAGATATAGCAGTTGTCATTGTGATTAGGACATACATTGATGATAAAACTCTTTCAGAGCAAGGGTTTTACTCGGTGACTCCTGACGGGAGTGACTCCGGCTATAATGCTTCTTTTTGTTCTAAATAATAATTATGAGCAGGGGGGGAAATGATTTTGAATTTCTGATGTGGGATTGACCCTGACCACAAGGGGATGAGGGTGGAGGATTTTGAGTTTTAAATTTTAGGTTTGTTCCATTAATCAGGGATGGAGTATGAAGCAAAATAATTTCTAACTTAAAATCCAAAATCTAAAATTAGCATGGTCAGAATAAAAATTCTACCTGCTGAATTGGTGACTCTTTTTTGAATATAATTATTTTATGCCATAAAACAAAGTTCAGTACTATGGACAGGCAAAAATCAGAGTTAGACATTTACATAGGAAAATTCCTAAATAATCGCTATTTCATCAAAGACTTACTAGGTAAAGGAGGTATGGGTAGGGTTTATCTAGCAGAAGATACTGCTAAAGGAGGGATGCTAGTAGCAGTAAAAATTCTCTTACTGAACCTAGTAAATCAACAAATGTCTCAGCGTTTTGGCAGAGAGATTTTTATTGGTGCTCAACTAGGACGAAAAAGTAAAAATATTGTCCGAGTCCTGAGTTATGGTGTAACTGAAGAGAAAGTTCCCTTTTATGTAATGGAATATCTTCAAGGTCAAAATCTCAAACAGATTCTGAAAATTCAACCTTTAAGTATACCTAAATTTTTAGATATTTGTTATCAAATATGTTTGGGTTTAAAGTGTGCTCATCAAGGAATCAGCTTGAAAGGTGAGATTTTTCCGATTGTCCATAGAGATATTAAGCCAGAAAATATATTCATTCATGAAGATACCAAACAATTAGAAATAGTGAAAATTCTGGATTTTGGTATTGCCAAATTTTTAACGGAGCGTAGTGGAATGACGCTCACCGATTCTTTTATTGGCAGTTTACCCTACTGTTCCCCAGAACATATGGAAGGACGTAAATTATTAGATATCCGTTCAGATATTTATAGTTTGGGCGTCTTGATGTTTGAAATGCTGACGGGTAAACATCCATTTCAACTAAAAACGAATTCCTTTGGTAGTTGGTATCAAGCCCATCGCTTTCAAAATCCACCTAATTTTGCGGAAATAAGCCCGGAAATTATCATTCCCAAATCATTGCAAAGATTAGTCCTGGATTGTTTATCTAAAGATGTTAGTGACCGTCCCCAAAATATTAGTGAAATATTAGACACTCTCAACAAAATTAAAGAAAATACTAAAAATATAGATTATTCTAAATTTTCTCTAGCACCTCCGGTTCAATTAGTACCTGTAACCACAGTTTCCGAAAAAGAATGTTTACAAAAAATTTGGCCTAAAAGTAAACCAGTTGCACTGATTGGGTTTCCCCATTTACTACCTACCGCTCAAGGAACTATTCCGACTTTTTGGGCAATGTTACCCAAAGAAGAAATTAGCAAATTTGTGGAAAAAACTCATCAGGTGGAGTTTATTAGTAAAATAGATATCTATCCTATGTTATTATGGGTAACGGTACTGTATACTGATGACCCTTCTCTGACTAGATGGTTATCTTATTTTTTAGACCTCAAAGAAATTAGAGGACAAAAAATTGTCAATTGTTTATCAGAAATAGGCTATTATCATGTACTATTTTTCCCCCTGGAAGAACCAACTAATTGTTCCCATGTAATAACTATAACCCTTACTGCTCATCAGCGACAGGAATTGGCTGATCGTTTAGCTATAGGTCAAAAATTAAATGTATTTATTTCTGCCAAGGAAGCTAAAATGATTCTGAAACAAGAATATGAAAAATTTAAATCCACAATTATGCAAAAATTAGTAGTAGAACCATCCAAAACTGAATCGCTCACTAAAAAATCATGGATATCTAAATTCTTTGATAGTATTTTCTAATTTTTCTTGATAACCCAGAGGTGCTTAAAATGAATAATAGCCCATTTATGTCACCAATTAAAACAGATTTACTGGTTAACCGGTATCGAATTAAGCGGTTAATTAGCACAGGTGGCATGGGTGAGGTTTTTTTTGCAGAAGATACTTTATTAGGTGAACTACCAGTAGCGATAAAATTTTTATCTCAGACTATTTTTGAGCCAAAAATGCAAGATAATTTTGCTCGTGAAGCTCAAATGAGTGCAGTTTTGAGTCAAAAAAGTTTACATATTGTTCGGGCTTTTGATTACGGTTTAAGCGACAATGGTAAGCCCTTCTATGTCATGGAATATTTATCTGGTCAGAGTTTAAAAGATTTGATTCCCTTATCTTTACCCATGTTCATTATTCTCACACGTCAAATTTGTTTAGGTTTGCAGTGTGCTCATCAAGGTATTGACATTGACGGTAATATTTATTCTCTAGTTCACCGGGATATTAAACCATCTAATATATTAGTTATTCCTGATCCTATCTTAGGACAATTAGTTAAAATTTTAGACTTTGGCATCGCTAAATTTGTTAATCATAACATAGATAGTGGTAATAATAAAGAATTTAATGGCACTTTACCTTACTCCTCTCCCGAACAATTAGAGGGAGGTAAATTAGATAGTCGTTCTGATATTTATAGTCTGGGAATAGTCATGTTTGAAATGCTCACAGGTCAAAAACCTTGGCAACCAGAAACTGACTATTTTGGAGCTTGGTATAAGGCACATCACTTTGAACCACCCAAAACTCTGCTCCAAGCTAATCCTGATCTCAATATACCTCGACCGCTAAATGATTTAATTATGTCCTGTCTGTCCAAAAAACCAGGCAATCGCCCTCAAAATGTCGTCAAAATTCTCGAAGTGCTAGAAGATGTCGTCAAACCCATTAATTTAACTTTACCCAAAACTCCTAAATTTCCGAGTGTACATAGCAAATTCTCCGGTTCGGGTTTAACCACGAAAACCGCTCAAGCTTGTCGAGAACTGATTTGGCCTGAAGATAAACCCATCCAGGAAATCGTCTTTCCGCATTTGGTCAACACTAAACCAGATTCTGTCACAGCCCTATGGCTGATGTTACCCCATCCAGAAATCAAAAACCGGAACAATTGTCGTCAATATAATCATTTTCTGTTTATCACTACCCCCCACCCAATGTTGTTGTGGGTAACAGTGCTTTATAGTCAAGAACTAGGTCCCAAGTGGCTACCTTGCTACTTGGATATGCAAAATACTCAAAATTTAAAATTAGTGTGGCTTTTAGCTGACAATGAGCGCTATCCCTTAGTTTTCTTTACTTTGGAGGCACCCCACACCTGCGCCAATGTTCTTAGTTGTAGCATTGGTTTAACCCAACGACAAATGTTAAAAACATGGGTCAGTCAAAGTCAGAAGCTACCTCTTACCAATCAGTCTAGTGCCAGTAAACGACTGTTAAGGGAACAGTATAAAAAAATGCAGCCGCAAATAATAAAACATCTAGAAGCTAATTCTGAAAATTCCCTCCCGAAAGTACTTGACAAATAGAAAGAAGATAGAGCATAATGAGGAAAGTCGAAAAACACGAGGGACTGTAGTTCAATTGGTTAGAGCACCGCCCTGTCACGGCGGAAGTTGCGGGTTCGAGCCCCGTCAGTCCCGTTCTCAAATAGTAACTAACCAGCGCTGAGTTGAAAGAATTTATAAATCTTTCCTACAAAATCAGCATCTAGCAATTCATTGAAAGAGAGTATTAATTGTGACTGTTAGAGTCCGCATCGCTCCCAGTCCCACTGGGAATCTACATATTGGTACAGCTAGAACTGCTGTATTTAACTGGTTATTTGCCCATCATCATGGTGGGAAATTCATCCTGCGAATTGAAGACACAGATTTAGAGCGATCGCGTCCCGAATACACTGATAATATTGTGGCGGGACTAAAGTGGTTAGGATTAAATTGGGATGAAGCTGCCATTTTTCCAATCTCAACGTCTACATCTCTATAAAGAAGCAGTCCAAAAATTGCTAGATCAGGGATTAGCATATCGTTGTTACACCACATCTGAAGAACTAGACGCATTACGAGAATCTCAAAAAGCTAGAAATCTAGCTCCTCGCTATGATAACCGTCACCGTCATCTCACCCCAGAACAACGTGCAGCTTTTGAAGCTGAAGGTCGTTCCTCTGTGATTCGCTTTAAAATTGAAGATGAGCGGGAAATTGTTTGGCATGACTTAGTTCGGGGTAAAGTAACTTGGAAAGGGAGTGATTTGGGTGGTGATATGGTCATTGCTCGTGCTTCTGAAGATGGAATTGGACAACCACTATATAACTTTGTGGTGGTTATTGATGATATAGATATGCAAATTAGTCATGTCATCCGAGGTGAAGACCACATTGCAAACACTGGAAAACAAATTCTGCTGTATGAAGCTTTGGGGGTGAAAGTCCCAGAATTTTCACATACACCATTAATTTTGAATGAAAAAGGTCAAAAGCTTTCTAAGCGAGATGGAGTCACATCCATTTCTGAATTTCAGCAAATGGGTTTTACCTCAGAAGCATTAGTAAATTACATGACTTTATTGGGTTGGTCTGCTCCCGACTCAACCCAGGAAATTTTTACCTTAGAAACCGCAGCGAAAGAATTTGGTTTTGAGCGGGTTAATAAAGCTGGAGCTAAATTTGACTGGGCTAAACTGGATTGGTTAAACAGTCAGTATATTCATAGTATGCCTGTGGATAAATTAACAGATTTAGTCATACCTTATTGGGAAGCAGCTGGTTTTAAATTTACAGGTGGAAGAGAAAGAGTTTGGTTAGAGCAGTTAGTGACTTTGATTAGTGCTAGTCTGACTCGGTTAGTGGATGCAGTAGAAATCAGCCGTCTATTTTTTATTGATGGCGTAGAATTTACTGATGAAGCTAATACACAACTTCAACAAATAGGTTCAGCCGCAGCACTCCAAGGAATTCTCACCGCAGTTTCACAACATCCCCAGTTGTCAGCAGAATCTGCCCAAGAGATGATTAAACAAGTGGTTAAAGAGCAGAATGTGAAAAAAGGTTTAGTGATGCGATCGCTCCGAGCCGCTTTAACTGGTGATGTTCATGCGACCTGACCTGATTGAATCTTGGCTACTATTACATCAAATTGGTTTAGATCAATCACGTTTAAATCACGCGATTTCTGTAGCCAATTAACTCCGCGATGCCCACTCTCCCGTTGGGAACTTGTATGTAAAATTCATGTCTAGGATTTTACCTAGACATGAATGTTTGACAATGCTAAAAAAACTGCTTAATAGAAGAATCAAATTATCTTGGATGGTAATTGCGTTCTACAGTACATTTGCAATTAACACCATAGCTAATGCTGAAGAAACACTACCTATATTTGCAAATATTACCCTCAACCGTCAATTTTCCCCAGACCCCATGATTGTTCGAGGGATGAGTGGTGGTTCAGAATTAGGACGTCAAATCGCAGGAAAAAAGCAAACACCCACTGGTCCTTGTGCTGGATTTACAGATATCAAACCAGATTATACTTTAGTACTGAGTACTAAATTTCACTATCTTAAGTTGGTAGTAGAAAGTTCTCAAGATACTACCTTAATCATTCAAGGACCGGTGGTACATGGTGTAATGACGATTTTGATGCTAAAAATCCTGGCATTGTTGGTGAATGGCTAAAAGGCACTTATCAAATTTGGGTCGGTTCCTACCATCGGGGCAAATATTTTCCTTACATTCTCAAGATTACAGAAGTTAAGTAGAAAGATGGTGATGGGGAGGTGGGGAGGTAAGAGGCAGGGGGGCAGGGAGCGGGGAGCAGGGGGGAAAAACGGAGATGGGGAGATGGGGAGATGGGGAGATGGAGAGAAAGGATATTTTAATTCTCTTTCCCCCTGCCCCCTGCCCCCTGCCCCTTGTCCTCTTTTCCCCCTGCCCCTCTGCCACCCTCCCCCTGTCCCTATCTTTTTTGTCGATAGCGAGATATTGTATTAGAATTAAGTTAAGTTTAGTTAAGATTCTTGATAATCTGTCAATTGAATGGGTGGAATACCATTACCTGTTCGCTGTTCCCTGCTCCCTGTTCCTTATCTACATATTAAGAGGCAAATAAAAAATGAAATTTTCTTGGAAAGTAGTAGCACTTTGGTCAGTGCTAGCTTTGGTAATTGGCTTTTTCTTCTGGCAAGGGGCTTTTGCCGGCGCTCCTACTGATACCAGTCAAAATACAGCTAACACCCGGATGACCTATGGGCGCTTTTTGGAATACTTGGATGCTAACCGAGTAACCAAGGTAGACCTTTATGAGGGTGGAAGAACAGCTATTGTTGAAGCTGTAGACCAAGATATTGAAAATCGTATCCAGCGTTGGCGAGTAGATCTACCTATAAATGCTCCTGAACTAATTACAAAACTCAAACAAAAAGAAGTTAGTTTTGATGCTCATCCGATCCGGAATGATGGAGCAATTTGGGGACTATTGGGTAATCTAGTCTTTCCCATTTTATTGATTACGGGATTATTCTTTTTATTCCGTCGCTCCAACAATCTTCCCGGATGAACCGGGACAAGCCATGAACTTTGGCAAATCCAAAGCCCGTTTCCAAATGGAAGCGAAAACTGGGGTTAAATTTGATGATGTGGCTGGTATTGAAGAAGCTAAAGAAGAATTGCAAGAAGTTGTCACTTTCCTTAAACAACCAGAAAGATTCACTGCGGTTGGTGCGCGTATTCCTAAGGGAGTGCTTTTAGTTGGTCCTCCCGGAACTGGTAAAACTCTCCTCGCTAAAGCCATTGCTGGTGAAGCTGGTGTACCTTTCTTCAGTATTTCTGGTTCAGAATTCGTAGAAATGTTTGTGGGTGTCGGTGCTTCCCGTGTTCGTGACTTGTTCAAGAAAGCCAAAGATAATGCTCCTTGTATCATCTTTATTGATGAAATTGATGCAGTAGGAAGACAACGGGGTGCTGGTATTGGTGGTGGTAATGATGAACGGGAACAAACCCTCAACCAATTACTGACAGAAATGGATGGTTTTGAAGGAAATACAGGTATCATTATTATTGCTGCTACTAACCGTCCCGATGTATTGGATGCTGCATTACTTGCGCCCCGGCCGTTTTGACCGACAAGTAACTGTAGATGCTCCTGATATTAAGGGACGTTTGGAGATATTAGAGTGTACATGCCCGGAATAAGAAATTAGCTCCTAGCGTTTCCTTAGAAGCGATCGCCCGTCGAACTCCTGGTTTTACTGGTGCTGATTTAGCCAACCTACTTAACGAAGCCGCGATTCTCACAGCCAGAAGACGGAAAGAAGCAATTACGCTTTTAGAAATTGATGATGCTGTAGACCGCGTAGTTGCGGGAATGGAAGGTACTCCTTTGGTAGATAGCAAGAGCAAACGCTTGATTGCTTATCATGAAGTGGGACATGCCTTAGTGGGTACATTATTAAAAGAACATGACCCAGTTCAAAAAGTAACTTTGATTCCCAGAGGACAAGCTCAAGGTTTAACTTGGTTTACTCCCAATGAAGAACAGGGTTTAATTTCTCGTTCCCAGTTGAAAGCGAGAATTACTGGTGCTTTGGGTGGTCGTGCGGCTGAAGAAGTAATTTTTGGACCAGCAGAAGTCACCACTGGTGCTGGTGGAGATTTACAACAATTGTCTGGAATGGCTAGACAAATGGTAACTCGATTCGGAATGTCGAATTTGGTGACCTCTGTCTTTGGAAAGTCAACAAGGAGAAGTATTCTTGGGTCGTGACTGGATGACTAGATCCGATTATTCCGATGCGATCGCTTCTCGGATTGATGCTCAAGTTCGGGAAATTGTTGAGCAGTGCTACGATACAGCTAAGAAGATTATTCGTGATCATCGTACCGTGTGCGATCGCCTAGTAGATTTGCTCATCGAAAAAGAAACCATTGATGGTGCAGAATTCCGGCAAATTGTCGCTGAATACACAGACGTACCTGATAAAACACAGTACGTACCGACTCTGTAAAAAGTCCTCTTCTCTTGTGGAGCAGGCATCTTGCCTGCTCGAAAAAAACAGGCTTTCCCACCTGTTCCACAATCTATTTAAAAATCAGATCACAAATCTATATTGATTAAAGTTTTTATGGAAACCAAAAATAAATTATTAACTTTTACTATTTTTACCTTGACTATATCTACCCTAACAACAGGTACAGTTATTGCCCAAGCAAAGCTAACTAACCAGTCAAAATTGTAGTTAACTACCCAGAAATTTATATATTGCATGATAGTTAAGGAAGCAGGTTGTGTTACCAGATTTAGATATTCAGCAGATTATAGATGATTTAAAAGAATCACCATTATTTAATCTTGCAATTGAATCCAAGGAATTATTTCATAGTAAATTTTTAGCCTGGATATGTGAACATTATCCACAGATAGCAGGAGAAATATTTGCAGAATTTCTTAACAGCAAGATTTCATCTGATCAGATATGTAAAGTTGAACGAGAAAATAAAAATTTTAATTTAAAATTAACCTACAAAAGTGGAGAAATTTTATTTATTGAAAATCATGTCAAAAATATTCGGTATCTTCAAGAATTGCAACATTACAATAATTTTAATTCCGAAAATAATGTATTACTTCTGAGTCTTATTGAACCTTTTTTTCTAGAAGATAATTATCACAAGCAAACCCAAGAAATTCTCATAAATAAAGATAATCAAACAATAATTTGGCACTATCTCAGTTATGAAAATTTATCTCAAAAATTAAAAAATATTCAATTGAGAATTTCTCAAGAAAATATTCATCATGGACAATTATTATTGCATTATATTAACTTTATAATGTGTTTGCATTCACTACAATCTTTTTTCAAGATTAATTGGGATAGAAGTATTCCGTTATATAATTCAAATATAGATAAATTGAAAACCACTTGGTTGTATGATGTCATGATAGGTTTTTGGCATCTTCAATTAGAAAAGCGTTTAAAACAAAGATTGCAAGAAATTGAATTGATTACGAATACGAGTGGACAGATTCAAGCAGGAGAAATTATTCTTGATTCGGAAGAAAGTTTGCTGAGTTTTAAATATTGTATTAAAATCACATCATCTTATAGAATTGGTGAAGAGGGTTGTCCAGTTTTTCTAGGGATAGAAATTTTACCAGGAAACAAACATTATCTGTTTATAATATTGTTTGAATTTATCATCACCAAAATAGCTAGGAAAGTAGTTGAAAAATTATTTGTTCCGGTCGAACAAGTAAAAATTTGGTTTGATTTATCTCATGTTCCTGGCAATTCAGAAGAATATCCTAATCATAGTAAATATGAGAACAATGAAGATAAATTTTATTTTGCTGACACTTCTTTTTATCGTCAGAAGAAATTAGAAGCTAATACTTCTGTAAATGACTTAATTAATTTAATTATTAAATATGCTGGTTTAATCAAAGATAATGAAAAAGAAATTATAAAAATAATAGATGAGGTTTTAGATTCATAAAAAAAATTTCTTTCTGTCTTGTCTTATTTCATCTCAAAAAATCACAAAGGAAGCAGATTATGTTAAAAGATTTAGATATTAAGCAAATTATAGATGGTTTACAACAATCACCATTATTAATTATTATGGAGCTTCTGGGATGACTAATTTAACTTCTTTACAAGAAAATTTTGTCAAAGATGATGTTTCTACCTGGTTCAAGATCCTCATAAATCATAGAAATACTCGAACAGGCAAGATGCCTGTTCCACAGGAGTTTTTTTTTGATACAACTACTATCTTTCTATTTCATCCACTGCTTTCGGAACCCCCGCAGTTAACACCTCATGTCCATCAGGTGTCACCAACACATCATCCTCAATTCTAATCCCAATCCCCACCCAACGCGGGTCAATTTCTGGTTGTTCTTCTCCTGGTTTAGTATCGGGAACCATGTAAAGTCCCGGTTCCACTGTCAGCACTTGACCTGGTTGTAAAATTTGTGGTTTATCTTCACCATGTTGATAAACACCTACATCATGTACATCTAAACCTAACCAATGACTGGTGCGGTGCATATAAAAGGGTTTATATTTTTCCTCTTCAATCAGTTTATCGATTTCACCTTTAAGTAAACCCACTTCCACTAAGCCCTCAGTTATAATCCGCACGGCTGTATCATGAACTAAACTAAAGGGGTTTCCTGGTTTCACTTGAGCAATCGCAGCTTCTTGTGCTGTTAAAACAATGTCATACAATATTTTTTGTTCAGAAGTGAACTTCCCACTGACGGGAAACGTCCTAGTAATATCAGAATTGTAATAACCATAAGCACAACCAGCATCAATCAGCAATAAATCCTGCGCTTGTATCTGGCAATTATTTTCAATATAGTGCAACACACAAGCATTGACACCAGCAGCGACAATGGAAGGATAAGCAAGCCCATACCTCCCCGCAACCGGAAAATATGTTCTATTTCCGCTTGAATTTCATATTCATATCGTCCCGGTGCCGCAATTTTCAGTGCATGGTTGTGTGCTTCCACCGCAATCTCCATGGCTTTTCGCATTAACTCCAACTCGGCTGGACTTTTATGCAATCTCATGCTATGTAAGATAGTGCTAGTATCTTCAATTGCAATTGGCCTGTACCGCGTTTGGGGTAAGTCCGCAGTAAACTCTGGTAATGTCCCAAAATTTTATCATTGAAAGCGCGATCGCGTCCCAAGTGGTAATAAATACGGTCAGCTTTCTCTAAATACTGTGGTAACTTTTCATCTAACTCAGTGATGGGATAAGCTTCATCTGCACCATAAAATTCCTTAGCTAGATTTACCCCACAACGATAACCACTCCAAACTTCCTTTTCTCTGTCCTTGGGTTGGACAAATAACACAAACCGATGTTCTGAATGATGTGGAGCTAAAACTACTACTGCTTTCGGCTCATTCAAGCCAGTTAAGTAGAAAAAATCGCTTTCTTGTCTATAATTATATTCAACATCATTGTGCATCACTGCTGAGGGGGCACTCCGAAAAATAGCTGTACCGCTCCCGATTTTAGCCATTAATTGCTCACGACGTTGCCGATATTCTGTTTGCATAACTAATTTGTCAAAGGGAATAGCGAATAGGAAGAATATAGCAATACCCACTTCTCTAAGTGGTAGTTTGGTGATGGGGTCTAAATCCCCATAACTAAACCTATTTTGCCTCTATTGCCGACTATTATACCAATTCACTAAAAGAAGACAACAGATTCAAACTCACCTAACCTAGATATAATCTGAGTTTCTTGTTTTAAAATTTAAAATTTTGAATTTTGAATTTTGAATTAAAATCCGTCATTTTCCAAATTTGAAAACATATCTATGAAATCTAATAATCGTTTAGATGCGCTACTCTCGCTGCGTGGTTTTGCTTGCTTAATGGTAGTTATTTTACATTCTAGTCCGCCTAGAG
Source organism: uncultured cyanobacterium (assembly GCA_963766435.1). Taxonomy (GTDB): domain Bacteria; phylum Cyanobacteriota; class Cyanobacteriia; order Cyanobacteriales; family Nostocaceae; genus CAVXZH01. The sequence continues at coordinate 2,475,292 of CAVXZH010000004.1, forward strand.
ATGCCCTAATTTATCAAAATTATGATTTCACTTGGTTAATCTTTAGTCATGGTTGGGTAGGAGTTTGGATTTTCTTTGTTTTATCTGGATACTTAATGGGAAAAGCTTTTTATTCTCAAAGATATACTCTAGATATCCTCCGGAGTACTCAATTTTTGGCGTAACCGTATTTTAAGAATTATTCCACTTTATTATTTTTCCATATTAATTTTAACTTTATTCGTTTATCCGTATTTATTAAAAATGGACAACTGGAGTCATTTAGTCAGACTTTTGACATTTACTTATGAGTTTTCACTCACATCTGAACCAACTATGAATTTTAATGTGGTGTTTTGGTCACTTTCTACAGAAGTGCAATTTTATATTTTTGTCCCCTTTATATTTAGTTATTTTAAACAGAAAATTTTTCGACCACAACAAGTTTATTTAGCTGGAATTTTCATATGTTTGAGTATCTTATTTATTCGCTGTTTACTCTGGATGGCATTTAAAACTCAGATAACCGAACAATTTAGCTATGTTGTCAAATATTGGTATACTCCCCTAATCATGAATCTTGACCTATTTCTATGTGGATTTTTAGTAAATATATACCTCAAACATCAACATTTTAGTCATTCAGACCGAAAAATTAATTTTCTATTTAATAGATTAAATAAAAAATATATAGCTTTAATATTATTTGTCCTACTTTATTTATTTACAGCTTTCCACTTATATCATTATGAACTATCAAATTCACCAGCTATTGCTGGTAAAGGCATTAGAACTGGGACAACATTTTTTTTACTACAACCACTTACGGCATTAATTACATCTTTTTTTATTTGGGCATTTGAATCAGATATATATCATGATCTGAGTAAAAATGAAAAGCTATCTTTTACTGCTATTTTAAAAAATCCCTTCCGAGTTTTAGAAATCCTTGGTAATCTATCATATGGAATCTATATTTGGCACAAGCCAATCCTAGAAAAATTAACCCCAGTTTTTACCTCTAAAATTCCCATTGAAGCATTTTATCTCAGATTCACAGCCACAGTTATTTTATCCACTCTACTCGCAACTGCTACATATTATTTGGTAGAAATTCCTTATTCTCAACGTAAAACTTATCGTGAGAAGTCACCAGTCACCAGTCACGAGTCGGAATAAATACAAAGATATTTTTTTCAAAATATATCATTTAGCACTTGAAAATTTTAGACATTTGATATATGTCAAGTCTATATTTTATCTATAAATCCTGACCTTAACTATAAAAAAATGGTTCTAAAGAAATAGCTAATCAGGAAGAAATGTTTTTTCTTGACAGAATCTTCATAAATCAAAAAGCTAAAAATGTTATAACAGTTAGTCATAAAAACAAACCATGCTAGATAGTACAAATAGTACAAATCTCTCCCCGTTATCTTTAGATACAGGAAGCTGGGCAGCAGCATCTCTGGAAAAATCAGGAGCTTTGACAACTTTACTTAATAATGACAATTCTAATTTGGGAGCGAGGGCTCGGCAACTACGACTCCATCACTATCACTACCTACAAGTGGAATAACTAATCCCTCACTGTCAATTCCAACAGGTGGATTACCTATTGGCCAATTACCTATCGGCTTAGGAGGAAATCCTAATCCTAATCCCAATCCTTACTTAACTAGTGCCGCATTGGTTCCTGATTTCAATAGTGATGGCAAAAGAGATCAAGTTTGGGTTAATTCTAAAACCGGTGAAATTATCGTTCGGTTAATGAATGGTACTCAAATTCAACAACAAGGTTCTTTAGGTAAATATGACCTAACTACTTACGACTACAAACTTGCTGATTTTAATGGCGATAATAAGACTGATTTCTTGTTACGCAATAAAGTTACAGGTCAGAATACTATTGTCTTAATGGATGGTGTCAGGGTTGCTAGTGCGGTTAATTTAGACAAGGTTGATGCTAATTGGACCGCTAGCATTGCTGATTTTAATGGCGATCGCAAGACGGATATTTTCTGGCACAATAACAAGACTGGCCAGAATGCTATGTGGTCAATGGATGGTACAAAGGTTACTGGTACTAACGTATTAGATACTACCAATGTAGCCTTGACTCCCAGCATCGTTGATTTTGATGGTAATGGTAAGAGTGATATCTTTTGGCGCAATCCCACCACTGGTGAGAACAGCGTTTGGTTTATGAACGGTAATCAAGCTACCAAGTATAATCTCCAGACACAAGCTACTGGTTGGACTTATAGCTTAGGTGATTTCAATGGTGATTATAAGAGTGACATTCTGTGGCACAACACCAAAACTGGTGAAAACAAAGTTTGGGATATGAATGGGATCTTAGTCACAGAGGGTAAACTACAAACACTCGACGCTAACTGGACATCTAGCATTGGTGATTTCAACGGTGATGGTAAGACTGATGTTTTATGGCATAATACCAAAACTGGTGAAAATACTGGTTGGTTAATGAACGGTACTAACGTTGATTCTAAAGCCTTCCTACCAACTACTAATGCTGCTTCTACACCAGTACTAGGTGATTACAATGGTGATGGCAAGACTGACATTTACTGGCGTGATCAAAAAGCAGGTGCAGATGCGATTTGGACAATGGATGGTAGCAAAGCAACTTCAACTCCTCTAGCTACCAAAATCAGCTCGCGACTGAGTGGTATACTGCTTAAAAGTTCAATCACTACCTAAATAGATGAGGTTGGGCGAACGGTAATCATACTGTTATCGCCCAACATTTATGTTTACGAAAATTTGTAACTCAAAACTTGAATTGGTTTTTGTTGAGATAGATTTTTACTGTTAATGGAAATAGTATCGCTATTACTACGCTGCACAGAACTATCAGTCATTAACTTGAGAAAATTATCTAATGGTGAAATATTACATTCTCCTTTTGCTGCTTCGGTGAGGTAATACATGGGAATCACTAACTTAGGATTTAAAACGGCGATCGCATCCTTTGCTTCCTGAGCATTATAAGCTTTATCACCACCTCCCACCGGAATTAATAATAAATCAGGACGACCGAAGAGGATTTTTTGTTCAATAGTAATGGGTACAGCAATACCTCCTAAATGAAGGATATTAATGCCTGCTTGAGTCCATTTCCAGGCGACATTCTTGCCAAACTGTCTACCACCTTTACGATCATGGTCTGTGGTAATTCCCTGAAATTTAATCCCTTCAACCGTATAATCCCCTGCTTCATAGACCGACTTAGGTGTTCCAGGTAATTCATTAACTGCACCTTCATCCAAAATTTGACTACTAATCAGGACTAAATCCGCAGTTACTTTGGGAGGACGATAACCAGCAGTACAACCGGCTGCATGAAATGGATTTACCAGAATCTTCGCACCATCACCAGTAAATAGAAAGCAAGTATGACCTAACCACTGAACTGATAAACTGCTAGATTGGGCGTCAGCTTGCCAATGGGAACCCATGTTAGTCAGGAGAGTAGTGACTAACCCTGTGCCAACATAACCCATCAATTGTCGTCGTTTCATCTCAAACCTCCAGAAGTTTCCTGTTCCCTTTTACTTGCTATTTCTGGTTTTGGATTTGTGCCAGAAAGTTTCGTAATAACTGTTTTCCGGAAGATGTCAGGACACTTTCCGGATGAAACTGGACACCCTGAATGTGAGGATAGTCCCGGTGTCGAACTCCCATAATTGTGCCATCATCAACCCAAGCTGTAATTTCTAACACCATTGGGCAAGTTTTGCGTTCAATCACCAAACTATGATATCTAGTAGCAGTGACCGGATTTTCTAAGCCTTGGAAAACACCTACTCCTGTGTGTGTTACTTGCGAAGTTTTACCATGCATTAACTCTGGAGCAGCAACGATTTTACCACCAAATACTTGACCAATACTTTGATGTCCCAAACAAACGCCTAAAATTGGCAAAGTAGCACCAACTGAGCAATCAAATCTAGGGATATGCCGGCATCTTCTGGCACGACCACCGGGAGAAATAACGACAACATCAGGATTTAGCTTCCGAACGTCATCTACAGTAATCTTATCGTTACGAAAAACTTTTAAATCAGACGCTATGGGGAAATCTATGGATAATTCCCCTAGATACTGCACTAAATTATATGTAAAGCTGTCGTAATTATCAATGACTATAATCATATTCTGAAAGTCTATAAATTAGACATGATTAAGATTGCCAAACGAGGAAGTAAAAGAATACCTGCTACTAGCAATGCTACTAAAGCAGAAACTAGAACAGCTCCAGCAGCACAGTCTTTAGCAATTTTTGCTAACTCATGGTAAGTTTGCTTAACTGTTAAATCGACCAGAGACTCTATAGCTGTATTGAGCAACTCCATTGCTAGTACTAACCCACTAGTTATACCAATTATTGCTATTTCTGCTGGTGGTAAATTCAAAAATAGACTAAAGCCAACAGCTAGAACAAAGATACTAACATGGATGCGAAAGTTACGCTGGGTTTGGAAACTATAGGTAATTCCCGCCCAAGCGTACTTAAAACTAACCAATAGATTTGAGGCAACTTGCCAAGAAAATTCCCGTTGTTTGTTTGCCAGGGCTGGTAATTGGTCAGAGGTAGCAGGAGGTGAGACTTTTTGAGACATAGACTTAAAAATACAAAACCAGACTGGGTAAGGTAGGGGTCTTCGCTGATTTTAATCGCATAATTAAGCTGGAGGCAATTTTTTACTGAACTATTGTCAAATTATTACCCAAGATTAACATTCGTAGACCACCATCGGATTGTTAATCTATCTCCATCGTTATACCTATTGCATTCAGCAATACCACTTGTTGTTTTAACATTGGTATCAAACTCTCTTCATCAGGATGATCCCAGCCCAAAAGATGCAATAAGCCGTGAGCCGTGAGCCAGACTAACTCAGTTAACAAGTTATGTTCCTGTTGTTGAGCCTGACGTTGTGCTGTATCTACAGATACAATAATATCACCTAAATATAAAGGTAAAGAAGCCTGCATTTCCTCGTTATATGGCAAATCTGCCTCTAAAGCCGCAAAAGATAAAACATCTGTGGGCTGATTTTGTTGACGATACTGAGCATTAAGTTCCTGAATTTGGTTGTCATCTGTTAACACCAACCCTATTTCATAACTGGGTGCTGGTGGTAAATCCGCGCTGAGTATTTCTAGCCACTGCTGAAACCATTCTTCCCAGGTTTCACTAGTGTCTAAATTGATATCTTCCCCTGAGGATGACTGGCTAAAATTATCCTCAACATATAATTCAACTTTTATAGGCACAATTACAGGTTTTAGTTAATGAGTTAGGTAAGCAAGACCAACAAAGAGAGCTAATAATCCTACAGCCGTCAGCACAAAATGTTGGAGAGAAGTACCGCCCTTTTTTACCATGTTTCTCATGGCAAGTTTGACGTAGCTAGGTTTTGGTTCTGTCGAAGGAGTGTTATTCATGGGGAGCTGGGGAGGTGGAAGAGGCAGGGGGGCAGGGGGGCAGGGGGGCAGGGGGGCAGGGGGGCGGGGGGCGGGGGGCAGGGGGAGAAGAGGCAGGGGGGCAGGGGGAGAAGAGGCAGGGGGGCAGGGTGCGGGGTGCAGGGGGGAGAGGCAGGGGTGCAGGGGGGAGAGGAAGATAGGAAATGGGGAGATGGGGAGAATATATTTTAAATTCTCTTTCTCTCTTTCTCTCTTTTCCCCCTGCCCCTGCCCCCTGCCCCTTGTCCTCTTCTCCCCCTGCCCCTGCCCCCTGCCCCTTGTCCTCTTCTTAGGGTATTGTTTCTACCAATTGGTTTTCTTGCCGTAGATAGGCTTGGATAAAAGAATCAATTTCGCCATTCATGACATCAATAATGGCATTGGTTTCTGTACTTGTACGTAAATCTTTGACCATTTGGTAAGGGTGAAAGACATAGTTACGAATTTGATTCCCCCAAGAAGCTTCTACCATATCACCTCGAATTTCGGCAATTTCTTGGGCACGTTGTTCTTTGGCAATGACTAAAAGTTTGGCTTTAAACGAGCAAGAGCTTTTTCTTTATTTTGTAGCTGAGAACGTTCTTCTGTACAACGGACAGCCAATCCTGTTGGTAAGTGAACAACTCGCACAGCTGTTTCTACTTTGTTCACATTTTGTCCACCTTTACCACCAGACCGAGTTGTGGTAATTTCTAAATCCTTTTCTGGAATTTCCAATTTCACAGTGCTATCTATTTGTGGCATTACTTCCACTCCAGCAAAACTGGTTTGTCGTTTACCATTGGCATTAAAAGGTGAAATCCTCACTAACCGATGGGTACCCATTTCTGAACGTAAATAACCATAAGCATAGCGACCAGTTATTTCTAGTGTTGCTGATTTAATTCCGGCTTCATCACCTTCAGACTCTTCTGCTAAAGCTACCTTGTAGTTATGAGCTTCTGCCCAACGGGTGTACATTCGCATCAGCATAAATGCCCAATCTTGAGCATCTGTCCCACCAGCACCAGCATTTATGGTTAGTACAGCCCCTTTATCATCATAAGGACAGAGAGTAATTGTTGTAATTCCCACTGGTCAAGGTCATGATTGAGTTTGACAATGGTAGATTCTGCTTCTTGCAATAATGCTTCATCAGTTTCTAATTCTAACAACTCTACCACTGCTCTAGTATCTTCTAGATGGGTTTGCCACTGATAATACTGATGGATGTGGTCTTTCAGGTCATTTAGTTCTTGCAGTGTTTCTTGAGCCTGGTTTTGGTCATCCCAAAATTCTGGTTGGGCTGCTATTTGTTCTAAGTCCTGAATTTTTGCTTTTAGTGCAGGTACGTCAAAGATAGTCCTGGGTTTTACCCAGGCGGCAGACAACGTTTCGATTTCGCGTTTTAGTTCTAGAACATCCATATTGCTTGCTCTGTTTTAGAGCGCTCTGAATTTTATCAGCATTTTTGATTTTAGCCGCATTTTGCCTAAATTACAAACGGGAGGTGGGGAGATGGGGTACAGGGGGAGATGAGGAGGATTTTTTGAATTCTCTTTCCTCCCCTGCCCCTCTGCCCCTCTGCCCCTCTGCCCGATTAATCGCGGCTATTGATAGCGATTAATAACCGGAGAATAAAAACGAAGAGATTAATATAGGTCAGATACATTGATAAAGCTGCTGGTAGATACTCATCATCTCGGTAAGTACGGGGTAAGATATAGAAATCTACAACTGACACTCCAGCAAACAACAGCACACCTAAACCAGAAATACCAATTTCTAGCCAAGTAGGTGTATAAACTCCAAATAAGCTAAAGACAAATTGGGCTAGACAAACTACTAATAAAGCTATAAGTCCCAAACTGATCGTTTTTGCTTAAAGCAAAACCATCTGATTCTGAGAGATTTGAGCCAATTTGACGGGCAACCACAAAGGTAACACCACAACCAAGAGCAGCCAAGCCAATGCCTTGAATACCTACACCTTGGGTTCTCAATGCCACAAATACTAAGCCACTGAGGGTATATCCAGATAATAAACTGTAGATGCCCAACAGGGGTAAAGCTAGAGCTATTATTACCATTTGATGCGACATTTTGAGCTACAAAAAATAGAATTAACTCTAAAATCACTGCACCAAAAAAGGTGGGAAAGAATAGTCCGGGGTTGGTACGAATGATTCCTAAACCACCATAAGTTCCCAATGCAGTTAGTATAGCCCACCACCAACATAAGGGAGGGCATTAGCGATTACATTAGCGACCGACGAGGGAGTGAGATTTGAGCCTCACGGAAAGCTTGACGAAAATTGCTGGTATTGCTCATAGTTAAAAATTGCGTTTTGGGAAAGCACTGTATAGCAGCAGTCAGGAATCAGGAGTAAAATTCTTTTTTACAAAGAATTTCGTTCTCAATTTAAGTCCATAACTACCTTCTTGGTTGCTATACTTACATTATACAAATTCTCACTAAGTTTAATTATAGGGATTTCCCTCCTCCCTATTTATCTCAGTTAAGCACTTACCGTATATCTGGCATTATGCCAGAGAAGTTACGAAGATTATTTGCATAACCAGTAATTATACTCTAGACAAATAATGATTTAGTCAGGAAAAATTTTACGAAACAGACCACAATCAAGCTTTGCGCGTATTATTACTGAATAAAGTACTTAGGACTAAGATAAGTTCAGTAAAACGACGATGGCTTATTTCACGTTAAGTAAGGAAAATGATGACAGTTTTGAAGAGAGTATACGCAACTCCAATTTTCTGCAAATAAGGAGTTATTACAAAGGAATTTATATGGCTGCAAGTGAGTCCTCTGTGCGCTCTGATGGTATGGAGCTATTGCACTTATACCACCAAAATCCTTCTATTAAACTTCGTAATCAACTTGTACAGTTACATACGGGGCTAGTCCGGAAGATGGCTCATAAATTTAGTCATCAATGTAACGAACCTTATGAAGACTTAGAACAAATCGGTTATTTTGGTTTAATTAGAGCAATTGAACGCTTTGATCCTAGTCAAGGATATGCTTTTAGTTCCTTCGCTATCCCCTATATCCGGGGGGAAATGCTGCATTTTCTTCGCGATCGCAGTACACTATTAAAAATCCCTAGACGTTGGCAGGAACTTTACAACGAAGGGCAAAAAATTCGCAAGGAATTAGCATTGTCTTTGGGTCGTCCTCCTAGAGATGCAGAAATTGCTAAACGACTTTGCATATCCCTACCAGAATGGCAAGAAACCAAATTGGCGGCTCAGAATCGGATGCCTTTAAGTTTAGATGCTACAGCTACACACTATATTGATTGTCAAATCACCTTGGGTGAGGCACTACCATGTCCTCGTTCTCATCTTCTTCAGCAACAAGAGGAAGAACGACAACAGCTTCAAGGTGCAATCAGTTTGCTGGAAGAAAAGCCCCGTATCGCTGTAGAGTTAGTCTTTTTAAAGGAATTTTCCCGTAAAGATGCCGCCAAAAAAATCGGGACTAGTCCGATGACAGTCACCCGGTACTTACAAAAAGGGATTCAGGACTTAATTCTCTGTTTACATCCCAATGTCATCCCGACTAGCTCCTGATTTATCTAGATTTGATATCAGCGATCGCCCCCCTAGTCATAGCCGCAATAGCTTGATCAGTGGCTTTAGGTAAATGATAATATTTACCTCCCGCTGTTTGGGCTAATTCCTTAGCAAAACCAGTAGAAACAAATTTACTTTCCGTATCAATCACTAATAGCTGCATACCCAACGCACGGGTTCTCGCTGCAATTTCCAATAGTTCCCCTTTAATGTCCGGCTTTTCTCCTGGTTCTTGTGGTTCACCTAAAGAACGTCCCAAGGGAATATTTCCCCTACCATCAGTGATAGCGACAATCACAACTTGTCCAATATCACCACTCATTTGGGCGTTTAAACCCACCCGTACCGCTTGAGTTAATCCATGTGCTAAAGGGGAACCACCACCACAGGGTAATCTTTCCAAACGATTCCGAGCTAAAGCTATGGAACGGGTTGGTGGTAATAATACCTCCGCTTGTTCCCCCCGAAACGGAATTAAAGCTACTTGGTCACGGTTTTGATAAGCTTCGGTTAAAAGCTGCATGACCGCTCCTTTGGCTGATTGCATCCGATTTAAGGCCATAGAGCCAGAAGCATCTACTACAAATACTATTAGCGCTCCAGCTTTACGTACCAAACGCTTAGAACGAATATCAGCTTGCTCGACAATTACCTTTTTATCTGGCTGTCTGGCTCGCCGTGCTTTTTGATACGGTGCAGCGGCTCTTAATGTGGCATCTACGGCGATGCGTCGAGCTTTTCCTTTCGGTAACATGGGTTTAATATAGCGTCCCCGGTCATCAGAGAAGATGATGCTGCGACTACCAGATTTACCCTGGCGTTTTGCCATTTGAGTAAAATACATCACTTCCGGGTCAAGAATTACACCTTCTGGATCAAAGATAAACTCTTCCGGGATACTAGGAGGTTCTTGTTCTTCTTGCTCCTCTGGTTCTTGCTCTTGCTCTTGTTCCTCCTCCGGTGTTTCTGGTTCTGACTCGTCTTGATTTTGCGGTGGTGGAGGTGGAGGTGGGGGTGACTGGTCTTCTGGAGGTGGGGTTTGGACGATAGTAGCTCTTGGGACAATTACCAACTCCACCGCTCGACGCAAATCTTCCGCATTGACAGTGTTACGTCCCTCTAAAGCAGCTGCGGCTTTAGCAACACGAGTCGCAAACAATTCAGCCCGATGTCCTTCCACTCCCCCCCGAATAGCTTCATCTACTAAATAAGCAATTTGTTCATGGGAGATAGAGACATCCTTGAGCCATTCTCGTGCTAGAATAATTTGGGTTTTTAGCGCGTCTAAATCTTCATGGTACTGCTGGAGGAAATCTTGGGGAGATTGAGAATAGGCGATCGCTTGTTCTACGGCTTGAACTCTTTGATCTAAACCGAGAACCCCATCTGCACTCAGGGCGATCGCAATTCTATCCATTAAATGCTCTCGTAACCCTCCCTCTTCGGGGTTATAAGTAGCGATAAATAAAGGTTTACAGGGATGCTGAAAACTAATTCCTTCCCGTTCTATCTGATTGCGTCCTTCTGATAAAACGCTTAAAAGTTGATTACTAATTTGCTCATCTAATAAATTGATTTCATCCACATATAACACACCTCGATGTGCTGCGGCTAATAACCCTGGTTGAAAAATAGTATCTCCTTGTTTGACCGACTGTTCCACATCCACGGAACCTAAAAGTCGGTCTTCTGTCACACCCAGGGGAATTTGGATGAAGGGAGCGGGGATAATTTCTGTAGAGTCATCTGTGATTTCTTTACCTGCGAACTCTTCTATCAGCTTGTCGTCCCATGTTTCTGGTTGATTGGGGTCACAATTACAGATAGAACCCTTGACAACTTCAATGGGTGGAAGTAGAGCATAGATAGCGCGAGCCATAACTGATTTTGCTGTACCGCGACGACCAGCAATTACCACTCCTCCCAAACCTGGATCAACTGCTGTTAAGAGTAAGGCTAATTTAATTGCTTCTTGACCGACGACAGCGGTTAGGGGAAAAGCTGTGATGTTGTGGGTGATGGTGGACGCGGGCATTTTTTCCTCAAAAGCTGCTTTCACCTTTTAGCATAGCAGTTTCTGGGCAAATAACTTTCTGTAGACAGGGTACTGCTTACATAAATACATGGGGAGGTGGGGAGATGGGATTTTCTTTTGTTCCCCATTTCTAATCCCCAATTTATAATTTACAATTCCTATCTATTCTCGATTACTTTTCCGTCGGATAATTTCCATTTGAGCTTGCATTTCTTCTTCTGTTATTGGTGTGGGATACTTCTGAGAGTTAGGGTCACGCTGACTCATGAGAAAACGTAGGGCTTCTATGTCCTGATGGTTTTCCAAAACATAAGCTCTCAATTCTGTGAAACTCATTTCTTTATAGTTCTGGTTCATTGATAAACTCCCATTCACCATTAAAATACACAATTATTTGGATTTCAGATGCTGCGAGGATATAAACTTCTGCCCTAATATCATCAAATCTAAATAAATGGATATCTTTATAAAGATTCGATAACATTTGACAAACTCGGACACAGGCTAAAGCTTGCTCTATTGTTGGTAAAATTATTCTACCTCACTCCTAAGTGTATCCCATAAGATTCGTATTAGCTGATTCAAAAATCAAATATGCTTTCTGCTCATTATTTATGTTAACTCTTTTCCTTTTCATCTGCATACCAATCTCTAAAAATTTGAGCTATGATTTAAGAAACTTGATATTTTAATAGCATTCTGACAAATGCTTCCGCTTAAAGATATAGGTTGAGAGCAGTAAAATACTAAAACTTATGCTTACAGAAGAATGTAATGACAATTGCTAGTGTGTTAATTATCTGTAAAATTCCAGCAAAATAGTTCATGCTATTTTTATGTAAAAAAAACTACATTTTTATGTCTCGCGCAAAGACGCGAAGAAATAAGTACGCAAAAATTAACTGTGGTGTAAGTAGTTGAAAACTACTTTAAAGTCTATACAGAAACTTCATGAAGTCGCTCTCTTTTTAGAAAAATATGGGTATTATTGTGGTTCATGATGCCTAACTCAGATCAGGGATTTGTGCCAAGCTTGATAAAATTCAGGGTAGCTAAGAGATTGAGCACAGTACCAGATAACTGAGTAACTTGAGGTATAAAACTTAGAATAAGTCTTCAACTTAGTTACAACGAAAGGCATTTTATCCAGTGTTAAAATCTCTGTTAAACTGAATGCCGCATATCGTACATCTCCTAACAGTACGTTGCGGATTACCTTGATTAAAGCAGTGATCGCATCTGAGTTACCAGGTTCGATTTTCCCTAAAGATGCCGCTGCTAGCCCACGGGTTTCCTCATCCCGTGTATTGTGGATTACCTCGATTAAGCAAGCGATCACATCTGAGTTACCAATACCGATTTCCCCTAAAGATTCTGCTGCTATTCCACGGGTTTCTTCATCCCGTGTATTGTGGATTACCTCGATTAAGCCAGTGATTGCCTCTGAGTTACCAATGCCGATTTCCCCTAAAGATTCTGCTACTAGCCTATGGGTGTATTCATCCTGTGTGTTGCGGATTACCTCGATTAAGCCAGTGATCGCCTCTGAGTTACCAACCCCGATTTTCCCTAAAGATTCTGCTGCTAGCCTATGGGTGTATTCATCCGGTGCGTTGCGGATTACCTCGATTAAGCCAGCGATCGCCTCTGAGTTACCAACCCCGATTTTCCCTAAAGATTCTGCTGCTGCTAGCCTATGGGTATATTCATTCCGTGCGTTGCGGATTACCTCGATTAAGCCAGCGATCGCCTCTGAGTTACCAACCCCGATTTTCCCTAAAGATTCTGCTGCTGCTAGCCTACGGGTGTATTTGATGGCATCTGAGTTACCAGGGTCGATTTCCCCTAAAGATTCTGCTGCTAGCCTACGGGTGGATTCATCCTGTGCGTTGTGGATTACCTCGATTAAGCAAGCAATCGCATCTGAGTTACCAATGCCGATTTCCCCTAAAGATTCTGCTACTAGCCTATGGGTGTATTCATCCCGTGTGTTGCGGATTACCTCGATTAAGCCAGCGATTACTTTTTCTCTATGACTCTTAAGCAATATTGTTTTAGCTTCTTCTGTCTTTTCTAGCAAATGACATTCAAAAATATTGAATTTTCCCAAAGACCAATTAACAATTTTCTTGGCTATCTCCTCTGCTTTTTCACAATTTTCAAATTCTGCTATTCCTTCAGCAGCAAGAAAATAGGCTCGATACCAATAAAAATTACCACATCCAGAGGAGAAATTGGTTAATTTTTTAATAAAATCATTCTTTAAGCTATCATTTACATTACTACTCCCTAACCATAGTAAAATGACTTCTTTCCATTGTGGCTCAAAAATCCGATAAGACTTACCTTGTACAGGTCTATTTTTGTGCGATTTGGGTAGAAAAAGATCACAGCTTTCTATTACTGATGCTGCAAAATATTCTTGAAATGTGGGATGGAAGAAAGCATAAACTTTTTCGACTGGGTTGTTTTCATCTTGTGTTTGATAACCTATATGCAACAACCATCCCAACTTTAATGACCACCAAAATAGAGAGCCACCATTACCATGTTTATCAGGTTCATCATCTGGAAAGCCTAATTTCTCTTCAATCAGAGTTGACCGTAAACGGAATTGATAATCTTTATTGGATATTGCGGTAAGAGCTAATTCTCCTAATTGTTGATTTAATTCTTTTCTGTATCGGAAATTTTGCAACAATTCTGAACTTTTGCCCTTATTCCATTCATTAAAGCTGAATTCAGGATTATCTACCAATAATTGATAAAACCCAGCTTTTGTATTTGGTAATTCTCCTGCAAATTCTTGCCAGATGCGACATAAAAGCGCTAGTCTTAAAGGATTTTTTACTAAGCTTCGCAAGCGTTCTCGATTTGGTGTTTCCAGTTGTGTTTGCAAATTATTGGCTAAATTCTTATTGACTCCAAACCAATTTTGAATAAATTGATGTACTTGTCCGGGATAATTAAAATCTAAAGTACGATAAATATCAAATTTATCACTGAGAATATCTTTTGATTCTGACCATAAATTTAACCGACAACTTAGTATGATTCTGACTGAATCAGTCCATCTCAATGTTAATTGTTCCTTAATCTTTTGCAGAGGAGAACTAACAGCCATTTCATCAGCACCATCTAATATTAGCCATAACTGATTACCTTGAAGTATTTCTAATTTAAAAATTTGCTGCCATATTTCTGGTGTAAATTCTGGTTCTCCAGATGCATCTCTCAGCCAACTTTTTGATATATATCTATACAACCAACCTGCATCACTCACATCTCGTTTTTTTGTTAATTCATCGTTAAATTCAGCTAAAGAAATCCAAATTGGTAGACCTTGTTTTTCATTTATTACCCAATCAGCAATTTTTTGTAATAATGTGCTTTTACCACTTCCTGGATCACCAATTATTACCAGTCGTTTTCCTTGACTTTTACTAGTGGATTTTTGAGCTAATACTGTGGTAAAAAACTCATCATGTTCGTACTCTTTAACAATCTCATATTGCTTATCTGGCTGATTAAAATCAGGGCTGTATGGATTTATAGATGAATCTTTCGGTCTTGGTTTAGCGTCAGTTTTCCGCTCTATTAATCCTAAAGGGACATAAATATCTTGAATCAAATTTCTGCCGTTAGTGAAACTTTTTGGAACTGATATTTCTACACGGCTTTTGCACAATTTAGTCCACCAAAAATAGTAACCTATTTGAATGTCAAGGGCAAATATTAATTGTCTTTTATTTAATTGCTCACTACCTAATGTATAAGCATTTGGAAAAGACAATAATCCATCTTTTCTTGGAAAATCAGGATTTTCAAGAGTTGAACTTTGACAAAAACCAGTACACTCAACTGCTAAATACTCCTCTCGGTTAACCATACGTCGTAATTCAGGAGCATCTGTAAAACTTCCACCTTGATGCCAAAATGTATTTTTTCCAGCACGCTCATCATTTTTCCAATCACGTCTTCTGTGAGTGAGAGATATAGCAGCTAAAGCATGACCATTGAGTAAAATTAATATAGGAAGTAAATCATAATGCCAACAAATCGCACAGAAAAATATTGCTAAATCTAAACAAGTTCCTTTACGTTTTTCGGTAAGAATCTCTGATGGTTTACGGATTATTTGTTGGTCGTTATTGAAAAGTGAATCTTCATTTAAGTCATATTCTAATTTACAATGACATAAAGCATTATAGATTTTTTCTAATAACTCACGGCGTTTATCTTGACTTTGATGGTAGTCGTCACTACTAGCAGGTAAATAGTTAGATGAAATAGCTGACTCAATAAACTGATTCACAGCTTCTGAGTATTTAGAAAAAATTACATAGCTTGCTAAATCTATCCTCTGTTCTGAATTATTTTTATTCCACAACCACTGCTCTGCAATCATATTCTCCTACATGATTTGAAATAAATTATGTACAGTCTTTGGTGATTGATTATATGATTTGTTTGTTTCTACTTGCAAACGATACAATCCTGGTACGAGTTGGTTAGGGTTTAAAGTCAATTGGTATTCTGTATCCTTTATTTGCTCTAACTCAACAGTCACAGCCTCTTGTTGGATGGTGGGGTAAACTGGGGTGATAATGGCACTTAATCCTCCAAAATTTCTGGTTTGTTCTAAAACATCAGATGACACATTAATAATTTCAGCGTTCATGATGACTTGTTCATCAGGGAGGTATAAGTCATCAAGACTAATACTAATACCTGCGGTTTGCGTTACTGACGGAATAATTTGAGGGTTTTGAAAATCCTCTATATTACCTTGCAGTCTTGTTAAGCAATATTTAACCCGATTCCACACCTGAACGTTGTTTTGTAGTACACCATGAGACTCTATTACAGTTTCCTCTTGCAATTGGTTTGAGAATTCAATTGGTATTGCAGACAATAGCGGGACAGTATCATCACCAGTCGCGTACTCATCATCAATGGGTTGTTTATTTTGATTTAGTGGTAGCGTACTATTACTCGTTTTCAATTTACCCTCGATGAGAGTAGCTGATTGTAAAGTACTTTTTTGTCCCATACCAACTATCGGTTTAAATTCATAGGTTCTTTGATGATTGGACTCGTTGATTAATTGTAAAAATTTCCGTGCTTCTCTAGCCCTATGTTTTTCTATACCTTCTATATTATCTGTTTCTGCTACCCGTTGCCAATTTTCATTAACATTCACTACTGGGTACATTGGTAGTAACTGATATACAGAGGTGAAGGAACGTAATACATCTGTTATGGCTAGAAATGGTTTCTTTTGACAGCCGTTAGCAAGAAAATTCAGTGCTTTTACAGAACCACGATAGGGAGTGCCTAAAGTGATTAAAGCCTTACAGTGTTCTCTACCACCTAAATGTTCTAGATAGTAACGGGAAACTAAGCCTCCCATGCTATGAGCTATTAATATTACCTTAGCATCAGGATGCACTTTTTGCCACAAGGGTAATTGATGATCAATTAGCTTTTTTAATAATCTTGCTGATACTATATTATCCCGTCGCCAGTCATAAGCAAACTCAAAAAAGTTTTTCCCAAGTGTGACTTGAAAATTGTCGATCAGCTGTTTTTTTAAATAGGAGTAACCATCAACTTTAAAGAATCCAGGAACCAAAGTTGCATCCTGGATTAAAGCTGTAGCTTTGATACCATCGTCCAGATAATCTCTTTCTGGATCGTCCTTATCTATGATTAAGTCTTTAAGCAACGAACCTTGATTAATTATCTCCTTCGCTGCTCCCATCAATGCTTGGAGTGATATATTCCAGATATCTGAACCGTTTTTTTGTAGTACACTACCCAGAATTCCAGGCAATAAAACTACAATATCTTTCATTGTGTTTTTTTGCATTTACTTTTATTTTTGCTGTGGTGAGATTTGAATAGGGAAAAGCACAAGCAGAACATCACCACGTTTAATGGTTTTTTGCGGCTTCATAGTTATCATAAATACCCATTTCAGGACTATCCCAATCTTCTGTAAATGTAGTTAAACTGGTTCGTAAAATCTCAGCTTGTGCTTTATTGATACCATAAGATTCTAAGTCAACCTCAGATGGCTTCAGGAAAGTCACAATAACTCTGGTTCCATCTGGTATATCTGTAGGTATTTCGGAAATTTCTATAATGCCTTTTTGATACAAACCTTCAACACTTGTGAGCATTTAATACTCCTCTCGATAACTCCCAGATAATATCCAGCTTATATTATAGCATTGATAATTTTTCAAACCAAACTCGGAGTGATCGCACTGCTTCAATCTCATCATCTTTTGCTTGTTCTAGAAAAACATAAAGTCTTTCTTTTGGTACTTGAGGAAAAGTAGGACTGGACTCAACCTCCACATAATTACCATCTCGCAATTGATAAATTACCCATACTTTGCCATTGAAGCGCCAAAATTCTGGTACACCAATAGTAGCGTAGAATTTATTTTTCTGAATATCACTATGGGTAATATCCACTTCCACCACTAAATCTGGTGGTGGGTCTTGGGAAAAATCGACATTACGACCTTTAACCAGAGGTTGATTTTGAATATAATAGGCATTATCTGGTTCCGCTCCCTTTTGAAGATGCGGATAATTCATTGTGGTCGAACCCATTGTTTTCATTCGCATGCACATGAGTTCAACTAATGTCCGAATAAAACACTCAATTAATCGACCCGAAAATTCGTGTTCTTCTAAGGGCATTGTAATTTCTAGAATTCCATTGTCATAGGTCAAGCGAGAACTACGCGATTGAGGTAAAGCATTCAGGATTTGTAGATAAGCATCCCAAGATAATCCCCGAATTACCACCCGTTGTTCACCAACTGATTTTTGCAGTTCTGCTGTGGGTTCTGATGCAGTTGTTACCACAAGCGACCTCTGAGTATAAATAATATTTATTTTACGGAAGATAAGAGCGATCGCCTATCTGCTCTTTGAGTATATTTTATCGAAAAATAGTTAGGGCTAAAGTTCAACCACATTGCTAGTATTTATACTTGGTTTAGCTTCAGCACTAACTCTACACTCCGTAGTGTTCACCTGAAATCTACTTCCGTTCGGGATGAACTACTGTCGCTGGAGCAGGAACGCCCATTTGATTAATTACCCCAATCATTTGATACAAACGTCCTAAATCTCTTTGATTGAAATGCAAAACCAAACGAGGTAATGCTGAAGTTTCATCTTGTCCTTCCTTGGGTAATGCTTGACTTTTCACAATCTGTCCTTTGACTAGAATTCCCTGAAAGTTAGCATTAAGTTGTTCAACTTCAGCATCTGATAATTCTTTAGTTAAACGAATCACCAATTGATTATCTACATACCGACTAGAGTGATAAACTTGGTAAAAACTAGTAATAGCATCACAAGCTACTTCTAAATTATCTGTCACTGTATACAAACTAGGGTCATCAGGACTGACCAGACCTTTCTGTACTAGTTGTTGATCAATATATTGGCTCCAAGACGACCAATAATCACCTCCAGGTTGATCAATTAAAACTAAAGGGACTGGACCAAATTTACCATTTTGGCTTAAAGTCATACATTCAAAAGCTTCATCCTGAGTCCCAAATCCACCAGGAAATAAAGCCACAGCATCACTTTCTTTGAGGAGAAATAATTTCCGGGTAAAGAAATACTTAAAGTTAATTAGTTTTGGATCACCTTCAATAAAAGGATTCGCTTGTTGTTCAAAAGGTAACTGAATATTTAAGCCAAAGGAATTGTCTCTACCTGCACCTTCCTGACCGGCTTGCATTATCCCACCACCACCACCTGTCATCACCATAAATCCGAGATGAGAAACAGCACGAGCAAATTCTCTGGCTATTTTATATGCTGGAGTATCTGGGGACAGACGTGCTGAACCAAAAATTGTGACTTTGCGGGTATGTCGGTAAGCATGAAATAATTGGAAACCACGTTCCATATCCGCTAGAGATGCAGATAATATTTTCCAATCCAGACGATCAATTTCACTATCAGCTAAATGTACTATGGTGGTAAGTGCTTGCTGAATTTGTTGCCGATTTTTTAACCCCGGTAAGCGATCTATCAACTCAGCAATATTTACTTGGAGAGACTCTAATGTTTCAAACGACTCTTCGGAGATCATGAGAACTGCCGCAACAATGGCATTGTATTTTAGTTTAATTTGGTGTCTAGTTAACTATAGAAAGTGGGGAGATGGGGAGGTAAGAGGCAGGGGGGCAGGGTGCGGGGAGCAGGGGGGAGAGAAGAGGCAGGGGGGCAGGGTGCAGGGTGCAGGGGGGAGAGGAAGATAGGAAATGGGGAGATGGGGAGAATATATTTTAAATTCTCTTTCCCTCTTTCCCCCTGCCCCCTGCCCCCTGCCCCTTGTCCTCTTTCCCCCTGCCCCCTGCCCCCTGCCCCTGCCTCTTCTCCCTCTGTGCCCTATACCCTATGCCCGAATTTAAGGAATTTTAAAGATACTTTTCCAAAGTATTAGATAATGTAGTTTTGGGTACAGCACCAACTACCATATCAACTTTTTGTCCATCTTTAAAAATCATTAATGTAGGAATACTACGAATGCCGTACTGACTAGCAATCTGTGGATTCTCATCAGTATTGACTTTAACCACTTTTAATTTGCCCTCATACTGTAATGCGATTTCGTCTACAACAGGAGCGACCATCCGGCACGAGACTGCACCAGGGCGCCCAAAAATCAACTAAGACAGGAACTTCGCTGTCAAGTACTTCTTGCTTAAAACTCGAATCTGTAACACTTGTGGCTGCTGACATGCCTAAAAACCTTTGCCTATAATATTTCTCAGTTTCGTGAAAATTCTACCATAGCAAAAAGATCAGCTTGGGGAGTGAAGGATGTACATTTGCAAAGAATCCCTAAAATTTAACTATACATAAGGAACCGCCCGAACAATAGTCCGGGCGGAGTGTGGTGTGAGGAGTGAACGGAAACATAAGTCTCCGCTATCTCCATTGTAGGCGACAGATCAGATTTTTCCAGGTATTGTTTCCATCAGGCGGAAAAATTTATTTAATCAGACCTGATCGGCATCTCACCAATGCCTTTATTTACCCATACCTAACTGTTGAGCTTTTTGATAGACTTTGCCTTCAGTTAACAAAGAAGGTGCAATCACCACCTCCACTTGCTGCATTTCTCGGATATTTTTAGCTCCTAATGTGCCCATGCTAGTCTTTAAGGCTCCTAGCAGATTATGAGTACCGTCATCTAATCCAGCTGAACCAATGAGTATTTGTTCTAAACTACCAGTCGTACCCACTTGAATGCGGGTGCCACGGGGCAATAAGGGACTAGGAGTAGCCATACCCCAATGATAACCCCGTCCTGGGGCTTCAGCGGCTCTAGCAAAGGGAGAACCAATCATCACGCCATCGGCACCGCAAGCGATGCATTTACAAATGTCTCCGCCTGTAATTAGACCACCATCGGCAATGACGGGGATATATTTACCAGTTTCTCGGTAAAAGTCTTCTCTGGCTGCGGCACAATCTGCGATCGCCGTGGCTTGAGGGACGCCTACACCTAAGACACCACGGGAGGTACAAGCAGCACCGGGTCCAATGCCCACTAATACGGCAGCAGCACCAGCTTTCATTAAGTTTAAAGTGACTTCATAAGTCACACAATTTCCCAAGGCTACAGGCATAGGCATAGCCCGACAAAATTCGGCTAAATCTAAAGTCACTAAAGACTCTGGTGACAAATGTGCTGTAGATACCACAGTAGCTTGAACAAAAAATAAATCAGCTCCAGCTTTTGCCACCACCGCACCATATTTACTTGCACCTGCGGGAGTAGAACTGACAGCAGCAATACCACCCTGGGATTTAATTTCCAGAATCCGTTGCTCAATCAGTTCCGGTTTGATGGGTTCAGCATAGAGTTTTTGCATTAAGGAAACAAATTCATGTTTTCCCACCGAGCTAATCTGATTTAAAATCGGTTCTGGGTCAGCGTAGCGAGTTTGAATGCCTTCTAAGTTAAGGACACCTAATGCGCCTAACTTTGATAAGTGTACAGCCATGCCCACATCGACGACACCATCCATTGCACTGGCAATAATCGGGATTTCTCGCTGAATATTGCCGATTCTCCACTGAGTATCTGCCAAACTAGGATCGAGTGTTCTGTTACCGGGAGCTAGAGCAATTTCGTCAATGCCATATGCTCTACGAGCTTTTTTTCCCCGCCCAAGTTGAATTTCCACGCTTTAACTTTTCTCAAATAGGTTTAAGCTAGGGTATCAAATTGTGGACAATATTGGGGAATGCTTGAAGAGGCAGGGGGGCTAAGAGGCAGGGGGGCAGGGAGCAAGGGGGAGAGAAGAGGCAGGGGGGCAGGGAGCAGGGAGCAGGGGGGAGAGAAGAGGCAGGGGGGCAGGGAGCAGGGAGCAGGGGGGAAAACGGAGATGGTGAGATGGGGAGAATATATTTTAAATTCTCTTCTCCCCCTGCCCCCTGCCCCCTGCCCCCTGCCCCCTGCCCCCTGCCCCTTGTCCTCTTCTCCCCCTGCCCCCTGCCCCCTGCCCCTTGTCCTCTTCTCTCCCTGCCCCCTGCCCCCTGCCCCTTGTCCTCCTTTCCCTCTAATGCTTATTCTTAGCGGCATCGACACCAGTATAACCAGTTGCCACCCATAAGATGGCTCTGGCTCCATCGCGGATGGATTTTTGAATGGGTTCTGGAGTTTTTGCGGAAGGAACTGAGACTGATTGAAAATCAATTCCCCGACTACCCAAAATAATTTCACCAATCACCGTCGCACGGCGCATATGAAAATCAGAAGTAATTAAATAAACACGTTTAATCCCACGAGTTTGTAAATCATCGACCAATGTAGTAAAATTAGTCACAGTATCTACAGCTTCATAGTCCAAGTGTAAAAGTTGGGGATCAATACCTGCTTTGATAAATACCTGCTGAGTCGAACTCGGTGGACTACCTCCAGTAATCCAAATTGGCAAATTTGGATGTTTCCGAGCAAATTCAGCTGTAAACTTTTCCCGTTCTAAATGTCTAGTGGAACCGCCCAAAACTAACATCGCTTGGGGTTGTAAAAATTGGCTTTGGACTTCCTTATATCCCCACCATATTAACAAAGGTAGAGCGAAAGCCATAAACCGGAGAGATTTACCTGTAAACAATCGCTTATTCAAGGTTTAATAGGTTTTATTTGCAGAATTTAGGTTTTTAGTAAAAATAAACGACGCGATTCATCACCTGAAAACGTCGCTGCTTCAATTGATGCACCATCCTAACCCGGATTGGACAATTGACAAAGGATGTTTAACCACCTAATTTTGTTAATTTTTTTTGCACCCAGGGTATTAGGGAGCAGGAAATAAAATTTATACAGTAAAATTCCCATCTCGCTTTTTTATGACTCACTATAAAGGATACATAATCCAGCGAGATTGATCAAAATATCAAATTAGTTAAAATATTCAATTCCTAATTTCAGGCATCTGGATGAATTACCCCAAATTTCCTAATTTTTCAGGCTCTTAACCCAGTAAGGTATCTAAATCATCCGTTTTACTCTTACCTCTATTCTTGTTTTTAAAATAACTGGTACTTAAGAGTCGATATTAATTATGTTTGATTTTTGTCTTGACTTTATTTACTAACAGAACATCAAATATCTTGTTATGACGCGAATTTAAAATTCAAAGTATTACAAGACAAATAGGATGAGATCATGTAACATCCAATATAGTAAAAACCATTAGGTAACAACTAAGACCTAAGACAGTATCATTTTATGTTTAAATTAAAACCTATATTGAACAAAATTCTCATCTTTGGAGTAGCAATTCTACTAGCATTGATTTCTGGATTTTTGTTCCCAACTTGGGCAGATGATTTTCATCCTGATCCTCGCTCCGTACAGGAATTATTCCCTGCTTATCGTTATCCACAAGCGGGTTGGGTAGTGATACATATCGAAGGTGAACCATATGAGCGTGGTGTACAGCACGGTAAACTGCTTGCTCCGGAGATTGCTGATTATGTTCAGGCTCTCGCGGCATTTTATGAACCTAAATCACCTACCGGAGGTTGGAAATTAATCCGACAACTAACCAACGTTATCTTCCTCAAGGGTTTTAGTCCAGAGCAGTTACAAGAAATGAAGGGTATCGCTGATGGTGCTAGTGCAATGGGTGCAACTTTTGATGGACGTGCCATTGATTTAACCGATATTATTGCCCTGAATGCTAGCAATGAATTAGATTCCCTGGAAAGTGCTTTGCAAGCTACTCCCACTGGATTAGAATCCCTACATTTAAATGTCAATTCCATATCACCCAAATCTCCATACTTACAACATCATCGACCCAGAAGACAACGTTGTAGTGCTTTTGCGGCAATTAGTCCTGCGACTAAAGACGGAAAAATTGTCTTTGGTCACATCACAATGTTCGATTTATATCCAGCCAATTTTTACAACATCTGGCTTGATATCAAGCCCACTCAGGGACACCACTTTGTCATGCAAACTTTTCCCGGTGGGATTCATAGTGGGATGGATTACTCCATTAGTGATGCTGGTATCCTCATGAGTGAAACCACTCTAGATCAATCTGATCTTAAATCTGATGGAATTCCTTTAGCAGCGAGAATTCGTGAAGCTACTCAATATGCTGAAAGTATTGAACAAGCAGCCAAAATCCTGAGTAAAAATGGGAATGGACTTTCTACCACTGAGTGGATTCTGGCTGATATCAATCGAAATGAAATTGCTCTACTCACTTTAGGAACCCATGAACAGAAGCTTTATCGCAGCAGTAAAAATGAATGGTTTGCAGATGCAAAAGGCTTTTACTGGAGCGATAACAATACTAAAGATAGGTCAATCCGTTTAGAAACTATTTCCAGCTTTCAGGGACGTCCTTCTGCTGGTGCAGTATTTATACCTTCCAAACGGGATACAGTCTGGTTGCAGTTATATGATCGCTATAAAGGCAAAATTGATCCAGATTTTGCTCAACTAGTCCTCACCAAACCGGAACTAGTTTCGGCTTTTGCTGTGGATGCTAAATATACCACCACTGACCTAGCGAAACAGTTTAAGAGTTGGGGTATCTTTGAACTGCCGGTGGGAGGAATTTGGCGTCCTAGCATGAGCGAACAGCAGGACTTTCCTAAAATCAAACCTCTGATTAGTAATCCTTGGGTACTTTTATCTACAAATAAAACAGTCAAAAACACAGACTCTTCAGTTCCGACTCTAGATTTGTTTGACCCAGAGGAAGACGAACTCATCTTCAAACCGCATCAGCGAGAAGATAAACCAGAAACTGTTCCGGCTTGGTATGGGACTTTGTTACCCAAGACCGATGCGGATATCTGGTTAGTTACAGCATTTGCTGATTATGAGCGAATTGTTGCGAAAGAAAATTTATTCCGTCAGGATTCAGAAAATCAAACTCTGACATCAGATGAGTTAGATGAACTGGGGGTGGAAATTTTCTATCAACGCTCTATTTATGAATTGGGGAAACGAGCAGGGGAAGAAGTCCCACTAGCTCAGACTAAAGTTAATTTACGAGATGAGAATTGGTATCGTGTCGCATCTGGTAAAGGAGTTTTACTTTTACACAGTTTAAGAGGATTAATTGGTGCAAAAGATTTTGACCGATTAATGGATGAGTTTGGTCGTTCTCATGCTGGGAAGGAAGTCACTAGTTCTCAATTCCAACAACATATGGAGAAAGGAACAGGTAAAAACTTAAAAACGTTCTTTGACCAATGGTTGCATGGAACTGGTCTACCTTCACTTCAACTTGGTAATACTGAAGTGAGAAAGAGTGGTAATGAATGGATAACTACTGTAAATGTGAAACGAGGTAATTATAGTGGTAATTTAATTGTTCCTATAACTGTAGAGACTTCGGAAACGGAAATGACTGAATTTGTTTCTGTAGACCAGCAACAAAAATCGGTGAAAGTAACCTCGAATCATCAACCTAAAAAAGTGATTCTCGATAAATATGGTTTAACAGCGCGTAGCAATGGAAGTCCATTTACTATCCTCACTTTTGATACAGAGGTAGATAAAACTATGATTGTTTACGGGACATTGGATGAAGAAACAGCTAATCAAGAAGCAGCACAAGTTTTACAGCATTCATTGCGTCGTCGGGAACACAATATTAAGGCTGTGATTAAGAAAGATAGTGAGGTAAATGACGAGGATTTGAGAAATCACCATTTATTATTGATAGGAAGACCTCACACTAATAGCATTGTCAGAAGATTTCAAAAACTTTTACCTGTCAGCTTCGGTTCACAATCTTTTGAAGTCCGGGGAATGGCTTATGCTCATCCAGAAAGTGCTGTAATTATGGCTATCGAAAATCCCTTAAATGAGCGATATTCAGTCGTGACTATTTCTGGTTTAAGTGGTTTATCGACATTAAATGTGGTATCGCAATTTGAGGGGGAAAATATTAGTTATGCTCAGATTGTGGTGCTACCATATAATCAAGATGAACATGATTTTGTGGCTTCACCCAAGGATTTTGTCAAACAGATAGAAATTGATTGAACAAACTGTTTTGTCTGTGGAGCAGGCATCTTGCCTGCTTATTCTGCACAGGAAGGAAGAAATATGTATCTAGCAACTATTAATTGGCAACTTTTAAAATTTATTTTTTGCTTATCTTATTATCTACTTTTTATATTTTCTATTTTGCTGGGAAATATGTTATTAGCAATTCCTCTGGCAACACTCATAGTATTTATACAATTGAGACACAGCATACCAAGTTTTATCGAAATTTATAAATTATCAGAGAAATATAAATATTTTGAAGGTAGGAAAAATTATGTCTCATTAGAAGAAATTAGATTATTAGAAAAACGTAATCGGTTTGAAAATAGAGAAAGTAAGTCATTAGACGAAATATTTAATGAATATTATCTGGATAGTAATGTGCATAAATCAGAATTTGATAGAATATGGAATAATGTTACTGATATTCTCCAGCTTGATGCTAAAAAATTACTTCCACACGATAAATTTGATGTGGAACTTGCTCCGGTAAAGGGGTTTGAGATAGGTGATGAAATAGAAGATTTAGAAGAATATTTTCTGAGCGAATGTCACAAAAAGCATCTTGATATTAAACGAGATAAAAAAATTGATACATTGGATGATTTAATTCGATTATTGGCAAATTTAAAGAATTGATGAAGTTATGTAAAATAGATGAAACTCGCTGACGTTTAAACTTAAGAGCGCTAAAGCGCAACTACGAACAAAATTTAACGGGACTGGTGCGACTTGAACGCACGACCTGACGCTTAGGAGGCGTCCGCTCTATCCAACTGAGCTACAACCCCAGATAAGAACCATCTCGGATTATAGCACAATTTTTAGGAAGATTGCCAAGTTTTCTCCCAAGAAGCACCACCAACCTCTAAACCACAAAGATGGCTATGTGCTTTGAGAATAATTTGAGAACTTCCCCCAGTTATTTCTCGTAACTCTAATGTGAGTTCCCCTTGCATCGTATCTCGACAACAAAATTGCAATCCATTGGTGGTGGGTGCGCGTAAAGGTGTACCCGGTAGATTGGTGGTGCCAATCAATTCAATCTCATAATTTAGATTTCTGGCTTGCATCTGCCATCTACCCCAAGGTTGAATATTCCAGCTTACCTGTGAATTCCAGGGTACAAATTCATAAAATTTCCCTTGGTAATGCAAACCAATCATCGCGACAGATTCCATCCACCAAAGAACTCCGCGTTTTCCTCCCCCCGCAGTTAATGCTAAATCGGGTTCGTCATCAAAGGAATTGCAATTTAACCAAAACCATTTTTCGGGAAATGCTCCACCCCAATTTTTCTCACTATAAGCTGGAGCGTTGCTAAATTCATAAACTTTCCCATTCCAGTCTATCCAACCACTGGCTAAACCATGCGCCATTAAAATTTGCCATCCTGGCTCAAAAATTGGCAAAAATGACAACCAACCTGCTGTTGATTGTTGAATATTATTTTGATTACCCCAACCGTAAACTGGTTGAATTTGGTATTCCCAACGGCAGTATTTACCATTGTCACGAATCATACCCTGGTTTAAACTATCTGTAGCTTGATAACCTGTTTGAATATGGTGAGCAAATTCTTGGGGAAGCAGATAGATAGGAGGAATTTTCAGGTTAGTTTTACCCCAATGACCTAAAGCTAGAACATCCCGACTAGACCAAAATTTATTGACATCGGGAAAAGTTCGACAAAGATATTCATCATCTATACCCAGGACTTGAGCAGCACCACCACTATGGGGTTTATTCCCAATGGGGTCTTCTATCGAGTACATGAAAGCGAATGTTTGGCTAATTTCAGGTATTGTAACCCGATAATACCAGCCTTCAAAAAAACGACGCTCACTAGAGTCCCAATGGTATCCGCTATGAGGTGTTTGTGTTAAATTGTCGAAATTTGCGGGAATATTAGTCATAATATCTCAATTTATGGGTTTTTGTTTATTTTAGAGGATAACCGATGTCTAATGATAATCAACGAAAGCAGGTAAATCTTACTATTCATCAAGCTTACGAAATTCTAGGATTTCTCATTTAGATATGGGACAATTAATGTATGTTCTAAAGGGTCATGCTGATTTTGTTTGCTCCCTAGCAATTTGTTCAAAAAGACAAATTTTAGCTAGTGCTAGTGCTGATCATCGCATTAAGTTATGGAATTGGCAAAATCGGAAGTCTTTACACACTATTATTGGACATTCAGGTAATGTAACTAGTGTTGCTATTAGTCCTGATGGAAAGATTTTAGCAAGTGGTAGTTATGACCAAACTATTAAATTATGGAATATGGATACGGGTGAGCTTCTCAATACTCTTGCTGGACATCATCATTATGTTTGGTCTGTGGCTTTTAGTCCTGATGGTCAATACTTATCTAGTGGTAGTGCTGATAATACCATTAAATTTTGGCAAGTTAATACTGGGGAACAACTTTATACTTTGGGCAGTCATGGTGATTGGGTTCATTCTATCGCTTTTGGTAGCGATGGTAAAACTGTTGTTAGTGGTAGTCGAGATATGTCAGTTAAAATTTGGCAATATTGCATAAATTTCTAGAAAAAGTCTGATAATTTGTTCTTGATGACTCCATTAATAGAAATATTTTTTATCTATTATTGAAGTTATGATTTTGGGAATTTTGTAATCTGGAATACAGACTTTAATGCCCGAATATCATATAATCTGCAAAAATTACTGGTTTGGTATATAAATACCAGGACAAATCACTTCTAAACAAGATTAATTACTTAAGTTTCTTTAAGAAAAAACTTAAGTAAATTTAGGGAAATTACTTGCTTAGATATTAGATTTGCTTAAAACCGGATTCTTTTTTTCTCATCCACTTTGGTCAATATTTGACTAAATTTAAATGATTCAAAATTTAAAACCGATATAAAGGGTACTTTAATGTCAGCACAAGAACAAGAAGATAAAAACAACTTTTTCTATCCCCGTAGTCGCTACTATGGTAAATTTAAGCCGGAAAGCCTAGTCTTTGATGCTAATCTCCAAGAATTTTCTCAAAAAGTGAGCTACATCACTAGTTTTCAAACTGCTGGGAAGCTTTCTCCGGAAGAAGCATACAAGCAAATTCAGACTCTCTGGAAACAATTGAAAGCAAGTAAAAAGGAATTAGGAATTGGAAAATCACAGGAATTACCTTGAGTTCCCATCCGATTGTGTCTAGAGGGAAACTTGATAATGTCATTCTGACAGTTGGGTTAGCGGAGCATCCTGTAAGAAAGAATCCCGCAAGATTTTTCCCGACCGTCAGAATGACAGTTTAGGAAATCATACTTTGACAATTTCCTCTGCGGCTAATAATTCCCGAATTAATCTCGCTACTGCTTTTTGGGTGAATCGACCAGCAATTTGCTGCCCCAAGTTCTGTACACCCGGATTCATGAGCATTTCCACTAATCGAGGTACAAATTTGGTCGCGTCAAAACCACGTGTTTGCTGAAGAATATTCAGGATACGTTTGATATGCTCTAAGGTTTGCTGTTGTTCCACTGTTGCTGCGGGAATTTCGTTAATTGTGGTTATACCCACTCTTTCTCTTAATAGAAAGGTGAAGTTATGCAGTACGTTTTTACCTACAGCACCAATTCCGTTCACAAATTCATCTACTAACTTATCCCGAATAAATGAACCCCGCTCGGAAGATAGAAATTCTATTCCTTGATTGAGGACTAAATTAAAATCGTAATCTTCGTTACTGCGAGCATTTTTCAGCAAATTTTCTAACCGTTTCCAGCGAAAACTACCATCTTTAAACAGCAAACCCTGTAATGATGCTCTTAATTCTGGTGCTGGGTCGGTTAATAAGCGTTTAGCAACATAGGGGTAAGCTTCACTGAGAACTTTGAAATCTGGGTCTATATAGATAGCGATTCCTTCTAATGTCACCAGAGAACGAATGATTAAAGCATAATATGGTGGGACTCGGAACGGATATTCATACATCAATTCCGATAATTCATCAGTGATGCTTTTGATGTTTAGTTCTGCTACTGTTGCACCTTCGGCTTCTGCAAATACTCTCGCAAATGCGGGAATGATGGGGGTTAAGTCTGTATCTGGAGTTAAGAAGTCTAATTTTACGTAGTCTTGCGCTAAACTTTCAAAGTCACGGTTGACAACATGAACAATTGCCTCAATCAAACCATAACGTTGTAATGGTTTAATTTCACTCATCATCCCAAAATCTAGATAAGCTAATTTACCATCTGGTGTGGCTAATAAATTACCTGGATGCGGGTCAGCATGAAAAAATCCATGTTCTAACAGTTGTCGCAATGAACACTGTACACCCACTTCAATTAGATAACGTGCATCTATACCCTTGACCCGAATTTCTTCGGTTTGGGTTAATTTTGTGCCATTAATCCACTCCATCGTCAACACCCGACGATTGGTATATTGCCAGTAAATTTTTGGTATATATATGTCTTTTATATGACTATATAATTGGGAGAAACGCTCTGCATTTTCACCTTCATGGATGTAGTCCATTTCTTCAAAAATTCTTTCTCCCAATTCATCTAAAATCCCCACTAAATCACTTCGCACCTTTTGGAAATTTTTCTGTATCCAGGCGGCGATATGACGCAAAATATACATATCTATTGTAATGCGATCGCGTAAGTCAGGACGTTGGACTTTAATGGCAACTTCTTCACCAGTTTTCAGTCTCCCTTTATAAACTTGTCCCAACGAAGCCGCTGCGATGGGGTCAGCCGAAATTTCGGCGTAAACGGATTGTGGTGTTGCTCCTAGTTCTTCGGTAATAAATTGATAAGCTATTTCGTTAGGGAAAGGCGGTAATTGGTCTTGTAGTCTAGTCAGTTCTTCTAAATATGTGGGTGGGACTAAATCTGGTCTGGTGGATAAAGCTTGACCAATTTTGATATAAGCTGGTCCCAATTGGGTGAGTAAGTCTCGTAGTTGAACAGCTCGACGACGGTCACTTTTGACGACAATTCCCCGTCGCAAGTCCCACCATATACCCCATAAAAAGGCAATAGTTGGTTTTAAAACTGCAAAAATTCGTCGTAGAACTTGCAGGAGTTGACTTTTATAGTGGGCGTCTATTTCCTCTGGGTCATAAACCAATCCTTTTGGTTTTGATGAAGGTAGCAGTTTGGGAGGTACAACTAAGGCTGAACTGTCATTTTCTGGCACTACTTCGATTACTTTGAGTGTACCTTGACTATTTTCATCTCTGGAACTGTCCTCCGCAACTGGTCGGGAATTAACGGGAATTGTCTTAACAATCATGAATTAAGTGCTGCTCAGAATGACCATGTTAAATATTGTAACAAAATATTTCAATTTCAACATCCCCTGATGGGTGGAGGTGGGGAGATGGGGTGTTGGGGAGGTGGGGAGATGGGGTGGTGGGGAAATATAACCATTAGGACAAGAATTGATGATGGAACTCTCTCAGAGTAAGGGTTTTACTCCTGACTCCTGACTCCTGACTCCTGACTCCTGCTATAAAATATTCCTTCCACTAGGTTTGCTACAGTGGGAATGGCGTATATACTTGAATGGAAAATATTTGGCATTTGCATACTATGGAGAACTTAGTTTAATGTTGCTATGCCTAAGAATTGAAAATTTTGCTCTGATTGACCAGCTAGAACTGGAATTTGGTGCGGGACTGAATGTACTGACCGGAGAAACTGGTGCCGGAAAGTCGATTATCTTAGATGCCATTGATGCTGTTTTGGGTGGTAAAGTCTCTAGTCGGGTCATTCGCACTGGTACTAGTCGGTCAATGGTAGAAGCTAATTTTACTTTAACTCCTGGTTTAGCTGCTTGGTTGAGCGAACAGGAAATTGATTTAATTGATGACCATTCGGTAGTCATTAGTCGGGAAATTACTGCTACTACTAATAATATCCGCAGTCGTTCTCGTGTGAATGGTGTGTTGGTCAATCGACAAATGATGGTCGGTCTGCGCGATCGCCTGGTGGAAATTACCGCTCAAGGTCAAACTGTCCAGGTGGGACAATCGGCTCAAGTCCGAGATTGGATCGATTTATATGGTGGTGAATCGCTATTGCAGCAACGTCAACAAGTGGCTGATTGCATTTACAGCATACCAACAAGCGCATCAACAAGTAGAAAAACGTCGCACTTCGGAACGAGAACGTTTACAACAATTCGATTTACTCACCTATCAAGTTCAAGAATTGAGTGGAGCTAACCTGAATGACCCTCAAGAATTAGAACAGTTGCAACAAGAACGGGAACGTCTTAATCATGTTGTCGATTTACAACAAATGAGCTATAAAGTTTACCAAGCTTTATATCAAAACGAAAATGAAACTCCTGCTGCTAGTGATTTATTGGCAGATAGCGAAGCCGCATTAATAGATATGGTGGAATATGATATCCAACTCCAACCTCTATTAGACTTGGTGCGGGATGCTCAATCAGATGTTGATGGAAGTAGGAAGACAGATTAATGCTTATGGGGAAGAATTGGAAGCAGACCCCCAAAGATTAGAGGAAGCAGAAATACGGATTCGGGAATTAAAGCAGATTTGTCGTAAATATGGTCCGACCCTGACGGAGGCAATCGCTTATTATCAGCGTATTCAAGGTGAATTAGCCGAATTGACGAATGATGAACAATCTATTAGAAAGTTTAGAACAACAAGAAAAAATATATTTTGAGCAACTCACCCAAGTTAGTTAACAATTAACTTTGCTGCGTCGTCAATCTGCTAGTCAGTTGGAATCTCGGTTGATTGCGGAACTGAAACCTTTAGCCATGGATAAAGTCAAATTTCAAGTTCAGATTTTACCGCATCCTCCCACGGTAGCAGGTGCAGATAAAATTACCTTTATGTTTAGTCCTAATCCAGGAGAACCTCTACAACCTTTAATTGCGATCGCCTCTGGTGGAGAAATGAGCAGGTTTTTACTGGCGTTAAAAGCTTGCTTTCCCAAACTGATGCCGCAGAAACAATGGTATTTGATGAAATTGATGTGGGAGTTTCCGGGAGAGTCGCTCAGGCTATTGCCGAAAAGTTGCACCAATTAGCCAAGTTCATCAAGTTTTATGTGTAACTCACCAACCATTAGTAGCCGCAATGGCTGACCGTCATTTCCGGGTGGATAAACAAACTATCAACCCCAATCAAGATAAAAAAGAACAAAGAACGGTGGTGCGAGTAACCAGCTTGAAGGATTTAAATACCCGTCGAGAAGAATTAGCGCAGTTAGCTGGGGGGAAATCGGCTCATGAGGCGATCGCATTTGCGGAATCTTTGTTATTACAAGCTGCTAATCATCGACAATTGAAAAGTAAAAAATGAAATACATCTTTCCGGTCAGGGTTTTACTCGGTGACTCCGACGATAAAATCCGGATGTCTGAATTTGGGACTTGAATTTTGAATTTAAGTTTTGAATTGTGACCAAGTATGACCATTACTTTTAATGCAGATAAATATCTAGAATTGTTATCTCAATATCACCCACAACTGATTGAGACTGAAGCAGAGAAAGAGAAAGTTCTAGCGATTGTTGAACAATTAAGAAACTGTCCGCATCGCAGTCCCCAAGAAGATGAACTATTTGAGTTGTTGAATATTTTAATTGCAAAATTTGAGAGAGAATAATATTTTGCATGCACGGGGTGCTTTGCTTTATCTTAACTTTGATTCATGGTAAATAGTGTATCTAATTTAACTATAGTATGGAACAGGGTTGATCAGAAAATGGGCTATAAGTTTTTTAAATAGCGTTTTTAGAAAATTCCGAAAAAAGGACGCTTTTCTCAATAGACCTAGATTAATTCTCAATATTATTGAGAATATTCTCAATAAATTAGAAATAATTCTTAACAATTTAACGCTAATAGTTCATCCCAGCGATTGATAAGTGGGCTTGACTTTTGTTGTATATTGGGATGGTATAGTCAAGTGGGGTTTTTTGTCTTTAGTAAGCTATAGTAATGAGTATAAAAAAATATATCTCAACTCTATACCACAGATTCCTATACTTCTATAGATTTGTATAAACTTCTATCAACAGTACTTTACTTGATTCTATCTTTCAATTTCTTGGATAGCTTGATTGATTCCATAGGCTTCTATTTCCAGCATCCGATCAATTAAGTCAAGACATTGCGATCGCAAATTTCTATTTTTATGATTTTGACTGTAAAGACGGATAACCAATGCGCTGACTTCATTTACATTACCGAAGTTAGGAGTGCGAGTATTAGTAGGTAAACTGATATAGGAATCCTATTTGATTTTTAAATAAAAAACCGAGATAATACGGAGAGCAGTAAAAGTCTTATAAACCACAATATTAAGCCAGCGATTACCAACCAACCACAGAGAGGGATTTGCTGACTCCTACGATTACTGAACTGAATAATTACAGCTATTCTACAAAATATTGACTGTAAAAGAAGAAAATTTCTAGCAATAAATTCAATTGATATTATCATGTTAACTGAAAATATCTAAATCATAATAATTATATATAAAAATTTGCTTCAATTATTGCTATGACTGGGTTTAAGCTATTTTATAAAATGTAGTATACTACCCTTTGTTTCAATATTTATAAAAGTAAAAATGCATGATATTATGGAAATTAATGATAATTAATTTCCCTTGATAAATATGATTATTTCAAATAAATAGATTCGATACTTTCTGGCAATAAATATAGAGATTCTAGGTATTTTTAGCAAAAAATCCGTACATTTTAAGCCTGAAAAAATCAAAAGTTGTATTTCGTATAAACCATTCAAATACCTACTTTAGATGCGAGAAGGAAGGAATTAATGCACAAAAACGTCGCACCCATGTTTTAGCTTGTAACCAGATATCCTCTATTGGGTTTTGCTCTGGACAATTAGGTGCAAAACGAATACAATGTATTTTCCATTGGTCACTTGCTAAATCTTGATTTATTTCTGATAAGAAATCTTTGATTGCTTGAGAACGATGGTAAGTAGCACCATCCCAAAAAATCAGTAATCTTTGATTAGGAGACTCGGATATTAAATAGTGAAGATAATCAATTGTATTTTTCGAGTTACCTTTATCATAAGGTTTAAGCAATATTTTTTTTTCAACATAGTCCACTGCTCCATAATATGTCTGTTTTTCTCGTTGATTCACAACTGGCACTGCTATTTCTTCATCGGTTTTTCCCCAAACATATCCATTTAAATCTCCCCACATTAAATGACATTCGTCAATAAAAAAAGCTCTCATTTCTCCTGATTCAATTAACTCTCTATTTTCTTCTAAAATTGTTTCAATCTCTTTTTTTTTTACAGCTACAGCCTCTGGATCAGCTTTAGGGTTTAAAGAAGTTGTTTTTTTCCAACTTATTCCTGCTGCCTCAAATAAGTTATAGTAACTTTGTTTTGATTCATAAATTACATCATATTCAAATGCCAGTTTATATTCCAGTTCTCCTATCTCCCAACAATTTTTTGAGCTTAACCAATTTAAAACTTCCTGACGCTGTTCATCACTTAAATAACTCTTTCTACCTTTATGGTTTAACCGCAAACCATCAATCCCATTCTTTTCATAAGCTTGCTTCCAAGCTGTTATCGACCCTTTTGAAATATCTAAAATTATTTCTATTTCATGATATGAGTAGCCTTGATAAACCAGCTTGACTGCTAACGCTTTTCTTGCTTCGCGAGAATCTGGATACAGAGCCATAAAATTTTGTAGTTCAGCGATCGCTATTTCTCGTTCTTCCAAAGATAAGTTTATTGCCCTTCGTCGATCCAGTATCTTTATGTTGACTATATTCTCTACTTGACCATCTAATAGTACCATCTTTGGCTGCTTTGAAGCTTCTAAATGATGATTTATCATTGTTTCTTATTAGACTTGTAAGTTACTCACGTATTATCTCGGTTTTTTGTTCAAAAATCAAATAGGATTCCTATAGATTTTGAGAAAGAATTAATTCAGGCTTTTTCTTGCCATCAATTATTTCCCAGATTTCAGCAACTTTATTGCCACCATGCTGTTCATTAATAAATTTTTCTATCTTCTTTTGAAGTTCACTAAGGTCTAAATCTACTGATGCACCAATAATATATCCATCTTCTGTATCCGCTATCAATTCAATACCATAAGCTTTTAATCCATCTGGATTAAAAGAACCAGGATCAATCTGTAAAATTATTCGTCGAGAGTTAAGTGTTGGTTTTCCTTCTTGCTCTCGTTCTTCTTGCGTTTCTTCCCAATCTAAGATTAAAGATTCGACTGTATTCTTGAGTTTATTTCCATGTCCTTGACGATTACCTAGATTATTAACCGTTATTTGCTGCTTACTTCCTCCTGATTGTGGTGGTACAGCACTTCCTTCTTTTGTCAATTTAAGCTGGATATGCGGAAAGCTCTGAGAACCTTGAACCATTGTTTTCTCCGGAACACCAAATATTAATACTAGAACATCAATTTATTAATCCAAAAAACCAGTAGCTAGCGAGATGCTATCACTACAAAAATTTGATTTCGTAGTGGGTTCTCGTAGCATACTAAAAACAGTATGTTGCATGAAGTGTGATATTAACAATTACTAGACTGGTGCTTTAGGAAACCTTGATTTCTGCGATCGCTTCTTCAAAATGCTCCTGAATCACTAACTCCTCTCGTTCCAGGATGGCTCGTTTAGCTGCATCTTGTGCAACTCTCACCGCTTGAGCAGCAGAAAAATCTTGCATTTGCTCAATAATCCTTGACCAATTAATATATCCCACTTCCATAGCAGACAATGTTTGTCTTAGTATAGATTCTAGCTCTTGTTTTCCAGGTTTGGTTACTGCAATTAAATCATCAAATCTTCTGATTCTTTTAACCTAAACATCCTGAGACATCTTGGACATCCTGGACATCAAGTATAACATCACCAACAGTGTTGGTGAAGGTGGAATCCCACAAGGCCTTGAGGAAAATCCCCACGGCTCCATTAAAATCACGTGGTATTTCGTAATCACAATGAGGACATTTAAATAGTTTAGAACCACCCAGCTTTGGGTGA
Organism: uncultured cyanobacterium; assembly: GCA_963766435.1. Classification (GTDB taxonomy): domain Bacteria; phylum Cyanobacteriota; class Cyanobacteriia; order Cyanobacteriales; family Nostocaceae; genus CAVXZH01. Next base: position 2,512,010 of record CAVXZH010000004.1, read on the forward strand.
ATATGTCCACATTTACTACAAGTTTTAGAAGTATATTCTTCCGTGATTCTTACCAATCTGGAACCTGAAGAGGCAGGGGGCAGGGGGCAGGGGGCAGGGGGATTAGAAATTATTGTTTTATAAGCCAAGGAGATGGATTGTTGATTATAGTTACTAGAATTCCTAAAACTCGGTTGTAAACTCCATAAAGTTCTCTGCCGATATCAATGTCTAAATAACCACATTTTACAGCAAATTTAAGCCAAGTTTGGGTTTCTGCTGCTTCAGCTTCACTATCATTCAATTTAGCTATAAAAGCTGCTTCATAACGACGTTTTCTCCAAGCTTCAGCTAAATTAGCACATACAGAACGGGATGATCTACAAATCTGATCAGTTAAAGAATAACGTTCTTCAACAGGAAAATTTTTAGATAATTCAAAGATATTCATGGCAACATCAAATGCCATTTTGTATACTTCTAGGTCTTCATGACTTTTGATTGGTTCTTTTTCCATTCCCCCTGCCCCCTGCCCCCTGCCCCCTGCTCCCCTGCCTCTTCCCCTGATGTTGGTTTAAATAAGCAATAGAGATGTTATAAACTTTGCGAACAGCCGCTACCCATTTCTTCCAAATTTTCTCAAGTTCTTTACTTGGATAAACTCGGTAGGTCAGGGTCTTCGTTAATGTGTTTTTTGTACTTTCTGAGTCCCTTGAGTCTGTAACTAAAGACGTCGATAATGGCCAGAATATCTGCCACGATTTCTCTTTCTGGGCTGAGGTTCGTTTGGTTGAGAACCAATACTTCAGCCTGCTGCCTAGTACACAACCATGAGATAAGATCGAACCCAAGACGGCAAAGCCAATCTTTGTGGGTAATGACAACAAGTTTACAAGTGTTTGTGAGAACTCTGTCCAGTAAGGTTTGTAAACCTTTTCTTCTAAAGTTGAGTCCGCTGCCGATGTCGGTGATAAGTTCCGCATCGGGATAGTGAGACTGAAGAAACTGTATTTGTTGTTCAAGGTCAGGTTTTTGACTGAAGCTTGAAACTCTGGCATATAGGATAATGGCTCGTCTGTCTTCAAGGTCAGTACAATCTAATAGAGATAACTGAGTCCACATCGTATCTTCTTTGTCCAGAGGGGGTGAAGATGCCTTTGATTTTTCCGTCTTCAAGCCACCTTTCGAGAGTTCTGGTGCTAACTCCCAGTCTGGCAGAAGAGGACAAGGGGCAGGGGGCAGGGGGCAGGGGGAGAGGAAGATAGGAGATGGGGAGATGGGGAGATGGGGAGAATATATTTTAAATTCTCTTTCCCCCTGCTCCCCGCTCCCTGCCCCCCTGCCTCTTCTGGGGGTACATGATTTGCCATTGCGCGATTGAAGTTTTCTATTCCTATATCTACACAATGTCAGGTGATGTTGTCATATGTCTAAAGAATGATTGTTCTAGGTCATGCTCTCTGCAAAAATAGTAATTTTTTATCCCCATTTAGTACTATTGTACTATAATAACGTTCTCCATTACAAATTGTAATGCTATTCTATGCTCTTGAGAGAATATTTAAAATATCTAAACCTAAACCGCATCATCCGTAAAAAAAGGGTAGGACTACAAGACCTACCCCAGAAAATAGATTAAAGAGAATGTAATGTTGCTATTAACCCAACAATTCTTTAGCTTTAGCTAAGACATTATCTACAGTAAAGCCAAACTTCTCTAAACAAACTACCACCAGGAGCGGAAGCACCAAATGTATCAATAGTTACGGTATCACCTTCAGTACCAACATATTTGTGCCAACCGAAACTACTAGCAGCTTCCACATATAGACGCTTGGTAACAGCTTTAGGTAGAACAGACTCTTTATAAGCTGCATCTTGAGCATCAAATAAAGTGGTGGAAGGTAGGGAAACAACACGAACTTTCTTACCTTCAGCCGTTAATTTTTCCGCAGCAGTGACAGCAAGGCTCAATTCTGAACCAGTACCAATCAGGATGATATCAGGTGTACCTTGGGAATCTACAAGAATATATCCACCCTTAGCTACACCTTCAATTGATGTACCTGCCAAGTTAGGAACGTTTTGACGGCTGAATGCTAACAAAGTTGGACGGTTGGCTTTGGACTTTCTCAATCGCTACTTTGTAAGCACCAGAGGTTTCGTTTCCGTCTGCGGGACGAATTACGGTGAAGTTAGGAATAGCTCGTAGGGAAGCTAGGGTTTCAATGGGTTGGTGGGTGGGCCATCTTCACCTTGACCGATGGAGTCGTGGGTCATCACCCAAATTACTCCAGCTTCAGACAGAGCGGATAAGCGAATTGGAGCTCGCATATAATCTGTGAAGATCAGGAAGGTAGCACCATAGGGAATTAAACCGGAAGAATGTAGGGCGATACCATTACAGATGGCACCCATTGCGTGTTCCCGTACACCAAAGTGGATGTTGCGGATTTGCGTATTGTCCTTTTTGGAAGTCTCCCTTGCCCTTGATTTCAGTCAAGTTGGAGTGAGTTAAGTCAGCAGAACCACCAATAATTCAGGTAAAACTGCCGCTAGTTTGTTGAGGCAGGTTTCTGAGTGCTTACGGGTAGGTAAGGCTTTATCTTCGGCTGTGTAGGTAGGTAATACTTTATCCCAACCATCTGGTAATTTCTTACTGATATAGCGCTCAAATTCAGCGGCTTCTTGGGGATATTTAGCTTTGTAGTCAGCAAAGGTTTTGTTCCACTCGGTTTCGTAACCTGCACCGCGTTCTACCGCTTTGCGGGTATGGTTAAGCGCATCTTCAGGAATTTCAAAAGGTGCGTATTCCCAACCTAAATTTTGGCGGGTTAATGCGACTTCATCTCCACCCAATGCGGCACCGTGAACACCAGCAGTGTTAGCTTTGTTGGGTGAACCATAACCAATGGTGGTGGTTACTTTAATCATGGTGGGTTTGTCGGTGACTGCTTTGGCTTTGGCGATCGCTTTGTCAATGGCATCTAAATCGGTGTTACCATTTTCAACGTGCAGAACGTGCCAACCATAAGATTCAAAACGTAGCGAAACATCTTCAGTGAAGGCTACATCTGTAGAACCATCAATGGAGATGTGGTTATCATCATACAGAGCGATCAGTTTACCTAATCCCCAGTGTCCAGCTAAAGAAGCAGCTTCTCCGGAAATACCTTCCATGTTGCAACCATCACCTACAATACATAAGTGTAGTGGTCAACAATCTTGGCATCGGGTTTGATTGAATTTAGCTGCGAGGTGGGCTTCAGCGAGCGCTAAACCAACTGCATTGGCAATACCTTGTCCCAAAGGCTCGGTGGTAACTTCTACACCGGCAGTTACAAAGTTTTCTGGATGTCCGGGGGTTCTAGAACCCCATTGGCGGAATTGTTTGATATCTTCAATGGTGACACTATCATAACCTGTCAGGTACAGTAGGGCATACTGCAACATACAGCCGTGACCAGCAGACAAAACAAAGCGATCGCGGTTGAACCATTGGGGATTTTTGGGGTTATATCGCATAAAGCGATCCCAAAGCACAAAAGCCATGGGAGCCGCGCCCATCGGCAATCCAGGGTGTCCCGATTTGGATTTTTCTATGGCATCAACAGCCAAAAAACGGATCGAGTTAATACAAAGTTCTTCGAGGGATTGGGTTGCAACAGCCATAATCTCTTGTTCTTAACGACAGGTTAGCGCTCTCTTGTGCTTCTCTCTATTTACTGGGGTTATTTTCCATAACCCCAATATTCTCATCATCCCATTCCTGATTGTCGATGGACAACTGGGATGTCCTGAGTTTCTGGTGATAAATCAAGCCGATAATTTGGTGATATTGAACCCTGAGTGTAATAGTAATCATATCGAAGATACTTTCCCATTACACTAGAAATAAAGCAGACTAGAAGTACATCAGGTATTTTCAACGTATTTCTTGAAGGCTAGGGTAACATTATGACCACCAAACCCAAAAGAATTAGATATGGCTACATTTATTATTTGTGCACGGCTAACTGGGGTACATAATCTAGGTCACATTCTGGATCTGGATTTTCCAGATTGATAGTAGGGGGAATATATCATTGAGCGATCGCTAAAACTGTGGCGACAGCTTCAATGCCCCCAGAACCGCCCAAAAGATGACCTGTCATAGATTTAGTGGAACTGATGGCTACCTTGATAAGCATATTCGCCCAAAGCTTTTTTAATCGCAGCGGTTTCGGTGGAATCATTAGCTGTGGTGCTAGTTCCATGAGCATTAACGTAGTTAATCATCGATGGTGTTAAACCCCCATCTTTGAGTGCCAGTTGCATAGCTCTAGCGGCGCCCAGACCACCAGGGACAGGGGAAGTCATATGATAAGCATCACAAGTCATCCCATAACCAACAATTTCTCCATAAATGCGTGCGCCGCGACTGAGGGCGTGTTCAATTCTTCTAGAATGAGAACTCCGCCACCTTCACCCATAACAAATCCATCCCGATCCCGATCAAAGGGACGACAAGCATGAGCTGGGTCATCATTACGAGTGGAAAGCGCCCGCGCAGCAGCAAATCCCGCTACAGACAAAGGTGTGACTGCCGCTTCACATCCGCCACAAATCATCGCTTGGGCATATCCCCCTTGAATAAGGCGAAAAGCATCGCCAATAGAGTTAGAACCAGAAGCACAAGCTGTGACCGAGCAGGAATTTGGGCCTTTAGCACCAGTGTGAATTGCTGTTAATCCTGCTGCCATATTGGCGATCATCATTGGGATCATAAATGGACTACAGCGATCATGACCACGGTCGAGGTAGATAGTTTGTTGATCTTCTAAAACCTTAATGCCACCAATACCAGAACCAATAATCACACCGACTTGTTCTGCATTCAGGTCATTAATCACTAAATTTGCGTCTGATACAGCTTGCTTAGCGGCGGCAATCCCAAATTGGGCAAACCGATCCGTGCGCTTGGCTTCCTTGCGCTCCATATAATCTAGGGGATCGAAGTTTTTTACTTCACCCGCAATATGACAATCATGCTTAGACGCATCAAAAGCGGTAATCGTATCAATACCATTGCGTCCAGTCAATAATCCTTCCCAATATTCAGCTGGTGTGTTACCAATCGGTGTAATTGCGCCAACACCAGTTACAACAACGCGTTTAGGTTTATAATCTGTCATGATTAAGTTAAAGGTGGCGAAAAAGCTGCTAGCAGAACAATCAAGAGTGCTGAATTCCAAGTCCTGAGTTATAAAGTTTACTATTTGCTTAATAATTGGATGATTGTTGCTTTTAGATAAAAGCCTAGAAGTTAAATACTCAGCACTCAGCAATAACAGTGACTAGACGTTGGGTAATAACCAACTAAGGCACTGATTCCTCATGACTCGGCACTTTTTTGTATAGGGAGGGAGTAGTGTTTACAGAAGCAGCAAATTGCTATTGATGTAATCCAATAACCTCTTGGACTGTTAAAATCTTTTCGGCGGCTTCATCGGGAATTTCGACATCAAATTCTTCTTCCAAAGCCATGACCAATTCCACTATATCTAGAGAATCAGCCCCTAAATCATCAGTAAAACTGGCATATGGTATGACTTTAGCATCCTCAACGTCTAGTTGCTCTTTGACGATTTTCTTTACTTTTTCTAAAATTTCTGCTTGGCTCATAGATAAAAGTCCTTAACTAGTTGCTATGATCTGCTCTAAATGGACAATGTTTTTTTGAGCATATACATCTTATCGGAAAGCGCGAGCATCCGTATACTTCACCTGAGGGTTTACCTCAAAAAAAATTTAATCTCTAGTTGAACATCTAGCAAAAAATACATTTTATGCCATCTAAAACACGGAAATACGCTTACTTTCCCGGTTGTGTAGCTCAAGGAGCATGTCGGGAGCTTTATCAATCTACCCAAGCTCTGACCAGAGCGCTAGGGATTGAACTAGTGGAATTGAAAAAAGCCGCTTGTTGTGGTTCGGGGACATTTAAAGAAGATTCCCAACTATTAGAAGATACTGTCAACGCTAGAAATATTGCCTTAGCAGAGGAATTAAATCTGCCCCTACTTACCCATTGTAGTACTTGTCAAGGTGTGATTGGTCATGTTGATGAACGTCTGAAAGAGTGTCAATCAACTAACCCCAACTATATTGATCAGGTTAATGGTTTATTAGAAAAAGAAGGATGTGTACCTTATCGCGGTAGTATAGTAGTCAAACATCTTCTTTATGCCTTAGTTACAGATTATGGTTTAGAGTCCATCAGTCAGCGTGTCACCAGAAAGTTAAGTGGATTAAAATGTGCGGCTTTTTATGGCTGCTATTTGCTTCGCGCTCAAAAGTCCATGCCATATGATGATCCTTTCCAACCCGAAGCCATGGAAAATATGTTTCGGACAGTAGGAGCAACACCAATTTATTATCGTGGTCGCACTCAATGTTGTGGTTGGCCGTTATCTAGTTATGCAACTACTCAATCTTTTAAAATGGCGGGAATGCATATTCAGGATGCTTTGTCAAGTGGTGCTGATTGTATTGTTACCCCTTGTCCACTGTGTCACCTCAATTTAGATTCTCGTCAACCAGAGGTGGAAAAGGTGATTGGTGAAAAGTTAGGTTTACCAGTGTTGCATTTACCGCAGTTAATTGCTTTGGCTTTAGGAGTTAGTCCTCAAGAACTGGGTTTAGACCGTCATGTGGTTTCGACAAAATCTGTGTTGGAGAAGTTGGGATTTTAGTGTATACATAAGTCAAAGACCTCTCCCTAAACCCCTCTCCGTGTCGGAGAGGGGTTTTTGAGGCTAAAATTTTTACAAATAGAACGGCCATTAAACTCTTAATCCCCCTTTTCGAGGGGTTATGCAAACAACCCCTATCTCGGCTAGACCCCGCCGCAGGCATCGCATCCACATAGTTATTTTAATATTTTTAGCTACAATTATCACCTGATTGTTTTTAAGTAATTTCACGAATGGTTAAGGATCGCTATAGTATTTTGGGTATTGACAAATCAATTTTTTTTGAAATAATAAAAACTATAATCCATACAAATGAATTCAATGCAGCTAACAACAAAGCAAGTGCCGATAGCACTGGCACTATTGGCTTTCAGCACTGGATGTACATTAACATCTAATTCGTCTGCTGGATTTCAGCCATCATCTTCAGGGAGTGAGGTAAAAAATTCTAGCCAGGTAGCATCAATAAAAATTGATGGGTCTAGCACGGTCTATCCAATTACGCAGGCGATCGCTAAGGAGTTTCAAGCTACCTCATCAAACAAAATAGAAATTCCTGTGAACATTTCCGGTACTAGTGGTGGGTTTAAAAAATTCTGTGCTGGAGAAACAGATATTAGCAACGCCTCACGACCGATTTTAAAAGCAGAGATGGAAGTTTGTCAGAAAAATGGTGTGGTGTATATGGAATTTCCCATTGCTTTTGATGCACTTAGCGTCACTATTAACCCGCAAAATAACTGGGCAAAAGACATTACAGTAGCAGAGTTGAAAAAGATTTGGGAACCAGAGTCCCAAGGGAAAATCACTCGCTGGAACCAAGTACGTGCCTCATACCCAGATCGTCCACTGAATTTGTATCGTCGAGGTAAAAAATCTGGTACTTTTGACTACTTTACAGAAGCAACTGTGGGAAAAACTAGAGCCAGTCGTAATGACTACATAGCAAGCGAAGATGATGAGGTATTGGTAGATGGGATCAGCAAAGACCCAAATGCTTTGGGTTATTTTGGCTATGCTTATTACGAAAAACATCAAGATAAATTAAAAGTGCTGGCAATTGATAACGGTAAAGGTGCCGTATTACCGTCGCGTCAAAGTGTAGAAAAAGTTCAGTACCAGCCTCTGGCTCGACCTTTGTTTATCTACGTTAGTTTTCGGGATCACCAAGACAAAACATTAGTCAACAAATTTGTCGAATTTTACATTAATAAAGCATCAACAACAGCAAGTCTTGTCGGTTATATACCTTTACCAGATGGTGTCAAAAATCAAAATTATGTCCACTTGTATAATGGCAAAATAGGAACAGTATTTGAAGGAAAAACAGAGTTTAAACTCACAATTGAAGAATTATTACGGAAAGAAGCGAAGTTTTAGGCTATAATCGCAGGTTTTGGAATTATTAAAGGTTTGAGAACGAAAATAAATCTGTTATGGTGAATAGAAATCAATCATTCAAAAAATTTTGATGGCTTATTCCTATACCATTTCTGAACAAGTAGTTATTTCTGGATTTCATGCTTTGTCTGACCCCCTGCGAATTCAGGTGATAGAGTTACTACGCTCTCAAGAGTTATGTGTATGTGACTTATCTGAACACTTGAAAATTAGTCAGTCCAAGCTCTCATTTCATCTCAAAACTCTCAAAGAAGCTGGTCTAGTTCGTGCTCGTCAAGAAGGACGCTGGATTTACTACAGCCTCAATCTCACTCAGTTTGTTGTCCTAGAACAATATCTAGCAGAATTCCGTCGCTTTAGCCCGATATTACCGAATCGTCATTGTCAAGACGAATCTTAGTATATACTTACTAAAGTTGACTCAAAATTCATGTTTTTTATTTAGTCAGTATTGGGTTGAAAAATAATTTTTTTTGATATGAATAGCGGATTGACCTTAGAGATTAGCATAAGGTTAAGGAAGAATAGTTTGCAGCAAGTCAAATAAATGATCAACACGACATCTGTTTCCCATCGCCTTTCTTTTATTGACCGTTTCCTGACTTTGTGGATTTTTTTAGCAAGACAGACTATTCTAGGGCTGCGAGTGTAGCTTTTACATCAGCAGGTAATAATTTTGAACTGGCGATCGCCGTGGCAATAGCAGTGTTTGGAATTAATTCAGGGCTAAAAGTGATGGAACAGCAAACAATTGAGTCAATTTCAGAGAATCTATGGTGGGTAGTTCCAGAAAAACTAGCAGGTGTATGTAAACCAACATTGGATGAGTTGACCGAGCTAAAAAACGCTGGTATTCATGCAATTATCTCTGTTTATGAGGATGCAATCAACATAATTCAAACAGCAAACCCCAATGTGGAATTGCGAGCATCTCAAACCACCTTTTTGCGAGAATTAGAGGAGAAAAGAAAATAAAACATGAACACATTTGACCATCCGCCCAGGATTTTGTTTTTATACGGATCTTTACGTGAGCGTTCCTATAGTCGTCTTTTAGCTGAGGAAGCAGCACGCATTATCGTTGAGTTTGGGGCAGAAGTAAAATTTTTTGACCCACGAGAACTACCAGTCTACGGTAGTGTCCCGGATACTCACCTAAAGGTACAGGAATTACGCGAATTAAGTTTATGGTCAGAAGCGCAAGTTTGGTCTAGTCCAGAATTGCATGGTCAGATTTCTGCTGTGATGAAAAATCAAATTGATTGGATTCCTCTGAATATTGGAGCTGTTCGTCCAACCCAAGGGAGAACTTTGGCACTCATGCAGGTAACTGGTGGTTCTCAGTCTTTTAATGCTGTTAATACATTAAGACTTCTGGGCCGATGGATGCGAATGTTTACTATACCTAATCAATCTTCAGTAGCTAAAGCTTACCAGGAATTTAATGAAGATGGTACTATGAAAGATTCTCCCTATCGAGATCGGGTTGTGGATGTCATGGAAGAACTGTACAAGTTTACTCTGTTACTGCGAAACCAGGTAGAATACCTCACAGATCGCTACAGCGAACGCAAGGAAAAAAAGCAAAACAATTAACTAAAGAGGAAGAATTAATTGCAACTAACCGAAAGCCTGACCAAACAGCAGTTTGGCGGTTTGAGTTTGCTTGGAGTCAAATCATGAGAAGTCGTTTAAATATAAATTCTGAAAAGTTATTATCTTATCCCTTTTTGCAATAAGCTCAATTTATTTTCAATCATCATCTACAATCAAAAAAAATCTACCTATGGGAGGTTGATGATTGAGAAAAAGAGTTAGTACAATGAAATTAGAATAATAGAAATGTGAGCAGCTAAAAATATGTAGTCACACTCCCATTATATATAGCTTGATTATCTGCCATTTCCCCACGCCGCACTTCCCTCTCATGATAGATTTTTTCATCATCTACAATTAAAAAAAATCTATCTAGGGAAGTTGATGATGGAGGGAAAAAGTTGGTAGAATGAAATTAGAATAATGGAAATGTGAGCAGCTAAAAATATGTAGTCATATTCCCATTATATATAGCTTGATTATCTGCCATTTCCCCACGCCACGCTTCTACCTGACGATAGATTATTTACAAATAGAACTAATTAGATATTGAGTAAATTTGAGGCGATCGCATGAGGTTGCTTGGAGTCAACTAATAAAAACTCGTTTAAATATAAATGCTGAAAAGTTATTATCTTATCCCTTTTCGCAATAAGCTCAATTTATTTTCAATCATCATCTACAATCAAAAAAATCTATCTAGGGAAGTTGATGATGGAGAGAAAAAGTTGGTAGAATGAAATTAGAATAATAGAAATGTGAGCAGCTAAAAATATGTAGTCATATTCCCATTATATATAGCTTGATTATCTGCCATTTCCCCACGCCGCACTTCCCTCTCATGATAGATTTTTTCATCATCTACAATTAAAAAAAATCTATCTAGGGAAGTTGATGATGGAAAGAAAGAGTTGGTAGAATGAAGTTAGAATAATGGAAATATGAGCAGCTAAAAATATGTAGTCATATTCCCATTATATATAGCTTGATTATCTGCCATTTCCCCACGCCGCACTTCCCTCTCATGATAGATTTTTTCATCATCTACAATTAAAAAAAATCTATCTAGGGAAGTTGATGATGGAAAGAAAGAGTTGGTAGAATGAAGTTAGAATAATGGAAATATGAGCAGCTAAAAATATGTAGTCATATTCCCATTATATATAGCTTGATTATCTGCCATTTCCCCACGCCGCACTTCCCTCTCATGATAGATTTTTTCATCATCTACAATTAAAAAAAATCTATCTAGGGAAGTTGATGATGGAAAGAAAGAGTTGGTAGAATGAAGTTAGAATAATGGAAATATGAGCAGCTAAAAATATGTAGTCATATTCCCATTATATATAGCTTGATTATCTGCCATTTCCCCACGCCGCACTTCCCTCTCATGATAGATTTTTTCATCATCTACAATTAAAAAAAATCTATCTAGGGAAGTTGATGATGGAGGGAAAAAGTTGGTAGAATGAAATTAGAATAATGGAAATGTGAGCAGCTAAAAATATGTAGTCACACTCCCATTATATATAGCTTGATTATCTGCCATTTCCCCACGCCACGCTTCTACCTGACGATAGATTATTTACAAATAGAACTAATTAGATATTGAGTAAATTTGAGGCGATCACATGAGGTTGCTTGGAGTCAACTAATAAAAACTCGTTTAAATATAAATGCTGAAAAGTTATTATCTTATCCCTTTTCGCAATAAGCTCAATTTATTTTCAATCATCATCTACAATCAAAAAAATCTATCTAGGGAAGTTGATGATGGAGAGAAAAAGTTGGTAGAATGAAATTAGAATAATAGAAATGTGAGCAGCTAAAAATATGTAGTCATATTCCCATTATATATAGCTTGATTATCTGCCATTTCCCCACGCCGCACTTCCCTCTCATGATAGATTTTTTCATCATCTACAATTAAAAAAAATCTATCTAGGGAAGTTGATGATGGAGGGAAAAAGTTGGTAGAATGAAATTAGAATAATGGAAATGTGAGCAGCTAAAAATATGTAGTCACACTCCCATTATATATAGCTTGATTATCTGCCATTTCCCCACGCCGCACTTCCCTCTCATGATAGATTTTTTCATCATCTACAATTAAAAAAAATCTATCTAGGGAAGTTGATGATGGAGGGAAAAAGTTGGTAGAATGAAATTAGAATAATGGAAATGTGAGCAGCTAAAAATATGTAGTCACACTCCCATTATATATAGCTTGATTATCTGCCATTTCCCCACGCCACGCTTCTACCTGACGATAGATTATTTACAAATAGAACTAATTAGATATTGAGTAAATTTGAGGCGATCGCATGAGGTTGCTTGGAGTCAACTAATAAAAACTCTTTTAAATATAAATGCTGAAAAGTTATTATCTTATCCCTTTTCGCAATAAGCTCAATTTATTTTCAATCATCATCTACAATCAAAAAAATCTACCTATGGGAGGTTGATGATTGAGAAAAAGAGTTAGTACAATGAAATTAGAATAATAGAAATGTGAGCAGCTAAAAATATGTAGTCACACTCCCATTATATATAGCTTGATTATCTGCCATTTCCCCACGCCACGCTTCTACCTGACGATAGATTATTTACAAATAGAACTAATTATAGCAATCGCCACTCCAGTTAGGACAAGCTGTATAATAGAAGGGTGTAGCAATACTACGGTCTATTTAAGCGGATACAAGAGGAGGAATTCATGCCCAAACCCTATAGCTACGACCTACGTCAGAAAGTAATTAACGCAATTGAATTAGATGGGATGACCAAGACTGAAGCCGCTCAAGTTTTTCAAATTAGTCGAAATACAATTAACCTATGGCTGCAAAGGAAATCTGAAACTGGAGACTACCAAGCATTACCCAATGAACCACCAGGATTTGGTCATAAAATTACTGATTGGGAAGAATTTCAGAAGTTCGTAGAGGCTAATGGAGATAAAACTCAAGTAGAAATGGCTGAATTATGGCCGGGAGAAATTAGCGATCGCACAATATCAAGAGCTTTAAATAAAATTGGGTTTACTCGTAAAAAAAAACTTATGGTTATCAAGAAAGAGATGAAGTTAAACGAGAAGAATTTAGAAAAGAGATAGAGCTATACAAACCAGAGGAAATAGTCTATATAGATGAAGCTGGAATGGATAATAGAGAAGATTATGCCTACGGCTGGAATCTTGAAGGAGAGAGATTTTATGCCCTCAAGAGTGGAAAAAGACAAGGTCGAGTTAATATGATTGCTGCATATTGTAATGGTAATTTATTTGCTCCATTTACTATTGAAGGAGCTTGTAACAGAATGGTATTTGAAACTTGGCTAGAAACTTGCTTAATACCAACACTTAAACCTGGACAAATAGTAATTGCAGATAATGCTACATTTCATCGTGGTGGACGTATTAAAGAATTAATTGAAGCGGCAGGTTGTCAATTAAAATATTTGCCATCTTATTCACCTGATCTTAATAAAATTGAGCAATGTTGGTCATGGTTGAAAAGTCGAATTCGTAAAAAGCTTACTCAATTTGATTGTCTTCGGAATGCGATGGAAGATGTGCTTCGTACCGCGTCCTAACCGGAATGGCGGTTGCTATAGATATTGAGTAAATTTGAGGCGATCGCATGAGAGGGTGTTTGAAAAGTTATTAGGAGGTGTAATTTGTCATTATACGCGACAGTAAATAATCCCGCGAGATTCTTCCCTCCGGTCAGAATGACAATATAGTAACGTTTTTTACCTTTATTCTGACTTTTCAAACATCCTCTGAGGTTGTTTGGAGTCAACTAATGAAAACTCGTTTAAATATAAATTCTGGAAAGTTATTATCTTATCACTTTTAGCAATAAACTCAATTTACAGCGCATTTCCTTTATACGAAGTACTTTTATGTGTACCTCATTTATGTGCGATATGCTGTATTTTTAATCATCATCTACAATCAAAAAAATCTATCTAAGGGAAGTTGATGATGGTGAGAAAGAGTTGGTAGAATGAAATTATAATAATGGAAATGTGAGCATCTAAAAATATGTAGTCACACTCCCATTATCTATAGCTTGATTATCTGCGATTTCCCCACTCTACGCTTCCCTCTCCTGATAGATTTTTTCATCATCTTCAATCAAAAAAAATATGTAGGGCAGGTTGATAGTGGTTAGGAAAATTTGGTACGATAGAATTATAATAGCGATATCCTTAGCTAAATATCCAACCCCACTACAGTAAATTCTGGTGGATGGTCAACGGTAAACTGATAATATATTTCTTGTTTTTCTTGCGGTGGAAGAGTTAATCCCCAAGCTAAAATTCCCATTTCCCCTAATGGAACTTGTGGGTTACTCTGAGCGAAACGCACTTTGATTTGCTCATGACGACTGATTGGTAATTGCTCGGTTAATTTCAAACTAACTTCCTGGTTCAACAAGTTAGTAATTACGACTCTATAAGCATAAACAATCCGACGTTGATTGCTCATTAATTTTTTGTCTACATGACGTTCAACTAGGTTACGCTCTATTTTCAAACCTTCATCAATACCTAAGTTAACTTTAAATTCTGCTCCGGGAACAATATTCTCTAGTTGAGTGCTACTAATAAACGTATTGTCGCGAAAAATATTGGCTTTACCTGGTAATAATGTCGCACCATCGGCACTATTCTTGACTTTAGCTTGTAAATAAACAAAGGTGACTAAACGTGGCATAGCCACATATTCTAAACTACAGGGATAATCATCGTTAAATATTGTCCGTTTATGTGGTGTACCATCACTAGGAATATTTCCACCACTGTTTAGTTTGAAGGTGACGACATTTCCCTCTTTAGCTATTTTAGCTCCGACTGGTTCTGCGGCAAGATAACTTTCAGTGACAAATTCCTCATCTTGATTATATTCTAGCGCTGCTTCCCGCGACATTGACCCAGAAGCCATTGCAGGTGGTAGCTCCACTTGTCGTCTTTGTCGATGATTATAAGCAACTAAAGTATTAATGTACCAGGGTTCTAATCCAGGTGGAATTGTCCCTAATCCTGGTTTAGCTGTAGAAAGAGTCAGGTTTACATCCAACCAGTCTTCACCAGTATTTTGGGTGATTTCTGCTAGATATGATAAATTAATTGTATTATTTTTACTGTCAAATCTGAGGTCATAAATTGGCATCCAACTAGCACAATTGACTAGATATGAAACTTCTAGTTCAAATTGTCCTTCACCTTTCACATCTACTGCTACAATTAAGCTGAGACTTTCTTTCGTCGCTGGTGAATTGAGTTTCTGTAGTGCGGTGTGTAGTGCTTCTAATTGTCGATCTAATTCTTGTAGTTGACTCTGACATTCCCCGGATGCGATCGCATATTCACTAAACTGACTACCAATAAAGTTGAGAAAATCCAATATTTCGCTCAGACTAAGATTTTTGCGGGATAGACTTTGAGCAAAAGAATCTTCTGACTTTTCCCGTAAACCAGAAATAAAATTGGATTGCAAAATTAAAGCATCTATCTGAGCTTGGAGGTGACGTTTTTGGGCTTCTAGTTGCTGAATTTGCCGAGTTAACTGTGCTACTCGCTCACTCACAGGTTCAGTCGTGTAAAAGCGATCGCATCTGACCCCCAATAATAGCACCTCCACTGAACCTGTACCACTAACCCGGATAGAATCAGTTTCCAGATTCACTGGTAAAGGGGTAATAACTAGTTCCCGCTCGTTTCCGGTTAATGATACAGAGGTGCGTCGGGTGATGAGAGCTTGATCAGCATATACTGTCACAGCCACAATCTGACTGGGTAATGATTGACGCGAAAATGAAGTATCTGGGTTAACCACGACCATGTTTATCCCCCATTGTTAATGGTTGTGCCGAAGGTATTATATCTCGGTTATCTTGCGCTTGCAAATCATCATCATTTGTGAAAGGTATTTATCAGTGGTATAGTGGACTGGAACTAGTCCTGCTGCTTCTATTTCTTGGAGAAGTTCAGGTAATTGATATTTATGATGTCTCCAAATAGTCATCTCCTCACCTATGGAAAATTCAATTTTTTTATCTATTCCCCCCCAACTAAAATCGATAGTTTGATGATGGAGAAATTTGATATTAGCTACTATACTATCTGTGGGTAAATCATATTTTCTCACGAGTTCACAATCTTGGTCTTGCAAATTCATTTTATTTTTAATCCATCTATATATCTCCTCGACATGATATTTAAAACCCCCACCAATTCTACCATCCCATTGAGAATTTGAACCAATTTCATTAGTAAATACTAATAAATCATGATGTCCCATACTTTCTTTCAAATTCCTCAATACTTCTGACCGATTTTGATGATTAGCAAGAGTTACACCTAAATGCAAAATTATATTAGCAGTATCCTCATTTTCCTGATTGCATAAATTTGCCGGAAGATGATTAATTTCTATATCAATGATATCTGATAAATATTCTATATTTGGCAACCATTTTTTTAAGTTAATTTTCGATAAATCCAGCAATTCTTGACTAATATCTAAAGCAATATATTTATTGATTTTACCCAATTTATTAAGTTGAGAGATAAAATCTTTAACCGGATAGGAATTTCCGGAACCCACATCAATGATATTCAATTTACTACATTGTTGATAACTACCATCAAGATAACTAAAATTTTGCCTTAAAAAGTCAATTTCCGAATTAGAAGCGCGATACCATTTAGGAAGCAAATATTTTTGATAAAAAGTATCCCAAATTTTTGCTCCTCTACCTTTATAAGAATACTTGAGAGGGATTTCTTTTCTGGTTTCTAAAGCCTGAATTATTTCTAAAACTTCTGCTTCAGAAAAAAGCGAATAGAATTCAGAATTTAGCTTTGCAGTACGAGTACACTGTGAATTGCCTGAAAAACGTTTAGCCATTATAATTTGTCGATGTTAAACCTAAAATCCAACAATATCATTAACTGCTATCTTTTTCTCATGCTCTTTTTTTGGAGATGTCTATTGACTAAACAATCATATTTCGCAATACCCCCAGACCTTCAACTTGTAATTCCACCACATCTCCTCGCTTTAGCCATCAATTTAACTCCAATCCACAACCATTACCTACGGTACCGGAACCAATAAACTCTCCCGGATATAAAGTTTCCTCTTGGGAAATATAAGCGATAATATCCTCAAAGGAAAAATGCATATCGCGACTATTACCATTTGACCATTTTTCACCATTAATAATCGCACTCATAGCCAGATTATAAGGTTGAGAAACTTCATCTGGAGTCACAAGATAAGGAATGGCATTTCCGGTATCAAAATCCTTACCTTTAGCAGGACTAGACGCCCTCCCATTTCCTGAATTTGGATATCACGGGCGCTAAAATCATTATAAATGGTATAGCCACCAATATATTTATGGGCATCGTTGGGATGGATATTCCGACCAATTTTGCCGATAAATATGCCAATTTCTAACTCATAATCCAATTTTTGAGTATATCCAGGCCAGTATACATCTGTATCTGTTCCCACTACACTCATGGGATTACCTTTGTAATAAATGGGGAATTCGTACCAAACTTTCGGTAAACTAATCAAAGGTTTTCCCCGTAACTTCTCTATCCAACCATCTAACTGAGCTAATAGAGGTAATTTCCAGCTAACCACGGTTCGAGTCGCTTGAATCAGATGTTTTTCAAACACCATACAATCTCGAATCGAACGGGGACGAGGAACTGGAGCCAGTAATTTAACTTCATGCAAAGCATAAATTATTCCTGGGGGTCGTTCCACATCAATAAAATCTCTAACTTGGGTAGCTAATTCTCGTGCTGCTTCTCCCCCATCTAAAAAAGACAACATATCCTGAAAAAAAGGTGAGGGAGTATTAGCCATTGCGAGTCTACCACCTTGCAAATCCACCACTGTGGACTCATTATCAATTAACACTCCCAAAAATTGTCTGGAGATGGGATGAGAAAGCAAGATAAAAGTAACCAGTTTCATGGGTCGATAATACCTACTACCGTTATATAAAACCTACTCAAATCTACTTTGAGCTTCGTTTACTTCCTGCTTCATTCTGGAGAAGTCGGCTTCAACCAGTCCACAGGCTAACACTGCCTAACTGACAGCTTTAGACAAATTAATCGCCGCATTCAGATCACGGTCTATTGTCAATGCACAATGCTGACAACAAAACTCTCTTTCACTTAATGGGAGAGTTTCTTTTTTAATTCCACAACGAGAACAGGTCTTAGAACTCGGATACCATCTATCAACTATCACCAGCTTTGAACCGTATAATTCACACTTGTAAGTTAGTTGACGACGGAATTCATAAAAACCCATATCAGAGATGGCTTTTGCTAGTTTATGGTTAGCTAACATTCCAGATACATTTAAGTCTTCAATGACAACTGTGCCGTGGTTCTTGGACAACAGTGTAGTCAACTTATGTAACGTATCTTTGCGAATATTCGCGATCTTTCTGTGTAATCTTGCTATGTCTATCTGTGCTTTTTTCCAGTTACTTGAGCCGAGGATTTTATGTCTGTTTAACCATTGCAATCTACTCAATTTTGCTTCATATTTTTTATAAGACTTAGCACCTTCTATGATTTCACCAGTGGATAGTGTCGCTAAGTTTTTTACTCCTAAATCTACGCCCACCACGTTATTTAGAGTAGATTCTTGTTGATCTATCTCCAGTCTAAAACTAATCAACCATCTATCCGCTTCCCGACTAATTGTTACTGATTTAATTGGGACTTGAGGCAGTCTTTCATAAGTTTTTAGGACTCCAATCTTAGGCACTTGAATTTTGTTATTACCTAAAATTTTCACTGTCCCCTCTAGAGTAAAGCTATCATGTTTACCCTTTTTTTTAAAGTTAGGAATACCTGAGAGCTTTTTAAAGTATCTATCCCAAGCTACCCTTAAGGCTCTTAAAGCTTCCTGTGGTGCTGATTTAGAACACTCATAATACCACTCGTTTTCAGGCTTTACTAAAGCTACTAGCCACTTATGTAATTCAATAGCAGTAGGGAACTTAATCTTAGTATCAGGGTTATCTCTATTATGATAAGGAGCTGTTTAGTTAAAGCTAAACCCCAATTCCAAGCATGACGTGAGACTCCACAGTGTTTAATAAAATCTGCCCTTTGAACATTATTAAGTTTCAGTTCTGTTTTAAATCCGATTAGCAACTTCTCTTAACTCCTCAACTATCTTTTTGTTTTTATGACTTCTGCTACCATATAGCCTTGCAGAAAAAACTGTAATTATCTCTAGAACATCTGTTGCTAAATCCTCCTCGAAACTGCTGTCTTCTGTCCTATTGATAATCATTACTTCCGTCCCAAAATGCTCACATAAACTGAAAATCAGTTCACTGCCAAATCTCAGTAATCTATCTTTGTGTGTCAGGACTAATCTCTCAACCTTGCTATCGACAATTAACCGGATCAATCCTTTTAAGCCTTTTTTGCTGTAATTTAGACCTGAACCTAAGTCTTCTATGATTTCAAACTGCCAACCATTTTGAGCGCCGAATAGCTCTACTACTGGTGCATCCATATGAGTTGTACCATGAGTGGAAAGTTTAATCACTTCATTAGCCCAACCCAGTCGATTACGTAAATATTTAGGTGTGACTCCAAATAAAAGCCAAATCGCAAAACTGCCAAACTTGTGTCCTTGGTAAGTTACAGAATTACGTGCCCACCAAGGCGCCCAATGTTTATCATTTTGTAGTGTATCACTCAAATCAATTATCTGCATCTTGCTAATTTTTGATATTTTTTTTAAATTATTCCCTAGTCCCTATTCCCTCCTAATACTGCCATATCTTCTGCATCTAATTCAACAGGAATTCCCCTGCGAATGAGTTCCGAAAAATCTTCATTGGGAACCATAACGGTGAGAGTATACAAACGACTATTACCTGTATTTCTAATTAAGTGTGTTCCCATAGGTGGGACTAGGAGACTATCTCCAGCTTTGATGACTACTTTTTTACCATCACATATAGCAATACCTTCTCCTTTAAGAATAAAGAACATTTCCACTGCCCATTGATGACGATTTGGTGGTGTTTGTCCACCAATATCAAATATCTCTACACAGCAAGTTAAGGAGGTATTCGCGTTAGTAGAATCAAAGACAATTGCTAATCGATTAGAATCACTAGGACTAATCCGATATGCTTGATAATCTTTGGGCGATTTGATAATGGGGATTATACAACGAGTGGCATACATTTATTTATCTCCTGATACGTATTTGGGTTTGAGATTAAACTGTTTAATGGTGATGAATCGCTGTAAAAATCGCTGTTGTGTCAGTGACAAAGCCAAAACATTGCTTTACGTTATACAAAGTCGCTAACCAACAATATTCTGGGGAAGTAGTCGCGGTGCAATCTTTGACTAATACACAGTCATAACCTAAAAAATTGGCGTCGCAGAGGGTAGTCAACACACATTGGTCAGCATTGACTCCTGCAAATAATAGTGTGGTTATGCCTAAATTTCTGAGAATACTATCTAAAGGGGTATCCCAAAATCCACTCATCCGGTATTTATCCACCCGAATATCTGTTGCTAGTTGAGGGAGTTCTTCTACTACTGCTGCTGCCCAACTACCTGCTAATAGCACTTTAGCACCATTGCTAGGCAAAGGATCACCCAATCCTACACCCTCACCTGTGGGATTATAAACATGCAAAAGAGCAGCACTAATATTGAGTAAGTCAGGACGATTTCCCCAATTTACCCAGATGATTGGGACACCGATTGTTCGCAATTCTGGTAATAGTTTTTGCAACGGTTGAATCGGTTGACGAGCAGGGTTGACATCTACACCAATATGTGATAACCATCCATCAGGATGACAGAAGTCATTTTGCATATTGATGATTAAAATGGCAGTTTTTGCCAAATCTAGGTGCAGGGTTTTGGTTTCTGTGGATAAGGTAATCAGTTGTGGGGTTTTTGCTAGACGGGTGATATCTGCAATATCCTGGTTGACACTCCAAGCATTGGGAGGAATTCCTAATGTACGTATAGGTAGATTCATAAATTTTCAATTTCAATATCATTGCTCAATTTGTAACGTGAAATGTTACTGAGGAAAAGATTTCTTCATAGAAATACTTATTAACGTCAGTAAGTAGGGAGTAGGGAGTAAGAGAATATACGGGGTTTTGAAACCCACGCTGCCAACTAGAACCACAAAATTCAAATACAATGTGTATATATGGCAAATAATTATACCTTTGCTTGTTCTAGAGAATGGCTGATAGAATTAGTTAAAACTTAGTCAGGGTGACGATAGTGAAATTTACGATTCAAAACGCACTGATTGCTGTTGCCAATGGTTATACTATTTCTGATATCCACATTTTAGACGGTAAAATTGCGGCGATTGCCCCTGAATTAGAGGTAATGGGTAGAGTGATTGATGGACAGAACAAACTGTTGCTACCTGGATTTTTCAATGCTCACACCCATTCTTCCGAAATGTGGCAAAGGGGAATAGTTTCGATGTTACCTCTAGAATTATGGCTAGGGGAACTCTATGAGTTTTTTCCCTTTGATTTAGAAAAGACTTATGTTAGTGCATTGGGAACCGCAGTCGAGACATTGCTTTCTGGTGGTACTAGTGTAGTAGATCATCTAGTCTTAATTCCAGGACAAGAGTTAGAAACCATTGCTACGGTAGTTCGTGCTTATCGAGAAGTGGGAATTCGCGCTTTTATTGCACCTCTAATTCAAGATGAATCGATGAGTGCGGGGATACCAGCGGGGGAATCGACCCAAAATCACGAACCTTATTTTCACTCAACAGTTAGTATACTGTCGATTATAGAAGAAGCAGTCAGACAATTTCATCGTCCAGAGGAAGGAGTGAATATATTAGTTGCACCCACAGGGATACAGTTGTGTAGTGATGCTTTGTTTATAGGGTGTAGTGAATTAAGTAACCGTTACCATCTTTGTCGTCACTCCCATTTGTTAGAAACCAGAGCACAGGAGAAACTGGCTTTAGAAAAGTATGGTTGTACAGCGGTGGAACATTTACAGAGGATTGGTTATTTAGGCGATCGCACTAGTTTAGCACATTGCGTTTGGTTAACTGATGGGGATATTGCGATTCTGGCGGAAACTCAATCGACGGTTGTGCATAATCCCCTCAGTAATTTGCGGTTAGGGAGTGGGATTGCTCCGATTTTAAAATATCTCGAAGCTGGGGTAAACGTGACTTTTGGTTGTGATGGTGCTGCTAGTAATGATTCTCAAGATTTGTTAGAAGCTATTAAACTTGGTTCGATTTTACACAATACTACAGATTTAGATTATCAAAATTGGATTACCCCCAGAAAAGCGATAGAAATGGCATCATTAGGAGGAGCAAAAGGATTAAATATATCAACACAACTGGGTTCTTTGACTGTAGGAAAACAAGCTGATTTAGTGCTGTATGATTTGAATAAACTATCATTATTACCTCGAACTGATCCGATGGGACTGTTAGTATTAGGACGTCCCTCTCATGTTGTTGATAGTGCTTGGGTAAATGGTAAGCAAATTATGGAAAATGGCAAATTTACGACTATCGATGTTGATGAATTGCAGCAAAAATTATTTAATCATAGTCAATGGGAAGCAACCCGCAAATCTAAAACTGTGAATAAATTAGAATCTCATTATCGTACAGTGATGGGTTTATCTAATTAGGACTTGCTCTCATTGACCGCATGAATAGTTTGCAATAATTGATTAGTAGTATAAGGCTTGCATAAAAATGCTTTGACTCCCAAATCATAAACTGTATTGACCTTATCCGCAGATGCTAATCCACTAACAGCAATGATTTTCACTTGGGGGTTAATTTTTTGTAAAGTGCGGATAGTGGTCAATCCATCCATACAAGGCATAATTATATCAGTTAATACTAAAGATATTTCCTGAGATTTTTCTACATACATAGCAACGGCCTCAATCCCATTACTAGCGGTAATAGCTTGATAATTAAATCTTTCTAGTGATGTTTTGGTAAGTTCACGAATAGCAGGTTCATCATCTACAACTAAAACTAATTCTCCATTACCTTTAGATAAATGTATTTCCGATTCTTCTCTAGTTTCTTTCACTTCTTGTGCAGGTAAATACACTTTAAATTGAGTACCTTTGCCTTCTTCAGTATAGACATTAATAAAACCACCATGATTTTTAATAATTCCCAATACCGTAGATAAACCTAAACCAGTCCCTTCCTCAAGTTCTTTAGTAGTAAAAAAAGGTTCAAATATCCGCTCTAATATTGCTGGTTTAATTCCCGTTCCAGTATCTATGACACTAACTACTACATAAGCACCTAGTTTAGCATCTGTATGCATCCTAGCATAATTTTCATCTACTAAAAGATTTTCGGCACTTATTTGCAAAATCCCTCCATTTGGCATCGCATCACGAGCATTAACACATAAATTCATTAAAACTTGATGTAATTGAGTAGCATCACCATATATAGTCCAAAAATCTTGTGGTATTTGAATCAAAACTTCAATGGATTTAGGAAATGTTTCTTTAATAATGTGCTGAATTTCTATAATTAAATGTTTTAGCTGTAAAAGGCTGCGCTCTCCTTGTATTCCACGAGTAAAAGATAACACCTGTTTAACTAAATTTGCTCCTCGTTTAGCATTAGTAATTAAAATTGGGATCAATCGTCTGGCATATTCATCATGTATCTGTGATTCTAGTAATTGTGCAGTCATTAAAATTGGGGACAGAACATTATTTAAGTCATGAGCAATACCACTAGCTAATGTACCAATGCTCTCTAATCTTTGCACACGTAAGAATTTGGATTCCAGTTGTTTTTTATCAGTAATATCACTGTTAACTACCAGGATGGATTTTACATTTTGACTAAAATCATTCATCAAAGTCCAACGACTTTCCACAATAATATCTTTACCAAATCTTGTTTTTTGATTTAGCTCTCCTTGCCAACTACCAACTTTTAACAGTATATCTAGTACAACTGAGAATTGAGAGAGATTTTTTTCTTCCCATAATTCTTGCGTCTTCTTTGTGACTGCTTCTTCACTTTTCCAACCGTAAAGAGATTCAGCAGCTTGGTTCCAATATAAAATTTGCTGATTCAAATCACACACAAAAATCGCATCGGTAGCCATATCTAGTAAAGCAGCTTGTTGACGAATCTTTTGTGCTGATTGTTTACGCTCCATCGTATATTGAATAGAGCGTTCTAATAAGGGTGCTGTCAACTGGCTTTTTTCTAAATAATCTGCTGTTAATGTTTTGATTGTTTCTGAGTCTATTTCCCAGTTCCCGTTACCCAGGAGTAAAATTATGGGAGAAGTGCCATCAGATGCTAATATTTCATGTAATAATTGCCATCCGTCATGGATTGCTAAATTGTAGTCTACTAAATATATATCATGTTGCCCAGATGCGATCGCCTCTCTGGCATCTATATAATTATCCACCCAGGTTAATCCACACTGGGCTACTTGAAATTCCCTCACCCAATTCAGAATTAAAATATAATCATTTTCATCATCATCAACTAAAAGAACTTTGATGGGGTTTTTATCCATTATTGGCTCCCACTATTTGTAGGGAAAGAGGGAAAATCTGAAATTAATCCCGATGCATTTGTACAATTAACTCTATTTGTATATCTATTCGTAATCCTCCTAGAGGAAGAAAAATTTAATTTGAGCCGGAGTCAAGAGCGAGAATTCATTCTGATTCCTGAATCCTTGTTTAATTTTAGTGGAGCAGGCATCTTGCCTGCCATTGAAGCCAGGCGGGCAAGATGCCCGCTCCACGGAAAGTCTGACTTTCTTAATTTTGAATTTTGTATTTTGAATTTTGAATTAGGATGACTCCTTTTTTAATTTTGGTCTAAGCGTAACACTGCCATAAAAGCTTCCTGCGGTACATCGACTGTACCCACAGATTTCATCCGTTTTTTACCCTTAGCCTGTTTCTGTAACAGTTTCTTTTTCCGACTAATATCACCACCATAACACTTAGCTAAGACATCTTTTCGTAAAGCGGGGATGTGTTCACTAGCGATAACTTTACTGCCAATGGAAGCTTGAATGGGGACTTTAAATTGGTGACGAGGAATTAATTCTTTCAGCTTTTCTGCCATTGACCTTCCCATACCATATGCTTTATCCCGATGGACAATCATGGCTAGGGAATCAACCGGGTCACCATTAATTAAAATATCCAGCTTCACTAAGGGATTTTCTCGGTAGCCAATTACATGATATTCCATACTGGCATAACCACGCGATCGCGATTTCATTTGATCAAAAAAGTCGGTGACTACTTCTGCCAAAGGTAGCTCATAAGTAAGAGTAGTCCGTCCTTGAGCCAGATATTTCATATCCTTGAAAATACCCCGCCGATTTTGTGATAACTCCATTAAAGTTCCCACATATATTTCCGGCGTAATCATTTCTACCTTGACATATGGTTCTTCAATTTTTTCCCGTTCATTGGGTGAGGGTAAACGACTGGGATTATCAATATATAATTCTTCACCTTTGATTGTCACCACCTTATAGACCACAGAAGGAGCGGTAATAATTAAATCTAGGTCATATTCCCGTTCTAAACGTTCTTGGACAATTTCCATGTGTAGCAAACCTAAGAACCCACAACGGAAACCAAACCCCATCGCACTAGAAGTTTCTGGTTCATAATGGAGCGCAGCGTCATTAAGTCTCAGTTTTTCTAGAGCTTCCCGCAAATCTTCAAATTGGTCAGCATCAATGGGGAACATCCCACAAAATACCATGGGGTTAGCTTCGGTATAGCCGGGTAAAGGTTCCACCGCTTTAGAGTTGGATTGGGTAATGGTATCTCCCACCCGCGCATCAGCTACAGCCCTAATTGATGCACCTAAATAGCCCACTTCCCCCGCATGTAGTTCTGCTACTTGTTTTTGGGTAGGGGAGAGAACACCGATTTCATCAATTTCGTATTCTTTCCCAGAAGCCATTAAATAAATGCGATCGCCTGTTTTCAAAGTGCCATCCATCACCCGAAAATAGACAATTACACCTCGATAACTATCATAATAGCTATCAAAAATCAAGGCTCTAAGCCGCTCATTAATCGTATTTGCTGGTGGGGGTACACGTTCTACCACAGCCTCTAAAATCTCATTAATGCCGATACCCTCTTTAGCCGAAGCCAGAATTGCCCCACTGCAATCTAGACCGATAATTTCTTCAATTTCACCAATTACCCGGTCTGGTTCTGCCCCTGGTAAATCAATTTTATTGAGAACTGGGATAATTTCTAGATTATGTTCCAATGCTAAATAGACATTAGCCAAAGTTTGTGCTTCCACACCTTGGGAAGCATCTACTACCAACAAAGCCCCTTCACAAGCTGCTAGAGAACGTGACACTTCATAGGAAAAATCCACGTGTCCGGGGGTGTCGATGAGATTCAGCACATATTGCTGACCATCCTTAGCGGTATAGTTCATCCGGGCAGCTTGCAGCTTAATTGTAATGCCGCGCTCCCGTTCCAGATCCATATTATCGAGAAACTGTTCCTTCATCTGTCGGTCTTCTACAGTGCCAGTAGCTTGGAGAAGACGATCAGCCAGGGTGGATTTCCCGTGGTCAATGTGAGCAATAATACAAAAATTGCGAATGCGAACTGCGGGAACGTCAGTCATAGAACATTTTTTGCTGAAGCAGCAACCAAAGTGAAAGCGATTTACTTCATGTATTTTAATCCTTTCTTCGTCAAGATGCTGCAAATAGAGCATATGGTATTCGCAAACCAGACAGTAGGGACTACTAACCCCTGATGACTGTCACCTTAGACAGGTGAATTTTTAAGAATATTGTGAAAGTCTATGGATAGCTGCTGGTATTCATCAACCGTAAGCTTACAATAAATATAAATTATGTAGCTGACTTGACAAAACTTTAGACAAAATAATTTCCTCACATTTAAACCCATGAATATACAAGAACATTCTACTGAACTAGAAAACACACTAAGTGATAAGGTGGAAATAGCAGTCCGTCTAGATTCTGAGTTAGTGGAGCAAATTCAACATCTTACTAATGACCCCAGTAAGGTGATTGAAGTCGCAATTCGTCAGTGGTTACGAGGTGATATCCCCAGAGATGATGAACTAACTCGCACTCCTGTGCGGGTACCTGTTCCTCCTAGAGGGGAATGGAATGATTGAGGAGAGGGGGTGAGGTGGGGGGCAGAGGGGCAGAGGGGCAGAGGGGAGGAGAGGCAGAGAGGCAGAGGGGCAGAGGGGCAGAGGGGCAGAGGGGCAGAGGGGAGGAGAGGCAGAGGGGCAGAGGGGCAGAGGGGCAGAGGGGCAGAGGGGCAGAGGGGAGGAGAGGCAGAGGGGAGGAGACTAAATGAATTTTTCCTGATCTCTTAATCCTCTTAACCCTTTTAATCCTCTTAATTTCATGAATCTGAGCGGAAAATGAAAGGAGTAAAAAATTAAAAAATGTAAAATTTTTACTTTCGGGAGTAAAAATGGTGAAAAATACTCAATAATTAATGTCAAAGCTGTAAAAGTTTATGCCAAAATTAAATCACACAGTTTTGGTAACACCGTCAGTGTAATACCATTTATCTATCCAACTCGATAATGATTATTACTGCCCATAACGAACTACCAAACTTATTTCCCCAGAATCTGGAATCTACCACCAGTAGCAATAACTCATGGCCAAATTTTGGCTCTGAGTTGGTATATACACAAGATGGGGCAGGGCGCTATCTCACCTTTTATTGGCAGCATAGCGAACTCTTGGGGCTAAATCCTGAAAATTTAATTTCGGAATTAAATCAGCATGAAGACTTTGTACCAGTAGACAAAGTTACTTATTTGGAGCGATTACACCGTATATTGACTAATTTAGTCCCAGAAAGAATTCAATGTTGGTTTCGCTATCGTCAGGAGTTATTTGAGTTGGAGTTGGTAATTACTCCTGTTATGCCACGATTGGGTTATCTCGCTACTACTGTTTTGGTGATGGGACGATTGTTGCAAACAAAAGCTTACACTGAAGAAGTAAATGGGTCTAAAAAAACTCTGACTCAAATAGAGTTGACTATGCGGTGGCAGCAGCATCAGAAGCTAGTAAATAAAATTACTAAGAATATCCGACGGACATTGGATTTAAGTGTCATTTGGCAGCAGACTGTTGATATTTTAGGGGAAGCACTTAAGTTAGAACGCTGTATTATTTGCCCTTATCAGCCTTTTAATTCTAAAATCAAGGTTATAGCTGAATATAAACATCCCGAAAAAGCATCAATGTTGGGTTCAGAAATAGACATGGATGTGGAATTGGCTTTTGCTGAAGCTGCGACTACTTTAGAACCAATAGTGGTAGAACTGACTGGTTCTACTCAATTTAATCATCAAAGAGTTTTACTGGTGGCTACCTCTTACCAAAATAAAGCTAATGGAATAGTAGCTTTGAATGTGTGGGATGAATGTTATCCCTTAACTGAAGGAGAATTGGAATTAATTAAAGAGGTGGCTGATCAACTGGGAACGGCGATCGCGCATGCTACTTTATATAAAGAACTAGAAATAGCTAGACAAAAAGCCGAAGAAGCTTCTCGTCTGAAAACTGACTTTTTAGCCAATGTATCCCATGAAATTCGGACTCCTCTCAATGGGATGATTGGTTTTTTGAAGTTGGTTTTAGATGGGATGGCTGATAATCTAGAAGAACAAAATCAATTTCTCACGGAAGCACATCAACTATCAATTCATTTACTGGATATCATGAATGATATCCTCGACATTGCCAAAATCGAAGCTGGGAAAATGGAGGTAGTGTGTAACCAGTGAAGCTAGATGAGTTATTTAGTAATGTAGAACGGAAGATGCGTCCCCAAGCAGAGATGAAAAAACTCAGCTTTCGGATGCAGTTACCACCTACACAAGATGAAATTATTGTCAATGGTAACTATCAACGACTCATCCAAGTTTTATTAAATTTGGTGGGGAATGCGATTAAATTTACTAATGAAGGTGGTGTTACCATCAATGCGGATATAGTACTAAAAAAAGGAAAGGGGAAATTACAACCGGGAATAGTCAAGGTGACGGTAGCGGATACAGGTATTGGTGTTTCTCTTGATAAACAAGATAAACTATTTCAATTATTTTCCCAAGTCGATGGTGGACACACACGTAGTTATGGTGGTACAGGTTTAGGATTAGTCATATCTCAAAAACTGGTACAGACGATGGGTGGAGAAGTGCATTTTTATAGTCTGGGTGAAGGACTTGGTTCCACAGTCACTTTTTCCATGCTATTATATCAACAACCAGTGGTATATACTGCTAATGAATGCGATTTGAGAGAAAATTAGGGAGTTGAACGCCAAATCCTGATTGTATCGTCCTCGCTACCACTAACTAAGGTTTTACCATCCTGACTGAAAAGTACAGATGTGATAGTGTTAGTATGTCCGGGTAAGGTGATAATTTCCTTTCCGGTGACTAGATTCCATAATTTTATCGTGCGATCGCGACTACCACTTGCTAAAATTTTACCATCGGGACTAAAAGCTACAGATGTGACAGTGTTAGTATGTCCGGGTAAGGTGATAATTTCCTTTCCGGTGACTAGATTCCATAATTTTATCGTGCGATCGCGACTACCACTTGCTAAAATTTTACCATCGGGACTAAAAGCCACAGAATTAATAGTTTGAGTATTTCCGGTGAAAGTCCGAATTGTTTTTCCCTTCTGTAAATCCCAGAGTTTAATAGTTTTATCAAAACTACCACTAGCAATCATAGAATTATCGGGACTAATCGCTAAAGCCCTCACCCAAAATGAATGAGATAAAGTATG
Source organism: uncultured cyanobacterium (assembly GCA_963766435.1). Classification (GTDB taxonomy): domain Bacteria; phylum Cyanobacteriota; class Cyanobacteriia; order Cyanobacteriales; family Nostocaceae; genus CAVXZH01. The sequence continues at coordinate 2,541,639 of CAVXZH010000004.1, forward strand.
TATTTGCTTACCACTAGCAAGATTCCAGACTTTAATTGTGCTATCATCACTACCACTAACTAAAGTTTGATTATCAGGACTAATAACTAGAGCATGAACCGAGTCAGAATGCCCTTTTAAAGTGCGAATTTCGGTTTTAGTTGTCAAATTCCAAATTTTAATTGTGCCATCGTCGTTCCCACTAGCTAAAATTTTACCATTAGGACTAATAGATAATACATTTATCTTTTGAGAATATCCTTCTAAACTAGAGATTTTGTTACCTTTATCCAGATTCCACAATTTGATTGTGTGATAACCACTACTAATTAAAGTTTTACTATCAGGACTAATAGCAATAGATAAAACCTCATCATCATTCCCTTTAATCGCATGAACTGAAGAAATTTTCCCTATATCTAGTAGCGGTTTTTGGACTAAAACTGCTTCACTATTATTAGTATGATTCGGTGGATTTAGTTGAGAACTTACATTTCTTTGTAAACGGAGATATTCTTGATATCCTGTTTTTCCTAAGACGAGTGATATAATAGCAGCAAGTGCTAAAAGTAAATTTCTTAAAATAAAATATTGGCTGGGGAAAGATGGTGATGAAGCTAAGGTTTTATTGACATTATTCCGATTAGCTGGTGCTAGTAATAATTGATGTTTTTTAGTTAAATCTCTCAGAACCTCATCTGCTGATTGATAACGTTCTTGGATATCTTTCTTTAACATTTTATCCAGAACTTCAGATAACTCTGCACTTAAAGGACATCGCAAATATTGTTGCCAATTTTCCACCCAACTATATCCATATTCCATCCATAATTTAAAGGGAGAAATGCCGGTGAGTAAATGAAAGCAAGTAGCTCCTAAAGAAAATAAATCGCTAGCTGGGTAAGCTTTACCATCTCTAATTTGTTCAATGGGAGAATAACCATGTGAACCAATAGAAGTACCCGATTTATGTTGTCCTTTAGCTGTAAATTGTTTGGAAGAACCAAAATCAATCAGGGTTAATCTACCATCTTGTTTGCGTCGGATCACATTTTCTGGTTTGATATCTCGATGAATAATTCCGCGCTCATGGATAAATTTGAGGATAGGTAATAAATCCAATAAAATTGATTGAATATCCCAATCTTTATAAGTTTTTTTGGACTGTAATTCCTTTAACAGATTTTGACCATGAATCAATTGTTGGACTAAATATAAACAATTTTCTTGCTCAAAGTAAGCCAAAAGAGTAGGGATTTGAGGATGTTCTCCTAATTCTTGTAGTCGTTTTGCTTCTTGTGCAAATAATTCTATGGCCTTTTTTTGTGACCAAGTTCCCTGAAACTTAGGTGCTAATTGTTTAATTACACAAGGTTCATTGAGTTTATCTATATCTTCGGATAGATAAGTTCTACCAAATCCTCCTTCATCTGAAAGCACTTGTATTACACGGAAGCGATTTCTTAACAACGAAACGAGAGGAGTGCTGCAAGTCTGACAAAGTTTGTTTCCATCAGCATTTTGGGGATTTGGGCAATCGGGATTTAAGCAACAAATCATGAGTCTGATAGTCGTGAGAATTTAAGAATGGGTGGGGGTGAGGGGGTGGGGAGGTGGGGAGGTGGGGAGGTGGAGGGGAGAATTAATGATTTTGTTAATTATAGCAGTCACTAAAATAATTAGGGAATTTTTCTATTCCCTACTTCTTAATCCTAGCTATCTACTCCCTTTTTTTGGTATTTTACCAACTCGCAAAATACGAATTATTCAGGGAAAACTATGATTTTTTGCCGTTATTACGATTTAATATAGTCTCAATATTTACTCAAGTTGTTTTAAAAATAATTAATAGTCAATGGTTAATTATGATTAATTACTAATGTGACAGTTTTTTTTGTTTCATTCTTGCTTTCCATTCACGAATAGCGATGGCGGTTCGCCCACTGGAAGTGATCGCCCTTTGTGCTATAGGTGAAATATAAACATCTTCGGAGGGGATAACGCTTTTACGACTAGGTGGTTGGTTCATTAAACAACTAGTTAACGAACTTTCCATCCCCATAGCTCTCATTACCTCATTAGCAGTACGAAACCGCTCGCATATAGAAATTTTCACCATTTTGCCCAAAACCTTGGCCAAATTATCACTGATATTTACCTCCTCCTGCCATAATATTTCCCCAGTTCGCAAATCATGGTGGAAATCCAAGGGACCTTTACCAGTTAATAAATAAAGACAAGTGACACCCAAGGCATAAATATCGCTAGCATAGACAGGACGAAGAGAATACTGTTCTGGTGGTGCAAATCCCATTGTGCCAACGAAATTAGTTGTTACACCCTTATGGCTAGAATTACGAGCATTAACTAATTGCTCTTTAACTGCACCAAAATCTATAAGTACTATCCGGTGGTGCTGCTCACACCGCAATAAGTTTTGGGGTTTAATATCCCGATGAATGACATGATTTTGCTGTAGATAATGCAATACTGGTAATATTTGTTGTAGGAACTGTTTGACGGCGACTTCATTTTTAATACCAGTGCGTCTGACCTCTCTGGCTAAAGTATAACCTTGTATATATTCTTGGACTAAATAAAATTCGCCATTTCTAGTAAAATAATCTAGAAGCATGGGAATTTGAGCATGACTCCCAAGTTGACCTAAGATTTTGGCTTCCTTTTCAAAACGTTGACAAGACTTTTGCCAAGATTTGGCATTAGTATCTCTTTGGTAGAGTTGTTTAATTACACACAGGGGATGCTCAGGTAAGTGGATATCTTTGCATAAGTATGTGATACCGAAACCACCTCTACCTAGAACTCGCAGGATTTGATAGCGATCGCAAAACAGTCTCTGAGAACCGCACATTTGCCCAAGTTGGGTTTGCTGTAAACTATAATCTTGTAAATTCGTGATGTTCTGAGAGAAGCGATTCATACGCGGCACTCCTATTTATTCCCTACTCCCTACTCCCTACTCCCTATTGGCAAAGAGATTATAACTAGATTGTAATTCATCCCCATGCAATTCGTAGTCAATCATTTCTTGATTAAGGCCATCGTGTACATACAAGTAGGGGCGTATTGCACTACCCTGTTTTGACTGCGTAATACCAATTCACGAAATGCTTGATACATTTTAAGGGATGGAATTCTATCCCTGACTGGAATTACGTATATCATACTTTCCGTGAATTGGTATAAAGCCTGTCCCTATACTGTCATCCTGACCGGAGGGAAGGATCTCGCAATCCTTCCCTCCGGTCAGGATGACAGTATTACCTTCTTCCCTTAACTGAACTGTATTGACTTATATGTACCATAACCTTTTAAGAAAAAGTACTTTTTCCGCAATTCCTGCGAATTTTGACAAATCTCCGGTTAATTAGATAACTTGTATATATGGTAAATTTATTTTCTAGAAACACTATTTCAACACTTCCTGTGGGAATTGTCATCAATCAAAATCAATACCGCGATGGATTACAAGCTAAGTAAAGAACAGTATCATGAGCTATACATAGCCTTACTCAGTGCATATTCTAATAGAGATGCACTAGAACAAATGGTTAGGTTTAAATTAGGTGAGAGTTTAGAGACAATAACTGGAGGTGAAAACCAATCAGCAGTTGTTTTTAATTTAATGAAATGGGCTGAATCTAAAGGAAAATTGCAAGAACTAATTACACAAGCATATCAGACAAACCCTGGCAACCTAGAATTAAAAGCCTTTTATCAAAAACTACTAGAGACACAAGATTCACAAAAAAATTCACCAACACCAATACTACTAAAAACAAAACAACGAACAGGGATAAATCCCTTTATTTTTGGTAATCCTGTCCCCCCAGAACGTTTTTATGGTAGACGTGCGACTATTATTGATATCAAAAATCGTATTGGTGCTATTTCTCCCCAATCTATCAATATTGTTGGACAACGACGACAGGGTAAAAGTTCAGTGTTACGTTATATCAAAGAAAAAACAGAAGTTTTCTGTCTACCAGAACAAAAATCGCTAATAGTAATATTAGATTTGCAATCTGATAAATTCCATACTCCAGAAGGCATCATTGAAGGATTACGAAGAGAAATTACTAGACTTACAGGTAAAGAAGCTTGGTCGAAGAATGTTAATAATGATCCTTTTGAAATAGAAGATGCTTTAACAGCATTACGGGATAATTATCGACTAATTGTAATGTTAGATGAATTTGAAAGAATTGGGTTACGGTTAGATCAATTTCAAGATTGGGGAGAAGATTGGCGTTCTAAAGCATCTAATGAGTTATTGACATTGGTAATTGCTAGTATTCGTCCTTTAGAGGAAATTTATAAACCGTTGGAATTAACTTCTCCCTTCGGTAATATTTTTAGTACAACAATTCTGGGAGCTTTGGAAAAAGATGCTTGGAATCAACTTGTTAAAAATGGCTTTAATGGTGTGGAGACATTTTCTCAAAAATATTTACAATGGATTGAGGATTTAGCTGGTGGGTTACCATTTTATACACAAATGGCAGCAGCATTATTATGGCAATATGATGATTTTACACAAGCAGAAACAGAGTTTATCTTTCAGGGTAATCAACATTTTCAACAACTGTGGAAAGACTTGAAGGAACCTGAAAAGCAAATTATGAAAAATACTGTTAATGGTGTCTCAATTGCTTTATTATCTGCGACTTTTGTAGATATATTCAAGCGTCATGGGTTATTATGTAGTGATGGTAGAGTGTTTAGCAGTGCTTTTGCCAAATTTGTGAAAGAGCAGCGATAATTAAAGATAGATATTTGCTAGTTTAGAGTAAAAAGGAGAAAAAGTTATGACTAACTTTGAAAAAATCAGTATTGTCTTGACACCAGAAATGGCAGATTTTGTCCGCGATGTGGTGGAATCTGGGTAATACACCAGCAGCAGTGAAGTGATTCATGAAGCTTTACGCGACTGGAAGCAGAAACGTATGCTTCGATTACAGAATATTGATGAATTAAGTCATTTGTGGGAAGCAGGGATTAATAGTGGTTCTGGACAGTATGGTGATATTGATATCATCAAGCAGCAAGCTCGTAAACGCTACAATCAAATGATCTCTTTGATTCTTCCCTAGTGGGATGCTCCGCGAATGCTGTCGCTCAGAATGATAATATTGAGTTCCCCCCCTTAAGTGATGAAAGAGCAATAATCCCAATAAAATTGAGTTAACAAAAATATGTGGCGTTTTTTGCAGAGACTGGGAGTTATTTTATTGGTCGCTGTTTTGTCCTTCAAAACTTCAGCAACGGATGAATGAATGGTTACCAAAAAAGGATGAAGATAGTCTAAAACGAAATACATTTTTTTCTGATATTCTTCTGTTTGGAGATTTACGTTTCATTACTCAATATTTACTACTGCTCTTATGTTTATATTTACCTTTAATATTATTAATTTCTATCTATGAAAAAACATCCGATTTATGGCTATTCCCTTTAGGAATAATAATTGCCTACAGTTTAGGAATTTTTTTTGTACCTCTGGGGTTTTGTACGGCTTTATTATTAGATTTGGTTTATTGGGTACATCCGTCAAGTTATGCTAATGCGCTTGTTCAAATTTTAAAAGTTTTTCCTCTTTCAGAAGAGTTTTATAAAAAATTTCTCATTGGCTTAATTTTATTGATGATAGTCATTGTATCAATTAGTTGGTTTCTCAAGAGAGAAAACACACGTATTAAAATAATACAGAATAATGTACTGTTAGATGTAGTGAGTGGTGTAGTAAGTGGTATAGTACTAGGTGCATTACTAAGCGTATTACTAGGGGTAGTAGTAAGTGTAATACTAAGTGTATTGGTAAGTGCAGCAAGTGTAGCAGTAAGTGTGGTAATTAGTGCAAGTGTAGTAATTAGTATTAGCGCACTAAATATAACAATAGGCTCAGGTGTAGTAAGTGCAGTAAGTATAGTAAGTAGTATAGTAAGTAGTATAGTAAGTAATGTAGTAGTTGCTGTACTAATTGGTGTAGTAAGTAGTATAGTAGGTAATGTAGTGATTAGTATCATGACTTTTAAAACTTCTCTTTACCTATTTATCTCTTGGCTAATCGCTGCTAGTCTATCACCATTACAAACGCAGGGATTAGGAATATTCACCGCATTCATACTAACAATTTTCAGCTTTAAAAATCTCCACTGGAATTCATTGTTAGTCTTTCCTTTAACACTAGCTAGCTACCATCAATTCACCCCCGACTATTTAATACTTTCATTTATTAGCTTATTTTCATCAATCCCTTTGCTCAAACCTTTAAAATTTCAACCTCATAAATTACTTAATCTACTACCACCCCACAGCACTGAATTACTCTGGCTACCGCTACCGAATCATGATCGCATTTTAGCCGATGCCTTCCATGCTAACTCCTCAAATGCGCTAGCAACTTTACAAAAAATGCAAACTTCACCTTTACCAGGCTTCAAACGTACAATTAAACAAGCTTTACCACAAATTGTTGCTGACCAATTAACAGCAGTTAAAACTATCCCAGAACTTTTATTGACAGCCACAATAGAACATCCTTTACTACCGTTAATAGTACCAAATTTCTATCAACCTGAAACAGAATCTAGTGAACAAACACCTCTACCTTTTGTTGCATCTGAAATTCATATTATGTTGCCACGTTTTCAAGCGATCGCCAAGGATATTGATGCTGCTTTACAATTAGGAAATATAGCATTAAAAGAACGGAGTTTAGATAGAATAATTAATAATTTAAATATATTAATGCTTGAACTTCCAGGTATAGGATTAAAACCAAGAGAAATCAAACATTGGCAACCTGTAATAAACCGATGGGAAACAGTTATACAAATAGAGTTAGAAACACAAAATCAACTATCTCAAGGTGAACTATTAAATCCCTTTCAATTTGGTAATCCACTCAAACATAATCGCTACCAATTATTTAAAGGTCGTCGGCTCTTTGCTGAACAAATTCTTCGTCGGATTCTGGATCGCCATTGCCCTACATTAGTTCTACATGGTCATCGTCGCTGTGGTAAAAGTTCCTTCCTCCTGAATTTACCCCGTCTATTACCTAGTGAGTTTATACCTGTATACGTTGATATTCAAAGTGCTGCTATTACCACTGATGAAGCTGGTTTTTGTCAAGGTCTAGTCCGTGCTATTTATAAGGATAGTCGTGGTCAAGGGTTAGAATTACCAACTATCCCACAGCGTAGTGAGTTTCAAGTTGCTCCATATATTGTTTTAGAAGATTGGTTAGAAAAAGCATTACCAAAATTAGGTGAACGTCGGATTTTAATTAATTTAGATGAATATGAAAAAATCAGTAGTGCAATTACTGCTGGACGCTTAACTGAAAATTTATGTGATGAACTTCGTCACCTGATTCAGCATTATGACCAATTGGGGTTTCTCTTTTCTGGTGTACAGACGCTTGATGAACTTGGTCCCAACTGGAGTAGTTATTTCATTAGTGTTGTTCCTATAGAAATGGTGTATCTGGAACCTAATGAAGCTAGAGAACTGCTAGAAGACCCTGACCCTGATTTTAATCTCCGTTATGATTTGGGAATTGTTGAGGAAATTCTCAATTTAACTCGTTGTCATCCCTATTTACTGCAATTAATGGGTTCGACTCTGGTTAATGAAGCTAACAAAAACTACACCACGATAGTTACCTCAGAATTATTACAAGCAGCTATTCCAGAGGGTTTTATCAGTGGTCAACCATATTTTACTAATGTTTGGACTGAGTTTACAGGTAATACGACTGATGAAATTAAGTGTGGACAAAAAATCCTTTGGGATTTAGCGCAAGGATATCAACCTACAAATGTTGATGCAGTTACTCAACGTGTTCTCCAGCGATTACGGCGTTATCATATTCTTGAGGAGACAGAAAATGGTCATGGTTTTGAAGTCCCGCTTTTGGAGCGTTGGGTAAAAGAATGTGCCATGCTTGATATGGAGTCTTAAGCTTCATTTTGGAGATATGGTGATATTTACTACCTATAAAATGGTTACGGTCTACACACAAGTATGATTGAAAGACCTCTCCCTGGTTTTGCTTAAAAAGAGATAATCCAAATATTATTACTACTTTTCATATTAAGACGGTAAAAGAAGTAGCTAAAAAAGCTCCAAGTTTAGGGTGGAATCAATGAATAATAATGTGGTAGTTAAAACAATTGAAATTCTATCAGAAGATGCCGAAGAGGCTTTATTACATATAACTGATGGCGTTTATGAATGTGCTGCTTTTTGTCAGCCTTGTAATAGATATCCAGGCGATATTATAGAAGATCCACTTCTTGCTTTCAATACTGGATATACTGTGCTGAATACCACACAAGAAACTCCCTATATCAAACGCAAAAATAATAGTCTGGGATATAAAATCTTAGGAAAAGTAACAAACATAGAAAATAATTTGTTACTAGTGGGAGATATTTTAATTGAACTAGATGTTAATTTACCGGGAGGAATTAAAGTTAATGATTACATAGAGTTTACTTGTGGAAGACTAGATATATTTTAATGGTGAGATTAATCCAAATTGTAGACCCCAAACCAAAGCATGAATTCCACGAATGTTTTGAGGTTTATCACCAGACTAACCGACAAGTTGAGCCGTAATTTTCAACTCACACCTGGTTTTAACTCCCTAATTCTGAAATTATCCGGTGGGGTAAGGGCGTATGCAATACGCCCCTACACAAATTCCCGGCTAAAAAAATGCCCAAACCTATGTCAGGATTACTTGTGTGTACACCGTAGCTCCGCGTCGGAGAGGGGCTTGGGGAGAGGTCTTTTACTTGTGTACACACAGTAGCTTACCAAGGGAGGTTATTTCGGGATTAGTCGGGGATGATTTTATCCTCTGTATTAACTTTGCCTATTTCTTCTTCCAAAATTTGAATCGCTCCACTAATTCTGAGTAAGGTATCACGTAGATTTGCTTGTTTCGTTTCTAAATCGGCCATTACTTTTTGTCCTGATGCAAATTCGGTTTTGAGTTCAGCAAGACGCTTTTCTAGTTGTTCTTTCATACTATTTAAATTCCTTTAACTTTTATATTCAGCGAAATAAATGTTCCAGTCCCAGAATATTGAGGGGTAGTATCAGTGATAGGATTAGGGGTAGAAGGTTGTTGTGCGGGAACGGTCACTTGAAATTTGGCTTTAAATAATCCACCTTTTAACAGTACAGGTTTACCACCAGATTGGGTCTTTTTAGCTTTTTGGTCATTAGCAAGGGATTCTATCGAAAGAATTCCTAGTCCAGGAATACTATATTGGGAGGTCATATAACTACAACCAGGAAGGATGACTTTTTTTTCATCTCCATCTACACAGACTAGTTGGTGATTAATTTTATCCTTACCTGTGCCAATTAATTCTCCTGGACGCACGGTGACAATTGCTTGTCCAAAGCTGGGATTAAAAATGGCTTTATCACCAGTCATGTTCCGACGCGGATATTTAATCCGTTACCAACATTCCATTTGGCTCCATCCCATTTTCCTTCGTTATCAGAGTTAGAAATGTTATTATACAATGCATGGTTATAATCTCCTGTTGTCGCTAAAAATAATACTCCTCTATTATTATTGTCTGCGGAGAGTGATAAGTTTTTACTGGTCAGATTACCATTGACGGTTAAATCTCCTTGAATATTTAAACTAAATCCGCTATATCTTCCAGGGTGACAGCACGATGACGATGACGTAATTGCTTTGCTCCTCTTAGTTTCAGATGCTCTAAGGTTTCCTGTTCGGTTCCATCTACTGCTGCTTCTAGATTAATGACCCGATTAATATAGGGAATCGTAGTTTTCAGTTGACTTATTGTTTGTGAGCGAACATTTCCTTGTTCACCTCCTCCGGTGCGATAAAAAGATAATCGAATATTATTTCTTCCTCTAGGGGGAATCATTCCTGCTTGTCCATCCCCAAAATGAATTTTTCCGGTTTGTCGTTCTATCATATAATGGCGATCGCTTGCACCAGAACCATAAAAATCGGGAACTTCTTGCCAAAGTACCCAAACTTCCGTGATTTCTCCGATATTATTGCGAATTACCTGAAGTTGCTCGGATGCTGTTCCCATTCAATTAAAGCATCTCTAACATCACTAATAATTTGTCCAATGGTACCTGAACTATGGAGAGCAAATACCTTTTCATGAATATCACAACCAAAATCAGGACGCATAATCCGTTCTCCTTTAGCGGTACTAAGAATCATCCAAATTGATTGACGGACAGTATCTTCATAAAAAGCCACCTTCCCTTGACCATTTTCATCAAGTTTCACAGGTAGAGTCCAACCCACACCTAAAAAATCAATCTCCATTACAATACCTCCAAGGAACCATCATTGATTTTTACTCCCTGAACACATTTAATTCCTAAACCAGATTTTGCTTCTAGCTCATAATTTGCTTCAGCTTTAATGGTACAATTTGCTCCTGCTTCTAATTGATAATTTTCTTGAGTTTTGATAGACAAATTTTTGCATTCCAGCGAAATATCATCGTCACTACTTTTTAAGATGATTTTTCCTTGAGTACTAATAGTTAAATCTTTACCAACTGTAATATTCATGGTATTATGTTCAGAATTAATTTCAATTTTATTTCCCCCGGTTTTATCTTGAATAACTATTTTCTCATGTCCTTCAGTATCATCTAAAATAATTGTATGACCACTGCGAGATTTAATTAATCGTTGATTATTTTCACCATCTTCATTTTGAATAGGTGATTTATCTTTCCCATTCCACAAAGAACCGAGAATATAAGGAAAATTCATATCCCCTTGTTCAAAAGTAACTAAAACCTCATCATTAACTTCTGGTAGAAAATAAATGCCTCGATTATTTCCGGCCATAGGGGTTAAAACCCTAGCCCAATTACTTTCATCTTGTAAAGAAAGCCAAGGGAATTTCACTTTTACTCTACCTAATTTATCCGGGTCTTGATTATTAGTGACAATCCCAATTGTGACTCCATAAAAGTGATTACTCTGATGATTAGACATCAATAAATCCATACTGCTCATGTTGCGTTTCTCCTCACCGTAAATGCAGTTTTATAACCCTGATCGCGTGAATAATTATGTTCCACATTAGTGATATAATAAAGACCCATAAATCTACGACCAACTCCAGCAATTTCTATAACTTTCCCAGCCCGTAAATGAGGATTTCCTTGACAAATTCCTTCCCCAGTAATGTAAGCGATCGCTAGCTCTTGAAATTGCCCCAATGCCATCATATCAGCTTCTTCCTGACTGGATGCAGGTTGATTGACTATCCGATAATTAGAGACACCAAAAGCTGTTTTAGCTGCTTGTGCTTCGATGTGGAACCCCCCATAATTCCACCTTCTTTTCCCACCTCAGCTTTACCTGTCACCTCTTTTTTTTCCCCAGGAATCCAACCTCTGATTTCTAACTTTAATTGCAGCTCAAACATACTCGGAGCTTCCAAATCCTGAGATACTAAAACTGATATCAAATCAGCTTCTATTTCCGGAGCGAGGGGTTGCGCTTGAACCAAAATTTTCAAATGAGGATTTAATACCGAAACATCATTGACCATGATTTATCCTCCCTGACGCAAATTAGTAATCCGCAAAGGAGGAATTGTCAGCACCATTCCCGGATTTAAAATCCGAGGATTAGTTAACTGATTTTCTTCGGCTATAATCCTCCATAATGCAGGATTTCCATATTCTTCCGTCGCAATGCTACTTAAAGTTTCTCCTTGTTTGACAATTCTCACTGGATCATCAATGGGATTAGCGATTTTTGCCTTTTTTTTCGGTTCTCTCCATTCTTTAAAGGTACAATTTAAAGTTGCTCTCACAGGTGTTCCATCTTCTAGAAACTGAGTGAGAGTTTTGCTGACACTTTCTAAAAAACCATCAGGTAATAAAATGCTATCTTTCCCGGATATAGTTCCCCAAATTAGTTGACAACGAGGGGGACGTTTAGGATTTGTCCCAATTCGAGGTTGAGTCAAATTAAAAATCTTGCGGGTATAGTTTTGGACGTTTTCCGGGGGAACTCCTAGCAAGGTAGTGTCAAAGAATAAATTAAGTTGGATTTCAGTTAATTCTGTAGATGCAACTGCCATATTTTTGCATTTTCCAACCTGTTTTAATGATTTGTACTTCATTAGGGTTAAAAAGTACTTTAAATTTATCAGCAAAATCTCCGGGATTATTTTTTTCAGCTTTGATAGTTAATTTCTCTAATGTCATCTGGTTTTTCCTCTACGTTCACTTTCCACAACTAATTTCCGCATCAATTTGCGTTCCACTTGACTAGCTATAGTATCAATATCAATATGAGAATTAGAATTAGAATTAGAATTTCTCGATTCTATTTTTGTGGTTGATAAAGGATGGGTGACGGGGATAGAAGGGGATTCTGTATTTGAAATGGAATTTCGGTTAGGTAAATTCGGTTGTTGGTTATTACTCCTTAATGATGGGGTCGGTTTAGCTAATGGTAAAGATTGAGGATTTACCGGAGAGGTAATTCGAGAATTTACCAACACTAGGGGTAAAGAACGATTATTTATTTGATGATGATTTTGATTGATTTCTGAATTAAAATTTTCCATAGATTGTGTTTTGCTATCTACGGGTTGATTTTGATTTACAGGTGAATTTATAGTTGAGGATATTTCCGACTGATATAAATTAATTTGAGAAATTATAGGTTGGGGATTGACAATGGGAATTTCCGATATCAAGTTTTCGCGTTTAATTAAATTGACATCTTTCACCTGATTATTTGATTGTGTTGATTGTGTTGGTTGTCGATAATCAAAAGAATTCAAATTCTGGACAACAGGAAAATATGATTCTGTTTGAGAATAATTTTGAAGTTTTGCTTGAATAATAGGTAATGGTTGATGAGCAGTAATATCAAATTCTGGTAATGATAATAGTTCAGAATCAGACTGGGGTTTAACGACTGGATTTGCTAATGGAACCAGAGAGGTTTTATTTAAATTTGGTTGAGATAGATGATTGAGATTTAATGCTGATGGATTAGATGAAGATGTTGGGGAATCTGTTAAACCTGCTAAGGTGATTTCTGTCAAGTCTAGTGATGATTCGGAAATCTTTTTGGGTCTAACTACAGGAATATCTGAAGAAAGGATAGCAGTTTGATTAATTTGTGCTGCTGAGTCGGAAAAATTCGGACTTGATGAAGATGAATCTAATTTTCTTTGAATTATGGTATCTGAATTTTGACCCTGAGAGACAGTTGCTGAAGAACTTTCTATTGGTAATGAAACAGACTTTGGATAAACAATAGGAACCGATTCCAGGGTTCGAGTATTATTCCCCCAACGTTGCATTTGTTGACCCAAAAGAGGTAAGCGATTTAAAAAGCGATCGCCCATCTGTTCACAATGTTCTAAAATGGTTTGTTGCATCTCCATCACTGGAACATCTGCACCGAGCATAATATCGGGAACACAAACTAAATCGACATTTTCCAAGACTTCGCTGATTTCTAAACCTGCTTGGAGAGCATCAAGTGTATTCTCAGATAAAGCGATGACATAACAAATCCGACCTCCATTTGCAAAAAACCCTGTGATTGCATCTCTGAGATATCCCATCGCTGAGTCAAAATATTGGTCAAATTGACTAGCTAAGGTCAACTTTTGCGGTGCGTTTACTCCCGATTTTAACGATGTTAAGCCCAAGAATACCGGCACACCTGTCAGTAACTGAGGTTCAGGAGTCGGAACCACATAATTAAGAGAGATACCTGGTATTTTCGGCTCTAAAGTCGGCATAGGAAACAGGAATAATATATGGGTAATGTGGATGAATATTGATCTACTGCTCTATTTTCAAGGGACTGATCAAACTGGAAAGCTGCGGACTGCTCAAATGCTTGCCAAAACATTGACAGTTTCCTTATTGGTTGCTGACCTAGCCCGAATGCTAGAAGATAAAACTAGCTTTGCCCAAAAACTGCAATTATTATGGCGAGAAGCCTGGTTTTTTCATCGCTTACTTTATATAGATAACTTTGATATCCTTTATCTTCCCGAACACCAAATTGCCTATCAATCTTTTCTCAGAGAACTAGAGCAAAACCGGAGTATCACCATTCTCGCAGGGGTAGAGAATTGGATACCCGCAGGAATCACTGGTTTAATCACAGTTCCTTTTAAAATTCCTGAGTCCAGTCAACGTCGGGAATATTGGCAAACTCACCTGAAAAAAGTCGAGATAAATCTGGAAGAGGAAGAATTGAGTTTGTTGGGCGATCGCTTTCTTTTGACTCCCGACCAAATTGCTGATGCGGTTGCAACTGCCTATAATCAAGACCGTTGGCAAAAAATTAATGCCAATATTAACAACCACATCGAAAACCCCCGATTATCATTTTTGCATTTATGTAATGCAGCTCGAACTCAATCCGGTCATGATTTAGGAACTCTAGCTCAAAAGATTGTCCCCCGATATACATGGGATGACATCGTTCTGCAACCCAATCAAATCACACAACTACAGGATATTTGCAAAGAAGCCGAATATCGGGATTTAGTACATCAACAATGGGGATTTGTCGAGAAATTATCTTTAGGGAAAGGACTAAATGTTTTATTTGCCGGTGCTTCCGGTACAGGTAAAACCATGGCCGCAGAGGTAATTGCTCATCAACTGCAACTAGACCTTTACAAAATTGATTTATCGCAAATAGTGAGTAAATACATCGGTGAGACAGAAAAAAATCTGAATCGAATTTTCGCAGACTGCGACTAATTCTAATGCGATTTTATTTTTTGATGAAGCCGATGCCATATTTGGTAAACGTTCTGAAGTTCAAGAAGCCCGCGATCGCTATGCTAATATTGAAGTAGGTTATTTATTGCAAAAGATGGAAGAATATGAAGGAGTTGCAATTTTAACCACAAATCTTCGTAGTAATATGGATAAAGCCTTTGAAAGAAGACTGAGATTCATTATAGAATTTTCTTTACCAGATCAAAAGCATCGTCAACTAATTTGGCAAAAAATCTTCCCTAAAAACGCTCCTTGTAGTCCCGCATTAGATTTAGAATTTCTGGCCAAGAATTTTGAGATCACAGGAGCTAATATTCGGAATATAGCACTGACAGCCGCTTTTTTGGCTGCCGATGATGGCAGAGTGATTGAAATGATACATTTAATTAGAGCTATCCGTCGGGAGTATCAGAAAATGGGACAAGTTTTGAGAGATAACGATTTAGGTCAATATGTAGATATGCGTTGACCCAGTTCAAAAAATTTAATCTACAGCATAACGGGTAAATTGACGTTTAAAAGCAGAATGGAAACCCAGAACTATATCTGAGGTTGGTACACCCATCTCCACCAATCTTTCTCCGATAGAATCTTCTGTGCCATTATATTGAATCCAAATTTTGCCATCTTGAATATCAAAGTGCATCACCAAATACCCGCTTATCTCCTTGCCAACCCACATAAGTTAGTTGATAATGGTCATGTTCGCTATCAAATATTAATTCAGATTTTACTGTATCAGTAGTAGTAGTGGCAATTTCCGCGTGTTCTGTTAAAATTTGCTTGACAAATTGCCGATATTGTTCTATTTTATCCATTGCTTAATCTCCTCTAATCTGGGGTCATAAATCATTAATTTGACTTGGGAACGTTTCAAAGCGCGTTGAATAAACGGAAGCTGAAAAAAATCTTCATAAGTTTCCAGCGGAATTGCTAAAAAAACAATACGTTCTGGTTCTTGTTCATCAAGTGCTTGAGAATAATTAAGATATTGTCCTAATGCAGTGTGAAATGAGCTAATATCGGATTCTCCAATAAAGCTTTTGATTTCTACAGCAATTTTTTCCGAGTCTCTTTCTGCGCCAATTGCACTTTCAGCAGCTAAATCAATTTGTAATTTAACGGCTTCACTAATGCGAATTGTCAGAGGATCATGGGTGATATTCCATCTGTCTTTGATTAAGGCGTTTTTAACCTGTTGATGGAAAATGTCTTTAGCCATTGTGGATGCTTTTGATCCAGATTGTATTTAACTTGATTCTATTTTATAAAAAAATCGGATTTTGGGAAAGTAGAAAAAAATATCATATTTCTATGTTATAATTACACGCATATCCAGTAAATTCAATATTACAAGTACCGCTATATACCAAGCTCATCTCCAAAGATATAGGGATGTGGCTTATTTTAATATGGCAAAAGGATACTGGAGTCCTAAATTTGAAAAT
This sequence comes from uncultured cyanobacterium, assembly GCA_963766435.1. GTDB lineage: Bacteria > Cyanobacteriota > Cyanobacteriia > Cyanobacteriales > Nostocaceae > CAVXZH01. The sequence goes on from CAVXZH010000004.1 coordinate 2,557,903, forward strand.
TTAAATAGATTCAAAAATTCAGCAACGCCCAATTTTCAATAGTTTGCTCCTATTTTGGCAAAGCCACCAAAAAAACTCTGCGTAATTTTTTCTTACTGCCCTGTTAAGCAAGTGAACACCTTCAAAACTTGAAACTCAGGCAGTTAAATTATGGCTAATATGTCTCCAGCCTCGAAGCGTAGCAAGAGACAACAGTTATTACAAATGTATGGAAATCGCTGTTGCTGGTGTGGTAAGCAAATGACTAAATCGGAAAGAACTATTGAACACTTAATTCCTAAAAGCCGAGGCGGATCTAATAGTATCTCAAATTTGCGGTTGGCTTGTTTCACTTGCAATAATTACCGTGGAAATAGTCTGTTACCACCAGGAATCAGAAATCTGGGTTTTGAGCTTGCAAATAGAACTTACCAATAGCATTTAATTGAACTTTTTCAAAATATGCTCTCGAAAAATTCTGGATATTGCTATAGATATAAGCATCTGACTACATGGTATAATGGTGATCACAAAAATAACACCTTTGAAAAAAGTGGCATGGATGACTTAGAAGAACGTTTAACTACTTTGATTATACAAGTAGGTGAACATCCACCTAAAAGCATAAAATGGCGGTTAGCCATGAGTAGATTACTACTAAAAATTCAGCAACTCCCAAGATTATGCAAATCCTCTCATCCAGATTATCCAGTAGCGCTAAGTCTTACTTTCGAGTGGGTGAGCAAGAATATTTCTGAATTTGAGCCTTATTCTGAATCGGTTGTAGAAAGTTTGACGAAGTGGGTAAACGGCTATCTCCGTTGGCGAATTAAAGATTTATGTTCTCCTGATAAAGATGCTCCACTTAGCTTAGATGCACCAATTAAATCTGATTTTGGAGAAGTAACTCTACTGGACAAGCTGCCCAATTTTACTTTGAGTGGTTTGGATGGTTTAATTGAAAACTCTCAGAGAGAAACTACTCAACGGATTGGTCTAGAATTAGAGCTTTACATCGAGCAAGACCCTGAAGGAAAACTCAAAAATAGTTATCCTAGTTCTTCGGCTCAGTGTAATTGTCAATTCCTTAGTCAGAGGCGTGTACTCAAAGAACCGCCTGACAAATTTGCAGATATAGCAAAAGATTTGAGTATTCCTTACACAACTGTCAATTCGCATTGGAAGAGAAAATGCGAACCAATACTAAAAAAAATTGCTGAAGATTTGGGATATAAACAGGAGCAATCTTTATGAATAGCACAACTTCCTTATTGTTAATGATTCCACTAGATTTAGCAATTCATTCTAGAGCCAGACATTTAGCTTCTCAACAAAGCACTGTTGAAAAAGGGAAAAGAGTTTACCTAAATGCCTTAGCAGTTTACGCAGTCCACTGTTATTTAAAATGGTTGCAAATACCAACAGACTTAACAGAATCAGATTGCTGGAATCCAGTAAAAGCAGCTTTATCAAATGTAGCTGATTTGGTAATTCCCAATGTCGGAACATTAGAATGCTGTCCAGTTTTACCCACAGAAACTTTCATTTTATTACCGAGTAATATAGAAAATCGGATTGGCTATCTAGGTATACAGTTTCAGGAAAGTCTCGACTCGGTACAGCTATTAGGATTTGTACCAGCCTTTGATGAAGTGAATGTACCTGTACAGTTAGCAGTCTCAGAACTTCAACCGATTGAGTCTCTATTACAGCAAATTTCTCGTTTAGAAGAAGCGATCGCTTTTCTACAAACTGATGACTCGGTAGCAGTACAAGTCCGTTCTAGATTAGAAAATAAATCTCTATCAGAAATTGCCGCACAATTCGAGCTTCTGTACCGAACTGGGGATGAATTTGAGTGGCGATATGCTGGGGGTGAAATATTAGCTGGAGATGTTACGGCTGTTGGTGCTACTCGTGAAATTATTGAGCAAGATGATGGTGAGTTACAAGATTTAGCCGAAATGCTAATGAAGAAGTTAGCAGAAATTTGGGGAGATGCTGCGTAATTTTGGTGGAGATGGCTGTCATATTTGTAATAACCCTTAAAATTCAAAAGATTTAAACAACCATGAAACAACGTAGCGAAGATTATTACAGACTAATCCACCATCTGTTGACCTGTCGTGATGGAGAAGAGTCAAAGATTTTGATGGCAAATCCTGACTTAATTGATGATGGGTTAATAGAAGCAATTAAGCAGGTATCTAGCATGATGGCACAGCAAGGAAACCAGAATTTTGTTGATTATTTAATCCATCTTGCTAAAGAAATCCCCAATACACCATTTTTTAGAAGCGTTACCACTGCCACAGATGCGAGCAACAGTCAATCAGAGAGCGCAAACTTTTTACAAATTCCTCCTCTTTTGGATGAGATATTCAAGACAATTGGAGAAAGCCAAGGCAACCTACAAGTTGTCTACAGATTGCTCCAAGCTAATAGGGATAAACTCAATGACAATTTTCTTCAGCAGTATCATAAATGGGCTATTTCTACTTTACAGAATGCTAATCCAGAAACGGCAGAGATGCTGGCAACACTAATTATTTATTTTAGCAGTCTCATGTATAAATCTCCGTTGGGTAACAGAGATATCAACTTAGAGATTGCGATTAGAGGGTACGAAGTTGCTGCTACCATTTTTACCCGTGAAGCTTTTCCACAAAAATGGGCAGAACTTCAATTAGATTTAGCCCCATCGTACCGCCATCGCATCCGAGGAAATCGCGCCGATAACCAAGAGAAGGCAATTGTCACTTGTAATAATGCTCAGATGATCTACACCCGCGAAGCTTTTCCTGAAGAGTGGGCAACACTGCAAAATAATCTTGGTCTTGTTTATACTGACAGAATTACTGGAGACAAAACTGAAAATATTGAAAAGTCAATTTCTTGCTATGAAACTGCTTTAAAAGTCGTTAACCGCGCTCAACTTCCTGAACTTTGGGGTACTCTTCAAAATAATTTGGGGAATGCCTACCTTTGTAGAATTCAGGGTGATAAAGCACAGAATTTAGAAAAGGCGATCGCTTGTTATCAAGTCGCACTACAAGTGCGTACCCGTTCGGCATCGCCCTATTATTGGGCTAGTAGCCAACATAACCTTGCTAATGCCTACGAGCAACGAATTTTAGGGAATAAACAACAGAATTTAGAAAAAGCGATTTCGGCATATATTAACGCCTTAGAAGTTTACACTATCTCTGATTATCCTGAACGATGGGCAGGAACAAAAAGCAGTCTGGGACAAGCCTATTATGAAACACATCAATTGACTGAGGCTCTTGACTGTCTTCGCGCTTCTTTACAAGTCTTCACTCCCACCAATTTCCCCAGAGACTGCATCAGAACTGGATTGGTTTTAGGTAAGACAGCTTTGGCTGCTGGAATGAAAGCAGAAGCTTTCGCAGGTTATAATATCGCCATTGAAGCTGTAGAACAAACTCGCCGTTGGAGTAACATTTCTCAGCCACAAGAAATATCTGAAGAAATACTTATATACACTAGCATGGTGGTCTTATGTATCACCAATGGGGAACGAGATAAAGCTAGAGAATATGCAGAGCGTTCTGGGATTCAACAGGTTTTAAATCTGTTAGATAGTAATGAATTTCAACAAATTTTCTCAGATTCACAATTTCTTGAGCAGTTATTACAGGCAACTTCTGAAAGTAATGGAGAATCAGAAACAGTATATCAAATTCTCGAAAATAATCTCAACAAATTAGATGAACAATTTATTCAGCACTTGCAAAGGCTTGAGGATGTTTTCAGAGAGATACCATCAGGGCAAGCTATTCAAATTGCTGCAACTATTTTAAGTTTGAGTAATCTGATTCAACAGTTTCCACAAGGCGATAAAGCAATTAATTTAAAAATTGCTGTTACAGGTCATGAGGTAGCTGCTACTGTTTTTACTAAAGAAGCCTTTCCTGAACAATGGGAAGATATTCAAGATACACTGCGCGAATTATTGCAGATTCAATTATTTGAAGCATTAGAACCATTATTAGAAAACCAAGAAAATCTCAAAAATATATACCCATTACTAGAAGCAAATAAACATAAACTCGATGAACGTTTTGCAACTGTCTTGCGAAATGATGTAACAGCCATGTTGTCTCAAGCATCGCCAGAGGATGCAAAAGGTATTGCTTTAAGTCTTTTACCTTTGCTCTTTGTTATCCAAGAGTTTCGACATGGTAATCAGGCGAATAATTTAGAGATTGCTATTACAGGTTATGAAGTTGCTTCTAAAGTCTTCACTCCCGAAGATTCACCACACGAATGGTGTCATTGTCAAACTATGCTGGGCAATGTTTACCACCGTCGAATCAAGAGTGAGCGAGCAGAAAACCTGGAAAAATCCCTTTCTTACTTACACAATGCTTTACAAGTCTGTAACCGTGAACAGCTTCCCGAACTCTGGGCAACAATTCAAAATAGTTTAGTGATTGCTTATGGTTTTAGGATTCGTGGTGATCAGGTGGAAAACGCTGAACTAGCAATAAAGGCTGCTGAAGCTGTAATGCAGGTTTTCACTCGTGATCAATATCCTGAAGGATGGGCGCAAATTCAAAACAATCTAGGTATTGTTTACAAAGATCGCATTACCGGGGACAAAGCTGAGAATTTAGAACAAGCGATCGCTTGCTATCAAAATGCTCTTTCTATTCGTACTCGTGAAGACTTTCCAGAACTTTGGGCGCAAACTCAATTTAATATGGGATCTGCCTATCGTCAGAGAATTAGGGGTGATGCAGCAGAAAATGTGGAAATGGCGATCGCCGCAAACCAAGCTGCTTTACAAGTTTACACCAAAGCAGACTTCCCCATAAGTTGGGCGGAAGTACACATAAATCTGGCTAATGCCTATCTTCACCGCATTCACGGGGATAGAAGCAAGAACTTAGAAAAGGCGATCGCTGCGCATCAATCTGCTTTACAAGTCTTAACCAAAGAAAAATCTCCTCGACAGTGGGCTATGACTCATCTGAACTTAGGAAATGTCTTCTCAGAACTAGAAGAAATAGAAGCAGCAATTATCTGTTATCGTTCAGCTTTGAAAATCTTCACTCCTATTGCTTTTCCAGTAGAGTGTTTCAATACAGGACAAATGCTGGGAAACACTGCTTTTAGAATTGGTGATTGGACTGAAGCAATTAGGGGCTATAGTATGGCAATTGAAGCTGTAGAAACCAGTCGCAGTTGGGCAAGTTCAGAATCACGTCGTCAAGAAATTTTAGCTGATTCTCTCCATGTTTATGAAAATATAGTGCAAGCTTGTATTAATAATAAACAACTGCATAAAGCCGTGGAATATGTTGAACGTTCTCGATCAAAACGACTGGTAGATTTAATGGCAAGTAATGACCTTTATGCAGATGGTGAAATTCCCCCAGAAATCCAACAGCATTTACAGAATTTTGAAGCTATACAACAGCTAATTAATAATGAACGAGGACACCATTATCATAGCGATAATTTTGATAGTAATCAACTTAGTAAAAGCCGACAGAATCGCGCTGCTATCAAAGCTGATAACGAAACAATTGCCAATTTGGAAGCTGACAAACAGCAAATTTGGGAACAGATGCGCCGTTTAGATCCTGTATTGGCTGGTCAAATTCAAGTCAGTCCCATGAATTTGTTATCTATACAGCAGCTAATTAAACTTCCTACAACAGCTATTCTGAGCTTTTATACCACATCAAATGATACTCATATCTTTATCATCCGGCAAAGCCAAATTAATTTGCACACTTGTACAGGATTGGGCTTTAAAACTTTACAAGAATTAATTTTAACTCCCTGGTTAGAGCAATATCTTAACAGCAAAGATATTTGGAAAGAACAAATTCCTTTGTTAACATCAGAACTAGCAAAAGTCTTAAAATTAAATAATTTGATTGCACAACAACTGAAAAATATTGATGAATTAATCATTATTCCTCATCTAGCATTACATCAAATTCCTTTTGCTGCTTTACCAATTGGAGAAAGTCAATATTTGGGGGATAATTTTTTGATTCGTTATCTTCCTAGTTGCCAAATTCTAGAATTTTGTCACAATCGTCCCTCAATAAATAGTAATTTAAAATATGGTATTGTTGAAGATGCTACTGGAGATTTACCCTACGCTAGTTGGGAAGGAGAACAACTAGCAACTTTATACGATATTCCCAATCATCAACACTTAAAAGGTAGTCAAGAAGCTAGTGTGAGTAACTATCGGCAACTGCTGCAAAAAGTCCAAGTAATTCATTCTAGTCATCATGCCCAATCACGTCTTGATAATCCTTTAGAATCGGCATTAATTTTAGCAGATGGACAAATTACTTTAGGTCAATTATTAACTCCAGGTTGGCGCACTCCTCAATTAGAAGACGTATTTCTCTCTTGTTGTGAAACTGGTTTAGGTGCAACTGAAATAACCGACGATATTTTAACTCTTTCCACAGGGTTTATTTGTGCTGGTGCGAGAACTGTTATCAGTACAATCTGGTCAGTAGATGATTTAGCAACCGCACTATTTTCATTATTTTATTATCAATATAGATATCAAGGAAACAAGCGATTAGAGTCAATTAAAAAAGCTCAATTTGAACTGCGTAGTCTTACAGGTGAAACTCTTACCACTATTTACAAACCCAAGTTAAGTTCTTTTTTGACGCAGAAAGCCAAGGAAACGGAAACGCTGCGTAAAACAACTAAAAAAGAACGGGATATTCATCCACAAAATTCTCAACTGTATCAGCAACGCAATGAAGAATACAAAAAATATGACCAAATTGGAAAGCGCATTTATAGAGCCAAAAAAGATTTGGAATCTTTTTGTTTAGAGTCCAAACCTTTCTTTCACCCTTTTTACTGGGCAGCTTTCACCTGTTCCGGGTTGGGTTAGACTGAGATTGAGTTATTCATGGTCAAATCGTTGACAACAAATTTAGCATAACCAGTCAAGAACCTTAACCCGGCTATAGATGGTAGAATCCTGAGAAACTATATTCCCACCTTCATGATTGATCTAGTATTAATTAAGTTAGGAGGGTCTTTGATTACGGACAAAGATAAACCTTACACTCCGCGACCAGAAATGATGCAACAACTGGTCCAGGAAATTAGCTTTATCCGTGAGCAAAACCCACATCTAAAATTGATTATTGGTAATGGTGCTGGTTCCTTTGGACACCAATCGGCACAAAAATATCAGACTATTGATGGTTTTCACGCCGATGATAGCAAGTTAGGATTTTGTTTAGTACATCAAGATGCTGTGGATTTAAATAGGTTACTCACTAAGATTTTTCTAGAAGCCAATTTACCAGTGGTGAGTTTACCACCTCTAACTATGGCATTTACTAAAAATAAAAAACTAGTTGCAACTAACTTCTGTGCGATAGAAAAATGTCTAGAAGCTGATTTGATTCCTGTGGTTTTTGGTGATGTAGTTCTAGATGAAGTCATTGGTGGGACTATTCTCTCTACAGATGCTTTGTTGTCAGAATTAGCTAAATATTTCCATCTTCAAGGTAAATATCAGGTTATGTTAGTCAATGCTGGTAATTATCCAGGTGTACTTGACCAGAATGGAGAAGTTATTTCTCACATCACTACAGCTAACTATTCTCAACTCAAAGCCGGTTTAGGTAAAAGTGAATCTGTGGATGTGACTGGAGGAATGGGTGGTAAAGTTGCTGAATTTTTGGCTATTTCTAGTTTAGGCATTGATTGCTGGATAATTGATGGTAGATTACCTCTAAATCTGGCAAATGCTGTTTTAGGAAATCCCACATTAGGTACTTTGATCAAGAAATGATAGCTGCGCGATATTCAGCCATTGGTTGGGTTGCTAGGAGAGCTAGTGCATCTGGAGAACGTTCAAAAGCTTCATCCCATCGCTGTTCATCTTCAAGTTCTTCTAAAATCATCAAAGCCATAGCATTTTGTTGACTGACTGGTAAGCTTTTGAGTTTAATAATCGCTTGTTCGAGTAATTCTGTCATGGTGATTAACAATAATTAGCACTTCAACGCTACTTGAATATCTTGAATTAATTCATCAATTCGCGCTTGGGTGGTGTTCCAAGAGCACATTAATCTCACCCCTCCCACACCAATAAATGTATAAAACTGCCAATTCTTGGCTTTTAAACTCTGAATCACTGTTTCTGGAAGCTTAACAAAAACAGCATTAGCTTCTCTGGGAAACACTAATTCTACCCCAACTATATTTAATAACTGATTTTCCAGGTAAGCAGCACATTGATTAGCATGACGGGCATTTTTTAACCACGCTCCCGTTTCTAATAACCCCAACCAAGGAGCAGATATAAACCGCATTTTTGAAGCTAATTGACCGGCTTGCTTACAACGATAATCAAAATCTTCTGCTAAGGCTTTATTAAAAAAGATAATCGCTTCACCTAAAGCCATCCCATTTTTAGTCCCACAAAAACATAGCACATCCACACCACTTTTCCAGGTAATTTCGGCGGGACTTTGATTGATTGCAGCTACAGCATTAGCAAAGCGAGCACCATCCATATGAATCTTTAAATTATATTGATTAGCAACTTCTTTAATCCCTAAAAGTTCTTGCGGATAATATAAAGTTCCTAATTCAGTAGCTTGAGTAATACTAATCACCTTCGGCTTGGGATAATGAATATCAGTCCGTTTAGTAACTATGGACTCTATTCCTTCTGGGGTTAACTTCCCATTTTCCCCTTTAGCTAAAAGTAATTTGGAACCATTGGAAGCAAATTCCGGTGCACCACATTCATCGGTTTCAATATGGGAGGTTTCATGACAAATAACACTATGATAAGATTGACAAAGTGCCGCTAAAGATAAGGAATTGGCGGCTGTACCATTAAAAGTGAAAAATACTTCACAATCAATCTCAAATAACTCTCGAAAATAATCTGCGGCTTTTTGTGTCCACTCATCATTCCCATAAGCTAGTGTACTACCTTGATTTGCCTTGAGCATATATTCTAGTGCTTCAGGACAAATACCAGAAGAATTATCACTAGCAAACTGTTCTAAATTATCACTCATGATTGTTAAAGGGAATAAATAAATATGAACTTAAGTATAATTGATGGAAAATTGCAAATAGAGTTTACACTTGGAGAACAGCTACTAGCAGCCCGGTTGCAAAAAATTTGGCAAATACCTCTAGCAAATATTGAGCGCGTAACTACAAATGAACCACAAAGTAGCTGGAAAGAATTAGAATCACCTGGTGCATTTATTCCTGGAGTGGTGAAAGCTGGAACTTATTACACAAATAGGGGTAAAGAGTTTTGGTATGTAAATAGAGAGACAGATTATTTAATTATAGAATTGAGGGATGAATCCTATCAAAGGATTATCTTGACCATTGATAATAACGAACAATGGCGAGAACAACTTAGCAATTGAGTGAATAGGGACGTATGCAATACGCCCCTACATGTACACCGTAGTTATTTCTGGAGCAGGTGATAACGATTTAACCACCAGCAATAGCCGGAACGATACTGACTTCATCCCCATCTTTGAGAACTGTTTCGGTTCCTTCTAAAAAGCGAATATCTTCACTATTAACATAAAAATTCAAAAACCGGTTTACTTCTCCCTTTTGATTGTATAACCGTGTCTTGATATCTGGACAGTTTTCCACGAGCAAATCAAACAATTCAAGGATGTTGGTACAACTACATTCTAACGTAGCTTGATTCTGGGTAAATTGTTGTAGGGTAGTGGGAACTAAAACTTTGACAGCCATGATTGATAATATTAATGAGAAGTTGTTGGTTGTTACTTACGAATAACTAATGACCACTGATTAAACCAGCACTTGTTGCCATTCTAAACGATCAAGTGTTCGGGATCTTTCTAGAGCACGTTCAAAACTATCTAGTTTAGCATCAATTGTCAAAGGTTCACCCATATAGCCTTGTACTGCTTCTTGGGTTTTCAAACCATTGCCAGTGATGTAAACTACGGTAGTTTCATCTGGATCAATTTTGCCAGCTTCTACCAATTTTTTCAGCACTGCAATGGTTGTTCCACCAGCTGTTTCGGTGAAGATACCTTCAGTTTCTGCTAATAACTTGATGCCTTCAATAATTTCTGCATCATTAACTGATTCAATATTACCATCGGTTTTCTTGGCTAATTTCCACGGCATAAACACCATCTGCTGGATTGCCAATGGCAATGATTTAGCAATTGTATTGGGTTTGACTGGTTTAATAAAGTCGCGACCTTCTTTAAATGCTTGAGCAATGGGAGAACAACCTTCAGCTTGAGCGCCGCTAAACCGTACTTTTTTATCTTCAACTAAACCAACTTCCACAAATTCGTGGAAACCTTTATAAATTTTGGTAAACAAAGAACCAGAAGCTAGAGGTGCTACAATATGATCTGGTAGTTCCCAACCTAGTTGTTCTGCTACTTCAAAACCTAATGTTTTAGAACCTTCAGAATAATAAGGGCGGAGATTAATATTGACAAAACCCCAGCCATGTGTATTGGCAACTTCTGAGCAAAGACGATTCACTTGATCATAATTGCCTTTCACCGCCATCAGGGTGGGACTATAGATTAAGCTACCCAGAATTTTACCAGCTTCTAAATCGGCGGGGATAAATACACAGCAATCTAAACCAGCATGAGCAGCGATCGCGGCTGTAGAGTTGGCTAAATTACCGGTACTAGCACAAGAAACAGTTGTAAAACCTAATTCTCTAGCTCTAGTAAGAGCCACTGACACCACCCGATCCTTAAAACTGAGGGTGGGCATATTCACAGCATCATTTTTAATATAAAGATTATTTAAACCCAGGCGACGGGCTAGACGATGAGAACGTACTAGGGGAGTCATACCCGTTCCTACATCGATCACATTATCAGTAACAACAGGTAAAAAATCGACGGTAACGCCAAATAGAATTGAGGCCCAGCTTGAATTTTAGCTCTGCTCACATTTTGACGCAGGATGTTGTAGTCATATTTGACTTCCAAAGGTCCAAAACATGACTCACAAACATGAGTGGCTTTTAGTTCATATTCTGTACCACATTCTTTACATTTTAAGGCTTGTAAGATGCTATTTGTGCCTTGGATCTTTGTTGTTACCTGAACCATAAATAAACTTCCCCTGTGTTTATCACCTTTCGTCTGATAGTAGCACGAGGGAAAATGTCCGTCAAACATATACGACTTTTTTAGTCGTGTATATTTTAAAAAAAGAAGTCGAGAGCAGAAAATAGCAATTTTTATTCAGAAGATACAAATAAGAGTTTTTAATAAATAATAAATATTCTAAATATTCGCGATCGCGGAACTGAATGGATAAGTATAAAAAAAATAATATTCCAGTGTATATTTTCAGATAAATCAGGCATTGAACACAATAAAAATAATCAAGGATTTTTGTTTGGTAGCAAGATATTAGCACTTTAAGTTATTTCACGTAAACAACCGCTAGAAATAAGGATAATATTAAGACTTTTGACGTTAATATGTACACTGTTTACGTATATGTCACCTTTAATTTAGAATCTGGTTAAATTACACATCTATGCAAAATCAATATGTATTAAGACCGATATCGGAAAAAGTCTGTACTAGTATTTAGTGCGGAGAAATCAAAGTTTCTTTTGCCTTGAACAAACACTTACATCTTGAAGCAGGATTGGCAACTTCTAGATCATGATTGTTGCTGGTAAATCCCAGCCATAATTCCAGAGAGCCAAGATTAGGCTTGATCCAGTGCAGATAGATTTTTCATCCCTTGCTGACAGTAGCAACGAGGAAAAGTCAAATACAAAAAATACAATGTTCCCATAAACTAGGCAAAAAAATCTGTGAAACAAAAACAATCAAGGTTATACCGTACCGTAGTAGCAACAGCATTATTAGCGAATGGCATTTTCCAATTTATTGCCCCTGTATTAGCAGATGGTACTACTGCGGGTACCACCATTAGTAACACGGCAACAGCGACCTACGAAGATCCTAACGTTCCCAATACACCGATCAATTCTACCTCTAACACTGTTACTGTCACCGTAGCAGAGGTAGCTGGTATCACTGTTACCGCTTCCGGAATTTCCGACCAAACTACCCCAGGTGGTACTTTTAAAGCTGGGGATACATTAGTCTACACATATACAATCACTAACGTTGGTAACGACCCCACCCAATTCCGCATTCCTAACCAAGCTACAGCCAGTCGAACAGGTACTATCGCTGGCATCTTACCCGCCGATAAAACTAATGCAACACCAGCTGTAGGACAGTTGCAATATAGTACTGATGGTGGTGCAACTTGGACAAACGTTACTTCTGGTGGGATTGACACACCTTCAGTTCCTGTGAGTGGTACTGTGTTGGTACGCGTGCCAGTGGTTGTATCAAATGCCGCTCAGTCTGGTGACGTAATTAATGTTACTCTTGGTAATACTCCTGGGGATGCCCAAAACGTAGCTCGTTCTGCTGATGGTGGTGACGTTTATACTGTAGACAACCCTAATGATAGTGGTATTACTGGTGAAGTAAATGGTCTACCAGTCAACGGAGTTCGTGAAGCCAGTGTCACCCAAAAGGCGACAGTAGGCACGAATCCTAAAAATCTGGCTTTAGCCACCATCCTGAAAGTTCGCACAGGTTATAGCGCTGGTAATGCTTCCACACTCAATGATGATGTATTAACTTATGGTTTGAGTTTACGGGTTGAAGGTACTGCCCCCACTGGTAGTGGAATTACACCAGCATCATTGGCTGGTACAAGTATTAGTGTTGATAATACAATCAGCCCATACATCCTCGTTTCCGATGCGATTCCTGGCAATACAACTCTTAATGCCGCACCGACTCCACCTTCAGGTTGGAAAGTAGTTTACTCAACTGATGATCCTGCTATTACTAACAAAACTGCTGATCAAGTTGCATGGACAACTACTGCTCCAGCATTAAATACAGTTAAACGCATAGGTTTCATTAATGATACAAACTCCTTCTCTTCACTTCCTACTGGCGTAACTATTACTGGCTTTAATGTAGAAATCAAAACTACAGGCGTTCTCAGTACTGCAATAAATGCTAGTATCAATAACATCGCCCAAGTATTTGGTAAAACAGCAGGAGACCCAAATAGCCCTCTAATATTCGACGATTCCGGTGATCAAAACCCAGATAACTATAACTCTAACACCAATAGTATTACTAGTACACCAGATATTGGTTATTATCCCATCACAAATGGCTCCACTATCATAGACACGGCTAATAACAATAAAGCTAATGACTCCATTACTGGGGCTGTCAACGTCTTTAACATTGCTGTGTCCTCACAGTTCTCCGTTTTGAACAGTTACAAAGGATGCACCTGATGCGACTGGTCAGATCTGGAACCACTAGTGATGACTTCACTAACAAATCTGTGTTTGTGCCTCCTAACTTAATTGCTAATTCTAATCAGACACTTGATCCTGATTCATTAGGGTTCACGAATACAGTTAAGAACAATGGTACTAGCGCGAGTGATATTACTGTAGTACCAACCGCACCAGCTACTAAGACAGACTTACCGAATGGAACCAAAGTAACAGTTAGTTACGATACTCAACGCGCTGTCTATACTTATGATAGTACTAATGGTGTCTTTACCATACCATCTGGTAATACACCAGTTAAGGTTCCTTCTGTAGCTCCTAACGGTACTTTTACTTATGGTGTAGAAGTTGACTTGCCATCGGGAACCCCACTCTCAACTGATACTAGTGTTCTACGCGGCTTCCCAGTACCTATGACAGCTACTTTAGTGGATAGCACTGGTAGTCCCAGAATAGATAATAATAGTCAGCCAATTCAAAACATCACCATTGATCGTGTATACACTGGATTCTTGCAACTGTTGAAGAAGTCGCAAATACTTCAAGGTACTGACGAAGTGTACAGAGTGGTGATGATGTATTGAATACTTCCAGCAAGAAACCCGCTCCTGGCAACATTATTCAATACGTCATTGAATACACAAATATTTCTGAACCAAATTCTGGGACAGGAAATGTGATTTTGAATGCTGATAAAGTTGTCATTACTGAAGATGGTGTTACTCTTCCCAACAACTGGGCTAAAGACCAAGACAACAATTTGGTAATTGACACCAGTAACATTATTGGTTCAGCCAAGGATTCTGGTACAGCAAATATTACCTTCTATAATGGCAGTTCAGCTAATACCCTTGGTATTGACCAAACCGGAACTACAGCCACTACTGATGTGACTAAATATATAAATAGTGTCACAGGCATTGTTTCCCCTGGTGTAAAACGTACCTTTAGTTTCCAACGCAAGGTGAACTAACACTTGAGTCCATTTTCAATTGCTCCAAACTTAAATTTTCTAGAGGAGAAATCAATGAAGCGGGTTTATATTGCAGGTATTGGGGCGATCGCTTTAATTGCCACTGTACCATTTATCAGTCAAGTTCCTGGTGTGGCTTCTTTATGGCATTCTGCCAGTGTTAATGCTGAAAATACCAAAGTTAAATCAGAAATTGAGTTACGTTTAGAAGCCCAAAAACAAGTAGTGGCTAAGGATGCACAAGGTAAAACCCAAATTACTTGGCAATCTTTGACAGGTCAAGGTGTAGTGCAACCAGGAGATACCTTAAGATATACCGTCAATAGCGCCAACAAAAGCGATCGCACCTTAAAAAACCTGATTGTCAATCAACCCATTCCGAAAACAATGGTGTATGTATTGAAATCTGCACGGGCTAGTGATGACACTAAAATTACCTATAGTATTGATGGTGGCAAAACCTTTGTCGAAAATCCTACTGTGAAAACCACTCTTGGCAATGGTTCAGTAGTAGAGCAACCAGCACCAGCAACTGCTTATACCAACCTCCGCTTACAGGTTCCGGTAATTGCGGCTAAAACCACCCTCAAAGCTACTTACGAAACCCAAATTCGGTAGTTAGAGAAAGGGTTATACCAATTCAAAATTCAAAATTCAAAATTCAAAAACAAGAAAGTCAGATTGTGTCTGGGTTACAGGGATTGAATTTGGATCAGAATTTTCGTGAAATGGTATTAGACATAAATACCAAAAAGATGGGAATGATTGGGGAAGGTAGGGAAACAATTTCTCCCCACCCCCCCATCTCCCCATCTCCCCACCCCCCCATCTCCCCACCCCCTTCTTAGAGGAGAATTTTTGCAGTGATTTATCCTCGTCAAACCCAGCAAAAAACTTTCTTCAGAACCTGGTGTCAAAGATTGGCATCTGTGATTTTGCTGGGAAGTATTTTGCCAACTACTACACCTATAATCACGAGAGGACAACAAACTACAAATTCTCCAGATATTACTAACACAGCTACTTTTTCTTATTCAAATCCAAGTAACCCAAAATTCACATTTCAAGGAAGTTCTAGCCAGTTAATTGTCGCTCCTAAACCATTAGTTGACCCTTTGGGTAGAATTTTAGGCTGTGCTGGTGCAGTTTTGCCTAACTATATAGGTTTCTCTGTGGCTATATATGAACCATTACCTGGTGACCCAACGGGGACTGAATTAGGACAATTAGCTCCCTTGAGTACAACGGAAGTACCAGATATTTCTGGTAATGATATTCCTGGTGGTCTAAATCCAAATAGCCAAAATAAAAACCCTTATTTTTTAACAAATTCTACCCCTTTAGGTGTTTACAACTTTCTGCTCGACCCTAACAAAGGACAAACGGATAAAGGTAGAATCTATATTCTTGTGGTCAATCCCCCAGCAAATACGGTTTACCAGCAACGACGGATTAAAATTGAAATTTTAGAAAGGACTGGGAATAACGATGGTAATGTAATTCGTTATTTGGCTACTTCTCTAGATGGTCAACCGATTAGTCTCACTGGACAAACTACTGTACAAAGCACTGTAGTTTTAGTTCCTAATGCAGAAACATTGGGTTTGGATTTATTAGCTTTTCAACTCTCTACTAATCTGTGTCAAGCAACTCAGGTACAAATTATCAAAACAGGCGATCGCGCTACCGCAGAACCAGGAGATATCCCCATTTATCGAATATCAGTAAAAAATCTAGCTGATGCGTCTTTAAACAATGTCGTCATTACTGATACCTTACCTTTAGGATTTAACTTTATTGCTAAATCCGTACGGGGTGAGTTAGATGGGAAACCTGTGACTATCACTGCCAAACGTACAGGTCAGACTATACAATTTAATCCAGATACTGCCTTACCTACTCAAAAAACACTGAATATTGCGTATGCAGTCCAATTAACCAACGATGCTCAACGTGGGACAGGTCTTAATAGTGCGATTGTCAATGCTGTAAGAGCAGATAATCAGTTTAGTACCAAGGATGTCTGAGCTACTCATAAATTAACCATTCGGCCTGGAATTGTCACAGATTGCGGCACCATTATTGGTCGGGTCTTTGTGGATAAAAACTTTGATGGAGAACAACAATCTAATGAACCAGGAATACCCAATGCGGTGATTTATCTAGAAGATGGTAGTCGAATTACCACAGACCCGAATGGTTTGTTTTCTTTAGCCAATGTTTTACCAGGATATCACACAGGTGTATTAGACCTCAGCAGTCTTCCGGGTTATACCTTAGCTCCCAATCGGAAATTCATCGAACGCAATAGCCAATCCCGTTTAGTGCGGATCGAACCTGGTGGATTGGTACGGATGAATTTCGCAGTCACTCCTAGTTTTCAGGAGGAAGGTCGGAAATGAAATTTAACCAGGAATCAGGAAAAATGAATCGTGAAAAAATAACAGGTAAGAATTCTAACTACTTCCTCTTACTTGTTATTTATTCTCTATTACCTGTAGCGATTTTGTGTTCTTCTCACCTAGTCAGAGCCGAAGAGGTTGGGAAAAAAGCCGCTAACCAAAATACTAATCCTCCTCAACCTCTATTATCGCAATCATCTATTACCCCATCATCCGCAGGGATGACAATCCTGACACCCACAACTGATGCGGTGCTTGATGTCGCGGCTACTACAGTAAAAATCCAATTTCCTGGTGGTAGCCAGGTGGAATTGCGGGTAAATGGGGTATTAGTAGATTCGGCTTTAATTGGGAGGACGGAAACTAATACCACCACTAATTTAGTAACACAGACATGGTATGGCGTTTCTTTAAAAGAAGGGGAAAACTTAATTTCTGCTCAATTAGTGGGGGGAAAAGAAGCATTAGTCAGCACGAAGGTAATTGTGCGCGGTGCACCCAAACGGCTGAAGATAGAAACCGTCGAATCTCGTGTTCCTGCTGATGGGAGGTCTACCGCAACAATTCGGGGTCAATTGCTGGATGAAAGTGGGAATCTCTCTAACCGTGATGCTACCGTTACTTTAAATGCTACAGATGGGGAATTTGTCGGTGCTAATCGCAATCCTGACAAATTAGGTTTTCAAGTCGAAGCTAAAAAAGGTCAATTTACGGCAATTTTGCGATCGCCACTCAAAGCCACAACGGTGAGAATTCGAGCCGCAACTAATGAGTTAGAAGCTTTTACCCAACTGCAATTTGAAACCGCGTTGCGTCCTAGTTTAGTTACCGGGGTATTAGATTTTCGTTTAGGGGCAAGAGGTACTGATTATTACGGTAGTTTTCGGGATTTCCTGCGTCCTGACCAAGATAAAAAGACGCAAGTAGATTTTCATGCCGCTATTTTTGCGACCGGAAATCTAGGCGAGTGGTTATTTACTGGTGCTTATAATAGTTCTCGTAATCTGAACGAAGATTGTAACTGCAATAATAATCTCTTTAGAGCTTCGCAAACCAACAACCAAAACTATCCTGTTTATGGTGATAGCTCTAAAGTTGATTTTATCACTCCTTCTATTGACAGCGTGTATGCGCGGTTTGAGCGCTCAACAGCTAAAACTGGGGTTAGTCCTGATTATTTCCAATGGGGTGATTTCAATACCGAAGAATTTGCCCGTTCATCTCAACAGTTTACAGCTACTACTCGGCAACTACACGGTTTTAAAGCTAATTATAATCTAGGAAATTTGCAGTTTACGGGTTTCTATGGGAATAACCTAGAAGCATTCCAACGAGATACTATCGCTCCAGATGGGACAAGTGGATATTACTTTTTATCTCGTCGGATATTACTTCCTGGTAGTGAAAACATTTTTATTGAATTAGAAGAACTCAATCGTCCTGGCACGTTAATAGACCGCAAACAGATGAACCGAGGTGCAGATTATGAAATAGATTATGATCGGGGGACGATTTTATTCCGAGAACCGATGCGAAGAACTGATATTAGTCAAGATGGACAAGTGTTAGTTCGTCGGATTGTGGTGACATACCAATATAATAACACGCAAAATTCTGATAGCTATATTTATGCAGGTCGTCTTCAGTACAACTTTTCTCATAATTTAGGTCACGAAAGTTGGTTTGCAACCAGTTATTTACAACAAAGTCAGGGTTCCCGGAAGTTTGAACTTTATGGTGCTGATACTCTGATTAATTGGGGACAAGATGGCAAATTTAGTGGTGAATATGCTCATTCTTACAATTCTTCTGATGTAGTTGGTCAAGTAAAAAGTCAAGCTTACCGTTTGGAAGCCCAAGGAAAAATTCTCAATGGTCTTCAAGCTCGTGCTTATTATCGTTTTGCAGATAGTGGTTTTGCGAACAACGCTACCATTAGCTTTGTTCCGGGACAAAGTAATTATGGTGTTCAATTAACAGATAAACTTTCCGCAACTACTAATCTGCGGTTTCAATATGACCATGAAGACAATTTTGGCATTGCTCCTCAACCTTTAGATACTTTTGAAGCTCTATTTTCACCTCAATCTCAAGCAACTCCTGGAACTAAAGTTGATAATTCTCTGACCACGATTTCCGCAGGGATACAACAAAGGTTGGGTAAAGGTACTTTTGATGTAGATTGGATTCATCGCGACCGGAAAGATAATTTAGCCACTACTGGTTTAACTAGTAATTCTGACCAACTGCGATCGCGATTTACTTTTCCCCTGGCTAAAAACCTGAGTTTCCAAGCCCAAAACGAATTAACACTTTCTGCTAATGCGGATACGGTTTATCCAGATCGTACCATTTTGGGATTAAATTGGGCAGCCATCCCCGGTATAAATGTCAGTTTAGCTCAACAATTTTATACTAAAGGACAAAATAATGGTAGTTCTATTACTAGCTTGAGTGTGAATGGTGAGCAAAAAATCAATGCCAATACGGCTTTAACCGCTCGTTATTCAATTTTAGGAGGAGCTAATCAACTTACCACTCAAGGAGCCATTGGCTTAAATAATCGCTGGACAGTTGCACCTGGATTGAAGCTAAATTTAGCTTATGAACATATATTTGGCAACTTCTTTACTAAAACAGCCACAGGTCAACAATTTGCTCAACCTTTTGCAGTGGGTCAAGCAGCTTCTTCCATTGGCTTTGATGGGGGTGATAGTTATAGTATTGGACTAGACTATACAGATAATCCTAAATTTCAAGCCAGCACTCGTTATGAACATCGGAGTTCTTCTGGTGGTAGTAATAGTGTCATAACTGGAGGTATTACTGGGAAAATTTCTCCGGCTTTAACGGCTTTGATTCGCTATCAACAAGCTAATTCTTCTAATCAAAAACTGGTGGGATTAGGAGATACAATTAATTTGAAAGTGGGTTTAGCTTTCCGTGACCCTCATCATGATCAATTTAATGCTTTGTTGCGGTATGAATATCGTCAAAATCCAGCAACTATTCCCGATACTATTTTATTAGGAACTGGTACGGGTGCCGAAGACCATACTTTTGCTTTAGAAACTATTTATGCCCCAAATTGGCAATGGGAATTTTATGGTAAATATGCTTTGCGGAATAGTACTTCTTATTTAGCTAGCGATTTAGCCGGAACTTCTACTGTTAACTTAGCGCAATTTAGAGCTACCTATCGTCTGGGATACAACATGGATTTAGTGGGGGAAACCCGGTGGATTGGTCAATCTGGCTATTCAGAAACAGGTTTTGTCGTGGAAACAGGTTATTATCTCACTCCTAATTTGCGTGTTGCTGCTGGATATGTATTGGGAAAAGTTGATGACCGAGACTTTTCTGGAACCCGTTCTGCTGGTGCTTATTTAGGTGTGACATTTAAACTTAATGAGTTATTTGATGGTTTTGGATTACAAAAAGTAGTACCCCGTCAGCAAGGAGAATCTTTAATTAAACCTATAGTTCAGCAATCAGGGGGAACAGGAAAGATATGAAATTATTGATTATATTAACTGTTTCAAGTTTATTGGTGGTATCATCAATTCAGGAAGCTCTGGGGCAATCTGCTATGCGAATAGTCGTAAATAGTAACCAACGACCCCGACCAGAAAATTCAAAATTAGATGATACGGTGACTTTGAGAGATGCGATTGCCATAATTAATGGGACTGTATCTATAGAGCAATTAAGTCAGTCTCAAAAAAATCAAGTTCAAATTATTAACGATGACGGAAAAATCCCCACCAACCGGATTGAATTTAATTTACCCGCAGACCAAACTACTATTGCTCTCCAGGAAATTCTCCCACCACTAACCAAACCTGGTTTAATCATTGATGGTACGACTCAACCGGGATATGATGCTAATCAATCTCCCACCGCAGAAATTAGCATTCCCAAACCGATAGTCAGTATTACTCCCGCAGCAGGTACAGAAATATTTCGAGGATTGACGGTTCTGGCTGATGATGTCACAGTGAGAGGACTAAGCCTTTATGGATTTACTTCTTTCCATAGAGATACTGCTAGTACCCCACCTGCGGATATTTTTATCGCTCATCGAGCTTTTGGTGATTTACCAGAAATAGAAAATAACCCACCACCAAAAAATGTCGTGATTGAAAATAATTGGTTAGGGATTCCCCCCAATGAAACCATACCAGTAATTACTTCTGCTTTTGGGGTATCTGTATTTAATGCTCTTAATACTACCATTCGCCATAACCGGATATCTTATCATGATGGTAGTGGTGTGATTACTTCTATTCAAGCTAGGGGGATGCAAGTATCCGAAAATATCATTTTAGGAAATGGGATAGCGGGAATGCCAGATGGTATTCGTTTAGAAGGGAAGATTGATCAATCTGAAATTACTTCTAATTTGATTTGTGCTAATGATGGGAGTGGCATATTCCTCTTTAAACCAGAAGGTGCTACCAAAATTTCCCAGAATACGATTAAATCCAACGGACGAAGATTTCGTCGTGCTGCTGTTTATTTAATGGGGAATAACCATCAAGTCATCAATAACCAAATTAGTTATCAATCAGGAGCAGGAGTTGTCATCACCTCTTATCCTGAAAGTGTGGGAAATGTGATTCAGGGCGATCGCTTTTTCCGTTTAGAAGGATTGAGCATAGATTTAAACACGAGATATAACGTTGATATCCAAGACTTTCAAAATGGTGATCTGCCAATCTACCACGAGATACCCCCAACCGCAGATTAGATACAGCTAATGCCGCAATTAATACTCCTGAATTTCTCAGTTCAGAATTTTTCTTAGGAGAAAAGGGGGTGGGAATCGACGGAATGGCTGAACCTAACTCCCAAGTTGATTTATATCGAGTTAGTGGTAATCAGGGTTATGGTTTTTTGAGCATCCCCTTAGCTAGCGTCAAAGCTGATCGTAAAGGCAAATTTAGTTTAGATGTACTAGAGTTAGCACCTGGGGAAAGAATTAGTGCGATCGCCACTTTACCCGAATATGGTACATCTGAACCTGCTTATCCGGCTGTAATTGGCTCTTTCAGCGGTGTCAAAACTTTATCCAATCCTCTCAACCTTAATCCTTCACCTCAATGTTTAACCCCACCTGTAAAAATTCCCCCCAAACCCCCAGAAACTCCCCCAGAAACTCCCCCAGAAACTCCCCCAGAAACTCCCCCAGAAACTCCCCCAGAAACTCCCCCAGAAACTCCCACTACACCTATCTATATCAAAGTACCAAAAAATATCCACTTTGCCTTAGATAAAGATAATATCAGTCCAGGAAGTGCTAAAGTATTAAACCGAATTGCTCAGGTATTACGGGATAATCCCTCAATAATTGTGGAACTCCAGGGACATACAGATAAGCGAGCTAGTGATGCTTATAACCTAGATTTAGCAGCACGACGGGCTAAATCCACGAGAAATTACTTAATGCGTCAGGGTGTTGCTCCAGAACGAATGACAATTCGCTCTTTTGGAGAAAGACAACTGCTAACCCCTAATACCAGCAAATTAGACCATGCTCGTAATCGACGTGTAGAGTTGATGTTCCAAGATATTCGGGGGGTTGAAGTGATTGTGCAAGAAGAAGATTTGCAATTGGAATAGGAGGAAATAGAAAATTTTTCTAGTCAAGATCAGGAGATAATTTTTTCGAGCTATTAAAGTACAGATGGGACTTGAGGTTTTATTAATTATTTATGAAGCCAATTTTTAAATATATGATCGGGAAAAATTTGTTATCAAAATATAGAGCTACATGGGTTAGTAGTCTAGCCTTGCTACTGTGTACCTGGGGTTATGGGATGCACCCCGTTCAAGCCGAAGGTAGTAGAAACTTGTATCCTGCCAGTGCGAATGGTTCTAGAGCTAACTTAGAATGGCGGACAAGTCAATGGGTCAACATCTCCCGTGAATAATTCTCTGTATCGGCGAACTTTACTGCAAGTATATGCCAATGCGGGAGAAAATATCCTGATGGGTTCTACTTCTATGGGAGTAGGTTCAGCCGATATACAGATATATAACAGCGTAGGAGGACGCATAGGTGCAGAAACATTATCTAGCCCTGTATTCAAATGCTCTACTCAAAGAGCCACAAATCCAACCTGGGGAAAAATCACTAGCCGTACTCAAGAATTAGCCGGACCTGCACCAACAACTAATGGCTACACACCCTGTTCTTACACAGCAGCATCTAATGGAATTTATTATGTAGTTTTTTATCCAACTGCTGGAAATAATGCTGATAATGATCTTCCATTTGCAACAGGAAACATTGATTTTGGTTCTGGCTTTACAGATCCATCAGGGTCAACCAATATCACTGCATGGGATGTAACTGTACGCAACCCCAATTCTTCTACTCCGAATGCAGATATTAATGGACGACTCTTTACAGACTACTTAGCACTATCTACAGGAGGTAATGGTAGACCGATCTTTCCCACATTCTATATTGTAACTAAAGATGGTTATCAATATCAAACTGACATAAACGGTGCAGATCCGAATGGTTTTGTGATCTATGGTAATGATGTTGGCTTCTATGATAGTGATGGCAAAACACCCCTCTACCATAATGTTCTTAGTGCTACTGGACAGAGTGCGCTTAATAGCGCTTATCTGTCTGTTCAACAAGGTGGAACTAATCTGGCCTTACCTAACCACGTTATTTTCTTTAGTAATCCTCAAACTAATTCTCAGGGAGCAAATGCCTCAATCACAGCCCTTAATATTCCCATAAATCCTGGAACTCCATCAATTAGCAATCCTAGCTTCACGGGTACAGCCACAAATAATAACTCCATCGTCAATACAGGCGGAACCTTTACATTTAACAGTTCTACCCCAGGCGTTTATGAAATAGTTATTAGTAGAGGCACAGATTTTGATCCTGCTAACACACAGAATCGGGTACTACGAGGAATAATGTCGATTTCTGGGGTGCAAACTGTTAGCTGGGATGGTAAAGATAATAGTGGTAACTTTTTCCCTGTAGGGACAAACTATCCATTTCATATTACCGCTCATGCTGGTGAATACCACTTTCCTCTGCTAGATGCAGAAAGCAGTACTTTGGGGGCCTATATTCACTATTCTCAATGCCACCAATCCTTTGGGATCGCACACAGGTTATTATGATGATCGCGGCTATCGTACCTTATCTGGGGTGATTGTGGGAACAGCAGTGAATTCAAAGCTGTGTTTGAGTAATGTTGGTGCTGTACCAAATCCATTAAGTACTCTCAACACAGGGTTTGATACGAGAACTACTCAGCGTGGTTATGGTGATAATAGTATCAACGCTAATCAAAATGCTGCTTGTCAGGGATCATTAGGTGATGCGAAAGGATTAGATATATGGACTTATATTTCTAGTAATGTAGGTGCAAATTTTCTGAATATTGTCACTAATAGGGCGCTTGCAACTATCCTCAAAACTAAGACAGCATTTGATAATAACAACACTCCTACTAACTTGAGTGATGACACCCTGACTTATGGTTTAGCTCTGCGGGTGGAGAGTAGTAACGTCACCAATGCTGCTATTAACCCTGTGGCTTTAATTGGTATAAATATAACTGTTGATTTTCAATCATCATCTCCTCACATCTTAGTTTCTGATGCAATTCCCACAGGGACAGTACTGAAGGGTACGACCGCTCCCACCGGGTGGAAAGTAGTCTACACCACCACCCCGACGACAACAACTGCTGATCAGGCTACGTGGACAATCACCCAACCAGCTTCTGGTATTACACGGGTCGGCTTTATTAATGATACGGCTAGTCTTTCTGCAATTAATCCTGGGACAACTGTTAGTGGTTTTAGCATTCAACTTCTGACCAGTAATATTGCCTCTAATGCCACAACTGCAACCATTAACAACATCGCTCAGGTGGTTGGGGGAAATAATGGAGACCCAAACACCAAAATCTTTGACAATTCAGGAGACCAAAATCCAAGTAACTATGACTCTACTAATAAAGTCTTCCCGACTGTACTAGATTCTGGTGTTTCTCCTGTGTCACCAACAGCAGCTCAAATTGACACTGGGAATAATAACACTGGTACTAATAGTATTACAGGGAACGTGAACCAAACTATTCTGACCACAGCGACAACAACCAATGCTAAATTACTACTAGTTAAACGTATCACTCGCATTAACAACCAAGACTTAACTCAACTTGTAGATGGTGACAGTACTGTGGCCACTACCGCAGATAACTATGTAGCATCCCCCGGTGATATTGAGGACAATGATCTTAATTGGCCTACTAACTACTTGCGTGGGAGCAATTCACCCTGGAATTTTGATGCCAGGAGATGATGTAGAATATACCATCTACTTTCTCTCTAAGCCTTGAAATGACGCAACTAAAGTCAAACTATGTGATTTAGTGCCAGGAAACAGTACTTTTCTGCCGACTGCCTTTAATACTCAAAAACCTAATGATGGAGGTTTACCAAGTGCAGACCAAGGTATTGCTCTCGCTATTGGTTCTACCACACCTACAGTTTATCTGAGTAATGTCGCAGATGGCGATTGCGGTGTTTTTTATTCACCTAATGACCCTGCTACTCCTTCCTATTGTACAAATAGTACAAACGCATCTAATACTAATGGAGCAGTGGAGGTGACTATCACCAACACAACTCTTCCCAGTCTACCAGCAGCAACAGCACCAGGGACAACTAATTCTTATGGTTTTATTCGCTTTCGGGCTAAGGTGAAGTAGATGGGGAGGTGGGGAGGTGGGGAGGTGGGGAGGTGGGGAGGTGGGGAGGTGGGGAGGTGGGGAGGTGGGGAACAAACTAATTTTCTATTTTCACTTTACCCGCCACTTACAGGGGGTATTAATACTACTTCATCACCATCTTGGAGGATGGTATCTGGTGTGACAAATGCTAGATTAATGCCAAAGCGAGTCAGTTCTCGCCATTTAGATAATTCTGGATATTCAGCAATCAGGCGATCGCATATAGCAACGACAGTTGTACCATGAGGTAATTCTAGCACTAGTTCAGACTGACCAAATGTTTCTTGGTAAATAGCGAATAGCTTGATATTAACGGTAACTGTAGATTTATCCATGAATTCGCAGCCCCATAATCACTAAATCCTTATCATCACCATCCATTTCAGCTATCTGAGGCAAATATCCCCACTGTTGAAACCCAAAAGTAGTAAATAAGTTTAAACTGGGTTGATTATGGGCAAAGATAAAACTGACCAGATTTTTTAATCCTAAAGCTGGACTTTCCTGAATAGCTAAAGAAAGAAGTTGTCGTCCCAATCCACAGCGATGAAAATTAGGAGCAATGTAAATG
Organism: uncultured cyanobacterium; assembly: GCA_963766435.1. Lineage (GTDB taxonomy): Bacteria > Cyanobacteriota > Cyanobacteriia > Cyanobacteriales > Nostocaceae > CAVXZH01. The sequence goes on from CAVXZH010000004.1 coordinate 2,584,001, forward strand.
CTAATTTCCGCCGTTCTATGATAAGCCGGTCGTCCATAAAAAGATTGAAAACTTAGCCATCCAGCAATTGTACCCTCTACTTCAATTATCCATAAAGGTCGTTTTGTATGGTCGCGTCGTCCAAACCAAGTCAGACGACTTTCCACAGACACTGCTTCTAAATCAGCCGTGGCCATACGGCTAGGAATTGCCGCATTGTAAATTGCTACAATTGTGGGCAAATCAGTTTCCGTTGCATGACGGATAATTGTTGCTGCCATCGCTGCCAACTTGTTGAGAAAATATTCACAAATAATACATCGTTAATAGTGAATAGAGAGAAATTTTCTCCCCATCACCCCACCTCCCCATCACCCCAACTCCCTAACTAAGCCCTTGCCAGTAAAGGTGCGGATGCCAAGAGAGTTTTAGTATAAGAATGTTGGGGATTTGTAAAGATTTGTTTGGTTAAACCAATTTCCACAATTTTGCCACTATTCATCACCGCAATGCGATCGCACAAAAATCTTGCTAACCACAAATCATGGGTAATGAATAAATAAGTTAAATCAAATTCATCCTTTAATTGCAACATCAAATCCAATACTTGAGACTGTACGCTAGCATCTAACATACTCACAGGTTCATCACAAATTAGTAATTTAGGATGGGTAATTAAAGCTCTCGCGATCGCCACCCGTTGCTGTTGTCCTCCTGATAAATCTGAGGGATAACGTTGATAATAACTGGATGGTGGGGTTAACCCGACTTTTTCTAACATCCATAATACCTGTTCTTTGGCTTGAACTTTATCAGCTAAATTGTGGATAAATAAAGGGTCAGCAATACTTTCTCCGACAGTCATCGCTGGATTTAGACAAGCGTGGGGGTCTTGAAAGACCATTTGAATTTGTCGTCTGGAAGCTCGAATTTCTGGTGGTGAGAGATTAGTTAAATCCTGTCCTAAAAATTCAACTTTGCCTGCGGTAGGTCGAATTAATTGTAAAATCGTTCTTGATAAGTGTACTTTTCCCACAACCTGATTCTCCCACTAAACCCAAAATTTCCCCTGGATATAATTCTAGATTAATACCATCTACTGCTTTAATGGTTTGACCTTGTGCTTTAAATAGACGTTCAATAAAATTAGGTTCTATGGTATAATGCTGTTGTAAGTTGGGTAATTTTTAAAATAGGTGATTGATGATTATGTATGGGTAGGGGTTGTTTATCCTCATTACCAATTACCAATTCCCCATCTTCCTTCACCGCTTGAATATGCAAAGCTGCTTTAAGAAGCGATCGAGTATATTCATGTTGAGGATTACTAAAGACAGATTTTGTCTCACCCATCTCCACCATTTTACCCCGATACATCACCCCCAATACGATGCAATATTCAGCTACCATTGCTAAATCATGGGAAATGAGTAATAATCCCATATTTTCTTGAGCACAGAGTCGAGTTAATTCCTGTAAAATTTCCGCAGAGACAGTCACATCTAAACTAGTGGTGGGTTCATCAGCCACAATTAATTTAGGATTGAGTAATAAAGCTAAAGCGATCGCTACCCGTTGACGCATTCCCCCGCTAAACTCATGGGGATACTGATTCCAGCGACTTTCGGGAATTTTCACCTTGGCTAAAGTAGCGATCGCCTTTTAATCTTAGCTTCCTTAGTAGATAATTCTGGAGAATGTGCTTGTAGAGTTTCTATACAATGACTACCAATGGTCATTAATGGGTCAAGACGAGTCATCGGGTCTTGGAAAATCAAAGCCACCGCTTCACCACGAAACTTTCGCAACTGATTCGATGTTAAATCAAACACCGATTCTCCTTGAAACATTACCCGTCCTTCAATCCGGCTAGAATGGGGTAATAAACGCATTACAGCCCTTCCGATAGTAGATTTACCACAACCCGACTCCCCCACCAATCCCATCATTTCACCTGGTTGGAGAGTGAAAGATACATCATCAACCGCCCAATTTAGTTCTTCTAGACTGCTTTGTGGATAAGCAACACGCAGATTTTCAATTTTAAATAAAACTTCACTCATAAAATATTACTGACAGACGATCTAGTGACTATAGTTAGTTATATATCAATACGCTTCAGTTCAGGGGGGAACTCAATATTGTCATTCTCAACAAGAGCGAAGAATATCGGGGAATTCTTCGCTCTTGAATCACTAACTTAAGCTCCAACCGCCTCTTTTGCAGCGTATAATACCTCAGTTGTAATTTCCTTGATTCCGCGTTCACGCGCAAACTTTTCGGTATTGCGCTTAACTTTTCCACGCACAAATCCAGGAATCTTGTTCAATTCTGATTGACCATCTTTACTCCAACTTAAATCAGATTCAGCCGAAATACCCTTAGTAATTACTTCCTTAGTATCATGACCACCGAATATTTCTAAGAGATGATCTTCCATTCCCAAAGTGAAGGAATTGTAAATTAAATCAGTAATTTGATTTGTCCCTTCATAACCCATAAATGGTTTGTAACCAATGGGGAAGTTTTGGACGTGAATAGGTGCAGCAATGACACCACAAGGAATATCTAAGCGTTTACCCACATGACGTTCCATTTGCGTACCGAAAATAGCTGAGGGTTCAACACGAGCGATCGCATCTCCAATTTGTCCATGATCATCAGTAATCAGGACTTCATCACAATATTCACTCACCTGTTCCCGGAACCAATCAGCATCATATTTGCAATAAGTTCCTGCCCAAACGACATGAATCCCCATTTCCCGCGATAGAATTTTAGTCAATTGCCGCCGCATGGGTATTATCACCAAACACCACAGCTTTCTTACCTGTCAAATTCTGACAGTCAATGGAACGGGAGAACCAAGCAGCTTGAGAAACATGCAAAGTTTGCTCATTAATAAAATCTTCATAGTTGACATCAGCACCTTGAGCATTAATTACCTGCTGAATTTTGCGAATACAACTGAGCAGTTTCCACTACACCCATCGGGGTAATATCTACATAAGGTGTCCCGAATTGTTCTTCTAGATACTTAGCCGTAGTTAACCCTAGTTCCCGATAAGGAACCAAATTAAACCAAGCTTGAGCCATAGTTTTTCAAGTCATTGAACCGAAGCACCTTCAGGAATGACAGTATTAACTTCAATTCCCAAATCAACCATCAACCGCTTTAATTCAGTGCAATCGTGGTTGATTGTGGAAACCGAGAGTAGAAATACCAATAATGTTAACAGAAGGTTTAGCAGTTTTACCTGCGGGTAGTTCACCCCGTTTCCGAGCTTTCTCAATGTAAAATTGGACAATTTGTTGTAGAGTGCGATCGGCAGCTTGTAATTCGTTATAGCGATAATGGTTGACATCAGCCAGCATTACATCTCCTTTCGCTTCCAATTGTGCCCTTTCCACAAAGTTGTGTAAATCTTCTTGGAAAATACTAGAAGTACAGGTAGGAGTTAAAACAATCAAATCGGGGTGTTCTTCAGCATCTTTACGGGTAATATTATCTACTACCTTTTCTTGGGAACCACGAGCTAAAACATTGCGGTCAACCACACTAGTTGTCACTGGGGTAAAATCTCTCTCCCGCGATAACATAGAACGCATGACGTTAAAATAGTCATCACCTAGAGGAGCGTGCATGATTGCATGAACGTTTTTAAAAGAGCTAGCAATCCGCAAAGTGCCAATGTGGGCAGGCCCAGCATACATCCAGTAAGCCAATTTCATGAATGTGTTCTCCCTTTTCAACTGAAAATTACACCAAGTCTCATCAAAGATGAATATGGACTATTTGTGCTTGATAATGAAATCGTTTCTGATCTTCTCAAAACTTGTAGCGTTAAAGTAATAGGCACTTTTACTGTAGGGGTAAGAGAAAAATGGCTCAAACCTAGCTTCTGATTGAGATTCAGCTATTTAATTAAACAACTTAAATGTTGTTTTTCCCCATAAATCTTAATATTTCGCAAATCAAACTACGGTTCAGTTAAGCGAGGAATTAATACTGTCATCCTGACCAGAGGGAAGGATTTCGCGGGATTATTTACTGTCGTCCAGAATAACAAATTACACCTCCTCATCACTTTTCAAACAACCTCTTATATTCGTTTTCCAACACATCCAAATTTTGAAATTATTTACGCTTGCGCTGTTTTTAAATATAATGAGTTAAATAAGCCAGAGTCATTTTTAGACAGTATTCGTCAACAACTAATTAATCGTTACGATTTGGAAAATGTAGATGATGCAAATTTATCAACTTTACTAGAGAAGTTTGAAAAGTTATGATCGTTTTGACTTCGATTTTGACTTTTCAAACATCCTCTAACAATCGGTTCACGAGTCATCACATCCGCAACTGTTTGTTCTAGAGGGTTTTTATTAAATTATTAACCTTTATTTTCATAAAATCCTTTACCCTCAGAGGTGGGATTTAAGAGATCGTAACCAAGCGAAAACCAATATCTGTCGTACCTTTATCTGGTGATTGCGCCTCTCTACCTGCCGGACGATAGCGACTATTATAGTTAGGAGGCACACAAATAAGAACCACCCTTAATTACGTGTTTAGCAACACCTGGTTCTCTAGGGTCAAAACTTTCTTTTTCCGCAGGCTTCAGTGGGATTAGAACTGTGAGCTTTATCGTCATGACCAATCCGATACCAGTCTGAAGTCCACTCCCAGACATTACCAGTGATATCATATAAACCATAACCATTAGGTTGAAAAGAACCCACAGGTGCAAGATCAGTATAACCGTCGGTTTTGAGATTGGAAAAAGGAAAAATTCCTTGCCAAGTATTAGCTTTCTTAGCCGAATATTGGTCACCCCAGGCATAGGTAGCACCATCTAATCCACCACGAGCTGCATATTCCCATTGAGCTTCTGTGGGTATCAACTTTCCTACCCATTTAGCATAAGCTTGCACATCTTCATAAGAGACATGAACGACGGGATATTTATCTTGACCCTGAATATTACTCTCCGGTTCAAAAAGGGTGTTGCCAATTTGCTCCTGATGTCCACTTCCACCAACTCAAATAACCTATTGATTTATCCTTAGATGGGATTTGAAACACCAAAGAACCTGGTTTTCGTTGTTCGTCTGGTAAATTGGGAAATTTGGTTTTAGAAAGAGGACGTTCTGCGACTGTAATGTAACCTGTTGACTGAACAAATTTGGCAAATTGTTCATTAGTCACTTCATCTTTATCAATACAAAAACTATCTACGGTAACATCTTCAGCAGAACGCTCGGAAGCATAGTGAGAATCAGAACCAATCTTGAAAGTACCACGAGAAATAAATACCATATTTTGAGGACAAGTATTATTTTTAGGTGATGCTTTTACTTCTACTTGATAGGATAAGAATAGACAAAATGCTAAAAAACTGAAAAACAGTTTGTAGATAAATGATTTTAACCAGGAAATTTTCATGATTGAGCCAAATATTATGATCAGTAATAACCAATCAACATAGAACACAAGAGTAAAAGCATCAATGGTATACAATATCTTGTTTTTGTGATATTTGTCACCAATACCTTTGCTAATTCATCGCCGCATGAGCAAAAGCAGTGGCTCTAGGAATAGGGGTATACACTTTTGCTAGTGTAGAAAGTTGTTTTTGTAATGCTTGGAGAATAACTTTATCTTGGTTAGCATTGGTAAATAGAGTAGGAACAAAATCGGCATCGCTACGGGCGTTTATGGTTTTTTTCCTCAATTGATCGAGTATGTTTTGAAACTATGCCTAATTTTTCAGCTTAACTATTTTTTCTGCAAATTTTGCACCACAAAAAATACAATCCCACCAGATAAAAGTAAAATTCCCACCACAATCCCAGGTTGTACCCATCCCAAATTTTCACTTGTAGAAACATCACTAACTCCCACAGGTTTTGCAGTTGCTACTGTTGATACACTGGTGGTTGAGTTATAGCTTTCCCTGATGTGACAATGACTTTAAACCCCAATGTAAACGGTTGAAAACTCCCTGCTTTCACTGCTGTCCCACTCAATTGCAATTCATATTCTCCCGGTTTAGGAAAAATAATTTCTGCCCCTGGTATGCCTTGATACTTTTCCGCCTGGACTGATTTTAACGATGGTTCTAATAAAGCCGGATCATCTTTAGGATGTGGTTCCGCATGCACTGCTAAACGACAATTACACTCGGCTAGGGAAATGACCTTACCACCTTTATGGGTGAGCGCAAACCAAGCTTGTACTGGTTCTCCCGCACGGGGGTTATCATTGGGTTCCATGTGGAGGGTAGCACCAACATCTGTAGATATTTTTACTTTGTGTGCTGAAGCGGTAGAAATAGGAACTAGTGATAATATCAGTAACAATAAGACATATTTGATATTTTTTATTCTCTGTATCTGACCAGCATTAAAACTTATGGGGAGGAGCATAGAATTTTCCTAAAGTTAACTTCGACCAAAAAAAAACGCGATGGCTACGCCGCCGCAGGCATCGCACTAAAAACACACCAATAGAAATAATTCCCATGAACACTACTGCTAATTGATTCCCAATAGTTAATGTTGAAGAACCCAAATAATGAGAACCAATCATGACTGCATGTATAACACTCAAAACCAAAGCTGGGACTCCTAATAAATGAATTCTTCGCCAATATTTACCTAAAGATTTCTGTACTGAATCAAAACTAGTCATAGCTGCTGGTGTCATTAACACTAGTGCTACACCACCAGTCATCATCCCCCACTGAAACTCTGGTAGTAAGAACAAAAAAGCAGCTAGATTCCATTGTAGGAAGTGTTCCATCATATGAATAGCGTGAACCCCTGACAAAAGAAATGCGCCTACACCCAAGGCACGACGATAGCGTAGAGGTGATGCCCACAAGCTACTGATGGGACGAGCAATTAACGCTAATACTAGGCATATCAACGCACCATGTCCTGTATAGTCTACCATTGTATCGCCAGTTCGCATTAAGGTAATAACACCAATGAGTAGAGTCACCCATCCACCTAAGCGAAATAATTGGCTACGTTTATCTTGACTCATTAACGCGGTGGAAACACCTACACCCATCATCGTGGGTAGGGTTCCTAATCCAAAAGCTAGCATAGTCGCTGCACCTAACCACCAATGACCAGTAGCCGCAGCTTTAATTTGAGCAATATACAAGAAACCACAGGGCATTAAACCCCAAAATACCCCTAACAGTGCTGGTGTCCACCATTTAGTATCTAAGGAAAACTTCACCATTCCGGCACTTAAACTGTTGTGCAAACGACCTGTAAACAGGGGATGTAATAAAGGAATACGAGGTAAGAGTCCCGGAGCAATGTGTCCTAACCCGAACCAAATCAACATTATCCCAGTTATAATTGCGATCCAATGGCGTAAGTCACTACCAATACCTGCTAATTGTCCACCTTGGACTAACACCGAACCCAGTGCGCTAATACTGGCGCCCACTAGAGCATAACTTAACATTCGCCCTAAATTCAGCAAGATATGAAATTTGAATTGTTGTTGCCAAGACTCCGTTTTGTCCTTGGTGGTGGGATGAGAAAGTGAAAAAGCCACTGCTAGTGGCTGACACATGCCAAAGCAATGTCCAAAACTTCCCAGGAATCCTAAAATGGTTATCAACAATAAATCTACCATAAATCCTGAGTACTAAATTTTGAGTTCACAAAAAGATGGGGCGAGAGTTTATTGACTTGATTGATGAATGATGCTTGTCATCCTTCATCTATTTTGCTTTCCTAACAACGACGCAACTGGGTTAATGAAACCACAATTTCATCCATTGCTTTCCTGACGACACTTGTAGGTTGTCCGGATTGATTCACCATTATACTAAAAACTAGAGGTTCAGAATTAGGAACATTCACATATCCAGATAAAGAAACTACTCCAGTCATAGTCCCGGTTTTCGCTTGTACAATTCCCATAGCAGGTGTGTTGACAAAGCGATTTTTTAAAGTACCACTAACACCTGCAACTGGTAGAGAAGCACGAAAAACTTCTGATTTGCTCATGGCTTGTAAAACTTGTACCAATGCTTGGGGACTAAGTAAGTTTCTTCTGGATAATCCGGAGCCATCTACGATAAAATAACTGGTTGGTTCAACTCCCAATTGAGTTAAAGTAGTTTTCAGAACTTTTAACCCCGCTTCCACAGTAGTTTGATTTTTTTCTAATGTTTGTTTACTACCTAAAGCTCTGAGTAAAGATTCTGCATACAAGTTATTGCTATTAATATTCATATATACCAACAACTGTGATAGAGTTGGAGATTCAACGCTGGCTAGTTCTTGCTGATTCTGATTACTAGTAGCTCTAGCTATTTGTTTAACTGTAATACCCTCTGTGCTTAAACTCTGGCGAAAATGGCTTACAAAATGTTGCACAGGATCAAAAACCGCTAGACCTGTAATATCGGGTTGACTATTGACCGCTAGCTGACCTGTAATTTTTAGCACTTGTCCTTTTAAATCACGGATAACGCTGACGGAACCAGGTGCATCTTTTTCCACAGTGAGAGAATTATTTTCTAGTTTCCATCCTAATCCTTCTTGAGGTTCCATCCACTTAATTTCTAATGATTGACCTACAGTTTGTGGTGAAGATGTTAATACAGTAGCATTTTCATTCAAAATCAGACTGCTAACTGGTGCACCATAGTCAGCTTGTACATCTTCCCATTCCCAAGTAGAATCAACAACTTCACCTTGAAAATAACTATCATCAGCAATTAATTGCTCGACTTGACGAATACCTTTTTGGGATAATTGCTTTGCTAATATTGTCAGTTGAGCATCTTTTAAACTGGGATCTCCTCTACCCACTACACGTAAAACCCCATCTCGGTCTTGATAAACAGAGGTACGAATGCGAAAGTCTGGACCTAATTGCTGTAATGCTGCGGCGGATGTTAATAGCTTGTTATTAGAAGCAGGGATAAAGTATTTTTGCGATTCTCGACGATAAAGAGTTTGCCCAGATGAGAGATTTTGTACCAAAATACCCCAGCGTGTGCGGGCAAATAAAGGACGATTAATCACATTATTTATAGATGCTCCTAATTGAGCGGGACAAATTGATGAACTAGTGGTTGTTGGGGTAGCTGAAGTTTGTGCTGTGGCTATTTGCTGGTTAATACTAATTTGAGTACCAACAAATAGCAGCATCAAGCCAATAGTAACTTTTTTAGACATCATGTAGCTAAAATTTTCCATGAGTAGAGTGCGTTATTGAGTGTAACGCATCACCTTAAATAAATGAACATGAAAATATCTAACAGGTTTAGTGATGGATATTTAAGACTTCATACTAAGTGTTAATTCAATACGGTTCAGTTAAGAGAGGAAGTAATATTGTCATTCTGACGGTCGGGAAGAATCTCGCGAGATCCTTCCCGACCGTCAGGATGACAATATAAGGATTCTAGCCATTTTTCGGCTTAACACCAACCGTATTGGGTGTTAATTATGTACAAAATCCCAACAATCAATTTTTTTCCAGAATATGTTAACTAGCCAACGGAAAAAATATTTTTCAGGGTATATTTATGGTGAATACAGGATTTTCAATTTTGATTTTAGGAAAAAGCTGGCAAAAACTTAACTAAAAAATAATTTACTTTTTTTGAGGTCATACTAATGTCTAATTCAGAATTCGAGAGAGTCACAATTCGTCCCATGGATGAGTACAATCAAAAATTAGTCTCTCATGTCCATCCGTCAAATTGGATTAATCCTCAACCTGCTGATAATTATGACTTAGTAGTAATTGGAGGAGGTACAGCAGGATTAGTTGTGGCTGCGGGGGCTGCGGGTTTGGATTTGGGTTTAAAAGTAGCTTTGGTGGAAAAGCATTTCCTGGGTGGGGATTGTTTAAATTTTGGTTGTATTCCTTCTAAATCCATGATTCGTTCTGCTCGTGTGGTTGGGGAAATTTGGGGGGCGCAAGATTTAGGAATTAATGTTCCTAAACATACAATTGATGTGGATTTTTCCACAGTTATGGAACGGATGCGACAAATTCGGTCTAGTATCAGTCACCATGATTCTGCTCAACGTTTCCAAAAATTGGGGGTGGATGTCTTTTTGGGTAATGGTCGGTTCACAAGTAAAAATACTGTAGAAGTTGACGATTCTACGCTGCGGTTTAAAAAAGCTGTGATTGCTACTGGTGCTAGAGCGGTTAAACCCACCATTCCCGGTATTGAACAAGCAGGTTATCTAACTAATGAAACAGTTTTTTCTCTAACTCAAAAACCAGAACGTTTAGCCGTAATTGGTGGTGGACCGATTGGTTGTGAATTAGCCCAAGCTTTCCGGCGTTTGGGTTGTGAGGTCGTATTGTTCCATCGCGGTTCTCATATTTTACCCAAAGAAGATTTAGAAGCAGCGCAAATTTTGCAAAAGGTTTTGGTTAGGGAAGGTATTCGTTTAGTCTTAAATTCTCAATTAGAAGAAGTAGTCACTGTCACCGAAGGTAAACGTCTATATTTTTCTGTCAATGGTCATCGCGATTCTGTAACCGTTGATGAAATTCTCGCAGGTGCAGGAAGAACACCAAATGTGGAAGGTTTAAATTTAGAGGCTGTGGGTGTAGAATACGACAAACATCTGGGTGTAAAGGTGAATGATTATTTGCAAACTACCAACCCCAATATTTATGCAGCCGGGGATATATGTATGCAATGGCAGTTTACCCATGCCGCAGATGCCGCAGCTAGAATTGTCATTAAAAATACTCTGTTTTCTCCCTTTGGTCTAGGACGCTCACAACTTAGCAGTTTAGTTATGCCTTGGGTGACTTATACTGACCCAGAAATTGCTCATGTCGGCATCTATGAGCGGGAAGCACAGGAAAAAGGGATAGATATAGAAACTATTAAGATTCCTTTTGCTAATGTAGATCGGGCGATCGCAGATAGTCAAGAGTCAGGATTTCTGAAAATTCACTACAAAAAGGGGTCTGATTTAATTCTCGGTGCTACTATTGTCGCTAGTCATGCGGGGGAAATGATTTCGGAAATTACTACAGCTATGCTCAATAAAATTGGTTTGAGCAAATTAAGTAGTGTCATCCATCCCTATCCGACTCAAGCCGAAGCAATTAAAAAAGCCGCTGATGCTTATCGTCGGACACTACTCACGGAAAATAGTAAAAAACTCCTGGGTTTTTTGACTAAATTATCTTAGTTATATTTCAATACGCTTGGTGTTAAGGGAGGAAGTAATACTGTCATCCTGACGGTCGGGAAGGATCTCGCGAATCCTTCCGACCGTCAGGATGACAATATAGGGACTCTACTCCATTTTTCAGCTTAACTGAACCGTATTGAGTTATATTTTGCGTAAACTTCTTAATAGTATACATTATGATACAAGAAGTTTAATCAAATTTGATGCTTTCTAACCATACATTAACCTCCGATACAATTGCTGCTGCTTTTCATGCTCTTGCTGACCCTTTACGAATTCAAGTACTAGAACTCCTCCGCAATCAAGAACTATGTGTTTGCGATTTGTGTGAACACTTGGGAACCTCTCAATCTAAACTATCTTTTCACCTGAAAATCCTCAAGGAAGTTGGTTTAGTGCGTACACGTCAAGAAGGACGTTGGATTTACTACAGCCTCAACTTACCGCAGTTTGTGGTTTTAGAGCAGTATTTAGCAGAGTTCCGGCGTTTTAGCCCCATATTACCGACGCGAACTTGTGCCGATTCTGAATAACACATCAAGTTTTTTTGTAATGTTTTATTACATTTCTCTACTCTATTGATTGATATATCAATTTTTTTTGAAATGATATAGATGTTAAATCCTCATCCCGATTTAATGCGTAGTCAATAAGTATACAGTATTGCTCCCGTGATTAAGCCAAAAACCGCCCCGCATCTTTCCTTTATTGACCGCTTTCTGACCTTGTGGATTTTTTTAGCAATGGCTATGGGAGTCAGTCTGGGTTATGTTTTTCCAAGATTAGAAGTTTTTATCCATCAATTTCAGGTAGGAACAACCAATATTCCCATTGCGATTGGGTTAATATTAATGATGTATCCACCCTTAGCGAAGGTGAGATATGAAGAGTTAGGGGATATATTTCGCAACGGGAAAATTCTGGGTTTATCTTTAGTTCAAAACTGGATTATTGGTTCAATTTTGATGTTTGCGCTAGCAAGTATCTTCTTGCATGATTATCCAGAATACATGACCGGGTTAATTTTGATTGGATTAGCCCGTTGTATTGCCATGGTAGTGGTCTGGAGTGACCTAGCACGAGGTAATACTGAATACACAGCCGGATTAGTTGCTTTTAACAGTATCTTTCAAGTTATCTTCTATAGTGCTTACGCATGGTTTTTCATCACCGTATTACCACCAATATTTGGGTTACAAGGCAGTATTGTTAATGTCAGTATTGCCGAAATTGCTAAAAGTGTATTTATCTATCTTGGTATTCCCTTTTTAGCGGGATTTTTGACTCGTTTCTTTTTAGTCAAAGTCAAGGGTAAGCAATGGTATCATGAGAAATTTGTGCCGAAAATCAGCCCTATTACTCTGATTGCGCTACTATTTACGATAGTAGTTATGTTTAGCTTAAAAGGAAATTTGATAGTTCAAATACCTTTAGATGTGGTTAAAATTGCCATTCCCATGATTATCTATTTCGTGGTTATGTTTCTGGTCAGCTTTTATATGGCATGGAGCATTAAAGCCGATTATTCAAAAGCTGCTAGTGTCGCATTTACATCAGCAGGAAATAATTTTGAATTAGCTATTGCGGTGGCTATTGCTGTATTTGGAATTAATTCCGGTGTGGCTTTTGCCGTAGTGGTTCGCTTTGGTAGAAGTACCTGTGTTGATTAGTCTGGTTAATGTTGCTTTTTGGATTGAGAAACGTTATTTTTCCATATAATTGGGGTGCATTAAATTATGAAACGTATCATGTTTGTCTGCAAAAAGAATTCTGCTCGCTCGCAAATGGCAGAAGGTTTTGCTAGAATTTTGGGTGAGGGAAAAATTAAAGTCATTAGCTCTGGATTAGAAGGAAGTCAAGTTAGACCAGAAGCTATAGCAACAATGAAAGAAATTGGTATTGATATTAGTACCCAATACTCCAAACCCCTCAGCGACTTTCAAGCCAAAGACTTTGATGTGGTGATTTCTCTGTGTGGATGTGGTGTGAATCTACCTCCAGAGTGGTTAACAAGAGAAGTTTTTCAAGATTGGCAATTAGATGACCCAGCGGAACAACCAGAAATTTTTCCTAGAGTGCGAGATGAGATTAAAGAACGAGTAAATCAGCTAGTTGAATCACTCCAATAAAATATGCAAAATTATTTTGTCAAGTAGACATCCTGCCGCAAAATTATCTTGGGTCGCAGGCATCCTGCCTGCCTGATGTCAATGGCGGGCAAGATGCCCGCTCCACAATCTATAATCTGTTTTTAATACAGTATTTAATTCTCACTATAATAATTTCTATTAACTATAACAAAATATAGGTCATGGGAAAATCTACTAATAGGAATAGATTAAAAATCCAAGTCATTAGCAAATCAGCCTTGATTCGCTTAACCATACTTTTTGCTATTTTGCTTGTTCTCAGCATCTGGGCATATTTTACCATGTTTTGGATGCCTGGAAAAAGTTATCAAGGAAAACTTCCACCACTACAACCAGAAGAAATTGCTCTCCAACAATCACTGCAAACAGATGTAAAAAAATTAGCTACTGAAATTGGTGCGCGTAACTATGGTCAATATGAACGACTCAATGCCGCAAAAGATTTTCTAGAAAGTTCCTTAACCCAAGCAGGTTATCAAGTCAAACGCCAAGAATACAAAATATCAAATAAATCTTATTATAACTTAGAGGTAGAACATAAAGGCAAAACTAAACCCAACGAAATTATTATAGTTGGTGGACATTACGATTCAGCATTTACCAGTCCTGGTGCAAATGATAATGGTACAGGTGCAGCAGCAACTTTAGAATTAGCACGAATATTTGCTAACAAAATCACAAATCGCACAATTCGTTTTGTTGAGTTTACCAATGAAGAACCACCTTATTTCTGGACAAATGATATGGGAAGTTTGGTTTATGCTAAACATTTGCACCAACGACATGAAAATGTAGTAGCTATGCTCAGTTTGGAAACGATGGGATATTTTTCTGACCGAGAAGGTAGTCAAAAATATCCTCAACCTGTGGATTTATTTTATCCTAATCAAGGTAATTTTATCGGTTTTATTGGTAATCTTAATTCTGGTGATTTGGTGAAAAAAGTCATTTCCTCTTTTCGTAATCATGTTCAATTTCCCTCAGAAGGGTCTTCATTACCAGGTTGGATTCCTGGTGTAGGTTGGTCAGATCAATGGTCTTTCTGGCAACAAGGTTATCAAGGAATTATGGTGACAGATACAGCACCATATCGTTATCAATATTATCACACCGAACAAGATACTTTTGATAAAATTGATTTTGATAAGTTAGCGCGAGTTGTCAATGGCTTAGTCAAGGTGATTTCTGATTTAGCTGATTGACACTTTCTATCTTTAACTTAACCCAAATCCACATCTTCGTATAGAGATACGATGGGAACCTTTATATTTAAGCTTACTAGTTCTACCTCATCTCCCTCCCCAAAGGGATGCAGCACCCACAGCCCTACCTCATTCTTCCGAAATACCTCAACCTGCGCCCGATCCTGACCAACTAAAACATATTCCTTCAATGTCTCTAATGAACGGTAATGCTCAAACTTTTTGCCTGATTCTTTGCTTCTGTCCCCTCTGACAAAATCTCTATAATCAAGCATGGATATTTTTTAAAAAAACGAAATTCCCGATCTCGTTGATCAAGACTCACCATCACATCCGGATAATAAAAATGATTAACCGTATCAATCTTTGCCTTCATATCAGACCCATAAACACGACAATTACCACCCCGTAAATGATCTCTCAATAACGATGTAAGATTAATGCCAATGGTGACATGCTCATCACTGGCACCTGCCATCGCGTAAACCTCACCATTGTGATATTCATGCTTAATCGGGCTTGATTTTTCTGCTTCAAGATAGTCTTCTGGTGACAGGTAATCGGACTGCTTAATTGCTATCATGGTGCTTCCATTTCAAAAATCACATGACCCTAATCTAACAATTATAGATATTCCTATTTTTATTTAAAAAAATTCGAGTTGTCTTTCACGACAAAAAAGTAAAAAAGAATAAGCGCAAAACGCAAAAGAATAACAGTATAAAGTACTACTGAATAATTCTCCCAACTCCACAGGCAACTCGAAAACCAATAAGGTCGCTGAAGTTGTCGCGGTCAGCCATAAAGAAGTCGTTGTTACGGGAAGAGGAACGGCAGAGTCCAGGATAGTTGTTCCAGGAACCACCCCGTAGACAGGCATATTTTTGCTGTCTACTAGAAAGATTATCATTCTCATTTAACCAAGCACTACCATCTATTGGCGCTCCTTCATAATTATTATGCCAATCATCAAGACACCATTCCCAGACATTCCCATGCATATCATATAACCCAAAAGCGTTAGGTAGTCTAAAACTGAGTAAATGACACAGTATGAGTTTGGGTGACATTAGGACTAAACTCTCTGGCTATACCAAAATCAATGAGTATGGCATCATTTTTATTTTTTTTCACCATAATATTTTTTGGTTTAACATCTCGATGCAATATATCTTTATTATGAACAATAGTTAATGCTTCACCAATTTGATGAATATAGCGCAATGCTTCTGTTTGTTCTAATGGAGAATCTCTCTTGCTTACAAGTTCTTCTAAATTCTCTCCTTCAATATAATCCATCACTAGAAAAGGTAATTCTAATTCATATACTGAATACTTTTTTTCTTGCTTTTTACTAATTATCAAGCTCATTTTTTCAGTGAAATTATTCTGATATCTAACAATATGATTATGTTTAAAACTGGATAGAAAATCAGCTTCTTTTTCAAAGGATTTTATGGCTTGACTAAATTTTTCTATGCTTCTTGATTATTATTTTTAATAATTTGATATAATTCATCAATTTTTATAGTCTTAATCACAACATAATTTTGTTCATTTTTCAAATTAGCACGGTAAGTAATTCTCAAAAGCACCCATGCCCAACTCTTCTAAATTATCATATTCATGTTCCAGTTTTCCTCGATGATTACTCGTAAATCATTACTCTTTTTAAGACTTATATTTTGAATAAATCTTTGCAATTTTTCGTTTCCAGAATTATGATTATATGCAGCACAAATTAAATATTCAACCCATCCCTCAGATATTGCTGTTTGGATTAATTTAAAATTAATATCTTTTAAATTGTCTCCATCAGCAATGGTGTTTAATTGTTTCTCTAATTCAAATAATAACATTTGCTATAAAGATGTCTTTGTGGGATAAGCATCAATCAAAGTCATTCTGTCATTCTTGAATTTGTTTACCTGATAAAGCCATACTGGGAGGATTTTTGTAAAGTTAGAGATTCAGTAAAGGATTTCTCACAGTATAACCTATAAATATACCCACCTACCCACCTGAGAAGGCTATGGTGGTGTACAGAAGTGATGGAAGAACCTTACCCTAACCGCAAAGGAAAGAAGTTCGCAAAAATTAATTGTGGTGTAAATACATGAAAACTGCTGTAAACTAAATTCAGGTAAGTTTTTGGAGCAGTTTCAAGTGCAACAATCTAATGGTTTACCTCTTGTTTTTTTAGATACTAACGTTATCGCAGCTTATTTGCGGGGTGAGTCACCTAGTTCCCATTTATTTTCTAAAGAAGTACTTGCGAAAGTCCGTCTTGCCATCAATCCCATCGTACTCCAAGAACTTTTGTTCTCACCAGAAGCTCATCAATACCCGCAAATGCTGAATGAAATTCAAGAAGAGGTTAGTATACTACCCGTGAATTTGAGAAACAGAGGAATATTTAAAAGAGATTTTGCTACGAATCTTCGCAATCGTCTAGCTCATTCAAATGATGTTTTAATCCTCAGTAGTGCAGCAGAATGTGACTACTTAGTTACTTATGATCAAGCTTTAATGTCTTTATCCAATAGCAAAACTCAGGTAGTTACACCTGAACAACTAATATCTCAACTGGGAAATAGGGTGTGAAAGTTTATATTGATACAGGTATTTTTATTGATTACCTTAGTCCACAAGCAATAGCTGGTGGAAGTTTACGGTCTACAGACCGTCGTGGTCGTACTCCTCAAAAATTGTTTGAGGATGCAGAAAAAGTTCTGAAAAGGATAGCAGCTTCCCATATCGGAGCTACATCAAGTCTTACGTATTATGAGATTGAAGAAGCTTTATTCAAGCAAATGACATCAATAGCAAAAGGTATGACTAATGCAAGCACACTGCGAGTACTTCCACTCGTTCTATCGTGCCACAAACTGTAACTGCGGTGAGGTTATTTGGAATTAGTGTACTTGATCTTTCTGCTGCAATTGTAGAAGCACAGTTAAACAATATGGATTTATATATTAGAGGTATTCGGGCTGCTGATGCACTTCATGTTGCAACTGCTATTAACTTTGATGCAGAAGTTTTGATTTCTGTGGACAATGATGTACTTCAACTCGATGGTGTGATTACCAATAAAAGTGGAAATTTTATTAAATTTTGTGATACAGATATAGCATTGACAATTTTATAGATATTCATATTTTTATCTAAAAAAATTCGAGTAGCCTTTGGCGACAAAAAAGTAAAAAAGAACACTCACAAAGCGACAAACAGTAACAGTATAAAGAGTTACTAATTTATTCTGCTATCCCCACAGGCAACACGAAAACCAATATAACTGTATTCATGAGTTTTAAGATGGTCGTTACGGGAAGCGGAACGGCATTTTGCAGGATCGCTGCCCCAGGAACCACCGCGCAGACAGACATATTTTTGCTGTAGTGGAGAAAGATTATTATTCTCATTTAACCAAGCACTACCATCTATTGGTGCTCCTTCATAATTACTATGCCAATCATCAAAACACCATTCCCAAACATTCCCATGCATATCATATAGCCCAAAAGCATTAGAACTCTAAAGCTTCCTACTGGTGTTGTTTTTTGATATTCGCGATTATAGTTTGCCTGGTCGGATGTAATTGTTTCCCCAAAGTAAAATGGTGTCGTTGTTCCGGCTCTACAAGCGTATTCCCATTCAGCTTCACTAGGTAAACGATATTGATTGTTTGTATTATTAGACAGGTCAATCGCAAAACTCTACTGCATCATACCAAGAAACTTAAATCAGTGGTCGTTTATTTCCTTTGAAACTTGATGGGTCAGGGTTTAAGTTATACTGGTTTACGTGAAACACAGTTACTTTCTCTCCATTGTTCCTGAGTCACTGGATATTTACCCATAAAGAAAGGTTGAACAGTAACCTTGTGCTGGGACTCTTCATTAACATCTACCGTTCTCATTTTCCGGTGAACCCATGATGAATTTACCACCAGGGATAGCAACCATATCCAAAATTATCCCATGACCCAAATTTTCTCTAAAAGGTTTTTGGATAATTGATATATTAGTCTCAGAATTAATTAATTTTATAAACCACTGTTGGACGGGTTTGTTTGAGAGGTTATTCGGTTCCAATTCCATTCCCCAAATAATTGCTTGATTCACCCAATCACTAATATAAAATATGAAGAAAATTTTTAGGCTCATCTAATGATTGAGTTAGTCTAGTCAATACATGCATTGGATGCTCTTTAGTTAACAAATAATATAACGTTGCTGCTAAACCATATACATCAGTATATTTTCCTCTTTGTGCTTTAGGATTAAGTTGTTCTGGTGGAGCATAACCTTGGGTAAATGAAACAGTATGGGTTTGGGTGACATTAGGACTAAACTCTCTAGCTATACCAAAATCAATGAGTCTGGCATCATTTGTATTTTCTCTCACCATAATATTTTTTGGTTTGATATCTAGATGCAATATACCTTTATTATGAACAATAGTTAATGCTTCACCAATTTGCTGAATATAGCGCAATGCTTCGGTTTCTTCTAATGGAGCATCTCTCTTGCTGACAAGTTCTTCTAAATTCTCTCCTTCAATATACTCCATCACTAGAAAAGGTAATTCCAATTCATATACTGAATACTTTTTTTCTTTGCTTTTTACTGATTCTCAAACTGATTTTTTCAGTTAAATGATTCTGATATCTAACAATATGATTATGTTTAAAACTGGATAGAAATTCAGCTTCTTTTTCAAAGGATTTTATAGCTTGACTAAATTTTTGTTCGGCTTCTTGATTATTATTTTTAATAATTTGATATAGTTCGTCAATCTTTATAGTTTTAATCACAACATAATTTTGTTCATTTTTTAAATTAGCGCGGTAGGTAATTCCAAAGCACCCATGCCCAGTTCTTCTAAATTATCATATTCATATTCCAGTTTTTCCTCGATTATCACTCGTAAGTCATTACTCTTTTTAAGACTTATATTTTGAATAAATCTTTGCAATTTTTCGTTTCCAGTATTTTGATTATATGCAGCGCAAATTAATTTTTCAACCCATCCCTTAGATATTGCTGTTTTGATTAAATTAAAATTAATATCTGTTAAATATTATCCATCAGCAATGGTGTTTAATTTTTTTCTCTAATTCAAATAATAACATTTGCTCTAAAATATGTCTTTGTGGGATAAGCATCAATCAAAGCATTCTGTAGTTCTTGAGTTTGTTTACCTGATAAAGCCATACTG
>CAVXZH010000005.1:0-160000 GCA_963766435.1 uncultured cyanobacterium
ACAGAGCGGATTCCTAACAATGCTGCTTTAGAAACGACCGTAGATTATGCCATTTAGCTTAATTTTTGATTCTTGAATTCCGCTCTACCAGATATTTATTCTATGGAGAAATTAATCTATGAAAGTTTTACCACAGACCATTAATTTTGATGCTGATTTACTCAGAAAATATGATGCGGCTTTACCACGTTACACTAGCTATCCACCAGCAACCCAATTAAATGAAGATGTGGGAGAATTAGATTTCCGAACGGGTATTGCTATCGGAAATTACAAAAAAACTCCCTTGTCGCTCTATTGTCATATTCCATTTTGTGATAGTGCTTGCTATTTTTGTGGTTGCAATACTATTATTACACCACGCAAAGCAGTTGCCGAGCCTTATTTGGATTATCTGATTCGAGATATTCAGCAAATTGGAGCTTTAATTGATGGCGAATCGAATTGTGGAACAGATGCATTGGGGGGGAGGAACTCCTAACTATTTATCTCTTAGTCAAGTTGAAACTTTATGGAATACGCTCAAAGATAATTTCCAGTTTGATAAAAATGCAGAAATTTCCATAGAAGTGAATCCCCGCTCCCTAGATAAAAATTACCTATTGTCTTTGAGAGAATTAGGTTTCAATCGGATTAGTTTTGGGATTCAGGACTTTAATTTTAAGGTACAGCATGCAGTCAACCGGATTCAACCAGAAGCAATGCTATTTCAAGTGATGGATTGGGCTAGAGCGGTAGGATTTGCTAGTGTTAACGTTGACCTAATTTATGGATTACCGTATCAAACCCTAGAGAGTTTCAAAAGCACTGTCTATAAGACAATCCAACTGAATCCTGATCGGATTGCTGTGTTTAACTTTGCTTATGTACCTTGGTTAAAACCGATTCAGCGTCGAATTTCCGAAACAGCATTACCATCAAGTGCGGAAAAACTCGATATTTTGCAAATGACGATAGAGGAATTAAGTAGAAATGGCTATGTTTTCATTGGAATGGATCATTTTGCTAAACCAAATGATGAATTGGCTATTGCTCAAGAGCAAGGCAAATTGCACCGTAACTTTCAAGGATATACCACCAAACCCGAATCCGATTTATTTGGATTTGGCATGACTTCTATTAGTATGTTGAATGATATATATGTGCAAAATCATAAACAGTTAAAAAACTATTATCGAGCCATTGATAGTGGCAAACTGCCAATTGAAAAGGGGGTAAAACTAAATCGGGACGACATCATTAGACGGACAATAATTATGGAGTTGATGTGCCAATTCCAACTCTCACCAGATGAGATTGAAGAAAAATATCATCTAGGCTTTGATGATAATTTCAGAGAGTATTTTTCTCAAGAACAATCACAACTGAGACTACTAGAAGTTGATGGCTTGATTAAACTTGCTGATGATTATATTGAAGTTACACCCGCAGGCAGATTACTAATTCGGAACATTGCATCTGTATTTGATACCTATCTTGCCAATCGGTCATTTACCGGGTTTTCCAAAGCTATTTAAAGAGGAAGTATTTGTGACCTTTAATTCATTACCAGTTTTACCAGAAAACCCTGAACCTTTACGTCTGAGTTGGTTAACAGTAGCATTTTTTGCCGCTATTCACGCACTAGCAATGCTAGCTCCCTGGTTTTTCTCTTGGAGTGCATTTGGCACAATGCTGTTTTTGCATTGGTTGTTTGGCAGCATTGGAGTTTGTTTAGGGTATCATCGACTATTGAGCCATCGTAGCTTTAAAGTACCACGCTATTTAGAATATGCGATCGCCATTTTAGGTGCATTATCATTACAGGGATGACCAATCTTCTGGGTAGCGGGACATCGTTTGCATCACGCATACAGCGAAGATAGAGATAAAGACCCCTATTCAGCAACTAGAGGTTTTTGGTGGAGTCATATGCTGTGGATTTTTTATCCCCGTCCCGAATTCTTTGAGTATGAACACTACCAACGATTTGCACCTGATTTAGCCCGAAATCCATTTTACCTTTGGCTGAACAGCAATTTTCTGGCGTTACAAATTCCCGTTGCATTGCTGCTGTATATACTAGGTGGTTGGCCATTCATTATCTATGGTGTATTTTTAAGATGTGTAATTCTCTGGCATACGACCTGGTTTATCAACTCAGTCACCCATATGTGGGGATATCGGACATTTGCCAGTAATGATAATTCTCGTAATCTTTGGTGGGCTGCACTTCTCACATATGGTGAAGGATGGCATAATAATCATCATGCCTACCCTCATGTAGCCAAGTGTGGTTGGTCTTGGTGGGAGATTGATATTACCTGGTGGACAATTGGATTCTTGAAAATCATTGGGTTAGCTAAAGATGTGAATTTACCACCAGTGGTAGTGAAAGGTGGAAATATTTGATGTTATCCCTTGTTTACCAGCTAAACTAAATTCATGCTAAATTTGTGGAGCGGGCATCTTGCCCGCCTGACTTGAATAGCCAGCAAGATGCCCGCTCCACGTATAAAAATAGCATGAACTATTTTGCGGTAATTTGGCACATAATTAACACACTAAAAAATGTGTAGTTTTGTCTAGTATCGGACTACATCGATTAAACGTATTTTTATGGAAAAACTTACATTAAAAAACTTCTTAAATATCAATTCTATTGAATTAGATTTAGCAAAAATCAACATTGTTATTGGTACACAAGCTAGTGGCAAAAGTATAATTGCTAAATTAATTTATTTTTTCCAAAACTTTTTTGTTGAATATCGTATATCAATTTTAAAATCGCAAAATGAAGGAGAATTTTATCAAACTATAATCAAGAGGTTTCAAGAAATTTTTCCTGATTATACTTGGAACTCCCAAGAATTTGAAATAGGTTATAAAATCAATGATTATTATATTAATATATATACAAAACCAGTACCAGAAAATAAATATAAAATATTTTTAAAATATTCTGATTATTTAGTAAAAATCCGAGAAACATTAATTTCTGAATTTAGACAAAATATTTCAGAAGAGAATAATATAAAAAGTCCACGGGAATATCTTGAGGAAATATTTTCCAAGCATATCCTTCGAGGACAAGATATGAGTACACTTGATTTTCCAACTTTTATCCCAGCAGGTAGATCATTTTTTGCATTTCTACAAAATAATATTTTTTCTCTGTTATCAAACAATATTCCTATAGATTATTTTTTACAAGAATTCGGTTCAAATTATGAACAGATAAAAAAAACATATCCATTGTCTATTGATTTATGTCAGGAAAATGATTCAATTAATGATTTGATTCAGAAAATTATTATGGGAAACTACCTGCATGAAAATGGACAAGACTGGATATCTATGAATGATGAAAGAAAAATAAATTTATTAAATTCATCTTCTGGACAACAAGAAGCTTTACCAATGGTTCTTATATTAGCAGTTTTGCCTTTTTCAACATCATCAAATCGAACTTTTATTATTGAAGAACCTGAAGCACATTTATTCCCAACATCGCAAAAACATATTGTGAGTTTAATCAGTTTAGTTTTTAATGCAACTCATAAAAAACACAAGTTTTTTATAGCAACTCATAGTCCTTATACATTAACAGCTTTTAATAATCTCATCCAAGCCGGAAATGCTCTTAAAACAATAAAAGCAAAAACTGAACAAAATAATTTGCTTGAGAATTTATTTAAACTAGTTCCAGAAAATGAAATGTTAGATATTAAAGATATTGGTGCTTATACTCTTAAAAATGGAACACTTGAAAGTATAATAAATGAAGAAAATAATTGGATTGATACTAATATCATTGATGATGTATCAAATGAATTTAGTAATACTTTTGAAAAATTAATAGAACTTGAAATTGGAGAATAAAATCGGTGGATTTGGAGTGTAGTTGGTTAATTATGAGCATTGAATATTTAATCACATTCTTGGGCAGCACAAGCAGCTCTGACTAAAATAACCGTATGTTGACTATTCCTACATATATTAGCAGGAATATTACCATTTACCACCTGCTCCAACATCCCTTCACGGGAAGCTCCCAAAACAATTACATCGCTTTGATTTTGTCGAGCACATTCTAACAACGCTTCGGAAATTGAACTGGAGTACACAGGTGCAATTGTAATGGAACCATCTACACGTTGTTTCAGAAAATTGGCGGCTGTTTCTAAGGTGCTAATATCTGCTTCTATCTCGTCTGATGCAAATACTTGACATAATTTCACTTGTGGGGTTTTAGTCAATGAAGCCATCGCTGGCAACAATTTTATCGCTTCTTGAGCATTTGCTCTCCTGCCATTGGTATCAGCCAACGGTCAAAGTGACTATCTTCAGTTAGTTTAACTAATACTACGTCACAAGCTGCTTGACGAATTACTGTATCTACCACTCGACTAAATACTCTTCCTGGTGTGTTACTACTACCTTTCCAACCCATTAATACGATATTAATATGACTGTCTTTAATGGTTTGTAAAATTGCTTCAGATAAATCATGTGCTAGTCGAATTTGGGTATGTACTGGTATATTCCAAGCTTGTCCTAAACGCATGGCTTGACGTAGCAGGTTTTGACCAGCAGTTAGACTCACCTGGGTTTCCGCTAGAGATTGGTGAGGGGGTAAGACTATCATATGCAGACATTCTATTTCATAATGGCGATCGCCTGCAATTGCCACAGCCATCTCTAACAAAGCAGTAGCTGTTTTGGGATTGCTCAATAACACTAATAAACGTCCACATCCTGTTTCTGGGGCGCGGGTTTGGTAAATTATTCGGGAACGTTCGGTTTTGGGACTAGTTAAGTTTTCCTGTCCATTCAGATAAGCAGCTTCTACCCGAATAATATCACTACGGGTAATAATTCCCACTAAACGCCGTCCTTCCACTACAGGTAAACTGCTCAAACTATAGCGATTGAGTAAATGTAAAACATGAGCTAATGTATCTTTGGGACGAGCAGTAACAGGTTCTGGAGTCATAACTGTGGCTACAGTCAACTCATAATCTGGGTTACTTTTTTGAGAGATTTTGGCAATATCAGTTTGGGTGAGAATTCCCACTAACTTACCAGCTTCTAAAACCGGAAAACCACGATGAGAAGAGTGAGAAAATGTTTGTAATGCCTCATCCAACGTCATTTTACTCGTGAGAGTTTCCACACGGGGTTGCATGACATCTAATGCGGTTAATTCTGTCCAAGGTTCAGAAGGGGTAGCTTCTTTAGGTAAATGAATGCCTTTAAATTCTAGTAACTTATCATATAGTGAACCAGTTTCCACCACTTCTGCGACTAAATAAGCTGTCACCGAAACAATCATCAACGGTAAGACTAGATTAAAGTCGGTGGTCATTTCAAAGACAATAATCACGGCGGTAATGGGAACTCTAGCTACAGCACAAAAAAATCCTGCCATCCCCACCCGTGCATAAGTTGTAGCCAAGCTTAAACCTAACCATTCATGCTCCCAAATCCCAATTAAATAACCCAAAGCCGCTCCTAAAGCCAATGTTGGCACTAGGAGTCCCCCAGGAGCGCCGGAAGCATAAGTAATAATAATTAAAATAAATTGAACAAAAAATACTAAAACTACCAATGGCCAATTAGCATCACCTGTAAGTAGTAGTTCTCGTAATCCAGCATTATCTCGAAATACACCTGGTAGAGTCATCAATACTAAACCAGTTAATAGTCCAGCTAGTCCCACACGCCAAGGTAAACTAATTTTCAGGAACCGACGAGTAAAACCTAAACCTGCGAGAATACCTCGATTAAATAATACACCTCCAAATCCTGCTAAAATTCCCAACAGCAGATAAAAGGGAATCTCTGGAGCAAAAAAACTAGTATTAGGAGTGACTAAATGCAGATTTAAATTTAAGCTCATACTACCGCTAATTCGGGAGACTATCGCCGCGATAAAAGAGGCTAAAATAGCTGTTCCTAAAGTAATACCAGAGATATCTTGTAAAAGTTCTTCCACCACAAACAATACTCCAGCAATGGGAGCATCAAAAGCAGCTGCAAGTCCCGCTCCAGCCCCCGCCGCAATTAACTGACGACGATGATCAGGTGAAGTGGGAAACCAGCGACTCAGTTGATTAGCTAAAGCCGCACCAATTTGCACTGTGGCTCTTCTCTTCCCAATGGCATCCCCGATGCTAAAACTAAAGTAGCAGTTACTAGTTTTACTAAAGCAATTCTGAGATTCAATGGCATTGGTACTTTTGCTAACACTGCCTTGACTTCAGACATTCCACTACCAGCAGCGGAGGGGGCAATGTGTTCTACCAACCAACCTGCGATAAATCCACCCGTTAGACCAATGATAGGTAGTACCCAAACAGGTCCGAATAAGTGAGATATATGCTGTCGCCATCCACCTAACCAGCCTACACCTTGTCCTAATAATACTGCGGCTAGTCCAGAAATTAACCCAATTAAACCAGCTTCAAAAATGGCTAGACGCTTCGGTTGGATGAGAAAATTGGTTAGACGATGCCAGAGAATTTGCCCGATGCGTATGCTTTTGATTTGATAACTGGCAAACCAATCAGCCAATCAATGCATTAACATATGATCAAGTTTTGCTGAAATCAGGTATAGACTCTATTAGTTTAAATCCAGATTCGATTTAAAAAACCAGCTAGAAGTAATAAAGTTCAAGCAGTAGTTTTAGTTAAGTATTCTTGAATAAATGTTACTCTTGTTCTACTAGTTTTGGTCTACCTTGTAGCCATCTTTCTAAGTCAGTGACATTAGCAAGACTTAACCATACATCAGTTAATTCTTCCAATTGTTCACCAGGTAATTCACGTATTTGCTGAATTAGGGATTGTTCAATCTCACCAAAACGCTGATTGAGTAGCTTAATAGCTAGCTCTTGCTTACCTTTCAATTCACCGCTTTTTTCAATACTAGTAATGTAAGGCATATTCTTCTCTTCCTCATACTGGTTTAGTTCTTGCTGAAACTCTAGTTCTAAATCGTTAGTTAGCGTCATCATCCAATCGATGAGATTGTATAAGTTGATAATATCTTGTTTTGAAAAACCTTGCTCATATAATCGCTTCATCAAGGCTAACTTAAACTCTTTTCTCTTGCGGGGGTTGCCTGTAGTTTCTAAAGTTCTCAGATGTACCATAACAACCGTAGCAAATGGGTTCCGATCCGCTTCTAACTCTGACCATCTTTCTCTATAGTCTAGCAGTTTGACTATAGAAAACTTAAATTCAGTTGTTGTCCAAATTCCTGGACTAATAAAATGATTTGGTCGCCAATTAATATCATCATCTCCTAAAACTGCGAATGATTCAACTGAACAACCGTATTGTTCAGATATTCTAGTGTTGTAAATAAACATTCTGTGAGCAAAATCTGATTTAGACTGATTTTGTATTTCTACATGGAGATACAGCCAAGTTTCTTGACCATTGAGGCGATAAACTTTGGCTAGCGTATCAGCATACCTCCGCCCAACTTCAGCATCTTTAGTAACTTGCTTCAACTCTTTATTCAAGAATTCGATTGGTTTAGTCCAATCAATTTCTGAATGAGCAAAGGGAAAGAAGAATTTTAGAAAATCCTCAAAATATATTTCTAAGATATCTTTCCAAGGAGAATCATACTTGGTCTTTGGTTTTGTCATACTAAATGCAAATTGAAGCAATGATATTGTTTGACTTATGGGATGGTTTTATTCTTCAATTCACTCCTCTAAATTAATTACTTCACCTACAATATTACATTAAAACAATTGATTTGTACCATTTAATCACTTCTATTTGTTCATAATCTTGCCCAATCAAACTCACTACTTACCAATTAAAACCATTAATAACATGATTCAGCCTTGATACAGCAATATTCATCTTCAGCATTAACCATGCTGCTACAGGATGAGGAAATTCTTACACAGAGGTAGTCAATCGCTTACTAATGAAGTGTAGTTTTGTTTGTAATAATTCATTGAATGCTTGACAAATACCAAGTAACCATATACTAACATCTTTAATTCCTGGTGAAGCTAAACAAACAACAACTTGAGGAGTTATACAAAGCATTACGAACGTGCATTTTATACTAGAAATGCACTCATACGTGCGGTAGTTAAGTAGAACAGGTCGCAAAAATGATAGTGATATTTATATCCTATTTATTTTAAATACCATCAAATTATTTGCAAGGTATTGACATATCAAGGGGCAATAATAGATACTGAGTTAAGTATACTAGCAGCCAAATCTACTTAAATCAGTGAGAGTACGTTACTACTCTCACAATGGTTTTGTGAGTTCGGTTTAATCAATTCCCACTGTTTTTTAATCAGGTTGCTGGAGTATACTTTACTCATTGTTCTGTACGGTTTTGTATCTCTGTATTTACAGATTATAAACTGAGAGCTTTCTTACTCAAGCTCTAGCTTTTCAAACACCCTCTAAAATGCAGTTAATATCACTAAGTTTTAGCCATACAAAAACGGTTATATTTAAGGAGCAAAGGAAAAATATCAATGAACTATGCAAAACAATTCATAGAGCAATTAAATAAACAAAAATCGAATTATAACAGTCCTGAGTCATCCCAAGATATAGCTAATTCCTTGGAGTCTTTATCTACGGATATTTACACCGATAGTAAACGGTTTATCTATGAAATGCTCCAGAATGCAGATGATGCAAGTTGCAGATCAGGGAAACTTGAAATTCAAATTCAAATTATAGAGCAGTATCTAGTGATTTCACATGATGGTGAAGTCTTTACAGAAGTAGATATTGAATCTATTTGTAGTGTGGGAGATGGGAATAAAAAGAACGATGAAAATAAAACAGGTTTTAAGGGAATTGGATTTAAGTCTATTTTTTCTCATACGAATTATGTAATTATTAATTCGGGAAATTATTGTTTTAGATTTGATAAGAAATACTGGGAAAATTATTGGCATAAGGATTGGGTAAATCAACAAGAGTGGCAAAAACAAAGAATGAATAAAGGAAAAGAGGCAAATGTAAAAATGCCTTGGCAGATTATTCCAATTTGGACAACTTTACCACCAGAATTAGCTTTTACAAAGAATTATAATGTTTCTACCATTGTGAGATATAGTAATTTAGAAACACTTCAAAAAGAATTATTTGAGCTTTTTTCTAATACACATATCTTACTTTTTCTTAGAAGTCAAGAAGTGAGAATTACTATCACTAAATCAGTTACTCTTACTGTTCAGAAAGTTATACAAGGCGAAGAAATTAGGCTGAAAATAAATAAAAAGGACATAAGTTCATGGTTATTAAAATCATTTATCTTTAATGTAGATCATTCTCTAAAAAATACAATGGAGCATGATATACGTATTCCTAAAAAACTGAGACAATCAAATAAAACAGCGATATCTTTTGCTGTTCAACTGGAAAATAACAAGATTAAAACCGTAGATAAAGAAAACAGATTGTTGTTTACTTATCTTCCAACATCAGTAAACTATGATTTTCCATTTTTAGTCAATGCAAGTTTCCTTACAGATGCAGGTAGACAACATCTTCATGAAGATTTATCTTGGAATATTTGGCTTCTTAAACAAATACCTATTCTTCTTTTTACATGGTTAGCAGAACTTGCTAGATCAAAGTACAAAAATGAGATTTTAAAACTTTTACCTTATAAGTTTTCTACTTCTTCAAAATTAAAACATTCTTTTAACGATGGACTGAATAAAGCCGTTAGTGAAATAGCCTTTATTCCCAGTCATCAAGGGTATTTATTAAAAATAGGTGAAGCAATTTGGGATAAAAGTAATATTTCAAAATTTATAAATCAGAATCTTGTAATCGACTATATAAATATTGAAAGAGAAAAACATTTCTCTGATAACTCTTTAATTCCTTATTTTGATGATTTAAGCAGGCTAATTAGCTTAGGATTAACAATTTTTGATATTGATAACCTAGCAGATTTTTTTAAATCAGAAACTTTTATAAGAGAGCATCAAGTAGAAGAAAATTTTGACCTGATAGTTTTTTTACTTAATCAGTCTAAAAAAGAAAAAAATACTGATGAATTTCATCAAAAAATTAAGGATGTTCCTTTTATCTTTAACCAAAATTCAAAATTATGCAAGGCAGCTAATTTATTATTTGGTAAACATACAAAGGTTACTGATGAAGAAGTTATACATACCGATGTATTAACTAAAATCAAGAATAGTCAAGAAATTTATAATTGGCTTTCTCTTTTGGGAATACAAGAACCAACAGATTCATCATTTATTGATCTAATTATCCAAGAACCTGAAAAATTTATTAATCTTGATAATGCAATTGATACAATACGCTTTATCTTTAATGCTTACAAAAGGAATATTATTACAATTCAGCAGTTTGAAGAACTTCGCAAAATTAGCTTACTAACTAAAGAAGGATCTCTAATAAGTTGCGAAAAATGTTATTTGTCTGATTTTTATAATCCTGAGTTAAAGCTTGAAAAAAAATATTCTGCTGACGTTTATGTATCTGAAAAATATCCAGAAGGTAAAGATGATAAAACGGAATGGAAAGACTTTTTCCTGAAGATGAAGGTTAAACAAAATATCAAGAAATATGTATTACGAAGTTGTAGTATTTCTTCATTAAGCCGAAGTTTTGGAAATGAATACTTTGATATTGATAATGGTTATCTTAGTAAAACTCTTACAAAAGGTATAGGTTCCTTTGGTTATGGCTCACATAATCTAATTTCTTTTGTACAAAATTTGAGTTTTCTAGAAAAAACAGCTAATAACTACGTTTTTGCGAAGATATTTTGGGAAAGTGTCATTTTATCAGGAGAATTAGACCTAAATTTCTTCCTAAAAAATCCTTCTCTTTGGTATGGAGTCGGTAGTGGACAAAACTGTTACGAAACTACTATAAATACAACATATTTTGAATGGTATATAAGAAATAAAGAGTGTATTCCAACTACTGTAGAAAAATGTTATAAACCTGAAAACGTTTTTGTAAATAGCACTGAAATTAATGATATTGCAGGAAATTATCTACCAGTTTTTGATTGTGTTCATCCTGTTTCTTCCGAATTAAGAGACTTTTTTGGGTTTATCTCTAAACTTGATTTGAAGCATTATTTAGAGATTCTGAAAAACATCTCGAATGGTAGTTTATTAACTCAAGAACAACAAAAACAAAATAAGAATAGAGTAAAATTAATTTACGAAAAGTTAGCATCCATGAATTTGCATACTTCAGAGAAAGAAGAAATACAAAATTGGGGTGCAAAACATAAGCTCTTAACTCAAGACGGTAAAACTTTTTTATTCCCATCAGAATTATCTATTGTCACCATTAAAGGTTTTAAAGTTTATCAGGAAGCAAAAACTGAGGGTAGTGAGGAACGCGAGGCGGAAATACTGAAAGTAAGTGTGCCTCTATTACTAAACACAGGGATGAGTGTAGAGGATATTGCTCAAAAACTTAATATCAACTTACAAGCTGTACAGCTTGCCAAATCACAGAGTACTTAGCAGTCGTTCATAAATAGTATAAAAGTATCATACTACTGGTATCTATGTAAACCGCAAATTGCTGCTAGACGAGATCCATTATTAGCGATCGCATTTCTAAAGGTAGCTAATCTTATGACTGTACCTGCTTATTTTATTAGTGGATTAATTTGTACTATCTGTCGATATAAATGCAAAAAATTAAAAAATCTATTAAAATCAAAATTTATTGGATCAAGCTTCCGTCCCGAACGATCTACTAATCGGTGGGTGGTGATACGACGATCTGGAATTTGACTCTGAGCAATTAACCAAGCTAAAGAATTATATTGCAATTGGGTATAACTACTATGAGTTTCATTTTTATCATCTCCCCAACTATCAGCAGGTGTTTCTAAGGAAACATGATAAGCAAAATTATTCACAGAAGGAGGTAAATTAGGATTAGTTTGTACAGTTTCTGCTCCATAATCACCCTCAAATACCGAATTACCAGCACCAAAAGCCCGTTTTTCAGATGGTACTAAATAAACTACTGTTCCATCTAATTTAATTAAGGCATGATAACTAGCTTGCACCTTTTCATCTTGATTCGGTGTTTGGAAAAAATTAATGGCGCTACTCGCAGAGTAACTAGTTTCATGAATGACTATAATCGGTTGATGATTAACAGGTAAGCCATGAATATCTTTAGTATATCTTTCTCCATAGTTACTAGGATCAATCGCAATATTTTCATGCGGGGGTTTATATTTATTAAACGCTTTAGTAGTTTTGTATCTAGGAATAATATAAGTTTTCATTGGGGATGTAAATAAATTTTGAGCTTTTTCCCCTGATTGATTAAATATTGATTTTTGTGAATGTGTAACTTGTCCCCAAAAGCTCACTAAAATCAAACTAGCGAACATCAGGAAAATTAACATTACTTTAGTTGTCCAGTCTTTAGTATTCATTTTTATACTTATAAAATTACTTATGTCTAAGATTACTGGCTTTTTAGATAAACCCGGATTTAAGTGTGGCATTGTTGACAAAGTATTATAATTTGCTTTGTTTTATATATTGTAAACCGGAATAAAACCTTTGTTATATGCTGGTTTGAGTAATTACTATCAAAAGTTAGAGAAAAATTGATGTCAAATAATCATAAGCTAGCTAAATTACAACACCTGCGAAAACTAAGTGACTTTTTAGACCGTTCACTGAGTATACCTGGAACCAACTTTCGCGTAGGTTGGGAATCCATCATTGGACTACTACCTGTGGGCGGAGATGTGATTGGTATGCTCTTTTCTATTTACATTTTATTTCAAGCATTTCAGTTTCGTCTACCTATGTCTATCTTGTTAAGAATGGCATTCAATATTATTCTCGATACTGCTGTTGGTTCCATTCCGATTTTAGGTGACATATTTGATATGACATGGAAAGCTAATACCAAGAATGTCAATATGTTAGAACAACATTTACATGAACCTGGAAAAAGTCAAAAAACTAATAAGTTGTTTATGACTATCTTGTTTACCGTCCTGGTTTTAATTCTCATTGCTTTTATTGCTATCGGTGCTATGGTGATTTGGTTAGTAGTAAAATTACTGGCTCATTAATGAAGATGTACGGAATAAGAAGGTAAGGTTTCTATACCTAAGCTTTTTCAAAAATCAATTTTCAAAAATCAATTTTTAATTTTTAATTGATGATACGCTAGTGCGTTAAGAATAAAAAGGTATGGAACATGGCTAAACTGCGAGTAGGCTTATTATTTGGTGGTCGTTCTGGAGAACATGAAGTTTCTATAAATTCTGCTAGGGCGATCGCCAAAGCCTTAAGTGCAGAAGAAAATGCTAATAAGTACGAAATTTTGCCCTTTTACATCCAAAAAGATGGATTTTGGCAAGCAGGAGATATCGCTGAATCAGTTTTAACATCTGGTGTTGCTATTCACTCGACCGCACCCAATCCTAACCTATGGGAATTTCCGACCCAGACCCAAGAAGTAGCTCTTTGGTTTCCTGTCCTCCACGGACCCAATGGTGAAGATGGAACCATTCAAGGGTTACTCAGCTTGATGCAAGTTCCTTTTGTGGGTTCTGGCGTTTTAGGTTCAGCCACAGGGATGGATAAAATTGCCATGAAAATCGCTTTTGCTCAAGCTGGATTATCCCAAGTTAAATATCAAGCGTTAACCAGAGCGCAAGTTCGGTCGCATCCCAGTATCCTGGCTAAATTATGTGAGCAGATTGAATCCACACTCGGTTATCCCTGTTTTGTCAAACCTGCTAACTTAGGTTCATCAGTGGGAATTGCTAAAGTGCGATCGCGTGCAGAATTAGAAGTAGCCTTAACTAATGCTGCTAGTTACGACCGACGCATCATTGTGGAAGCTGGAGTTGTAGCTAGAGAAGTAGAGTGTGCAGTTTTAGGTAATGATCTAGCTCAAGCCTCTATCGTTGGTGAAATTACTTATGATAGTGACTTTTATGATTATGAAACCAAATATACTCAAGGTAAGGCAGATTTATTAATTCCTACTCCTTTACCAGAAACTGTCATTAGTCAAATTCAAGAGATGGCTTTACAAGCTTTTGCGGCTGTGGATGCAGCTGGATTAGCTAGAGTAGATTTTTTCTATGTAGAAACTACAGGGGAAATCTTAATTAACGAAATTAATACCTTACCCGGTTTTACCGCTACTAGTATGTATCCCGAACTTTGGAAGCATAGCGGTATCTCCTTTCCTAACTTAGTTGATCAATTAATTCAACTTGCTCTAGCAAGATATAACGAATAAATGGGGAGATGGGGAGATGGGGAGATGAGGAGATGGGGAGAGAGGGGTTTTCCCTCCGACTCCTAACTCCTACTAATCTAAAGTTTACTGGTGAAAATTCCTGTAAACATCATCAACATACCACCGAGGAGAATGGCGATCGCTAATCCTCCCGCAATCAAATCTAATGTATTGGTGTTTTCCATAATCGTTATTTCTCAGTTGTTGGTTATCACTACCATAAATTATCCAGCCAAGGTTCCCTATTTCCTATTCCCTATTCCCTATTTCCTATTCCCTATTTCCTATTCCCTATTTCTTCCCTGTTCCCTGTTCCCTGTTCCCTGTTCCCTGTTCCCTGTTCCCTTCTTCGTTAAAAATCTACCCCTCGTTTTGGTTCTACGCCTTGATTAGCATAGTGTTTATGACAATAAACTTCAGAATGAATACTAGCTAAATCAAAGTAAGCTGGTTGATTTTGACACCGACCAGTAATAATGATTTCCGTATCGCGGGGTTTGCGAAGTAAGGCTTGGACAATAGGTTCCACAGGTAATAGTTCTAAGTCTACCGTAGGATTCAGTTCATCTAAAATGATTGTTTTATACACTCCAGAAGCGATCGCGGTTTTGGCAATTTCCCAACCTCTCTCAGCTTCGACATAATCTAATTCTTGGCGAGAATTACGCCAGACAATGGCATCTCGACCACAACGTAGATGGTCTACCACTTCTGGATAAGATTGCTGTAAAGCGGCGATCGCTGCATCTTCTGTGTAACCACTACCACCTTTAAGCCACTGCATAATTAATACACGGGTAGACCCAGGATGATTAATTCCCCTACCAATAGCCTGTAATGCTTTCCCCAAGGCACTAGTAGATTTACCTTTGCCAGCACCAGTATAAATTTCAATCCCCTCAATTAATAATGCCTTTGCAGTGGGATGATGCTGGGGCTTCATTTCCGAGTGTAAATCGGCAATATCCAATAACTTTTGGGGTGCAGCTCTTCCAGTGGCAATAATTTCTAACTCTTGGGGTTTGGCTTTTAAAGTCCTCACCACCTCATCCACTGCGAGCAAACCCAAATCCAAAACTGGGTTAATTTCATCTAAAACTACAACGGAATATAAACCAGAAGCAATAGCACCTTTGGCTACATCCCAACCCCTAGAAGCCTCAGTTTTGTCAAAGGGAGTAATTTCCTCTGAGGTAAAAAACTCGGCTCTCCCTGTCCGCACCTGATCAATGAGATGGGGAAACCCTCGTTGTAAAGCCGCGATCGCTCCATCTTCATCATAATCCCGTTCTGCCCTTTTAAAAACCGCAGTAGTAAAACGCGGTTTGAATTGCTCGGTGCATTTATTCCTAAACCTATCGAGCGCAAAACCACCCCTAACGCTGCTTGAGACTTACCCTTTCCCGCACCGTCATAGATGTGAATTTGGCCGGTGAGCCGTTCAGGACGCGCTTGGGCTGTGCGAATACCGATGCCGTTCCTTGTCATTTCTCGAAAAGCGCTAATTTGCCTGTCTCCTATTTTACTCAAGAAATGGAGATGGGTATAAATCTGTTGTCTGTTCCCTATTCTCTATATTAGATGAGATAATTACCACCATCACCTGTAATATCTCGGCTATACTTTCTACAGTTCACCCTTAATCTTGACGATTATGCCAGAAGCACTATCATTCCCTAGAATCTTACCTATTGGTGCAGTTCTGTTTCACCTTTTATTTTTATTCGCGGCTATTCCTATAGAAGCAGCGATTCTGCACAGATGGTTGAAATTTGACAAAAAGACCAGCACTTTTTATGCTATTGCCATCAACCTATTTTCTAGTGTGATTGGGTGGATGATATTTTTTATAATTGAGCCAGTATTACCAAGTTCTGTGAGAACTGAATTAATTAGTTATGTATTTTTCAATAGCTTTAAATCACCTGGTTCACACTCTTTACTTATTTTCACAGCCTTCTTAATCTTTTTTATGACTTTTCTCATCAAATACTTTTTACTAAAAGTAATGTTAATTTCTTTAGATGACCTTGGAAAAAAAGTAGAACCATCGGAAGTCAGTGATCGAAGAAGATGGACTCATAATCGGGCATTTAAATTGCAAAATACCAATTTAGTCACAACTACATTAATCGCTAATTCTCTCAGCTATACGGCAATTACCTTAATTATGTTTATTCGTAATTTCAAATAAGAATTGAGCATTTTTCTGATTCTTAATTATTTTTTTCACTTTTCCAGGCTTAATCTATGCTATCAATCATCTAAAATTGACCAACTGAAAATTGTCAGAAAATTAGTACAAATGACTTAATTTAGTTAGAGGTAAAATTATGGACGCTTTGTTTAAAGACATATTTGGAATCTTCAAATTTTTGGAAGATTTGGTATTAGGAGTTCGTAAAGTATTAACACCATCCAAGGCTTTTTCTTGGCAAACTTTGATATACTTGAGTGTTTTCTCGGCAATCCTATCATCTTTCGCAGTAGATTATGTTAAGAATTTAATTGCATTTTGTGGTTGGCTGTTTTTAATTGCTGGGACAGTGTGGTATACCACTGATGACCCTTTAAGAGTTCCTGGAACTTTTATGCCAGTAGGAGCAGTTATTACTGGATTCTTAGTTAGTATCTTTGCTTTTGGACATGAAGTAAATGTAGTCACACCAAGAACCATAGTTCTTTGGCCAACCATTTCTGGTCTGATTACAGCAATACCAGAATTTTTTGAAGGTAGTGGAACCGACTCTAAAACTAAAATTCCTAAATTAGAAGATCGCCAAAAAATTATAGTTTTGGTAGCTAGTTGTATGCTGCTTAGTTGTTGGATTCAGTTTCATTTCGTGATTGACAATTGGTTGAAACAATATCCCAGTTTACTGACAGACAATTTCAAGAATAGTACCTTTGTCGTCAGAATAGAAGACCGAAGCAAACCTCCTAAAATTGGTGAAACAATTTTAAAGAAGATAGAGCCATTAGTAGAAGAACAATTAATCGAAAGACCTTGGTCAGAAGTAGAGAGATGGCTATTAGATGCTAACCAACGGGTCGGAAAACTGGGTCAGAAAGTAGTGGAAAAAAATAAAATAAATCCTACTGAAAAAGGACTATGGCGGATTGAACCACGAGTATCTAATATAAAGTCTGGTGGATATCAGTTAGATATTCTCACTATTTGGACAGGCTCCAGTTTTGATTTACAGGGGTATTACTTAAAGAAAACTTGCTTAATTACTCCCAAAAAATCAGATAAAAAACCCACAGTAGCAGATATTAATTGTAGTCCTACTAAACCGATTAGATCAGCACCACCACCACAACAATAATAATATAGCGGTTGCTATACCAATCTCCCCACCTCCCCACCTCCCCCCTCTCCCCATGAATCCAAGTAGAATTTTCGTAATGGCTAAGAACGTGTTTCAGGAAGTGATTCGCGATCGCATCCTCTACATTATTGGTTTTTATACGCTTATACTTGCTGTTGGTAATCGGATTATCCATGAATTTACATCCACCAGTGGAGGTAAAGTATTTTTAGACTTTGGCCTCTCCACCATGAATGTGATGGGTTTAATTGTCGTCGTATTTGTGGGTGTAGGATTGGTTAACAAAGAAATTGAAAAACGTACTGTTTTGGTGTTAATCGCCAAACCTATCAGTCGTAGTGAATTTATCACTAGTAAATACTTAGGTTTATCCGCAGTTATAGGTGTATTACTTGCAGCTATGACATTAATTTATCTAGGATTTTTGCAATTTACTCAGACTAATTATCCTTTACAAAGCATTCTCATCTCTGTGCTTTTCCTATTTTTGCAGTTGTCCCTCATGATTACTGTGGCTATTACTATTAGTCTGATCACTGGTTCTTTGTTAGCCACTACTTTAACGTTGACTGTGTATTTGATGGGAACTATTACTCAAGATTTACTCAAGCTTGGTCGTTTAACTCACAATTCCACTGTGGAAACTTTTTCTCAAGCTTTATACCTGATCTTACCAAACTTATCTCGATTAGATTTCAAAAATAATGCTGTTTATGGTCTACAAGCATTACCTGACCCCATCACCATGATTACTAATGCTGGTTATGGATTTTTGTACATTATTATGGTATTGACAGTTGCTAATCTAATCTTCTCACAACGAGAATTTTAATTTGGCTCTGAATCATCACCAGAAATACGTAACTGTAAATATATTAATATTAAAACCATCATTAATAACACAGTTGCTGCTGCTGCTGCATAACCAAAATCGAATTGAGCAAAAGCCTCTTGGTAAATGTAATAAACCAATAAATTTGTAGAATTTAGCGGTCCACCACCAGTCATGACATAAACTTGCTCAAAACTCCGTAATGCAAAAATTGTGGTTGTAACGATGACAAATATTACAGTAGACGTTAATCCTGGTAAAGTGATATACCAAAATTGCTGCCAAGCATTAGCACCATCCAATTCTGCGGCTTCATAGCGACTCAAAGGAATAGCTTGTAATCCCGCTAAAAACACCACCATATTAAAACCCAACTGTTTCCAAATACTTAATATAATAATTACTGGCATTGCCCAAAAAGTGTCTCCTAACCAGGGAATAGGAGGAATTCCCCCCAAATTTAAGATGTCATTGACCGAACCTGTAGTTTGAAACAGCCAACGAAATCCTAAACCAGCTGCGACTAGAGAAATAATCGAAGGGAGAAAGTAGATACTTCGCAATATACCTCGCCACACGAAGGAACGATTTAATAATACGGCTAATCCTAAAGAAATAATTAAACTAGGTATAACGGTGGCAATGGTAAAATAAATAGTATTTCCGATCACTTGCCAAAAATCCGAATTCAGGAGTAAACGCAAGTAATTTTTAAAACCGACCCAATACATTCCTTGAGAAGTAAAACTACCATCTGTAAAACTCAGATAAAACAAATAGACCATAGGCCAAATCATAAAAACGCCCAATAAGATTAGGGCTGGAGTCAGCAAAAACCAAGCAGCAGTTGCCTCATTATCTAGTATTTTTACTAAGGAAAATCGGGGTTTGGTCATAGCATTTTTAACTTTTAAATAGTAGTATAGAGTTATTTTCTGTCATCAGACTGCTAAGATTTTTTCATCTCATCCCTTCTAACCTAAATGATCAAAATCGTACCGCACTTTCATAAATTCCAAATTGCTGGCAAACTGCTAACTTCTAGCATTCTAGTATCATCTTTAATTGGTATTAATACAAGTGTACTAGCTCAACCGACCACAGCACCAACATCTAGTCCATCCACATTAAATCAGTCCACAGATCCTATTATCCAGAAATTGTGGGGACAGTGGGAAGCAATCAACGTTCCCTCTAAATCCCCAAAATTCAACTTCATTTTTACACCAGAAGGTAAATTATTACTTATAAGCTACGATACTTCCAATCCCTCGGCGATCGCCTTTAAATATAGTATCGACTCAAAACCCAAACCCCAGCATTTAGATGTAACCATTGCTAAGGAACCAAAACCAGTACAGACAATTTTTGAATTTACTACTGATGGTCAGTTACGGGTACAACTAGAGAATACAGCACCTGGGAATAGTAGACCTACTGCTTTTGCTGCTAATGCCACATTATTTAAGAAAGTGTCTGACAGCACAGCTTTACCAGACAAAGTTGAACTTTTCGACCCTTTTTCACAAAGTAACCCGATTAAGGAGTTACAGGCTGAAGGCAAAAACTATATTGGTTCAATGAATCGTGGACAACAGGCTTACTATCTAGAGTTCGGAAAATTTGCTAAAACTCTTGATCAACTGCAACTGGGAATTAAATCAGAAACGGATAGTTATAGCTACCAAATCCTACCTCAACGCCCAGCAACTAAAAGTATAATCCACACAGCTACTGCTAAAAAACCAGGACTGAAAAGTTATACAGCTATTGTGTTTGTCAAGAAAGACGGTAGTGCCAAAGAAACAGTCACATATGCAGAGATTTGCGAAACTGATAAACCTACAACTAAAGCCCCGGTAGTCAAAAAATTTCCCACTCAGAAATCTCCAGTATTTCAATGTCCCCCAGGCTCGCATTCATTAGCACCTTAGTCCTCTAGTCTCTCAAATCTAAAATTCATCATCTAAAATTGGCATGAGTCACCTTTCCACTATCGATGCTGTTACAACTAGCTTGATTTCTCCACATATATCAGACCATTCATTAACACCAAGCATTCCTATAAAATTAGGAATCATGGCTTCTGGAAATGGGAGTAATTTTGAGGTTATTGCTCAAGCTATCCACACAGGCCAGATTAATGCCCAAATTCAAGTGTTAATTTACAACAACCCCACCGCTATAGTGGCAGAACGAGCAGCAAATTGGGGTGTAAAGTCAGTACTCTTAAATCATCGGCATTATCAAAACCGGGAAGAGTTTGATAGCCAAATTGTGCAGTTATTACAGCATCATGATGTGGAATTGGTGGTGATGGCAGGTTGGATGCGTCTGGTCACAAAAATATTCATTGATGCTTTTCCAGAACAGATTATCAATATTCATCCCAGCTTATTACCTAGTTTTAAGGGAATTAATGCGGTAGAGCAAGCTCTAGCATCTGGGGTAAAAATCACCGGTTGTACTGTGCATATAGCTTGTTTAGAAATGGATAGTGGTCGCAATTTTAATCCAAGCCGCAGTCCCTGTATTACCAAACGACACATCAGAAACTCTCCACGCCAGAATTCAAATTCAGGAACATCGGATTTTACCACCCGCGATTGCCCTAGCTTCCCAAAGACTAGAAAAAATTCAAAATTCAAAATTCAAAATTCAAAACTAAAGAGGTTATGATAAAATTCAGTCCCAACAAAGGACTTTTCATCCTATTGCCTTCTATAGAAATTTAGGAAACCTCCATGCCAGTTGCAGCTAACTCAATTAAATTTGGTACAGATGGCTGGCGCGGTGTAATTGGTGATGAATTCACTTTTGAACGCCTAGCCTTGGTTGCACCAGTTGCAGCCCAAGTATTATATAATACATATTATTCCACGACGGGTAGCCGAACCATTATTGTGGGTTACGATCGCCGTTTTATGGCGGAAAATTTTGCCCAAGCGGTAGCTACTGCGGTCACTAGGATTGGTTTTGATGTCCTATTGAGTGAAACCTTTGCTCCTACCCCTGCTTTTAGCTGGGCTGCAAAAGAACTTAATGCTTTAGGAGCATTAGTAATTACCGCTAGTCACAATCCAGGTTCATATTTGGGATTAAAAGTCAAAGGTGCTTTTGGTGGTTCAGTCCCACCAGAAGTTACTAAAGAAATAGAAAATTTATTATCCACAGAAATTTCTAACGTTGCTACTCCTGGTCAACAAGAAAGTTTTGACCCCTGGCCTAGCTATATAGAGGCTCTCAAACATAAAGTTAATATTGGGAAAATCCAACAAGCGATTGCCACCGAGAAATTAACTGTGTTTGTGGATGTGATGCATGGAGCCGCAGCAGGTGGTCTAGAAAAATTACTGGGAGAAAAGGTAAAAGAAATTAACAGTAACCGCGACCCTCTATTTGGTGGTGGCGCACCAGAACCCCTACCAAAATACCTTAATCAACTTTTTTCCGTGATTAAGAGTCATCGTCAAACCGATACATCAGGTTTAACCGTAGGTTTGGTTTTTGATGGAGACTGCGATCGCATCGCCGCAGTAGATGGAGAAGCTAATTTCCTAAGTTCCCAAGTCCTCATTCCTATATTAATTGACCACTTAACCAAACGACGCAACTTTACTGGAGAAATTGTCAAAACTGTGAGTGGTTCTGATTTAATGCCTCTGGTAGCTGCATTACATAATTTACCAGTCTTTGAAACGGCTGTAGGCTATAAATATATTGCAGATAGAATGTTGGTCGCACCCGTATTATTGGGTGGTGAAGAATCGGGCGGAATTGGTTATGGTAGTCATATTCCCGAACGAGATGCATTGTTATCAGCCTTATATGTATTAGAGGCGATAGTGGAATCAGAATTAGATTTAGGTGCATATTATCGTTACTTGCAACAAACAACGAACTTTACCTCAGCTTATGATCGGATTGATTTACCCCTAGCTAATATGGAAGTGCGATCGCGATTACTGCAACAACTGCAAAATCAACCTTTAACCGAAATTGCAGGTCTAGCGGTGATTGATTGTCAAACTATTGACGGTTATAAATTCCGTTTAGCTGACCAGAGTTGGTTAATGATTAGATTTAGTGGCACTGAACCAGTTTTACGATTGTACTGCGAAGCTCCTACACTGGAACAAGTGCATCAAACTTTGGCTTGGGCAAAAAATTGGGCGGAATAAAAAAATGACATTACTTGTAGTAGCTACTAGCAATCCAGGAAAATTGAGGGAAATGCAAGCTTATCTAGCTGATTCTGGTTGGGAATTGACCCTGAAACCAGAAGAATTGGAAGTTGAAGAAACAGGGGATACTTTTATCGCGAATGCTTGTCTTAAAGCTTCCGAGGTTGCTAAAGCTACAGGTAATTGGGCGATCGCTGATGATTCGGGTTTAGCGGTAGATGCTTTAAATGGTGCTCCAGGAGTTTATTCTGCGCGTTATGGTCATACTGACGCAGAGCGAATTGCTAGATTATTACAGGAATTGGGTGAGGAAACTAATCGTCAAGCTCAATTTATCTGTGTGGTAGCAGTTGCTAATCCCGATGGGGCGATCGCTCTACAATGTGAAGGTAGATGTGGTGGGGAAATTCTCACCGCAGCTCGTGGTGAGGGTGGTTTTGGTTATGACCCAATTTTTTACGTTCCAGAGAAAGGATTAACTTTTGCCGAAATGACCCCAGAGGTAAAAAAGTCAATTAGTCATCGTGGACAAGTTTTAAAGGCTTTGCTTCCAGAATTAATAAAATTGGGCTGTATTAAACTATAATTAAACTATACCTACTATCACTGAAAACAAAACAAGATGAGTAGCGATCGCCTCGAAATCTTAATCAATCAAGCTAAAAGACTGATGCAGACAGGCGATTATCAAGATGCGATCGCTATATTTCAGCCAATTTTGCAAATAGCTCCTAATAATACAGAAGTTTTGAGGCAGTATGGTAAAGCATTGGCAGAAATTAATGAATATCAAGAAGCTTTTAAAATTTTTGAACAAGCGCTTCAGATGTCTCCTGACAATGTTGATATTTTGAGAACTTACGGTAAATTTCTTAGCAAGAAAAATATTTATACTAAAGCATTTGAGATATTTAATAAAGCATTAAAAATTCAACCAAATCATGTAAAAACTTTAGGTTCATATGGTATTTGTTTAAGAAATTCTGGTAGGTTAGATGAATCATTGAAAATTAGTGAGATTTTACTAAAGATAGAACCTGAAAATATCAAAACTATTGATACCTATGCTCATCTTTTAATATCATTAAAAAGAAGTGAAGAAGCAATTAAAATTTTTGAGCGTTTACTTCACCACACTATGCCCAGGCATTTGAAATGCTAACTCTCAATCTGGGGGAGGAAGATTACTTTGATATGATAAAAAATCATACTAACATTGGGTTGAATGATACTGAAGTTCTGAACCGGGCAATGTATCACAAGATTGCTAATGAGATTAGTATCCTGAAGGGAATTGCATATCGGATTTTGAACCGATCTGAACAAGAAGATAATCTTTTAAGTAGCATTATTCAAGACATTGAAAATGTATTTGAAGAAGTAGATAGACGACGTGCAGCACAAAAATCCGAAATCGAAACTATCCCTAATGATAACTATGAAAAGCTTCTAGCAGTAATTTCTAAAACAGCCCATGATATCTCGGATTTTGTGAATAATCAACTTGCCATTATTGAGTCTAAAACTCGGCGGGCAATGCGTAAATTAAAACCTATTAATCTTCATTATTCTCAGTTTGAGAAGTTACTGACACAACTCGAATTGACTCAGACTGCTCTCAGTGATTTAAAAGCGATAAATGAGGGTATTACTATCAAAAATTATCGCTTTAATGTCCAAAAGCTATTTGAAAAATGGGAAACAACACCTCGAATTGACCAAGCTCAAATTGTTCTGGATATTCAAAATGGTAATTCGGAATTCAATGGCGATGAAGAAAAAATCAAGAGTGCATTGAA
The DNA here is from genome assembly GCA_963766435.1 of uncultured cyanobacterium. Lineage (GTDB taxonomy): Bacteria > Cyanobacteriota > Cyanobacteriia > Cyanobacteriales > Nostocaceae > CAVXZH01. Next base: position 24,430 of record CAVXZH010000005.1, read on the forward strand.
TGAACTAGTAGAAAATTCTCTAAAACATAATTCTGATCAGCAAAATCTAGTAATTCGCATAACTTCCCAAGATATAATGAATCCACCAGGGATTTGGGGAAGAACGATTCCTGGTGAGCAGAAATACTTGTTCATCGAATTTTCTGATAATGGCAAAGGTATTCCTGATGATAAAAAAGACTGGATTTTTCAACCTCTGAAAACTACTTCTCCAGAAGGAAAAGGTAGTGGTTTAGGATTATTCATTATACGCAAAATTCTGAGGAAGATGAACGGGCGTATTCGAGAAACTGGACGTAACGGAGCCAGGTTTGAAATTTATATTCCTTATATAAAAGAAAAGGCACAGTAGATAAAATGCAAATAGAAAATGTTCATTTATTGTTAGTCGAAGACAATCCCCGCTTTTTAAATGAATTGCTGGAGTGGCTAGGAGAATATGGATACCAGCAGATTGAAACTGCAACAAGTGCTAATGAAGCGAAAGAAAAATTGGATAATCACTTTGATGTGATTATTTCAGATATGCGGATGGAACAGGATGAGAGTGGCTTTGTTATTGTCAATGAGGTCAAAGCTCGAAATCTTTCCTCTGTAATCATCATTCTAACGGCAAATGATACAGTTGATGATTGTCGTGACGCATTCAAATTGGGAGCATGGGACTACATTTCCAAAAATAAGCGAGGAAATATTTTTGATGTACTACATAAATCTATTCAAGATGCAATTGTCTACTTCAATCGCTGGGGAAATGTTCAGAATGAGCAGTGGATTACTGAGAACTTGGAAACACTGGAAGAAACTTATTTTGGTCAATATATTGCTGTAATTAATCAAACTGTTATTGATGCAGCAGACACAGAAGAAACTTTGAAACAACGAATTGAAGAACGACAATTACGCCGATTTTTAACAACTATCCGAAAAATTGGTGATTTGCGCCCCATTTCTGAATTGATAAAACTGCCTGAAAGTGACCGATTGGAATATAAGAGTACATTTCACTGGGATGTTAAGCACAATCGTGAGAATAAAGATTTAAGATTTAGCACTCTGAAGACAATTGTTGCATTTCTCAACTCTGGAGGTGGAACTCTAATTATTGGAGTTGAAGATAATGGTAATATTTTTGGACTAGAAAAGGATTTATCTTTACTATCCAATGGAAATCTTGATCAGCTAGAACGAACAATTATTGATTCAATTGGTAACTATATTGGCAAGAACTTTACTCGGCAAATCAAAATTAGGTTTGAAAAAATTAATGGACAAGATGTTTGTGCAATTGATGTAAAAAAATCTACAAAAAAAGCTTGGTTACAGAGGACTAAGGAAAAGAAACTAGAATTTTTTGTTCGGATGTCGAACAGGTCTGAATCCCTGGAAATTCCCGATATCTATAATTACCTTTAATCCAATCAGGTAATACGATTCAGTTAAGCCTCAAAGTAGTGAATTGGCATAAAACATATTGAGTTATAATTAATACAAATAAATTGTGCGCGGACACAACTAGCGATCGCCAGTTTTAAAGCTTCAGAAGTTACTAAAGCTACAGGTAATTGAGCGATCGCTGATGATTTAGGTTTTACTTCCAGAACTCCCTAGTGATGAGAGATTGAGAAGTGACCCGTTCAGGAAATTTGGATTATCAATTAGAATAAAAGAATATCAACTATAATGGGAGAAACTATGATCGCTCTACCTATCACCCTAGAACAACTCATTATTACAATACAACAATTACAGCCCAGCGATGCCTTCGGCGGCGTAGCCATCGCGCACAAGTGGCTAAAGCTTTAATTGAAATGGAACTACAATCAGATTTAACGGCTTTAATTGCAGACTTGTATAGTCAAGCTCCTATTGATGAAATTACCGATAGCAATATTATGAATGAAATTAAAACTGTACGTCAGCGAAAAAATTAATAGAAATAATTGGCATTGGTGATACTAATAATAAAAATTGATTAAGGAAAAAACTGACGGAAATCTTCATCTTGGTGACTCAATTCCACCCAGTCTAGATTCAGGGACATAAATTTATTGACCAAGCGATCACATCCGGGACGTTCAGTAGCATAATGTCCAGCGTCAATCAAAATCAGTCCCAAATCCCGACTTTCCTGAAATTGATGAAATTTACAGTCTGAGGTTAGATACGCCTGAGCACCAGTTTTGATAACTTGGGAAATATAACCAGCTCCAGAACCACCCAAAACTGCAACTTGAGAAATTTTCTGTTCTAAATCGACTGTGGGAGAAAAAATTAATTTGGGGGGATGAAGTCGGTTTTGAATAATATTCAATAATTCTGCTAAAGTCAGTATCGGCTCTAGCCGTCCCACTCGTCCATATCCTAATCCCGCTTGGGTGGGTACGATGGGAGATACATTTTGAAGTGCGAGAATTTGCGCTAAAACGTCTGCTGTTCCATCTTCCACTTGGTCAAAATTGGTATGCGCGGTGTAAATACCAATTTTATGGGTAAAGGCTAAACGGATCATTTCCGCTATCCCCTCACCCGAACGTAAAGACTTGAGGGGGTGGAAAATTAAAGGATGATGAGCAAAGATCAGATTAGCTTGACGGGCGATCGCCTCCTGCATGACTGCTAAAGTAGGTGTCAAACAAACTAACACCCGTGCTTTCGCAGTTAATACACCTGGTTCCACTTGCCAACCACAATTATCCCAGCTTTCCGACCAAGCGGGATTTGCCCATGCTTCAAACCAAGTAATTAAATCAACAATTTTCATGTTTTGTAATCCTTCTAAGGAGAGATTTATATCTAGAAAAACACTACCATATTAGCAACTAATTAATTCAATATTGATTAAGTATTTGTTTGCCGGATATTGAGTTTTAATGATAACTCTTCCCGCTCATACTGAAAGGCTTTATTCCAGATGGGTTGGATGTGAGGATGCCAAGCCGGAACTGGAATAAGTTCTTTTTTAGCCAAAGAAGTTAATAGAAGATATTCATCATCTATTTCCCTGGAAAAGGAAAAGGGATTGCGGTATCCTGTCTCTGAAAGTTTATAATGTGGTAATTGATTAAGACTAATTTGTTGGATAATTTGCCTACCTTTAAGTAGTAAATAGTCTAGGAAAATTAAATCAAAAGGCTGTATATGAGCGCGATTTAGTGGGTCTTTCTGAACCCATTTCGCCCAATCAAAGCCATACATAAAATCATGGATATAACGAAATTTAATTATTGATTTTGCTCCAAATAATTCTATTAAAGATACTATTTTGTTTCCAAAATATTCTAAGAAATTTTCGGGACTATTAGCTAATAAAGCTTGTTTAAACATACTAAAAACCATAAAATCAAAATCCCAAAATATATTTTCTGGAAAATTTTGCAACAAAGAATAGACTATTTGTTCCAATGTATTTCGTAGTTGATTTATTAGGTATTTATCATCGGTGATTGATGATACTAGAATCCCTAATTTTGCCAAACTAGTAGCTAAATTTTTTTCTGGATTCAGAGATAAAGGTTGAATAGATTGTTGGATCAGAATTTGGTCAAGAAATGAGAAATTATCTTCAGGGATCAAATTTGTCGTCATATAAATTTATTCCATCTATATTTTTGACAACTACAAATACTAGTTTATATTCTAAATCTGATCAGTTTTAAGATTTGGCAAATAATTTTAACTTTTGCTTGATCAACAGTAGCGAAGTAACCAAAAAATTACTGTGATTTAAAAAACACGTATAGGAATGCTATGATAAATATAGAACAATTTATCGCTTAAATACACAACTATTCTGTTCTGCTATCAGCTAAATTACTTTGTATAAAAGTATAACACTAGTAAAATCAGACTACGTTAAATTGGGAATTTTAAATTTTCAATTAAGATAAGTTAAAGCCTCAGGGATTTTCACTAAATTTAACTATAAATTCAATACATATCGTGCGTAAATACTATCACCAATCTATTTTAGCACTCTAACTCTATTTTAAACTACCAAGTGCATAATTTCCACAATTTTCCCATTAATTTACACCAGTACACTTATCAATTTTTTTCAGAACTGATGTTTGTTTTTTTCTAGAAATAGGTTCGTGGTCAAAATTTCTATCCACAGAAAAATCTGTAAAGATATCTCAACTATGGATTTTGATTAAGTTTTGGATATTTTACCAGAAAAAATATTTTTCATTTTTCTTGTCCAGACTCACTGATAATTTCTGGTTTTTTAGATTAAAAGTAGGAAAATATTTTTTAAATTAATCAGCAACTATCTTGTCTATTTCCGCTAAAATTTGCTTAAAAGCACTGATGTATAGAATTAACTAGTGTTTAATTTGTCCCTAATGATAGTCAATCCAACATAGAGGGTAGAGATGAAATTCTCCGAAGTTCTACCGTTGTCAGAATCCTGATGCAACGACTATCTTATAAATTATGAATTGAAAAGTATGAAGTAAGTAGGAAAAAACTACATCTTTTCAATTCATAACCTATAGGCTTACAAACTGCAAGCAAGAAAAAGTGACTTTTAGCACAAGGGTAAAAGCTTGAAGGATAAAAAGGCGAATACTTTATCCTTCATACTTTCAACCTCATCCCTCTGGTTTATGCCATTTGATTTTCAATCGCCCACCGTGCTAATTCGGTGCGGTTATGGAGATTGGTCTTGCCCAACATATTGGACACATGGCTTTCCACAGTCCGCTGACTAACATTTAATTCTTCAGCGATTTCCCGGTTAGCTAAACCCCTCGCCACAAACTGTACTACTTTCAGTTCGGTTGGAGTTAACTGGACATCAAAAGGAACTTGAATACGGGAACCATTTTCGCCACCTTTGGCTTGGTGTTCCTTCCAACGAATAGTTTGCTTCAGTGAGGATTCAACTTGTGCTACCAGTTCTTCAGGCTCAAAAGGCTTGACCATATATACGTCAGCCCCTTTATTTAGACCTTTAACTCGGTCTGCACTTTGTCCCTTGGCGGAGAGGAAAAGCACAGGAATCCAGCTGGTACGTTCGTTTTGTCTAACTTGTTCGACAAAAGTATAACCGTCCATCTCTGGCATCATCACGTCACAGATAATCATATCTGGAACATCATGTTCTAAAATGTCTAGGGCTTCCCGTCCGTTGTCAGCTGTGATGACTTCGTATCCTCGGAATTCCAAGTAATCCTTCACCAGCAAGATGAGGTTAGGGTCATCATCAATCAGTAGAAGTCGTTTGTGATCTTTCATGCTGGACTCTTTCATAGCAGTGGCACTTGTCGCGCTTTGATCCATCAAGGTCTTGAATAGTTCGACCTTATGGTGGATTATTGAGATGTTGTTTTTTTCCCACTTAACTTGCTTTCGCTGCTACTAAGTCTTAAAAGTGAAAGGCACTTTCAATATACTAGTAGCTAGATAGCAATAGTCCAGTAAGGATACGTATAACAGTAGTATCTATAATGCGCTATTATATATCGCTTTGAAAGGGACGGGTAAAAAAACACTGATTAAATAATAATCTTTCTGGTTCATAAGTTAAGTATCAACTCAATATGATCCTAGCTCAAGACTAACCCGCACTCTCTTCCAGCATACTGCTGTCACATATCCTTCGGATATTAAGCCTCCACGAGAGGTTAATAATAAACCGGGGAAGTTTTTGGCAACGGATGGGTGAAAAATGCATATTCTTCCACCACCTGATCGCCAATTAGGTGTTTTTGGATGATCCGCTCAATGACTTTCGGGTTTGATTGGCGATACCAGACCCCATCCGGGTAAACCACCATTATCTGTCTAAAATAACAAACACGCAAGGAGTTGGCTTTGGTTTGGGAAAATGCATAAGGGACGACTGTTTGACGGCTGGTTGAGCTTGATCTGCTTTAGCCGCTTTTTTAAGTATTCCCAGGATTCCAGACTAGCTTGTTTTGGGCGACAGTTGCCAATTGTTGACTCAGAACAAATAAAAATGTGTCGTTGAATCTTCGCCAGTCCTAGAGTTTCTACACAATTACGTAGGGTTTGACATTCCAGCGATTTCGGAGGTTGGGGGATTATGGGGCTGTTCTGGATGACTGTTTGTTACTCATTGAGCGGCTCCCTGATTACAGTTCTATAACAATTTCCCGGCTTTGCAAATAAATTTGTTCATATCAAAATATTCCTAACTTACATAACAAAACCTGAAAGCTAGAAATAATTAAGCATAAATACTTCAGCAACCTGGCGTCTTCATAGTTCGGGAACCCGTACACTCTGAATTCTTGCTATTTCGTGCCAGCATTCGCTAAATTAGCACTCAGGAGTTGAGAGTGCTAACTAAGAGAGAAATATTTTTATGGCAGCTTTATCTCTAAGCGTTTCTACAGTTAAACCATTAGGCGATCGCGTTTTTGTCAAAGTGAGCGCCTCTGAAGAAAAGACCGCAGGTGGTCTTTATTTGCCCGATACCGCCAAGGAAAAGCCCCAAGTAGGGGAAGTAGCTGCCGCTTGAGCCAGGACGGCGGAATGATGACGGTACTCGTCAAGAAATGGAAATTAAGGTGGGTGATAAAGTGCTGTACTCCAAGTACGCTGGCACTGACATCAAGCTCGGCACAGAAGAATATGTACTGCTTTCCGAAAAAGATATTCTAGCAGTCGTGATCTAAATCAGTGGTGAGGGGTGTCAGGTATCGGTAACGATAATTAGCGGTGGCAAAAGATTTCCCCCACTAACCCACTGACCACCAACCACTGACCAATTGAAGAAAAATTAAATTTACTCCGGGAATTAAGACAATTATGGCAAAGCGCATTATCTACAACGAAAACGCCCGTCGTGCTCTAGAACGCGGTATTGATATTCTGGCTGAAGCTGTAGCTGTAACCCTTGGTTCTAAAGGTCGTAACGTAGTTCTGGAAAAGAAATTTGGCGCACCCCAAATCGTCAATGATGGTGTCACCATCGCTAAAGAAATCGAATTAGAAGACCACATTGAAAACACTGGTGTAGCTTTGATTCGTCAAGCTGCTTCCAAGACCAACGACGCTGCTGGTGATGGTACAACCACAGCTACCGTTTTGGCTCACGCTATCGTCAAAGAAGGCTTGCGGAACGTTGCTGCTGGTGCAAATGCAATTTCCCTGAAGCGCGGTATTGACAAAGCTACTGGCTTCTTAGTGGAAAAAATTGCCGAACACGCTCGTCCTGTAGAAGATTCTAAAGCGATCGCTCAAGTTGCGGCAATCTCTGCTGGTAACGACGAAGAAGTTGGGCAAATGATTGCTCAAGCTATGGATAAAGTGGGCAAAGAAGGCGTAATTTCCCTAGAAGAAGGGAAATCCATGACCACCGAATTAGAAATCACCGAAGGGATGCGCTTTGACAAAGGCTATATCTCCCCCTACTTCGCTACCGATGCAGAACGGATGGAAGCAGTATTTCGAAGAACCTTACATCTTGCTGACCGACAAGAAAATTGCTCTAGTACAAGACCTCGTACCCGTCCTAGAGCAAGTTGCTCGTGCTGGTCGTCCTTTGGTAATTATTGCTGAAGACATTGAAAAAGAAGCTCTAGCTACTTTGGTAGTGAACCGTCTTCGCGGTGTACTGAACGTTGCTGCTGTTAAAGCTCCTGGTTTTGGCGATCGCCGCAAAGCCATGTTAGAAGATATCGCTGTCCTCACTGGTGGTCAACTAATCACCGAAGATGCTGGTTTGAAACTAGATAACACCAAGTTAGATAGTTTGGGTAAAGCTCGCCGCGTCACCATCACCAAAGACAGCACCACAATTGTCGCTGAAGGTAACGAAGTCGCAGTAAAAGCTCGTTGTGAACAAATCCGTCGTCAAATGGACGAAACCGAATCTTCCTACGACAAAGAAAAACTACAAGAACGTCTAGCTAAATTAGCTGGTGGTGTAGCGGTAGTTAAAGTTGGTGCAGCTACTGAAACCGAAATGAAGGATAAGAAACTGCGCTTGGAAGATGCTATCAACGCGACCAAAGCCGCTGTAGAAGAAGGTATCGTTCCTGGTGGTGGTACAACCCTAGCTCACCTAGCTCCTGAATTAGAAGAATGGGCTAAGAACAACCTGAAAGACGAAGAATTGACTGGTGCTTTAATTGTGTCCCGTGCTTTACCTGCACCTCTAAAGAGAATTGCAGAAAACGCTGGTCAGAATGGTGCTGTCATTGCTGAACGTGTGAAAGAAAAAGACTTTCAACATTGGTTATCAACGCTGCTACCAACGAATTCGTAGATATGTTAGAAGCTGGTATTGTTGACCCTGCGAAAGTAACCCGTTCTGCACTGCAAAATGCTGCTTCCATTGCTGGAATGGTGTTGACAACCGAATGTATCGTAGTTGACAAGCCAGAACCAAAAGATGGCGCTCCTGCTGCTGGTGCTGGTGCTGGTGGAGACTTCGACTACTAATTTCCATTCAGTCCCTATTTGTAAAAAAAGCTGCTTCCGCAAGGAGGCGGCTTTTTTAATGACAATCCTCTTCCTTGGCAGAAATCTGTGGATAAATTCGCCCAATTCCTGCAAGCTTTGGGGTATATTCCAATAAAGTTCAGTTAAGAGAGAAAGTAATATTGTCATCCTGACGGTCGGGAAGGATTTCGCGAGATCCTTCCCGACCGTCAGGATGACAGTATAGAGACTCTACCCTATTTTTCAGTTAAACTGAACGGTATTGGGGTATATTCTTCAACTCTTTCTTTAGTTGAGGAATTAGGTTTAGCAAAGCGCGGACTACTCAAAAAAACTTGGGATGTTTCTTGCTCCATGAATCACTCGGACAATTTCAATTCCCTCTTGAACGACTTGGTAAAAAATCAGATAATTACCTACAGAGAAACTGCGGACAAACAGTGCAATATCTGTACGTTCTCTGCTCATTTCTGGATTAGCCAGAAGTTCATCAAATTTAAGCGTAATTTTGCGTATGAGCGCATCTGCTGCACTTTCATTGTTTTGGGAGATATACAACCAAATATCAATCAGGTCGGCTCTGGCTTCATCAGTAACTCGCAACTGCTTCATTGTTTAGCGTCTGTGTTCTTTTGCTGACGTCCTGTGGCCTTAATTTCGTCGGACAGTTCGCTTCCACAATTATAAGTACTAAATTCTCCCCGCGATATTTGATCTATTCCTAGTTGAACGTCACGACGTAGCTCTTGTAGTTTGATTCTGCGTATGTCTTCACGTTCCTTGAGCAGCCGTAGCCCTTCACGAATGACCTCACTTTGCGATTGATAAAGTCCACTGGCGATGAGTTCATTAACGAACTGATCAAATGTTTCTCCCAAATGTACGTTCATAAACCAATCTCTACAGATTTATGATCAATTTTAACAACAATTGTCAATTTTTGTTAGTTGTCTAGAATGGTGTTGACAACTGAATGTATTGTCGTTGATAAGCCTGAAGCAAAAGACGGCGCTGCTGGTGCTGGTGGAGACTTCGACTACTAATTTCCATTCAGTCCCTATTTGTAAAAAAAAGATGCTTTCGTAAGGAGTTGGCTTTTTTTATGTTATACAAGAGTTACTGGGAGAGGAAATTATGAAAGAATCTGTAATTTATCAAGATATCGTTCAAAAACAAGCATTAAAAATGATTAATCGTTATGTTAAAAAATGTTTTGGTAATGTTAATGATTCATTAACGGACAGGATAGAAAATTTATTTGCTGATGATTTAGAAGATTTAGGAGAAGCGTTATTAGATTTTTCAGAAGTTGCTGATTTAGTAATTTGGTTAGAGCAAAGGGAAAAAGGCAAATAGACTTTGTTAATTAGTGTGAGCTTTTGATATATTTGTCTACCATGTATTTGAGAAGAAGTCGTTGTTTTTCATTTTGAATCACGAGGAAAAAATATGATTAAGACAGGAGATGTAAAAATTCTTTGGGGTCGTTCTGGTAATCAATGTGCTTTTCCTGATTGCAGAATTGAGTTGACGGTTGATGGCGCCAAAAGTACTTTAGGTGAAATGGCTCATATTATTGCTGAAAAAACTAAAGGTGCTCGTGGTAAAAGTTCTCTGACAGATGAACAAAGGGATGAGTATTCAAATTTGATTTTGCTATGTCCAACTCACCATACTTTAATTGATAAAAATCCAGAAGAGTGGACAGTGGAGAAATTAAAGCAAATGAAGAATGAACATGAAAATTGGGTTTCTAATCAACTAAATCAAAATAATATTTCAATTAATTCCATTGATAACTCAGAATTTATTCAATCTAGAAAAAAAGATTGGATTAGTTTTGCAAAAAACGACGTATGGGTTATAGTTAGCTTGACGCCTCTAAATACAACTCTTAATGTATTTGAAGATTATATTGATCCTCTAGAAACAGAGTTATTAAAGTCAATCAATAACTTGTTTTTACCTCAATTCAATGGATATGAATTCATTTCACATAATTTGAATTTGTATAATACAAAACCAAACGAAAACGGAGTGATTAATGAAGAATCAGAAAATATAAAACAATGTAGATTTGGACATCGAATCCAATTTTTTAGAAACGGTTACTGCGAATTTATGATTTGCTTAAAGGAGTTGAAAAAACATACCCCACCACATGGTTTATTATATAAAGATATAGCTATTAGTTTGATTGCTCAAATTAAAGGATTAATAAATATCTGGAATAACCACTTGTCGTTCAATGATATGTCATTAACTACTCTAATAACTAAAACAAACGGTATGCGTTTATATTCTGGTGAAAAATTATACAATGGGATTGATATATCAGGAGATCCAGTAAGATTGCCAGAATTAGAATACAGTATAGTTATTAATAAATCTGATGATGTAGAGTCAATAAAAGAAAAAGTCATCAAAAGATTTGTGAATTATTTTGGTTTGAATGTTGATAGTATTTTTAATGAAAACGGAAATTTAAACCCGCCTAGAACACTTATGAATAATATTTATTACGATTCCTGAATTGGTGTTCATGGCTAAAAAAAAAGTAAATGCCAGTACAATTAATTATTTATATGTGGTAAAACTTTCATGTCGATACCTGCAACTGTAATCGACGGTGTACATATTGAGATGGCTGATGCTCTTACCTGCTATCCTAATTGGCTTCCCCCAACAGTGATTGTATCTGATGGAGCTTATGGATTAGGTTTATTTCCAGGTGATCCCATCCACAAAAATGATTTAGAAGCTTGGTATGCACCTCATGTTGAAGCTTGGTCAAAATATGCACTTCCCGAAACAACTTTATGGTTTTGGTGTAGTGAAATTGGTTGGGCTACTGTTCATCCATTGCTAGAAAAACATGGATGGTTATATCGTTCATTTCATATCTGGGATAAAGGAATTGGACATATTGCTGGAAATGTGAACAGTAAAACTATTCGACGTTTTCCTGTGGTAACAGAAGCTTGTGTTCAATATGTTCGTGATGTAAAATTACCGACAATCAATGGAAAATCTTTAGATATAAAAGACTGGTTACGTTATGAATGGGAACGTTCTGGATTACCACTGATTAAAACGAATGAAGCTTGTGGAGTTAAGAACGCAGCGACACGAAAGTATTTTACCAAATGTCATCTTTGGTATTTTCCACCTCCAGAAAAAATGGAACAAATTGTTTTTTATGCTAATAAATATGGAAAACCTACAGATATACCTTATTTTTCTTTAAATGGAAAAACTCCAGTGACAGCAGAAGAATGGTCAAAAATGCGGTCAATCTGGAATCATATTCATGCAGTTACTAATGTGTGGTCAGAATCTCAAGTTAGTGGTGATGAGCGCATAAAATTAGATGGAAAAAGTATTCATAGTAATCAAAAACCTCTCAGCTTAGTGGAAAAAATTATCACTGCATCTAGTAATGAAAATGATGTCATCTGGGAACCATTTGGTGGTCTTTGTCCTAGTGCTGTTATTTGTCTAAAAACCAAACGTCGTTGTTACAGTGCTGAAATAAATTTTGAGTATTATCAAGCTGCAAAATCTCGGATTGAAAATTTTCGACTTAGTGATTATTTGTCTAGTGAATTTGATAGCATTAATGTTGTAAAAACAGTGTTAACAAAATCTGAGATTGCTAAGAATGAAATTACAGAACCAAATCAATTATCACTATTTATATAAATATTGACCGGATGATTTAAAAATATATCGTGTATTTGAAGTAAGATTAGAGCTGAATCAGGTAAAAATTTATGAGCCATCAACAGCAAACGAACGAATCAATAACACCCCAAGAAGCTATGGATTTACTTTTTGGTGAAGAATGGCTCGAAGAGGGTGTTCGTCTTGAAGATGAGGCTAATTGCTCGATTAGTGCTGGATTGGATTGGGGTAATGCTTTAGCACCTTTAATGGTAAATCTACCTTTATTTGGTCGCTTATCAACGCTACGTATATCTCTAAATCGGGAAGTTAGATTAATAATTGAAACATGGAATTTAGGTATAGGTACTTCTTCGGCAACAAAAACTGCTAGGGAGCTTATTAAAGAGCGATTACTATCTCCTGGGTCTGAATTAATACCCCATTTAGAAGCTACTTTGTTGCAAGATGATTTATATGGAGAAGAATTTATATCTAACCGTGAAGCTCTCAAATATATACTTGGAGTAATTCTTACTGATTCTGATCGAGAAGAAATTGCTGAGAAAGCTGCTAATTCAATACGTACACAAGTTATGTCTCAAATAAATTTTTCTCAACAACTTTCTGCATAAAAGGTTTCAAACAACCTCTAACTACCAGCTTGAAAAATTTGGTTAGCAGTTAAGGTCAACTGTGGAAAGGTAGGTGAAATTATTGTATCATCATTCCTGAACTGACTAACTTCGTATTCCCCCTCAACTAACGAGTAAACAGAGATAGTTGGTTGCTTAGGATTACCAATAAACCTAATACCTCCCAATGCAGCGTAATCTACAATCCAATACTCTGGAATACCGATGGCTTCATATTGACCTAATTTGGTAAAATAATCATCACGCCAATTAGTACTAACTACCTCAATCACCAGAGGAATCAATGCACTCTGAGTGACTGTAGATTGCTTTTTCCACAGTGGTTCATTGACGAGATTGGAGCGATTAATCACTAAAATATCTGGTGAATAACTAGATTCGCTTTCAGGTGATTTGACAAGTGCAGTTTTGGGGATGAAGTAGGGAAGATTTAAACGTTTGATATCAAAAGATATTTCTAGTGCTAAAAAACCGATCACATCTTCATGCTCCCCTGTTGGTTGTGACATCTCAATAATAACTCCTTCATGAAGTTCATACCTACCTCCCTCTGGTTTCCATTGGGTAAACTCCTCAAAGGTGACTTTTTTGCTTTTAGGTAATACTTGAACCATAATTTACCTACTTTACGCTTTTTCTTTCTGGTATTGTATAATGTTATTTATAGATAAACAACCATACTGAAAAATTAAATCCTCGTGAATAAACATCGATCCCAATACCAGCTTGTTTCAAAATCTCACGTAATATCCTTTCTGGCATATCACCAGAATGATTAAGAATAGTGGTATATTTATTGGTATCAGGATTAAACCAAATTTCATGACTCCCTGCGGCTTGACGATGAAAAATAAACCCAAAGGATTTGATAGTTTTGATAATTTGTCTATAACTAAATCCAGATAATCTTCCCATAGATTAGCTACTGACTTACAACTAAAGGATAGTTAAATTGCTCTGCTATTGGTTGTAAAAATTCTAGTTCTTGCTCCTGAGATTGTGCTTCTAATAACTTACGTGCAACATCACGAGCAATTTCTAAAGTTTCTGCAACTGTCTTTCCTTGAGCGACTAAGCCTTGAAGTTGATCAGATGTAGCTAGATAAACGCCTTCTGGTAATTTTTCAATCTGGATATTTAGCAATTTTTCCATTGTTATTTGTTTAATTAACTTTCTTCCTTATTATATCGCTTTATTTAAAATATATAGCAGGTGTTTCCAAACCATCTTACCAGAAATTACACATATCTATGTCGAGTAGCAATTATATTCTAAAACTTGACAAATTCAGGAATTTTAAGTTATTATAAGTATAATTGGCTTATGTTATGACCCTATAGAGTTGGTTTAATAAGTCCATTTTATATATTATTGTTGTTGTTCATCAGCTATTTGTTGAACTCTAGCGAGCATTACTCTTACCTGTTCAGCGTCAGGTGATTGTATTCGTTGCAAGCTTTCTAAAGCTGGTTGTAAATGTAATATAGCTTGTTTATATTCACCTTGTTGCTCTGCTAAAAATCCTAACAAACACTGACTCTTTGCTTGACCTTGCACAGCAAATATTTGCTGAGAAAATTTAATTGAATCATTAAGTAATTTAATCGCAGATTCAAAATTTCCTAAGTTTATTTCACTACACGCTCTGTTGTAAAATAAAGCTTCTTGATAATAGTTCACAGCCTTTGTAATATTACCTGACTCCTGTTCTACACGAGCTAAATTACTAAGATTATGATAGTCATTTGCAATCTCAAGAGTGTCTTCACAAATTTTATAAACTTCTTTAAATCGACTAATTTTAATCCATATTCTAACTAAAAAAATTGCTATTTTTGCTGCAATATCCCCGTTATTTGCCAACAAAGATAACCGATGAATTTCTAACTTTTGTTCTTCCGTCGAAATTTCTACTTCTGACCACCACAAACGATATAAAATTTCTGTAGCTTCCTGATATAACTTCTCTCTTTGCTCTTTTTCTGGAAATGACAATAATGGAGATAAAATTCTAGGAACTCGATATAGTCTCTCTCCATTATTAATCAAAGTAACTTCCATTAAACCCAAACTAACAGCACGTTCTAAATGATTTTTCCAATCAACAATATCTACACACAATGGCAAAATTGCTGCTTCAGGAACTGGTAACTCATACACCAACATTTTTCCTAGCATTTTTCGCAAACCGGATTTTGCAACTTTAACAATTCTGCTGCTAAAATATTCTCCCGAAACTTCTCTTCCGCTTCTGTCATCTTTTGCAAAATTTCTGCAACTTCCTTTCCCATCGAATTCTGCAAAATCTTATCTAACCATTCTAAAAGTCTCGGATTTCCATCTGCTGCTTTTTTTCCTTGCTCTGATAATTCCTTCTCAATCTCTAACTGACCATTAAAAGATTCCAGTCTTTGATACTTTTTTACTAAATCCGCATCCTTCAACGCTGCTAAATGTTCTCTATGCAAACGATTATTTAATTCTGGAAAAATAAAATCATAACGACAAGTGATAATGATCCGATGAGGAAGTTTAGAATTTTGTACCGCTTTTAATAAAGCTAACAAAACTTCAACTACATCTGATTTTAAAACCTCAACTCCATCACTTCTCAATTCTAAGTTTGCTTCAAAATCATCTAAGACAAAAATAAATCTTTGTTCTTTCTGATTTAATCCTGACTGGAAAAATTTTGTTAAACGTTGCATCAAAGGTAATTTACCATTGAGGATTTCGTGTCCTAATTCTGATGTACATTGTTCAGCAAGAACTTTTAATAATTTATCCTCATCTAATACCCGATAAATCACCAATCTGTCATATCCCGTCAACCTTTCCAATAATCTTGCGGTGATGGTACTCTTTGCCACACCTCCTAGACCATGAATTAGTAATCCTAAATTATTTGATTGACGAAGTGCTTTTAAACAACGTTGCAAATTTCTTCTTCTTCCCACAAACTCTGCTGGGGTTGCGACTCTTACTTTTTGGGTTTGTGGATCTAAAAATTGTTCATAAGCTGGTTCGGGTAATATCCAAGGTACATCTCCTAAAGGTTCTACAAATGCACTTGGACATTTACCTCGAATAAACAATCTGAGTAAATACCAATCCCGAACTTTCTGTTTTAATAAATCTTGATAAGTGCTAGCTAAAGCTTCTGTTAATGTAAATCCACTTGCTAATTTACCATAAAGATGTGCTGCGGTAGCTGTAGCTGTGGTTTCTCGCACCGGATGACCCCAGCTTAACACAGCTTTTGCTCCTTGTTCAATTAATGCTTCTGCCATTGAGGGAACTGCACCTTTATCTGCTGCTTCTCCAGTTCGACAACCTGATAAAAATATTAGTTTCGGAAATCGGAATTGGAAGACTTCTGCTAATTCGGTTGCGGTGGTTTCATGTTTTTCTCCAATTTCGGTTTCTGTAATAAAATATGGTGTTTGTTCATCACTAATTGATGCGTGTCCGGTGAGGTGAAAGACATCAAAGGTATTATCCTGATAGCGACTCCACAATTTACCTAATTCTTGAGTACATCCACTTTCTTCCACTCGTAATTCTAAAGGTAATTCGAGGGTATTTGCTAAAATTCGGGCTTCTTCCTGCTCAAAGTCTAATTTTGGTGTGACGTTCTCCGGGTCGGTTGCCATAAACAATACTCGCAATTGTCTTTTTTCTACTGGGAAGGAAATTGCGTCTTTCTCTATCCACCTTAAGGGAACCACTGGAGAATTTTTGTTGACTAAAAAATCTTCACCATTATGTAATACTTCCCAAGGTAGATGCGCTAATTTCTCGGTTGTATTAATGGCTATGACTAATCCGGTTCGAGATTGTGACATGGCTCGACTTAACCAACGTCCATCTCCATCTAACCAAATAAATAACTTTTTGCCAATTCCCACGGCATTTGGTAGAAGTTGGTAAAAATCCCGTTCTCCTTGTTTTAGTAATTCAGCAATCTCTGTGAATGGGAGAGTTCGGGATTCGTAATGTGGTTTTTCTGGTAGACGATAACGCAACTCTACGGTTGTTTCAGTTGCGTCCCTCAGTTGAATTTGGATGATTTCCATATTCTTAACTTAGGGATTTGAGGATTTCTGTGATTTCTTCTACGCTAGCTTCTTTCAGCGACACTCTGTTACCTGTATCTGGGTCGAAAATAATTACATTAAATTGTTTATCTGGTTGGGAATCTGCATATTCTTGATACCATTTGCGGATTTGTTCTGCTATAGCGACAACTCCACCGACAATACCGATAATGGTTGCTATTGCTGCTACTGTGGTTTCTTTTTGCTTGGGTAGTTCATAGCTTCCGGTCAGTCCGGGAATTTGTAATAATGCTTCCACTGCTGCTGGTGCGGATTCTCCTTCAATACCTATTTGAATTTCTGCCATAAGTTTACTTGTAATTTCACTCAGATTAATTGTAAGGCGAAAACTGAATTGGTGGCAAGAGTTCTTTTTTTAATTAGCACTGGATTGTTGTGGATCTTCTTTGGGAGGATGTAGACCGCTTTCAACCCACCTTTGTCGAGATTTCTGAATGAATTTTTCTCCACTACGTTCATCATTTAGATCCAAGCGATCGCATCTTGCTCGTCCTGTGGGAGTAGTACCAAGAATACATAATCCGTCAGCCTGTCCAGATGAAGTGTTCACACCAAATTTGTTGACGGGGACTAAACAAGGGAGTTTCTTTTCCCGTATCGGGGTCAAGACCTATGGTGAAATTGTAGCGTTTTTCATTGCAACGACGACAAGCCAGAGCAAGATTATCCAGAGCATCCGTACCTCCAAGAGATTGGGGTTGCAGATGGTCAATAGAAAGAGGTGCTGTACTGAGAATTTCCGGATAGTGACAGTATTCGCAACGAAATTGAGCGCGTTGTCTAACTTGTTGATAAAGAGATTTAGGAATGGGCATTATCTTCCGCCGCAATGACAGCATTGATATAACTGAAGATGTCATCCAGTTCCCCTATGGCCTGTAATTCTAGTGATTCTTCTGGGGTAAGGGTATCCAATTTGTTTTTATCAAGAAGTTCTTGCATTCGTTCACCTAGTTTATCGGTAAATTTAAATAGCGTCAGGTTGTTGATGCGCTTGATGCAAATTCCTTCGGGTAGTAATTGGGAGGGTTTAATAAGTGTAGTAGTCATATAGCAGGGAGTAGAACTGAAAGTCTGTGTTGATAATGGTCATGTACGGTATCAAAATTAGTTTGAGCTTGAATTCGTTGATCCGAAACCAGCTTTTCTCGTGCTGTGAATAAATCTTGAATGCTTTGTTACTATTCATCGATAGTAGCAATTATATTCTAAAACTTGACAAATTCAGGAATTTTAAGTTATTATAAGTATGATAGGCTTATTTTATAACCATATAGAGTTGGTTTAAAACTAAGTTCATTTTATATATTATTGTTGTTGTTCATCAGCTATTTGTTGAATTCTAGCGAACATTACTCTTAAGCGTTCAGCATCAGGTGATTTTATTCGGTGCAAAATTTCTAAAGCTGGTCGTAAATGTAATATAGCTTGTTGATATTCACCTTGTTGCTCTGCTAAATATCCCAACCACCAAAGAGTCATTGCTTCTCCTTGGACATTACCAATGCGTTGAGTGATGGACAAAGATTGATTGAAGAGAGCGATGGCATCATCCACATCCCCTCGATTCGCGTAGATTATTCCTAGTTCGTGCAAAGTCGCAACTTCAGTTTTGACATCACCAATGCGTTGAGTGATGGACAAAGATTGATGAAAAAGAGGGATCGCATTATCCACATCCCCCCGATTCGCGTAGAGTATTCCCAGTTGGTGCAAAGTCGCAGCTTCAGTTTTGACATCACCAATGCGTTGAGTGATGTCCAAAGATTGATTGTAGAAAGAGATTGCATCATCCACATTCCCCAGATTCGCGTATATCGTTCCTATACATTGCAAAGTCGCAGCTTCTCCTTGGATATTACCAATGCGTTTTTTGATAGACAAAGATTGATTGAAAAGAGCGAGCGCATCATCCACATCCCCCCAATTCGCGTAGAGTATTCCCAGTTGGTGCAAAGTCGCAGCTTCACCTTGGACATCACCAATGCGTTGAGTGATGTCCAAAGATTGATTGTAGAAAGAATCGCATCATCCACATTCCCCAGATTCGCGTAGATCGTTCCTATACATTGCAAAGTCGCAGCTTCTCCTTGGACATTACCAATGCGTTTTTTGATAGACAAAGATTGATTGAAAAGAGCGAGCGCATCATCCACATCCCCCCAATTCGCGTAGAGTATTCCTAAGTGGTGATAAATACTTGCTTTCTCTTGTTCGTCGTTTGAAGAACAAAGTTCTAAAGCTTGTTGATAATGTTGCTCTGCTTGTTCTACTTCTCCAATATGATTTTCTGCTATACCTAAACTATGAAAAATGTGATAATCTTCAATGATTACTAAAGTATCTAAACAAGTTTTAACAATTTCTCGATATCGGCTATTACTACGCCATTGATTTGCTAAATTTTCTGATATTGTTAAAGCAATATCCCCATTTTTTGCCAACAAGGACAACCGATGAATTTCTAGCTTTTGTTCTTCTGTATAAGTTTCTACTTCTGACCACCACAAACGATATAAAATTTCTGTAGCTTCCTGATATAACTTCTCTCTTTGCTCTTTTTCTGGAAAATCCAATAATGGTGACAAAATTCTAGGAACTCGATATAGTCTCTCACCGTTATTAATCAAAGTAACTTCCATTAAACCCAAACTAACAGCACGTTCTAAATGATTTTTCCAATCAACAATATCTACACACAATGGCAAAATTGCTGCTTCAGGAACTGGTAGCTCATACACTAACATTTTTCCTAGCATTTTTCGCAAACCAGGATTTTGCAACTTTAATAATTCTGCTGCTAAAATATTCTCCCGAAACTTCTCTTCCGCTTCCGTCATCTTTTGCAAAATTTCTGCAACTTCCCTTCCCATCGAACTTTGCAAAATCTTATCCAACCATTCTAAAAGCCTCGGATTTCCATCTGCTGCTTTTTTTCCTTGCTCTGATAATTCCTTCTCAATCTCTAACTGACCATTAAAAGATTCCAGTCTTTGATATTTTTTTACTAAATCCGCATCCTTCAACGCTGCTAAATTTTCTCTATGTAAACGATTATTTAATTCTGGAAAAATAAAATCATAACGACAAGTGATAATGATCCGATGAGGAAGTTTAGAATTTTGCAGTGCTTTTAATAAAGCTAACAAAACTTCAACTACATCTGATTTTAAAACCTCAACTCCATCACTTCTCAATTCTAAGTTTGCTTCAAAATCATCTAGGACAAAAATAAACCTTTGTTCTTTCTGATTTAATCCTGACTGGAAAAATTTTGTTAACCGTTGCATCAAAGGTAATTTACCATTGAGGATTTCGTGTCCAAATTCTGATGTACATTGTTCAGTAAGAACTTTTAATAATTTATCCTCATCCAATACCCGATAAATCACCAATCTGTCATATCCCGTCAACCTTTCCAATAATCTTGCGGTGATGCTACTCTTTCCCACACCCCCAAGACCATGAATTAGTAATCCTAAATTATTTGATTGACGAAGTGCTTTTAAACAACGTTGTAAATTTCGTCTTCTTCCACAAACTCTGCTGGGGTTGCGACTCTTACTTTTTGGGTTTGTGGATTTAAAAATTGTTCATAAACTGGTTCAGGTAATATCCAAGGTACATCTCCTAAAGGTTCTATAAATGCACTTGGACATTTACCTCGAATAAACAATCTGAGTAAATACCAATCCCGAACTTTCTGTTTTAATAAATCTTGGTAAGTGCTAGCTAAAGCTTCTGTTAATGTATATCCACCTGCTAATTTACCATAAAGATGTGCTGCGGTTGCTGTAGCTGTGGTTTCTCGCACCGGATGACCCCAGCTTAACACAGCTTTTGCTCCTTTTTCAATTAATGCTTCTGCCATTGAGGGAACTGCACCTTTATCTGCTGCTTCTCCGGTTCGACAACCTGATAAAAATATTAGTTTCGGAAATCTAAATCGAAACACTTCTGCTAATTCGGTTGCGGTGGTTTCGTGTTTTTCTCCAATTTCGGTTTCTGTAATAAAATATGGGGTTTGTTCATCACTAATTGATGCGTGTCCGGTGAGGTGAAAGACATCAAAAGTATTATCCTGATAGCGACTCCACAGTTTACCTAATTCTTGAGTACATCCACTTTCTTCCACTCGCAATTCTAAAGGTAAATCGGAGGTATTTGCTAAAATTCGGGCTTCTTCCTGCTCAAAGTCTAATTTTGGTGTGACGTTCTCCGGGTCGGTTGCCATAAACAATACTCGCAATTGTCTTTTCTCTACTGGGAAGGAAATTGCGTCTTTCTCTATCCACCTTAAAGGAACGACTGGAGGATTTTTGTTGACTAAAAAATCTTCACCATCATGTAATACTTCCCAAGGTAGATGCGCTAATTTCTCCGTTGTATTAATGGCTATGACTAATCCGGTTCGACATTGTGATATGGCTCGACTTAACCAACGTCCATCCCCATCTAACCAAATAAATAACTTTTTGCCAATTCCCACTGCATTTGGTAGGAGTTGGTAAAAATCCCGTTCTCCTTGTTGTAGTAATTCACCAATCTCTGTGAATGGGAGAGTTCGGGATTCGTAATGTGGTTTTTCTGCTAGACGATAACGTAACTCTACTGTTGTTTCCGTTGCGTCCCTCAGTTGAATTTGGATGATTTCCATATTCTTAACTTAGGGATTTGAGGATTTCTGTGATTTCTTCTATGCTAGCCTCGTTGAGAAATACTCTGTTTCCGGTTTCCGGGTCGAAAATCACGACATTAAATCGTTTGTCTGGTTGAGCATCTTCCCATTCTTGATACCATTTGCGGATTTGTTCGGCTATGGTGACAGTACCACCCGCAATACCAATAATAGTGGCGATCGCAACTGTGGTTGGTTCTTTAGGTTTTGGTACTTCATAAGTTCCCGTCAGTCCCGGAATTTGTAATAATGCTTCCACTGCTGCTGGTGGCTCTGATTGCCTCAATACCTATTTGAATTTCTGCCATAAGTTTACTTGTAATTTCACCCAGATTAATTGTAAGGCGAAACCCGAATTGGCGGCAAGAGTTCGTTTTTTCTAATTAGCACTGGACTGTTGTGGATCTTGTTTGGGAGGATGTAAACCACTTCTAACCCACCTTTATCGAGATTTCTGAATGAATTTTTCTTCACTACGTTCATCATTCAGATCCAAGCGATCGCATCTTGCTCGTCCTGTGGGAGTAGTACCAAGAATACATAATCCATCAGCTGTCTTCAGCAGCAATAACAGCATTGCTATTTTTAAACGTGGAGCAGGCATCTTGCCTGCCATTAAGGTTATAGCAATTTTTATGTAGATAAGCAAACTCATTTTTATGTTTCGCGCATTCGTCGAAGACGTTTCCGTAGAATAGACATAAAGCCGCAAAGGAGAAAAATTATGGTTAGCTCACGAATTTCAAAATCCTTATGATTCCCAAGCATCAACCGTTTATAAGGTAGATGTAGTAACAGAGTCAATGCTTAAAGTATCCTAATAATTTATATCTCAAATAACAATATGATAAAACCATGATAAAATTTCAATCAATCTACAATTGAATATGTATTAGAATAGAAAACAATTACTAATTTAAAACCTCAAGTAATTATGGAAGAAAAGCAATGAATATTGAGCAGACTGTCTTAGAAATTTCAGGAGTAGAAATCACTAAAGCTATCTTGGTAGATTTACAAAAACTCTCCTCTTGTTCTGGAAAACCAATAGCATCTATTTATGCAGATAACTTACTGCGTACAATGCGTACAATGCGAGATAAATTACCATTTGACCCCTATACAGAAGTAGTAATGGCGTTGCATGATGCACTGGCATATTCTAACCGTTGGATTGACTATAATCCCACTCAATACCAAGGAGTTTGTGATTTACTTACATTTCTAGTGAATCAAGAAAAAATCAATAATTTATCAGTCGAAACAGCAATTTTAACTCTAGAAAACTTAGGCTTTGATACCCTACCATTTGGGGTAATACTTGAGGAAAGCCTGGATATGGATCAAAGATGAAAAATAATAACAAATGAATGATAAATCTATTCCTCAACACTTTTTAGACACCTCAGTTTTACGTTCTTTATTACTAAGTACCCTTAAAATACTGGTTTGTTGATAATGTAACATGCGCTAAAGCGCAACTACGAACTATGAAAATTGGCTCGTAGTTGCGCTTTAGCGCATGCTTCTTAAATTGGCAAAGGTATTGATATAACCATTGATTTTATAGGAGATGATGATGTATGCTATTTATAGCATCACCATTTTTACTTTATGTTGAGATATCAGTTTTTGTGAGGTGTAATTTGTCATTCTGACCGTAACGAAGTGGAGGGAAGAATCTCAATTTTGGGATGCTTCACTACGCTAGCGCGGAGTTTACCCTCGAACGGAGTGAAGGGTTCAGCATGACATTTTTGACTTCAATTCTGACTTTTCAACCATCCTCTAATCATATACCCATTATACTATCTTTCTGGTCTAAGATTACTGAATCTTCCTCGGTGTATTTTGTAGGGATATTTCAATCATATTCCACAGCCCCCAAAGCCTTTAAAGTTAATATTTCTGCTTGACTTAATCCCTTGATTCCGCGAATTTTCAACCCCGCATATAATTGATGTTTAAAAGTAGCAATACATTCTCCAGAGTTGACATTCCATAGTTTTACAGTGTTATCTTCACTACCGCTAGCTAAAATCTGACCATCTCTACTCCAAGATACCGACCTAACCCAATGGTCATGACCAACAAGAGTTTGTATACACTGTCCAGACTGTACATCCCATAGTTTTATCGTCTTATCACTACTACCACTAGCCAAAATCTGACCATCCCTAATCCAATCAATAGAGTTAATCGAATTGTTATGACCGACAAAAGTTTTAACACACTGTCCAGACTGCACATCCCAAAGTTTCACAGTTTTATCACCACTACCACTAGCCAAAGTCTGTCCGTCCCTACTCCAGGAAACTGACCAAACCCAATCATCATGACCAACAAGAGTTTGTATACACTGCCCAGATTTTACATCCCACAGTTTTATGGTTTTATCACCACTACCACTAGCCAAAGTCTGTCCGTCCCTACTCCAGGAAACTGACCAAACCCAATCATCATGACCAACAAGAGTTTGTATACACTGCCCAGATTTTACATCCCACAGTTTTATGGTTTTATCACCACTACCACTAGCCAAAGTCTGTCCGTCCCTACTCCAGGAAACTGACCAAACCCAATCATCATGACCAACAAGAGTTTGTATACACTGCCCAGATTTTACATCCCACAGTTTTATGGTTTTATCACCACTACCACTAGCCAAAGTCTGTCCATCCTCACTCCAGGATATGACAATTACCCAATAAGTATGACCAACAAGAGTTTGCACACATTTCTCAGACTGCACATCCCAAACTTTTATGATTTTATCATCTCCAGCACTAACCAAAGTCTGTCCATCTCCACTCCAGGACACTGACCTAATCCTATCCTATAACCAACAAGAGTTCGCATACACTGCCCAGATTGTACATCCCACAGTTTTATGGTTTTATCACTGCTACCACTAACCAAAGTTTGTCCATCTCCACTCCAGGACACTGACCTAATCCTATCCTCATGACCAATAAGAGTTTGTACACACTTTCCAGACTGTACATCCCACAGTTTCAGTGTTTTATCATCACTACCACTAGCCAAAGTCTGTCCATCTCCACTCCAGGACACTGAACTAATCCTATCCTCATGACCAATAAGAGTTTGTACACACTTTCCAGACTGCACATCCCACAGTTTCAGTGTTTTATCATTACCACTACTAGCCAAAGTTTGTCCATCTCCACTCCAGGACACTGACCTAATCTTGTTCAGATGACCAATAAGAGTTTGCACACAATGCCCAGATTGCACATCCCACAATTTTACAGTTTTATCACCACTACCACTAGCCAAAATCTGTCCATCCCTACTCCAGGATACTGACCTAACCCAATCATCATGACCAATAAGAGTTTGGATACACTCTCCAGACAAAACATCCCACAGTTTTATCGTTCTATCACTACTACCACTAGCTAAAGTCTGTCCATTGCACTCCAGAATACTGATCTAACCCAATCATCATGATCAATAAGAGTTTGTACACACTTTCCAGACTGCACATCCCACAGTTTTATGGTTTTATCATCACTACCACTAGCTAGAGTCTGTCCATCCCTACTCCAGGCTACTGACCTAATCCAGTCATCATGACCTAAAATTGTCAATAGTTCTCTTCCTGTCAAAGCATTCCAAATTTGCACTCTTCCATAACTATCCCCTGTAGCAAAGTATTTTCCATTGGGACTAAAAGCAACCGAATTAACTTCTCCCAAAACCTTAGCAAATAAACTGTCTGTTACATTTGCTCCTGTCAAGTCAACATTTTGCAAACTAGCAAGACTAAAATCCACTCCTTTGACCACAGTTTGACTAAAATCCTGTCCTTCCAAAGCAATGCGATTACCTTTCAGAATCAATTGTACCGCATTACTACCACAATAACCTGCTACTACCTCACTTTGACCCTTAGTAGCTTTCACAACCTCCAACAAACGTTGATTAGCAGTTTTCGATAACATCGGAAACATCAAATCTAACACTGCTTTTGTCAACAGAGTTTTTCCAAAAGTTTGACTCAAATCTACTCTATGCTGATAATAAGGAAAATTCTCGACAATTTCCTGAAAATCATCTGCTAAAATTCCTAATTCCCACCCAAATTTATAAGCAACAAAAAACTCTAACAAAGACCGATGGGCAGGATAGTAATCACCATCAGCATTTCTAATTAACATGGTTTGTCCCATCATATCATGATGCCAATGGTCTAAATCTGTTTGTTCCTGTACTGTTTTTCCAAAACAACGACGAATCCGTTCTGGAAACTCTTTATAATTTAGACTCATTCTATCACTTGACAGCATTTCCCAGGATAATTCACAGAGAAAATATAATTTATCTGCCATTGATGTGAAAGTGCGTTCTGATTTAATATCTCGTTCCATTTTGTGACGCACTGCATAGAGATAAACACGAGAAATATCTACAGGTTTTCCCGCTTCAATATCTGGTAATGCTTCCAAAATCAAATCTATCATCACTGGACGACTAGCTAAGTCTAATAATTGTGCATTTCCCATCACACTTTCTATGGTTTCTGATTTAGCTTTAAAACCCAGAACTTGTTTAATTTGCTCATCATTAAATTTCTCTAATTCTAAAACCTCAAATTGTGGTGTTTCTCCAGTTAAATTCGCGGTTGAAGCTTGTAATTCTGCACTTAATAATCTTCTTCCTTCCAATGCTTCGGGAAAATGTTCGGTGCGACAGGTTAAAATCGCTTTTGTACCTTCAGTTCCCACTACTTTCGCTAATTCCCAGAAATTATTAATCATTTCTTGACGGTCTATCCGTGCAGCCATTTCGTCAAAACCATCGAAAATTAATAATAATTTTCCTAAACGATTAAGTTGTTCAAAAGCTGAATATCCAGATAATTTGATTTCATGTTTACGAAAGAAAAATTCAGAAAATAGTGATTCTACACTCACTGCTTTTGCATAATCTCTTAAAGGAATCACCAAGGGAATACGCGGAATGGGTAAACCTTCTATTTTCGCTTGACGATATTTTTGTAAAGCTACCCAAGCATAATGAAAAGCAAACCAAGTTTTCCCTGTCCCAAATTCCCCTAAAACTGATAAGTGTTCTTTCGCTGGGTCTGTTAACCATTCATTGATATAACGTTCAATCCAACCTTCTGTTTCACCATAATGACTAATTCCAATTCTGCGTTTATTAACAATATCTATTTCTTCCTTACTACAAGCTAGAGGAATATAATATTTATCAATACCCCTGATTTTAACTTCGTTTTCCAACCAATCGAAATAACCGCTAAAATCAGCATCAGATTCAATTAATTCATCAAAGGTATAACAAAATATTTGCTTATTTTCTATTTTTTCAATTTCGGTTCTAGCAGCTTGACTAATTCTACGCGGTGCGACAACCCAACCTTCATCAGTTTTATAAATTTCTACTGCTTGTTTAACTGCATTGAAATCATTAATTCCCGCTTCTCCTTGAATTCCTCGAATAAAAATCCGGTCATATCCTCGACGTTTGGGAATATTTATAATCCATTCAAAATATTTATTTTCTCTAATTTCATGATTTTCAAATTTATAACCTAGTGCTTCAAACCATTGTTTTAGTTGTTTAGCTAATTCTGATTCTTTGGGTGATGTCGATGGGGGTAGTAGTTGTTGATAAGCTTGAGTTAATTCAGCAATTTGTTTTTGAGTTTCTGCTAAAGATAAATTGCTAATCTGTTCCCGAATTTTATTTAGACTACGTTGTAAATTATCTATTTGATTATCTCGGAGAGTTTCTGTAGCGGTTCTAGAACGTTTGGCTATTTCCAAAAACAACTGTACAAACTCACTTAATTCTCTGCGAGAATCAATATTGTGTTGTTTTATTTTTTTGCCAATATCAGAATTTTCAATATAATTATCTAATATCTGGAAATTGAAACCTTTATTTTGAGTAAATGCTTGTTTGAATTCTTCTTTGATTTTTTCTTCTCTAAATAAAGGTAGAATAATTTCTATTTCTGATTTGCCTATACCATATTCAATGATAGTATAGACATAAATTCCATCAAAGTCATTGGGTGCTTCATTCGGTCTAAGTTGAAATTTTTCCAGTATTTGTAATACTATCTCACTTCGCTGGAGTTTTTTGAGAGCTAATTTACTACCTTCATTGATGACGATATCAATAACTTTGTCAAGCATAATATCAAATTGAGTAGGGAATATTTAGATTGAAGTAAGGGTAGGGGCGTATTGCAATACGCCCCTATTTATGCGTACACCGTAGCCTTAGTAAGGAGAAGGACAGGTTTTACACAGTAAAACCAGGGTGAGGTATCGTAGGGGTAAGGGCGTATAGCAATACGCCCCTACGGTGTACACCGTAGGTAAACAAGATATAGAGATAATTTTTATATATTCATTATATGCTTTTATTAACCAACCGCAATTAACCCCAAACCAGCAAAAACCGTGAATTTGCCCCTGATTACTCGCGCTCAAGAGCACAAAGAGAAAATAGCCATTACCACCCTTGAAGCAGCATTTACCTACCAGGATTTGCTCTCCACCTCCAGTCAAATAGCCACATATCTACTGCAAAACTTATCCGACTTACAGGAACAACGAGTAGCCTTTCTTATCCCCCCTGGCTTTGAGTATGTTGCTACTCAATGGGGAATTTGGTGTGCTGGGGGAATCGCTGTTCCTCTGTGTGTCTCCCATCCGCGACCGGAATTGGAGTATGTTATTACCAATTCAGGAGCATCTATTATTGTCGCTCATCCCGATTTTGAATCTTTACTGCGTCCTATCGCTGAATCCCACCATCTCCGATTTATTCTCACTTCAGAAAAGCTCCCAAATCATGTTGCTATTCTCCCAGAAATCAATATTTCTAGACGGGCTTTAATTCTCTACACTAGTGGCACAACTGGTAAACCCAAGGGTGTGGTTACGACTCATCACAATATCCAATCTCAGGTAACTAGTTTAATCACTGCTTGGGAATGGACTTCAAGCGATCGCATTTTGCATATTCTTCCTCTCCATCATATTCATGGTATTATCAATGTGCTAACCTGTGCTTTATGGGCGGGAGCGGAATGCCGGATGTTAACCAAATTTGATGCCCAAGTGGTTTGGAATCAAATTTGTGCAGGTGAGTTAACCCTATTTATGGCAGTCCCGACCATATATGTAAAGCTAATTAATGCTTGGGAAACAGCTACAAAGGAACGTCAAAAAACTATGTCAGATGGTTGTGCTCAACTACGTTTGATGGTTTCTGGTTCCGCAGCTTTACCCGTGAAAATTCTCGAAAAGTGGCAGACTATCAGTGGACATTTCCTGCTTGAGCGTTATGGAATGACGGAAATTGGGATGGCATTATCAAATCCTTTACATGGTCAACGCTATTCTGGATATGTAGGAAAACCTCTACCTCAAGTTGAAGTCAGGTTGGTAGATGAGAATCCAGAGTTAACATCATCAGGAGAAATCCAAGTTAAAGGACCAGGAGTATTTCTAGAATATTGGCAAAATCCCCAAGCAACTACCAAAGCTTTTCAAGATGGTTGGTTTTGTACCGGAGATATAGCTGTAATTGAAAATGATAACTACCGGATTTTGGGACGGTCGAGTGTGGATATCATCAAGACCGGGGGATATAAAGTTTCCGCTTTAGAAATTGAAGAAGTACTGCGAATCGCATCCAGCAATTCAAGAATGTGCTGTAGTGGGAGTGGAAGATGTAGAATGGGGTGAGCGAGTTTGTGCCGCATTAGTATTGTATCCTTCACAGACCTTAACACTAGAATCTTTACGGAGTTGGGCAAAGGAGCAATTAGCAGTTTATAAGATACCTACTAAAATTTTAATATTACCAGAATTACCACGTAATGCGATGGGTAAAGTTGTTAAACCCAATGTGGTGCAGTTATTTCATTCGAATAGTTAAACACTCTTACGGTGAATTCTCAAGAATCGGTACTTCCTGAAATTATACTTAAACTTTTTTAGTATTTCATGCTCTGAATTATGTTATTTAAAGTTTAAACTTATAGTGAAGCACTGAAGCAAATGTACAGTAGAGAGTATAAAAACGCTAAAAAATCTTCTGGCGACTCTAGTACACCAGGATCAAATCAGTTTGCACCACCACCTGTGGTCTACCAACCCAAAGTAGAAACATTGACACTCTCAGGTCTTCAGACGCTGAGATTCTTTAATCAAAGACATGACTTACTTAAATAGGATTTCTCCAACCTAAGCAGATGAGCCATCTCCTAAAGCGTTGCTTGCGTCTAGCGCAAAAGTTCCGGTATGCCCTACCGTACTCATTTATATATTGTTTTTTGACTTAACTAAACATTGATTTTTCACCATTTTTTTTAATCCTCAAATCTTCATAAGCGATCAAGTCGTTTGACTAAAATTACGCACCGTGCTAATTTTACAGCATGGTTTTTACGTTACTTACTTATTTTGAGGTGGTGTTACTATAAAATCTGTCTAGCTTTGCCCAGATTGTTCAATAATAACATTTTTGCAGTAAGATTGTCAAGATTGAAAATAATTAATATGGGATTGAATGCGGTTAAAACCGCACGGGTCGCTTATATCTCAGCCCTAAAGGGACTGAGCTAAATCCATAATGGTGAGTGGATTTATCCTGAGCGTGGTATTACTGTTTACGTCGATAGTGATGCTAATACAGCCCTCTATATTGCCGTCTATCGACCAACTACTTTGGAGGAATATCAAAAAACATTGCGACCACGTTTTCAGAAAAAAAGATATCGTCCATTATCTAAAGAGTTTTTGCAACGATTATTACAACGTTACCCACGAACAAAACCGAATAAGTATTAACTTTTAGAAATTGAAGAAGTATGCGATCGCATTGAGTTATTCATTGAATGTGTCGATGCGATGTCTATTGTAGGCATTCGTAATGCTCAAGCAGCTTATTTTCAAGGTGCTATAGAATTGCTGGGAGGGAAAGAACCATGATTTGGCCTAGTTATTTTGTTTGGGTAATTCCATTAATAATAGTATTTCACGATAGTGCTATTATTAATGCAAATGCAAAAAGCATAATTAATTTAGAAAATAATGTAGCTAACCTATCTGTAGAAAAAACTCAGACATATCCCCCAAAAGTCAAACAAACAAGTGAGCAGAATTGTCAGATCATCAGAAAAGCTATAGAAACACGTAATTTCATTGGTTGGAAGGGCTTACCCAGTACGTGTACAGCAAAAGATTTATTCAACAACATCCCTAAAGATTTGAGCGATGAACCTGTTAGACCACTGGGTAGTACTTTTATTGATTCAACATTTGTACCTCTAAGTTTAACAGGTTACTATATGCCAAAGGTGAGTTTTAGGGATGATCAACTTATCCTTTTTGATGGCATTATTCTGAACCTGGCTGGTGACTTTGATATGTTGCACAAAGACTTGGGAGAACCATCTGCTCGTCTGGATTCGTATGATGGTATTCTCACAATCTCCAATGGTGAGTGGATTTATCCTGAGCGAGGGATTACTGTTTTTATCAATATTCGTGGTGACAAAGTACGCCATGTTTCCCTCTATCGACCCACTACTTTAGAGGAATACAAAAAAACACTGCGATTGCATTTGCAGAAAAGATATCGTCCTTTACGCAAAAAATTCTGGCAACGATGATTACAGAATCACCTACGCAAAAATTTGAATGCTTCTACAGTTTGTAGTCATCGTCAGGGTTCTGGTTAAACAGGGATTATTAGTTAATTTTCATAGTTATTTAACCAAGTAATTAAATCAGTGATTTCTGAAAAGTCTAATAATGCGTCTGCTAAATCATCTAATTTTTCGATAGTCAGCATTCTAACTTTATAAAGCAATGATGAATCTATTTCTCCAAATCTACGATTAAGCTGACGTATAATTGTACGTTGCTCACCTTTTTGCAAAATATCTTGATAAATTACTGATTCTTGCATAATCTCCTCGCTTAACAATTGACGAATCAAGTTTTTCTCGAACCGTAAACCGGCTAAAATTTCGGTGTAAGCAGCTATATCCTGTTTAGTCTCTCTATCCGCAATTTTAGCAACATTTTGAGAAACCTGAGATAATAAACTTTGGGGTGAATTTGTGCGGGTTAATGGTGCTAATGGTAATAATGCAAGATTATCGAGAAATAAGGCTGAATCTTGTTCCCACATCCTGATGACGCGATAGTGGTGAGTAGTTGTTTCACTTACATAAGCTTCAGTAAAAACACTTTCGTCATCTGTTTCTTGCAAAAAAATAACTACTTGCGTTACGGGAACTTTATATTGGCGTGTTAACCTGACCCAATAATCTAGCATCCGTAAAGGAATAGGAGTTTTAGACGTTGCTTTAGTTTGAAATTCAATGTGTAAAATTTGACTTTCTGTTTTTAGAAATATCACAAAGTCAGCACGAATTGGTTCAATACTCAATTCAGTTTTCAATACTGAGATTTTTTGCGGTTCTTCTGGTAGTAACCAACGGGCAAAATCTCGCGGATATTTTTCAGCTAATAGCTTACAAACATTGTCAAAGCTCATGATTTTATCAAAATTTATATGACAATTATAATTATCATATAAAATGGTTAATGCAGAAAAGAAATCGTCCTTTGCCATAAAAAAATTATTGCGGCGATTTTTAAAACATCAATTACTTAGTCATAAAGTCGATACATGGAAGCAAGTATTAATTCTTGAGTTCTCTTGCATTCAGGATTCAGTGTTTGTTTAGTACTGACAAACCTAATTTGCCAATTACGGTTTTTACACCAAATATTGGTCGGGTTTCATCAAACAAGTCTGATCATTAAATAGTTATGGTAAGGAAAGTTGGATATAAATGATTTTGCAGAAATCCAAAACTTATTTTTTAAATAGATTATGTGTTTTTTTAGTAAAAAGAGAACTATCCATATTTAAATGTTTTAGGAGAGTGAATTGAGTAAAAAAATAGGTGAATCTCAGATTATTCAGTCTTTTTCTAGTTTTCTTCAGCATGAAATTCAAACACAACTTGGAATTGATGAAGTTTTTGCACTTGGAAACTTTGCTGGAAAGCAAGATAAGGAATTTGCTGATTTCTTTGTTGGAACCAGAATCAAAGAATATCCTTATTGAGTTTAAGGAATATAAATCCGAGTTAAGAAATGAATTAAGAAAGCCTCTTAGAAAGAAGCTTTGTTACAATTTGACTGAAGAAATATCTCTTCTTTCTCGAAGGTGTCATTTCGCTGCATGGAATGAAAATGAAAATGAAGGTGATATTAACATAAATCTTGTTCCCTACATTGATGAAGTGTGTAAACGATTCAATTTATCCGAAGGTGTTAAAAATTTGTTAGTGGAAAATCAGATAGATTCGCATGAAATATTTATTACAAATTTTGTAAATAATGATTGTGGTGTTTCATATACTGAATTTAAAAAATATATTAATTATTTATCGGATATTGCTCAACAAAAAAATAATCATAGTTTTGAAGCTGTATTATTTAGCCGTAATAATTCTGGAAAACTTAAGGCAACTAAATTCTCAAACCTCGATGAGCTTTTAGAACTTATCGAATTAAACCCACCAAGATGATGAGTTATATACTAATATAGAACAAATTTTCTCATGTATTTAAAACATGGTTAATCTTTGTCTACTTCTTTCTTTTGCATTTTTGCATCTACCCTGTGGGAAAGTTTTCGATGGATACGTGAGGCAGAAAAATGTCGTTCATCTACATGAAAATTGCTGTAACTAAACCGTATTGGGCTATAATCACAATGTTTCCACACCTGAATAACTAATAATTTTCCCATCAACAGTTAATAAAGGACACCTAAAATTTCTAGCTGTAGCCACGATAATTTGGTCGAAAGGGTCATTATGGAAGCCGCTTAATTGAGTTGAATCAACAACTATTGGTAATGTCAAATTTAATAGCTGTATTCCAGGATAGGCTAAAGCTGCTTCCAGCCATTCGTTAAGTGAATAGGAAAAAATCAACCGATTTTTTTCTACCAATTTGGCAACTTCCCAACAAGAAACAATACTTACTCCCAAACTCTGAGATTGATATTCTTCTATATATTCTCGATGTTTTTGAGTTAATCTTTCATTACCGTCAACCCACCAAACCCAAATATGTGTATCAAGTATAATCATTGTGAAATTTCCCAGTCTTCCAAAGCGACTGGTTCTGTTGGGTCATCATAACGAATTAATTTACCACGCATAGGATAAAGATTGGTTTCTGGTTGACTAGATGCTGTTTCTTGATTTTGTGGAGTTTTAGCGGACAGAATAAATACTTCTACAGTATCTCCTGCATAAAAAGGTAAGTCTCGCAGCATCAAAGTTCCATCTTCAGTTAAAACAGCTTCTATTTTGTGAGGGTTCATAAAAATACTCAGTATGCGGGAAACTCAGTTCCTTTATGGCTGGGTTGCTGACGGACGGTTTTATCATCTAACTCTATTATATCTCAAGATAATATGAAGAGAGTACTGAAAAAGTGATGGGCTATGCCCGGCGATCGCGCTGCCAATTATTTGCTAAACTACCACCAGATATGTTATGTATGGTTTTTAGTCTGTTATCTCATGCCCTATAGTGAATTTACACTCAGCAGAGCAGTAGAGGATTTTCAACTGACCATCGTGGAAGGAGTGCGCTTTTTGCCGGAAAATAAAACCGTGACTCCCAGTACTTTGCTTCAGGATACTTTGAAAGAAACACTGCCTTGGGCGATCGCAGTGAGTAGTGAAAAAGCCCGTTCGGAAGGTATTATTAATCCTGTATTATTGGAAGTAAAACGTCAACTAAAAGGACAGGTGAGCGTTTTCTCTGGTGAAGAATTTAATGTAGAACCGGAAACTGAACTGACTGGTTATGTTGATTTTTTGATTAGTCGTTCTCCAGAACAACTATTTATCAAAGCTCCGGCGGTAGTTTTAGTAGAAGCGAAGAAAGAAGACTTGAAATCAGCGTTAGGACAATGTCTCGCAGAAATGGTTGCAGCACAACGTTTTAACCAACAAAAGCAACAACCGATTTCGACAATTTATGGAACAGTGACCAGTGGAACAGTTTGGCGGTTTTTAAAGTTAGAAAATCTTTGTGTTACCATTGACCTCACAGATTATCCTCTCCCTCCAGTTGAGCAAATTTTGGGTTTTTTGGTGTGGATGGTGCAGGAAGGCTAAACGGTGGTAATTATCATTCTCACTATATGTACATTATTCAAATTTCCAAATTTTGATAGTTGTGTCATTACTACCGCTAACAATTGTCTTACCATCTGGACTAAAAGCAACAGACCTAATATCATTTGTATGTCCTGTAAGAGTAGTGATTAGTTCTTTTATACCTAGATGCCAAAGTTTAATTGAGCCATCCCAACTTCCACTTGCTAGAACTTTTCCATCTAGACTAAAAGCAAGACTATTAAAACGGTTA
Organism: uncultured cyanobacterium; assembly: GCA_963766435.1. GTDB lineage: Bacteria > Cyanobacteriota > Cyanobacteriia > Cyanobacteriales > Nostocaceae > CAVXZH01. The sequence continues at coordinate 59,447 of CAVXZH010000005.1, forward strand.
GTATGTCCAGAAAATTCATATATTAATTTACCATTGGAAATATTCCAAATCTTCACAGTGTTATCAGCACTACTACTAGCAAAAGTCTCATTATCAGGACTGACAGCTACAGCACAAACAGACATTGTATGTTCGGTAAGAGTGTGAACAGCTAAACCAGTTTCGATATCCCATATTTTAATAATTTTGTCATCACTTCCACTAATCAAGAATTTACCATCAATAGTGAAAACAACTGAATTAACACAACCTTCATGTCCAGTGAAGGTACAAATTAGTTCCTCTGTGTTTAAATTCCATATCTTGATAGTTTTATCTGAGCTTCCACTAGCAATAATTTTGCCATCAGGATGAAAAGCAACTGATGCTATATAACCCGAATGTCCTACAAAATTTGTACCTGTACGGGAATACCATAACTTAACTATATTATCATTACTTCCACTAGCAAGAGTTTGTCCATCAGGGCTAAAAGCAATACTATAAATACCATAGGAATTTCCTGTAAATGTACAATTTAGTTCACCATTATCTAAATTCCAAATTCTAATTGTATTATCCAAACTGCCGCTTGCAAATGTTTTACCATGAGGATTGACGACAACAGAACGAACTTGATTTGCGTGTTGATTAAGAGTATTAACGCATTTCCAAGGCTGAGTTTTTTTATTTTGCCAATCTGATAATAATTTCAACTCATTATTATACACTTCTGAATATTCTTTTTTGATAGAACCCAGTTTCTCAATAATCGTTTTTGTCCAAGTTGAAGGAATTTCCGAATCTAACTTCAATAATTGTGGTTCATAATTGGGGTCAATATTTAGATAATACCAGTCTGCTAAAAAAGCTGCTAACAACTTATGTAAAGTAACTATTGTTTGTCTAATTACTCTAAAACTTTGTTTTTCATCATTACCATTTTTTTCAATTTCTTGTTTAGCTTCTTCCCAATTCCAAGGATCGAATGATAGAGATATTGACTCATTTAGACCCCAAAATCTGACATTAAAGTAAACTTCATGATCTGTAATATCTGTATAAATTATCGCAGTAGGTACAGCAGATAAAATTGTTTCTAACTGCTTCACTTCTGCATCAAATACAGAACGCTCAAAGTATTTACCATAGAATTCTACCGGACATAAATCACTATTTAACGGGTAGCTTTTTTCTAAAAATATTTTTAATTGATTACGAATTTCTTTATTTAGACTATCACGAAATGATAAAGGGAAATCTTCGCTAATATCTGGGGGTGGTACTAATATTAATAGACGTGGTTTATTTTGCTCATCGATAAAAATTCTTTGTGCTTCATCCCGACTCAAAACACCTGTCCATTTTTGTTGGTCAAAAATAGCTTGTATTTCTTGTCTTTTCAATTCAATTTCTTTGGCATTTTTTTCACGCATTAAATCTAAATATAACGCGCTTAATTTGCGTCTATCTTCTAATTCATCTTGCTTTAATTGTAATGCTTTTTCTTCTCTTTCTGCCTTACCTGCGGCAATTTTTAAATCTGTTACTAACCGTAATTCTTGAATTTTCAATAATTCTTGTTCTCTTGCTTCTCTGCGGTTATAATAATCTATTTCTGCTTGACGTATACGTTGATCTTGTCTCATTATTTCAACTTGTTGTGGTAGTTTCTGCGATTTTTCTTTTCTAAAATTATGGTTCAGAAACGCAGTAATAACTTTATCCGCAGTTTGTAAAACAAAACCAACCGCAACAGCAACATAATTAAATGCCATAGGAAATACGTGATTGATACAAGGTAATATGGTACTTGTGTCAAGTTTAGCAGCTATTCTCCCTGTTTTGTCTATTCATTTGATAAAAAGTTACTTGTTCATCCAGTAAACCCAAGTATATGTATAATCCGTGTAATTTGTATAAATATATTACTCATTCTTCTTATTCTTCAACGAAGACATCCTCCCAATGGTGTGATTGTTCCTGCTCTACGAACAACCGACCTCGAAAATCTATTTTCCCTTCATGGGGATAATTTAACCATCCTTCAAATAACTGTCCTTCTTGATATGGTTCCCAAAAATAACTATCTTCACTATTTTCTTTAAAAGTAATACTAGCAGCAGTTTCGTTATCTTTAAAATTCCAAGATAATGTTTCCCCTTCTACGTTTAAATTCTGAATTACCGCTAAACCAAAGCGAGAACGTAACTGTACTTCTCCCGTTGAAGAAATAAATAAATGTTCCACATCTAATTCTTTCGACCAAGTACCAGATTCTCCACCCCATTTAACTGCACAAATATATTCTCCCGCAAATTTTTGAAAAAATTCTTGATTTTCTACAGGAATGAACAACCGACCTCGAAAATCTATTCTCCCTTCATGGGGATAGTTTAACCATCCTTCAAATAACTTTCCTGTTTGATATACTTCCGAAAAATAACCATCTTCACTATTTTCTTCAAAAGAACTAATAGCAGTTTCATTATCATCAAAGTACAAAGACACTGCTTCCTCTTGTTGTGCTAAAGTATCAATCGCTTCTAAACTATCTACCTGGGATGGTTCCCAAAAATAACTATCTTCACTATTTTCCTTGAAAGTAATACTAGCAGCAGTTTCGTTATCTTCAAAATTCCAAGATAATGTTTCTCCTTCTACTTTTAAATTCTGAATTAATGCTAAACCAAAGCGAGAACGTAACTGTACTTCTCCCGTTGAAGAAATAAATAAATGTTCCACATCTAATTCTTTTGTCCAAGTACCAGATTCTCCACTCCATCTAACCGCACAAAGATATTCTCCCGCAAACTTTTGAAAAAATTCTTGATTTTCTAATATTATTTGTAAGCTATTGGTTGCAAATTCTTCAGCAAATTCAGCATATTTTCCCCCAAGATTGCGTAAAACTTCCACTGCAATATTAGCAAATGGTAATAAATTATTTTGTTTTTCTAGATTTAAATTTCGTGTTTCTAAAAGAAGTGCGGTAAAACTCTTAATTGATAATCCCATTTTTTCGGCAATATATTCAGATACCACATCTAAAACTTTTTCTGTTTCCCCTAAACGCATTGCTTGATTAAGTAATTTGCGGACTCCTGGAACAAAATTATATTCATCAACTTCTCTATCATTATTTTTTTTCTCAATCATCCCACTTAAAAAAACTTCGGCTACATTTACTGATGTAGATTTAGGTAACATCGTTTTTTGAATTAAATGTACCACAGGTAAACTGACCGGAACTGCGGCCATTAATCCTGCTAGTTTTTGTGCTGTGGGTGAAGCAGTAGCTAAAAAACGATCTACTATTGTTTCCGGTGATATTTCTGAAATACGAGATGTTGGTATTTGTCCTACTTGTGCTTTCACAAAATCCATGTCTAAAACAATTGCTGATGTTTGACTTCTACCATAACCTGCAACTACTTTTGCCCATGCTTTTATAGATTCAGGTTCTAAACTAATAATAGGTAAAATTAAAGTTTGGTCTATATCTAAATCTTCGCTATAAATTAACTGAGAATTAGGTACACCAGGATTTAAAGCACTCAATTTAACTTTATATCCTAAACCTAATTCGCTACTTAACCAAAGTCTTTCTGGTAAAAGCTGCATCATCGCTATCGGGGATTGATTTGACAATTTGTGTAACCAGTTGTAGATAGTTGGTTGTTGCCAAATCGAAGATACACAATCACTAATAAGCAAAATTAAACCACGTCCATTACTATGACATAGCTTTCGATAACTATATGGAAATTGATTTTTTCGATTGCCTTTTTTTCGATTAATTAATTGTAAATTTCCTTCCTCATTATTTGACAAACTCCAACTTCTAACAGTACGAAAAATACCATAATTCTCTAATGTTTGGTTTAATTCATTAATGGTTTCTTGCCAAATAAATGAAGAATTGTTTTCCTCTACTACTAAATCAAGCGTTAACCAGCGTTCTGATTGAGGTTTAGTGATAGGTAACCAAATATCCTGTTTGACAATCAAAGCATCTACAATCCGGTTAACAGTACTTTCAATATCCAAGATGCTTTGAGAATGGGAAGGCACTTTACGCATAAGTGGACGCAAAGCTTTACTAATTTTTAATTTGTTAGGTAAAGCAGGTGCAGCAGGAACTTGAAATGGTAAACCTTCGGTATTTTCTTCTGGGTGAGATGTTTTGGGTAATAAATTGGCAGGTTCTGTATAAATATCAACTGAGTTTTCTACAACTTCAGAAGTATAATTTATGGTATTTTCAAAAATGGGTTCTGGTACAGATTCAGTTGGTTTAACTGGACTTTGAATTTTTTCTACTCCCATTTGTAGTGCAAACCAAAGAGTATCTGCTATATCCTGGTCGCTTAATTCTAAACGTTTCCTTAAACCACTATTTTCTAAATGATTAACTAGACGTTCTACCGCATCATAGTAAGAGGGTTTATTCATCTTGTTCTACCTGTCCTAAATCTTGCAGCAGTTGTTGAATTAGTCCATCTTTAGTTTCAATGCGTCCTTTGGTTACCATAAACAAAGCATTGAGAAGTTGATCATTAGCTAGGGTTTTTCTATCTCTTTGTTCAATAAAATTATTGACCAGTTCATCCAGAGCTAGATCGGTTAATTTTTCGGAATTTTCAGGATCTGCCATTTCTTTACCTAAATGAGCCACAATTATTTTAACTAATTGTTCTTTATTTGGTTCTTTCATGGTTAACCGTAAACACCGTCTTAAAAATGGTGCAGGAAAATCTCTTTCTCCATTACTAGTCAAAATCACTAAAGGAAAAGTGGTACACATTACTTTTCCTTCTCTAATTTCATGACTGAAATCTGCTGTATAAGCAGTGCGAACATTAACGCTGGGAAGTTCTTTTTTTAGTCTAACTAGTTCTTCAATTTCAAAGCGTCCTTCTTCAAAGATATTCAAAAGGTCATTAGGTAAATCAATATCACTTTTATCAATTTCGTCTATCAATAAAATTCGCGGTTTTGCTGATGGAAGTAAAGCTGTACCCAATGGTCGCATAACGTGATATAATTTTCGATACTGCTAGCTTGTTGTTTCTTTTCTTCTTCTGGAGACAATTGTGCAAAATTTTGCTGCTGTTTAACTTCTTGTAAACGAGCAATCGCATCATAATTATATAATCCATCTTTCAGAGTAGTTCGAGATGTGATTGACCAATATAAAACTTCTCCTAACTTCAATTCTTTTGCAACTGCATAAGCTAGAGATGATTTTCCGGTACCTGGTTTACCTGTAATTAATAAAGGTCGTCGCAAATATAAAGCTGCATTGACCATTTTAATTTCTTCGTCACGAGCTTGAAAAGTTTCACCTCGGATTTGACTACGATTTTGATTCGGTGCAATTTCTTGAGTAAAAGGACGCCATTTGGGAGGTTCTGGTAATTCCCAATCATCATGAGGTTCACTATTTCCGGTAAAAATTTGCCAGTCAGTCATAAATTTAGTAAGTGTTTAGTAAGTGTTTAGTAAGTTTAGAGATTGATAGTGGTTAATAATTGTTCAGGTGGTAGTAAATCAGGGTCATCCCATAATAAACATAAATGACGACCGACATGATTTTCTGGATTGTCCATTGCATCAAGTCTTTTCAATTTTACTCGTGCTGGGAGTTCTTCTAAACAACCATCATTGATAAGTTCATCTAAGATGGCAATATTGTCAATACCCGGAAGTTCTTTGCGAATCCATAATGCAAAAGGAACAGCAGCTTTCCACAGAATTTCTCCTGGGAGTTTATTCTCAAAAACTGGGATTATCTTTACAGCAATTGCACTTTTTTGCTTCAGTTGTTTTTCCAAAGTTTTAATTTCTTTACTCTCACCCAAAATAAAAATTTCCGTAGCAGATTCATCCAATTTGTCTTTAAATAATTTTCCTTTTTCTCTCCATGCTATCAGTCGGGGATTTTTTCCTCTTAATCCTTCTGAACAACGAATAAATACTTCATAAATTTCTCCAATGGTTTCTTCTTCATCTTCGTAGGTTGTCCAACAATCAACAGCATGATTCATTAATTCTAATGGTAAGAAAATATGAATTTGTTTAATATTTACTGAAGATTCACAAATTAGTTCTCTGACTAATTGCGGAAGATTATCTAAAGTTTGATTGGTGGGAATTTGGCAACTGATTATCAATTTTAAGTTGTTCACAATTAGAATATGATTCTCGATGATATTGAGATAAATCTTTAATTAACCATGCTTCAACTACATAACTATTTTTAGATGCACTAATTGCAATCATCAAACCAGGATTACATTGTTGCTCTTTTTGCTGTTTTCCTTGGATTAATTGTTCGATTAATTTACGACAATTTTCAATATTTTTTTCTGCCCATATTTTTAACTTTTCTTTAAATTCTGGACATATTTTTGGATCTAATAATAAATAACCGACAAATTTTTCTACATAAGTATAGACTTCTTGTTGTTCTTGGGGTAATAATAAACCACTAATTACTTCTGTAGCATCTTCAGGTATTTTATTATCAATTAACCGATTTGGTAAAGATGCTTTATAAGCAATTAAAATCTCATTTATTTCTTGGTTAAAATAAATTTTCAATACATCAATAAGTAGATCAAGTTGTTGATTCTCTTGAGATGAATTTATTTTTTGAGAAATATTTTGGAAATCTAGATTATCTGGATTATCTTGACAAAAAACTTGAATTAGCTTTTCTAATTTACCTTTAGGAATTGCCCACTTGGTTACCAAATTAAAGATAATATCCGTCAGAGTATCACCACTAACAATCGCATCCAAATTTTCCTCTAATTCAAATCTAACTATCTTCTCCAAATCATTCTTAGTGGTGTAAACACTCAGAATAGCATCTATTAATTCTTTTTCTTGACTTCCTGATAACTTCATACTCACTCATTATTGAGAAAATCATTTTTTAGGTTTACTTTCAATGGGATTAATTAAAGGAATAATTAAATTATAGAGAATCAAGACAACTGAGCCATAAATAGGATTATAAAAAGGTAATGAATTAAAAGGTTGTCCTAAAGCAAATACCCAGACAATAAATGCTATAGTAGAAATAGCAGTTTGTTTAATTGCTGGTGGTTGTTTTGGTGCATATGTTTGCTGGAGAATATAAGCAGCAGTTATACCTGTAAAAATAACCAATAAAATCCACAATACAGTATCTGTAGGAATACCACTGGCACCTTTAATTAATCCCGTAATTGCAATCCAACCTCCCACTATTTCAGTAGGAATATATTTAAGCAGCTTGTCAAAATAACCATCAATGTGTGCTGAGTCTGATTTCGCTTCCAATTGGTCACTAACTATTCTGCGTCCCATGTTTAATTCCTTGATTAACCTAAATGTGATTTAATTTCTTGATAAATAGAAGCAAATAAAATTCCTTCTCGAATTGTACCAAAAGTTTTGGCTCTCTGAGCATGATGTAATGCAACTAAACACCAATTTTCATCAAAACAAGGTGAACCACTGGAACCTAAAGCTGTTTTATTAACATATTGAATTAAACCACTATTTTCATAGACTCCTGTAATCCCATCTTGACTAATAGACAGTTTCATGGAATCTCCTTCTGGATGTTGCAAAATATTAATTCCCATTTTCTCCACAGGTAATTTATTTCCATCCCAGCGAGCAGGTTTAATATCTTTTTCTTGCTTGATTTTAGATTCTACTTGTAACAAAATATAATCTAAATTTTCAACCTTACTAAACCGTAAAATTGGTTTTTGACCATCTAGTTTAAATAAACTACCAGAATTTTCTCCCCCATTATCTGAAGTAAAACAGCCAAATTTTAAAATAGCATTCCGAGCATTACTTTCGATATTATCTGCATCATTAGGCTGAAAAACATGATAATTTGTTAATACTTTATCAGGGGCAATTAAAACTCCTGTTCCCATAATATTACGAGATGGTATTTCAATCCGACATACAGAAGCAGATTGTTCAATTGCTCGTCTCAAAAATCCCACATCCCAATAATCAGATTCAGATTTTAACCAATTTTGAAGTTGGATTTCATCCGTTTCACCTTTCCAAACAATATCGAGCCAAATCTATTGTTCTTACCGAAGAATTCCGAATAAATCGCTTTTGAATCACAACTGATTCGTAAAAATTTTGCAGTTCTGAATTATCAGGATTTGTTTCATAAGATGCTAAAATTAATCTATATAATTTCCCTCTAGGAATTGCCCATCTAGTTACTAATTTAAAGACAATATCTGTTAGATTCTCACCACCTGCGATCGCTTCCAGATTTTCCTCTAATTCAAATTCAACCATCATAGCTAAATCATTTTTAGTGGGATAAGCACTAACAATGGCATTAACTAATTTTTTACATTCAGCCCCAGACAACTTGATCATCAATTTTTTTTATAGCGGTTTTTGGTCGAATGGAATATAATTAAGGGTACAGTTTCAACTTATATTAGTTGCCTAACCATAAGAGATGGTATCATATATAGCTCTCGATATTGCTATTTTTAAATAATTCTTCATAGAAATACTCAGTATGCGGGAAAGACCTATCCCTGGTGTAGGGGCATATTGCAATACGCCCCTACTACGTGTTTTTCCTGATTAGTTGAAAGCGATCGCACAATGATATCATTCTCAGGAATTAGACTGTTGCGTAATATTATTTTTCGCTGTTTCTAGTTTTTGACGAATTGCGGCTTGAACTTTTTCATCAAAATCAGGATCATTTAAATTGGCAATAATTCTACGCGGACGTTGATTGAGTCTGTCTAAATATGCCTGAATAGCTGCATGATCGGCACGATTTTTGAGAAAATACTGTTTCAGTTCAGCATCAGACATACTATCATAATTAATCTGGCTCATCAGATAATTCTCCATTAGGTAAAATCTGGAACTCCAACTTTTCATCATGTCCTGCTAAAATATAAACGTTGCCAGTTCTATCATCAACGCAGATCAGATGTATAGGCTGAAACATAGAATAGGTCAATTGATAGCCAACACGATACAAACTTTCTAATTGAGCAGCAGTAGGCATTCTGGTTACTCATTTTCTTTCTATTTTAATTGACTATTATCATTCTAACCATATTTATATTATTTAAATTTCCAAATTTTGATAGTTGTGTTAATAAAGTTGCATCCCGGTATCTGAATTGTTTGGTGAGTGGTTATCCAAAACAACGTCAGATTTACCTGATTTCTTCAATCTCTAATTCTTGATAACCTGTCTGCTCATCAAAAATTCTCTGGAAGCGAAAATCTTCAGTAGCACCAATGACTATTTCCGCAGTTGTGTAGATAATACATCCATTATCGACATGACCACCAAGAGTTTTTCCTTGTTGATTGGCAATAGCAATATGCAGATGTAATCCATTTTTTGCTATAGTACCATTGAGAGTAATAATCTCAAATTTTTCGCTCAAAATTGTACTATTCTCCTGATTAGCAAAGCGAATTTTTGCTTGTTGTAAACTCCCGATTCCACTTAATATAAATCCTGCTTGAATATTTTGTTGGATAGCAAAGCTCTGGAGACTTTGTTTTAAATCTTGATTGGGTTTAAGTCTAATCGCAAATAGTTTCATGATTTTTTAACCATAATTCCTTGATAAACTTGAATCATTTGGAGAGCGATCGCATCCCAACTATAATACTCCAAAGCATATTTCTGAGCATTTAATCCCCGTCGCTGACATTCTTGGGGATTTGATAAAGCTATCTTCAATAACTCTACCATTGATTCCACACTGGTTGTCCCCACCCAACCAGATTCACTATCACTTATTTGCTGCCAAATATGCACTTGATTAGAAATAATCACAGGTGTTCCCGCAACCATTGCTTCAGCGACGGAAATACCAAAGTTTTCATAGTAGGAAGGTAAAACAAATATATCCGCAGCTTGGAGTAAAGCAGATTTCAGCGCACCAGTGACAAAACCAGTAATAGTAGTGTGCGATCGCAATAAAGAATTTTCGATTTGTAATTTAATATTGTCTTCATAAATAGGGTCTTGGGGATTTGTCCCTGCTAACACAAAATGAAATTTTTCACCATTCTGCAATAATATCTCTAATGCCGGAATTAATAAATCCAAGCCTTTTTTAGGGTCAATTCGGGACATAAATAAGACTAAAGGGAGATGTTCCGGAATACCCAAGGAACTGGGAATTAAATTTTCCTTAGTTGCTGAGAACGGAATCACACCCAAAGGAATCACCAAATTAGGAGTAGAAACGCCGAATTTTACCGAAACCTCCGCTTCCTGTTCGCTAGTAAAGTGAATAGCAGCAGCACCTGCTAAATTGTGCTTTTCTAAAATTGCTACATACAGCTTTTTCAACAGCTTTTTTTTGCGTAAATCAGCAGGGTCAAGAGTTCCCAAAGGACGCAAAATATAAGGTACTTTTAACCAACGACAGATAGCAGCAGATGCACTACTTACAGGAGAAAATAAAGCATGAATATGAACAATATCAAACTCCTGACCATGATTAATTAACCACCTGAGTAAATCCAGGGAAAATTTATAGCGACGAAATGGTGCACAATGAAAGTAAATTATCTGATAACCATCTTGTTGTATAGGTTGACTTAAAGGTACATCTAGAGGGTTTTGACCAGTATCACCATTACTATCAGTAGTCAGAACTGTAATTTCAATACCAGCTTTTGCTAATGCTGGAGATAATCCCAACACCATTTGACTAGGACCACCATAAATCAGAGAAATAGAAGGGACAATTTGGAGAACTTTCATTTTTTTATTCAACAATTAATAATGCCTGCTATTGAAGTCAGGCGGGCAAGATGCCCGCTCCACAAATTTAATCTGACTCCTGCTTCAAAAGTTGTTGATAAAACTCTAATTGTTCTTTTGCTAAAGCTTTATTAGTATATTTAGACATTGTTCTTTCATACCCTCTCAAACCTAGATTTTTAGCTAAATCCGGTTGCGACATCAGTTGTAATAAACAATCAGCTAAAGCTTCAACATTACCTTCAGGAAATATTAAACCAGCACTATCAATTACATAAGGAATTTCCCCAGAATCAGAACCAATTACTGGGACTTTACAAGCCATTGCTTCAATCAATACATGACCAAATTGCTCTTTCCATCCCACCGCACTTAAAGTTTTAAATTTGTAAGTAGTTTCAGAAGGAAGAACTAAAGTACTCATTAAATTAATATAATTAGCAACTTGATTATGGGGAACACTTTCCACCACAATTACTCGATCTTGAATATTATTTTCAGATGCGATTTTAACTAGCTCATCATGCAATTCTCCCCGACCTAATAATAATAACTTCCAAGGTTTATCTAACAAACTTAGCAGAGCACGTAAAAGTGTCAATAATCCCTTTTCTGGTACAAATCTTCCTACAAAACCGACGACAAAATCCCCAGATTCAATCCCAAATTGAGCAGCTAATTCTGGTTGTGGTTGGGAAACAAATAAACTTTCATCTACACCAAGTTGAGGGATAACTTTAATTGCACCTTGATATCCTCTTTGTCGTAAAATTTCTGCACCATCTTGATTACCGGAAATAATTCCCTGACTATGATGAAGATTATATTTTTCCAACAGAGCTACAGGTAATTTTAATTGGTAAGGTAAATTCCACCAAGTAAAAAACACATTTTTGGCCTTTAGTCCCAATAACTGATTTAAAATTATCATCTGAGTATAAGCTAGACCTCTAGAACCTTGTTCAACATAGATGATTTGGGGACGAAATTTGGCCATGATAGATATCAAGTCAACACCAAAAGTTAGTAGACCTTGATGATTCTGACTAAAGTTGGTAACTGGAACTATTTTAAACCTACCTTCATCACGATATTCAGTTTCAATAATTTTATTTTGTACACCTCCAGGTCGCCAAAGTTTAGGTACTATTACCGTAATTTCAATATCAGGTTCTAGTCGAGATAAAGCTCGTAATTTCTCACAATTCAAATCCACAATATAAGTATGACTAGCTACTAAAATTTTCATCTTTTTGCCGATAAATTTAAATTTGTTGATCTAATTGAGTGTAAATTTGCCCATCATCCCAGACTGATTGGATGACAGTACTTAAAGCGTAGAAAAAACCTAAAATGTAGAAAATACCACGAGTGACAACCTTGATGGGGGAACCACTCTTATAACAGGGGGGATGTCCCAAAACATGACAGTCAAATAAACGAGCATATAGACTTAAAGCTTGGATAGCAGTCAGATTTTTTAACCCCATCAAAAAATGATTATGATAAAAAGTGAGTTGATATTGAAGTGAGCGTGTACTAATATCATGACACCCCCCTGTTTCTTCTCCTAAATGTATCAAATGAGCCTCTGGGTCATACCAAATTTTATATCCTGTCTGTCTCAACCGCAAGCAAAAATCCGATTCTTCCCGAACTGCATTACCCCGAAAGCGTTCATCAAATCGGAGTTGATACTTAGTAAAAATTTCCCGACGAAAAGACATATTACAACCCCTAGCTGACAATACTTGTTGGGGTTTAATCGTATGAACTAAATCTAGATAATACCAGGCAATTCCTGGTCCGATTGCTTGAGGTGGTAAATATTCAACCTGTAATTCTCCACCAGAATCACCCAATTTCATTCTATCAAATACTCGACCAGCAACTGCTCCTATCTCTGGGTTGTCCAGATAATTTTGGAGATGCGCTTTCAAAAAACCTTCAGGTAGCAGTACATCGTCATCAATAAATAAGATAATCTCACCTGTGGAACGTCGCACCGCATAATTCCTTGCTCCCGGTAAACTAGCCCAATCTAAGTGAAATAATTTGATTTTATTGGTTGCTGTTAACTCATCTAAATAAGTTTGAGTTTCTGGTTCATGTTTTGGAGTTTGGTCTACCACCAAAATTTCAAAATGGGGATAGTCCTGTTTTAACACATCATTCAGACTATCTCGCAGTACTTTCTCTCGCCCGTATGTCGGGATAATTACGGTAATTAAAGGGTAATCTTTCATAAAAAATTAAGAGGTAGGGAGGTGGGTTTCAAAATCCGAATTTTAGGCGTTTTTTTGACGTTGTTGATTCAGAGTTAGTTTCTAGTTTTTCCTGTTTATCCAATACTTTCAGTTTGAATAAAACTCCAGTGAAAAACCAATAATATACAGCCACTGGATCAACATCTAACGGGTAATAGTAAGTATTATAACTAATAAAAAGTATAAACACCCAAATACTGGCTGCATAACTGCGATAATTACGGTCTTTTATGGAACGATATGTTTTAAATGCAATCACTGTTAAAGTCGTCACTAATCCCAAGAATGCAATTACTCCCACAATTCCGACTTCATATAATACTTTGGGATAGTAGGTTCTCAATCAAATTAGTGCTACCCAATGCACGAGCAGAATTAGTAGCTCGACCTAAACCACTTCCTATGGGACCCGCTACGTTTTTCCAAGTCTCCTCAAATTGATTCACAATAAATTCTTGCGGTGGTGAAGCTTCCCAGCGACTAGTTAGACTTTCTAATCTCTCTTGTACAAGTTCGGGATTAGAGATGATGGCAATGCCCATAATTACCGCTAGTCCAACACCAATGGGAATAAACCGCTTCAGGTTGCCAATTTGACCAGTAATTATTAGTAAAAGTATGAAGCAAATGGGCACTAAAACTAAAGCGATTCTTTGTCCACAGATGGCTGTATTCATAAAAATTGATGCTAAAGATATCAAACTAATTAAACGCCAAATGATGGAGGGATCTGAGAAAGCAGATGCAAAGTTTAAAAAGGTACTAGAAATTAAAAACCATGCCCATTGCCAAGGTGCTACAAAAGTTCCTGGTAGACGAATTACTCCCTCTTCTGGACTATATAAGAGTGCACCACCAAAATAACATCGGGCATCTAATGATGTGACAAATAGGGCATTTCCTTCTAAACCTCTAGTTCCATGACATATCCCAGTATATAATAATATATATTGTATGAATCCTAGACCACAACAGAGGATGGTCAGGACAACCTGAAGACGCGACAATAACAGAAAATCCTTTCGATTCCGAATTAGATAGTAAGCACAACTAATTAAAGGCACATAGCCTAAAAATACTTTTAATCCTAAAATTCCCATCCCGATGGGGATTTCTTTCACTTCGCTGGGTCTTAATCCAGAAGTCCCCGGGTTGAGCTGCTGTCCACCATTAATAAATATCAGCGTTAGTAGACAGCAACCTAAGATAATCATGAGTGGAGTTTTAATTCCAGGGGGAATAATAAAGGGTAAACCTTGCCGACGACAATTTTGCCAAAGTCCAATTACCGCAGGTACATAAAAAGCATCTTTAGCTAATTGCAGTATAGGACTATTACCTAAGTAATAAGTAATAGTCCCCCCTACAGGTACGTAGATAATGAAGGCAAACATTGCCTCACGAGGATATTTGTTAGATAGAGAGAGGATTAAAACTCCCAACATACCTGGAGCTGCGGCTTTAATTCCACCCACAAAGAACAGTAATAGACCAATAGCGCAGGCAATCAAACTGTTTTTGGTCAGTAAATTTATGAATTCCTGACGTGCTTGATTTGCTTTCCGTTTTTGGGCTAATTGTTCTTTTAGGCTGATGGTAGGGGTTTCTGCTGGCTGCTGCTTTTTTGCGCGTTGGGATTTACGCTGAGATTTGGCCATGAGTTTTTGTATCCTGAGTTCTGGGTAATTACAGTTATTTTCAATACTCAGTACTCAGGATACAATCAGGCTAAGTACTGTTGAACTTGTGAGACTAATTCATCTGTCCAATGCTGGGCTAGTTCAGCATTGACCGCTTCTACCATAACTCTAATTACTGGTTCTGTTCCAGAAGCACGGACTAAAATTCTCCCCGCATTCCCCATCGCCTTTTCGGCTTCGGCGATCGCATTTTGCAAAGGTTGACAATCTTGCCATCCTAAACGGCGATCGCGATCAATAACTCGGACATTATGTAAAAATTGGGGATAGGTAGTAAAGCTTTGATCGACTATTTCTGCTAAAGAAATACCTGCGGCTTTGACCACCGATGCTAAATGCAAGGCAGTTAACAAACCATCACCACTGACACCATAATGAGGGCAAAGAATATGACCGGATTGTTCACCTCCTAACATGGCACCTGTCTTGAGCATTTCTGCTTGTACATACTGGTCACCCACTGCGGTGCGAATTAATTTACCTCCCTGACGCTCCCAAGCTTTCTCAAAGCCCAAATTAGCCATGACGGTAGAAATAATCAAGTTATCTGGTAACAATTTTTGTTGTTGTAAATAACATCCCCAGATATAGAGAATGTAATCACCATTAACGTGTCTACCATGATTGTCCACAGCTAAAACGCGGTCAGCATCACCATCAAAGGCAAAACCCAGGTCAGCATGATGTTTTTTAACTGCGGCTTGGAGGAGTTCTAAATGAGTAGAACCACAATTGACATTAATGCGATCGCCATTAGCCTGGTTATGTAAACAGATTACCTCTGCTCCCATATTCCTAAACACCGCTGGTGCTAAACCGACTGCTGCACCCCAGGCTAAATCTAAGACAATCGTCATGCCATCAAGATTGATGTGACCGGACCAAGCTTTTTGCAAAGCTTCACTATAATGCCTAATTAATTCTGGACGTGAATAATGGCGTCCATAATTACCGATAATAGTTTTAGGTGATATTTTACCACGTAGTCCAGACTCAATTTCGGACTGCAACAACTGGGATAACTTTCTGCCATCTGCACCAAAAATTTTAATCCCATTATCTTCAGGTGGATTATGACTAGCAGAAATCATCACCCCTCCCATAGCATGAGTACTATTGGCCAGATAAGCAACACAAGGAGTAGGACATAGCTCTAAATACCACACATCTAAACCAGCGGCTGTTAAGCCTGCACTTAAGGCCATAGCCAGCATATCGCTAGAATTGCGGGAATCTTGTCCCAAAATAACTGGACCAAGTTTAGCCGCATGGGCACGTAAAACCACACCCACCCAAAATCCAATCTGTAATGCTAAAGGTGCAGTTAGTAACTCTCCTACTTTACCCCGAATCCCATCTGTACCAAACAAGGCAGTAGTTGGTAGTGACATCAAGTTGGGAGCAAAGCTGCTCTCTCTGAGTGTTTCTAATTTTTCCGGTTCAGAAGTAGAACTTCCGAAAATGCTGGCTTGAGTCCGAGTTATAGATGAAACCATATTTTTAATTACTCCACACCACTGGAGAATAGCACTTTCACAATTTGTTTCATCATTTTGGCAGAAGAAGGGAATAGTGAATAGGATATATCTGTATTAAATACTACATAATAGCTTAACTTAAGAAATTTTAATATAAATTCTCATCAAATCGTTTTAATGTAACATCTTAACGACTTTTTTTGTCGGTGGTGACATCAACCACTGACAGTTGACATTTAAAGTAGAGAAATTTTAGTATGAGCAGCAATTTAGCAAGCAAATTGCGTGTAGGCACCAAGAAAGCCCACACGATGGCAGAAAATGTGGGTTTTGTCAAGTGCTTTTTGAAAGGGGTCGTAGAGAAAAACTCTTACCGGAAACTAGTGGCTAATTTCTACTTCATCTATACAGCAATGGAAGAAGAAATGGAAAAGCATGAGCAACATCCCATTCTGGGCAAGATTTATTTTCCCGAACTAAACCGCAAACATACCCTAGAACAAGACTTAACCTACTATTTTGGTTATAACTGGCGCGAACAAATTCAGTTATCTACCGCAGGTGAAGCGTATGTACAGCGGATTCGGGAATTATCAGCCACAGCCCCAGAAATGTTAATTGCCCATTCTTACACTCGTTATATGGGTGACTTATCCGGTGGACAAATTCTGAAAGGGATTGCTCAGACAGCGATGAACCTTAGCGATGGACAAGGTACAGCTTTTTATGAATTTCCAGGGATTCCCGATGAGAAAGCTTTCAAAGCTAAATATCGTCAAGCTTTGGATGATATGCCCATTGATGATGCTACAGGCGATCGCATCATGGAAGAAGCAAATGACGCTTTTGGATTAAATATGAAAATGTTCCAAGAGTTGGAAGGGAATTTGATTAAAGCCATTGGTATAATGGTGTACAATGCGCTGACAAGGAAACGTACACGCGGTAGTACTGAATTAGCTACAGCTGAGAATTAATCTGAGAATTGAGTTGAATCACAGTATATAGGGGTAATAGCCCTGTGATTGCTTTCT
Organism: uncultured cyanobacterium; assembly: GCA_963766435.1. Taxonomy (GTDB): domain Bacteria; phylum Cyanobacteriota; class Cyanobacteriia; order Cyanobacteriales; family Nostocaceae; genus CAVXZH01. Next base: position 76,703 of record CAVXZH010000005.1, read on the forward strand.
GTGGATGGAAGTAACCAGAGGGCGATTACCCCTAAATTTTTGAGGAAGTTTTCTATACAAGTATTATTTTTAGTTATAAATCATTAAAGTCTGCTTCTGTTATAATCAAAAAAAGTCAACCAAAGTAGTTGCTCTATGACTAAAGTAGAATTTACTATTCCCATTGATATAATTACAAGTACTATCCACCAGGAAGCGGAAAATAAAGCTAAAGAAGCTTATATCATGACTCTAGTTAAACATGGAGAAATTAACAGTGGTAAAGCTAGTGAATTACTAGCAATTTCTCGATTAGATGTGATAGAACTAATGTCCAAATACGAAATATCACTCTTTGATGATCAGCTAACTTTAGAAGAGTTTCAGGAAGAGGTGAATCAAGCAAAAATAAAGCTATAATTAATTGAAAATTAACCTTACTACTTAACATGGATATAGAAAGTACTTTAAACAACATTAAATCTCTCGGTATTGAAGATCGGATTCGTATTGTGCAAGAGATTTGGGAAAGTATTGCCAAAGAACAAGCTTACCCTAACTTAACAGAGGTGCAAAAGCGGGAGCTTGACCGTCGTATTACTGATTCTGAAGCTAATCCAGATAATGTGATAATATGGGAAGAACTAAAAGCCTCTATTAAAATAGAATAGTGAATTATATTTGAACTAGAGGTAGTAATCTAAGACTATTTAAGAGGATTAAAATATGAGATTGAAAAAATTACTCCAAGACAAAAGAGAAGAAATTATTAAAATAGCAGCTAAACATGGAGCATATAATGTCAGGGTGTTTGGTTCTGTAGCAAGAGGAGAAGAAACAGAAAACAGTGATATTGATTTTTTAATTGATTATGATTTACACAAAATTACTCCTTGGTTTCCTGGGGGATTATTAGCTGATTTAGAGGATTTATTAGGATGTAAAGTTGATGTTGTTACCGAAAAGGGATTGCATACTTTTATTGGAGAACGTGTTTTAAAAGAAGCTATAATTTTATGAAAGAAAATCGTGTTTATCTTGAATACATTCTTCAATGTATTAATAAAATTGAGGATTATTCTATAGGGGGTAAAAATGAATTTACCAATAATTCAATGATTCAAGATGCAATTTGTAGGCGTTTACAAACGTTAGCTGAGTCAACACAGCGTCTTTCTGAAGATTTAAAATCAACAGTACCTGAGATAGACTGGCGTAATATTGCAGGGTTTAGGAATATTTTAGTCCATGATTATTTAGGAGGAGTTGATATTGATATTGTCTGGAATGTAGTGGAAAGTTATTTACCTGAATTAAAGCAAAAAATTCAGGAAATTTTAGAGAAAGAAATAAATTTGTAGCTTTTAATTGAAAACTAAAATATAAGGTGATGAGTGAGGACTAAATGACTGAATATCAATATAAACCAGGTGATCTAGTATCTGATAAACGCTACAGGATAGAAAAACGGATTAATTCAGGGGGATGCAGTGAAATATATCTAGCAGTAGATACAAAAAGGTTTAACAAAGAATGCGTTGTAAAAAACTTCGTACCACTCTTTAATTTGCTCAAAGATAAAAATACTAATACGTTTGAAGATTTAATTAAAAGATTTAAAAAAGAAGCTGAGATTTTAATACAAATAAATCATCCTTGTATTCCTAAGTTATTATGTTTTGAAGAAAATGATTCTTTAATTATACAAGATTATATTAATGGGCAAAATTTATATGAATTATCTACTAAAACTGAAAATAAATTAAATGATTCAGAAATATACGAAATTTTAGATAAAATATTATTAATTCTTCAAGAAATCCATTCTAAAAATATATATCATCGAGATATATCTCCTAAAAATATAATGAGAGAAAAAGAAACTAATATAATATTTCTTATCGATTTTGGTTTTGTTAAAGAAAATAGAGATAATGATGTTAATAATCTTAATAGTATGCGTGGACGATATGGTACTTATGAATCACCGGATAATCTTATACAAGATGATTTACATGATTTAGGTGCTACTTGTTGTTCTTTATTGAGTAATGATGATCCCGGAACTTATGAAATAAATTCAGAAGAAAATTGGTTTTACGGATGGAAGAGGCAAGTTTCAGGACAAGGTATTAAGATTAATGAGAGTCTATTAAATTTTCTACAGAACCTGGTAACTAGTAAGTATGTTTCAGCAGAAGAAGCTTATGAGGAATTTAAGAAAATAGAAAATAATCCAGAAAAATACAATGATATAAAACTTAAGAAAATGCAGCAAAAGAATTCTAATATCAAACAATGGAAGTGTGTAAATACTATAAAGATTGAGGATATATATGCTCCTATTTCAATGGCTATTACTCCTGATAATCAATATAGCAATCCTAAATCATTCATGAGAAAACACCATATTCATGGAGTTTAGGGAAGTCAAATATTTGACCATTAATGGAAATATCAAACAAAGCCTTGACAACAGAGAAAGAACGACAGAAAAAATGAAATTCTCGAATGAATCTTTTAGCTTGTAACCAAATATCTTCTACCGGATTTTGTTGTGGTGCATTTGGAGCAAATCGCTCACAAGTTATCAACCAATCTTGTTTTTCTAATCCATTATTCAAAGAATTTAAATAATCTTTAATTTGCCCTGAACGATGATAACCTGCACCATCCCAGATAATTAACAGTTTTGCTTCCGGAACGTTGTGAGCGGAGATATTCTAAGAAATTAATTGTGTTTTCTGAGTCCCCTTTACTAGCAGAATAAGTTAAAAATTCCTTGGTTTTGTAGTCCAATGCACCAAAATAAGTTTGCCTAGAACGGATATTTTCCACTGGAATAGATACTCGTTCTTGAGTTTTACCCCAAATATACCCACATACATCTCCCCAAACTAAATGACATTCGTCAATCATGAATACAACTAGTTCTCCAGATTCAATTTCTTGACGTTGCGTTTCCAGGAGGACACAAATTTCTTTTTTTTTTGATTCTACTAATTCTGGATCATATTTTGGATTATTTGTTTGTGCTTTTTTCCAACTAATACCCGCTTCATTAAACAAATTATAATAGCTCTGTTTAGATTCAAATGTCACTTCATATTTATCAGCAATGTAGTACTCTAACTCGTCTAAAGTCCAACTATTCTTGCTTTGTAGCCATTGAATCACTTCTAAATGCTGTTCTGAACTTAGTAGTCCTTGACTTCCTTTATATTTGACTTTTAAACCTTCAATTCCATCCTGAAAAAATGCTTTCTTATACTTACTCAGAAATCCACTAGAAACTCCCAATATTGGCATTATTTCCTTATGTGTATATCCTGACAATAACATTTTCACTGCTGTTGCTCGCTGGATTTCAAGCTTGTTTTTAGTATTGTCGATAAATTCTGTTAGCGATCGCATCCACATAGTTATTTTTATACTTTTTTGTTGTAATTATTGCCTATCGCCATTATAAGTATTTTCTCACGAATAGTCAAGGATTGCTATATATAATTGTTGGCACTGGCCGAGATATAAAATTTTGGGAAACTCAAACCGGAAACTTTATAAAAACTGTACAGGTCATGAAAAATAATAAATATTCTACAATTGGTTTACGTAAAATTGCTCTAAGCAATGATGGTAAATTATTAGCTACTATCTCAGAAGTGCAATCTATATTAAATATTTGGAAATTAGAAGATTTATTTAATTCAAACGAATATGAATCCATTCAAATTAAACATGAAAATAGTATTTTAGCTTTTTCTTTTAGCAATGATAGTGAAAGTTTAGTAACTTGTGATTTTGGTGAAAAGGTTTTTATATGGTTACTTAAAGATACACAATATGTTAAACAGATAAAGACTTTATCTCCATTTGTTTTAAGTTATTCTAGAGATAGAGATGAAGATGAAATGCGCTTCTATGAAGAACAATTATCGTTTACCTCTTTGGCTTTTAATCCTCAACAAGAATCCAACCTAATATCGGCTAGTTTTTTTCATTCTTTTCGTGAAGAATCATTTCTAAATAATATAGTAATCTGGAATAAATATACAGGAGAGATAATTACACGTCTTTTAGGACATAAAGGAAGGACAGATTCAATTTCTTTTAGTTCAGATGGTAAAAAGTTAGTCAGCTATGGTGGGGATCAAAAATTAAAAATATGGAATATAGAAAAACCTGAAAAACTATTATTTGATATAACAGAACACTATGGAGAAGCTACTGTAGTTTGTAGTCCTACAGAACCAATAATAGCAAGTGGTGGTGATGATACTATTATTAATATATATGATTTAGAAATGGGTAAAAAAATCCAATATCTTAATGAACATCTAGAGCCTATAAATTCTATTATTTTTAGTTTGGATGGCAAATTATTAATTAGTAGTAGTAGTAGCAATACTACTGGGATTAAGAAAAGAACGGGTGAAATCAAAATCTGGCAACAAGAATAGAATGAAATATGACAATATAAAAATCCTACCCGTTTTTTTGTCTTACCGCGATCGCTGTCGCTCAGAATGACAAATCAGAGTTTTCGTTTCGGAGCAATCAAACTGAGTAAGTAAACAAAAACTCCGATAAATCCCAACTCCTGCTGGAGAAATTGCCATAGTTTTCTGCGATTACGAATATCTTGGAAATTCTGTAGATAATTTTCAAAATCCTGCAATCGAATCATTTGTTCCTGTACTGACAATAGTTGACTTTGAGATTTTTGCATTTCTTGAAGTAATCTTTTAATTTCTTCTAATCCTCCTGTTTTTTCCATAAGTGAGTGAAATTCTTGAAGAATATTCTCAGCCTTTTTGACTTCTAAACGGTAGGTAGCAATTTCAGTTTCTATCTGTTTAATCTTTAAATTAGTAGATGTATATATTTGAGAAATATCTTGTTTTACTTCCTGAGATTGATTTAGTAAATTCTGTGCTTCTAATAAGATATCTTGAGATTGGTTAATTGTATCTTTTGCTTGATTATTTATAGTAATTATATTTTCCAAAACTTGTTGTATTTTTTGTAAAGCATTTTCGCTAATTCCCAGTTCTTGGAATTGCTGAGGTAATTCTCGTAAATTTTGCAAGCTTGCTTGAATAGTCTCTGCTTCTCTTAAACGATTGGATGCGGTATCTTCAACTTTTTTGACAGTTTCTTGAGATTTTAAAATCTCTTCCCGACTCAGGTGAATTTCTGCAATTAGTTTTTTAACTTCATCAATTTCCTTAACTTGCTCAAAAATTCTTTCTGCTCTACCGATTGATTGATTAATAACTTCAGCTAGTTTGTTCAGGTCTTCAGCGATTTTTAAATCTGTGCGGTTGTGTTCATTCATGATTAATCTCTCCCAGTGAAATTTTTCTGATAGCAGCATGACAAAGTAAAGATACCAGAGAACCATTTTGGTAAGAAATTTCTTTGCTAAAGGGAAAATCTTCAGGTATCTTGATTCCCATTTTCATCCTGACTCGTGCAGCTTCATATATAAGTCCTTTGTTTTCAAGTTCATCTGCAATAGTTGATATTAATCGCTGATATTCTTCGGGGTCTGTATCCTGCAATGGAAATGCTGCTTCTACTGCATACCAATAATTATTTAAAGCTCTCCAGAATAAGCATTTTAATGGAATGCGATCGCTATTACTAGAAATATGTTCAGGTGTCAATAACTCTAATTCTTGCAAAATATTTTCATCTGGTTGATTCCTGATAAGTTTTATTGCTTCATTTTCGATTTTCAATAATGCTTGATTATCAAATCTTGATAATTTTAAAGCAGCATAAGTATCCCAATAAACTTTCATAGTTTGATTGCTCAAACCTTCATAAATACGATGAGATAATGCTTCTGTATTTTTAAAAAAATGTTCTCCATTTGCCAATTCTGTAATCCATTCTAAACAATTATCTGCATTTGATATATTAAATCGCTGACATTGACGAAAACAATTTTTATCAATTCTATTCAGTTCCTTAGTAGTTGCAATTATCAGCAGTCTATAACGAGGTCTAGTAAAAATTGTATACCAATTAGTAGCATCCTCAAAAGATGGTTGTCCCTGTCCATCAAATACACAAAAAGCAACACAAGCATCAAATTCTCTCCCTTTTGCTTGTGGAACAGTTAAATAATCTATTCCGGGAATATTTTGGTAATCTGTGGGAATATCTCGATAAATTAATTTCACTTCACTAGATAACTCTCTCAATAAGGAACGTTGATTTAAACTAGATGTATATATTACTTTTTCGCTCAAACGATTGAGAATTTTGAGAGCTTCTTCTTGAGAACTAAATTCTAAAATTCGGACTGGTTCACCACTTTCAAAAGTGTCTTGGGGATTGCTGGGTTGAGGTAAATGTTTTCCTCCTAAATTTGCCCTTTGTGCAAAGGAATGAAAAGTATTAGCAAATTCTATGATATATTTAGTATTACGATAATTATATTTAAGAGAATGTCGGGTATTTAGTTGTAATTGTCCCCAATCAAAATCCGTGGGTAGAATTCTTTGATTCATGTCTCCTAACAACCAAAGAATTGAAGAATGATTGTATTGGTTTTGCCATCTTTCTAGCATGGTAATAATGGCATTAAGTTCATCTTTGAGATAATCTTGAGATTCATCAAATATGAAAAGAGTTACACTTTTATCCTGGAAAGGAAAAGCTGTTTTCGTGATTTTATATACTCCATCTATCCATGATAATTTATTTTGTAATCTTTCTTTCCATTTAGATATTTTAATTTTATTTAACTTGTCAATGACAGATCTATTTGCTTGATAATGAGGATGACTAGATTGCTTTAAATTATGAGTTTGAGTAATAAAACCTCTAAACAAAATTAAATCTCTGTATTGCAGTTGTTCAGGTTCTGAAATTATGTGAATTCTTTCAGCTTCCTGTTGCAAAGCTTGTAATTCTTCTGTGGGAGTAGCAATTTGTTCGTATAATTCAGGTGCAGCTTGAGAAAGCCATTGGGAAAAAGTACCAACAAAGAAATTGGAAATTTGATTCTGTAAAATTTCTTTGATAACATTGTATTCTCTAACTTCTGAACATAAAGTTTCTGGCAAAATCAAAACAACATTGCAGAGGTTTTCTAGATATAATTCCTCAGCTATTAAAGCAGCACATACAGTTTTACCTGTACCAGGAGAACTCTGGAGTAAAAAACTATTGATTTGACTAGAATTTGAGTATATATTATGGGAAATAGTTTCTTTTAATGATTTAAAAATCTTTCTTTGTTCTTGAGTAAGAACGGGTGAATACAAATAACCACCATAAATAAACTGATACAATGATTTATTTTTTTCTGCACTTAATGTATATGTAGGAATATCTCCTAATTGACTTTCTTCAATTTTCATCAAATCCGCTAATGTTAGTAAGTTATCTCTATCTCTATCTTCAATAATTACTCGATAGATATCTCTTCGTAAACCAGATTTGATTATGAGAAATTCGTTGTTGATATTTTTCCAAATAACTCTGACATCACGTTTCTTGGTTCTCCATAATTCTTGATATCCTTCTAACTTTCGATAATCTCCAAGATTTCCGTGACTCATCTGTTTGAGGATTTCTGTGACATCCTCAAAATACTGGTAAGGGAGTTTCTGTATCTCCCGAAAAGCACTACGTACAATTCTCACACCAGTCATGGAGTTACCTAAGCATATAGTACATCTATTATAGTATAAGTATATTTTATGGAAATGAGTTTGTATCTATTAATTTGGAAATATTGATACTCATACTCCCGGTAATTGTTGTTTTCGGATAGCACGAGCAATGAGTGGTGCTTTCTTTTCTAATCCTAATAGGGTAATCCTTTACTTGGATATATTTGATACCATAGAATTTATTTTTTCTACTGTAACTATCCAACGAGGCCAAAATGGATCATGGCATTACGTTTACGAATAGGGTCAAAAACTGAAAAACCACCATCCACTCGCACAAAAATAACTAACTCTTTTAATTTAGAAAAATTATCTGCACTCTCCCACTGCTGGTCGGAAAAATCAAAATAACTCTCATAGTCATTAATATCTTTTTCGGTAGTTATCTGAGAGATAATTTTAGGAGTTTCTTCTGTGGATTTTTGTGGATAAGCAGGTTGATCTGCCCATTTTCTGGTTAATACCCACCAAGCAACATCTAATAAAAAGCTTTTACCTAGTCCATTGTCTCCAGTAAATATGTTGAGTCTATCCGCAAATTCAACATCAAATTGAGAAGCAGGTCCCACAAATTTTAAATGAAGTTCTTTTAGCATTTGAATATTCCTTTCTCTGGAACTTGTTTACCAATCACAAACACCATTATATTATGTTATTATAACATGGTGTCCCTTCATGTTATCCTAGTGAAGATGTCAACCTATATAAACTCTGATACTCTAGCTATAGTCCTGAGTATAAAGTTTAAGCCCAACCAAGTAAATCTACAATAAACATGGCTACAAAAATTCCTGTCACCGTCATCACCGGCTTCTTAGGTAGTGGTAAAACTAGTCTGATTCGTCATCTGTTACAAAATAATCAAGGACGTCGGATTGCAGTTTTAGTAAATGAATTTGGTGAACTTGGTATTGATGGTGAATTGTTAAAATCTTGTGAAATTTGCCCTGAAGATGGTGAAACCAATATTTTTGAACTTACTAATGGTTGTTTATGCTGTACTGTGCAAGAAGAATTTTTTCCGACGATGCAAGAATTAATCAAGCGCAGAGACAGTATTGATTATATTTTAATTGAAACTTCGGGTTTGGCTTTACCAAAACCCCTGGTTAAAGCTTTTCGCTGGCAAGAAATTCGCAATGCTGCTACAGTAGATGCAGTGATTACTGTGGTGGATTGTGCCGCAGTTGCTGCGGGAACTTTTGCTAGTGATTTAGATGCGATCGCTTCTCAACGTCAAGCTGATGATAGTTTAGAACACGAAACTCCTTTACAAGAACTCTTTGAAGACCAATTAGCTTGTGCTGATTTGGTGGTGTTAAACAAAACTGATTTGGTAGATGCTCAAACCCAAGCTGAAGTTGAGGAATTGATTAAACAAGAGTTACCCAGAGTGGTGAAAATAGTCGCTAGTGATTATGGTAAACTAGATGCATCTATATTATTAGGTTTTCAAGCCGCAGTGGAAGATAATTTAGATGCTCGTCCCAGTCATCATGACGATGAGGAAGAACATGATCATGATGAAGAAATTATTTCGACTCATGTAATTTTAAATCGTACTTTTGACCCCGAAAAGTTACAAAAGCAATTGGAAACACTAGCACAATCACAAGAAATTTACCGAATTAAAGGTTTTGTAGCTGTACCGAACAAATCCATGCGTTTAGTGATGCAAGGGGTAGGAACCAGATTTGATAAATTTTATGACCGTCCTTGGGAACCAGAAGAATCCCGACAAACTCGTTTAGTATTCATCGGTCGGGATTTAAAGTCTTCAGAAATTGAATCACAGTTAGTAGCTTTATAAAAAACAACTTATCTGGAGAAAATGTATAAACATATACTCAATTTTCTCCATTTTATCCTCATGTGTTTCAGTTAACGCAAAACCTGATAGTATTCTGTCATTCTGAGGGAAGCGTTCTTCCTTAGATGACCCTAAATTTTCCCTACTCCCTCCCCAATCAGAAGTTACTGAATCAAGGAATACAGATTTTTCCATTTGCAAATAATATAGTTAATTTAACCCCTGGAAAGTTAGCTGTCAACTTTTTGCTGCATGAAATTTCTAGGTTTATCTATCTCTAGATTAGCAAAGACATTCAAAGTCCTTGACAGCAGTAGATTCACTTTATTTAAGTTAAATTAATCATTATACAAATGAAAGATACTCAGAAATCTCAACACAAAACTGCTTTGATTACAGGTTCAGCAAATGGAATTGGTTACGAATTAGCTTCTACTTTTGCTGAGAATGGTTACAATCTTGTGTTAGTAGATAAAGATGAGGAAAAACTTACCTTAATTGCGGAAGAATTTCCTCAAAAATTTGGGATTTCTGTAAAAACCCTAGTTAAGGATTTATCTATATCCACTTCTCCAACAGAAATATTCACCGAATTACAGCAAGCAGGAATCAAGATTGATATATTAGTCAATAATGCTGGATTTGGGACTTATGGAGTATTTAGTGAAACTGACCTGACCACAGAACTAAAAATGTTGCAGGTAAACATAGTCTGTCTCACTCATTTAACTAAGTTATTTCTCAAGGATATGATTACCCAAGGTAACGGAAAAATATTAAATGTTGCTTCCGTTGCAGCTTTTCAACCAGGTCCATTGATGGCAGTGTATTTTGCTACCAAAGCTTACGTTTTATCATTTTCAGAAGCGATCGCAAATGAATTAGAGGGTACGGGTGTAACTGTAACTACTCTTTGTCCAGAACAACAGCATCCAAATTCCAAAAAACAGCAGTGATGGAAGAATCCAAAATTTCTCATGTGAATAGAATGATGGATACCAAGACTGTCGCGAAAATGGCTTATGATGGTTTAATGGTGAATAAAACTATTGTGATTCCAGGGATTAGAAATAAAATATTAGTCGCATCCATTAGATTTTCACCCAGAAAGATTGTTGCTAAGGTGGTCAGAGATATGCACGAACTGAGAAAGTAATTAGGTGGAGTGGGTTTTTCGTCCCGCTCCATATTAGAAATTATATAAAGATACAGCAGATAACAATGAATTGTTACAGCATGCGCTAAAGCGCAACTACGAGCTAATTTAATGATAACGATATCTATAGACATGACGTGTTTGAAAACGACTTTGTTCCCATAGTGGTAATAAAGTCTGTTTCGCTGCGTTCATTTGAGATTGAGAAAAAGAAATTTTTCCATGTTCGATAATCCAGATAAATGTTCGCGTCATCAAATCTGCTTTTAAACTTTTCTCAAATACACAATTATTAACTCTGACTACTTGTGCATCTAAACCAACCAATGCATCTTTAAAAGTCCAATTGTAATTAGTATTCATTTTCTCTTTGGTATTTCTCCACTCCATTCGCTGCAAATTTCCCATAATATAATCCATACCATTAATTGCAGAATCTGTATTTCTGACTAAATTTGTAAATGCTTGATAATAGGGATGCAATATCACAGAAGCAATATTTTCTGGATATTTGTGTAACCAAGATTGGATATCCCGTAAATAAGGAATTAAATTTTTGATATCATTGATTTCTGAAATAGCAATTCTCTCAGATTGATAAATACTAATTTTAGAAAACCATCCCACTTCCGATAATGGGGATTCGTGTAAATAATAATTAATTACCTGGGGAATAAATTTTTCTAAAAGCCATTTTTTAGTATATTTTGCTGTCCAAGTTCCTCTGGTTCCAATATTTTGTTCCCAGGAAGTAATCTTTCCCTTTTCTAAAGATTGTAAATGCACTTCATTGATTTCATAAATTATATGCACCTGGGAAAATCCTGACCAATTATAATCAAATTTAGGTAGAATAAAAGCATGATCACGAATTCCTCGACTCACCCGAATGGTTTGATTTTCTTGATGAAATATATGCCATTCTGATTTTCCTTGAGCATAATTAAATTCCTGAGCAAATCTCAGCATTAATTCCCATAATGTTGATTCTACAGAAAAAAGATGAAATCCCCGAATTTCAGCTAAATCTATAAATTCAAAATCCCAAGTTTCCAGAGAATTTTCAAATTCTCTGATTTTATTTTCATATTCTTGACCAACCGCGTCGATACACAAACACAAGTCAACTGTTTCTAAATCTGATAAAATTAATGTTGTTTGTCCTAAATGAACTTGAAAATTTTGGTTATCTATTTTTTTCAAAAAAGAACGACATTCCCAATCGGGTTGAGTGTGTATTCCAGTAATTAATAATTTTAAAATATCTGTATGATTTAAGTTAACTCTTAAACCTCTTAATCCCAAATAACTAAACTCTATCACACAACTACCTTTTCCTAAAGCTTCCGGTAAATTACATTCAATAGATACTTTGGGTTTGACAATAATCAATTTTTCATTGGTGCGGGAAAATGTAGTTTTATCATTGGTTGTTAAAACTTTTTGGGAAATCAGATATTGTTCTAAGGATTTTTCTATTAATGAGTATTTCCCATGAATTAAGGGATTGATGTTTTTTTTGTTGATAAATTTAAGATGATGGAAATTCAGTCTCTCATAGAATTTCATTGCCAATTTTGGATCTTGGAGTTCATATAAGGTAATATCAAATAATAATTCATGCCAATGATTAGATAATCGTTGAAAGACTTTAATATCAGATCCATTCGTAACTATAAAAAATAAGGGTTGGAGATGAATACTATATAATTTAGTCTTTTCTACAGTCTGGGTTAAATTTGTTTCTGATAATCCTTGAATTTGCACCAATATCAGAGATGTATCTAAATTTTGTTCCTCAACATTATCCGTCGCAAAATAAATATAGTCAATTTCTGAGTTAATTACCTCATTGTCTGAATTATGTATTGTTAAACCATATTGATGACGCTGATACTTATCTGAGTAGTGTAGATATTCAAACATCGGCAAAATAAACTTTTGTCTAATGTCATCTAGACTGGAATATATTTCATATTTGAATGTTTGTATCCAGTTAATAAACTCTCTAATTGATTCTGGATGATTCACTATTCCCTAACTTGATATTGATATGGTAATAAGCGTAGAAATTAATTTTTTTTTGCAAACTGCACCAGCTCGATGGGATAACAGGTATTTTATGTCGTCATAGTCAATATAATATTACAGCACATAGTCCATTTTAATTACAGGGAATTTTGCATGACTCTTCGACTTGGTGATACAGTACCCGACTTTACTCAAGCATCAACACATGGTGACATAAATTTTTATGAATGGGCCGGTGACAGCTGGGTAGTTTTATTTTCTCATCCTGCTGACTATACACCTGTTTGCACCACCGAATTGGGTACTGTGGCTAAATTAAAACCAGAATTTGACAAACGTGGTGTGAAGCCGATCGCTTTGAGTGTGGATAGTGTAGAATCCCATAACGGATGGGTGGGAGATATTGAAGAAACCCAACACACCACACTCAATTATCCCATTTTGGCAGATGCAGACCATAAAGTGTCTGATTTATATGATATGATTCATCCCAATGCGATCGCCACTTTAACCGTGAGATCCGTTTTTGTGATTGACCCCAGCAAAAAACTGCGTTTGAGCTTCACCTATCCTCCCAGCACGGGACGTAACTTTGATGAACTGTTGCGGGTAATTGATTCTTTGCAATTGACCGATAATTATAGCGTTGCGACTCCAGTGGACTGGAAAGATGGAGAAGATGTAGTCATTGTTCCATCTCTCAAAGACCCAGAAGTACTCAAAGAAAAATTCCCCAAAGGTTATACAGTAGTTAAACCCTATTTGCGTTTGACTCCTCAACCTAACAAGTAATATCAATTCAAAATTCAAAATTCAAAATTCAAAAACAAGAAAATTCAGATTGGATTTGGTGGTTTTGAACTTTTTGTATTGTTTTCGTGAATTGGTATAAGCTGGAAGATATTTTTTAGTAAGGGTAGGGTCTACACTCTACCTTTTGTATTACTTAGAATGCTAATGCTGTTCCTTCTTAGTCCATAAAATGTAAATGTCAATAATGGCAAAATCGAAATTCCCCCGGAATATCAGGATGAAATAAGCAGTGCGGAAATGGTGGAAATTATTGTTTTGAAACCTATTGCAAAAATAAAATGCTTTCCGCAAACAGGTATCATTGCTCAGTTAACGGCTAATCCTCTCCAGATTTCTGGTTTTCAACCACTCACCAGAGAAGAAGCGAATGAGCGATGGTGAAATAAAGCAATACTTTATTGATTCTAAATATTTGGCTTTATGGTTTGAGATTTTGCATCTACAAAAAATCAAAATAAGAGCTAAATTATATATCATCTAAAATGATATAAAAAACAAGCCTCGATGTCAAGAGCTAAAATGACCTAATTTCGTAAAATTATTGAAAATATTCTCAACATTATTGAGAATAAATTAGATTTATTGAGAAAATTATAGTAGTTAACAAATTTTCCAAAATTTCAGTCAGTAGATACAAGGAAATAATGCTAACCATGTACTAATACTACTCGGTTAAGTTTAAAAATGAGTATTTCCTATACTGTCATTCTGACCGGAGGAAAGAATCCTGGGAGATTCTTCCCTCCGGTCAGAATGACAGGATTTCGTGAATTGAAAGAATCCTGGGAGATTCTTCACTTCTCCTTTGGAGACGCTAGCGCGAACGGTCAGAATGACAAGATTCCGTTGATTGGGGCAATTAAAAAACTAGAGTTCATGGTAGTTTTAGTTATAATCACTAGTTAGGCAACGTTAAAGAGCAAATATTTTAAGATTAACAATTATCATCTAGTTAACTGGAGTTCCAGTAACGATATATTTAAGAATCTGTACCATATAATCCACTGTTTGTTATTGAATCTATGAAGTCTTATTTAGCCGCAGCTATTCAAATGACCAGTGTGCCTGATTTACAAGAAAATTTGGCTCAAGCAGAAGAATTAATTGATCTGGCTGTGCGTCAGGGGGCTGAGTTGGTGGGTCTACCAGAAAACTTTTCCTTTATGGGAGAAGAAAAGGCGAAAATGAGTCAAGCTCAGGAAATTGCATCTGCTAGCGAAATCTTTCTCAAGAAGATGGCTCAACGCTTTCAAGTGACTATTTTAGGTGGTGGGTTCCCGGTTCCGGTAGACCATACAGCTAAAGTTCACAATACGGCTTTACTGATTGACCAAAATGGTGATGAATTAGCTCGCTACTATAAAGTACATTTATTTGATGTGAATGTCCCTGATGGTAATACTTATCAAGAATCTAGCACTGTGATGGCTGGAAATGAATTACCCCCCATTTATCGTTCTGAAAAATTGGGAAATATCGGACTTTCTGTATGTTACGATGTCCGCTTTCCTGAATTATATCGCCATCTCTCGGATAAAGGTGCTGATGTGGTGTTTGTCCCCGCTGCTTTTACTGCTTTCACTGGTAAAGACCATTGGCAAGTTTTATTACAAGCTAGGGCTGTGGAAAATACTTATTATGTAATTGCTCCCGCACAGACAGGAACTCACTATGCTCGTCGTCAAACTCACGGTCATGCGGTGATTATTGACCCTTGGGGTGTGATTTTAGCTGATGCTGGTGAAAAACCTGGAGTGGCGATCGCGGAAATCAAACCCACTAGATTGGAACAAGTCCGTCGTCAAATGCCCTCTTTAGAACATCGAGTATTCCGTTAATGGGATAGGGATGGGGACTTCCCCACCTCCCCACCTCCCTCCTGACTACTTCTAAAATTATGACCTTAATATCTCAAAATCCACTTCTATTTCCCAAATTGTTACCTATTTCTGCCAAGGCTATATTTTTAACCTTAATTTGGGTATTTTCTAGCATCCCTGGATTATTACCAGAATCGGTTTTAGCCAAATCTTCTAGACGGAGAGTGGATAAATCCACAAGTGTACCTCAAACCGAAGTAGCCTGTTCTGAAAACCAAGAAACGTCTAACCCTCTTAGCAATATCATGAGTATTGTGCCTCAGATATCTACTTGGGTAATAGAACCAAATGAAAGTTTACAAGATTTAGGAGAAAAATTTGGTCCTTATATCTTGGCTTTGATGAATCGACCTGCTTGGCCGAACATCAATGAACAGGCTAAGTTAGGAAAAGTGCCTATTGTGATGTATCATGACATCCTTCCCAAAAAGGAAGTATTTTTTGATGTTACTCCGACAGAATTAGAAGCACATTTTCAGCTGATTAAAGACCAAGGAGTAACACCAATTAGTCTTGATCAACTAATGGTGCATTTACAAAGCGGTATACCTTTACCAGCAAAACCAATTCTCCTCAGCTTTGATGATGGCTATGGTGGACATTTTGAGTATGTTTATCCACTCCTGAAAAAATATGGTTATCCGGCTGTATTTTCGATTTATACAAAGGGAGTAGGGGTAAACTCTGGATTAACTCTCAATGGTGAGCAACCAAGTAAATCTGTAGGTAGAAGTCATGTTAACTGGGAACAACTCCAACAAATGGCTGCTGACCCCTTGGTGACTATAGCATCTCACAGTATTAGTCATCCGGCTGATTTATCAAAATTACCAGAAGAACAGCTGCGAATAGAAATCGGAGACTCGAAACGTACCCTAGAAACAAAATTAGGTATACCCATCCGCTATTTTACTTATCCTGTTGGTAAATATAATGATTTAGTAACGCAGTTAGTAGCTGCCGCAGGATATGAATTAGCATTGACAATGAGCGATACAGATGAAAGATTTGCCGGAGCATCAGATAATTTATTAACAGTATCCCGCTTTGGTCAATCGAAAATCGAAGATGTAATTACCCAAGCGTGGGGAGGTTCAAAATTACCAAATTGGCAATCCGGATTTGATTTTAACAGCACAGTCCAAAAAGTTGATACTACCATTGACAAAATTCCGCTGATTTTGATTTCTGGTGGTAAACCTATTACTATTCATGCTGACAGTCGTTATCAACTATCAGAAGTTGTTGCTAAAAGCGGAACTCCAGCTATAGCTGCTGTCGATGGAACTTTCTTTTCTTTAAAGTACTTAAATTCTAATGTGATGGTCGGTTCAGTTCTCAGCCAAGTTACCAATCAGTTTATCCCTGGAAACAGTTGGGATGTCTCCAAAATAGCTGGACGACCATTAGTATTAATTAGTGCATCTGAAGTTAAATATATTCCCTTTGACCCTCAAAAACATAATAATTTAGAAGGTATCCGTGCCGAAATGCCGGAAGTTACTGATGCTTTTGTTGCAGGTGCATGGTTAGTTAAAGATAGTCAACCCCAACCAGCAGAAACCTTTCAAGGTTTATATGGATTTAATGAAGCTCGTTATCGAGCTTTTTGGGGTATTAACCAAGATAAACAACCTACAGTCGGTATTTCTCGTGAATCTGTTGGTGCTGTAGCCTTAGGAATAGCCCTAGCTAAAGCGGGATTAAAGGATGCCGTTATGCTTGATTCCGGTCAAAGTACATCCTTAACCTTCCAAGGAAAATCTTTGGTAAATTATACTCCCCGTCCTGTACCCCATGCTATAGCTTTAATACCCCCACTATCACAATCTCATGCTGCTTGTGTTGTGGCTGATCAAACCAACGAAAAACCGGAAGACACCAATGACTCCCGGTTGAGTAAATCAAAAAATTAGAAACAGGGAGTAGGGAGTAGGAAAAATTATTCCCCATTCCCTGTTTGAGCAAAATACTCCTAAACTTTAGCAGTTGCTTTAGTAACAACGTTAAGTTCACCTTTAGCATACTTAAGCAGCAAATTCATCTACAGAAACTTGCTTAATTTTGCTAGCCTTCCAGCAGTACCAAATTGTTGATAGCGGTCTGCACAAACCTTCTGCATATATTTAATGGAAGGCTTGAGGAAGTGACGGGGGTCAAATTCTTTCGGATTTTGAGCCAAAGCTTCCCGAACTGCGGCAGTAATAGCTAGACGGTTATCGGTGTCGATATTGACTTTACGTACACCGCTCTTGATACCTTTTTGAATTTCTTCTACAGGTACACCATAGGTTTCTGGAATTGCACCACCATATTGGTTGATCATAGCCAATAAATCTTCTGGTACAGAAGAAGAACCATGCATTACCAAGTGGGTATTAGGTAAACGACGGTGAATTTCTTCAATCCGGCTAATAGCCAAAATTTCTCCAGTTGGTTTGCGGGTAAATTTATAAGCACCGTGACTAGTGCCAATCGCAACAGCTAGAGCATCTACTTGAGTTTGTTCTACAAAGTCAACCGCTTCGTCAGGGTCAGTTAACAATTGAGAGTGGTCAAGAGTACCTTCAAAACCATGACCGTCTTCAGCTTCACCAGCACCGGTTTCTAGAGAACCTAAACAACCCAATTCACCTTCAACGCTGACACCTAAAGCATGAGCTACATTTACCACTTCGCGAGTAATATTGACATTGTACTCATAGCTAGCTGGGGTTTTCGCATCAGCTTCTAAAGAACCATCCATCATCACACTAGTGAAGTTGTTTTTGATGGCTGAGTAGCAGGTAGAAGGCGCATTACCATGATCTTGGTGCATGGCGATGGGGATATGAGGATAGGTTTCTACTGCTGCTAAAATCAAGTGACGGAGGAAGTTTTCTCCGGCATAATTACGAGCACCACGAGAAGCTTGTAAAATTACGGGGCTATCTGTTTCCACAGCAGCCTTCAGGATTGCCTGAATTTGCTCCAAATTGTTAACGTTAAAAGCTGGGATGCCGTAACCGTTTTCAGCCGCGTGATCCAGAAGCAGCCGCAGTGGTACAAGCGCCATATGTAATCCTCCTCGATGTTGGGTTTTTAGTTAGTTGATGAAATATAAGCGTAATTTTATCTTAATGTAACCCTTACGCTAATCTTAATACTTTTTTCAACTTATAGGAAATTATAACTAGTTGAGGGTGTTTATGTTGAAAAACTTTGCGGCTTCTTTCATAAATCTAACTTATGCTCGCGATTGGGAATTGTCGGATAGGCTACTATACGGATAATATAGTTAGTAGCTGGTTACACTAGAGCTTCAACTGTATTTTTTATTTTTGTTAAACTCTAGTGTAATTAGTATGATTTATTACGCTGACTACTTTGGCAAAGGTATACACTAAGCGATTTTCACTCCTGACTCCTGCTATAGCGTTTGAATTCTCCTATGCAACTTTCTGGAATGAGTTCTAACTAACGTAAACCGAAAATCTCTGACATCGCTTGTGCAATATCAAGATAAAAATTACCTTTGACTGCGCGAAATAACTCAAATTTAGAGTCAGGTGCACCAAAAAATGGACGGAGAAACCATCCTAATTGCATTCCGACAAAGCCATAGAGAAATAACCAGGATTTTAAAATGGTAGTGCGGGTTTTTTTACCTATTCATCTTGTTGTGAAAGTAATTGCATTCCTTCATAGAGAAACTTGACTCCAAAAACACCTGTAATCCCAAAAATCAATACATTTAATAATTTAAAAAATTGATAAGAATCAGGAGCGGTAATCATAAAAAACAGTGTCACTGGTGCCATACTAAATAACAGGACACTAATTACTGATACTGCTGTTAGTAAAACTACAAAATGCTGTTGAACAGTGCTGCGAGAACCAAATAAGACATTGAAAAAGAATAGTGTCGGGAAGCAAATAATTAAAGTTAATAAATAGAATGCTGGTAATTTAATCCCACCAGACAAAGCTTGTGCCCAACTATGAGATGCACCAATAATTGCCCCATAAATGGCAAAGAATATGGAACTGGTAATAAACAGAGAACTGATTTTACTTTGTAATCTGATTCCTTGACGAATTTCTTCCAAAAAATTTTGGCGATCGCGTAATAAACTAATTAAGACTTTAAAGTGTTGAATCTTGTAAGCTGGTTTTTCTAGCATATAAATTTTAGTTGCTTTCTCATGATAATTTAATGAAATCCTAAAAGATAACCCAGAGATTGAAAAACACTCAAATAAAAATTCCCTTCTCTTTCTCGAAATAACTGAAAGACAGAATCAGGTCTACCAAAAAAAGGTCTAAGTGTCCATCCTAACTGACTCCCGACAAAAGCATAAAGAAATAACCAAAATTGTAATAGTTTTTTGTCTGGTTTTACTACCTTCATTATTTTGTTCTAATACTATACTAGTGGCATTATACAAGGAAGAAATACCAATAAACCCAGTTAAGGCAAAAACTATAACATTTAGTAAAATTAAGAACTGGTAATTATTGGTAGTCAGCATAAAAAATAAGGTAATTGGTGCGAAACTAAATAAGAGTACGCTCGTAATAGCAATCGCTGTTAACACCAATGCTAAATGCTGTCCAAAAGTCCGTTTAGAACCGAAAATAATATTGGCAAAAAACAATGTTGGTAAACAAATCAAGAGCGTAATTAAATATAATCCTGGTAGTTTAACCGCAGAGGATAAAGCTTGCATCCAACTATGATATGCACCAATAATTCCTCCATAGATAGCAATAAACAAGGAACTACAAACTAATAAAGAAATAATTTTGCTTGGTAATCTGACCCCTTGACGAATTTCTTCTAGAAATACTTGACGCTCTCGTAGTAAGCTAATTAATATGGTAAAATATTTTAAACTCAAAGATTTCTTTTCAATCATTTCATCCTCACATTTTAAAAACTTTGACTTACCCTAATTCCTAATTCTCTTAATTATGATAATCACTACCTGAACCATATTTCCAAGCGTCAATCCAGCGATGCCAATAGTATTGTTTTTCTCTAGGTTGATTTTGTATCCATGTTTCTAATTTGGGACTTAAGGAAAATAAGATATTGTAAACACCTAAATTACCATAATGTACTAACCAATCTAGCAAACTAACTAAACCAACTTGAGGAATTATCTTAGCAACTAGTAGTGGATGGGATAAACCAGTTTTTAATAATGTTTGTGTCAGTCCAGAAAATTGGACTACATCTTGTAAAAATGGCTTCATAACTGGTGTCCCTAGCTTTTGCATTTCTTGAAATACGGCTGAGAGTAGTTGGTTAATTTGCTCTGGAGCAATATTTTGATTTACACCTACACTCATGGCTTTTTGAAACAACCAAGTCACGGTTAAACTAGGTTGATAAGGTTGTAATAATGCCAATGCTGGAGCAGAAGTTTGGTTAGTTTGTAATGCTTCTTCTATTCCCAATGTTAAACGTTGTAAGTGACGCACCATTGCTCCAAAACCACCAAAACTCAAAGGAGATTGATTACCACTACTATCCCCCACTGCTAAAATGCAATTCCAAGGAGTTTGTAAAGGACTTTGATGATAGGTAGGAAAGAACCCAAATAAAGCTCGTTGAAACTTCAGCTGACTTAACTCCATACCCTGATATTTTGGTAAAAGGTGCAAATAATCCTCAAATAATGCTTCTAGTGTTAAGCGTTGCGGATATGCATCCATGTAAGTAAACAGATAAGTGGTTCTGCCATCCTGAGCGGGAAAAGCTTCCCAAAAATACTGGCATTGATTTTGCAAGGATGTAAAAGATAACAACAAATCGCCAGTGTTATTTTCCGGAAAACCTTCAGCACAACTTCCTACCACTAAACATAAAGCATCTGGCTTTTTCCCTTGACGTGCTTGTTGGCTAATCGGTGAAAAATGTCCCATAGCATCAATTAACAATCTAGTTGTAAATTGATGGTTGAGCATGACTCCATTTGGATGTACCACTGCTTCTCTAAAAGGTGTATTTTCCCATAACTGTCCTCCCGCAGACAGAAATCGGGTTTTTAAGCAGTCTAGCAGATAAATTGGATCTACACCAATATTAAGTACATCTTCTATCCAAACTTCTGCACCACCTGAAAAGTTAATTCGGGCTGGGTTATATTTAGTTGCGATCGCTGTTTCTAATTCTGAGACTGTCAGCAAGTTTAATTCTAGAAAGACTTCTAGTTCTGGACGAGAAATATTCCACTCCTGCTGTCTCCCCTGCAAAATCCCTCGCTCTATTAATGCTACTTTCCATCCGCGTACAGCTAAAGCACAGGCAATAAATATACCCAGTGTACCCCCACAGACAATCACATCCCAATCTACTGTGTCTAAAGACTGTTGATTTGCTTCGACTACTCTAGGTATGTAGCGATGATCAGAACGTAAAGAAGCTAAAAGGCGATCGCTTTCACGCAATCGGTGAATCACATTACCTGGGAGTTGAGAAAGAATTTCTTCAGTTAAAGACATAGAAGTTAATTCCAGTACATTGACTCAATATTGATCCTAAAATTTTCCCACATCCTTCATAATAGAGTCATGACACAGAGAAAGAAAGCTTCAGTCCATTCAACGACAGCACCATAAGTATCTCCAGTGTGTCCACCTAATTTGTAATTAAACCAAGCAGCAGTCAAAGGAGCGATCGCACTACCAGCGAAGAGCATAACCAGAGCCAAATCAAGATTGTGGGGATTGAGGAACCAAGATAAAGCACTTATACCCACCAACAAAAACCATCCTGGGAACAAATGGTGAGGAGAAGGAAAAGCTTGTTTGTGGATTGCCCCTTTACCGGTGGGTTTAAGATAAGGATAGAAAGCGATCGCCACTTGTTGTCCCCATCGACCCCAAACATTAGCAGCAAAGAGGAAGAGAACACGATTTTCTGATAAATCCGCCAAAGCTGTAGTTTTGAGTAAAATAATAGTGATAGCAGCCATTGCACCAAAAGCACCTGTAGCACTATCAGTCATTACCGCTAATCGTCGTTCTGGGTCAGCTACTGCTAAACCATCAGCAGTATCCATAGCCCCATCTAAATGTAATCCCCCGGTAATGACAATCCCTAGTCCCACCACCAAAGCACTGCGGGTTAAGATGGGCATACCCAGATAATCTAAAACTGCATCCCATAAAGCTAGGATGCCAGCAATGATTAATCCCACAATGGGGGACAGACGGGATACACCTTGGAAATTTAAATCTGGGATCAGAGGCAGTGGAATTACTGTATAAAATATTACTGCTGCTGCCAAGTTTAGCCAGATATCTTTCCCAATTTGCCAGAGATTAGACACCAAGTATTTCCCACTCCTAATTAATTTTCCCCCCGAATCCTGAGGTCATTCTACTACTTAGGTGACATTTTACTCACCTAAAGTCACACTTGCCAGCTAGTTTCCGTATGTTCTACGTACTCACGAACTATATGTAACCGATAATTCTTTGATTGCCATGAAGACACAGACCCAAGAAAATTAATATCTTTGTAAATATACAGTGCCAACCGAGCTGGTTAAATTGATTATATAGCTAGTGTTGTCACTCAGGTTCCCTTAATCGCTATTTTCCTATGAGTCACCATCTACCCGACACCAGGATACCAGCACCGTGTATTATTAACACGGGTATTATTGTGAATAAGCTTGATATACGGAAATTGTTATCAGACTTAGGCCGCGTTCACTACACCTACACCCAAGCCAACAAGTTAATCAGCGAAGGGGAAGGAGATGTGATGGAAGTATTTGCTAATCCACAAAGGTCTACCCTAGTCGCTAACAATGCCTTATATTTGAACGTTCAAAGTTTTGATTACCTCGAACTCAAACAGTCTCCCCAACAACAAACCTATTTAGATTTAATTCAGGAAGAAATGTGTTTACGTTTAATTCCGCTTTCGACACCTCTACAGGAACGTCGGGAGCGGAATTTAAATGTTATTGCCATAGAAGCGATGATGGATCAGGTATTATCAGCTAAATGGGAC
Source organism: uncultured cyanobacterium (assembly GCA_963766435.1). GTDB lineage: Bacteria > Cyanobacteriota > Cyanobacteriia > Cyanobacteriales > Nostocaceae > CAVXZH01. Next base: position 100,074 of record CAVXZH010000005.1, read on the forward strand.
GCGGAAATTGATGACGACAGTTCCGAATGTTTCTAACTAGTTTGTGATATAACATATCGTCGAAAATATGGCAATAGCAAATACAACAGATCAGGAATGAATTCCAGGCTCATACTGGTTTGTGCTTAGGCTATAATCAGAGCCAAATAGGATTATTCTTGTCTTGAGCGCCAATTTTTCGTTTGAATGTTTAGCTTGCTGTAGCCAAACCAAAGCTAGAGCTGGAGTTTTTTTCACACCTCACGGTCCTGTAGAGACTCCTAGATTTATGCCCGTGGGAACATTGGCAAATGTCAAAACCATTACCCCCTCTCAACTCCGAGAGACTGGGGCGCAAATGATATTGTCCAATACCTATCATCTGCATTTGCAACCAGGGGAAGCAATTGTGGCTGGTGGTGGTGGATTACATAAATTTATGGGTTGGAATGGGCCAATGCTCACCGATTCTGGTGGCTTTCAGGTCTTTAGTTTGAGTGAAATGCGAAAGATTACCGAAGCAGGAGTCACGTTCCGCTCACCTCATGATGGTCAAATTATTAATTTAACCCCAGAACGCTCCATCGAAATTCAAAATATTTTGGGAGCAGATGTAATTATGGCTTTCGATGAATGTCCACCTTATCCCGCTACCCGTCAAGAAGTAGAAGCCGCCACCGAGCGCACCTACCGTTGGTTGGAGCGTTGTATAAAGGCACATCAGCGAACTGACCAGGCCTTATTTGCTATTGTTCAGGGGGGTGTCTATCTAGATTTACGCTGTCGAGCCGCAGAAACCTTAGCAGAATTAGATTTACCAGGATTTGCGATTGGTGGTGTGAGTGTGGGTGAACCACCAGAATTAATGGCCCAAATAGTTAAAGCCACAGCACCACTTTTACCCAAAGAAAAACCCCGTTATTTGATGGGTGTGGGTACTTATCGAGAAATGGCGATCGCCATTGCTTCGGGAATAGATTTATTTGACTGTGTGATTCCCACCAGATGGGCTAGACATGGAACCGCGATTGTCCAAGGGACACGTTGGAACTTAAAAAATTCCCGATTTCGAGAAGACTTTACTCCTATAGATGAAACTTGTCCTTGTTACAGTTGCCAAAATTTTAGCCGTGCTTATATATCTCATTTAGTGCGATCGCAAGAAATTTTAGCCTATACTTTACTGAGTATTCATAACATCACTGAATTAATTCGTTTTACCCAGAAGATTCGGGAAGCGATATTAGGCGATCGGTTTTTGAGCGAATTTGGTCATTGGCTAGATTCACCACCTCTAGAAGAAACAATTGACTAAATCGGAAAACGGATCAAGAACCAATCCATGTTACGATCTTTGTCAATTCTGAAAATTAACTTAGATGAAGTGGATTTAAACGAACATGGAAATAGCACTTTTATTAGCAAAACTACCTGAAGCTTATCAAATCTTCAACCCATTGGTAGATGTTCTGCCAGTTATTCCCGTTTTCTTCTTGTTGCTAGCTTTTGTTTGGCAAGCAGCAGTGGGCTTTAGATAGTTGAAATCAATCTCATGCAATTTTCAGGACAGGTTAATTACCTGTCCTATTTTTTTCAGGTCTTTTTCCCTCTACTCCCTATTTAATAAAAGAGACATTTCTTAATAATCTGCAATAAACTAACATAATTAAGTAAAATAGTGTAACAAACGACGAATATTCAGGGAAAGATGAGCATGGGTAATATTAAATTTGTTAAAGAAAATAAAGAAATAATTGCCGCAGATGGTGCTAATCTCCGGCTAAAAGCAGTAGAGAATGGAATTGACTTGTATACATTAATAGGTAAGATGACCAATTGTGGTGGAGCTGGTCAATGTGGGACTTGTGTAGTGCAGGTAGTAGAAGGACTAGAAAATCTTTCTCCCCGCACAGACGTAGAGAACCGGAAATTTAAGAAAAAGCCCGAAAATTACCGTTTAGCCTGTCAAACCTTAGTTAATGGAGCAGTCAGCGTAGTAACCAAACCATAAGTTTGAGAGTGGAAACCACTTCCATAAATCATCGTTTAATGTGCGAGTATAAATACTCATCATTAAATTTCTTGAATTTTGAATTTTGAATTTTGAATTTTGAATTCTGTTCAGTGGTATTGTAAGAAAGTCAATTGGAAATCATAGAGAGGATTTCTTGCCATGCAAGTGAATAACCTGGGGTTCGTAGCGAGCATTCTGTTCGTACTAGTTCCCTCTGTGTTTTTGATAATTTTGTACATTCAAACTGCCAGCCGCGAAAGTGGAAAAAAAGAAAGTTAAAATTTTCTGTATAAAATTTAAAAACCCCCTACACTATTAGTGCAGGGGTTTTTATTTGCTTGAGCATTCAGATAATTGATACTTCTTTGCCCCTGTAATTTTCTACACTGCGGCAGTTCTCGCCAACAATACGGGACAAGTAGCATTAACACGAACATAGTCAGATAAAGAAGCACCGATGAGTCGGTCGATATCGACAAAACTCTTAGCAATAGATGGGCGACGGTCAGGAGAGCCAATTAATAATAAATCTACATTCTGTGCCTCAGCTAACCGACAAATTTCCTCACCAGGCTTGCCACTACTGCGAACACAACGGACGGGGATACCTTCTCCTTGGGCTTTACTAACAGCTGCGGCCAGAGCAGAATTTTTATCTGGCTGAATTTCCACAACTTCCCCGGACTTACCACCTAAATCAGTAGTGACATTCGCTAAAATTAATTGTCCTTCGGGAATACCCCGCAGCAAGAATAAGCCTAAACTTAAAGATTCTTTAGCTGAGTCTGAGTCATCCATGGCCACCATAACGCGGCGAATTCTTTTCACATAAATGTCATCTTTAACCAATAACATGGGACGAGAAGACAATTGGAAAACATATTGACTAACGGAGTTAGCGAATATAGATTGTAACCGTTTGAGTCCGCGTGAACCCATAATGATTAAACTGGCATCAATTTCATCAGCCACTTGACAGACTACAGTTTTAGGGTCGCCTTGGCGTAAAATTGAAGACACTTTACTAGGGTCTAAATCGAGGGATTGAATGGCATTAGCGAGAATTTTGCCACCTTCTTCCCATTTAGCAGTCATGGCGTCGGAACTAGTTTGCCCAGTCACCACATGCAGAACTGTCACCTGAGAACCTTGAATGGATGGCAGTTCTTTGAGCATCTTCATCATTTCTTCCGCATGTCCTAATCCAGAGACAGCGAGCAAAATTTTTTCTATCATTTTCCGTAGTTGTTGTTAAGGTTTCTTTGGTTTTGACAACTATGACTAAGCCGGAAACGAATTATCTCCGTTTTGCTGAATACCTAGTCAGTAAACTAGTACTAATCAACTTTATTGGTGCCCCTTCAATTCCATTTATCCGCAAATTAATTATAGAAATAAAGGAATAATGAAGAATATTCAAGTTTGCTGGTGCTGGTTTACTTAAAGTTTCAACTAGGCTTCTATAAATTAATCATACGCTCTATTATGCCGAAAAAGATTAACGAAATATGATGTTATTGATGATTTTTAATCTATATTAATTTTTTGTAATTAGAGAATAGTTAAGTATTGCAAAGATTTTTTTGTTAATAAAAAATTATTTATTATATCAGTCCTTTGATAGAAAATGTATTTTTTCTACTAAGATAGTATATTTCGATAATTTATCAATACAGTTTTATGAAGAAATATAATCATAAAATAAGGAAGCTAAAAAATACCGTATTTTTACAGTTGCGAAAATCCATAGAATAATAATTGCTTATAGCCCAAAGCTGTTAGGAGAAATAGATTTATCTTCAAGCATGATTACTCGTACTAACAACTAGTGCTAGCAATTACCAGGGTATAATGGCTAGCACCTTAGCTTTCCCGAAAGACAGGAACCAATAATTAGATTATGCCATTTGGGCAACCCCACATAGGTACGGTCAAAAAACAGGTTCATTTATGAATTTCCATTAATAGGCTCAAATACTCACAAATTCCTCACAACTTATTCCTTACGATTATCAATATAATACTTAAGTGGTAAAAACTTTATACACTTACCTATTAACTCAATACTTGTATCGGGAATGAGGTAAATAATCATGATTAAATCTCAGCGAATTGTAAAATTATTAGTCGGTTTTCTATTTTTAGGTGGCTTATCCATCAGTCCAGTTTTATGCTCAGAAAGAGTGATCGCTCAGGCCACATCAGAGGTTGGATGTCCACAATGTCGCAGACCTCAGGTACCTGCTTTATCTGGTATTTATCGCGGAGTAAATATATGGGGAGTTTTAAGAATTACAAATTTCAACTATCGTGTAAATCCCTTGACTTTCTCTGGTGATGATAATAATGAAAACAAATATTTCAGGCATTTTACCCAAGGTACATCAATTTCTGAAAATAGTCATCAACGTATTTGGAAAATCTCCACAAGGAGAATAAATACTTCAAATGGTTGTACCACAATAATGAGGGGAACTCTAACACAAAAAAGGGATGACACAATCATAGCATCCTATACAAGTTCAGACGGTCGTTGTGATCTTCCCGAAGATTTTAGTGCTATGGTTACACTCAAAAAGAATTGACAAGTATTTGGTGTATCTACTTGGTTTGTTCAAAAATCTTGCTCCCAGTCTTCAACTTATAAACCATTAACCCTACAGAATTCTCTGGTATTATGGGTAACTAGTATAACGGCAATTTTCATGTAGATAAGCCATATTTTTATTGACCCTGCTAATGGAATTGAAATTCCTAATAGATTCATGTCAAGTTTCGGTGTTTTCTCAATTGTTCCAGAAGTACGCTTAAAAAATTCTGAAATACCAGCTATAGGCTTTCTTATATAATTCATTAATCTTTCATTTCTGATTTGAGAATCTTGAATATTAATGTTTATGTCATTCTTGTAATTTGTTAATATTCGTACTTTCAGTTGTTCAATTGAAGAAATACCAAAAACCGAAGCATAATAATGGGATTCTTTTTGATAACTAGGTAAAATATTCTGTACTAGATGAGTCTTACCAACCCCCCATTCTCCCTTTAATGCCAAAACTCTATAGTTTTTATGATCATTATCCAAAAATTTTCTGATGATTTTTTCTATCTGCTCTCGACTACCTTCTGTGTTTGTCCTGATCGCGCTTTTAGACATAATCACTTCCAAATATCTAATTGAAATGTACGTTTTAATACAACGTCAATTCTAATACTAGAATAAGTTAATGTCAAGCCAGTAATTCGCAAGCCAAAATAGTGTTTCTATATTTTTTCTCTATGAGAGAATTGCTCAAATAGCTTACATTAAGCTTTCCAGACCACGTTTTTGAACAAGGTGGAGCAACTTAAGAGTCTGTACCTGTGGGTCGTTTCTGACCAATTTCCCATTTCTGAACGGTTGACAAACTCGTATTTAAAATCGCAGCAAATACCGCTTGACTAACACGACACATTTCACGAATTTGTTTAATTTGTTCAGGTTGTAATGATTCAATTGGAGGTAGACATAAACGGTCAAATTCCCTCAAGGTGATCTGATCCATAACACCAGCCTTATGTAGGTCTTGGGCTGTTTCATGAACGGCTTCAAGAATCGCTGATTTGGTCTTTCTCATCACAAATTACCTCTATTAATCCATCATTAAGCATTGAATTTTTAAGTTCCTGTCCAGAGAGAGACAACAGATATTCGGCTAACTTTTTCAATCCATGTTCTTCATCTTTATCAATATTACTACGTTCGTTTTTCAGAAAGCCATAAACAAAAAACCAATGGTCTTCCTTGTTGGTAGCAATCAATGTACGAAAACCGCCCCTTTTTCCTTGTCCCGCACGAGCAACACGCTTTTTTAGAAGCCCACCACCTAAATCAGCCTCGTAAAGTCCTTCTGTCATTTCACGTACAGCGTTGCAGAGACTTAGATCATTTAATCCCTCCTTACGTGCCCAACGAGTGAAGTATCGGGTTTTATAAATCGCCATATTTATATACTATCTTCTTATTCTATAGCACTTAATGCTATAGAAAGCAATACTCTATGGCACAACTTTCAGAATTTTTAGTAGATTTAGGGCTGATGAATTAGCATTGGTATTCAAAATCGTCTGAATTCAATGGCAGGCAAGATGCCTGCTCCACTTTTTATCAATCAAGTTAATTAACTCCTGTTTCCATGACCAATCCCCGTCAAATAGCCTTTATCGCTCTCAAAGAAGTTCACAAAGGAGCTTATGCTGATGTTGCTCTAGACAGAGCGCTCCACCAAGTTAAATTACCCGACCATGACCGTCGTTTAGTCACCGAATTATTATATGGTAGTGTCAGAAGACAGCGCACCCTCGACGCTATCATTGACCAACTTGCTACTAAAAAATCTCAGCAACAACCAAAAGACCTCCGCACTATTCTACATCTCGGTTTTTATCAACTCCGCTATCAAGAACGAATTCCGGCTTCTGCTGCGGTGAATACTACGGTGGAATTAGCTAAGGAAAATGGTTTTTCTGGACTTACAGGTTTTGTTAATGGTTTATTACGTCAATATATTCGTCTAGGGGAAAAATCTCCAGAACCTTTAAATTTACCAGAAAATCCTGTTGACCGTTTAGCTATTTTATATAGTTTTCCGGATTGGATTATTCAAGTTTGGTTGGAACAACTTGGTTTTGAGGAAACTGAACAATTATGTGTTTGGATGAATCAAACTCCAAGCATTGATTTACGAGTAAATATTCTTCGCAGTTCCATAGAATCCGTAGAATCTGCTTTTGAATCTGCTGGTGTTTCCGTCAAACGCATTCCACATTTACCTCAAGCTCTACGATTAATGGGTAGTACTGGGTCGATTCAAAAATTACCTGGTTTCCATGAAGGTTGGTGGACTATTCAAGATAGTAGTCGCTCAATTGGTGAGTCATTTCCTTGACCCTCAATCCGGTGAGGTGGTGATTGATGTTTGTGCAGCACCTGGGGAAAACTACTCATATGGCTGAGTTGATGGGGGATGTGGGCAAAATTTGGGCTTGCGATTGCACTGCATCCCGGCTCAGAAAACTCCAAGAAAATGTGCAACGACTGAATTTAAAATCGATTCAAACCTACACAGGAGACAGTCGTAATTTAACTCAATTTGAAAATACGGCTAATCGCGTACTATTGGATGCACCATGTTCTGGGTTGGGTACGCTACACCGCCATGCTGATGCACGTTGGCGACAAACTCCAGCGTCAGTACAAGAACTATCTCTGCTGCAAACAGAATTATTATCGCATACAGCTACTCTAGTTAAACCAGGTGGTGTACTAGTTTATTCCACCTGTACTTTACATCCCGCCGAAAATGAAGAAGTTATTACGCGATTTTTAGATGCAAATCCTGATTGGCAAATTCAGCATCTTGACTCTAATTCGCCTTATATTAGTTATAGTACATCATCAGGTTGGCTGAAAGTTTGGCCTCATCAACAAGATATGGATGGTTTTTTTATGGTGTACTTAAGAAAAACCAACATTTCCAAATCAATTACTATTAACGATAGTAGGATTTGATGGAAGTCCGAATCTACCGGAGGAGGCAAGAATGAATACTCATGCCAATGTTAAAAAATTAGTTAAAATTCTGATTGGAGCTGCTTGGATTGATGGCAGAATCCAGCCAGAAGAAAGGCAATATTTACGAGAAATCGCTCAGGCTAAAGGTTTAGCTCATGATCCAGAAATTAAACCCTGGCTCTATGAATTAGTTTCAGTACAGCCCAAAGATTGTTATGCTTGGGTACAGGACTACTTAGGCGATTGCCCCAGTTTAGAAGAATGCGAAAATTTAATTGAAGCTATTAGCGGCTTAATTTACAGCGATGGTGAAGTAGCTGTGGAGGAAGCTAGACTGCTGACTAAATTACAAGAGCTAAGTCAATCAGATGATGCAGCTCATACTCCTTTACTCAAACAGATTCAAAAACTTTATCGTCGTTGGGTTGAGTGTCCAAAATTAGATAGAAGGGGAGTAGGGATAAGGAGCAGGGGAGGGAAAAACGCATTTTTTATGGCTTTACCTCTTGAAAAATACGATTATTCTTACTCCTAACTCCTGATACCATTTCCCTAAAATTCTGATGCAAATTCAATTCCACCAAACCCAGACATAATCTGACTTTCTTGTTTTTGAATTTTGAATTTTGAATTTTGTCAAGATTTTGGTTGACCTAAACCAGGAGTTTCTTCTTTATCCACCTTGGGGATAAAATCAGGACGAGTTTTACTTTCCCAACCTGCGGGACGTTTTGAGTTATACCAAGCAATTGAACCAATAGTAACAGCAGCAATAAAGCCAACTACGTAGACTAAGGTAAAAGCTAAAGGAAAATGAGAGGCATTTGCTGCTTCTGATGCTGCTTGGAGTAATAAATGCATGGTTATATGCTCCGAAAGTTGAAATATTTTTTAACAAACTATAAAACGAGCATATCATATAAACACTAGTATCGCTTCCCTCTAAAGACTGGGAGGGAAGCGTCGAACAGAAGATTTATCCCTGATTCTGATCTATTCCTTCTTTCCTGTGCCCGATTCCGATGATTTACTGGGTTTAAGTCTTTCTCTCCAATTTGTCCCAGATGATGAAGCACCAGAGGAGTTTTGCCGTTTGGGTTGTGATTCGATTGGTTTAGATTGTCGCTCTGGACGAGATGATTCCGTGGGTTTTCCTGATCCTTCTCTACGCGATTTTACTGTATGTGGCGTGTCTGATTTCTCGATACTTTCCCGGCGTTTACGTCTAGAGGTATTCTCTGTAGACGAATCACTGGTGTAATTTCTGCGTTTTCTAGGTGTTTCAGAATTACGAGATGTTTCCTCATCTGTGCGGTAATTTCTGCGTTTTCTAGGTGTTTCAGAATTACGAGATGTTTCCTCATCTGTAGATTTATCTACAGTAATGGGACGTTTTTCAATCCGTTTTGGCTTGACAGAACGCGGCTTAATACTACCTTTACGACCTTCTAATTTAGGACGTTCTGGAAACTTTTCTACAGCCATATCCTTAACTGCAATTTGCATAAATTCATGCCAAGTTGCAGCCGCAGCCGCACTACTACCCCAAGTGGGAGTATTATCATCGTTACCTAGCCAAACTCCTGATACCAATTGGGGAATATAACCAATAAACCACAAATCACGGGCTTGGTCAGAAGTACCAGTTTTGCCAGCGACGGCTCTTTTTTCTAATTGAGCCGCACCACCAGTGCCCTCTTCTACCACACCACGTAGCATCCAGGTCATAATCGCAGCGCTATCTTTATCTAATACCCGTTGAGGTTTGTAATTGGCTGACCAAACCACCTCGCCTCGACGGTTAAGAACACGACGAATGCCATGTACATCTGTGTGTAATCCTTGGGTAGCAAAACTACCATAGCCACTAGTCAATTCCAGTAAATTTACTTCACTGGAGCCTAGTGCTAAAGAATAAGTGGGTTTAAGTTCTGACTTAATTCCCATCGCATGAGCCAATTTAATGGTTGGTTCAAATCCCACATCAATTAATACTTTCACCGCCACTATATTCACAGAACGGGTGAGAGCCTCTTTCATGGTCATGGAACCGTGGAAATTTCTGCCAAAGTTTTTGGGTTCATAACCATCGATGACTAGAGGTTCATCTTGATAAGTATCATAAGGATTTTTACCAGTCGCGATCGCCGTAGCATAGACAAACCCTTTGAAGGTTGATCCTGGTTGTCGCATCGCTTGAGTCACACGATTAAACTGGGTTTTCGCAAAATCTGTTCCCCCCACCATCGCCCGAATTTCACCATTGCGGGGGTCGATGCAGACTAAAGCAGCTTGTTTAAAGTTATCGCTACGACCTTGATTTTTCAGGGTTTTCGCAACTGCGGCTTCTCCTGCTTGTTGCCAAGTGGGACTTAATGAGGTTTCCACCACTAAACCACCTTCCGATAGGATATCAGAACTAACGTGTTTGGGTAGTTCTTTCTGAATGTAAGTGGTAAAGTAAGGGGATTCTACAGCTAATCGTTTCGGCACACTAGTTTTCAGGATTAATGGTGCTTGAATTGCTGCTTGTTTTTGGGTGGGGGTAATAACTCCATCATCTTCCATTCGTTGTAACACCAGATTCCGTCGAGCGATCGCGGCGGAGGGATTTTTATCGGGAGCATAAATACTCGGCGCTGGTGCTAATCCAGCAATGGTAGCTATTTCGGGTAAATCGAGTTTATCCACGGGTTTGCTAAAATATACCCAAGATGCATCAGCTACACCGTAAGCCCCAGCTCCCAAATAGACCAGATTTAAGTAACGTTCGAGAATCTGATTTTTGGTGAGATTTTTCTCCATTTTTTGGGCTAACCGCACTTCTTTTAACTTCCGCCAAAAAGTTTTCTCTTGTTTGAGGAAGAGAATGCGGGTTAGCTGTTGGGTGATCGTACTACCACCTTCCGCTAAATCTTGCGATCGCAAATTATTAAAAATGGCGCGGATAATGCCTTGGGGGTCAACTCCGCTATGTTGTGTAAATCTTCGATCTTCAGAAGCAATAAAAGCCTTTTTAACGGTATCGGGAATTTGTTCTATCTTCAGCTGTTCTCTGGTAGCTTCTCCTTGTTGCTGTAAGATAGTACCATCAGCTGCTTTAATAGTCAGGGTTTGCTCACGGATAACTGCCTTCAATGCGGATGCATCTGGTAAGGTTTTATCAATAGAGCTAATACCATAATTAAAGGCAATGACTCCACTCCCAACCCCTAATCCTGCCCAAAACCAAAGACGACGATAAAAGGGTTTATCGCTTTTGCCAAATCTGGCAACTATCCCAGATGATAAGCTTGTCATCTGGCTCAGTAACTGCTTTGCCTTCACCAGCATTGTCTATGGTAAATTATCATTTGTGGACTGCTCAAAACTCAACCTACCTGGCACATTTTTAGAGAACAAGGGAACAGAGAAATCTTAACGGAGAAAAGTATTTCCGATTGGCTATTCCTTTTTGATCACGGTCTGTATAATATCCTATAAATATATAAATGAATTCAGTACTCGATCATGTGATTTTAAAATCCAGGAATTTCTAAATTTTCCAAAAATTTGAGTCTCCCCAAAATCACCAAGTATTTTTACTGTTGCAAACTCAATATTTAATACGAAAAATTAAGCAATAATCAAGTATGAATACTAATACTGAGCCAAGGTCAATGCGTACGAATAGCGTCGCCATCGCTCTTGGTAGTAATATCGGCGATTCAGAAAAAATTCTGAACCTAGCTGTAGAGACTTTAGCCCAAACACCAGATATTAGTGTCATAACGAAATCTAGTTGGTACAGCACCAAAGCGGTAAGACCACCACAACCTGATTATCTCAACGGGTGTGTAATTTTGCAGGTTGAAATCCCACCTCAAACATTGTTGAAAACATTGTTAGAAATTGAACAAAGGTTTGGTCGTGTTCGTCGAGAACATTGGAGCCGCGTACCCTGGATTTAGATATTTTGTTGTATGATGAATTAATTGTTGATACTCCTACTCTTCAAATTCCCCATCCCCGGATGAGAGAAAGAGCATTTGTATTAGTACCACTAGCGGAAATTGCTCCCCATTGGATAGAGCCAGCTTCTAAGCGGATGATTCATGATCTACTTTTAGATGTAGATTGTTCTGATGTACATTTGCATCGAGAAACGAATCAGGAGTCACCGAATCGGAGTCAGCAGAAATAAGAAAGTGCTATATTACACTTTGAATTATAAATAAATTATGGCATTAAGTAGAGAACTACCACAGTTACTAAAACAACGGCTATTTTATAAAGGACGCAAGTTTAATTTTGAAGTTAATCGCTTGCGCTTACCAAATAAAGTGGAGGGAGAGTGGGAATGTATTCGTCATCCTGGAGGTGCATTAGCAGTACCTGTCACCCCAGAAGGGAAATTGATTTTAGTCCGTCAATATAGATTTGCAGTTCAAGGAAGATTATTAGAATTTCCAGCGGGTACTGTGGAAGTTAATGAAAAGCCTTTAGAGACAATACAACGAGAAATTCAGGAAGAAACTGGATATCATGCCAAACAGTGGGATAAATTAGGCGAATTTTTCCTAGCTCCCGGTTATTCTGATGAAATCATCTACGCTTTTTTAGCGAGAGATTTAGAAAAACTGGAAACACCTCCAGAAAAAGATGTGGATGAAGATATTGAAACTGTATTTTTTACCCCTCAAGAACTGGAAAAAGCTATTTTAGAGGGAGAACCAATAGATGCTAAATCGGTGACGAGCTTTTTTCTCGCTCGTCCCTTTTTATAGGGGAGATGGGGAGGTAAGAGGCAGGGGGGCAGGGAGCAGGGAGCAGGGGGAAAAACGGAGATGGGGTGATGGGGTGATGGGGTGATGGGGTGATGGGGTGATGGGGAAGATGAGGGTGATATTTTAATTCTATTTCCTCCCCTCTGCCCCTCTGCCCCTCTGCCCCTCTGCCCCTCTGCCTCTCTGCCCCTCTGCCCCTCTGCCTCTCTGCCCCTCTGCCTCTCTGCCCCTCTGCCCCTCTGCCTCTCTGCCCCTCTGCCCCTCTGCCCCCTTTGCCCCCCTTCAATCATTCCCACTCAATAGTTCCAGGTGGTTTAGAGGTAATATCATAAACGACACGGTTGACCCCTTTGACCTCATTGACAATACGGGTAGAAATAACTTCCAGAACCTCATAAGGTACACGCGCCCAGTCTGCTGTCATCCCATCTTCGCTGGTCACAATTCGCAGCACAATTGGGTAAGCATAAGTTCGTTGATCTCCCATGACACCAACACTGCGGATGGGAAGTAATACCGCAAATGCTTGCCAAACATCATGGTATAAACCTCTTTGGTTAATTTCTTGACGGACAACTAAATCAGCATCTCTTAAAATATTTAACCGTTCTGCGGTAACTTCACCTAAAATCCGAATGGCTAAACCAGGACCGGGAAAGGCTGACGTTGGACAATTTCTTCTGGTAAACCAATAGAACGTCCCACTTTGCGGACTTCATCCTTGAATAGTTTCCGCAATGGTTCCACTAGTTTAAATCTTAAATCTTTGGGTAATCCACCAACATTATGATGACTCTTGATTTTCACTGCTACCCGTTCACCAGTTTGAGGGTCAATATTAGTATCAGCAGATTCAATCACATCAGGATAGAGAGTCCCTTGAGCTAAATAGTCAAAATGACCAAGACGTTTGGAGGTTTCCTCAAAAACATGAATAAATTCATGGCCGATTCAGACGTCGTTTTTCTTCGGGGTCTGTGACATTAGCAATTTTCGCTAAAAACCGCTCCCGCGCATTAACATATTCCACTGGAATGTGAAATTGCTCTTGAAATAACTTAACTAACCTTTCTGGTTCATACTTCCGCATAAACCCTTGGTCAATAAATACGCAAGTTAATTGTTCACCAATTGCTTTATACAATAAAAAAGCTAAAGTAGACGAGTCCACTCCTCCTGAAAGTGCGAGTAGTACCCGTTTATCTCCGACTCTAGCCCGAATTTCCCGAATCGACTCTTCCACAAAAGCTGCGGTTGTCCAAGTGGGTTCACAGTCGCAAATATGGTAAACAAAGTTGCGAATTAATGCCAAACCACCAATAGAATGTACTACTTCGGGATGGAACTGCACACCATATAGTTTCTTTTGATGATCAGCGATCGCTGCACAGGGAGTATTTTCTGTATGAGCCAGTAATTCAAACCCTGATGGCATTTGTGTGACTGAATCACCATGACTCATCCACATAGTTGTACCATCATCCACATTAGTGAATAGGTCTGTGGGATCATCTATATATAATGAAGCTTTGCCATACTCACCTCGGTCGGCTTGTGCGACTTCCCCACCTAATTGACTGACCATTAACTGCATTCCATAGCATACACCCAGAATGGGTATTCCTAAATTCCAGATTTCTGGGTCGCAATGAGGAGCGCGATCGCCATAAACTGAATTAGGCCCACCAGAGAGGATAATGCCTTTAGGATTTAGCTGGCGAATATCTTCGATAGTAGTACGATAAGAGAGGACTTCAGAATAGACTTGAGTTTCTCGAATTCGACGCGCTATCAATTCAGAATATTGAGAACCGAAATCCAGAATCACAATTATTTGCTGATTCAACCGGCCTTTGTTTTCTCCGATTTGAGGCGCTTGTTCTGTTAGTAGAGTCACCGCTGTATTCATAAAATGGTGATTGAGTTTTTACTTAGGATAAATTATTACTGTGTGGTCGAACAATTTTGGATTTTAGATTACCGATTTGGAACTGACCCTGACCACAACGGGATAACGGTGGATGATTTTAAATTTTTGATTTGTTCTGCCCACAAGGGGTAAGATATGAACCAAAATAATTTTTAATCTAAAATCTAAAATCTCAGATTTTGATGGTAAATAGCTACTCTGTAACTGCCTAGCAGGCGTTTTCTCCCTAGTTGGGCAAAAGGTATTAAAAAAAAGATTACCTTAGAGGAACTACGTAAAAAATCTGGATAAGATTATTGATCAGAATTCATAATAAGTTAACATAATTTTTCCATGAGCAGACAACCAGTTTTGCTCTGAACGATAATTTGCCGATTCCGGTCAAAGAGAACTGAGCCGCAAATAATACCAGTTGTACCTTGGTGACTATGAATGTATTCTTGGGAACGAGAATCAATAGTCTCGGCTATAGCACTATAAATCTGTTTGACCCAATTAGTCCCCTGCGAGATATCTAGAGACTTGAGATGTAAAAGAGCGGCTTCTGCGGTAGGGCTATGAAAGATAATTTGGATATGTGAAGTAGGTAAACCAGCGATCGCACAGTGAGCGGTGAGAATCTCACGACGTCCATCAGCTAAGTGATGATGAGTATGAAAAATCCCCCCGGCTAATTTCATTAATTTGCCATGATAGCCAAACAATAAAATTTCCTTCACACCTAAAACATCTGCCTCCACTAACATTGGTCCTAACCAATTCGCAGTTTTGACCAATTGTTGGGAATTAATGCCCAACTTTCGAGCTAAGTCTAAACCATTTTCGCCAATACAAAAAACTAAAGTCGGAAAATAACCCGCTTTATCTTGTAATTGGGTACGAAAAGCACCTAGCTGGTCTGGTGTGCTTAAAGGTTGAGAAATACCTGTAGTTCCCAGCAGTGAAAGTCCTTCGACTACACCAAAAGCTGCATTAGAAGTACGTGCTGCCAATGCTTTTCCTTCTGGAAGAATAATTGTGACTGTAATTTTTTCGCCTACTTCTAGGATTGGCTGTAAATTTTCTTGCAATAACCTACGTGCATAAGCATAAATAGCAGGCTGATTATCAGCATCTGTAATTTTGCCAATTCCCTCACCACCTTGGATGATGATGGTATCTCCATCACCCATACGCCATTCCACTGTTACCCAAATTGGTGTATTGCGGGTTAAGTCAAGATTATCACCCGGTTCACTACGAGTAATAGCCAAAGCAGCATTTGTTGGATAATCCAGAAACTTGTTCAATGGGAATTTCCACAATTTGAGCTGGTTCGAGCAAGTCTACCGATACTGTCATTCGGGATTGGTAATTGCGTAACCAATTCAAAGCTGCAACAGCCGCAGCACAGGCAAATACGGGGAGGGTGTATCCAGAATGAGACATGGGGAGGTGGGGAGGCAGGGGGCAGAGGGGCAGGGGGCAGAGGGGCAGGGGGCAGAGGGGCAGGGGGCAGAGGGGCAGGGGGGCAGAGGGGCAGAGGGGCAGAGGGGCAGAGGGGCAGAGGGGCAGGGGACAGGGGACAGGGGACAGGGGACAGGGGGAAGAAATAGAATTAAAATATCCTATCTCCCCATCTCCCCACCTCCTATCTTCCTATCCCCCCTGCACCCCGCTCCCTGCCCCCCTGCCTCTTCTGCCTCCTGAAATCAATTAGGGTAAAGTAGCTTTTGAAACATTGAGAGGATTTTCAGGTTCAGAATGAGGAGATATGGGGGGTATTTCCTCATTTGTGGATATTTCTTTGGTGTCATGAGCGAGTAAAGGAGGACGGATGGCGGTTAAAGCAGTCTTAATCACAACAGCAGTAGGTACTGCCACAATCACACCCAAAAGTCCACCAATTCTTGCTCCTGTCAAAACGGAAATCAAAATCCAAACCGGATTTAAACCTGTAAAACTACCTAAAATCCGGGGAGCAATTAAGTTTTCTAAAATCTGCTGGACAATCAACGCTGCTGCTAACATTCTGGCTCCCATGCCAACATCTTGCAGTGATACCAACAAGGTAGTTAAAGCGATACCAACCGAACCGCCAAAAGGAACTAGAGCCATAATCCCAATTGTTAAGCCAAATAATAACCCATAAGGGACTTTCAGCCATAAAAAGCTGGGAATTAGGGCAGAAGCCATACAAGTAGATAAAATCAACTGGGTGATAAAAAAATTCTGAAAGCTGAGACGGACTGTTTTGGAGAAAGGTTCGCGAAATCCAGTCGGTAGCCAATCTACTAAACTTTCCCAGAGTTCATCTCCATGCTGTAACAGATAAAAAGTCAACACCATTGTCAGGAGGAAATCCAACAAACTAGTCACGGTGACGACAGCTAGATTCAAAACCTGTCCGGCGATCGCTTGTAATTGACCCTTGACACGATCATTAATTTGCACTACCAAAGCATCAAGATTAATGGGTAAACCTGTATGTTCAGCTTTGTCGTTTAATATCATTAATTGAGAGCGTCCAGAGTCAATCAAATCTGGTAAACGAGCTACTAGTTGCTCGGCTTGGGTCAACGCTAAAGGAAAAAGGGTGACACCCAGAGCCAATATAATGGATAAAGCTGATAAAAAGACTAAAACAGCAACTTGTTCGCGTTTAGCACCATGATGTTCCAGCCAACTAACCGGGTAATTAAGCAAAAATGCCAATACCGAAGCCCCCACTAAAATCACGATCAAAGAATGGAAATAATCAAAAATTGCGGAAATGGCCCAACCATTGAGAACCAATAGGGGAGCAAATAGCGCGATCGCCCCGATCCGGGCTATGGGTGTAAATGTTTGCCACCAGTCAAGTAGCTTGCGTGTCTGCATTTTCGGCTGATTGCGGGATAGAACTAAATCAATTCTTTCTTTACAGACTATTATCTCTGACTACATAACGGATATTCATCTTTCTAGATTAGGATTGACCCAAGAACATGAAAAATCCACTACCAATGGACAATTCTCACTCTCTGGAAAATATTACTACTACCAAAAGACAGTTGATTTTGTACCTAATTCCGATTATTGGGTTTTTTCCAGCCCTGTGGACGCTTTATTTTCGTGCAGGTAGTCGGGAACAACTAGCTACCAGTCGTCTGTCTATCAGTCTGGGATTAGTTTGGGTGTTGGGATACCTATTGTTAACTACTGGGGCTGCAACTACCGACTTTTTTACACTACGTTTATTAATATTGAATAGCTTCCTCACATCTGGTTACTTCCTCGTCAGTTTATGGCTCATCCTGGGACTTATGCAAGGCAAGTCTAAAAAAGTACCAGGATTGAGTAACTTTGCTGAACGATTCCTGAGCAAGTATCTATAAGAGGGAATAGGCAATAGGGTATTTATGATCTACTCGCTATTTTCCACTTCCTGGTTTAATTTGCCACAAACATATGGTCAAATCTAGTTTATTATTGCCATACTTTATGAAGCATATCTAAGTTAAGGTCGAAGTGGAAGAAACATCACTATAGCCATTGTCAAGGTGGTTAGGAGATAAATTGATCACGAAACTCCCGCCATAAAGTAGGTTTGATTCTTGACTCAGTGACTCCTGACTCCTGACTCCTGACTCCTGCTATATAGTGTTGTAGTAAATACTATATTTAATCAAGAGTTAGCTACTATAAGTTGATTTGGTTTTATTATATTGAGTTGGCAAATTTACAGAGAAGTTTAATCAGTACTTGTGAGGAAGTTTGTGACCAGTCAAAGAACATCAGCAGAAGATAACCAATCAGCAAACGCTAAATCCAGAGTAAAAAATGTTCGTACCTCCAAAACTGGACGTTGGCTATGGTTTGCGGTCGGGATGGGGGGGATTGCCTTAGTGTCAGGAATGGCTGGGGCATTGTTGGCGGTTTCTTGGGACAGTACACCTTTGCAACAGGCACAACTAACAGAACAGGAGAAAGCTGTCTTTGATGGCGATCGCATCTCTGGAGAAGGACTGCAATTTTCCCAATTAACGCGTCCTGTCAACATCTTACTTTTAGGGATGAGTGTACTACCCCCAGATGTAAAAAATCCGCCCCCAGAAAGCAAAAATCTCCGCTACAAGCCAGAGATAAATTCCTTTGAGGGTCTATCTGATGTCATGTTGTTGCTGAGATTTGATCCAGAGAAGAAAAAAACTGTGCTTCTCTCCCTACCTAGAGATACACGCTATGAAGTTGAAGGACATGGGGTAAAAAAAATTAATGCAGCTAACGTGGATGGTGGACCGGCTTTAACTGCAAAAACCGTTAGTAATCTCTTGGGTGGGGTGGGAATAGATCGTTATATTCGCATCAACGTGCTAGGGCTGGCTAAACTAGTAGAAGCATTGGGCGGGGTGACAATTTATGTACCCAAAAATATGAAATATCGTGATGATTCTCAGCACTTGTATATTAATCTCAAGGCAGGTAAGCAGCATCTTAACGGTGAACAAACCATGCAATTACTGCGTTATCGTCATGATGAACTTGGGGATATCGGCAGAATTCAACGTCAGCAAGCGGTAATGCGAGCATTAGCGGAACAAAGTCTGAACCCGACAACTTTAGCTAAGTTACCACAGATTATCAACGTTGTGAAGGAGAATATTGATACTAACTTGACAGTTGAAGAATTAGTAGCATTAGTAGGTTTTGGTGTAAAAACCAACCGCGCTAATATGCAAATGCTCATGTTACCTGGTCGCTTTAGTGAGAAAGGTAAGTATGATGCTAGTTACTGGTTGCCTAATTCCGATGGTATTACCAAATTAACATCTCAGTATTTTGCTAGAGATTCAGCCATCCAATTAGGTTCGGAGAGTAACCCCAGAGCACTCCGAGTTGCAATTCAAGATAGTACGGGTAGTAACAATCGCTCTCAAATCCAACCATTAATTAAAATATTGGAAAAAGCTGGATATCGTAATATTTATGTATCTAAACGTGTAGGTGAGCCTTTAGATGTAACTCACATTGTTGCTCAACAAGGAGATGATCACAGTGCAGCATCTATTCGAGAGACATTAGGATTTGGAGAAGTGCGGGTAGAAAGTACTGGAAATATCGGTTCGGATATTAGTATTCAGGTGGGTAAAGATTGGTTACAAAAACGAGATATCTTTAAGGATTTTCCTAAACCGTGAATTAACTCTTCTACCCAGTCATAATCTACGGTGGATGTACACCACCGTAGTTGCGTATCTGAAGTATATGTTCAACGCCAACCTAACTGACGCAATGCAGGTACAATCAGATAGTAGGTTACGCCCAACCAAAAACTGATCAAAATACCCAGAAACCCAAAAAAAGCAATTAAAGGTAATATAGCCAACCAACTGTGTGATTCAGGGTGAAAAATAGGGGCGGAAACACCAAGACTAAGACCCAGACTAAATAACCAAGTACTACCAAAAGCAGCTACAAAAGCGTAAACTATTTGATGACTACGAAGACCTATATTTAACGTTAGCAGAGCAACAGCTAAAGACATCCACCCTAGTAAACTTTCAGTATTATTGGCTGTAGCAATACATTGCCAAATTATCCAACTCAAGCCATAACTAATTATACCCATCACTGATGCTACGAAAAATTGTCGTCGTAGACCAAAACATCCGGAAAACTGTAATTCCCCAAGCAGTTCCTAAACCAGCTATAGCAAAAACCACCACTTCAGACCCTAAATAATTTTCGGGAATATTGGGGAGGAAATTAATGAGATGAAATAGTAATTCCTGCAACTGATCGCCTAAATTAGTTCTCTCAGCTAAAACAAAACCAGCGATCGCCCCTATACCAGAACCAAACCCACTCAGTGTTATTGCCCATGTTGTTGCTATACAGGCTATCAACGATTTAGTAATGGCGGTAATAATCAAAACTGTAGTTTTACTAATCCCCTGACCCAAATCCGTGAATGTTTGTTGTAGAGAAGGACGTAGCTGAGATTTTGGGGTAAAGGTAGGTTGAAGTGGAGGTGATACAGGAGAAATTTTCAGCAACCGTTTGTGAATAATGGCTGCACTTGCGGGACGCAATTTTACATCTGGACACACCATTTCATCTAATAAATCTGCCAAACGGGGATTGACGTGTCGCCGATGACGCCAACGTAATTCGCCAGTGTGAGGATCTTCCAAATCTGGTGGATATTTTCCCGTCAGTAACTCAATTATAGTTCTGCCTAAAGCATAAAAATCAGCTACTGGGCTGACATTGGTTCCTGTCACCTGCTCTGGTGGACTATATCCAGAAGAATATAATCTAGTGGAACTGGAAGCCGAGCGAATCATGCTGTTAGTAAATTGTTTAGCTCCACCAAAATCAATCAGTACTAACTGATTTTTAATCGCGGTAGATGCAGGATTACGCAACATTAAATTAGAAGGTTTAATGTCTCGGTGAATGATTTTGCGCTGGTGAAGTTGTTGTAAAATTTCCACTGCTTGGGTAAACCAACTTAACACCAAGTCCTCTGGACATCCTTGAGGATAATTGCTGCGGATTTCTTCTAGAGTCTGTCCATTGATTTTTTCCATCACCAAACAAGCTAATTGGTGAGGTTTGGGATTAGCTAAATTAATCTGAAAATATCCATCTGCTTCCACTCTGGGAACACCTGGATGTCGGAAATTACTTAAAACTGCGGCTTCTTGGGTAAACAACTCTAGAGCCTTGGGGGAATCTTCCACCAACACTTTCAGGACTTTTTCTGTTTGCACCTTTTCATCCCAAATGGTGTAAATTTGGGCGAACCCCCCCACTCCTAAAGGTTGGATAGGGTAATAACGGTCTAGTAGCTGGAGCGGTGCGCCACAGCTGTTACAGAATTTGTTTCCCCAGGGTTGGGGATACGGACGATGACAATGTGGATTTATGCAGTGAACCGCACTCTGAGTAATCTGGGACAAAACCGCAAGAAGACAAAGGCTAAATAGATTTTAACTCGAAATTCAGGGAACAGGTAGTATTTCAGAGGGAACAGGGAACGGGGAACAGGGAAGAGGAAAAACTCATGTTTAAAAACATGAGATTGAAATAAGGACGCCGTTTTTTTCTCTTCTCCTTCGGAGACGCTCCGCGAACGAGACGCATTGCGCGTTCGTGCCACTCTCCTTAAAAAACATCTTTTTTCTTGACTGAAGCTCAAAACTCAGCAACTTTTGTTTTTAGGGAACTCCAGAACAGGACACTTTCTGTTCCCTGTTCCCTGTTCCCTGTTCCCTTTCTTTGTTAATTTTGACTCTTGCCAACTAAAGTAAATTCATACCAAATCTGTGGAGCAGGACGGAAATCCCACTTGAGTTCAATGGCGGGCTTTCCGGCCGCTCCACAAATATGTGATATTTATTTACGTATGACACACTATTATATATGCTCCCTGTTCCCCGTTCCCTCGGAACCTAATTAATCTTCTTCTTCCGAGTCAGGGAATATTTCATCTATTAATTCTTGGGCTCGTTCATCAGAAATACCCAAAGCTTCTTGAAGTTCAAACAGATAATCTTGTTCATCTTCGGAAACTTCTTCATCAATCCCCACTAATAATGTCGCGGTGATGTACGCAGCTTCCCGATAGGCTTCATCTGGTAATACCGCAATAGACTGGGTGATGAGATGCTCTGGATCTTCATTTTCAATCAAGCTAACAACTTTATCTGTTAACTCTTTAAAGTCTTCTTCATCATAATCTGCAAATATTCCCACTTCGCTCAGGAATTCTGTTAAAGCGTATTCTTCTACAGAAGACATACCTTCACCATCAGCCGCTGCGGAATAGAGTCCAATGATGGCGATCGCCACTTCTGGTTCTAACTCAATTGTACTACTATTGCTTTTGTTGGGTAACTTGTGTTTAGACATAATTATCCTGTAAAAGTTTGATGATTAATAAGAATTCACAACTTTGTTCCACACTCAGAACAGAAATTATGATTAGGTTGGTTTTCAGTACCACAATTACCACAAACAAGTGGTTCTAGAGTAGTTTTTGCTTGTGGTTTAGGTAGACCAATCATTTGAGCATTATTTTTACCAGGGGCAACCATTGGGTAACAATTTTCATCTCTGGTAACTTGGGCATTAACGATTACAGGTCTATTATGGGCCAAGCATTTCGGCAATTGCGGAATTGAGTTCATCGCGATGACGAATCACCATCCCCTTAATACCATATGCTTGTGCTAATAATTCCACATCTGGCATCCCAACTTCCATATTAGAACAGGAATAACGTTCACCATAGAAAGCTTGTTGCCACTGACGCACCATTCCCTGCCAGCCGTTATTGATAATCACAGTTTTGACATTGATGCCATATTGTGATAAAGTTCCCAATTCCTGTAAACACATTTGAAAACTGGCATCACCACTGATACAAATTACTTCTTCATCAGGGAAAGCCACTTTAGCGCCCATTGCCGCGGGAAGACCAAAACCCATTGTCCCCAAACCTGCGCTAGAAATCCAGCGTCTAGTTCGATTCTTCAAGAATTGTGCCGCCCACATTTGATGTTGACCAACATCTGTCGTGTAGAAAGCATTGGGGGCTTGACGACTAATTTCCACAATCACCTCTTGGGGTGAAATACTATCAGGGTAATGTGGGACTACTAAAGGATATTCTTGCCGCCAACGGTTAATCAGGTTTAACCACTCTTGATTTTGTGGAGATATATTCTTGCCGTTTTGACATCGGCGTAACATATCAATCAAGACATGACGGACATCACCCACAATCGGAACTTCCGGAGTCCGGTTTTTTCCCACTTCTGCGGGGTCGATATCAATGTGAATTACTTTCGCGAGAGAGGCAAATTCATCTAATTTTCCGGTCACCCGATCATCAAACCTGGCCCCGACACAAATTAGCAAATCACAATCTGTAACTGCAAAATTGGCATATGCCGTGCCATGCATTCCCAACATTCCCAAAGAGAGGGGATGATGTTCATCAAAAGCACCAATTCCCATTAAAGTAGTGGTGACCGGAATATTAAATAATTCCGCTAGCTGTTTCACCTCTTCATGAGCATTAGCCGCGATCGCCCCACCACCGACGTATAATAAGGGACGGTGACTTTCACGAATTAATTGGATGGCGGCATTAATTTGGCGGGGATTGCCCTTAACGGTAGGACGATACCCTGGTAATTTGACCGAGCCGGGAGGTACAGGTACATAGTCAAATTCTTCTAAAGCTACATCTTTAGGTACATCAATTAAGACTGGACCTGGACGCCCACTACTAGCGATGTGGAAAGCTTCTGCCACAATTCGCGCCATATCTTTGGGGTCACGGACTACATAAGAGTGCTTGACTATGGGTAGAGTAATCCCATAAATATCTGTTTCCTGAAAAGCATCCGTACCAATAGCTGGACGGGGTACTTGTCCGGTCACCACCACCATAGGGATAGAGTCCATGTAAGCGGTAGCGATACCTGTGACTAAATTAGTTGCACCAGGTCCATGATGTCCCAAAACAGACTCCCACTTTACCTGTGGCTCTGGCATAACCATCCGCAGCGTGAGCTGCCCCTTGTTCATGTCTAACTAAAATATGCTCGATTGTACCAGTTTCTTGTACCTTATAGAGGTCATCATAAATGGGCAGAATGGCTCCACCCGGATAACCAAAAATATATTCAACGCCGTGGCGCTGTAAACTATCAAGTAAGGCAAAACCACCGGAAGCCCGTTGGGGCGTTGTGACTGAAGCCGGAGAGGCACTTGATTGGGTTTGACTCTCAGGTTGTGGAAGACTGATTGGGGAAAGCGATCGCACAGTTAACCTCAGATTATAACTAAACTTAATGCTTAGATTCTGTATTTAATACTTCATTCTAATCGAAAAATTTCATCAATATCAAGTTTTTAGAGAATTTCCAGCGCGACATAACATAAGCATAATTTATGATTGTATCTGATTTAAATGACATCGTGCCAGATGTATCGGGTATTTTTCCAAGCCCAAATACCAATCAATATAATTATCCCACTGATCAAGAGTAAGACAAATCGTAATCCTAACGCATCAGTTAATGGACCGGTTAAAGCCAATGGTAAAGCTAAGGCTATGTTAATACCATGATTTTGAAAACCAAAAACCTTCCCATGCATAGTCGGTGGTGTTTGCTGTTGAATTAACGTTTGCATTGGCACACCAATCAAAGCAGCTCCCATGCCTAAAAAAGCACAAAGAACTAAAGCTATGCCCAGATTGTGAATAAAAGTAAACAACCCTAAAACCAAAGCCATGATTAAAAACCCGATTAAAGGTAAAGGTTTACGAGGCAATTTATTGCCCCAATGACCTAAAATAGCTGCACCCATTACCATTCCTACTCCAGTAGCAGCTAAGAAAAAACCAAACTGCTTTTCCTTCAAACCAAATTCTGCGGCTAATCTAATTGCTAACACAGTCAAGGCCGCTAAGACGCAATACAATGTAGTTAATTGCAGCATAGCATTTAAGACTAAACGGTTTTTTTGCAGATAGTGTAGAGTTTCGGTAAATTCAGTCCAAGGATGGTTAAACTCTAGCGGTTCGGCTTTTGGTTTGTGTTTGAGAAAATTTATCGGCTGCATAATCACTGCGGATAATATATATAATAGTCCCACCGCTAACTCTTGACCAAACTTTTCCCCCAAGGTAGCTTTGGCTAAACTCAAAAGTGGTTCTCCAATTGCGAACCCGACAATTAAAGCTCCCATTGTCGTACTGGTAAATAAAGCATTAGCTGCCATTAAACTTTCTGGTGTAACCAACAGGGGGATAGTAGCTTGTTCTGCTGGAGCAAAAAACTGAGTCACAGTGGAGATAATAAAAGTAATAATTAACAGCAATAAAAACTCTGGTGGTAAGAAGGGAATTAAGAGTATCAATAGTCCCCGGACGACATCCGAGCCAATCATAATCAACTTTTTGGGGAAGCGGTCAACAAAAATTCCCCCCACCGAACCAAATAAAATTGCTGGTACTGTAAATGCCACCATTAAAGTCGAGTATTTGGAGTTTTCTGCCAACCACGAAGGGGTAGGATAGTTTTCCAATAAGGCAATCATTAACACAAAAAATACTTTATCTGCTAATTGGGAAACCAATTGCCCAATCCACAGAAGCATAAAACCACGGTTTTTCAGAAGTGCGGTAAAACCGCTATTAACAGCAGCAGGTTCAGTGGGAAACATTCAATGGATAATGGGTAAATGGGTGAAAAGAAAGTCAGTATAAATTTAATACACAATATAGTGTTGCAGCAGTAAATGCAAGAATTCAGCCGCAGTCAGAGAACGTGGGGGTGTCAATGAATTTACCCCCCAACCGGGAACAGTTTGTGGCGATCGCCAGAGAGATAAATGCTCAACAGCTGGTTCAGCATAAAAATTATCTGCTCCACTACCCAACAAAACCGAACTCCAATGCGTAAAATAATCATGACTCAACCGATGGATCGGAAAATTACCCCAAAGTGGTACACCCCATCCATCAATAGCAATAAATGCTTGGACATGACCACCTTGAAATTGCCAGGTAAGTGCGGTGGTAATGGCTCCAACTACACCAGCACTAAAGCTAATGAAAATGAGGGGAGATTTCCGTCTATTTCCTAACTGTTGGTCTAAAAATTCCCCAATATGTACTGCTGATAAACATATTGCACCCTGTCCTGGAAAAACTAATATTTCTGAAGTAATTGGACTTAATGCCCCTTTGACAAAACTCTCAGTTAAGCCGGAATCATGAATTCCTGGACAAACAATAATCATGCTAGTACGCCAATTATAACTTATTTTCTAATTGAAAGGTGTTCATGAATCGGCGGTCAATGTAATCTTTGTAACACCACCATAGATAGTGTGGTGGAAAAGTTAAAGCCCCTCGGTTAGCGATCGCTTTATGGTCGGCTGTACCAATTAAACTTAAGTAATGTACTTGTGGTTGATAAGGTTTGAGTGGTTTACCCAACAAATATCGCTGTAAGTTCTCAAATAAAGGTTTACCTTGACGGACAGCAAAAACGCCGGCTTTGGGGAGAGGATGATTAATCATAGTCGCAATATCACCCGCAGCAAAGATGTGAGAATGAGTGAGCGATCGCAAAGTATTGTCTACGAAAACAAAACCTTGTGGATCAGTTCCCAACCCAGAAGCTTTTAACCAATCGGGAGCTGATGCTTGTGTTACCCAAAAAACTTGGTCACATTCTACCAATAACCCAGATGCACATTTAATTAAGAATTTTTTTCTAGGTAGCAACGACATAATTTGACATACCTCGGCACTTAGATGCACCTGAATCCCTTTACCGTTTAAAGTTTGCAATACTTGATACCTCATACTAGGGTGATAATTAGACATTAATTCCTGAGAGCGCTGAAATAAATGAATTTCCGGATTTTGTGGTAGTAGCTGTTGCAAATTTCTTTGCATGGCTAGAGTTAACTCCACACCTCCAGCACCACCACCAACCACAGCAATACTTGTACCTGCTTGAGGATTTGCAGCCACATTTTCCCGAAAATTTTGCCAATGTTGTAGTAACTGAGGTACTGGTTTAGCCGCAATAGCATATTCTGCTGCACCGGATACAGATATTTTGGCAGGAGTACTACCAATATCAATAGACAGCACATCAAAATCTATGGTTAGTCCACTAGCACAAAGTACTTGGTTATTTTTCAAATCCAAACCAATAGCCTGATCAATATATAAGCTAGCTTGAGCAAATTTTGCTAAAGGACGTAAATCGATATGACATTGATCATGGCGATAAAATCCAGCGATATGTCCTGGGAGCATTCCCGAATAAGGTGTATGTGATACGGAGGTAATTAATGTTAACTGTACTCCTGGTAAGGGTTTTAATCCAAAGTTTTTCAAGACAATGACATGGCTGTGACCACCACCAATGAATACTAGTTTTAGTGGAGCAGGCATCTTGCCTGCTTGACCTCGATGGCGGGCAAGATGCCCGCTCCACAGATTTAGCATGAACGAAGGTTTGATTTCTAAATGGCTTAGAAATAACATACTGTGTTATTTCTAATTTTCAATTAATATCAGGATTTACGTTGATGGTCAGTGAAGAATAAAGGAATAGGAAATTCTACTCTTTACGCCCTATTTTCATAAATATAACCAGGGACAGTTGAAAACAGCCAAAAATTAGTTTATTTAGATCCGGAAGACTCAACTATTTTGGGAATATTCTTGGCAGGTCAATCATGGTTATAATTACTAGGGTTAAATTTTCTTTATGCATGAAATAATACTCGACTCCATCAAGACGATTGATATTATAGTCATAATTCTGGGTATATCTACAGTATTTTTTAATCATGCTTTGGGTAGAAAAAAAAATCCACTAGTCAAAATTCTGGGATGGATAGTCAATCTTCCCAGACAAATAAAACGACATCAACAGGATAAATTGACGAAACGACACTTGGATAAAACCATTAGTCAATTAAATGTTCGGACTATCGAAACCAAATTAAGAGCCATTCATGATTTAGAGCAAATAGCCAAAAATCATCCTCAATATCACTGGGTAATTATGGAAATTCTCAGTGAATTTGTGCGAAATAATGCTCCTTATTATCCTAATCGAGGACAAGCATCAAGTAACTCATTCATAAAATCAGATATCCAAGCTGCGATTACGGTGATAGGGACTAGAGATACTAGACAAGACCCCCAAGATAGACAATTAGATTTAAGTTGTACAGATATGCGAGGTTTAGATATCAGTGGAGTTAACTTAGAAAAAGGCCAACCTCTATCAAGTTAATTTCTCTGGTGCAAATCTGGCTAGTGCTAACCTTTCCAGAGCAGTTCTCAGTGCAGCTAATTTTTCTAGTGCTAACCTCAGTCAGGTTAATTTTGCCAGAGCAATTCTCAGCGCAGCTAACTTTGAACAAGCTAATCTTACTGGTGCTAACTTACATCAAGCAAATTTATATTTAGCGAAAGGAATTCATTTGAGATCGGGAAACTGACTCTATACAAATTAATGGCAATATGCTATACTGTTCTCTCCAATCATTTCAGTAATAACTCATGATTGCGAAGAATATTACTGCTATATATGCCGGCAAAACTGATGCGACTTTAAAATGGTTAATTACCATCACAACTATTGTTGCACTTTCCTTGACAATTATAGTTTTTTCTTTCTCAAATGTTCAGGAGGTACAAAATCAACCACAGAACCAGCAACAAATACAGTATAGAAATCAGACATTAACTACTACTGCAATCATATTTTTGAGTTTAGCAGTGATTATTAATGCTTACTATACAGCCAAGCGAGTACAAGTAATGCAAGAAAATGCGATCGCGGCTGAGAAGCATTTAGAAATTGATTGGCAAAATGCCAAACTCTCGCAAGAGAGAACGATGGCAGAAAGGTTTCTGGGAGCAACCTCCCAACTAGGACATGAAAAAATTGAAACTCGGATTGGTGCGATTTATGCTTTAGAAAGAGTAGCGCAAGATTTTCCTCAAGAACATGGGACAGTGATGGAAATTTTGACTGCTTTTATCCGAGAAAATGCCCCGATTCAATCAAGAAAGGGACAAGCACAACGAGAAACGGTGGGGAAGATTGATTTAGATAGACATCGGGAAAGATTAAGGCTACTACAGCAACCTGATGTAACTTTACCACTAGAACTACCGAAAATCCGCACGGATATTCAAGCAGCACTAACGGTAATTGGTCGTCGGAATAGTGAGCAAGACCGTGTAAATGAGAAAATTGACTTACGCAATACAGATATCAGACAAGTTAACCTCCGTACAGCCAACCTACAACGGGTAGACTTGCGGGGGTCTGATTTATCTGGAGCAGATTTGGGAGAATCTGATTTGTATGAAGCTGATTTAGATGGAGCGAAACTAATTGGGGCAATTTTGTTTGAAACCAATTTATTAAAAGCTAATCTGCGGGGAGCTAATTTAAGTTGGTCAAATCTCAACCGTGCTAATTTGTCCTATAGCAACCTCCGGACTGCAAACCTATTTGGTGCCAGTTTACGTTCAGCCAATCTACAAAAAGCAAATCTCTATAAAGCCAATTTAGAACAAACTACTCTCAAAGCAGCTAATTTTTCTGGTGCGAAACTATTTCTGGCTAATTTGCAAGGAGCAAAATTAGGTAAAGCTAACTTATATTTAGCAGGTTTAATTGGAGCTAATTTAAATGGTGCTAATTTAAATGGTGCTAATTTGCAACAAGCCAACTTAAATGCGGCAAAACTCAAACATGCAGATGCTTATTTTGCCAATTTTAGTGAAGCCAGTTTAACAGAAGTAGACTTGCAATTTGCCAATTTGATGGGAGCAAATTTACATTTGGCTACTCTCCATGAAGCCAACTTAACGGGTGCTAATTTAATGGGAGCAGACCTGTCTGGGGCTATTCTCAGTGATGTGAATTTATCAGGGGCTGTATTAACCGGGGTGAAGAACTTAGAATTACAACAGATTAAAATGGCAGATGGCGATCGCGCTACACGTTTGCCAGATTATATCGAAGCGCCAATACATTGGCGACAGTCTAGCTAGGTTACTTTTGCATCTATTGGGTAATTGGGTGCATCTTGTTTTTTAAACCACATTTTTTACCGAAATAATCCCCTCACTACACCATTGAATTAATAGCCATCGATCAGAGTCTTTGTCTAATGCTGGTTTGAGGCGGAAATTAAATACTTCTCGCCATGTATCTATTCCATACTGAGTAACAAAATCTGATTCTAGAGTTTGGAATTGTTTCCAGTTGCGATCGCCTATAGCAGTAAATATAGGAATAATTGAAGTCACAGGAATTTCAGTAGCTACAGTATTCATTCTAGGTAATCCTCAAAAATACAAATAAATGGCATCGGAGGCTTTTTACTATTAATAATCTTAATCAGCCGCTTTCCTTTGCTTCTGGCAAGTGCAAAACAAGCTAGTTCAGTATCCGCTGCTGACCAATCTCTTGGATCTGTAACTGGGTTAAATTCTTCCTCTGGATTGGTTGACTGATTTTCTTCAGTCATCTTTTCTCCTGTGGTGATGGTGTAACCACCTGATTTAAAGCGATGGGATACACTTTGTTTTGGTGCTTCTGTACTAGATTGCTATTACCACTTTACCAAAAAAACTGTCATGCTGAAAGTTCGCGATCGCGTTTCCGAAGGAAAAGGGACTCAATACTGTTTGGTTAAGCGAAGAACTCAATCTTGTCATTCTGACGGTCGGGTTCGCGGAGCGTTCCGTAGGAAAGAATCTCGCGGGATTTTTCCTTCCGTTCAGAATGACAATTTAGGAAATACTAATGTTTAAGCTTAACCAACTAGTATTACATCCCACCATCTCTATATGTTGCTATTACCACTTAATTTAACATATCAGCAGACTGACATGGATTAATTGCATCTTTTACAACTTCTATTGTTACAGTATAGCCTAAACCGAGTACATTAATTGCAACAATTGATTAAATAGGTCAACAAAAATAAATATACTTGTTCGTAGTTGCGCTTTAGCGCCCTCAACCCTAAACACAAAAGAGTTCCACCGAATTTATATGAATTTTTATATTTAACATTATTTTCGTGCGTATAGTTATATATAACGAAATATTAAGAATATATTTAGTAATTATCACCAGTGTTCTCTGTGTGGTAGTTTGCCTAATAAAGGTTGCTTTATTTTCAGTAAACTACTTACTCCAATTGTTGTAATCTGGAATTTTTTTATGTTGTTCCTCAAGTCAATTCTGGCTGTGCTGATTTCAGTACTAACTCCTTTCGTCAAAAATAATACAGGAAGTTATTCGCAGGTTTCCATCGCTGACCAAAACAGTAATTCTCAACCAAAAATCAGTCAATACGCTCAAGTAGATTCTGCACCAGTGACCCAAGTGAATCAACTTTCAGATGTGAAATCAACAGATTGGGCTTTTCAAGCTTTGCAGTCTCTATCTGAACGTTATGGTTGTCTTTCTGGATACCCAAATGGAACTTTCCAAGGGAATCGCACCATGACTCGCTTCGAGTTTGCATCTGCGTTAAACTCTTGCATGGATACAGTTCAACGCTTGAGGGGTAAAATTGGTGACGGGTTTAGCCAAGAAGATTTCTCAACTTTGAAAAAGCTACAAGAGCAATTTGGTACGGAACTTGCTACCTTGAGGGGTAGAGTTGATACTTTAGAAGCCCGTACAGCAGAGCTAGAGGCAAATCGGTTTGCCACAACCACAAAACTTGATGGTCAAATCATATTTGCTGCCATAGATGCTTTTGGAGATGCTAGCACTAGTGGACATGGGAATCAAAACAACGCCACATTTTCTAGTCGGGTGCGTCTGAACTTTGATACTAGCTTTACTGGACAAGATTGACTACGTGTAAGACTTCAAGCCAGTAATGTGGTTCAACCAACCGAACCAGGAAACGAGACTCGTTTAAGTTTTCAATCTGGTAGTGATACAAATAATAATGTTTTCGTCAGTAAGTTGGAATATCGTTTTCCTGTAAACAAAAAATTAGAGCTGATGTTGGGTACTGGTTTTAATACTTACTTTGATGATGCGGATGTGATTAATCCTCTACAAAGCGATGGAGATGGTGCTATTTCTCGCTTCGGTCGATACAGTCCAATTTTTCGTTTAGGTGGAGATACAGGTATACGTGTCACCTTTAAGCCAAATGAAAATTTAAAAGCACAGATGTTGTATTTAGCAGGTAGTACCAGTAGCAACGACCCTACTAGCGGCAACGGCTTATTTAATGGTAAATATGGTGCATTGACACAGGTTATATTCTATCCAAATAGCAAAGACAAAGACACCAAATTTGCTTTTAGTTATGTAAATGCTTACAATAAAAATGGTTTAGGAACTAATACTGGCAGTTTAGCATCCAACTTGTTAGCGCCGAACTTGCTTGGACCAAGAGTTTCTTCTAATTCATATGGTCTGGAAACGAATGTCAAAATTAGTGATGGCTTTCAACTTGGTGGATGGGTATCCTATATGGATGCACGAGCGTTGACTGGTGCAGTGAAAGGTGACGCTGATATCTGGAGTTGGGCTGTGACTTTAGCCTTCCCTAATTTGGGCAAAAAGGGGAATTTGGGAGGGATAATTGTGGGGATGGAGCCTAGATTGACTGGTTCTTCAGCACAGTTATCAGGTTTATCTCGTCGCGATGATCCCAATACAGGATTTCACATTGAAGGATTTTACCGGTATAAAGTCAGCGACCACATTAGTATTACTCCTGGTTTAATTTGGCTAACAGCACCGAATCACAACGATCAGAATGGGGATATTTTTCTGGGAGTAGTTAGGACTACTTTTCAGATATAAACAATATTGTGTAGGAATCCTTGGTTACTTCAGTCTGTTGAAAGACCTCACCCTGGTTTTGAGTCGAGCAAAACCTATCCCTTACTAAGGAGAGGGAGATACTATGATATTTACCATCTTACATTCTCGCGACTGTCTTCAAAGTCAAGCGATCGCCTATAGTTAGATATCTCCAGAAATGATGTAGGGGCGTATTGCAATACGCCCCTACTAAGGGTTTTAACGAACGCATAATTAATTTTCCCAGATGTCTATTCTATATAGAGGAGAAGTGGTAAACACTTTTTAGGCTGAACCGAGCAGTTAGGATTGAGATTGTAACCAAGCATCTAAGTCAGTCATTGCTCTGAAATCGAGTAAAGCTTCACCTAGTTCCTCTAGCTGCGGTAGGGACAAAATCTCAATTTTGGAGAGAGCAGCTTCCGGTACTGTACCTAACTTGCGACGTAATTGCCGTAGGACTAGCAATCGCTCTCCTACTTCCTTAGCTTCTTGGTAAACCCGTGATTCTTCGAGATTGACTCCTAACATAGCTTCAATTACCTCTCGATTAACAGTAGTAAACTTGTACATCATAATCGTGATGACTGAATTGATAATTTCTTTTTCAGTCAGGGATTCAAACTGTCTAATTTTAGCAGAATCTACGATAAACTTAGCTTCTTCTGGTGTTTCAGATTCGGGTATAATTGTCAGTAGCATTAATGACAATCCTATCGGCTGCTCTCGAATCTCACCCAATTCATCGAGATAAATTCGTTTGATTTGGTCATTATTCAAAAAGGCTCTGTGGATTCTAGTGTCAGAAGGTTCCATGTTGCGAGAACCATAAATTAGAACTCCACCCCAGTCATCATAACTACCCTTGTTACGATACAAATACATAGATAATTCACTGAAAAAGCGATGATGTAAATCTTCGTCTTTCTGAAATTGAATTTCCGCAAAGTAAACTATTCTAGGTTTAGCATCAGCCGGTGGTAAGAACACACCATCAATACGAAATGCAGTTTCTTTGACTTCTATGGAATCAAATCTGTAGTTTTTTGCTCCGGTTGGTTGTTCTGTGATCAGTTCAAATAGTAAACTAGGATTTCGTTTGAATATTTTGTAAAAAATGTGATCGCGTTTCATTAATTTACCATTGCTGGTTAATATTCATTCCTGATCTTAGCGAATAATCTCCTGAGTATAGCAATACCACAGGAGATTGGACAGTTTTAAACGAAATTTAACGAATATTTCTATTTCTGTTGAAACACTTGTAGCAGCAATAGTTTATACTATTCCCAGCCCCAGAGTGTCCAACTTTGTCACAATAGTACTTCAGCTTATGCGTAAATTAACTTCAATTCTCGCGATCGCCCCCTTGATTCTCGCCCTTAGTGCTTGTAATAGCGGTTCAGACACAGCAAAAACTCCTAATGACACAAAACCAAAAGTTAGTCCTGAGCGTTGGAATGCCATTAAAACCCGTGGTAAGCTCATCTGCGGTGTTAGTGGTGAATTACCAGGATTTAGCTTTGTCGGCACTGATGGTAAATATAATGGGATTGATGTCGATATTTGCCGAGCGATCGCCGCAGCGGTGTTTGATAATCCAGAAGCTGTAGAATACCGCAACCTCAATGCCAAAGAACGATTCACAGCTTTGCAAACTGGAGAAGTAGATATTCTCAGCCGTAACACAACATGGACATTAAGCCGTGATACCTCCCAAGGCTTAAATTTTGCACCTGTGGTCTTTTATGATGGACAAGCCATCATGGTTCGCAAAAGTAACGGCATTAAATCCCTAGCAGAGCTAAAAAACAAAGCCATCTGTGTGCAAACTGGGACTACAACTGAACAGAACTTAGCAGACCAAATGCGGAAACGGAATATCACATACAAATCCGTTGTGTTTGAAGACGTAAATATTGCCTTTGCTACTTATGATCAAGGACGATGTGAGGCAATTACAGCTGACCGTTCCGCCTTAGTTTCTCGACGTACAACTCTTTCCAAACCTGATGATAACCTAATTTTTGATGATGTTCTATCCTCAGAACCCCTAGCACCAGCAGTGACGAAAGGAGATGCTAAGTGGTCGGATATTGTCAGATGGACAGTTTATTCCCTCGTCAAAGCCGAAGAATTGGGAATTAACTCTCAGAATTTAGGTACATTTACTACCAGTACCGACCCAGATATCAAGCGGTTTTTAGGTACAGAAGGCAATCTGGGCGAAGGAATTGGTTTAACTAAAGATTTTGCCGCTAGGATAATTAAGCATGTTGGCAACTACGGCGAAATTTATGATCGCAATCTTGGTGCCAAGACAAAGCTGAATTTAGCTCGTGGACAAAATCAAATTTGGTCAAAAGGTGGTTTACTTTATTCTCCCCCCTTCCGTTAAGGTAGAGCGGGTGCAACGCGAAAAAGTGTAAATTTCTAACAAATGACTAAACAACGCTTTTGGCAAATCGCTGGACAATTAATACCCGTCTTGTTAGCAGTAGTTGTAGTAGCAATACTATTCGGTAATCTTGTCCGCAATTTGCAGCAATTAGGGATTCAGTTTGGCTTTGATTTTCTTGGGCAACAAGCCTCTTTTGATATTGGCGAAAAACTCATTAATTACAATCCGACTGATACTTATTTCCGCGCTTTGTCGGTAGGTTTACTTAACTCTCTGCGAGTGGCAATAGCGGGAATTATCCTGACGACAATTGTGGGTATAACTGCGGGAATTGCTCGTTTATCAGATAATTGGTTAGTGCGGAATATTACCTCGATTTACATTGAGATTTTCCGCAATACCCCTTTATTACTACAATTACTATTTTGGTACTTTGCTGTATTCCTGGCTTTTCCCAAGGTGGAAAATAAAATTTCCCTTCTGGGGTTAGTTGACCTCAGCCAAAACGGGATAGAGTTCCCTGGATTTAGTTTTTCTCCCGAATTTTCCGCATTGCTGTTGGGGTTAACTTTTTACACAGGTGCATTTATTGCTGAGATTGTTAGGGGTGGGATTCAATCCGTACCGAAGGGACAATGGGAAGCAGCGCAATAGCTTGGATTCAAACCCAGTTTAGCCATGCGACTGGTAATTTTTCCCCAAGCTTTGCGGGTGATTATTCCTCCACTCACCAGTCAATATCTGAATTTAACCAAGAATTCCAGTTTGGCGATCGCGATTGGATATCCTGACCTTTATTTTGTGGCTTCTACTACCTTTAACCAAACAGGGAGAGCCGTAGAAGTAATGTTACTAATTATCCTCATCTACCTCACTCTCAGCTTAACAATCTCTGGCATAATGAATTGGTATAACCGCACCGTCCAGATTAAAGAAAGGTGAAGCAAATAAACAATAACTAATTACCTAATTCCTGTCACCTGTTACTAATGAGAAAATTTACTTGGCTACGCAAAAACTTATTCAATAATTGGTACAACAGTTTATTAACTGTTTTGTGTTCGATTTTTCTATTTTGGGTAACTAAAGGAATCTTGACTTGGGCATTTTATCAAGCACAATGGCAAGTAATTCAGACTAATTTTCCCTTATTTTTAGTGGGTAGATATCCGCAAAGTTTATATTGGCGAATCTGGATAATTTTATTCATAATCATCACCCTCAGCACTCTAACCTGGACAGGGTTGAAAGGGGTTTTGATTACGAAAAAATTATCTCAATTAATCACACCTTGGCTTTCTGCGCTTTGGTTATTATCATTCCCAATAATTTGGTGGTTAATTGGTGGTGGACTGGGTTTAGAATCTGTCTCGACCAATCTGTGGAATGGCTTGCTACTTACCTTATTTATGGCAGCAGTGAGTATTGTCCTATCCTTTCCCATTGGTGTTTTATTAGCTTTAGGAAGAACCAGTAATTTACCTGTAGTGCGTTGGTTTTCTATCTTCTATATCGAAATCATTAGAGGAGTTCCACTCATTGGGATTTTATTCCTAGCTCAAGTGATGCTACCCTTGTTTTTACCAACAGATTTACGTTTAGATAGATTATTGCGAGGAATTGCTGGATTGGTGCTATTCAGTGCCGCTTATATGGCAGAAAACGTGCGCGGGGGACTGCAATCAATTCCCCGAGGACAAATTGAAGCAGCAAAAGCATTAGGATTTAATCCAATATTAGTAGTAATATTAATTATCTTACCTCAAGCTTTACGGGCTGTTATTCCTGCCATAGTCGGTCAATTTATCGGCTTATTTAAAGACACTTCTCTGTTATCTTTAGTGGGATTGGTTGAACTAACAGGTATGGCTCGTTCTATTTTGGCACAACCACAATTTCTGGGTCGTTATGCAGAAGTTTATCTATTTATAGGTTTTATTTATTGGCTATTTTGTTATTCAATGTCATTAGCAGCCCGAAGATTAGAAACCCAATTGAGTAAAAGTCATTAGTTAGTAGTAGTTAGGAAATATGTTAGAAAAAGAACCAATAATTATTGCTGAAGATGTTCATAAATGGTATGATAAATACCATGTTCTCCGAGGGGCAAATTTAACCGTTAATCCTGGCGAAGTAGTCGTATTAATGGGCCTTCTGGTTCCGGTAAATCTACCTTTATCCGGACTTTTAATGCTTTAGAAGCATATCAAAAAGGTAAAATTACCATTGATGGTATTACCATTAATAATGACTTGCGAAATATTGAAACCATTCGTCAAGAAGTGGGTATGGTGTTTCAACAATTCAATTTATTTCCCCATTTAACCGTAAAGGAAAATATAACCCTTGCACCCCTCTGGGTACGTCGTTGGTCGAAGTTGAAAGCCGAAGAATTGGCGATACAATTGTTGGAACGAGTAGGCATTTTAGAACAAGCCCAAAAATATCCAGGACAGTTATCTGGTGGACAACAGCAACGAGTGGCAATTGCTCGTGCATTAGCGATGCAACCAAAAATTATGCTGTTTGATGAACCGACTTCAGCGTTAGATCCAGAAATGGTGAGGGAAGTATTAGATACAATGCGAAACCTTGCTCGTGATGGTATGACAATGGTGGTTGTCACCCATGAAGTAGGATTTGCGCGTGAAGTTGCGGATCGAGTAATTCTGATGGATAGTGGTTCTATTGTGGAAACAGGAACTCCCGAAGAGTTCTTTTCTAATCCTAAAGAGGAAAGAACACGCAAGTTTTTATCACAAATTATCTAAACACTAATGTTTTAATTCTGTATAAAATCCTCATCAAATAGTTCATGCTATTTTAGACGTGGAGCAGGCATCTTGCCTGCTATTGAAGCCATGCCAGGCATCTTGTCTGCTGCACAAATTTCTAATCCATGAAACTGATTGGGGGATTTTCTCACTCCTCAGACGGATGAAATTCATTGCAACTTTATCTAGGATTAAAATTATTCTGGGAATCTGTGCGCCCATATATATAGTGATTTCATTTCATCAGCCCTGATTTCAATGGCAGGCAAGATGCCTGCTCCACAAATTTCCAATCCATGAAATTGAGTGGGGGATTTTCTCATACCTAAGAGGGATGAAATTCGTTTTAGCTTTATCTATTATTAAAATTATTCTGGGAATCTGTGCGCCCATATATATAGTGATTTGATTCCATAAGTCTTGGTTAAATACTTTTGAAACAATTCTCTAAGCTTGGAGAAGATTTCGGATACCCTCTTCTGTGGAACAACTTTCAATCATTTCTTTAAAATAATGATTAAGTGGTTTTTCTTTGCTGACTGCCTTTAAAATAATTCTATCATCTTGGAAATTATGATTAACTCGATTTGCTAAAGAGAATTCTTCCGAATCTAATTTACAAAATCCTGAATGATGAGAGCGAAAAGTAAGAAGATAAATCAGAGATAAAAAGGCATTTTGTCTATATCTTATCTCGAAATTTCTATAAGATTTTGTGAGCAAATAATTAAGTATTTGGATAAAATGTTGGCGATAATCTAAGATGGATGATGATAAATTAAAATTATAATACCAAAGTAGAATTCTGCTATAACCCCATAAGTACTGGCTATTTTCTAAACTATAATTAGAGTTAAATAAACTAAAATATTTCTCTTGAAACTCTTGATTAATTGCTATTCTAGCTAGACATTGTATATATTCATTAGATAGATTTCTATATGTAATTTGATTAATTATATTAAATTGAAACTCGATATTTGAAAATAATTTATCTGGACGAAGGTATTGAGAGAACTGATATAATCTACCAATAAAAATAAACACTTCTACTAAAAAATCTTTTTTTTGCCTATTTAAAGTATGATTATTAATCAGTAAATTATTTACAATATTAACTAGTCTGTGAAATTGATTATTTTCTAAAATTGTGATGATTTCTTTAACAATTGCTTCGGATGATGAAGTATCTATAAAAATCAATAAATTTGCTATTCTTTGATTAGCATTTCTTATATTTCTCATTAGTGAATCATATCCGATGCTATCTATATTTAATTGAGGATGAATCAAATTTAAGTCAGTCATAAATCTGGGTGAACTGTGGGTTATTCTTAAATTTTCAATTTGAGATAATGATTGTTGTTGACGTTTTCTAGTTATTTGTCTAGGTCGAATATTACTATAATATAGTTCTTGTTTATCTATTAAGCTAGTATTTATTCTATATTTATTTTCTAAATCTCTAACC
This sequence comes from uncultured cyanobacterium, assembly GCA_963766435.1. Taxonomy (GTDB): domain Bacteria; phylum Cyanobacteriota; class Cyanobacteriia; order Cyanobacteriales; family Nostocaceae; genus CAVXZH01. Next base: position 139,346 of record CAVXZH010000005.1, read on the forward strand.
TTGAGTTCTGGAAAAGAACCAGGTTGTAAGTTAAACTGAATCTGAACTAAGATTTCTTCTGTTCCTTGATAGTTCTCAATTTGAATTTTATAATCTTGTGGAACATCGTTGATACAATAATCATCACCATTAACTTTAATAGGTAAACTAGCACTACTATTACCTTGGGGAATACGAAAATAATTTTGATTTAAATCAGGAATAATCCCTGTTAAAAGTATAGTTTCACCTTCATAAGATATGGTATTCCCTTCAGGAGATAATTGAATCCATTCTTCGTGATTAGAAATAAAAACTTCAAATTCAATATCATCTAGATAAATTGCAAATAAGGGAAAATGCAAATTATTTTTTTCTGTCCATATTTGCTGAAATTGTTGATGACTAGATTGAAGACAAAGAAATTTAGGTAAATTTGTAGCAATTCGCGGAAAAATATTATATTTACTAATTAATACAAATTTATATTCAGGATAGTTATTTGCTAATTTGTTTAAACTACCAAAATCAAGTTGCTGATATACAGTATTAGCAATTTCAGATATTGATGCATTCACTTGCTTGTAAAAAATTTGTTCGTTGTGATATATCTCAATAATTAAGTTTATGGATTCTTGATTTATATAAGGTTGAATATAGTCGAGAAAATTTATTTTTTTCAAATAAGAAGATAAATGATTAACCGTTTGACTATTTTCAGAAAATGAAGGAAATTTTCTTAATAAAATGCGAGCAAACTTAGCACAAATATTTTGATATGTTTGGATACCATTATAAACTTGATTGAGAGATATTGGATTTCTAGTATCGAGAACCGGAATTAGATAATGACTATTTTCTGGTTGAGAAAAACTGACAGGAATTAAAGTAGAAATATCAAAATTATCTAAATCAACAAATACTAATTTTTCTGGGATTCCATGTTGATGAATTTCTTGATAATGATTCCAATAATGGTAAGCACTGCTGTATAAGTAACTGTCATGACGTTCAATAAGATTACTCATACTCAGCGTCATCAAATCTAGTCTATCACTGATAATAAATAAACGCTTTTTTTCTCCATGACTTAGCTCAGTCCCTACTGAAAGATAATTTAATTTTGTGGGATTTATAGTTAATTGCGAGACAAGGTTATCATTAAAAATCGGTGATGATAAATAATATTTGTCAGCATATTTATCTAACAAAGATTTGTATGATTTTCTAGATTCAGGAATAGTTGAATCTTTGAATATCATAGCGTATTGACAACAATCGATATAGGATTCCAAATTAAATAATTTTGTCATGAGTTATCAAGGAAGTAAACTAATTATTTTATTAATTTCCTGGGGAATTTCCGTTCTATACATTAAATCATGTGAATCTAAATCACCGAAATTAAAATTAATTCCTCCTATATAAGCTATTCGATTACCTAAAATAGTAATTTTAGCATGGAGATTATCAATTTTCTGAATATTGTAATGTTGATGTGTAACTAACATACTGGAACCAATAAAAATATGTGTATCTGACCAGCGTAGATAAGTTTCTATTTCAGGTGAAGGTTGAAAACTCCAACTATAAATTTTGATTGTTTCCCTAAAATTCCTCATACTTTCGATCAAATCTCTTTTATATTGTGATGGAGTTAAGAAGTTTAGATAATTTGGAAAATTTTGAGGATTACAATAGAAGAGTGAACGCAAATGAAACCCATTACTATCAGGTATAACTTCATCTTTAGTGCATTTTACCCAAAATTCCCGAAATAAATTGATTAATGATTCATGTCGTGAATTATTTCTATATAATACTCCCGCTTCAATATTAAAATCTAAACTTTTAGGAGTCAGATTACAAGAACCTAAATAAGCATAGGTTTCAGAAATATAAGTTTTTAAATGAAAAGCACCACTACGAATAGAAATATTTGCGTTGAGTAATTTTTTCAAACAAGTTATTTTTCGTTGAGATGATCTTTGATATTGTGCTGGTGTAAATACATCATCTGATACTTGCTCATCAATACGATTTAAAACTTCGTTCCGCAAGTCTGTTAAAATCCAAACTCCTTGGGGTAATTCTTGTGATTTTTGACAAATCAATTCTGTTAGTTCTTCATCTTCAATAATATAACTAGAAATAAGCAGAAATTGAGTAGCACTATTAATAATAGTCTTTAAGGTATTACGGTTTTCTCTCTTGGAAATGGAAAAACCACTATTAGACGGTAAGCTAGAATTTTTTCTTAGTTCAGCAGGTAGATTTATTGGTTGTAATATATATTTTGACTGATATTCTTCAAATAATGATTTAACAGTTTCTGATAAATTTGCTGTATCACTCTGATTTGAACGTAAATATGTAATCGCTGCTCTTAAATTTAAAGATAGTTCCTGTATGGAAATCCAAATTTTTATATCTTGATAATTAATCGAAAAATTATTTAAGTCTCGCGATTTTAAAGCCAAGTTAATTTTTTCGATGTCGGGTAAGTTATCCCAATAATTTACACAAATCTCCCATTTATTTTGTGCGAAATTTTTATTTAAACCAGGATAATCAGGTTTGTCTATTGTCATGGTGTAAGTTCCGATGATTTCGGAAATAATTCCTGCAAAAATTGGAATTTGTATATCATCAGATGTCAGTTGAAAATCAGCTAGTTCAGATATAAATTTATAAGCATATTTGTTAACTACCTGATTGGTGAATTGAGATTTAATAGGTTGTAATAATTGTAGTGATGGTACTTGATAAAGTTCCTTTTCTTTGATTATAGACTGTGCTTGTTTGCATAAATTAATTAATACTGGTTCTGGTAAAAAATTCAACCCAAAAGATTGACGTAATAATTGGGGTGTTCTTCTACGATGTTGAGTAGCGATCGCTTGTACTTCTCGCATTAAATCATCTAAAGATACAGATATTGATTCTGTCCCACTCAATAGTAAACGATGAAATTTTCCGGTTATGGTAATTTCTAGTTTCATGATAATATAACCAAACGTTCTTTATATAACTTAGGTTGATTTAAGAATTGTTTAAATGGAGAATTATTTTTTCTCCATAAATCATAATCACCAAATAAAAATAAATAATCTTTCGCTCTTGTTAGTACTACACTAACATCTGCTAAAGTAAGTTTTTCAAACAGGTTTGAAAAATTAACGATAATTATCTCTCGTTCATTTCCAACCCATTCTGCGATTGTCCCAATAAATATTTTACCATAATCTCTAGATAAATTCTTTTGAAGATCATCTCGGTCTTGGATTGAAAATGTAATGATACCGATTTGAGGAATAATTTCTTTATCTAGAGTTTGGATAAATTGAATAATATTTTCTTTGGTTTTTGGATTGGATATATCGTTCCAAATTAATCTTTTTTTAGTTTCAGGAAAATAATAATGTGTATTCCAGCTTTGAGTCTGAATCCAATCATCACAAATACATGGATAAACAAGTTCAGCTATTTTTTGATGTAGTCGAAATTGTTCTGTTAGTTCATAAACGTAAGTTGGAAATAAATTCTGTTTTAACCATTGGAAACAATTACTGGATGGTGCAAATAATGATTCCTTTTGATTGAGTTGACGACGATATTTTGGGATGATTTCACCAAATAAAACAAGTTTATGAGATAATCCAGATAACAGCATTAATTCTACCCAACTGAGATGCTGTGATTCTTCCACAATAATTAAATCAAAGTTATTTTCCCATAAAAATCGGTTTTTATATTGCATCAATTCGCTCATAGTCCCCACAATTGGTACTTGGGGATTTTCTATCAGTTGATTAGCTATTTCCCTTAACCCTGTTTCTGAGAGATTGTTATATAACTGACTCAAATTTAATTGCTGTTTTAATAATGGTTCTAATTGCTGAAGACGATAAGCTAATAATTCGATTCTTGGTTCTGCTAAGTCAGGAAATTCTAGTTTCAATAATTCAACTATTTTTGGATGTGAGTTATTTTCAATAATTGACAACCATGTTTCTAATTTCGCTGGTGTTCTTAGTTTTGCTAACTCTGTATCTGGTAGCAAATGTAAAGGTAAATAATCCATCTGCGGTTGTGCTAAATATTCAGAGCGCAATTGGTTAATTATCCATTCCTGATAATCTTGCGGTTGAGACAGTAAAAATGGATAAGTTCCTAAATGAAGATAATTTACTAGAGATGCTTGATAATGAGTTAAAATCAAAATTCGTTTGTGGTGGTTAATAGCTGCATGAATAAGAGTATTCGCAATGCGAGTTTTTCCTGTTGCTGCTGAACCGGAGATGAAAGCAATGGGACTATTTGAAAGTGTCATTTCTAGTGCTATTTGTTGCTTTCCACTTAGAGAAAGATGAGGAGTAATCGCAGGGAAGTTCAAATGCGATAGTGCGGATTCTAAATAAACTGAACCATGACAAACAGTTTCAATAATTAATTGTGTGGGTAAAGATGGTGAATCATGAATTTGTACAAGTTTCTCCCATTGTGCTTGGGTAGTTTCTGAAATCTCACCAGATTGATATATTGATTGTTGCAACTCTTGCCAAAATTGTTGTATATTCATATCGGAAACTCCACTATTTCTTTAATTAGAATTGTCATCCAATCAACCATATTCCCAAATCCGTGGGATGCGATGGGATCTGGTAATGGGATTAACCATAATTTTCTTTCGCAAAATAACTTTATCCTAGCTGTAGATGAGGATTGACCCGGAGAAACTTGCAAATAAAATATTAATCCTATTTTGACATTTTGATTATTTATTAAATCTTGCAAATATTTCTGTGTTTCAGCAATAACTGAATTATCAGGACAATACCAAAATACCCAAATTGGGAATACTAATTTTTTAGTTTCTAAATTTATCGAGTCTAGTTGGTGAATTTCTAAAGTCAATATCCAATCACTTTTTATCTCGTGAATAGATTTTTTCAAGCTAAATACATAAACTTGATTTTGCAGAAATACATTAACTGTAATATTTTCCCCTTGCTGAAGATAACGTCCTTTGTCGGGAGTCAAGTTACCCGTAATCGCTAAATTAGCATCTACACTTATTCCCTGAAATTTCAGTAATGCTGCTGTTAAACAAATATAAAAATTATCCGCTAATAAAATATTCCTGAAAGTCCATAACCTTTCTTTTTCATATCTTTTTTGCAGATAATCTAAATAAGCTTGGTAAAAACTTCTATATATAGGATTTTGTTGTAAAATATAATTCGGTTTAGTAAATTGATATGTTCTATCTTGAATAGTTTTGACTATCGGTTGTTCTTTAAATAAATCAATTACTAACCTGACTTTTCTAATTTCATCTCTAAACTGACTTGCTCCATTTCTCTCGTATTGAAAACAATTTAAATGTAATAGCTGACTAAAGTAAACTAAAAATTTATTTTCGGGTGTATTGAAATCCTGATAACGTTGAATTCCCATTAACTCCTGTTTTGAACCTGCTTTTTCTACAGCAGTTAATCCCGGTCTACGGACATAATCTCGCAAACAATAACTATCCATTTCTTGAATTCTACCTACAGAAATTAATTCTGCTTGTCTTCTTAATTGATGACGTAATTTATTACTGATTAATTCTAGTTGACGACGGAGTTTGTATTTTCTATCTAAGCTAATTACAATTGGTAACTTTGCATCTTCAGTTTTAATTAATTCTAATTTTTTTGGTATTTCAATTAATATAATTTTTGAATTTACGGTTTTTTGATTACTAAATATCTCTGTCAACATCCCAATGAATAACCGGATTAATTCACTCGTTCTTTGATCCAAACGATTTTGTAATCTATTTTCCCATTCTTGAATTTCAGATTCTTCTTTAATAGTCTCTAAATCTAGCACTTCATCCCTAACAGACAAAGAATAAGATTTTTCAGAGACATCTAAATTAAATGTAAATTCTAAATCAAATTTATCTGGTTCTAAATCAGTACGTTTCAAATATGGGAAACCAATTTCATAGACTCTATCAGCAAAAGGAATTAACCAAGATGGTGTTGATAAATTTTCTTCTGGTTCTAGGACAATTATTGGACGTTGACTTGCTTCTAATCGAGGATTATCTGTGATTAGCTGAGATTGATTTAAATAAGCAAATAAACTCGCATAAATTTTCATATTTACTCATCCTGATAAATTAAACCTGTCCAAGTAAATTGTCCATAACGTCCTGCTCGTGATTTTTCAAAAGCTCTTATCAATGCTTGGTCATTAATATCCGAAATAATTTCCTCCAGTTCATCCAATTGTTCATGAGCTTCATCAACCATTACCCCCCGCAATTTTGGTAATAGTTTTTGTCCAAATTGATCTGCGAATCGCAAATTTAAAACTTGGTGAATTAACATTGTCAATCCCTGGATAATTAATCACATATTGAATAATAGCTTGATAAATTCGATGAGCAAAAGGATGACCCATTTTTTCCATTACTAAATTAACTCGATTTAAATATTCTTTCAGTTTCTCAACAACCTCAGAATCTGGATTTGGTGTTTTTATCCATTCTTGAAAATTAGAGTAAGGTAAATATCTTGAAAGTTGATTACTCCCATTTGAAATCTGTCTTTCCTGACGTAATTTTAAATTTTGAGGTTTTCCAAAAGTCAGCACATTAGCTCTATCTAAAACCTTATCGGATAAAGATTGTGTAGTTTCATCTTCATTCATAGTTCCCACAAACAAAAAAGCATTGGGAATTTGTAACCGACGTTCACTGTCATTTATTCTTAAACTACCAACATCAATCTCCAAATAAGTTGCATGATTGCGACGAGTTTCCAACTTAGATAAAAATTCACTAAAATAATATTCAACTCTCGCTAAATTCATTTCATCTAATAAAACAATTACAATTCTATCTTGCATCAGAGAATCATTATTATATTGATATAATCCCCGCATTAAATCAGTTGGTTTAAACTTTTTTTCTACATAGTTATAAAATCCTTGTAAATCTTGTGGAGAATCCCAACGTGGTTGCACAGCAAGAGTTAATAATTGCGCTCCAATATAATTAGCATATCGCTGGGGAAGTTCACTTTTTCCAGTTCCACTAATTCCTGCTAAAATAACTAAAGCAGAAATATCCTGTACTTTTAACGAGGTATGGAATGCGTTAATTACTCGCTCATGAAAAGTTAAACCTTGAGACTGAATATTTTGAATAAAACCCGCGATAAAATCTTTCTCTTCCAAATGTAATTGCTGATTAGGTAGTTGATACCAAATTTTTTCATTAAGAGATTGTAACGCTAAACTAGTACTATTTTCTATATTGTTAATATCTCTGGTTAATCTGGTAATTTCCTCTTGGAGAATTTCTCTTTCTTGGGTCAATCGAGAATTATTTTCTTCCAAACCAGATTTAATCCCATACAAATGCTGGATTTCTCTTTCCAGTTCTCTCGATTCTGATTCTTTATCTCTAATCTCCATGCTTAAATTATGTAATCTTTGCCGAAATTCTTCAATTCTGTGATATTCATTTTGACTTTCTTGAATTGCTTGCAAAATCCGATGTTTCTCAGCTTCCAACCTCTCTATTTCCGGTCTTAGCTGATTAACTTTTTCTTCAAAAATTTGTTTTTGACTAAAAAGCCCATCATAGATTACTCGTAATAACTCCAATTCAGATGCACTTTTTTCTAATTGCTGAGATTGAGTTTTTAGTTCTTCAACTCGTTGATTAAAATTATCTAAATCTACTTTTTTACTAGCTAATTGTGATTCAACAGTATGGAGATTGATTTTTTGTGATTCTAAAGACTGAAGCTGAGAATTTAAACCATTAATTTGACCTTCTAAACCAATTTTTTCCAGTTTAGATTCTTCAATTTTTTGTTGGAGTTGTTCAAGATATGATAAATCAGGTTTTTTTTGATTAATTACATTAACTCGATTTTCTAGTTCTTGTTGTTGCTGTTTGACAGTAATTAATCTTTGTTCAATTTGCTCTAATTCTCCCTGCTTTGCTCGCAATTGTCCATTCACATTTGCTAAAATAGCGTCATCTTTTTTTAAAGCTTCTACTTTTGGTTCTAGAATTGTCAATTGTTGATTTAATTTCGTTAAATCCTGTTGTTTTTCAACTAACTCCTTGAGATTATTTGATTCTTCTATAACTCGATTTTCTAGTTCTTTTTGTCGCTGTTTAACAGTAATTAATCTTTGTTCAATTTGCTCTAATTCTCCTTGCTTTGCTCGCAATTGTCCATTCACATTTGCTAGAATAGCGTCATCTTTTTTTAAAGCTTCTACTTTTGGTTCTAGAATTGTCAATTGTTGATTTAATTTCGTTAAATCCTGTTGTTTTTCAACTAACTCCTTGAGATTATTTGATTCTTCTATAACTCGATTTTCTAGTTCTTGTTGTCGCTGTTTAACAGTAATTAATCTTTGTTCAATTTGCTCTAATTCTCCTTGCTTTGCTCGCAATTGTCCATTCACATTTGCTAGAATAGCGTCATCTTTTTTTAAAGCTTCTACTTTTGGTTCTAGAATTGTCAATTGTTGATTTAATTTCGTTAAATTCTGTTGTTTTTCAACTAACTCCTTGAGCTTATTTAATTCCTCTACTGTTTTACGCTCTCTATCATCTTGTAATTTAGTGGTAATAGATGCTCCAATAATTGCTCCCGTAGTGCTTCCTAACAAACCGACATTGATTCCACCAGCAAAAGACGCTGTTGTTATTCCAATACCTAATGTACATGCACCAACTATCAGCCAATCTGAAAACTGTTGCATCTAAACCTCTTATCAATATTTATACAATTTTTATCAGTAATTTTTATTAAAGCACACTTATTACTGAGTACTAGGTTGAAATTACTTAATTACTCCTGTGCTTTTATTACAAGAATACTACGCTAAAATCAGTATGAGACATTAGGTTTAGTGATTTTAGTTACGGCTTTATTTATGGCTTAGGTTGTTGTAGTTAGGATATGGATTTGCAAATAATATGCAATTAACTCTTGTAGGATAGGCATTTCGCCTGTTTTTCTCCGGGAGCAGGCGGGACGCCTACTCCACGTTTATACATTTATTATGTAGTTCCTGTAATAGGATTGAAATTTATTTTACAAAGTGTTTTAAACAGCTTTATCTCTTGGTTCAGATTTTTTAAGAATGTGTGCCCACAGTTAATTTTTGCGTACTTCTTTCTCTTGCGTCTTTGCGTCTTTGCGTGAGACATAAAAATGTGGCTTATCTACATGAAAATTACTTCCTCCCTTAACTGAACCGGATTGAGATATAATGCTGAATTTGCCTAGACCTTTACATAATGACCATTAACTATGACTCATAACTACCGCATTACTCTACTTCCTGGCGATGGTATTGGACGAAATTATGTCTGTCGCGGTAGAGGTACTGGAAATCGTTGGAAAGCGCTTTGATATTCAGTTTGAATTCCAAACGGCTTTGATTGGTGGTGCAGCTATTGATGCTACAGGTGAACCTTTACCCTCTATCACTCTAGATTTATGCCGTAATAGTGATGCGGTATTGCTCGCGGCTATTGGTGGTTACAAGTGGGATACTTTACCATCTCATTTACGTCCCGAAGCAGGTTTATTAGGATTGCGGTCTGGATTGGAATTATTTGCTAATTTGCGTCCAGCCCAAATTCTACCCCAGTTGATTGACGCTTCTAGTTTAAAACGGGAAGTGGTGGAAGGTGTTGATATTATGGTGGTGCGGGAACTGACTGGGGGTATTTATTTTGGTAAACCCAAGGGGATTTTTACGAGCGAAACTGGTGAGAAACGCGGTGTAAATACTATGGTTTACACAGAATCGGAAATTGAACGCATTGGTCGGGTCGCTTTTGAAGCCGCACGGAAGCGCGGTAAGAGGCTTTGTTCTGTTGATAAGGCTAATGTTTTGGAAGTATCTCAATTATGGCGCGATCGCATCACCCATTTAGGTAAAGAATATCCAGATGTGGAACTTTCTCATCTCTATGTCGATAATGCAGCTATGCAATTAGTTCGCGCTCCCAAACAATTCGATACGATTGTCACAGGTAATTTATTTGGGGATATTCTGTCTGATGCTGCTGCTATGCTCACAGGTAGTATTGGGATGTTACCCTCTGCTAGTTTAGGTGCTAGTGGACCTGGAGTATTTGAACCTGTACATGGTTCCGCTCCCGATATTGCTGGACTTGATAAAGCCAACCCCTTGGCACAGGTTTTAAGTGCGGCTATGATGTTACGCTATGGCTTAAATCAACCACAGGCAGCAGATTTTGTGGAAAATGCCGTGTTAAAAGTCCTAGAGCAAGGCGATCGCACGGGAGATATCATGTCTACAGGTATGAATCTTTTGGGTTGTCGAGCGATGGGTAATGCTCTGATCAAAATTCTGAATGCTTAATCACCTTCTAGTCTTAGCTGCGGTATTTTAGCATTAATTCTCAAAACTTTCCGACAAAATGCTAGAAGTTTCGGATAAACTAGAGACAAATCTACAAATCACATAAAAGCCCATAGTGTACGCTTTACGACAAGGACAAGCAAATTTTGCTCCCCCCAACCACCAGTCGCCTTTGATTGATCCTGCTTTAATCAGGTCGGCTGGTCAGATTTACTACACTTACTGTGAAGTACATCCCGAAATTATTGGGCAAGCTTCAGGTGTAGCAATTAGTCGAGTGACTCATCGGGGTAAAGTGATTTTCACTAACCAACCAGTGCTTTTACCACAAGAGTGTTTTGTGCCGTTAGACCAAATTGAGTCTTATATGTATTAGTAGTCCCCCAAGACCAATTAACTATATGGACTTTTTGAGTGTCTTCCCGGCTAGTCTGATTGTGTTTGCTTTAGGAGCAGCTATCGGTAGCTTTATCAATGTTGTGGTTTATAGGATACCTGCTGGGTTGTCAATTTTATGGCCACCTTCTCGCTGTCCTCACTGCTTAAATCGACTCAAAGCTTATGATAATGTTCCTATATTGGGTTGGGTCTGGTTAAAAGGAAAATGTCGTTTTTGTAAAGGTAAAATTTCTCTCCGTTATCCAGTGATAGAATTAATCACCGGATTAATGTTTTTATCCCTGTTTTTAGTATTTAACGTTTCCATTCTCACTATAGGCTACTGGACTTTTTGTAGTTGGTTATTGGCATTATCACTGATAGATTTAGATACAATGACCTTACCCAATTCATTAACTAAATCGGGCTTAATTTTGGGTATTTGCTTTCAAGTCATCGTCGGTTTGTTTACAGATGCTACTGGGGTAAGCGTAGTTAAGCATCTGATGATGGGGATAGTAGGAGCAGTATTAGGGCTATGGTTATTTGATGGTATCTCAGTGATTGGTGGCATTGTATTTAGGAAAACAGCAATGGGTGCAGGTGATGCTAAGTTAGCCGCGATGATGGGAGCTTGGTTGGGTTGGAAGTATTTACTTTTAGCTGGTTTAATTGCTTGTACTTTGGGAGCATTGGTGGGTAGTGGTACAATAGTTCTCTCCCGACGTAAATGGGGACAAAAAATGCCTTTTGGTGACTTTTCTGGCGTTAGGATCGGTGATTACCATATTTAGCGGTGAAGCACTTATATCAAGCTACTTACGTCTTTTTGTATTTCCATCCTAAAATTTCCCAGTCGTAACATCCATTACCTCATTCGACTTTTAAGTTTTGATAATATTAACTTGTAACCCCTTTCCCATCGAATAAATACTCAGGGTTCTTTAGCTGCACCGAAAAGGGGCAGTTTTCTGTACAAATTTTACCTAATTACAAGAATTATTAATGGGGAGGTAAAAACATCCTCGTTGAGGATGGTGATTCCAGTACCAGAATCAGTCCCTGACTTAATCAAAAGGAAGAGACTTGTTTGGCATCAGCATTTTCGTTAAGCTAACAACCAAAGACATTCAATATTCGGTCTGATTTTCTCGGTAGCTCAATTAGTTGATTTTGCTTTTCTACCTCATCCCTAATTCAATAACATAAAAAATGGCAAACAACGAAGAATCACGTGGTTTAAAGTCTCTGTTTGATTGGTTTGCAAATCGGCGAAAACCAGGGTCTACTAACCTGGAACGCCAAGAACGGGAAATTGCTGATGGATTATGGCACAAATGTCCTAAGTGTGGTGTATTGAGTTATGCCAAAGACCTTCGAGCTAATCAGATGGTTTGTGTGGAGTGTGGTCATCATAATCGGGTTGATAGTGATGAACGGATTCGACAATTAATTGATGTTAATACTTGGAAACCCCTAGACGAGCATTTGCGTCCTAGTGACCCCCTCCAGTTTCGCGATCGCAAATTATATAGCGATCGCTTGCGGGAAATGCAGGAAAAAATTGGTTTAATCGACGCAGTGAAAACTGGTTTGGGACAAATCAATGGTTTACCGATAGCATTGGGAGTAATGGACTTCCGGTTTATGGGTGGGAGTATGGGTTCAGTTGTGGGGGAAAAACTGACTCGACTGATTGAACAAGCAACTCAGCGACGATATCCAGTCGTGATTATTTGCACCTCTGGGGGTGCGAGAATGCAAGAAGGGATGTTATCTCTAATGCAGATGGCTAAAATATCCGCTGCTTTACAACGTCATCAAGACGCTCGACTATTATACATTCCCATTTTGACTAATCCCACCACTGGGGGAGTTACAGCTAGTTTTGCGATGTTAGGGGATATTATTATTGCTGAACCTAAAGCGACCATTGGTTTTGCGGGGAGAAGAGTAATTGAGCAAACCTTGCGGGAAAAATTACCTGAAGATTTTCAAACCGCAGAAGATTTGCTCAAGCACGGGTTTGTGGATGATATTGTCTCTCGTGTTCAGCTAAAAAGTACCTTAGCGCAGTTGATTGCTTTGCATCAACCTTTACCAACTGCACCGAATATGGTTCTGTGGGAATCAATGAGTTTGACTTCCACAGTGGTGGATTGATATCTCTCCCGGTTAGCAACACCGGGGAATTTTAGATTTTGGATTTGAGGTTGAAGATTCAAAATCTAAAATTTAAATAAAAAACGGAGAAGGGGGGATTCGAACCCCCGTTGAGTTTCCCCCAAAACGCATTTCGAGTGCGCCGCATTCAACCACTCTGCCACCTCTCCAGGTATTTATTTTGACCCGCATTAGCTTGCACTTCATTTGCGGTATCTCCGATTATATCACAATTTTTTGATGATTGAAAATAGTCTTGGTAAGGTTTTTCGCGATTAAGTGGCAGCGTGTGTATTTATACTTTTTGCTCCCTTGTCAGGACAATGTGTGTATGATACGTTTAAGTTATTGTTAGAGATAACTTAAAAAAATGAGTACTTTAATTGAATCAAGAACAGAGCGGATAGATATCCGCACGAGCTTAAAGGTTAAAAAGCTTTTGCAACAGGCAGCAGTAGCCAGCCACAAAAATGTTAGTGAATTTTTATTAGAGCATGGTTTGATTGCAGCGCAGGAAACACTAACAGATCGTCGTCTTTTTGTATTGGATGATGAGCAGTGGCAAGCTTTTCAAGATGCTCTCGATTCTCCACCACAAGAAAAACCACGTCTGGCACGTTTAATGATGGAGCCAAGTGTATTTGAATAACTCATTACCTTTGGATAAACCTTGTATTCAAAAATTGTCGGCTGAACACGATGTAAAAAGTTTTAATTGTGGAAAGCCGGCTTTAAATAAATTTCTTACCGATTATGCGTTACAAAATCAACGCTCTGATAGTGTTACAACTTACGTAGCTATCTTACATAGTACTGTAATTGGTTATTACAGCCTAACTGTAGCATCTGTTGCTCATCAAGACGCTCCCCGTCGGATTGTCAAAGGACTACCCAAATATCCAATTCCTGTGGCACTTTTGGCACGTTTAGCAGTTGATAAAAACCAACAGGGAAAAGGTATTGGCAAAGGTTTATTAAAAGATTGCTTAAAACGTATTAATGCAGCTGCCGATATTCTTGGTATTCGTGCTTTACTAGTTCATGCTAAAGATGACGAAGCACGAGAATGGTATGAGCAATTTGATTTTCAAAGTAGTCCAACGGATCAACTACATTTGTTTTTAATATTGAAAGATATTCGGAGAATTTTAGAACACTGATGACTTATTTTCTGTCGTCTGGATAAATGCCTCAAACGCTCCATCAGGTGTCCATTGCACTGCTCCATTTTGTTGTATATAGAACATTTTTGTCTGCCCTTGATTCAGTTCCAATGAGGCTTTACTATCAAGTTGACGATAGGAAATGATTGCTACCTCTGGTTTTAATGCCAAAACTAAATCTTTCCAAGATTCAGAGTTACACCATAGTACTTGTGTTTGGGGTAAACCCCCAGTATTTACTAGTTGTTTGATGTCTTGAGACTTGATATCACCGACTAATAACCAAGGCTGTCCAAAAATTTGTAGCTTTAAGATGGGTAATTGGTCATTGATTAATTCAATATTAGTGTTACCAGCATTTACAGCTTGATGAATTACCAACGGTTGATAGATTCCTTGATATTTTTGTAGTTTCTCTTGAATTGCTTGCGTTTCTAGATTATTTTCTGACTGGGACAAATGTTCATAAAAATTTCTGATAGGTAAATTTTGTAACACTTCTAACCAAGCATCATTGTCATGTTCGGAAAAGTCACTGGCAATTGCCCAATCAATTTGATTTACACCTTGTTGTTGCAAAAATGGTAAGATGGTGAAGCGTCCCATATTTTCTTTACCACTATTAATTAGGGTAACAGTTCCTCGGTCTTGAATCACCAAAATTGGCTCTGTACCAGCTGCTAATACGGTAATTTTTAACAAATTATTCACAGAATGCCAAGTGGGGATGAGGACTAAACCTATCGCTATTAAACCTGCAAACCACCATCGTTTTTGCCACCAATTGATTAACCAAGTCAATATCATCAAAGCATAAATTGTTACCATTTGCCAAGAGGAAATACTACCAATAGCTACAGAATTTCCTGGTAAATTCGCAGAAAATTTCGCTAATTGAATTAGCAAATGTGTAGGGTGATACAGTAAACTAGCTAAAATACTACCAATCTCAGGTATAATTACGCTGACTAAACCACTCAGCATCCCCAGAATACTAATTAGAGATATCAATGGTGTGACGAGAATATTTAAGGGTACGCTATAAAGTTTGACAACACTAAAATAATATAATAGTAAAGGTAAAGTCCAGATGGTTGCCGCTAAAGGAGCCGCAATCATAGATGCGATCGTTGATGGCATCCAATCCAGACGTTGAATAATTGGGGATGTAGTCACCATTAACCCCAATGTGGCTAAAAAACTCAATTGAAAACCTAAGTCCCAAATCCATAAGGGATTAAAGAGTAATAATATTGTTGCTGCTAGTAGTAATGACCCTAACTGTTTAATTTTCCTATCCAATGCTAAACCCACCAAAGCTGCAAAACCCATAATTACCGCTCTGAGTATTGGGGGCTGAAAACCTGTTAAACCTAAGAAAATAATTAAAGCCAAAGAACCAAGGATAATCTGCGTTACCTTTTTTGCCTTCTTGCTCAACTGTAATATTACACCTAAAATCAGCGAAGTTTGAAATCCAGAAGCTGCCAAAGTATGTGCTAATCCCACTTTCACAAATAAATCGGTGATATCATAAGGTAAATCCACCGCTTTGTTACCCAAGACGATGGCACTAACTAGTGAGGCCTTCAGGGATACTTAACGAACGAACTTGCGATCGCACAATTTGAGTGCGAATATCCCACCATCCCCATTTACGTTGTTCGTCTAGCAAACTCACCTGTTTTCCCATCAACCCAGCAAATGTACCTTCTTGACTGAGAAACTTCTGAAAATCAAAACTACCAGGATTCAAAGCTGCTTTGGGTTTGTATAAAACTCCAGTGACAGTAATTTGCTGACTAGGATATAAACCAGTAGATTGAAGTACAGGGACTGTCACATATAATTTACCAGTGACTCCTTTAGCTGCATCTATGGAACCTTTTTCACTTTTTACCTCATCCAATTGAGTCACTTTTAACCAAAATTGTCCCTTTCCCGCACGAGTTAAACGCGGATTACTGATCACTTCCCCACGTACCATCATCAGTTGTTCTTGGTTAGTTTTATTATCTGCTAGTACAAAAGTACTAATATCTTGTGCTTCTGGGTGCGGTACTCGCATTTGAAAATATACAGTTGCTAATAATCCTATGAATCCAGCTGCTAGCCAGATTCTAGGATGGGGCATGATTGTCCAAGATGGTTCTAAGGTCTTCTTTTTAGTAGCCAGCGCTTTTTTATCAGCGAATTGCCGGATATTAATATGGCGTCTAGAAAATACTGCTGCTGCTATTCCCAATAGCAACATCCATATTCCACTTCCAGGAACTGCTGTCAATAATAATCCTAAAATATAGCTAAGACAAATAATTACACCACTGGTCTGAATCATAATGCTTTTCACTACTACTTAGCTTATTATGATTGGTGATTCCCATTTATACAGGCTAAATTGGCAAAGAATTGACTAGTATTTAATTTTTGCAATTATCTCCCCACCACCCCATCACCCCACCTCTCCATCTCCCCATCACCTCACCACCCCATCACCCCACCACCCCACCACCCCACCACCCCACCTCCCATTTCCTTACTTTTTAAGCAACGGAAAACCTAATTTTTCTCTTTGCTCTACATATAAATTAGCCACTTTCCTAGCTAAATGGCGAATTCTGGTAATGTAGCGGGTTCTTTCAGTTACAGAAATTACACCTCTAGCATCCAGTAAATTAAATGTGTGTGAACACTTAATTACATAGTCTAGAGTTGGTAACACCAAACCACGCTCTGTTAATTGGGTCGCTTCCTGCTCATATAAATTGAACAGTGTTAAGAGCATTTCCGGATTTGATGCTTCAAAATTATAAGTACACTGCTCAATCTCTCCCTGGAGATGAACATCACCATATGTAATAGTGTCTGTCCAGAGAATCTTGGTGATGGCCTCCACTTCCTGGAGGTACATCACCAATCGCTCTAATCCATACGTAATCTCAATGGACACCGGACGACAATCAATTCCCCCACACTGTTGAAAATAGGTAAATTGAGTAATTTCCATCCCATCTAACCAAACTTCCCAACCAGTACCCCAAGCTCCTACCGTTGCATCTTCCCAGTTATCTTCCACAAAGCGAATATCGTGGTCTTCAGGACGAATGCCTAAAGCCCGCAAGGAATCAAGATAGATTTCTTGAATATCATCTGGTGAAGGTTTAATGAGGACTTGGTATTGGTAATAGTGTTGAAAGCGATTAGGATTTTCCCCATAACGTCCATCCGTGGGACGACGACAAGGTTCCACATAAGCCACCGACCAAGGTTCTGGCCCCAGCGCTCTTAAAAAAGTATGGGGGTTCTTTGTCCCAGCGCCCTTCTCCATGTCATATGGTTGGGCAATCAGACAACCGCGATCGCCCCAAAACTGATGCAATATAGATATAACTGATTGAAAATTCATGTTCCAGTTTCCCTTCCACGCGCAAAACACTTCCACCATTGTGAACTAAACCCAGTCCAGTGGCGAGTTTTCGGGGTCAGAGAAATAATCCCAAAAAAAGATTGGGAAAAGGGTTGACAAACAGAATCGAGGTTCGATATATTTAACAAGTGCCGGAGAGAGAGCGCGAAAGAGCGAACTCAAAGGTGCACCGAACCTAGAAAATATTATAGTTTGAAAGCCAGTATAAAGCAATAGCCTGCGTCAAGTAAATTAAGACACCAGGCTGAGGTGTAAAAAGGGCAGCCAAAAAAGAGCTACAAAGTCTTCAAAACGGAGAGTTTGATCCTGGCTCAGGATGAACGCTGGCGGTATGCTTAACACATGCAAGTCGAACGGTCTCTTCGGAGATAGTGGCGGACGGGTGAGTAACGCGTGAGAATCTAGCTTCTGGTCGGGGACAACCACTGGAAACGATGGCTAATACCGGATATGCCGAAAGGTGAAAGGCTTGCTGCCAGAAGATGAGCTCGCGTCTGATTAGCTAGTTGGTGGGGTAAAGGCCTACCAAGGCGACGATCAGTAGCTGGTCTGAGAGGATGATCAGCCACACTGGGACTGAGACACGGCCCAGACTCCTACGGGAGGCAGCAGTGGGGAATTTTCCGCAATGGGCGAAAGCCTGACGGAGCAATACCGCGTGAGGGAGGAAGGCTCTTGGGTTGTAAACCTCTTTTCTCAGGGAAGAAAAAAATGACGGTACCTGAGGAATAAGCATCGGCTAACTCCGTGCCAGCAGCCGCGGTAATACGGAGGATGCAAGCGTTATCCGGAATGATTGGGCGTAAAGCGTCCGCAGGTGGCCATGTAAGTCTGCTGTTAAAGAGTCTAGCTCAACTAGATAAAGGCGGTAGAAACTACATTGGCTAGAGTACGTTCGGGGCAGAGGGAATTCCTGGTGTAGCGGTGAAATGCGTAGATATCAGGAAGAACACCAGTGGCGAAGGCGCTCTGCTAGGCCGTAACTGACACTGAGGGACGAAAGCTAGGGGAGCGAATGGGATTAGATACCCCAGTAGTCCTAGCCGTAAACGATGGATACTAGGCGTGGCTTGTATCGACCCGAGCCGTGCCGTAGCTAACGCGTTAAGTATCCCGCCTGGGGAGTACGCACGCAAGTGTGAAACTCAAAGGAATTGACGGGGGCCGGCACAAGCGGTGGAGTATGTGGTTTAATTCGATGCAACGCGAAGAACCTTACCAAGGCTTGACATGTCGCGAATCCTGCTGAAAGGTGGGAGTGCCTTCGGGAGCGCGAACACAGGTGGTGCATGGCTGTCGTCAGCTCGTGTCGTGAGATGTTGGGTTAAGTCCCGCAACGAGCGCAACCCTCGTTTTTAGTTGCCAGCATTAAGTTGGGCACTCTAGAGAGACTGCCGGTGACAAACCGGAGGAAGGTGGGGATGACGTCAAGTCAGCATGCCCCTTACGTCTTGGGCTACACACGTACTACAATGCTACGGACAGAGGGTCGCAAGCTAGCGATAGCAAGCAAATCCCGTAAACTGTAGCTCAGTTCAGATTGAAGGCTGCAACTCGCCTTCATGAAGGAGGAATCGCTAGTAATTGCAGGTCAGCATACTGCAGTGAATTCGTTCCCGGGCCTTGTACACACCGCCCGTCACACCATGGAAGCTGGTCACGCCCGAAGTCATTACCCCAACCGAAAGGAGGGGGATGCCTAAGGCAGGTCTGGTGACTGGGGTGAAGTCGTAACAAGGTAGCCGTACCGGAAGGTGTGGCTGGATCACCTCCTTTTAGGGAGACCTTCCCACTTAGATATCGAAACACATTGATAGAGATACTAAGTTGGTCATCCTAAGGTCGGTCGCAGGAAAAATTGTAGGCTTTCAAACTATGGTGAGGTTCGTAAGGGCTATTAGCTCAGGTGGTTAGAGCGCACCCCTGATAAGGGTGAGGTCCCTGGTTCGAGTCCAGGATGGCCCACCTGAAAGAATTTGGAATTTGTGGAAACACAGATGAGAAATTCAATTAGGGGGTTTAGCTCAGTTGGTAGAGCGCCTGCTTTGCAAGCAGGATGTCAGCGGTTCGAGTCCGCTAACCTCCACATGAATATGACAGTTAAGAAAGTGTAATTAACATAATTTACGACGAGTAGAAAATTGTTAAGATAGTTTTCGTAACCGTCAAAGGGATATGATAGAATAAAAGATTGGTGAAGATTCAGCAACATGATGTTTGGCATCAGACTGCTGGAAAAAACCAGCCAGAACCTTGAAAACTGCATAGTAACGCGAAACAAAGCAGGTAGACACAGACTATCTTTTGGATAGATTGTGAATACAAGTGGAGGAACACCAAGTTTGAAGTGGTCAAGCTAATAAGGGCTAATGGTGGATACCTAGGCACACAGAGGCGAAGAAGGACGTGGTTACCGACGAAATACTCCGGGGAGTTGGAAGCAAACATTGAGCCGGAGATGTCCGAATGGGGCAACCCTATATACAGCCTGTTGAATATATAGACAGGTATGAGCCAACCCAGCGAATTGAAACATCTTAGTAGCTGGAGGAAGAGAAATCAAATCAGAGATTCCCTCAGTAGTGGTGAGCGAAAGGGGAAGAGCCTAAACCAAAGAGTTTACTTTTTGGGGTTGTGGGACAGCGATATCGAATCTAGAGATTAGACGAAGCAGCTAAATACTGCACCAGAGGAGGTGAAAGTCCTGTAGTCGAAAATCAAAGGATAGTAGCTGAATCCCGAGTAGGATGGGGCACGAGGAATCCCATTTGAATCAGCGAGTGACCATCTCGTAAGGCTAAATACTACTGTGTGACCGATAGTGAACCAGTACCGCGAGGGAAAGGTGAAAAGAACCCCGGAAGGGGAGTGAAATAGAACATGAAACCATTAGCTTACAAGCAGTGGGAGTCCGATTCAACGGATGACCGCGTGCCTGTTGAAGAATGAGCCGGCGACTTATAGGCACTGGTAGGTTAAAGCGAGAATGCTGGAGCCAAAGCGAAAGCGAGTCTGAAGAGGGCGATAATCAGTGTTTATAGACCCGAACCCTGGTGATCTAACCATGGCCAGGATGAAGCTTGGGTAACACCAAGTGGAAGTCCGAACCGACTGATGTTG